>DEMN01000008.1 GCA_002359215.1 Flavobacteriales bacterium UBA2669 | reverse complement strand
CAGTTATAAATGACGCGGTTGGGTTAGCGTAAACAGTAACTGTAACTGTTCCTGTATGTGTACAACCACTATCTGTTGTTACTGTTAAAGTTGCATTATAAGTACCTGCGTTTAAGTAAGTATAAATTGGATTTTGTTGTATACTTGTTCCTACTCCATCTCCAAAATCCCATTGCCAACCTACAATATTTCCTGTTAACACAGTTGAAGAGTCCGTAAATTGAGTTGGAGTATTTAAACAAACATCAGAAGGTCCGAAATGAGCCACAGGAACTGGATGAACTGTAACCGTTTTAGTGATAGAATCAACACAGCCTAAGGCTGTTTCTATATGCAATTCAGTAGTGTAACTACCTGGAGCAGGAAAGGCATTTGTGGGATTTTGGTTAATATTATCTACAATCCCATCATTATCAAAATCCCAACTCCAATTTGAAATTGTTCCTCCATTAGGTAATGATACATCTGTAAAAGTTGAAAGTGTTCCAAAACACTCATTGGTAAAAGTAAAATCAGCGGTTGGTTGGGGAGACACACTTATGTTTATTGTAGTATCATGTACACAACCTGTAACATCTGTAATAGAAAGGTTTACAGGATATGTTCCCGGTCCTGGAAAAATATATGAAGGATTTTGAGTAAAATCATCAGGGTTATTATCATTATCAAAATCCCATTCCCAATTAGTGACATTTCCCCCACTTCCAGCAGTACTTAGATCTGCAAAACTAGTATTAAAACCTGCACAAGCTGTATCGGCTGAAAATTCTGCGATAGGATTAGAATAAACTTCTATAGGAATTGTGATATTATTTGTGCAACCACTATCAGAGGTAACTGTTAAAGTTACATTGTAGAGACCTGCAGCGGCATAACCATAACTTGGATTTTGGGTGTTATTAACAGGAGAGTTATCTCCAAAATCCCAAGCCCAACCTATTATATTTCCCGTAGCAACTAAAGACATATCATTAAATGTGACAGCGGTGCCTAAACATTCATTGTTAGCATTAAAATTAGCCGTTGGATTTGGATTGACAACTACTGTTTTAACAATAGAATCCTTACATCCGCCATTTGCTTCGACCATTAGTTCAACCTGATATGAGCCAGGTCCAGGGTAAGAATAGGAAGGGTTTTGTTGAGTGTTATCTACAATCCCATCATTATTAAAATCCCAACTCCAATTGGTTATTGTTGCTGCAGGTGTGGATGCATCGTTAAAATTTATTGCATTTCCATCACAGACATTCAAAGCATTAAAATCTGCAGTAGGACCTCCAAAGTTTATTGTTTGAGTTAATACCGTTGAACACCCATTAGCATCTGTAACCGTTAAAGTAACATTATAACTCAACGGATTTAAAGGAAATGTGTGTGTTGGATTTTGTGTATTAATAAGTGGCGAACCATCACCAAAATCCCATTCCCAACTAACAATATTACTTCCCGGAACAGGTGTGGATGTATCAGTAAATGTTACTGGTTGACCAGGACATACAGATGCACCTCCTATACCTGGAGCAGAAAAATTAGCTGTTGGAGCAGGAACAATAGTTATATCAAAAGAAGTAGTTCCACAGGTATTTGACATAGTAATTGTAGCAGTTTGTATAGTAGAGCTATTGGTTGGTGTAAAAGCAGGTATATTTCCTGTACCACTTGCCGGCAAACCTATTGCTGGATTACTATTTGTCCATGTATTACCAGCAGGGAAATTAAAAGGTCCTACTGTATTTCCATTTCCTCCACATTCTGTAATATCTGGATATGTTGGTGGTGGTGGGATAATTATTAGTCCCGTAGAGGCAGGGTACATCCCACAACCATCTTGTGTAAATACAGTATTACCTGACACAATCTCTATCGTAATAGGAGTATTGGTTGGCATACCAGGAAAGTCATAAGACACCCAATCATTATAGGTATTTGCTTGTCCAGGACAACTACCAAATATAGTTATGGGAGTAGTACATCCAGGTAAATTATTTACATTAGTATTCTGAATACCTGTGCTTGGAGATCCTGTTTGTTGTGTTGTTACTCCATTTACAGTAACATTTAAAGTCATTGTTGTAGAACCAATTGGTTCTGTACTATGCCAATGTTCTACCCAAATTCGTAAATCACCATTACAATTATAACAATAACCTACTTGTACAGAGTGTGCTTTTAGTTTGTTATTTCCAACTATAATTAAAAAAAATAAAAATAATAGCGTAAATAATTTATTCATATTGAAAGTTTTTAGGTATGTGGCATTAGTTTTATTCTAATTTTCAGACGACAATTAATCAGTTAGGTTGCCTTACTATATACTTTAATCTATACTAATCAACAATTGAACTATAAAGATACTAAGTTAATAGAATTAACATATTAAGTTTGGGTAAATTTTACGCTAATAAACAAAAAAGTTGGCATGATATCATGCCAACTTTTCAACAACTACACCATTAAATAGTTAATAATTATACTATCATTGCAGCTCCAACTGTTTCATTTGTTGCCTCATTAATCAATATTAAACTCCCCGTAATCCTATTCCTACTGTATTTATCAAACAATAACGGACGAGTAGTTCTTATTGTAATCCTAGCTATATCATTAGTGTTAATAACTTTATCATCTTCAATTCTATGAAGCGTATTAATATTGACCTTGTACTTAACTTCTTTAATAATACAACGTGCATCATTAGTAGTATGTTTAATGGCATATTTACCTCCATTAATCATTGGTTTATCGTTTAACCAACATATCATTAAATCTAAATCTTGACTAACATTGGGTTGGTTGTTTTCTCTCACAATCATATCTCCTCTACTTATGTCAATATCATCTTCTAAAGTCATCGTTACAGACATTGGCGAAAAAGCTTCTTCTATTTCACTATTATAAATATGAATCGATTTTATCTTAGAAGAAAAACCTGATGGTAACACCACAACCTCATCTCCTTTTTTAAAAATTCCTCCTGCAATTCTTCCTGAATAACCTCTAAAATCATGAAATTGATCCGACTGTGGTCTAACAACGTACTGAACAGGAAGTCTACAGTCAACATGATTATAATCGCTCCCTATATGGATATTTTCTAACAAATACATTAATGTTGATCCTTGATACCAAGACATATTTTTAGATTTGTTTACTACATTATCCCCCCTTAGTGCACTAATAGGAACAAAATGAATATCTCTTACCTCAAGTTTAGAAGAAAATGCCTCTAAATCTTTTTTAATTTTTTCAAAAACTTCCTCTGAATAATCTACTAAATCCATTTTGTTTATACAAAAAACTACATGAGGAATTCCTAACAATGAAGAAATAAATGTATGACGACAAGTTTGTTCAACTACTCCTTGACGAGCATCAACAAGAATAATTGACAAATTAGATGTAGAAGCTCCTGTAACCATATTTCTGGTATATTGAATGTGCCCAGGAGTATCTGCTATAATAAACTTACGTTTTGGAGTAGCAAAATACCTATACGCCACATCAATAGTTATCCCTTGTTCCCTTTCAGCCCTTAACCCATCGGTTAAAAGTGCTAAATTGACAGTTTCATCACCTTTTCTTCTACTCGTTTCTTCAATAGCCTCATATTGGTCTACAAAAATAGATTTTGAATCATACAGTAACCTTCCTATTAAAGTACTCTTACCATCATCAACACTTCCTGCTGTTGAAAAACGCAGAAGTTCCATATCTAAGTAAGATGATGTTTCTTTATTTATAGTTGAATTTTCCATCTATTACTTTCTTAAACTTTAAAAATATCCTTGTTTTTTTCTATCTTCCATCGCTGCTTCAGAACGCTTATCATCTGACCTTGTGCCTCTTTCTGTTGTTCTTGCCGCAGCAACTTCTTCAATAATTTTTTCTATAGAGTCCGCATTAGACTCAACTGCACCTGTACATGTAGCATCACCAATGGTTCTAAATCTAACTTGCATATTAGTAGTAACTTCATTCTCTCGTTGTTGTATAAAAGTCGAAGTACTCATAATAACACCTTCTCTAATAAAAACTTCTCTTTGGTGAGCTAAATAAATAGATGGTATTTCAATGTTTTCTTTTAAAATATACTGCCACACATCCATTTCTGTCCAATTACTAATAGGGAAAACTCTAAAATGTTCCCCCATATCTTTTCTCCCATTAAAAATATTCCAAAGTTCTGGTCTTTGATTTTTAGGGTCCCATTGTCCAAATTCATCTCTATGTGAAAAAAAACGTTCTTTTGCCCTAGCTTTCTCTTCATCTCTTCTAGCTCCACCTATCGCACAATCAAATTTATGTTGCTCAATAGTTTCAAGTAAAGTAACCGTTTGTAAAGCATTTCTACTTGCGTTAAAGCCTTTTTCTTCAACAACTTTACCTTCGTTAATAGATTGCTGTACAGACCCAACAATTAAATTAGCTCCTATTTTTTGAACAAACTCATCTCTGAACTCAATAGTTTCAGGAAAATTATGTCCAGTATCTATATGAACTAATGGAAATGGAATTTTAGCAGGCCAAAAAGCTTTACGAGCCATATGAGCTACAACTATAGAATCTTTTCCTCCGGAGAATAATAATGCTGGCTTTTCAAATTGAGAAGCTACTTCTCTTAAAATATAAATTGCCTCTGCTTCAAGTTCTTCAAGATGTGTTAAATTATATGATTTCATTAAAATATATTTTTCAAAAAAGACAAAAGTAGCTATTAAAAAAATTGATATAAAAAAAAGAGCGTATAAAATTACGCTCTCTATAAATTTTTCAAATCTAGAATTTAGCTCTCGACTTTCTTCGTTTTGGTCCTTTTTTACCAAGTACCCAACCATGTCTAGATCTATAATATTTACTTCTACTTCTAATCGCCCAACTAAAATTAACTGTTGCTGTTAAATAACTATCATTGTGAGTAGGGTCTCCTCTTTTACTTCCTGCAATAAAATTCGTTAATTTCAACTTTTCCTCATCAGGCAAATCCTGATTAACATTGTTTATATGAGCTTGATTTGTCTTATTTGATATTCCATCATAATTATTCACATATCTATCACTAACATCATCAATGTAATCTGTAAAAGTTGTTCTCCAACCAATTTCCATCCCAAGTCTATACTTTCTATTTATGGTATAATAAAATCCCACTCCTGTAGGAATCGTAAAATTAAATTTGCCATATTCTGCACCTTCTGTTTGAAGTGGTTGAAGCGCCACCCATTCTCCATTATCAGTTTGTCCTTTTGGATTACTGTAAAAAAGCCCTGCTCCAGCAAATAAATATAAATTAAAGTCAGAAGTATATCTACCTGTTCCACCCACATCATTTACTTTATAAACATACAATTCTCCAATAGCAGCTATTTCAAACATGTCATTTTTAAAATTCAAATTTCTAGCTCTTCTAGGCGGGTTCGTAGTATTTGCGTCATCTGCCGAAAGGCGGATGTAATTCAACGTCCCTTTAACTCCAAATTTAGGTGAAATTCTATAACGATAAAACCCTCCAAGATTCCATCTTGTAGCATTTAGTTTCATATCCATTACAAAATCTCTTCTAGTACCTTCTCCTCCACCAATATCTCCTAAATAGTTGGAGGCTCCAACAGAAAAGCCATAATCAGTAAGGTACTGACCATAACTCAAGCTATTTGAAAAAATGATTATAACGAATAGTAATTTTCTAAGCATAAAAGCAAATCTACAAAAAAAGAACAAATGTAATACTTTAATAGTTTAAATAAAAGTTATTTTTTGTTCAAGCAATTCATTTAGTAATTTCGCAAATGTACAAATACATTACTACACAATGAACAAAATTTGCAAACTTTTTAATATTCAATACCCTATAATACAAGGAGGTATGATATGGAACAGTGGCTGGAAACTTGCATCAGCCGTTAGTAATTCAGGTGGCTTAGGATTAATTGGAGCAGGATCTATGTATCCAGAAGTTTTTCATGAGCATATAAAAAAATGTAAAATAGCTACTAATAAACCATTTGGTGTTAATTTACCAATGTTGTATCCGCAAATAGATGAAATGATTAAAATCATTCTTGAGGAGAACATAAAAATTGTTTTTACCTCAGCAGGAAATCCAAAAACCCACACTTCTTATCTTCAAGAACATGGAATAACAGTAGTACACGTTGTTCCAGGTGTTAAATTTGCCTTAAAAGCACAAGAGGCTGGAGTTGATGCTATTGTTGCTGAGGGTTTTGAGGCTGGTGGACATAATGGAAGAGACGAAACAACTACACTTTGTTTAATTCCTATGGTAAAAAAAGAGTTACACATTCCCATTATTGCTGCTGGTGGTATTGCTACAGGCAGTGCAATGCTCGCAGCTTTAAACCTTGGTGCAGATGGCGTTCAAATGGGAAGTAGGTTTGCTGCATCAGAAGAAGCTTCATCGCATATTAATTTTAAAAATGAAATTGTAAATGCTAAAGAAGGGGATACATTATTAACACTGAAAGAACTTACTCCTGTCAGACTATTGAAAAACAAATTTTTTAATGATGTGCAACTTGCTATTCAAAATGGAGCTAATGCAGACGAACTAAAAACCCTATTAGGTAGAGGACGAGCAAAAAAAGGAATGTTTGAAGGCGATTTAAATGAAGGTGAATTAGAAATTGGTCAGGTTGCTGGATTAATTGATGACATAAAACCTGTAAAAGAAATTATTGAAAATATTATTACAGAATATCACCAAGCAACAGCAGCAATTAATTCACCTAAATTTCAATTTTAATAATATGATTCAATTTGAAAAATTTACCCTAACTAATGGTTTAAAAGTAATTGTTCATAAAGATATTTCCACACCTATTGTTGCTTTTAATGTGTTATATAATGTAGGAGCGAGAGATGAGGATGAAAACCATACTGGATTTGCTCATTTATTTGAACACTTAATGTTTGGTGGTTCTGTAAACATTCCAAACTTTGATGAACCACTCCAAAAAGTGGGAGGAGAAAATAATGCTTTTACTTCCAATGACATTACTAATTATTATATTACCCTTCCAAAAGAAAATTTAGAAACTGCTTTTTGGTTAGAATCAGACCGAATGTTAAGTTTAGCTTTTACTGAAAAAAGCCTTGAAGTTCAACGTCAGGTAGTGATTGAAGAATTTAAACAAAACTATTTAAATCAGCCTTATGGCGATGTTTGGCTTTTACTCAGGCCACTAGCTTATCAAGCTCATCCATACAAATGGGCCACTATTGGAAAAGAAATTAGCCACATTGAAAATGCTACTATGCAGGAGGTAAAAGACTTTTTTAATAATTTTTATACTCCAAATAATGCTATTTTATCCGTTGCCGGAAATATTGAGTTAGATGAAATAAAACAGCTTACAGAAAAATGGTTTGGAAGCATTCCATCAGGAAATAACAACAAGAGAAACTTACCTAAAGAACCTTCGCAAAAAGAAGCAAGAAGACTAGAAGTAAAAAGAAAAGTACCTGCAAATGCTATTTATAAAGCTTATAAAATGTGCAGCAAAACGCATCCAGATTTTTATGCAACCGACTTACTTACTGATATTCTATCTTTAGGAAACTCATCTAAACTTTATATTTCTCTTATTAAAGAACAAAAACTTTTCAGCAATATTAATGCTTACGTTTTAGGAAGTTTTGATGACGGACTTCTTATTATTAGTGGTCATATTTCTGAAAATGTATCTTTTGATGATGCAGAAAAAGGAATTATTAATGAACTCGAAAAAATAAAAAAACTAGCAGTAACTCCTAAGGAATTAGAAAAAGTAAAAAATAAAGTGGAGTCTATGCAAGCGTTTTCTGAAACGAGTGTTTTAAACAAAGCCATGAACCTTGCTATTAATGAACTTTTAGGTGATGCCAACAAAGTAAATACTGATATAGAAGCATATAGAAAAGTTTCTGCTGAAGACATAAGAAGGTTGGCAAACGAAATTTTTAACGAGTCCAATTCTTCTACACTTATTTATGCAAAAGAAGATTAATTTAACTTATTTTACCTTTTTTGCCTGATACAATTGGCTTAATTTTATCCCTCAATAAATTAAGTCATTAATACGATTAATACACACATATGAAAATCGGAATAGTTTGTTATCCAACCTTTGGAGGAAGTGGTGTTGTTGCTACCGAGCTTGGAAAAGCACTTGCTGCAAAAGGAAATAAAGTTCATTTTATATCTTATCAGCAACCATTTAAGTTAGATCTTTTCTCCGAAAATATTTTTTATCACGAAGTAAAAGTTACTAATTACCCATTATTCGATTATCAACCTTACGAACTAGTATTAACAAGCAAATTAGTAGATGTTATCAAATTTGAAAAGTTAGATGTGCTTCATGTCCATTACGCTATTCCACATGCTTCTGCAGCTTATATGGCTCAACATATTTTAAAATCTGAAGGAATTAACATACCTTTTATTACTACCTTGCACGGAACAGATATTACCCTTGTTGGAAAAGATAAATCATTTGCTCCTGTAATTACTTTTGCCATTAATGAATCTAATATTGTAACGGCTGTCTCTGAAAGTTTAAAACAAGATACTTTAGCTCATTTTAATGTTAAAAGAGAAATTAAAGTTATTCCCAACTTCATTTGCTTTTCAGATTATGAAAACTTAGGAGATACTTCTAGTATAAGAAAAAGTTTTGCTCCCAACAACGAAAAAATATTAATACATGTATCTAACTTCCGTAAAGTAAAAAGAGTTCAGGATGTTTTTAAGGTTTTTATCAAGGTAAATGAAAAAATTCCAGCAAAGTTATTATTAGTTGGTGATGGACCAGAAAGGTATCAATTAGAAGAATTCTGTCGTGAACAAGGGGTTTGCGACAAAGTTCATTTTTTAGGTAAGTTAAAAGACACTGAACGAATTTTATCTGCTTCAGATTTGTTTTTACTTACATCAGAATCTGAGAGTTTTGGATTGGCTGCATTAGAAGCTATGGCAGCAAAAGTTCCTGTAATTTCATCTAACACCGGTGGTATTCCAGAAGTAAACAAACATGGTTACTCCGGTTATTTAAGTAATGTTGGAGATATTGATGATATGGCAAAAAATGCATTGAAAATTCTTTCGGACTATACTGTTTTAGAACAATTTAAACAAAATGCTTACCAACAGGCAAAACAGTTTGATATTGAAAAAATTCTTCCTCAATATGAGGCTATCTACAAAGAGTTAATTGGAAGGTAAGTTAAAAATTCTCTTGTTTTACCAGGCAATTTTCAATTTTTAGTTGTTTTAAAAAAGTGGTTAATACTGCAATATTATTTCCATTAGAATAGATAACATGCTCTTTTTTGTTGGCTGCATACCTCAACATATTATTTACTTTTAAAATGTGTTTGGTTTGTCTAGCAACTGCTTCTCCCGAATCAATTAAAGCAATGTGTTGGGGCAATATTCTTTTAATAATAGGAATTAACATTGGGTAATGAGTACAACCCAGCACCACACTATCAACACCTTTTGTCAACATTTCACTTAAATATTGTTCTAATAAAGGCATAGCTTTTTCAAGTTCGCCATTTTCTACTATTTCAACCAAACCTGCGCCTTCTACTTCTATAAACTGCGTGTTTTCAAACTTTTTGGCACTTAGCGTAAACAACTCACTGCTTAACGTTCCTTTTGTTGCCAACACTCCCACTTTATCTGTTTTAGAATTTAAAGCAGCTGGTTTTATTGCTGGTTCTATTCCTATAAAAGGAATACTGTAGTTTTCTCTTAAATATTTAATGGCATTTGTTGTGGCTGTGTTGCAAGCTACTACAATCATTTTGCATCCTAAATCAATCAGTTTTTCTGTATTTTTAATGCTTAGGGAAATAATTTCGTCTTTAGATTTTTTGCCGTAAGGAGCATTTTTACTGTCCGCCAAATAAATCAACTGTTCATTAGGTAGCATTTGATATACTTCCGACAGTATAGTCAACCCTCCTAATCCAGAATCGAAAAAACCTATGGGGCTACTTGATGATGTTTTATTATTGTCCACTTCTTAACCACTATTTTTAATAGGATAAATGTACTTATTTTTTAATCTTCCATTAAAAAACTAAAAAAATAGTTGCATAACTAAATTTTTAGTTGTACATTTGCCTTATGATAGAATTAACTAAAGCAGAAGAAGAAATTATGCACGTAGTTTGGCAGTTAAAAAATTGTTTTGTAAAAGAAATAATTGAACAACTTCCAGAACCAAAACCTGCATACAATACCGTTTCAACTATTGTAAGAATATTAGAAAGAAAAAAGTTTGTAAGCTATAAAGCATTTGGAAAAACACATCAATACTATCCTATTATAAATAAAGAAGACTATACTAAGTTTAAAACTAACAACTTGCTTAGCAACTATTTTGGCGGATCAGCAGAAAAAATGATGTCTTTCTTTATAAAAGAAAAGAAAATTGATTTAAAACAGATGGATGAACTACTTAAATCTATAAAAAATGAATAATATGGAATTACATATCTACCTAATAAAAAGCACTTTAATCTTTAGTGCAATGTATTTGTGTTATCATTTACTGTTTAGTAAAACAACTTTTTTTCAGTTAAATAGATTTTATTTATTAGCTATCATCCCTATTTCTTTGACATTGCCTTTTTTTAATATTGCTAATTCCACTATTATTGAAAATACTTTTTTGGCTCAATTACCAGAAATTACAATAAATTCAAATCAAGAAACTGCTAGCAACTCAGTTATAAATTGGGAAACTGTCTATTGGACAATAAGTATCTCTTTAATAGCTTGGTACTTTTTTAAGTTAACCCGATTGATTTGGCTAATCTTTCAGTTAAAAAAGAATGCGAATAAAAACATTCTGCCATTTTCATTCTTCAATTTTATTTATATTCCAAAAAATGTTGACAATGATGCAAAAGATATGATTTTAGCTCACGAAAAAATCCATGCTAAAGAACTTCATTCGCTTGATATTTTAATTTATGAATTGTATAAAACATTTTTTTGGTTCAATCCTCTGGTATGGATAACCTTAAAAAATGTAAAAAATAACCATGAATTTATTGCTGACAATATTGTCTCCCAATCAAATAAAAAACACTATTTTAATGTATTGATAGCTCAATTATTAGGTGCTAATTGCAGCGATTTAGTAAATAATTTTAACAATCAATTATTAATCAAAAAAAGAATAGCAATGATGAAAACACAAAAAACAAACAGCATTAAAGCATTAAACTACTTATTAATAATACCAATAATGGTAATTGCTTTAATGGGTACAGCAACTTTAAATGCACAAGAAAGTAATGCTAAAACAGTTAAAAAGGCTGACAAAATTTACGACAAAGTTGATCAAATGCCCGAGTTTAAAGGTGGAATGGATGCCTTAATGAAATACATGGGTGATAATGTTACTTATCCTGAAAAAGCTAAAGAAGAAAAAATTGAGGGAAAGGTTTTTGTTTCTTTTGTAGTAAATGAAAAAGGAAAAGTTACACAAGCTAAAATAGTAAAGGGGGCAAATGAACTTTTAGATAAAGAAGCGTTAAGAGTAATTAATAAAATGCCTGATTGGATTCCAGGAAAACATGAAGGCAAAAATGTAAATGTTAAAATGCATTTACCAATTAATTTCAAACTAGATGATAAATAGTTTAATATTAACACCAACAAAAAAGGCTGCAATAAATTGCAGCCTTTTTTGTTTTGTCCTATTTTTTCAAATCAATATTCATCCTCATTAAAGAAGAAATCTTCTTTGGTAGGATAATCTGGCCATACATCATCAATGCTATCATAAATCTCTTCATCTCCTTCTAACTCTTGAAGGTTTTCTATTACTTCTAAAGGGGCACCTGTTCTGATGGCATAATCAATTAATTCATCTTTATCTGCAGGCCAAGGTGCATCTTCTAAATGTGATGCTAATTCTAGTGTCCAATACATAATTTATAAGTTTTAGTAATATTTATTTAAGGTTTTATTGCTCTTTTAATCGTTACGCAAAAGTATATTTTTTGTTTACATAAGCAAGAAAAATTTTATTAACTATTTTTTAGCCTATTTACTGACTTATAAAAACAACTTAAAAACCTTTAATAACGAGGTTTCCAAGGTATTTCTTTAGCCTTAAAATCTTGTGTAAATTTCCTACTTAACACAAATAAATAGTCTGATAAACGGTTAAGATAAATGATAATATCTTCATTTATTGGCTCTTTTTCCGATAAAAATACAACTAACCTTTCAGCTCTCCTGCAAACACATCTGGCAATGTGACAATAAGAAACCGTTGGATGCCCACCCGGCAAAACGAAAGAACGCATTTCGGGCAAGGTTTCATTCATTTTATCAATTTCTTTTTCTAATAATTCAATATCTGATTTATTGAGTTGAGGCGTTTTTACTTTTTTATTACTTGGATCAGTAGCTAAATTAGAACCCAAGGTAAATAGCCTGTCTTGCACTTCCAATAAAATGTTAAAAGTAGCCTCATCAATAGCTTGGTCTCTTATCAACCCAATAGTTGAATTTAATTCATCAACCGTTCCATAAGCTTCAATTCTATAATGATATTTAGGAACTCTTTCCCCTCCAAAAAGTGAAGTTTCTCCTCTATCGCCTGTCTTTGTGTATATTTTCATCTTTTTTTAATTTAATATTTTTCAAAATTATACCTTTTTTTAGGTATTGTTTATAATGATTCTAAATAGTACTTTTGCTTTATGAAAACAACAATGCCATCTAAATCTATTTTTGAACAAAAGTCTCAAGAGATTTTTGATTTAAGAAAAAAGAAAAAGAAATCTACTTGTTGTGAAAAATTTAAGAAGAAAGGCAAGTTCTGTAAAAGCTGTCCTTGCAGTTGGGCTTAAATTTACTCTTCCTTCACTTTCTTACCTTCCTTAAAATACATTATTCTTTTTATTTTTCCTTGTTGTTTTTCATAAAATACCCACTTCCCTTCTGCTTGTCCATTTTTATAATTCTTTTCACTTTCTAAGGTTCCTATTTCGTACCAAGAGGTTACTTTACCTTCTTGCCTTCCTCCTACCATTGTTTGTTCGTACATTTTATTACCATTTTCGTAATAATACGTCCATTTCCCATCTTGTTCATTATTTACAAAAAAACCATCCGTTTTTGGTTTGCCGTTTTCGTACCACTCAAAATAAGCTCCTTCTTTAACAGAAAGCATATATTGATCATTTACTTCCATAAACTTATTATTTCTGTCTTTATAATACTTCTTTTTATCTTTAGGAACAAGCATATATGTCTCAAGCAGTTCTTGTTTTCCGTTTTCGTGCCAATGCTCCCAAATACCATCTTTCAATCCATTTTTATATTCTCCCACATAATCTTTATTTCCATTTAAAAACCAACCTTCCCACTTGCCATTCATTAAACCGTTTGTATAATACCCTTTATCTTTTTGTTCTCCCGAATCGTACCAAGATTGCCACAAACCTTCTTCTTTACCATTTTCAAATTTACCTTGCATAACTAATTGGCTTTCTTCTGTATAGAAACTCCACAACCCATGTTTTAAATTATCTTTATAGCTTCCTTGTTTCCACACCACTCCATTTGGATACCAATACGTCCATTCTCCATTTTTCTTGTCATTTTCATAATTTCCTTCATAACTTTTATTGGCTTTAGAATCATAAAAAGTCCATAATCCATGTCTTAAATCCTCTTTAAAATGTCCTATAAAATCAGTATTTCCATTCTCTAATAAATAGGTCCACTTTCCATCTTTTTTTCCATCTTTATAATTTCCTTCTGCACTTAATTTTCCGTTTTCAAACCATTCTTTGTAAATTCCATTTTCTTTTCCGCCAACATAATTAACTTGTTTTAATAACTGTCCGTTGGCATACCAAAACTTCCAAGTTCCATCAAAAACCCCATCTTTATAATTTCCTTCTGAAAAAATAGATTCATCGGGTCTAAAACTTGTCCATTTACCATGTCTAAGGTTATTTTTATAAGAGCCTTCTGTAATTTTAACACCATTATTGGCATATTCTATCCATAAACCAGTTTTTAAACTGTCTTTATATTTTCCTGAAATTTGAGGATTCTTATTTTCATGATATTCTATAAATTGCCCATTACCATTTACAACTAAACCTTTCCCATCATTACTCCAAAAACTTATCATTTTAGCAACACCATTATCAAACAACATTTTACTTTTTATTTGCTTATTGTCGTACCAAGAGGTCCATTCACCAATTCTTTCATCCCTTTTAAAATGTCCTTCTTCTTTTTTATTTCCCGATGGATAATAGAAAGTCCATAAACTATCTCTGTAACCAATTTTGTTATATCCTACCAATTCGAGCTGACCGTTATCGTACCAAACTTTACATTCTCCTTCCTTCATTGAACGAACAAAATTTCCTTGTTCTACTTTTTTACCTTCTTTATTGTAATTGATATATTCACCATGAAATTCACCATCTTTATAAGTAACTTCTTGCTGAATTACACCTTCTTTACTCCAAAAAGTCCACTTTTCCTGCTCAAGACCATCTTTAACAACCCCTTCGGCTTTTTTGTTGCCATTAGTCCATTTATAAGTGTGCAACTGTGCAAAAACAGAAGTGTTTAATAATAATAAAACTATAATTAATCGTATGTTCATGGTTTAAAATTTTGCTACGAATTTAACGAAAAAAGACAAACTTTATTGGTTTAAACAAAGCTTAGCAGTTTTATTGAAATAGATATTTTTAAGTTACCTTTGAAGCCAATTATTAAATAAATGTCTCCAACACTTGAAAATATAGAATTATTGTTACAATCTTCTTCGGAATTGATGGAAGACAATTTACCCGAAGCTATTCTTAAAGCACGTGATGCAGAAAAAATTGCAACAGAAATTTTCGACACAAAAGCGTTAGCAGATTGTTCCAAACAAATCGCTCTTTGTTATTCTCAAGCTTCCAATTATATTGAAACGCTAAAAGCTGTTTTACAGGCTCAAGAACTTTATCAGTCAATTAATGATTATAAAGGCGAAGCAGATTGCTTAAACATTTTAGGTGGAGTTTATAATTTTTTAAAAGATTACCAAAAACGATTAGAATGTAATTTAAGATGCTTAGAGCTTAGAAAAAAAGTAAACGATAAAAATGGACAACTCAGCACCTACAATAATATTGGTGATACTTACACCGTTATGGGCGACTATGATAATTCCCTACGTTATTTTAATATTTGTTTAAGTTTTCCTGATATTACTACTCGAATTAAAGCCATTGTACATCACAATATTGGAGAGGTTAATTTTTTTAAAAAAGATTATACCAATGCTTTAATTTATTTAAATCAAGGGTTGGAATTGGGGAAAGAAAGTAACTATTGGCAAATTATTATTGCTTCGAGTACCATGATTGGAGCTATACATAATATCCAAAACAACACTACCAAAGCTATTGAAATACTAAATGCAGCTTTAAAAGTTGCTCAAGAAAAAAAATCTATTGAAGAAGAAATTCCTATTTACAAAGAACTTTCTATTACCTATGCAAAAATAAACAACTTCAATAAAGCTTACGAATTTCTTAATCTTCACAACCAGTATAAAGAACAACTTTTAGCGGGTAATAATGCTCAACAGCTTAAAAAAATTGAATTTAATTTTCAATTAAAAGCAATAACTTCCGAAACAGAAGAAACAAAAAGAAAAAACACGCAACTTACTAAGGCTTTTAATAAAATTGAGCAACAACGAAATGAAATTGAATATAAAAACATAGCCATTACAGATAGTATTCACTATGCAAAAAGAATTCAATTAGCCATTATTCCTAGTGAAAACAAGGTTAAATCGCTACTTAATAACAGTTTTGTGTTTTATCAACCAAAAGATATTGTTTCGGGCGATTTTTATTGGACAGAAAAAATAGGTGCTAAAACATTTTTTGCTGTTATAGATTGTACCGGACATGGAGTTCCTGGAGCTTTTGTTAGTCTTATTGCCTTTAATTTATTGAACAAAGTAGTATTAGAAAAACAAATCTTTCAACCATCAGAAATTTTAACCCAATTAGATGAATTATTAATTCGCTTATTCAAAAAATCAGATAAAAATATTAGAGATGGTTTTGATATGGGTTTATGTTGTTGGAATAGTGAAGACAATACATTAAATTTCTCAGGTGCCAATCATTCTCTTTTTAGAATAATTAATAATGAATTACAAGAAATTAAAGGCACTAAAGCATCCATAGGGTATTCATTATATGAAACTAAACATGTTTTTAAAAATCATGCCTTTAGGCTAACAAATGGAGAGTCTGTTTATTTATGTTCTGATGGATTACCGGATCAATTTGGAGGAGAAAAAGGCAAAAAACTAAAGTGGAAAGGTTTTAAAAGTTGGCTAACGGAAATTCAATCTACTCCTATGAACAAACAAAAAAATAAAATTCACCAACTTTTTAAAAATTGGAAAAAGGATCAAGAGCAAATTGATGATGTTTGTATGCTAGGAGTTAAGTTTAATTACTAACGTTCTTATTAAAATTGTTAAAATCTATATAAAAAAGGAGCTTTTGAAAATTCAAAAGCTCCTTTGTCCTTTTTCTTTTATATGGGTGAATTAATTTATAATTATTTTTTTTGTCTTTAAGAGTCCTTTTTTATCAATTATCTTAATAAAATATATTCCTCTATTGAATTTTTGTAAATTAACTATGGTAACGTTTTTCTCAACAATATTATCAAATTGAACTGCTTTGCCTGAAATATCATAGATTTCTAAAGATTCAATTTCATTAGTTGTATGTATTTTAAAACTACCATTATTTGGATTTGGCACAATAAGAACTTCTTGATTTAATTCACTCGTATTAATTCCTAAAGCAATATCTTCTATCACAACTGAGTCCAGTTGCTGGCTAAATTGTCTATCTGCTTCATTATTATCAATAATTTTAGCATCTATAAAATCAACTATTAAACTACCAAATGTTGATGTTTTTCCAGAAAGATTATCTACAGTAATCGCATTTAGCGTTACTATTTCGCCAAACCCTGACATCATTTGTCCGTCTGTTCTAACTATACCTATATCAATTTGACCATTATTATAAAAATTGGTGTCAATTGTAATCATATCTGTTCCTTGAGTTCCTAGCCACGAATTGCTATAGTCAACTGTAATACCAGCAGCAGAATCAATTTTTGTAGGATCGTAAGATAATCTTAATACCACTCCATAAACACTATCAGCAGGTGTTAAAGAAGTTCCTAACATAATAGGTATAGACAAAGCTGAACTTATTCCTATAGTATCTGGTGTAATATCAACATATAAACTAGGGGAATTAACTCCTCCCTGAATGCTTCCTCCTTTTTTTAAGTGAGTTAAATTATAATTTAACAAAATAGCTGGCGCATCATTTACACCTATAACACCATCCCCATTACAATCAACATGTTTAATATCATCTCCAGAAGCTTGTAATGTCCCCCAGTTTTGAGACCATTGCCCTGTCCAATTCAAACTAGCATTTGGCCTAGTAGTTCCCGTAAAAGTATTATAAACACCAATTGGAAGTATGTCAAAAACATCGGCTATTAAATCAGAATTTGCATCTCCTGGCCAAACACAATAAGAAGTAGTTACTTTTACAGCATAAGATTGTACATTATTAATATCGCAATTATCATCTTGTACATTAACATAAATATAATAATCTCTATTAGGGTTTAATCCTAAAGGTTGCCATACCAAACTGCTTGTATCGTTTAAGAAACCTGTATTCCTATTAAACGGAGGAAATGTTGCATTAGAAAAGTATGGAGCACTTCCCGGATTAAATGGATAAAGAATCTCTGTAAAAACACTATCTACAGCATCTGCAGAATATAAATCAACATTCAGGGTATCAACAGTACACACATTAAAATCCAACGATGTATTGGTAATTTCTGGCAATGTATTACTACTATTATAAACATTAACCATAAAATCACGCTTAACTGAACTAATTAGTTGCCCGTTTCTAAACTCATCTACTTTAGCTGTGATTAAATATCTTCCGAGATTAGATGGCGTAGTAGTAATAATACCCGTTTGATTATTTATAGAGGTAACTGTTCCTCCAAAAGGTTGTGTATTAGAATATCCTATATTATAAGCCATAGGCACTCCATTATCATGTTGTGGAGTAAGTAATGAAAAGTAAAGAGAGTCTCCATCTGCATCATAGGCTCCTGCATTGATAAAACTGGTTTGATTTACAGGAATCATCCATCTTGGGTTATCTGCGAAATAAGGAGACTTATTATTTTGAAAAACAGTATTATCTAATGTAGTCTCTACATAAAAATTATAAGATGAAGAATTTACAAAATTAGTAATAGAGGATATTCTGCAGCAATGGCTATAACTCACTACCCAATCTGAACATGAGCTTAATGTAACATTATTATTAGTAGCTGACTCATAAACCATTTTTCTCAACCCTGGAAGAGAGCCTCCATTACATTGTAAAAGGTTGGTATCACACACCTGACTTACGTCTTCATAACTCACTAAAAACAAAGTATCCCACTGCTGATTAACAACACAACTTAATGAACTAGATTTTATAGGGACTTTTGGAAGGGTTGGACTAATGCAATCTGCATAAAAAGATAATTTAAATTTATATGAGTTTCCAGCAACCCATTCATAAGTCAAGTCTCCGCCATAAGCGTGTGTTGCTTTTGTATAAGACATACATAATGTCATTATTAGTATTAATAAAATCAATTTTTTCATAACATCTGGTTTTAGTTTATACTTTTTGATGGTACAAATATCCCATAAGTAAATCAATGGGTAAAATACAAATATCTTAATTTATCGGATATTTTATTAAATATAATAAATACATTTAATTTATTTTTAATATTTTAGACAAAATTTTTATCGTAAAAAAATGATAAATTCTAAACTAATACTAATAATAAAATCTTTTACTAAAAAAGAGATAAAAGATTTTACTCTATTTCTTAATTCTGCTTTATTTAATAAAAATACTGAAGTTATAAAATTATACCAATTATTAAAAAAATATTACCCTCATTTCGACAACAAACTAATTACCCATGAAGCCTTATCTGAAAAAATTACTGGCAAAAGAAACATAAAAAAACTACGGTATATAATGACCGACCTAACAAAACTTGCTGAAAAATTCATTGTTTTTAAGCATTTCAATTCTACTTTAAATCATAACTCCCAACACTTATTATCTGCATATCAAGAAAGAAATCTTTTTAAATATTTTCATGAAGAACTTCAAAAAACTCAATATCAATTAAACAATATTTCAAGTGTAAGAAACGATACGTATTACAAACATACTCACGAGATAAATGAACTTTCTTACCTCGTTTCACACAAAAATAGTGCTAGAAACACAGACTCTGAACTTCAGCATCTTTCTGACCATTTAGATTTATATTATCTGACAAAAAAACTAAAGTATTCTTCTGAAATAATTAATAGAATGAATATTTTGAGAACCAACTATAACATTGAATTTTTAGAAAAACTTTTACCAATAATTGAAGCAGATTCCATTAAAAATAATCCTGTTATTAAAGTTTACTTATTAGTATTAAAAACACTTCGATTTCCAGAAAACGAAAAAACTTACCATTTGTTAAGAGCCGCTATTAATAAAAACATTAAATACTTCAATAATGAAGAACAATATGACCTTTATGGATACCTACAAAACTATTGTATTAAAAAAATAAACTCTGGGAAGAATAACTATTTAATGCTGTTATTTGAAAATTATACCGAAATGATATCAAATAAAGTAATTATTAAAGACAATCAAATTACTCAGTTTGATTTTAAAAATATAATTACTGTTGCTTTACGTGTTGAGAAATATGATTGGGCTACCAACTTTATTCATGAATTTAAAAGTTTTTTACCTGAAAAAGAAAGAGCAAACGCCATTGCTTATAATCAAGCCCGTATTGAATTTTATAAAAAAAATTATAGCATCGGACTAAAAACGTTATTATCAGTTGAATTTACAGATGTTTTTTATAGTTTAGACTCTAGAGTTTTAATCCTTAAAACTTATTTTGAATTAGAAGATTATGAAGCAGCCTTAAGTCTTATTAATTCTTTTAAAATATACCTAAAACGAGACAAGAAAATTTCTGACTTTCAAAATTCAACCTATTCAGGTTTTATAAAAATATTTAATCTTTTAATACGGTTTAAGCTTGGCTACTTAAATGATTTGAATTACATAGAAAATGAATTAGAGAACATTAAACAAATTGCAGACTCTACTTGGTTAAATCAAAAAATTGAAATATTAAAAAAATGTTATTAGACTAAGTTATAAAAAAGTGTTATTTTTTTATACGGTCAAATTTATGTTTGTACATTTGCTATCTATTCTAAATTTAGAATGTTACTAACTAACAAAATGAAAAAAAATCAAAACTGCATAAATTATAAATCTATTCTTAGTTATAGTTTAGTAGTTTTTTTGTCTTTATTCTATGTTTGGAGTCTTTATTCAGCCAATACAAGCAATAGCAAACAGGAAAGTAATGACGTTTTTGTTATTCATCTAACCGAAAATGCCACTGTTTCCTACTATAACCCCTACCATTTACCATTTAAAAAGTCAAGTGAGTCAGAGGCTCCTACTGAAAATGAAACCGAAGATAATTTTGATGAAGATGTAGATCATTTAATTGAAAAGCGCTCTTGTAAAAATCAATTTTTTTCTGCATTTAAAGAACAAACTTTATTTCAACTAAAACAATCTTTAGAAAACCGAACTACGGTTTCGTTATTAATTCTCTACCATTCCTGGAAGAGTTTTCTTATTTAATCTTTTCTTAAACAACCTAACTAACTAATTGGTTAATAAATATTTATATTTAATCCTTTAAAAGATTTTAAGGTTTAAATCATTTACTATTTTTCTATCAACCATTATTTTTTAATTCAAAATTAATTATGAAGAGATTATTAATTCTCATCGGTCTAATAAGTTTATTAATATCCCTAAGCTGTAAGCGTGATGAGCATAAAAAGTACGAAGAAGCTACATTTATTGTAACTAATCCAATAAAAAAAGACACAATTATCAATAAAGAATATGTTGGACAAATTCACTCTATCCAACACATAGAACTACGTTCATTAGACGAGGGCTATCTCCAACAAATATATGTAGATGAAGGACAAATCGTTAAGAAGGGTCAGTTGTTATTTAAATTACAATCCATAGTATATGAGGCGGAAGTAAAGAAAGCAGAAGCAGAGCTAGAGTACGCTAAAATTGAATATCAAAACACCAAAATGCTTGCAGACAGTAACATTGTTTCCCCTAATGAATTAGCCTTAGTAAAAGCTCATTATGACAAAGCCAAGGCTGACTTAGCTCTTGCTGAAGCAGAATTTAGTTTTACTGAAATCCGTGCTCCTTTTGATGGAATTATTGGCCGTTTTGAAGATGTACGTTTAGGAAGTTTATTGGAAGAAGGTGAGTTACTTACAACTTTGTCTGATAACAGTAAAATGTGGGTATATTTCAATGTTCCAGAAGCAGAATACCTCAACTATACTTACAATTCATCACTAGACAAGTTACCTAAAGTTACCCTTCAATTGGCTAATGGACGTATTTATGATGAAAACGGAGTTATAGAAACTATTGAAGCCAAATTCAATAATGAAACTGGTAACATTGCATTTAGGGCAACATTTTCTAACCCAAATAAAATTTTGAGACACGGGCAAACGGGTAATATCATTATTCCAACCAATCTTCAAAATGCACTACTCATCCCTCAAAAGGCAACATTCGAAATTTTAGACAAAAAAAATGTTTTTGTTGTGGACAATAACGGTAAAATACAAACCAGAGAAATTGAGATTGAAGCTGAATTAAATCACTTATTTGTGGTTAAAAAAGGATTAAAACCTCAAGATAAAATTCTTTTAGAGGGCTTAAGAAAAGTGAAAAATGGAGAAAAAATAGCTGCTAAAGTAGTTAACTCCGACTCTGTATTCAGCCATTTAGACTTATATGTCGAATAGTATAAATCTTTAAAAAGAAAATTATGTTTAGTAAATTTTTAAAAAGACCGGTATTTGCTATCGTCATATCTATTGTAATTATTTTAATGGGGGCTTTAGCGATTAAACAATTACCCATATCACAATTTCCGCAAATTGCACCAACAACAGTAAATATATTCATTGCCTATCCTGGATCTAGTGCGGATGTTTTAACTAAATCTACCCTTATTCCATTAGAAACTGCCATTAATGGTGTCCAAGGTATGCGGTACATTGCTTCAGATGCTACCAGTGCTGGAGAAGGTACTATAAGAATCATTTTTGAGCCAGGTACCGATCCCAATCAAGCAGTAATAAGAGTAAAAACAAGGGTAGATCAAGTAATGCCACTACTACCTGCTTTAGTGCAACGAGAGGGAGTTATTATCACTCCGATTCAACCAAGTATGTTAATGTATGTGAATTTGTTTAGCGATAATAAAAATGCGGATGAAAAATTCTTATACAACTATGCTTATACCAAGATTATACCCGAAATACAACGTATAAATGGTATTGCACGTGCACAAATACTTGGATCTAGAATATATGCTATTAGAATATGGTTAAAACCAGACAGAATGAGAGCCTATAATATTTCAGCAGAAGAAGTTATGGAAGCTATGCAAGAACAAAGTATTATTGCACGCCCCGGAAGGTTAGGTCAAAGTTCAGGTAAAAGTGCCCAATCTTTGGAATATGTATTGACATATCAAGGAAGGTATAACGAACCCGCACAATATGAAAACATAATCATACGTGCCAATGAGGAGGGTGAGTTTATTCATTTAAAAGATATAGCTCAAGTTGAATTAGGAACAGAATTCTTTGACATCTATACCAGCCTTGATGGCAAGCCAGCTACTTCCCTTGTACTAAAACAAAATGTGGGTAGTAATGCAAGTGAGGTTATTGATAATGTAAAAGAAAAACTTAAAGAGTTAAAAGAAGATTTTCCTCCTGGAATGGATTATCAATTGAGCTATGATGTATCTCAATTTCTAGATGCTTCTATAGAGCAAGTATTACATACCTTACGTGATGCTTTTATATTGGTGGCACTTGTGGTTTTCTTATTTTTAGGTGATTGGCGTTCCACATTAATACCTATTTTAGCTGTTCCCGTTTCTTTAATTGGAACATTTTTCGTTTTACAGGCATTCGGATTTTCTATCAACTTAATTACCTTATTTGCACTAGTGCTTGCTATTGGTATTGTAGTAGACGATGCCATTGTAGTAGTAGAAGCAGTTCATGCTAAAATGGAAGAGGAAAAACATATTAGCCCACATAATGCTGTAAAAAAAGTACTAGGCGAAATTAGCGGAGCAATTATAGCCATAAGTGGTGTAATGGTAGCTGTTTTTATTCCCATTGCATTTATGTCTGGACCAGTGGGTGTTTTTTATCGACAGTTCTCTATTACCATGGCAAGTTCAATTATTATCTCTGCTGTCGTAGCCCTTACTCTAACACCTGTTTTATGTGCTATTTTGCTTAAAAACAATCATAGCAAACCTAAAAGAAAATCACCCATTCAATGGTTTTTAGACTGGTTTAATCGTGGATTTGAAAAACTCACAGATAAGTATGTAAACATATTAGAACGAATTGTAAACAGAAGGCTGGTTACGTTTGGAATTTTATTGATTTTCTGTGTCGGAATTTTTGGTGTAAACAAAATCCTTCCTGCTGGCTTTGTGCCCAATGAAGACCAAGGAACCATTTATGCCATTATACAAACTCCACCAGGTAGCACACTTGAAAGAACTAACGATGTTGCCCACCAATTAATGGAAATATGTGAGGAAATTGAAGGAATAGAATCTGTTACCTCACTTGCGGGATATGAAATTATGACAGAAGGACGAGGGTCAAATGCGGGTACATGCCTTATCAACTTAAAGCCATGGTCAGATCGTGAACATTCTGTACATGAAATCATGGAAGAAATAGAGGAAGAATCTGAAGGTCTTGGTGCTATTGTAGAACTTTTTGAACCACCTGCAGTACCAGGATTTGGTTCATCTGGAGGATTTTCTATGCGTTTGTTAGAAAAAGTTGCATCCGATGATTATCAAGAATTTGACAGAATAAATCAAGCTTTTATGGATAAACTTAAGGAAAGGAAAGAACTTACGGGCTTATTTACCTTTTATGCTGCAAATTATCCACAATATGAATTGCAAATAGATAACAAAAAAGCAATGCAAAAGGGAGTTTCCATAGGAAAAGCAATGGAGAACCTCAATATACTTATCGGGAGTACTTACGAGCAAGGGTTTATTCGCTTTGGTCGATTTTTTAAAGTTTATGTACAATCAGGCCCTGAATACAGAAGATATCCGTCTGATCTTGAAAATCTTTTTGTAAAAAATGAAGAAGGCGAAATGGTACCTTATTCTTCTTTTATGTCTTTTAAAAAGACGCAAGGACCCAATGAAATTACCCGATACAACTTATACAATTCGGCAGCTATTAGAGGGCTACCTGCTAAGGGCTTTACCACAGGTGATGCCATCAAAGCTATACAGGAAGTAGCTGCAGAATCATTACCAAGAGGTTACGATATTGCCTGGGAGGGACTTTCTTACGATGAAGCACAAAGAGGTAATGAAGCAATATTCATATTTATTGTAGTACTTATTTTTGTTTACTTGGTGCTAGCTGCACAATATGAAAGCTTTATTCTTCCTTTAGCAGTTATTTTTTCTTTACCCGTTGGTGTATTTGGCTCATTTTTAATGTTAAAATTAATGGGACTTGCCAATGATGTGTATGCCCAAATAGGTCTGATTATGTTGGTAGGTCTATTAGGTAAAAATGCCGTATTAATTGTAGAATTTGCTGTGCTAAAACAGCAGCAAGGAGCTACCATATTAGCTGCAGCCATCGAGGGTGCTAAAGTTCGTTTCAGGCCTATTTTGATGACTTCCTTTGCATTTATTGCAGGTCTTATTCCTTTGGTGATAGCTACAGGTGCTGGGGCTATTGGAAATCATACAATTGGAGGTTCGGCATTAGGTGGTATGCTTATAGGAACCATATTTGGAGTTATCATCATTCCAGGATTGTACTATATTTTTGCAAAACTAGCTGAAGGCAAATCCCTAATAAAAGGTGAAGATCTTAATCCATTATCTGAGGATTTTGTAAATAGTAATTCAAAAACCTCTTTGATTAAGAAGTTACAAAAATTAGGCTTAGTTGTAAAAGCCGTTAAAAGAAAAAGAAATGGAAAACAATAAAATAAATTTATGGTATAGAGTACTGTCAACTTTTGTGGTAATATTTTTTCTAAGTAATTGTAGTTTAACCAAGCAACCAATTAGAGAAGAAAATAAATCAGTACCTGAAAGCTACTCCAACTCAACAGACTCAATAAATAGTGCAACAATAAAATGGAAAGATTATTTTAATGATCAACATTTAATAGCACTTATTGATACAGCTCTTAAAAATAATCAAGAATTAAATATTACACTGCAAGAAATTGAAATTGCTAAAAATGAAGCAAAGGCAAGAAAAGGAGAGTATTTACCATTTATTAATTTAAATGGTGGCGCAGGACTTGAAAAGGAAGGTAGATATACCAGACACGGGGCTGTTGATGAAAATTTAGACATCAAGCATAATACTGCTTTTCCTGAACCTTTAACAGATTATATGTTTGGTATTTCTGCTTCATGGGAATTAGATGTATGGAAAAAACTTCGTAATGCAAAAAAATCTGCTGTAACCAAATATTTAGCAACCATAGAAGGGAAAAACTTTATGGTAACTAATCTAATTGCAGAAATAGCCAATTCCTATTACGAATTAATGGCTTTAGATAACTTAATTGGTATAATTGAAAAGAACATAGAAATTCAATCAAATGCATTTAATGTTGTAAAGCAACAAAAAAATGCTGCTAAAGTAACACAATTAGCAGTAAACAGATTTGAAGCTCAGCTACTCAACACTCAAAATCTTCAATATGAGATTAAGCAAAAAATTATTGAAACTGAAAATAAGCTTGTTTTTTTAACCGGAAAATTTTCAAGAAACATTCCTAGAAATTCAACAAGTTTTAATAGCATAGCAGTCGATTCTGTTTTTTCAGGAATTCCTTCTCAGTTATTAGAAAATCGCCCGGATATTCGTCAGGCGGAATTAAATCTCTTAGCTTCAAAATTAGATGTAAAAGCAGCTAAAGCAAATTTTTATCCTTCCTTTAGAATTACAGCTGCGACAGGATTTCAATCTTTTAAACCTACATTTTTATTAAACCCTGAATCTATGTTATATAATTTAACTGGAGATTTAATAGCTCCTTTAATTAACAGAAATGCTATTAAAGCAGCTTATAACACCGCAAATGCACAGCAAATTCAGGCAGTATATAACTATGAGCAAAGTATATTAAATGCCTATGTAGAGGTACTTAATCAATTATCTAAAATTGATAACTATTCAAATAGTTATAAAACTAAATCTAAAGAAGTAGAAATACTAATACAATCTGTTACTATTGCAAACAATTTGTTCAATTCGGCAAGAGCAGATTATGCCGAAGTTTTACTTACACAACGGGAAGCACTAGAAGCAAAAATAGAGCTCATTGAAATAAAAATGAAGCAACTTAACGGAAAAGTCAACATATACAAGGCTTTAGGGGGAGGGTGGAATTAAATTATTATGCTAAAAAAATCCCTGTCTATATTATTATTAAGTTTACTCATATTTAATATGACAGGGATTTTTATTGTCTTTAAAATTGAACAAGCGCTCATTCGAAAATCCATAAAGCATCAAATAAAAGCAGGAATTCCGGAAGAAGAATTACATATATTTAATCTATCCAAAGTAGAGTATATTAAATTAGATTGGGTAAGACCTGATATTGAATTTAGAAAAAACAAAGAAATGTTTGATATTGTTCATATGAAAAGTTTAAATGATTCTGTACGCCTATATTGTGTAAATGACAAGGAAGAGTCTATACTTTTTGCTCAATTGGACAAAATGATTAAAAAAAAGATGCAACAAGAATCTAATTCATTAAACAGCCCAATAAATAAAGTATTAAAACTGTTTAATTTAATTTATATTTCAAATCAAACCGAAAACAAGTCGCTAACCTATTATCGTATGAATAAAAAATCATACCACTACTTCACAAATTTATATGATTCACCACTTATAAAACAACCCTCTCCTCCACCAAAATCTGTTTAATCTTCTGATTTTTTTACTATTTATTTAATGATACTTCTTTTTTATTAAAAGAGAAGAAGTGTCTTATATAATTAATTTACAAACGAATTAAACAGAATAAAAATGAAAAAAATATTTTTACTTATTATAGGCATAATCAGTATAATAGTGTCTATCGCACAACCATGTCAACTACAAGGTAAAATAGTTGACACAAATAATGTTCCTCTTAATGGAGCAACTATTTATATTAATGAATTGAATAAAGGTACATCAAGTAATAATAATGGTGATTTTATTATAAGCAGCTTAGGAAAAGGAGTCTATAACATTCAATTTTCTTATATAGGTTATCATACTAAAATTATAAAAGTTAATTTAACTGAAGAAGATACAACAACACTACTTATTGAATTACAAAAATCAACAATAAACATTAATGAAGTAGTTATTTCTAGTGCCTTTACCAATGCTCAAGATGAGAACACACAAATAGTTGATGTAATTAAAAAAAATGATATGCAGAAATATGGTGCATTTACAGTAATGGATATTATTAACAAAATTCCAGGAGTTGATGCTGTAACTACAGGTCCTTTAGTTACTCGCCCAATCATAAGAGGACTATCAAGTAATAGGATTTTAACTATTATTGATGGAGTTCGTTTTGAAACACAACAATGGGATGATGAACATGGAATAGGGGTAAATGAATTAGGTGTAGATAGAATTGAAATTATTAAAGGCCCTTCAAGTTTAATTTATGGACCTGAAGCCATGGGAGGAATTGTTCATTTTATTGATGAGCATGCAGCAAATATTGGAAAAACAGAAGGAGATTTAAAAACAACTTTTTTCTCCAACAACTTTGGTGGGGTGACCAATTTTAACATAAAGGGAGCAAAAGAAAAATATAATTGGGGAATTAATGTGTTAGGAAAAGTATTCTCCGATTATTTTTATAACGGATATGATTTTCGTGTTCCAAATACCCGTTTAACAGAATATGGAGGTAAAGGATACATAGGAATTAATAGGAAGTGGGGAGCTACCAAGCTTTCGTATTTGTTTAATACTGCTTATTATGGAATTTTAGACGGTAAAGACATTGTAAAAAAACCTGATGGAAGTATTGTAAACACAGACAGTTTAGAAAAGGAAAAATTTCCGGTAGAAACTGAAGCTCCTTTTCATTTTGTAATGGATAATAGAATAAATTCTAATACAACTATTTTAGTCGGAAAATCTAAACTCCAATTAATTTTAGGCTATCAAAACAACCATCGTTCAGAACATGAAGAATTAAGTGGAAAGAAAAAAGGCTACAATTATGTAGATATAACTTTACAATCAAGCACTTATAATTTAAAATGGTATTTACCAACATTTAAAAATTTCTCTACTATAATTGGCTCCCAAGGTATGTATAAAAATAATTCAAATTCATCAGCTGCAAGTACACAACTAATTCCAGACGCAACCATCGCTGATGTTGGTTTTTTTGTCTTAACAAAATATCAATTCAAAAACTTTAGTTTTAATGTTGGAGGTCGTTATGATGCTCGTTCGTTAAATACAGTAACTCGCATTGATTCTATTGTAAATATGCCTGGTATTTCTCGTAGCTACGATAATATAAGTGGCTCTTTTAGCGTAGCGTACAAGCTCAAAAAACACTTAATTTTAAGAGCAAGTTATTCCTCTGGCTACCGTTCTCCAAACCTCAACGAACTAATGGCAAATGGAGTAAAACTAGAATCATTAACATACGAAAAAGGAAATCCTAATTTTAAAAAAGAATTTAATACTGAAGTTGATATTAACCTGACTTTTAAGAGCAAGCATTTTTCATTAACTGCTGCTGCATATCAAAATAACATTAATAACTTTATTTATTTAGCACCAACAGACATTTATGTTGCAAGCGGAATTACAAGAGCTCCATTTGTTCCCGTTTATCAGTTTTTACAAGATAACGCTGTAATTAAAGGAGGCGAAGCTACATTAAATATTCATCCAAATGCTAAATGGTTCGATTATGAAGTTAGAACTTCTACTTTAACAGCGATAAGAACTAATGATAATTCTTATTTACCAATGATGCCAACTAATAAAATTTACAACACTTTAACATTTAGTTTTGACCAACTAAAAAAGTTTGAAAAAGTGTATTTTAGAATTGGCACCATGACTGCCTTAAAGCAGTTCAAAGTAGCTGACACTGAACAAAAAACACCCTCATATACATTGCTAAATGCAGGGCTAGGAGCCGTTCTTAATGACTTTGAATTTTCTTTAGCGGCAAACAATATTTTAGATAAAATATACTTAGATAATATGTCTAGATTCAGATCTTACGAAATATATGGTCCAGGATTAAGTATTTCAATAAGCGTGAAAAAATATTTTAATTTCAATAAAAGTAAATAGCCGGATTTTTTACCCATAAAAACACTTGCTTTTATCAATTTAAAGCAAGTGCTTTTTTCTTTTACACAACTTTATTTATTATTCTTAAATAAAACCTCTATTCGTTTCAAATCCACCAAAGCTAAAACGCTAATCATTAATAACACTAAAGCTGGAATTTTGTATCTTACAATAGCTCCCATAACCGGAGTTGTTATGCCTACAAACACCAAAATTAATAAGGCAGATGTAAACCCAAAAACCACTAAATTGGAATTAAACTGCTTTTTACAAAACAAAATAGCCACTATTAGCATTAATAAAATAAAAAAGTTTTCAATTCCGCTTATTAAAAGTAGAGGGTTTCTTGACGAAAACAAAAAAGGTTTAAACATGGCATAATACAAAGCTTTTGGTACGTGCAAAGCAAATGAAACAATATCTCCATCTAGTTTATTGGTATGAATCAAACTTCCAGATGCGGGCTGGTTAAATGTTACTTTAAAAACCGTTGTATCATTATTATGAATAATAGGTACAAAGTTATTACTACCTTTCTCTCTAAATTCTATTAGCGTATTTTTTGGAAGTTTACAAAGTGTATCATTAATAAAAAAAATTGATGCTTTATTTTCATATGGAATTCGAATTTCCCCTTTATCATCATACATATATACTCCACCTTGAGCCATATTGATAAAGTTGTTTTGTTTAGTGGCAATTTGATTGATAAGCTTATATTTTGGGAATAATTCTCCAACAGAAATCCCAATTAAAACAATGAAAAAATAACCTAAAACATAACTTAACAAAACACGTTTCCATTGGTATTTTTCAATAATAAAATAAATGAGTAATGCAGGAATGATAAGTAAAAATATATACGGCTTGATACTTATCATGATTAGTATTGACAACAGTAAAAGAAAAATATATTTTACCGATTGAAAAACATGAATGAGCTTAAAATAAGCATATAGAAACAAGCCTAATCCGAAAAACAAAATGCTTTCCTTACTTACTCCTGTTGACCAAAACAATACTGATGGAACAAAAAACACCACTAAAAGCAATAACTTTTTATGCTCAAAAAATCGTTCAAAAGCTTTGTATAAAAAAGTAAATCCTACAAACGATAAAAAAGTAAACACTACTAAGTGAACGCCATAATAACCAAATGACACAAAATGCAAAAGTGCATTCAGTTTAATCATTAACCTACTATCATTATAAAGCTCGTTTGGATTGGAATTTACCCAAAAATTTAATTTATTGATATAAACTTCTTGAATAAGGGAAGTTTCACCCCCAAATATCAATCTAAAAAAATCCGCAGGGCTTTCATGGAAAAGTTGAAATAAAACTACACTATCATCAAAAAACTTAAAAATATCAGCAGTTGACCTGTCTTGATAATAAAAAGTATATAACAGAAAAAAAAATAAAGCCACAACTACTTTAACAGTAAAAACTAAAGGCAACAACTTTTTTTTTAGAAATGAAAAATGAAAAAATGAATGCTTATAAATGATATAGCAAAAGGTTAAAAAAAATATAATTGGCAGAATAAATTCAAACAATGTTTATCGTTTAATAACTTTAGGCACTTTAAAGAAGTCGGTATCTTTATCAGGAGCGTTCTTTAAAGCTTCCTGTTGCGATATTTCTTGCAATGGCTCGTCTTTCCTTAATGTAGGACGTTCGTTCAGCATATACACCAATGGCTCTACATCTTCTGTATCAACCTCATTCAATTTGTTCACAAAATCTAACATTCTACTCAAGTCTTGTTGAATAGAAACTGCTTGTTCCTCATTAAACTCCAATTTAGCTAAAGTGGCTATTTTTTTTACAGTTAACTTATCTACGGCCATGTTTTTCTAACTCTTTATTAATTATTGCATAAACTTTATCTTGTAAAGGTATTAAATCTTTTTCAGTTAATCCGATTGTAGGAATTGGCTCGTGTATAATTGCTCTAGCTATTCCTGGTCCAGCTTTTCCTGAAAAAAGCCCTTTCATCTCTAACCTTTTGTAATTATCTAAAAAAGTAATAGGAATAATTGGTATTTGATTTTCAACAGCTAACTTAAAAGCTCCACTTTTAAAATTACCTAATTGAGGCGTATTTTTAGGAATTGTTCCTTCAGGAAAAACTACCACACTGTTTCCTTTTTTAAGCTCCTCTTCACATCTATCCATTGCTCTTTTACCGGAAATTCTACTTTTTCTATTTACCGTAATATTCATATTTTTAAAGAATATGTTGAAGATTGGAACTTTAGCCAATTCTTCTTTCCCCATAAAAACAAAATAGTTTTTAAATGTTTGATAAAGAATTACAATGTCTAAAAAAGACGTATGATTAGGTGCTATAACATAAGTTTGATTTTTATCTATGTTATGTCCGTTATAAAGTTTAACTCTTATTCCGGACAGAATTAATAATATTTTGGTGTGAAAATATAATAACCTAAACGCTTTTTTAAACTTTCGTTCTTTTCCTTTTCTAAGGTAGTTACTATAAAACGGATAGAAGAGCAATAAAAATACAATAAAGCACACAATTACGTGTAGTTTCCATATTCCTCCTAGTATTTCTTTTACTTTTCGCATAAGTGTACAAAAGTATTAAAGATATTGTTATGATTTATTAATCTATTTAAGTGTAGATTAAATTCAAAAAAATTATTTTTGCTGCATGGCAAGAATATTAACAGGAGTACAAAGCACAGGAACTCCACACTTAGGAAATTTATTGGGAGCGATACTTCCTGCAATAGAAATGGCTAATGACCCTAAAAACGAAGCTTTTTTATTTATTGCGGATTTACATTCGTTAACCCAAATAAAAAACAAAGAAACATTAAGAAATAACACTTACAGAACCGCTGCTGCTTGGTTAGCATGTGGATTAAATCCGGAAACTACGGTGTTTTATCGTCAATCAGATGTGCCAGAGGTTGCTGAATTGTCTTGGTATTTAAGTTGTTTTTTTCCTTTCCAAAGATTAACATTGGCTCATTCTTTTAAAGATAAAGCTGGTCGCTTAGAAGATGTTAATGCAGGATTATTTACCTATCCTATGCTAATGGCTGCCGACATTTTACTTTATGAAGCTAACTTTGTTCCTGTAGGAAAAGATCAATTACAACACTTAGAAATTACACGTGATGTTGCTAACAGATTTAACCATGTAATGGGAGAAACATTGATTTTACCAGAGCCCATTATTCAAAAAGATACTATGTTAATTCCAGGAACAGATGGTGAAAAAATGAGCAAATCTAAAGGAAATTTAATTAATATCTTTTTAGATGATAAACCTTTAAGAAAGCAAATTATGTCTATACAAACTGATAGTACTCCTTTAGAAGAACCAAAAGATACTGCTACTTGTGTAGTTTTTAAACTGTATAGTTTTATTGGAAATGAAGATCAAGTAAATGAAATGAGAAAAAACTATGAAAGTGGTAATTATGGTTACGGACATGCTAAACAAGCTTTGTTCGAGTTAATATGCAGTAGGTTTGAAAAAGAAAGGAGCACTTTTAATCATTACATAAAGAACACTACTGAACTAGAAGATGCTTTAAAATTAGGGGCAAATAAAGCAAGAAATGTTGCTACTCCTATTCTTACGAAAATAAGAAAACAACTTGGTTATTAATTTTATAGTAAAAAAATCTTCTTCTCTCAAGAAAAAATTTGATATAAAAAAAGCTGCTTAAATTTAAGCAGCTTTTTTTATATGGTTTAAACACATTTAAAAATGCCATACATCATGTTCCATATTAAATATCTCTTCTTTTACTTGTTCCGCTTCTAACAGTCTATCAATTCCCATTTTGTAGTCAATTAACATTCTATCATACACATTAGATCTTTTAATAATGTAGCTGTTAAACATTCTTTTCCAAAAGATATCTTCAAAAGTTCTACGTTCTGCATCGTTCTGTCTATTAAACACATCATAATTAGCAAACACATAACGAGCTTCAGGGAAATATATCCAAAAAAGACTTTTTAATCCTTTAAACTGACCATTTTCATCTAACACACTCACTAATGGTGCTATTCCCATTATTCTAACGTCCATAATAGAACGTTCTCTATCAAAAAACCAGTCTTCCTTTATATGGTACTTAACAACATCAACACTAGAAATTTCTTGATATGTGTTAGTTTCAACTAGTTCAAATGTTTCAGGATCTTCAACAAGAACTGAAATTGTATCTCCCATTTTTGCCATAGCTTCAGAGGGAGTTAGTTTGATTTTAAACTCATCATCACTTGGGTCATAAGATGATAATTCACCTGCAAGAACAGCATCTTTAATCACATCAAATAACGATTTTCTATCATCAATTTTTGTAGTAGGATAATACAAAGGATGATTTATTTTCTCTCTTAAATCAATTTCTCTCCATATTCTTCTATGCCACATTACATCTTGTTCTCTTACATGAGTATAAGGAATAACCCGTCTAGTAGGTGTGTTTTCTTTAACCCAAGGCTTATCCAGCACTTTTAAATCTTGTGCAGACAAGCTCAATCCAGCAGTCAATAATACTCCCACCAACAATAATGTACCAATTTTAATTAATTTCATGATATACCTCCTTCTTTGTGATTTTATTCGTCTAATGTAATTATATTACAGTTATAATAATTGGAGCTAATGTTCTTGTAGAACCGTCAGGCATTTTACATTTAATATCTTCAATATAAAACTTCTGATTTCTAGTAGCAGCACTTATCATATTTTTACAAGTTCCGTTTAATCTAAATCCATTTACCTTTTCCTCTGTAATCATCCCTGATTTTACAGTAGAAAATTTAAACGAAGACACATTAACATTTACCTCAAAATCAAAATTATCCATTTGTGCTTGAACAGTACTTGCTGCATTTATAGCTGCTTTTTTAATCGCAAAAGAACCAGACTTTCCGACAATTGATGAAACCGGATCAGGGATTCTTTTTACTCTAAACTCAGAACTACCAAGTTTAACTTTCTTTCCACTTTCATCTTCTCCGGTAACAGTAATAGTGACTGTTTTTGCAGATGCTGGAGGACGCATAACATAACCTTTAGATGTTTTACTCAATCCTGGACCTGATGCTGTAAAATTAGGCATTGGAGCGGATACAGAAACGGGATTGTCAACACCAATATAAAATACATTCATCTTTTCTGCAGCGACTGTTGTAGAAGGCCTTCCTACTTCAAAAGAATGGTCAAAAGGATAAATTTTTGGTCCTTTTTTCGTTTTAACCTTGATTATTCCTTTCCAATCATGCACACCAATCCCTTCTTTAATTTTTAAATAACCTTTACCTGCTTGTACATCTTTAAGTTGGAACCATCCTTCTTTTCCTCCAGAAGTGCTTTCCCAAGATTCTCCTTTAGGACCTTGCATAATTTTAGTTTCATCAGTTTCTCCATTAGCCACTAAAGCACTATCATATTTTCCTATAAAAATATCCGGATTCTCTAAATCATTGTATGCAGCGGTAAAAATTTCTGCTGAAAATGAATCTCCATCTAACACATAAGCCTTTTTTGCAAAAGCAAAACCATCTACTTTACTAAATGATACAGAACCCGCATCAATATTTTCATAAAGCTTAGCTACCGCCTCAGCTTCTGCACTTCTAACATCAGATTGTAATTTTGATAAAATGGTAATTACAGCAGCTAAAGGTACGTGATAAAAATTAGCAGACTCCCAATTTTTATCATCTCCCGACCCTTTTGGTGGATCAGGCGTCTCTAAAACATCAAGTGTTTGCTTCATCATATCCTGAGCTTCTTTATTTTCACTAAATAATGCCAATATATCGTCTCTATATTTATTAATTTTATTTTTTAAATCAACAGCAGACCATTCCCCATCTTTTGGTTTAGCTGGATCTGCTAATCCCATTACTAAAGTAGGAACATCGTAATTATCTTTACTTTGAACTTTACTTATATGAAACAAACTATCAGGCGCACCATCAGGTAAGCCATCAGTTTGTTTTATTAATTGTCTTTTCAATTCAGCAATATGACCATATAAATCATCTGACATTTTTTTAACTGTATTTGCTTTTTCTTGATACTTTTTAGCAATATCACTTTCTGCAGCAGCACTAGCAAATGCTGTATAATAAATCCCAGTTTTATCTGCAAATGATTCGGTTGAATTTTCAATACCTCCATTCACTACAATAAAGGCATCTAAAATATCTTTAGAAACGTTCATCGCTAACAAAGCAGTTAATACTAGGTACATCATACCAATCATTTTCTGCCTTGGTGGTAAATCTCCTCCACTCATAATTTTATAATTTTAAATTAAGTTAAACAAAAAAATAATTAGTTACGATTTCATTGCAGTAAGCATGTTACCATAAATGTTATTAAGAGCTGATAAGTTAGTAGATAACTCAGCAATATTGTCTTTATAACGTTTAGTATCTTCTACAGAATCAGATAAGTTCGTCATTAATGCAGTAATACCGGCATACATAGCTTGCATTGTTTCTGCTTGCTGTTGAGACCCTTGTAATTGAGATTCATAAGAAGAATTTAATGCTTCTAAAGTAGACGCCATTTTCTTTAAGTTATCACCTGTAGAAGCTCCAGACTCAGCAGCACTTGAAAGTCCTGTTAAAGCTTGAGAAGCTTCTTCATAAGTTCCTGCTAAAGCAGTTACTTTAACAGATGCATTTTTTAAACTGTCTGCATATTCATTTGTAGCAACAGATGCATCCGAAATTTCTGATAATTTATTAGCATTTGTGCTTAAACTTCTTAATCCTTGTCCTAAACTTTCAATTAATTCAGGTCCAATTTTAGCTTCTTCTAGCATATTATCTAGCTGTTCTGTTACAGAACCTTTATTTTTTCCATGTCCATGACCATCTTCATCATCCATTCCTGCTAACTCTGGGTAAGCTAACGTCCAATCTAAGGGTAAGTGTTGCGGTTCAAATGCTGATACAAGGAAGATTAATGCTTCAGTACTTAATCCAATAACAAGCATTGGACCTGCACCAGGCCAGTGCATAATTTTAAATAGTGCTCCAACAATTACAACTGCCGCACCTGCACCATAGAGAATACCCATGATGGTTTTACCTTTTTTGGTTTCAAATAAAAATTCAATAAATCCCATAATTTTAATTTTTAAAAGTTAATATATAATTTAGATAGGTTTTACGTTTATAAAATTTTACAAATTGTCATCTTTTGCTCTTCCTAAATAGGTCATCACACACCTAAAACCGATATAAGATTTAGCTGTATCTTGATACTCATACGTTCTTGTTCCTGTTTGAAGGTAATAGCCTATATCTTTCCAAGAACCACCTCTGATTACTTTTCTTTTCAATACTTCAGGTTCGTCATCTTTAGCATCATACATATAATCAGGGTTTAAGTCATGTGCAAAATTGTAAGCAGACTCATCAAAAGCATTACTTGTCCATTCAGCAACATTCCCTGCCATGCAATACAACCCATAATCATTTGGGTTATAAGAGTTTATTTTTACCGTATGAAAACCACCATCATCAATATAATTACCTCTCATTGGTTTAAAGTTTCCTAGGAAACACCCTCTAGCATTTCTAATATAAGGACCTCCCCAAGGATATGGGCTTAAGTCTAAACCTCCACGAGCAGCGTATTCCCACTCAGATTCTGTTGGTAAACGAAAATCATTTGTAACAGTCCCTCCTATATCCGCTAAATAAGCGTGTAATAAACGAGTTCTCCAAATACTAAATGCAGTAGCTTGTTTCCATGAAACTCCAACAACCGGATAATCATCATATGCAGGATGCCAAAAATAATTTTGAGTCATTGGTTCATTAAATGAATAAGTAAAATCATGAATCCATGCTAAAGTATCAGGATAAACATTTATAACATCTCTCATAATAAACTGAGACCTATCCATAGAAAATGCATGTCTAGCTCCTTCCGGTCCGTTTAAAGCATCTCTACTAGATCTTTTTGCAGCTCTTCTATAATCTATCCAATAATAAGTATAATTAAACTTTCTAGTATCAAACTGTCTTCTTCCCATGTATCTTTCTCCCATGTTATAGTACATAGGTTCTAATGCTTCCCTAATTTCAGGCTGTTTAGGGTCACTATATTTTAACTTAGCATACCAATTAATGATAGGAACGTCATATTCTTCTTCCCACTCATTCATAAGTAACAAATAATATTCTTCATCTATTTCTTCACCTAATATCTTTCTGGCGATAGAATCTCTAACATGATAAACAAACTGACGATATTCATTATTAGATATCTCTGTTTGATCTATATAAAAAGCTTGTACGGAAACTGTTTTTGATTGTGCAGTCAATGCATAAGGCACATCCTGATCTGATGGCCCCATATTGTAACTTCCCATAGGGATGAAAAGCATTCCAAAAGGATCTGGCTGATACCATTCTTGCCTTCCTTGAACACCAATTAACTCTCCATTACCTTTATTACATGAATAAAGTATGACTAATGCTAATATTATTAGTATTTTTTTCATTGTTACCTCCTTCTTTTTTATTATTGACTTTATAGGTCAACTTATTATCACGTCTTAATTCTTAATTCTTATCTTATTAAAATTTAAAACGAGTTGGCTTAAACGGGTTATTCTTATAAATGTTACAATTAATTATAAAAATCTTACAGATCTATAAACTTCTCTTTTTGGTTGTTTATAAATACTTGTACAATATCTCAACATAATTTCAAAACTTCCACTACTATGATCAGCTAACGCAGATGTCGTTAAATCATAAGCAACTCCAACCTTCAGTCCAGATATACTAGGCTCATTTATAGCCTCACCTATGTCAACACCTAATAATAATCCAATCGCATCTTCAACTCTATAAGTAACGCCTCCCCATAGCATCTTATTGTATTCCATTAAAACGTTCACATCTAACTGTGTAGAAGCAGCATCTGTTTTAGCAAGTATAGAGGGCTTTAACACCCACTTTTTATCGTTATTAATATCCCAGTCATAACCAGCCATTATATAATAATGTCTTGCTTGTTGAAAATTTAATGCTCCAACTCCACCTTGATCAGCTGCATCTTCTATCGAAGTTTGTGGAATATGTAACGTAGAAATTCCTACGTACATTTTGTTAGCGATAGAATAATAAAGACCTGCACCAAAATCAAAAGTAGCTGCAGAAGTCCCTGAATTAGGAATTGATGGATCTAATGTGGGATCATCAATAGCTATGAAATTATCCTTAAAAGACTTACTTAGCATACCTGCTTCAATACCAATACCCAATTCACCAGGACCTAAAGTTAAATGATAAGCATAAGCTAATTTAGCTACTAAAGATTTTTCTATCCCTAACTGATCTTGAAAAACAGTAAGACCAACACCATGTTTACTTATACGTGCATCCGCACTCAACATGTGTGTTTGAGGATTTCCCTCAAAACCTGTCCATTGCTGACGAGTAAACAATGTTCCGCATATACCACCATTATGTCCAGCAGAACCTGGGTTTACACTTAATTTGTTAAACATATTTTGTGTAAACTGTGCGTCTTGCTGAGCCATTAAAGAGAAAGTTCCTAGGAACAAAAAAGACACAGAAAGTAATATTTTTTTCATAGTATTAGGGTATTTTTTTTACAATTATAAATATAATTTTTCTCAATTAGTCGGCTAAGATAAATAAAAAAAAATAACATGCAAAAACTTTTTTAACTTTATTTTGTTAATTTCTTGTTGAGAACTCGTGAAAAACTTGTTAATTGCTTGATTGATTACTCAAATTAATTTTTGAAAAGTTCTAATCCAAATATCCGGTAACTCATTGTTACAGGCAACTTGATAGTCTTTGTAGGAACATGGAACTAACAAATGTCTTTCATTTTTAATTTTTTCATGTGTTGGATATGGAACATCCATCCACCAACGATCACTTTTATCGCTTTTATAAAAAATCAAATCGTTTCCTCCTTCTAACATCGAAACTACATATTTGGTATAATCTTTTCGACTGCCAATAGGAAAGTCATTTTTTCTACTATTTACCCCATCTATAAAATACCAAATCATTTGTGCAAGACTATGAGCTGTTTGATTATTAAAGTCCATATCAGGATTAAATTCATAAAACCCTATAGATGTAAGCTTATCGCTAATACCAGCATATCTTGCAATTTGACAAGCTTGTTCTCCATAAAAACCATTTGGAGATGCATTTTTATTTCCAGGCGCTTCTGCTTGTCTTATTGAAGAAACGTCAAAACTAACAATATCTGCATTTCTAACTATAGGCTCAACATCTTCCATATTGTTTTGAATCTCTCCTAAACGATAAGCATCAAAATAAAGTTTAGAAATTAACTCAATTTCCTCATTAGATACGAAGTAACTTTGATAACCAATATTGCTAAAATTAAACAAGTAATTAGGTTGATGAAGGATAATTTTAGCCAAATAATTGTCAGCATTAATAGCTTCATTAGCATCATCTAAGTTTAACTTTGAATCTACTGAAACTAAATTGACAGATTGTTCTAAGTTTTTGTAGGCTAAAAAATTGGCATAAGTTAAATCTTGGCTTCCTCCTATAATAATAGGTATAATATTTTTTTTGACTAACTCTTCAAGAATATTACTTAGAGCGAAATAAGTATCTTCTACAGTTGCTCCATTTTTTAGATTCCCGAAATCGGCAATTTTTTTCTTCCCATTAAAAGAAAGTCTATATAAAAACTTCCTTACAAAATCGGGTGCTTTACCACACCCTTCATTATTACTTACATTTCTTTCTTCTTCAATTCCAATAATTACTATAGCAACATCAGATAACTCTTGGTTCTCTTCACTATAATAAAGTAGGTTATTGGCAAAGTGATTACTTTTATAATCGAAGTTAAAAACTTCTTTAGATAAATCTATTGGTTGAAAATAATCAAAAAAATCCATATAGTGTTTTGTGTTGATTAAATGACAGGTGTAAAAATCCTATTTTTTCTTTTTGGTTTTTTTTGCTGGTTTTTGTTTTTCAATTATTTTTTCAACATCTTCCAACGTCATTTTATCTACATTGGTATCTTTTGGTAATTCAATTTTTGTTTTTCCTTTAACAATATTAAATCTTCCCCAACGTGCTTTCTGAACTGAAATACCTTTATCTTCCCAATTATGAATGAATTTATCTTTTTCTTTTTGAAGCTTGTCTTCAATCAATTCTTTAATATCACTTTGTGATAGATTGTCAAAATTATACTTCTTATTTACATTGATAAACATGTTGTTCCATTTAATAAATGGTCCAAACCTTCCTACTCCTTTCTGAACTGGTTTTCCTTGATATTCAGCAATAGGAGCATCTGCTTGTTCTTTTTCCTTAATTAATTCAATAGCTCTATTAAGATTAACAGCTGTAATTTCTTCACCTTTAGGTAAAGAGATAAACTTTTCATCAAATTTAATATATGGTCCAAACTTACCTTGAGATACAACCACTTCTTTACCTTCATAATTTCCTAGCGTTTTTGGAAACTGAAATAATGTTAACGCTTGTTCTAATGTTATGCTAGAAATATTTTGTTCCGGAAGTAAACTTGCAAATTGAGGTTTTTCTTCATCTTCTGTACTTCCTATCTGAATCATTGGTCCGAATCTCCCAATACGAGCAATAACTGGTTTTTTTGTTTTTGGGTCTGTACCTAACAATCTTTCACCACTAGCTCTTTCGGCATTTTCAAGCGTATCAGTAATTTGATTGTGAAAAGGCTTGTAAAATTCAGCAATCATCTTGCTCCATTCTTTTAATCCTTCAGCAATTTCATCAAACTGTTCTTCAACCCTTGCTGTAAAATTATAATCTAAAACTTTTCCGAAATTTTCAACCAAGAAATCTGTAACAACGATACCTATATCTGTTGGAAACATTTTTTTCTTCTCAAAACCAAAGTTTTCTTTTAATTGTTTTTCAGAAATTTTCCCTGATTTAAGTGTTAATAACACATAGCTTCTCTGACTACCATCTCTATCTTCTCTAACAATATATCCTCTTTTTTGTATGGTTGAAATGGTTGGAGCGTAGGTGGAAGGACGTCCGATACCTAATTCTTCTAATTTTTTAACTAAACTAGCTTCCGTATATCTTGGCGGATGATTATTATATTTTTCTGTGGCGGTAAGTTCATTTAAACTTAGCTCTTCTCCTTTTTTTACTTGTGGTAAAATGCCTTCTTTTTCATCTTCTTGATGATCATCATCGCTAGATTCTAAATAAACTTTTAAGAAACCTTCAAATAACAATACCTCACCTTTAGCTACAAACTTTTCTTTCGAAGTATTTATACCTATAGTAATAGTAGTTTTTTCAAGTTTAGCATCACTCATTTGAGAGGCAATGGTTCTTTTCCAAATTAAATCATATAACCTTGCTTGAGCAGCATCACCAGAAACCGAATGCTTATTCATGTAAGTTGGTCGGATGGCCTCATGAGCTTCTTGAGCTCCTTTAGATTTGGTGCTAAATTTTCTTACTTGAGAAAACTCCTCACCATAACTAGCTGTGATTTCTTTCTTTGCAGCTCCAATTGCTTCATTTGATAAATTTACCGAATCCGTTCTCATATAAGTTATATTTCCAGATTCGTATAATTTTTGAGCTACCGACATGGTTTGAGCTACTGAAAAACCTAATTTTCTACTTGCTTCTTGTTGTAATGTTGAAGTTGTAAAAGGTGCTGCTGGAGATCTTTTTGAAGGTTTTGTTTCTAAATCTTCAACTGTAAAGACAGCATTATTACAAGTTTCTAAAAATTTCTCTGCTTCTTTTTGTGTTTTAAATCTGTGCGGAAGCTCCGCTTTTATTGTTGCTTTATCATTGGTTTCAAATAAAGCGATTACTCTAAAAGCAGATTCATAGGTAAACTTATCTATTTCTCTTTCTCTTTCAACAATTAACCTTACCGCTACAGATTGTACTCTACCAGCAGATAATGATGGTCTTACTTTTTTCCATAAAACAGGAGATAGCTCATATCCCACAAGTCTATCCAACACTCTTCTTGCTTGTTGAGCATCAACTAAATGAGTGTTGATTTTTCTAGGATTTTCTATGGCTTTAGTAATTGCCGATTTAGTAATCTCATGAAAAACAATACGTTTGGTCTTTTTTTCATCTAGGCCTAAGGCTTCTAATAAATGCCAAGAAATAGCTTCCCCTTCACGATCCTCATCCGAAGCTAACCATACAACATCTGCCTCTTTTGCTAATTTTTTTAATTCTGCAACTATTTTCTTCTTATCGCTAGGAACAACATAATTAGGTTCAAAGTTGTTTTCTATATCAATGGATATGTTTTTTCCCGGTAAATCTCTAATGTGTCCAAAACTAGATTTTACAATAAAATCTTTCCCCAAAAATTTTTCAATAGTTTTTGCTTTGGCTGGTGACTCAACGATAACTAAATTTTTTGTCATACTAGAAGGTTTAAATCACTTATTTATTTATAGTGACTTTAAATTTTGACTTGCAAAGAAATGAAATTAAATTTAGCTTTTCCAAATTTTAATCATTTTACCTTTCTGAATGGTAATTAAAAAACATATTTTAATACCTTTATCTGCTAACATAAAACTATTAATTTTCAATTAAATAAGTAATATATTCCTAAAAAAATAATGTGTTTTTTTATTTAAGCAACTATCTTTGCCGAAAAATTACTTCATGAGTCAACAGGAAAAGAAAATAGCTGTTATTGGTGCCGGTAACCTCGGCTTGTCATTTGTTAAAGGATTAATAGAGAGTAAACATTATGATTATAATGATTTTATCTTAACAAAAAGAAATCTTGATACGCTTAAATATTTTGAAGAAAATGGTTGTACTATTACCACCACTAATATTAGTGGAGTAAAAAATGCAGCTATTATTGTGTTGGCGGTTTTGCCTCAAAAAGTAAACGAAGTGCTTAATGAGATTAAAGATGAACTAACTCCTAATCACCTTTTAATTTCTGTAGTTACCGGAATAAAAGTTAAAGATATTGAAAATGTTATTGGAACAAATGTTCCGATAGTTAGAGCTATGCCAAATACTGCCATTGCGATTAGAGAATCTATGACTTGTATCGCTACCTCTGAACAATGGAAAATTCAACTTCCTAAAGTTGATAAACTTTTTAAACATGTTGGAGAAACCATAATAATAAATGAAGAACAAATGACTTCGGCAACAGCGTTATGTGCTTGTGGAATTGCTTTTTTTCTAAGAGCTATAAGAGCTGCATCACAAGGTGGAAACGAAATTGATTTTCATGCTGATGAAGCTTTAAAGATGGCTGCTCAAACTGCCAAAGGTGCTGCTAGTCTGCTAATTCACAATGGGTCTCATCCCGAAGATGAAATTGATAAAGTTACTTCTCCTAAGGGGTGTACCATTGCCGGATTAAACGAAATGGAACACAATGGGTTTAGTTCTTCTTTTATAAAAGGCATTACTATTTCCGCAAAGAAGGCTAAAGGACTTTATACAGGGGAGTAATTTTATTTATCTAAATATTGAAAAGGTAAAACCGTTGAATATTTATCTTTTGAAATTACTACCATAGAATGCATATTTCTGATTTCTTCTATAGGTGATAATTTATCTTTTACCAATACATCAAATGCAGCAATGTCTTTTACTAAGATTTTCAATAAGTAATCTGCCTGTCCGGTAACATTGTAACATTCCATTACTTCATCAATTTTATTTATTTTCTCAATAAAATTATTAATTGCATTGTCTCTTTGTCTAATTAATGAAATCTGCATAAAAACACATAATCCTAATTGAAGCTTTTCCTCACTTGCTAATGCATGATAACTATTAATAAATCCTTTTGCCTCCAATTTTTTTACTCGTTCTAAAGTAGGGGCAGGCGATAAAGATATTTCTTTAGAGAGTTGTAAGTTAGTTATTTTAGCGTTCTCTTGAAGTTTTTTTAATATCTTCAAATCTATTTCATCTAGCTTCATATAGGTGTTTTTGTAATGGTTAAAAATATCGAAAATAAACTTATTCCAAAACTTTATAGAGCACTGGCTTACTTGGAGAAGCATCACTCTCAAAAGATGCAATTTGAATATTTAAAAAATAAGTTCCATCTGGAATATTGTTATCTATAAAAATTAATTCTGAAATAGTTCTATGGATTTGAATATTATTTGGATATTCCCAAAAAAGGTGATGAGCTGCTAACTTTCCATCATCACTTTCTCTGTCAACAGAAGGTGTGTCTATGAGTAAATGATTAATATCATTTTGTGTTAAATAAGAAGCTACTTCAGCTTCAATATAAGCGGGGTTAGTATTAGAATATTGAAAATATTTTTTATTACTATTATTCGGAAGCGTTCTAATAATTATTGCTTCGTTGCCTTTCGGCTGCCATAATTTTTTTATTTGAGCTAAGGTAATTACATCATCATTACCGATCTTCTCAGGCTCAATACTTATCAAATCTGCAAAAAAGAAAAATTGTTTTAAGCATTGATTAATGGTATAAGGTTCTTTACTAATATGTCCCACACATTCTGTATGTGTTCCATGTCCATGTGGATTAAAAAATATGTTTTTAAAATTTACATTTCCTCCTAAATTTACATCCCCAACAAAGCCATTTTCCATAACAGGAGAAAATTCCGGTTTTGAAACATACCAAGCAGTGACATTTTCAGAAGTATTGCTCAAAGGCAAAGAAATATCAATAGGCTGAGATAAATCTACTTTATAATTTTTGTCTTGATGTATAATAGTCGTTATCATTATTGTAATACAATTAAATCATTTAATTCGAACATTCAAGGCAATTATACATAAAATAAATCAGCTGTAATTTTATCGACCATAAAAATACCTTTAGTGGTTAAAGTTACTTTATTTTTTGAAATAGCAATGAGTTCAGAGTTTTTATAAGCTTCCAACTCTTTTTCAAAATGATTTAACAATTCAGGGTTAAACGTGTCTTTAATAAATCCCAACTCTAAACCCCAAATGGTTCGTAATCGGGTTAATATGTATTCATTAAAAGCGGTGGTTTCGTCTATAAGTTCTTCTTCAAAATAAGGTGTGTTTTGATTTATCGCGTCTATGTACTTAGTATTATTGGCAATGTTCCAACTTCTTTTATGAGAGGTATTATTATTCATAAACGAATGTGCAGAAGGACCAATTCCCAAATAATTTTCGCCTTTCCAATAATTACTGTTATGTTGCGAAAAATAACCTTCTTTACCAAAGTTAGATACTTCATAATGTATCAATCCAGCTTGTTTGGTTTTGTCTATTAACAACTTAAATTGCTCAATAGCTTGTTCATCTGTTGGCAAAGTGGTTTGCTTGGTTTTTACCAAATGATGTAAGACCGTTTTAGGCTCTACAGTTAAGGTATAAGCAGAAAGATGTGGCACATTTAAACTGATAAATTTATCTAAGTTTTGCTCCCATTTTTTTAACGTTAACAGCGGACTATTATAAATTAAATCTATCGTAATATTATCAATTCCTGCATCTTGTGTTTTTAAAATACTTTGTTCTGCTTCGTTAGCATTGTGGGCACGATTAAAAAATTGCAAATCGTCATCAAAAAAAGATTGTATGCCAATGCTCAACCTGTTTACGCCACTTTTTTTATACTCGTTTATTTTTTTAAAAGTAATATCATCTGGATTACATTCTATTGTCAGCTCTACTTTTTCATTTACTTTATAATTACTATAAACGGCTTCTAACAATAAGTTTAATTCTTTTTCTGTCAACACCGAAGGCGTTCCCCCACCAAAATAGATGGTGTTTATGGTCTCGGTTTTGAAATGGTCTTTTTGTAAAACAATCTCTTTTTGTAATGCGGCTAATAATTCTGATTTATGTTTAAAATTGGTAGAAAAATGAAAATCGCAATAGCTACATTTTTTTTTACAGAAAGGAATATGAATGTAAATGCCTGCCATTAGTTTAGGCTTAATACTTTTTTAAAACAATTCTGAAAACAGTGCCATTTTCACTAGATTGTTTCACGAAAATTTTACCGTTATGGTAATTTTCAATAATACGTTTGGTTAACGACAACCCTAGTCCCCAACCTCTTTTTTTAGTGGTAAAACCAGGTTCAAAAATGGTTTTTTGTTTAGATTTCGGAATACCATGACCTGTATCGCTAATATCTATATACACAAATTGTTTTTGATCTATCATAAAAATATCAATAGTTCCTCCGCCTTGCATAGCATCTACTGCATTTTTAATTAAATTTTCTATTACCCAACTAAACAATGAAGTATTTAATGGAGCTACTACCTTCTCTTCTTTAGAAAAATTAAAATTAATGATAACATTTTTTGAGATTCTTGGTTGCAAATAAGCAGCTGTGCTTCTTAAAGTTTCACCAACATTTTCATCAACTAATTTAGGTATAGAACCAATTTTAGAAAACCGCTCGGTAATAATTTCCAGTCTGTTTACATCTTTAGAAAGCTCATCAATAGTCGCTTGGTCAACATTTTTTAGTTTTAAATACTCTACCCACGCCATTAATGAAGAAAGTGGTGTACCTAATTGGTGAGCTGTTTCTTTTGCTAACCCAACCCAAACCTGGTTTTGTTCACTTTTTCTGGAAGTGCTAAACAAATAATAAGCAATTAAAATAAACAATCCGATTACACCAAACTGAAAGAAAGGATAATATCTAAGCTGCATCAATAGCTCACTATCTTTATAAAAAATATATTGTGTTTCGTTATTATTAATGGAAATAGCAATGGGTTTATTTTGACTTCGCATTTCTGCAATAGTATTGACCAAATAGGTAGAGTCCTTAATTTTATCTTTATCTAAATTACCATATTCAATAACATTAGTTTGAGTGCTGTCGGTAAAAACTACAGGAACAGCAGCAGAGTTCACCACAATTTCAGAAATAAAAGATTTTATTAAATCATCTAAAACAATTTTTAATTCGGTAAAAATTTCAGAATCTTGATAATATAATTTGTGATTCCAAGTAATATTTCGGGTAACGTGAATTTTTAAATCTATGGGTTCATTGGTATTTTTCATGGAATCGAGCTGAGCATTTAAATAACTTGCTGTATCAATTCCTGCTGTTAATTTTATATTTCTATAGTTGATAATTTTATTTTCTTCATCTGTTACAATAACCGGAATGGTTTCATTTTTACCAATAATTTGAAGATAAAAATTAGTGGCATCTTGATTGGTAGAGGTAATAATTCGTTTGGTAGCTTCAGCCCAAATTTCAATTCTGTTTCTTTCTTCTTTAGAAATTTTATCGAATAATTCTCCTGTAAGCTGTACCAAAGTGGCTTTATTTTGAATAGCTCCTGCCCACAACCTTACTTTCTCTCGTTCTTCTTGAGCAATTTGCCTAACTAAAATATTGGTGTACCACAAAGAAGACAACACAATCAGCGTTGCAATTCCCACTAATAAAAGTTTCCATCTTTGTTTTTTAGAATATAAATTCACGCTAAATCAATTATAGGTATGAAATTACAAAATTGTTTGTATATACTTCTTGATAACAAAGAAAAAGAGCCGAATAAATTATTCGGCTCTTTATCTATTTATCTTATAAAAACTACTTCTTTCCGTTTTTATTAGCATCTTTTATATACAACTCTAATGCTTTAGTCATTGATGGAGCTTCGGGTTGCGGAGCACAAATATCTATCCTCAATCCTGCTTCTTCTGCTGCTTTTGATGTTGTTGAACCAAAAACTGCTATTCTAGTATCGTTTTGTTTGAAGTTAGGAAAATTTTGAAACAATGATTTAATTCCTGATGGGCTAAAGAAAGCCAACACATCATAATTAACATCACTTAAATCACTTAAATCGCTACAAACAGTTCTATACAAAACAACACACTGGTAGTTAATGTTATCTTTCTCTAACAACTCTTTTATGTTCGGACTAATAATATCTGAACAAGGTAACAAAAACTTACTGTCTTTGTTTTTCTTTAACAATGGAATTAAATCCTGAAATGTTTGTTTACCGGTAAACACTTTTCTTTTTCTGTAAACAATATACTTTTGAAGATAAAAAGCAATTGCCTCAGAAATACAAAAATATTTTAATGATTCCGGAACATTATATCTTATTTCTTCAGCAGTTTTAAAGAAATAATCTACGGCATTTCTACTTGTAAAGATTACAGCATTAAAATCAGTAAAATTTATTCGTTGACTTCTAAAATCTTTTGTTGATACGCCTTCAACATGGATAAACGGCCTAAAGTCAATTTTTACTTTACAATTTGTGGCAAGATCAAAATAGGGTGATTTATCGCTTTCAGGTTTTGGTTGAGAAACTAAAACACTTTTCACTTTCAACATAAACTCATTTTTTTAGTTAAATAATCATTTTTAAAAGATAAAGTACCTAATAACAACGATTAACGGTAAAATTTCGAGGGTGCAAAGGTACAAAATTATATGGAATATAGAAATATTTTTTTGTCTCGCTACAAAATACAGCCTTAACAAATTGATAATGAACACAAAAAGAACTAGTGTTGCCATCAACATTTTATAATTTTCTACTTCTTGCAGATAAGAATAATAGTTCAACGTCATTAATGGAAGTAAAATTACTCCAATAAGTATGGTATGAATTGATGTTAAGTAAACGTAAGCTGTTTTCAAGTTGTCAAAATCAAAAACATTATTAATAAGTAATCCTAAAAGTTGTTTTATAACATATAAAACAACTACTACAGCAATTACCTTCATAAAGAAAAATGACGTGTCTCTATAGAATATATCTTTATATAATAAAAAGTCATAAAAGAATAAAGAAAGACTAAAAAAGGCTACCACATGCAACAGTAAGTTTGCCTGATTGAAAAACATTTTTTCGCTTCTAATTGCTTCTTGCACACCACTTGATGTAAAAAGAGACTTTATAATAAGTTTTACTCGTAAACTATTAAATGATTTTGCTAACCCTACTAATACGAAACAACCAAGCAAAATAATGGTTTGCCAAGTGTGCACATATTCTGTTCTATATTCAGGTGTAAAAACTATCTCTTGTTGAGTTGTTGTAGTATCTTTTGGTGATTCTCTTTTTTCATTAACTTCTCTAACCGGTAAAGAATAGAGCTTTTTTGCATTTAAACCAAAGTTGGTTGTGTCAGCAATAAAATCTGCACCCTCACTTAATGTATTGGTTAACGGTTGCTGTTGGATGTTAGTATATCTTGGTTTTTTGGGTTTTACAACTTCTTTTATAGATACTTCATCAATTTCTTCCATTAAATCAATAGGAAAAGTATCAGTTTGTGGTAACACAACGCTGTCTTTCTTCTCTTGTTTTTTTGTTTGAGAAGTATCTGCTTGTTGATATAAAAAATAGCTGTGCATAAACAACAAAAATACATTATTCTAAATGAAGTTGTTTAAAACCTGAGTCAACTTTAAGCTGTATCCATAAAAAAAGCTCAGTAGGAGTTACCTACTGAGCTTTTTATACTATTTAAAATACTATTAATTAAGTATCTTGTCTGTTTTCTTAGTTGAGTAGTTAATTTTTAAAGCATTGGCTTTTCTAAGTTCTTGCTTTACATCTGTAACAATACCCATTTCTGTTTTTTGATCGACTTTTAAAGACCATGTAATTAAGTTTCTTTCAGCTTCATCTCTTTCATCTCTTTCCATTTCTACAAACTGAAAAATATCTTCTTTCGTTTTAAAAGCATCATTTAACTGAATTCTTGGAGCTGTACCAAAAACCGGTTGAAGTTCTTTAATTGGTTTACCAATATAAATGTAACTTACCAATGATTTTCTTTCTAACTTTTCTATTTCCGTTGCAAATGGAATTTTATTTTCCACTTTCAACGTAGTTTCTCTCATGGTAGTGGTTACCATAAAGAAGAAAAGTAACATAAATACAATATCAGGAAGTGCAGCTGTATTAACAGCAGGCTGACTTTTTTTACCTTTTTTTCTAAATTTTGACATTAGTTGGTCCCTCCTACTTTTTTGGGTTCTGCCTCAGAAATTCTTTGTGGATAAACTTTTTTAACAGCGTCTAATTGTTGTTCTACTGCTTCAGAAGCTCCTGCTTGTTGAAGAAGTTCTTGGTAAGTTTTTCCGAATTTTTGCTGGGCGAACTCATTTCTTAATTCATTATAAGCCGCTACCAATTCATTTTGCACTTTAATGTACATATCGTAAGATGTTCCATTATCGTTTTGTAATGAAATAATTTGCTTAGAAACAGGATATAAACCTAGTCCATCAATTTGTTCTTCTTTAAACTCAGGCATATTAGGGTTTCCCACATCAGATTTAATAAACTCCTTCGCTTTTTCTCTTAATTCTGTTATTTGCATATACTCCCCTTCAACCAATAATTGATCATTCGCATTAACCAATATTTCAAAAATATTTCTTTGTTTAATTGGTGGTGGCGGCTCAGTTAAATCTTCCGGTGGTGGTGGCAATTTTCTAATCAATCCTGTATCCGTATCCATGGTGGTAGTTACCAAGAAGAATATCAACAACAGGAATGCAATATCCGCCATTGAGCCGGCATTAATTTCTGATATTTCTCTTTTAGCCATTTTTTATTTGAATATTTTTGATACTTCTGAAAAAATTATTACTCCAATTGCACCTACACCTAAAATATAAAATGCATTTAACCCAGCTTCAGATAATTGAGAAGTTGAAGCGTCTGCTAACAACTTAGCACTTGCATCAAAAACTTCTTCATTGCTTGCCGTAAAATAACCAATTGCAAAAACAACTGCTAATCCAACAACACCTATCAAAGCATTTTTAGCATTTTTAGGATTTTGTGCCATCGTCATAATTGGAAAAACTATTGCTGTAAGCGTAGCTATTCCTAATAATATATAGCACCAGTTAATCAGCATTCCTTCAGATATAACATCCGCAAAGAAAAGAATACTTAAAACTGCTGAAAGTCCTAACAATACATATAATATGATACTGAATAATTTGTTATTCATAATATTTTATTTTATTTATTATTTTTTAGATAGTTGGTGCTTCACTAACAAATCTATTAATGAAATAGAAGCATTTTCCATATCGTTTACTAAGTTATCCACTTTTGCAACGATGTAATTGTAAAATATTTGTAGGATAATTGCTACTATCAAACCAAATACAGTTGTTAAAAGGGCTACTTTAATACCATCAGCAACAACAGCAGGAGAAATATCACCTGCAGCGGCAATCGCATCAAATGCTCCAATCATACCAATTACTGTACCCATGAAACCAAGCATCGGAGCCAAAGCAATAAATAATGATATCCAAGAAATTCCTTTTTCTAATAAGCCCATTTGAACTCCACCGTAAGAAACAACTGATTTTTCCACCATATCAATTCCTTCGTGACTTCTGTCTAACCCTTGGTAGAAAATACTAGCAACAGGTCCTTTTGTATTTCTACAAACTTCTTTAGCTGCTTCAACACCACCTGCATTTAATGAATCTTCGATGTTTTTTAATAATTTGTCAGTATTAGTTGTTGCCATGTTTAAGTAAACAATTCTTTCAATAACAATTGCCAAACCTAAAATAAGACATACTAAAACGATTCCCATAAATCCGGGACCACCTTCAATAAATTTTTGTTTGATTATTTGAGTAAAAGACAAGTCTTCCTCAACAACTTCTGATGCTGTTGCGTCTGCTGCTGCTTGAGCTTCTTTTTCTGCTTTTGCTTTGGCATCTGCCTCCGCTTTTGCTTGAGCATCCGCTTCAGCTTTCGCTTGAGTTGCTGAATCTTCTGCTGTTTGTTCAGTTTGTGCGTCAGCTTCTTGAGCATAAACTTTAGTAGTATTTGTAAAATTCAATACTGCTGTTAGTGTTAATAATGCAAATAATTGTTTCATAATTTTGATTTGTTTATTGCTTACTTTAATTAATTATTTTTTTAAAATCAGCTGCCAAATTACAAAAAAAAATATTTAAACATCAAATTAATTGAGTTAAGTTTATTTTAGTTTTTGTTCTGACAATCGAATTAACGTTATTAGTGAATTGTTTATTTTAATTTAAACTCTTTTTTTATTTTACTTACATAATCCAATTCTTCCCATGGAAATAACTTCACCTTAATTTTTTTCTTTTCTCCAGAACCATTTGTAAATTCTTTGGTAATTTCCTGAGGAGTTCTTCCCATATGTCCATAAGCAGCTGTTTCAGAATAAATAGGTGTTCTTAATTTAAATCTGGTTTCAATTGCATAAGGTCTTAAGTCGAATAACTTCATTAATTTTTTTGCAATATCCCCATCTTTCATATTCACTTTTGAAGTTCCGTAAGTAGAAACAAATAAACCTACAGGTTGAGCAACTCCAATAGCGTAAGCCACTTGAACTAAAGCTTCATCGCACAAGCCTGCTGCCACCATATTTTTAGCAATATGTCTAGTAGCATAAGCTGCAGAACGATCTACTTTACTAGGGTCTTTTCCTGAAAAAGCCCCTCCTCCGTGAGCTCCTTTACCACCATAAGTATCAACAATAATTTTTCTACCTGTTAAACCAGTATCTCCATGAGGCCCTCCTATTACAAATATTCCTGTTGGGTTTACATGGTATTTAATTTTATCGTTAAATAATTTCTGAATATGTTTTGGAAGCAATTTTTTAACTCTTGGAATTAAAATGTTAATTACATCCTCTTTAATTTGCTTTAACATTTTAGCTGCTGTATCAAAATCATCATGCTGAGTAGAAACAACAATAGCATCAATTCTTACTGGTTGATTATTATCATCATACTCAATAGTTACCTGAGATTTTGAATCAGGACGAAGGTATTTCATTTTTTTACCTTCTCTTCTGATAGCTGCCAATTCTTTCAATAATAAATGAGAGATTTCTAATGCTAATGGCATATAATTATCTGTCTCTTTTGTTGCGTAACCAAACATCATTCCTTGATCTCCGGCACCTTGCTCTTCTTTTTTCTTTCTTTCTACTCCTTGATTAATATCAGGAGATTGCTCATGTATAGCCGAAAAAACGCCACAAGAGTTTCCTTCAAACATGTACTCGCTTTTGGTGTAACCAATTTTATTAATGGTTTCACGCGCAATTTTTTGTACATCTAAGTAAGTATTAGATTTAACTTCTCCTGCCAACACTACTTGACCCGTTGTTACTAAGGTTTCGCAAGCTACTTTTGAGTCAGGGTCAAAAGCCAAAAAATGATCAATTAAAGCATCAGAAATTTGGTCGGCAACTTTGTCCGGATGCCCTTCTGATACAGATTCGGATGTAAATAAATAAGACATTTAATTTTATTTTAACAAGTTAATAAAAAAAGAAATGTAGGCTGGTAGCAATGTGAAAAGTACACTTTTTAGCATTTTTTCATGTGGTTGCAAGCAGCCAAATCATTCCACAATAACAGGGTCAAAAGTAGATTTTTTTTATAAACTAAACTATTTTTTAGTTTATTTTTTGTTTGAAGTCAACTTCTTAAAAATACTTTCTAAACTTTCGTTTTCTTTTTGAAGTGTTAGTACTACCATTTCGTGCTCCATGGCAAACTGAAAAATGGCATTTCTAACACCATCATTAGCTATTTCAAATAACCACAAATTATTCGCAGGGTTTTTCTTTACTTTTAAAACCCCATTAATTTTTAATAATAATTCTTCATTAGTTGATTTATCAAACTCAACAGTTAAAACAATTTTATTGCTCTTGCTCAGCTTTAACCCAGCAGTAGTTTCATTCGCTACAATTTTTCCTTGGTTAATGATAATAGTTTTATCACAAATAGCTTCTACCTCCTGCATAATGTGTGTAGAAAGCATAATGGTTTTTTCTTTCCCAATAGTTTTTATCAAGCTTCTTATTTCTTCTAACTGATTAGGATCTAACCCTGTTGTTGGCTCATCTAAAATCAACACTTTTGGATCATGTATCATGGCTTGAGCTAAGCCTACTCTCTGTCTATAACCTTTAGATAAAGCTCCAATTTTTTTGTTTTGCTCAATTTCCAATCCCACCATATCAATCATTTCTTTTACTCTTGCATTAAGATTAGGAACATGATGCACACCACCGACAAAATGTAAGTATTCTTTTACATACATGTCTAAATAAAGTGGATTGTGCTCCGGCAAATAACCTACTTGCTTTTTTACATCAATAGGATGTTCAATTACATCATAACCACATACAGAAACACTGCCCGATGTTTGAGGAATAAAACAAGTAATGATTTTCATCATGGTTGATTTTCCGGCTCCATTTGGCCCTAAAAACCCAACAATATGACCAGGCTCTACAACAAAAGAAACATCATCTAATGCTTTTTGCTTTCCATAAATTTTGGTTACATTATTAACTATAACTGACATGCTAGTTTATAAGTTTAAAAGGTTATAAGTCCCGAAAAATGTTTTTCTGTGAAAAACTAATTTTTCGAGGATGCTCGTAAAATTAAAAAATTAAAATTTTTTGTTTTTACGGCATTTAAAGCACGAAAGTAATGAATTTTGCTTTAGAACATTTACGATTTTCTTACTTTTGGTTTTTTTAACATTCTAAATAATTTTGGAAGAAGGAATCGTAATAAAATCTACTGGCAACTTGTATCATGTACGCATAAATAATGGCGAGACATTGGCTGCGAGAATTAAAGGCAGCTTTAGAATGATGGATATTAAGACTACCAATCCGGTAGCGGTTGGCGACAAAGTTATTGTTAGCGATGTAGCTACGGACCCTGTTATTTCTGAAATTAAACCCCGAACCAATTATATTATTAGAAAATCGGTCAATCTTTCTAAGCAAGCTCATATTATTGCTGCCAATGTTGACCAAGCTATTTTAATAGCTACCGTTGCTCAGCCCGAAACTTCTACAGGTTTTATTGATCGGTTTTTAATTACTGCCGAAGCTTACCACATTCCTACCACTATTGTTTTTAATAAAACGGATATTTATACCGAAAAAGATATGGAAAAACTCCATTTTTTAATGGAAACCTATACTAAAATTGGTTACGAATGCATGGCAATTTCTGTAACTGCCAACAAAAATATTGACCAACTGATTGCTAAATTAAAAAATAAAACTTCATTGGTTTCAGGACATTCGGGAGTAGGAAAATCTTCTTTACTCAACCTTATAGAACCTTCCTTACAACTTAAAACCTCTATTATTTCTGATGCGCATCAGTTAGGAAAACACACCACCACTTATGCCGAAATGCACGAACTTTCTTTTGGCGGTTTTGTGGTAGATACCCCGGGGATTAAGGCTTTTGGTTTAATAGACTTTGATAAAACAGAACTTTCACATTATTTTATTGAAATGAGAGCATTGTTATCCGAGTGTCAGTTTAATAATTGTCAGCATATTAACGAACCCAAATGTGCTGTAAAAAAAGCAGTAGAAAACAACGAAATAGCTGCTTTCAGATACCAAAATTACTTGTCGATGTATAACGACAATGAAAGTGAAAGTTATAGAGGTAAAGGGTATTAATATTTATGAAAGCAGTAATTCAACGAGTAAGTGAGGCATCGGTAAGCATTGAAAACAAAACTACTTCAATAGGAAAAGGCTTATTAATTTTATTAGGCGTAGAAGAAAACGACCAAGAAGAGGATATTACTTGGTTGACTAAAAAAGTTGCTCAACTCAGAATTTTTGATGATAACACCAACATTCCTAATCTTTCTGTAAATGATATTAATGGTGAGGTGTTGATCATCAGCCAGTTTACGCTTATGGCGAGTACCAAAAAAGGTAATCGACCATCTTTTATTATGGCAGCCAAACCTCCAAAAGCAACAGACTTATATAATGATTTCATAAAAGAGCTTACTCCATTATTACAACGACCACTTAAAACAGGTGAGTTTGGTGCATATATGAAAGTGGCTTTAGTTAACGAAGGACCATTTACTATCATTATAGATAGTAAAAATAGAGTTTAAGTTTCCTTTCAAGATTCCTCCTGAATGACGAATAGAAAAACTTACCCAACTGTTAATTTTTATAAAAGCCCCTCTTTGGGAAAATTTTTATGTTTAGATTGAGTATTTTTGTAGAAATTATTTAGTCATATAAAAAACTTAAAAATATGTATCCACCAGAATTAGTAGCCCCAATGAAAAGCGAACTTACGGAAGTAGGTTTTGAAGAATTATTAACTCCCGATGCTGTTGATAAAGCCATCACTAGCGAAGGAACAACTTTTGTTTTAATTAACTCTGTTTGTGGTTGTGCCGCAGCTAATGCACGTCCTGCTGCGCGTATGGCAGTTACCAACGACAAACGTCCGGATAGAATCACCACTGTTTTTGCAGGTGTTGATGCCGAAGCGGTAAATCAAGCAAGAAAACACATGTTGCCTTATCCTCCTTCATCGCCATCAATGGCGTTATTTAAAAATGGTAAATTAGTTCACTTTATTGAAAGACATCATATTGAAGGAAGACCGGCAGAAATGATTGCTGAAAATTTAGCTGCTGCTTTTAACGAATATTGTTAATTTAGCCTTACGCTACAATATTGAAGCTTAACGCTTAACTTTATAATAAATGGCACTAAAACAAACATTAAGTTTTAAACTACAGCAAAAGCTATCGCCTCAACAAATTCAGTTAATGAAATTGTTGCAACTGCCTACCGTTGCACTCGAACAAAGAATTAAAGAGGAAATGGAAAACAATCCTGCTTTAGATGAAGGGAAAGATGAAGAGGAAGAGATGGAACTTACTCAGCATGATGATTATGAAGAGAAAGAACGAAGCGAAGCTGAAAAAGAGTTTAATTTTGATGATTATGTTGATGATTCCGATACGCCAAGTTATAAGCTAACTGCTAACAATCACAGTAAAGATGATGAAGATAAGCAGACACCTATTAGTGTTGGTTCTACTTTTCAGGAAACCTTAGAGGCTCAAATTAATTTATTTAATTTGGATGATGATGACCATAACATTGCTCTACACCTTATTGGTAGTTTAGATGATGCCGGTTATCTCCGCAGAGATATTAATGCCATAGTCGATGATTTAGCGTTTACCCAAAATATTATTACCGATAAAGAACATGTTGAAAAGATAGTAAAACTTATTCAGCATTTAGACCCTGCAGGTGTTGGAGCAAGAAATCTTCAGGAATGTTTACTTATTCAGCTAAACAAGAAAAAACATCATACTCTTATTTCTAAAAATGCGATAGAAATTATCACTAACTATTTTGATGAGTTTTCTAAAAAACATTACTCAAAAATTATTGAAAAACTCAGTATTTCTGAAGATGACTTAAGGTTAGTAATTGAAGAAATTCTAAAGTTAAATCCGAAACCCGGAAACTCATCTAATGATGGCTTAAGAGTTACCCAACATATTGTTCCTGATTTTGTTCTTACTGTTGATGATGGAGAAATAGACATCACTTTAAATGGAAGAAATACACCTGATTTAAAAGTTAGTCGTTCTTATAAAGAAATGATTGAAGGGTACAAAGCTCAAAAAGAAAAACCTTCAAAATCGCAGAAAGATGCATTGATGTTTGTAAAACAAAAGTTAGATGCTGCTAAATGGTTCATTGATGCCATAAGACAACGTCAGCACACACTTATGTTAACCGTAGATGCAATTGTTGAAAGACAAAAAAAATACTTTTTAGAAGGTGATGAAACCTTAATCGTTCCGATGATTTTAAAAGATATTGCCGAAGAAATAGATATGGATATATCAACCATTTCTCGTGTTGTAAACAGCAAATACATCCAAACACCATATGGAACTTTTCTTTTAAAAACATTCTTCTCAGAATCACTAAGTACTGATAGTGGTGAAGAAGTTTCAAGTAGGGAGGTAAAAAAGATTTTGCAAAATGCTGTGGAGGATGAAGATAAACGCAAACCATTAACAGACGAAAAACTTTCTAAATTACTTAACGATAAAGGCTACAACATTGCCAGAAGAACAATTGCTAAATACCGAGAGCAATTAAATATTCCTGTAGCCCGATTACGTAAAGAAATTTAATTGAAAGCATGAGGTTAGCTGCAAAAATAATTTCTATACTCTTCAATCCATTATTGATGCCCACTCTTGGGTTATTCCTATTATTTAATACGGACACTTATATAAACTACGCAGTACATTTTAAATTAAAGCAATTTACTGTTCTTTTAGTCGCTCTTGTAACTTTTATAATTCCATTGCTTTCTGTTCTTTTTCTTCGCAATAGAGGAATTATTACCAGCATACAAATGTATGCGTCTAAGGAGCGAATTATTCCTTATATCATTACTATTATTTCCTATATTTTTACACTTTATCTACTCAAACAAACAACGGTAATTCCTATTATTTTTAATTTTATCATAGGAGCCACTTATGCTATTATTTTAGCTTGTATCATCAATATAAAATGGAAAATTAGTGCTCATGCCGTTGGTGTTGGAGGGTTACTTGGAGCATTTTTATGTGTAGCTACCAAATTGCAAGCTGATGTAAGCATTTTTATAGTGGCTTTACTTGTTGTTTTTGGTTTAGTAGCTACTGCTAGGTTAATTTTAAATGCTCATACCCACGCTCAAATTTATACGGGATTTTTACTTGGAATTGCTACACAGTTTGCTGTATTCTATTTTTGATGGAACAATACAACAACTTTATTGTTATCTATAACATCAATATATAGATTACCTAATACATTTCATTTTAAATTAATGTATTTCTCATAGATGTTTAACTACAACACTCCCAATGATAAAAATTAATAACAGACAAAAAAAGCACGCTAAATAGCGTGCTTTTTAAAACTAAATTATTCAATCTATAATTAGTGATGTAAATGTAAACTTTCATCAAGCATTGGGTGGTTTTTAGTAACCAATGATGCTTTAGTAAGTGATGTTAACACTACAAATATGAAAACTCCTGTAAACATTAAGAACATTCCTATTTCAACCATTCCTAGTTGACCGTCTTCAAACATAGTTCCTGGTAACACCATAGTTAGAACGTCTAACCAGTGCCCTACAAAGATAATTAAAGCGATAGGCAATAAGAATACTGCGTTTCTCTTTGCATCTCTCGACATTAAAATAAAGAATGGTAATAAGAAGTTTACAAAGAAAGTTCCTACGTATAATAATTTATAATGCTCAAATCTAAATAAGTAATATGTTACCTCTTCCGGTATATCAGAATACCAAATTAACATAAACTGAGAGAACCATAGGTAAGACCATAAACAACTAATAGCAAACATCCACTTACCTAAATCGTGAATATGGCTATCGTTTACTTCTTTTAGGAAACCTTTACCTTTTAGGTACAATACTAATACCACAGCGAAAATCATACATGATACCCACATTCCTGAGAAAGCATACCATCCAAACAATGTACTGAACCAGTGTGTATCAATACTCATTAACCAATCCCACGCTGAAGATGAAGATGTATAGGCAAAGAAGAAAATAAACAATACACCCATGAATATACTTCTTTTATAAATTGGAGAAACATCTCCGGCAGCTAGGTTTAATTGATCTTCTTCCATAGATTTTTTTCTAAACCAATAAGCAAAAAACATCCAAACACCAATGTAGATTAATGATCTAACAAAGAAAAATGGAATGTTTAAGTAAGCACCTTTATTTGCAATTAATTCATCATAATGACTGCTTTCAGGATTATGAACTTCAGGATCCATCCAGTGGTATAAATGGTGCATATGAGCTGCTCCAGCAATAAACACTGCCAATAAAACTACTGCTCCAATAGGCATAAAGCTCATTATTGCCTGAAAAACTCTATGCGTAGTTACTCCCCAAGCCATTTCTGAAACATATTGTAAGGCTAAAAAGAACAGTGCTGCTAATGAAATAGTAAAATAGAAATACCCATTTACTAATAAGTTAGCCCAAAATCTTTGAGAAACATGGTGACCATGATCAGTAGTTAAACCAACAATTAAAGCTAGCAAACCAACTACAATAAGAATAATAGTAGTTAGTTTCGCGTTTTTTGATATTGTATATTCCATTTGTTAAAATGTTTTTAGTGTAATCTTCTTTTTAAATTTTATTGTACTACAGCATTTGTATCAGCAACAACAGCGGTTTGACCCATATCTGCAGTTAATGGTTTTTTCATAAATCCTACTCTAATGTAGTGAATTAATTGCCACCTTTCTTCTTGAGTTAACTGAGAAGCATGAGGGCCCATTAATCCTTTGCCGAAAGTAATGGTATGAAACATTTTACCTTCTGGTAATTCTAAACTCTCAGTAAATTTAACCGGTAGTGGAGGAAAAACTTCTCTTTCTACTAATGAACCATCTCCTTGTCCGGCTCCTCCATGACAATGAACACAGAACATTCCGTACAATTCTTTTCCTTTAGCTACAGATTGTTCTGTATAATCAAAAGGACTCTTTAAAAACTCTCCTGCTTGATTATAGCCTTCAATAGAATTTTCGTAAGGATAAGGAGTAAAACCTCTATGTATGGTTCCTTCAACAGGTTTTCTTGCTGTAAGTGTATTTCTCAAAGAATCATCACCTTGTTTTCCTCTTAATTCACCATAATCTACATAAGTTTCTATAGAAGGAGAACGATACATATCAGGCATATATTCAGGTGCTAAACCATTTTCTTCTTTACAAGAAAAAAGAGAAATAATAGCAACCATTCCAACTATTTTTATGCTATTGTTCAGGTAGTTTTTCATGTTTATATTTTTTATAATCTCTAAATTAATCGTTTTATTTTTCGTCAATCTGAAGTACATAAGTTTCATTAAGAGCTGTTTTAATTTCTTCAGCTGTCATTCCGCTATCGCTAGGATGAATTTCCATCACAAATCTATTATCAGTTGTACTTGGATAAGGATTTCTAGCTTTAAAACCAGGTAAAGTCCAGTTTCTTAATAAATAAGTAAAAGACATACCGTGTGCAGCACATAATACTCCAAATTCAAATGTTACCGGAACAAATGCCGGAATATTATCAATTAATGAAAAATTAGGTTTTCCCCCTATATTCATTGGCCAATCTTGAATCATAAAATACCACATTCCTGTTAATGCAAGGGAAACACCTATCATTCCATAAATAAATGCAGTAATTGCAATACGAGTTCTTTTTAATCCAATAACAGGATCTATTCCATGAATAGGAAAAGGAGAAAATACATCTCTAATGTGAATTCCTTTTGAAACCAGATGTTTTGCACTTTCTAAAAGTACATAATCATCATCATAAATTGCGTATAGTTTTTTATCTGACATAACTAAAAGTTTCTAACGATATAATTATTTTTTTACTGGGTGTAATTTTTTAAAGTCTTCATCAGACATATTCTTGTATTTTTCTCCTGAAGATTTTAAAATTGTTTTCAATTCATTAAGTGCTAACACAGGGAAATATCTTAAGAATAATAAATAGAACACACTAAATAAGCCTAATGTTCCGATAAAAACTCCTATATCAACCCAAGTTGGATAGAACATAGACCAACTTGACGGTAAATAATCCCTATGAACTGAAGTTACAATAATTACAAATCTTTCGAACCACATACCTATATTTACAATAATGGACATTATAAAAGTGAAAGCCAAGTTGGTTCTTAATTTTTTCCACCAGAATAAATGTGGAGAAATTACATTACATGTCATCATACACCAATAAGCCCAAGCATAAGGACCTGAAAATCTGTTAATGAATGCATAAGACTCGTATTCAACTCCTGAATACCAAGAAATGAATAATTCTGTTAAATAAGCAACACCAACTATAGAACCTGTTACAATTATAATGATATTCATATACTCAATATGTTTAATAGTTACATATTTTTCTAAGTGCATCACTTTTCTAACAATAATCATTAAGGTTTGTACCATTGCGAAACCAGAAAATACCGCTCCTGCAACGAAATATGGAGGGAAGATAGTGGTATGCCAACCCGGAATTACCGAAGTGGCAAAATCCATAGATACAATAGAGTGAACCGAGAATACAAGTGGAGTTGCTAAACCTGCTAATACTAAAGATACTTCTTCAAATCGTTGCCAAGCTTTAGCGTTTCCTGTCCAACCGAAGCTTAATAAGCTATACATTAATTTTGGAACTGGAGATTTTGCTCTGTCTCTAATGGTTGCAAAATCGGGAATTAATCCAATATACCAAAATACTAATGATACAGAAAGATAAGTTGAAATTGCAAATACATCCCATAAAAGAGGAGAGTTAAAGTTTACCCACATTGGTCCGAACTCATTTGGCAAAGGTAATACCCAGTAAGCCATCCAAATTCTACCCATGTGTATCATTGGGAATAATCCTGCCATAAATACGGCAAAGATGGTCATTGCTTCTGCAGGTCTGTTAATTGCCATTCTCCATTTCTGACGGAATAACAATAATACAGCAGAAATTAATGTTCCTGCGTGACCAATACCAACCCACCAAACAAAATTGGTGATATCCCACGCCCAACCAACAGTTTTATTCAATCCCCAAGTTCCGATACCTGTTCCTATAAGGTAAAGAATATTTCCTACACCCCAAAGACCAACTATAGCGGCTATGGTCATTAATATTTTCCAACCTTTAGTTGTTTTTCCTTCGATAGTTGCTAATACGTCATCGGAGATTTTTGAGTAAGTTACATCATCTCCTAGTATTAACGGTTCTCTAATTGCGGCTTCTTTATGCATTTTTATACTTTTTTAAGCTTCGTTGTTTTCTAAATTTCTAACTTTTGTTAAGTAATATACGTTTGGTTGCTGACCAACTTCTTCTATTACTCTGTAAGCTCTATCATGGTTCATATCTCCATTAATTTTGCTTTCTGTATCATTCAAATCACCAAAAGTAATGGCATTTGTAGGACAAGCTCCAGAACATGCTGTTTGAATTGCACCATCCTGTACCTTAGTACTTGCTTTCTTAGCATCTAATTTTCCAGCTTGAATTCTTTGAACACACATGCTACATTTTTCCATTACCCCTCTTGCTCTAACAACTACATCTGGATTTAATACCATTCTTCCTAAATCATCTTGAGCTGGATTAACTTCAGTAAATTTATCATAAGCCATATAGTTAAACCAATTGAATCTTCTTACTTTATAAGCACAGTTGTTAGCACAATATCTTGTACCAATACATCTGTTGTAAGCCATCATGTTCAACCCTTCATTGCTATGTGTTGTAGCAGCTACAGGACAAACTGTTTCGCAACCCGCATGGTTACAATGCTGACACATCATTGGCTGGTGAACAACTTGTGGATTGTCAGCTGGATCTTCCATTTTTCTATATCCAGCAATTGACTTATCTTCAGTATCTGCATCAGTGCTATAGTATCTATCAATACGCATCCAGTGCATTTCTCTTCCTCGTCTTACTTCATCTTTACCTACAACAGGCACATTATTTTCAGAAATACATGCTGTTACACAAGCACTACATCCGATACAAGTATTCATATCAATAGACATTCCCCATCTGTGTCCAATATTTTCTACCGGATGCTCTTTCCATAAATCAAATTCTTTGATGTTTTTCTTAATAAACTCACCTTTTTCGTGCGTTACTAATTTATGTTCTGGATTGTAAGCGTCTTTATTTCCTTGTTTGTAAGTTGCCAAAGTAGTTTCTCTAACTACAGAGTCTCTACCCATAACTGTTTGATGTGTTTGAGTAGCAGCAATAGGATAAGTTCCGCTAACTTCTGCTATGGTAGCTCCTACATAATAAACAGCTCCTGCAGCAGAACGTCCAACTAAAGGATAAGCATTCTTACCTGTAGGTTCAGACATGTTTCCAACAACTTTTCCGTAACCTACAGCAATACCTATAGTTCCTCTTGCCTGACCAGGTTGAGCAACAACCGGCATATTTTCTATAGTAACACCATTTGCAGTAACACTAATCATGTTTGCTGGTGATTCTTGTCCTAACTGCGTATTGTAACCTCTTTCCTTCATTTCTGCAGGGTTCATAGTTACATAGTTATCCCAAGTAATTTTAGTTATTGGATCTGGAGTTTCTTGTAACCATGGGTTATCTGCTCCTGCCCCTGCACCAACTGCTGCATTTTGAGTAATTTCTAATTCAAAATCTCCAGCAAATGGTTTGTTGTTCACTTTAATTCCTGCTAATGCTTCACCATTAAATGAAGCAACACTAGCCTCAACATTCATTTTAACCTCTCCATCATGAACAGCTTTGTTCCAGAAATCATTAAATGGCGTTAATACTAATTCGCTAGCAAATGTATTTTTCCAAGTTTCTCTAATAAAATTATAATAACTTGTATCTTCTTTTCCTGCCCATACTAAACAACTCTCTTGTGTTTGACGAGTGTTAAATAAAGGAGAAATAGTTGGTTGTTGAATAGTGTAATAATTGCTTACTGGATTGTAATCATTCCATGATTCGAATGCGTGGTTATCCGGACAAACATATTTACAAGCTTTAGACGTTTCGTTTGCTTTTGTTGCAAAAGAAATAGTTGATTTAACTTTTCCTAAAGCTGCTTTAAATTTCTCTCCTAAACTGAAAACAGGGTCAACACCATAAATAGCTAAAACATCCACTTTACCTTCATTCATTTCAGCAATTAACGCTTCTACTTTAGCATCATCTCCAGCTTTAGTTTTAGATACCGTATTCATGTCAATAGTATTCCCGTAATTTCCTAAAATTTGGTTGATACCATTAACGATTAATTGTGTGTCTTTATCATTATTTCCTGCAACAACAATAGAAGCTCCTTTAGCAGCTTTTAAAGATTTTACTGCATTAGCAATTTGTGCATCATAATTAGTTTTAGGAGCATCAATACTTCCTCCTAATTGTTTGTATATGTTGGCTAAAATTGCAGCATATTCAGATGGTCTTACAGGAACTCTTACATCTGCATTTGTTCCTGAAAGCGACATGTTCGCCTCAAATTGGAAATGTTTCGACATCCAATCGTTATCCGGCTTACGTGTTTGAGCATAATCATTCAAATACATAGGAGTATCTAACCAGTTACCCATAAAATCTGCACCAACACTAACAATAGTTTTTGCTTTTGCGAAATTATAAGTTGGGATTGCTCTAACTCCAAAAGATGCCATATTAGCATCTAACATTCCTGAATAAGAAATTTCATCTAATTGAACAATATTTAATTTATTAGTTGCTAACTCTTCTTCAGTTGAAGCTTTTGTTCCTAAACTTTCAATTGCTTTTCTTGTTGATGGGCTTATTAAACTTGTAGTTAAAACTCTTACATTTTTAGCAGCAGCTAAATCTTTTTTAATAGCAACATCAATAGTTTTCCAATCAGTAGCATTTCCACCCATCATTGGGTTTTGATATCTGTTGTTATCATATAATGAAAGCACAGCCCCAGCTATTCTTGCATTAATAGCTCCTTTAGTAAGCTTAGATTCTTTATTACCTGTTACATGAATAGGTCTTCCCTCTCTGGTTTTAACCAAAATTGGAGCAAAATCATTACCATCAGAATAAGTAGATGCATAATAGTTCGCTTTTCCAGGAGTAATTTCTTCCGGTTTAGTGATATAAGGAATAGCCTTAGTAACCGGAGTTTCGCAAGCTGCTAATGAAGCTGCTGCAACACCAAAACCAAGATATTTTAAGAAATCTCTACGTGATGTAGATGAATTTTCCAATGTTTCGTTATCACCTAAAAATTTGTCTATCGGTAACTCCTCAGGAAATTCATTGTTCACAGACTCCAAAAATTTAGGGTCATTATTTAGTTGTTCTAAACCTTTCCAGTATTTTTTTGAATTAGCCATATTTATGTTAATTGTAAGTCTTACTTTATATATCTATTAAAAGAATCTTATTTATTATTGATTAGTAGTGACATTTAGCACACTCCATTCCACCAATTTCATCAACCGTTAGTTTCCCATCTTCTAACACTTTGTTTCTAAATTCCTCAGGCATTCTTTTGTGCATTTCATCATAATAACCATTGTCTTTTGTAGAAACTCCGGTTCCTTTATGACATTCTATACACCAACCCATAGTTAATTTAGAATGTTGGCCTACCACATCCATTTCTTCAACCGGTCCGTGACAAGTTTGACATTGTTGATTTCCTACAGTTACGTGTTGTTGATGACTAAAGAAGACATGGTCTGGTAAGTTATGAACCTTAATCCATTTAACAGGAGTTGGATTATCACCATATTTTCCTGTTTTAGGGTCATAATCTAAATGTTTATAGATTTTTTTGATTTCTTCAGCCATTGGATATTCTTCTCCATTGTATAGGAAAGTCTTATCGCCACCATTAATATAAGTATGACAATTCATACATAAGTTTAATGAAGGAATTCCAGAAGTTTTACTATGTCTTGCACTAGAGTGACAGTAGTTACAGTCTATTTTATCATCTCCAGCGTGAATTTTATGAGAGAATTTAATAGGTTGCTCAGGCTTATACCCTTGATGAACACCAATGGTTGCAGCACCTCCCATTAAGTTTACTAACCCTGTAAAAACAAGTACAACAACCACTACAGCAACATAACCTTTATTATTACTTAATGTATATTTAAACGCTTCTACTAAAGAAACAGGTCCTGTATATTCTACACCTGCTTTTTCAGCGTTAGCTTTAGCTACCATCGTTCTCGTCTTATTCAACATCAAAATAACAACAAGTAAAGACACACATATTACGGCTAAAACTATAAAAGTAACCATTGAAGAATCTTCTTCTGCTGTTGCTACAACTTCTTCTGTAGCAGTTGTAGTTTTTTTATCTGCTGGAGGGTTAGCAATATATGCTAATATTGCCTTAATATCTTCTTCCGAAACCGGTTGAGCCGGCATCGGCACTTTATTATATTCTTCAAAAATGGCATTAGCATCAGGGTCTCCAGAAGCAATTAAGTCAGCAGAGTTTTGAATCCATTTTACTAACCATTCGTGTGACCTTTTATCAGAAATACCTTTTAATCCGGGACCGACAACTTTATCTGTTCCTATACTATGACAAGCTTTACAGTTATTTTTAAATAATTTTTGTCCTTCTAAAACTAATGGATCAACCTCAGCACCTGCATCAGCAGTAGCAGCTTCTTTTGGTTCTTCTTTCTTTGCAGAAGAAGCTTCAGGATTTGCTATGTAATCTATAATAGCTGCTAACTCTTCATCCGAAAAAGGATGTGCAGGCATAGGTACTTTGTTGTATTCTTCAAAAATGGCAATTGCATCTTTATCTCCATTAGCAATCATTTCCTGAGAATTCTTAATGAAGCCCATCAACCATTCTTTCGAACGCTTCTCAGTTACCCCCGCCAAACCAGGACCAACTAACCTATCTGAAGTTAGCTTGTGACATGCAGTACATGTTGTTTTAAATAATTTCTCACCATCTTGTGCAGATAAATTTACCTGAACAAATAAAAATGAAAAATAAATTAACGCAAGTTTTAAAAGTGTACCTCTCGAATTGATTCTTGTTATCTTATTCATAATAAAACTGTTACAGTTGTTTCTTTAAACTAAACATAAAATGATTGACAAATGTATAAGAATACATGAGTTTTTAGTAATATTTTTCGATTAAAATATCCTTTTAAATATCAATTTAGAATAATTCTAAATAAGAAAGTGTTGACTTATGATTTCTGTCATATAGCAGAAATTACTCACAAAAAGCGGTAACAGTATGCACATCAATTAACAATGTTTAACATATCTTCTTTATTCCATATATTTTAAAAATTATGTAGTTTTGGACTGATTTATGCGAACCAGATTTTATAACTTTTTTTTATGCTTTTAAAATTTTTTTTAACCTTCTTTTTATGTGTTGTTGTAAGCATTACTGTTTTCGGACAAGATACAACTACAACCGATACCACAACTAAAAAAGTTACTGTTGTTGTAGATAAAGCCATTGAAAATATTAATGAAACGTATAAAGCTGCTTATAAACTTTATGGCTATAGAATTCAATTAGCTTCCGAAAGTAGTAGTGCTCCTGCACGTAAAATTAGAGCTGCTTTTATTCAAAAATATAGAGAAGTTCCGGCTTATGAAATTTACCAACAACCATATTTTAAGGTGCGTGTTGGCGATTTTAAAACTAAATTAGAAGCTATAAAATTCCAAAAAGAAATTAGTTCTGACTATCCCAACTGTTACATTGTAAAAGATGAAATTGAATTTAAGAAGAAGAACTAAATTTTTCTTGATTTCTACTTTTTTTTGCATTATTAAACACATCAACCTCTTTATTTTCCTGCCTATTCAAAAAAATCGAAAAAAATTTGGTTTATATTATTTTTATTTATTTACTTTGCAATTCAAAGTACTTTTTAATATGGAAAATTCAAAACAACATTTAGAAGCGCTCTCGGGCATAAAAGATTTGATGGAGAAATCTACCAAGTTTATTTCATTAAGCGGTTTGTCTGGTGTGATAGCCGGAATTACTGCATTAATAGGAGCTTTCCTTGCCGACTTAAGAATAAATCATTATCTGAATAATACCTATAGCAAAACGAGATTAGAAATGTATCTTTCGGAAAATCTAATGGAAAAATTAGCCCTAGAACTTTTTGTAATTGCCATAAGTGTGTTGGTAATCTCCATTACTTTCGGAATTTTACTTACTATGAGGGAATCTAAGAAAAATGGTCAGCATATTTGGGGTAAAAATAGCAAACTATTACTACTAAACTTAATTGTACCACTGATTGCAGGAGGTGTTTTCTGTTTAATATTAATGTATCATGGCCTATTTTATTTACTAGCTCCAGCAACACTGCTTTTTTACGGATTAGCTTTGTTTAATTGTGGAAAATATACCTTAGGGGAGATAAAATACTTGGGAATTTTACAAATTATTTTAGGTTTAATAAGTGCCGTATTTATTGGAAAAGGGTTGTTGTTTTGGTCTATTGGTTTTGGTATTTTACACATTGTTTATGGTGCATTAATGCACTTTAAATATAATAATAAACCTCAAAACGCATAAAAAAATAAGGTTATGATTGAGGGGTTAAATAAAATATTTGAAAGCAGGGTGCGATTGGGAATTATGTCCGTTTTAATGGTAAATGATGAAATAGATTTTAATTCATTGAAAGAATTGTTAAACGTTACCGATGGGAATTTAGCCAGCCATATTGCCGGATTAGAAAAAAACGAATACATAAAAGTGATGAAAGAATTTGTAGGTAAAAAACCAAAGACATCATTTGCTGCAACGCTAGCTGGAAAAAAAGCTTTTCAAGATCACTTAACAGCTTTAGAAAATTTACTTAACCAACATAATTAATTTTTTTTATTAACAAGCTTTGAATTTCAAAGTACTTTTAAAAAACTCAAAAAAAATGAAAACACAGAAAACAAAAAACAAAAGATTAATCGGAATTCTTGTAGCTGTACCCATATTATTAATGATTCCGCTAATAGCCATGCAATTTACAGATGAAGTAAAATGGAGTCTCTCTGACTTTATTATAATGGGAATTTTATTGCTTGGTACGGGTTTAATTTGCGAACTGGTAATACGAAGTGTGAAAAATTCAACCTATCGAATTGCTTTATGCATTTTTGTATTGTTTATGCTATTTCTTATTTGGGCAGAGCTTGCCGTAGGAGTTTTCGGAACACCTTTTAGTGGAAGTTAAATAATTAAATAAATTTCCATGAAAACACAAACAACCCATATCCTTACAAAAAAAATAAAAAGAATTACACTGCTTTTTATACTCTTATTAGTATTGAGCGGAATTACTGCTTTTCCGTTGCAAACGGAGATTAATTTTTTGGCAGATTATTTTAACACAGCAACTTCTTCAAGCCTTATTTTCCAATGGATGAATCAAGTGAATATCGCATTAAATAATGTTAATCAAAACTATCCTTTCTTAACTTATGGAACAGATTGGTTGGCTTTTTCTCACATCATTATCAGTCTATTTTTTATAGGTGTTTATATTAATCCTGTTCAAAATATTTGGGTAACAAAAGTGGGGATAATTGCTTGTTTACTAGTTTTTCCTGTTGCTTTTATAGCCGGTAATTATAGAGGTATCCCTTTGTTTTGGCAACTCATAGATTGTTGCTTCGGAGCTTTTGGGCTCATCCCCCTGCTACTCATACATAAATATACCCACCAAATCATTTCAATCAGTAATATATCTAATTATAAAATCGCTTAGCTATGGAAACCAGAAAAATTCAACTCATCTTCTTTTTGTTAGGAACGTTTCTTTTTAATTGGTTGTTTTGGCAAGAACAATTAGGGTTAAACCTGTTAATTTTTAATGTGTTTTTTCTATTATCTTCCTATTTTATTTATCCCAATTCTTTCAAATCAAAATATGTAATAGTCTTTTCAATATTATGTATTATAACTGCCACTTTTGTTTTTCTTTACGGTTCAACCATCGCAAAAATTACCAATTGTTTTTTACTACTAATTTGTATTGGATACATTCATCAACCCAAATTAAAAGCAGCTTTTTTTGCGGGATTCACCTCAATAATCAACTTTTTTAAATTACCATTAAGAAAAGTTTTTAATAACAACTCAAGCGACAATCAACAAAAAACAACTTCGAAAATTATAGTTGTTTTAAAGATAGTAATAATCCCTATATTATTCCTTTCTTTATTCATCTGGATTTATAAAATTGCCAATCCGATTTTTAACGACCTAACTATTCAGTTTTGGTTGCCAATTAAAAAATTCTTTTCCACTATTTCTTGGGGCAGGCTTATGTTTATTTTATTAGGAACAATCATTATTGCTTCATTTATTTTTCATAATAACATTATTAAATTTATTCATTCAGAAGAAAAACTAAGTGATTTTATCATCCGAAAAAGAAGAATAAAAGCTACCAATTCAGCAATATACAATTATAAACACACACTTTCTCTAAACCTGAAAAACGAATATCGTTCAGCAGTTTTTTTAGTTTTATCAGTAAACTTATTATTACTAATTGTTAACGCAACCGATGTAAATTGGATATGGTTTAACTTTGAGTATGACGGCAGTTTTAACTTATCTCAATTTGTTCACGAAGGCACTTATTTACTTATTGTTAGTGTATTACTTTCAATGGGCATCATTCTTTATTTCTTTAGAAAAAATATTAATTTTTTATCCCAAAATAAGCTACTAAAACAGTTGTCTATTTTATGGATAGCTCAAAATATTATATTGGTCATTTCTGTTGGAATAAGAAACTACCATTATATAGATTACTACGGATTGGCATATAAAAGAATTGGCGTTGTCTTTTTTTTAATCGCTACAATTGTTGGTCTTATTACCCTTTACATTAAAATTACTCAACTAAAATCTGCTTTTTACTTGTTAAAAGTTAATTCGTTAAATGTTATTAGTGTATTAGTTTTATTAAGCTCATTTAATTGGGACATCATAATTGCTAAATACAACATTAATAACATTTCAAGTGAAAATATGGATGTGCCTTTTTTGTTATCGTTTTCAGGTAAAATACTACCATTAATTGAAGAAAACAAACACTTACTCCGTCAAGAGAATGGTTTTTTCACTAATTCTACCTATGAATACAATGAAGAATATCTTTACGAAGATAAATTATTTAATTTTTTGGAAACTCAAGAAAAATTGAGTTGGCTTTCAATGAATTTATCTACCCAAAAGGCAATTGATTATTATAAAACAAAGGCTACTCCCCAACCAACTTCCTCAACCCCTCTTCCAAATCGGCAAATTGAAAATTAAATCCTGTTTGAAGCAATTTTTGGTTACTTGCAGCACTTCCTTCTAGGAGAATTACAGCCATTTCACCTAAAAACAATTTTAGCATAAAACCGGGCACATTGGGCAACCAAAATGGTTTGTTCATAGCTTTTGATAGCATTTTAGAAAAGTCTTTGTTGCTTACATTTCCGGCAATGCTGTTATACGCTCCATTAAAACTATCGTTTTCTATGGCAGCAACATAAAGTTGGGCTAAATCATCAATATGTATCCAAGGCATAATTTGTTTGCCTGAGCCTAAAGCAGCTCCTAAACCAAACTTAAATGGTTGCATCATTTTAGGCAATGCTCCACCATTTTTTGCTAACACTATTCCTGTTCGCAGTTTTACTGTTCTTATTGATAAATCGTTTAGTTCATCTACTGCTTGTTCCCATTTCAAACAAGTTTCTCCTAAAAAATCATTGGCTGGTGTTGCTGTTTCTTCAAAAATGGTATTGGTAGTTATCGCTCCATAATAACCCACTCCCGAAGCAGAAACAAAAGCTTTAAGTTGATTAGGATTGTTGTTTAAATAATTATAAATTAGTTTTATAGGGTCAACTCGACTATCTAAAATTTCTTTTTTACGCTTTTGCGACCAAGGCTTTTCGGCAATATCGGCTCCTGCTAAATGCACAATGTAATTTGCTGAAAGCAATTCCTCTTTATCAATAATTCCTTGATCAATGTCCCAAAAACTATAAGTAATATTAGGATGTTTTGAAGTTCTATTTTTATCTCTTGTCAGTATGGTAACCAAGTCGCCTTTTTCAACTATAAGCTTAGCCAATACTGTCCCTACTAATCCTGTCCCGCCAGTTATGAGTACTTTTTTAGCCATTTTATTATACCAACAAGTTCTTTTAAGAACTTGTTGGTCCTAATTCTTAGGTTTAGTACTTATTTGTCTGAAAGTGTCAGAAACATATCCTGTCATTGGAATTCCAGATTTAAAGCTCTCATTAATTAAATGAGCCTTGTAATTGGAGATATCAAATAAATAGGTATAGTAAAACGAACGATTTGAACTGTTAGCAATATAAAGGATAATGGGTATTGCAGCTCCTAGCGGAAGTAAAGTTAAACTTGCTGCTCCAAATGCCATTCCTCCAAAATAACTCCCAGTTATAGCCCATCCTAAGCCTTTTTTACCAACATGAAAAGAATAAATACCTGACCATGCAAAATATTTTGTTCCATACTTATCAATTAAATCATCAGTAAACATTGAGCAATAAGGATATACTTCCAAATTAAAATGTCCATAACGTTCTTCCATCCAGTCACTTAATAATCCTAAATCATTATATTCATCCGTAGAACGGAATTCTCTATAATTTATTACTTTTAAATTCACATTCTTTGATTTTGCTATTTGTTTGTTACTATTAATAAATTGTTTCTCTCTAACATCTGCATAAACATAATCTTCCGAAATTTCTTTTTTTGTTTTAAAATGTCTGTAATTTGGAGAAACCAACACAACCTCTTTTAAACCAAGTGCTTGTTTAGTTTTAGTATCATTTTCAAATCTATTATTATCTTCATTCTTGATAACTTTATCAACATAAACTTTTTCATACTGATTAATCATACCCTCAAACTCTTTGTTATTAAACAAGTTTACAAAAGCATACTCGTAAGATGTCCCTTCCTCTTTTTGTTTGTTTTTTATTTTATCATATTTAGATAATTTACTTGAATCTATAACAGTATTTTCAATCTCAACCTTTACTTTTTTTGATAATTCAGACTTTCTAACTCCAGAATTTAGCAACATTTCTTTAATAGCATCTTCTGCTATTACATTTAAAAATTTATCATCCGTTATTTCTGCTTTTAGACCCCATAAATATTTAACTGCTAAAACACTTAAATCTCTTTTATCTATTTCATTAAAAAGATAAAATACATTTTGAGACTCTCCTTGAACATTATTAAAATCAGTTAATACATCATTCAAATTTGTGCCATTTTTGTATTTAGATAATGCATATAAACAGTATCCCAAATTAAGTTTAAGAAACTTATTATCAGGATAACGTTTAAGCATAATATAGCTATTATAAATAGCTTCTCCATAATGTCTGCTTTTAGTAAACAAATAAGATAACTCTAACCTAGCTAATGATTGAACCTCAATAAAACCATCTTTACTGATTATATAATTTACCCTTCCTTCATTGGATTCATTTTCAATTATACTATGAATTATGGCTCTCCTTTTATTTATGTTTGGATGATCTTGATACTCATCTTCCTCATCATCAATCGCTTCAATTTGAGCAACCTCCCTGTTTGCTAATATAGATTGAATTGACCAATTTTCATCATCAAAATAATCCTTTTCAAAAACAACATCATCTATTGGTAAATGAGAATATTGAAAGACATAGAAAAAAGCATTGATTTCTTTTAAACTATAATTAGATTTCAAATAAATCTCCAACCCATCCATATCTGCTTCCATCTCCAACTCTTTAGAATATTTACTTTTACTAAATAATTTATCCCAGTTTGTTTTTTTATACTTATCCTTAGAATTATCAATTTTATCATTCTCAATAAAACCAGTTTTAGCATGTTTATTCTTGTAATGGATTATTTCGTGAGATAATACAAAAGCCAATTGAGCTTCGTTTTCAATTTGTGCAAGTAAGCCAATCGTTATAAAGATTTCACCCCTGTCTGTAGCAAAAGCATTTATTTCTGATGTTTTTACAATATAAAAACTTAGTTCTTTTCTTAACGTAAGATTATCTTTCAGTAATTCATCAGCTACTTTTTCAACATATTTATTTATTTTGTTCCCGTAAAAAACCACACCATTAGATAAAATTCTATCCAAAATATAATTACTTTTTAAAATAAAATCTTTTTCGGTATTAATCTCACTCGTTGTTTGATTCTTAGAAATTTCACTTGTTTGTTCTTTAATTTTGGATGCAGAACTCTTATTAATTTCAATAGGTATTTCTCCTACTGAATTTAATGGTTTAAAATCATCTATTTCTTGTGCTTGTGTGTAAATAAAAAAAATTTGGACTAGTCCAACCAATAACAATGCTCTATTCATTTGTGTTTTTTAAAGTTGAGAATTGCAATATTACATAATGTACCTAAATATACCAATTAATTATTTATACATTTATAGCTATAAATCTCGTATATTGTTACTTCTCTTGTTTTCGTTTCAATAATTCTATCAAAAAAACTGAAAAATACAACATGCTAAAAGCGTAACCAAAATCTTCCACAGGAATAGTGAAAAAACGAATGCCTAAATTTTCTGCATTGTTGTACCAAACAACAGGATCATCAATAAAACTACCTGTTAAAATGCCATTTACAATGGCAAAAGGAATGAGAATTACCAAATAAGAAATATAAAAACGATGTAGGGTATTATTTTTATTTAACAAGCCCAACAGCAAAGCAAACACTAAGAAAAATCCATTTATTTGAGTGTATAGTTTACCCATATTCATGACAATTAATACAACTAAAAGAATAATAACCCCCCAGGTAAAGAACACAACAAATTTATTAGCCAATTTTGCTTTCGGAAAAAAATATTGCAACGAATAATGTATAAAAATACTTGCGTAAGGAATTAAAAAGAAAAACAAAATTTCTTCTAACGGCAAATTAAAAAATGTAATACCTAAATGATAATCGGAATTAAATCCCCATACGCCAATTTTAGTAAAAATAATATCCCAAATAATATATATAATTGCTACAAATGAAATGGCAGAAAAAATCGCTTTCCAATGTTTAATGAAATGCATTTTTTTTTCAAAAGAATAAGCAAAAGGAATACTAAATGAAGCTAAGAGTAATATTAAATAAAGTGCTTTCATTTATTTTGTGAAAAATATTTTAATGGCACCCACAACATCCCAAAACATTCACCATCTTCTTTTCCTAAATGTTTATGATGAACTTTATGAGCTCGTCTGATGGCTTTAAAATATTTTAAATTTGTATTTCTAAGCACTTTAAATCGTTGATGAATGAAAATCTCATGCACCAAAAAATATGCAAAACCATAAATCGTAATTCCTAAACCAATAGGCAATGTATAAGGAACAGAAAAGATGGTTCCTAACAAAATACAAGCCATGCCCGGAACAGCAAAAATCACAAAAAAGTAATCGTTTTTCTCAAAAAAAGAATTAGAGTTTTTAGTATGATGATCTTCGTGTAAATGCCACAAAAAACCATGCATAATATATTTATGTGTTGCCCAAGCCACACCTTCCATCAAAAAAAATGTTCCGACAAGTAAAATAATAAACAACATCACTTAATTTTTAACATGAATTTTATTCAATTCTAAATGCAGGTTTACTTTTCTGTAAATAAGTTTAAACCACTCCGTAAATTTTTCCGGATAGTTTTGCACCTCATTATCTAATGCTTCAAAGGAAACAATTTTCCAATCAGACACTTCTTCTTTGTTAGGTGATGGTAATTCAGTCGTAAACCCTATAAAGACATGGTCAAATTCGTGTTCTACTAGTCCATTATCTAATTCTGCTCTATAAACAAAACTTAACACTTTAGTCAACTCACTTTTTATACCCATTTCTTCTAGCAATCTTCTTTCGGCAGCTTTTTTGATGTTTTCTTTAGGGTAAGGGTGGCTACAACAAGTATTTGTCCATAAATTAGCTGAATGATACTTTTCGACAGCTCTTTTTTGTAACATCCAATTTCCATCCAAATCGAACAAAAAAACAGAAACCGCTCTGTGTAAAAACCCTTTTTGATGTGCTTCTAATTTAGGCATTTTACCTATTTCATTATCATTCTCATCTACTAATATTACTTGTATTTCTTTCATAGTTTATTAGGTAAAAAAATGTAGCTTTCTGTTCGTTAGAAATTAAATTAGCTGCTACTAAATTAATAATTATTTTATATTTCAATTCTTTTGATATTTGTTCAATCATAAGGTTTTTTAAAACAAAATCTATATCCTCATTTAGATTTTCATAATAATTTAAAAATTTGGGTAAGTTAACCTGAAGCATTGCTCTCAAATAGCGTATTTCTAGATTGTTGGGAGCTTGTTCTATTGCTTTTTCTATTAATGCTTTTCCTTGATTAAAATAAGCGTATTTTTTAAATGGAGAGCTTACATATTTTGCTTTCATCATAGTGTAAGCTCCTTTATAAGCATTAGAAACTGGTGTGTTTATATTGTTTATTAATATTAAAACGGTATCTATTTGACCAATGGTTTTTACTTTAGAAAAATTAGTCCGTGCTAAATTAATGTTGCCTCCAATTAAGCTAAAACAACATAAAATTGACAATATGAATAAGGAGGTTTTATACATTCTATAATAAATTCAATTTTAACCTTACAAACGATTGTGCTAACAAACCTAATTTTACAGGATTAGAAACTCTTATCCTTTTCTTAATAATCTCGCTATGATGGGTTTGTTCTAACTTTAATAGCAACTTTTTGTAATAAATAAAGGCGGTATAAACGCCAAAACGAGCTTCTGCAGGAAGTCTTACTATTCCTTTGTAAGCTGCATCAAAATCTACTTTTATTTCATTAATAATTTGGAATTTATTTTCTTGTGTAAGCGATTTTAAATTTACTCCTGGAAAATAAGCCCTTGAAAGTTCATCAACATCTTGCTTTAAGTCTCTCAAAAAATTTACTTTCTGAAAAGCAGAACCTAAACGCATAGCAGCATCTTTCAACTCATTATATTTTTCTTCATTTCCATTAACAAAAACTTTTAAACACATTAACCCAACTACATCTGCCGAGCCATAAATATAAGCTTTGTATTCATCGGTAGTGGCATATTCTGTTTTGTGCAAGTCCATACGCATACTAGTTAGAAAAGCATTAACTAACTCATCATCTATATTGTACTTTTTTACCGTATGCTGAAAAGAGTTAATAATCGGATTTAGACTTATTCCATTAGTCATTCCGTTGTAATACTCTAGCTCAAATTGGTTCAACAACAAATTCTTATCGTATCCATGAAAAGAATCTACAATTTCATCGGCAAAACGTACAAAACCATAAATACTATGTATGTCTTTTCTGATAGATGGAGCCAACATGCCTACAGCCAAAGCAAAAGAAGTGCTGTAGGTATTGGTAACCAACTTACTGCTCTTGTAAGATAAATCATCAAATAACTTTTTCATATACTTTATTTTTAGTTAGGGATTTGACAATAAGGTTGGCTGCTAATTTTCCTGATATTAATGATGGAGGAACCCCTGGGCCAGGAACAGTTAACTGTCCTGTAAAAAACAAATTATTTACTTTTTTACTCTTAATTTTCGGACGTAAAAATGCGGTTTGCAACAAGGTATTCGCCATTCCATAGGCATTCCCCTGATAAGAATTGTAATCTTTTACAAAGTCTTTCACACAGTAAGATTCATAAAAAACAATATCATTTTCAACTTCTTGCTGTGTCAGTAGTTCCAATCTTTGTATAACTTTCTTAAGATACTTTAATCGAATTTCGGGAGTATCTTCAATACCAGGAGCAACAGGAATTAAAAAAGTAGCTGCTTCTTGTCCTTCGGGAGCAAAAGAAATATCACTTATACTAGGAAAACTGGCATAAAAAAGTGGTTTTTCTGGCCATTTTTTATTATCATAAATATCTTTAGCATGTAAATCAAAATCGGTATCGAAAAACAAAGTATGGTGCGATACATTTTTTAATTTCTTTTTAAATCCAACATAAAACAACAAAGCTGATGGTGCAAAAGTTTTCTTTTCCCAATATTTTTGGGAATAAGCTCTAAACTTTTCATCAAGCAGTGTTTCTGTATGGTGATAATCTGCCCCGCTCAGGATTACATCCGCAGATTGAAAGGCACCATTTACTAAAACGCCCTTAGCAACATTATTTTCAACCACAATTTTTTCTACTTGTTGGTTGGTTTTAAAAATTACTCCTAATGATAAAGCCAATTGTTGCATGGCTTTTACCACTTCATACATTCCTCCTTTAGGATGCCAAGTTCCTAACCCAAAATCGGCATAGTTCATAAAATTGTAAAAAGCAGGTGTATTACTTGGTTTTGCTCCTAAAAACAATACTGGAAACTCTAAAATCTGGATGAGTTTTTTGCTTTTTATATGTTGCCTAACCTGCGTACTAATGCTTGTAAAAAACTGATTAAGTTTCCCAATAGTTTGAGGTGTTATTAATTCTGTAAAAGAAACTCCCGGACAATAAACCAAATCTTTTATAGCAACATCATAGTTGTTTTTGGCGTCTGCTAAAAAACTTTTTAAATATTTTGAACTACCTTTTTCTTCAGCTTCAAAAACAGCATAAATTTCTTCTAAATTATCACTAATTGTTATAGATTTTAATACCTCAAAATAGACTTGGTAAGCTGGACTAAGTTTTTCTAACACATAATAATCGGAGGGCTTTTTATTAAAGTCATTAAAAAATCGTTCAAAAACATCGGGCATCCAATACCAAGTCGGACCAATATCAAACAAAAAACCATTTTTTCGTAACTGACGAGCTCTTCCGCCAAGCGAATCATTTTTCTCTAACACTTCAACTTGAAATCCTTGTTGAGCCAAATAACTTGCAGCGGAAAGGGATGAAAATCCGGCTCCAATAATGATTACTTTTTTCTTTTTGTTTAACATATTCAATATAAACATGAAACAAAAGTACTATTTTGTCTAACAATTACAAAATATAATTAAACAAAATTATAATTCTTTAACTAAATCCTCAATAGAGAGATACGTTTTTACCTGATTAAAAGAAGGTGTATTTTCCAAATTATTAGCTTTCTTGCCCAATAAAATCAACTCATCTTGATTTTTTCTAAGAACATTATTAGTAATATTTCCAACATAATTAGGATATTCTTCTTCAGATGGATAAACAGTAAAATAAGAAACATAAGTAATGTTTTTATAAATACTTTGTAAGTCTTTTAAGTTTTCAGCAGGAACACTCTGTCCTAGATATATAGACGGATAACCATGTAATAAAAACTCTAAATGTAAATAGAGCAAACCTAATTCATGAATTTCATTAAGCGGAAGAAACAATACAAAAACCTTATCGTTTTTCTCCGGAACTTGTAATTGCAAATTTTCTATATGTAAATGAATTTTTTGTTTTATGAGATTAGAAACAAAATGCTCGTGAGCCGGTGTAATGGTTTTAGATTGCCATAACAACCCAATATCTTCAAGCAATTGAACAAAAATAGTAAGGAAAATTTCTCTAAATGATTTTTGCACTAACAGCTGATTATAAGTAACATTAAACAACTTATAATCGAAATTGAGCATTGCCAACTTAAAAGAATTAATAGTATAATTATTCACTCCTTTTTTCACTATCATTTCTCGTACGGCTACAGGAATTTTATCTTCAGGCATCTGAGCTATTTTAGAAATCTTATGTCCGTTGTTATTTAACAAAGAAACATTCAACAATTTCTGAAGAGCATCGAGCGAGTAATAGCGTATATTGGTATCAGTTCTCTCTGGAGAAAGTAACCCATAACGTTTTTCCCAAATTCTAATAGTGTGTGCTTTAATTCCTGAAAGGTTTTCTAAATCTTTAATACTAAAATACTCCTTTATTGTGTTCAATCTATTTTATTTTTTATTAAACAAAATTAGAACTTATTTTCAAACTTCAATATTAAAACAATAATAAGTTTGAAAGTTAAGAAAGTTAGTGCCGGAAAAACTTCGAACCTTTGAACATAGCAAAAAATGAGTAAAACATCCATTACTAAAAAAACGCCCTAACCTGAACTCCTCCGGTATGAATAAAATTCGTGTTTTCAGACTTTCTACCATTATAATTCAAACTCAACTGCATGTATTTCGATAAGTTTTGTTGATACGACAATTCCCAAGTACTATTAGCTCCATTCTGCAACCCTTCGAGCATTTCAAATGCTAAAGAAACATTATCGGTAGTTGAAAAGGTATTTTCAATGTAATTAAAGTTAGCTCTTATACTTCCTTTAGCAGCCATATTAAACCTCAACTCTACCCCTCCTTTTTTAGAAATAGATTTTTCTCCTCCATAAATAGGTTGGTTGGTTTTTTCTTTAAAATTAAATAAAAAACTAACTCTTACTTTAACATTTGGCTGAATAGCAAAAGTTGGCTCAATCTCTTGAATAAATAAATTATAATTTCTATTGATAAAAAACTCTGAAAAATTGCTCTTTTTTGCTTGAGAAGCCAACACTACCAAGGTATAAACTCGTGTTATGTTCCATCTTGTTTTTATAGTATTTGAAAACTGATTTCTAGACTCTACTCCATTTGTCAGTAAGGATTTATCTCTATTATCTTGATAAATATAGTCTGCTCCAAACTTGGTATTGGTTCTGTTAAAATAAAAGGTATTCAGTACGCCCATGTTAATGGTAACCAAAGAACTATCATCAATATCGGCTATAAATGGATTAAAATAATCATCTTTATTACTCACTTTTCGACTAGTACGGAAATTTGCCCTATTAGAAAAACGAGAGACTAATTTCTTTAATCCTTTCTCTCCTCCCCAAATAGCTTCCGGTTGTAAAAACAAGCTTTGGTTAAACTGGTTCGTGTAGATTTTTACAAACTCGTTAGTAGGAGTGAAAATTTTAATGTAATTAGCTTGATCTCTAAAAACAGCTATTTCAAATTCATTTAAATCTTTTACACCATTATTATTTAAATCGCCAATAAAAGTATGTGTTCCTTGTCCGGGCTGTACCTCTATAAATAAAAACTCTTTTTTTACTTCTAACCCTGAGCCAATTTCATAATACGTATTGGTAGAAATTAAATTCTTTAAAAAGTTGCCATTGTATTCCACTCTAGCTAAAACAGTCTCTTCGGGCTTTAAGGTGGTTAGTGTGTTGGATACAATATGTAATTTTCTGTATGTATAAGTACTTCGTAATTTATGGTTTTTCATTTTCAGCAAACTCATAGATAGCTCAATATCTTCAGCTCTGGTGGCTTTTAAAAAATCATTAGCGACAGGCACATTATCATCACGTTGTTTGTAGCTCAACATAAATTTGTTTTTGGTGGTATCAGCATTATGAACAAATGCTTGTAAAATAACAAACTCAAAACTAGAGGCAGTTAACGAATCACTTGTGTTTAGAAACAATTTATTTTGTTCGGTTTCTTCACCTACGCCAAGCACTACCCACCCTAATTGTTTTGTAAGAATAGCTTTGTGTCGCAAAAATTCAGAATTATTTACCCCTTTAGTTTGTAAAAAACTAGCATTACTCACTAACTGAAACCCATTCGTTTTATAGTTGATAGATAGTGCATTTTTAGCTCCTTCAATTAACTCTAATGTATTCATATAGTTAAATGCATAAACAACATTTACTTTATCAATTTTGTTTAACCCAACTGTTCCACCAACAATATGCTGGTCGGTATTTACAATAGCATTGCTAATATTCCAATCCCTTTCAAATTCTACCAACCTAAACCTTTCTATTGGTGTAAAATATTCTTGTACATACTCGTAATTAGTACCAACGTTTAGTTTCCAACTTTCTTCCTTTTCTTTGTTTAAATCAACAATGTTTTCAGAATTAAATTTAAAGGCATAACCAATGTCATCACCACTATCTTTATCAGAAAAAGTATTAATGTCATTTTTAGAAATAGCTCCCTCCCACATTATTTTCGCATTTTTACTAAAAATATACTCTCCGCCCAAGGTTGCCATCTGATTTTGTTTGGGAGTAACCAATAAAATAACCGGCTCATAATTTCCCTGGGGGGCTCCACCAATAGGTATTTGCCATTCATATACCTTTCCATTTGCCGAACTTTGAATTTGTTTGTAGTTACCGTTATTCTCTCCCACATAGGAAAATCCTAACTGATAAATAGCACTATCGGGATTGGTAGAGTAAACAAAAACTGAATCGTAACCCAAAGAATCTATCATTTTATACAACACTTTGTTTTCATCAAACTCTACCAAATTAATGTTAGGAATAACCGCATCTTGTATGCTATCTCCAATTTCTGACAAAAACCTCTTGTTTTCATCCGTTAAATCTTGCAATAATGGTTGATCTTTTGAGTCTTGTTCGGTATAAAAATTAAAATTAAGTTTGAGTTTTTTACTTTTAAATTCATTCCCAAAATGAATAAGCGAGCGAGCATAATTTCTATCTGAATATTGAAACTCTACCACAATTCTGGAATCTTTAGTTATTAATCGGTTAGAGGTAAAGGTCAACTCTCCAGTATTGTAATCAATTACGTAATCAAACTCATTACCTCTTTTCATTAACATCCCATCAATAAAAACCTGTTCTGTTCCCGAAAGGATAATAATAAATGTTTCATTATCCGCACCTTTTAATCTATATGGACCTTGATTTCCTTCAATACCTAAAATTCTATTTCGAGCAAATTTACCTCTGGAAACAGCTGCGCTAACAGTAGGAGTAATGGTTGAAGCATTTTCTTTTTTAGATGTAGGTACAGTAATGTTAAAACTACCTCCTTGCACTTTTTTATTAAAATTCATAAAATAAGTATCAGGTCTTTTAAGATAAAAATCTCCGGCAGTTAATTTCCATTCATCACTAAACAATTGAATATAAACTTGGTCAAAATCTTGTAATTGCTGCGTATTTCCTTCTGCCTGAATAGGAATATTATCATCAGAAATAGATGCCAAAATGCTAATCTCATCGGTAATTTTTCCTGATAGTTGTAAATTCATATTAGAATTTACCGATAAGTCCTGACTATTACCAAATGCTACCCCACGAGAAATACTTCCACTTTTATCCAATCCATTTAAGTAAAAGATATCTTCAGTAGCCACCGTATATTCATATAGAAAAGGATTTTTAACTGTTTCTCCACCTTCTTCCACAAATTTTTTTTCTTTATGAAAATAAGGTTCTGAAAAAGACAAAGGAAAGACCCTGTAACCCATTTTAATTTTTTTATTTTTTAAATGAGCGCCTTCGGTTTTTAAAATAAAAACAGCTTTTGTGTAATCTATTTCATAAAAATTGTTTTCTACCGAAGTACCTTCAATAGAAATTATTTCAGATTGAGGTATCAAACTCAATGAATCGAACTGAATAGTATCTCTATCTAATACCATTTCTTTTTCTCTATAATTAGAAACATCTTGAGACCACCCTGTTTTGAATACCAAGAAGAGGAGAATAATTAATATGATATACTTTATTTTCAAACAACAATAGTTTGTCAGGAGTAAACTTACAAAAAAAGTAATTTAATACGGAATTAAATAAATTATGCTAATGAACTATTTTATTTAGCATTTAGTATCAATTAAAAAGCACTTTGACGAAAAAAAATGATGAAAACTAAATTAAATTTTAGGATATTGTATCTTATATTTATATTTGTCCTTTAAAACAAAACTATATCATGAAAAAAATAGTCTATTTAGTAATTTCGGCAGTGTTATTATACAGTTGTGGAGGAAACGACAGTAATAACCAAACAAATACTCAAACAGCAAAAGGAAATGTTCACTACGGTGGTGTGTTCAAAGTAAACGAAACGGAAGATTTCAGAAGCTTATACCCATTAAATGTTACCGAAGTTGTTTCTCATAGGATTGCCAATCAAGTTTATGAAGGGTTAGTTAAATTAGATCAAGAAGACTTATCTATATTACCTGGTTTAGCGGAAAAATGGGTAGTAAATGAAGATGCTACGAAATTTACTTTTACATTAAGAAAAGGAGTGAAATTCCATGATGATAAATGTTTTGAAGGAGGAAAGGGTAGAGAAGTAACCGCTAAAGATTTCAAGTATTCCTTAGACAAATTATGTGAAACAGATCCTTCTAACCAAATGTATTGGTTATTTAAAGATAAAGTAATTGGGGCAAACGAATATTACGAATCTACTGTAAACAAATCTCCACTTTCTGGAGGTGTTTCTGGAATTAAAGTAATTGATGACTATACCATAGAAATTAACTTAAATTACTCTTTTGCAGGATTTTTAAACATCTTAAGTCATATTTCTTGTTCCGTTTTCCCTAAGGAAGCTTTTGATACGTATGGTTTAGATATGAGAATACAATGCGTAGGAACAGGTCCTTTTAGAGTTAAAAAAATTAAAGAATCTGAAACAGTAATTTTAGAAAGAAACCCAGACTATTGGGGTGTTGATAGCTACGGAAATCAATTACCTTACTTAGATGGAATTAAATTTTCATTCATAAAAGAAAAAAAAGCTGAACTATTAGAATTCAGAAAAGGTAACTTGGATATGGTATTTAGATTACCTTTAGAAATGATTAAAGAAGTAGTTGGAGAATTAGAAGAAGCTAAAAAAGGTGGAAACAAACCTTACGTTATGCAAGTCGTTCCTGCTATGAGTGTATTCTATTTAGGATTACAACATCAACTTCCTCCTTTTAATAATATTGACGTAAGAAAAGCTTTTAATTATGCTGTTGATAGAGAATCTATTGTAACCTATACTCTACAAGGTGAAGGAAGAGCTGGATTAAATGGAATTGTTCCTCCATTTAAAGGGTATGATTATGAAAATGTAAAGGGTTATGAATATTCTCCTGAAAAAGCTAAAGAACACATGGCAAAAGCAGGGTATCCAAATGGAAAAGGGTTCCCTGAAATTACTTTACAAATTAACCCAGGTGGTGGAGATAGAAACGTTCAAGTTGCTGAAGTAGTTCAAAAAATGTTATCTGAAAACTTAGGAATTTCTGTTAAAATTGAACAAATGCAATTTGCTCAACACTTAGAAAACCTAGAAACTGGTAAAGCTTTATTCTGGAGAGCAGGATGGATTGCGGATTATCCGGATCCTGAAAATTTCTTAAACTTACTTTACGGAGATCATGTTCCTGGAGATATTAACAGTAAGTCTTACATTAACTCTACTCGTTACCAAAGTGAAGCTTTTGATTCTGTTTTCAATGCTGCACTCAGAGAAATTGACGACAAAAAACGTATGGAATTGTACCGTCAAGCAGACCAAATTGCTATTGATGATGCAGCTACTATGCCTATTTTCTATGATGAAAATACAAGATTATTACAAGTTTATGTGAAAAACTTCCCTGCAAATGCAATGGAATATAGAGACATGACTGCTGTCTATTTCGAAAAAGAAGAAGAATAAATAATAACCCCATAAGTAATTTTAAAACATCCTATTTTAGCTAAATAGGATGTTTTTTTTTACAAGAATTAGTATTATTGTAAAAAATTAAACCAATGTCAAAAAAAGTTGCATTAATAACAGGAGTTACCGGACAAGATGGTGCTTATTTAGCTGAATTATTATTAAGTAAAGGATATGAAGTTCATGGTATAAAAAGAAGAAGTTCACTTTTTAACACTAATAGAATTGACCATCTATACACCGATTTGCATGAAGATAATGTGAAATTTATTTTACATTATGGAGATATGACTGATTCAACAAACATTATAAAAATTATTCAAGATGTTCAGCCAGATGAAATTTATAACTTAGCAGCTCAATCACATGTGAAAGTTTCCTTTGAAACACCTGAATATACTGCTAACTCTGATGCTGTTGGTGCACTAAGGATTTTAGAAGCCATAAGAATTCTAAAATTAGAAACCAAAACAAAATTCTATCAAGCATCAACTTCAGAATTATATGGAAAAGTGCAAGAAGTTCCTCAAACGGAAACCACTCCCTTTTATCCAAGAAGTCCTTATGCAGTAGCAAAATTATATGCTTTTTGGATTACTAAAAACTACCGAGAGGCCTATGGAATGTATGCTTGTAATGGAATATTATTTAACCATGAAAGCCCTATTAGAGGAGAAACTTTTGTTACCAGAAAAATTACACGAGGTGTTGCCAGAATTAAGTTAGGCATGCAAAAGAAAATTTATTTAGGAAATATTGATGCTAAAAGAGATTGGGGACATGCGAAAGACTATGTTGAAGGTATGTGGCTAATGTTACAACAAGAAACACCCGAAGATTATGTATTAGCAACTGGAGAAACTACTTCAGTAAGAGATTTTATTACAATGGCTTTTAATGAAGTGGATATTAAAATGAAATGGGAAGGAACAGGTGTTGATGAAAAAGGAATTAATGCTGAAACAGGAGATATTCTTATAGAAATTGACCCTAATTATTTCAGACCTACAGAAGTAGATTTATTAATTGGAGATGCTTCTAAAGCATTTAACAACTTAGGTTGGAAACCAAAACATAATTTACAAGACTTAATAAAAGATATGATTCAATCTGATGTGAATTTATTTAAAAGAGATAAATACTTGCTCGAGGGCGGACATGATGTAATGAATTACAATGAATAAATCTGATAAAATTTATGTTGCCGGACATAACGGCATGGTTGGTTCAGCTATCGTTAGACAGCTAAAAAGCAATGGTTTCACAAACTTATTAGTTAAACCCTCTAAAGAATTGGATTTAACTAACCAACAAGCGGTAAATAGTTTTTTTGAAACAGAAAAACTTGATTATGTTTTTTTAGCTGCAGCAAAAGTAGGTGGAATTCACGCCAATAATGTTTATAGAGCCGATTTTCTTTATCAAAATTTAATGATAGAAGCCAACGTAATTCATGCTGCTTATTTAAATAAAGTAACTAAATTATTGTTTTTAGGCTCCTCTTGTATTTATCCAAAAATGGCTCCCCAACCATTAAAAGAAGAATATCTTTTAACAGGTTTTTTAGAGGCTACTAATGAACCTTATGCTATTGCTAAAATAGCCGGCATCAAACTTTGTGAATCGTATAGAAGACAATACGGTTGTAATTTTATTTCGGCAATGCCAACTAACCTCTATGGTCCGAATGATAATTATGATTTAAACAACTCCCATGTATTACCTGCTTTAATTAGAAAATTTCATACTGCCAAATTAGAAAACCAACTACAAGTAGAAATTTGGGGAACAGGAACTCCTCTTAGAGAATTTTTGCATGTTGATGACTTAGCTGCTGCTTGTCTGTTTTTAATGAAAAACTACAACGAAGAATTATTTGTAAATGTAGGTTCAGGTACAGATATTTCTATTAAAGACTTAGCTTTATTGGTTAAAAAAACCGTTGGCTATAAAGGCGATTTAGTTTTCAACATCTCCAAACCTGATGGAACTCCACGAAAATTAATGGATGTATCCAGAATTAATCAATTAGGATGGAAACACAATATCTCTTTAGAAGAAGGAATTAAAACTGTTTATGAAGAAGTAAAAGATACTTTCTAAAATTAATCGTTTTATGCTTATAGTAAAATATCTTTTAAGCCTTTTTTTATTTTTTTTGCTTTCATTAAATACCAAAGCACAATTATTGGATGCCAACAAACAGCTTTTTGATGAAGATCCTTTTTTCAATGAAAAATTCATTAAAATCAATAAAATAAAATCTATTAAAGGCAGTTGGTCTTCTAAAAAAGTAAAAGATATTATCAGAAAAAAAAATGTAGATTTCTATTATGAGTTCAATGAGAACGGTATGTTGCAACAGCAATATTCTACCTTTCTATCTCAAAACATTAAAAAAGACACGAGTGTCATCGCTTACACTTATAATAGTGAAAGTAAAATTATTGTAAAACGAAAAACAGATAATAACGGTTTTTTTTCGCTAACTTACGATTATGATGCTAAAGGCAATTTATTGAAAGAAACGTATGCTCGAGAAGAAAATGCCAGTAACACTAAAAATGATTTTAACTTAAAAAAGCAATACATCATTAAAACCGATAGCTTTCATTTTGAAAAATTATCTAAAAATCAAGAAAAAATTACCTATTATAATAGTTACGGAAAAAGCTACAAAGAAACATTTTACTATTATGATGAGTTAGGCTATTTATCAGAAGTATATACTAAGTATTTAATTGGTAATAAAAAATCAAAAATCACCTACCAATTCAACGAAATTGGCAGGTTGGGTGAGCGAACCACTCATGCTGATCTTAATAAAAACCTTATAAAAAAAGAGCAATTTATATACGATGAAATAGGCAATTTAATGGAAATTAAAACTTATGAAAATGATGAGTATAAAACCTCGACACAATTTCTATACGATAAAAATATGCTAATGACTGCCCAACTTACCAAAGTTATTGCTACCGAATTTCTTACAATTATTCAGTATGAATATAATTTTTATGAGTAGAATTTCCCCTCTAACAAATAGCTCATTCACGTTAAATTACTAAGTCCAACTTTCTTTACTTATTTTTGTATTAAATCAATTACTATTATACAACAAGAAATGAAATTCGGAACAAAAGTTATACATGCAGGTCTTAAACCCGATCCAGCTACAGGAGCAATTATGACCCCCATTTACCAAACCTCCACTTATGTTCAAAATGGTATTGGAAACCACAAAGGGTATGAATATTCAAGAACACTTAACCCTACAAGACATACCTTAGAAAAAAATTTAGCAGCCATTGAAAATGGAAAATTTGGTGCTTGTTTTGGTTCTGGTTTAGCTGCAATAGATGGTATAATTAAAATGTTAAATCCGGGTGATGAAGTAATTTCTACAAACGATTTATATGGTGGTTCTTACAGAATCTTCACTACTATTTTTGAGAAATATGGTATTAATTTCCACTTTGTACCTATGCACAATACCAAGACTATTGAAGAAAAAATTAATGATAATACTAAGCTTATTTGGATTGAAACACCGACCAACCCAATGATGAATATTATTGACATTAAAGCTGTTGCTACTATTGCCAAAAAGAATAATGTTTTATTGGCTGTTGATAATACTTTTGCAACTCCTTACTTACAAAATCCGTTAGATTTGGGTGCTGATATAGTGATGCACTCCGCTACCAAATATCTAGGAGGACACTCTGATGTAGTTATGGGAGCGTTAATAGTTAATGACGAAAAAATTGCAAAGGAAATTTATAGAATTCAAAATAGTAGTGGGGCAGTTTGTGGTCCACAAGATGCATTTTTAGTACTTAGAGGAATCAAAACATTACACTTAAGAATGCAAAGACATTGCGAAAATGGAAAAATAATTGCTAAATATTTAGCTACTCATCCAAAAGTTGAAAACGTATATTGGCCAGGGTTTACTTCACATCCAAATCATACTGTAGCTAAAACTCAAATGAGAGATTTTGGTGGCATGATTTCTTTCTCTCTTAAAGGAAATAAATTAGAAGATGCTTTAAACATAGTAAAAAAAGTGCAACTATTTGCTTTGGCAGAATCACTAGGTGGTGTAGAGTCATTAATAGGACACCCTGCAACCATGACACATGCAGCTATTCCAAAAGTAGAAAGAGAAAAAATAGGCATTGTTGATTCACTTATAAGACTAAGTGTTGGTGTTGAAGATGCTGATGATTTATTAACCGATTTAAGTAATGCACTAAACTAAAAATTATGAATTATTATTTTATTACTGGATCGAGCAAAGGTTTAGGTAGATCCTTAACAGAATTACTATTAAATGATGAAAATAATTTTATTTATGGCATTTCCAGAACAAATAATATTAATCATGAACAATTTCAACATTTAAAAATTGATTTAACAGATTTAGATGCTGTTAAACAATTTCAATTTCCCGAATTAAAAAATGCTACAAGCATTACTCTAGTAAATAATGCTGGAATTGTTGGTGATATTAAATACTTAGGAAACCTCGATTGTGATAAAATAATTAGCACCTACAACCTCAACCTTATTACACCAACATTGCTCATCAATCAACTGCTTAAAACTTATAATAATGGTGTGAAAAAGCTTGTATTAAACATTAGTTCAGGAGCTGGAAGAAGCCCTATTGACGGCTGGAATGTATATTGTGCTACCAAAGCAGGGCTAGATATACTTAGTTTGGTTTTTAAAGAAGAAATTAATAACAAAAGTTTGAATATTAATGTTTTGAGCTTAGCCCCAGGAATTATTGATACTGGTATGCAAGAGTTTATTAGAAAAGCTGAAGAGACTAATTTTTCAAGTATTGAACGGTTTATAGCTTATAAAAAAAATGGCGATTTAGCATCTCCATTAGCTACTGCAAAACTTGTTGCAAAGTTTATTTCAGACAAAACACTACAAGAAAACACCCTCTGCACAGTAAGAGATATTACTTAATATAGTTTAGCATTCTAATAATGCTGTGCTAAAAAACCTTAAAAAGAACAAAAGAAAGGGTTATATTTGTAAATAAACTAAAAATTCACACATGAAATCTTTAAAAATTACAGCATCATTAATACTTGCTACTTTATTATTTTCATCATCACCAAAGGCTTATGCTCAAGTTGAAAGGACTGGTGATTGGTGTGGTGCAGACCATCACTATGAAAATCAAATTCAACAAAACCCTTCTTTAATTCAACAAAAAGAACAGTTTGAAGCTCAAGTTAGAGACTTTATTCAAAATAATCCCCAAAACTTAAAAAAAGGAGGCCCAAATGATAAAGTGCCTAATTATATTATTCCTGTTGTTTTCCATATAGTTACTTTTAATGGTCAAGGAAATGTATCTAAGCAAGACATTGAAGATGCAATGTTAACCATAAATGAAGATTTTAGAAGACTTAACAGTGATGCGTCACAAACTAGAAATACAACCAATGCTCCTTTTGCTCCTGTAGCTGTTGATGCAAAAGTAGAATTCAGATTAGCTCATTTAGATCCTAATGGAAACTGTACAGAAGGAATTGTAAGAATAGAATCTCCACTCAGTATCGATGCTAATGATGCCGTTAAAAACGTTAGCCGTTGGGATACCAAAAAATATTTTAATATTTGGTCTGTAGTAAATATCGATGGTGGTGGTGGCGGTGGAATTATTGCTGGATACGCACAATTCCCTTGGAGTGGAATTAATAATACCTACGGTGTTGTTATCGATCATAACTTCATTAATAGAAATGACAGAACATTAACACACGAAATAGGACATTGTTTTGGGTTATTACATACTTTTCAGGGGGGATGCTCAAACAATGGAACTGGTGGTGGAGACTTTGTAGCTGATACTCCCCCAGATGCAACATCCACTTTTGGTTGCCCAACTACTCAAAACTCTTGTAACAACGTTCCTTCAGGAGATTTTTATGGAACTAATGTTTTAGATCAAATAGAAAACTATATGAGTTATAACAGTTGTCAAAATATGTTTTCAGCAGGGCAAAAATCTAGAATGGATGCAGTTTTAAGTAATACTAGCACATCACAAGGACTAAAACAATTGTCTGATGCCTCAAACTTATCATTTACAGGAACAGCTAATCCTTATGGACCTGTAACCTGTGCCCCAATAGCAGATTTTACTTATGACAACCCTATGGTGTGTGTAGGTTCAAGTGTTACTTATGCAGATAATTCTTATAATGGTATTGTAACTTCTTACAATTGGACTTTTAGTGGAGGAACACCTGCTAATTCAACTGCTGCAAATCCAACAGTAACTTATAATACCCCGGGAGTTTATAGTACTACTCATCAGCCTGGAAACTCTACAGGAACAGGAACTATTACTAAAAACAGCATTATTACAGTTAGCTCACTAACAGCTGATTACTCTGGAGTTTTAGTGGAAAGCTTTGAAAATGCTACTACTTTTTCTAATGATTTTATAGCAGTAGATCCTACAGGTGGTCAAAAATTCCAAAGAACCACTAGTGCTGCTGCCACAGGAAGTGCAGCTGTAGAATTAAGAAATTACTTAACTAGTGCAACTTCATGGAAAGATGAATTAATTACTCCTTCTTACAATTTATCTAACGTAACTAACCCAGTATTTAAATTTAAAATTGCCTTTGCAAGAAGAGCAAGTACAAATACAGATCGACTATTAGTGTGGTGGTCTTTAGATTGCGGAGAAACTTGGACTTTAAAATTACCATTAACGGGAGCTAACTTAACCACAACAGGCTTAAAAACTTCATTTTGGACTCCCACAGCGGGAGAATGGGTAGAGAAATCTATCAACTTAAGTACAATAACTAATGAAACAAATGTGCGTTTTAAATTCGCTTTTGAATCAGGAGGAGGTAATAACTTCTACTTAGATGATATAAATATTGATGGTATTTCTTCAATAGGAGAACAATATGATAATATTAGCAATTTTATTATTTATCCTAATCCTACAAAAAGTAATGCTGTAATTAGTTTTAATCTTACAAAAAACGTTGATAATCTTTCCGTTGTTGTTAAAGACTTATTAGGAAAAGACGTCACCAGTGTTATAAACGGACAAAGTTTTGCAGTAGGAAAGTACACCCTTTCAATTGATGAAAACAATCAACTTTCTTCAGGTGTATACTTTGTACAATTTAGAGCTGATAACAATGTAATTACACAAAAATTAGTAATCCAATAAAATAATATTTTTTCAAATTAGTTTTTAGTTTTTAAGAGGCTACTTATTTAAATAAGTAGCCTCTTTTTATTTTGTTCTACTTAAATTTGTCCGTTCAACTTTTCAAACCAAATGTTTAAAAAAATAAAAACCTATATAAATTCACTTTTGCAAATGTTTAAAAACAAAATGCAAAATGATGAGTTGAAAAAATTCACCTTACAGTCTTTTCCTTTTTGGATTTCGTCAATTGTAGCCGGTTTATTAGCTGTATTTTATTCAAAACTATTCCATTGGGTTGAACAGCTTCATGAAACTATTAATTTTGAAAGAGCTTGGTGGATTTTTATTGTAGCTCCATTAAGTTTTTTTATTGCATGGTGGTTGGTTCATAAATTTAGTCCCACCGCATCAGGTAGTGGAATTCCACAACTTATTGCCAGCATTCAATTTTCAGGACAAAAAAATGGCTCATCAAATATTTTAAAACTGCTAAATGTAAAAGTAATTATTGTAAAAATTGTCAGTAGTATAACCTTATTACTTGGCGGTGGAGCAATAGGTAGAGAAGGTCCTACTATACAAATTTCGGGAGCAATTTTTAATACTATTTATCGCTTTGTTCCCGACTTCTGGCCTAAAATTAATCAACGTCTGATGCTTATTTCTGGTGGTGCTGCTGGATTAGCAGCAGCATTTAATACTCCTTTAGGTGGAATTGTGTTTGCCATTGAAGAGTTAGGTAAAACACACTTAAATGCTATGCGAACCCATTTATTTACTGCCGTAATTATTGCCGGTTTAACCTCTCAACTTTTTCTTGGTTCTTATTTATATATTGGAACTCCTGATCTACCAGAGATGAAAGGTCTTGCAATAGTGCATGTAATTTTAACTGCCATTTTTAGTAGCTTTTTTGGCTACTTGTTTTCTAGCATATTATTAAAAATAATTAGATGGAAAAAAATATTAAAATATACCAAACAAAAAGCCGCATGGGCCATTTTAATGGGTTTATTATTTGCAACATTAGTATTCTTTACTGGAAATGATTCCACAGGTTCTGGTAAAACAGTTATGGTAAATTTACTTTTTAATGAAAATGCTACAACACAATGGCATACTTTCCCATCAAGATTTTTCGCTTCTATTATTACTTACGTTAGCGGTGGGGCCGGAGGAATATTCGCACCATCATTATCTATTGGAGCTACTTTAGGTGATAGCATAGTAAATTTATTAAACATCCCCGAATTTAAAAATTTAATTATTATTACCTCAATGATTGCTTTTATGACCGGAGTAACTCATGCTCCATTTACTTCATTTATTTTAGTTTTAGAAATGACTAACAGACATACAAGTGTTTTTTCTATGATGTTAGCAGCTCTTATCGCAATTAGTGTAGCCAAAATCTTAAATAAAAAATCGTTTTATGAGCAGCTTGTAGAAGACTATCTTAATTCACCTCTTTTTACTCCTAAAAAAGAAAAAAATAAACTTGTCAAATAAAATGAATAGTCTTATAGAAAAACCCGACTACCTAAAACAATTAGTAATAATTCTAATATTTTGTTTATTAAGTGTTTTACTTTTTTCAATTGTTGGTGCTGTAGTTGCCAAATTATTTTTTGATATTAATATCAGCCATCAATTTTCTTATCATCAATTAGCAAATGATGAACTAAATGCACTAAAAATTATTCAACTTTTCAGCTCCATGGGCTTGTTTATCATTCCACCTCTAATTTATGCTAAACTTGTTAGTGAAACTCCATTTACAGAACTTGGCATTAAAGTAAAAACTAACTTTAAAAGTATTGTTTTAACTGTGCTTATTATGTTGGTGGTAATGCCATTTTTATCCTTTACGATAGATATAAATTCAAAATTAGTATTACCTGAATTTATGTCCGCTATTGAAGAATGGATGAAGCAGAGTGAAGAACAAGCCATTTTACTAACTACATCATTCCTTAAAATGGATAACTTTCTTAATTTCTTTTTTATTTTTTTTTTAGTTGCTATTTTACCAGCTGTAGGCGAAGAATTATTGTTTAGAGGTGTATTGCAAAAACTTTTTATTAAATGGACAAAGAAATATCATTTAGGTATTTGGATTACAGCGATTATATTTAGTGCATTACACATGCAGTTCTATGGCTTTTTGCCACGATTAATTTTAGGAGTAATGTTTGGCTATCTATTTTTTTGGAGTAAATCACTTTGGTTGCCAATTTTAGCTCATTTATTAAACAATGGTTCTGTTGTAATAGCTGCTTATATCAATCCTAATACTATTAACGAAAGTGAGCCATTTTTATCTTCAGAAAATACTTTATTATCTATTTCACTTATCATAATAAGTTTCATTACCACAGCATTTTTACTTTTAACACTTAAAAAAACTCAAAAAAATACCGTTTAATAGAAAAATCCTACCATTTATATACTAAAACTATCCATTTAAAAGTTACTCCTTCAACTTATACTACGAATTGTTTAGTTTTGCAGGCAAGCATTACATAGTTTATGAATGTAAAAACAACATTTTATTATTTTATCGGATTTCTTTTTCTATTGCTTTCGGATAATCTTAAAGCACAAGAGAAGATAACCACCTTTGGTATACAATTTAAACCAATTGTACCACTCAACTATATTGATGGTGGTAAACAAGCTAAAGAACAAAATAGCATCTCTTTTGAAATTGACCCAAAAGTAGGTTTAAGTTTCGGAATGGTGATAAGAAAAGGCTTGACAAAAAATATCTCCTTAGAAACTGGTATTAACTACTTACGTAGAAATTTTAGCCTTAGTATAAATGATAAAGACTCTGCTTTTACAAGTAATTCTAAATTTAGACTGGTAACTTACGAAATTCCTGTTTCAGGGTTAGTTTATGTGCAGTTGGGACGAGAAATGTTTATGAATGTTTCAGGAGGTTTATCTGTAGATATTTACCCTACTCCACTTTTTGTAAGTGAATATGAAATATTTGCTAATGCCGTAAATAGAAAAAGCTGGGTTCAAGTGAGTTTAATAGCTAATGTTGGTTGGGAATACAGAACAAGAAAAAGTGGTTATTGGTATGCTGGTTTTTCTTTTCACAGACCTTTTAGTTCTCTTATGCAATCTTTTATTACTTACGAAGCTTATAATAGAAATGAAGAAGCTAGATTTGATTTGTCGGGCAATTATCTAACCATAGATTTAAGGTATTTTTTCCATGAAGATAAAGAGAAAAAAGCACCTCCTAAAAAAGATTTTAGACAAAAAAAACCGGAACACTTAAAATAAAAAACCTCCAAGAAGTCCTTGAAGGTTTTTTTATTAGTATAATATTGTATTATTTTAGCAAATTATCTGCTAATTAAAACATTAAATGCTTTTGTAGATTCATCAGCAAAAGTCATTTTGAAGATATAAGTTCCATTTTCAATGTTAGCAACATCAACAGAAATTACATTAGTTGAGCTTAAATTAACATTTTCTGTAGCAACTAATTTTCCTGCAACATCATAAATATCTACTTGAGCCAATCCATTAAATTTACCAACAGGTATATTAATAATATTATTAGCAGGGTTTGGATAAGGAGTGATATCATTATTTATTCCTACTTCATCAACACCTACAGATCCTGCAGGAGCGAAAGTAACAGAAAGTGCTGGAACATTTTCTAGTCCAAAACCATTTAAATAAGCATTAGACCCATCTACAAACAAAGGAATACTTGGTTGTAAATATGTATTTTGAGTAGTCGTATAATCTAATTGATTATCAAAACCTAAAAACAACACTGTACTTTGCGTTCTAAAGCAAAATAAATAACGTTGATTATCTGCCAAAGTAATTGGAGAATTAAAAGGAATATATATATTAGAATCCTGCTCATTATTAGATTGAAACACATGAAAAACGTTATCTACCTCTACTAAATTGGCAAAACCAAAGTTAGGGTCATTAACATCTGTAAAAACATCATTCCATTCATAAGCTACTGTTTCAATAAATTCATTTGAAATATCATCACCAGTGCTTGCTGTAACAGAAAAAGTCATCCCATTAGCTTGCAATCTACTTGCATTTGGATCACTGAAAGCTAAACAATTTTCGTATCCACTATTAAAAGTACCAGGTCTATAACCTGCAGGACTTAATAATTCACCATTATTTTCATCTCTTCTTCCATAAGAATAAATAGCATTATCTAACATAAAGTCTGCTATAATTACATTGTCATTAGGGTCTCCATCAGTATTTTGTGTAGTTATAGTGTAAGTCATTGTATAATATCCTGCAACATAAATAGCTTGAGAAAACGTACCCAATGAAACATAGATAGAATCGTTTGGAGCTAATCCGTTAATAGCAGCACTATCAGCAAAAAGAGGAACTCCTCCTAGAGAAATTTCAACTTTTAATTCAGCATTATTCTGAGTTTGATTACCATAATTTCTTACCCATGCGCCTGTAGCAACATTAAATTCCGTTGCACTTTGAGCAAGAGGCAATAAATTAGAAAACCTTCTAGCCATCAACACATCTGCTTTAGTCGAACCTAAATCATCTGCAAACAAACCAACTTTACTTCCTATAAAACCAGTAACATTACCAGCAATAATGTCGTTTCTTAATAATGCCCCATCTACATTAGAAATCATAATAACAGGAATTGTAACAGAAAGTCCACTAGCTCCCCCTCCCATCTCAACTGGTGGTCCAGCTATATTATTTATTATAATTACAGCTATTGCTCCTGCATTTTGTGCTGCTAAAGCCTTTGCACCAAACTCACAACTACCTCTATATACAACTGCAATTTTTCCAGTTAAACTGGTAGCTAAAGGTGGTGCACAAGCAATTGTGTCTCCTCCTGGAGAATCAACAAATTGTAATGTACCTGTAACAGCATTTGCTGGATTATTTAAATCTGGCGTTGCCCAGTCATTTCCCCCTGGATCCGCCCATGTAAGTGCATAATTCCCCATCAATGGAGCTGGAGATTGCACTTGAAAAATCACCTGAGCAAAAGCAATAGCTCCTGTCAAGGTCATCGCTAAAAATAGTGAAAGTTTTTTCATAGCATTAAAGTTTTAGTTAATAATTAGATTAATTGTTTAAGGAACAAATATAACCTTTATTTAAAATATAATCAAAAAAAATCAACTAAACTATTAATTACCTTACTCTTAAGAACCCAAGAATAACAAAACCTTTATTTAACTTTTACCTTACAATAGCATTAAATTCGTTGGTATAAGTAAAAATTAATTTTTGCATTACCTTATCCACTTCATTATCAGTTAATGTTTTATTTTCATCCTGAAAAACAAAACTCATTGCATAAGATTTTTTCCCTTTTTCAAGATTTTTTCCTTCATAAACATCAAATAAATTAACCTTTTTAAGTAATCTTTTTTCTTGCTTAAATGCTGCTATTTTTAATATTTCGTATGTTGTTGGAGTATCTAACAATAAAGATAAATCTCTTCTTACAGGAGGGAATTTACTTATTGGACGATAAATTATATTGTTCTTTTTAATAATATTAATAAACTCATCTAAATTTAGTTGTGCAAAATATACAGGCTGATTAATTTCAAATTGATTTTGCAGCTCTGAACTAACTTCTCCAAGCTGAACCAATACTTTATTATTAATCGAAAAAGTTAACCCATAAGTAAAATTATTGGAAATTGATATATCGCTTACACTTCTGTCTTCTTCAATTCCAAATCTTTCTAATAAAGCAACAACAACTCCTTTTAAATGATAAAAATTACTGTTTTCTTTAGTTGTATTCCAGTTTTCAGGATGTTGTTTTCCGGTAACAAACAAACTCAAACAATTGGTTTCTTTAAACTTCCCATCAGCAGTAGAGTAAACTTTGCCTATTTCAAACAAACTTAAATCCGGACTTTTTCTATTTTGATTAAATACTATTGTTTCTAATCCATTATACAACAATGTTTTTCGCATTACGCCTAACTCATTACTCAATGGATTAAGCAATTCTACCAAATCTTCTGTTTGATTGTCATAATACAATTTTTTAGTTAATGAATTAGAAAACAACTCATTAAATCCTTTGTTTACAAGCAAATCAGATACCGTATTAACAATTTTTTCTTTATCAGGAACAGGTTTTTGAGTGATAGACGTGGTCATTTTTGAAGGAATTTCCACATTATTATATCCATAAACACGCAAAATTTCTTCTATTATATCTACTTCTCTGGTAACATCTACTTTAAATGGAGGAACACTAAGTTCCAACTCATTCTCATTTTCTTTTATGATAGTTATTCCCAAAGATATAATAATATTTTTAATAAGAGCTCTATCCAATTGCTTTCCGATTAGCCTATCACAATTGCTGTAATTAAAAACAACTTTAACATCATTAATTTTTTCAGGATAAACATCATTCACTTCTGAAGCTATTATTCCACCCGCAACTTGCTGAATAAGTTGAGCTGCTCTTTTCAATGCATAAATAGTAATATTTGGATCAGCTCCTCTTTCATATCTAAAAGAAGCATCGGTATTTAATCCATGTCTTTTAGATGTTTTTCTAATAGTAACGGGATTAAAATAAGCACTTTCTAAAAACACTTGCTTAGTGTTGTTAGTTACTCCGGCAGTTACTCCGCCAAAAACCCCAGCAATACAAAGTGGTTTTTCAGTATCACAAATCATTAAATCTTGGTCAGATAGTGTTCTTTCTGTTCCATCCAGTGTAATAAACTTTGTTTTATCGGTTACTGTTTTTACGATAATTTTCTTGTCAGCTATTTTATCTGCATCAAAAGCATGTAGGGGTTGACCTGCTTCGTGCAACACAAAATTGGTGATATCAACCACATTATTAATTGGATTTAAACCTATACTCAACAATTTATTTTTCAGCCAATTTGGAGATTCTTTTACCTCTACATTAGTTATTAAAATAGAAGAATAACGTGGACATCTCTCTTTATCTTCTACTTTCACCTCAATGCTTAAATTGTTATTAGTGGCCTTTACATCATCTACAACTGGAAAGTTAACTGCTAAATTTTTTGTAGCAGTTTGGTTTAAAACTGCTGCAATATCTCTTGCTACACCAATATGACTAGTAGCGTCTGCTCTATTAGGAGTTAACCCTATCTCAAAAATTACATCTGTTTCTACTCCAAAAAAATCACTAGCTAATTTACCAATACTTGCATCTCCATTCAGCACCATAATTCCATCGTGCGATGTTCCTAACCCTATTTCATCTTCAGCGCAAATCATCCCTTCAGAAACCTGACCTCTTATTTTAGATTTATTAATTTTAAAAGGTTCTCCCTCTAGCGGATAAATAGTACAACCAACTGGGGCAACAACTACTTTTTGACCTTCAGCCACATTTGGAGCTCCACAAACAATATTCAACAAAGGTTCATTTTCACTGATTTTCACTTTAGTCACACTCAACCTATCAGCATCAGGATGTTTTTCTTTAGCAACTACTTCTCCTATCACCAAGCCTTTTAATCCACCTTTAATACTTTCTGTAGTTTCATAGCCTTCCACCTCTAATCCACAGTTGGTTAATAACTCAGAAAGCTGATCAATAGTAAGATGTTCTATATTTATGTAATCTTTAAGCCAGTTGTAAGAAATTTTCATGTGTTTATCTTATTGTTTTTTGGTCACATGTAACTCCCAAAATAATCATTCTCATGCGTGAGAAAAATTTTACTTATGGTCGTTTCATCTGTATTTATTTTTGAGCGTCAAAGATAATTATTTTTATAGCAGAATTCAGCATTAAAATAAGAAGCCTTGTTCTACATCTCCAATCTCCTTTGGCAAATTACTTGAAATTGCAAAAAAAATGTATTTTTGCTTCATAATAAAGCAGTTATATCAAATATTCTCAATTAACTAAATCTGTGAAAAAAATTAAATCTCTTTTTTTATTCTTAATGTTAACCTGCATTTATAGCATTGGATATACTCAAAATAAAGCCATAGCATTAAATGTTAAAACTTTTGATAAAGCAGATAAAGCAAACTTAGATAAAGCGGAGGATTTTTTCCTACAAGAATATTACACCTTAGCACTTCCCATTTATGAGGACTTAATTGAGAAATATCCTAATGAAACATATCTTCAATATCGCTTAGGAATGTGTTATTTAAAAAAACAAGATGCTTATGACAAAGCTGTGCTGTATTTAAAACCAATAGCAGAAAGCGACCCTGATGCTGCAGATATTAAGTACTTTTTAGGAATTGCCTATCACTTAACCTATCAATTTGATGATGCTATTAAAGTATTTAATGAATATCTCAATCAAAAAATTGATGATGAGCAACAACAAATTACAAAGCGATTAATTGAAAACTGCATGAATGCTAAAATGTTAGTAGCAACCCCCGCAGAAGTAACCATCACCAATATTGGAGCCCCCATAAACTCAGAAGCTTCTGAATATGTTCCTGTAATTTCTTCTGATGAACAAACCATGTTATTTACCTACGTTGGCAAAAAATCTAAAGGTGGTTTTGAAGATATTTTTATTTCAGAAAAATCAGCAAATGGACAATGGAAAAATCCTGAACCATTGGGAGATAATATTAATGGTTATAACCATGATGCCTGCATTGCTCTTTCACCTGATGGACAAACCCTTTTTATTTATAAAGACAGTAAGGAGAAAAAAGGAGAAATTTATTATAGCAAATTATCAGGAAATAGCTGGAGTGATCCAAAACCGCTTTTAGGAGAGGTAAATACTAATCACTGGGAAGGTAGTGCCTCATTATCTGCTGATGGAAAAACGTTATATTTTACAAGCGATAAACCTGCAGGGTTTGGAGGAAGAGACATTTATAAAGCAACTTTAATTAACGATAGTATTTGGGGAAATATAAAAAACTTAGGTCCAACTATAAATACTCCTTATAATGATGATGCTCCTTTCATCCATCCGGATGGGAGAACATTAGTTTTTAGTTCTGAAGGTCATAATAGTATGGGAGGGTATGATATTTTCCATACCCAACTTCAATTAAACGGAACATGGTTACCTCCAACAAATATTGGGTTTCCAATTAACAGCCCTGATAGAGATACTTACTATGTATTATCTGCTGATGGAAAAACAGGTTATTTTTCTTCAGGAAGACCTGGTGGGTACGGATTGCAAGATATTTATAGTGTAATGCCCGGATTGGTAGGTTTTATTCCGACTATTGCTGTTGTTAAAGGAACCATAACCCTTAATAACCAACCTGCTGAAGCAGAGATAATAGTTACCATACAGAGTTCGGAAGAAACACATAGTAAGTTAGGTTCTAACTCTGTTACAGGAGAATACCTAACTAATTTACCAAAAGGAGATATTTATGAAGTCATTTATAAATTAAAAGACGCTCACCTTTTAAAATTAAAGGGAGATTCTATTGTTATGGAACTTATCGCAATTGAAAATACTGATGACTTTGTAGAAATAAATAAAAACATAGCTTTTTATACTGTTGATTTTGAATCTGATATAATTGTTGAAGAAGAAAATATAGAAGAAGTTTATGGAGACAAAAGCATGGATGGGTTAATTTTTAAAGTGCAAATAGCTGCTTACAATATGCCCGAAAATTATAGTTATGACAGATTAAAGGGATTAGGAGAAGTTGAAAAAAACTTACTGGATGACGGTATTACACGATTTACAATAGGAGGAGATTTTACAACTCTTAATTTAGCCAATGAACATAAAGACAAAGTAGTAGCAAAAGGACAAGATGATGCTTTTGTAACAGCTATTTATAAAGGGAAAAGAGTATATCTAGAAGAACTTATCGAACAAGGAATTTTAAAGGAATAAATTTTCTATTTATTATAAACTCTTTTTAACCAATTAGGCAACACAAAAATGCCTATAAAAAGATAAGGATAATAACTAATTAGCCTCCATAAAACTGCCAGCAAACCAGCCAAACCAATAGGAATAAAATCTTTTAAAAATCCATTAAAAGCAAATTCTGCGATACCTGCTCCACCGGGTGTAGGACTAATTAACATAATCACCCACATCACCAATTGTCGTCCATAAATTAATAAATGATCATCTACAGCTACAAAAGCTAAAATAAGAAAGTTGACTACCCAAAATCGCGCTGTCCAACCTAAAAAAGTAGCCACAAATGCCTTAATCCAAAACCACATAGATTCTTTTTTCATTTGTTTAGATGTTAGAATAATATCATCTCCAACTTGTATAGCACTATATCTCCATTTTCTTAAAAATTTTATTTTAAATACATTTAAAATAATTGCTTTAAACCCTTTTGGATTCAACAAAATCCCATAAGTAATAATGCTTAAAAGCAGGAACATAAAACCATATCCCACCCAAAATAATCCTTCTGTAGAAAAGGTTATTCCAAAAATTTTCTTTTGCAACTCTACCGGAAATAAATTTGAAGTGCCTATAAAAATCAATACAAGAGGTACTGTTAGTACATAAAAAAGTTCATCAAAAAAAGCAGTAATCATTACAATAGCAGTACTTTTTCCTGCACTAATTCCTTCTTTATTAATAATATATAATGCAGCCCCTGTTCCACCCACAACCGAAGGAGTAACCGCAGAAACAAACTCCCAAAGCATAATTACATCAAAACTATGTCGCCAACTAATTTTATTGTGGGTAAGTACTCTAATTCTGTACATGTAACCAAAATCTCTGCAAGCCATCATTAAAAGGGCTACAAACATCCAAAAGAAAAATTCTACATTCCAATCTATATTTTGAAATTGATCCCAATCGGTATTTTTCCATAACAAGTAGCCGGAAACCAATAATCCAATAACTATTGGTATCGCAATTTTTTTTGCGGTAAATAATTCGGTTACTTTGCTACTATTTTCTGACATTTAAAAACTGACTCAAAAAATGAAAAAAATCTACTACTTATCAACATGTTCAACGTGTAAAAAAATTATTCAAGAGCTTAACTTGAGTAATGATTTTGAATTTCAAGATATCAAAACTACAAAAATTACTGATGTACAACTGCAAGAAATGGCAAAATTGAGTGGCTCCTACGAAAGTTTATTTAGCAAAAGAGCCATTAAGTACAAAACAATGGGCTTAAAAGACAAAGAGTTAACAGAAAATGACATCAAAAAATTAATTTTAGAAGAATATACTTTTTTGAAACGCCCTGTTATCCTTATTGATGATGCTATTTTTGTAGGCAATTCGGCAAAAACTGTTGATGCTGCTAAAAAACTTTTATGAGTAACAACCTAAAACCTCACTTAGCTCTTTTTGGTGCTAATCTAATCTACGGAGCTAACTATTCTATAGCCAAAGATTTGATGCCCAATTTTATACAACCTTTCGGTTTGGTGCTAAGTCGGGTAATAGGAGCTGTAGTGCTTTTTTGGATTATTTATGTTTTTTCATATGAAAAAGTTGCTAAAAAAGACTTCTTGTTGTTGGGTTTGTGCGGATTATTTGGAGTAGCTGCTAACCAATTAATGTTTTTATATGGATTAGACAACACTACTCCCATTAATGCAGGAATTATAATGGTTTCCAATCCAATAATGGTATTAATTGCTTCCGCTATTATTCTTAAAAACAACATTACATTAACCAAAGTTTCCGGTATTGCTTTAGGAATAATCGGAGCATTATTGCTCTTGTTGTTTAAAGGAGATTTTTCATTTGGTTCGGAAAACTTAAAAGGCGATATTTTCATCTTTTTAAATGCCATGTCATATGGAATTTATTTGGTTATCGCTGTTCCGCTAATGCGAAAATACAAACCTATAACAGTAATGTCGTGGGTTTTTGCTTTTGGACTAATCATGGTTTTTCCATTTGGTTTTAACGAGTTTAAGCAAATTGAATGGTCAACTTTTACCCCAACCATTTGGTGGGAGTTTCTATTTGTGGTTATTTCCACTACTTTTTTGGCCTATTTATTTAATATTTACGGACTAAAAAGACTTTCACCCTCGGTGGTTTCTACTTATATTTACCTCCAGCCACTACTAGCAACATTAATTGCCATTTGGGCAGGAAAAGACAGTCTGGATATGATTAAAATTAGTGCAGCTTTGTTTATTTTTACAGGCGTTTATTTGGTGAGTAAAAGCCCAAAAAAAGAGTCTAAACTATAACCTTTTAAACTCATAAACTAGAAGAATGAATTCAATATTAATAATATATACAGGCGGAACCATAGGAATGGTTCAGGATAAAATTACAGGAGCATTGGTTTCTTTTAACTTTGATGCTTTATTGCATGAAATTCCTGAGTTAAAGAAAATTAACGCCACTATAAATACCATTTCTTTTGAGCACCCTATAGATTCATCAGACATTAATCCACAACACTGGATAAAGCTATGTAAGATTATTGAAGAAAATTATAACACCTATGATGGGTTTGTAGTGCTTCACGGTTCAGACACCATGGCTTACACTGCTTCTGCATTAAGTTTTATGACAGAAAACCTTACCAAACCTATTATCCTTACCGGTTCTCAATTACCTATTGGTGCGGTAAGAACTGATGCTAAAGAAAATTTACTTTCGGCTATAGAAATTGCAGCTTCCAAATTTAATGGAAAAATGTTAGTACCAGAAGTAGCTATTTATTTTGAATACAATTTATACCGAGGAAACAGATCTACCAAAGTAAGTGCCGAGCAATTTGAAGCTTTTCAATCGCCCAACTATCCCTTTTTAGCTGAAGCCGGAGTAAACCTAAAATTTAACTCACAATACCTTTTACAACCTGATTTTGATGCTCCTACACACTTTCATTATGAGCTGGATACCAATATCGCTACTTTAAAAATGTTTCCGGGCATTAATCAACATATAGTAGAAGCCATTGTTTCCATTCCAAATTTAAAAGCCTTAGTAATAGAAACTTTTGGAGCAGGAAACAGTACCACCGCTGATTGGTTTATTGAGTGCTTACAAAAAGCAATTAAAAAAGACATATTGGTCGTAAACATTTCACAGTGCATTAGCGGAAGTGTAGAACAAGGCAAATATGAAACAAGCTCCGCACTTAAAAGAATTGGTATTGTTGGCGGCAAAGACTTAACTTTTGAAGCAACTATTACCAAATTGATGTATTTACTAGGTAAAAAACTACCGCTTGAAAAAACGAAATCATTTATGCAGCAATCCCTAAGAGGAGAGTTGGTGGAGTGATTTTTTCTAACTGTCATTCAGTAAGAAATTTGTTGAGTAGTGGCAAGATGTACCTAACTATAAATAAGTAACCTTGAAAGGAAAACTTAATCTTAACCTTGATTACTAAATAAGTGCCTCTACTAGACTACAACAATAAATTATACTTTGCCTTCTTGTCCAAACAAGTTTCCTCCTGAATGACAAGAAGAGGGAGGGAAAACAACTAATCATAAAATTCAATTCTATTCCATCTTGGGTTTTCTGCTGCAATTAACTTTTCTTTTTTCTCTCTACTTAAATCTTTTATTTCTTTTTCTCTCTCAATTGCCATATTAATATCACTATATCTCTCATAATAAATTAACTTATAACAATAATACCTTCCTGCAAAAGTTTGTTTTTTGCCTCTATTGTCATAATGTTGTTGCATTCTTATTTTTAAGTCATTGGTAACGCCAACATAAAGAACTGTCTTACCAGGGTTAGTTGTAATATAAACAAAAAAGTTTTTTGATGACATATTTAATTGCTTGATAATAGCTGCCTTTATTTAACATTAAACACAAAAATAATTTTTATCTTTTATTCAAACAAGGTTCCTCCTGAATGACCTTTCTTTGTTGTCATTCAGGAGGAACCCTGTTAAGTAACACTATGAAGCCTCAAATTACTGCTAAAACTATTTGAAAGGGAAACCTCTTCTTAATACATTAGTAACAACTATCTGATTTTATTTTCTCCTCAAAAAAATCTTATTTTTACCAAAAACTTAACCTTGAACGTCAACGCTCAAATGACCAACAGACCTAAAGCCATTGTAGCTGTAACCAACGATTTAACCACCGACCAGCGGGCACATAAAATTTGTACTACGTTGCTATCATTAAATTACAACGTGGTGCTTGTAGGTAGGTTAAAAAAAGACAGTTTGCCGCTTCAAACTCAAAGTTATGCTACCAAAAGGTTTAAGCTATGTTTTAGTAAAGGAGCCTTTTTCTATGCCAATTACAACATTCGGTTGTTTTTTTTCTTGCTTTTCAGCAAGCAATCGCTTATTTGGAGTAACGATTTAGATACACTACCGGCTTGTTTTTTAGTTTCAAAAATGAAGAGTAACACCTTAATTTTTGATAGTCACGAATATTTTACCGAAGTGCCGGAATTAATTCCTCGTCCAAAAATTCAAGCATTCTGGAAAAGAATAGAATGCTTTATATTACCTAAACTTACCAAGGTAATTACAGTGTGTAATGGTATTGCCGAAATCTATCGCAAGGAATATAACATTGATGTAAAAGTGGTAAGAAATGTCCCTTTTTTAAAGATATCCAATTCTCCTTCAAAAAAATCAGAAAAAATCATACTTTATCAGGGAGCAATAAATGTAAACCGAGGCATTGAAACTATGGTAAAAGCGATGCAATATATTGATGGAGCTACTTTACAACTTATTGGAAAAGGCGACATTTCTGCCTCTATTCAACAACTTATTGAACAACTCGACTTAAAAGATAAAGTAATAATGCTCGGAGAAATTCCTTATCAAGAGCTCAAGAACTACACGCAACAAGCGACTATAGGATTAAGTTTAGAAGAAAATGTAGGATTAAATTACCAATTAGCATTACCCAATAAATTGTTTGATTATATCCATGCAGAAATACCTGTTTTAGTAGCTGATTTAGCTGAAATGAGTGTATTAGTAAAACAATATCGACTTGGAGAAGTTGCACAAAGTAACGATCCAAAAGCATTAGCCAACCAACTCAATGAAATGCTGAAAAATGAACCTCAACTCAATAGTTGGAAAGCAAATGCAGCAAAAGCTAAACAAGAATTGAATTGGGAAAAAGAATCGGAAATAATTAAGGAAGTGTTGAATTTTAAGTTTTAAATTGGAAATCCATCAATTAAATATCATTTCTTTTAACGTGCCTTATCCAGCAAATTATGGCGGTGTAATAGATGTTTTTTATAAAATAAAACACCTTCATAAAAATGGCATTAAAGTACATTTACATTGTTTTGATTACGGCAGAGGAAAACAAGCTGAACTAGAAAAATATTGCGAAACAGTACATTATTACAAAAGGCAAACAGGTATTTTCTCATTTTTGAGTTTAACCCCTTACATCGTAAAATCAAGAGTTGCCGCAGAGCTAAAAACCAACTTACTAAAAAATGATTTTCCTATTTTATTTGAAGGATTACATACTAGCTTTTTACTTAATGACAAGGCTTTTAAAAAGCGTTTTAAAATAATAAGAGCCACCAACATTGAGCATGATTATTACGCTTATTTAGCCAAAGCAGAACAACATTTTTTTAAGAAAATCTATTTTTTCATTGAAGCATGGAAAGCAAAAAAGTACGAGCCAGTAATACAACTAGCCGACCTCATTTTGGTAGTATCTAAAACAGATGAACTTTATTTCAAGGAAGAATACCCTAATGTAAAAACAGTTTTTATTCCTTGTTTTCATTCAGGAGAAGAAATTACCATTCAACAAGGTAAAGGCAATTATGTATTGTATCATGGGAATTTGGGCGTACCCGAGAACGAAGCTGCTGCTTTAGTAATTTGCAATAAAATTTTCAACACATTAGATATCCCTTTAATTGTTGCCGGATTACATCCAACAAAAAAATTAAAATCTACAATAAACCATTACAACAACATTCAGTTAGTTGAAAACCCTACCGAGAGTAAAATGCAAGAATTGATTAGTAATGCTCAAATCAATTTGCTTTACACCCATCAACCAACAGGGTTAAAATTAAAACTGCTCCACTCTTTGTTTAAAGGAAGGTTTTGTTTAGCAAATTCAACGATGTTGTCAGGAACTACATTAAATGATTTATGCGAAATTGCTGATAATAATGAAACTTTTAAATCCAAAATTAAATCTCTTTTTCAGCAAGAAATGGATATTGAAACAATAAAAATACAGCGAAAAGAATCGTTAGCCGATTATTCCAATCAGGAAAATTGTCTGAAATTGATTGATATAATTAATACAACAACTGATTAGGATAAATACTTAAATGAGTTTCCTTAATTGTATCATATAATACTTTCTTAAACTCCTCAATATTAACCTTCTTTGCTGCTGAAATGTAAACACTAGGCACTTCACTTTCTCTACTCATCCACATTTTCTTTAAATCTTCTAGCGAGTAATTTTCTCTAGTCTTTGGCAACAAATCATCTTCATCTTTTTTTACATAAGTAAATGCATCAATTTTATTAAACACCATAATAGTTGGTTTATCTAAAGCATTTAAATCTTGTAAGGTTTCATTAACTACACGAATATGATCTTCAAATGCAGGATGAGAAATATCTACTACATGCACCAACACTTCTGCTTCTTTCACTTCATCTAAAGTAGATTTAAAAGATTCAATTAAATGGTGAGGCAATTTTCTGATGAATCCAACCGTATCAGTAAGTAAAAAAGGCAAGTTCTCTATTACTACTTTTCTAATGGTAGTATCTAAGGTGGCAAAAAGTTTGTTTTCAGCAAAAACTTCCGATTTACTTAACATGTTCATAATGGTAGATTTACCAACATTGGTATAACCCACCAACGCTACTCTTACCATTTGAGCTCGCTGTTTTCTTTGCGTGGCTTTTTGCTTGTCAATTTTTTTAAGCTTCTCTTTTAACAACGCTATTTTATCTAAAATGATACGTCTATCCGTTTCTATTTGAGTTTCCCCAGGACCACGCATACCAATACCACCTTTCTGACGCTCCAAGTGAGTCCACATTCTGGTTAATCGAGGTAAAAGATATTGTAATTGGGCCAACTCTACTTGTGCACGAGCATGAGCAGTTTGTGCTCTGGAAGCAAAAATATCAAGAATCAAGTTGCTCCTATCCAGAATTTTACATTCTAATTCTCTTTCAATATTTCTCAATTGAGAAGGCGAAAGTTCATCATCAAAAATAACTAACCCTACCTCATTTTCTTTAATGAAAGTTCTTATTTCTTCCAACTTTCCCTTTCCTACAAAGGTTTTAGTGTCGGGGTGACCTACTTTCTGGGTAAATCTTTTAACAGTTTCCGCTCCGGCAGTTTCTGCCAAAAATGCCAACTCATCTAAGTATTCTTGTAACTGCTCTTCGTCCTGCTCTCCTTTAATAATCAGTCCGACCAAAACAGCTCTCTCTACACTCAAGTCTTGTGTGTCGTGTGATTTTTTTATCATAAAATGAAAATGGTTTGAAAGTTTGAGGTTTGAAGTTAGTTTATAAGGTTAAGAGTTTATAAGTTTAGATATATGCTCACATTTGCACATCTTTTATTCTTAAAACCAAGGTTTTCCTAATAAATAAGGCTTTACCAATCCTGCCCATAAAATTATTACAAATGCTACAGAATAAAAAGCAACTCCTTTTTTGTGTTTCATTACATCTGTTGCTGCTTTTTTAGATTTTACTCTACCGATAGTAATTAAAGCAATGGCTAATATCATTAATAAACCATGTTCTAATGACCAAAAACGAGCCTCAGAAATTTTCATTGATTCTCCAATTGTTGCTAATCTTCCACTCATAAAATACACCGCCAATCCTATTACAAATTGCAAATGAGTAAAACTAAGCAAAAGCAAAGCAATCAAATTGTCTGATTTGTCAAATGACTTATTATTTTTCCAGCCAGAAAATGATTTAATAATTGCTATTACCAAAAATAACACTACCAACCATCTTAGTCCGCTGTGTGCATGAATTAATCCGTTATACATCTTGTTAGGTTTTATAGTTAGATGCACAAAGATAAAGATTAAAACTCCACAGCAAGCACTTTATTAAGCGATTTTAGTCTTAGAAAAAAGCTGTTCACAATTTAATGCAAACGTTTTTAGGTTCGGTAAAGAATTGTAAAGCTTCAAAACCGCCCTCTCTGCCTACTCCTGAGTTTTTAACTCCGCCAAAAGGAGTTCTTAAATCTCTTAATAACCAACAATTTACCCAAACAATTCCGGTATGTAACTTGGCGGCTACTCTATGGGCTTTAGAAAGATTTTCTGTCCATACAGTAGAAGCTAATCCGTATTTGGTGCTATTTGCCATGATTAGTACTTCTTCTTCGGTATCAAAAGGCATAATGGTTACTACGGGACCAAAAATTTCTTCTTGATTGGTTCTGCAATTAAACGATAGTCCTTCAATGATAGTTGGGGCAATGTACCAACCGTTTTCAAATTCTCCACTTAAGTTTACTTGATTTCCTCCTGCTAACACTTTTCCGCCTTCTTCTTGAGCTAAATTGATGTATGAAAGCACTTTTTCCATGTGCGATTTAGAAACTACTGCTCCTAAATTAGTGGAGGCATCTAAAGGGTTTCCTACTTTTAGCTGCTTGGTTTTTTCTACAAAGGCATTTTTAAACTTTTCATAAATACCTCGTTGTACAAAAATTCTGGAGCCACACAAACATATTTGTCCTTGATTGGCAAAAGAAGAATGTACCGTAGTTTTCAATGCTTTCTCAAAATCACAATCATCAAAAATAATGTTCGGATTTTTTCCTCCCAATTCCAATGATAATTTTTTAAACATTGGTCCGGCAGTTCTGATAATCTCTGCACCTGTTACTGTTCCTCCGGTAAAAGATACTACAGGAATTTCAGGATGATTGGTAATGGCAGCTCCTACTTTTGGACCTAATCCATGTACAATGTTGAGTACACCTTTCGGGAAACCCGCTTCTATACACAATTTTGACAGTAAATAAGCTGTCATTGGTGTAACTTCGGATGGTTTTGCCACAACCGTATTTCCGGCAGCTAAGGCAGGAGCTATTTTCCAGCTAAACAAATATAGCGGCAAATTCCAAGGAGAAATACAGCCGCAAACACCAATAGGTTCTCTTAAAGTATAATTAATGGCTTGGTCTTCCATAGTGTGCGATTCTGAAGCAAAATGCAAAATACCTGTAGCATAAAACCTGAAATTACTTGCAGCTCTAGGAATATCAACTATTTGAGCCAACTTTAACGGTTTGCCATTATCCTTAGATTCTGCTGCTGCCAACATGTCTAAATTTTGCTCAATCAAATCGACCAAACGCATAATAATTTTATAACGTTCTTCTTTTGGTGTTACCGACCAAGAAGGGAAAGCTGCTTTAGCTGCTTTCACTGCCAATTCTACATCAGTAGCATCAGAATCAGGAATGAGAGAATATACCTCTCCTTTTGAAGGGTTGTAGTTATCTAAATATTGTTTTGATTGAGGTTCAATCAACTCTCCGTTTATATAGTTAAGTAGTTTTTCCATAATGCTATATGTTGTTTATTTCAAATGCTTTAACATCTCTATCGTCATAGCATTCAAATCATACTGATGTTTCCACCCCCAATCTTCTTGAGCAGCAATATCTTCAATACTTTGTGGCCAGCTGTCTGCAATCTTCTGACGTTCGTCCACATTATAACTTATTTCAAAGTTAGGAAGATGTTTTTTTATCTCTGCTGCAATTTCTTTTGGCGAAAAGCTAATGCCTCCTAAATTATAACTCGAACGAATTTTAACATCTTCTGTTTTAGCATGCATCAACTCAATAGTTGCTCTAATGGCATCGGGCATATACATCATTGGTAAATAAGTATTCTCTGATAAAAAACAAGTATAATTACCCGTTTTTAATGCTTGGTGGTAAATATCCACCGCATAGTCAGTTGTACCTCCACCGGGTAGTGATTTATAACCAATTAATCCCGGATAACGGATACTTCTTACATCTACATTATATTTATTGAAATAATATTCACACCAACGTTCTCCGGCTTGTTTACTAATACCATAAACCGTTGTGGGTTCCATAATGGTAAGTTGTGGCGTATTTACTCTTGGTGTTGTTGGACCAAAAACAGCAATAGAGCTTGGCCAATATACTTTTTTAATAATACCTTCTTTAGCTAAATTTAGAACGTTAAATAAGCTTTCCATATTTAATTGCCAGCCAAATTCAGGATTTTTCTCTGCTGTAGCAGAAAGCAAAGCCGCCAACAAATACACTTGGGTAACTTGATATTTTTTTACAATGGCTAACAATTGTTCTTTGTTTAAAATATCCAGTATTTCAAACGGACCCGATTGTTCTTGTTGAGGCATTTTTATATCTGAAGCAACAACCTTATCGTTGCCATACATTTTTCTTAATTCTTCAACTAACTCTGTTCCAATTTGCCCCGAAGAGCCTATTACTAATATCGTTTCTGACATAAATTATGCTGTATTTTCCCGCTTGGCAGGCATTTTTATTTTTTGTCGAAAATACACATTTTGAGAAAAAAATAAAGTGATATTGATTAACTATTTTTGTTTTTAAAGGAAGAATAGTCAATAGTTAACCATTCTTATTAAACCTACCTATCCCAACCATCTCCTAACGTTATCTTTCCAAATGTTTTTTACTTCTTCTGCGGTTAAGATATTTAATACTAATGCATCATCCAAGACTTTTCCCGGATAAGAATTTTTTACAGATTCCATCTCTCCTAAAGGATAAGGATCATCTAATCCGCAAACAATTTGTTCGCTGCCTACTCTGTGTTTAAGTAATTGTAAAGTGTAAGGGTCGTGCACCAAAGTATCAAAAAACAAATTCGGATGTCCGAGCGTAGTTTTTGGGTGTTCCACATCTCGAAACAAATCTGGTCTACCTTCAAAACCTTGTACTCTTCTGCCAAAATTTGCCTGACCCAACATACAACCATGAGCAAAACAAGTTCTAGTATTCGGAAAACGATTAGGAATATTTTTAAGGGTAAACATGTGCAACGCATCTGCCGACTGAGCCATCATCCACACCAAATGAAAACGCCAATATTCATCTTTTAACGCTACCATTTTCTCACCATCATAAGGGTGAATTTCTACGGCTAAATTGTATTTGTTAGCCAACTCGTAAATAGGAAAAACCACTTCATCAGCAATAGAAACCCAGTGATTTTGAGCATTTAAAAAATGTGTGGGCAAACACAACAATTTCATTTTATGTTGTTTCACACAACGTTCTATTTCTTTCAGTGCTTGTTCTATGTATAAAGGTTGCACCACAAATCCGCAGGTAAACTTATCGGGATGATTATGCTGTACTGAAGCATTAAAATCGTTTTGCCAACGAATAGCATCTACCGCATCTTGCTTGTCCCAACCATTGCAATAAATTTGAGAAAGATTAAGCATTACTGCATGATCGATGTTGTTTTTTCCCATCCATATTATTTTTTCATCTAAGAAAAAACTTTTATCGGTAATGGGTCTAGACCAAGTTCCTTGGTGCATAAATTGTTTTTTATCGTCTATCCAAAACAATTTTTTATCTTTCATAAATTGAGGCACCTCATGAGGCTCGGGCAATAAATGTCCGTGAGCATTAATTCTTTCTATCTTTTTGGGGCTTTCTTGAGTATTCATTTTTAGTTTGGTTCTTTTTTCCTTTTATCAAAAGAATATTTTGAATTGTAAAAGTACACAATGATAAAAACTTAATAAAATCAGTTGAGATTGAATTATAAACTTCATAATCAAAATAAAACTAAATGCTTAAATTTTATGATTACATCGTTTGAAAATAGCATATATTATGAGTAGCTTCGCACTTCAATTTTTCAATTGAACTATCAACATTCTTTATCATATAAAATACGGTTTATCATGACACAAAAATCTAAAATTATTTACACCAAGACTGATGAAGCACCAGCTTTGGCTACTTATTCACTTTTACCTATTGTAAAATCTTTTGCTTCGGCTGCCGATGTGGAAATTGAAACGAAAGACATTTCTTTAGCGGCAAGAATTTTAGCGCTTTTTCCTGATTTTTTATCTGATAACCAAAAAATTACTGACGACTTATCTTATTTGGGTGATTTAGCTACCAAGCCTGAAGCAAATATTATTAAGCTTCCAAATATTAGTGCTTCTATTCCACAATTAAAAGATGCCATAAAAGAATTACAAGGCAAAGGATATAAAATTCCTGATTATCCAGACACACCTAAAAATGCTACGGAAGAAGACATTAGAAGCAGATACGACAAAGTGAAAGGTAGTGCTGTAAATCCTGTTTTACGTGAAGGAAATTCTGACAGAAGAGCTCCTAAAGCAGTAAAAAATTATGCTAAAAAACACCCACACAGTATGGGAGATTGGTCGGCAGATTCTAAATCGCACGTGGCTCACATGAATGGTGGAGATTTTTACAGCTCAGAAAAATCGGTAGTAATGAACAACAACGGGTTTTTCAGCATTCAACTGACAGATAATGGTGGAAATACTACTGTTTTAAAAGATAAAACTGTTGTAAAAAAAGACGAAATTATTGATTCTGCTGTAATGAAAACAGACCAGCTAAGAACTTTTATTGCCGAGCAAATTGAAGATGCAAAACAAAAAGACATTTTATTTTCTGTTCACCTGAAAGCTACCATGATGAAGGTTTCCGATCCGGTTATTTTTGGTCATTTTGTGGAAGTATTTTTTAAAGATGTTTTTGAAAAACATGCCACTACATTCAGCAAATTAGGATTTAACCCAAACAACGGATTAACAGATTTATATAACAAGTTGGAGCAGTTAGATGGTGCTGATAAAGCAGCTATTTTAGCGGATATTGATGCTTGTTATGCTAACAGACCAAAATTAGCTATGGTAGATTCTAACAAAGGAATTACCAATTTACACATGCCTAATGATGTAATTATTGATGCTTCTATGCCGGCTTACATCAGAAACTCAGGCAAAATGTGGGGACCTGACGGCAACGCTAAAGACACTAAATTTATTATTCCTGATACAAGTTATGCCGGTTTGTACCAAGTAGTAATTGATGATTGTAAGAAAAATGGAGCTTATGACCCAGCAACTATGGGAAGTGTCCCTAATGTAGGTTTAATGGCTCAAAAAGCAGAAGAATATGGTTCACACGACAAAACATTTATCATAGAAAAAGCAGGAGTAGTAAAAGTGTTGGACGAAAACGGAGTTGTGTTAATGGAGCAAACTGTTAGCGAGGGCGATATTTTTAGAATGTGCCAAACCAAAGATGCTCCCATACAAGATTGGGTAAAATTGGCAGTAAACAGAGCAAGAGCTTCTCAAACGCCTGCAGTTTTTTGGCTAGACGAAAACAGAGCTCATGATAGCAACTTAATTGCTAAAGTAAACACCTACTTAAAAAATCACGACACCAATAGCTTAGAAATTCATATTTTATCGCCAAAAGAGGCAATGGATTTTACCTTAACAAGAATTAGAGAAGGAAAAGATACCATTTCTGTTACCGGAAATGTGTTGAGAGATTATTTAACCGATTTGTTCCCAATTTTAGAAGTAGGAACAAGTGCTAAAATGCTCTCTATTGTTCCATTAATGAATGGAGGTGGTTTATTTGAAACAGGTGCTGGAGGTTCTGCTCCAAAACATGTAGAGCAATTTGTTAATGAAAACCATTTAAGATGGGATTCCTTAGGAGAATTTTTAGCGTTAGCGGTTTCTTTAGAACATTTAAGTGAAGTAAACGACAATCCGAAAGCTAAAATATTGGCAGAAACGTTAGATGAAGCTACAGGTAAATTCTTGGAAAACGACAAATCTCCATCAAGAAAAGCAGGAGAATTGGATAACAGAGGCAGTCACTTTTACTTAGCCATGTACTGGGCAGAAGCGTTGGCAAAACAATCGAAAGATGTTGCTTTAAAAACCAAATTTACTGCTATTGCACAAGATTTAACTGCCAGTGAAAAAACCATAGTAAATGAACTTAACGGCATTCAAGGTTCTCCGGTAAATATCGATGGTTATTACTATCCAAATGCTGAAAAAGTTGCTACTGCTATGCGTCCAAGCGGAACTTTAAACGAAATTTTAGCTCAGATATAAATCTTTTATATGATGCCGCGTATATTTTACTCGGCATTTTTAAATGACAAAAAACATATCACCATGAAAACCACCATAGAAATAAGCAACTATCCGTTAAATGCAGATTATATTCCGCCAATACAAGATTTTATTGATAGAATAAATGCGCATGCTAATATTAAGGTCAAGGTAAATGCAACAAGCACCCATATTGTTGGTGAAATAGACGAAGTGATGCCTATTATACAACAAGAAATAAAAACATCATTTGAAAAATACGGTAAAATGATTTTTGTAATGAAAGTCCTGAATGGTGCTTTGGATATCTAATCATATAGAGTTATTACTTGAAATTATTGCTGTAATTTTTGGTGTGCTTTACACGGTTTTAATGGCAAAAAACAAAATTTCATGTTGGATTTTTGGGATACTAGGTTCATTATTAAGCATCTATTTGTTTATAGAATATGCTAAATTATATGCAGAAGCTTTGTTGTCCGTTTTTTATGTTTTTGCAGGTATTTATGGCTGGATAATGTGGAAAAAGCAAGAAGTAATAACAAAAGTCTATCAAGATACTTTACAAAAAAACATGTTGCTCATACTTATCGGCACTGCTCTTTCTTTTGGAATGTATTTTATATTGTCTTCTTTTTTTAAAGACGCACAAAAACCATTAATAGATTCATTTACTACCATCTTTAGTTTTATTGCTACTTATATGATGGCAATAAAACGGATAGAAAATTGGCTTTATTGGATAGCAATCGATGGGATATCCGTTTATTTATATTATACCAGAGGATTGGAGATTTATGCATTGTTGATGTTTGCATACACCATAATTGTAATTTACGGTTATTTTCAATGGAAAAAGTTAACGGTAGAAAGAGTTTGATATAGCACTAATAAAATTCGTGGCAATTATAATTTTTTATCAACTTATCTTAATCCCTACATTTAACTCCAACAATTTTTTAATAAAGCTTTCATTGGTATTGGGACTGAGGTAGATTTCATCGTATTGGTTGTATTTAATTATTAATCCTTTTCGAGCTAAAGCAGGTTTTATACCTACATAAAGCGTTTTGTTGGCTTCTACCTCTCTAATATCGGCAATATTAATTTTGCCTCTTATGGGACCGCTTTTGTATATCAAATGCTCCTTGGTAAGTAAATAGGATGTGTCAAAATAAATCCAAAGTAACAAAAATATAACCGCAAACACCAATAAACTAGCCCAAAACCAATCTTTACCTTGGTATATTAGTGAAAATATCAATCCAACAAATAACACAATCACTCCAAGAAGAAGTGAAGTAAATAAAAAGTCTTTTCTACTGGTAAATTTCATTATTCATTAGTATTAAAAAACACTTAAAAAGCAAAACCTATTCCTATACTAGCTCTAAAAGTGGGCATAACAATAGGGGCTTTCATTTTTATTCGATCCTGTTCGGCAGTAAGCTCTATGTTATCACCAATGTAGGGAATGTCTTCCACTTCATCACGCACATAAGGCAGCCATTTTTCATAATCAACACCTTGTACATTGGTAGTTAAATCAGCATTTACTTTGTTATATTCCACACCTAAACCAAAAAAGTTTAAATCTATGGTAATTACCTTAGACACCAAAAACTGCATTCCTATAGAAGCTCCAGCTCCAAATTGAACAATAGTACCGTCTAATGTTCCGGTAACATCATAATGATAATTGCCGTTTTGGTAACCTCCAACAGATTGTTGATGTTGATTAAGTTGATTGTATTCAGAAGTGTCTGCTGAATATTCGAAACTTGCCGAAGCAGTAACATTATACTTGTTATATTTGATGTAAGGAGCAATATAAAACCTTGTAGGAGCTTCAGATTTAGTATAAATTCTTAAATCTATACTGGTACTAAAACCACTCAATTTGTTCTTTATAGGTTGCGTGTTAAAGTAAGTTTCTACTGATGATGTTTCGTAAATAGGAGAGGGAATTTTTGTGCCATAAAATGTTCCATAATTAAACTGCAAAGCAAGTTTTGATGTTAATACTCTTTCATATCCCAACCGCATTTCTCCCCAAACAAAAGGTAATGTATGTACTTTAAATACATTTTTTTGGGCTACAACATTTAAGGTGGTAATCAACACTAATATCAATATAGAAGTAGGTTTTTTCATAACTTAAATTTTTAATGTTGATTTATTTACGAGAATAGTTTATTAATGGTTATTAACCTGATAACAAAGTCTTTAAATTTTTAAAGGTCTAATAAGGAAGTTTGTCGTATACCTATAACACAGTTGACTATATTAAACCTCAAACAACTAACTTCGAACCTCTAACCAAAACTACCTCAACACATAAATTCTTTCTGCATCTAACCTAATAAAAATAAACAACAAAATAGTAAAGGCCCATAATGAGGAACCTCCATAACTAATGAATGGCAACGGAATACCAATAACTGGAGCTAAACCTATGGTCATCCCAATATTGACTAAAAAGTGAAAAAACAATATAGAAGCCACACAGTACCCATAAATCCTACTAAAGGTAGAACGTTGTCTCTCAGCTAAAAATATAAGCCGTAGAAAAAGAAATAAATACAAGGAAACCAATACAAATGCGCCTAAAAAGCCCCATTCTTCACCTATGGTACAGAAAATAAAATCGGTACTTTGCTCCGGAACAAAATTAAATTTAGTTTGTGTTCCATTTAAAAACCCTTTACCAGAGAAACCTCCTGACCCTATAGCAATAAGGGATTGGTTTACATTATAACCTGCTCCTTGTGGATCAGATTCTACACCCAACATTACATTTATTCTTTTAGATTGATGCGGCTCTAACACATTGTTAAATACATAGTCTACACTAAAAACAACTCCAATAGAACAAATTAAAACAGCAATAATAAGAATCCATAGTTTTTTCATTTTTTTTGTAAAATACATAATTACTGTACTTATAACTAATAAAATAAGTATTAACAATAATTCTCCACCTATTTCTTTATCAAAAAACGTAAACGTATGAATACGCATTAACAAAGAGGTAATAAACAAAAATGCAGTATAAATCCCTGCTAACAATACGTTTCCTGAAAGTCCTTCTCTGTATAAAACAAGTACAAAAGAAAAATAAACCAACATGGAACCAGTATCATTTTGTAAAAGAATTAGTATTATCGGAAGTATAACAATAGCAATGGCTGTAACTTTGGTTTTTAAATCTTTCATGTTAATCCCCAAAACAGATAGGAATTTAGCTAACGCCAAAGCAGTAGCAAACTTGCCAAATTCGGCAGGCTGTATGGCAAAACTGCCAATTCTGAACCACGATTTTGCTCCTTTAATTTCTGCTCCAAAGAGTAGAACACCAATCAACATTAATATTATAAGTCCGTAAATGGGGTAAGCAAACGAAGTAAAAAAACTTCCTTCAATCATTAAAATTATTAATGCTAACAACAAAGACAAACCTATCCATAACAGCTGATTCCCATATCGTTGAGAAAGATCAAAAATTTTACTGTGTTCTTCATTATATACCGCAGCGTAAATACTAAGCCAACCAATAATAACCAATACCAAATAGGTGAGTATGGTTACCCAATCAAGATTAGTAAATACATTGGTTCTATTTCTCATTTTTTAGGCTTAACGTTTAATAAATTCGCTTCTAAAATCCTTTTTTCCTTTAGTTTATCACTAATACTGTCTGTAAGGTATTGTTCCATCATCAGACTGGCAATTGGAGCAGCCCAAGTACCACCAAACCCCGAATTCTCTACATAAACAGCAATAGCAATCTTCGGGTTTTCCATGGGAGCAAAAGCAATAAATACTGAGTGGTCTTCACCATGCGGGTTTTGAGCTGTACCTGTTTTACCACAAACAGAAATACCATTAATTTTAGCTCTTCTAGCTGTCCCTCCGGGTTCATCAACTACAGCAAGCATTCCTTGTATTATCGGATTAAAATAAACACTATCAATTCCCACATATTGTTTAGTAGTAAATAAGTTAGGAATGGTATCAACCCCTTCAATTTTCTTTAAAATATGAGGCGGATAATAATACCCTTTATTAGCAATAATAGCAGCTAAATTTGCCATCTGAATAGGAATCACACCCAATTCCCCTTGTCCAATACTTAAAGAAAAAATGGTGCTAAAAGCCCACCTACCTTCTCCATACCATCTGTTGTAAAAATCTACTCCCGGTACTAACCCATTTTTAACTCCGGGAATATCTGTTTCTAATGTTCCTCCAAAACCAAATTTTTTGACATTGGTTGCCCATTTTGCCAACCCTATTTGACTATCTTTAAAAATGCTTTTAGCTTTATTTTGCTGAATAAGTCGTTTAAAAACTTGATGATAATAAGGGTTGCACGACATTTTTATAGAAGCCGCTACATTCAAAGCTGTTGGGTGGTTATGGCATCCTACTAAACTCCTTATACAAGGAAAACTTGAATTTTCTGTAATTACACCTTCTTGCATGGCAATAAGTGCCTGAATGGTTTTAAAAATTGAACCGGGAGGATATTGAGCCATAGTAGCCCTGTTAAATAAAGGCTTTAAGCTATCTTTAGTCAAAATAGGGTAATTAGTCTTTATAGATCTCCCCACTAACAAATTAGGGTCATAACCCGGAGAAGAAACCAAACATAAAATTTCTCCTGTTTGAGGTTCAATAGCAACCACACTACCTATTTTATTTTGCATTAAAACTTCTCCATATGCTTGTAAATCAACATCTAAAGAAGAATAAATGGTTTGTCCGGCAACAGAAAGTGTATCTTCTAAACCATCATTATAACTTCCTTTTTCTCTGTTATGTACATCAACTAAAATTTTTCTAACTCCTCTTTTTCCTCTCAATAATTCTTCGTAAGCGAGTTCTAATCCGCTTTTACCAATATAATCGCCAGATTTATAGTAGCTATTTTTCTCAATGATGGCATTATTTACTTCCCCAATATAACCTAACACGTGGGCTGCATTATTTTTAGGATATTTTCTTAATGTTCTGGTTTGTACAAAAAATCCGGGAAATTTATACATTTGATCTTGTACATTTCCGTAAGTTGCTGCAGAAAGTTCTTTTTCAAAAATAGAAGGTTTGTAACGAGAATAGCTTTTGGCTTTAGTATATTTTGCTAAAAAATCTTCTTTGGTGATAGCAAAAAGATTACAAAAAAGGTTGGTGTCAATTTCTTTTAGTTGTCCCGGAATAAGCATTAAATCATAAGCAGCCTCATTAAAAACAAGCAATTCTGCATTTCTATCATACACCAACCCTCTTGCCGGATATTCGGTAATAACACGTAGCACATTATTATCAGAATCGAGCTTGTATTTATTATTAACTACTTGAACGTTGAACAAACGAATAATAAAAATCAAACAAATGATACTGAAAATAGCTCCAACAATGTATTTCCTATGCGTCAAGTTGTTCATCTTCTTTTTTTACTTGGCTTATAATAAAACAACTGTGTAATACTTATTAGTAGTAAGGTAAAAATGGTGCTTACCAATGCTCTTCCAAAGGTTGAAAAAAACTGACTAAAAGAAAAGGATTCTACATAAAATAGAAACAAATGATGTGTAAAAACCATAATTACCACATAAATAGCATACCACTTCATTCCCATATCTGCTATATTTACTGAAAAATTGTTTTCATAACCATCTCTGGGTTCTAATATTTTTAAAATATAAGGTCTTAAAAATCCCATAAAAACACATGCTGCAGTATGCATTCCTAAAGTACTAGAAAAAATATCTATGGAAATTCCCATTACAAAACTTAATGCTAAAACCAAATATTTTGAAGCATACAATGGCAATGATAAAATAAATAAAACATATAAAAACGGATTAATATAATCACTCAATTCTATATTATTCAACACTAACCCTTGTAACAAAAGTAAGGCTAAAAAGCGGGTGCTATGTTTTATAATATCAATTAACATCTTTTGGGATTAATCCTTCTAATTTATCTAATTCTTCTTTTTGAAGCGATTTTACCACATAAACATGTGATAACTGCTTAAAATCTGTAGTAAGCTCAATTATTATATTGTAAAAATTACTTCCTTTAGGTACATCAAAATATTGAACTGTTCCGATAGGTAATCCTTCCGGAAAGATTGCTGAAAAACCGCTGGTAAGAATAGTATCTCCTTTTTGTATCTCAACATGATTAGGAATTTCTTTTAAAGTAGCTGTACGATGGTTGTTTTCATCAGAATCCCAAATAACAGAACCAAAATATTCAGATTTTTTTAATTTACCACTTATCGACATTTTTTGATGCAATAAAGAAATAACAGAGCTAAAATTAGGAGATACATTTTTTACTATTCCTACAATTCCATTACTGTTTACCACCGCCATTCCAGGTTTAATTCCGTTTATAGCTCCTTTATCTAACGTAATGTAGTTTTCTCTTTGGTTGGTAGAGTTATTAATCACCTTTGCAGAGGTATAAACATATTTTTGAAAATAACTGGTATCATTAATTAAAATAGTATTCCCATAAATTTTAGTAAAGGAATTAATATTTGCTGAAAGCAACTCTGCATTATGCTGAGCCAATTCTGAGTTGGTAGTTTTCAGATTAAAATAATCTGTAACATTGGAAACTGACTCATAAAGGTTCCCTACTAAATAGTTGGAAGAGTTAAAGAATTTTGAGTTTTGGTAATTATTGTTTTTAATCAACAAGGCAAAAGCAATAACTTCTAAAAAGAGAAATAGAAAAACAAATGAATTTTTAACTAGAAATTGTATAAAATTTCTCATTTACTGTATTGATTATCACTATTGATTTATGCTTTAACATCCTTTATTAAGAAAGGTAATTTATCTATGTTTTTAAGAGCTATACCAGTTCCTCTTGCTACTGCTCTCAATGGATCTTCAGCAATATGTACAGGTAATTTAGTTTTCATAGAAATTCTTTTATCTAAACCTCTTAACATAGAGCCTCCACCAGCCAAATATAAACCAGTTTTAAATATATCTGCCGAAAGCTCCGGGGGAGTCATTTCCAACGCATTTAAAACAGCTTCTTCAATTTTAGCAATAGATTTGTCTAATGCATGAGCGATTTCTGTATAAGAAACCGTAATCTCTTTTGGTGTTCCCGTCATTAAATCTCTACCTTGTACTGCGTAATCTTCCGGTGGGTTATCTAATTCTGTTAACGCAGAACCACATTCAATTTTTATTTGCTCAGCAGAACGTTCTCCAATTAATAAATTGTGTTGTCTTCTCATGTAATCCACAATATCATTGGTGAAATCATCTCCGGCAACACGAATAGATTTATCGCACACTATTCCTCCCAAAGCAATAACAGCAATTTCTGAAGTCCCTCCACCTATATCAATAATCATATTTCCCATTGGCTCCAACACGTCAATTCCAATACCTATTGCCGCTGCCATAGGCTCATGAATTAAATAAACCTCTTTACCTCCAGCATGTTCTGCAGAATCTTTTACCGCTCTTTTTTCCACTTCGGTAATACCGGATGGAATACAAATTACCATTTTAAGTGAAGGAGCAAAAAGTTGTTTTTTTGGGTTTATCATTTTAATCATTCCTCTAATCATGTGTTCAGCAGCATCGAAATCTGCTATCACACCATCTCTTAAAGGCCTAATGGTTTTAATATCTTCATGGGTTTTACCGTGCATTTGCATGGCTTTTTTTCCTACGGCTATAATTTTTCCGGTCATTCTATCTTTAGCCACAATTGATGGTTCGTCAACTACCACTTTGTCGTTATAGATAATTAATGTATTGGCTGTTCCTAAATCGATGGCAATCTCTTGTGTTAAAAAATTAAATAAACCCATGTTGATAAAAATTAAATGATACGGTAAATGTATGAAATTAAACGGTGATTATTTTTTAAAGTTGTAAGAACTGTAAACATTATTTTGTTTATTTTTTTAATGTTTAAAATGTCTGATGCCTGTTGTTACCATTGCCATGTTATTTGCATCGCAGTAAGCCACAGATTCACTGTCTTTTATAGAACCTCCGGGCTGAATAACAGCAGTAATTCCTTCGTTGTGGGCAATTTCCACACAATCAGGAAAAGGAAAAAAGGCATCGGATGCCATTACAGCTCCATTTAAATCAAAACCAAAACTTTTTGCTTTGTGTATTGCCTGACGCAAGGCATCCACTCTAGAAGTTTGCCCTGTGCCACTTGCCAACAGTTGTTCTCCTTTTGCCAATACAATGGTATTTGATTTCGTGTGTTTTACCAATTTATTAGCAAAAACCAAATCATTAATTTCTGTTGCTGTCGGTGCTTTTTTAGTTACTGTTGTAAACTCGCTTGGTTGAGCAGTAATCATGTCCTTATCTTGAACCAATACACCATTTAAAATTGTTCTGAAGGTTTTTTTAGGTAAAGCTACTTGGTTTTGTTTTAATAAAATTCTATTCTTCTTTTCTTTTAGTATTTCCAGGGCAGCAGTTTCAAAATCAGGAGCTATTACTACTTCGCAAAATAAATTATTGATTTCTTTTGCTGTAGCTTCATCTATGGTTTTATTGGTAATTAAAATTCCTCCGAAGGCAGAAACAGGGTCAGCTGCCAAAGCATCATTCCACGCTTGTAAAAGCATATTTCTAGTAGCTAATCCACAAGCATTATTATGTTTTAAAATGGCAAAAGTTGGTGCTGCATTTTCATATTCTGCAATTAAATTAACAGCAGCATCTACATCAAGTAAATTATTATACGAAAGTTCTTTACCATGTAATTTGGTAAACATTTCATCTAAATCTCCGCAGAAAAATCCTCTTTGATGTGGATTTTCTCCATATCTTAAGGCTTGCGTTTTTCTAATACTTTCTTTAAAAACAATGGTGCTGTCTTGGTTAAACCAATTAAAAATAGCAGTATCGTAATGCGAAGACACATCAAAAGCTTGTTGAGCAAAGTTTTTTCTATCTTCAATAGCTGAATTTCCACCTTTCTCATTTAACAACGTTAAAAAGTCGCTATACTGTTCTCTTGAGGAAACAATAATTACATCTGCAAAATTTTTGGCAGCTGCTCTAATCAAAGAGATTCCACCTATATCAATTTTTTCAATTATGTCTTGCTCCGAAGCTCCTGACTTTACCGTATCTTCAAACGGATATAAATCAACAATTACTAAATCTATTTCGGGAATGTCATATTCAGCAATTTGTGTTTGGTCTTCTGCCAACGTTCTTCTGTTTAATATTCCTCCAAAAATTTTAGGGTGTAAGGTTTTTACTCTTCCTCCTAAAATGGAAGGGTAAGAAGTAAGTTCTTCAACAGGTATAACCGGAATTTTTAACTCCTCTATAAAACTTTGTGTTCCTCCGGTAGAATAAATAGTAACGCCTAATTGGTTTAGTTTCTCTACAATTGGTTGTAAATTATCTTTGTGAAATACTGATATTAAAGCGTTTTTAATCTTTTTTTGACTCATTTTAGCGTTAATTTTTGGTTTTTGAAAAAATTGAACTGCGAAATTAGGGATATTAAAAACCTTGACCTATTGTAAAAAGCTCATTTTTATTTGATTGTTAATAAAAATTACTTTTTGTTTAAAAAAGAAAAGATTTATCTGTCAGAAAAACTTTATCGTTTAAATTATTTCATGTACTACAGGTATAAACACAAAAATGCTTAATTTTATATCTCAATTTTCAAGATGAATAAACTATTACTCATATTTCTGTTGGTAATTTCTGCTACCGTTTATGCCACTCACAACCGTGCAGGAGAAATTACCTACACACACGTTTCTGGCTTAACTTATGAGATAATGGTAACTACTTACACCAGAGATCAAAGTCCTGCCGACAGACCGGAATTACCCATTTCATGGGGGGACAACTCTCCTGTAGATTCTATAGACAGAATTAGTAAAGTTTTTTTAGGAAACGACATCAATAAAAACATTTATGTTGGCAGACATACTTACCCCGGACCTAGCCCAAGTCCTTATATCATTAGTGTTGAAGATCCTAACAGAAATGAAAACATTATCAACATACCCAACTCGGTAAACATTGTTTTTTATTTAGAAACAAAACTATACATCAATCCTTTTCAGGGAATAAATAATTCTCCGGTGTTACTTAATCCTCCAATTGATAATGCTTGTGTAAATCAAATTTATATACACAATCCCGGAGCAGTTGACCCCGATGGAGATAGTTTATATTATTCTATTGATAGAAGTAGAGCGCAAGGTGGAGCTTTGATTCCGGGTTATACCTTACCTAACGCTTCTAATTTTTTAACCATAAATAGTGCGAACGGAGATTTAATTTGGAACACCCCAACAATGGCCGGTGAATTTAATATTGCCATATTAATAGAAGAATTTAGAAACGGACAACGAATTGGAGCAATTCTAAGAGATATGCAAATTACAGTTTACCCCAATTGTCCGCCACCACCCGATATTACTACCGTTAGTGATACTTGTATTATTGCAGGAGACTTTTTAGGTTTTAATATATTTGCAACAGGAAGTTCAGCAGTTACGCTTACCTCAACAGGAATTCCTTATAGTTTACCTAATGCTGCCAATTTCCAACAGGTTACAGCCCCTTCAACATCTACTACCGGAGCCTTTACTTGGTCAACCAATTGCTCTAATGTTAGAAAAACACCTTATTATGTAAGTTTTAAAGCAACCGATTCCCATACGGCTAATTTAGTAGATTATCAAACCACTACCATTAGGGTAATTGGTCCGAAAATTCAAAACTTAACCACTACTGTGCAGCCCAACTCTATAAAATTAGATTGGAGTCCGACTTGTACCAATGCTATTGGCTATCATGTTTACAGAAGAAGAGGAAATTCCACTTGGAACCCAAGTACTTGCGAAACAGGAATTCCTCCAATTGCAGGATATCAATACATTGGGCAAACTAATAATGTAAACGACACTACTTACACAGACAATAACCAAGGACAAGGTTTAATTCCCGGTGAAGATTATTGCTATAGGGTTTATGCTATCTATCCCGATGGAGCTAAAAGTATAGCATCTGATGAAGCTTGTGGACAATTAGAAAAAAATGTGCCTATCATCACTCATGTAAGTGTAAACTCAACAGATGTAAGCACCGGTGATATTTATGTAGAATGGTCGAAACCAACAGATCATAATACTACCATCTATCCCGGACCTTACCGATACTTAATTTATAGAGGTGTTCAAAGTATGAGCAACATGGTGCTGATAGATTCTACCGCAACCATTAATGACACAACTTATACCGACATTAACCTCAACACCAAAGACTTTCAATATTATTATCGTGTTGATATTTACAATTTAACTAATGGAACAAGAGAATTGATGGGGCAATCTACTGTCGCTTCTTCTATTTATCTTACGTTAGTACCTTCAGACAATCAATTAACCTTAGTTTGGAATGAAAATGTACCTTGGACAAATACACAACATGTAATTTACAGACAAAATACTACTACCTTACTTTTTGACTCATTGGACATTACTTCTAACGCTACTTATACAGATACCGGGTTATCTAACCTAACAACCTATTGCTACAAAGTAAAAAGTATTGGTGGATATTCCTCTCCCGATATCGTATTTCCTATCATTAACTACTCACAAGAAATTTGTGGGCAACCAATAGACAATGTTAAACCTTGTCCGCCTATATTAACTATTAATGCCGATTGTGATTTACAACAAAACGAACTGAATTGGCAAACCTCTTTTGGCTCTTGTGCTGATGATGTGCTGAGTTTTAATCTTTACAAAAAAGATTCCCTTGATGGCGATTATGTATTAATTGCCACTATTAATGACAATAATATTTCCAATTATTTACATAGCAATTTATTTTCTATTGCCGGATGTTATGTAATTACAGGTATTGACTCTGTGGGCAACGAAAGTGCTTTTAGCGATTCCGTTTGTGTAGATAACTGTCCGAATTATGACTTACCTAACATATTTACTCCGGGTGGTGATGGCATGAATGACTTTTTCCAAGCTTTTCCTTTTAAATATATTGGTTCCATAGATTTAGAAATTTTTAATCGTTGGGGACAAGTTATTTACAAAGCTACCGAACCCGATTTTAAATGGGATGGCTCCCACAAAGACAATGGAGCCGATGTTCCTGATGGAACCTATTATTATTTATGCAAAGTAAATGAACTCACCCTTGAAGGAACAAAACCGAGAATCATTAAAGGTTTTGTAACTTTACTCAGAAATAAAGGCGTATCAAAACCATAGTATGTTTACAGGAATTATAGAAGATTTAGGGCAAATTGTTAGTATTGAAAAAGAAGGCAACAACATCCATTTTTCGGTTAAAAGTGCATTAACAAAAGAACTTAAAGTTGACCAAAGTGTTTCTCACAATGGTGTTTGCTTAACTGTTATTAATATTAAAGATGATGTTTACACCGTTACCGCCATTAAAGAAACTTTAGCAAAAACCAACTTAGGAGATTTAACCATTGGGAGCTTAGTTAATTTAGAAAGAGCTATGGCAGCAAACAGTAGGTTTGACGGACATATTGTGCAGGGACATGTTGACCAAACAGGTGTTTGTAAATCTATTAAAGAAGAAAATGGCAGCTGGATGTTTACCATTACCCACGAAGCAAAAGACCACATTACTGTAGAAAAAGGTTCTATTACCATAAACGGTGTGAGCTTAACTGTGGTAGATGCTCAACGCGCACAATTTTCTGTTTGTATTATTCCCTATACGTTTGAGCATACCACTTTTAAAACTCTAAAAGCCGGCAATACCGTAAACCTTGAGTTTGATATTATTGGTAAATACGTAGAAAAACTATTGGCTTACAGAAAGTGAATTTTCTATAGTTTTGAAAACGTAAAAAAGAACCAAAAGGTAGATATATCTACCTAAACTTAGTTAGACATGTATACCAAAGGTGTATATATACACAAGTTATAGCCCATACAAAAAGAGATTGCAACTATGAATAAACTTGATGAAATAAAATTACCAAAGGGTTCTGAAAAGGAAGAACTTGAACAAATATCAAAAGATAAATTGCGACCATTATTTGATGTTAAACTATTCGAAGTTCGAGAAGAAATTTACAGAGACAAAGGACTAGACTTAAATATAGAACTAAAGTACAAAAACAAATACACAAATTTTCGTTTTATTGTTCAACTAAAAGCAACTGAAACAAAAACTCCAAACACAGACGGTTCATATAGTTGGCAGATTGATACCTCAAATGTTCAATATTTGCTAAACGCAGGTATTCCAGCTTACTACATTTGCTATGTGAAACAAAATGATACATTCTACTACAGACAGTTAAACGATTTTATTGCTGAGCTTTCTAATAAACATAAAGACTGGAATAAGCAGGATTCACATGTTCTACATGCTTCAGAGATTCTAACTGCAAAAGGAATTGATGAAATTTATGAAGAAGTTAAAAAGAGACTTTTTGCAACACGAGAAATAATAGAGAAGCTTCATATTGTTAAAAGTGGAGATTTAACAAAAAAGGTTTCAATTACTTCAGAATACAAGGTAACTGATGAAACATCAATTGTAGATTTAGTTGAAAAAATTGGATTAACTATAATTAATGAAGGAAAATCCAAAGATGTTATTTTGCTAAATGAAAGAATTTCTGGAGATATTACGTCTCCTTTGTACAATTTAACAGTTGGAATTGCCGCATATTATACATCCAATTTATTTGATTCTCTTGCATTTTTTCAAAAGGCTAACCGAGAAAAAGAGTTATTACCAAATCATTTAGTTGAACACCTAAAATATTTTGATGCATTAGTTAAATATTCAATTGGGTTTATAAAGCAAGAAGAATATCTAGAAATAATCAATTCATTAAAACAATCGGAACATTTACAATACTATATCCAAATAGAACAAGCAAAAGAGAAGTATTTCAATTCATTAAACGAAAATGGGTTCAATGAATTTAAAAATGAAATGTTCTCAATTATAAACAATAAAGAAATAAGTTCAAATATTAGATTTATTGCGAGTTGTGAATATCTATTGTTTTGGGGTTCAAAAATAAACATGGAACATTTTCAATCTATTGCTTTAATAAATGCCTTAGAAATTGAAAATGGACCAAATAAAAAATTAAGAATTGAAGGTGCACGAGATTGGATGTATAAGAACACTCAATGGGAGAATTTCTATCAAGAATTGAACAAAGAAATAGTCGATAAAAAAGACATCTTTGCTTTCAATATGTGTAAACTTAATGAAGTTAAGGTTCGGTTTGAACTTATAGTCTATACTTCACTAGTTAAATTTGAAAAAACAATACCAGACTTCCCCGATTCGATTCATATTGACAATTCTGAGCAGTTAGAGCAGATGATTAAGAATCTGAATAAAATTTCAGACAATTATAAAGGTCTTTATCATATTGAAAACTTGATTGCAACATTATCGACTAAATATGAAGTGTTGAAATTTGCAAAAAAGCAAAATGAAGCCGAGCAAATTATTAATGAGATACAAGCATTGGTTGAATTTTACAATTTAAAAGAGCAGAAGCAAAAACTTGAATTCCTTATAAATGGAGGAACTACAGAAGATAAAGTAAAACACCTAATTAAAAATACGGTTGAAAAATCGAAATCAGATAGAGAAGAATATGATACACTCGTTCAAGAAATGAAGGAGTTTGATGATTTGGAAAAAAAACAAAAAAGAGACAAAGAAGAATCTGTCACTATTGAACTTTTTCCAATTGGTCATTTTTCAGTTCCTAAAAGTAAGATTGATAAATTCTATGAAATACTAAATATTGATAGTTACAAATTGACTAAGCATTTAGATTTCTTTTTTGAGAATGGCATAATTCCCATATTAAATATTCTAAATGAAAACATTACAAAGGAAGGCTATGCAAATGGGAAACTAGATGATAAAGGAATTGAATCTTGGAGAAGAATTAGAGTGATACGGGAGAATCTATATAAAGACAAAATATTAAGACAAGAAATCAAGTACGGGCTATAACATTTTGTATAAGTAATGGCAGGCGATGTGGTAAATATCAAGGTTTGTAACCCGCTCAAACTGCGTAGCGGTTTGACAGGTAAGTGCCACGCAATCTGCCACTACTCATACAATTTACCGTTACGAAAACCCTCACCCCCTACTTCCAACTACTTCTATCAAATATTAACACAACAACTGTATTAACGTTGGGTTGTTAATTGTTTCATCATTAATAGCATGTTGGGGGCTATATATCTACTTAATTTTAGCAGTTAATATACACCTTGTGAATTTAAAACTGTTATGACAAAAAAAATATTAATCTTAATTTTTGTTTTGTTATTGGGAGCCGTTGGTTTTATTGGCTATAATTTTTATAAAAACGTTAAACAACCTATTTCTAGCAATGCCATTATAGCTGTTCCGCAAAATGCTGCGTTGCTGTTAAAAGAAAAAAACATTACGGCTTTTTATAAAAAAATTGCTTCTACCAATATTATTTGGGAAGAACTCACCAACAATACCTCCACTTTTAAATCCATTAAACAACAAGCCCATTTTTTAGATTCGGTATTAGCCATTAATGAAATAAGTACGGTACTTTCCGAAAAATCGATGTTAATGTCCATGCACTTATCGGGTGCCAACAGTTACGACTTTGTTTTTTACTTTTCTACCCTACCCAACATTGATGAAAAAAATGTGTTGACCTTGCTAAAGTCCAAACTTAAAATTAACCCATCTGCAAGAAATTATGATGGAAAAAACATTTACAGCATCACTAAAAATGATGAAAAATTGTTTTTTGCTTTTGATAAATCCATTTTTGCCATTAGCCACAGCTCATTGCTAATTGAAGATGTTATTCGTCAGCTAAAAAGCAAAACCTCATTGTTAAATGACCAAGCTTTTAATACCATTTTAAGTACTACGGGAGAAGTACCTGACGGAAATATTTTTATTAATCACCAACGATTACCCAAATTATTAGCTCAACCTGTTCATCAACAACATAAAGAAAAAATAGCAAAAGCTACCAATTATGCCTCGTGGAGTGCGTTGGATATTACCTTAAAATCTAATTCCATTATGTTAAATGGGTTTACCTCTGTAGATGCCCAACAAAACTCTTTCCTTTCGCTTTTTGCAGATCAAACCAATACCTTGGGCGGACCAAAAATTAACCTTACCGGTGTTATTCCCGCTAATACTGCTTTTTTATATTATTACAGTTTTAGTAATTCCGAAAAGTTTTTTAAAAACAGAAAGTCTTGGTTAAAACAAAACAACACTTATTTTGACTACGAAAAATATATTGATGCCATAAGTGGAGCTCATGCTATTGATATAGAAGCAGAATTAGTAGCGAATGTAGGCAATGAATTAGCATTTGTAATTACCGAACCACTTAATAAAGATTTAATGGGAAACAGGTTTGTACTTTTCCGAGTAAACAGCTTAGAAAAAGCCAAAGAAAATTTAAACGCAATTCAACAAAAAACAAATTTACAAGCCACAACAGAAAATGAGCAAATTCCTCAACAATTAAATTTTCAATTGCATTTTAGCCAACTTTTTGGCAAACCTTTTTTCGATATTAATCAGCCTTATTATTTATTTATTGATGATTATTTAGTTTTTGGAGAAACCGAAACCGGCATTAATGAATTTTACAAAAACTATGTTGCTGAAAAAACACTGAAAAAAGATGAAAACTTCCAAGCATTTAGCGACCAGTTATCTAGTAGTGCTTCTATATTTGTGTATAACAACATTGCTCGTTCTGTACATTGGTACAAAACATTTATGGATGAACCGTTTATCCCCGAAATTGATAGCAACATTGAATTTATAAGAAAGTTTGAAGCCATTGCTTTTCAAGTTTCACCACAAAAAGACCAATTGTTTTACAACAATATCTATTTTAAATACAATCCTGTTTATAAACAAGATACCCGGACATTATGGGAGGTTTTACTGGATACCACAACTGCCACTGCTCCACAAATTGTATTAAATCATCACACACAAACCAAAGAGATAATTGTTCAGGATGTAAATAATAAACTATACCTCATAAGCACCAATGGTAAAATATTGTGGACAAAACAACTTAGCGAACGTATTCACGGACAAATACATCAAATAGATATCTTTAAAAATAACAAGTTACAGCTGCTATTTTCTACTAAAAATAAAATTTATCTGCTCGACAGAAATGGTAAAAATGTAAATAAATTCCCTGTTGAACTTAAGGCCGAAGCTACTACTCCTGTTAGTCCCTTAGATTATGATAACAACAGAAACTACCGTATTTTAATTGGCTGCAGCAACAACATTGTTTATAATTATGATAGTAATGGCGATTTGGTAAAAGGCTGGGATTATGACGCTTCTAAAAGCTCGCCAAGTGGAATTATCAAACATTTTATTATTGGAAACAAAGATTATATTGTAATTCCAACCAAAAACGGAAGTATAAAAGTAGTTCAACGAAATGGTAAAGACCGTTTACAGTTAAAATCTACCTTACCTGCTACTGCCAACGAGCTGTTCTTAAAAGTAGAAAAAGACTTGGCTGCTTCTTACTTAATTTGTGCTGATTCCTCGGGCAATGTGGTAAAATTGTTTTTCAACGATAAATTAGAAACGCTAAAACTTATTTCCGAAAACAAAACAGGTTTTTACAGTTTTAGCCCTACAAATATTAGTCCTACAGCTAATTCAAGCAGTCATATTTTTGCGTTAGAAAATCAAGTAATTGTAAGTGATAACTCAGCCAACCAGTTATTTAAAACGGAAATTCCGGAAACCATCACACATCAGCCATTACTATTTTCTTTACCCGATAAAAGCAAAAAAATTGGTGTAGTTACAGCTTCAACTATTTATTTAATTAACGATGCCGGAACAATTGAAAGCGATTTTCCATTAAATGGTTCTACTCCGTTTATGATTGACGATATCAACAACGACAACACTCTTAATTTGGTAGTAGGCGATAAAAAATTAATCTTTTTGTATAATTTAAAATAGCCACGCACAAAAGCATACAACTAGAGATAAAGATAAAATGGCGTATTCCATATAACATATAAAAAAGAATATTATTTACATATGAAATAATAGTTTAACACAAACGTTACACAGGTAATTTAACATACTACCCTATCAGCCAATTTCAACATAAAAATTCTTTTTTTGCTACTTCTTCAAGTAGTTTAAATTTGATTGTCCTAGTTTTTTTAATGCTGTTTACCTTCACCGGTTTTTCACAATTAAAAACAGAAAACAAACTACTGGTAGGTAGATTGGAACTTTCTGAAAAACAATATGAAAGTGCTATACAAAAATTTAATTATGTTATTGAAAACTATCCTCCTAACTACGAACCTTATTATTACAGAGGTATTGCTAAAATTGAGCTTGGTGATGTTGCCGGAGCAGAAATGGATTTTACTGAAGCCATTAAACTACGCCCTTTAAAAACAGATTTATACATTATTAGAGGTTCGGCTCGTGAGCGACTAAAAAACTATGATGGTGCTTTTGAAGATTTTAATAAAGCACTTGAACTTAATCCTATAAATCCAGATATTTATTTAAATAGAGCACTGGTTTACAGTTATCTCAACCAATATGACAAAGCCATAGACGATTGTAATAAAGCCATTCATTATGGTTCTAGAAAAGAACTGACGTATATTATTAGAGGCATGTCGAAATTGGGGAACAAACAATACCGAGAAGCCATTGCCGATTTTGATTTAATATTGGAAAATAATAAATTCAATGCTTCCTCTTATGTACGTAAAGCAACTGCACACTACTATTTAGGAAATTACGATACTGCTCAAACCAATATTCAAATTGCATTACAAATTGAACCCGATAATACCTATGCTTATTTTCAACAAGCCATGATTTTTATAAAACTCGAACAAAATGATGAAGCCTTAAAAAGTTTATCAAAAGTGATTAGCATTTCGCCTGAATCAGCTACAGCATATTACAATCGAGCCATTTTGTATGCCGAAAAAAATGATTATAAAAATGCATTAAAAGATTACGATAAAGTTATTTTCTTGAGCCCAAACAATATTTTGGCTTACTATAACCGAGCAGCCATTTTTAATCAGCTAAAAAAATACAAAGAAAGTTTAGCAGATGTAGAACAAGCAATAGCACTTTATCCCGATTTTGTGGATGGATACAAACTAAGAAGTAATATTTACAGACAATTGGGAAACATTAGTAAAGCAGAAACCGATTTAGAGACGGCTCAATTGATTAATCAAACTAAAAGCAATGCCACAGATAGTTTAAAACAGGTTGAAGAAGAGTTTTTAGCCCGATTAACTTCGTTTAGCAATAATACCAACGAAAATGTTACCAAATATAGCGATCAAACCATTTCCTTATCATCTCCCTATTATATTAGTCTGTTAGCTCAAAATAAGAACAAGCAAGTAATTGATTCGTGGAACGAAAGCTATAAATCGTATACACCTTACTTTATTCTAAAAATGGAAGATAAAGAAGTTGTAGCCATTCCATTAAAAGAAAAAAAGCTGCGTTTTATTAATGATAAAATCGCTAAAAACCCTAATAATGCTGAATTATACATTCAGAGAGGAGTTATTTATGCTTCTTTAAAACAACACGAAAAGGCCATTTTAGATTTTAACAAGTCCTTGCACATTGATAAAAACTATTACTTAGCTTATTTTGCTCGTGCCAATTTATTTCATCAAATGCTTAACGAATCAGAAAATTCGAACATTAATATTGATATGATTATTAAAGATTACGACAAAGCTATAGCACTAAATCCTGCTTTTAAATATGCTGCTTTTAATCGAGGGATTTTATATTTTCAATTATCAAAATATATTAAAGCTATTGAAGATTTTAGTGTTGCTATTGAGTTAGATAATAGTTTTTCTGAAGCTTACTTGAATCGAGGGTTAATTTTACTTATCTTAAATAACCACGAACAAGCCTGTAAAGACCTCAGCAGAGCAGGAGAGTTAGGATTAGGTAGTGTTTATTTATTAATTAATAGGTACTGTAATTAGTTAATCGTTATTAATAATTCTCCTCACTTCCATCTTCAAACCTCACTCCTTCTTCTGTTCTATTTTATTTTTGTTGTTACCTTTTAACGGAACTGCCTCTTCTCTGAAAAGAATATCAATAGCATCTGTTAAATCTTTTTTCATCTCAGAAAATACTGTTCCATCAAAATAACCTCTTACCCTACCTTGTTTATCCACTAAAATAAGCAGTTGAGAATGTAAAAAACCTCCTTCGGCAATAGAATCTTTAGCAACATTTACAAAAAAACCATTAAAAGCAATGTCATAAATTTCATCTTTATTTCCGGTTACAAAATCCCAATTATCAGTGTTGGCATGTACTTTTTTAGCATATTCTTTAAGTATAGGCACAGAATCTGCTTCCGGGTTTACAGTTATTGACAAAAACCTCAACTCTTTTCTGTCGGAAAACTTGTCTTGTACATACCTCATATTGGTTGTCATTTTAGGACAAATGGTGGGGCAGGTAACAAAAAAGAAATCAGCTACATACACATTGCCCAACATATCATCTCGAGTAACTTTTTTACCATCCTGATTAATAAACTCAAAATAAGGAATTTGATGGTAAGTAGTGTCAAAGCTTCCATCTGCATTTTCAACGGCAGTTTTATTGCCATAAATTGCCAGTTTAGTAAAGTTATGCTCTCCGGTATAAAGCAATAAATAAAATAAAGATGGTAATACTAAAATTGCTATTAAAATACCGAATTTTTTAAATTGAGATGAAGCCATTGTATATTAAAATTAAATAGTCAACAAAATTACACAGAAAAGACGTTAAAACTTTACTTATCTTTGAGCAAATAAGAACTAACAATTTAATATGAACATCTCCTTCCAAAAGTTATTTTTTGCCCTTGCAACGAGTTGTTTGGTCTTTGTTGTGCTAATTTTTGCAAAATCTATTCTTATTCCCTTAGCTTTTGCTTTGTTTTTATCTTTTATTTTATTTCCGCTTACTAAACGGTTTGAACGATGGGGAATGAACGATTTAATTGCTGCCTTTTTATCTATTTTTATCGTATTTTTAGTATTAAGCGGAGGTATTTATATCTTTTCGGCACAACTTATAGGCTTATCTAAAGAGCTAACAGATTTTCAAGAAAAAGTGTTAGATGTAATTGCTAACGCAACGGTTTACATTAATAATAACATCAATTTTGTTGAAGATTTAAACAAGGATCAATTATTGGAGGAAAACCGAGGTTGGCTTCAAAAAACTGCAGGAGCATTAGCCCAACAAACATTTAACAGTACTGCTAATTTTATAACAGGCTTATTTGCTACCATCATTTTCACCTTTTTAATTTTAATTTACCGAAAAGGTTTAACTAAAGGTTTTGTAGCTTTTGCAGCAAAAGAGAACCACAACCGTATATTCAAGATGTTAAAATCTATCCAACAAGTTGGTCAACAATATTTATTTGGAATGATTTTACTCATTATTATTATTGGGTTAGCTAATAGTTTTGGATTAATGATAATTGGCGTTGACCATCCATTTTTATTTGGATTTTTTGCAGCAACACTTTCTATCATTCCTTACATAGGAACTGCATTTGGCGCCATAATTCCAATTTTATATACCATGATGGCGTATAATTCTTTTTTCATGGGAGTACAAGTTGCTATACTTTTTTGGGCAGTTCAGTTGATTACCGATAACTTTTTAAGTCCAAAAATTGTTGGTGGAAGTTTAAAAATTAATGCCTTAACTACTATTTTAAGTTTAATTATTGGTGCTACTATTTGGGGAGTTGCAGGCATGGTATTATTCTTACCATTTGCCGCCATGCTTAAAGTAATTTGCCAAGAGTTTGACACACTAAAACCTATTGCTTTACTAATAGGTACACAAGACAGCGAAGAAGAAAACAAAGAGATTTTTATAAATAAATGGAAGAAGAAAATTGCAGCTTGGCGAAAAAAACTTAGTAAAAAGGCTAATTAAAAAGCTTTCCTATCTGCTCTTCTGAAAGCGGTTTTTCGATAAAATCTATTACATCTTTATTATTCTTAGCTCTTACTATATCGGTTGGATCTAAAGAAGAGCTTAACATATAAATTTTACAGTAATTTTTTATTTTATCTGAAAGTTGATTATAAAGATTTAAAAAATCAAACCCATCCATCAAAGGCATTTTAATATCTAAAAAAATAATCTCCGGTAGTTCGCCAATCTTATTTTCTTTTGATTGCAAATATGCTAATCCTTTTTGACCCGAATCAACACAAACAACTTCCTTTACATCACAATAATCATTTAATATTTCTGTGGCTATAAACAAATCATACTTAGAATCATCTATTACCAAAATAGAATTAAATTTCATAATAGTATATATTTATTTCTTAGTATTGTTAATTATTTGATTTACAATATTGTTAAGTTTATTGGTTGTTTCTTCAATTCCTTCAATTAATTCTAGTTTAGATTCATCCGATCTATTTTTATCTTTTAACAATTTTATTAAACCCAAAATGGTTGCAATTGGTCCTCTAACTTCATGAGACTGAATTTGTTTTATTTCTGAAATAACTTCATAATGTTTTTTCTCTTTTTTTCTGTAATAAGTAAATGCTACAAACAAAAGAATTATTAAAACAATAATCGCAAAAGTATAAAGCAACGATTTTTTCTGATTGTTTAATGAAATGATTTCAAGCTCTTTATTTTTTATAAGTAAATCTTTATCTTTTAAGTCTATTTCTCGTTGAGTTTCTAATTTAGAAAGCTGTTCTTTTGAAGCTAATGAATATAACGAATCATTTATAGCTATTTTTTTATTTATCAGGTGGTAAGCTTTTTGGTAGTTTTTTTGAATGACATAAACTTCTATTAAACTCTCTAGAAAATCAACTTTAGGAGCTTTAAAGTCAATCTCATCACATATTGCTATGGCATCAGTTAAATAATTTTGGGCATTATCTATTAAATTATGATTGAACGGACTACTTTTTTTATATTGACTTAAATACACCTCTCCTATATTTCCTTTTCCTGTTGCAATAAAATTTTTTAAGCCTAAATTATTGGCAATTTCTAACGCTTTATAATGATATTCTAGTGCTTCGGCATATTCTTCTTTTCTAGAATGCACGTTCCCAATATTAGAAAGATTAATTAATGCTCCTGTTTTATTTCCATTTTTCTGATTAATGTTAAACGCTTTGTTTAAATAAATCATTGCTGTATCATAATGTGGAATTTCCATATAAATACGAGCTAAATTCCCCAAACATCTTGCTTCATCAGCATCAACAGTATGATTTTTATATAAATTTAATGCTTTTAAATAATACGTTTTACTTTTTTCAAATTCTTTTAATTCATAATAAATATTGGCTATATTTTCATATATAATACCTTTATTTCTATATTCACTTGTTTCTTCATAAATTTTAAGTGCTTCAAAATTGCATTCTATCGCTTTTGCATAGTTACCAAGTTTAGTATAAACCTGGCTTAAATTAGTAGTTACACCTGCTACACCTTTCTGATTATTTAGCGACCTAAATATTTCTATAGCCTCTAAATTGTGTTGCAATGCTTTATCATATTCAGAGTTTGCTGAACAATTAGCTGCCAAAAGTGCAATAGAAGCAGCCTCTCTATTTGTTAAGCCTAATTCTCGAGCTAATTCCAATGCTTTTGTAGTATATTTTTTACCTTCAATTGGATTTAATGAAATATAAGAATAACCTATTCTTTCTAACAAAACTACTTTAACACTATCATTAGGTAAAGATGTAGCAACCGAAATTAAAGAATCGATATACTCTTGTTGGCTAGTAACTTTTGCCTTCAAATTTATTTGAAACAAAATAACTAAAAAGAAAATACCATAATTTATTTTGTACATACACTATTTCGTATAATTCTTAATTTGTGAGAATAGGTTTTTATCAAAAGTAAGTTTCTACGTTAAAAGCTTTTTGTTTGTTTGAGTTTATTAACAGTTTTTTAATCTCCTAAAATTGATTTATAACGAAACCCCAATTAAAACAATTTTTTATAACAAAAAATCTCAACAAGTTAAAAAAACTTGTTGAGATTAAAAAATAACTGTAAAATCTTTTCTTTTAAAACAAATAGCTTAAACTTACTCCATAGGTTCTACCTAATTGATAAGAGTTAAACGTATATTCTACGTCTTTGTAAACCTGTGTTTGTCTAACAATAGGATTTAATAAGTTAGATGCTGAAAGTCTTAGTTTAAAATGATTTCCTAAGGTTTTGGTTAAGTTAACGTTTAACTGATGAACTGGTTGTGCTTTTACATTAGGAGTTGCATCTACTACCACTAATGTAATTTTTTCTCCCGAAACGTTGTAATTTAAGTTTACTGATAAACCTAACGAATCATTATTATATCCTAAAAAAGCATTTACTATATATGGTGATTGACCGTACATTTCTCTTGTACTTGATGCACTTGGATCTTGAGCTCTTATTAATTCTAATTGTTGTTCATCAATATCTACTTTCGAACTAATTAAAGAAAAATTACCTCCAATACTAAATTGTTGTTTATCGTTAGAAATAAAGTTCAATTGTTTTTTTATTTCCACCTCAACTCCGTAAAGTTTACCATTTTCTACATTTCTCCATGTTAACTCATCATTTTGAGCTTGTGTATTAAACACAAATTCAATAGGATTGGTAAAGTTTTTATAAAATACTCCAAAAGAAACCAACTCTCCTAAATTTGGAAACAATTCAAATCTTAAATCAAAATTATCTACTAAGGTTCTATCTAATTCCGGATTACCAATAATTATCCAGTTGGCAGCAAAATCGTAAGAAGCAAACCCGGAAATTTCTCTAAATGTTGGTCGTGCTAAGGTTCTAGAATAAGCTGCTCTTAAGTTTGTTTTAGGAGAAAGCGCATAAGAAGTATTAATAGCGGGTAAAATGTCTACACTTTCTAATAAACCTGCTTCTTGGGTTTTATCTGCACTAACACTCGTAATATAAGTGGTTTCTAATCGTACCCCACCAATAACTCTTAGTTTTTTGGTAGCCCAAACATCTCCCATTAAATATCCGGCAGTAATAATTTGCTCTCCTACATAATTATTTCTTTCTTCAGAAGCATCTTCCATGTAAATGTATTGAGAAACAGGATTTCCTGATGATGGTAAGGTCATATTTTGATCTGCTAAATAATCAACAACACTTCCTGTAAACATACTAGCTCCTTGTTTTCTATAATTATATCTAAATTCACTTAATGTTCTATCTTGATACAAATAAGCTCCTCCAAATTTAATTTTTGATGATTTACCATCTTTTTCAAACATAGTAAACTCTAAGTTCATTTTAGCGTCAAAAGTAGATTGATCTAAATACCTATAAAAACGAGCTGGAGCCGGATAAGCTGAAGTATTTATACTATATGTAGTGTCATTATCGGTGCTAACAGTATAGTCATTAGAGAAGTAACGTTGGTCTGGCGTGTATTGAGAAGAGGTAGAATAAGCTGTTAGCCAATCAAGTTTAAGTTTTTTTAACCCTTCAATATAATGGTCACCTTTTAATTGATAGCTTGTTAATTGTCTTTCTTGATAAGATAAACTTCTTGTTTGATAGTGTAACCCCTGGTCTTCTTTTGGAAAAACACCTTCTTGAAAAGTAGTTTCTTTAGTACCACTTTGATTACGAATATACGTTAAACTCAACTTATTGTTTTTTCCTATTTTGTAAGAAAGATTTCCTAACGCTCCCATCAATACTTCTTCTTGAGATTTAGTATCGTTTAACTCTTGCTGTGTAATTAATTCTTCCACCTCATCAACACTACCAGTCAAGCTATATCTTCCAGAAAATGCATTTTGTTGTTTGTGTACAAACTCTCTTGAGTAAGAAAGTCCAGCAACAAAACCAAGTGTATTTCCAAAAACTGTTTTTTGATTTCCTATAGATAAAGAGTAACGTTGGTTAATTGACGATGGAGACTCCACTCCTTCCATTTCTTTACTAAAAGACTTAGTAACTTTTTCCAACTGAGCATTATTAACAAACAAAGGAGGAACACCACCATTTAATACTGCATCAGGAATATCTCTACCGCCATCATCTTTACCAAATAATTCAGAGGAAGTACCCCCATGAGATAAAAACTGATCATTAAAGCTAGAAAAAGTATTGTAACTAACTCCTGCAGAAAATTGTAAAGTAAATTTTTCAGGAAAATCTTTCGTTTCAATATTTAATAACCCACCGGTAAAACTTCCCGGTAAATCAGGAGAAAATGATTTTACTACCGTCATGTTTTCAATCATGTTAGTAGGAAATAAATCTAATTCTACCGCATTTTTATTAGGATCTAATCCGGGAATTTCTGCTCCATTAAGGGTTGTTTTACTATATCTATCACTCAATCCTCTTACATAAACATATTTACCTCCTTCAATAGTTACACCGGTAACTCTTTTTGCAGCACTTGCCACATCATTATCGCCTCTTTTAGTGATTTCCTGCGCAGTAATTCCTTCCATTACTGTTGCTGATTTTTGTTTTACTTTTAGCATATAGTTTTCTGAACTCCTCACTGCTTTAGCTTCCACTACAAAATCAGATAAAGCTACCGAAGAGTTTTGTAAAGAGAAGTTATGCATTACTACTTGTTTATCGGCTACATTAACTTCTATGGAATCTGAATTAAAAGAAATATAAGAACAAATGATGGTTTGTTTCCCGGTAGGAACATTTTTTATAAGGTAATTTCCTTCAAAATCAACAACAGAACCTATAGAAGTTCCTTTAACAAAAACAGTTGCCCCAATAAGTTCTTCGGCAGACTCAGAACTAACTACTTTTCCTTTAATCATTCCTTGCGAAAAAGCTATTGTTGTGGTTAAAATTAAACTAAAAGTGCTTACTAATTTTTTCATTTTTATTCTTTTATTTGATAGTACAAAGGAATTACAACAGGTTGAATGAGACGTTAATCGAATGTTACATTAGTGTTATTTTCTGGTAATATTTTAGGGCAAAAAGTACCATTTGCTTAACACAAATAGGAAGTTTATTTTCTTCAATACCCAAAAAAATAGCTGTCTTTTAAGGGTTTACACCTTATCTTCAAATATTAACTAATTGTTAAGTAATACGATTACTCATATTTGAAAAAGCTATGATAGTTTATTGAGTACAAGTACAAAGACTATTTACCTGATAAACTATTTTTTTATATATTTGAAGGAAATATGTGTGAAAATTTATTGCGTGTTATCATACATAAAATTATCTGTAATTTTAAATGACATACATATGAAGTACACATTTTTACTATTATCTATAATTTCACTTTTATTCTCTCTTTACTTTTTTTATGAAAGAATAGACATTTTTATTGAGACATTTCAAGGACGACCGCTCAGTCAAATACCTTTTAACGATTTACTTAAACCTATTTTATTAACCGCTTTATGTTTTTTCTTTCTTTATATCTATCGTAAACAATCATCAAAATAATAATAATGAAAAATAAATTAATTCTTTTAGTATTCTTTACACTATCATCTTTCACACTTAGCTACGGACAAACAAGTTCAGAATACACATCAGGTATTTCACAGTTTCTAAATTGGGTTTCTGATTTAGAAACTGTTTTACTCAACATTACAGACAAAGAAGAATTAAAAACCATAGACAGACAGTTAGGTTATGCAAGTTATGACATAAACCGAATTGCATGGCAAAAAGAATATTTAGCCCTAAGTATTTCTAATTTGAAAAATGCAAAAGAAGATGACAAAATAGATGAATTAAAACCAATAGTTGATGATCTAATAATCGATATCGACAAGCTTATTTCAAGACTCTGGTCTATTAAAGGAAAGTTATCTCAAACTGACCAAATAGTAGTTGATAAAATTATTAACAGTATAACTTCAGGTTATAGAAATAGAAAATTACTCTATTTAAAAGATATAAAAAAATTTCTTTATGGAGAAGATATTCCTTTGAGTAAAATAATGAAAGAAGCAAAACAGGCAAAAAAAATAGCTGACGAAGCAACATTACAAATAAATGAAGCTAGAAAAATAATTAAAACTAAACTCAAATGATTATGATAAAAAAGACCTTTCCATCTGAGATGGAAAGGTCTTTTCAAAACTATTTTAATCTGTATTATGGGAAAGTCATTGTCCAACCTTGAGCCCAGTTAGCTCCTCCTGGTTCAAAAGCACCTTTGTAAGTTACATTAGTATACCAAGGATCTGTTGGCGCATTTCCTGCCGCTAAACCTGTTGGGATAGGGTTAGATGCTGAAATAGACACACTTTGAACAGTTAAATTGGTTACACTTGCATGAGTGGATAAATCAGTACCTGGATTAGTAACTTCTGAAACGATTAAGTCAGAACCAATGTTTGATAACACAATACCATCAAATTTAAGTTGCCCATTATCCAGTCTATTTTTAGAATCTTCTCCTGAAGCTAAATCTTCAATATCAATTCCTTTACCAAAGTTATGAAAAATGGAATTATGGTATTCTCCTCCCGCATTATCTCTAAAAGTTAATAATCTAGAAGTTCCATTACCAATATAAGTTGCATTAAAAACTTTTGGTGTAGCATAAGGCATTCCATCTTCAGGAGTAGTTCCTCCATCATGCTCACCACCTCTATCTGCATCAGTATTTTGTATTGCTACCCAAAACTGACCTTTGCCTCTAAACCCTTCATCGTAATCAAAAGAATCATCATCACCATTTGAAGCAACTAGATATTTTGTATTTACAGTTCCTCCAAACCATTCAAAACCATCATCAGCATTTCCAACAACTTCAACATATTCTATAGTAGTTCCTGAACCAACGCCTCCCATAGTTAATCCATTAATTTCGTTTCCTGCACCAATATCAGTACCTCCATGCCTGATAGAAACATATTTAAATACTCCTGAATTATCAGCATCATTAGTACCTCCATAAATTCCTCTAGTTTCTGTAGTAGGTATTCCTTCAATAGCAGAGGTCCCAGGTGTAGAATTTAAAGTAGCGTTTCCTAAAATCATTACACCACCCCATTGTCCTGAAGTAGATAATGGCACAGAGCCATTTAACGGATCTGCTTCAAAAGTAAAGATAATAGGTTGTGTTGGTGTTCCAACAGCATTAATTTTACCCCCTCTAGCTACAATTAGAGCAGAAGCATTTGAACCTGTTCCTGGCTTCCCTTTAATAACTGTTCCTGCTTGTATGGTTAATTCCTGCCCTGAGTTTACAAATACAAAACCATCTAATAAATACACTTTATCATTGGTCCAAGTAGTTGTTCCTGTTCCAGAACCATTATCAGTAACAGTAACTACGTTACTAGGTGTTGGAGTTGGGGTTGGGTTAACTGGGTCTGGAGTTTTTTTATCGTCTTTAGAACAAGAAGTGAAACCTCCGGCAATTCCTACACATAAAGCAGAAATAAGAAGTAAATTTTTTGTTTTCATTTTTTTCATTTTTAAATTTAGTTTATAATTAACTTTTCGATGGCAAAATAACGAGCACATTATTACTTCTCTGTATCCCCTATTTTATAATACTCTTATGATGATGTTAAGGAAATATTACCTGAAAAAACTTATTGGATTGTTTTTAGCGCTAAGTTTATTGCTTTAACCTTGTGTAAAGGCTAACAGAAGCATTATTAATATTAAATTAACACAATTAACAAAAGAAGAGGGGTAACTTTGTTGAAAATAATTAGTTACTACTATTATGACAAATGAAAAGATATTATTAGTTGATGATGAACAAGACATCCTTACCTTTATTAGCTATAATTTAAAAAAAGAAGGTTTTGAAGTACTAACAGCTTTATCAGGAAAAGAAGCGATACAAATAGCACAAAAAGAAAGACCTGATTTAATTGTTATTGATGTGATGATGCCGGAAATGGACGGTATAGAAACTTGTCACGAATTAAGGGCCATAGACGAACTAAAAGATACACTTATTACTTTTTTAAGTGCTCGTGCCGAAGATTACTCGCAAGTTGCAGGTTTTGATGCGGGTGCAGATGACTACATTGCAAAACCAATAAAACCAAGATTATTGGTTAGCAAAATAAAAGCTATTCTTAGAAGAAAAAATACTGTTTCTGAACCTCTTGGTGAACTTGAAATAGAAGTAGGTAACATTAAGATAGATCGTGAAAAATACTTGGTTTATCAAGATGACAATTCTTTTGCTCTTCCCAAAAAAGAATTTGAATTATTGGCGTTATTAATGTCAAAACCCGGAAAAGTTTTTACCCGAGAAGTAATTTTAGAAAGTATTTGGGGAACAGATGTAGTAGTTGGCGATAGAACCATTGATGTGCATATTAGGAAATTAAGAGAAAAACTAGGAGATAAATACATAGAAACCATTAAAGGTGTTGGTTATAAGCTGAAATTAGTCGAATAAGGGTTCTGTTTTCAACTTATTTTATACTTATCTTTGTTATTCATGAAAGAATTAACCCCAAAAGGTATTGCCATAAGAGTAGCTTTTTTAATTGCTACAATAACTGTTGCTTCGTTATTTATAGGCTTACTTTTTTTTGATTGTAATCTTCCTTTTTACCTATTTCTACTACTTTTTATCATTACATTATTAACAAGTTATTTCGGTTTTTTATATGCCCTTGAAAAGTTTATTTACCGGAAAATTAAACTCATCTACAGAACTATTCACAATCAAAAATTAAAGAAAGATGGTGAAATAGAAGATCTTAATTTTAGCGACAATATTATTCAAAAAGTGCAGCAAGATGTGTTGGATTGGGCAAAAACTAATCAGCAAGAAATTACTCGATTAAAAACATCAGAAAACTATAGAAGAGAATTTGTTGGTAATGTATCTCACGAACTTAAAACACCTATTTTTAATATTCAAGGGTATTTATTAACGCTTATTGAAGGTGGTATGGACGATCCAACTATTAATAAAGATTATTTAGTTAAAGCCAACAATAGTGTAGAGAGAATGATAGATATTATTGAAGATTTAGATGAAATTACCAAGTTAGAAAGTGGTAGATTGTCTATGAAAATAGATAAAACAGATATTGTTGAAATAGTTAAAGAAGTAGTTGACTCTCTTGAAGAAAGAATAAGTAAAGCAGGCGTTACCGTAAAAATACAAAACCAAGAGAAACCTATTTGGGTAATGGCTGATGCGAGAAAAATAAGTCAAGTATTAATCAACCTCATTATTAATGCTATTAAATATGGAAAAATTAACGGCACAATAAGAATTAAATTTTTTGACATGCACGATAATATTTTAATAGAAGTAGCTGATGATGGAGAAGGAATTGAAGCCCACCACTTACCTCGTTTATTCGAACGATTTTACAGAACCGACAAAGGTAGAGCCAGAGAAAATGGAGGTTCCGGATTAGGACTTTCTATTGTAAAACACATTGTTGAAGCCCACAAACAAACCATAAATGTAAGAAGCACTGTTGGTGTTGGTTCTACTTTTTCTTTTACCCTTAAAAAAGCCAAATAATTAGTAATTTTGGAACTCTGTTAAAACAAACTCACTAATGGCTATCTTACTTAAAAATGCCCAAATTGTTAATGAAGGCAATATCATCAAAGGACATATTCTTATTGAAAATGAAATTATTAGTAAAATTTTTGATGAACAAGATGATATCAGTTCATTAGCCAATACAATTGAAATTATTGATTTAAAAAACAAACATGTTTTTCCGGGAGTAATTGACGACCAAGTACATTTTAGAGAACCCGGATTAACCCATAAAGCAGATATTTATACGGAATCAAGAGCTGCTGTTGCCGGTGGTATTACCGCTTTTATGGAAATGCCGAATACTGTTCCAAATACACTTACTCAAGAATTATTAGAAGAAAAATATGCGATTGCTGCAAAAAATTCTGCTGCCAATTATTCTTTTTTTATGGGAGCTTCCAATAATAATTTAGAAGAAGTGTTAAAAACCAACCCTAAAAATGTTTGTGGTATAAAAATTTTTATGGGCTCTTCAACAGGCAATATGTTGGTAGATAAAAAAGAAGTGTTAGAAAATATTTTTGCCAATTGTAAAATGCTTATTGCCACACATTGCGAAGATGAGGACACTATCATTGCCAATACCGAAAAATACAAAGCCAAATACGGTGAAGATGTTCCTATTGCTTGTCATCCTAAAATTAGAAGCGAAGAGGCTTGTTACAAATCTTCTTCTTTTGCGGTAGAATTAGCCAAAAAACACAACACCCGATTACACATTTTACACATTTCTACAGCTAAAGAGTTAACTCTTTTTGATAATACATTAGCACTAAAAGATAAGCGTATTACAGCTGAAGCTTGTGTGCATCATCTTTGGTTTTCTGATGAAAATTATGAAGAAAAAGGAACGTTAATTAAATGGAATCCGGCAGTAAAAACTGCTCACGATAGAGATGCTATTTTACAAGGAGTGTTAGACAATAAAATTGACGTAATTGCCACCGATCATGCTCCACATACCTTAGAAGAAAAATCGAACAATTATTTTAAAGCCCCTTCAGGTGGACCACTAGTACAACATGCATTAGTTTCTATGCTTGAACATTACCATAATGGCAAAATTAGTCTGGAAAAAATTGCTGAAAAAATGAGTCATGCTGTTGCTGATTGTTTCCAAATTGAAAAAAGAGGCTATATAAAAGAAGGTTTTTTTGCTGATTTGGTAATAGTAGATTTAGATAATCCTTGGACAGTAACCAAAGAAAACTTGTTTTACAAATGTGGCTGGTCTCCTTTTGAAGGAACTACTTTCAAATCTAAGGTATTGCAAACCTTTATTAATGGCAATTTAGTCTATAATTTTGGAGAAATTGACGATACCATTAGAGGGAAAAGACTAACTTTTAATCGTTAAACTTTATATAAAACGCCCTTATGAAATCACTAATCATTTTATTTTTTATCTTGCTATTTTTTTTGAGCTGTAATTCAACTAAAAGTTCAACAACTACTGAAGGTACAACTACTCCCAATCAACAAGCAACTCAAGACAAACCTCAAATGGATTCAAGTGGTAAGTTTGTAAAATAAGTTCTCTTCTTTTTGCAAGCATTTAGCATCTTGGTAGTTTTAACGTTATCCTTCCAACTTCTGTGTTAAAAAAATTAAGCTATTCCATCAATTTTCATCATCTTTGTCATCTTAAAAATTTATCCAAAAAAAACATGAACAAATTAATCTTATCGCTTTTAGCCATTATTTTTATTCTAGGATGTAAAACCACTGAAACCATTACACTTCCTGAGCAAGTAATTGAAATTGAAAACCCGTTTAAAACTGAACGACCTATCTATCAGGCTGCTTACACTAAGAAATTTGATCTTATTCATACCAAACTAGCCGTAAGTTTTAATTGGGAAAAAGCTCACCTTTATGGTAAAGAAAACATTACACTTAAACCTTATTTTTATCCAACCAAGCAATTGGAACTTAATGCTCGTGGAATGGATATTCATCAAATAGCATTGATAGAAAACGGCAACAAAAAGCCTTTAAAATTTACTTATGATAGTTTAACCATTACCATAGATTTAGAAAAAATCTATACCCGAAATGATACCCTCACTCTTTTTATAGATTACACCTCTAAACCTGAAGAACTAAAAGAAGGTGGTAGCAGTGCTATTTCATCTGATAAAGGCTTGTATTTTATTAACCCTAAAGGCGAAGAAAAAAATAAAATGCCTCAAATATGGACACAAGGAGAAACTGAAGCTAACTCCGCTTGGTTCCCTACTATTGATGCTCCAAACCAAAAAACTACTCAAGAAATTGCCATTACTGTTGAAGAAAAATATGTGACTCTTTCTAACGGATTGCTTACCCATTCTGAACTTAACGGAAATGGTACCCGAACAGATTTTTGGGAAATGGATATGCCTCATGCTCCTTATTTATTTATGATGGCTATTGGCGAATATAAAATTGTAAAAGACAAATGGAGAAACATTGATGTTGACTATTATGTAGAAGAAGAATACGAACCTTATGCCAAAGATATTTTTGGTAAAACCCCTGAAATGCTGGAATTCTATTCAACTATTTTAGGAGTAGCTTATCCTTGGCAAAAATATCACCAGATAGTAGTTAGAGACTATGTTTCTGGTGCTATGGAAAATACTACAGGTGTTATTTTTGGAGATTTTGCTTACCAAACTAAGAGAGAATTGATTGATGGTAGCAATGCTGAAGATGTAATTGCTCACGAACTTTTTCACCATTGGTTTGGCGACTTAGTTACCTGCGAATCTTGGGCCAATTTACCACTTAATGAATCATTTGCTACTTATGGAGAATATTTATGGAATGAATATAAGTATGGTGATGATAAAGCAGATCAAGGACTCCATTCCGATTTGAAAAACTATTTACTTCAGTTAGCTCAATCCGGACCAAAAGATATGATTCGTTTTGATTATAAGGATAAAGAAGATATGTTTGATGGACATAGCTACCAAAAAGGAGGTAGGATTTTACACATGCTTAGAAACTACATGGGCGATGAAGCTTTCTTCACTTCATTAAAAATATATTTGGAAGAAAATAAATTTACCGATGTAGAAATGCATCAACTTCGTTTAGCGTGCGAAAAAGTTACCGGAGAAGATCTCAATTGGTTTTTTAATCAGTGGTTTTTTGATAAAGGACATCCTGTTTTGGATATTAATTACGAATACAACGATTCATTGGGAATTCAATATGTTTACATAGAACAAAAGCAAGATTTAAAAGTTGCTCCTATTTACAAATTACCTATAAAAATTGATGTTTTTGTCAACGGAAAAATAAATTCCCATAAAGTGGTTATTGATAAAGTAAACAACACTTTTGAGTTTGAAACTTCAACACCCGATTTTGTAAATGTAGATGCCGATAAAATGTTACTTTGCGAAAAAAATGACAATCATCCATCTATCAAAGAGTGGGCATTTTTATACCACCCAACCGAAAATTACGGTAATATTAAAATGAAATATCTAGATAGATATGAAGCTATTGCTGTTTTGAAAAAATCAAAAGATGAATTAGCAGTAACTACTATTTTAAAAGCCTTAGATGACGATTACGAATATTTGAGAAGACAAGCCATTGGAGCATTAAAAAATGCTGCTAAAGCTAAACCGGAAATGGTTAAAGAAAAATTATTAGCAATGGCAAAAAATGATAGCGATTCTAAAGTAAGAGGAGATGCTATTGCTGCTTTAGCTCGTTATTTTGAAAATGATAAAGCAGTAACCGATATTTGTGTTAGCGGAATGGAAGAACAATCGTATTATGTAATTGGCGAGTCGTTACTAGCCTTATCTAAAAACAATGGTTCGTTAGCCATGAAATATGCTTCGGCATTCGAAAAAGAGAAAAACGGTAATATAGTTTCAGCGATAACTACTGTTTATGAAGATCACGGAACAGAAAAACAATTGGATTATTTCATCACTAAAAACGAAGAAATATCAGGATTTGAGAAATACGGTTTTGCAATGTCAACTACTCGTTATTTAAAAAATCAAGACCACGAAACCGTAAAAAAAGGAAGTGCAATTCTTAAAGAAACCGCACTAAATGAAAAAACTTGGTGGATTAGAATGGCTGCTATAAATGGAATATCAGACTTAGAAGCAATGTACGCTAATCGAATTCATATTGCTGAACAAGAAATAAAAGAAGTTGAATCCGGTTCTGAAAATGAACAAAAATTAAGAACCAATATCGATAAAGACAAAAATGTTCAGCAACATTTAATTGAAATATTAAATGAAATTAAAGCTAAAGAAGAACACCCAAGATTAAAAGCGATGTTGGGAATAAAAGAGTAACTTTATACCAACTAAAAACTATAAAACCATGAGAAAAAACACAGTTATACTTATCTTAATTTTACTAACCAATTTTGCTTTTGCTCAACAAGTTAAAGTAGAAAATACCAAATATAAATTTATTAGTGGCGAAAAACATGCTCTAAAAGTCAACATCTTTACAGATGACATAAAAGATATTTTAAAAGCTTTTCAAAAAGAATTAGAAAAAGAGGTTGGAACAGTAACCGAACAAAAAAAAGAGTTAATCTTAGATAACGTGTTAATAAAATCAATTACAGAAGATAAAATTGATGCTTATGTTGCCGTAAAAAAGATGAAAGACAATTCTTCAGAGTTATATGTTTCCTTCGAAATTAATAATGAAATTATTGAACCGAAATCTAAAGCCTATAAACAAGCTGAAAAATTTATGGAAACTCTTTCTAAAGAAATTTCTATTGTTGTAATTGAAAAAGAATTAGAAAAAGAACAAAAAAATCTAAAAAAGCTTCAGGACAAGGTAGTAAGTTTAGAAGATAAAAATAAAAAACTTACTCAAGATACAAAAGATAGAGAAGAAGATATAAAGAAAAACCAAAGTAAATTAAAAGAAGTTTCTGAAGAATTAAAAGAAGTAAATAAAAAAATGAATAGCGGTAAAGGCAAGATGGATAAACTTGTTAAAGACAAAGAAAAATTAGACAAAGACCATGAAAAACTTACTGATAAAATGAGTAAAGACGAAAAGAAAATTAAAGATAATAAAAAAGATATCGAAGCTAATGAAAAAGACATCGAGAACCTAAAAAATGATATTAAAAAACAAGAGAAAGTAGTGAGTGAAATCAACGATAAAAGAAAAGCTGTAAAATAAATTAGAACTATTTTATGATTTTTTATCAATTCTCTTAATAAAGAATACCTTATATTTGTTGCTTACATCATCTAACAAACTTATGGAAAACCAAAAAATAAACAACGATTTTGCCTTTAGTAAGAAAAATTACATCCTAATTATTGCAGGGGTTTTAATAACTGTTTTAGGTTATGTGCTTATGATTGGCGGGGGTTCTGATAATCCTAATGAATTTAGTTATGAATTATTTTCTGTTACTCGAATTTATATTGCACCTATCTTAATTTTAGCCGGGTTAGGTGTTGTTGGTTGGGGGATAATGAAAAAATCAACTAACTAACTTCTTTCAATGTCCATTATTCAGTCTATTATTTTAGCCATTATTGAAGGTTTAACAGAGTTTTTACCTGTTTCCTCAACTGGACACCTTATTATTACTTCATCATTAATGGGAATTGCTGATGATAGTTTTACCAAAACTTTTACCATAGCCATTCAGTTTGGAACCATACTTTCAGTAGTGGTATTGTACTGGAAAAGATTTTTTCAAACTGTAAATTTTTATTTCAAACTATTTATAGGATTTCTTCCGGCAGCTTTTTTCGGATTACTTTTAAACGATTTTATTGATAGCTTATTAGAAAATGTAATTGTAGTAGCCACTATGCTTTTTTTAGGAGGTGTAGTCTTAATTTTTATAGATAAATGGTTTAAAAAAACTGAAATAGAAGGCACCTCGGAAGTTACCTACCCTACTGCTTTTAAAATTGGGTTATTTCAATGTTTAGCAATGGTCCCGGGAGTTTCTCGCTCTGCAGCTACTATTATTGGTGGGCTAACTCAAAAAATGAATAGACAAGCTGCTGCTGAATTTTCTTTTTTTCTGGCTATACCTACTATGTTTGCTGCTACAGGTTATAAATTGTTAAAGTTTTTTCAAGAAGGAAATGGTTTTGAAACAGAAGAAATTCAATTATTGTTAATCGGAAATGTAGTAGGGTTTATTGTTGCTATTATTGCCATAAAAGGATTCATAGCTTTTTTAACCAACTATGGGTTTAAACTTTTTGGTTATTACAGAATTGTTATTGGGTTATTAATTTTAACCCTTCATTTCTCAGGTGTAGAAATTACATTGTATTAACATTCATGCAAGCACTTCAAGATAAATTTCTTAACGGACAACTTTTACTTATTAATAAACCAATAGGTTGGACTTCTTTTGATGTAGTTAGAAAAATTCATTACCAACTTAAAAACCAGTTAGAACTTAAAAAAATAAAAGTAGGTCATGCCGGAACATTAGACCCTTTAGCAACTGGTTTATTAATTATTTGTACAGGAAAATTCACTAAAAAGATTGATGAAATTCAAGCACAAAAAAAAGAATATACAGGAATAATTACCCTTGGAGCAACCACCCCTTCTTTCGATTTAGAAAAAGCTTTTAATGCTTTTTTTGAAACCAATCATATTTCTGATGAAATGATAAATGAAGCTGTAACAACTTTTATCGGCACACAAGAACAAACTGCTCCTATACATTCTGCCAAAAAAATTGATGGTAAAAGAGCTTATGAATTAGCTAGAGCCGGAGAAGAGGTAGTTATTAAAAAAAACACTATTACTATTGATGAATTTGAAATCACACAAATAGAACGTAGTAAACTTATTTTATCAACAGATAAGATAATTGCTAATGATGAAGCTAAAATCAATCAAGAAAAACCATACGACAAAGGAATTCACGTTCATTTTCGTGTTGTTTGCAGTAAAGGAACTTACATTCGTTCTATTGCCAAAGATTTAGGATTAAAATTAAATTGTGGAGGTCATCTATCAGCACTAACTAGAACCAAAATTGGTAAATACATTTTGACTGATGCAAAAAATATAACATCATTATCAGTTATTTAACAAAGTACTTTAAAAAATTTTGTTTCCTTATTTTGATAGCTCTGTATTTTTTTTACCTTTACGAATCATGAGATTAACTATACTTTCTATTTTAATATCCATTATTTTTGGCTGTACCCCAAAAGGACCTCAAACTTTTGATAGTCCTTATGTGGGAAAAAGTAGAGAAGAGCTTATTGCTGCAAAAGGAGCTGCCAACGAAGTTAAAATTTATGATAATGCCGAAGTATTTATTTATAAATCCAAAGAAGAATACTATGGTAAAAGGCCCCCTATTGATAAAGGTGGAGACTTAAGAAAGCCTAAAGAGATAGTTGTTATTGAACATATTTATTATGTCAATAATAATGGCAAAATTTATAAATATCAGGTCTGGAGAAAAAGATATAAAAACAAATAAGCCCTAAAAAATTTAGGGCTTATTTGTTTAAGTAAGACTAACTCTTTTATTTTGTCACAATAAATTTATTCGTCTGTATTACTTTCCCGGAAGTTCTATTACTCACTGAGTAAAAATAAACTCCCGCATCTAAATCATTAATACTTAAAGAAATAGCAGAATCATTAAAGTCTACAGATTTTACTTGTTTACCAGTAATATCAAAAATAGCAATAACTGAATTTTCTATTTTATCTGTTGTAATACTAATCATATCTTTTGCCGGATTCGGGTACAAACTAAACATTGGTTTAACATTCATTTCTTCTACTCCAACAAAAGGAGAGCTTTTTTGCCAAGTAACACTATTAACCGTTCCATTATTCTCAAATTCCATTTCTAATACAGGAAACTTAGAGCTAGGATTATCTGTCCACCAACGAGCTGTATTTATTGTGTCGTAAGTAATAGGGTCTACTCCTAACATACTTGCTGTAAAAGGATCAATCACATTCCATGAGCCACCTTGGTACAACCAAATAGTATCAATAGTAACATCATTTACATTTTGTCTGATACTTGCAAAAGTTCCAAATGAGGTAGTAACATTTCCCCAAGCATCAACATTGCTTGATGTAATTGCTTCTCTTGTCATTCTTACAGAATCAATTCCTCCTTGACCAACATATTGTTGAAAAATTATTCCCCACCAATTTCCTGCATAATTGGTTCCCATAGTTGATGGAAAAGTAACAATTGTAGATGGATATTCCAACGTTATTAACTGTGCATCTTGATAAAAACTTTGTCCTACAACAAACAACCCAGATGTTCCTTTATTTAAAAAGGTCCAAGAACTATCATCAGCTGAACTCGTCACACCAAGATTTGCTCCGGTAATACTACCTGCTCCTGGAAATCCGGTATGATTAGAAAAAGTTAAGGTATCAACATATCTTTCTGTCATACTTGTAAAACTCCATGTTTGGTTAGCTCCACTTGGTCCAATGGTTATTGAACCTGGAATGGTATCAACAGATTGTTCAACAGCATCGTTCATACCAACAATGTGTGTGTCGTTAATTGTTATCTGAGCATTTGCAATAACACCTACTCCTAACAACGTAATTAAAGAAAGTAAATTTTTTTTCATAGTAGTTAATTTTAAAATTATAAATGCGAATGTACAACATAGTTAATTAAAAAACAATTTGTTAAACAAAATTTAACATTGTTAAAAAACATTCATGTTGAAATCCTAAAGTTACTTGAAATGCAAAATATTTATAAAAAATTAATTGATACTTTTGCACCAATGAGTTCAATAAGACAAAATAGAGTAGCTAGGCTTTTACAAAAGGAGTTAAGTTTAATTATTCAAGGAAAAACCAATGAGTTATTTCCCGGTACAATGGTTAGTGTAACCATTATAAGAGTTTCTCCCGATTTAAGTTTTGCTAAGGTTTACCTAAGTATTTTCGGTAACATAGAGCCTAAAAAAGGTATTAAAATAGCCAATGAAAATGCTAGTTCTATCCGAGGCGAGCTCGGCAGAAAAGTGGGGAAACAACTAAGGATTACCCCTGAAGTGGCTTTTTATTTAGATGATTCTATTGATTATATGGAAGAAATTGAAGCAAAATTAAATCAGTAAATTCTTCCGCTTCTCCAACTATCAACTGCTCTGAACCAATTGTTTTTAAATACTGGTGAACGACTCAACACAAAATCGTTATCAGTTATTGGATTATCCACTTTGTGAAACACAAAACTTAGTGACATCATATTATTTTCTTCTCCATAAATCCAATTTTCATAGTTTTTGTGTTTATAAACCACATTAGGCACCCCAAAAACAATATATATAATTCCTCTATCCGATTTCCAACCTTCCATGTACGAAGTAAAATAATTGTTAGCACTTTCTACACGTTTAAAATACTCTCTAATTAAAGTCCTTGCCCTATCATTGCTTCCGGCAACATCTTTCCAAAACTTATCCACCTCTGCTTTCGGGTATTCTGCAGAGAGTAGTAGCTCAAATTCTTTTGATGTAGTTATATAACGCATTGGTGGAATCATATTCTCTGCAGTTTTAACCTCAGGAAAATTATCTTGAAAATTAAAAAGTGTAGGTCCTATTGATTGTCCTTCAGGATGAATAAAATACAAACCGTTTTCTGTTACCTCATAACTCAATTGTTGTAAAGAATCAAAAGCAAGTTCTTCTGTAAATTCTGGTGAAAATGCCATTTTTTCTTCAGGTGTTTCATTAGAAGAAAAAGGTGGTTTTGCTATAGGAAAATCTGATTTATAATATTTTAAAACAAAAGTAGTATCGGTTATTGATTCATTCTTTTTAAGGTAAAAGGTGGTATTATTTTTCAAGTAATTTTTAAATATGATGTTTTGCTTATCATCTAAAACTAAATAATTTTGAGCATTATATATGCTTGATTTATCTAATTTTAATGACTTTTTGATGTATTGATCTCTGTTTAAATCATTAAAAGTAACTTTTATGGTATAGATTTTTCCAAATAACGTATTTAACATAAAAACACCATCTAAAAATTTCTTTTCTTTATTATTTCCATAGTCAACAAAATTAAGCGAGGCACTATCCAACAATGTTTTGGAATCTAATTCATACAATTCATAAGTTACCCTTACATTGGCACTAAAGGTAGAGTCTTCTCTTTTTTTGGTGTATAAAATATTAGCAGAGTTAATTCTAAAATGAAATTCTGTTAGCGTATCATTTGTATGAAAAGCAAGCATATCCGGATCCAACAAATTAATTCCTGGCATATAAATTCCCGCGACATTTCTGTTGGTAGTATTTTGTGAAGAGGAGCAAGAAAAAAACATGCCCAACAAAAACAAAATAAATATGATATTAGTTATTTTCTTCATCTTCATGGTTTTCTGGTAAATAAATTTCGGGCATTTGTTTTTTAGTTTTAGCTCCTAAATCTTCTAGTTTTTTAGTGGCATCAATCAAATTGCCTCTCCCCGATTTTAGTTTATTAAATGCTTTATCGTAGGCATCTTTAGAGCTATCAATACCTCGCTTAACTTTGTCCATATCATCTAAAAATCCGACAAACTTATCGTGCAATGCTCCTGCTTGTCGGGCAATTTCTATAGCATTTGCAGTTTGTTTTTCTTGTTTCCACAAAGAAGCTACTGTTCTAAGTGTTGCCAATAAGGTAGAAGGTGTTACAATAACCACTTTTCTATCCCATGCATATTGATATAACTCATTATCTGTTCTTAATGCTAATCCAAAAGAAGATTCTATTGGCATAAACAATAATACAAAATCAGGAGCGTCTAACCCTTTACCAGTTCCATAATGTTTTTCACTTAATCCTTTAATATGCGTTTTTACCGAAAGCACATGGTTTTTTAAATGAACATCCTGTTCAGCATCATTATCGCAATTAATATAGTTCTGATAGGCTACTAACGAAACTTTTGCATCTACAATAATGTGTTTTTTTTCTGGTAAATTAATGATAACATCGGGCATAATTCTAGCTCCTTCATCATTAGATGTAGAGTATTGTGTAGAGTATTCTACATCTTTTATTAAGCCGGAGCTTTCCAGTACTTTTTCTAAAATTAATTCTCCCCAATTCCCTTGTGTTTTATTATCGCCTTTAAGTGCTTTGGTTAAATTTTGAGCTTCTTCGCTCATTTGTTGGTTAAGCTTTTCAAGCGATTGTATTTGTTCTATTAACTTGGTTCTATCTTTAAAATCTTTCTCGTAAGTATCTTCTACTTTTTTCTCAAATTGTTGGATATTCTCTTTCAGCGGATTTAAAATCTCACTCAACCTTTTTTCATTTGCTTGAGCAAAATCAGTAGCATTTTGTTTAAGAAGTTTGTTGGCAATTAATGAAAATTCTGTGGTAAATTTTTCTTGTAATTGACTTATTTCGTCTTTTTGCTCTTTCAGTTTTGCTTCTATATTTTGATACGCATTGGTTAGTCGAGCATTTTCAGAAATCAGTTCGCTCTTTTTTTGTTCTAACTCATTATTTTTAGTTTCAATCTTTCTAAATGCTTCAAGAGAGGATTCTATTCTTCCTTTAAGATTGCCATTTTCTAAAGTAAGTTCTTTTATTATTTGTTGGCTTTCAACACCATTATCACTACCATTGCTTTGTAGTTTTTTTACCAAAAACCCAATAACAAAACCCAAAACCAACCCTATTGCTAAATATACAAATGCCATGAATATAACCATTTAAAAAATTGCTATAAAATTAAGGTATTTTATTTAAGGAGTTTTCTAAAAATAGGGTTTTCTATTTACCTCCTCTTGCTTATCTTTTAAGAATATAGATGGGAGTTCCTTCATCAATAATATCGTAAAGTTCTATGACATCTGTATTTTTCATTCTTATGCAGCCATGAGAAGCCGGCTGACCAATAAAACCCTCTTCAGGTGTGCCATGAATATAAATATACCTGTTGTAAGAATCAACATTTCTTCCTTTGTTAATGCCCACTTCTTCGCCATCTAACCACAAAATTCTTGTGGTAACATAATCGCCATCAGCCTTACGTTTGTCAGTAATAATTTCTGCTACTTTTCCATTGAACTCTCTTGCTTCTAAAATTCCACCCAAAGGAACTTCTTCACCAATTTTTCTTTTTACAGTATGTAATCCGGGCGGTGTTTTATTACTGTTTTGATGACTTCCTATGCCTTTTTTTGCTGTAGAAATAGGATAAATTTTAACTGTTATCCCATTTTCTATTAAATACATTTTTTGATGTTTGACAGAAATATAAAGGTATTTATCAAAATTTTTATCAGGATATTTTAAAGACAGATACTCTGTTAAAATGTCTCCTAATTCTTCTTTAGGTTGCTCTTCTTCAACTATTTCTGTTTTTTCTCTTGGTGGTTCAACTACTATTTGTTCAACATTTTTTGTTGATTTACAAGCTATTAACAACATAATGAAACTTGCTAAAAACAAGGGTTTATAAAATGTAATATATAACAAGTAGTTTTTAATCATAAGATTAGCAATACTACAAAAATTATTTTTTATTACTTAGCTTTAGCATTATTTTATAAAACAATTTGGGGAACAAGGTTTTAAATGGAATAGTCAACAGCTCTTTTTTACCAATATAAACGTGTTGTTTGTCTTTTACTATTGCGTTGACCAAATTTTTAGCAAATATATCAGGTTTCATTCCGTTGAGTTGAGCATCGCTATTTTCATTAGTAATGTTTCCCTCACCATCTATGGCGTTTACAGAAACTTGTGTATTAATAAAACCCGGAGCAGCAAGTAATACAGAAACATTATCTTTTACCAATTCTAATCTCAACGATTCGTAAAACCCATAAAGTGCATGTTTGGTTGCTGCATAAGTAGAGAGTTGGGGTAATCCAAACTTCCCTAAAATAGAGGTTATTACTACCACTTTTCCATATTTTTTTTGTTGCATTATAGGTAAAACGGCTTTGGAAAGAGCTACATTTCCAAAATAGTTAATGTTCCAAAATTTTTGTTCAACAGCTTCGATGGTTTCCATAGCCAAGCTTTTCTGACTAATTCCCCCATTATTTATTAATATATCTATAGTACTAAATTTCTCTACTACTTTATCTACCCATGTTTGAGCATTTTTAAACTGTTCTAAATCTATAGGTAAAATTAATATTTGCTCATCTGGTAAGTTGGTATTTTCTTTTACGCGTTGCAGTTCTGCTTCTCTTCGGGCCGATAGAATTAATTTACAGTTTCTTTTAGCTAATTCATAAACTAATGCCTCTCCTATTCCCGAAGAAGCTCCTGTAACCCATATTACTTTATTTGTTATATCCATGGAACAAAAATAGTGATTTCGCTTAAACTCGAAAGTTTGTTTACCTGTTAATCTGGTTGAAAAATAATGAATTGTTAAGGATTAATTATTTTTCTCTTCCGCCTCAACAACTTCTTTCTTAAAGAATTTTTTCTGGAAAATGAAGATAAGCACAATACCTACAGAAATAGCGGCATCAGCTACATTAAATACTGGTCGGAAAAACAAAAAATCTTCTCCACCCCAAATTGGAAACCATTCCGGAAAAGTCCCTTCCATCAATGGAAACCAAAACATATCCACCACCCAACCGTGCAAAAAAGGAGCATAGCCGCCTTCTTCAGGTAAAAAAGTAGCTACTTGGTTAAAACTTTCGTTGAAAATTACTCCATAAAAAGCACTATCAATAATATTTCCTAATGCTCCGGCAAAAACCAGTGCTCCACATATTTTTAAGCCTTTAGGCGCTGTTTTAGGCAAGGTAAACAACACGTAACCAATTCCGGTTACCGCTACAATTCTAAACAAACTAAGAGCTAATTTGCCATATTCACCGCCAAATTCCATCCCAAAAGCCATTCCCCTATTTTCAGTAAAATGAATGTAAAACCAATTACCCAATACCGGAAATTCTTGAGATAACATCATATTGGTTTTTACCCAAAACTTTGAAGCTTGGTCAATAAATAATACCAAAAAGGTAATAAAAAGAGGATGCGTTAAAAAACGGAATTTCATTTAATTGAGAATTTGAAATTAGAAATTAGAGGTTTATTTAACCTCTAATTTCCAATCTCTAATCATTAATCTGCTACCCTTGAGCTTCTTTTGCTTCAATACTAAGTGTAGCGTGAGGTACAGCTTTTAATCTTTCTTTAGGAATTAATTTTCCTGTAACTCTACAAACTCCGTAAGTTTTATTTGAAATACGAATTAAGGCGTTTTCTAAGTGCTTAATAAATTTTTCTTGTCTCCCTGCTAATTGTGCTACTTCTTCTCTAGAAAGCGTTGCTGCACCTTCTTCCATCATTTTAAATGAATGAATAGTATCATCAGTGCCGTTATCACCTTTGTAGTTTAATGTAGCCAAAAGCTCTTCTAAGTCTGCTTTTGCAGCTTCTAATTTTTTGTTTATGATAGCTTTAAATTCTGCTAAATCTTCATCTGAATATCTTACATCTGCCATAATTCTTTTTTTTATCGTTTTTAATTAAATTTTTCTATTGCAATTAATGTGGAAAGGTTTTGATCTATTTCTACACTAACTCCCTCATTTAGTTCATTTACTACATCTAAACGAGATGTTAAAGTTTCGGTGCAAATATAGTTTTTATTATTATTGATTGCTTCATTTATTTCATTGTGTTGCAAAATTTTAAGTGCTATTTTATCTGTTACTTCAAAACCACTGTCTTTACGTAAGTTTTGAATACGATTTACAAACTCTCTGGCAATACCTTCTTCTTTTAGCTCCTTAGAAATAGTTATATCTAAAGCAACCGTAAGTCCTCCTTCGGTTTGTACTAACCAACCAGGAATGTCTTGTGTAATAATTTCAACATCATTACTATCTAATTCCACTTGCTGACCTTCAACGGTAATCGTTGCTCCTTGGTTACGTTCAAACTCCTGTATATCGTTTTGTGTAAACTGATTTACTTGTGCAGCAATCTGTTTCATTATCTTACCATACTTCGGTCCTAGAGTTTTAAAGTTAGGTTTAATGCTCTTTACCAATACACCTGAAGTATCTTCCAAATATTCAATTTCTTTTACATTTACTTCCGATAAAATTAAATCGGCAACCTCTTGTAACTGACGTTTAAAAGTGGCGTTTAAAATAGGTATCATTAGCTTTTGCAAGGGCTGACGTACTTTTATTTGTTCTTTCTTACGCAAACTCAACACCATGGAAGAAACTTGCTGAGCAATATCCATACGTTGCTCTAAGTCGGTATCTATCACACTTTCATTTACCGTTGGAAAATCTGACAAATGCACTGATGTTGTGTTTCCTTTACCGCTAATGCTAGCTAAATCAGTGTATAATTTATCAGAATAAAATGGTGCGATAGGCGAAGCTAACTGGGCTACTACTTCCAAACAGGTATATAGGGTTTGATAAGCTGCTATTTTATCTTCAGAATAGTCGCCTTTCCAAAAACGTCTTCTGCATAAGCGAACGTACCAATTACTTAAATGGTCGTTAACAAACTCCTGAATAGCTCTTCCTGCTCTGGTTGGTTCATACGTATGATAAGCTGCATCAACATCTTTAATCAACGAATTAAGTTTAGAAATAATCCACCTATCAATTTCAGGACGATTTGCTATTGGTACCTCAGCTTCAGCATAGGTAAAATTATCTAAGTTGGCATACAAAGCAAAGAAACCATAAGTATTATAAAGTGTTCCGAAAAACTTACGTTGTACTTCGGTAATTCCCTCTAAATCAAATTTTAAATTATCCCAAGGTTGTGCATTGGTAATCATGTACCAACGTGTAGCATCCGGACCGTATTTATCTAAGGTCTCAAATGGATCAACAGCATTGCCCAAACGTTTACTCATTTTCTGCCCATTTTTATCTAATACCAACCCATTAGACACTACATTTTTGTAAGCCACATGATCAAAAACCATAGTAGCAATAGCATGTAAAGTAAAAAACCAACCACGTGTTTGGTCAACACCTTCAGCTATAAAATCGGCTACTCCAAGTTGTTGCTTTTCAATTAAATCTTTATTTTCAAACGGATAATGCAGCTGAGCGGTAGGCATAGAACCTGAATCGAACCACACATCAATTAAATCAGTTTCGCGTTTCATTGGTTTACCCGATGGCGAAACCAATACGATATTATCCACATAGTTTTTATGTAAATCAAATTTGTCGTAATTAGTTTTATCCATATTGCCTATTTCAAAATCGGCTAACGGGTTGTTGGTCATAAAACCTGCAGCTATAGATTTTTCTATCTCTGCTTTCAATTGCTCTACAGAGCTGATACAAATTTCTTCATCTCCTGTTTCTGTTCTCCAAATAGGAATTGGAATTCCCCAATAACGAGAACGAGATAAATTCCAATCATTCAGATTTTCTAGCCAGTTACCAAAACGACCTGTTCCGGTGCTTTCAGGTTTCCAGTTAATAGTTTTGTTCAACGCTATCATTCTTTCTTTTACCGCAGTGGTTTTAATAAACCAAGAATCTAACGGATAGTATAGGATAGGTTTATCGGTTCTCCAACAATGTGGGTAGCTGTGTTCGTATTTCTCTACTTTAAAAGCTTTGTTTTCCTCTTTTAGTTTGATAGAAATTTCTACATCAACAGATTTTTCGGGAGCTTCTCCATCCTTGTAGTATTCATTTTTTACATATTTCCCTGCAAACTCCCCCATTTCTGGTCGGAATTTACCTTGTAAATCTACCAACGGAACAGGGTTGAAATTTTCGTCCAACACCAACATAGGTGGCACTCCGGCATCTTTAGCTACCTTAGCATCATCAGCACCAAAAGTTGGTGCAATGTGTACGATACCCGTACCATCTTCTGTAGTTACAAAATCTCCAGGAATTACCCTAAAAGCTTTATCCGCATTTTCATAAGGTTGAGCATAAGGCAATAATTGTTCGTATTCTAAGCTTATTAAATCATTTCCTATACATTCTGCAAGAATGTCCCAATGACTAATTCTCCCCTTATTAATTAACTCTTTTGGTAAATCTCTTAATAAATCATCATTAAGAATATTTTCTGGATTTTCATATGGAGTACCTGCTAATGTTAACATATGATTTCCTACAATCAAATCTTTAGATTTTATATTGTCTGAAATTTCAAAATATTTAGAAAACAAATCTTTTGCTAAAATGATATTTATATGTTTCCCAGAATATTGATTTATAGTTTTAACTAAAAAATAACTAATTTTTGACCCAACAGCTAAAGCTGTATTCGATGGTAATGTCCATGGAGTAGTCGTCCAAGCTAAAAAAAATACTTCTTCACCATTTTGTTGCAATCTATAAATCTCTTCTTGAATAGGATTTAAAGGTTTTAAATGAGGAACTGGTTCATTCTCATCATCATGCAACTCATCTATAGTTATTACCTCTTCTTTTTCTATCCCTTTTAATTTAAACTGAGCTACACAAGTCGTGTCTTTTACATCTCGGTAACAACCAGGTTGGTTCAATTCATGTGAACTTAAGCCTGTGCCTGCTTTTGGTGAATAAGGTTGTATGGTATAACCTTTATACATCAAGCCTTTTTGGTGTAATTGTCCTAACAACCACCACACCGATTCAATGTATTTATTTTCGTAAGTAATGTAAGGATCATTCATGTCCACCCAATAACCCATTTGGCGAGTAAGATTATTCCATACATCGGTATAACGCATTACCGCTTCTTTACAAGCATTGTTGTATTCTTCAATGGTAATTTTTTTACCGATATCCTCTTTGGTAATCCCTAATTCTTTTTCTACACCTAACTCTACCGGCAACCCGTGCGTATCCCATCCGGCTTTACGTTTTACTTGGTAGCCTTTTAAGGTTTTATATCGGCAAAAAATATCTTTAATAGCACGAGCCATTACGTGATGAATTCCCGGCAAACCATTAGCTGAAGGTGGTCCTTCAAAAAATACAAACGGTTTGTTCTCATCACGGGAAGTAACACTTTGTTCAAAAACTTTATTTGCTTCCCATTGTTCTAGCACTTGTTTGGCTACATTAGGAAGGTTTAATCCTTTATATTCATTGAACTTGCTCATACTCATTTTTTATAATGAAGTGCGAAATTAATAAATTATAGATGCAAAGAAGCAAAAAAGTTATTTGTTAATGGTTATTTTACTTCCTTAAACTCTCAAAAGTATGTTGTTCATTTAGATGTTATCTTTTCAAAAATGCTATTTCAAGGAATTTTTATTTCTGCAAAATTCAACAAACTACTAAAGCATAAAACCTTAGTCTTATCAAGAAGAAAACTCACTAATACACGAAAGTTCAGGCTAAAACTACAATCATTTTTTAATGAAGGACACATCATTACTTTAGAAAACAATAAATTTAATGAGCTGTTTGTGGTTTATGGCGAAGATGAAATAGAAACGCGTTATGTACTTTCTTCGAGCTTGATGGAAAAGCTGATTGCTTACCAAGAAAAACTAAATAAAGACATTGCTTTTTCTTTTGTTGAAAACAGAATGTATGCGGCAATTTATACCAATAAAAACCATTTTGAGCCTACTATTTCTAAACCTTTAAACGATAAAGCCCAAATTGTACAACATTTTGAATTGTATAAAATACTTACCGACATGGTGTTAGATTTAGATTTAAAACTACGCTTGTGGGATAAGTTGGAGTGAAGAGAAGTACTTAGGAATACTTAGGAGTGCCTAAAGTATTTAGGAATTTTTCAAATTCTGGGTTGAGAAGAGGTTTTTAGGTGGTTTGACCGTCTCAGATATGAAACGTAAGGCATTTCGGAGCTACATACTTGTCCACCGAGACTAAACTTGTAAAGAACCGAAAACATACGAAAACCAATGCCATCCTATGTTTTATATCCATTGTTGGCAAATCGTTTTTATTTTTTTACTAAAACAAATCATCTGAAATGTCAAACTTTTTTTTTATTCATATTTTTTCCAATTAATTTAGGAATTCTTGTGGTTGATAATTGTTTTTCTTTATCTAAAATTAATTCTACAAATTCCTTTTTCAATATTTGAAATTCGTCTTTACTGTAGTAATCTTCTATTTTTATTTTTAGAAGATAATCGAAACGAGCGTAATATATACCGATGTAATTTATTGTTGTTTCTTTATTGTCAATAAGTGATAAAATATAGTAAGAAAGTATTTGATTTAGATCTTTTCTTTCGAGAGTAAAATGTTTAGTGGTTTTTATATCAATTAACATATCATTAACAATTAAATCAGCATCTGCTCCTCCTACAAGTTTTGATGCGTTACCAAATTCTGGATTTAAGATATAATCAAATTTCTTGTTAATAATAACTTTATTTTTTAAACATAATTTGAATATTTTTTTTAATTCTTTTATTTGTTCTTCATCGGTATGGAATAAATTTTCAGGAATTTTTTTACTTCGATAAAATTCTTCTGCTTTAGCATAAAATAAAGATAGTTCAATGAGATTGTCATCTATTCTAGATAGTCCAGAAATATAATTGGAAAATACCTCTTCTGCTGCATTAACAAAAATATCCAAAGTTTCTGTAAATTCAATCACGGAAGGAAGTGTTACTTCTCCTAGCATAATTATTTTGATAGTAAGAGGTTGATCTAGATAATAATCTACATAATTTTCATACATCAATTCAATTGATTTCTGAGCAATCAGTTTGTTTTTAATTATACTTTTTGGATTTATTTTTTCAATATGAAATCGAATTAAATAATCCAAAGCTCCTCCTATTTCAGAAGCATAGTTTCCATTGGTGTTATTTGAAGGTATTTTTATTGGAACAGTATTTTGTAGATTCGGGTTTGGAAAGTTTGTCATGAACCAATCTTTTAAGTGGTTTCTTCCTTTTTCTTTTGATAGGATACTTGTGATACTCATTTTAGGGTTTTTATATTCCCTCAAACATACAAAAAATAGTTTATAAATCAGGCAATAGGTTGTTAGTGTTTTGTACTTCTAATCAACAAGCTGCTTTAGCTACATTATATAACCTCTACATTCACTTTAAAATTACAATTTCCAACCAACAAGATATTGCTAGCTTCATTTTACTAAGCTTCGTTCCTCAGCTTATAAAATTTCAATCGAATATGAAAGTACTGAATAGGCTTTGTGTGTTGGGAAAGTCTCCCAGAGTTTATAATGAGCGAAGTCGAAGTAAGAGATTAGGGGCTTTTATCTTAAAAAAATCCTAACTTTGTTACCAAACGTCAACTATTTATGCAACTGATTATTATCAACGGACCAAATTTGAATCTATTAGGCAAAAGAGAAACCGAAATTTATGGAAATAGCCCTTTCGAAGAATCTTTAGAGCAACTAAAGAAAAAGTTTCCTATGGCTGATATTAGTTATTTTCAAAGTAATATTGAAGGAGAAATTATTGACAAACTCCATGAAACAGGGTTTTCCTATAATGGAATTATATTAAATGCCGGAGCGTACACACATACATCAATAGCCATAGCAGATGCGATTGCTGCCATTAAAACACCCGTAATTGAAGTGCATATTTCTAACATTTATGCTCGAGAAAGTTTTAGACACCACTCATATATGGCCAAACATTGTTGGGGAACAATTTCCGGTTTCGGATTAACTTCTTATGAGCTTGCTATAGATGCATTTGTTAAACAAGCTTAAAATCAAAACAAAAAAACAAGTTTTACGTTTGGGGTAAACACATGAGCAAAAACAACTACCACATATTAATTCAAAAGTTGGATGCTTTCATCAGAAAGTATTACAAAAACCGCTTAATTAAAGGCGGGATTTATGCTTTTGGCTTGCTCATAGCAGCTTTTCTTTTTATTACAATTGTCGAATATTTTATTCAGTTTAATACCCTCGGCAGAACCATTTTATTTTACACCTTTGTGCTGAGCGCTGCGTATGTTTTGGTTTATTTTATAGTAATTCCCCTATTAAAACTTTATCAATTTGGAGAAATTATTAACCACAAACAAGCTGCAACCATTATAGGAAATCATTTTGATGAAGTAAGAGATAAACTGATAAATGTATTACAATTAGAAGAGCAAAAAGCCATTAACCAATATAATAATCAGCTGATTTGGGCAAGTATAGAGCAAAAATCTGTTGAGCTAACACCTGTACCTTTTTCTAACGCTATACAGTTTAGCGAAAACAAAAAATATCTTAAATGGATAGCCATTCCTTTATTAACCGCATTATTAATCGGAGTAATCTCTCCTACTATTTTTACAGAAGTAACCAACAGGTTGCTTAACCATAATGTTTACATTCAGCCTGTTGCACCTTTTCAGTTTAATCTAGAAAACAAATCATTAGTGGTACTAAAAAACAACGATTTCGATTTAGATGTGCTACTTTCAGGAGATGAATTACCACACAAAGTGTATATAGAAAAAAATGGCGTAAAATATCCGCTATCCAAAACAGATAATAGAAACTTTGCTTACACCTTTAAAAATGTTCAAGCATCAGAAAATTTTAAATTATATGCCTCGGGATTTTATTCTGAAGAGTTTAGCTTAAAAGTTATTCCTAATCCTACGCTAAACAATTTTACCATTAAATTAGATTATCCAAATTATACTAACAAAACAGACGAAACACTTTCAAATTCGGGAGATTTAATTGTTCCTGAAGGCACTAAAATTCAATGGAATTTTTCTACCGAAGATGCTGATTTTTTACATTTTATTTTAGGCGATAGTGTAATGGATTTGGCAATTAAAGACGAGCAAGTAACTTTTAATTTAAATGCTTCACAATCTAAAAAATATGGCTTTTTGCCTAAAAATAATTTTGTTGCCAATAGTGATACCGTTTTATATGCTCTTCAGGTGGTTAAAGACCAATATCCAGCTATAGAAATTCAAGAAAAAAGAGATTCTTTAAGTGAAGAGCGTGTTTATTTTAAAGGATTAATTAGCGATGATTACGGTTTTACTAAGTTAAATTTTAACTACAGAATAAAAACCAAAAACGACAGCCTTCCCGAAAGAAATAAGCTTAACTCATTTACTATTCCTTTTAATAAAGCCAATGTTAGCGAGGAATTTTTCTATTACTGGAACTTAAAAGAAATCGGGTTATATCCCGGAGAAGAATTAGAATATTACTTTGAAATTTGGGATAATGATGGCATACATGGAGCAAAATCTTCTCGCTCGGCATTAAAAACTTTCAAATCTAAAACTACCAAAGAAAGAGATGAAATTACTGAGGGAAACAATAATCAAATTAAATCAGATTTAAGCGAAAGTATTGCTGAAGCTAAAGACATCCAAAAAGAATTGCAAAAACTAAAAGAAAAATTACATGAGAAAAAAGAAATTGGATGGGAAGAAAAGCAAAAAATGAAAGAATTGCTCGAAAAGCAAAAGGAGTTGCAAGAGCGTGTAGAAAAAATTGAAGAAGAAAATCAGAAAAACAACATGCAACAGAATGAATACAAACAATACAACGAGGAGTTATTGCAAAAACAAGAACAATTACAAAAGCTGTTTGATGAATTGATGAATGATGAGATGAAGGAAATGATGGAGAAATTACAGGAAATGATGGAGCGTTTAGATAAAAGCTTGTTGGAAGAAGAATTGGAAAAAATGGAGCTTTCTAATAAAGACCTAGAGAAAGAATTAGATCGTTCATTAGAACTTTTTAAACAAATGGAATTTCAACAAAAGTTAGATGATGTAAAATCTAAAATGGATGAGTTAGCTAAAAAACAAGAAAAGTTAGCAGAGCAATCTGAAAATAAAGATGCCAACAGCGAAGAATTAAAAGAAAAACAAGATGAATTGAATAAGGAATTTGATGAACTTTCTAAAGAAATGGATGAGCTGAAAAAGATGGACGAAGAACTCGAGCGTCCAAATGGAATGGAAGATAACAAAGAAGAGAAAGAATCTATTGCTAAAGATATGCAAGAAAGTTCAGAACAGTTGGATAACAATAAAAGCAGTAAAGCTTCTAAAAGCCAAAAAAGTGCTGCTGAGAAAATGAAAGAAATGTCAGAAAAAATGGCATCATTACAATCGCAAGCTGTAGATCAAGGGGAAGATATGGAATCGCTAAGACAACTGTTAGATAATTTAGTACACCTTTCTTTTGAACAAGAAGCTTTAATGGAAACCTACAAAGCTAGCAACCCTCAAAGTCCTGAATATGTTAAACTGGCTCAAAAACAGAAAAAGCTAAAAGATGATGCTAAAATGATAGAAGATTCACTTTTTGCACTTTCTAAAAGGGTGGTACAATTACAATCTGTAGTAAACAAAGAGATTAACCTTATTAATGCTAACATGGACAAAACACTTGAGTTTATGAGCGAAAGAATGAAACCTATGGCAGCTTCTCGTCAGCAATATGTTATGACTTCATTAAACAACTTAGCATTACTTTTTGATGAAGCTTTACAGCAAATGCAACAACAAGCTCAAAAGCAAGGTGAAGGAAGTTGTGATAATCCGGGAGGAAATGGTAAACCTAAATCAGGCGCTGGAAATATGGGTAGCCTTAAAAAAATGCAAGAACAACTAAGCAAGCAATTAGAACAAATGGAAAAAGCATTAAAAGAAGGGCAAAAACCGGGTGGTAAAAAACCAGGACAAAAACCGGGAGAAGGTTCTATGATGCCTGGTGGAATGGGGACAAGCGAATCACTAGCAAAAATGGCGGCTCAACAAGCTAAAATAAGACAAGAACTACAAAAACTAAAAAATAAAGGTGCTCAAGGTACAGAAGGAATGTCTAAATTAATGGAAGAAAATGAACAAGACATTGTAAATAAACGCATCACGCAAGAGACATTAAACCGTCAACAAGAGATTTTAACCCGATTGTTGGAATCTGAAAAAGCAGAGCGAGAAAGAGAATGGGATGATAAAAGAGAATCTAAAGAAGGAAAAACTGTTGAAAATAGTAACCCAAATTTATTTTTTGAGTATAATAAGCAAAAGGAGAGTGAAGTAGAATTACTGCAAACAACCCCACCTCACTTAACTCAGTTTTATAAAAATAAGGTAACACAATATTTTCAAGAAATAAACAGATGACAACAACAATGACACTCAAAAGAATTCAATTACCATCTAACAAAGAAAGTGTACTGCAAATAGAGCAGTTTATTGATTCTTTTTGTGAAAAAAGAGAAATCACTCAAGATTGCTACGGAAACATTTTAATTGCTCTTACAGAAGCAGTAAACAATGCTATTCAACATGGTAATGGGTACAACCCGGATACATTTGTAGTAATAGAATACGAAGTGTCTGATGATGAAGTGTTATTTATTGTAAAAGACGAAGGAAATGGATTTGATTACGAAAAAATACCAGACCCAACTTTACCGGAAAACATTTTAAATACTAACGGTAGAGGTGTTTTTTTAATGCAAAATTTAGCCGATAAATTCGCTTTTGAAAATAATGGTAGTATTGTAAAATTGACATTCTGTTTATCTTCAAATTAAAATCCCTTGAGTGCTATAACTTTCCACACAGAAGATATTTCTTATACGATTAAGAATAAAAATCACATCAAATCTGTAATTAAAACTGCTATTGCCGATGAAACTAAAAAACTCGGAGAAATAGCTTTTATTTGCTGTTCTGACGACTATCTCCATAAAATCAACCAAGAATACCTTAAGCACGATACATTCACGGATATCATCACATTTGACTACTGTGAAAATGATACAATTACCGGAGATATTTTTCTAAGTATAGAAAGGGTTAAAGAAAATGCTATAAAATTCAATCAAAATACTGAATATGAATTATTTAGAATAATAATTCATGGCGTATTACATTTATTAGGCTATAAAGACAAAACTCCCAAGGATAAAAAAATAATGACAGAGAAGGAAGATTTTTACTTAACTTTGTACTCAAATAAGTGACAATTAACTTTATAAATCCCATAAAAGATATTTTAAACCCTATAATGTTTCACGTGAAACAACCACGAGAAAAAATGATATCTTTCAAGAGAAAATCTATAGTGGTTGTTACATCTGACTAATAAAAAATATTAAAATTAACAGATGAAACATAATTTATATATATGAACAATCAATACGATATAATAGTAGTTGGAGGCGGTCATGCAGGTTGTGAAGCAGCTGCGGCTGCGGCAAATCTTGGCTCAAAAACCCTCTTAATCACCATGAACATGGATGCTATTGCTCAAATGTCTTGTAATCCGGCAATGGGAGGAATAGCCAAAGGACAAATAGTTCGAGAGATTGATGCTTTAGGAGGTTATTCCGGTCTAGTGAGTGATAAAAGTGCTATCCAATTTAAAATGCTTAATCGTTCAAAAGGACCAGCCGTTTGGAGCCCAAGAACACAAAACGACCGTATGCTCTTTTCAAAAGAATGGAGATTAATGTTAGAAAATACTCCTAATGTTTTCTTTTGGCAAGACATGGTAAATGAATTAATTTTTGAAGATGGAAAATGTGTTGGTGTTAAAACTCAAATTGGAATTGAGTTTAAATCTAAGGCCGTAATTCTAACCAATGGAACTTTCTTAAATGGCTTAATTCATATCGGAGAAAAACAATTTGGAGGAGGTAGAGCAGGAGCAAGGCCATCAAAAGGATTAACAGAACAATTGGTAAGTTATGGTTTCGAATCGGGAAGAATGAAAACAGGAACACCGCCAAGAGTTGATGGAAGAAGTATAGACTATACTAAAATGGAGGAACAACCAGGTGATAAAAACCCTGGTACTTTTTCTTATTTAGACACTACCACAAAACTTACCAAACAAAGAAGTTGTCACATTGCCTATACCAACCAAAATGTACACGATGTCTTACAAACAGGCTTTGAAAAATCACCTATGTTTTCAGGAAGAATTCAAGGCTTAGGACCAAGATATTGTCCTTCTATTGAAGACAAAATTGTACGCTTTTCTGAAAGAGAAAGACATCAATTATTTGTTGAACCGGAAGGTTGGAATACAGTAGAAATTTATTTAAATGGATTCTCCACTTCACTTCCAGAAGATGTTCAATACAAAGCCATGCAACTAATTCCGGGTTTTGAAAAAGCGTTAATGTTTAGACCGGGCTACGCCATAGAATATGACTTTTTTCAACCTACACAACTTAAAAACACATTAGAAACTAAATTAGTTGAGAACTTATATTTTGCTGGACAAATAAACGGAACTACCGGTTACGAAGAAGCTGCAGGACAAGGTTTAATGGCTGGAATAAACGCTCATTTAAAAACAAACGAAAAAGAAGCTTTTATTTTAAATAGAGACGAAGCTTATATAGGTGTTTTAATAGATGATTTAATCAACAAAGGCACAAACGAACCTTATAGAATGTTTACGTCAAGAGCAGAATATAGAATACTTTTAAGACAAGATAATGCAGATGTGCGTCTGACCGAAAAAGGATATAAATTAGGATTAGCTTCTGAATTAAGAATGAAAAAAGTAGCCGAGAAGAAACAACATATTGAAAAAATCATCAAACGATTTGAAGAAGTTTCTATCCTACCTAAAGAAGTAAATTCGTATTTAGAACAACAAAATTCTTCACCTTTAAAACAAAAAGTAAAAGCCATTTCTGTTATAACAAGACCAAATATTGCTATAAAAGAATTGAGTTTATGCAACACCAAATTGTCAGATGAAACCAATTTATATACAGAAGATGTATTAGAAAGTGCTGAAATTTTAATGAAGTACGAAGGTTATATAAAAAGAGAAAAAGAAGTAGCAGATAAAATATCCAGATTGGATGATATTAAAATTCATGATACCATTGACTATACTAAACTTGGATCTTTATCTGCTGAAGCAGTAGATAAACTTACCAAAATAAAACCTTCAACTATCGGACAAGCATCAAGAATTAGTGGTGTTTCTCCATCAGATGTTTCTGTTTTGATGGTTTACATGGGAAGGTAAAATTTAAAACAAAATCATAAATTGTTTCACGTGAAACAAAAAGATAACATTCAAACAGAAAATCAGCGTCTGTTTTTAAAATAAGCTAAAATTAAGCGATTTAAAACAAGCAAACCCTTTTGTAGAGTACTATCATTAATTTTTAGAAAAAACTCAGGAAATCAACTATTTTGAAATTAGTTGATTATCAAGTGTTTGGTGTTTATTTTTTGATTTTTAGCTTATCACTATTAATTTCTTCAGACAATTGACGATTTTTAGCAATATCACATGCTAAATAAACAGCCGTTCTAAATGAACTTTCAGAAGCTAAATTCTTTCCGGCTATTTCATAAGCCACTCCATGATCCGGAGAAGTTCTAATAATAGTTAATCCCGCAGTAAAATTAACTCCTTCACCAAAAGACAAGGTTTTAAATGGAATTAACCCTTGATCGTGATACATTGCTAAGATAGCATCAAACTTTTTATAACTTCCTGAACCAAAAAACCCATCAGCAGGATAAGGTCCAAAAGCATTAATTCCAATACTTTTTGCATTATTAATAGCAGGGATTATAATTTGTTTTTCTTCACTTCCTATTAAACCATTATCTCCTGCATGCGGATTTAAGCCTAATACAGCAATTTTCGGAGAGGTTAGTAGAAAATCTTGCACCAATGTCTTATTAAGCGTTTTAAGCTTAGAAAAAATAGCATCTGCACTTAATGATGAAGCAATACTTGAAACCGGAATATGATTCGTAGCAATTCCTACCTTCAAATTTTCACTTGTAAGCAACATAATAGACTCTCCATTCGCTTTTGCCTCCAAGTACTCTGTATGTCCTTTAAAATTAAAATCATCAGACTGAATAGTATCTTTATTGATAGGGGCAGTTACTAAGGCGTCAATTTTACCTTCAAGCAAATCATTTGTAGCAGCTTCAAGCGATAAAAAGGCATATTTTCCGGCAAGCGATGTTGGTTTACCAAATTCAATTTCTACATCATCTTTCCAACATTCTAACAAGTTTACTTTTTTAGGAGACGCTTCTTCTATCTTATTAATTTTATTAAAATTAAACTCTGTTGCTTCTAATGTCTTTCTATGAATAGAAGTTATTTTTGAAGAACCATAAACGATAGGCGTGCAAAAATCAAGCATTCTGTTATCCGTAAATGTTTTAATGATAATCTCAATACCTATACCATTAATATCGCCAATGCTTATACCGATTCTTACTTTTTCGTTTGTTTTTTGTGACATAGTCTATAAATTTTTAATAATTTTTAATAAAATCATATAACAATCTTACACCAACACCAGTACCACCTTGAGATAAATAATTAATTTGTTTCTTAATAAATGCTGGTCCGGCAATATCTAAATGGATATAAGGAGCGTTAGTAAAATTCTCTAAAAATTTACCTGCTGTAATTGCACCTCCTGCTCCATTTCCTAAATTTGTAAGATCAGCTATAGAAGATTTTAATTGCTCATTATATTCATCCCAAAACGGAAATTCCACTATACGTTCAAACGTATTATTACCACTTTCTTTTAGTTTGTTCATCGTTTTTTCAGGAGTGTTTCCCATAGCCACCACACCATAATGCCCAATTGCATTTGCAGCAGCACCCGTAAGTGTAGCAACATCAATCACCAATTCTGGTTGATATTTATCAGCATAACTCAATGCATCTGCTAATATCATTCTTCCTTCAGCATCCGTATTTAGTACTTCTACCGTTTTTCCGTTATACATTTTAATAACATCACCAGGAACATAAGCATTTCCACCTGGTCTATTATCTGTAGCTGGAACCAAAACAATTACATGATATGGCAATTTATTTTTGGCAATAGCAACCATAGCACCAATAACAGCAGCAGCTCCACCCATATCACACTTCATCATATCCATAGAGTTAGGTGTAGGTTTTAAACTTAATCCACCAGTATCATAAACTACTCCTTTACCTACTAAAACTATAGGTTTCTTATTTTTTACTTTAGCAGGTTTCCATTCTAAAATAGAAAATGTTGGTGGGTCTATACTTCCTTTATTAACAGCTAATAAGCCACCCATTTTTAAAGCTTCTATCTTAGCTTTTGTTAAAACTTCTACTTTAAAACCATAATTTTTACCCAAGTTCTTTATCTCTTTTGAAAGTTGAGTGGCTGTTAAAAAAGACAACGGTTCATTCACTAGGTCTTTAGCAAAATTAGCAGCTTCGACTAGAGCTTCCATTTCTTTTATATTGTCTGATTTATTTTCTGTGTAATAGTTTAACTTATTAAAAGTATTTATTTTCTTGTCGGAAAAATACTTTAAAAACTGATAGTTAGCTAAGCCAATACCTTCAACAAATGGGGTTATTTTATGAGTTTCTCCAACTACTGTAGCAGAGACAATTTTTTTACTATTAAGCGTAGTCAACAAGTTACTTGCTGCAATTCTAGTTTTCTCAGCAGCCTTATAATCATTCTCTTTATCACATAAAACAACAAAAACATAGGTATTTAGTCTGTTGATTTCAACTTGCTTTTGTTCGTTTTTTAATTCTTTTTTGATAAAAGAAAGCTCTTCTTTTGTAAAAGATGTTATTGGTAATTCTTTTTCATTCGTGATAAGAAAAATCAAGTTTTCTTTAGGGTCTAATTTGCTCGCTTTTTTAATTTCCATCGTATTTTTATCGTAATTTTGAAAAGCGAAATTAGGAATTATCGAGAGGTAAAAAAACTTATTCTGAAACTATCTATATAAAGTAGTTATGATTTACCAACGCAAATAAAAAGAAATCTAAACAACATAGAAAAGTGTATAATTTCATGAAATGAACAAAGTGAATTCACAAACACTTTTAAAATATAAATGACAGAATCATATTTATTTCTTTTAAAGTTATTTATAGTTAATTTGAATGTTATCTTTACGTTTTAATAACCTTCAAAAATATAAACCAATAATGAAACTCATAAATTAAAAATACTTAGTATAAAAAACTATAAATACTTAGTACAAAGTACGAAATAGTACTGATTATTTGCAATATATCTCTATTAAATTTGTAAGTAAGTTTAATGTTTATATTTGTAAATCATGAGTATAAAAACAAAAGCAATATGGATTCTCTTGTTCATTTACTTAACAAGCTTTAAAATTTATGGTGTTAGCCCAAGTTCTGTTTCTTCAGTTTTTATAGACAACGATGCAGTTTCTTTATGTGGTATTTGCAGTAAAATAAACGAGCTTGACGCAATTGATAATGATATATTAACTTTTGCTAATTATAATCAAGTTGTAGGAGCTTTAGCATATCATGAAGTTACTTATGATTTTGGTTCAAATATCCCAACATCTAGCGTTTTAAGTGTAGAAATGTCTTATCCTTCTTTAGCAAGTGGATTAGGTAACCTAATTGGAGTTGCAGTATTTAATAGCACCACTGTTGAGCTTTTAGATGCGTCAAACTTAACTTTAGCCACCTATAACGTTAGTAATCAACCAACTGTAGAATTGTTAGATAGTGTATCAAATAGATTTAAAATTCAGCTTATTAATATGTACAGTAATGTAAGAAAAATAAGAGTAACAGTTGGCGGTTTATCGGGGCTTGTTTCGTTAATATCTGAAGCAAGAATATATGAAGTGAAATACGAGGTAGAATCTTTTAATTTCGTTAACAGAAATATTGACTTTGGTTATTATTTAGGAGCAAATTTATTAACCGTTTCGGCTAATAATAACATAACCAATAAAGATTACGCAATTTTTGATACTGGAATTGAAAATTATGACGTCAATAACAAGTATACTTTGTTCAGCTATTTATCAGATATCGATTTAGGTAATCGGTATTTATTTTCTTCTTACGATTGGAATGGATCTTCATTTGATGGGGCAACAAATGACTTGTATATTTTTATGGAAGATAACACATTGATTAGTTTAAGTGATTTGAAATTATTGTTTAGTGATGGTAATATAAGAGTTAAAATAACTTACTCCGATTTAAGTACCGATATAATTGATAATTCAAGTAGCTTAGTATCGGTTAATGTGTTATCGTTAGGGAGTGGTAGGTTTTATCTTCAAATAGATTTAAATGATGCTAAGTCGATTAAAGAAGTTGAAGTTCGTTTTGCTCCAACAATAAGTATTGCTAGCTCTTTAAGATTATATTCTATTTTTGTTGCACCAGTTTCTACTGGAAATCCACTTCCTGTTAAATTAATATCTATGGATGTTTATTACAATAAAATAAATGGAAGTGCAGAAGTATTTTGGTCAACAGCTACCGAAATTAATTGCGACTACTTTAAAGTAGTTCATCTCAATAATCAATTTCAAGAAATTACAAGTGTTATAAAAAGTGGGAATGGTAATAGTAATGATATAAATAATTACTCACAATCTTTTTATAAATTAGACAATGAAGTAAATTATTTTGAACTCTATCAGTACGACTTTAATGGCACAAGCTCTTATTTAGGCATTGAAGCTATTACCGTAAGCAAAAAAGAAAATATTGTTGTTTATCCAAACCCAACAAGTGAATTGGTAAATATTAATATCGGAAATAATAATTCCGTAGTAATTTACAGCATAACTTCAACAGAAGGTAAAATTATTGAATCTGGAAAAACTTCATTAAGCAATATTTCATTAGATTTAAGTACAGAAAATAAAGGAACCTATTTTGTAAAAATTAATACTGAATATTTAACTGAAGTAGTTAAAATTTTGAAACAATAAGCAAAAATTAAGAAAGATATGAGTATAAGTGTTCTTTTCGTTAGTACTAACCCTTATGCAATTCAAAAATCAAAAGCCTGGTTTTTTTAGGTAAGAAACTTTTGTCTTCTAGTTTTATGTGTAATTTTGTTTCTATCACCCTTATGATATATATTTAATGCAAACAGCACAACTCTTAGAAAAAGCACTTCAATCTGAATTTTTAACATCAGAAGAAGGTATTTTCCTTTTTAAAAACGCCCCGACAGCTGAACTAATGTTGGTAGCCCATGAATTGCGAAAAGAAAAGAAAAATAACTCCAATAAAGTTACTTGGATAATTGACAGGAACTTAAATACTACTAATGTTTGTATAGCTAATTGTAAGTTTTGTAACTTTTACAGAATTCCCGGGCATGATGAAGCTTATATCACTTCTTTGGAAGAATATAAAATTAAAATTGAAGAAACCATACGTTATGGCGGAGAACAGTTGTTGTTACAAGGGGGACACCATCCAGACTTAGGATTAAAATTTTACTGTGATACTTTTAGAGGTATTAAAGAAATGTTTCCTAATATTAAATTACACGCTTTAGGTCCACCTGAAATTGCTCATATAAGCAAACTAGAAGGATTATCTCATACAGAAGTCTTAAAAGCATTAAAAGAAGCTGGTTTAGACTCTTTACCAGGAGCAGGAGCAGAAATATTAAACGATAGGGTAAGACGATTAATTTCTAAAGGAAAATGTACCGGAAGAGAATGGTTAGATGTAATGCGTGCCGCTCATCAGTTAAACATTACAACATCTGCAACGATGATGTTTGGACATATAGAAACCATAGAAGAACGTTTTGAACATTTAGTTTGGTTGAGAGAAGTGCAAGCAGAAAAACCTGCTGACGCTAAAGGTTTTATTGCTTTTATTCCATGGCCATTTATGGATGATGGAACTTTATTAAAAAGAGTAAAAGGTGTTTCTAATAACGTTACTGATGATGAATACATTAGAATGATTGCTCTAAGTAGAATTATGTTACCAAATATTGAAAATATTCAAGCTTCTTGGCTAACAGTAGGAGAAAAAACAGCACAAATTTGTTTGCATGCAGGAGCTAATGATTTTGGCTCTATTATGATTGAAGAAAATGTAGTTTCTGCTGCAGGAGCTCCTCACAGGTTTACTGCTGATGGCATCCAAAAAGCCATAAAAGAAGCTGGGTTTGAACCTCAACTGAGAACACAACAATATGAAGAAAGAGAACTTCCAAAAAATATGGAACAACAGGTAATTAATTATTGATTATCAGTTGTCAATTAACTGTAAACCGATAGACAGACAGCCAACATACTACACCAACTTATACATTTTCCCGGGATAGGATTTTACAATGCCATTAAATTCTAAGTTTAATAGTAAAGCAGCTGTTTTACTCATAGGAAGTTCCGATTTTAAAGCAATGTTGTCAATAGCCATTTTATCTGTTACCGAAAGTATATTTGCTATGGTTTTTTCTTCATCACTTAATTCAACAAAAAGCTTAGTTTGACTGGCAGTTTTCTTGTCAGTAGTAGCTTGCCAGCCCATAATGTACTCAATATCTTTAGCTGATTGTATTAAAGCCGCTTTATTGGTTTTTATCAGCCAGTTACATCCTTCAGAATATTCATCATTTAGTCTGCCGGGTAAAGCAAAAACATCTCGGTTATATTGATTGGCTAAATCAGCAGTAATTAAAGATCCTCCTTTTTTACTAGACTCTACCACTATCGTTAAATCAGACATTCCAGCCACTATTCTGTTTCTTTTTGGAAAATTTTCTCTATCTGGATTAGTTTCATTTGTAAACTCAGAAATAATGCCTCCATTTTCTTGCATTTGTTTAGCAATAATTCCATGTTGATTGGGGTAAACTCTATCCAACCCATGAGCTAATGCTGCAACAGTAGGAAGTTGATATTGCATAGCTGTTTTGTGTGCACAAATGTCAATTCCAAAAGCTAAACCACTTACAATTAACGGTTGGTGAGGAGCTAAATCAGCAATCAATTTTTCACAAAATTCTTTACCGTAATCGGTAGCATTTCTTGTTCCAACAATACTAATTACTTTTTGGGCATTCAAATCCATATTGCCTTTAGTGTAAAGTATAATAGGACTATCTTCACAATGAGTAAGTCTTTTAGGATAAGTTTTGTCTAAAAAGAAAATGGGAGTTATCTTATTTTTTTCAATAAGCTTTAGTTCTTTCTCAGCCATTCCTAATGCTTCTTTTTTATTGCTAAAAATATGTTGTGCATTCATTTTACCAATACCGGGAATTTTTTCTAATGTCGTTTTTTTCTCAGAAAACACCTTTTCGGTACTTCCACAATAGGCAATAAGTTTTTTGGCAGTTATGGCTCCTATATTCGGAAGGCAGGTAATGGCTATATTATGAAGCAGTTGGTTATTCATTTATAGAGATAATAAAGGATTTCAAAAATAATGTTTTTAGCTTATTTAAAACTGCATCAATTAATTAAATTAACTTTGCTGTCCTTATGACAAAAAAACAAAACATACGACATTTTTCTAAAGAAGAAATAGTTGAATTCTTTAAAACGCATGGTGAACAAGCATTTAGAGCTAAACAAGTTTACGAATGGTTGTGGAAAAAACATGCTGTTTCTTTTAATGAAATGACCAATCTTTCTTTTCCTATAAGACAGTTATTACAAGATAACTTCGTTATTAATGCCATTACTACCAGCGAAGAACAAATAAGTACCGATAGAACCATCAAAAATGCGTTTAAATTGCATGATGGAAACATTGTTGAAGGCGTTTTAATTCCTACACCCAAAAGAATGACAGCTTGTATTTCATCACAAGTGGGATGTAGTTTGACATGTGCTTTTTGTGCTACAGGTAAATTAGACAGACTAAGAAATATTGAAGCGGATGAAATTTTTGACCAAGTAGCATTAATTAAAAAACAAGCTGAAGAAAAATACAACACTCCGCTTACTAACATTGTATATATGGGTATGGGAGAACCTTTATTAAATTATAGAAATGTATTAGATTCCATAGAAAAAATTACTAGTAACGAAGGGTTAGGAATGTCTCCCAAACGTATTACTGTTTCTACTGCCGGTATTGCCAAAATGATAAAAAAATTAGGTGATGATGAAGTGAAATTCAATTTGGCATTATCGCTACATGCTGCCAATGACGAAAAAAGAAGTAAAATAATGCCTATTAACGAGCAGAACTCATTAGTAATTCTGAAAGAAGCATTAATATATTTTCATGAAAGAACAGGCACAAGAGTAACTTTTGAATACATTATTTTTAAAGATTTTAATGATAGTTTAGAAGATGCTAGAGAATTAGCCGAATTCTGTAAAGTAGTTCCGTGTAAAATTAATATTATAGAATACAACCCTATTGATGATGCTGATTTTCAAAAAGCAGATGCAAAAAAAACAGATGAGTTTGCCCGATTTTTAGAAGACAGATATCACCTAATTGTAAATGTGAGAAGAAGTAGAGGAAAAGATATTGACGCAGCATGCGGACAATTGGCAAATAAAAACAAAGCAGCATTAAAAAAGCAAACCTAACAAGTTTTTGAAGCCTGTTAGGTTTGGAAATAACTAAAAAAGTTTAATTTGCTTCAAGCAACTCAAACAATTCATCTAATTTTGGAGTAAGAATAACTTCAATTCTTCTATTCTTCTTCCTTCCTTCAGCACTATTAGAAGTATCTAGAGGCAAATATTCACTTCTTCCGGCAGCAGTTAATCTTTTAGGATTTACATTGCTGTTAGTGGTTATAATTTTAACTACCGATGTAGCTCTTTTCACACTCAAATCCCAATTATCTTTAATATCTCCCGAACCTTTTAAAGGTACATTATCCGTATGTCCTTCTACCAAAATATTAATGTCTTGGTTTTGTTCTAATACCTTAGCTAATTTTTTCAAAGCATCTACACCTCTTTCGCCAACAGTATAACTACCTGAAGCAAATAATAAACTTTCATCTAAAGAAACATACACTTTTCCATTTTTTTGTTCAATGGTAAGTCCGTTATTTTCAAAACCTAATAATGCTTCTTTCACTTTATTTTTAAGTGCATTTACTAACGAATCCTGCCTGCTAATCATCGCTTCTAATTCGTTAACACGTTTTTCACGAGCTTCTAAATCTACCGTAAGTTGTTCTAATTTAGCTTGTTTAGCCTGTAAAGTTCCTTCTAACGCTCTTAACGCATCTTCCTGAGCTTGTAATTCTTCTTGTGTCTTTTGTAATTGTTTCATTAGTTGCTCTGTTGCAGATTTGTTTCCTGCTAACAGCTCGTTGTTTTTATCTAACAATAATTGGTATGTTTTGTTTACATTGTCATAATTAGTCGTCATTTGGTCTAATGACTTTTCTAAAACTTTAATATCATTTTCTAAAGCATCTTTTTCCTTACGCATCTTATCAACAGAAGCTAACAATTCTTTATTTTTCTCTTCTAAATCCTGATTTTGAGCTTTTAAAGCACTATTTTCTTCCAAACAAGCAGTTTGTTTAGATTTTAATTCTTCATATTTTCTAGCCGGAACACAGGAAAAAAGCACTCCTACACATAAAATAGCTATAATTGATTGTTTTTTTAAAGTCATGGCAATTAGTTTATATCAATTACAATGTTAGGGGTAATTCAACGAAAAAAGTTACACAATTCTTATGAGTTATAAACAGTAGCATTTTGAAATCTTTATAAAATTGTATTGATAAAAAGAATATTTTTGATCATTCAATCTTTATTTATATGCACCCATACATTATCACACTTATAAAAGAATTTAAGCTAAATGCAAATAATAAAATTGCATTAGAGCAATCTGCATATATGCGAAATCAGTTTCCATTTTTTGGTATAAAAACAACAGAAAGAAGAGTTTTGCAACAAGCTTTTTTAGCTAAAGAAATGCTTCCAGATAAAAAGGAATTAAAAGCTATAGTTACGGAATTATGGAAGCAACCCAAGCGAGAATGTCTGTATTTTGCTCAAGAATTGGCTTTTAAATATACTAAACAAGTTGAAAAATCTGATATTGAGCTTTATGAATTTATGGTTGTTAATCAATCTTGGTGGGATACTGTAGATTTTATTGCTGCTAAATTAATGGGGGCTTATTTTAAAAAATTCCCTGAACAAAAAGGAATTTATGTAACTAAATGGTTGGAATCTGGTAATATTTGGTTGCAACGTTGTGCTTTATTATTTCAATTAAAATACAAAAAAGAAATAAACACTACTTTGCTTAGCAATACTATAAATGCTTTACTAGGAAATAAGGAGTTTTTTATTAATAAAGCTATTGGATGGATATTACGAGAATATAGCAGAACAAATCCTGAATGGGTGATAGCTTTTGCCGAAAATACAGCCCTAAGTACACTTAGTAAAAAAGAAGCGTTAAGGTTGATGAAGTAGATAAAATGTATTTATTATAGATATTTATCTATATTTGGAGTTGTTTTGCTAATTTTAGAAGTTACTAATAGTGAAAATACTTGTATTTAAAATAAAGATAATAGCTGTATTAAACTTTTGTTTTTTGACAACAAATCTCTTTGGTCAAAATTTGATTACTCCAACAGGAATAGTGGGAACATTTTATGGTTCTACAAGTACAAAATGTATAGATAATTCAGGTCTTTCAGCAATTCCTACCACTGTTGCCGGAGCTGCTGCTGTTACCCATATTTCTCCCGCAAGTATTTCTGATGCTACTTATTTAAATAATGGCTCAGCAACGACTGCTCCTTGGAACTTTACCTTTAACACCCCTCAAAATATTCAAGGTTTTGTAGCCTGGCAACCTTGTAGTCCTCACAACGGTGGAGACGCTCCTTTCAATAAAATTCTTATTACAACCAATACTTGCAATACTACATTTTACGATACTTTAGTGATGGGCCTACCCTCACCAAATGCTAAATTTAAGTATTTTTCATTTCCTAAATTTGGAATTACCTCCATTACCTTAAATGTTTTAGAATCATGGGTATATAATAACACTTCAACTGGAAGTTGTAATTCTTCTATAGGATGGACAAGTACATCTGCAAGTTCTGTTTCTTCCCTATATAATGTGATGCTTGGAGAGATTAAGTTTATTGAAGCTACATCAACCAATAATGGAAGTGGTTTAGTGGAATTTTATGTGTCTAATAATGATGCTTGTTTGGGTTGCGACTCTTTAACCTTTAACATAGTTAACAATGCTAATAATAATGTTTTTGGAACATTCACCATTAATTCATGTCCTGATACTATATCTCTTTGTATAGACACGTTGGCATCTTACGATATTGTTGCTGCTAATAATAGTGTTACTTTTTCTAATGCAATTGTTAATGGACAAGTTAATTATCCAGGGTCACAAAATGTTTTTGAATTTAGTACCTCTACTATTTGTTGTCCCAATGTTTCTTTTGGATTTTCCAATAATTCAGGGTGTGTAAATTCAATGATAAATTTTTATGATTCTACTAACACTTTTGGAAACCCTATAACTTCTTTAACATGGTATTTTGGAGATGGAGATTCTTTGGTAGGCACTCAAAATCCAACTCACACCTACTTATCTTCCGGAGTTTATCAAGTAACTCTTGTTGTTACTAATAGTTCCAACTGTACAGATTCTTTTACTTTGCCGATAACCATTTATCCCACCTATAGTAATAGTATTAATGTGGAAATATGTCAAGGGGATAGTATCTTCGTAGGTGGTGCATACCAAAATGTTGGAGGAACTTATACAGATTCTTTGCAAACAATTAATGGTTGCGATAGTATTATAGTTACTAACTTAATTGTAAACCCATCTTATTTAATAACTCAATCTCAACAAATTTGTCAAGGGGATAGTGTTTTATTTGCTAATAATTATTACACTAGTTCAGGAGTTTATTATGATTCTTTGCAAACTGCTTTGGGCTGTGATAGTGTTTTCGAATTGAACTTACAGGTTCAACCAAATATACAAAATTCTCAAACCGTCCATATTTGTCAAGGAGATAGCGTTTTAATACAGGGTAATTATCAAAATACTTCCGGTATTTATTCTGATACCTCTCAATCCACTTTAGGGTGTGATAGTATAAACATAACTACGCTTGTAGTGGATACCAATTATAATCATAGTAATAATGTGGAAATATGTCAAGGGGATAGTATTTTTATTGGAGGTGCTTACCAAAATACATCGGGAACTTATACAGATTCTTTGCAAACAAGTAATGGTTGCGATAGTGTTTTAGTTACCAACCTAGTAGTGAATCCATCCTATTTAATGGCTCAATCTCAACAAATTTGTCAAGGAGATAGTATTTTATTTGCTAATAATTATCACACTATTTCGGGGATTTATTATGATTCATTGCAGACTTCTCTAGGGTGTGATAGTATCTTTGAATTGAACTTACAAGTTCAACCAAATATACAAAATTCTCAAACCGTCAATATTTGTCAAGGAGATAGCGTTTTAATACAGGGTAATTATCAAAATGCTTCAGGAATCTATACAGATTCTGCTCAGTCCGCCTTAGGATGTGACAGTATAAACATTACTACCCTTATAGTTAATGCTAATTATAATAATAATAATATTAATGTGGAAATATGTCAGGGAGATAGTATTTTTATTGGTGGTGCTTACCATAGTATTGGAGGAACTTATACAGATTCTTTGCAAACAATTAACGGTTGCGATAGTTTTGTGATTCTTAATTTACAAGTTGTGTCATTATACCAAACCAATCAATTTATGGAGATATGTGAAGGAGACAGTGCTATTATAAATGGAATTTTAAGGTTTGAAGAAGGTACTTATCAGGATACTCTAATATCTCAAAATGGATGTGATAGTGTTGTTACCGTTAATTTACAAGTTAACCAATTAGCTATAGATACAATACAAGTACCTAATGTATTTACACCTAACAATGACCAATTTAATGATTTATTTAGGTTAAATATTGAGCAATATATTTCCATTGATGTAAAAATATTTAACCGATGGGGAATGTTAATTTACGAATCTATTACAAATGATGGTTGGAATGGAAGGACTACTTCGGGTTCCGAAGTTCCAGAAGGCACCTATTTTTATTTAATATCAATTGAGGTTGATAATTGCGGAGTGATTAAAAAAGAATCTTTTAGAGGCTCTTTAATGCTACTTAGATGAATAGTTTATTATTCTTAATTTAGAGCAATTCTAAATTGTCAAAACAAATTGTTAACTTTGAATTCAATTTATATTTTTTTCAAATGTACGGACTCAAAGACTATGTAAGCAGAGCAAAAAAATTTGCTAATAATAAATCTAACTTAGGTAATAGAAAGTTAGCAACATTAATGATTTACGCTACAGACTTGTGCGACTCAAGATGTAAGCATTGTAATATCTGGGCAAAAAGACCCGTAAAATACCTTTCTTTTGAAAAAATTAAAGAAATAATGAAAAGCAAAGCCATATCAAAAGATACTGCTATTGGTTTAGAAGGTGGTGAGTTTTTATTACATCCGGAAGCATTACAAATAATGGAATGGTTTACTAAAAATCATCCTAATTTCGATTTGCTTTCAAACTGTTTAAAACCAGAGAATTTAATTGAAGCGGTAAAAAAATTCCCACCAAAAAGATTATATATTTCTTTAGATGGCGATAAAGAAACGTATCAACACATGAGAGGTAAAGATGGGTATGAAAGAGTAATAAGAGTTATTCAGGAATTAAAAGATGTAGTGCCTATTTCTACTATGTTTACACTTTCTCCATACAACAATTTTGATGATATGAAACATGTTGCTGAAGTATGTAAAAGAGAAGGAGTTGATATGCGTATTGGTGTTTATAACGACATGGATTTCTTTGATACCGATGATAAAGCCCACGAAACAGGAATTGCTACCAAAACAGCTAAAAAAGAAATGGTAGCTAATTATGATGATGGAGACAGAAGTTTAGATGTTAAAGAAGTAATTGAAAAACCTATTTATACTGACTTAAAAGACGATAATTTTAAAGAGAAAATACCACCTATTGTAAAAGAATTTAAAGAGAATTTCGACTTTTTAGTGCTTTATGATGAATGGAGAAAAGGCGATTTAAAAATGTCATGTAATAGTATAATTGATTCTTTATGTGTTTTGCCAAATGGAGATGTTCCTCTTTGTCAGAATTTAGGAGTTAAAATTGGCAACTTGTTTGAACGTTCGTTAGATGATATTTTAAATGACGAAGCCACTAAAAAAACACAAAAACACTATCAACATAATTGTAACGGTTGTTGGGTAAACTTCCATAGAAAATACGATATAGTGTTACACCGTATGTTTGAAAAATATTTTGGAAAAGCCATTACAGGAAAAATGTTTGGTAAATATCAATGGGAAGCCGATAAGAAAAAAACCTACAAACAATACATGGAAGAAATGGAAGGGAAATATGCTTAACCCCTAAGCTGTTCTTAACTTTTCAATGGCTTTAAATGTAGGAAGTAAATCCCTTAATGTGGATTTATTTAGCGTATTTTCACTTTTTTCACTACACATTAAAAAGCTTGATAATTCATTAAAGTAGCCCGCAGAATAAAGTTGATTGTGTTCTTTTACAGGCAAAAAGCTGTTTTGAAGATATAGCGTAGTAATTTGACTATTAAATCTTTTTATTTTTTCTATAGGAATGTTCATAAACACTTTTGGTTTATTTTTAAAACTCAGTTTAGTTGTATTTTCTGTAATATATTCACCTTTTGGAGTATTAATAATTAAGGTATCTATTGCCTCATTCCACGAATAATCTGTCGAAAATTCTATACTTCCTACAATACCATTTTCATGTTTTATTTGAGCTAAATAGGTTACAACACCATTACCAGTAACTTTGTTAGCATAAGTTATATTACCATCACCAAACAAATAAAATAAAGCATCTAACGGGTGAATAAATAAATCAATTAATTCATCCCCTTCAGGATAAGCCCCTGTTTTAAATTTTAAAGTATAATAGCCAGCGTTTTTAACTTTGTTTTGTAAGATATTATAGACAGGCGAATATCTTCGCTGTACCCCCACTAAAACAGTTTTTTTGTGTTTATCTTCAAGTGTTATAAGTTCGTTTAATTCACTAAGCGTCAAACATGGTGGTTTTTCAATAAACAAGTTTTTGTTAGCCGCAATAACTTTCTTAGCCACCTGAAAATGAACCGATGGCGTAATTGAAACGAAAACTCCATTTATATCACTATCATTCAGAATTTTTTCTAAATCAGTACTAACCAATGAATTTGTAAAATGGTGTTTAACCATTTCAACAGTATCTTCATTTTTAACTATAATATATTTTAAATTAACATTTAAGTAATTAAGAACCGGATAAAGATTATTGATAGAATGATTGCCAACCCCAACAAAGGCATAGTTGCTTTTAAACTTCTGTTTAAATAGCTCCTTTTTTCTAATTTTTTTATACCTATCAATAAGTGCTTTCATCGTTTCATTAATAAAGCCTTTTGTTATCTATTTCCATTAAGCATTAATAAAATAGATTCAAATTCCGTTTTCATTTCATCTGCCAATCCTGATTCCGGATACCTATCTTTAGAAAGCATAATTAATTGACCTAAAATGTATTTAGAAAACCCTTCTTCTCTTTCTACATTTTTTCTAAACGAACCTTTTAGCGAGGTATAATATATTAATTCCTCATGGTATTGATTTATTAGTGTTTTAACTATATCATTCGCTTTATCATTTTCCTTTAGTCTATAATAGTGCTCTGCAATAGAAACCATAAATTGATTATAAGGAACATTGTGTTCAGGTAGTACTTCCAAACATTTATCTAATACTTTTACTGCTTGCTCTTTTTTATCTTGTCTAATAAGCTCTCCTGCCAAACGTGCAAAATTATTACGGAAGTTCATGCACATTCTTTTATTATTCTCATCCATAAATAAATTTTCTTTGTCCATCCCTCCCCACGCAAATTTAGTCATTAGGTTCTCATACATGATGTCAGTATTCACTTCTCCAGTTTGTCCATCATAGCTTTGTGCCTTATAAGGTACTAATCTATACGCCAACCCTTCTATTTGGAAATAATCTGTTAATCCCAAATAAGCATCATCACCCGTAGTAATGGCAAAATAAATGGGTCTATCCCAATTATTAGCAGCTAAAATATCTAAAATAATAAGGTCTTTTTTATAGATTCCATTACCGCTCAATGTCCACTCAATATTATCAACAACTCTATCAGCTCTGTCTTTGGAAACTGTTCCGTTTGCCAATACTTTATCTTTATCAACAGATACCTTTAAGTTTTTTGTTGGAATATAATCAATTTGCTTATTATCATTTCCTGTTATTTTAGATTTAGGGGTATCATCTGTAACAAACTTAATAATGTCATCAACATCTGTATAGCCCTCTATTCCTCTATCGTAAATGTAAACATAATCGTTATTATTATTTCTAATCTTATACTCAGGAAGCATTTGTGGTATTCCATCAGAATCCCATGCTTTTCTTCGCATTTGTTCTATGTACCAATCGGTATTCAATAAACTCAAATTAACTACTCTCACATCGGTTCTATATCTTTCAACATCTTGTACATACCAAAGTGGGAAAGTATCATTATCACCATTAGTAAATAATATAGCATTTGGTGCACAAGAATTCAAGTAATTTTTAGCAAAATCTCTTGCCGTATATCTTTTTGAACGATCATGATCGTCCCAATTTTGACTGGCCATTAAAACAGGAGCTCCCAATAAACAAATTGTAGTTGCCAAACCAGCACTTGCAACTCTGCTCATTTTTTTACTTAAAATATCACACAAAGCATAAACTCCTAAAGCCATCCAAATAGCAAAAGTATAAAAAGATCCTACGTAAGCATAATCTCTTTCTCTTGGCTGAACTGACTGATTTTGATTAATAATAATTGCTACCCCTGTAAAGAAAAACAATAAAAGTAATACAAGGAATCCTTTTTTATCTTTTTTGTATTGATAAATCATACCTAACAATCCTAAAAGTAATGGAAGGAAAAAATAGGTGTTGTTTGCCGGATTATCATTAATTGAAGAAGGCAGTTTATCTTGATTTCCTAATCTCATTTCATCAATAAACTTAATTCCACTAATCCAATTACCATTAGTTATTTCTCCATGTCCCTGAACATCATTTTGTCTTCCAACAAAATTCCACATAAAATATCTGAAGTATAAATGATTAAGTTGGTATGAAAAAAAGAATTTAAGGTTTTCTCCAAAAGTTGGAATATTTATGGTTTCACCATTGCTTGCACGCATTTTCTTCCCTTTAAAATCTGACCATTCTTTATAGGTTCTTACATGATGGGCTTGTGAACTCCACATTCTAGGAAAAAATCCAGAAAGTTTCTCATCATAATTAGGTTTTGTTTTTTGATCTTTATTTATTAAAATATACTTTCCTTTAGCTTTATCTTGGAAATACTGTGGCTTATCTTGAACAAAAGGTTCTTTCGCATCTAATGGCGTATTAAAATATTGTCCGTATAAAAGAGGCATTGAACCATACTGCTCTCTATTTAAATAAGATAGCAAAGTAAATGCATTTTCAGGATTATTTTCATCCATTGGTGGGTTTGCAGCCGATCTTATCATTATTATAGAATAAGTAGAAAACCCTATTAATAAAACCGTAACACAAAGAATAATAGTGTTCCATACTTGTTTGCCTTTTTTGTGTGTATAATATAACCCTAAAACAGAAAGAGCCGCTAAAATAGCTATGTAAAATAACAACCCGGAGTTAAAAGGTAAATTAAATGTATTTACAAATAATAGCTCAAACATGAAGCCTACTTTAACAGTTCCTGGAATTATTAAAGATTGTATCGTTCCTAAAATTAGGATTGAAATACCAAAAGCAATCGCTAAATTTTTAAAAGTTAATTCTCTGGTTTTAAAATAATAAACGAAAACCATAGCTGGTATCGCCAATAAGTTCAATAAATGGACCCCTATAGAAAGACCTATTAAATAAGCAATTAAAACTATCCATCTTACACTATGTTTTTCTGTATAAACGGCTTCCCATTTAAGAATAGCCCAAAAAACAACTGCCGTAAATAATGAGGAAAGAGCGTAAACCTCTGCTTCTGTTGCTGAAAACCAAAATGAATCTGAAAAAGTATAAGCTAAAGAACCAACCACAGCACTACCAAAAATAGTTAACATAGCAGGTTTGTCCACTTCTCCTGTCTTTACTACTAATTTTTTTACTAATGCAGTAATAGACCAAAACAAAAACAGTATAGTAAATGAACTTGAAAGAGCTGACAACATATTAATAGCATAAGCTGCATTTTCAGGAGTTGTAAACATAGTGAAAAATCTACCTATTAGCATAAATAAGGGTGCTCCCGGTGGGTGACCAACTTCTAAATTATAAGCAGCAGCGATAAACTCACCACAGTCCCAAAAACTTGTTGTTGGTTCTATGGTTGATAGATATACAAATGAAGCAATTGCCCAAATTATCCATCCTATAATATTATTCAGTTTTTTATATTCCATGTTATTCCGTATTATTTAAGTTCACGAAAATATGAAATTCTTGTCTAATGAAGAATAATATTTACAGTTAATGATTGTTAAAAGTTAGAAAGAAGTATATGACACGATGACAAAAGAATAAAAAACACTCTAAATTAATGAATGTAAAAAAATTTGCACAAGTAAAAAAAATTATTACTTTTGCCGTCCAATTGTCCGATGGTGTAACTGGCAACACGTCTGGTTTTGGTCCAGAAGAGTCTAGGTTCGAGCCCTAGTCGGACAACTTTTAAAACCCAATAAATTGAAAAACAGTTTATTGGGTTTTTTTAGTTTTAACATCTCTTTTCCTAATTAAAAAAATAGGATTTCAATACTCTTCATCAAATAATATTGTTTCTTGCTCACTTTTAAATTAACTTTATAGCTTAATTAATTTTAATCTGCTGCCTTATGCAAAAAACAAACATTTTTAAAACTACTTTTTTCTCTTTACTTTTATTAGGAACAGTAGTTTCAGTTAATGCTCAACAACATGCTAATTTATGGACTAAAACAACCAAAGTGGCCGTAAATAATAAAATAAATACATCAAGCCTTCCAATAAATTTTGATGTTTATCAGTTGGATATTGCTACCTTACAAAATTTATTAAACCAAGCTCCGAAAAGATTTTCTCAAAACACATCAACCCTTATTTTAGGTTTTCCTACAGGAAATGGAACAATAGAAAACTTTGAAGTATTTGATGCGTCTATCTTTCATCCAGATTTAGCTGCAAAGTATCCGGAAATTAAATCTTTTTTTGGAAAAAGTACAACAACAGCTTCTACCATCAGGTTTAGTTTTTCACCACAAAAAGGCTTAAGCAGTATGCTTTTCAGATTAGATAGAAAAAGTGTTTTTATTGAACCATATTCTACTGATTTAACCTCTTATGCCGTGTACTCGAGAAAAACAGAGGAAGTAACTCAACATACTTTTGAATGTTTAACGGATGACATTGCTCTAGATATGAAAAAAATTAAGCAATCCAACAATAAGGATGCAAACGATCAAACATTAAGAACTTTTTTAACTGCAGTTTCCGCTTCAGGAGAATACACCGTTTGGCATGGAGGAACAAAAGTATTAGCTATGGCAGCTATAAATGCTACTATGACAAGAGTTAATGGTGTTTACGAAACAGATTTTGGTATTACCATGCAGTTGGTAGCCAATAACGATGATGTGGTATTTACCAATTCTTCAACAGATCCCTATACCAATAATTTAAATAGCCAATTACAATCTACATTAAGCAGTGTAATTCAAGAAGCAAATTATCATGTAGGACATCTATTACACCAAGGCTCTAACAATGGAAATGCGGGTTGTATTGGTTGTGTTTGTGTAAACAATCAAAAAGGAAGTGGTTATAGTTCGCATTCTGTTCCTCAAGGAGATAATTTTGATGTAGACTATGTAGCACATGAATTTGGACATCAATTTGGTGCCAATCACTCATGGACAATGAATGGAAGCGAAGGGACGGGAGCTCAAATGGAGCCTGGAAGTGGTTCTTCTATTATGGGGTATGCAGGAATTACCGGAGCTTCAGATGTTCAGCCTCATAGTGATGACTATTTTCACTTTTTCAATATCCAACAAGTTACTACTAATGTAGCTTCAAAAAGTTGTTATACTTCTACACCAATGGTAAATACAGCTCCTACAGCCAATGCTGGGGCAGACTACACTATTCCAAAAGGAACTGCTTTTATTTTAGAAGGAAGCGGCTCTGATCCTGATGTAGATTCGCTTTCGTTTTGTTGGGAGCAAGGAGATGTTGGGTTTAATTCTCAAACAAGTGTAAGTGCAACAAGTACCGGAAGTCCAGCTTTCCGATCTATGGCACCCACCACTTCTCCAAACAGATACATGCCACAACTTTCAAGCGTAGTAGCTGGTAATTTAACTACCCAATGGGAGACCGTTTCCAATGTAGGAAGAACTATGAATTTTTCACTTACTGTAAGAGATAATCTTTCAGGAGGTGGGCAAAACAAAATAGATCAAATGGTAGTTACTGTTGATGGCAATTCAGGCCCGTTTACAGTTACTTCACAAAACACAGCTGTTACATGGAATGAAGGTAGCACAGAAACGGTTACATGGAATGTTGCCGGAACAAATACAGGAGCTGTAAACACACCAAATGTAGATATTTTCTTATCTCAAGATGGTGGATATACATACCCTATTACTTTAGCAACAGGCGTTCCTAATAATGGTTCAGCTAATGTTACCGTGCCAACAGGAAGTGCAACTACCAATGCTAGAGTAATGGTAAGAGGTGCCGGAAATATATTTTATGCATTAAATTCAACTAATTTTACTATTCAGGCATCAGAATTTGTAATGAATTTTGCACCTGGTGCTACTAGTAATGATATTTGTGCTCCAGGAACATCAACCTATATTTTTACATACAATACTTTTTTAGGGTTTAATGATGTCACTACTTTTTCTGCTTCAGGAAATCCTGCGGGAACAACAGTAAGCTTTACTCCTTCAACCGCTCAGGCAAATGGAACAAATGTAACTGTTCAAGTTTCAGGAGTAACAGCCGCAATGGTTGGTTCGCACACTATTACCATTACAGGAACAGCAACCTCAGCAACTCAATCAACGAATATTAATTTAAATGTTTACTCCAACAATTTTACACCTATTAATTTACTAAGTCCGACAAATGGAGCTGTTAATGTTTCCGGACCTTATACATTTACATGGCAAGCAAATCCTAATGCTGCAACTTATGATATTGATATCGCCACAGACGCTGCTTTTACTAACATAGTTGATAATGCTACAGGACTAACCACTGCAACTTATACTTCATCAACCCTTGCTGCTGATACGGAATACTATTGGAGAGTAAGACCAAGCAACCAATGTGGTTCAGGAAATTTTTCTTCAAGTAACTCCTTTACAACAAGTAACTGCATAACAGTTATGAGTACAAATGTTCCTGTCACAATTCCTAGTACTACTGCAATTGTAACATCAACATTAAATGTTACTAACTCAGGAACAATAAATGATGTAAATGTTATTGATTTAATAGGAACACACACATGGATAGCAGATTTAATTGTTACGTTAGAAAGTCCACAAGGAACAATTGTAACACTATGGGAAGAAATTTGTGATAGCGAAAATGATTTTGATGTGAATTTTGATGATGCCGCGACACCGGGAGCATTACCTTGTCCTCCAGTTGGAGGTGGAACTTACCAACCTCAAGATGTTTTAGCTGGTTTTAATGGTGAGAACCCACAAGGAACATGGACCCTTACTATTGAAGATGTTTTCAATTGGGATGGAGGAAGTTTAGATAGTTGGGGATTAGAAATCTGTATGAACTCTACCATAATAGGTGTGGAGGAATTAAATAATTTTATTGATGTGGTGCTTTATCCAAATCCAGCTAATAACCAGCTTAATATTAAAGGTATTCCCAATGGAAATACGAATATAGTTATTACAGATGTAACGGGTAAAATTATTTTAACGTCTAATGCTAACTTACAAACAGTTTTAGACATAAGTAATTTCTCATCAGGAATTTATTTTATACAATTAAATAATGATACTATCACAAAAACATTAAAATTTGTAAAAGAGTAATTTCACTACTTTTGCAGCATGAATAATAGTCTGAAATTAAAACTTGAAGGAGCCGAAAAGCATAAGAAAGACAATCAACTATTGGTTAAAAAGCTTAAAAAAAGCAAACCAAAAAATTTAGATGATAATACACACGAAGCTCACAATAATGCTTTTGATAAAATAGACTGTCTGCAGTGTGCTAATTGTTGTAAAACCACTAGTCCTATTTTTTATGATAGAGACATTGACAGACTGGCAAAACACCTAAAAATAAAGCCTTCAGCTTTTGTAGCTCAATATTTACATTTAGATGAAGTAGGTGATTATGTGCTGAATACTGCTCCTTGCCCATTTTTAGATTATGAAAACTACTGCATGGTTTACGAAAGCCGACCAGCAGCTTGTAGAGAATATCCACATACTAACCGAAAAAGATTTTATCAAATTTTAGATTTATCTTTAAAAAACACAGAAATATGCCCTGCTGTTGCAAATGTTTTTGAAGAATTAAGAAAAATATATCCAGTATCTTGATTACTTAAAAAAATTACTTTACTCTCATTTTTTTATTTAGTACATTTGTGAAACTTTAGGGGTGTCCACCAATTGGCAGACTGAGATTATACCCTCAATACCTGATGCAGATAACGCTGCCGTAGGAAAAAGAAACTTCTCTCTTTGTCGAGAATATTCCTAAAGCTATATTGTTAAAAAATTTAGGAATGCAAATCAAACTCAATAATCAAATTAAAATCTTAGCTGAACAATCTACTGTTCAACAATTGCTTGATGATGTAATGTTTGAAAATCAAAAAGGAATTGCTGTTGCTGTAAATAGAAATGTTATTCAGAAAAACAATTGGAAAAATCATTTCTTAAATCAAAACGATGAAGTACTCATTATCAAAGCAACTCAAGGCGGATAAAAAACTTAAAACTAAAATTATGAAGAAAGAACAAACCCCCACACAAAATGTAATTTCAAAAGAACCTTTAACTGGCTCAAGAAAAATATATGTTCCAGGAAAACTGCACAATATTAAAGTAGCAATGAGAGAAATTACACTTTCTCCAACTAAACTTTCTACCGGAAAAATAGAAGAAAATTTTCCAATTGCTGTTTATGATACAAGTGGACCATATACCGACCCCAATTATACCATTGATTTAAAAAAAGGATTGCCTCGCTTACGTGAAGAATGGATTTTGAAAAGAGGAGATGTAGAACAACTCCCTGAATTTAGTTCAGAATATTGTAGAGAGCGAATGGCTGATAAAACACTTGATTACTTACGTTTTGAACATTTTAATAAACCATTAAAAGCAAAATTTGGCAAAAATGTTACTCAATTACATTATGCAAAGAAAGGAATAATTACTCCAGAAATGGAATACATTGCCATTCGTGAAAATCAACAAATAGAGCGATTAAATCAACAACTAAAAGAACAATACGGAACTTTAACAAAACAACATAAAGGAAACAGTTTTGGAGCAAATACACCAAAAGGATTGATTACTCCGGAATTTGTTAGAGATGAAGTAGCAAGTGGTCGTGCAATTATTCCTGCTAATATTAATCATCCAGAAAGTGAACCAATGATTATTGGTAGAAATTTTTTGGTAAAAATCAATACAAATATTGGTAATAGTGTGGTAACCTCAAGCATAGAAGAAGAAGTAGAAAAAGCCGTTTGGAGCTGTCGTTGGGGAGGAGATACCTTGATGGACTTATCTACAGGAAAAAATATTCACGAAACACGCGAATGGATTATCCGTAATTGTCCGGTACCTGTTGGAACAGTCCCAATTTATCAAGCACTTGAAAAAGTAGATGGAAAAGCTGAAGACTTAACTTGGGAAATATTCCGAGATACACTTATTGAACAAGCAGAACAAGGTGTAGATTACTTTACAATTCATGCAGCAGTTTTATTACGTTATGTTCCGCTTACGGCAAAACGAGTGACAGGAATTGTATCAAGAGGAGGTTCCATCATGGCGAAATGGTGTTTAGCGCATCACAAAGAAAACTTTCTTTATACCCATTTTGAAGAAATTTGTGAAATCATGAAAGCATATGACGTTTCATTTTCATTAGGAGATGGATTACGTCCGGGAAGTATTGCAGATGCAAATGACGAAGCGCAATTTGCTGAATTGAAAACACAAGGTGAACTGAATAAAATTGCATGGAAACACGATGTTCAAGTAATGAATGAAGGGCCCGGGCATGTTCCAATGCACATGATTAAGGAAAACATGGAAAAGCAATTAGAGTATTGTAATGAAGCTCCATTTTATACCTTAGGACCATTAACCACCGATATTGCTCCGGGTTATGACCATATTACTTCAGCAATAGGAGCTGCAATGATTGGTTGGTACGGAACAGCAATGCTTTGTTATGTTACTCCAAAAGAACATTTAGGATTACCAAATAAAAAAGATGTGAAAGACGGAGTAATAACCTATAAAATTGCTGCTCATGCTGCAGACCTTGCCAAAGGACATCCTGGTTCACAATATAGAGATAATGCACTAAGTAAAGCACGTTTTGAGTTCCGATGGGAAGATCAATTTAACCTTTCTCTTGACCCAGATACAGCAAGAGAATTTCACGATGAAACATTACCTGCTGACGGTGCAAAAGTGGCTCATTTTTGTTCGATGTGCGGTCCACATTTTTGTTCAATGAAAATTACACAAGATGTTAGAGACTATGCAGCAAACATAGAAACTTCAGAAGAAGAAGCATTGAAAAAAGGAATGGAAGAAAAATCACAAGAGTTTAAAGAAAAAGGAAACAAAGTTTACTTATAATTATGATTATTGTAATCTCTAACCCAACACAAATAAAAGGCGAATATTCAATCATTCATCAATTATTTGAGCAAGGGTTAGAAAGTTTTCATATTTATAAACCTGATTTTTCTAGTGAACAAATAGCAGAATTTAAACAACAAATTTCTGCTAAATATCACAGCAAAATTGTACTTCATGAAGAGTATTTTAAATTTCATTCATTAAAAGAACTAGAAAATTGTAAAGAAAAATATGATTATGCTTTTCTTTCTCCTGTTTTCGATAGTATCTCTAAAGCAAGATACAAAAGTCAGTTAAATTTAAAAGAAGTAAGCAATGTATTGAAAAACAAAAAAGATAAAATCATTGCACTAGGAGGAGTTGATGAAGACAAAATAAATACAATTAAAGCAGTAGGTTTTTCCGGAATTGCTTTGCTCGGAGCTATATGGAAAAGTGACAATCCTGTTGAAAAATTTAAACAAATAAAAGAAAAATGGTTGAAGAGCGAATTGGTGCATTAAGTATTGCCGGCTTCGACCCAAGTGGGGGAGCTGGTATTCTTGCAGATATAAAAACATTTGAAGTAAATAAGGTTTGTGGAATGGGAGCACTGAGTGCCATCACTTTCCAAAATGATATTGAATTTGATGATGTGAAATGGCTCGAAACAACGGAAATTTTAAACCAAGTTTCAACACTTCAAAGAAGATTTCAATGGAAGAGTGTTAAAATAGGATTAATAAAAGATTTGGAGACATTAGAAGGTATCGTCAATTCCATTTCTACTTCACAAATTGTTTGGGATCCAATAATAAAAGCGAGTGCTGGATTTGAGTTTCATAAAACAATAAACAACGAACAGTTAATTGAGATACTAAAAAAAATATACCTAATTACACCAAATATCGATGAAATTAAGTTTTTAACGGGAATAACAAATCCTATAGAAGCTGCAAAAACATTATCGAAATATTGTAATGTATTACTAAAAGGAGGGCACAATAAAGAAGAACCGGGGGTAGATTATTTATTTATGCAAGATAAAATAAAAAAAATAGTTCCAACAGAGAAAAACAATATCTACCCAAAACACGGTTCAGGATGTGTATTATCTGCTGCAATTGTAGCTAACCTTGCCAAAGAAACTGATTTAACAACTACTTGTCATCATGCAAAAAAATATGTGGAACAATTTTTAGCGAGTAACCCATATTTATTAGGAGTTCATCATGTTTAGTAAATTACAATACATATCACAAGGAGCTACAGCTGAAGAACAAATAGAGAATATTCAACAGGTACTTGATGCAGGTTGTAAATGGATACAGTTACGTTTTAAAAATGTAGGTGAAAAAGAACTATTTAAAGTAGCTCAACAGGTAAAAAATAATTGCTCAAAACATCAAGCTACATTTATAATAAATGATTCCGTTAAAGTAGCTAAAAATGTTGATGCAGATGGGGTTCACCTTGGTCTAAAAGATATGTCTGTAGCAGAAGCAAAAACTATTTTAGGAGAAGATAAAATTATAGGAGGAACAGCAAATAGTATAGAAGATGTTTTAAAAAGAGTAGATGAAAAATGCAGTTATATTGGTTTAGGGCCATTTCATTTTACTACAACAAAAGAAATTTTAAGTCCAATTTTAGGCTTAAAAGGTTATGAAACTATAATGCATGAACTTACAAAAAGAGAAATTTATATCCCAATTTATGCTATTGGAGGAATACAAATGGATGATGTGAAAGGCGTTATGAACACAGGTGTTTATGGTGTTGCTGTTTCAGGTTCAATTACACATTATCCTCAAAAAAAAGAATGGATACAAAACTTTAATTTATTATTAGATGGACAAATTAATTATAGCAAATAAAGAATTTCAATCCCGATTGTTTTTAGGAACAGGGAAATTTGGTTCAACAAAACTGATGGAACAAGCAGTATTGGCCTCTGATTCAGAATTGGTAACCGTTGCATTAAAACGAATAGATTTAGAAACGGATACAGACGCTCTGTTAACACATTTAAATCACTCCCATATTAATTTATTACCCAATACTTCCGGTGCGCGTAACGCGAAAGAAGCAGTATTTGCGGCTCAACTTTCTCGCGAAGCTTTAGAAACAAATTGGTTAAAATTAGAAATTCACCCAGACCCTAAATATTTAATGCCTGACCCAATTGAAACATTAAAAGCCACTGAAGAGTTGGTGAAATTGGGCTTTATTGTGTTACCTTATATTCATGCCGATCCTGTTTTATGTAAACGATTAGAGGAAGTAGGGACAGCGGCAGTTATGCCACTAGGTTCTCCAATAGGAACTAATAAAGGATTGAGAACTATTGATTTTTTAGAAATTATCATAGAACAAAGTAAAGTTCCTGTAATCGTTGATGCAGGAATTGGAGCTCCTTCAGATGCTGCAAAAGCAATGGAACTTGGTGCTGATGCTGTTTTAGTAAACACAGCCATAGCAGTAGCGGGAAATCCGGCAGAAATGGCAAAAGCGTTTAAAATAGCAGTAGAAGCAGGAAGAATGGGATATGAAGCAAAACTTGGAGGTATAAAAAACAATGCTTCAGCAAGTAGCCCGTTGATTTCTTTTTTAGATTAAGATAAAATTAGATAGCAAAATATGAGTTTTAAAGAAATATATGATTCACAAAATTGGGAAGAAGCAAAAGCTACCATCTACAATAAAACTTCACTAGATGTGGAAAAAGCCCTTTCAGCTAAGCGAAGAACATTGGAAGATTTTAAAGCACTAATTTCTCCTGCAGCTGCTCCTTATCTGGAACAAATGGCTCAGTTGAGTCATCAACTTACGCAAAAGCGTTTCGGAAAAACCATACAACTTTTTGTTCCAATGTATTTAAGCAATGAATGTAACAATATATGCACGTATTGTGGATTTAGTTTTGATAACAAAATAAAACGTAAAACATTATCTGCTGATGAAATTTTAAGAGAAATTACGAAAATAAAAAAAAGTGGGTTTAATCATATTTTACTTGTGACAGGTGAGGCCAATCATACTGTTCATGTAGATTATTTTAAAAACGCCATTGAAATTATAAAACCACATTTTGCAAACATTTCGATAGAAGTTCAACCATTAGATCAAAATGAATACGAAGAATTACAGCAATCGGGAGTTTATGCCGTTTTGGTTTATCAAGAAACCTATCATCAAGATAAATACAAAGAATATCATCCAAAAGGAAAAAAATCAAATTTTTATTACCGAATAGAAACCCCCGAAAGGATTGGAAATGCAGGCATTCATAAAATTGGCTTAGGAGTATTATTGGGTTTAGAAGATTGGCGAACAGATTCCTTTTTTTGTGCCTTACATTTAGATTATTTGCAAAAAACATATTGGCAAACCAAGTATTCCCTTTCGTTTCCACGAATTCGTCCGGCAGAAGGAATTGTAGTTCCAGAAAAAACCATTACTGATAGAGAATTGGTTCAATTAATCTGTGCTTACCGTCTTTTTAATGAAGATGTTGAAATTTCTGTTTCAACACGTGAATCAGAAATATTTCGTAATAATATTATCAAACTTGGGGTTACTAGCATGAGTGCCGAATCAAAAACAAATCCAGGAGGATACAGTGTTGAACCGGAATCGTTAGAACAATTTGAAATTTCAGATGAACGAAGTGCAGAACAAATTGCAACGCTTATTTCAGATAATAATTATGAACCTGTTTGGAAAGATTGGGATAAATCATTTCAATAAACTTAACTCTCAGCCTTATTTTTTAGGTATTCATAATAATCAAATTGAGCTCTAATTCTTTTCTGAGCAGTAGATTTTTTGTAGGGATTACTTTGTGTTTTATTCAGTTTTCGGGCTTTTATAGAGTCTTTTAGTTGAAGTGAAAGTAGTTTTTTAATCTCCATAGCCAATCGTTTGTCATAAATAGGAAAACCAACTTCTACTCGGTAAGTAAGGTTACGTTTCATCCAATCAGCTGAGGCTAAAAATAGTTTTTCGTTGCCGCCATTATAAAACCAATAAATTCTTCCATGCTCTAAATAACGGTCAATAATACTAATTACCGTTATGTTTTTACTCATATCCTTAACCCCCGGAATTAAACAACAAATACCTCGAACAATAATATTAATTTTTACTCCCGCATTGCTAGCTTCATATAATTTATCTATCATTTGTCGGTCTTCCAAGCTGTTCATTTTCAGAATCATTTGTGCTTTTAAGCCTTTTTTGGCATTACTGATTTCATTGTCAATCATCTTATTAAATTGCTCTCGCATATTAAAAGGAGCAACTAACAAATGTTTAAACCTTATTGTTTCTTTTTGTCTGTTTATCAAAAAATGAAACACCTTGCTTAATTCGTTGGTGAGCTGAGGATTTTTGGTAAGCAAGGCATGGTCACAATAAATTCTAGAAGTATCTTCATTAAAATTTCCCGTTCCAAAATAAGCATATTTTGCCTTTTTGTTTCCCTCTTTTCGGGTAATTAAAAATATTTTTGAATGAACTTTTAGTTCTTCAAAACTATAATGAACATCTACTCCGGCTTCCTTCATTTTGTCTGCCCAATGTAAATTTAATTCTTCATCAAACCGAGCTTTTACTTCACTAAAAACCATTACTTTTTTACCCTTTTCGGCAGCTTTTATTAGTGCTTGACAAACCTTAGAATGTTTGGCTACTCGATAAAGTGTAATACTAATTTCTTCTACTTTTTCGTCTTCAGCTGCTTCTTCCAGAAAATTGGTGATGTAACAATAATTCTGATATGGAAAATGAAGAATAAAATCCTTCTTAGAAATTGCATTAAAATAAGATTCACTTTTCTCTAGTTCAGGGTGTTGCAATACATCAAAAACAGGATAAAATAAATCAGGCTTGTTAGGCATTGGAAAAGCAAAAAAATCATTAAAATTATGGTACCTTCCTCCAGGAATAGACTCTCCTTTTTGTAACCCAATATTTTTTCTGAGTATTTTTTGAAGCTCCTTTGGCATACGTTCGTCATATAAAAACCTAGACGGTGCTCCCACTTTTCTTTTATATAAACTTGCTGATATTTTTTCTTGAATAGTTTCGGCTATTTCTTCTTCTAAATAAAGCTCAGCATCACGAGTTAAATTAATTTCATAACACTTTACCCAATCATAATCCGGAAAATGCTGAGGTAAAAACAAACGCATTACATCAGAAAGCTGAATGATAATTTCTTTATTTTCATCATTAGACAATCTAATAAAACGTTGAGTCTTTCTAATAGGCACATTAACAATGAAATAATTGTGCTCTAAGATTTTTTTATTAATGACATCAATTGCTAAATACAAGCCTTTGTTTTTAACAAATACAGAAGTGGTTTCACTAACTTCTTTAATTTTTAATAACGGCAGAATGTCGTTGTCGAAAAAGTTTTTCAAAAAAGCTTTCTGTTCTTCATTTATCTGCTTTTGATTTATTAAAAAGATATTCTCTTCTTCTAATTGAGGTAAAATTTTAGAGTTAAATATGTGATTAAATTCTGCCTGTTGTTCAAAAACAGTTTTTTTTATTTTTTTGAGCAGTTTTTTGATGTAAGGATTTGGTTCAAGACCTTGCTTTTTCTCAATTTTTAGAATATTTTTTAATGAAGCTACCCTTACCTTATAAAACTCATCCAAATTAGCAGAATAAATAGCTAAAAACTTTAAACGCTCCATTAAAGGTTCGTAAGGGTTAATAGCTTCTTGTAGTACTCTATAATTAAATGATAACCAACTTAGCTCTCTGTCGAAATATTTTTTCATCTTAATGAAATAAGCTTCCTCAATTTTTAGCAAATATCTATGAAATTAAGCACAAAACAAGAAATGAGACTTAGAATTACAAAAAATTAACGATGAGTTAACCTTGAAAACTATTCATCTAAAAGACTTTCTAAATAATGTTGGTCGATATTAAATTCCTTTTTAATGGTATTAATTTCTTCATCAATCTTATCAACCATAGGTTTTTTGTTTGATTTTGAAGCGACTAACATGATGTTTTTACGAGTATGTTCGTTAGAAATAAACTCAAAAATTTTGGTATTATACTGTTGTTTTTCCATGATTAATGCACGCATGGCATCGGTAATCATTTCATATTGTCTTTCTTTAAAAATGCCATGTTTTAACAAAGGATTGGCAATTTCTTTCCCTTTAGAAGCTTGTCTGAGTTCTTTGTGGCAACATGGTGCACAAATTATTAAAGCCGCTTTAGCAGAAACACCTTTAAAAATAGCATCATCTGTAGCTGTATCACAAGCATGAAGGGCGATTAAAATATCAATTTTATCTTCTTTTAAATCTTGTATCGTACTCTTTTCAAAAGATAATTGCTCAAAGCCGCATTTTTCTGCTGCATCGTTACAAAAATCAACCAATTCTTGTCGTATTTCTATGCCTTTAATCTCTACATTAAGCTTAAGTTGATTTTTCATAAAATCATACAACGCAAAAGTCAAATATCCTTTACCAGAACCCATATCAACTATGCGAATAGGTTCATTAAATTGGTTGTCTTTTAGTAAATTTTCTACTATTTCGAGGTATTTATTAATTTGCTTGAACTTGCCTGCCATTTTAGGAAACACCTGACCATTTTCATCTGCAATTCCTAAAACGTTTAAGTATTTACCCAAGGCTGCTCTTTTTTTCTTAGGAACATCATGTGTTTCGGGTGGTTTGTTTTCAAAACTAGGGGGTAAGGTTTTTAAACTTCCCTTACCTTTTTTAGAAAACTGAAGCACAACATCCTCTTTAAGTGTAAATAATCGAGCAATTTTAAACTTGTTAGTAAGCAATTCCATTAACTCGGCATTGGTTTCTTCTAAAGTATAGTTTTTAACTTGGTCGTTAGTTTGATAATGGTAGGTAAAAGAAAAAACAAGCTCGTTTTTAATGCTTACTAAGCGAATATAAACATTCAATAATCCATCACTTTTGTAAGCCGGTTTACTTAATGTAATTTTTACAAAAGAATTGTTAGCGTAACTTTCAGCAAGTTTTTCTAAAAAAAGGTTGAGTTCATTCATGAGGCGAAGTTAGGTTAATTTAAGTAAATCTAAATACTATGCTTTGTAATAGATTAATCAACCCAATTAACTTTTCCTAAAAAAGTGCCGTAGTAAACACAATAAAGAGCTGTGGCATAAGTTTTGTAATAGAACCACCGCACTAAAACTTTTTATGTTATGAAAAATTTAAGAACCACAAAAATAGGATTAGGAATAGTTGCTGCTATGTTGGTATTGTCTTTTTCAGCGTACCAACAAAACGACCTTCCTACCATAAACACCGATGGCAACAGTAAACTAAGAACCGTTGACCATAAAGCTTTTAAAGATGGCGAAAAACTAGAATTTAGATTACACTACGGATTTGTAAATGCCGGTACAGCCAAAATTGAAGTGAATAAACTAGATAAGAAAATTGCTAACAGAGAAATTTACCATATTGTTGGAACAGGAAAGACAGTAGGAGCTTTCGATTGGGTTTTTAAAGTAAGAGATCGTTATGAAACCTTTCTTGATGTTGAAGGTGTTTTTCCTTGGATGTTTGTTAGGGATATTAACGAAGGAGGATATAAGAAAAAACAGAAATACCAATTTTCACAAACTAAAAAAATGGTAGAAACCCACAAGGGAGAAGTTTATGAAACTCCTGAAGGAATTCAAGATATGCTTTCTTCTTTCTTTTATGCCAGAACTTTAGATTATAGTAAAGCAAAAAAAGGCGATGTTTTTACCATCTGGACCTTTGTAGATGAAGAAGTTTGGCCATTAAAAATTAGATACATGGGAGAAGATAAAGTTAAAGTTGGAAAAACTTACTACAATGCACTTAAATTCCACCCCGTAACACAAAAAGGTAGAATATTCGACAAAGAAGAAGATGTAAGTTTTTGGGTATCTAATGACGGAAATAAAATTCCATTAATGATAGAAGCAAAAATTTTAATTGGAGCAGTAAAAGCAGAATTAACCAATGCTGAAGGATTAGCTCACCCATTATCTATAGCGAAAAAATAAAAAGTTTTTTTCGACATTCAACATTAATTTGTTTAAAACAGGCAAACAAATACCATTGAGATTCGTATCTTAATGGTATTTTTGTTTGCAATATGAAGAAAGCTTTACCCATACTTATTATAATTGTAGCTGCTGTAAGCTTGTTTTTTACTCAATATCAGGGAAATAAAAACAATGTTGACGAAGAAGAAATAACACAAATTATTGAAGAAGAAAAACAAGAACCTATTGTTGAGTATGGATTTGAAATAGATTCATTTGCTGTTTATAAAGATGTCATCCAACCCAACCAATTTTTAGCCAATATTCTTCTAAAATACCATATTCCTTATACAGATATTGATATGTTGGCAAAAATGTCAAGAGATATTTTTGATGTAAGAAAGATTGCCTCCGGTAAAAAATACACCATACTTTGCAGCAAAGATTCTTTAGGTAAAGCTCAATGTTTTATTTACGAACCTAACGAAACAGAGTATGTTGTTTTTGATATGCGAGATTCTATTTCCATTTATAGAGGACAAAAAGAAGTTACCACTAAAATAAAACAAATTGAAGGCACTATTAACTCATCCTTATACCAAACATTAGTAGAACAAGAAGCAAGTCCTATTTTAGCTATAGAAATGGCAAATGTTTACGCTTGGACAATCGATTTTTACAGCATACAAAAAGGAGATCATTTTAATGTAGTGTATGAAGAACGATATGTAGATGATAAATTTATTGGAATAGGAAAAGTATTGGCAGCTAATTTTAACCATTACGGAAGAGATTATTATGCATACCGATTTAAACAAGATGGCATCACCAATTATTTTGATGCTGAAGGAAATAGTTTAAAAAGAGCCTTTTTAAAATCTCCATTAGAGTACGGCAGATTAACTTCAGGTTTTACTATGAGAAGGTTTCACCCTGTACAAAAAGTTAACAAACCACACTTAGGAACAGATTATGCTGCTCCAACAGGAACTCCTATTTTAGCAACAGGCGATGGTGTAGTTGTAGAGTCTGCCTATAAAAAATACAATGGTAATTATGTAAAAATTAAGCACAACAGCACTTATACCACTCAGTACTTACACATGAGTAAAAGAAATGCTAAAACCGGACAAAGAGTTAAACAAGGTGATGTTATTGGTTATGTTGGTAGCACAGGTTTAGCAACAGGGCCTCACGTATGTTATAGATTTTGGAAACATGGTAGTCAGGTAAATCATTTAAAAGAAGAAACACCACCAGCCGACCCGGTTAAAAAAGAGTATCTGCAAAAATTTACTCAGCTTAAAGATAGTCTAAACCAAAAATTGGTTAAAAAAGATTTAGTTAGCTGAGATAAATTACCTTGAACAAACAACTTCAACTTTAATCCTATCCGGATCTTCAAAAAACACAGCATAATAATCTTCTGCATGAGGGTATTTGTCAGCATACAAAATAGTAACATCTTTTTCTTTCAGTTCTACTGTTAACTTATCTACAAATACTTTTGAATCGCAATGAAAGGCCAAGTGATTTAAGCCTGTTCTTTTTCTGTGATAAGCAACATCTAAATAATCATCTTCTGTTTGAACAAAAACGATATAAGTGTCTTTAAGCTTAAAACTTACGCCATGTTGCCATTCCTGAAATTTTGTATAGGAAAATTTTGAGGTTAGCAGCCACTCCCAAAAAAGCTTCGTTTTTTCTAAATCTGACACATAAATTTCTATGTGATGAATTGTTCCGTTCATGTTTCTATTAATTTGTACCACTAAAGTAGGAAGTTTTAAACGAAACTTATCAATTCTTAATATCTTTCAAAATATTTTGCTTTAAGAATAAGTTAAATTGGTTAATTTTACTACTTAATTATTTGGCATGAGCTCAACTGAAGAAACTCAACAAAAAGTAAAACAAATTTTTACCAATTACCTGGAGGAACATAAGCATAGAAAAACTCCGGAGCGTTTCGCCATACTCCAAGAAATTTACGCTAACGATGATCATTTTGATGTGGAAGAGTTATACCTTTCCATGAAAAATAAAAAATATAGAGTTAGTAGAGCTACACTTTATAACACCATAGAATTATTATTAGCTGCTAATCTAGTCAGAAAGCATCAATTTGGCAATAATATTGCTCAATATGAAAAATCTCATGGCTCTAAACAACATGACCATATTATTTTAAGCAATGGTGAAGTAATAGAGTTTTGTGACCCAAGAATTCAAACTATTAAAAATACACTTCAAGAAATGTTTGATGTAAAAATTTTACATCATTCACTTAATTTTTATGGAGTTAAAAATGAAAAAAAATGAACTTTTCCTTTGAAATAAAAAAAGAACAAGAGTTACTTCTTATCTCTCTTTCGGGTAGTTTGAATAATAAACAACAAGCCGAAGAGTTACTTTCGGAATTAGATTTTTATTATAACGAAGGTTTAAATTTTATTATTTTAGATTTAGCTAAGATGGACTATATGAACAGTTCAGGATTGGGTGTTTTTATTTCAATTCTTACCCAAACAAGAAATAGAAACGGAGAAGTGTTTATAGTAAATATTCCGAAAAAAATAAACCAATTATTGGTAATTACTAAACTGAACAATGTGTTTAACATTGCCGAAAATATTAAAGAAGCAAAAGAAACTATTCTTAAAATAAAACAACCAATAAATTAATATTCAACATAAAACAAATGAAACGATCATGAGTAAAAATTTCTCACACAGGAGAATGATTATAAAGAGAGTTACATGTAACAGATAAAAAGCAATAAAAATAAACACATGAAAGTAGATGTATTGTTAGGACTCCAATGGGGAGACGAAGGTAAGGGTAAAATTGTAGATGTATTAACACCAAAGTATGATGTAATTGCTCGTTTTCAAGGTGGACCAAATGCTGGTCATACCTTAGAGTTTGATGGAATTAAACATGTTTTGCATACCATTCCTTCAGGAATTTTCCATAAAGGAGTAAACAACATTGTTGGTAATGGCGTTGTAATAGACCCTGTAATTTTAAAAAGAGAAATTGATGCCCTTATTAAAATGGGTGTTGATATGAATAAACAACTATTTGTTTCCAAAAAAGCACACTTAATTCTTCCAACACATCGTTTGTTAGATGCGGCTTCTGAAGCAGCAAAAGGCAAAGGAAAAATAGGTTCTACATTAAAAGGAATTGGTCCAACTTACATGGATAAAACAGGTAGAAACGGATTAAGAGTAGGTGATATTTTTGAAGTAGATTTTAAAGAAAAATACGACCAATTAGTAGCTAAGCATAAAGATTTATTGAAGTTTTACGATTACGGTTACGACTTAAGTGCGTTGGAAGATGATTTCTTTAATGGTGTTGAAACCATTAAAAACCTAACAGTAATTGATAGCGAGCATTTCTTAAACAATGTTATTAATAACAACAAATCTATATTAGCTGAAGGTGCTCAAGGAACCATGTTAGATATAGATTTTGGTTCTTACCCTTTTGTAACCTCATCAAACACAACTACAGCAGGAACTTGCACAGGTTTAGGTATTGCTCCTAATAAAATAGGAAAAGTATTCGGAATTTTTAAAGCTTATTGTACTAGGGTAGGTAGTGGTCCTTTCCCCACAGAACTTCATGATGAAGTGGGTGAAAGCATAAGAAAAGCTGGAAATGAATTTGGTTCTACAACCGGAAGACCAAGAAGGTGCGGCTGGGTTGACTTACCTGCTTTAAAATATGCAATTATGATTAATGGGGTTACCGAATTAATTATGATGAAAGCTGATGTTTTAAGCGACTTTGACACGATTAAGGTTTGTACGCATTACGAAATAGATGGAGAAAAAATAGACTATATGCCTTATGATATTGTTTCTAAAGAAGTAAAACCTATTTATACTGCATTAAAAGGTTGGAAAAAAGACTTGACTAAGTTAGCCTCAATAAATGATGTTCCACAAGAATTAACAGCTTATATTGAGTATTTAGAGCAAGAATTAAATGTGCCAATAACTATTGTTTCGGTTGGTCCGGATAGAACTCAAACTATTTACAGAGAAAACGTGTTGGCTTAAAAAGCTTGTTTTACTTACATTTTGTTAGGAACACTTATTCCAAGCAGTTTCATACCTGAAGCGATAACATTTGCTACACTTTGAGACAATACTAATCTCATGGCTAACTTGTTTTTATCTTCTTCACGCAAAATTGGTACGTTTTGATAAAAGTGATTGAAGGTTTTTACCAACTCATAAATATAATTACTTAAGGTTGCCGGACTAATATTTTCTCCGGCTTCTTTAATTACTATAGGAAAGTCTTTTAATAGTTTTACTAAAGTAATTTCTTCTTCGTTTAGTTCGGCATCAGTGTAAGAAGTACTATAATTTAACTCATTTGCTTTTCTCAATAACGATTGTATTCTGGCATGAGCGTATTGTATAAAAGGAGCAGTATTACCATTCAAATCAATAGATTCTTCCGGATTAAACACCATACCTTTTTTAGCATCTACTTTAAGCAAATAATATTTTAATCCACCTAAACCAATTTGAGCGTATAATTCGTCTTTTTCAGCATTGCTTAATCCATCTAAATGCCCACGTTCTTGAGTCATTAGTTTAGCATCATTTACAATTTCTGCCATTAAATCATCGGCATCTACAACCGTTCCTTCTCTGGATTTCATTTTGCCATCAGGTAATTCTATCATACCATAAGATAAATGATGACATTCTTCTGCCCATTTGTACTCCAATTTTTTTAGGATGGTAAACAATACCTTAAAATGATGATTTTGCTCGTTTCCAACAGTATAAATGATGCCATTTAAGTTAGGATGATTTTTATAACGCTCTATGGCTGTACCAATATCTTGCGTCATGTAAACAGAAGTTCCGTCAGCTCTTAACAACAGTTTATCATCCATTTTTTCAGCACTTAAATCGCACCAAATAGAACCATCTTCTTTTTTGTAAAAATGTCCTTCTGCTAAGCCTTTTTCTACCACATCTTTACCTAAAATATACGTATCTGATTCATAATAAATTTCATCAAAATCAACACCCATGGTTTGGTAAGTAACATCAAAACCTTCATATACCCAAGCATTCATTTTTTTCCATAAATCTACCACCTCTTTATCTCCATTTTCCCATTTAAGCAGCATTTCTTGGGCTTCTAACATTATTGGTATAAAAAAATTAAATCCACTTCCATGATTTTTAATTTTATCAATTGACAAACTTTCCTCTAGAATATTCCACAAGTCTTCTCTTTCGTGTGGTGGTATTTGTAAATCCTTTAGCAATTCATTATTAACGAAAGATTTTTTATCATCACAAGATTTTTTAAGCTCTATTACCTTTTTAGCTTTTTCTGTTTTCTGTTCTTTATAGGCCTTATCAAATTCTACATAATACTTTCCTACCAAATGATCGCCTTTTAAGCCAGAGCTTTGAGGAGTCTCTCCATTTCCAAATTTTTGCCAAGCCAACATACTTTTACAAATATGTATGCCTCTATCGTTAATAATTTGGGTTTTAAATACTTCGTGTCCGTTAGCTTTTAAAATTTCAGCTACAGAAAATCCTAAAAAAATATTTCTTAAATGTCCTAAATGTAGAGGTTTGTTGGTATTTGGTGAAGCATATTCTACCATATAGGTTTTACCCGATGGAGCTGCTTGTCCGAACGTTTTATTTTGAGCAATAGTATTGAGTTCACCAAGCCAATATTCAGGAGCAATGCTAAGGTTTAAAAAGCCTTTTACCACATTAAAATTGGTAATTTGAGGAACATTATCTACTAAGTATTTGCCTAAATCTTCAGCCGTTTGCTCAGGAGATTTTTTAGCTATTTTAGTAAAAGGAAAAACCACCACGGTTAAATCACCATCAAATTCTTTTCTAGTTTTTTGAGGTTGAATAGTATTTACATCTACTTCAGCACCATAAATTGACGCTATTCCTTTTGCTACTGCCTGTATAATTAATTCTTCCATTTTTTATTTATTTTTCCACGAATGCACCAAGTTTTTGCATTCCCACATTATCAAACTCTCACATTGATAATTTGGCTTCAATATTTTTGGTAACCTCATTCAACACTTCAAATGCAGTTTCTGCCATTACGTTTCCTTTGTTATCTAACGTAGGGTTTACTTCAACTATTTCTAGGCAAATTACCTTGTTACTTTCTATCAACTCGTTAATAATATTTTTTACTTCGTATTGGTCAAACCCTTTAGAAACAGGGGTCCCAGTTCCTTTAGAAATTAAATCGCAATCCATTGAATCCACATCAAAAGAAATATAAATGTAATCGCAATTTTTAAGTTTCTCCAACGCCTCTTTAACACATACTTCCAAACCTCTAAACCTAACTTCTTCTACTTTGTAATTTTTCATGCCATTTTTCGACATACAATAATCTTCTGGCTCTTCCGTATCTCTCACACCAAAAAACACCACATCTTCATGCAATACTTTTGGAGAAATTCCACCAATATTTTTCATGCCTTCCCAATTCTCATGAGTTTCTTCCTTAACTTCATTTACTTTTCTGTCTAAATTATCATCTGCCAAAGCAGCAGCCAAAGGCATTCCATGAATATTACCTGACGGAGTAGTATATGGAGAATGTAAGTCGCCATGAGCATCTATCCAAACCACACCAATACGTTTATCGGAATAAGCACATTTTAAACCGCTAATAGTTCCTAATGCCGAAGAATGATCTCCGGAAAGTACTAAAGGAAAATAGTTTTCTTCAATCGTTTCCTTAACCGCTTTACTCAAACGTTTGCAGACTTTCAATACTTTTCCAATTCTTTTAGCATAAGGTGTTTGTTGTTTTTCATAAACAACCTCATTTTCACTTTCAATTTCAACATAATCATAGTTGTTAAAATAATCATTTCCAGCATTAATAGCTGCAATTTCAATAGCATCTATACCCATGTCAGAACCTCTTGTTCCGGCACCAATATCAGAGCGATTTTTAATGATTTTAATGGCTTTCATATAACTATGTTTTAAGTATTTATACTTATAATTTCTAAGTAGAAATTTTATAAATTATAGGGAAATTAGGTATAAATTAACCCCTTTAACAATTAGAAAACAAAAATATTGATATATTTGTTGTTACGAATTATATAATATGCTTTTTTTTAATCTTTATTCATCACGAAAAAGAATTAAAAACACACAGAGTTTTTAGTATGCTTAAAATACATTTTTATTTGCTTCTTTTTGGTGTAATTATTCTTTCTTCTTGTAAAGATAGTGTTTCAGACAAATCCGAAGGCGTTATAGAGTACAAAGTAACTTATCCTAAAATGGATAAAACCAATTTTATGTTAGACTTTATGCCTAAAGAAATGAGAATGTATTTTAAAGACAACAAATATATTACTACCGTTTCTGCCGGGATGGGAACCTTTAAAACAGAATTTGTGTGCGACCAAGCAACAAACGAATTTTTTCAGTTAGTAAAACTCATTAATAAAAAATATGTTTTAAAATTAACAGGGGAAGAAATTCCCAACACTCTTAAAAGTCTTCCTGAATACCAGATAGAATTTGTAGATGAATACAAAGAAATTTTAGGCTATGTATGTAAAAAAGCCATTGTAACGGTAAAAAATAAAACGAATGATGCTTTTACCGTGTTTTACACTAAAGATATTAATATAGAAAACCCTAATTGGTGTAATCAATTTGCACCAATAGATGGAGTAATGTTAGAATACCAATATGATAAGTACGATATTTGTATGCGTTTTGAAGCAAAAAAAGTAACGTTTGAAAAAGTAAAAGATAAAGTTTTTGAAATCCCTTCTGAATACAAAACTGTTACTTTTGACGAAATGGAACAAGAAATGACTGAAATATTTGATAGTTTTAAATAAATATTAACCTTATAAATCAATTAAGATGAAAAAAATTCTATTAACCAGTTTAGCAACTTTGACAATTACTTTCAGTGCAATAGCTCAAAAATCTTTTGAAGGGACTGTAAATTTTGGTATTACTTATACCGATATGCCAGATGAAATGAAACAATATGAGTCAATGATGCCAAAAGAAATGACACTTAAAATTAAAGGAGATAAAAGCAGAATGGAACAAAACTCTGCTATGGGTTCTACAACTACTATTACAGACGATAAAGCGAAAAAAGTTACCATTTTAATGAATATGATGGGTCAAAAAATAGCCATGGAGCAAAATACTTCTGAAGACAAAGAAGACGAATCTCTAAAAATTAACTATTTGGATGGAACCAAAAAAATTGCAGGATATACGTGTAAAAAAGCAGAAATAACTCACCCTGAAATAGAGGAAGCAATGATAGTTTATTATACTGAAGAAATTTCAGGAACAAAAACCAATGCTCAATTTAAAGGATTAAAAGGTTTTTTAATGGAATATACTATTGAAAACCAAGGTATGACTATGACTATTGCAGCAAAAGAAGTAAAAGAAGAAAAAATTTCTAATGCAGAATTTACCATTCCTTCCGATTACGAAAACATGACAGAGGAAGAATTTAAAAAACAAATGGGAGGAGGTCAATAGACCTCTTTTTTTTATGTTTATTCACAATCAATTGTTATTTATTAGCGTTCTTTCGGTTAGTAAACACCTTACTAATGCATAAATTTGTTAGTTAATACCGCAAAGAACAAAATGGCAGTTAATCAGTTTAAAAAAAATATTAAAGAAAAAAACGAACCTAAATCAACTCCTAAAAAAGAGCGAAAAATTGGTCGACTTTCTTTTTTCAGCAACATTAGCAACAAGTTTAAAAGTATTGTGCAAAATGAAAAGTTAACACAAATTACAGGCTTGTTATTATTGGTATTTTCTGTCTTTTTATTATTGGCATTTTCATCCTACCTGTTCACCTGGAAAGCCGACCAAAATTTAATTATAAACCACTGGGATAATCCCGAAATTCAAGCTGAAAACTGGTTAGGTAAATTAGGTGCTTATGCGGCACATCAGTTTATTTTTAATGCATTCGGAATAGCTTCTTTTTTGTTCTGCTTTTTGTTTTTTATTGTAGGATTTAAAGCACTTTTTAAAATAAAACTAGTTCCATTTAATAAAGCTTTTGCATATTCCTTATTTACCATTGTTTGGTTCTCGGTAGTATTAGCATATATTTTTAAAAGCTATCCCATTTTAGGAGGAACTTTTGGATTTCAATCTACGGTTTGGCTTACCAGTATTGTTGGCAGTGTTGGTGTAGGTTTACTTTTATTCCTTTCATTATTAATATTTATAGTACTTAATTTTAATGTTTCGTTTAAGCTTCCTCAATTAGAAAAAATGATGGAGGAAGATTTAGAAGAAGAAGCAATAGACGTTGAAGAAAGACCCTCTGATGAAATAGACTTGATTCATGAAGCCGCTTTAAACGAAATGGAAGAAAATAATGAAGAAGAGGAAACTACTGTTACTTTAGATAAAGCCCCTGAAGAACTTCCAAAATCTGAAGAAGAAACGGAAAGCATTTCACTTTCAACAGATATTCCTGAAACTGAAGAGAAAAAAGACGGAGAAGTAGAATTTTCTGTAGAGGAGGCCAAACCAGACGAAAAAACACTTTCGGAAGAAGAACTTAACCAAAAAGCCAAAGATTTTGGCGAATATGACCCAACACTTGATTTAGCATCGTTTAAAATGCCTCCCATTGAGTTACTAAAAGACTTTGGAACTAGTCAACAAACAGTAACTAAAGAAGAATTAGAAGCCAATAAAAATAAAATTTTAGAAACACTTTCCAATTACAATATTGAAATTACGAGCATAAAAGCTACCATTGGACCAACAGTTACACTTTATGAAATTATTCCTGCTCCTGGCATAAGAATTTCTAAAATTAAAAATTTAGAAGATGATATAGCACTTAGTTTGGCAGCATTAGGCATTAGAATTATTGCTCCAATTCCAGGTAAAGGAACTATTGGTATTGAAGTGCCTAACCAAAACCCTGAGATTGTCTCTATGCGCTTGGCAATTGCTTCCGATAAGTTTCAAAATGCTAAAATGGAGCTGCCTGTAGTAATGGGAAAAACCATTACCAACGAAAATTTTGTTTTCGATTTAGCTAAAATGCCTCACTTGCTTATGGCTGGTGCTACCGGACAAGGAAAGTCGGTTGGTTTAAATGCGGTGTTAACTTCTTTATTATACAAAAAACACCCCTCTCAACTTAAGTTTGTTTTGGTAGATCCTAAAAAAGTAGAGCTTACTCTTTACAACAAAATAGAACGCCATTATCTAGCAAAATTACCCGATACCGATGAAGCAATTATTACTGATAATCAGAAAGTAATCAACACACTAAATTCGTTGTGTATCGAAATGGATAACCGTTATGAGTTACTTAAAAATGCTCAAGTAAGAAATATTGTAGAATACAACAGTAAATTTATTGCCCGAAAATTAAACCCAAATGATGGACATCAATTTTTACCATACATTGTCTTGGTTATTGATGAATTTGCTGATTTAATAATGACAGCTGGTAAAGAAGTAGAAACTCCTATTGCTCGTTTGGCTCAATTGGCAAGAGCTATTGGTATTCATTTAATTATTGCAACTCAACGACCTTCAGCCAATATTATAACCGGTATTATTAAAGCTAACTTCCCTGGAAGGATTGCTTTTAGAGTAACTTCAGGAATTGACTCCAGAACTATTTTAGATTCTAGTGGAGCAGATCAATTAATCGGACGAGGAGATATGCTTATTTCGCAAGGAAATGATTTAACGCGTGTGCAATGTGCCTTTGTTGATACTCCCGAAGTAGAAAGAATTTGTGATTTTATTGGTGAACAAAGAGGTTATCCTGAGGTATTTACACTTCCTGAATATGTCGGAGAATCATCATCAGGTGGTTCAGGAACTTTTGATAGTGATGATAAAGATGATTTATTTGATGATGCTGCCAGAATGATTGTACAACATCAACAAGGTTCGGCTTCGTTATTACAACGAAAAATGAAAATTGGTTACAACCGTGCAGGAAGATTAATAGATCAATTAGAAGAGGCAGGAATTATCGGTCCTTTTGAAGGAAGTAAAGCCAGACAAGTATTAATGACCGATATGAATACTTTGGAACAGTTTTTGAAAGGTGGTGAAAGTGAAAACTCATAAAAATTAATTACCTTTGATTGAATCAAGAAAACACAATAAATCAAGAATTTAAATATAAATATGATGAAAAAATTATCCTTACTATTATTAAGCTTAACCATAACTATTGGCATTTTTGCTCAAGAAGATGTTAAAGCTAAAGCCATTTTAGACAAGTTAAGCGAAAAAACTAAAAAATATACTTCTATCAAAACCACATTTGAATACCATATTCATAACAAAACGGAAGGTATTGATGAAAAACAAACAGGAAGTTTACAAACAAAAGGCAATAAGTATTATTTATCCATAAAAGGGCAAGATGTTTTTTCTGATGGTAAAAGTGTTTATACTTTATTAAAAGATGCTGAAGAAGTACACATCAATTCAATTCCTGACGAAAGTGAAGAAGATGCTATAAGTCCTTCAACAATTTTTACTTTGTATGAAAAAGGATTTAAATATAAATATGCTAAAGAAGAAGGAGGAAATGATGTAATTAACTTATATCCAAACAAGCCAGAAGAGAAGTCTTTTCATAGAGTTGAGTTGTACATTAACAAAGCTAAAGGAGAAATATCTAAAGTTGTTGTTTATGGTAAAGATGGAACTAACATGACCTATACCATTAAAACTTTTACACCAAATGTTGCTATTGCTGATGCCACTTTTACTTTCGATAAAGCAAAGTATGCTAACTATGATGTTATTGATTTAAGATAATATACAATATATAAAACAAGAAAGCCACTAAAATTAGTGGCTTTCTTTGTTATTCTTTTCCATTCTCATAACCTTCGTCCACCAATAATTCCTTACTTTCAGCTGCAGCAACTGCCAATTCATCACAACGTTCGTTATATAAGTTTCCTGCATGTCCTTTCACCCAATGAAATTTTACATTATGCTTAGGATAGATTTTTAGAAATCGTTGCCATAAATCAATATTCTTTTTGCCTTTAAAACCTTTTTTCTCCCAACCAAATACCCAACCTTTTTCTACTGCATCCACAACATATTTAGAGTCAGAAAAAATTTCCACTTCTGCTTTTTCTACTTTAATAGACTCTAAGGCAACAATAACACTCAAAAGTTCCATTCTGTTATTAGTAGTGTTTCTGAAGCCTTCTGCAAGTTCTTTTTTGTGTTTTCCACTCATCATTACCACACCATAACCCCCGTTGCCAGGATTTCCTTTGGCTGATCCATCAGTATATATGGTAATTTTTGGCATTTTTACAATCCAGCGTTACTTCTAAATAATTTAACTGCTATTGCCAGTAAAATTACACCAAAAACTTTTCTTAGCACATTTATTCCTCCTTGACCTAAAATTCGCTCTATAAACTTAGAAGATTTTAAAACAATGTAAACCATAATAATGTTTACCACTATGGCAACAATTATGTTTTGAACAGCATATTCAGCTCTTAAAGAAAGTAAAGAGGTCATTGTTCCAGCACCAGCAATTAATGGAAATGCAATAGGGACGATAGATGCAGTACTCTTTCCTTCATTATTTTCATCTTTGTATAAACGTATACCTAAAATCATCTCCAGCGCTAAAAAGAAGATAATAAATGAACCCGCAATAGCAAAGGAACTTACATCAATACCTATTAATCCTAAAATAGATTCTCCAACAAAAAGAAATAATATCATTAAAATTAAAGAAACTAAACTAGCTTTCTCAGATTGAATATGTCCAGTTTTCTGACGTAAATCAATGATGATTGGTACAGATCCAACAATGTCAATTACAGCAAAAAGAATCATAGTTGCTGTAGCAATTTCCTTAAAATTAAAATATTCTAAAAGCATCATAATAAATTACTTATGGGTTGAAGTAAAAAGTCGGCAAAAGTAAGCTTAACACTTAAATAAAAAGCAATCTTTTTTGAGAGAATATTGTTAAGATTTAGTTAAACTTTTTTAACTAATAACTAACTACTTTTAGTTTTTCATCATCTAACCTAACCCTAAGCCATTTTTGAAGTGAATTTTTCTTAGCTTTTTTGGTTTCAGGATCTATATTAGGATTCCATCTTACTAAAATAGTGATTGAAGTGTCTTGTTTATTCTCAAAATTAGTAGAAACTGTTTTTCCCACTTCCATCCCCATTACATCTTCATACTGCATTTTTACTTCTTTGGATAATGAGGTAAAAGGAATTTTGTTAAACCCCATTTTATTAATTTCATTTTCTAACAATCTTATTTTTTCATCTTTATCTTCAATTGTTTCTTGATTTTTCTTGTAAAGCTCTTCAATAATGCCAGACTTCACCTCAGTAGTAAGTCGGTTCGCTAGTTCACTAGAGTTATCTTCAGACTGATAAATCTTCAGCTCGGCATTTTTTAAATTATATGCTAACATTTTTTTAGTCAACATTTTTTTAGTTTCACCAGAAATAGGCTTCCCTATTAAATAAACTTCTATCAAAGGGCTTCCTTCTTCAGTAGTATAATTTACTTTTTTGTTAATCACTTCACTTTCTGCAAATTCAAAATTTTCTGCAATGAAATTTTCTGCACTACTTTTAAAAATACTTTCTTGAATAGATTGCCAAAAAGTATAAGAACTGGGTAAAATAATAATGATGGTAAAAATCCAAATGTACTTAGTTACTTTTTTTTGTTTAGCTTTATCAATATAAGAAGTAAGTGGAAATCTTAAATATTTAACAATTAGCCAAGTAGCTAAAATAATAAATACCGAGTTAATAATAAACAAATAAAAAGCACCAAAAAAGAAGTTCCAATTTCCATTTGCCAACCCATAACCAGCTGTACATAATGGAGGCATCAATGCAGTAGCAATAGCAACACCATAAATAGTACTGGCAATTGTTCCTTTTTTAGTTTTAGCAACAATAAGGGCAATTCCACCAAAGACGGCAATTAATACATCTAATAAAGTAGGTCTTGTTCTAGCTATTAATTCTGATTGAACTTCTCCAAAAGGAGTAAGCAAAAAATAAATGGTAGATACTACGACACTTATCAATACAGCTGTTCCTAAACTTTTTAAAGATCGTTTTAACATCTTTAAATTATTGATACCTATTGCCAAGCCAATTCCAACAATCGGTCCCATAAGAGGAGAAATAAGCATAGCTCCAATAATAACTGCTGTTGAATTTACATTTAATCCAATAGAAGCAATAGCTATCGAAGCTCCTAAAATCCAAATATTTACCCCTTTAAAATCAATATCATTTCGAATAGCTTCTATTGAACCTTCTACATCAACACCATCTCTAATATTTATAACTTCTTTAAGATATTTTATTAGCAATACAAACGAACGTAAAAAACTAAATTTCAACTCTTTGTTGTCGGTTGCAGTTTCACTTGCTCTATTATTTTCTTGATTTTCCATAGTATCACTACATTTTTCTTCGTGGACTAAATTACAATTTCCCTCCATATATTCATTTGGATTTTTTATTTTTACATCAAATTTTTTTGCTCAAAATAATAACTATCCTATGAAAGAAAAACTAGATCTATTAAATAAGAAAATTGAAGAAGCTAAGTTAGGTGGAGGTGAAGACAGGATTGCTGCTCAACATAAAAAAAGAAAACTTACTGCCAGAGAAAGAATACATTTTTTATTAGATGAAGGTTCTTTTGAAGAAATAGGGATGTTTGTGATGCACCGTTCTACCAATTTTGATTTAGCAGAACAAAAATATCTAGGTGATGGAGTAGTTACTGGTTATGGAACTATTCATGGGCGATTAGTATATGTTTTTTCTCAAGATTTCACCGTTTTAGGAGGTTCATTAGCTGAAGCTTATGCTGAAAAAATTTGTAAAGTAATGGATTTAGCAATAAAAAATGGAGCTCCGGTAATTGGATTAAACGATTCGGGAGGTGCTAGAATTCAAGAAGGTGTTGTTTCTTTAGCCGGTTATGCCGATATTTTTTATAGAAATACCATGGCAAGTGGCGTTATTCCTCAACTATCAGCTATTATGGGACCTTGTGCAGGTGGAGCTGTTTACTCTCCGGCTCTAACAGATTTTATTATGATGGTGGAAAACACATCATATATGTTTGTCACAGGACCAAATGTAGTAAAAACAGTTACACACGAAGAAGTTACTTCTGAAGAATTAGGTGGTGCGTCTGCTCATTCTATAAAATCAGGTGTTACCCATTTAACTTATGCTAATGAAGTAGCTTGTATCAATGGAATTAAAACTTTACTTTCTTATATGCCTCAAAACTGTGAGGATGATGCTCCTTCAGTTCCTTATGAAGCAGCAGATGAAAGTCGTTTAGCATTGAATGATATTATTCCTGAAAACCCCAACCAACCTTACGATATTAAAGATGTAATTAACAATACTGTTGATACGGATACTTTTTACGAAATTCAAAAAGATTTTGCAGAAAATATTGTAGTTGGTTTTGCTCGTCTAGCTGGAAAATCAATTGGAATTGTTGCTAATCAGCCGGCATTTTTAGCTGGTGTATTGGACATAAAATCATCTCAAAAAGCAGCTCGTTTTGTTCGTTTTTGTGATTCTTTTAACATTCCCTTATTAGTTTTTGAAGATGTTCCGGGTTTTTTACCAGGTACCGATCAAGAATGGAATGGAATTATTACCAATGGAGCAAAATTATTGTATGCTTTCTGCGAAGCAACTGTTCCGAGAATTACTGTAATTACCAGAAAAGCTTACGGAGGTGCTTATGATGTAATGAACTCTAAACACATTGGTGCTGACATGAATTTTGCATGGCCAAGTGCCGAAATTGCTGTGATGGGAGCTAAAGGAGCAGCAGAAATTATCTTTAAAAAAGAAATTGCCGCAGCAGAAAATCCTGAAGAAAAATTAAAAGAAAAAGAAGCAGAATATGCTGAAATGTTTGCTAACCCCTACAACGCTGCTGCAAGAGGCTATGTAGATGAGGTTATTCGTCCCGACCAAACTAGAGAAAAGCTAATAAAAGCATTTAAAATGCTCGAAAATAAAGTAGCTTCTTTACCCAAAAAGAAACATGGTAATATTCCTTTGTAAAAATTAAAAATATAGAAATGAAAGACGCTTATATTATAGATGCTATCAGAACGCCAATAGGAAATTTTGGCGGAACGTTAGCTGCAGTTAGAACAGACGATTTAGCTGCGTTAGTAATTAATGAATTGGTAAAAAGAAATCCTACATTAAATCAAGAAGTAATTGAAGATGTGCTTTTTGGATGTGCCAATCAAGCAGGTGAAGACAACCGAAATGTTGCCCGAATGGCAGGTTTATTAGCAGGTTTACCCTGGAGAGTTGGTGGAGAAACTGTAAATAGATTATGTGCATCAGGGATGGCTGCTGCTATTAATGCTTCCAGAGCAATTAAAATAGGTGATGGAGATTTGTACATTTCTGGAGGAGTTGAAAATATGTCGAGAGGACCTTATGTAATTTCGAAGTCTGCTAAACCATTCGGAACAGATTCTAAAATGTACGACTCTAGCTTTGGTTGGAGGTTCATCAATCCAAAAATGGAACAATTATACGGAACAGATGGAATGGGACAAACTGCTGAAAACTTAGTGGATATGTATAAAATTAGTAGAGAAGACCAAGATAAGTTTGCCTATTGGAGTCAGATGAAAGCAACTAAAGCTCAACAAAGTGGAAGGTTAGCAGAAGAAATTGTAGTAGTAGAAATTCCTCAACGAAAAAAAGACCCCATCATTTTTACTCAAGATGAATTTATTAAACCAACTACCAGCTTAGAAATCTTAGGAAAACTTGCTCCTGCTTTCCGTAAAGAAGGTGGTTCTGTTACAGCTGGAAATGCCTCAGGACTAAACGATGGAGCTGCTGCGATGTTAATCGCATCTGAAGAAGCTGCAAAACAATATAATTTACAGCCAATGGCACGAATTGTTTCTAGTGCAATTGCAGGGGTCGAACCCAAAATTATGGGTATAGGTCCTGTTTATGCGACCGAAAAAGCATTGAAAAGAGCTGGTTTAACTTTAGACCAAATGGATGTTATTGAAATTAATGAAGCTTTTGCTGCTCAAAGTTTAGCATGTACTCGTAAAATGGGCTTAGCAGATGATGATCCTCGTATTAACCCCAACGGAGGAGCAATTGCTTTAGGTCACCCATTAGGAATGACAGGTTCAAGAATATTACAAACAGCTGCCATAGAATTGCACAAACAAAATAAAAAATATGCATTAGTTACACTTTGTATTGGTGTCGGACAAGGGTATGCAACGATTTTAGAAAGGGTTTAAACACTAAAGTTTTTGACTTAACTGTGAACTGAAAACAACTATGCAAATTGATTTAGAAAAAGAGAAACAAGAGATTGAAGCTGCCTTTGAAGGGTTAGTAAAATCTGCTGTACATGCTAAAAAAGATGCCGCTACTAAAAAGCGTATCCGAAAAGCATTTGATGTTGCTCATGAAGCTCACAAAGATGTTAGAAGAAAATCCGGAGAACCTTATATTTTCCACCCTATAGCGGTTGCCCGAATTTGTGCTGAAGAAATTGGACTAGGAGCAACCTCCATTATTTGTGCCTTATTGCACGATACGGTTGAGGACACTGAACTTACCATTGAAGATGTTAAAAGTCTTTTTGGAGAAAAAGAAGCTAAAATTATTGAAGGACTAACAAAAATTTCAGGGGTAGTAGATGCTAATATTTCTTTACAAGCAGAAAATTTTAAAAAAATACTACTTACCCTTGCTGATGATGTAAGGGTAATTTTAATAAAACTAGCTGATAGGTTGCATAATATGCGAACCATTGGCTCCATGCGAAGAGATAAGCAACTAAAGATAGCATCCGAGACCTTATTTTTGTACGCTCCTTTAGCACACCGATTGGGATTACACTCCATTAAATCTGAGTTAGAAGATTTATCTTTAAAATGCCAAGAACCAGAAGTTTTTGAAGAAATTCAAAGTAAACTAAAGAAAACACAAGAAGTTAGAACAAGGTTTATCAATCATTTTTCTGCACCTCTTAAAAAAGCGTTAGAAGCCAAAGGTTTCAAGTTTGAAATGAAAGGACGACCAAAGTCCATTTATTCTATTTGGAAGAAAATGAGTAATAAAAGTATCCCTTTTGAAGAGGTTTATGACCTGTTTGCTGTTAGAATTATTATTGACTCTGAAGCAGAAAATGAAAAGTCTGATTGTTGGCAAGCATACTCTATTGTTACCGATTTTTATCAACCTAATATTGAGCGATTAAGAGACTGGATTTCTGCACCAAAAGCTAATGGTTACGAATCATTACACACTACTGTGATGAGCCCAACAGGAAAGTGGGTGGAAGTGCAAATACGTACCAAACGTATGGACGAAATTGCAGAAAAAGGTTTTGCGGCACATTGGAAATACAAAGAAGGCAGCGAAGAAAGTCAGTTTGATAAATGGATAAATCAAATTAGAGAATTGATAGAAAACAATGATGCCAACGCTCTAGATTTGGTTGATGATTTTAAATTAGATTTATTCTCTGATGAAATTTATGTTTTTACCCCTGAAGGAGAAATGAAAAATTTACCTTCAGGTGCTAGTGCGTTAGACTTTGCTTTTTCTATACATACCGAAATAGGAGAGCAATGTATTGGAGCCAAAGTAAATAACAAATTAGTTCCTTTGAGTACTCCTCTAAAAAGTGGCGATCAATTAGAAATTCTTACCTCTAAAAACCAACGGCCAAAAGAAGATTGGCTCAACTTCGTAAAAACCCATAAAGCAAAGTCTAAAATAAAATCATCTCTAAAAGAAGAGAAAAAAGAAATTGCGTTAATTGGTAAAGCTATGTTGGATAAAGAATTTAAGCGTTTAGGAATAAAACGAGAAAATATCAGCTTAAACGAACTTAAAAAACATTTTAAAGAAACTTCTGACATTGATTTTTATTACGGAATTGCAAAAAATACCATTCAGCTTAATCACTTGCGAGATTTTGAAGTTAAAAACGGAACTTTAAAGCTGAAAAGAACTTTTCCTAATAGACTTAAAACCTATTTTGAAAGAAAAAAGCCTGTAAAATCAGAAAGAAAAGATGAGATTTTGGTGATTGGAGACAATATGGAAAAAATTGATTATAGTCTTGCCAATTGCTGTAATCCTATTCCTGGTGATGAGGTTTTTGGTTTTATAACAGTTGCCGAAGGAATTAAAATACACAAAACCACTTGTCCAAATTCAGTTCAGTTAATGTCTAATTATGCTTATAGAATAATAAAAGCTAGGTGGATAGAAAAAGAAAAAGTAGATTTCTTAACAGGGTTAAAAATTATCGGAATCGATAATGTAGGTATTGTAAATAATATAACTCAAATAGTTTCTAATGAGCTACATGTAAATATGCGTTCTATAAAGTTTGAAAGTTATGATGGCATTTTTGAGGGAACAATTATGGTTTTTGTTCAAAACACCATTCATCTTAACAACCTTATTAGTAACCTTAAAAAAGTAGAAGGGGTAAAGAAAGTAGAACGTATAGATAGTTAGAACAATGGAATTTACTTTTTTTTGGTTTAGAAGAGATTTACGCTTATCAGATAATACAGCCCTATTTCATGCTTTAAGCGAAAATAAACAGGTTGTTCCATTGTTTATTTTTGATACAGATATTATTGACGAACTCCCTAAAAATGATGCTCGTATTAGTTTTATTTATCAACAACTGGAGCAAATTAATGTTGAATTAGAAAAAATAGGAAGCAGCCTATTGGTATTAAAAGGTAAACCAAAAGACGTTTGGCAACAACTCTTTACAGAACACCCTGTTAAAAACATTTATTTTAATAAAGATTACGAGCCGTACGCTATAACTAGAGACAAAGAAATTACCACTTTAGCCAAAACTAACAATATAGCTGTTTTTAGCTTTAAAGACCAAGTTATTTTTGAAGAAAACGATGTGTTGAAAGATGATAAAACGCCTTACACCATTTATACTCCTTATAAAAATAAATGGTTAAAAGCTTTTTCTTCAACCTTGTGTGAGGTAAAAAAAAGTAAAAGCCACCTTACTAATTTATCCAAAATCCAATTTTCTTTCCCAAGTTTAGCATCTCTAAATTTGAACCTATCTTCTATCAAGGTTAAGTCTTACTCTTTAGCAAGCCTAGAGAATTACGAAGCTGAAAGAAACTTTCCGGCAACAGACAATACCAGCTATTTAAGTCCGCACTTACGTTTTGGAACGGTAAGCATCAGAGAGATTGTGAAAAACAGCCTAGAAAAAAGTCCTGTATTTTTAAGTGAACTAATATGGCGAGAATTTTTTATGCAAATATTGTTTCACTTTCCACATGTTGTTAATAAAAGTTTTAAAGCTAAATACGATAATATAAATTGGCGAAACAATAAAAAAGAATTTGCTCTTTGGTGCGAAGGAAAAACAGGCTATCCTATTGTAGATGCCGGTATGCGACAACTCAACGAAACCGGATATATGCACAACAGAGTTCGAATGGTTGTTGCTTCATTTTTATGCAAACACTTGCTAATAGATTGGCGTTGGGGAGAAGCTTATTTTGCTAAAAAATTATTAGATTACGATTTGTCGGCCAACAACGGCAACTGGCAATGGACTGCCGGAACAGGCTGTGATGCCGCTCCCTATTTCAGAGTATTTAATCCTTACGAACAAGTTAAAAAATTTGATCCTGATTTAAAATACATCACAAAGTGGGTAAAAACCCTCAACGAACTGACCTATCCTGCTCCCATAGTAGAACATAAATTTGCCCGAGAAAGAGCTATTGCAACTTATAAAAAAGGATTGGAAAAAGCTTAAGCTTTTGGAGTTCAAGTTCACTGTTTCTGTAGTATAACATTTTAAAATTATTTTTTACACAGAATTTTTTTAATATATTTACCACGATTTTAATCACTTATTAGGTGAATAAACCCTGAATTATGACAAAAAACACATTGATTTTTTTATTTGTTGTGGTGATAACTTCAACTAATATTTTTGCACAAACAGTAAGTTCATCTCATATTATTGAAGCTACCGGACAACCCAATGAGTTTTTAGTGAAAACCGCTATTACCGGGTTAGAAAATGTTGATATTGCTCGTATTGAATATGATATTAACGATGCTCATACTTATACACCATCCCCTAATAATTCTTTTTTTACAGACAGAAAAAATAATCAATTAAAGTTTTATTTAATGGCTGTTCCTGCATCAGGAATTATAAACATTGAGTTTATACTAACCATTAGCAACGGACAAACCCTAAATATTCCTGCAGCTATTCAATATTCTCGTAATGAAGTAAAAGACAAAGTAGCTCTTGCGCCACTGACTATTAACATAGGTGGAAGTACTAGTACTTTAGCTTCAACAACTCCTGAAGTTGAAGAAGAAGCTGAAGCTACTGAAGAAACAACCATTCCTGTTGAAAGTGAAAAAGAAGAGGAAGAAGAAATTGTTTCTGAAATCATCGAAGAAACAAAAGAAGAAGTTGAAGAAGAAAGTTCAACGCCAGTAATTGAAGAAACTCCTGAAGGAGAAACGACTCCACCTGCCGAAACTATTTACAAAAAACCTGAAGAAAAACCTAAGCCTACACCAACAAATACTTCATCCAAAAAACAATACGGAGTTCAAATTTTAGCTCTTTCAGAATATTCTGAAACAAGAGTTCGCAACTTTTGCAAACAACATGGATTAGATTATAACTTAATTTCTAAAGAAAATATTGATGGGTTAACCAAAATAAGATATGGAAAATCTACTTCAGCTACAGAAGTTCAAACTCTAAAAGAAGAGTTAATAAATAAGGGGCTTAAAGGTGTTTTTATGGTTGCTTTACCTTAAACTCTTACACCAATTATACATATATCATCTAATTGCTCTTGCATTCCTTTCCAATCTTTATGGGTGTTGAGGAGTATTTGTTTTTGCTCCTCAACAGGCAAACTTGCAACTTCCGTTAGTAATTGTTTAAACCGCTTATAATTAAATTTTTTACCTTTTATTCCGCCAAACTGATCTGCATAACCATCAGAAAATAAATAAACCATATCATCTTTTTGTAATTCTATTTCATGGTTTTGAAAAGACTTCTCCGTTTCGTAAGCTCCAATAGGCTGTTTATCAGCTTTAGTTTCCAACAACTCTCCGTTTCTAACAATGTAAATCGGATTATTTGCTCCAGAATATTGTAACACAGCTACTGTTTCAGGTTGAAATTTTGAAACTTCAAATTTATAACTTATACTACATAAAGAAATATCCATCCCGTCTCTTATCACATTTTCATCATCTGTATGGATGTTTATCGTGCTATAAACCTCATCATTTAAATAGTTCAACGCTTCTGAAGGAGAATTTATATTCGGCTGTATTTTTGATTGATTTAAAATTTTTAACCCTATAATACTCATAAATGCTCCAGAAACCCCATGTCCAGTACAGTCTGCAACAGCAAAAACAACTATTTTTTCATTAGAGTCATTTACCTTAGTAGTAGTAATTTCCGTTGCCCAATAAAAATCTCCACTTACAATATCTTTAGGCATATTAATCACAAACGATTCTGGCAACAACTTTTTTAGCTTAGCAGGAGGCGTAATTAATGCATCTTGAATTCGTTTAGCGTAGTTAATACTATCAACAATTTCCTTATTTTTCTCTTCAGTAATAGCTTTTTGTTCTTCTAGTTGTTTTTTAGATTTTTCTAGCATTAAGCGAGCGACAATTTCTTTTTTAGTCAATCGATAACGCATTCTAATTAATAAGATAGAAAAAACAGCTACCGCACCTGTAAGCAATCCACCACTTACCAAAATTTCATCAAGACTTAATGTGCTGTTGTAATAAAAGAAAATGATATTGGCAATAATGTTGGCAACCACAATTAAAATGGAATAATAAACATGGTAAAACATAAACATACCAGAGCCAATAAATAAAGCGATATAGGCAAAAGCATGTTTTTGAAGGTGTTCTAAATCCATCACACTCCACATGTAAGCATTTTGTATAGAAATTAAAAAAACCGGAATAAATCCTAAAACTTCAATAGGAATTTTAATTTTTTCATGAAACAAAACAGTTACCAAGCAAACCAAAGAAACAGCCACCCTAAAGGTTAAAAACTCTTGCCAATATTCATAAATATTAAAATAGTCGGTAACAAAAAAAAGCATGTTAAAAATTACAGCAACCCATAAAGCAATAGTGTGGTAACGTAAAATGGTTTTGTTAATCTCCGATTGCCAATTGACTGAATTTGTATTCATTTAAGTAATTTTAGTTAGGTAGTTTCGGGATTTAAAATTATGAATTTTTTATATACTTAATTACAAAAACCACATAGATTCTGAGTTTTTAATCTACTTTTGTTTTGATGAAAAAAATTGATTACATCATAGTTGGACAAGGATTAGCGGGATCTGTATTGGCTTTTCAGCTGATGGAAGAAGGTAAAAAAATTGTGGTAATGGATGAAAACTATCCCCAAACTTCATCAAAAATTGCTGCGGGTTTATGTAATCCGGTAGTTTTTAAACGACTTACCAAAAGTTGGATGGTAGAGAGTGCTTTACCACTGGCTGCTAATTTTTACCGAAATCAAGAACAATTGTTAGGCAGTAATTTTTACCAAGAAATGCCTATTTATAAGCTTTTTGTAGATGAAAAAGAAAGCTCTTTTTGGAAACAAAAAAGTAATGAACCCGAATTATTTGATTGGATAAGTGACAAAAATGAAAAACCTTTTGATGAACAATATATTACCATGCCTTATGGAGCTTCAAAAGTGCTTCAATCAGGATTTTTACAAACTAAAAAATGGTTACAGGCTTTTCAAAAATACCTCATTAAAAACAATGCTTTTATTGAAAGTACATTTGATTACGCTGATTTAAAAATAGAAGCATCAGCTGTTTGCTGGAAAAACTTTAAAGCAAAAGGCATCATCTTTTGTGAAGGCTATAAAAACATTCACAATCCTTATTTTAACCACTTACCGTTTAAACTTACCAAAGGCGAAGTGCTTAGTGTTGATTTTGAAAACACTTCTTTAAATGTTGCTATTAACAAAGGTGTTTTTGTTTTACCTTACGATGGTACTTATAAATTAGGTGCAACTTATAATTGGGATGAAATCGATGAAAATATCACGGAAAAAGCTAAAGAAGAACTCCTAAACAAAGCTCAAAAATTTATAAAAGACAACATCATCGTTAAGAAGCATGAAGCTGGTGTAAGACCTACTGTTAGCGACAGAAGACCATTGTTAGGAGTAAATCATCAACACAACAATTTTTTCATTTTTAACGGATTAGGAACTAAAGGAGTGATGTTAGCCCCTTGGTTAGCTCAAAAATTTGTACGATATTTGTTGCATGATGAACCACTTCCTGAAGAAGTAAACATTAACCGATTCAATTAAAAAAATAAAATTATGAGTAAAAAAATCATCCTTCCTTTAGTAATGTTCTTTGCACTTGCTTTTAGTAGTAATGTTGCTTTCGGACAAAAAATTTTCAAGGTAAAATATGAGTCTCAGGCAGACTTAAAAGTGTATGTGGTGGATTACGAATCACAATGCGACTTAAAAGTGTATCATGTAAAATATGAAAGCCAAGCGAATAAAGACGGTTTATGGTATGCTGTAAAGTACGAAAGCCAGGCCGACAAAAAGATTTATTTTGTTGATTATGAATCGCAAGCTGATTTAAAAATTTACTACGTAGATTATGAATCGCAAGCAGGATGGAAAAACAAATCTAAAGCTCATTTATTGAAGTTTTAACGTTTTAGCTATAGCAGTAGCTTCCCGTAAGTCCTATGCTTATTAGGTGTGGGTATTATGGGGTTTTATACAAATCCAACCCTTCTTCCAACCATTTTTTAAAGGCATCAACATTGCCATGGTTTTCGTAATCAGCACTACCATTGCCTACTTCATTACCATTTTCATCTAATATTAAATAATAAGGTTGTGTATTTACTTTATACTTTGATGATTGATAATGACTCCATTTTTTACCTATGGTAGTTATTTTTATGGTTTTACCGTTTTCTTCTACTTCAAATTGTTCGTCTTCTGGCAAGTCTCTTTTATCATCCACATAAAGCGATACCAATACTACATCATTTTTAAGAATTTCTATCACTCCCGGCTCTCCCCAAACACCTTCTTCCATTCTTCGGCAATTAACACATGCTTTTCCTGTAAAATCTAAAAAAACTGGTTTACCTACTTTTTTAGCATACGCTAACCCTTCCTCTATATCTAAAAATGCAGGAATACCTTGTGGACCGACATGTGTTCCTTCAATATAATCTACTGTTGATGAGTTATTTCCAAAACCTCTAGGAGATTCACTATATTCCATTGGTGGTGGAAATCCGCTAATTAATTTTAATGGAGCTCCCCAAAGTCCAGGAATTAAATAAATAACAAAAATTACCACTAAAGTACCAAACAAAGTTCTTCCAACAGAAAGGTTTTGCATAGGACTATCGTGTGGTAATTTAATAAGCCCAAACAAATACATCGCCAATACGCCAAAAACACCTATCCAAATAGCTAAAAACACTTCTCTTTCTAACAAGTGCCAATCCATCACTAAATCGGCATTCGATAAGAATTTAAAAGCTAATGCCAACTCTAAAAATCCTAATACTACTTTAACTGTATTTAGCCATCCGCCAGATTTTGGTAAAGAATTCATCCAACCCGGAAATGCTGCAAATAAGCCAAAAGGCAAAGCTAATGCTAATGAAAATCCCAACATGCCTACGAAAGGAGCCATTCCGCCAATTGATGCAGACTGAACCAACAAAGTTCCTACAATTGGTCCTGTACATGAAAAAGAAACCAATGCTAAGGTAAATGCCATAAAGAAAATACCTATTAACCCTCCTCTATTAGAAGCTGAATCTGCTTTATTTACCCAAGAACTGGGCAACACAATTTCGAATGCTCCCAAAAATGAAACGGCAAAAACAATCAACAATAAAAAGAAGAAAATATTAAAATACACATTAGTTGATAATGCATTTAAAGCATCTGAACCAAAAATTGCAGTAATAATAGTACCTAACAATACGTAAATAACAATAATAGATATACCGTAAATAATAGCATTTCTAATTCCTGCAGCACGGGTTTTACTTTGTTTGGTAAAAAAGCTAACTGTCATGGGAATCATTGGAAAAACACAAGGTGTTAATAAAGCAGCAAAACCACTTAAAAATGCTAAAAAGAAAATAGTAATTAGCGATTTATCGGTTAGTTTATTAGTTGTTTCCTTTTTATTTTCAGTTACTTTTGCGACTGATTGTTCTTCTGTAGAATTTATGTTATCGGTCTCATTTAAAACAAAACTCATTTCATCACTGTTATTGTTTTCTTCTTTATTACAAGCTTTAATTTTTACTTCAAAAACATCATCAAAAGGAGGTAAACATTGTATATCATCACAAGTTTGGAAAGTATAACTTCCTTTTAAAGTAAAATCTTTATCTGATAAAATGTTAATTTTCTGTTTAAACGTAACCATTCCAGAATGTAAAAACAAATCTTCATTTAATATTTCATCATAAATTTTTTCGGGTTTAGGCTCTTGTAGTTTTCCAACAATTTCATACTTATCAGACTTTTCTAAATTCATCTCTGTAGGCAATGCAAAGCTACCTTCAGGCAAATGAGCTGCATAAACATGCCAATGATTTACTATGGCTGCTGTTCCTATAACATAAGCCTCACAACCATTTTGTTCTACACTAAACTTCCAACTAACTTTTTCTAAAGGATTTATTTGAGCAACTGAAAATTGATAACTTAATAATGTTATTAATAGAATAAAAGCATTTTTTATAGCTCGCATCTGCTTGATTTTTAAAGATGAATGTCAAAACTAATTATTAATTGTAATTTATATTAAACTATTAACATATATATAAGTTAATAAAACTAAAAAAGCTCCTAAAATTAGGAGCTTTAATAAATTTAATAAAACAATCAAGTAACTAGAAAAATTTAATTTCATGAATACTTCTAATAGGAATAATAGTTGTTCCCTTTAGAATAATATTTTGTTCAGTTATTCCCCAAATAGAAGTATCAACCACTTTTTTACCTTCAGTATCTTGAAAAATAATTTTTACTTTAATTTTATTATTTCCCAAGTGCATTGCCCTTTCAATTTTTTGTAATCTTTCTTTTTTTTCTTCTAAGGTTAATAAAACATCTTCTTTTGGGAAAAGTAATGTTGAAATATTTTCTTTATTTATTAATACCGCTTCAGCTTGTGGGGCAGAAATACTGTTGTTTATAGCATCCATAATTTTTTAGTTTTAAAAGTTATTAAAAATGAAAGGCGGTTTCTTTAACGTAAGTAATTTAAAAAAAGTTTCTTTAAATACCTAATTTTTAATAAACTAACAACAAGCGATTTTATTTACTCTATTTTGATGACGACCACCTTCAAAATCAGTAGATAAGAAAACATCCACACATTTTATAGCTTCTTCATTACTAATAAAACGAGCAGGAAGTGCAATTATATTGGCATTATTGTGTAAACGAGCTAATTCAGCTATTTCCGGTTTCCAGCATAAAGCAGAACGAATTTCTTGATGTTTATTAGCAGCCATATTAATACCATTCCCACTTCCGCATATTAATATACCTAAAAAAGCACTGTTATTAGCTACTTGGTTAGCTACCGGATGAGCAAAATCGGGATAATCTACCCTATCAGCAGATGATGGTCCAACATCTTTTACTTCTATTCCTTTAGTTAATAAATCTTGTTTAATTACTTCTTTTAATTCATATCCGGCATGATCGCTACCTATTAAAATTTTTTTGATTTCCATTTTTTTGATTTTTAAGCAATTAACTATTACTTGTTTAGACAATAAAATTAGCCTTTTTAAATGATTTATCTACTTACTAACATTCAATTTTTTTAATAATTATAAGTTCTTGTTTTTAAGTATTTTATATATAACAATGAAGTTGTTAATAATCTTGAAAAAAGTTAATAAAAATCAAAAACTATTTCTTGCATTATCCAATTAAAATGCTAATCAAAATTACAAATGAAATAAGTGCTATTTTAATATGCCTATTTTTGGAAAATATACTAACAACAATAAAAAATTCTTGTTTATAACATTAAAATTAACAATTGGTTAATAGCTTAAATTAACAAAAAGTTAATAGTTTAGTTATTTAAAAGATTATCAAACCTATATAAAATTAAAAATTGTTAATAGCAGTCAATAACTTTTTATATTTTACAAAAACAAGAACTATAATTACTAATTTTAAACCTTCTTAACAGCTTAATAGTAGTAATAGATTTTTTTTAATTTAATTAATAATAATATATATTATAATAGTGTATTCATATCTTAATAAAATTAGTTTTTTCTTCCTGCTGTTTCTTTTTTCATTGCCTTACTTTGCTCAAGAAAAATTAAAGGATGGGCATAAAAAATTTTATTACGAAAATGGCATTGTTTCTAGCCAAGGAGAAATTAAAAATGGAAAACCGGAAGGATATTGGGTAACTTACCATCTAAATGGATTAAAAAAATCTGAAGGAAACAGAAAAAATCATTTGCTAGATAGCACTTGGATCTTTTACAATGAGAGAGAAGATACCCTCCAAAAAATTGTATATAAAAACGATAAAAAAAATGGTTTAAAAACCTATTTTAGTGATAATTGCAATATTATTTTAGAAGAAAATTATGTTGATGATATTAAACAAGGAGTTTCAATTCATTATTACGATACAATTTTATACGATTCCATTGCTAAAATAAAACAAAAAGAAATTTTTTATGAAAATAATTTAGCCTCAGGAAATGCTTTTGAATATGGATTGGATGGAAGAATAATTTCTATTATTGTTTACAAGAAAGGAACTTTAATAGGTAAAGAAATTATTAATAGATATGATTTTAATAATAAAAAAACAGGTATTTGGAAAAAGTTTTATGATAATGGAAAACTGAAAGAAGAAGCAACCTATAAAAATGGTTTATTAAATGGTTATTTAAAAGAATATGATTTAAAAGGCATGTTAACCAATGCTACACTTTATATAAATGGAGAACCTCAATTATTTGCTGAAGAACTCAGTAATTTAGATATTAAAAAAGAATTTTATACCGATGGAACAGTAAAAAAAGAAGGAACTTATGATGTTACGGATAAAGAACATGGTAAATTTAAATATTACGATGAAGAAGGTAATTTAGAATTAACAGAACTTTATGAACATGGTATATTGTTAGCTAAAGGATTAGTTGATAAAGAAGATAGAAGACAAGGATATTGGGAAGAATATTATATTACCGGAGAATTAAAATCTAAAGGACATTATAAAGATGGAGATAAAATAGATGAATGGGAATACTTTTTTGTTAATAATCAATTACAACAAAAAGGTAGCTACATGGAAGGAGGAAAACCTATAGGAAAATGGATTTGGTATTATCCAAATGGAAGTGTTTTAAGAGAAGAAAATTATAGGAAAGGTTTAAGAGATGGATTAATGGAAGAATTTTTTGAAGATGGAAAATTAATAACTAAAGGAGAATTTATAGATGGAAAAAAAGAGGATGAATGGTTTTATGAATTAGGAGATCATAAAGAAATTGGTAAATATATAGATGGTGAAAGACATGGAGTTTGGAAGTATTTTTTTCCTAATGGAAAATTACATTTTGAAGGTAAATTTGTAGATGGTTTACCTGATGGAAAACATAAATATTATTTTGAAAGTGGAAAAATTAAAAGAGAAGAAAATTATATAATGGGGGTTAAAACAGGTAATTGGAAAAGTTATAATGAATTAGGAGAATTATCTCTTATAGTAGAATATAAAAATGGTGAAAACTATAAAATAAACGGATCAAAGATTAAATAAACGGTGGATTATTCCAATAAAACAAAAGAGGAATTAATTAAAGAATTAGAAATTCTTAAACAAAATCAAGAAAATATTTCTTTGGTATTAAATAATATTAAAGAAATGTTTTATCAGATTTCTTTTGATGAAAATGGAAATAAAAAATTTGAATATTTAAGTTCACAAATAGAAGAAGTTCTTGGTTTAAGTAAAAAAGAATATATTGAAAATCAAGAAAAATTATTTGAATATTTTCATCCTAATGATATAGAGGAACTTACTAAAATAGTAACTAATAGTAAAAAGGAAAAAACTAGTAAAACTATTCAATATAGGTTTTTCAATAAAAAATTGAATAAATATGTATGGATAGAAGAAAGTTTTACACCTACCTATAACAAAAATGGAAAATTAAAAAGCATTTTTGGTTCAGCAAAAAATATTACTGAGAAAGTAGATGCTACTACTCAAAAAGAGTTTATTTTAGAAAATATTGAAGAAGTAATTTATAATGTAAAATTTAACTCCGAAAATAAAACTAAAGAATTAGTATTTATTAGCCCACAAATTAAACAATTAACAGGATTAACAAAAGAAGAATTTGCTAAAGAAGGAATTTCTGGAGAACTTCAAAAAAGAATATATCCTGATGATTTAAAAATTATTAGTAAAACAATACGAGATTTATACGATAATAATAAAACAAGAACAAATACTCAATTTAGGTTTAAACCTAAAGGTAAAGAAGAATTTATTTGGCTTGATGAAACATTAAATGCTAAATATGATAAAGAAGGAAATTTAGTAGAAACTATTACTGTTCTTAGAGATATAACAGAAAGTAAACTATTAAGCGATAAAATAAAAGTTTCAGAAAAAAGCTATAAGGATCTTTTAAATAATAGTCCTGATTTAATTTATATGATTAATGATAAAGGACAATTTATTGATGTAAATTCTACTGTAGTAAATATTTTAGGTTATAAAAAAGAAGAGCTTATAGGAAAAACACCTGCATACTTTAGCAATAAAAAAAAGAATGATGTTAATAAAATTCCTGAATTAATAAAAAAAGCCAAAAGAAAAACCCAATATTTTGATTGGTGGATAATTGATAAAAATGGAAAAGAATTTTTACACGAAATTATTTTAAGAAAAGGAATGTATTTAGGTAAAAATGTTTTAGTAGCAACAGGAAGAAACATTACCGAAAGAGTTGAATATCAAAATAAAATAAAAAACAATCAGGAAAAACTGAATTTGGTTTTAGAAAATATTAAGGAAGGAATTTACAGTATAGATTTTACAGATAATAAAAATAGAAGCTTTGATTATTCTAATTCACAACTAAAGAAAATTTTAGGCAAAAATTTAGATGATTTCGTTAAAATATCATGGGAAGAAAAAAAGCAATTTTATCATCCTGATGACATTTCTAAAATAGAAAATGCAGCAGAAGAAATTTTTCATAATAAAGAAAAACCAGTTACAGTTGAGTATAGATTCAAAAAGAAAACAGATAAAGATTATAGCTGGTTAGAAGAAAAAATAGTTTCTAAATTTAATGAAAAAGGCAAACTGCTTACTAATTTTGGTGTTATTAGAGATATTTCTAAACAAAAAATAGCTGAGCTTCATTTAAAAGAAAAAGAAGAATTATATAGAAATCTGTTTACCAAAAATTTAGCAGGTGTATTTATTACTGAAAACGATATTATAATAGAATGTAACAATTCTTTTGCTAAATATTTTGGTTATAAATCTAGAATAGAGCTTATTGGAAAAAATGCAGAAATGCTCTATTTTGTTAAAGATGATAGAGAAAAATATATTAAGGATTTATATAAAAACGAATATTTAACTAACTATAGGCTAAGACAAAAAAGAAAAGATGGTTCAGAATTATGGGTATTGACTAATGTTAGTATAGTTAATAAACAAACTAAAAGAGTAGAAGGAACACTTATAGAAATTACCGACCAACTAAAAAGAGAACAATTAGAAAAAGAAAAATTTAGACTACAGCTTTTTGAAGAATCTAATAAATCTCTTCAAAAGGAAATTGCTGAAAGAAAAATAATCGAGCAGCAACTTATTCAAAATCAAAAATATACTAATAGCATAATTAATAGTTCATTAGATATAATTTGTGCTTCCGATAATAAAGGAAAAATTATAGAATATAATAAAGCTGCTCAAAAAGCATTTGGGTATACTAAAAACGAAATTAAAAATAAAGATATTTCTAACGTTTATGCTAATAAAGAAGAATATCAAAATGTTATTAATCAATTAAATAAAAAAGGAGTTTATGTAGGAGAAATAACTAATATCAATAAAAAAGGAGAAAAGTTTACTTCATTTCTTTCAGCATCTGTATTGAAAAATGAAAAAGGTGAAATTATTGGAACAATGGGTGTTTCTAGAGATATTACTGAAATGAAAAAAGCTGAAAGGCAGCTAATTGAAAGTGAAGAAAAATATAGAGATTTATTTGAAAATGCATCAGATTTAATACAAAGTATTGACAACAAAGGAAATATTATTTATGTAAATAATGCTTGGAAAAAAGCATTAGGATATACTACCAAAGAGCTTAAAAATAAAAATATATTTGAATTTATTCATCCTGAAGACAAACAACATTGTAAACAGTTCTTTACTAAAATAATGAATTCCAATAAGTCTTCTAAAACCAGAATAACATTTAGTTTACTTACTAAAAAAGGTAAAAGAATTATTGTTGATGGAGATATAAGTAGTAAAATTAGTGATGGCAAAACTATATCGACACGATCTATACTAAGAGACATTACAGAAGAAAGTTGGCAAAATAAATTGCAAAATGTTTACAACAATATTGCTAAAAATATAACTGAAAAAATTAATCCTTTAGATATTTATGAAGGTATAAGAAGTGAATTAGGTAAAATTATAGATACTAATATTTTTGGAATTTCGTATAAAAAAAGTGAGACAGCCATAGAATTTCTTTATTTTTATGATTCTACTAGAAATGGTGTAATAGAACTTGCTCCTAGAGAAAATAAAAAAGGAGTGAATGAATACCTTATAAAAAATCAAAAACCGGTTATTTTATATAAATCGGACCTAATGCGACTTAAAGAAGAAGGTAAAATTGATATTTATGGTCCGTTATGTAAAGTTTTAGTAGGAGTTCCTCTTAAAATTAAAAACAAAACTATAGGATTTATAACGATACAATCGTATGATAATAAATATGCTTTTGATGAAAAAACTATTGAGATCTTAGAGTTTTTCTCTGGAAGTATCGCCCTTACTGTCCAGCGTAAATATGATGAAAGTAAAATTTATGAACAATCGGCTAGATTAAAATCTATTATTGAAATAGATACTCATATGATTTGGACGTATGATTTGAATAGAGGAATTACATCGTTTAATAAAAAATTTGCCGAAGAAATTTATAAGCTTTATGGATATAAACCTCATAATGATATACATAAGCTAAAATTAAATTCGCTTCTTAAGAAAGAAAAAAATCAACCATTTTGGGATAAAAAATATAAAGAAGTTTTTGAAGGGAAAACACAACAATTTACCATAGAACAAATGCTTCCCACAGGAGAAAAAATATATAAGGAGGTAGTATTAAATCCAATTTTCAATGAAGACGGAACGGTTTCTGAAGTTTCAGGAATTTCTCATGATGTAACCGATAAAAAAATTGCTGAAGAACAAACTAAACAGCAAACAGCCAAACTACAATCTATTATAGAAAATAGTTCGCATTTATTTTGGACCTATCATAAAGTTTTTGGACTAACCTCTTATAATCAAAATTATTACAAATCTTTTGTTGATTCTTATGGTAAAGAACCAACAATTAATAATGCTAATTTATTTGAAAAAAATAGTGAGTTGGAAGCTTTTTGGGCAGAAAAATACAACGAAGTTTTTAAAGGTAAAAAAATTGAGTTTATAACAGAAAGAAAAAACAAAAAAGGACAACTTTCTATTAAAGAAGTTTTTTTAAGTCCTATTTTTAATGATGATGGTTCTGTCTCGGAAGTGTCGGGAATGGCTCATGATATTACCGAAAAAATGATAGCCGAAAAAGAGCTTAAAAACTCATTAAAGGAAAAAGAAATTTTATTAAAAGAAGTTCACCATAGAGTAAAAAATAATTTACAGGTTATTTCCAGTATTTTAAATTTACAATCGTCTTATATTCATGATGAAAAAATACTTACCATATTAAAGGAAAGCCAGAATAGGATTAAGTCTATGGCGTTTATCCACGAAAGTTTATACCAAACAAATGACTTCTCGCAGATAAATTTTTCAGAATATGTTGTAAATTTGTCTAAAAATTTAGTACATTCATACCTCGTTAACAATGAGTTAATAGAATTAAAGCTAGATATTAACAAAGTATCGTTAAACTTAGATTTATCAATACCTTGCGGGTTAATAATAAATGAATTAGTTTCGAATGCGTTAAAATATGCATTCCCTGAAAGTAGAAAAAATGAAGGATACATATTAATAAGCTTAAAAACAAATAAAGAAAATGTTTATCTAAGTATATCAGATAATGGGGTAGGATTACCTAAAAACCTAGACTTTAGAAATACAGAATCATTAGGTTTGCAGTTAGTAACTACTTTAGTTGAACAGATAAATGGAACAATAACACAAGAAAATACAATAGGAACTACCTATAACATAATATTTAAACACACACAATAATGCAGAAAAACAATATACTTGTAGTTGAAGATGAGGCAATCGTTTCAAAAGACATTCAACAAAGCCTTAAAAAATTAGGATATAATATTGTTGGAGCTTCTTCAACAGGTGAAAAAGCTATTGAATTAGCTGAAGAACATAAGCCTGATTTGGTGTTAATGGATATTATGCTTAAAGGAGATATGAGTGGAATTGATGCTGCAGAAAAAATTAAAGCATCCCTAAACATTCCGGTAATTTATTTAACCGCTTATGCTGATGAAAATACCTTGAGTAAAGCCAAGGTAACCGAACCTTACGGATACATTATTAAACCTTTTAAAGAAATTGATTTACATACATCTATAGAAATGGCATTGTATAAGCATTCTAAAGAAAGAGAGGTTATTAAAGAAAGAGATTTTTTATATTCATTAGTGGAGAATAAAGATGCTGCTGATGGAGTTATTTTTGTAAAATCAAACTCTAGGTTGGTAAAAGTAAAAACCTCTGCTATTTTGTTTGTAGAAGCTCTTAAAGATTATGTGGTAATTAATATTGCTGACGCTAAATATACTATTCATTCTACAATGAAAGATATAGAGAAAAAGTTACCTCAAAAAGAATTTCAAAGAGTACATCGCTCGTTTATTGTTAGAATAGACAAAATTTTAGCCATAGAACAACCTAATATTGTAATTGAGGGTGGAAAAAAATTAATACCTATTGGTGGTTCTTACAAAGAGGAGTTAATTAAGCGAATTAATTTGATTTAGAACCCTAATATATTCATGTTAAGTCTATAACCTCTGATTTTCTGACACATAAATGCAACGTTTAATGTCATTAGTAAAAAAGTATCGTATGGCTGGGTATTGTGCTGCAAGATGGAAAAATGACGATATATATTAAAAATATGGTATGCAGCCGCTGTAAAATGGTGGTAAAAACAACCTTTGAAAAATTGGGACTACATCCTGTGCAAGTGGAATTAGGAGAAGTTACCTTACAAGAAAATGATATTTCCGTTATAAAAGAGCAACTCAAGCAAGAACTTCAATTTTTTGGTTTTGACCTTTTGGACAATAAAAAAACTAAAACGATTGAAAAAATAAAAAATCGAATTATCGATTTGGTTCAGAATAAAAATAACAACTTGCAAGTAACACTTTCAGATTATTTGATACAAGAACTCCATCAAGATTACAGTATGTTGAGTAATTTATTTTCACAAGTTGAAGGAATTACTATTGAAAAATATTACATCTTTCAAAAAATTGAAAAAGTAAAAGAACTATTAGTATATGATGAACTTTCGTTGAGCGAAATCGCTTTTCAGCTCAATTATTCAAGTGTTGCCTATTTAAGCAATCAGTTTAAAAAAGTAACAGGTCTTACACCAAGTCACTTCAAAAGTATGCAAACAATTAAACGCAAGTCTATAGAAGAGTTATAAATTTTACAAATTCATTCCAAAATAGTACAATATTTAATTACTGAAAAGGATAGACCTTTGTGTTATAATCAAAAAAATAAAATTATGACACATACTTATCAACTAACAGGAATGACCTGTGGAAGCTGTGAAGCTAAAGTAAAATCGGCTTTGTTATCCATAAATAATGTAACGGCTGTAGAAGTTTCAAAAGACAATAATGCCGCAACCATTACAATGGAAAAACACATTGCTTTGTCCGATCTACAAAACGCATTAGACGACAAATATCAAATTTCTGCCATACAGCACAATGAGGCAGTAGAACAAACTAAATCTTGGTTTACTACTTACAAACCTGTTTTACTCATCTTTGTGTACATTTTTTTAACTACTACCCTTGTGGAACTCACTCTTGAAAACATAGATATTTCAAGATGGATGCGGCACTTTATGGCAGGATTCTTTTTGACTTTTTCGTTTTTTAAGATGTTGAACTTAAAAGAATTTAAGGACAGTTATTTAATGTATGATATCATAGCACGGAAATTTCCAGCTTGGGGTTACATCTATGCTTTTACAGAATTATTATTAGGGATAGCATTTCTGATTAATTTCAACCCAATCATAACAAATAGCTTAACATTTGTGGTGATGTCAGTAAGTATTATTGGAGTTTTACAAACCGTATTGGACAAAAAAACGATTAAATGTGCTTGTTTGGGAGATGTTTTTAATCTACCAATGAGTACAGTAACCATTATAGAAGATGGATTAATGATTATAATGAGTCTTGGAATGTTAATAATGGCGTTGGGTTAAAAAAATCTGGTAACTAATAATTTATGGATGAAGTAGAAGTTTTGGCACAAACTAAAATTGCTATTTTTTTTAATAGGTATTTTACAATTAATATTTGTTATTCGTTATTATGTTGATACTAAAACTCTTGGTTAAACCTCTTCCACAATAAAAACTCTATTCATACTTTCAATTTTATGGGTAGTAATGTTGTACGCTTTAAAAACGTTTGAGAGTAGTTGCTCTATGTTTTTAACCTGTTGTTTTGTCTCAAAATCAAAGCTTACAAAATTAAAAATAACTACACCATTCGGATTGAGTCGTTTTTTTATGTTATCGAAAAACACAGGAGAAATAAAACGTTCAGGAACCATTACGTCTTTAAAAATATCTATGGCAATTAAATCGTAGGTTTCGGTGGTGTTAGAAACAAAAACAAAAGCATCCTCATTCACAATTGTAAGATTGGGGTAATCTCCTAGCTTAAAATACTTTTTGCCAAGTCGAATCACTTCTTTGTCAATTTCTACTACGGTGGTAAATAAGTTTAAGTTTAACTCCTTGTACAAAATAGAGGGAACACTTCCGGCACCTCCTCCTAACAGTAAGCAAGAAGAAAAATTTCTTTCTTTTAGGTTAATAATTTTAAACGCTTTTTGAAAAACCCTATGCAGGCTGCCAAAAGAATAGTTAGCGTTTTGGGTGTTGAGTACGTATTTTCCATCCTGAATAGCAACAATTAGTTTGTCGTTATGTAGTGAAGAGCTATCTTCAACAACAAAACGAACTAAATAGCTTAAATATTTGTGTAGGGACTTCAAATGCTAGTAATTAGAGAGGAAAAAAGAATTCGACTGATTTCAATTCAATTGAATTCCGCAGTGGAGAAGATGGGATTCGAACCCACGACCTCTTGACTGCCAGTCAAGCGCTCTAGCCAACTGAGCTACATCCCCTAAAAGTATTTGCTGCAAATATAGTTGAATTAAAAATAAACACAAGTCCTTTGACTAAAATAAGTATAAAAAAGTAGGATAGCTAATATTAATTATTGTTAAAAACCTCTTACTTGAAGTTTTTTTAATAATTTAGCATTATGTTTAAAAAAGTAGCAGCCATATTTTTAGCACTGTTTTTCTTAGCGAGCTCTTCTCATCTAAGTTTTGCTACGCATTTTTGTGGTGGTCATGTATTTAAACATTCATTTTTACTAGATACTTCTGATTTTGGTTGTGGAATGGAAAAAGATAAAGATTTTCCATGTGAAGACCATTCACAAATGACAAAGAAAGACTGTTGTGATACACAGTTAATACAATACTCTATTAAAGATAATTTTCAGACTTCAAAAGTGGAAGTAAATATAAAACATGCTACATCTTTATTAAATGTGGTAATTATTTTATTTTCATTACCCCAAAATGAAGAAGAATTTATAACTTATAAAACATATAAAGTTCCTTTACCAGAAAAAGACATTCCTGTGCTTTTTCAGTCTTTCTTAATTTAATTTTTGTGCCCCCGATAATTATCGGGAATAAGATGCGTGATATTTTTTAGTATCAACAGTATTTTTTGTGCGTTAAATCTTTTTGCACAATCACTTATTTGCACATCAATTCATTAAGACTATGTTAAATAAAGCATTAAAATATTTCCTTCATAATAAGTTAGTTACACTTATTGTTTTGTTGGTTTTTGTAGCATGGGGAGTTATAACAGCTCCTTTTGGTTGGCAGGTTGGAGCATTACCTTCAGACCCGGTTCCTGTGGATGCTATTCCTGATATTGGCGAAAACCAACAAATTGTTTTTACACAATGGCAAGGTCGCTCTCCACAAGATATTGAAAATCAAATTTCTTATCCCTTAACAACTTATTTGTTAGGTATTCCGGGTGTTAAATCTATCCGAAGTACTTCGGTTTTTGGATTTTCCAGTATCTTCATCATTTTTTCTGAAGATATAGAATTTTATTGGTCTCGATCAAGAATTCTTGAAAAATTAAGCTCATTACCTGCCGGATTACTCCCTGATGGTGTTCAACCTGCTCTTGGTCCTGATGCAACCGCTTTAGGTCAAGTGTATTGGTACACCATTGAGGGTAGAGATAAAGACGGAAACCCAACAGGTGGTTGGGATTTACATGAAATACGAGCAGTTCAGGATTTTTATGTAAAATATGGATTAAATGCTACAGAAGGGGTTTCTGAAGTTGCTTCTATTGGTGGGTTTGTACAAGAATACCAAATTGATGTTAATCCGGATGCTTTAAAAGCATATAACATACCGTTGCATAAAGTAATGCAAGCCGTTCAAAAATCTAATCGTGATGTCGGGGCTAAAACTATTGAAATAAACCAAGCAGAATATTTAGTGCGAGGGTTGGGTTACATCAAAAAAGTTGCTGACATAGAAAAAGCAGTTGTAGCTGTTCAGGAAAATGTACCCATAAGAATAAAAGACATAGGTGTTGTTACTTTAGGCCCTGCTACACGAAGAGGATTATTAGACAAAGGCGGAACAGAGGTCGTGGGAGGCGTTGTGGTGGCTCGTTATGGAGCCAATCCGTTGCATGTAATTAATAATGTTAAAGATAAAATAAAAGAAATAAGTCCCGGATTACCCAAAAAGATACTTGCTAACGGAACCGAAAGTCAGTTGACAATAGTTCCATTTTATGATCGCTCGGGATTGATTTATGAAACACTTGGCACACTTGAGGAGGCGTTGTCGCTTCAAATTTTAATAGTTATTTTGGTTGTTATCGTAATGGTATATAACCTGCGAGCCTCTTTTCTTATTTCGAGTTTATTGCCTATTGCAATACTTATGGTGTTTATTGCAATGCGTTATTTTGGCGTTGATGCCAATATTGTTGCTTTATCAGGTATTGCTATTGCCATTGGCACAATGGTAGATTTAGGAATAATTCTCTCGGAAAACATTATTAAACACATTGACGAAGCTCCTGTGGGACAAAAACTAATTGACACCATTTATAATGGAGCTTCAGAGGTTAGTTCAGCTATTTTAACGGCTGTTTCTACCACCATTGTGAGTTTTATTCCAGTGTTTACGATGCAAGCAGCAGAAGGAAAATTATTTGGACCGTTAGCTTTTACAAAAACATTCGCCCTTATTGCAGCCCTTATTGTTGCTTTATTTATTCTTCCTATGTTAGCTCATTGGTTTTTTGGTGCAAAAATTAAAAGTAAAAAAATTCAGAAGGGAATTAATATTGGGCTAATTCCTGTTGCAATAGCTTGTTTTTTTCTGGGTCAGTTTTGGGCAGGAACGATTTTATTCGCTTTCGGAATAACAGGAATTTTAAAGGAAGTTAGCACTAAAAAATTAGCTAACGCAAGTTCTGATTCGGAAAATAATGATGAACAAAAAAACAAGCTTAAAAAAATAGCAAATTGGCTGTTAAATAATTCAGAAATAATTATTGTAGTTGTAGGGGTTATATGGCTTTTAGCTAAATATTGGCTTCCTTTAGGAGCAAGCAAAAGCCTCATGTTAAATGTGGTTTTTGTAGCCTTGTTGGTGGGGTTTATTTTAGGTATGTTTTCACTTCTGGAACATTACTATAAATCTATTTTAAAATGGTGCTTAGACCATAAAAAAATCTTTCTTTTTATTCCTTCTTTTTTAATTTTTCTCGGAGTTATAATATGGTTTGGATTCAGTGCTGTTTTTGGTTTTGCATCTAAAGGTTTTGATGTTATACATGTAGATGTTAGAACAACAAGTGTTTGGCAAGGTTTAGATAAAACTTTTCCGGGAATGGGAAAAGAATTTATGCCCTCGCTCAACGAAGGCAGCTTTTTGCTAATGCCTACATCTATGCCTCATTCGGGAATAGAATACAATAAAAACACTTTAGCTCAATTAGACATGTTATTGACTAATATTCCTGAAGTTGATATGGCTGTGGGAAAACTAGGAAGGGTAGAATCTGCATTAGATCCGGCTCCAATTTCTATGTACGAAAATATCATTAATTATCATCCGGAATACATGCTTAATGAGAAAGGACATCGAGTTCGTTTTAAAGTAGATAAAAACAATCGTTTTATACTTAATAATGGAGATACGCTTTCTAATGAGGAAGCATTATTAAGAGGAGTAAACAGTCAAGTTTTAATACCTGATGATAATGGAAGTTATTTTCGCAATTGGAGATCACACATACAATCGCCAGATGATATTTGGGGTGAAATTGTGAACGTAAGCAAAATACCGGGATTAACTTCTGCACCAAAATTACAACCTATAGAAACACGATTGGTGATGCTACAAACAGGAATGCGAGCTCCTATGGGAATAAAGGTGTATGGACCGGATTTAACATCTATTGAAGTGTTTGGAATGCAGTTAGAAGAGGTTTTGAAAAAAGTGCCAAGTGTTAAATCTGAAGCGGTATTTGCTGACCGAATAGTTGGCAAACCTTACTTACACCTTAATATCAACAGAGAAGAAATTGCCAGATATGGATTGAGCATAGAAGATATTCAACAAACTATTGAAACTGCTATTGGTGGAATGAAGATTACAACAACGGTTGAAGGTCGAGAGCGTTTTCCTGTTAGAGTTCGTTACCCTAGAGAGCTTCGTGATAATCCGGAATCATTGGGAAGTATTTTAATGTCAACTCCTACAGGAGCACAAATACCGCTTTCACAACTTATTGATTTTGAATATGTGCGTGGTCCACAAGCGATTAAAAGCGAAGAAACTTTTTTGGTGGGCTATGTGTTATTTGATAAAAAAGAAAGTTTTTCGGAAGTGGGAGTAGTTAATGATGCTCAAAAAATGATTCAAGATAAAATTGATGCCGGAGAATTGATAGTTCCTGCGGGGATTAGTTATAAATTTTCGGGAAGTTATGAAAATCAGGTGCGAGCTGAAAAACGCCTTGCTATTATTGTTCCTTTAGTTTTAATGATAGTCTTTCTCATTCTTTATTTTCAATTCAAGTCAATTACAACATCATTAATGGTATTTACCGGAATAGCAATGGCGTTTAGTGGAGGTTTCTTTGTGTTGTGGCTTTACGGGCAGCCATGGTTTATAGATATTACCATTTTTGGAACCAATATGAGGGACTTGTTTCAAGTACACACAATTAATTTAAGCGTAGCTGTTTGGGTGGGATTTATTGCTCTTTTTGGATTAGCAACCGATGATGGAGTATTAATGACTACTTATTTAGATCAAAGTTTTGAAAAAAATAAAACAGACACCCTTAAAGGAATAAGAATGGCAATTGTAGAAGCCGGGCAACGAAGAATTAAACCGGCAATAATGACATCTGCTACAACTATTATTGCGTTGCTGCCAATTCTTACTTCATCAGGTCGTGGATCAGATATTATGATTCCTATGGCAATACCTGCTTTTGGAGGGATGGTTTTTGCGGCAATAACCTATTTTGTTGTACCTGTTTTGTACGCTATTAGAGAAGAAAGGAAGCTAAAGGCTAGAGGTTAGAAATTAAAAGTTAGAATGTAAATACATCGATGAATCTACTTATAAAAAACATATGGATGAGCTCGAACAAATTGGAAAAATGCTTAACAAATTACATCAAAACTGGAAAAGTTATGAAAAGTAAATTAGAGATTAGAACTTGGTTTTTAGAAGATAAAAATCAGAGGTTATATGTTAGAAACCGTAAGGTGTTTCGAATGGTTATTCTAACATCTATCTTCTATCTTCTAACATCCAATTTACATGCACAAACCATAGATGATTATTTTAAAATAGCATCAGAAAACAATCCTGAACTTAAAGCCAAACACAAAGAGTTTGAAGCAGCTTTGCAGAGAGTTTCGCAAGCTAACAGTCTGCCCGACCCTACGTTTTCTTTCGGATATTTTATTTCTCCTGTAGAAACACGTGTTGGCCCACAACAGGCAAGATTCTCTCTTACACAAATGTTTCCTTGGTTTGGAGCTTTAAAAACACAAGGTGATGCTGCTGCATTAATGGCTGAAGCAAAATTTCAACTTTTTATGGATGCTCGGAATAAACTATATTTTAAGGTGGCCGCTGCTTTCTATCCCTTGTATGAATTAAATGATTGGATAAAAATTGAAGAGCAAAACATCAATATTCTTGAGTCATACAAAACCATTACAACCAAAAAGTTTGAAAACGGAAATGGATCTATGGTAGATGTATTACGGGTAGATATTATGCTGAAAGATGCACAAACCAACCTGTATATTTTGAAAGAGAAAGAAAAACCTCTTACAACAATTTTCAATAAATTACTTAACCGACCAGAAAATGAACAAATAGTATTAATGGACTCTTTAAAAACAGAAAACCTTCCGGAAAATTTCCGTAAAGACTCTTTGCTTACTACTAATCCAACATTAAAAGCATTGGATTTAAAATTGGAAGCAAGTAAAGCCACAGAATTAGCGACACATAAGCAAGGATTGCCAAAATTTGGAATTGGGCTGGATTATGTTATGGTGGGTAAACGCAGTGATGTAACCATGCCTGATAATGGTAAAGATGTAATAATGCCAATGGTTACAATGACTATTCCTATTTTCAGGGGGAAGTACAACGCTTCTGTAAAAGAAGCTCAATTGATGCAGGAAAGTTATGCGTATCAAAAAGAAGAAATGACGAATAACCTACTATCTAATTATGAAATGGTATGGTTTGAAATTCAACAACAGGAGCAGCTTTTAGCACTTTATGAACAGCAAATACAAACAGCAGAACAATCGTTGAGTTTGCTTTTTACTTCGTATGGAAATTCGGGCAAAGAGTTCGAAGAAGTATTGAGAATGCAGCAACAATTATTGAAATACCAGAAAATTAGAGCCTCAGCCTTGACTCAATACCAAATTGCTGTAGCAAAAATCAATTATATAACATCAAAAACATACTAAAATGAAAAATATAAATAAAAACACCATTTATATAGCCGCAGCTACTTTAGTAGTAGGACTGTTGATAGGTTGGTTGATTTTTGGAGGACAGAAAAATTCTCCTAAAGACGAACATAAACATTCTACCGAAATAGTAGGAGAAACCATTTGGACGTGCTCCATGCATCCCCAAATTCGAAAAAATGAACCGGGCGATTGTCCTATTTGTGGTATGGATTTAATTCCTCTTGAAAATGAGAAAGATAGTGAAATTGACCCGATGGCAATTAGTATGTCGCCAACTGCTATGCAATTAGCTAACGTGAGTACCGCTCTTGTAGGAAAGATGAAACCTGTAAAACAAGTTCAGCTAAATGGCAAAGTACAAGTTGATGAGCGTTTAGTATATTCACAATCATCCCATATTCCAGGCAGGGTAGAAAAGTTGATGGTGAATTTTACAGGAGAATTTGTAAATAAAGGACAAACTATTGCAAGTGTTTATTCGCCTGAATTGGTTATGGCTCAAGAAGAGTTGTTTGAGGCTCAAAAAATGATGGAAACTCAGCCGCAGCTGTTTAATGCAGCTAAAGAAAAGTTGAAAAATTGGAAACTTTCAAATAATCAAATTGAAGGAATATTAAAAGAAGGTAAAATACAGGAAGAGTTCCCAATACAAGCAGACGTATCTGGTTATGTTACTAAAAAAATAATCAATTTAGGGGATTATGTTCGTAAAGGACAAACATTATATGAAATTGCTAATCTTTCAAAAGTATGGGTGTTGTTTGATGTGTATGAATCAGACATGACATGGATAAAAAAAGGAGATAACATTAAGTTTACAGTTCCTTCGTTTCCGGGAGAAAGTTTTGAAGCTTACATTACCTACCTCGATCCTGTAATAAATCCTAAAACAAGAGTTGCAAAAGCACGAATAGAATATAACAATACAACTGAAAAGTTAAAACCGGAAATGTTTGTTTCTGGAGTGGTTGAAGCAAAACTAGCTAATAAATCGAATTCGCTGGTGGTGCCAAAGACGGCTGTGATGTGGACAGGAAAACGTTCGGTGGTTTATGTTAAAAATATAAATGTTAAAGGAGTAAGTTTTATAATGCGTGATGTAACTCTTGGGACAGTATTGGGAGACAGCTATATTATTAAAGAAGGGTTGGAAGAAGGGGAAGAAATTGCTGTTAACGGGACATTTAGCATAGATGCGGCAGCTCAACTAGCAGGTAAACCAAGTATGATGAATCCAGAAGGAGGTGTCGCAATGACAGGACACAACCATGGAGAAACGAAAATGGAAGATAGTAAAGCTCCAGCTAAACAAAAAGATGTAAAGCCAAGCAAACCCATCTCTATCAGTAAGGAAGCAAAAAAAGCACTTCAACCTGTTTATGTCGATTATCTTAAATTCAAAGATCTTTTGGCAGCAGATAATGTGGAAGGAGCTAAAAAAGTAGCTGTATCTATGCAAGATAATCTCGCAAAAATTAATATGAGTATATTTACAGGAGAGTCTCATACTGTTTGGATGAAATTCAGCAGTAATTTAAAAAATATCTTACAACATGTACCTCATTTATCAAACATTGAAGAAGTGAGAGAGAAGTTTCTTCAAGTTTCCATCACTATGATTGAAATGACCAATACTTTTAATCCTTTTGACAAAACACTCTACATTCAATATTGTCCTATGGCAGACAACGATAAAGGTACCGATTGGTTAAGTTTAGAGAAGGAAATTAAGAATCCTTACTTCGGAAAGTCTATGCTTAAGTGTGGAGAAGTAAAAAAAGAAATTAAATAAATTTTTATTAATCATTTAAAACCAAAAACCATGAAAAAAACAATTTTAAAAGTAGGAACAATAGCAATTATGCCATTCAGTGTGTTAACTGCTCAATCAGTAATTGGTCAGGAAACTAGTACTACAATTACTCAAGAAGAACAAGAAGAATTAGTGAATGCTACCTTTACTGTTTACGGAAATTGTGGTATGTGTAAAAAAAGAATTGAAAAAGCAGCCCTTAGTGTGGAAGGAGTTAAGGAAGCTAATTGGGATGTTGAAACCCAAACATTATCGCTAAAATTTAGTGACATCACTTTTGGTGAACATAATTATTCCATTAATACAGTTAGTGAAAAAATTGCAGCAGCAGGACATGACACACAATTTAATGAAGCTTCGGAAGATGTTTATAATGCTTTGCCAGGTTGTTGCCAGTATGAAAGAATAGAAAGTAATTAATAAAAACAAGTAAAAATAATGACGCCTATGCAAACATGTAGAATAGGAGATGAAATCTGTTTACCAGACAGTTCTCTACCCAGAGTGGTGGTAATTGGTGGAGGTTTTGCAGGTATTTCGCTTGTAAAAAAACTCAAAAATAAACCTGTTCAGATAGTTGTGCTGGATAAGAATAATTTTCATCAGTTTCAACCCTTACTCTATCAGGTCGCTACTAGTGGCATTGAACCCGATAGTATTGTCTTTCCGCTCAGAAAACTATTTAATGGGTACAAGAATGTTTTTTTTCGGATGGCAATGGTGAATGAAATACAGTCTGAATCAAATACAATTATTACAGATATTGGAACGGTTGAATACGACCATTTGGTAATTGCTACTGGTAGTACCACTAATTTTTTTGGACTGCAAGATGTGCAGCAACATAGTGTTGGGATGAAAACCATTCAGGAAGCCTTAGACATTCGGAGCTTGATTTTACAAAACCTTGAAAAAGCGGTGGTAACCTGTGATGATGCTGAAAGAAATGCGCTGACTAATTTTGCCATTGTAGGTGGTGGACCAGCAGGTGTAGAAACCGCAGGTGCAATGGCTGAATTTAAAAAATACATCCTTCCGAAAGATTACCCCGAACTAGATGCTTCTATGATGTCTATTTATCTAATTGAAGCTGAGGACGAATTATTGAATGCCATGTCTGATAAATCTTCAGAAAATGCTTTAAAATTCCTAAACAAATTAGGTGTAGATATACGGTTAAATACGTCAGTTCAATCGTATGATGGATTAAATATCAAAACAGATAAAGCTGTATTATTGCAAGCGAAAACTATGATTTGGACAGCTGGAGTTAAAGGAAATGTCCCAACTGGCATTAATAAAGAAAACATAGCAAGAGGTAATCGCATTTTGGTGGATGATTATTGCAGCATAAAGGGGTACAAAAATATTTATGCCGTAGGAGACATTGCAGCAATAGTGTCTGACCATTATCCTTCGGGACATCCTATGGTAGCACAGGTGGCTATTCAGCAAGGAAAGCAATTGGCCAATAACATATTGCTGCAATTACAGGGCAAAGAGTGGAAAAAATTTTCTTACAAAGACAAAGGTTCTTTAGCCACCATAGGGAAACGAAAAGCAGTTGCTGATATAGGGAAATTAAGGTTTGGAGGTTATATTGCTTGGCTGTTATGGTCGGTCGTACACTTACTGTCTATCAGTGGGTTCAGGAATAAATTATTAGTAGGGCTTAACTGGGCGTGGAGCTATTTTACTTATGATAAAGGAAACCGATTGATAATAAGGAAATTTAGAATTTAATAAACATGCAAAAAGAAATAAAAACAAATTGGAATGTAATTACAGGCGGACCATGTACAGGGAAAACAACTGTTGTTGACCTTTTAGCTAAAAGAGGTTATAAAACAACCATTGAACATGCTCGTCATTATATTGATACTCAAAAAATACAAGGGAAAACTATTGAGGAAATTAAGGAGAACAAAAGGGTTTTTCAGAGGGGTATTTTAGATATGCAAATTGAACAAGAAGCAGCACTAAACCCTGATGATATCGTTTTTTTAGATAGAGCTCTGCCTGATGCACTAGCATATTATCAATTTTTAGGTCTTGAATATGATGAGAGATTGATTGAACAGTGTAACAAATATTGCTATAGTAAAGTATTTATTTTGGACAGGCTTCCTTTAATTAATGATTATGCCAGATTAGAAGATGAAGAAGAACAAATTCGTATTCACAATTTAATAATCAATGCATATAGAACTTTTCCATGTCCTATAGTTTTTGTTCCTGTAATTCCTCCAGAAGAACGAGTAAATTATATATTGCAAAACATGTAATGATAAAACAAACAATTAATAACATCAAAACATAAGGATATGGAACATCACAATCATCACGGTCATCATTCAAAAGAGACAAATTCGGATAGTTACGACAAACATGCAGGACATAATGTTTCTGATTTTTGGAAGCGATTTGTAATTTGTACCATAATATCTATTCCTGTACTTGCTTTGTCACACGTGGTGCAGCAGTGGCTGGGTTTTGAATTGGCTTTTCCTGGAGATAAATATGTCTTAGCTATTCTTTCAACCTTCATTTTTATTTATGGTGGTTACCCTTTCCTCAAAGGACTTTATGATGAAGTAAAAGACAATGCGATTGGCATGATGACCTTAATCGGTGTGGCTATTTCTGTAGCTTGGGCATACAGTGTTGCCATCACATTTGGATTAAAGGGTATGGATTTTTATTGGGAAATGGCTACCTTGATAGACATTATGCTTATTGGCCATTACTTTGAAATGAAATCGGTTATGGGCGCATCCCGATCATTAGAATTATTGGTGAAGATGATGCCTTCAACTGCTCATCATTTAGTAGATGGAGAAACTCATGAGATAACTGTTGAAGATTTAAAAATTGGGGATATGATTCGAGTTAAACCGGGAGAAAAAGTTCCGGTTGATGGAATTGTTACAGATGGAGAAAGTTACCTTGATGAAAGCATGCTTACAGGCGAAAGTCAACCTGTTAAAAAAGAAAAAGACAGCAAAGTGATAGGTGGAGCAGTTAATGGAAATGGATCACTTACTATAAAAGTAGTAAGCACCGGAAAGGATAACTATCTCAATAAAGTAATTAAATTGGTAGAAGATGCTCAAAAAGTAAAATCTAAAACACAAAATTTTGCTGATCGCGCAGCAAAGGTGTTGACATTTGTTGCATTGGGCGGTGGTGTAATTACGCTTGTAGTTTGGTTATTATTGGGATTCCCTTTTGTGTTTGCATTAGAAAGAATGGTTACAGTAATGGTTATTTCCTGCCCTCATGCTTTGGGCTTGGCTGTACCTTTGGTGGTAGCCATATCTACCTCTATTTCTGCTCAAAAAGGGTTACTTATTCGCAACCGAACAGCTTTTGAAAACGCACGATTAATTACAACTATTATTTTTGACAAAACCGGGACACTTACAAAAGGTTCACACGAATTACAAGAAGTAAAAGTATTGGATTCAAATTTTGATGAAAATGAATTGCTACGCTTGGCATCCGGTATAGAACAACATTCCGAACATTATATTGCAGCTGGGTTGATTCGAAAAGTGAAAGAGTTAAATATCGAAATTCCGACATCAGGTAAATTCAAATACCTCCCCGGTAAAGGTTTAGAAGGGATTGTAGAAGGTAAAAACATTAAAGTAGTAGGGCCGAATTATCTGAAAGAACAGAATATTAGTATTACTGATAATGAAGATGAATTTACAGGAACGATAGTTTATATGTTAATAGAAAAAGAAGTAGTAGGATATTTTACTTTTTCCGACCAAATAAGAGAGAGTTCTTTTGAAGCTATTCAAATACTTAAAGAAGCAGGAATAAAAAATTTACTACTTACAGGCGACAATGAAAAAGTGGCTCAAAAAGTAAGCGATAAATTAAAAATGGACGGTTTTTTAGCGAATGTTTTGCCCCATGAAAAATTGGAAAAAGTTAAAGAACTACAAGAAAAAAATGAATTTGTAGCAATGACAGGTGATGGAGTAAATGACGCTCCTGCACTAGCACAAGCAGATGTAGGTATTGCAGTAGGTTCAGGAACAGATGTAGCAGCAGAAACAGCAGATATAATTCTAGTAAACTCTGACTCAAAAGATATTGCTAACCTGATTTTATTTGGTAAAGCTACTTATAATAAAATGATACAAAACTTATGGTGGGCGGCAGGCTACAACATTCTTGCAATTCCTTTGGCAGCAGGTATTTTGTATCAATGGAACATTATGCTTAGTCCAGCTGTAGGAGCAGTATTAATGAGTTTAAGCACAATTGTTGTGGCAATAAATGCTCAACTTTTAAAAGTTAAAATGAAATGAAAGGTTTTCGTAAGATAAAACAAACAAAATGAAGATAACTAAAAATATAGATAAATTAGGCACGGTTGGACTTTTCATTACGGCCATTTTTTCGCCTTGCTGTTTTCCCTTGTTTGCTTTTATTGCATCAGCTTTAGGTCTCGGAAGTTTTGAACTTTTTGGAGGATGGACAATGTGGGTTTTTCAGGCGATGGTTATTGTAGCAATTTTTGGGCTTTATATTTCGTATCGAAAGCACAAATGTTTGTATCCATTATTGGTTGCAATACCGAGTGGGCTTCTTATATTTTATGGTTATCATTTCAACGGTAGTGATTATTGGACATACTTCCTATATGCGGGAATGTTTGGACTATTAGCCGCAACAATATGGAACTATAGAAGGAACAAAATTCATGGAAAATGTGATACCTGTGTAATATACGAAGGAAAAGAAGTAGAATTAAAATCAATTATTACCTGTCCGAAGTGTGGACACAAGAAAGATGAACTAATGTCCACAGATGCCTGTCAATATTTTTATGAATGTGAAAAATGTAAAACAGTTATAAAACCGAAACAAGGTGATTGCTGCGTGTATTGTAGTTATGGTAGCGTTAACTGCCCACCTATTCAAGCAGGTGATAATTGTTGTTAAATTACTTTAAGAAAAAAAGTATAAAAAGAGATTTAAAAAATTATTAATTTTATATACTATAAAAACCAAAGAAAGATGAAAAAAACAATTTTAATTATCGGAACAGCAATGTTGTTCATTGTAGGAAGTACTATGTTTTCAGCTTGTGGAAATTCAGAAACAAAACATCACGAAGAAATGAATCATGATGAAAATATGGAAATGATGGATGAACATGCAGAGCATTCTCATTACCAGTGCCCTATGAAGTGTGAAGGAGAAAAAACTTATGAAGAACCAGGGGTTTGTCCTGTTTGCGAAATGGATTTAAAAGAAGTAGAGAAATAAAAGTTTATTTCTTTTCTTTTTTATCATAATCTAATTTTCCTCCCCAAAAACGCATTTGCTGGAGTGTCCAGTTTATTCTTCCGTTTAAATATGGGCTAGGATATTTTGCATTATATTTTAAGGGACTTGGCAATACTATAGCCAAAGTTGCCGCTTGTCGTTTGTTTATTTTTGCCGCTGAGGTGTTGAAATAAGCTTTAGAGGCAGCTTCTGCTCCGTAAATGCCATTGCCCATTTCGGCAATGTTTAGATAAACTTCCATAATGCGTTCTTTACTCCAAATACTTTCTATTAAAAAAGTAAAATATACTTCAAAGCCTTTTCTTATCCAACTCCTTCCTGGCCATAAAAACACATTTTTGGCTGTTTGTTGACTAATAGTACTCGCCCCTCGTTTACGTTTGCTTTTTTCGTTGTGTTTAATCGCTTTTTGTATTGCACCAAAATCAAAACCATGGTGTTTTAAAAAATTTTGGTCTTCGGTACAAACTACTGCTAACTGTAAATCAGGAGAAATTTCCGATAAAGGTTTCCAAGTTTTTTCTAATTTTATGGATTTGCCATCCATTTTTTGTTCCACGGCTCTAATAATCATTAATGGAGTAAAATACACGGGTACCCAACGCAAAACTATTACCATTCCTATAGTGATAGCAAAATACCACAATAATATATTTCGTATCCAACGTAGAATTTTTCGCATAAAAAGAAGCTGTTAAAAATGTAGCAAAAGTAAAGGAAATAAACATTGTTTGATAAAAATTATAAAGTAGCTTTACACACAAAAACTTAAAAGAACCCACGTATTTTTAGTATAATTTCTTACTTTTATCCTACTTAACAAAAAAAATAAAATATTATGGCTGTTCAACTTCCTTTTAATTTTAATCAATGGATTGAAGAAAACAAAGACAAGCTTAAACCACCTGTTGGTAATAAAAATATGTACCCTTTAGGGAAAGATTTTATTGTGATGGTTGTTGGTGGACCAAATGCTAGAAAAGATTATCATTATAACGAAACAGAAGAGTTGTTTTATCAACTAAAAGGGGATATTGAAGTAACCATACAAGATGAAGGAAAAGCAGTAAAAGTTCCTATAAAAGAAGGAGATATGTTTTTATTGCCAGCTAAAGTACCTCATTCTCCTGTTCGTTCGGAAGGTTCTATAGGTTTGGTGATAGAAAGAGTGAGAAGAGGAACTGACTACAAAGATGGTTTAATGTGGTTTTGCGAAAAATGCAATAACAAACTTTATGAAAAATATTTTCCGTTAACCAACATAGAAAATGATTTTATACCTGTTTTTAAAGAATATTACGAATCGGAAGCATTAAGAACTTGTGATAGTTGTGGACATGTTATGGAGGCCGATAGTCGCTTTGTTGAAAAAAAATAAGTCTTTTCAGTTGTAAAACGTATAGGAATAGTTTGTTTATTTACCTTTGTGGGAAACCATTTTTTTAAGGTAATGAAGTATATTGTATCGTATCAAAAAGCAGCAAATCATTTTATAGATATTGAGTTTATTGCCGACAACCTTCAACAACAACAAGAAGAACTAATAATTCAACTTCCTGCTTGGCGACCAGGCAGGTATGAGTTGGGTAACTTTGCTAAAAACATCCAGAAATGGCAAGCTTTTAACGAAAAAGGTAATCCACTTAATTTTGAAAAAACTGCCAAAGACACTTGGAAAGTGTTTACCAATAAAGCCAAACAAGTTCATATAAAGTATAATTATTATGCTAATGAAATTAATGCCGGCTCATCTTATTTAGATGATAACCAACTTTATATTAATGGCGTAAATTGTTTTTTATATATTCCCGATCAGATTAATAATACTTGTAAGCTAGAGTTAAAGTTGCCAAAAGATTACCAAGTAGCTACCGGACTAAAAGTCACATCAAAACACCAATTTGAAGCAATAGATTTTCATGAATTGGTTGATTGTCCTTTTATTGCTAGCAACACCTTAAAACACCATACCTTTGAAGAAAGTAATGTTCTTTTTCATTTATGGTTTCAAGGGGAATGTAAGCCCGATTTTAAAAAGTTGGAAAATGATTTCAAAAAGTTCTGTAAAAAGCAAATTAAAGATTTTGGAAGTTTTCCGGTTAACGAGTACCATTTTTTATTTCAAATACTTACTTATAAAACCTACCACGGTGTTGAACATAGTAATTCTACTGTAATTTCTCTAGGTCCATCATATGAAATAATGGATGAAAAAGGGTGGTACAATGAATTGTTAGGTGTTAGCTCTCATGAATTGTATCACACTTGGAATGTAAAACAAATTCGTCCTATAGAAATGTATCCTTATAACTATACCAAAGAAAACTATACCGTTTTGGGCTATTTGGATGAAGGAGTTACTACTTATTTTGGAGATAAATATTTATTTACATCAGGCGTTTTTGATTGGACACAATATAAAAGTACATTTGATAAGTTGTTAGAAAGACACTATGCTAATTTTGGTGTAGAGAATTTATCAGTAGCATCATCATCTTTCGATACTTGGTTAGATGGTTATGTAAGAGGCATTCCTAATAGAAAAGGTTCTATTTATACCGAAGGGGCGTTGGTGGCTTTTATTACCGATATTTTTATCATGAAAAATACCAATAACAAAAAAGGATTAAAAGATGTGATGAAAATCCTTTATACCGATTTTGCTCAAAAAGGTAAAGGCGTAAGTGATGTTGATTACAAAGTTGTTGTTGAGAAAGTAGCAGGATCTTCTTACGATAAAATTTATACAGCATTAATTCACGGAATAGCAGATTTTACGCCTTGGCTTAAAGATGCAGCTAAATATATAGGCTGTGAAATAAAAATTACGCCATCAAATAAATATAATGAAGCCAAGTTTGGTTTTAAAGTACGATATGAAAACAACAATTGTATTATTGATAATATACCACCTAATGCTATTGCAGAGAAGCTAGGGCTTGCTGTTGGCGATGAAATTTTAGCTATTAACAATATAAAATTGGCAAATGATTTAGAACAATGGAGTAATTATTTTGGTAATGAAAAACAGACAATTATAATAAAAAGAGCTTTAGGAAAAATTGAAGCCATTGATTTAAAATCAGATAAGAAGATTTATTTCAACAATTATGAATTGATAATAAAAGAAGAGAAAGCTCCAAATTTTGTGGATTGGCGTAAAAAGTAAGCCCTTAGACCAAGTACTTTTTTTTATAGATTGTTAATAACATTTTGTAGATAAAAGTTGCATTTTTTGTTAAATGTTCTATTTTAGTTGCCTCAAACAAAATTAATATTAACTAAAATTAAAAATTATGAGTGAAGAAACTACAAACGTAACAGTTGAATCTGGAAAAAGACCAGGCCTTTTAACTGTATTATGTATTTTAACTTTTATTGGTAGTGGTTTAGCTACTTTGTTTAGTCTATTAGCGACTATTGGGATGGGGTCATTAATGGAAAGTATTCCTGGGATGGCTGGAATGGGCGGAGGAACAGCTTATTTTGCTGTTGCAACAGTTTTAGGAGCTGCTTCTTTATTTGGAGCTATCCAAATGTGGAAGTTGAAAAAAATGGGATTTTTCATCTATGCCGGAGCAAATGTTGTGGCGATTGTATTACCGTTAGCTTTTGGTATGCCATTTAGTGCAATGGCTGCTATCTTCCCAATTTTATTTATTGTTCTTTATTACTTGAACGTAAAACACATGCATTAAAAATGTTTTAATTAAGAGACAAACTTCGAAGTTTGTCTCTTAATCTTTTTACAACAATGGAAAATCAAAATTTAAATACACCGCAAGCCTTACCAAATTCAACAGCAATTTTGGTGTTAGGTATTTTATCAATTGTTTTATGTTTTTGTTATGGTATTATAGGTCTAGCTTTAGGGATAGTAGCTATAGTACTTGCAAACAAAGCTGGTAAATTATATAAAGACTCTCCGAGCTTATATACTGAAGGCTCTTATAAAAACATGAAAGCTGGCAGAGTATGTGCAATAGTTGGAGTGTCTTTATCAGCATTATATTTATTGTATTTTATAATAGTAATTATTTTTTATGGGGCAATTTTAACATCAATGCCTTGGGATCAAATTATGAATCCATAAAATAAACAGGTTAAAAAAACCTTCTTTAACCCTCTCGGTGATTTTGGCTTATCATCGGGAGGGTTTTTTTGTGAGATAAATTAATCAAAAGTTAACATGGTTTTACCTAAAGTAGTCGTTAATTAAAATGTAAATTTGTGTTTTAAATTTTTGAACCATGAAGCATTTTTTATTAGCTATTTTCCTAATAGGAAATACCCTTTTTACTTGGTCGCAACAAAAACAACCCAAATTAGTTGTTGGTATTGTGGTAGATCAAATGCGTTACGATTACCTTACCCGTTTTTGGGAAAAATTCAGTGAAAACGGCTTTAAAAAATTAGTAAATAATGGCTTTAACTGTGAGCAAACTCATTTTAATTATATGCCTACCTATACTGCTCCGGGTCATGCTTCTATTTATACCGGAACTACACCTGCCAACCACGGTATAATTGCCAATACTTGGTACGACAAAACCAATAAAGCTAAAACCTATTGTACTTCCGATGAAAATGTTCAATCTGTTGGAACTACCACCAACATGGGAAAAATGTCTCCTAACAAACTATTAGTTACTACCATAGCGGATGAGCTGAAAACCGCGAATAAACAATCTAAAGTAATAGGAATTTCCATTAAAGACAGAGGAGCTATTTTGCCTGCCGGATATCAGGCTGATGCTGCATATTGGTTTGCCGGAGAAGATGAAGGAAAATGGATTTCTAGTACCTACTATATGAAACAGTTGCCAAAGTGGTTAAACGAATTGAATGAGAAAAATACTGCTAATACTTATTTACAAAAACCTTGGAAAACACTTTTACCTATACACGATTATACCGAAAGCATTGCCGACAATAATCCTTACGAAGAGGTTTTTGAAGGTGAAAAAGCTCCTATTTTCCCACATAATTTGCCAGCCTTAAGAAAAGCTAACAAAAATTACGACTTAATAAAATCAACTCCTTTTGGCAACACCATTTTAAAAGAGTTGGCTTTTGAAGTGATACAACAAGAAAAATTAGGAGCAGATGCTATTACCGATTTGCTTACCGTAAGTTTTTCTTCTCCCGATTATATCGGGCATCAATTTGGTCCTTATTCGGTAGAAATTGAGGATACTTACTTACGTTTAGACAGAGAAATTGCTGAATTATTAACTTTTCTGGAAAAACAAGTTGGCGAAGGTGAGTTTTTGGTTTTCCTGACTGCCGACCATGGGGTAGTAGATATTCCTCAACATGCTATTGATAATAAACTTCCTGGTGGTTATTTTGAAGAAAAAGCTACCTTAGAGAAAATGAATACTTTTCTTTTTGAAAAATTCAATGTAGAAAATTTAGTAGAAAATTTATCTAACTATCAATTGTTTTTTAATCATGATTTGATTGCTGAACATCAATTAAACCTGATTGATATTGAAAATTTTGCAGTTAATTTTATGTTGAAACAAGAAGGTATTGTAAAAGCAGTATCTGCAACGAGTATGAAATCTGCTGAATTTGACTCAAAAATTTTAGCCAATGTACAAAGAGGTTTTCATCAAGTACGTTCGGGAGATGTTATGTTTGTACTGGCTTCAGGTTGGATAAATAAATGGACAAAAAAAGGAACCACACATGGCTCGCCATACAATTACGATACGCATGTGCCATTGTTGTGGTACGGAACCAATATAAAACAAGGAGTACGAGCAGAACAAGTAGCTATTGCAGATATTGCAGCAACGCTTTCCGTTTTGCTAAAAATAGCCTTACCTAGTGCTTGTGATGGAAAAGTAATTGAGGAGCTTGTGAAGTAAAATAATTAAAATGAAAAAGTATAAAATAGCAGTGGTAGTAAGTTTTTTAATTTTGTTTGATGCTTGCTCAGGATCATCGCAAAGTGACAATAATGCTCAAGAACAACAACAAGATACCGTTGCTAATGTAGTAGATACATTAATAACGGATGGAGTTAAAAAACAAGCCGATACAATTAGTTTTTTGCAATTTTATCAGCAAATGGTAACCGCTATTGAAACTAAAAATGTGGCGGCTTTTAACCAACTTTTTTATAAAGATTACGGTTTGTATATTATAGAAAGTTCGGGAGCTATGCCAGAAGTGAGCAAGGTTTACGAAATCGAAAACTATCAAACGTCAGGCACTAAACTAGGTTTTTTTGATTTGCCTTTCGATTCATTAAGTTTAATGCCTTTTAAAGAAAAGCTACCAAAAGTAGTTTGCGAAAAAAATAGTTATGATAAACAAGGTTGTTTTCAGGAAAATACAAACCCTTTAAAATACAGCCAAATTTGGCATTATGCCAATTTAAATGAAAAAGAAGTACAAGCCATACAATTTATTAGCGAAACCATAAAAATTACTGTTGTAAATACCCATAATTATACCTTTTATTTTTCACAAATAAATGGTTCTTGGCAACTTAGCTTTATTGATTTAAGAATTCCTTGTACTGCCTGAAACTGTTAATTGAATTGTTAATAAAAAACATCAATTTAAATTGTTTATAGGCGTTAATAGCTTTGGCTAATGCTTATATTTGTTTTGCTTAAAAAAAGCCTAAAAAACACATAAAATATGAGCGAAGAAAAACAGAAAAATTATTCGGCCGATAGTATTCAGGCATTGGAAGGAATGGAGCATGTTAGAATGCGTCCATCTATGTATATTGGCGATGTAGGCGTTAGAGGTTTGCATCACTTGGTTTATGAAGTAGTAGATAACTCCATAGATGAGGCAATGGGAGGCCATTGTAATGAAATTCAAGTTTGGATTAATGAAGACAACTCTATTGGTGTTAGAGATAATGGTAGAGGTATTCCTGTTGATATGCACAAAAAAGAAGGTGTTTCTGCTTTGGAAGTAGTAATGACCAAAATTGGAGCAGGAGGTAAATTTGATAAAGATTCTTATAAAGTATCAGGTGGTTTGCACGGTGTTGGTGTCTCTGTTGTAAATGCACTTTCTGACGATTTAAAAGCTACCGTTTACCGTGATGGGAAAGTTTATGAACAAGAATATCAAAAAGGTAAAGCACTTTATCCTGTAAAAGAAGTTGGAACTACTGAAATTAGAGGAACAGAAGTGGTATTTAAACCAGACGGAACTATATTTGAAAATACAGAATACAGTTATGAAACTTTAAAAGATAGAATGAGAGAACTTTCATTCTTAAATAAAGGTGTTAGAATAACCATTACCGACCACAGAGAAAAAGATGATGAAGGGAATAGTGTTTTTGAGGAATTTTATTCTGAAGAAGGACTAAAAGAATTTGTTAAGTATATTGATGAAACTCGTGAACCGTTAATTGGAGAGGTAATTCACATGGAAGGTGAAAAAAGTGGTATTCCTGTTGAGGTAGCTATGATTTACAACACTTCGTATGCTGAAAATATTCATGCTTATGTAAATAACATTAACACTCATGAAGGTGGAACACATTTATCTGGTTTTAGAAGAGGGTTAACATCTACATTAAAGAAATATGCCGAAACTTCTGGAATGTTAGATAAATTGAAGTTTGAAATTTCTGGTGATGATTTTAGAGAAGGTTTAACGGCTATCGTTTCTGTAAAAGTACAAGAACCTCAATTTGAAGGTCAAACTAAAACAAAACTAGGGAACAGAGAAGTTACTGCTCCTGTTAGTCAGGCGGTAACAGAAATGTTAACCAATTACTTAGAAGAACATCCTGCTGATGCAAAATCGATAGTTCAAAAAGTTATTTTAGCCGCTACCGCTCGTCATGCTGCTACTAAAGCACGTGAAATGGTTCAGCGTAAAAATGTGATGTCAGGTTCCGGTTTACCAGGAAAACTTTCTGATTGTGCATCTAAAGACCCAGCAATATGCGAATTGTACCTAGTAGAGGGAGATTCGGCAGGTGGAACAGCGAAACAAGGAAGAGATAGACATTTTCAAGCCATTATGCCGCTTAGAGGTAAAATCTTGAATGTTGAAAAAGCCATGCAGCATAAAATTTTAGATAATGAAGAGATTAAAAACATTTATACTGCTTTAGGAGTAAGAATAGGTACAGAGGAAGATGCAAGAGCATTGAATATTGAAAAGTTACGTTACCATAAAGTAATTATTATGTGTGATGCCGATGTTGATGGTTCTCACATTGAAACGCTTATTTTAACCTTCTTCTTTAGATATATGCCTGAATTGATAGAGAAAGGCTACATCTATATTGCTACACCACCACTTTATTTGGTTAAAAAAGGTAAAGAACAACGCTATTGCTGGAATGATAAAGAACGTGATACAGCTATACAAGAAATTAAAGGTGCAGGTAAAGAAGGAAGTGTTAATGTACAACGTTACAAAGGTTTGGGAGAGATGAATGCTGAACAATTATGGTCAACAACTATGAACCCTGAGTTTAGAACATTAAGACAAATAAACATTGAAAATGCTGCTTCAGCAGACCATACTTTCTCAATGTTAATGGGAGATGATGTTCCACCAAGAAGAGAATTTATTGAAGCCAATGCTAAGTATGCTAAAATAGATATTTAATAATAGAATATTAATTGTTTAAAATGCCTGAAGAAATTTTCTTCAGGCATTTTTTATATCCAAAAAATTTTTTCGTCTATCCTTCCAGATAAAGATGTAAAAAGCATTCTATAACGTCCTTTCGGTAATTCACTTACATCAACAATTATAGGTTGCTTTTTTGTCTTCTCAGGGACTTTAATATCTTTTCTAATCTGAGCAATATTATATAAATCATAAACCACTATTTTTATTACACGACCTTTTTCTAAATCAGCCTTAAGTGTTCCATAAATGGTTTTTGCTTTGTTAGAAACCATTCCTGTGCTATCGTTGGGCATATACTCAATTGAATACCAAGGTGTAACTTTGTTTTGTTTATATGAAAGAAATTCTTGTAGTCCAATAATAGAATCTCTATTTTCATGAAAAATAGATGCAACAGGTCTGTTATTAGTTAATGTCCATACAGCATGTTGCATAGCTGAAATAGGGTATTTGTTTTTGTTTAAATGCTCGGCTAGTTTTATGATATTGGCATCTTTCATTTCACCAACAAGGTATTTTTCTCCATCACTGGGGGAACTTTTATGTGCTTGAGAACAAAATCCAAATAAGTTTTTAGACATACTTCCCATAGGTGTTAGAGCGAAAAGAGCTTCTTTAACAATTAAAATATCTTGTTTATTGGTGTCAATAGAAATTAGATTTCTACCCGATTCAATCATTAAATTTAAAGCTCTTGAGGTTTTATTTTGTAAATTTATTGTAACACATTCTCCTTTGTGAGAACCATTGTTTACTATTTCATAGGAAACTAAATCATGCTTTAATGCACTTTCTATAGAAATAGCATTGCTACTAATAGAATAATTTTTTTGCGGATGATAGGAGCTTAAAATTAGACATAGAAATGCCACTGTGCCATAAAGGCACATTTTTTTTAATGCTTTCATAATAAAGGAGCTTGGTTAGACTTGTTGGAAAGAATAACGCTCCTTTATTATGAAATATTGTAAAGGGGACTTTTTGAATTATTTTATAATGTTAACTTTACCGATATTTTGGAGGGT
>DEMN01000011.1 GCA_002359215.1 Flavobacteriales bacterium UBA2669 | reverse complement strand
CAGAATACGGATAATGTAATTATTACTGTTACCAATTGTGGAACAGCTCCTACAGCTAGTTTTAGTGCTTCAGATTCTACTATTTGCATGAATGAATGTATTAGCTTTACTGATTTAAGTTCAAGTATTCCGACCAGCTGGTCATGGTACTTCTTTGGATCTTCTACTCCTACTTCATCACAACAAAATCCAACTAATATTTGTTACCCAACTGCCGGAACTTTTGATGTGGCTCTTGTAGCTACTAATTCAGCTGGTTCTGACTCTATTTTTATGAGTAATTTCATTACTGTTAATCCACTTCCTACAGTGGTAGCTAGTAACGACACTACTATTTGTAATGGAAGTGCTGCAACTATTTCCGCTTCTGGGGCTAATATGTATTCATGGAGTAACACTATTGTAATGGGACCATCTCAAACGGTTACACCAACATCTACAACAACATATATAGTAACAGGAATTGACATAAATGGCTGTCAAAATCAAGATAGTGTGACGGTTTCTGTTATTAGTTGTGACGTTCCTACAGCTAACCTCAATGCAAATAATACATCTGTTTGTATAAATGATTGTGTAGATTTTACCGATTTAAGTACCAACACTCCAACTTCGTGGCTGTGGTTATTTGAAGGAGCTTCACCTGCTACTTCTACCCTACAACATCCACAAGGAATTTGTTATGACTCAACAGGAATTTATGATGTGACACTTTTTGTAAGTAATGCTTTTGGGGCTGATACTATTATGATGAATAACTATATTGTTGTAGATTCTTGTTTAGAAATTCCTGTATCTTTCACTATTCCTAATGTATTTAGCCCGAATAATGATGGAAATAATGATGTTTTCTCTATTGAAAGTACTGGTGTTACCAATTTAGATATGCAGATTTATAACCGATGGGGAATGTTAATGTTTGAAACCTCTGATATTAATGCTACTTGGAATGGAAGAACAAGTTCTGGAGCAATTTGTCCTGAGGGTACTTATTTTTACATCATTAAAATAACCACAGATAAAACAGAAACGTTTAAAGGTACGCTAACTTTATTAAGATAATTTACCATTTAATCTTAAACCATTTAAAATAATCCTATCGATATTTTTTAATTTCGTACAAACATTTTTAAATCATAAAAACATATGAAACAACTAAGTTTAATCATTATTTCAGCTGTACTTTTTAATAGCTGCGGAAACAGTCAAACAGACACCATAAAACAAGAAACACCTATTGAACAAACTGCCCCACAAGCAGAAAAATTTATAAAAAATGTGGATGCTGCTACCTTTAAAGAATTAATAGAAAAAGAAGATGGAATTATTTTAGATGTTAGAACTCCCGAAGAAGTTGTTAATGGACATATCCCTAATGCCAGTACCATCAATATTTATGATGAAGATTTTGAAGCCAAAATTAACCTGATGCAAAAAGACAAAACCATTTATGTGTATTGCAAATCCGGTGGTAGAAGTTCCCAAGCAGCTCAATTACTTCAAAAAAATGGGTTTGACAAAGTTTATAACCTAGATGGAGGCACAATGGCTTGGGAAAAAAACAACTACCCTTTAACTGCTCCAAGTAATACTACAGACGAAAAAATTCAAACCATTAGTCTAGCTGATTTTAAAACCATGATAACTACTGACAAACCTGTTTTAGTAGATTTTCATACCGTTTGGTGTGCTCCATGTAAAAAAATGGCTCCTGTTATTGATGAAATTGAAACAGAATATGCCAACAAAGCTGTAGTTAATAGAATAGATGTTGATAAAAGTAAAGAAGTTGCAAAAGCTTATGATATTAGTGGTGTACCTGTTTTTATTCTTTTTGTAAGCGGAGAACAAAAATGGAAGCATAATGGAATGATTTCTAAAGAAGAACTAAAAAAACAACTCGACCAATACACAAGCACTCAAGAGTAAAGCATATTCCTAAAGATAGCATGCTTATTATTTAGGATATTATTTTTAGTTTCAATCAACTTTTTCCTAAATTCGCAGTCTATTTAAGTTAAACTAAAAAATAAAAATATGAGTTACGATTTAATTGTAGTAGGAAGTGGTCCGGGTGGCTATGTTGCTGCTATCAGAGCTTCTCAATTGGGAATAAAAACTGCCATTATTGAAAAAGCTGAATTAGGAGGAATTTGTTTGAACTGGGGTTGTATCCCTACTAAAGCTCTTCTTAAAAGTGCTAGCGTTTTTGAATATATCAACCACGCCTCAGATTTTGGTATTAACATTAAAGGTGCTGATGCTGATTTCCCTGCTATTATTAAAAGAAGTCGTGAGGTTGCCAACGGAATGAGCAATGGTATTCAGTTCTTAATGAAGAAAAATAAAATTGACGTTATTAAAGGAACTGCTAAGCTTAAGCCAGGTAAAAAGATAGACGTAACTGGTGATGACAAAAAAGTTACTGAATACGGAGCTACAAACATCATTATTGCTACAGGAGCTCGTTCGAGAGAATTGCCAAACTTACCACAAGATGGCAAAAAAATTATAGGATATAGAGATGCAATGTCTTTACCTAAATTACCTAAAAAAATGGTAGTTGTTGGTTCTGGAGCCATAGGTTCTGAGTTTGCTTACTTCTATAATGCTATGGGTGTTGATGTAACTATTGTTGAATTCTTACCTAACATCGTTCCATTAGAAGATGAAGATGTTTCTAAACAATTAGAACGTTCCTTCAAAAAAGCAGGATTAAAAGTAATGACTAGTTCTTCTGTAGAGAGTGTTGACACTAAAGGAACAGGTTGTAAAGTAACTGTGAATACTAAAAAAGGAGAAGAAATTATAGATTGTGATATCGTACTTTCTGCTGTTGGAATTAAATCTAACATCGAAAATATTGGTTTAGAAGAAGTGGGTATCGTTACTGATAAAGATAAAATTATTGTGAACGACTACTACCAAACTAACATTCCAGGCTATTTTGCCATTGGTGATGTTGTTCCGGGACCTGCTTTAGCTCACGTAGCTTCTGCTGAAGGAATTATTTGTGTAGAAAAAATTAAAGGAATGCATGTTGAACCATTAGATTATGGAAACATTCCTGGATGTACTTACTGCTCACCGGAAGTTGCTTCTGTTGGTATGACAGAAAAAGCTGCTAAAGAAGCTGGATACGAAGTTAAAGTGGGTAAATTCCCATTCTCAGCATCCGGCAAAGCTAGTGCTGCCGGACACAAAGATGGTTTTGTAAAACTAATCTTTGATGCTAAATATGGTGAACTTTTAGGTGGACACATGATAGGTTACAACGTAACTGAAATGGTTGCTGAATTAGTAGCTGTAAGAAAATTAGAAACTACAGGACATGAATTAATTAAAACCGTTCATCCTCACCCAACTATGAGTGAAGCCGTTATGGAAGCTGCCGCTGCCGCTTACGATGAAGTAATTCACATGTAAAAAACATTTTTATAAAAAACATAAAAAAACCTAACAGCTATCTGTTAGGTTTTTTTATGAATAAATTATTAATTTTATTATTTCAATCCAATAGTGACATCTGAAGTTTCAACAGATTCTCCTCCAGCATTAATTAAGTTAATATTACTCAATTTTATTGATGTAGGTTGATGTTTTTTTATTGCTTCTAAAGCATCTCCCAAAATTTCATTATTTTCCAGAGAAAATTTTATCACTTTTTTATCAGCAGTTTCAAAAGAAACAGTAAATCCATAAACTTTAAATCCATCTTGATCAGCTTCAACAGATCTGCATTTATCTAAACTGCTAATTTCTACGGTAGTTTTTCCACATACAGAAAGTCTTACATCGCTTTGGCTGAACAATGGAGAAGCCATTAATAAACCGATAAATATTATTCCAATTTTTTTCATAGTTGTGTTGTTTTTATTTTTAATGATGTAAATATAAATAAAATAATCGAAATCTTATCATGATATAAAATTTCAATTACGCTGCTATGACGTTAGTTTTTAGTAATAAGTTGCCGTTGTTAAATAATTTTTCACATAATCCTCTACTCCTTCTTCCAACGAAGTAAAGGGCTTGTCGTAACCTATAGCTTTTAATTTAGTCATATCTGCTTCTGTAAAATATTGATACTTATCCCTAATATCTTCAGGAGTTGGAATAAAACTCACTTTTGGAGTTAAATTCATTGCTTTAAAAGTATTGTTAACTAAATCTAAAAAAGTACGTGCTTTTCCAGAACCCAAGTTGTAAATCCCTGAATCTTTTCTGTGTTTCAATAAAAATAAACATACATTAGCAACATCTTTCACATAAACAAAATCTCTTAATTGTTCACCATCTCTATAATCTGGATGATGTGAAGCAAATAACTTCATTTCTCCTGTTTTGCTAATTTGATTATATGCATGAAAAATTACTGAAGCCATTCTTCCTTTATGATATTCATTTGGACCGTAAACATTAAAGAACTTTAATCCAGCCCAAAAGAAAGGCTGTTTTTCTTGTTTCATCACCCATTTATCAAAATCATTTTTAGATTCTCCGTAAGGATTGAGTGGTTTTAAACGTTCAACAATGTTGTGGTCATCTTTATATCCCAACTCTCCCATTCCATAAGTGGCAGCTGATGACGCATAAACTAAAGGCAAGCCGTATTCCACACACTTATTCCAAATTTCTTTAGAATAAGCTAAGTTTAATTCGTCAAAAACAGCTTTGTTAAATTCTGTAGTATCCGTTCTTGCTCCCAAATGAAATACAAATTGAACTAATTGATGATTGCTGTCCAACCATTCAGAAAAAATCTTACGTTCTATTTTATCGGTATAGGTTTTTCCTTCAAAATTTTTATTTTTTTCAGCCTTAGAAAAATCATCTACCAATATAATATCTTTAAAACCCTCTTGATTGAGTTTACTTACCAAACAACTAGCGATAAACCCTGCGGCTCCTGTTACTACTATCATACTAAATGAGTTAAAATAAAAGTTCTAGATTTGAAATTATACACTTAAACCACAAACAAAGCATTCTTAATTTCAGGAATTACTCCCTTTTCTTGTGCTAAATTAAACATTTTTGTTACAGCTGCTCTGCCCTCTTCTCCTAAATTAATAGAATATTTATTTACATACAAAGCAACGTGTTGCATCATTATTTGTTCATCCATTTCCTGAGCATGTTGCTGCATGTAAGCTAATGCAGCCCCTTCATTTTCATAAGCATATTCAATGCTTTTTCTAATAAGTCTATTCACTTTTTTTATAGTCTCTTCATCAAAAGAACGCTTCATTACTATTCCACCTAAAGGAATTAAAGCACCAATAGTTTTTTCCCAATATTCACCTAAATCGATAATTTTTTTTAAGCCTTTTTCTTCATAGGTAAACCTATTTTCATGAATTAACAGGCCTGCTTCTACTTGTCCTGTAAGCACAGCATTTTCAATATCAGAAAAAAGCATTTCAGTTTTATTAATTGCCTCAGGATAGGCTATGCTTAACAAAAAATTAGCAGTAGTGTATTTTCCCGGAATCGCAATGCTACAATCCTCTAAATTTTGAACTTGAAACGTTGAGCTTTTAACTAAGAGTGGTCCACAACCTTTACCTAACGCACTTCCTGAATCCAACAAAACATAATCATCCGTTAAATATCCATAAGCATGATAACTAAGTTTAGTTACATCCAACTCTTTCTTAAATGCTTTTAGGTTGAGTTCTTCCACATCTCCTAAAACAACTTCAAACTCTAATCCTTCGGTATCTATTTTATGGTGCACTAAGGCATCAAAAATAAAAGTATCGTTAGGACACGGAGAAAAACCTAATGTTATTTTCATCTGTTTAATAATTTAACTTAATTTCTTTATTTCCTCTACCATTCCTTCAATAGTAAACTCATTAGGAATGGCAGCAACTTCTAAATTATTTTCTCTAGCTACTTTAGCAGTAGATGGACCAATGCATATTATTTTTGCGTTTAGCAAATGTATTTCATTATTGATGTATGCTTTAACAAACGATCCACTCGTGAATGTAATAAAATCTATAGGTTTATTTAGTATTTTGTCCAATTCTTCTTTACTATACTTTACTGTTTGGTTATCATAAATTACTAAAGTTTCAACCAACGCCTTTTTATTTTTAAGTCGTTCCACCAAGTTATTATTAGATAAAGCAGATTGAGGAATAAATACTTTTTCATTGGGTAATACAGGAATTTCATTTCCTAAAGTTTCAGCAGTAAAATCACTTGGAAGAAAGTCTATTTTCATACCAAAATTACTCAGCGATTCAGCAGTTTTTTTTCCAACAACTGCTATTTTTATTCCTTTAATAGTATCAGGAGAAATAGTTTTGAAAAAATAATTCACCGCATTATGACTAGTAAAAATTATCCAATCAAAAGGCAATTCACTTTTAAATAAAGACTTTAATTCAGAATGATTAATTGATTGAAATTCAATTAATGGAAGTAGAAATACTTCAAAAGAATTGTTTTGTAACAACTCAATAAAATCAGCTGATTGTTCTTTTGATCTTGTAACTAATACTGTTTTATTTTTGTACTGCATCAAGCTTAGAATTCTGAAGTGCTTCTACTTTTGCTTTTAATTTAGCTGCTAGTTCTCTTGCCAACTCTTTCTTATGATTAATATCTCCGGTAATAATATCTCTGGCAAAATATTTTCCATCTTTATCAGCAAAAATACCATCTATAGTAATGCTATTTTCATTTGCTTGAGCATAAGCTGCCATAGGTAAATTACATCCTCCTCCTAAAGCGATTAAAAATGCTCTTTCAGCATCTGCCGCATCTTTTGTAGGTTGGTGTTTTAATTGTTTTACCAAATCGTAAATATATCCTTCAGCATCAATTAACTCTATAGATAAAATCCCCTGCCCAACAGCAGGAAGCATATCTTGTACTTCAAAAATTTCTGTAGCGATATCTATCATATTCATTTTTTGCAAACCTGTAGCCGCTAAAATAATAGCATCATAATTTCCTTTGAGCATTTGGTTAATTCTGCTATCCACATTCCCTTGGATAAACTTATATTCTAAATCTGGACGTAATTGTTGTAACTGAACACTTCTTCGTAAGCTTCCTGTTCCTATAACTGAACCTACCGGCAAATCCATTAGTTTTTTTCTGGTTTTAGAAATCAGTACATCTCTTACATCTCTTCTTTCAGTAATAGGAACCACTCTTAATCCAAAAACATCTTCAGTAGGCACATCCTTAAAACTATGCACAGCAATATCAATTTCTCCTGCCAACATAGAACGTTGCAATGCTGATGTAAAAGCTCCAACAACACTTATATCACCATCATCTCCACTTGTTCTGACAATTTTTGTTTCAAACTCATAGCTTGGTTCTATTTTTTTAAGTTGCTCTACTACCCAATTGGTTTGCGTCAACGCCAATTTACTTCCTCTTGTCCCTACAATAATTTTCTTTTTAGGAACAAAAATAGAAACATCATTAACCGCCAACACATTTTTAGCTGTATTAATAGGATTATCTTTTTCATGAAGATTTTGAGCCATTTCTTTTATCGCCTCAATAGATGGGTTCGAAATTTTTCTAAGTAAACGATGTGTAAATCTTTTAAGAATAATTTCTGTATGCTCATCTATATTCCCCAACTTTGGTAATAACCATTTCAATTCTTCATTTCTAATTTCATCCAAATTATTCCAATAGGCTTCTATAACCGGAGCTACTTTTCTATTCTTTAACCAAATAGAAAACCATTCTACTTCTTTATTTACAATGGTTCTGGCTAATGGAATTTCATCATAACGTTTTAACAAACCGTCATAAGTAATTTTCTTTATATCATCTAAATCAAATAACTTAATATTATCATGATTTTTTAAACTAGGATTAAAATTTCTAGGAACACCAAAGTCCAAAAATAATTTACAATCTCCTGTTTGAAGTGCAAAATTAGCTCTAGGGCATTTGCTTTCTGCCATGGTTTCCTCATGAAGTAAATTAATTTCTCCTTGAGTTCCGCCAATTACAATATTAGCTTCAGATAGTGCAGCATGCATATTACTCATCTGCACAGCCTCTCCATTCCATTCTGTAGCCATTTCTTTTGCTCTATCAAAATCATGACTAGCTACATATAATTTTTTTATTGGTGTCCTATCCAACACAGTATTGATAAGGTTCGCCATATTTCCGGTTCCAATAACCAAAAATGTTGAATCTTCAAACTTATAACCTTCTTTATCTATTAACTCAAACCCAACTGTAGCTAATGATGCTGAAAACTTACCAATATTAGTTTCTTGTCTTACTTTTTTTCCTGTATGGATGGAATGTCTGATTAACTCATCCAACACAGCTCCGATGGTATTTTCTTTTCGTGCTAACGTTAATGCATTTTTAATCTGACCTATAATTTGATGTTCTCCTACAGCCTGAGACTCTAAACCGGCAGCTGTTGAAAATAAGTTTCTTATGGAAATTTCACTATCAGGTAAAATAGATAAGTATTGACGATAGTTACCAAACTGATCGAAATAATTTAAAATAGGTTCGTAGCTTTCGCCAAAAGCATAGATAGACAAACGGTTGCAGGTAGAAATGATAAATACCTCCTCCAACTCATTTTTTAAACCTCTTAATGCTTCTTTAGTTTGTTCCGTATTTAGTGCTAATCTTTCTCTAACAGCTATGGGGGCAAATCTATGGCTTAACTCTACTCCTATTATCTTATTCATTCTTCTGTTTCTTCTGTAATAATACTAACAAACTACAAAAAAGGACTTCTTAATTTGTTAAAGTAAATGCTATAATAATATAGTGATGCAAATTTATTAAAAAATTTACGTCTAAAACATGAATAATGTCAATTTGCGGGAAATAAGGTTATTTAATTTTTCTCATTCTTAAACTAAGCGGTGTTACCTCCAAATATTCATCTGCTTGAATAAACTCCATAGCTTCTTCTAATGAGAATTTAACTTTAGGAGCTATTTTTACTGCCTCATCAGAACCGGATTTACGCATGTTTGTCAACTGCTTTCCTTTAACTAGGTTCACTTCTAGATCATTATCTCTAGTATGCTCACCCACTACTTGTCCTTTATAAATAACATCTCCAGGTTCAATAAAAAATCTACCTCTATCTTGTAATCTGTTAATAGCAAATGCTGTTGAAGGGCCTGCTTCCATAGAAATTAAAGAACCTTTATTTCTTTCCGGAATATCACCTTTGTAAGGTCCGAATTCTCTAAATCTATGGGTCATTACAGCATTTCCAGCTGTTGCAGTAAGCATATTATTTCTTAATCCGATTAAACCTCTTGATGGAATATCAAACTCTAAATGTTGTAAATCGCCTTTTGGTTCCATTACTAACATATCTCCTTTACGCTGTGTGACTAAATCGATAGCTTTACTAGCATATTCTTCGGGAACATCTACTACCAACGTTTCGTAAGGCTCATGTTTTTTACCATCAATTTCTTTATAAAGTACTTGTGGTTTCCCTACTTGCAATTCATAACCTTCCCTTCTCATTGTCTCAATTAAAACAGACAAATGAAGAACTCCTCTACCAAAGACAATAAATTTATCTTCAGAACTTGTTTCCTCAACACGCATCGCTAAGTTTTTCTCAAGCTCCAAATAAAGTCTATCTCTTAAATGACGAGACGTAACAAATTTTCCTTCTTTACCAAAAAATGGAGATGTATTAATAGTGAACAACATACTCATAGTAGGTTCATCTATTGCAATCCTAGTAAGTTCTTCAGGATTAGTTAAATCTGCAATAGTATCTCCAATTTCAAAATCTTCAATACCAACAATAGCACAAATATCACCACTTCTAGCTTTTTGCACTCTAACTTTCCCCATTCCTTCAAAAACGTATAATTCTTTAATACGGATTTTCTTCTTAACTCCCCCTTGTTTGCAAATGGTGTAATCTTTATTTTCCTCTAAATCACCTCTAAAAATTCTACCAATAGCAATTCTACCTACAAATTTAGAGAAATCTAAAGAGGTTATTTGCATTTGAGGTGTTCCTTCTTGGTATGGAGCTTCAGGGATAGTTTCTATAATAGCATCCAACAAAGGAATAATATTTTCTGTAGGTTTTTTATGATCGGTACTCATCCAGCCATTTTTAGCTGATCCATAAATGGTTGGAAAATTCAATTGATCTTCAGTAGCATCTAAACTAAACATTAAATCAAAAATAGATTCTTGAACCAAATCAGGTGTACAATTATCTTTATCTACTTTATTTACGACAACTATTGGTTTTAAACCTAATTCTAATGCTTTTCCTAAAACAAACCTTGTTTGAGGCATTGCTCCTTCAAAAGCATCAACTAAAAGCAATACACCATCAGCCATTTTCAATACTCGTTCTACTTCACCGCCAAAGTCAGCGTGACCAGGAGTATCAATCACATTAATTTTCACACCATTATAAGTAACACTAACATTTTTAGATAAGATAGTAATACCTCTTTCTCTTTCTAAATCGTTATTATCTAATAGTAATTCTGTACGTTCTACTCTATCGTCAAATACTTTACATTGATCAATAATTTTGTCAACTAATGTGGTCTTTCCGTGGTCAACGTGTGCTATAATAGCGATGTTTCTGATTGATTGCATATAATTTTTTTAAGGCTGCAAAAATAGACTTGTTTTTGATATTAATAGGTTTTTTATTGAGTTAATAAAATTTTATTTGATAAATACTTATTAATGTCTGATTCTATTAATATTATGCTGAAAAATAAGTAACTATTTTTTTTTTGAAAAAGTTAATATAAACCCATATAAAACAAAAAAACCCTTAT
>DEMN01000009.1 GCA_002359215.1 Flavobacteriales bacterium UBA2669 | reverse complement strand
CTACAATTAGATTTAAGCAAATACCAACTAAAGGCAGGAAATTACAATTTAGTGATAACAGCCAACAACAAAACTGAAGTACTGAAATTATTGAAACAGTAAGGGAGAGATAAAATATAGATAAAATTTTAACTAAAAAAATCCCCCAATGATTTTTAAATCATTGGGGGATTTTAAATTTAGTAAGATATTAATTACTGAATTTCAGTAACAAAAGTCAATTCTACATCAGTATCTCCGGGAGCACAAGTACCATCTTTTACACCCGGTTGGTGCTTCAACACTACTTGAGTGGTGCCAACAGAGGCAATCCCTGTAGTCCATTGAGAAGCTAAACCTATTTCATAAGTGCCATCAGAATCTGTTCTGATAATGCTTAAATTCACATTGGTAGGTGTGAAGCAAAAGATGTGTTCATCAGCTTCTTGAGCTATTTCTGTAGTAATGTTCTCCACAGGATTTTTAGATTCATCAAATACTTCTAACGTTGCATTATACACAGTATTAGCAGCTAACCTGATGGTGTCAAATTGTGTTGGCGCATTTCCACCATCACCATCAGGGTCTCTAAAAAAGATAGTAATTGTTGGTTCAACACTTGCGGTATCTACAAATGTAATTTTAACAGTAGTAATTAATTCTTCTTCATTAGCAGGAGGAGTTGAAGAGGATGGTTTTGGAGAATCATCATCTTTTTTACAACCCACTATTAATACAGCTGCTAAGAATAGATATAAACTTGCTTTGGTTATTTTTTGTATTGTTTTCATATGTTTAAATTTTTAAAAAGTTGTTTTTAATTGTAGTATAAAATTTCTACCTATTTCATCGCTATAATACCTGAATTTGTTGAGGTAATCACGATAAGTGGTGTTTAATAAATTATTGATTTGCATCCCGATAATTAGCGGCACAGTTTGTTTTTTGGTTTTGTATAATGGAATTTCCAATCCGGCTTGTAAACTTAGTAATTCATACCCTTTTGGTGGTGACACAAAATCAGAATTAGCTTCATACTTAGTTTGTTCTAATACATGTTGCAATGAAAAACCTACAAATACATTCTGTAATGATTTTAAACTATCTACATGAAAGTTAATACCATTTTCAAATCTATCGGAAGGAATGCCATATAACCATTCGTTAGCAGATTCATCAAAAGCCTTAACTAAAGCAACTTTTCCCGTATAAGTAACATTTTTATGGAAATGATAATCCACTCTTGTGTCTATTCCTTTAAATGTAGCGGTTGTTTGCTTGTATCTAAAAGTAGGAAAAGCACCTCTAATGGTTAGTGTTGGGGGCAATTCAGGAGCTAAATAAATATAATCAGTAATGTGGTTGTAATAGCCTTCCACTTGAATTAGCAGTTTTTCAGCACGATATTCTATAGAAAAAAGGTTGTTATAAGCCTTTTCGGGAGAAAGCGTTTTGTCACCAATTTCTACAGCAGCAGCACCATGATGAACACCATCGCTAAACAACTCGTTTATTCCCGGTGGACGCCAAGCTGAACCGAAGTTATATCCTAATGTTACCTTATCTGAAAGCTTATAAACACTTCCTATTGTGCCGGAAAAATTTTCATAGTTAAAATCAGGTTCGGTTAGTTCTTCTTTTTCCCACACATAAGCTTGTTGGTAGATTTTATCGTATCGTACACCACCTTCAAGCTGGAGTTTGTAATTTTTACTTGTCCAGTTTTCTATCCAAAAAATACCTGAGCTGTATTTAATAAAACTGGGAATAAAGTTTCTGCCTTCCGTTGTATTTCCTTGATAAAATCCACTAACACCAATGGAGCCTTTAAACTTTTTAACTCTTTCATGTTCCCAAATTAAGTCACCCGTATGCGTGGTTAAACCAAATTTAAGGTCGGGTAAATTAGGGTCATTTTCTCTACCTCTTGGTTGATGTTTATCAAACTCATTTCTTAAGTTAAATTGTCGAGCATAAACTAATTGCAATTTTCCTACTTTTCCTGTAGCCACATAACTTTTTACCTTAAATAATTCATGCTCTATTTTCTGATAAGGACGTTCTATATCGTAAGTGAAACCAGCTTTTTCTAACGGTTCTTCAGCAGCAAAAGCGTTTTGTAAATCAGTAAGATTACCAATATGTGCACCTGAAAAAATGCCAATAATGGAGTTAAACTGACTGTAAAATAGCTCCACACCGTATTTTTCTTTATTCAGAGCTAAAGTCCACGAAAAATTTTGTTCTTCCACACCAGTATTTTTAAGAAAATAGTTGGGAGTATGTACATTTCCACTTTTCTTAAGAGAACCTTGTATTCGCCAAGCAATTCCTAATAGTTTATTGCTTTTTCCTTCTAACATAGCAGAACCAACTCCTTGTTGTCCGTTAGAGTAACCAATAGCATGAATTTCGCCATTAATTCCAGAACTGTCGGGTAAGTCGGCAGGTTCTACCAAAACAACACCACCAATAGCATTTGCACCATAACGGACACTTTGAGCACCTTTTACCACACTTAACTTATTGGCAATAAAAGGATCAATTTCGGGCGCATGTTCACTTCCCCATTGTTGTCCTTCTTGCCTAACACCATTATTAAGAATAAGAATTCTATCACTGTGCATTCCCTGAATTACAGGTTTAGAAATAGAATTTCCGGTTGTAAGTGTTGTAACTCCGGTAAGCTCTTTCATGCTTTCACCTAAGGTTCTTCCTCTAGTTTTGCTAAGTTCTTCCGGAGAAAGTTCTTTTTTTACAACAGAACTAAGTGGTTTTATTTCATTTTCTATGATAGCAAATTCTTTCAATTCTTCAATATGATGTTCTAAGTAAAAGGTTTTTTTAGTGTGTTGGGCAATCAATACTTGTTGCGTATCAGGTTCACAACCAATATGACCAATAACCAAAGTGTAATTTTGGCTACACAGATTGGGAACGACAAAAACACCGTTCATATCGGAAACATATCCTTTTTCTAATTCAACAATATAAATTGTAGAAAAAGATAAGGCTTGTTGATCATGTTCATCAATCACAATTCCTGAGAGGGTAAACTCGCAAGAGGGTGTTTGTGTAAACACCACAGAATGACCAACCATGCTCAACAAAATTAAGAGCAATAAACCCTTCATTTTGATTGAATTAATTGTGAATTAGTTCTAACAGTAATATTGCTATTAGAACATAAAAAATATTGATTTTTAAAGTGCCGAAAAATCGGGATGAATTAAGCGGTAGGTGGTCCTCTGAGAGGTGTATTTTTATCAATGTTTTTATTAATAAAAACAGTTAAATATTCACTAATAATTGTTTTTTCATTTAAGAAACTAAAGAAATGGTGGTTTTTATCACTTGCTTCTGAAGAAGCAGAGAAGTTGAACGTACAAACTAAATCTTCTTGTTCATGTTCAACATGGTGAAAGTGTTTTTCTGTTTTTGCATCACAATGTACCCCTTCGTGATGAAAAAATAATTCGTGAACCGTTCTTCCTAAATAAGCGTAGGAAATAGCAATAACAAGTAATAGACTGATATGTTGTTTTATGCAATTCATAAATGAAGTGCAAAGTTAAACATTTTATCAATGACAAATTAATTGTGTTTACTTATTAGTTGGTGTGTAAGAAAAAATATATTAAATTTGCACTCACCTTAAAAAAAAGGTCCTGTGGCCGAGCGGTTAGGCAGAGGTCTGCAAAACCTTGTACAGCGGTTCGAATCCGCTCGGGACCTCTAAATAAAAAGCCTCTGATAGAAATATCAGAGGCTTTTTTGTTAATGATAAATTAAGTTGCTTAACATTAACATAACATTACTTTTTTATTTGGTTAATATAGATAATGAATCCAAACGATACTTTTGTCTCAAATTTAAGGTTTTAAAAGTAATAGATATTTAACAATAAGTAAACATAGATGAACAGTATTAAATTAATATTAACATTTGTTGTAACGCTTTATTTAGGTGTATTGGGTTTTTCGCAAGAAGTAACGAATGGTAAGTTTGGTAAAGGAATATATAATGTTGTAGCTACTGATAGTTCATGGAGTATGAAGGTAGGGGCAAGGTTTCAAACATTGTATATAGGTGAGTGGGATATAGATGATAAAGGAAATTTTAGGGATGGAAGTTCTAATTTTTTAATTAGAAGAGCTAGGTTGAAGTTTGATGGGTTTGCTTACAGCCCTAAATTGGAATATAAGTTAGAGTTAGGTTTGAGTAACAGAGATATGTCGGGAACAAATCAATATACCAGCAATTCTCCAAGATATATATTTGATGCATTGTTAAAATGGAATTTTTATAAAAATTTTGTTTTGTGGATGGGTCAAACCAAATTGCCAGGAAATAGAGAACGAGTGGTTTCATCAGGAGATTTGCAATTTGTTGATAGATCTATGTTAAATAGTGCTTTTAATATAGATAGAGATATGGGAGTTCAATTGAGACATCATTTTAAAATAGGGAGTACATTTTTAGTTAGAGAAATAGTTGCTTTTTCTCAGGGAGAAGGAAGAAATATTACTTCTGGTAATCTTGGGGGGTATCAATATACCTATAGAGTTGAGTTTTTACCTTTTGGAGGGTTTTCTAAGAAAGGAGACTATACAGGGGGTGATTTAGTAAGGGAAGATAAAGTAAAATTGTCTATTGCTGGAACTTATGATATGAATGATAACGCTGTTAAAACAAAAAGTAATTTAGGAAATTATATGGTTAATGATATAGGATTATATGAAACAGATATTCATACTTTATTTATTGATGCTATGTTAAAATATAAAGGATTTTCATTGATGGTAGAATACGCTCAAAGAGAAGCTGATTATCCTGAAGCAATAAATGACGATGGAACATTGACGGGTGATGTTGTAAATGTAGGCAAAGGAATAAACTTGCAAATGGGCTATTTGTTTAAGTCAAATTGGGAGTTGTCAGGAAGGGTTACACAAATTGATTATATAAAAGAAATTACTGGAAATGATGTAACAAGTCAATATACATTAGGGTTGTCAAAATATTTGTCTGGACATAAGTTGAAAGTACAATCTGATATAAGTTATGCTACATCAGACAATTTTACTACAGGAGGATTAATGAGTAGGCTACAAATTGATATTCATTTTTAAAGTTAACGTTAACTTAACATTAGAGATAAAAACCCAACTTACTTTTGAGTTAATAAAATAAAGATAATAAGCAAGTTTTGAAATGGAGGCAACCATAAGTAAATCAGAAAGTAAGAGACAGGTTTTAAAAAATAAATTAAAATCGAGAACAGTTTTTTTAAATGCAATTGCAGAGTTAATTGCATCAACTATTTTTTCTGCATTATATTTTATTTTTATCAGCAGATACTTATCAGAAAAATTTCATACAGATTATATCATGTTATCTTTTTCTATCGGATTAACATTTTTTGCAGCAGTTTATATTCCTTTTCATACTTATAGAATTCATATTATTCCTTTTATTACTTTAATTACTTCGTTAAGAAGAAGAAATCCATATATTTTATTACACAAAATCCCAGCTCAAATTATAGGTGCTTTTTTAGGGGTATTAATTTTTAATTCAATAAATAAACTTACTACCAATGTTCAAATTGAAAATTTGCAATTGATAAATATGGGAGATAATGCTCTATTGATTTTTATAAATGCTGCATCTGCTTCTATTTTATGTTATGGATTTTATATGATTAGGGTATTGTTTAAATCAAAACAATTGGCAGGCACGATATATTTAAGTGTTTTTTATACTGTTCTTTTTGCTGCGACAGCATTCTTTGCTAATACTTCTGCTTTAAATCCTTTTGGGTATTTATTCTATGATTTATTAGGAAATAAAACTATTGCAGACCAATCGATTCTTTTTGTTTTATTAAATCATGTTGTTGCTCCAATAGTAGCAGTATTATTGATTTTCTTTTATATAAAACCCAAGGTATTAACTTATAGAAAATAATTTATTAAAGCATATTAACAGATGGCAAAAATTAGTTTAGCATCACAACTTATTGGAGAAAAAAGATACGAGTCACTTATTTTATTTGGTCTTCAAGAAAAAACATTTTTAAGGTTATTAGCGGCTTTTGTAGTTATAGGCGCTATATTTTATCCTTATCCGAAAATAGCTATGTGGATAGGTTTTATGTTTGCAGGTTATTCTGCAATTGCTAATGATTCCATACAAACTATAGGAACATTCATAGCATCTAATGCAAATGTTAAATGGTGGAAATTATGGCTGTATATTGGAGGTATCTTTGTAGCAACGGTATTGTATAGTTGGATAATTTATGATGGAGATGTATCTTTCCAAAGATTAGCATCTAAAGGTTTTTCAGAATCGCCAACACAATTTCACTTTTTACAAATTATTGCCCCTGTTGTATTGTTGTTAATTACTCGAATGAGAATGCCTGTTTCAACAACTTTTATGTTGTTAAGCTGTTTTAGTTCTAGTGCTGATGGTATTATTGGTGTGGCTCAAAAAAGTTTAATGGGTTATTTCTTAGCATTTACAGTAGCAATGATCACTTGGTATCTATTGGCAGGAGTAATAAAAAAAATAGTAAAAGGAGAGCCTCACCCTGCTTGGAGAGTAGCACAATGGCTTATTAGCGGTTGGTTATGGAGTATGTGGATCACACATGATGCTGCAAATATTGCTATTTACCTAAACAGGAGTTTAACTTTAGTAGATTTTGTAGTGTTTGCTTCGTTTATTTTCTTTGGATTAGGCGTGTTGTTCTATATGAGAGGAGATAAAATTCAAAAAATTATTACCGAAAAATCTCAAACAGTAGATGTAAGATCAGCAAGTATTATAGATTTAGTTTATACTTTTATTTTGTTTGTATTCAAAGAGTGGAGTAATATACCTATGAGTACTACTTGGATATTTTTAGGTTTATTAGGAGGTAGAGAATTAGCCATGATGCTTTCTAAAAGTACTGATGCCGATAAAACTTTATTAGGAACGGTAAAAATGATTTTTAAAGATTTAGGATATGCCACTTTAGGTTTAATTATTTCTGTAATGTTGGCAATTGCAGTAAACGAAAATATTCAACAAGAACTGGTGGTATATTTTGGTTGGTAAAACAAATTTAATTTTTTAGCAAAGAAACAAAGAGATGGAAATTTCATTTATAGATTCATTAAGAATTATTGGAGCGTTAGGCTTGTTTATTTTTGGTATTAAAACCATGAGTGAAAGTGTCCAAAAGTCTTTTGGCTCATTTTTAAAGCAAATGTTTAACTTAATGACTAAAAATCATTTTTTAGGCATTATTGCTGGGTTTATCATAACATCATTAATTTTTTCATCTTCTTCTACAACGGTAATGGCGGTAAGTTTTGTTAATACAGGACTTATTACACTTGCAGAATCGGTGAGTATAATGCTTGGAGCAAATATAGGGACAACTGTAATTTCTTGGTTAGTTTCTATTTTTGGTTTTAATGCTGATTTTTCTTTTATATATCTAATCATCTTTGCCATAGGTACACCTTTAATTTTTTCAGGAAAAAACAAGTTAAAATATGTTGGTGAACTTATTTTTGGATTAGCACTGTTGTTTTTAGGGCTTTCAGAACTTATTAATAGTGTACCTAATTTAAATGGAATTGATACTGTTTTCTCATCATTTCAAGAAACATCTTTAGGCTTTTTTAGTAATGTATTTTTTGTATTAATAGGTGTTTTTCTAACTTTAATTTTGCAATCATCTAGTGCATCAATAGTGTTTACACAAGTACTTTGTTTTAATGGAATTATTTCTTTTGAGGTAGCTATTCCGTTAGTGTTAGGACAAAATTTTGGGAGAACTATTAATACAGAAATTGCTTCAGTTTCAGGTAACGTATTTGCTAAACGTTCAGCTCGTATTCATTCATTAGTAAATATTTTTGGATTAATATGGATGGTAATTGCACTTTCTGTTTTTCCAATAGTTGATATGCTAGATAATATTACAACCAACCTTTTCCATACAGATTCTATTTATGCTTCCTTAGGAGCACCAATAGGTATTGCATTATTTCATTCGGGATATAATATTGTTAATGTTGCTATTATGGTTTGGTTTATTCCTCAATTAGTAAGATTAGCTACCAAAACAATTAAATCTAGAGGAGAGACGGATGAAGAATTTAGGCTAGAACACATCAGTACAGGAATAATGGCTACTCCTGAGATGTCTATAGTTGAAGCCCAAAAAGAAATTGCTAAGTTTGGTAAGTTAACCCACCGAATGAAAGAGCATACCGCTACTTTATTATTAGAGCAAAATCCTAAAAATGTTTATAAGCTGCTCGAAAAGATTAAAAAATATGAAGATATAACCGATAATATAGAGAGAGATGTTGCCGATTATTTGGCTAAGATTTCACAACGAGAAATGAGTGAAGAATCTTCTATTCAGATTAGAGGAATGTTAAGTATAATTGGAGATTTAGAACGAATTGGCGATATTTTTTATCAGATATCTAAAGTGTTGGAGAGAAAATTTGAGGAGAAAATTTGGTTTACTCCTGACCAAAGAAAAAACATTGTAGAAATGTTTGGAATTTTGGATGAGACCTTGGTGGTAATGAATAAAAACCTTAAAACTAACTACGCTTTAGTAAGTAAAAAAGAGGCGGTTGAAGCCGAACAAAAACTTAATTCATTTAGAAAAAAATTACGAAAAGAACATTTCAAAAATGTAGAGCAGGGAGCATATAATTTTAAAAATGCTGCTATTTACAACGATATATTTAACTCTTTAGAAAAAGTTGGAGACCATGTTATTAATGTAACAGAAGGAGTAGTTGGAGAGATATAAGTTGATAGTATAGATATCAAAAACTTTCTGCAAAATAAACACTTTACCTTTAATAACTCCTTAGTTGGCCATTAATTAGTAATACATTTTTCAACTAATTTGGCTGATATGAACTATTTGGACATCATAATTGTTATTCCATTAATCTGGGGAGCTTATAAAGGGTTTCGTAAAGGATTTGTTATAGAAATAGCCTCTTTGGTAGCGTTGGTGTTAGGTGTTTGGGGAGGTATTAATTTCTCTTCATATTCAGCTGAATATTTAAGTAAAGCATTTAATATTTCACCAGAAATAATGCCTTTACTGTCTTTTATAGTAACGTTTATAGCTATAGTAATTTTTGTTTTTTTTATTGCTAAAATGCTAGAGAGAGTGGTTAAAATGGTTGCTTTAGGTATAGTAAACAGAATTGCAGGAATGGTTTTTGGAATGATGAAGTTTGGACTTATTATTAGTATAATTTTAAATCTGATAAATACTGTTGATAATGAAGTTTCATTTATAGAAAGCGAAGTAAAATCAACATCATTACTATACCAACCCTTAAGCGATTTTTCAGGAAAACTCTTCCCAAAGCTAAACGAACTTAAAGAACAAACCGCTACTTGGAAAGATGGTGTGGTGAGTGAAGCGATGGAATAAAATAATTCTAATAATCACAAAAAAAGCCTTTTTCGTAATTCAATTTTTAATGTTAATTTTTTATAAAAGATGAAGAAAAATACTTTTTATTTATAATTTCCTATTTTTAATTATTGATTCTCAACTTTTGTTTATGCAAGATTGGATTACTGAAAAATACCTCCTTCGTAATATGCTGTCGAAAAGCTGTTTAAAATTGGTGAGCTTATATTTTGATGGAATAGAGGGGGTGGAGCTAAAAAAAGCAAGATTGGGAGAAGTAACATTGACCTACGATCCACAAAAAATTCAAACTTTTGAGATTGAAAAAGGATTTTCGGAATTAGGCTTTACGGTAGTAACCGATGCTAATGAATCCTTAGTAGAAAATATAAAAGTAGCTGCTATTGAACTGATTCATCATTCCAACAATATGAGTTCATTGATTCGAAATTCCGATTATATTAGTGATCGGGTACAAGTCCCTTACGATAAATTAAGCAAGGTGTTTTCTTTAGTAACAAATATGACACTTGAAAAATACTTGATTCTTTTAAAAATAGAAAGAGCCAAAGAATTGATATTAAATAGTGAGTATACTTTGAGTGAAATTTCTTATATGCTGGGTTACAGTAGTGTTCAATACTTGAGTAATCAATTTAAAAAAACAACTGGTTTTACAGTTTCGCAGTATAAAAATGGAGCTCCAGTAGAGCGAATTCCTTTGGAGAATATCCTTTAAACAAAATTTTACACATTTTATTTAAAATTGTATGACAACTAATATTAGTTGTTGTTCTAATTTAGCACCTTAGAATTTAGAATAAATCGAAATTTTACACATTAATGTCAAAAAAGTATAAACTAAACATTTTGCTTTTGGTGTTTTAATGTCAAATACAAAGAAAATTTAGTTATTTACATAAAACTATATAATTATGCGATATACAAAATAGAATCTGATAAAAACAATAACAGAATTATTTTGTGAGTTTCATGAGACATTATTAATCAATAAAATTAAACCATATGAAAGTAAGAAAAAATGTAGCTATCAGTGATTCGGGTTTCCTCTTCAATCCATCTTCGGGAGATTCTTATTCAGTAAATCCCATAGGACAAGAAATTATCCAAATGCTACAGGAAGAAAAATCGGAACTGGAAATTTTGGATTATATTTTGAAAGAATACATGATTGATAAAAATACAGTAGAAAAAGATCTTTATGACTTTTTAAACATGTTGAAAAACTATAAACTAACGGAATAATGAGCAAACCTAAATATACAGTTGCTGTAACAGGGTTAAATGCCATTGATAGTCCCGGTCCGGGGATAGCTGTGATTCGTGCATTAAGAGAATCTGAAAGTTTCGATGTCCGAATTATTGGATTGTCCTACGAGTCTTTAGAACCGGGAATCTACATGCACGATTTGGTAGACAAAACCTATCAGGTGCCTTACCCAAATGCAGGACAACAAGTTCTTTTTGAACGATTTGATTACATCAACTCCAAAGAGAACATCGACTTTTTGTTTCCCAATTTTGATGCAGAACTTTTCAATTTTATTTCTTTACAAACGAGGTTAGATGAAGAGTTAGGAATTAAAATGGTGTTACCTACTCAAGAACAATTTGATGCTCGACATAAAGCCAATTTATATGAATATGGGAAAGAACATGGAATAAAAGTTCCTTTTGCAAAAATGGTTTTTAGTACGGCAGAAATTCCTTCCATTGCCAATGAAATAGGATTTCCATTGGTAGTAAAAGGGAAGTTTTACGATGCCAAAATTGCTTACTCAACTGATGAGGCCATGCAGCATTTTAATAAAATTAGTGCTCAATGGGGTTTGCCAGTTCTAGTTCAGGAATTTATACACGGATCAGAAGTAAATGTGTGTGGAATTGGGGATGGAAATGGAGTTACCTTGGGTGCTGTTCCCATGCGAAAATTATATATTACCGATAAAGGAAAAGCTTGGGCAGGTATTTCTTTAGATGATGAAAAACTGTTGGATGTAACACAAAAATTGGTGAAAGCGACCAAATGGAGAGGGCCTTTTGAATTGGAATTCATGAAAACTAATGAAGATGAATACAATTTAATTGAGATTAACCCTCGTTTTCCGGCATGGTGTTATTTAACCGTTGGAGCAGGACAAAACCAAGTAGAATCATTAGTGAATATGGCCATGGGAAATAAGATGAAACCATTTACTACTTATGATGTAGGAAAAATGTTCATCCGATATTCATATGACATGGTTGTTAATATGAAAGAATTCGAACAAATATCAACTATTGGAGAACTTTAAAAATAGAGAAAAAATGGAAAAGAAACAATATGAAAGACCAATCATAAAATCCTTAAATCAAGGATTAATGAATAAATTTGGAAGTAGAACAGAATATACCCCAATGACTCACATTGATGGCTGTGCTGTAAAAGATTTATTAGAAGAATATGGGTCTCCTTTATTTGTGATGTCGGAAAGAAAAATTAGAGATAATTACAGAAATACTAAACGAATATTTGAGACTAGATATCCTAAAGTACAGTTTGCCTGGTCTTATAAAACCAATTATTTAAATGCTGTTTGTAATGTGTTTCATCAGGAAGGTTCTTGGGGAGAAGTGGTGTCAAGATTTGAATATGAAAAAGCACTAAACAATGGAGTTCCGGGAAATAAAATATTATTTAATGGACCAGATAAAACTGATGATGACCTGAGAGCAGCCATCAAAAATGATTCTCCGATTCACATCGACCATTTAGATGAATTATACCGTTTAACGGAGATTGCAACAGAGTTGAATGTTAATCCAAGAGTAGCCATTCGTGTGAATATGGATACCGGAATTTACCCTATGTGGGATCGTTTTGGATTTAATTATGAGAATGGGCAAGCTTGGGATGCTGTAAATAAAATCATGGCAAACGGAAAACTTAAGTTGGTTGGATTACACTGTCATATTGGAACATTTATGTTAGCTCCAAATGCCTATGGAATAGCAGCTACTAAAATGGCAGATTTAGCAAAAAGCATTAAAAACCGTTATAACAAAATGGTTTCTTACATTGATATGGGAGGAGGTTTTGCATCAAAAAACACTCTAAAAGGTTCTTATGGATTGGGTGCTGACAGCGTTCCGGAAATTAGTCAATATGCTGAGGCTATTTGTTCTGCTTTATTAAATGCAGGGTTCGATAACGATGAATTGCCTTATTTATATTTAGAAACTGGACGCGCACTAATTGATGATGCTGGTTTCTTATTAGGTTCAGTAATCTCTAACAAACGACTTTCAGACGGAAGAAGGGCCACTATACTTGACTTTGGAGTAAATATCATGTTTACTTCTTTCTGGTACGATCATAAAATATCACCTGCTCAGGAATTTGGACAACATACAGAAGATAGTGTTCTTTATGGACCATTGTGTATGAACATTGATGTCATTCGTGAAAATGTTACATTGCCTCCTTTAAAAGCAGGTGACCAAGTAGTCGTTCATACTGTAGGAGCTTATAATATTACGCAGTCGATGCAGTTTATTGCACTTCGTCCTGCGGTGGTAATGATTGATATGAAAGGTGAACCACACGTCATCAAGACTAAAGAAGTGTTAGAAACTTTAGAAAAAGGAGAAGTACTTCCAGATTATTTATCTAAATTTTCACTTTAATAGAACTTGATTGAGCAAATTAAATATTACTTAAAAACTTCGTGGGAAGGGCTATTGAATAGCTATGCTCAGGTATTTTTTTCCTTGAACAAAGTATTTGCGGCCATTTTGTTGTTGGTTAGCTTTTTTGATATCGGAGCGGGGATATGTGGTATCCTTTCTATATTGATAGGGCAGACCACAGCTTATTTATTCAATTTTAATCATGAACAAGTAAGAAACGGTGCTTATACTTACAATTCATTAACTGTTGGTTTAGCAATAGGAATGTTTTACGATTTTAATAGCTCTCTTTTAATTGTCATTTTTGTTTCGGCATTGCTTACTTTCTTTTTAACCTTATGGTTTTTGGTTAATCTTGGTAAAAAAGGATTACCTTTTTTAAGTATTCCTTTTTTGGTAATGACATGGATATTGATATTGGGAGTAGATAATTTTACCGCTATTGAACTGAAGCAAAAACTGTTTCTTTCTTTAGAAGGAGTTCAGCCAACTTTGTTTACAGGAGTAACCGATTTTATTGCTACTCTTCCTTTTGCAAATATTTTGTATTTGTATTTTAGATCATTAGGAGCTATTCTTTTTCAGTTTAACGATTTAGCTGGAATTTTAATTGCTGTTGGATTATTGATTTGCTCTAGAATGGCATTTATATTGTCCATTTTTGGATTTTTAATTGGTTACTTGTTTTATCAATTTATGGCGGGAGATTTTTCTCAGCTTATTTATTCCTACATCGGGTTTAATTTTATTTTAACAGCTATTGCTTTGGGAGGATTTTTTGTCGTTCCTTCCAGACGTTCTTATACTTTATTGTTATTTACCATTCCCATTATTGCCGTACTAATTTCAGCTTTGCATAGTTTGTTGTATGAAAAATTTGGATTGCCTTTATATTCATTGCCTTTTAACATTGTAGTACTGCTATTCTTATCAGCCATGGCGATTCGAAACAAAGCTTCAGGCTTAGACTTGGTAACCATACAACAATTTTCACCCGAAAAAAATCATTACAAACATTTTAATCGAGTGGCTCGTTTTAAATCGGAAACCTATTTTCATTTTGCATTGCCTATAATGGGAGAGTGGAGCATTTCGCAAGGTCATGAAGGAAAAATTACCCATAAAGGAGATTGGAAATATGCCTGGGATTTTGATATTAGAGATGAAAAGGGGAATACTTATCGCCTTCCAGGAATTGAGTTGGAAGATTATTATTGTTACAATTTACCTGTGGTAGCTCCCGCTCATGGTTCTGTAGTACAAATTATTGATGGTTTTGATGATAATAAAATAGGAGATGTGGATATGGAACATAATTGGGGAAACACAATTATCATTAAACATGGGGAGTATATGTACTCCAAATTATCGCACCTTAAAAAAGACACCTTTAAAGTAAGGCAAGGCGATTATGTAAAAAAAGGCGATGTGGTAGCCCATTGTGGAAGTTCAGGAAGATCACCAGAACCACACCTTCACTTTCAAATTCAAACCACCCCTTATGTGGATGGTAAAACCCTGTTTCATCCCATTAGTTATTATTTAACCAAAGAAGAAAATGGATTTAAACTGCACTCGTTTGATATTCCGAAAGAAGGAGAGGTGGTTTGCAATGTTCGTAACACCAAATTATTGACTGAATCCTTTGGATTAATTCCAGGGAAAACATTGGAGTTTGAAACCCAAAACGGAGAAAAAATAAAGTGGGAAGTGTTTGTCAATTCTTTGAATAAGGCTTACATCTATTGCTATAAAAGTAAAGCCACCGCTTATTTTGTGAATGATGGAACCATGTTCTATTTTACCGATTTTTATGGAAATACGAACAGTTTGTTGCACGATTTTTATTTAGGAGCACATCGGGTTATTTTGGGTTATTATAAAGGTATTTCTGTAAAAGACCGAATTAACATTGAAGATGTTTTTGGAACGGTTTTAAAATCATTACACGATTTTACAGCACCTTTTTTCCATTATGAAAAAGCACATTATATGAGCCATTTTACCGAAGTGGATGATGAACACAGTCCTGAAAAAATTGTGGTGCAATCAACCACTTGGGGAGAAATTTTTGGAAAGAAAAAATCGGAAACCATTTATGAGTTTGTACTAAAGGATAAGGGAATAGAGAGCTTTAAAATTAGCAATGATAAAAGAGAGGTGGAGGTAAAATGCATAGGATAAAATTCATATTGCCCCTTTTATTGCTCGTAACAAATTTGTTTGCTCAAGATAGTTATCAGGAAGTGGATAGTAAATCTTACCAGCTTTATACAGAAAAAAACTGGCAGGAACTTTCTCAATATGGAAAAGCGGCAAGCGAAAAAGGATATGATTATTATTATTTAAATGTGAGAATAGGAATTGCTTTTTTTGAGCTGAAAGATTTTGAAAATGCTAAAAGTTATTTCGAAAAGGCTTTGCAGAATAGTTCTGCTTCTACTTATGCAAAAGAGTATTTATTTTGGAGCTATTATAATCTAGAAGAAGAAATAGAAGCTCAAAAAATTTATCAATCATTGCCTGACTCTATCCAAAAAAGAATGGATTATCATCCTTCAAGAATAATTGACTATATCTATGTTGAAGGAGGTATGAAAAAATCTAATAATAAAGTTGCGGCAGACAATTTATTTTATGGACGAGTAGGCTTTAAACATCAATTTTTACCCCGGTTTCATATATACCATGAATATAGTTATATGGAACAAAAAGCCATTTGGGGGGAGATGAAACAGTACCAATATTTATTTATACCTTCAATTAACTTAGGTAAAAAGTGGAATATTTCAGTTGCTTTTAATGGGTCTAACTATAAAAGTCAATTAAATTATATAGATAGCACCAAAAAACAAGGCAGTCATTATCAATATAGTTCGGGAGGGTCTAATTATGTTGTAGATACTGTAATTACTAGTCATTATTTATTTAGAGGAGGTTATGAACAAAATTCAGTATTAGCACAGTTAAATATTAATAAAAGAATCAAAGATTGGTCATTCACATCACATTTTAATATATATCAGGCATTTGAAAATCCAAACTATACTAGAATTGTTGATTATAGTTATAATATTAGAGAAGTAGTAATGCCTTTTTCACCACCAACCTTTTCCCAACAAAGTAATTCTGACACTATGTTGTTTAATAAAAACAATATTTATCGCCAATTACAATATGGGTTAGATTTTAATATAAAACCAATTAAAAATATTATATTAGGAGCAGATATTAATTACATTTATCACTCGGATTTTTCTAAATTAAATATAATTCCATATATACGCCTATACATAGGAAACAGTTTTTCTCTATTTGCGTATTACGTTCAGAAAGGAAATTATGTACTTTCTTTATTTGAAGGGACACAATTTCTCAATTCTTTTGATGAATTAAAGCATAAGGTTAATCTTACGGGGATGGTGAGGATTTCTTCTAAAGTTGAGCTTTATACTACCTTTCAAAATGGAAAGATTATAGATAATTTAAGTCTTAGAGAATATCAATTAAATTCATTATTTATCGGAGTAAAATTCAGACCATGAAAAAACTTATTTTAAATTTTATTTTCCTTGCTACAACCACATTGACAACGGGACAAACTATTGTAAACGAAGCATTTAGCAAAAGTTATTTGTATGAAAGTGATAAAGATTACTCACAAGCAATTTCAGTAATTTTTACTGTTTATGATGTCAATTCATATACGATGAATTTACGTTTAGGATGGTTGAATTATTTAGCAGGAGAATATATAAAGTCACAGGGATTTTATAAAAAAGCTATAGCATTGGAATCAAAATCCATAGAAGCTCGATTAGGCTATGTATATCCAACATCAGCTATGGAAAACTGGGATGATGTGATTAAAACATATAATGAAATTTTATCTATCGACCCTTATAATAGCACTGTAAATTACAGAATGGCATCTATTTATAGTTACCGAAAAGAGTATATTAAAGCAGCTGCTTATGCTGAAAAAGTAGTGACTTTGTATCCTTTCGATTATGATTCTAATTATCTTTTAGGACATATTTATATCAGCTTAGGGAAAATAAAAGAGGCAAAAATATGTTTAATTAGAGCACTTCATTATAATCCTAGTTCGATAGAAGCAAAAGCTTTATTGGATAAAATTTAAAAGTTATAGAATAAAACTCAACTATTTTTATTTTAATAATAAAGGTGTGATATGGTTTTTGTAGATAAAGAGAATTTTTATTCTCATTTTAATTAAAAAAAAACGCTTAACTTTAGTTAAGCGTTTTTTGATTTTTTTCGCAGCCCGTAGGGGAATCGAACCCCTGTTTCCAGGATGAAAACCTGGCGTCCTAACCCCTAGACGAACGGGCCAAAGTACATTTCCCAAATTTTGGGAGTGCAAATGTATCACTTTTTACAACACTTGCAAATATTATTTTATTTTATTTTTTCATTTTTGTTTAATTCATTAAAAATCAATAGTAAAATCATTTTTTATACTTATAAAAATTCGGTCTTTTTATAAGACATTTCTTAAATGTTTTATATCTTTAACGAAATTTTAATTTTTTAAAATCGTTATGGTTTTTCTTAAAAGAATAATTACAATAATTATTATCTTCAGTCTCTTAATAGCAATAGTTTCGTTGTTTTTACCATCAAAATATGAAGTAGCTAAAAATGTTTTTATTAGTGCAGATGTGTATGCTACAAAAAACTATTTAGAAGAGCAAAATCAATCTAATTTGTTGTTTAATTTTCCAGATTTTGAAACAGATGTTGAGTATGATGTAACTAATGTAGATGATGGGGTGGATGTAACAGTTTATTTAGAGCTTAATTATGGCTTTAATCCCATCACAAAATTTTATGGATTATTTGCTTATGATGAATTGGAGGAGTTAACTAATAATGAGCTTGAAAAAATAAAAGTTGAAATTGAAGAGTTACCTAAAATTCATAAGGTAAACGTGCAAATTAAAATTATTGATAAACCTATTTGGTTTTTATCTATTAGAGATACCGTGACTCAAAACGGCATGAATAATATTCACGGAAAATCTTATGAGAAAATTAATAATTATATTGACTCTATTAATATAGAAAAAATAATGTCTCCTATTACTATTTACCATTCTTGGTCAGATACTGTTATTGATGTTGAAATAGGAATACCTATAAGTAAAGAAATAGTTATTTTTGAGGATGAAATTAAACTAAGTAATATTGATGCAGGAACTTATGTTTCAGCAACTCATTATGGATCTTACGATAGGTTGCCTGAAACCTATTTTGGAATTAATGAATGGATGAGAAAAAATAAAGTAATAGTTATTGGTGCTCCTTGGGAAATGTATATTACAGATCCGGCAAAAGAACTCAATTCGAAAAAATGGGAAACAACTATTAATTTTCCTATTGAAAAAATTAAAGAGTAAGTGTTAAAATAGAACGCACTATGATTATACTTTCAATAGGCAGTTATCTGATTATGTGAAGTTTAATTTTAACCGATTAAAAATAAACCAATGAAAAAATCAGTTTTAATATTAGTGATGTTATTTTTAGGGTTAGCAAGCAGTATAATAGCACAGCAATCACACGAAAATGCATCTAAAAAAATAAATGCGATTACTAAAAAAGGAGATTATGCTATTTTAGAGTTGCGTTTAAATAATGAAGATGAGTTTAGAACAATCGAAGGAAGTGAAACAAGTTTAACCAGAGTTTCTATATTTACAGGGAAAAATCAAGGAGCAGAAGTTATCCGAAAAGGTTTTGAAGGAATGAATACGGTTGTAGAGATTTTAAATGATTTGAAATCAAATGGTTGGTTGTTAGAGCAAGTTTATTCCATGAAAGGAGAGTCTTTAATAATTACGCATTACCTTTTGGTAAGGAAGAAATGAGGTTGATTAAAATCTAAATAGAATAATAAAAAAGAATGGTAACTTCGCGACCAAATTCAAATTATAATGTCTCAAAAAATTAGTTCAGATTTTAAATTAGGAATTATTGGCGGTGGTCAGTTAGGAAAAATGTTGATACAAGCGGCTAGTAGGTGGGATATTACAACTTATGTGTTAGACCCAGACGAAAATTGTTCGGCAGCCAACTTATGTACAAAATATTTTAAGGGGAGTTTTAAAAATTATGATGATGTTTATCAGTTTGCTCAACAAGTAGACTTGGTAACTTTTGAAATTGAACATGTAAATATTGATGCTCTTAATCAACTAACCAAAGAAGGAAAAATTGTTCATCCTTCGTCAAAAGCTCTAGCTATAATTCAGGATAAAGGATTGCAAAAAGAGTTTTACGCCAATAACAATTTCCCTACAGCAGCTTTTAACCTTTACAAAACAAAAGAAGAAGTGTTAAAGGCTATTGACAATAAAGAGATTGCTTATCCTTTTGTTCAAAAATCAAGAAAAGAAGGGTATGATGGAAGAGGCGTTGTAGTAATAAAATCAGTTGCTGAAAATCATAAAATATTTGATACACCATCTGTAATTGAAGAAGCTATCAACATAGAGAAGGAATTGGCGGTAATTGTAGCCAGAAATAATAAAAATGAAATTACAAGCTTTCCCACAGTAGAAATGGAGTTTAGCGCTGAAGCAAATTTGGTAGAGCAATTGGTTTGTCCTTCGGCAATTAGTAACGAAGTGGAAGAGAAAGCTCAGCAAATAGCAAAAAAAATAATTGCAGCATTAGATATGGTTGGGATTTTAGCGGTAGAATTATTTTTAACTAAAACAGGAGAAGTAATTGTAAATGAAGTTGCTCCAAGACCTCACAATAGCGGGCATCATACTATTGAAAGCTGTTATACATCACAGTTTGAGCAACATTTAAGAGCTATTTTAGATTTTCCGTTGGGAAGTACAAAATTAATACAACCTTCTATCATGCTAAATATTTTGGGAGAAGCAGATGCTATAGGAAAAATTACTTATGAAGGAATAGATGAATGTATGCGTACGGAAGGTGTAAATTTGCATATTTATGGAAAAAGAGATGTTAAACCCTATAGAAAAATGGGACATGTAACTATTTTGGGAGAAAATATAGAAGCTGCTAGAATAAAAGCAGCACAAGTAAAAAAAGTGCTAAAAGCAAAATCACTATAAAAATACAAAGCGATGAGTCAACCAAAAATTAGTATTATAATGGGATCAGATTCTGATTTACCTGTTATGCAACAAGCAGCAGATGTTATCAAATCATTTAATGTTCCTTTTGAAATCACTATAGTTTCTGCACACAGAACTCCCAAACGCATGGTAGAATTTGCTGAAAATGCTCACCAAAGAGGTGTTGAAGTAATTATTGCGGGAGCAGGAGGCGCAGCTCATTTACCAGGAATGGTAGCATCAATTACACCATTGCCGGTTATTGGAGTTCCTATTAAGTCGTCTAATTCTATTGATGGTTGGGACTCTGTTTTATCTATTTTACAAATGCCAGGAGGTGTTCCTGTAGCTACTGTAGCTTTAAATGGAGCTAAAAATGCAGGGTTGTTAGCATTACAAATTTTGTCGGTAGGAGATAAATCCATCCAACAAAAAATGCAAACTTACAAGCAAGACTTAAATGATGCTGTAATGGAAAAAGTAAAGAAAATAAATAGTTAATTAAAACCTAACGGAAACACCAATTTTTCCACCACTAAAAGCATTTCCACCACCAAACTCAAGGTTAATACCAAACTTTTCGTTGAAATAGTATCTTCCACCTACTTGTAAGCCTAGTCCTAATCCGGAAGTTCTACTACCGCCATAGCCTCTAGGAGAATTCCACATTACAAAACCAACGTTGGCTCCAGCATAAAAGTCAAAATTATCTGGAATACCCATAATGGTATTAAAATGATAATTTCCATTTGCACTAAATCCAAAAATGTTATGTCCGTATTTAGTACCAAAATAATTTTCACGATAACTTCTAAAAGAAACTTCTCCACCTATGGTTATGTCTGGATGTATGCCATAATCTAAGCCAACATAAACAGGAAGTCCATAATTAGATAGCCCAAAACCTGCGTTAAGTTGCATTTGTCCAACATCAATAGGGTTTTGTGCTTTAGCATTGTTGATAAAGCTAAATAAAATAATACTGCAAATTAATAATAGTTTTTTCATGTTTTTTAGATTAGTTGATATCATTCAAAGGTAAATAAGATTCATATAGTAAATGGCTTTTTTATATAATTTAAAGTTAGATAATTCAGTACCTTTGGAAAGGTTTAGATAAAAATTTAATAATCATTTAATATGCACAAACTTACACTCATTATAATAGGGGTTTTATTTGCTTCATACGCTCATTCGCAGGAATATGTTCGGATGATGCAAAGCAAAACAGCAAATTTTTATGAAATACAAGAAGCCTTTAATAAGTATTGGGAGAATAAATCATACGAAAGAGGTAAAGGATGGAAACAGTTTAAACGTTGGGAATATCTAATGGAATCTAGAGTAGATGAAAATGGTAATTTCCCTGACCCTAGTTTAGCTTGGGATGAATATTTAAAATTTCATCAAAAATATAATGCAACAACAGCAAAGTTGGGTTCAAAATCATCTAATTGGACGCCACTAGGGCCGCAAAGTTGGAATTCTATAGGTTGGAATCCAGGTATTGGAAGAATAAATGTGGTAGCTGTAGATCCTAACAATTCAAATATTATTTTTGTTGGAGCTCCTGCCGGTGGGTGTTGGAAATCTACTAATGGAGGAAATTCTTGGACACCACTAACGGATACACTGGCAACTCTTGGAGTTTCAGGAATTGCAATTAATCCACAAAATTCAAATGAGATTTATTTAGCGACAGGAGATGGAGATGGAAGTGATACTTATAGTATTGGAGTTATTAAATCGTTAGATGGAGGAAATACTTGGCAGCCAACAGGGTTGAATTGGTCAACTTCTCAATCAAGAGTGATGAATAAAATTATTATAAACCCTAATAATCCTGCAGTTTTGTATGTGGCTACTAGTAATGGTTTATGGAAAACTAGTGACTCAGGTACAAGTTGGACGAATGTGAGGAGTGGTGTTTTTAGAGATGTAGAGTTTAATCCATTAAATCCCACTACGGTATTTGCATGTACTAATACCAATTTTTTTAAATCGGTTGATGGTATTAATTTTACAATGATAACTAATGGATTGCCATCTATTAGCCAAATAGGAAGAATGTCTATTGCTGTTACTGCTGATGATACCAATTATGTTTATGCTTTAACAACCAATTCAAGTGATAATGGCTTTTTAGGACTTTACCGTTCTACAAATGGAGGGAGTACTTTTACTTTAAGAGCGAATTCTCCTAATATTATGGGGTGGAATACATCCGGTACAGATTCTGGTGGACAAGGTTGGTATGATTTGGCTTTAGCTGTATCGCCTAATAATAAAAATGAATTGTTTACAGGAGGTGTTAATGTTTGGAAGTCAACTAATGGAGGGAGTAGTTTTACAGCGAATACGCGTTGGAATTGGCCAACAGGAAGCTACGGTTATGTTCATGCCGATATTCATACCCTAGATTATTTTGGAAATACTTTGTTTTGTGGTTCTGATGGGGGAATTTTTAAAACTAGTAATGCAGGAAATTCTTGGACAGATTTAACAGCAGGTTTAGAAGTTACGCAGTTTTATCGGTTAGGAATGAGTGCTACTAATGCAGGTACTATTATTGGCGGAGCTCAAGATAATGGGTGCAGCTTATTAAAATCAGGAAGTTGGACGCATGTTACTGGTGGTGATGGAATGGAATGTATTGTAGATTATTCAGACAATAATTTTATCTTTTCTACGAGTCAAAATGGAAATATTTATCGTTCATCAAATGGAGGAGCTTCTTTTTCTGGGATTACAGGTAGTATTAGTGAAAATGGTGCTTGGGTTACTCCTTATGTAATTGACCCTAATACTCCTACCACACTTTATGCCGGTTATACAAATGTATTTAAAACTACCAATAGAGGAACAAGTTGGTTACAAATCTCTAATTTCTCGGCAACAGGAACTATCCGATCTATGGCTGTAGCTCCTTCTAATTCTGATGTAATTTATATCGCTACGCTAACTCAAATTAGAAAAACTACTAATGGAGGTGGTAGTTGGACAGTAATTAATAATGGATTGCCTAACCTTAATATTAGTTATATAACGGTTCATAATCAAAACCCTAATATACTATGGGTAAGTTTTTCTGGTTTCTCTAATGGAAATAAAGTGTTTAAATCTATTGATGGTGGCGCTTCTTGGACAAACGTTTCAGGGAACTTACCCAATATGCCTGTAAATTGTGTGGTTTATGAGTATGGAACTAATAATGGAATTTATGTGGGAACAGACATGGGAGTATATTACAAAAATGATGATTTACTCAATTGGGAAGCTTTTATGGATAATTTACCAAATGTTCAGGTAAATGAGTTAGAGATATTTTATCCCACAGGAAAAATACGAGCAGCTACTTATGGAAGAGGAATTTGGGAGTCTAATTTATTTCAAGCAAATACACCTCCTGTTGCACAATTTATGTCGCCAGATACGGCTATTTGCCCGGGAGTTTGTGCTCAGTTTACTAATCAAACTATTAATCTTGGTCAGCAATGGACCTGGTATTTTCCGGGAGGGACGCCTAGCACTTCTACTGATTTAAATCCAATTGTTTGTTATCCAACTAATGGAACGTATGATGTTTCTTTAGTTGTGAGTAATGTAAACGGAACAGATTCTTTATATAAAAATGCTTATGTAGTTGTTCAATCACCTACAGCAGGAATAGGTTTGCCACTTACTGAAGGTTTTGAAAATGGAACTGTTTCACCAAGTGGTTGGAGAGTGATTAATACGGATAATGCTGAGACCTGGGAACATAATAACACATTGGGTGCTTATGGAACTAGTACTTCTTGCGTGTTTATTGATAATAGAAGTAATGACTATACTGGTCAATTAGACTGGTTGGTTTCTCCAAGATATGATTTTACAGGAGTTAGTACTTCATCCCTATCTTTTGATGTGGCATATGCTTTTTTTGGAGGAACAAGATATGACACCCTATCTGTTTATTATACCAATGATTGCGGAGCTACCAAACAATTACTTTGGAAAAAGACAGGTAACGATTTAGCTACAGCACCAAATTATCCTTTGTTTTTTGTGCCAACAGCTTCTCAATGGAGGAATGAAGTTATAGATTTAAGTAGTTTAAATGGATTAACAAGTGTTGATTTTATTTTTGAAAATGCAGCTGGTTTTGGAAATACAGTTTATTTGGATAACATTAATATTATAGATAGTGCTTTTGTGGGGGTAAGCGAGTTGGATATGAATAATATTACAATTTACCCTAATCCTGCAAATAATATACTTACAGTAGTTGGATTATTAACTGATAATAACGTGAGTATGCTTATTACTGATCTTACAGGAAAAGAAGTATTATATCCTAAATTTAATAGAAATAGTCAACAACAAATTAATATCAGTAGTTTGGCAAAAGGTATTTACTTCTTACAGATAAATACCACTAAAACTAATAAGATTATTAAATTTATTAAGGAGTAGTTAGCTTGTGAACCTTTCCGAAAGTTTAAACTTTCGGAAAGGTTTTAATGTTCTACTTCCATTCATTTTTAAACATTATTTCTTCTACTGCTTTTCTAGGGGTTTCTACAAATTCGCCATCATAATAACCAATAGCAATAGCTGTAACAGGCTCAAAACCTTCGGGTATATTTAGGTTGTTGATGGCTTTTTCAGCAGAAAAACCACCCATTTGGTGCAAGTGTAAGCCCATAGCTGTAGCTTGGGCGCAAAGATTACCTACTGCTAAGCCTAAATCGTGTCGGTTATGGGGATTGGGTTTTTCATTTTTAGTAAAGTTTTTTTTAGAAACAGTAATTATTAAAGCAGCTGCATTTTTTGCCCATTCTTGGTTTCCTTCTACTAAACAGTCTAAGATGTTGTTGAAAGCTTTTTTATCTTGTTTTAAAGCATAAATAAAACGCCAAGGTTGTTCATTAAAAGAGGAAGCAGCTCTTCCCGCAGCAGTAAAAAGTATGGTAAGTTGTTCTTCTGTTAGCGTTTGCTCTGTAAATGTTGTCGGGCTAAATCTTTTCGTTATCTCAGGTATCATTTTCATGTTTTTTAGTTTATAAGGTTAATACTATTTAATTAAATTTATTTAGTTCCAAATAAGTTTTGTAACTCAGTTGTTTCGCTACTTCAACAGTAAATAAATGTGTTTCTTCTTCAATGTCAAAAGTGATTGTTTTTTCCTCTTCAGTAATAATAAAATCATGTTCTTTTAAGGTTTGATTGTTTGCCTGAGCTATTCCTTTTATAAAGTAAAAAGTGCTTATTTTACCTTCAGGAATAGCAATAATATGATTTCCTTTTGGAAGAGTAAGTTCACTAATAACTACTGCTTCGGCATCCATTTCCACCGGACCGCCTTTGCCAATATAGTTTTTAACTTTAATGCTATTTTCTTCAAAATAATGCATGTTTTCACTTTTGTAATCGCTATAAGATGCTTCTTTGTTATAGGTTACATGCACGTTTGGATCGAACCAAATTTGAAACATTCTACCTCCTGGCATTATTTTTTCTGCATGTCGAATGCCATTTCCAGATCGGATAATTTGTACATCTCCTTTTTTTAGTGGTAACCAACGGTCGTATTTATTATCGTAATGCTGAATTTCTCCATCAATAACAAATGACATAATTTCAAACAGTTGGTGTGGATGTTCACCAATTAAACCTCCTCTATCTGACCATGCATTCGCCCAGTAAAACAGGTTTGAAAATGGTTTTTGCTCACCTCTGTCTTGAGGAAACCCGATAGGTTTATTTTCTATAATTGCTCCTCCATCAAAGGAACCTTTTGCTTGTTGTTCTTTAGTTAGTATTTGCATAATATATGTGTTTTAACATTTAATGTATATACATTTATTTAATTAAATTTTTTAAAAATTACCCTCTCATTTTATCTAATAGTTCATTAATAGTTTTAGCTTCTTTTTCAGTAAGATTATTGCTAATTGTTTTAAAAGTATTCATTTCTGTTTTAACTTTTTCTAATAAGTTCAATCCTTTTTTAGTTATTTTTACGTCTACTTGTCTTCTATCTTTTTCGCAAGTAACTCGTTCTATTAATTCTTTTTGTCTTAGTTTCTCTACCAATCTGCTAGTATTAGACATTTTGTCTATCATTCTATCCATGATATTACTTACTGAAATCGCATTTGGTGATTGACCTTTTAAAATTCTTAACACATTGTATTGTTGTGGACTAATGCCAAATGGTTTAAGTATTTTAGTAGTGTTGGTAGTTAACCATTGATTGGTAAATAATATATTGATAGCTAATTTTTGGTATTCTGAGTGGAATTTGTTCTGTTTAATTTCGTCTTCTATTCTCATGTTTTTTATTTATACTTTCAAAATCTGATGCAAATATATACAAAAACATTTAATGTATATACATATATTATATAAAAGATGTTAAAATAATTATAAAAGAGAGTTAAAGTAGGTAGTGTTTATTAAATGGAGAAGTGTTAGTCATCATTAATTGGTATATAAAATCTTTTCAAGTGTTTTCGGAGTTGAAGAAACCTTACAGTACCAATAATTATTAATAAAGCACTTAATGAAAGAGCAATATATCCCAAAAATTTTAAATCTTGAAAATCTTTTAATCCTAGTATCGCAGTGCCGCCTAAAAGTAAGTAAAGTGATGTTCTTAAATAAGATAATAAAGTTCTTTCATTTGCCAATTTGGTTCTTTCCATGGCAAGATGATCTCTTAAAATAATGTCTTCTTTATTTTGATATTCATTAGTAAACGTAATCAGTTTTTTAAATTGTCTTTTCATTTACAGATATGATTTTATCGGTTACACGATTTTTTAAAATTTAAAATGGAAAGAATAAAGGTATTAAAAATGTTGCAGCAATCCAAATGATGATGTTTAAGGGAGTACCTACCTTTAGATAATCGTTAAATTTATATTTTCCGGGTGCATATACCATAGTGTTAGTTGGGTTAGCAATGGGTGTCATAAAAGTTAAGGCACATGCTAACATTACGGCAATTAGCAATGGACGTTCGCTTATTTGAAGTGCTGATGCCAAACTAATAACTATAGGAGTCATTAAACCAGCTGTTGCTTTTCCGGAAATAATGTTGGTAGAAAGAAAGGTAATTAAAAATACTAAACCGACCGTAATTCTTTTATCTAAGTCGCCCATTACATCAAAAATGTATCCTGAAATTAAAGTAGAACCACCAGAGCTTTCTAATGCATTTCCCATAGAGAGTACGCCTGCTATCATAAAAATAACTTTCCAATTTATGGCTTCATAGGCTTCTTGAGGTTTAAGAATGGATGTGGTAACTAGTAACAAACAACCTATCATAGCACTCATTAAAATTGAAGTAATATTAAGTGAAGCTGCTCCTATTACACCAATAGCAATTAATAGAGCCGGAATTGCTTTTTTATAATTTACTTTTTGTTTTTCATAATTAGAAAGCATAAACACGGCATGTTGAGCAGTAAGTCGGGCAATATCTTTTTCACTAGAATAAATTAAAAGCATATCTCCTTCTTTCAGTTTTAATTCACTTATGTTTTGCATTATCATTTCATTTCTTTGTCTTATTGCTAATACAGAACTTCGATAAACATCTCTAAAACGTAATTCTTTTAATGATTTTGAAGATAATGACGAGCCAATAGGAATAAGTACTTCGTAAATTTTTCTTTGGTTGTCAGGGATGTCTTTAGTGGATTCTGTTGGGCTGATATCAATTTCTTCAGCTTCATTTTCTCTTAGTTTATCACCTTGTATGCTATAACCTTTGGTGTCTTTTAAATTAATTAAATTTTCAGGACTAATAACCACATTTAGGATATCGTTTTTTTCCAAAACAAATTCGGAAGAACAATCTCTAATGCGCGTAGTTCCTCTTATAACAGTTAGTAGTTGAATTTTGTAATCTACTACTAATTTTGTTTCGATTAATTTTTTATTAATATCAGGACATGAGTCAGTTAATATGATTTCTGCCATGTATTTTTCTGCCTGTTTAATTAATGTAGTATCATTATCTTTTTCTCTTTTTGGAAGTAAAAATGGAGCGATAACAAACATATAAAAAAAACCAATTGCTGCTAAAATTAATGCTACCGGTGTAAGTTCAAACATACCAAACTCTGGTAAACCACTTTTTTGAGCATAACTGCTTATAAGAATGTTTGTACCTGTACCAATAAGAGTACATGCTCCACCAAAACAGGCAGCAAATGATATAGGAATTAATAATTTAGAAGGACTTATTCCGGTTTCTTTACAAACTAATAGAGCCATAGGAATCATTATAGCAACAACAGCTGTATCATTAACAAAAGCAGAAAAGAGACCTGTTACAAATGTAAAAACTATTAAAGCTACAATATAATGGATTTTGGCAAGTTTGATGATTTTATTGCTCAACCCATCTATAATTCCTGATTTAAATATAGCAGCACTGATAACAAACATACAACCTAAAGTTAGCGTTGCAGGATGAATAAATCCTGAAAATCCCTCTTCGGGACTAAGTACTCCGCTTACAATAAACATTGCCATAATTAATAGCGAAGTGGTGTCTATGGAAAAAAATTCCTTAACAAACAAAAAGATGCCTATAGCTATTATTCCGAGTGTAAGATATAGTTCCATTTATAAGGTTGTTATGGTATTATAAATTCCATCAATTACTTTCGCCATTTTTTTTATATCTAATGTTTCGATAGTATCTGTTGGCTCGTGATAGTTGAAGTTTCGGTAAAAAGATGTATCAGTTATCATTAATGCACTAAAACCAAATTTCCAATAATTTAAATGGTCAGAGAAATCTATTCCGGGAAGAAATTTAGGTCCTGTAAATTTTTTGGTATTAATTGTTTTCGATTTTTTGTAATGTTTAACAAATTTTCGGGCAAACTTTCCAGAGCCAAATTTTCTTACTAATGTAATGTAATTTCCTTTATTTCCATAAAAAAGTGACAATAATCCAACTGGATATGTCTGTGATTTTTTCTCATCACTAAAATAACCAATCATTTCAACTGAGAGCATTCCGTAAATATCAATATTATTATCTTTTAAGTATTTTGCATGAATATAACTCCCCATATATTCAGTTTTAAAGTGAGGAGGTTCTTCAAGCGTGTAAGCAACCAAATCAATTCGATAGTTTAATTGTTCACCTTTTAGCATTCTTGCTAGTTCAAGCAAGCCTACAACTCCACTTGCATTGTCATCAGCTCCTTCTTGGTTTCCGCAAACATCATAATGAGCTCCAATAATTACTCTTTTTTTGTGCTCTGTTCCAAAAGAAGCAATTACATTTTTGTATGTTTTTCCATTTACATCAAATTCTTGAAAAGTAATGCTATCCGTATATGTTTGAAATGAAGATTTAATGTAATCGGCTATTTCATTGAGCTGATTGATATTTTTATGATTTCGGAATTTTTCTGTTTTGGTAATATTTACAAGATGTTGTTTAATTAATGTAGTATCAGCATTACTAGCTTTTAGCGATAAAGAGCCAAGGAATAAAAACAGTATAATAATATGTTTTTGTGGAATCATGCGATAAATTTAAACTTTTTTATTGCACTAGCAAATTGCAGCCTCGTATATCGCTATTGTCAAATCTGCCAAGAACCTCAAACTGACCGTGCTTGTTTATCTTGCCTAAATCTTGTGTAGCAATAAAACAGCAAGAATCTATATTGGCAAGGTCTATAATGTTTATTGCTCCGGTTTTATTGTTGGCTAAGCTTTGAAAAGGATCGTTAATGTCTTTAATAATTATTTTCATCCAAGGTGGAGAGGAGTAAAGTCCATCATTTTTGGCATAAGCTTGCGAAAGCAGTTCTGTCATGCCATATTCTGAGTGTACCTGTTTAACTCCCGAAGCTTTTTTAATAAACTGATGTAGCTCTTCTCTGGTAAGCTCTTTACGCTTTCCTTTCATGCCTCCCGTTTCCATAATAGTGGTGTGCTTAAGTTGAAACTGGTGTTTTTCAAATAAGTCGAGCAAAGCAAAAGAAACACCAATAAGTAAGGTTTTTTGATGGCTTTCTTCTAATGCAATAAGTTGTTCGGCAAGTTCATCAATATTATGGAGGTAAAAACCACTTGAAGCATGTTTACTTTTTTCAATTAGTTTTTCTGTCATGTAAATTAAAGAAGAACCATCTCGCTCTAAATAGGAGGGAAGTAATGCTAAGATGTAATAATTTTCGGGTTTGCCATAAAATAATTCAAAACAAGTTGTAAACGATTTTTCATAAAGTGTAATGTCTTTAACAAAATGCCGACTAGTTGAATTTCCCGTTGTTCCGCTACTGGTAAAAATTATTTCTTCTTTAAAATGGTTGGTTTTTATTTCGTGACTTTTAAAAAAAGAAACCGGTAAAAAAGGAATTTTATCAATGTTTTTCACATCTTCAACATTGATATTTAGTAAGTTGCAAAAATTATGATAAACTGGGTTATTGAGGTATTGATAATGAAAAGCATTTAATGCTTCATCAACAAAATTTAATTCTGAAGTGTTAAAAATATGTTGATGATTTTCCAATAGAAATTATTTGTAATTTTATGTTATGAAACGAGCAATAATAAAATGATTTTATTATTTGCAGTATTATTAATAGCGAGTTACATAAGACCGACTTAATAAAATAAAAATTTACTTATGAACCGAGTTGTAAAATTAAGTATAATAATGTCAATTTTTTTTGCAGTAGCTTGCGAAAAAGATGATCCTACGCCTGTACCGCCTGAAATTACTTTTTTGGATGGAGGATTAGCTACAGACGGTTCTTTTGCGTTGGTTAGGTTTGAGTTTTATGATGGAGATGGTGATTTAGGTTTAAAGCAAGATGAAAGTGAAGGTGATCAGCAGTATAATTTGTTTGTTGATTATTATGAAAAGCAAAATGGTGTTTGGGTATTAAAATCACCAATTATTACCTATAATGTTGGAGAAAATAAATACGATACTACAGATTTACATTTAAGAATTCCTTTTATAGAAAATGAAGCCAAACGCCCATTAGAGGGGGAGACAGAAGTAAAATTATTATACGATTTTAATGTAGATACTTTCCGTTACGAAATGTATATTACTGACAGAGCTTTTCAAAAAAGCAATAGAATTACTACTACCGATTTTGTCGTGAATTAAGCCCTCTCTTTCACACTTGTTCGCTCCAAAGTCCACTGGACTTTGTCCGTCCCGAAGGGGGACTTTTCCAACGCACGAAGCCACCTCTAAACGTCATTCCCGAAATTTTGCAGCGCAACGGAAAAATTATCGGGAATCTATTCTAAGGATGAATGATTTATAAACTATTTTTTATACATTTGAAAAAAATATATGTAAGCAAAAAGTACATATATACAGCCAAATATGGTTAGGGATATGTATAAACTACATATATAAACAAGTTAGGTACAATTATAAAACGAAACGACATAAACCAAAATAAATGAAACTCTTAAAATTTAAAGCAAGTAACGTACATGGCTATTTAAATTACAAAATTGAATTTCACGAGCGTTTGACCTTTTTAATCGGTATCAATGGCACGGGAAAAACTTCTGTGCTGAAACTTATTCTTGGACTTATATCGCCTTCATTTAATTACATTAATAGCATTGACTTCGATGAAGTTGAACTAGTTTGTAATGAGCCAAGTAAAGGACAAGTTATAATTACTGCAACTAAAAATAATGAGAACAATGAAGTTAAGTTGAGCTTAAAGATCAATGATGATGACCCTTTAGAAGGAGTATTCAATCGTATAAGTCAACTACAATTAAATGAACTCGACAATGAAGATTCGAGCGAGAAGATGCGATTTATAATAGAAGCATTTGACAGAGAAGAAGTTGTGCAAGCAATTAAGAGTTTGACAACTCCATTATTTTTAGGACTTGATAGAAGGGTTTATGAAGGTCAACAAATTGACAAAATGCGTCAATCCTTTTTATTCAGAAGAAGATATAGACATTACCCTCAAAATGACCCACTCAACATAAGCCTTATGGAAATTCAAGAAGTAATATTTGATTACGTAAGAATCATTGCTTCTGAACAACCCAAAATAAACCAAGATTTTAAAAACAAAATTCTATTGCAATCTTTTCAGTTCCTTGAAAGTCAAGAATTAAACATTGTTAAAGATTTTCGTGAACTTAAGGGAAAAAGAAAGGAAGCTATTGATGCTTTTGAGAATTTAAGAATAACAGGATTTACAGAGCATATAAACAACTTTTTTGACCAACTAGAAACTACACTAAGAACCTTAAATGAAATTCAAGGAAAGAAAAAGAGTGATGAAATTGATTTCGACAATATTCATGTTTTTCAAAAATGGTTTAATAATCAACCTCAATTAAAAAGGATAAATGAATTAATAACCTATAATCTTGCTTATCAAAAAGAATTAGACAAACTATATGAACCAATTGAGAAAACCAAGAATATTATAAATAGTTTTTTTAGTGAGAGTAAGAAAGAACTTTTAATTGAACCGCAAGGAGAATTAAAGGTAAAGTTCAAAAATGATAAAATTGCGGATATTTATGAATTGTCTTCAGGTGAAAAGCAAATCGTAACAATGTTAGGTCATTTGATATATTTTGAAGAGAAATACAAAAACGAATCAGGAATCTTTATAATTGATGAACCCGAAGTTTCACTTCATTTGGCTTGGCAAGAAATCTTTGTAAACTCTATATTAACGGCTAGCCCAAGAACTCAATTTATTCTAGCTACACATTCCCCTGCAATAATTAGTGATAATTCAGAATCATTATTTCAGGATTTAGCTGACTTAAATTAATTCACGATATGTTAGAGTTTGGATATAAAGCATTGAAGGCTTTGCCTAAGTTCTTTTCGTATAGAAACGATATTGATATATATACAGAAGATAAAGTTGCAGACAAAGAATTTTACAGAACCCTTTTCAAGAGAGTGCTAGGTAATGAAATAAAAATCAATGATGTGACACCTTTAGGGTGTAAAACGAATGTCTTAAATGCTTTCGACAATCAAGATAAAACTGACCGTAGAAAAAAACTCTATATTGTTGATGGTGATTTAGAGTTGATTCTCGACACAAATAGAAAGGCTACAGGTAATTTAATTGTATTAGATTCTTACTGCATAGAGAATTATTTAATAGATGAAACAGGCGGAATCGAATTGATTTATTTTTCAAATGGAAGTGAGTCAAGAGATAACCTAAAAAACAAACTTAATTTCAGCAAATGGTTAGAGTATAACGCACCTTATTTAGTTGACCTTTTCTTAAATTTTGCCATTTTAAGGAAATATGGTGGTGGTCCAATAATTAAAACTGCACACGATTTCTTAACTCAAAACGGAAAACAAACAATATTGGATAAAGATTCTATAAATCAATATTCACAAGACATTAAGTCACAAATTATACAAAGACTTACCATTAATAGTATTGAAAACCCTGACGAAACTTACTCCAATGACTATACTCTCTTATCAAACAAGTGGAAAACTAACAATATGACATTGTTGCGAATAGTTTCAGCAAAGAACTATTTAATCCCCTTACTTCAATTTAGAATCAATTTCTGCATTGATAAAGGGAAAAGTTTAGTGCCGAAGGATTCATTTAAACTATTTTTAGCGGACAAATGCGACATTCAAAGACTAAGTTTTATAAGAGAAAAAGTATAATAACTGTGCCTACAACACCTACCCATAAGTGGCGGTTCGGTGGTTATTCAATTGAAGTATTTCCATTAAAGTTTTTAATTTATAACAGTGAGTTCTTTATAAAAAAACCACTAGGGCAAGCAGTAAACCATTTCCCTCCAAACGAACATCTTGCCCACTTCAATACTTCTCCAACCGTTCTTTAATTTCTGCAATACGTTTTTCTTTGTTGGCTCTGCGTAAGCTTTTTGCCGAATCGGTAAAGTAACGGTGAGCTTCTAAGAATTTTATTTGCAGCTCGTCCCATTCCTTATCGGAGGAAACAATTCCTCTTTCCATTAGCTCCAACTTAAGTTTGTCAGCAGTTTCGTGGAATAAATCTCCACCTAAATAATCTAAATCGGCATCGCAAATAATTTGCTCTAAATGATTGGTTGGCTGGTGAGGTATTTTGGTAACAGAAATCAGTTTTTTTATGGTTTCTATCTGTTCAAAAGAATAACCAAATTTAGGTAATACTTCTACTGCTAGTGCTGCTCCTATGTCTTCATTTTTTGCATATTGTTTTATAAATCCGGCATCGTGATACAAAGCAGCAGTTTTTAGTAAAAAGATATCGTCACCTTCTACGCCTTCCATAAGTGCTAAACGTTCTACAGCAGCACAAACATCTTTAGTATGATTTATATCGTGATAGTGTAAGTTATCGGGCAATTCTTTTTGTAGTCTTTTTAAGATGTATTTTTCTGCTTTACGGTAGTTTATGCTACTGTAAATATGCAAATCCACATATTTCTGGAACAATTCATTTGGTATTATTCCTTCGCCATCAACAGAAAGCTCTGCTCTAATTCCATTAACAAAATACATGTCAATTAAACCTTTATTTTTGGCTTTAATTTTCCCACGGTATTCGCAGTTAAAGAATTCCTTAATGTACTCATAAGTAGCTCCAGAGATGTTTACTTTACCAACTTCTCCGGCTTCTTCCATTCGGCTACCAATGTTTACGCTATCGCCCCAAATATCGTAAGCAAAACGTTTACTACCAATAACACCGGCAGTAATTTCTCCGGTATGAATGCCAATTCGTAAACCCCACGGATGTTTACCTTGTTCTACTCTTTCAGGGTTATGTTTGGCAACAAATCGTTGAATTTCTAATCCTGCCAAAACAGTATCTATTGGGTTGCTTTTGTTTCTTAGCGGAATACCACCGGCACACATATAGGCATCTCCAATCGTTTTAATTTTTTCTACGTGGTATTTTTCAATGATGGCATCAAAATTTACAAAGTAATAATCTAGTTCAGAAACCAAATCTTGTGGTGAAATTTTTTCTGCTATTTTGGTAAAACTTTGGAAATCGGTAAACATAATTGAAGCCAACCTATACTGTCTGGCAGTTGCTTTTCCTTTATTTTTTAATTCAATAGCGATTTCTTCAGGCAGGATATTGTACAACAATTCATCGGCTTTTTCCTTCTCTTTTTCTAACAGTTCTTTTTGAATTTCTATTTCTTCTTTTTGTTTTATAACCTCATGGGTTCTTTCTCTAACTTGTAATTCGAGCAATAATTTTTGTGTTTTAATTCGATTAATTCTGGTGATGTAATAGGCATAAATTAATAATAAAATCAATAATATAACAATTGTTCTAAACCACCAAGTTGCCCATAGAGGGGGTTCTACAATTACTTTAATTTGAGCAATTTCATCGCTCCAAACGCCATCACTATTGGCTACTTTTATTTTAAATAAATATTCTCCCGGGTTAAGGTTAGTATAATTAGCTCTTCTGTTATTATCAACATAAACCCAGTCTTCATTAAAATTTTCGAGCATATAAGCATGTTTGTTTTTTAATGGGAAGGAGTAGTGGAGAGCTGCAAATTCAAATGAGATAACATTTTGTTTGTGTTTTAAAACGATAGCATTCAATTCAGAAATATGTTTGTTTAAGATAGAGTTTTCACCAATATGAACGGGTTTATTAAATAAATAAAAATTGGTAATAATAGGAATAGCTTTAGTTCTATTAATTTTCACATCCTCGGGGAAGAAGGAGTTGAACCCATTTATACCACCAAAATAAATTTCGCCATAATGATTTTTAAAAAATGCTCCGGTATTAAATTCATTGCTTTGTAAACCATCACTCTCTTCAAAATTTCTGAAAAACTTGGTTTGTGGATTAAAATAAGAAATTCCTTTGTTGGTACTTATCCAGAGATTATTGTTTTTGTCACCTAGAATTCCGTAAATTACATTGTTAGACAATCCTTCTTTTTCTGTGAAATGAGTAAAAGTTTCTGTTTTTGGGTCAAACCTATTGAGTCCACCACCAAAAGTACCTATCCATAAGAAGTTTTTTTTATCTTCATAAATAGAAAGCACAGAATTATTGTTTAGACTATTAATTTCATTTTCGGCTCTTTGATATATTTTAAAAGAAAATCCATTTTTAGTTTCTTTTATATTACAAAATCCACCGCCATCAGTTCCTATCCACATTGAACCATCTTTTGTTTGTAGAATAACTCTCACAACATTATTTGGCAGATCGTTTTTTACATTTTCTGAGGAGGTAATAGTTTGGCAAGTTGTTCTATCTTCAGAAACAATGACAATACCTTCTTTAGTACCTGCCCATAGCCTGTTTTTATTATCTTCGGTAATGGTATAAGTTCTGGCATTATGAAAATTTTTAATTTTTAATTGAGCAATCTTATTATTTTTAAAAGTAAAAATTCCGCCATCTGTACCTAAATAAATAATTCCTTGTTTATCTTGATAGATACTATAAATACCAATATTTTTTAAGTTGTTTTCTTGTGAAAAATCGGGTTTTAGGTGAATGACTTTGCTGTTAATATTATCAAAAAAAGTAAGTCCTTGGTCGGTTCCGACATATAGGTTTTCATCTCTATCTTGAAAAATAGACCAAACCATATTACTGCTAATGGTATTTGGTAGGTTAGGCCAATGTTGGTAATGTTTAAAAAATTGTTTTTGCTTGTCAAATTTATTTATTCCGGCTTGAGTTCCTATCCAAATAATTCCCGAACGATCTTCTAAAATAGTATTTATTTTGTTAGAACTAAGGCTTGTAGAAATGGTAGCGCTATAAACATAGTGGTCAACATTTTTTAATGACTTTAGTTTATATAAACCGTCAGTTTCTGTACCTATCCATAATATTCCAGCTTTATCTTCATAAAGTATTTTAATGATTTTGTTTCCTATTAGTTGGTCAAGTTCTTTAGGAATAGAAAGACTGTTGGATTGGTGATTATAAAAATTGATGCCGTTATTAGTAGCAATAGTAATAAATCCATGAATGTCTTTATGTATATCCCATACGATATTGCTTTTTAATCTCGAGTTTTCTGAGGTATATTGGGTAAAATCTTTGGTATGGATATTATAAAGTAATAAGCCATTATTTTCTGTGGCAATCATTAATACGTCTGGAGTTACAAAAACTAATTTTCTAATATTAAGTTTTTTAATATTAGTGCTAAATGGGATGTTAATTTTTGAGATATGAAAATTTAGTGAGTCTGTTTTTGATTTTGAAAGTTTGTATAATGATTGGTCTGTTCCTATCCAAAGACTTTTGTCGTCTTCATTTTCTGTAATTGTCCAAACATTATGTTTTTTGGCATTTTTAGTTTTGTTTTCATTAAGGTAATGTGTAAAAGTTTGGTAATCTCTATTGAACAAATTTAGTCCGTTTTCTGTGCCTATCCAGAGGTTACTATCACTATCTTCATAAATTACATGAGCAAAACTGTTAGAAATAGAGGTGCTATCTAATAAATCGTGTGAAAAAACAGTAAATTCATAGCCATTGTATTGATTAAGACCGTCTTGTGTTCCCATCCAAATTAATCCTTTATAATCTTGGATAATGCAGGTAACATCGCTTTGAGAAAGTCCGTCTTTGTAGTTGATTCTATCAAACTTTATATTGCTTTGTTGTGCTAAAACAAAAAGCGATAAACAGATAAAAAATAAAAGACTTCCAGCTTTTTTAAACATAGGGTAAAGTTAGTTTAAAAAAATTAGCAGAAAAGAAAAATTATTTAAGTTTTATTACTTTAAATTCAGTTCTTCTATTTTTAGCTCTTCCCTCAGGGTTGTCATCACCATTAGGTAATTTGTTAGGGGCAATAGGATGAGCTTTTCCATAGCCTTTGGCAATAATTCTTTTTTTCTCAATTCCTTTAGAAAGAATATATTCTACTGCAGCATCAGCTCTTTTTTGAGATAAACTTAAGTTGAAGCTAGCACTACCAATATCATCGGTATGAGAGCTTAATTCAACGCCAATATCTTTATTTTTCTTTAGGATGGTAATCAGTTTATCTAACTCTTTTTTAGAAGGTTCATTTATTTCATAAGAATCATAATCATAAAGAATTTTAGAGATGATAAAATTTTCATTTTCAGCAATTTTAATCACTTCATCAATTTCGTTTATAAGGGTAATAATGGTTTTGTCGGAAGTTAATCTGAGGTATTTAAATTTACCATCAGATTTTTTGGCAGCATCTATCACTTTACCATTTTCATCTAATAGAATTACATTAAAATTATCGTTACCCTCTTCTAACATAAACAGATAAACTTCGTCTGGAGCAAGTTTATCGAAAATAAATTTACCATCTTTGTCGGTACGAGCTTTTCCTATAACATTTCCTTCTTCATCAAGGATTAAAATTTCCATTCCTTCAGAATAATCGCCTGGTAATTTTTTGTATACCTGACCATAAATGTTGATGGTTAATAAACTTTCATCAACTTCTTCTAATAACTCTAATTCATCGTAATACGTGTAAGGTAAAGCTTTAAAGGTAAATTTTCCTTTATCTAGTTTATTCGCTAAAATTACTTTTTCACCTTTTGAATTGGTTAAGTATAGTTTTGCTTGGTTGAGTTTAGATTCATCAGATTCATCAATTTTAATGAGGTAATTTTCGTCCATGCTTAATTTATCAAACTTGAAATTACCATTTTCGTCTGTTGTGGTAGATTGAATTACTTGGTCATTTTCATCTAATAAATCTATTTTTGTATTGTCGGCCGTTAATTTTCCATATTGAAGTACCCCTGTAATAGCTGTTTTTTCAACTAAACCTTCCCATTTAAAGCTGTAAATATCATCACTTCCAATTCCTCCGGGTCTGTTCGATGAAAAATATCCTGTATCCTTATCTTGAAAAGTAATTCCAAAATCATCAGCAGGAGAGTTAATAGGAGCTTTTAAATTTTCAGGGGTTCCTAGTGCTTTACCATTTTTAAATATAATAGAATAAATGTCTAAACCGCCATAACCACCATGTCCATCAGAGGCAAAATAAAATAAGGTATCTTTTATGTAAGGAAAAACTTCATCTAATGCAGTATTAATTTCTTTACCTAAGTTTACGGGTTTCCCCCATTCTTCTCCGGTTTTAGAACTCATGTATAAATCCATTCCTCCGAAGCCTCCGGGCATGTTAGAGGTGAAAAATAATGTTTTTCCATCTTCAGTTATCCAAGGATGAGCAACAGAATAATCTTCACTATTAAAAGGCATAGGAGTAATGTCTTTCCACTTACTGCCTTTAGCAGATGCTTGGTAAATTTTAGAATGGTTGATTGATTTTTTTGATAATTCACCTTTGATTGAGCGAGTAAAATATATGGTGTTTCCATCTTTACTAATAGAAACAGGTCCATCATGATATTCGGTGCTTAGTTGGTTAGAAAACTCTTTAACTTTCTCAAAGTTCTTTTCTTTTTTAGAATAGAAAATAGACAAATAAGGCCTGTTGGTAGAACTATTGGTTTTTTCATTTACAAAATCTATTTGCCTTTCAGAAATAAAAATAAGCGCATCTTGATAAACCAAAGCACAAAAATCTGAATATTTGGAATTGATATTTTCAACCAAGTTTATTTCAAATGCTTTTTCTTCTTTTTCCCATACTGTAATTTCTTCTATAGAGTTGAGCAATACTTTTCCTAGAAAGCTATTAGGTTCTTTTTCTAAAAATAAATTGAATTGTTTTTTTGCCTCAGTAGGCTTGTTATTGTTTTTTAATACCTGACCATAGTGTAGGTGGTCCGAAGCCAATACATTGTTGCTAAGAGAAGTTGCTTTTTGATAATATTCTTCAGCGGCAGTATAGTTTTTAAGTTTTTTATGAGAAAAAGCTATATTTCTGAGTGCTTCAGCATTATTGGGGTCTTTTTTTAATGTTTTTTCGTAATATTTTATTGCTTCAGGGTAGTTGGTTAGTTCAAAATAGCCATTGGCTTTTTCAAGTTGAGCAAAACATGAAATAGTTAATACTAAAAACGTTATAAAAGAAAAGTAATATTTTAAAATCATCTATCTTCGTTATTAAAAATATCTAGGTGAAACAACTTGTGATTTATGCTTAAGGAAATCATAGCCAATAAAAATTTCGTGAGAACCTCCGTTAGAAAGTTGGGTGGCAGTATAATCATAAGCGTAGCCTATTTTAAATTGGGAAGATATGTTAAATTCTGTTAGGAAAATTAGAGTTTGGCGAGAGGTTAATGTTATACCGAATAGAAATTTATTATTAAATAACATGCTGGCATTAATGTCGAGGAAGCCTTGTTTGTTTTGACCTCTCATTATGGCAGAAGTTTTTAATGTAAGTTTTTCAGTTAAACCAAAAGCTCTTCCAATTGTTGCGGTTCCGTTAATGTGTTTTTTTGCTACAGAAGTTGAAGTATCTATAACAGATAAGTTGTATTGAGCTTCATTAAGATGGTCTAATGCAATTCCTGCATAAAATTTATTGGTATTGTAATAAATTCCAAAATCGAAGTTGGGTAATATAAAGCTTTCGTTAGCAGTAGCTGGAATAGCATCATCTTGGTCGCGGTATTCAATTTTAGCCCAATCGTATTGGTAGTTTAAAATTCCCCCTCTTAAACCGAAAGCTAGTTTTCCTTTGCCTAATTTAATTTTATAAGCATAAACCAATGAAATGTCTTGGGTTGTTCTTGGTCCAATTTTATCATTAATTAATTGAAATCCTAACGCCATATTTTGGTTTTTTAATGGAGAATGAATAGACAAAACTTGTGTTGTAGGAGCTCCATCTAAACCAACCCACTGACTTCTGTGGACAAGTACGCCACTGATAGCATCACGACTACCGGCATAACCGGGATTTACGCCTAAAGGGTTAAACATATATAAACTGTACTGAGGGTCTTGTTGAGCAAAACCCTGTAAGCTTATTATAAACGTTAGTATTAGTAGTATCTTTTTCATTTTCAATTATTCATTATTAATTGTAAATTACCTTGTTATTTCTACCCAGCCTTTGTAAATCGTTCCGTCAACATCAGCGATATAAAAATAAGTGGAGCTTGAGAGTAAATCTCCTCCTTTATTACTTCCATCCCAAACAACGGTAGTATTATCGTAATTTTCTCCATACCAAACTTCTTCTCCCCAACGGTTAAATATTTTCACTTCATTTTCTGGAAATTGTTCTATGTTTTCTATAATCCAAACATCATTTTTACCATCGTTGTTAGGTGTAATTCCCGAATAGAATTTTAATAAACAATCTTCATCATTATCAATTCCAACAGTAATTTGTGTGTTATAAGAACAGTTGTTTCCGGTAATTTCCACATTATATGTTCCAGCCGAGAGTTTATCAGCTTCCCAAATGGTTACGCTGTCATCAACTGCTTTAATTATCAGTTGATATGGACCTGAGCAGCCTAATACGTTGGAAATAAAAATTGAACCATTTTGAGCTCCTCTACAAGATTCATTTATTACTTCATAAGTAACAATAGAATCAGCAGTAGTTTCGGGTTGTTGAAAGCCTTGTGTTAGAATTTTAGAGGTTGAAAATAAGGTTTGTACAGTAGCTTCTCCAACTGTGGAAGAAAGTGTAATGTTAGTTCCCGTTTGGTAACCGCCCGTAGCACCAATTGCTTGTCTAGAAATAGTGGTTTGGGCAGTTGCTCCCAAGGAGAATAAGATGAATATATAGAGTATTTTTTTCATAGTTAAAAAAATTTAATTATCAGACCTTGAAATTTCTAACCATCTATTTCCTGTCCATATTAATGTAATAGTATCATTACTATACAATAAAGCATTTCCTGCAATATTTAAATTTGCAGCACCATCATTTATGGTAAATAGATAACCACCTACATTTTCAATGATTAAAAGTTGTCCTGGCTTTAATCCATTTGAAATGGAACCAAGTGTTGCTCCACCAAAGGTAGTCGTGACTCTAATATAACTTCTATCACCAACGGTTAAAGCATAAGATGCACTATTTCCGGCAGCCGCAGTTGCAGGAGTATATGTTACAGCTCCATTTATTTCTAATGAAGAACCGGGAGTAGTTGTTCCAATACCAACATTACCTGTTTGGGTAATTCTCATTTTTTCAGATAATGTACCATCATTGGTAGAAAACAATAGTTGTCCCTGAGTAGTAGAAGCTCCTGAAGTTACTGAACTTACTCTAGCAATACTTGTTGGCGTTAATCCATTAATAAAATCTATCATTGAAGATAAAGAATTTCCGCCATTTGTGTTACCTTTTAGTTCTAAAGAGGTAATACTTGCATTGTTATAAGGACCATTATTAACTACACTCAAATATTTTGTAGCACCTGGAATTAGTCCGGGAGCAGTTGTTCCAATACCAACATTACCTGTTTGGTTAATAAACATTCTTACATTTGATAATGTTGTGGTTGATGTTGCCGAATTATCGGTTGTAAAAGCGATACCATCATAACCTGAGACTACTAGTCCATCTGAAAATCCAGCTCCTCCTGAACTATGATCATAGGTAACAATTCCTAAATGGAAAGGACGAGTTAATGTAGTGTAGCCTTCTCTAAAAGCTAACCCACCAATATTACCAGTACTACCGGCCGCATTTATCATTATGCCATTAGTTCCTCCAATATGTAAATTCATTGCAGGAGTTGTTGTACCCATACCTATATCTCCATTCATTTGAATTGTCATTCTACTTAAATTATTTGTTGTAAATATAATATCGTTACTAGGAGAATTAAATCGAAATCCATTAGTAGCCCCTAATAATGTTATAGCACTTCTAGAAAATTGTAATGCTATACCCGCAATGTTGTCCCTAATTTGAAATAAATTGGCTGTGGTGTTTACTTGAGATTGTACATCTAACAATACACTTGGATTGGTTGTCCCAATTCCTACATTATTGGTTAGAGTGGTAGGATGGATATTTGTTCCATTAAGTGTCCAAGGTGTTGGAGGTAAAGTTAAAACAGTATTAGGGTCAGTCCACGTCATGGTACCATTAGCATCTGATACGGGAATATAACCGTTGGTAGCCCCGTTTCTCATGGTAATTTTTCCATGAACATCTAATTCAGAATAAAAAGGTGAGCCATTAATGCCAACTTGACCTGATGGGTTAATATTAAAAGGTTGAAGAGAATTGGTAGCATTCTCTATTCTAAACATTCCGGTTTCATTAGAAAGTAACACGTATTGATTCATACTTTCCATTACAAAAGCGGCTCCATTAGTAGGAGTAATTTCTTTTAATATCATAACTGCTGAAGCGTTTTCTTCTACATGAAGTTTGGCAAGTGGAGTAGAAGTGCCAATACCAACATTATCTCCAATTATGACAGGATGCAAAGTAGTACCTATTTTAGTCCATGGTGAAGTTGGTAAAGTAACCGTATTTCCATTAGAAATAGAAAGAGTATTGGCATTAATAGATAACGTTTGAGCATCAGTATTGTCTATATAAGGAGATAAATTTATTGGAGTAGGATCGTTGGTTAATGATAAAATGTTTCCAGTTAAAGTTAAATCCTGATTGTCGGTTAAAACACCATTTACACTAAGAGGATTAGCTGCAGTTCCATTTCCGTTTAGTGTTGCATCTGAAATTACAACTTGTGTGCCCCAATTGTCGTTACCTAACCCGAGTGTGTTTGGATCTGTCCATTTTGCCTGGCCAGTTCCATCATTAGCTAAAATCCAGTTGATGTTTAAAAAATTATTTCCAAGAACATATAAAGAATCGGTTAAAAACGACCCTGAGTTTGAATGTATAATAAGCCCTGTAGAAGAGTAGTTATAAATAGTATCAGTATTATTGTAGATAGCAGATTGAGCTTGGTTAGCAATTTTTTGAGCTTGATTGGCAATAACCAATGATTGATTAATAATAGAACTATCAGCATTGATGTATAAATGTCCATCAGTTACTCCATTGAGTATTGAAAGAGTTTTATTTGAAGGTGAATAAGCCATAAAAGCATTTGAGTTACTTCCATTTACAAAAGCAATTCCCGATGTTCCAGATGCATTGGCATTTGCAACAGTAATTACAGCTACATTTGTGTTATTACCAATAAAAGTGGCTACAGTGGAGTCAATAGATCCAACAGTAAGTTTACTTAAAGATAATGTAGTTCCTATGCTTACATTTCCTGAGTTGGAGTTGTTATTATTATAAATAGTATTTCCTGTTTGTGACCAAAAACCTGCTGAACCTACATTTCCAGATACTAAGGTATCCCAAATTGTGCCATTATAAATGTAGGAAGTATTATGAATAGAATGATAAAATGCATCATTTTCATTATTAGGGGAAGGAGGAAAGTTGGTCCCATTTCCTATCCAATTAATACCTAGTCCAGTTGCACCACTATCACCATTACAAACATAATAAGTAAAATCAATTTCTAAAGGTTGAAGCATATTATCTCCATTATCATCAGTACCAACGTCAATTTTGTTTCCACCATTTTGGCAGTTTGCTCCAGTAGGTTCAGGTGTAACAATAGAAATGCTGTTTTTCCCGGGTGCTCCTTGAGGACCATTTGCAGATTGTTTCGCATACAAAGCGTAAGGAACTGAAAGTAATTGAGAACTTCCTATAGGGTCACCATTTACTTCAACATAAAGATAATATAAACCAGCTCCCCAGTTTATTCCTGCAAATGTTCCAACAGAAGGAATTCCTCCTCCAATTTCGGCAGTAAATAAACCAAACTGGTTAGTAGAGATGCCTGTATGTGTTTCAGTGTATACAGAGGTTCCTGTAGGAGAACTTTGTCTTATTTGATAAGTAACATTTAATGTTTGATTAATTAATGGGTTTCCAGATATATCCCTAGCAACAGCTTGGTAATTTATTTTTTCTGGAGCCTGTGCTTTAAGCATTGTTCCTAAAATCAAAAGAATAATAAAAAGTGATATTTGTTTCATGTTGAATGGTACGTTTTTACTAAAAACAAAAATAAAATAATATTTTTTTAAAATAATTAATCAGCTTGATTTACAGTATACGTTATTCTTACTCCATATAATCTAATATTACTTCCTGCATTTCCCTCACTTTGAAATTTTAAATAATAAGCTCCTTGATTGTCTATAGTATGGTTTGGTGAAAAAGATGCTGTTTGTGGGGTTGTAGATGCTGAATTACCAGTTAAAATAGCAGTTCCAACTGTTGCATAACTACCTGAAGCCATATTAATTTTATACATAATTATTCGAGGTTGATAGGCTGTAGTTCCATCATTGTCATAAATATAAGCAGTAACATCAGTTATGATTGCTCCATCAGGTAAATTTACTGGAGCTACAGCTATAGGATATGTTCCAGATCCGGAACTCCATTGTCCATAAATAAGATTTAATGACGCATTCCATAAATCTAATCCTTCTCGTGTTCCTACAAATGAATTACCAGCAACGGAGTAAAAATGAGTTTTAGGTGTTTCATAAGTATATTCGCCATCTACTTCAATGCTTCCACCACCATCAACATCAAGTTTTTGAGATGGAGTAGTTGTGCCAATACCAATATTATCGGTAGAAACTGTTGGGTATATATTCGTTCCTGTTTTTGTCCATGCGGTTGCTCCAGGTGAAATGGTATTTAAATCAACCCAAGAAGCATATCCTAGTGCATTTGAAGTCAAAATTTTATTTAATCCTTCTGTTCCGTCTTGAATCCGAACTTGTACAAAAAAATCAGCATTTCCATCATCTATTGTAAATGATGTTGATCCACCATTTGGAGATATAGCAAACACATTTCCTGTTTCAAGCATTGTTTGAGTTCCTGTTTGATATAAATCGGCCACACTTGTTCCTCCATTACTTATACGAAATTTGCCATTTTGAATATGTAATTTTTCTGTAGGAGTAGCTGTACCAATACCAATATTTCCAAATCCATCTATTCTAATTCTTTCAGTGTTGTTAGTATGGAAAGTCATAGGAGCATTGTTATCTTGTTCAATTCTAAAGTCAGTTGTTGCTCTTCCTCCTGCTCTTATTAATGAAATACCTGGAGCAGGAGTTGCTAATAATAAACCCATGTTAGGGTTGCCAGCCCCAGCTCCTATTCTTGTATATCCAATAACATCAAGTTTTTGTTCTGGATTTGTTGTACCAATACCAACATTGTCGGTTAACGATATTTGATGAATATTTGAACCTGTTTTTGTCCACGGAGAAGTTGGTAAAGTAACAGTTCCACCACCATTTGAAAGAGTTAAGTTAGGGGTAGTGTAAGTTAATGTTTGAGCAGGTGTATTTACAGTAAAATTAGGAGAAGTACCAGTTACGGATGTCATGCCAGTTCCTGTTACAGATATGCCACTTGCAGGAGAAGTGTTTGCAACAGTAAAGTTTGGATATGTACCAGTAACATTTATTCCAGTACCATTATTTATTACAACAGTTTGGTCAGGAGCTGTATTAGTAATAATATTACCACTTAAGTTAATACCTGTTCCAGCAGTATAGGTAGGGGAAGAAGGTAGTGTAACCGTATTACCATTAGAAATAGAAAGAGTATTGGCATTAATAGATAATGTTTGGGAATCTGTATTGTCTAAATAAGGAGATAAATTTATTGGAGTTGGGTCGTTGGTTAATGATAAAGTGTTTCCAGTTAAAGTTAAATCCTGATTGTCGGTTAAAACACCATTTACACTAAGAGGATTAGCTGCAGTTCCATCACCTGTAAGTGTTGTGTCTGAAATTACTACTTGTGTTCCCCAATTATCAGCTCCTGAACCAGCGTTTTGAGCTATCCATGCTGTTCCATTCCATGTAAGTACTTGGCCAGTTCCAGGTGCAGTAGGGCTTAAATTAATTCCTGTACCTCCAGTAATTCCAATGGTATTTCCAGAAATGCTTAAATCTTGAATTTCGTTGGTTGCTGAGGTGTCATTATCAAAAACATTTAATGGGTTGGCAGTAGTACCATCTCCTGAGATATTATTGCCTTGAGTAATTACTACTTGGCTTCCCCAATTGTCACCAGAAGCACTTCCACTATCACCATTACAAACATAATAAGTAAAATCAATTTCTAAAGGTTGAAGCATATTATCTCCATTATCATCAGTACCAACGTCAATTTTGTTTCCACCATTTTGGCAGTTTGCTCCAGTAGGTTCAGGTGTAACAATAGAAATGCTGTTTTTCCCGGGTGCTCCTTGAGGGCCATTTGCAGATTGTTTCGCATACAAAGCGTAAGGAACAGAAAGTAATTGAGAAGTCCCCATAGGCATTCCATCTACAATAACACTTAAATAATGTAAGCCACCTCCCCAGTTTATTCCGGCAAATGTTCCTGTTGATGGAATTCCTCCACCAATTTCAGCAGTAAATAGTCCAAACTGGTTTGTACTAACACTAGCATGAGTTTCTGTATAAACCGAAGTTCCTGTTGGAGAGCCTTGTCGTATCTGAAAAATAACAACCAATGATTGATTAACTAATGGAGTGCCGGAAAGATCTCTAGCTACTGCTTGGTAATTAATTTTTTCTGGAGCTTGCGCATTTGCGATTAAACAACTTATTGATAATGCAATTGATAGGAGTATATTTTTTTTCATAATTATATGAGTTAAGTCTTTTTTGTTAAGTAGCAAACAGACGCATAAAACTAATTAGATGTTGCTTTTGTCTAAAACAACATGAGCTTTATCGTAAAAAAATGATACTTTAAGGGAACAAATATAAGAATGAAATTGGTAAAATAGAAATTTTTTTAAAAAGTTAAGAGGGGTAAATTATTGTTAATGAGGTTGAAATGCCTAAGGGGTTATGCTGTCATACCAATTACAAGTATATCATCTATTTGTTCAAGGTTGCCTTTCCATTTTTCAATATTATCATTTAATAATGCTCTTTGATTATGGATAGGCTCATTATGAATAGTTAGTAAATAATCTCTGAAGTTTTTATACATTAACTTCTTGCCTTTTGGTCCGCCAAATTGATCGGCATAACCATCTGAAAAAATATACACTTTATCATTTTTTTCTAACTTAAATGTATGGTTGGTATATTTTTGTTTTGGATTATCAAAATAAGTCCCAATAGCAAATTTATCTGCTTTGGTTTGAATAATGTCGTTGTTTCTAATAATATATAATGGGTTAAATGCTCCTGCATACTGAATTTCTTGTGTTTTTGGATCGTAACAACAAAGCGCTAAATCCATACCATCTTTGGTGGTAGAAACACCTATCGTATTATTATGTAATGTTGAGCTTATTCCTTGGTTTAAGTTATCTAATATTTCTGAAGGTGTGTCAAACTCTCTTAAAGCATTATTTAGAGCATTGTTTCCAATGATACTCATAAATGCACCTGGCACTCCATGTCCGGTACAATCTACTGCTGCAAAATACACTTTGTTGTTTTTTTCTTTTAACCAGTAAAAATCTCCTGAAACAATATCTTTTGGCTTATATAAAATAAATGCTTGAGGAAGCATTTTTTTAACTAATTCGTTTGGAGGTAAAATAGCTTCTTGAAGTCCTTTTGCATATTTAATACTGTCAGTAACTTCTTTATAAAGCTCACTAATTTTAAGGTTTTGCTTTTCAATTTCTTCTTTTTTCTGAACTACTTCAGCAGTTCTTTCTTTTACTTTTTGTTCTAGTAATCTTTCATTTTCGGCTAAATCATCACGCATTTTCAGTAATGCTTTCCCTAATGTGTCTTCATTACTTAATGGTTTATATTGAGCATCAAACCTTCCTGAACCTACAGCGTCAGCAAAATCTTTTGTGGCTTTTAAGTTTTCGACTAACCTATTAAGTGCCATGGTCATTTCACCAATTTCATCATTTCTAGCTTTTATATTTCCCTTAGGGAAGACTCCTTTACTTAATGTTAGTAGTATACTTTTAAGGTTAGTTACGGGAGTAACAATAGATTTGGTGGTATAAAAAGCAATAAGTAACCCTCCAATTATAAGTGCAATTCCTAAATATTGAGCTAAGGTCTTTAAAAAATTAAATGAAGACTGCATTTTATTGGTAGCCTGATCGGTATGAAACTTTTGGATGTTAATTAATTCTTCTAATTGAAAAATAACTTCATTTGTTTTTATGTATAAATCGCCATCATCACCAATCATAGAATTGGCAAGGAATTTATTAGTAGCTTCTTCATAACTCTCAAAACTTGGAAGGTATTCCATTATTTCTCTGTGCATATCAAAAAGAACATCTATTTCCTTAAATAATTTTGACATTTTCTGTCTATCTTCTTTATTCCAATTTACAGCTAGTTTAGCAATTTTAGTTTTTAATGCAGGATATTCATTTTCAATAAGTTTTATAAGTTTTACCTTGTCCGGATGTTTGGAGTTAGATTGGTAATATACCCAATTAAAGATAAGCATTTTTGAACGTACTGCCATTAATTTAAGCTCTTCTAAAGTACTTAAAGAGGGATTGTTTACAGTAGTAATTTTATCGTTAATGTTTATACTTCTGTCTAAGGTATTATAAGTAATAGTAAAAACTGTTATTACCAAAAAAATCAGAACACCAAAACCAGTGCCTATTCTTTTTCCTATGGTAAATTTAAATTTCATTAATAGTATAAACTCTTTCGAATTTTATTTTTGTAACGATTCTAATTCCTGTTTATAATAATTGGATTTTTCGGTATCGTTTAGCCCGTAATAAATGTTTTTCAAACCTTCTAGGGTGTCTTCTTTCCTGTAATTAGCTTCGTAAGCTTTAAGCATAAATGGCAAAGCTTCATTGAATAAATCTGCAATTTTTTCTTGAGTTGCCATTAAGTTTTCAAACTCCATGTCATAATCCATGTTATTTACAATATCAACTCCTTCATTATAATATAAAAGTGATAAGTTGTAGTTAGCAGAAGGATTGTTTTGATCGATAGCTAAAATTTCTTTGTAAATAGCTACCAATTGATGTCTTTGTGTAGAGTCAACTTTGTCTTGTCCTTTACTAATAGCTGTTGCTATAGCAAATTTAAACTGGATTTTATGATCGTTTAATGTATTTTTATCAGTATTAATTAGCGTTTGTAGTTGTTTGTACTGATTAAAGTTTTGGTTAGCAAGTTCATAATTTTCATTATTTATTGCTCTTGCAGCATCGTTATAATAAGTTGAAGAAATGTATTTTACTAAAGGTTCTGCTTGAGGCAAGTAAGTACTAGCAGTATCTATTTTGTATAATTTATGAATTGATGTAGCACATTCGTTTCTAAGTGCAGAATTCAATTCTTGTTTTTCTTTAGTTTTATATTGCTCTTTATAAATAAAGCTACGGTAAAACCAAACTTTAGCTAGTGTTGTAAATTCTTCTTGAGTTGTAGCAATATCAATGTATTTCTGAGCACTGTCAAATTCAGCTTTCTGAATATAAAATTCAGCTTTAGACATGCTGTTATTTTGCACGAACTGAGCATTAACTGTTGTACTAACAGCAACCAAAAGGAATAATATGTAAATTAATCTTTTCATTTGACGGCAACAGCTAGTGCTTCTAAGTTTGAACTTACTTTTAGTTTTTGTGTTTCTATGCTTTTGGTATTCATTTCAAACTTTTGTTTGTTATCTCTAACAACAAAGTTTATTCCGGCTCCTTTATCTACTAACCCTTCTTGTTCTGTAACTATTAGGGTACTTCCTGATTTAACTTTTTTAACTACACTGCTTAATTCATAGCTTTTGTCTTTAGTAACATAAAGCAAATGACATTTATCTAGTTCAGCAGCAGAACTAAATTTCTTTACTAAAATAGGCTGATTACCAATTTTTTTGGTTTGAGCCATTTTAGTTAATTCATCATAAAGAGGAGTGTCACCCACTATGCCAAAAACAAAATAACCTGTTTGATAGGCTTTTGGCCATTCTATATACTTAGTGAAATTGTACATAAAAACAGCTTTTAATTTGGCATTAGTATCTATTTCTTTCTTTGTTATAAAAGAAGAACCGATAATAAATACCAATAATAATATGAAGCTTGTTTTTTTCACTAATAAGTTCACTTGCAGTCAAATTCTAAGCCAAAATGATTTAGAATAAATGCAAATATAATTTTTTTAAGCTAAAATAAAAGATGTTTTTTACTTTTTAAAACGATAAGGTTTTAAGCTCTTAGGTTTATAGGAGTTTTGATTGATAAAGAGCTGAGATTGAAAATGAATAAATATAAACTTAATAGTTTAATTCGAAACTCATAATTAGTTTTTCTTACGACCTTTTCCTGATTTTCTTCCACCACTAGCTTCACCTTTTTTATCTTGTTTATTGGTTTTAACATTTACTGTTTTGCCGTATCGTGCTTTTGAAGAAGAGAATGGAGATCCTCTTTTGCCTTTGATTTTTTTTCTGCTGGTAGAATGTAGGTAGTTTTTACTTTTCGACTTGCCATTACCGGAACCATTATCAACCTGAATGTTTGGTCCTTTTTTAGAGCTGCTTGTGAAAAGCGAATCACCTCCTGATTTACAAGAAATAACTGCCAAAGCAATGAAAAGTAGATATATAATATGTTTAAATTTATTCACTAGATGGTTTTATGACAAATGGGCTGTAGTTATTTTCCTGATTTTCTTCCCGAACGAGATTTTCCACTTGTTGAATCTCCTTTTTGTTTTTTGTTATTTGATTTATATCTTCTTTTCTTAGATGAAAATTCGGCTTGTTTTTTCATGTCTTTTCTTTTTACATTTTTTCTTGAAATAGAATGTTTGTAGCTTTTGGCTTTATTTCCTGAGCCTCCACCGTCAACATCAATATTCGGACCTTTTTTAGATTTGCCCGAAAAAGCATCTCTTTTTGCAGTAACTTCACTTGAAGAAGATTTACTGGAAGCAACTCCTTTATTCTTTTTTTGTCCAAATACGGAAATAGAAATAAAGAAAATGAATATAAAAAGTAAATATAATTTATGCATTTTGATGGTTAATAAACGTCTAAAAAATTTTGGGAGTAAATGTAATAAGTACAAAACAGTTTGACGAATTTCTGTCGAGCCATTTATTAACAAAACATTTTCACCTATGTTAACAACTTTATTTTGCCGGAGCGTTAGAAGCTTGTACAGTTAATGTTTCAATATCTCTATCAAATAGATACAGTCCACCTTTGTCTTCTCCTATTAAATGAAGTTTATCCATAATGGTTCTTGCTAATGCTTCTTCTTCAATTTGTTCAGCAACATACCATTGCATAAAATTGTGAGTAGTGTAGTCTTTTTCTTTTAAACAAATTTCCACTACGTCATTAATATCATTAGAAACACTTACTTCATGATCTAACAATGTTTGGAATAATTGATTTAGTGATTTATATTGAGATTCTGGTTTTGCTAAAGCAGGTATAATAGCTTTTCCACCTCTTTCATTTACATACTGAACTATTTTTAGCATGTGCATTCTTTCTTCTTCGGCATGTTGGTATAAAAACTGAGCTGTCCCACCTAATCCTTTAGTTTCTGCCCAAGAAGCCATAGCTAAATAAGCTTGAGAAGATTCTGCTTCAATTTTAATTTGGTTATTAAGTGCCTTTTCAATAGTTGGTTTTAACATGTCTTTTTCTTTTTTTGAGTTTTGCTCAAAGTTAATAAGTTAACAGCAATAATAAAAGTGAAGGGCTAGGTTTTTTTATTCAAAATTTACTTATGTACTACAAACCTAAATCCTTTTCCATGTACATTGATAATTTCTATGTTTTCATCCTTGTTAAGGTGTTTTCTTAGCTTAGCAATATAAACGTCCATGCTTCTGGCGTTAAAATAATTGTCGTCTTCCCAAATGGCCTTTAGTGCATGGGTTCTATCTAATACTTTGTTTTCGTTTAGACATAATAACCTTAATAAATCACTTTCTTTTGATGTAAGTTTGGTGGCTTCTCCTTTGTATGTTAGATGTCTTTTTTGGTAATCAAAAGTATAATTACCAATAGTGAAAAAAGTTTCATTTTGGGCTTCATTATCTTCTTGACTTCTTCTCAAAACAGCATTTATTCTAGCTAATAATTCTTCCATGCTAAATGGCTTAGAAATGTAATCATCTGCACCCACTTCAAAACCTTTGAGGGTATCTTCTTTCATAGATTTTGCCGTAAGGAAAATGATAGGTACTTTTTGGTTTATTTTTCTGATTTCTTTAGCAGTTGTAAAACCATCTTTTATAGGCATCATTACGTCTAATAAGCACAATTGGTAGTTGCCTTTTATAAAGTTAGAAAAAGCTTCTTCTCCATTATTGGTAAGCGTTACTTCATAACCTTTGGCTTTTAAAAAATCGGATAATAAGTTGCCTAGATTTACATCATCTTCGGCTAGTAATAATTTAATTTTTTCTGACATATCATTTAATTATTTTGGTTCATATCAAAAGGAAGGTAAATTTGAAATTTAGTGCCTTTCCCGTATTCGCTTGTTGCTTTTATTTCTCCTTGGTGCTTATCTACAATGGCTTTCACATAGTTTAGTCCTAATCCAAAACCTTTCACATTATGTACATCACCTGTAGGAACTCTGTAAAATTTTTCAAAAATCTTACTCAGGTTTTCTTTTTTAATTCCGCTTCCTTTATCACTTACACAAAGTAAAATTCCTTCTCTCAAATTTTTAGTTTCTATTGTAATTTCCGGGGTTTTAGGCGAATATTTATTGGCGTTATCCAATAAGTTGTATATAAGGTTGGTAATATGTACTTTATCTGCTTTTAATATAGGGTTTTCTGCATTTAGTTTTTGGTAAATGACACCATTTTTAGATGTAATTTGAATGTTAATATTGTCAGCAACATTTTTAATTACATCGTGCAGGTTAAAGCTTTCTCTGTTCAGTTTTAAATCAGTTTTATCCCAAGTGGCACTTTTTAAAACTCTTTCTACCAACAAACCTAGTCGTTGATTTTCTTGATTAATAATGTTTACATAATTAGATTTTATTTTACCATCACTGCAAATATCGACATCATTAAGAGCTTCGCAAGCTAATGATATAGTAGAAATAGGAGTCTTCAATTCATGCGTCATGTTATTGATAAAGTCATTTTTCACTTCGGAGAGTTTCTTTTGTTTAAAAATGGTTTGAATGGTAAAAGTAAATGCCCAAATAATAATTAATAATAATATGATAGAACTGAGTAGTAACATCCACATAGATTTTAGGATAAAACCTGTTTTGTTGGGGAAATAAATACTTAAAAAGTGAGGGGTACTAAAGATATCATTAGGAAAAAGTTGGGTCCAATAGCCAGACATCCTAATATCTTCAGTATAAATTAAAGAATCGTGATTAATTACATCGTTGCCATTATAGTCAAAAATTCCGTATTTAAACTTGGTACTAATTCCTCTATTTTCCAGTTCGTTTTTTATAAGCGAATCTAAATCAATTCCGGTAACTCTTTCTTTTATATTCCTGTGTCTGTTTAATTCGTAAAGATTTTCAAGAATATCATCTATTAGCATTGATTTTTCGTACTCTTTGTAATTAAAAATAGAGTCGTTAAATTTTGGGAAATCATCTTTAGTTTTTTCAGTTTCTTGTGAGGGATTACTGCTTCCAAAACTAAATTGAAAACCGAATTTCCCTTTGTCAGAGAATGATTCAATAGATTTTTGATAAAGTAACTTGTCTGATTCTTGTCTTTGTCGTTCACTAATTTTATACTTTATACCATTTTCTTCAAAAGTGGTAGAAGTATCGTAGTTTAAATTTTGGTTGGCATTAAAAGATTTTCTTATATTTTTTGCCCTTAATTTAAGTAATTCTTGACTTTTTTTATGAGATTTTAATCTGTTGAATGTCTCAATCTTTTCGGTTTTATGGGCAACAGTAATCAAGGCATTAGTGACATCGTTTCTAAAACCTTCTTCCCTTAGCGTAATGGCATTGTTTATCCAATAAATTTGAATAGCAACAAGACCTACCAGAGCAAAAGTAATTAGTCCGATTAATGTATAAATGTATTTTCTTTTCATTAGACACAAAGGTACTTTTTAAACTCTCTATTTAATTGATGTTTAACACTTTTTAACTTTTGTTAACTCGAAATTAACACCCTTTTTTCAGGAGTAAGAATACTTTTGTGTTACTGAATAAGAAAACAGTAAATCCCACCTTTAATAAACAACTTCTTGTTTAGTTAGTGCAAAAAAAATCTCCTAAGTTCTTAGGAGATTTTTTTTATGAGGGTTTCGGTTTGAATTATTTACTCTGCTAATACAATAATTTTATTGTTGCTAACTTCAACAACGCCACCATTGATAGCAAATAAATTCGATTTTTTATTTTCGTCAATCACACTAATATCGCCTTTTTTTAGGGTGGAAATAATAGGGCTATGATTTGGAAGCACACCAAAAGAACCTTCAGTTCCTGGAAAAATAGCAGAATCTATTTTTCCTTTAAAGATACTTTTTTCTGGTGTAATTATTTCTAAATGCATAATTTATAAGTTTAAAGTTAATTATACTTCAGCTAACATTTTCTTCCCTTTTTCAATGGCTTCTTCAATAGAGCCAACAAGGTTAAAAGCTGCTTCAGGATATTCATCTACTTCTCCATCCATAATCATGTTAAATCCTTTAATGGTATCTTCTAAAGAAACTAATACTCCTTTTAATCCAGTAAATTGTTCAGCAACATGGAAAGGTTGAGATAAGAAACGTTGAACTCTTCTTGCTCTGTGTACAATTAGTTTGTCTTCTTCAGAAAGCTCGTCCATACCAAGGATGGCGATAATATCTTGAAGTTCTTTATATCTTTGTAATGTTTCTTTTACTCTTTGAGCACAATCATAATGAGCTTTTCCAACGATATCCGGAGTTAAAATTCTAGAAGTAGAATCCAATGGATCTACCGCAGGATAAATTCCTAACTCAGCAATTTTTCTTGAAAGTACTGTTGTAGCATCTAAGTGAGAGAAAGTAGTTGCAGGAGCAGGGTCAGTTAAATCATCCGCAGGCACATAAACCGCTTGTACAGAAGTAATAGAACCTGATTTTGTAGAAGTAATACGTTCTTGCATTGCACCCATTTCAGAAGCTAATGTTGGTTGGTAACCTACAGCAGAAGGCATACGACCTAAAAGGGCGGATACTTCAGAACCAGCTTGTGTAAATCTAAAGATGTTATCGATAAAGAATAAGATATCTTTTCCTTTTCCATCGCCTTCACCATCTCTAAAATATTCAGCTAATGTTAATCCAGAAAGGGCAACTCTTGCTCTCGCTCCTGGTGGCTCGTTCATTTGTCCGAAAACCAATGTTGCCATAGATTCAGCTAAACCTTCTTTATTTACTTTTGATAAATCCCATCCGCCTTCTTCCATAGAGTGTTTAAATTCGTCACCATATTTGATAACGCCAGATTCAATCATCTCTCTTAAAAGGTCATTCCCTTCTCTTGTTCTTTCACCAACACCGGCAAATACAGAAAGACCTGAGTGACCTTTAGCAATGTTGTTAATCAATTCCATAATAAGAACTGTTTTACCAACACCGGCACCACCGAATAAACCAATTTTACCACCTTTAGAGTAAGGCTCAATTAAGTCAATTACTTTAATACCTGTCAACAATACTTCGGTTGATGTAGATAATTCTTCAAATTTAGGTGGTTTTCTGTGAATTGGGTTTCCATCTGCTTTAGGAACATCACCGATACCATCAATAGCATCACCAACTACATTAAATAACCTTCCTCTAATTTGATCGCCTTTAGGCATTAAAATAGGAGAATTTAATGAAGTTACTTCCATCCCTCTACTTAGTCCGTCAGTAGCATCCATAGAGATTGCTCTTACAGCATCTTCTCCGATATGTTGTTGACATTCTAAGATTACTTTTTGTCCGTTACTTTTTGTGATTACTAAGGCATCCATAATGTTAGGAAGCTTTTCTGCATCAGCAAAACTAACATCAATTACCGGACCCACAATTTGTGAAATTTTACCTACGATTGTTGACATGTTTTATGTTTTATTTATGAAAAAATTAGTCTTAAAATTTGTGGGTGCAAAACTAATTATAAATAATTGATAATGGCAATAATTATTCTCCTTTTTTTGTCGAAAAGATTGTGATTTTTAGTGATATTTGCCAACCTAATTATATTCACCATTATAGGAAGATTTTTATAAGTGAAAGTTTACTCTAATATTCAGGAATTTAAGCCAATTAAAAACGTTGTAGTTACCATTGGTACTTTTGATGGAGTTCATCTGGGGCACAAAGTAATTATCAATCAATTAAAAAAAGCTGCTCAAGAATTAAGCGGAGAAAGTGTGTTACTTACTTTTTTTCCTCATCCAAGAATGGTTGTTTTTCCTGATGATAATGAATTGAAATTGTTAAATACTATTGAAGAACGTAAAGAGTTACTTGAAAAAGCAGGTATTGACCATTTAATTATTCACCCTTTTTCTAAAGCATTTTCTAGATTAACAGCTTTAGAATTTGTTAGAGATATTTTAGTAAATCGTTTAAATGTAAAAAAATTGGTAATTGGTTACGATCACCATTTTGGTAGAAACCGAGAAGGTTCATTTGAGGATTTAGTCGAATTTGGAGAGGTATATGGTTTTTCTGTTGAAGAAATCCCTGCAAAAGATATTCAACAAATAAATGTGAGTTCTACAAAAATTAGAACTTCTTTACTTGCCGGAGAGATTCATGCTGCAACTCAATTTTTAGGATACCCTTATTTTATTAGTGGCACTGTAGTAAAAGGTGATAAAATTGGTAGAGAAATAGGGTTTCCTACCGCTAATATAAAACCTGATGAAACATATAAACTTATTCCGAAAAATGGTGTGTATGCGGTAAAGGTAATTGTAAATGAAAAAGAATATGAAGGAATGCTTAATATTGGCATTAGACCGACTTTTAAAGGAATAAATCAAACCATAGAGGTAAATATTTTTGATTTTGATAAAGAAATTTACGGACAAAAAATTCGGGTAAAATTTTACGAAAGAATTCGTGATGAACAACCTTTTGAAGATCTTAACGAACTTAAAAACCAACTGAATATTGATAAAACCAAAACGATACAAATCTTTAGTTAAACTACTTGTTTTAGGTTGTTTTTTAGTGTGTTTGCAAACTGCTTATGCTCAATTATTAACTGAAAAAGAATTAAAAAAAGCAACTAAATTTTCTTGGGAAAAAGCACAGGGAACAACTCCAGAAAAGGTGCTAAAACTAAAATTAAAAAAAGAAGAAGTAGCACTTTTTTTAGAAAAAATAGAGACTTATATTTATTTGCAATCGTTAGATTTAAATAATTGTAATTTGAGCGAGTTGCCAAAAGCAATTTTTAAATTGACTAATTTGCAGGAATTAATTATTTCTAATAACCCAATAACAGTTATTCCATCAGAAATAGGAGAATTGAAAAATTTGAAATGGTTATATGCTACTTTTATAAAAGCAACTACACTTCCATCGAGCATCAAAGAATTAAGAAAATTACATACGCTTTTTTTGTGGGGTAGCGAGATTACTTATTTTCCTGTTGAGTTTTTAGAGTTAAAAGCAACTTTAAAGGTGTTAAATATTCGTTCGATAAAAATGAGTAAAAAAGCAGCAAAGGAATTAAAAAAACAACTATCAGAGACACGAGTTCGTTACTCTTATAGGTGTGATTGCAGTTTTTAAACAATTTATAAAAATAATAAAAATAGAAGTGAAGTAACCAATTATAGTTACCTTTGCTTTTTATGTAAAAAATATTTTAGAATTAGGTTTGAACAATTTAAAGAGTATAACAGTTTGTTTTTTGCTATTATTTATAGCGGGTTCAGTATCTGCTCAAGATGAGTTGTTGTTTTTAAATGGCAAGCAATTAGAAGGCAAAATTTTAGAATACAATAAGTATCAACTTACTTTTCAGACTAAAAAAGATAAAGAATTGACTATAGAAAATTATAGGTTATTTTCTTTTTCTAAAGATAGTAAGGATACTATATTATATAAGTATGATACCCTAGAAGGAAATTTTTTAAGTGAAAAAGATATGCAGCTCTTTGTTTATGGAGGACGAGATGCACACTTGACCTATTCGTCTAAATTTTCTAATAAATTAGGTTTTGTTGTTGGTGCTGGCGCAGGATATTTTATGCATTACGACCAAAGTTTTATTTTTGTAGCTACTCCTTTGGTATATGCATTAGGGACATTAGTTTTTCCAACACGGGTAAAGCAGAGAAAAATAAAAGATTTGCAGTACATTAAAGAAGATGAATACCTGAGGGGGCATGAACGTGTTGCTCGAGCAAAAAGAACGCAAAACGCACTTGTTTCTACATTAATAGGATTGGGAGTTGGCTTTACTGCTAGCCTAATAGCCAATTAGAGTCTGTTTATAAAGTCCGATTTTTTCGTTACTCTCGTTTTAAAAATTAGTCATTTACTACAGTAAACTCCTACATTTTCAAAACTTCGAAAGCCTCGAATTCGAACTTTATAGTTCAGTCTCTTTACTCTATGGGTAAACTAATTTAGAGTAGGTCGAGTAAATATAAAATAGCTGGCAATTGCCAACTGACAACTGTAGATTGATAACTGACGACTGATAAAAAATGCCATTTATACATTTAATAGTATTCAGTAATTTTTTTGTTTCACTATGTGTTGTGGCACTTACTTACAGAACATTTTTATATTTTAATTTCCCACCATCCAATGCGTTATTAGTATTAGTTTTTTCTGCTACTTATTTCATTTATAATTTTCAGCGATTGGTAAGAATGAACCAAAAAGAAATTGATGAAGCTAATATTGGCTTTAGAATGAGGTGGGTTTATAAAAATAAGCAACCTATTATATTTACTATTGTTATTACAGCTATAATCATTATTGTTTCATTATTTTATATAGATATAAAAACCATAATTGTGTTGGCAATTATGGGGTTATTCTCTGTTGTTTATGTAGTAAGATTTATTCCTTACAACAAAAAATGGTTGGCACTTAGAGATATCCCTTACCTGAAAATTTTTGTAATAGCATTTGTTTGGACTTTAGTTACAGGATTGTTGCCATTAGTAAATAATATAGAACAAATAAATTTACATTATATATTGTTTCTTGTTAAGCAATTTTTATTTGTAGTTGCTATTACTATTCCTTTTGATATAAGAGATATGAAATATGATATAGAGAAAGGCATAAAAACATTTCCTTTAGTTGTTGGCGTAAAGAAAGTAATTATATTAGGAGTACTGCTGTTGTTAGGTTTTATTGCTATTGCAAGTTATGAGTTTTTGGTGTTTCAAAACATAACGATGAGTTTATGGATGGCCGAAATTATTACCATTTTGTTAGTAGCGGTATTACTGCTTCTTTCTAAGAAACAACAACCCGAACTTTTTTATTCCTTTATTGTTGAGGGAACTTCATTGTTGTTAGCAATTACCGTTTTGTTCGGTTAATTCCTTCTCAACTTCCATTTAGAAACAACATTTTTATTAGCACTAACACTGAGTTTTTGTTCGTTTTCTTCATATACTTTTACAGCAAACAAAGCAGCAACTTCTTCTAACTCCGGAAAAGAATTTAATAGCTTTTCTGGGGTAAAATATGTGCCTACAAAGTGCGTATCAAAGTTTCCACTTTTAAAAGCATCATGTTGCAAGGCAAACTTGCAAAAAGGCAAAGTCGTTTCTACTCCACTGATAATGTAGTCGTCTATGGCTCTTATCATTCTGTTGATGGCTTCTTCACGATCTTTACCATGAGTAATTAATTTAGAAATCATTGGGTCGTAATAAATTGGAATTTGCATGCCTTCTTCAAAACCATCATCTACTCTAACGCCCATTCCTTCCGGACGTTGGTAAGTGTTTAATCTTCCTATATCAGGCAAAAAGTTGTTCATAGGATCTTCGGCATAAACCCTAACTTCAATAGAATGCCCATTAATGGTTAGTTCATCTTGCGTAAAGCTTAATTTTTCGCCTCTTGCTACATTTATTTGTTCTTTTACCAAGTCTTTTCCGGTAATCATTTCCGTTACAGGATGTTCTACTTGTAAACGGGTATTCATTTCCAAAAAGTAAAAATCTTTGTTGTTTTCCAATAGAAACTCTACTGTACCGGCACCAACATAGTTACAAGCTCTTGCCACATCAACCGCACTTTCTCCCATGGCTTTCCTAATTTCTGGTGTTAGCACTGAAGAAGGAGCTTCTTCAATTACTTTTTGGTGTCTTCGTTGTATAGAGCATTCTCTTTCAAATAAATAAACAATATTTCCATGACTATCAGCCATAACTTGTATTTCGATATGACGAGGAGAACCTACATATTTTTCAATAAAAACAGCTCCATCACCAAAAGAAGAAACCGCTTCACTAACTGCACGATTCATTTGTTCTTCAAATTCTTCAGCATTTTCGACCACACGCATTCCTTTACCACCACCACCGGCAGAAGCTTTTATTAAGATAGGAAAGCCTATTTCTAATGCTATTTTTTTTGCTTCGCTAATGTTGTCAATGGCTTCATCTGTACCAGGAACCATAGGAATGTTGTATTTTTTTACCGCAGCTTTCGCAGCTAACTTGCTTCCCATTAATTCCATTGCTTCGGGTGAAGGTCCTATAAAAGTAATACCTGCTTCAGTAATTTTTCTGGTAGCTTCGGCATTTTCAGATAAAAATCCATAGCCCGGGTGTAGCCCGTCAACATTTAATTCCTTACAAATTTCAATAATTTTATCTACTTTTAAATAAGATTGATTAGAAGGAGGAGGTCCAACACAAACTGCTTCATCGGCATATTTTACGAAAGGAGCATCTCTGTCGGCTTCAGAAAAAATAGCAACAGTTTTAATGTTCATTTCTCTGCAAGTACGCATTATTCTTAAAGCAATTTCTCCTCTATTGGCTACTAATATCTTGTTCATAAGGTTATCTTTTTATGGGGCATAAAAATAAGCATATCACACTAAATTAAAAGTAGAATTTTAGATATTTTATTAATTAACTTTGCATTATTATTTTAAGTTAACTCATGGCTAGACTAATATTAATATTATTGCTTTTAGGCTTCTTTCTTTCAGGATGGGCTTTTTCTGAAGTCAACAGAACCCATTTTAATAACCCTAAAGCTAAACGAAATTGGTTGTGGGTAATAATATTGTTGCCCATTATTGGAGCAATTTTATTTTTTACTCAGCAAAATAAAAGGAATTAATACAAATCTCCGGTTTGTATTCTCAGGTATTTGCGTACTGCTAAGTTGGTAGAAATCCACGAAATTAATATTCCCAATACTATCATAATTAGGAAAAGTGCTCCGTAAAGCTCAAAATTTCTGAAATCAATTAACTCAGGGTATTGCTGTTGGAAGTAATACAATACCACAATAATTAAACTTATAGCGATAAATGCACTGACAATACCGTTGCCAATTCCTTGCAATACAAATGGTCGCCTAATAAAAGAATGGCGAGCACCTACCAGCTGCATGGTTTTTATTAAAAATCGTTTAGAGTAAATAGATAATCGGATGGTGTTGTTAATAAGTGCTGTCGCAATAAAAAGCAGTAAGCCACTAAAAGCTAGCATGTAAAAACTAATTTTCTTTACATTTTGATTAACCAAACTCACTAAATCTTTTTGATAAATTACTTCTTTAATATTAGGATTGTTTAATAAGTCGGCTTCAATAATGCTTAAGCTATCGGTATTGGCGTAATCGGCATTTAGTTTTACATCTATAGAAGGTAGTAGTGGATTATAGCCCAAAAAGCTAATAAAATCCTCACCTAAGTCCCTTTTTAGGTCAGCAGCAGCAGAATCAGGATGGATAAAGTGTGTTGCTTTTACATAGGTTTCAGCATCTAAGGTTTTCTTAATTTGGTTAATGTCTACATCTTTAATTTCGCCTTTAAGGATAATAGAAAAACCAATGTTTTCTTTTACATGATTAGAAATTTGTTGTGTGTTTAATAAGATTAATCCTAATATTCCCAACATAAAAAGCACTAACGAAATACTGATGATAGTGGTAAAGTAGGAAGAAATTAATCTTCTTTTGGTATGAGATTGATGATTAGCCGACATAATTAGTTTTAAGTTTTTATTTCAAATTACGGCTCTCGCAAAGACGCAAGGACGCAATTTTTTTTAATAGTTATTTAAAATATGTTGTACAAAGGTTATAAATTATTTACAATTCTTGTTATTCCTTTTTTTATTAATGGTTCATTAAAATTAATTAATAAGCCTAATTTTAAATCAGTTAGTTTTAAATAGGTTAGTAGTTGTTTGGGGTGTACTGGAGCAATTGCTTCAACGGATTTTAATTCAATTATTACTTTGTTTTCAACTATTAAATCTGCCCTAAAACCAACATTCATTTTCAAATCGTTCCAAATTACTGGAATTCCTTTTTGTCTTTCAACTTTTAACCCTTGTTCACATAATTCATAAGACATTATTTCCTCATATACCGATTCAAGCAATCCTGGGCCAAGTTCATAATGAATTTGATAAGCAGTATTCACAATTATTTTTGATAATTCATTTTCTGTCATACCTATTGCGTCTTAGCGTCTTTGCGAGAAATTATTATAGCGTCTTTTCCAAATTCACCAACAAAAATACAGCTATTATTTGTTAATTTCGCACCTCATTTAAAGACTTATTAACGATGCAATATCAATTTAACGAGATTGAAAAGAAATGGCAAAAGTATTGGGAAGAAAACAAAACTTATGCGGCAAAAGATAATAGTGTAAAACCAAAATACTATGTGTTAGACATGTTTCCTTACCCTTCGGGAGCAGGGTTGCATGTTGGCCATCCACTGGGTTACATTGCTTCTGATATTTTTGCTCGTTATAAACGTTTGCAGGGGTATAATGTATTGCATCCAATGGGTTACGATTCGTTTGGATTACCCGCTGAACAATATGCTATACAAACCGGTCAGCATCCTGCCGTTACTACTAAAGTAAATATTGAAGGTGGTGTGGACAAACAAGGAAATGTAATTCCAGGCTACAGAAATCAATTAGATAAAATAGGTTTTTCGTTTGATTGGGACAGAGAAATTAGAACTTCTGATCCGAATTATTACAAATGGACGCAATGGATTTTTAAGCAATTATTTAATTCGTGGTACAATAAAATTACCGACAAAGCAGAAAAAATAGATACCTTAATAGAACAATTTAAAACTAACGGAAACACAAATGTAAATGCAGAAAGTGCTGATGTAGAACATTTTTCAGCGGAAGATTGGAACAGATGGAGCGAAGAAGAGCAGCAAAAAATGTTATTGAATTATCGCATTGCTTTTTTATCGGATACGTGGGTAAACTGGTGTCCCGCTTTGGGAACCGTATTAGCCAATGATGAAATTAAAGATGGCGTTTCTGAGCGTGGCGGACATTCTGTTGAACAAAAACTAATGCGTCAGTGGAGCATGCGAATTACTGCTTATGCCGAGCGTTTACTTTCTGGTTTAGAAGGTTTGGATTGGTCAGAATCGATTAAAGATGTACAAAGAAATTGGATTGGAAAAAGTGTGGGAGCGTCAGTTGAGTTCCAAGTTCAAAATTCAACATCTAAAATTGAGGTTTTTACAACAAGACCAGATACTATTTTTGGTGTGTCGTTTATGGTATTAGCACCGGAACATCCTTTAGTAAATGAAATTACTACTCCCGAACAAAAAGCTGAGGTGGAAGCTTATCAAAAAGCTGCTTCATTAAAATCGGAAAGAGACCGACAGTCAGATATTAAAAATATTACGGGTGCATTTACGGGAGCGTATGCTATTCATCCTTTTACGGGAGATAAAGTGCAAATTTGGATAGGTGATTATGTGCTGGCAAGTTACGGAACGGGAGCCGTAATGGCGGTGCCTTGTGGCGACCAGCGCGATTGGGATTTTGCTACTCATTTTGGAATAGAAATTAAAAACATTTTTAAAGACAAAGACATTTCGGAAGGGGCTTATGCCGAGAAAGATGCTGTTATTGCTAATTCAGATTTCTTGAATGATTTACCTGCAAAAGATGCCATAAAAAAAGCCGTTGCCGAAATTGAAAAAAGAGGTATAGGCAAAGGCAAAACGCAATACAGATTAAGAGATGCGGTTTTTTCTCGTCAGCGCTATTGGGGAGAACCATTTCCTGTGTATTACAAAAATGAAGTGCCTTATTTAATTGATGATAAGGATTTGCCTGTGGTATTGCCGGAAGTAGATAAGTATTTGCCTACCGAGGATGGGCAGCCACCGTTGGCTCGTGCAAAAAAAGAAGATTGGAATGTAGCATGCCCGGGAGAGCGAATGGAGTATAACACCATGCCGGGATGGGCAGGAAGCAGTTGGTACTTTTTACGCTATATGGATCCAACCAACGACAATGAGTTTGTTGCCAAAGAAAAAGTAGATTACTGGCAAAATGTAGATTTATACATTGGTGGAGCAGAACACGCTACCGGACATTTATTGTACGCTCGTTTTTGGACGAAGTTTTTACACGATTTAGGCTACATCCCTTTTGATGAACCTTTTCAAAAAATGATTAACCAAGGAATGATTCAGGGGAATAGTGCGTTGGTTTATAGAATAATTCCAGATACCACAAATAGACGACAAGAAGATTATATAATATATGTTTCTGCTAATTATTCAAGTGAACTGAAAGAGATTGATAAAAAGTTTAAGGTTAATGAACTAACTCCTAATGCCAAAAAACTTTATGATTTTATTAAAAAAAAACAAGAAGATAAAGTTATTGATTATTTCACTGAATTTGATGAAGATGATGTATTTCAACTTAACTATTCATCATCACTTGTTAATGTAGATATTAACTATTTAGATGGAGACAAATTAGATAAAGAGCAATTTAAAAATTGGAGAGAAGGACATAAAAACGCTATTTTCTTTCCTAACGATAATAGTGACTTTATCTGTAAAAGAGAAATAGATAAAATGTCCAAATCTAAATTCAATGTACAAACGCCAGATGATTTAGTAAAGGTTTTTGGAGCAGACACTTTGCGTTGTTACGAAATGTTTTTAGGACCATTAGAGCAACACAAGCCTTGGGATACGCAAGGAATTACGGGGGTGCATGGCTTTTTAAAAAAACTATGGCGTTTGTTTCATGATGATAATGGTTTTAATGTTTCTGATGAAACTCCTACTAATGAGGAATTGAAGAGTTTACATAAAACCATTAAAAAAGTAAAAGAAGACATAGAGCGTTTTTCTTTTAATACGCCAGTTTCTGCTTTTATGATATGTGTGAATGAACTGACTGCTTTAAAATGCAATAAACGTGAGATTTTAGAACCACTATTGATTATTTTAGCACCTTATGCTCCGCACATTGCAGAGGAATTGTGGGCAAAATTGGGTAATACCGAAAGCATTACCTATGCTGTTTTTCCTAAGCATAATGATGCTTATTTGGTAGAAAGCAATCATAAATACCCGGTTTCTTTTAATGGAAAAATGCGTTTTATGTTAGAACTTCCTGCCGATATGAGTAAAGAAGACATTGAGAAAGAAGTATTGGCAAACGAACAATCTCAAAAATACTTGGAAGGTAAAGCTCCTAAAAAAGTAATTGTAGTGCCGAAGAAAATTGTGAATGTGGTAATTTAACTTAACCTTAATCATTACTTAGCAATTTAAATTTGATTAGATGAAATTTTATAATTAACTATGCAAAAAACTTAAAAATAAAAAACTATGAAAAAACTAATACTTTCTTTATTTTGTGTGGGTATGTTTATAAGTACCCAAGCACAACTACAACAAGATAATAGAACAATTTCTTTTGGGACAGGTAGTAAGCAAAGCAATGTAATTAACAAAGGACTTACTACTTGTAATAATGATACGCTTGATTATACATTGGCAAAAGCAACAGGCTTACAGTCATTAAATATTAATAATGCAACTTCTGCTCAAGCATTATCACAATATTATAATGCGCCTCAAGCTATAACTGTTCATGGAGCGACATTTTATGCTTATAAACTAGATGCTACTGGTGGTACAACATTAAATGTTACTGTTGAGCTATATTTGGCAGGAACTGATTCAATGCCTACCGGAACGGCATTGGCAAGTGGAACAATTACAATAGATACTACATTTGGAGGTGGTTCATTAGCTGCATTAGAGAAAAGTATTTCTTTTGCTTCTCCAGTTACAGTGAACCAACCTTATGTAATTGTAGTTGGAAACTATTCTGCTAACGGGATGGGAATGGTTTGTAATTCATGGACTGCTGCAGACGGTGGACAAGAATGGCTAGCTGGAGTAGATTTATTTGGAACATGGACTCGTTCTTACAATGTAAATATTGGTGGTGTTCTTTTTGATGCTGACCCGTTAGTATTACCACATGTTTCTTATGATTTAACTTCAGATTTTTCAGCTAATCCACTATATTTTAATACAGCTCCAACAAATGTAACATTTACTGATAATTCATCTCCGATATTACAAGATAGAATGTACAATCAGGCTGCATTTATTGCTTCTACTCAATTGTCTTATACGTATGATTTTGGTGATGGAAGTCCGGAAGTTAATGCTATTAATACTAACAACAATTATAATCTTGTACAACCTTATACAGTTACATTAAAAGATACGCTTTTTGGTTGGAGAGTTAATTGTAGTAGTTCTGATACGCTTATGCTTAATACACCTACTGATTTAGTAATAACAGAAATTATGTATAATCCACCTGAATCAGGAACTGATACAAGTGAGTTTATAGAAATATATAACAATGGAGCTAATGCGGTTAATTTACTTAATTTTACTTGTACGGGTGGAATTTACACATTCCCAAATGTAAGTTTAGCTGCAGGTGCATATTATGTTATTACAATTGATAGTAGTGGATTTTTTAATACTTATGGATTTAGTGCAGATGGTGTTTTTACAAGTGGACTTAGTAATGCTGGTGAAAGTATAGTGATTAAAAACCCTGCAGGAACAATTATTGACTCGGTTTTTTATGATGATGTAGCCCCATGGCCATCAGGTTCATCAGCCGGTCAACCAGATGGAGGAGGAGCTTCTTTAATTTTATGTGATGTAAATACTGATAACAACATAGGGTCAAATTGGTCTGCATGTACTACCAGTGCTAATATTACTATTAATGGTTTTCCTGTTTTAGCTAGTCCTGGGGTTGCTAATGTATGTGCGCCTTCTTGTAACAACCCGGATGTTCCTACAGTATCTACTAACCCAACTACCGTTTGTGATGGATCAACCACTACATTAACAATTACTGGTAATTTAAATGATGCTAGTAAATGGTATATCTATACTAGCTCTTGTGGAGGAACTATTGTAGATTCAACGGCAAATAGTAGTTATGTGGTAACACCCACTGGACCAAGCACTACTTACTTTATTAGAGGAGAAGGGAATTGCGTAACTCCTGGAAGTTGTGGCAATGTAACGGTAAATGTGTTGCCTGCCTTAACTGGTTCTGTTACCAATACTATCTGTAACAATGGTAGTGTTGTCGTAAATGGAACAACATATAATGCGGGCAACCCATCAGGAACAGAGGTGTTTACGAATGTTGGTCCAAACAATTGTGACTCTACAGTAACGATTAACTTAACTGTTTTATCTGCTTTAACAGGAACTATTAATCAAACAATTTGTTTTGGTGATAGTATTGTTGTTAATGGAACCACCTACAATACAACTGTTAGTGGAGCTACTGAGGTATTTACGAATGTTGGACCAAATGGATGTGATTCAACTGTAACTATTAACTTGACTGTTAGTCCAGCAATAGATAATACTACAACGGTGAGTGGTAATACCATTACAGCAAATGAAACAGGAGCGTCTTACCAATGGTTAGATTGTGATAATGGAAATGCAGTAATTAATGGAGAAACATCTCAAAGTTTTACAGCAACAGTTACCGGAAATTATGCAGTAGAAATTACTGTAGGAAACTGTGTTGACACATCAGCTTGTGAGAATGTTAATGTTGTTGGAATTGATGAGTTAAGTAAAGCAAGTGTTAATGTTTATCCAAATCCAACTAATGGAATTATAACTGTTGATTTCTCATCTACTGTTTCATCAGTACATTATACCTTAATGAGTATTGATGGAAAAACCGTTGCTCAAGGTAAATTTTCAGGAACAAAGTTGATGTTGAATTTAGAGAATGAATCTAAAGGGATTTACTTTTTAAAGGTAGAAAATGCAACTATTAATTATGTTCAAAAAGTATTTAAGAACTAATAATTATAATAAATATTAGGTATAAAAAAACATCGCTGATTCAGCGATGTTTTTTTATTTTATGTAAAAAGTTTAAAAACTCCTTACCCTTTAACGGTCACTTCTTGATAAACAGGAAGACTAATGTCGTTAACTTTGTAGTAATACTTTTCCAGTTCTTCTACCATTTTAGCTTTGTAGATATCAGATTCCTCTTTCATATCATCAACTATTTCTTTGTAGTATTCAATACCGGAAATAAGATTGTCTTTAAATTCTTCAAAGTATTTTTGTTTCTTTTCGTTAATAGCATCTATAGATTCGTTGATTTCTCTTTTTAAATAATCAACATACATGCTCAGTTCTTTCACAAAAAGATTTGGACGGTAAGTATCGTTTAATAAGTTAATTCTACCATAAATATGGCTTACCATTTCTGCTATAGTAGATTTTTTAGAGAAATATGCCATGTTAGGTCCCGGACAAACAGATATACCTTTTCCATCAGAAGATTTAAGCATGTCATGCTCAATATAAGGTGTCATAACCAATCCAGCACAAATACAAGATTTAACAGTTATTTTTTCAAACTCTTTTTGATGTTGAGCATCAGGTAGGTTTTTTTTGTTAAGTTCTTCAATTTTAAGTTTTTGATATTGTCTTGAAGCAACACAAATAGGTCTGTCTGTAAACTCTGTGTTATATAATTTTAAATACTGGCTAGGGCATGTGCTTCCAGGCTTTCCTGCAGCGATTTTTTCTTCTTTTTCAATATCTTTAGTATTACCTCTTAATGAATTAAAAGGAACACCAATAGGTGAAATGTTACTTAAATAAAGGTCATCTTCTGTTGCAGTTGATAGTTTCTTGAAAGTTTCGTTATCCACATTAACAGCTTCAGGAACTAATAAAAATGGGGTTCCCCAACCAATGCTATCTAAGTTGTATTTTGTAAGTAAAAAGTTATGTTCTTTAGCAGTTCCAACACCTCCCTGAGCGGTAACTAATAGCTTAAGAGGTTGTTTTGCTGTTGGTCGTTTTTGTTGGTTTAAGCTCTCATTTAATATAGTATGAACTTCTTTAATTAATGCTTCTCTGTTGTTTTTAAATTCATCTAAAATAGGTCCCATTAAAAACCCATTAGTAGCAAAAGCGTGTCCACCACAATTTAAGCCTGATTCTACTCTATATTCAGAAACCCATAATCCTTTTTTGGCTAAAAACTTACCTTGAATTAAAGAAGAACGGTAATCACTTACTTTAAGAATAATTTTTTTATCTAAGTTGCCATTTTCATCTGGAAAAAAGCAATCGAATTTTGATAAGTAGGAGTATAGTCTAGGACTTAATCCTGCGGAAAGTACCAACCCGGAATTTAATGTACTATGAGCAAAACCTCTAACGGCAGCATGAGCATCATTATATTCTATAGGCATTTTTTCGCCTTTTTTGGTATAATTATCCTTGTCCAACTTGGTCATAATGTTCACGTCAATTGAACCTGCTTCCATACTGTTTTTAAGTTCTTTTTGTAATGTTTCTTTTTTTGAAGCATCAGTTTCTTTAAGCATTGCTAAGTAATCTTTTCTCAGAGGAGAAGAGTCAGGAAGTATTTCGAAGTATTTTGTTAGGTTACTTTCAGGCGTAAAAGATTCTTTTTTAAGAGCATTAAAATTCTGTTGAACAATTTGGTCTATTAGATTCAAATAAGCGGTAATTCTTTTGGCTCGATAATCCTCTGTATCATTGTCTATTTCTATGTAGGGAAGATTAAGTTGTTTACAATAAAAAGCTCTCATTCTTTCAATAAGCCCATCATCTCCTAAAGAAATAACAGATGAAATGCCAAAATGTGCTACTTTTACAGGAGTGTCTATCGTATAGCCAATTCCCATAACAGGGATATGAAAGTGATGTGTTTTTAACATAAAATTAAAATGTGTGTTTAAACACAAAGGTACTTAACTTTTTCTTTAATGGTAGTTGATTTTAGATTAATTTGTTGAATGAATACATTAATAGATATGTTTTGACGATTTATCTATTTAATTTCAAATATGTTTTAGCTATTTTGTATATTTGAACCCTCAAAAAAATTATTATGAAACCAACAAGATTATTATACATAGCTTTAGCATCATTCATTCTATTTTCGTGCGGAGATGACAATACAACTAAAAAAGACGATAAAGAGGTAAAAGACAAATCAGAAAGTAATACCACAAATATAGTTGATTTTGCCGTTTCGGATGCTTATCAAACATTAGATCCTATAGAAATTATAGATGTAAATTCGTTTCAGGTACAAAGTCAAATTTTTGAAGGGTTACTTCGTTTTGATGAAAATGATTTATCATTAAAACCAGTTTTAGCAAAATTTTGGGAAGTTGACGGTGCAGGTTTGGTTTATACTTTTCATTTGAATAAGGGAATTTATTTCCATGATAACGCTTGTTTTGATGGAGGAAAAGGTAAAGAGGTGACTGCAAAAGATGTGGTTTTTACTTTTAAAAGAATATGCACGGAACATGAAAATAACTATGCTTTTAGTTTGTTTAATGAAGTAATTGCGGGAGTAAAAGAATTAAACTCAGGAAGCAACGCTGAATTTAGAGGTGTTAAAGCAATTGACGATTATACGGTACAAATTACTTTATCAAAAACATCTTCAAGTTTTTTACAAATGTTGGCAACTCCTTTTAGTGCAATTGTTTGTGAAGAGGCTATTAGTGCAAATGCTGTAGTTGGTACAGGTCCGTTTGTTTACGATGAATCATTAGATACAGAAAAAAGCATTACATTAAATAAAAACAATAATTACCATTTAAAAGATAATGGGAATCAATTGCCTTATGTTGCGGGAGTTAAATATAATTATATTGTAGAAGGAAGAGAGAGATTAGCAGCATTTAAAGAAGGAAAAATTGATATTTTAGAAAATATTCCTGTTGAAGAAATAAACAATTTAGTTCAGGAGAATATCAGTGCTTTTCAAAATAAGCCTGCTCAGTATGTGTTGGCAAGAAACAAAGAATTAGCGATTACTTATTTAAATTTTAATACAGCTATAGCTCCATTTGATAATGTGAAATTGAGAAGAGCTTTTGCCTTAGCCATAGATAAAAATAAAATAGTTGATAGAGTTTTAAAAGGAGAGGCTTACGGTCCAGCAGTAAATGGAATTGTACCCCCTGCGGTAAAAGATTATGATTATTCATCTATTATAGGAATTGAGTATGATGTTGAAAAAGCTAAAAAAGCATTAATAGATGCTGGATTTGGTCCAAATAAAGCATTTCCTAAGTTAGAAATTGTTTCTAGTAAAGAAAGTGTTTCTGTTCGTGTTGCTCTTGAAATTCAAAAACAACTTAAAAGTAATTTAAATATCAACGCTGAGGTAACTTCTATGTCGTTATCAGAAATGCTTAAATATAAAAGCTCTAATAATGCAAGTATTGTTGTTTCTTCTTGGTTGGCTGAGTTTCCAGACCCACTTAACTTTCTTTCTTTGTTATATGGAGGTTATGTAAGTGAATCTTTAGATAAATCATCTTATCCAAATGATTCTAGATATAAAAATGCGGCTTTTGATAAAGCTTATAAAGAAGCAATGGAAACAACTGATGAAACAAGAAAAATGGAATTGTGTTTAGAAGCAGATCAAATTGCTGCTAATGAAGTGCCGATTATTCCACTTTGGTATTATGAAAGATATCAGCTAATTCAAAGTGAGGTGAAAAATTATATGCCTAATGCCATGAGAATTCACTATTTGCCTTATGTTAAGTTAGAAAAACCACAGGCAACAACAAAAATAGAAACTCACTAATTCAAATTGATATAGTTGTTAAATAATCTTTAAAACCCCATTTGGTTATCTAATAATTGTGATTTTTGCTTAAAATGGTATCCGGGGAATAATATATGTGGTTTAATTTTTCAAGAATAATATTACGAAATAGATTATTGTTCCTTATCTTAATTGGATTGGCAACAGTATTCATGGCTTATCAAGCTCAGTTTGCCCGGATGAGCTATGAAATGGCTCAAATTCTTCCTAAATCGGATCCCACTTATAAAGAATACGATAAGTTTAAAAAAATTTTTGGTAAAGATGGAAGTATGGTTGTTGTAGGAATAGACAATTCCAACATATATCAACTCAACAATTTTAATGCTTGGTTTGATTTAACTCAAGACATCAAGAAAATTGAAGTAGACTTTAAAAAAGATGGAGAATTAATAAAAGTAAATGGTGTTACAGAAGCTCTTTCGGTAGCCAATGCTTACACACTTAAGAAAAACTACGAAAGCAAAAAATTTGATTTTCATCAAATTGTACAAAAAAAGCCTACTACTCAGGAAGAGGTTAATGAGATTAAAAAAGCTATTCACCAACAACCATTTTATAATGGGTTTTTATATAATGATACCACTCATGCAACACTTATTTTAATTACATTAGATAGGGAAGTGCTGGATTCTAAATACAGAAATGAACTTTTTGAAAGAATTGATGAGGAAGTAGCAGAATTTGAACAACAAACAGGAGTTAAAACTTATAAATCCGGGTTGCCTTATATTCGGGCGAATTCAACCACTAAAGTTGCCGATGAAGTAGAATTGTTTTTATTGCTTTCTGTATTAATAACTTCGCTTATTTTATATTTGTTTTTCCGTTCTTTTAAGGTAATGATGTATTCTATGCTAGTTGTAAGCATTGGTGTAGTTTGGTCACTAGGTGTTTTATCTCTATTTGATTTTGAAATTACGCTTTTAACAGGTCTAATCCCACCACTTATTATAGTTATAGGTATTCCTAATTGTATTTTCTTATTAAACAAATATCATAGAGAATACAAAAAACACAACAACCAGATAAAAGCACTAAGTAGGGTAATTGAAAAAACAGGAAATGCTATTTTCCTTACTAATACAACCACTGCATTGGGTTTTGCAACTTTTATTTCTACCAAAAGTGCTATGTTGGTAGAATTTGGTATCGTTGCGGCTATAGATATTTTCTTGGTATTTATATTGTCAATTTTTCTTATTCCAATTATTTTTAGTTTCCTAAAGCCACCTAAGAAACGTCATACCAAGCATCTTGAAAATAAAATCATGGGTAAAGTGGTAGATTTTGTTGAGGTAATTGTACTCAATCACAGAAAAAAAGTATATGTTGTTTCTATTTTGATTCTTGTATTTAGCTTGTTTGGTATTAGTAAAATGACTACAACAGGTAACCTTATAGACGATTTACCTAAAAACGATCCGATTGTTGAGGATTTAAAATTTTTTGAAAAAGGTTTTAATGGCGTAATGCCTTTTGAGGTAATGATAGATACCAAAGAAAAAAATGGCGTTTTTTCTGATAATGCTAAAACCTTATATAAGATACAGAAGTTTCAGAAAGAAATGGCGAAATATAAGGAGTTTTCAAAGCCATTATCTATAGTTGAAGCTATAAAGTTTGCCTATCAATCGTATAAAAATGGGAAACCAAAATTTTATATTTTACCTCCGGCATCTGAGTTAAATAAATTAAAAACCTTTGTAGGTAATGATAATGAAAAAGGAAATTTCGCTTCATTTATAGATTCAACTAATCAATATACCAGAGTAAGTTTTCAAATGGCAGATGTTGGCACTAAGGAAATGGATGAAATATTAAATGAGATTCAACCCATTATTGATGATATCTTCCCTAAAGAAGACTATGATGTTTATACCACAGGAACTAGTGTGACTTTTTTAAAAGGGACAGGTTATCTTATTGAAAATTTATTTACCAGTTTATCGCTAGCTATTTTTTTGATAGCCATATTAATGTCAATCTTGTTTTCTTCAGTGAGAATGGTATTGGTTTCTTTAATTCCTAACTTTTTACCTTTACTAACTACAGCTGCCATTATGGGTTATTTAGGCGTTGCTATTAAACCTTCTACCATCTTAATTTTTAGTATCGCTTTTGGTATTTCGGTAGATGATACCATTCATTTTTTATCTAAATATCGACAAGAACTTAAAATTCACAGATTAGGTATTAAAAAAGCTGCAATTTTAGCACTTAGAGAAACAGGGTTTAGTATGATTTATACGTCAACTATTTTGTTTTTCGGGTTTGGAGTATTTACTGTTTCTAGCTTTGGGGGTACAGTTGCTCTTGGAACATTAGTTTCACTTACTATTTTATTTGCTGTTTTTGCAGACTTAGTATTGTTGCCTTCATTTTTATTATCGTTAGATAAAGCATTAACCACTAAAGCGTTTAGAAAAGAACCTTTAATAAGTGTATTAGATGAGGAAGAAGATATTGATATTTCTAAACTGAAAGTAAAGAAAAAGAAAAAATTACCTGAAGAAGAAACACCTTAAACCTTAACACACATGAAAGGAATAGTATTAGCCGGAGGTTCAGGAACCCGTCTCCACCCATTAACATTAGCTGTTAGTAAGCAGTTAATGCCAATTTACGATAAACCAATGATTTACTACCCTATTTCAATATTGATGAGTGCCGGAATTAGGGAAATTCTTATCATTACAACACCTCATGATAATTTAAGTTTTAAAACTTTGTTAGGAGATGGTTCTCAGTTTGGGTGTAAGTTTGAATACGAAGTACAAGAAGTACCAAATGGGTTAGCACAAGCTTTTGTTATTGGTGAAAAATTTATTGGTGATGATAGTGTTGCTTTAATTTTGGGAGATAACATTTTTTATGGAACAGGTCTAGAACAATTATTAGTTGAATTGAGAGAACCTAAAGGTGGAGTTGTTTTTGCTTATCATGTTTCTGACCCACAACGTTATGGAGTTGTAGAGTTCGATGAAAATAATAAAGCGATTTCTATTGAAGAAAAACCACTAAAACCAAAATCTCATTTTGCTGTTCCAGGTTTATATTTTTATGATAACCAAGTAGTAGAAATAGCTAAAACACTAAGGCCAAGTGCCAGAGGTGAGTATGAGATTACGGATATCAACAGAATCTACTTAGAAAAAAGCCAGTTGGAGGTTGGTATTCTAGACAGAGGAACTGCATGGTTAGATACCGGAACCCATCAGTCATTAATGCAAGCATCGCAGTTTGTTCAGGTTATTGAAGAACGTCAGGGATTGAAAATTGGCTGTTTAGAAGAAATTGCCTACCGAAAAGGTTTTATTACTAAAGAACAATTACTTAAATTAGCAGAGCCATTGATTAAAAGTGGCTATGGCACTTACCTAATGGAAATTGTAAATGAGTGATAAAACAATCATATTAGTTACTGGTGGAGCTGGTTTTGTAGGAAGTTCTTTAGTTGAAGGATTGATTAAAGACGCCAATAATTTTGTGGTGGTTGTTGATAATTTAAAAACAGGAGATAAAAATAAACTGCCGAATGCTCCAACAAACAACCTCAAATTTATTCAATGTGATGTAAACAAACTGGATGAAATACGCAGTGTCTTTCATACTTTTTCATTCGATTATGTCTTTCATTATGCCGCTTTAGTTGGTGTTCAACGCACTTTAGAAAATCCTATAGAAGTTTTAAAAGATATTAATGGGATTGAGAATATTCTAAAATTATCAAAAAATACAGGGGTAAAAAAAGTAATTTACTCCTCTTCTTCTGAAGTGTATGGAGAACCTGTTGAATATCCTCAAAATGAAGAAACTACACCACTAAATTCACGTTTGCCTTATGCTATTGTGAAAAACGTTGGCGAGGCTTTTTTAAAATCGTACAAGCAAGAATATGATTTAGATTATGTGATTTATAGGTTTTTCAATACTTTCGGACCAAAGCAAAGTAAGGACTTTGTTATTTCTAAATTTATTAATGCAGCACTTAATAATAATGATATTACTATTTATGGAGATGGTTCTCAAACTAGAACGTTCTGTTATGTGCAAAACAATGTTGAAGCGACTATAAAAGCTGCTTTTAGTGATGAATATGTCAATCAAACTATTAATATTGGTAATGATATAGAAACTTCTATTTTAGAGTTAGCAAAACTCATTATTAGGTTAACAGGTTCATCTTCAAAAATAGTGCACTTGCCACCTTTAGAAGAAGGTGATATGACAAGAAGAAAACCTGATATTACTAAAATGAAGCAACTATTGGGGAATAACAAAATATATACCTTGGAGGAAGGGTTGAAGAAAGTATTGAGCAACACCTCTTTTATTCTATAAAAAGTAATGGATAAACTGACTAACTTCATTCATATTGTTGAAGAAGCAATAAAAAAAAATGCTTTTAAGAAACAACCTCAATCGCTTTACGATCCTATAAATTATACACTTTCATTAGGTGGCAAAAGAATTCGTCCAGGATTACTTTTATTGGCAAATGACTTATTTAATGGAAAAGTTGAAAAAGCTATGAATGCTGCTTTGGCGATAGAAATATTTCACAATTTCACTTTAGTTCATGATGATATTATGGACAATGCCCCAATAAGAAGAGGGAAACCAACCGTTTTTAAAAAGTGGGATGTAAATACAGCCATTTTATCTGGCGATGTGATGTTGGTTGAAGCCTATCAATTATTAGCTGCTTGCGATGCTGCTGTATTGCCAGAACTTCTAAAATTGTTTAATAAAATCGCAGTAGAGGTTTGCGAAGGACAGCAATACGATATGCTTTTTGAGAAAGCTGCTGACGTTACTATTGATGATTACTTGAAAATGATAGAACTGAAAACAGCAGTTTTATTAGGGGCTAGTCTGAAAATGGGAGCAATAATAGCAGGAGCATCAAAAAGTGATGCTAAGCATTTTTATGAATTTGGTAAAAACATAGGTGTTGCTTTTCAGTTGATGGATGATATTTTAGACGTTTACGGAAATCCTGAAAAATTTGGTAAGCAAGTAGGTGGAGATATTTTGGCGAATAAAAAAACATACTTGTTGTTAAAAACCATGGAATTAGCTAACGGAGCGTTGAGAAAAGAATTGGAGTTTTGTTTAAACTCTAAAACCTTATCTCCCGAAAATAAAATTACCAGAGTAAAATCCATCTACAATCAATTAAAGATTAAAGAAAAATCTATTGATGAGATGAATCATTTCTACAATACTGCCATAGCACATTTAGATAGCATTGAAGCACCAAAAGAGAAAAAGACGATTTTTGAAAATTTTGCTAAGAAATTGATGCATAGAGAAAGTTAAAAAACTAATCCACCAACTTTTCCAATTCTTCTTGAGCTTTTTCCCAATTATTTTCAGCAGTTTCCAACTCTTTTTTAAGTGCGGTAAATTCATCTACTAATTCTTGCGAATAGGTAGTAGGATCTAATAACTGTTCATTTATTTTTTTAATTTTCTCTTCCAATTTAGTAATTAAATCTTCTGACTTCTTAACCGCATTTTCAGCTTTTCTAAGTTCTTTATCTTTATTTTTTCTTTCTTCGTAACTGAGTTTATTCTCAGAAGTGTTACTTTTTTGTTCGGCCACTTGCTTTTCTTTTCTTTCAAACTCTTTAATAGAATCTACTTTTTTAGATTTAAGGAATTCATAAACATCGCCTAAGAATTGTTTTACATTTCCGTTAGTAAATTCATACATTTCGGTAACCAATCCATCCAGAAAATCCCTATCGTGAGAAATAACAATTAATGTCCCATCATAGCGTTTTAAGGCGGCTTTCAAAATTTCTTTAGATTTAATATCTAAGTGGTTAGTTGGTTCATCGAGTACCAATAAGTTTACTGGTTCTAGCATTAGTTTACACAACGCCACCCTAGCTCTCTCTCCACCAGAAAGTACTTTAATTTTTTTATCAGCATCTTCGCCACCAAACATAAAAGCTCCCAACAGGTTTCTTACTTGTTTTCTAATTTCTCCGTGAGCTACTTTGTCTATGGTTTCAAAAACAGTTAATTCTTTATCTAGTTCTTCAGCTTGGTTCTGAGCAAAATAAGCTAATTTAACCTGATGTCCTAGTTTTAACTCTCCTTGGTGTTCTAATTCACCAACAATAATTTTACTCATGGTAGTTTTACCTTCACCATTTTTACCCACTAAAGCTACTTTTTTACCTTTTTCAATAAAAAAATTTACATCTTTAAAAACTTGTTTTTCGCCAAAGCTTTTAGCAATATTTATAGCTTCTACAACTACTTTTCCGGAGTGTGGAGCAGGAGGGAAGTAAAAACGCATAGAAGTGGTATCTTCTTCTTCAATTTCTATTCGGTCTATTTTGTCGAGTTGTTTTACCCTACTTTGTACCTGAACAGCTTTGGAGGCTTTAGATCTAAATCTTTCAATAAACTTTTCGGTATCCTGTATTTGTTTTTGCTGATTGTTGTAAGCAGCCACTTGTTGTTCTCTACGTTCTTTTCTTAACTCTAAATACTTGGAATAATACGCTTTGTAATCGTGAACTTTTCCTAAGGTAATTTCTATGGTTCGGTTAGTAACATTATCCAAAAAAGCTTTATCGTGAGATACCAAAACCACACCTCCCGGATAGGTTTTTAAGAAATCTTCTAACCATTGTATAGATTCAATATCTAAGTGGTTAGTAGGCTCATCGAGTAATAATACATCCGATTTGGTAAGCAGAATTTTAGCTAATTCAATACGCATTCTCCATCCACCACTAAATTCATCTGTAAGTCGTGTAAAATCTTTTGGAGTAAAACCTAATCCTTTTAAAATGGTTTCGCAATCGGCATCAATAGAAAAACCACCCAACACATTTAACCTTTCGTTGTAATCGTTCAAATGGTTCAACAAATCTAAATAACTGTCAGATTCATAATCCTCTCTCGTAGCTAATTGGTGATTAATTTCATCAATTTTGGCGTTAATATCATTTACTTCTTTAAAAACAGATTTAGTTTCGTCAATTACGGTATTTCCGGAAATAAAATCCATATCCTGAGGTAAGTAGCCAACAGTAAAGCCTGCCGGAGTAGAAATAGTTCCACTATCGGGCTCTTGCTCGCTTGCCATAATTTTTAACAAGGTGGATTTTCCAGCACCATTTTTTCCTACTAAACCAATTCTATCGGTTTTATTTACAATAAAAGAAATGCCATCAAACAGATAGCGTTCTCCAAAACTTACGGTTAAATCATTTACTCCTAACATGGGTGCGAAATTACAAATTAATCATTAGCTACAAATACTATTAATAAAGCTTTAATAAGTAATTTTGTAAAGTTTAAAAATCATCAAAATGTTGTCAAGTATTTTAGGGCTTAAATGTCCAAAGTGTAGAAAAGGAGATATGTTCACACACAAAAACATGTATAGAGTTAAAGGTTTTTTTGATATGTCAAAAGAATGTTCGAATTGCGGGCAAGATTTTGAACCGGAAAGTGGTTTTTACTTTGGAGCTATGTATGTAAGTTATGGGTTGACGGTAGCGTTGAGTGTTGCTATTTTTGCGATAACTATAATTTTTGATATTTATTCTTTAGGCTTATTTTTATTGCTAAATGGAATTGCATTGCTGATTTTACTGCCTTATATTTTTAGGGTTTCTAGGTCTATTTGGATAAGTATTATTGTAAAATATGACCCTCCCAAAAATGGTGATGAAAAAGCACAAGCATAAAATTGTTGTTGAGAAAACAGCACATTATTACTCCTTAGGAAATATTTCTACAGCAAAAACACTATGGTTTGTATTGCATGGTTATGGGTATAATGCCAATTATTTCATTCATAAATTTGATGAGATAGCAGATGAAGAAAACTTTGTTGTTGCTCCAGAAGGGTTGTCTAATTTTTATGTTTCAGGAGTTAGTGGCAGAGTTGGAGCAAGCTGGATGACTAAAGAAAATCGTGAAGATGAAATCCAAGACTATTTGAATTATCTTAATAATTTATATGAAACATTACTCAGCCAAATAGATTTAACCGAGGTTAGAGTGAATGTTATTGGGTTTTCGCAGGGAGGAGCAACAGCAGCAAGGTGGATAAGTGATAATAAAATAAATTGTGCTAATTTAATATTGTGGGCAAGTGTTTTTCCTGATGATATGGAGTTTGAAGTATTAAAAACTAATACCAATTCTTTTTTGTTGTATGGCGATGATGATGAATATGTAACACAAGAAAGAATTGATAAGCAAAAAGCTATTCTTGAAAAAGCGAATATCAATTGTAAATTAATTGAGTTTAAAGGGAAACATGATGTGCCTGCAGAAGTGCTCCAAGAGCAACGTAAATTGAATAATTGGTAGCTTAAAAAAACAATTTTCTTTTATAAGGTTCTCCATTAATGTACCTACTAGAACCAAGTAATTCTGTGGCTTCCATTACTATCATTAACGCATTTGGGGCTGTGGCATGCACCATTTTTTTGAGGATATTAATTTTACTATTATCAACTACAATAAAAATAATATTTTTATGATTGGAGTTGTATAAGTCCTTACCTTGCATTAGTGTTCCAGTTATACCAAGCTCTTTAGTAATTCTTTGCTGTAATTTTTCTGGATGATCTAATGCAATATGTACAATTTTTTGATGTTTGCTTCCGGTAAGTAATAAGTTAATCAATTTAGCACTTACATAAATGCTTATTAAACTCCATAACGCCAATTCAATATCTTTAAAAACTATCCCAGCAGCTACAACTACAAGAGCATCGAGGATGAGAATAGCATCTCCGGTTTTAATGTTGGCTTTTTCATTTAAAATTTTGGCAATAATAGTTCCTGCACCAGCAGAAGATTCTCCTTTAAAAATTAATCCTAAACCAATGCCAACAAGAACTCCCCCATAAAGTGATGATAGTAATGTATTGTCGCTAAACGCAGCGATAGCATATATTTCACCAAGTAAATCAATAAAAAGTGCTATTATTACAATAGTGATGATAGTTCTAACAGCAAATCTTCTCCCTAAATAATTTAGACTAAGCAACAAAAGCGGAATATTGACTAGCATTAAAATTACTCCCGTAGGTAATTCAAATAAATGGTGAAAAATGATGGAAAGTCCGGCAATTCCACCGGTTGCAATTTTGTTTGGGATGAGAAAACCAACCATTCCGGTAGCTAAAAATATAGCTCCAACAATTATAAATAAATAATTTTTTAGTTCAGCTTTTAAGGAAAAATCAGACATTGTAATTCTTTTTTTTGTCGAGCAAAATAAGTAAATACAAAAAGATTAAAAGATGTTATTTGTCATATTAAAATTATTGTGGTTCTATCCAATCGCCATGCGATTTTATAAGCTCAATAAGTTCTTCAACAGCTTCTTTTTCAGGAACATTTCTTTTTACTATATTTTTTTCTTTGTATAGCGTTATTTTTCCTACTCCCGTACCAACATACCCATAGTCTGCATCAGCCATTTCTCCAGGGCCATTAACAATACAACCCATAATTCCAATTTTCACGCCTTTAAGGTGAGAAGTTACTTTTCTGATTTTAGCTGTGGTTTCTTGCAAGTCAAAAAGTGTTCTTCCGCAACTAGGGCAAGAAATATATTCTGTTTTTGAAATTCTAGTACGTGTTGCTTGTAAAATGCCAAAAGCAAGGCTGTTGAGTAAGTTGTCACTACCACAATTCTCCGCAGCAATAAAAACTCCATCACCAAGCCCATCCACCAATAAAGCCCCCATGTCGGTAGAAGCGTAAAGTTGAATTTGTTCATCAGTTAAATTGCCATAAGCTCTTCCGATAATTACGGGCACATCACAATTATTTAAGATTAGTTCATTAAATAATTTTCTTTGCTCTGCCATACCATGAGGGTGGTATGTATCTATTACCAATACAGCAGTTTTGTCATTATTTATTTTATCAATGAAAGTACTATTAAGTTGATTAAGCGTTACATAAACAAAATTCAGTTTTGCGTGTGTTTCAACGTTGTTGAGGTATTCTTTTGAATCTATAAAAGGAAATGTGTTGAACTTATTTTTTTGCGTCAACCAAGTTTTATGAAGGTAAACCAACCCTAGTGTTCCTGGCACTTCAAAGTCAATTATTTTGTTGCCAAGAAAAACATAATCGCAAGCCATTTCGCCAATATTCCATTTATCTAAAGGAACAGAGTAATTGTATCCTAACGCGAAAAGTGAAGCTGGTTTTATATTTTCTTTCAGGCTAAAATCAGCCATTATTCTTGGTACATTTGAACCGCCAATATTTAATACCTCATTGGTTTTTCTTTTGTTGTATTCAAAAGGATTAATAGCATATTTTTTTATTGGAGTTATAGGCGTTTCTATAGTTCTATTGCTATATCTTTCTACTAGTGTTTTGGCAACAGGAATTTCAAACTCAGGTTCTTCGGTAAGTGAAACACGAATGGTATCTCCTAATCCATCTTCTAAAAGTGTTCCTATACCAACTGCCGATTTAATTCTACCATCTTCTCCATCACCAGCTTCGGTAACACCCAAATGTAAAGGATAATTCATTCCTTCCTCCATCATTTTGTTAACTAATAAACGATAAGCCTGAACAACCACTAATGTATTACTGGCTTTCATAGACAGAACAATATTATGGTAATCTAAATCTCTACAAATTCGTAAAAATTCCATGGCAGATTCCACCATTCCAAGTGGAGTATCGCCATATCTGCTTAAAATCCTATCGGATAAAGAACCATGGTTGGTTCCAATACGCATAGCTGTACCATGTTCTTTGCAAATTTTTACTAAGGGTTCAAAACTTTTTCTGATGCGTTCTAATTCTTCATAATAAGATTCATCTGTATAATCTAATGTTTCAAATTTTTTCTTATCTGCATAATTACCAGGATTTATTCTAACTTTTTCAACTATTTTAGCAGCAATTTCAGCAGCGTTAGGTGTGAAATGTATATCGGCAACAAGTGGAGTGCTATAACCTTTTTTTCTAAGTTCAGCTTTAATATTAGCTAAATTTTCAGCTTCTTTTTTACTGGGAGCTGTAATCCTAACAATTTCGCATCCAGCATTTATCATTCTGATAGCCTGATCAACAGTAGCTTCGGTGTTCATTGTATCTGTAGTGGTCATAGATTGAATACGAATAGGATTATTACCTCCAATTCCAATATTTCCTACCATTACTTCTCTGGTTTTGAATCTCTTGTAAGATGTTAAGTCTAGGCAATAAGTGGTTTTCATATTTATGATAAAGCTAAAGTTTTAACAAAAGTAAGACTAAAATGTTCGTCAATTCAAATCAAACTAAAGTTATCTTTCAAATCAAAAAATACATTAATTACCGTTTATAAACTAAAACCTACCGTTTATATATTAGAACCGACACAACCTATATTTATAGTAGTAAAATTGGTGTGATGCACGTAATATTACATTGCGAAACAAAAAACTTTTGTTATGAAAACAGCATCTAATATCTCAAACATTATCGGAAAGACTCCTAAAAAAAATATTTCTGATTTATTAAAAACTTCTAAAAAATTAGAAATTATTAAATATATCATATTATTGTGTTTAATGGTTTTAGGTTTTGGAATAATTTCTTTAACTGCCCGTAATGTACCTGTATCAGG
>DEMN01000001.1:98912-170901 GCA_002359215.1 Flavobacteriales bacterium UBA2669 | reverse complement strand
CCTGATACAGGTACATTACGGGCTTCAGTAGTAATAACACATATTATAGCTATAAAAGTTAAAATTAACTGCTTTTTCATTGTTTTATATTTTAACATAATTTATTTTAATTTAAAATCTTATTTTCCTAAAAATTCAATTGAATACCTAATCTAATTCTTCTAGGTAGAGCAAAATTATTTGGGTTTGAAGCCAATTTAATCATATATAAATCTCTAAATGCTTGTTCATCCACCGATATAGTTGATATTAAATTCTGCCATTCAGCTGCATCCAAAAACCCATCATCATCAGGATTTCCAGTGGCACTATACACATTAATAATGTTTAAAGCATCAAATAAATTCAATACCTGAACATAAACATTCATAGATGCTTCTTTCTTGTCTTCATCCTCTCCTTTACCCCATTTTATATCAATATTCTTATCAACTTTTAAATCAACCGTATTAGTCCACGGTAGACGCGAAGCATTCATTTGTCCTAACTGAGGAGAGTTTGGTTGTCCTGCAATTTGAGTTCCTACTATTCTAGCATTTCTAGTATAAGGTGTTCCCGAACCAGAACGAAGTGTTAAGTTAGCCCCTGTATTTTTTAAGATTTGTTTTCCAAATAATACTGGTCCATTATAACTTTTTCCTGAACCATATCTATAATCAGCAGAAATTAACACAGCATGCCTCTGATCAAACGAAAGAGGAACCAACGTTCTTAAATTACCATTTCCTGAAGATACAAGCCCTAAAGAAGTAGTAGCACTAGAACCTGTTCCATCCGCAAACTGCAAAGTATAAGCAGCTCTCATAGTAATATTTCCTTTTCTTCTTAAATCAAAACTAACTGTCATTCCTTTTACAGTACCAAAATCCATATTTTCATAAGTAAAATAGTTACCTGGATAAGCACCAACAACTTGAGTCATTTGTACTTGATTTCTAAATTCACGATAAAAAGCAGACAATTTTAAAGCTGAATAATTACTTAACTTCTGTTGAAAACCTAACTCATAATCAATAGTTTGTTCGGCTTTTAAAGCAGGATTATTAATAGGATTATTAACCCCAAAATAGCTAAACCCTCCTCCTTGAAAATTTAAATAACTTAACAAATCCATTCTATTACCGACAGATGGTCTTTGAGTTAAAATATCATAATGTGCAAAAAATAAAGCTTCATCAGAAATTGGAAAAGAGAATGAGACACGAGGAGAAATATTTACTTGCGGCTCAAAATCTTTAAACGATGATTCATCTAAATCTCTAAACACATCATTTTTATTAGGATCAACCAACCAAGGACTTGGTATTCCCGAAGAACTTAATACTGCAGGATCAGAAATTTCTTCACCATCAGCATTATACCATGTATCACCATCTCTATAACCTGTAATCTGACTAACTTTAGGATCTGAAACATCATTTACATACACCACAAAATCATCCCCAATATTAGAAGGTCTATTAGGTATTCCATCAATTTCAGCTACAGTCTTTACAGGGAACAATGAATACTTATCCTTTAACACAGACTGATTTGCATCATACCTATCGATACGAACACCAACATTAAAAATTAAATCATCAAATGCAAATTTATCTTGTATATAGCCTGCTATATAAATTGGTTGAAATGAAGGATTCTCTCTTGTAAAGTTGCCATTCTCATCTTTCTTAGTAAAAAAATCATTTAAACTAGGATTTCCTGATAGTTTTTTTCCAGTATGATCATACCCAAAAGTACTTAACAAGCCTCTAGCCCCTGTATAAATTTCATCAGGAGTAAACATATCTATGTTCCATACATCAGGACCATAAGAATCAAAATCTATCCAATTCAAACCTGTTTCTGACATTCCTAAAGACTCTCTTAAATTCTTATCAAACTGACTATGAACATCTGGATTGTAAGATTGTTGAAATAAAAACTGAGAGAACCCACTACCACCAGCTCCTGGATATTCAATAAAAGTACCCTCAACAAAACTTCTTTCTTCTATCTGAACATTCACTAACTGTCTACCAAGTCTCCATAAAGTATACGGTTGAATACTATAAGATCTCTCATCTCTTTGTTCATATTCAAAACCAATTTGAATAGCATGATCTCCAATACTAGCACTACCTGCTCCAGTAAATCTTAATTGGGTAGTTTGTTGTTGAAAATAGGTATCTCCACTTCGTCCCATAGGATTATACATTTGATTATATAAATCAAATGGATGATCTCCATTTAATAATGCCCCTCCACCTTGTACCGTTTCTCTATCTTTCACCGCATCAGGATCATTACCAAAATAATCATAATATGCTGATGTATAATTAGCTAGAATTGGGTTCAACTCTCCAGGTTCAAAAGAATAACTAACAGTATTAGGATTTGACATCATACCAGTAATTGTATCCACAACATTTCCATTTTGATCAACAATCTCAACAGTGGTTGCAACCGTATCAAACGTGTTTATTCTTTCTGATGTAAATTTACCAATATACCCATAATGACTTAAATTATCCTTATGTTTTCTATCTTGAACTGTCCTTCCTGTAACAGAATAATCTACTTGAAAAGATATAAAAGCATCTTTAACTACTGATGGATTATCTTTATCTTCACTATTTCTAAACCTTTGAGTATATCTTGCATAAGCTCTCCAAGCTTTATCAACATCTTGTAAATTGTTTTGCGAATTAAAAAGAGCATTACTTCTATTAAAACTATTTCTATCATTATAATCAAACGAACCTCCAAATGTTAAATTAATCGTTGGCGAAACAGTGTAATCGATTTTTCCAGCCAAATTCATTCCTTTCCTAGAAGTATTAAGTCTAAAAGGTATTTCTTCTAAATCACTTTCTCTAATGAATTGAGCATTATTAACAACTCCTGAACCTTGAGCTTCATTAACAGAGTAAGGCACTGCATTTAACTCCTCCATCACATCATCCTTTACCTTATAGTTAGTCATTGCATTTGGTGTAGGATCAACATCATATTTTAATTCGCCAGATAAAAAGAACCCTAACTTTGCATCTTTTTTAGTACCTGTAGAATCTTTAGCAAACATAATAGGTCCTGACAAGCTAAATCCTAATAAATTAAACCCATGGTCATCTAACCCAACTATTCCGTCTTCTCCATTTTTAAATCCAGAAGTAAGGTATTCAATTCCTCCAAACCATTCTGAAGATGCACCTCTAGTAGTAATATTTACAACACCACCAGTTACATCTCCAAATTGAGCGGGCAATCCACCGGTAATTACGGTTACTTGTTCTATAGCTGAATTTGGAAGATTTTGAGACCCTCTTACCTTAATACCATCTATATATGTATCAGTTGCATTACTTCTAGAACCTCTAATATTTAAATCTGTACTACCATCATCTTTTGAAAATACTCCTCCAACAGTCTGCGCTACAGAAACTGCAGAACGACCAGGCATTTTAGCTATATTTTCCCTTGTAACTGTTCCTCCTGACGAAGTTTGATCCTTACTAATAAGCGGCACTTCATACTCTATTACTTCAAATTCTGCTAAATCTACTCCTTGTCCAGCTTTTAAATCTGGCACAAAAGTAATCTGACCATTATTAACTATAACTCCGTTTACTCTTATATCTTGGTATCCTACATATTTTGCAATTAGATCATAATTTCCAGGATTAAGTGCTGGAATAGTAAATTTTCCATCAAAATCGGTTTGAGCTCCTGCAACTTGCTGCCCTCCTTTCATCACTACCACATTGGCAAAAGGAAGTGGTTCCCCGGTTTCTTTATCCAGCATTTTACCTTTAATAGTTCCTTGCCCAGTTTGAGCATACGCAATTGACATGAAAAACATTACGGCTACAAAAACAGCTAATTTTTTTAACATATTTTATCAGTTTAAACTTTAAATTATTTTAATTAGTGCAAATAAATGAGGCGTAAAAGTAATTAATATTAAGATTTAAAACCAAATTATTTTCGCTAAAAAATTTATTTCAACTAAAACTAATTCTAATTTTTTTGAAATTTTACCCTTGATAAAACCTAAAACAAAATGTGGAAATACAGCAAATACATAATGAAAACCAGCTTACTTAACACTGATTTCATTTTAAAAAACTTTAAATATTAATAACATTATTTAACATCTAATAATAAATAGCTTTCCTATATTGCGAAATTTTTTAATTTAATTTAGGAATTAACTATGTTTGCATAAAATCTTTTCTAAACTTTTTATTACATACTTAAAATTAGACCTCGAATCTATTGAAACGTTTAATTAAAATACTTCTTCTTCCTATCTCATGGTTTTATGCTCTAACTATGATAATAAGGAATAAATTTTACGATCTTAAACTTTTTCGTTCTACTAACTTTAAGGATATTATAACCATTAATGTAGGCAATCTTAATATAGGTGGTGTAGGAAAAACTCCTCACGTAACTTATTTGGTTCAATTACTTCAACCTAACTATAATATTGCTATTCTGAGTAGAGGTTATAAAAGAATTACTAAAGGTTTTGTACTTGCTAATGAAACTTCTTCTTTTGAAGATATTGGTGATGAACCACTACAATATAAAAAGAAGTTTAACCACTGTCTAATTGCTGTTGATGAAAAAAGAGTTAGAGGTATTCAGCAAATTAAAAAACTACACCCATCAACTAAAATAGTATTGTTAGATGATGCTTTTCAGCACAGAGCAGTTAACCCAGACATCAATATTTTAATAACCGATTATACCAACCTGTTTATATATGATAATGTTCTTCCCTCAGGAAGATTGCGAGAACCTATTTATGGCTATAAACGAGCCGACATTATTATAGTATCTAAATGTCCTGTCGTTTTATCACCTATAGATAGAAGAAGAATTATTGAAGAAATTAAACCTAAAGATTATCAGTACATATATTTCTCTTACGTAAGTTACAACAAGCTCACACCTTTTAATACTTCTGTCAAAAATTATCTAACTTTAATAGATAATAAGAATGCTTCTGTAATGCTTCTTACAGGAATTGCCAACTCGTTTCCTTTATACTACTATCTAAAAAATAAATATAAAGTTGTTGAACACATGAAGTTTCCCGACCACCATGCTTTTACAGAAAATGACATCGAAACTTTGAAAACCAAATTTAGCAACCTTATTGGTAATAATAAATTAATCATTACTACTGAAAAAGATTTAATGCGATTATCTTTGCCGAAAATTTCATCCTTAATAAATGACCTTCCGGTATTTTATATTCCGATAGAAGTTAATTTTCATGGTGATGATAAAAAGAATTTTGACCAACAAATAACCAACTATGTTAGAAAAAATACAACAAACTAAAGCTTTTTTAGCTTCTAAAACACAATTAAAACCTAAAGCAGGTATTGTTTTAGGAACAGGACTAGGAAATCTCTCCACAGAAATTAAGGTAGAAACGTCTATTCCTTACGAAGAAATTCCAAATTTCCCAGTTTCTACTGTAGAGGGTCATTCAGGAAAACTACTTTTTGGAACACTTAACGGTATTCCCGTTGTTGCTATGCAAGGTAGGTTTCATTATTATGAAGGTTATTCTTTACAAGAATGTACTTTTCCAATTAGAGTTATGAAAGCTTTAGGAATAGAGCATTTATTCTTAAGCAATGCTAGTGGTGGTGTAAATGCTAATTTTGAAGTGGGTGATATCATGTTAATTACCGACCATATTAACTTATTACCCGATAATCCGTTAAGAGGTAAAAACATAAATGAGTTAGGACCTCGTTTTCCCGATATGAGTGAGCCTTATGCAAAAAACTTAATTGCAGAAGTAAAACAAATTGCCAAAGAAAATAATATTAAAATTCAGGAAGGAGTTTATGCTGCTTTATCAGGACCAACATTTGAAACACCTGCCGAATATAAGTTTATACAAATTATTGGTGCCGATACGGTAGGAATGAGTACTGTTCCAGAAGTTATTGTTGCTCGCCACATGGATATTCCTTGTATGGCACTTTCTATTATTACCGATTTAGGTGTTGATGGAAAAATTATTGAAATTAGTCATGAAGAAGTGCAGCAAGTTGCTAAAGCTGCCGAACCTAAAATGACGCTAATTATTAAAGAACTACTTGCTAAATTACATAACTAAATAGGGCTTCAACATGAGCGTTTACAATAAATATCAAGCCGTAATAGGACTAGAAATACATGCACAACTTTCTACCAAAAGTAAAGCTTATGCTTCCGATTCAGCTACTTTTGGAGACTTACCTAATACCAATATTAGTCCTGTAACTTTAGGACATCCTGGGACTTTACCCGTATTAAACGAAAAAAATATTGAATTTGCAGTAAAATTAGGTCTTGCTGTTGGTGCTACCATTAGAGAAAATAACGAGTTTGCTCGTAAGAATTATTTCTATGCCGATTTGCCTAAAGGTTATCAAATTACTCAAGATAAAACACCAATTTGTACTGGCGGTTTTATCACACTTTTTCCAAATACAGCTAAAGAGAAAAAAATTGAAATTACCCGAATACATATGGAAGAAGATGCCGGAAAAAGTATTCACGACCAAGACCCTTTTAATACTTTAGTAGATTTAAACAGAGCAGGAGTTCCTTTGGTAGAGATTGTTTCTGAACCGCAAATTAGTTCGGCTGAGGAGGCTTACGAATATGTTACCCAAGTTAGAAAATTGTTGCGTTACCTCGAAATTTGTGATGGCAACATGGAAGAAGGTAGCTTACGTTGCGATGCCAATGTTTCTGTTATGTTAAAAGGTGCTTCAAAATTTGGTGAACGTACGGAAACCAAAAACATGAATTCTATCCGTAATGTAAAAAGAGCTATAGAACACGAAATTATTCGTCAGATTGATGTCTTAGAAAATGGTGAAAAAATAGAAATGGAAACCCGAAGCTTCAATGCTGTTGATGGCACTACTTTTACCATGCGTAGCAAAGAAGAAGCTCACGATTACCGTTATTTCCCTGAACCAGATTTACAACCTGTTATAGTTTCTCAAAACTATATTAACGGTGTAAAAACTACTTTACCAACGTTACCTAATGAACTTTATAAGATTTATACAAAAGAATTTAGATTATCTGAATATGATGCTAACCTCATCATCGAATCAAAACCATTGGGCATTTATTACAATGAATTAACTCAATATACCAAAAATTATAAAGCTGCTTCCAACTGGTTAAACGGTAATATTAAATCTTACCTCAACGAAAATGGTATTACCATAGAAAATTTTGTTATAAAACCTGCAAAAATTGCAGCTCTTATTCAATTAATTGATGATGGTAAAGTAAGTAATACCGTAGCTTCTCAACATATTTTTCCCATCATGGTAAAACAACCTGAATTAGAACCACTCGCTATTGCCGAACAAAACAACCTTATTCAGGAAAGTAATGATGATGATCTTTCATCTTACATTGAGCAAGTAATTGTAAACAACCCTAAAGAAATTGAACGTTTTAGAAATGGTGAACAACAACTTATCGGTTTTCTTATGGGACAATTAATGAAAACTTCCAAAGGTAAAGCCGACCCTAAAAAAGCAAACAGTTTACTAAGAGAAAAATTAAACCAATAAACTATGAAAACTTTAAAAAACATTTTTTTAATCAACTTACTTATATTCACATTTTTTGCTTGTGGAGATGATACTCAACCAAATACAGATGCTGATAAAACACCAACTATAACTGGTAATTTAACCAACACTCCTTTTGGCACTTCTGTATATTTAGATTACTTAACCCCCACTAATTTGATTCCAAAAGATACTGCTACCGTTGATAAAGAGGGAAACTTTGCTTTTACTTATCCAATAGAAGAGGTAGGTTATTACAGAATTAGAATTAACAATCAGAACTTTGTAAATCTTATCTTAAATAAAGGTGAAACTCCTGTTTTAAAAGCAGATGGAAGTAACATTATGGGTACGTACAAAATAGAAGGTTCTGAAGAGTCAGAAAAATTAAGAAAATTCAATTTGGCTTACCAAGTAAATGCTCAAACACAAGATTCGTTGGGCAGATTATACCAACAAAATCCGTCCGACCAACAATTGTTTATTGAGATGCAAATTGCTTCTCACTCTGCTATTGCTAAAATGAACAACTACTTTAAAAGCATTATTAATGAAAATCCTGGTTCATTGGTGAGTTTAGCTGCCGTACAAATGATGGATGCAGAAGAAAATTTTGAGCTTTATAAAAAAGTAAACGATGCCCTTCAAAAAGAAATGCCTAACTCTATTTATACCGAAAACTTTAATGAAAAAGTGAGTAAAATGAGTGTTTTAGCTCCCGGCTCCGAAGCGCCAGACATTACTTTGAATGATGTAAACGGAAACCCTATTTCGCTATCATCACTAAAAGGTAAAGTGGTGTTGGTTGATTTTTGGGCCTCATGGTGCAAACCGTGTAGAATTGAAAATCCAAATGTGGTAGAGGCTTACAAAAAGTTCAATAAACAAGGGTTTGAAGTGTTTAGCGTTTCGCTTGATGGAATGCAGCAACAACCTAATGCTAAACAAGATTGGATAAATGCTATAGAAAAAGACAACTTAATTTGGAAAAACCATGTTAGCGACCTTCAGGGTTGGAGTTCTTCTGTTGTTCCTTTATACAATATTAGTGGAATTCCATTTGCCGTTTTATTAGATAGAGAAGGTAAAATTATTGCTAAAAATCTTAGAGGAGAAGAGCTACATAACAAATTAGCTGAATTGTTTTAACATTAATATATGTCTAAACCAATTCCTACACTTAACGAACTTACTGTTTATTTTAATCGAGAAGATTTGATAAATAAGGTGGTTGAACAAATCCAAAAAGATTTTAATTGGTTTAGTTATAACATTGTGATAGAAGGTAAAGCTGCAACTCCTTATTTAGAGCTTTTTCAGCAAATTTTACCTTATGTAGATGAATTGCTCAACGATGATTACGCTAAATTACTTTCGCTTTTGTATCGCATAGATATTGAAGAAGATTTTCTCAATAAAAAATTGAAAGAAAACCTACATGCCGATACCGCTGAAATCATTACAGACCTTATTATTAAAAGAGAATTACAAAAAATAATTATTAGAGAAATGTACAAATCATAATTAGATTTTAAGCAACTCTAACTTTATATCTCCGCTTCCTATCTCTTCCCCGGATTAGCATATAAGTTTACATCATCAGCGGTAATTACTTTATCACTTAAAATAATTAATCGTTCTACCACATTTCTTAGTTCTCTAATGTTTCCTGTCCAATCATATTCTTTTAGCTTTTCTAATGCATTATCATCAATACATTTTTTAGCAATTCCGTGATCTTCACAAAGCTGTGTTAAAAAATAATCTGTCAATAAAGGCACATCTTCTTTTCTATCATTTAAGTCAGGCACATGAATTAATATTACTCCCAATCGATGGTACAAATCCTCTCTGAAATTACCCTCAGCAATTTCTTTCATTAAATCTTTATTAGTAGCTGCCAGCACCCTAACATTTACACTAATTTCTTTCTCGCCACCTACTCGGGTAATTTTGCTCTCTTGCAAAGCACGCAATACTTTTGCCTGTGCCGATAAACTCATATCGCCAATTTCATCTAAAAATAAGGTGCCGCCTTCGGCTTGTTCGAAACAACCTTTTCGTTGTTTTATTGCTGATGTAAAAGCTCCTTTTTCATGTCCAAATAACTCGCTTTCTATCAATTCAGATGGAATGGCTGCACAATTTACCTCAACAAATGGGGCTTTACTTCTTTCAGATTTTTCATGCAAACTACGAGCTACCAATTCTTTTCCTGTTCCATTTCCACCAGTAATTAATACACGAGCATCGCTCACCGCTACTTTGTCTATCATATCTTTGACTTTCAAAATAGCTTCCGATTCACCAATAATATGCGTTTTCCCTTTACCACCTACCTTCTTTTGAAGTTTTCTGGTTTCTTGCACCAACTCTTTCTTATCTATGGCATTTCTAACCGTAATCAACAAACGATTTAAATCAAATGGTTTAGAAATAAAATCGAACGCTCCATTTTTAATAGCTTCAACAGCGGTTTCAATAGTTCCATGACCGGAAATCATTACCATAGGTGTTTCTATACCAACCGCAATGGTTTGTTTCAACACATCCAATCCATCCATTTTTGGCATTTTAATATCACACATCACTAAATCATACTTATTGGCTTTTATTTTTGCCAACCCACTTTCTCCATCTTCTGCTTCATCAATAACATATTTTTCGTATTCTAAAATATCTTTCAAGGTATTTCTTATTGATTTCTCATCATCAATGATTAAAATTGTTGCCATACTATTTTTATTTTTTGTAGGTGTAAAAATAATAATTAATTTGGGAGTTAAAAATCAAGCAAAAATCAAAAAAATGACTTTAGAAGAAGCCCAACAACAAGTGGATAATTGGATTAAAAAAGTAGGTGTTCGTTATTTTAATGAACTTACCAATATGGCTATGCTTACCGAAGAGGTAGGCGAAGTTGCCCGAATTATTGCCCGTAGGTATGGCGAACAATCTGAAAAAACCTCCGACAAAGAAAAATCGTTGGATGATGAATTGGCTGATGTACTTTTTGTATTGATTTGCATTGCCAACCAAACGGGAGTAGATTTAACTAAAGCCTTAGAGAAAAATTTGGAAAAGAAAACCCAACGCGATAAAGATAGACATCAAAACAATCCTAAATTGCATTAAAAATGACTACTAAAACAACCGATTTTTTTGAAATGGTCTTTGCTGTTGCCAGAGAGATTCCTGAAGGAAGAGTTACCTCTTATGGTGCTATTGCTAATTATTTAGGAACAAAATCCGGAGCAAGAATGATTGGTTGGGCAATGAACAATGCTCACCATCAAAAAGAAAAGGTTCCCACACACAGGGTGGTAAATAGAAATGGACAATTAACGGGCAGACATCATTTTGAAACGCCTTTTTTAATGCAAGAATTACTCGAAAAAGAGGGCATAAAAATCGAAAACAACCAAATCATCCACTTTGAAAAGCATTTTTGGAATCCTTTAACAGAATTGGAACTGTAAACGGATTTTTTATGTTTAATTTTGTCTAAAATTTTAGATTATTATGAGTTTCTCAGAAAAAGATATATTATACGCATTAAGCTTTGTTGTTGAGCCAGATTTAAAAAAAGATGTAGTTAAACTTAACTTGGTCAGCAACATTAAAACCGAAGGAAACAACATCAGTTTTAGCTTACAAGTTAACAACCCGGCATTACACAACAAAAAACGTATTATTGAAGCGTGTCAGTTACACCTAGATAGAGTATTAGGTACTTCCGTGGAATTAAACATCGACATTCAGCCCATAAAAAAAGAAGCTGACATGCCAAAACAAAACAAAGTATTGCCTAATGTAAAAAACATTATTGCCATAGCATCTGGTAAAGGTGGGGTGGGGAAATCTACCATTACAGCTAATTTAGCAGTTGCTTTAGCAAAAAAAGGCTACAAAGTAGGTTTAGTAGATGCTGATATTTATGGACCTTCGATGCCCATGATGTTTAATGTGGAAGAAGAAAAACCTATGCCTGTTGAAATTAACGGAAGAAACTTAATTCAGCCCATAGAAAGTCATGGTGTAAAATTATTATCTATCGGTTTTTTTGCCAATACCGACCAAGCAGTTGTTTGGCGTGGACCAATGGCTACAAGAGCATTAACACAACTTTTTACCGAAGCCAACTGGGATGAATTAGATTATATGCTAATTGATCTACCCCCAGGGACAGGAGATATTCACTTATCTTTAGTGCAAACAGTACCAGTAACAGGAGCAATAATTGTTAGCACGCCACAAAATGTTGCCTTAATAGATGCTAGAAAAGCTGTAGGGATGTTTAAATTAGAACAAATTAATGTCCCTGTATTGGGATTCATAGAAAATATGTCCTACTTTACCCCTGCAGAACTTCCTGAAAATAAATATTATATTTTTGGCAAAGAAGGTGTTAAAAACTTAGCCGAAAAATTCAATTTACCATTATTAGGAGAAATTCCTTTAGTACAAAGCGTTAGAGAAGCCGGAGATGCCGGAAGACCAGCCGTAATGCAAGAAAATACCCCCCAATCTAAAGCCTTTATGGATTTTGCTGATAATGTGATTAAAGAAGTAGAAAAAAGAAATGAAGCTATAGCTCCAACTGCTAAAGTTGAAGTTACTCATAATAAAGGTTGTTCAACAAATTAAATTTATGTACTTTAGCCTTAAAATTTATTAAGTGGATAAACAACTATTAATATCAAAAATCAATGAAGCTTTGGAGCAAATTCGTCCTTTTTTAAAGGATGATGAAGGAGATATTGAATTCATTGAACTTACTGATGACCTTGTAATTAAAGTTAGGTTATTAGGCGCTTGTAAGTCCTGCTCAATGAGTCCCATGACCTTAAAAGGTGGCGTGGAAGAATCTATAAAAAAATTCATTCCTGAGCTTAAAGGTGTTGTTGCCATTGAAGAAGAAATGCAATCGTAGAATTCATATTTAAACTTCAATTTTTAAAAATCAAAATTTTGCTTTCTCCATTAGCTTTTTTATAAGCCCTATACATTCCTTTAGTATTGAAAGGCATGGCAATATTTCCATCTTTATCAATGGCAATCAAACCACCATCTCCGCCTAATTTAACCAGTTTATCATTTACTACATAATTAGCGGCATCTACTAAACTCAAGTTTTTATATTCCATTAAGGCAGCTACATCGTAAGCTACTACATTTCTGATAAAAAACTCTCCATGTCCAGTGCAAGAAACGGCACAAGTAGCATTATTAGCATAAGTACCTGCTCCAATAATGGGAGAATCTCCAATTCTACCAAATTTTTTGTTGGTCATACCACCCGTAGATGTTGCAGCAGCCAAGTTGCCATGTTTATCTAACGCAACCGCTCCTACTGTTCCAAATTTACTATCTTTAAATTCCGTTATATCTCCTTGTTCATCATCATTATCAGAATGGTCGAGTTGAATTTTTTCGGAATCCTTTATCTTATTCAATTGCTTCAATCGATGTTCATTATAAAAATAAGCTGAATCAACCATTTCTATTTTATGTAGTTTAGCAAAATTTTCTGCTCCTTTACCACTTAACATTACATGTTCAGACTCTTCCATAACTAGCCTTACCAATTTTATTGGGTTTTTCACATTTCTTACACCCGAAACAGCTCCAGCATTAAGTGTTTTCCCATCCATTATAGAAGCATCTAATTCATTAGTAGCCGCATTGGTATAAACTGCCCCTTTGCCCGCATTAAAAAGTGGTGAGTCCTCCATCACTACTATTGTTTTTTCTACCGCATCAATGGCAGAACCTCCATTTTTTAATATGGCATATCCTGAATTCAATGCTTCTTGTAGTTTCTCTTGATATGCTTTTTCCATTTCTGGAGTCATATTTTTTTTCAAAATGGCACCTGCACCACCGTGAATTACAATAGCAAAATTTTCACTCATAATTGGTTGATTTTGAGAAAATAAAAACATCGGAAATGTGATGTAAAGTATAGCTAACAAAACATTTCTCATAAGCGTAAATTTAAAAATGAGTTTAAGACAATTTTCCCGTAAGGATTTTCATCTCCATAATGGGTGAAATCTTCTCATACAGAATATGATAAACTGCATCTACAATAGGAAGTTCAACATTGTATTTTTTGTTGATTTCATAAATTCCTTTGGCAGCATAATACCCTTCAGCAACCATGTTCATTTCTATTTGAGCCGAACGCACCGAATAACCTTTACCTACCATACTTCCAAAGTTTCTGTTACGAGAAAATTGAGAATACGCAGTAACCAACAAATCTCCCAAATATGCTGAGGAATTTACATCTCTGTGGATAGGATGAATTGCATCTATAAAATTTTTAGTTTCTCTAGTGGCACAAGCTATTAATACTGCCTGAAAGTTATCTCCATAACCCAAACCATGACAAATACCACTAGCAACAGCATATACATTCTTTAAAATTGCCGAAAGCTCTGTTCCAAACAAATCATCTGAAGTGGTCGTATTTATGTATCTGCACGACATAGCACCTGCCAAATATTCAGCTATTTCTTGGTTTTCGCAAGCAATAGTTAAATATGAAAGTCTTTCCATTGCTACTTCTTCAGCATGACAAGGCCCAGCAATCATTCCAATTCTATTATAAGGAACATTAAAGTTTACATGAAAATATTCAGCCGGAATTTGATTGTATTCAGGAATTACACCTTTAATCGCAGAAATAATTATCTTGTTTTCAATACCTTTAATATTTACTTCATCAAAAGCTTTTGCTATAAATGCCGAAGGAACCGCAACAATTAAAATATCTGATTGGTCTACAATCTCTTGTAAGTTGGTATTCATATTTAACCTTTCCGTTTCAAACTGAATAGCCGGCAAATATCTGGGGTTATTATCAAATTTTTCAATGTGCTGAATAGCCTCAGCATCTCTCATCCACCAGTTTACTTGAGATAGGTTTTCAGTCAGTATTTTTACAATAGCTGTTGCCCAGCTACCACCTCCTAAAACAGCAATTCTTTGATTTTCCATATAGCAAACCTACATATTTTTTCAAAATGAACTACTAATTTAATTAAAATTACAATCTATTTAACATTCCTTAGAGCTTTTATAAAAGGATTTTAAAAGATAGTTTCATTTTTAATCTCCAGCTTTTGTATTTTTACATCTTGATGAAAATATCTAAAAAACATAGTGCCTACCTTCAACTGCTTGTAGGAATTGTTATTCTGATGATTTTGCAATTTCAACCTACCTTTTTTTCCATTACATCCAACAGTCCCAAACATTTTAACGAACACCTCAACACAAGAGAACAAAAAGCGACAGAATTAATTAAATCCTTAAGAAATGTAGATAACATTTCCGGTGAAAAATACCTTAATGGCGAAAAATTAAGTGCTCTCTATGAGTCTGACGGTATTGCTATGTTTATTTTTAATAAACACCAGCTTACTTTTTGGTCTGATAGAACTATAGTTTTACCCGAAAATATTGCTTTATTTAATAAAAAATCGGGAGCAATTTTACTTGCAAATGGTTGGTATCAATATATTAAAGAAGAGGAAACCAACAAACTCTACTTAGCTTTAATTCTCATTAAAAAAGAATTTAATATTGAAAATAAGTTCCTCCAAAACGAATTCCATGAAAGCTTTCATTTTCAGAACAATTTTGATGTTTCCCATGAAAATGGAGATTATCCTATTCTAAATATAGCCGGAGAAACGTTGGTTTACCTAAGCGAAAAACCAACCAGCCCAAACAGCTACAAAAAAACCAACTGGATTATCTTGTTGTTATTCTTCATAAGTATACTATTAATCACCTCTTTTATCAACATCATTTGCATCAATACAAAAGTGTTAAAACCATTTAATTACATTTTTGTTTTTGCTTTTTTAGCTATTTTCAGGTTCTTAAATTTAAGTTACCATTTCCCCGAAAGTGTTTTTAATCAAGAAATTTTTAGTCCACTAATCTATGCTCACTCTGTATTTTTCCCCTCTTTGGGAGATTTCTTAATTCACATCGTGTTTTTCTTTATTCTAATTTATTTCACAGTAAAATTTAAAAACACATCTCAGAAAAAAAGCAAATGGTCAGCGTTTATTTTTATACTTTTTATTGCTTTTTTACCCCTTTTAATTACTGATTTATTGGAAGGATTGATTAAAAACTCTAAAATTAATTTCGATATCAATTACATTTTAGATCTAAGTGCATACAGTTTTGTAGGTATTATTACATTGTTAATACTATATGTAAGTACTATTATTTTAGTAAAAACAGCTTTTACTAGATTCTCTACCTCAATTTTTACAAAAAAACAATTTGTAAGCATTATTTTATTTATTTCTTTATTAGCATTAATTATTGGTCAATTAATATATAAACTACAAGCCTTACATGGCAGTTGGATACTAGCTGTTATCCTAATTTTTTCATACAAAGACACCTCTTCAAAAACAGAATTTAATAAAATAATATTCATCACTTTAATAATAGCCTTATCAATTTCCTATGGGTTTATCAATTTTAGTGTTGACAAAGAATTATCTGACAAACAATTTGTTGCAAAAAACATTGCAAAAGAACAAGACCCTATTACCGAATATTTATTTAAGGAGGTGAAAACTAAAATGGAAGCAGATACTTTTCTTCAAAATAATTTAACTGAATATTGGGAGAAAAAGACTGAATTCGATAATTACATTTCCAACAAATATTTTAGTGGTTTTTGGAATAATTACTTTGTGAATATTTATCAATGCTCAGATAGTGATACCATTCTCATAAAAGAAAGCCATGAAAATGCCAACTGTTTAGACTTCTTTAAAAATAAAATTAAAACCCAGTCCTATCATCCTGAAAATATTAATGATGACATCAATTTTCTCTATTCAAATGATGGAATTAGTAGCTATTTAGGTAGTTTAATTGTTCAAGATTCATCTAACAACAAACGCAAAAATTCTTATCTTTTTATAGAATTTTTTCCTCAATCTTATTCAAAAACTATAGGCTATCCTGAGTTATTACTAAATGAAAAAGAAATTGAAAAATCGTTACAACTGAATAAGTATTCTTATGCTAAATACAAAAAAGGCAAATTAGTAAGTAACTCTGGAACTATGAACTACACTTCAGAATTAACAGGAAAATTTTCGATTCCTAAAACTTTTGGATTTATCTCACAAATGACACCCAACAACGAACATTTAATTTATCAAAGCGATAGGTTTACTACAATTATTGTAAGTGCTAAAAAGAAAGGTTTTATAGATTACGTTACTACTTTTTCTTACCTATTTTTAATAACCAGTTTAGTATTTTTTGTTATTAGTGTTTTTATTAAAACTCCACCGTTTAATTGGTTGCTATCACTAACCGATTTTAGTTCTAAAATTCAATTTTTTATTATCTCTACAATTTTATTATCATTTTTACTTTATGGTTGGGGAACAACATATTACATTGAAAAACAATATGTAAATAAAAATAAGAAAATTTTACGAGAAAAAATGCAATCGTTAATAATTGAATTAGACCAAAAATTTGGAGAACATAAAGAACTTACAAATGCCAATTTAGATGAAATAACTTATTATTTAATTAAGTTTTCTAATGTTTTTTATACCGACATTAATATGTTTGATAAAAATGGTAAGTTACTTGCCACATCTCGTTCAGAAATTTACGATACAGGTTTGCTTAGTCGTAGGATGGACAGAGATGCTTACAAAAATATACATTTACAAAAGAAAGTGGCTTTTATAAATAATGAAAATATTGGTGAACTAAATTATTTATCGGCTTATGTACCTTTTACCAATAGAAAAAATAAATTTTTAGCTTATGTAAACCTACCTTACTTTGCTAAACAAAATGAGTTTGAAAATGAACTCTCTGAATTCTTTACAGCTCTTATTAATATTTATGGAGTGCTGTTTTTAATTTCTGTAATTATTGCCATATTTTTTGCCAACTACATTTCCGAACCGCTGAGATTAATTCGTCAAAAAATTAGTGCTTTACAATTCGGACAATCGTACGAGGTAATTAATTGGAATTCTAATGATGAAATTGGTGCGTTGGTAAAAGAATACAACAAAAAAGTAATGGAATTAGAAGCAAATGCACAAAAACTAGCCAAATCAGAAAGAGAAAGTGCTTGGAGAGAAATGGCTAAGCAAGTGGCTCATGAAATTAAAAATCCATTAACACCAATGAAACTTAGCGTACAACACCTGCAAAGATTTACCAACGAAAACCCGGCTGAATTACAAGAAAAAATTAAAAAAACAACCAATATGCTTATTGAGCAGATTGATACGCTAGCTAATATTGCTAATGCTTTCTCCAACTTCGCCAAAATGCCAAAAGCCAACACCGAAAAAATTGACTTAATCCCTATTATTAAAAATACTATTAATTTATTTGATGAAGACGATAAAAAAAATTATTCCATTCAGTTGAATACAAAAGTTCAGTCAGCAAATATTGTCGCTGATAAAAATCAACTAATTAGGGTATTTACTAACCTTATTAAAAACGCTGTTCAAGCAATTCCGAGCGAAAAAAATGGCACTGTTGAAATTACAGTAACTACAAAAGACAATAATTTTGAAATTGTTGTTAAAGATAACGGTATTGGTATTAATGAAGAACAAAAAAATCATATTTTCACACCAAGTTTTACAACCAAAAACAAAGGAATGGGACTTGGATTAGCTATGGTTAAAAACATAATAGAAAATATAGATGGTACTATCCGCTTTGAGTCTATCCCAAATGAAACAACTTCATTTATAATGGAAATTCCTAAGGCTTAAGAAATAATGGAAAAGATATTACATAACATAACCGAAAATGTAGATACAGTTGATATAGAGCTATTAAAACAATTGGTAAAAAAGCTGCGTCCGACCATGTTCAGGTCAAACAAAGTTATAATAAAACGAGTTAATAAACTTATTGAATTACTGAAAGAAAATGAAGCTTACCAAAAAGGACTAAATCGTTATTTAAATACTATTTTTAGTTCTAGTGATAGTCATTCCTTACTTACCGAATCAGGAATTTTATCTAGTGAAGGTTTTTTTAGCGAAAGCTTTAGAAAAGTAGCTCATATTTTCCTTCCTCCTGTCCCTCAAGAAAATGTATTAAGAGATATAGTCAATATGGTTTTTAATAAAAAATCCGATTATATTTGGCTTAAAACTATTCCAACAAAACTACTTGAAGAATTGCTTATAACAATCTTTCAACATCCATCGGAAGAAACTACAACTAAAAACTTTACTACTTTATTAAATGCAATTGAAATTCTAATACACAGAGTTACTGCTATTGGTTTAGACCCTGAAATTATAAAACGGCACCCTGATTTATTAAACCCCGAGTCGCCCTTTTTAGTAGTAAACAAAGAAGTTATAGATTTACTTCAAAACATTGAAAGTTCGGGTAATTTTTCGATAAATACAGAAAAGCTAAAACACTGTGTTGCTTTAATAAAAGAATGTGATCAAGTTGCCAAAAAAATTAGAAATAATCAACATAATGAAGGAGCCAGTTTGGCATTAACCTATTTGTTGCAACGTATGCATCAGCATCTTATTCGTATTTTAACTTTGTTAGAAATCTTATCTCATTTTGAAAACAAAGAAAAATGGAAACCAATAAGTGTCTTCTTGAAAAATATAGTTCAATATGAAAACAAGAAAAACAGTATAAAAGAACTTTTCCTAAAAAATATAGGCTTTCTTGCTTTTCAAATTACCGAACATGCCGGAAAAACAGGCGAACATTACATCACCAGCAACAAAAAAGAATACATTAAAATGCTCTATTCCGCTATGGGAGGTGGATTTATAGTCGCTTTTCTTACTTGGTTTAAAGCCGCTATTTATTACTTAAAGTTAGCTCCCTTTGGCGAGTCGTTTTTGTATAGCATGAATTATTCTTTCGGATTTATTGGCATTCATCTTACCCACTCTACTTTAGCAACCAAGCAACCTGCAATGACAGCCTCTAAAATTGCTGCTTCATTAGATATAAAAGGCTCTGTAGAAGAAGCCATAAAAAACCTTTCTGCACTTATCGTGAAAACTTTCCGAAGCCAGTTTGTAGCTTTTGTAGGTAACATGTTCGTGGCTTTCCCTGTGGCTATTACCATTGCTATTATTTACTATTGGATTGTCGGAAGCCATATTTTGGGAGATGCCAAAGCTTTTAAAATTATTGAGAATCTCCATCCATGGGAAAGTTTTTCGTTACTGCATGGAGCAATTGCCGGACTATGTTTATTTCTTTCAGGAATAATTTCCGGTTATTACGATAATGCCGTAATGTTTCAAAAAGTGCCGGAAAGATTAAAACATCAACCTTTTCTGAAATTTATAATGCCCAAATCTTGGCTAAATAAACTAAGCTATTATATAGAAAATAACTTAGGTAGTTTGGCAGGAAACTTCTTTTTAGGTATTTTCTTAGGTTCTATGGGAACTTTAGGACATTTTTTAGGCTTACCAATAGACATTCAGCACGTTACTTTTGCTTCAGGTAATTTTGGCCTTTCATTAGTTTCGGTAGGCTCTCAAATAGATTTTATGACTTTTGTTCACACCGTTATTGGTACTATTGGTGTTGGCTTTATGAATTTTACAGTAAGTTTTGGATTAGCCATTTTTATAGCCATTCAATCTAGAAGAGTAGCATTTAATAAAACAGGTTTATTACTTAAATATTTATTGATGCATTTGTTTACCAAACCATTAGAATTTCTATTTCCTCCGGAAGAAAATACAGAAGAATTAGAAAATGAAGGTCTTGAAGAAAAGTCCGAGGATTAACCTCCGGCAAAAGGCGGCAACAAAGCAATTTCATCACCATTATTCAATTGAAAACTATCTTCAACTAAATGTTGGTTTACCGCAAACTGATAGTTCAGCTTAGTAATAGCAGGATATTTTTCAATTAACGTAAGTTTTAAATCATTAATAGTTTTCACATCTATGTCCAACTTTTCTTGCTGAACATTGGTGACTTCTGCTATCATTCCGAAATAATTTAAACTCAATTCCATAACTACAAATCTAATGTTGAATTAATATTTTTAAAAACCTTATCGCTAAACAAAGTTCCCTCTATTTTTTTAACATTTACATGATGAAGAACAGTTTTAAGCTTCAATTCTTTATTATTTAAAGCAGCTTCAAGCGCTGGTAAACAATTTTTGGAATAAATACCAATTAATGGATGAAGATGATTCGCTTTTTCAAAAATAGCAGCATCATAACCAACAATTTCTTGCTTAAGCAATCTCAACATTTCTTTAGTAACAAAAGGGACATCACAACTCAAAACAAAATTATAATGATAACTGGCTTGTTTTAATCCGATACAAATTCCTGCTAAAGGTCCTGCATTTTTAATTTCATCAGGAATAACTTTATATCCAAACTGTTTATATCCCTCATTATTGGTAACAATTATTAACTCATCTGCAACCAACTTAAGCACATCAACAACGTGCTTCACCATAGGTTTTTCGTTTAACAACATCAATCCTTTATCAACTCCCATTCTGGAACTTTTACCACCGGCCAATATTATTGCTCCTACTTGCATTGTAAAATTTTATAATACAAAAAAACAGCTTTTTTATGGAATAATTTATGTTTATGCATCAAGACAGAGAAAAGAAAAGCTAAAAATTTTAAAAGTTATTTGATTTTTTAACTGCTAAATGTCGAATAATATTTTTAACTTTGAGGCTGGTTAAATAATTTTACAACCAAACTATATTTTATTATGGAACCGAAAAAAAATCCAAATGCTAATTTAGAAAAACTTAGAGGCACTGTACTGCTTGGTGGTATTGTTGTTTCTTTACTCATCATTTATGCAATGATAAACTTTAAATTTTATGATGTTCAGGCTAGTGAACTTGGAGATTTAGTTGTTGAAGAAATTGAAGAGGAAATTATTCCTATTACAGAACAAAATACTCCACCTCCTCCACCTCCTCCACCTCCTGCTGCTCCTGAAACCATAGAAATTGTGGAAGATGATGTAGAAATTGAAGAAGAAATAGAAATTGATACTGAAGCTGATGCTGAAACTGTTGTAGAAACTTTTGAAGTAGAAGAAGAAGTAGTAGAAGAAGAAATTTTTACCATTGTAGAAGATATGCCGGAATTTCCGGGAGGAGTTCAAGCCTTATACAAATTCTTAGGTGAAAACGTTAAATATCCACAAGCGGCTAAAGCCAATGGTATTTCAGGAAAAGTTTTTGTGAATTTTACAGTTGAAAAAGACGGTTCGATTACTGCAGTAAAAGTAATTAGAGGTGTTCACGAATTATTAGATAAAGAAGCTGTAAGGGTAGTAAAAAGTTTCCCTAAATGGAAACCGGGAAAACAAAGAGGTAAATCTGTGAGAGTTTCTTACAACATACCTATTTCATTCGTGTTGAAATAACAACAAATGTTACAAAAACCAATAATATTTTTAATAATGCTGCTCACTTTTGTGGGCAGCATTTCTTTTGCCCAAGAAATTGAGAAGGAAGAACCCTTTACTATTGAAGAGGAAAAAATTGATACTGATGTTTTTGTAATCGTAGAACAAATGCCGGAGTTCCCAGGTGGACAAGATTCTTTGTATAAATTTCTTGGTGCTAATATTGTCTATCCAAATAAAGCAAAAAAAGATGGTGTAGAAGGTAAAGTATATATCAATTTTACTATTGAAAAAGATGGATCTATTAATGAAGTAAAAGTATTAAGGGGCGTACATCCTTTATTAGATGAAGAAGCTGTTCGTGTAGTAGAATCATTTCCTAAATGGAAACCGGGAAAGCAAAAAGGTAAAACAGTAAGGGTTTCATACAACCTTCCACTAAATTTTGTTTTAAACACAAAAAATAAAGAGCGAAAGAAAAAATAATTTCCCTAATTTCTTAAATTAAAAATATAGAAAACACCTTAACCAAAAATTAAGGTGTTTTTTTTATCTTTACAGCAAAAACTCATGGCCGAACAAAAAAAACTATTTCTACTCGATGCTTTTGCACTAATTTACAGAGCTTACTTTGCTTTTGGTAACAACCAACGATACAATTCTAAAGGACTAAACACTTCTGCCATGTTGGGTTTTACCAATACCTTATTAGAAGTGTTGGAAAAACAAAAACCAACACACATTGCTGTAGTTTTTGATGCTCCTACTACCACTAACAGAGAGTTAGAGTTTTCTGATTACAAAGCAGGAAGACACGAAATGCCCGAAGATATTAGAATTGCGCTACCTTACATCAAACAAATTATTGAAGCTTTTAAAATTCCAATGTTATTAAAAGATGGTTTTGAAGCCGATGATGTAATTGGCACCATCGCCAAAGATGCAGAAAAAGAAGGCTTTACCACCTATATGATGACACCCGACAAAGATTTTGGTCAGTTAGTTACCGAAAAATCTTTTATTTATAAACCCGCTGCCTACGGAAAACCTGCTCAAGTATTAGGAATTAAAGAAGTTTGTGAAAAATTTGAAGTTGAAAATCCTTTGCAAGTCATAGACATTTTAGGACTTTGGGGTGATGCTGTGGATAATATTCCCGGCATACCCGGAATTGGAGAAAAAACCGCTAAAAAACTTATTTCCGAATATGGCAGTGTAGAAAATCTAATTGCCAATGCCGAAGATTTAAAAGGCAAACAAAAAGAAAATGTAATCAACTTTGCAGAACAAGGCTTACTTTCTAAAAGGTTAGCTACCATTATTGTTGACGTGCCTTTAGAATATAATTTTGAAGATTTAAAATTAGAAAGTCCTGATGAAGAAAAAATTACCAATCTATTTGCTGAATTAGAATTCAGAAATTTGGCAAAAAGAATTTTAGGTAAAGAAATTCAAATTCAGGCAGCAGCCAAAAATGTACAAGGAAATGGTCAAATGGATTTATTTGCTGATGCTGCCAACAGTAATGAAGAAAAAGCTGATGACGAACCTACTAACATTGAACAAAAAGACATTAGTAACAGCAAACATGAATATCATTTTGTAAATACTCCTGCCAAAAGAGCTGATTTAATCAAAAAACTAGCTCAACAAAAATCATTTTGTTTTGATACCGAAACTACTAGTATCAATGCTTTAGCAGCCGAATTGGTTGGTATCGCATTTGCTTATGAACCTCAACAAGCATATTATGTTTCTTTTCCTGCCAATCAGGAAGAAGCCCAGCAAATTTTAGAAGAGTTTAAAACTTTATTCGAAAACCCTACAACAGAAAAAATCGGACATAACATTAAATACGATATCAATGTATTGAGCAATTACGGTATTGCGGTTAAAGGAAAAATTTTCGATACCATGATAGCCCATTATCTTATTCAACCGGATATGCGACACGGAATGGATTTACTTTCCGAAGCTTATTTAGGGTACAAACCTATTTCCATAGAAACACTTATTGGCAAAAAAGGTAAAAACCAACAAAACATGCGTGATATCGCTCCCGAAGAAATAGTAGATTACGCTTGTGAAGATGCTGATATTACCCTCCAATTAAAACACCGTTTGTGGGAAATGATGGATGAAGAGCAGCAAAAAGTTTTTAATGACATTGAGGCTCCTTTAGTAGCTGTGTTGGCCAATATGGAGCAAGAAGGTATCAATTTAGATGTTGCTACCCTCAAAAAAATGTCTGATGAACTAAAAGAGTTAATTATTACCTTAGAAAAAGAAATTTTAGATTTATCCGGAGCCCAATTCAACATAGATTCTCCAAAACAATTAGGAGAAATTCTTTTTGAAAAACTCAAAATAGTTGATAAACCGAAGAAAACAAAAACAGGTCAGTACCAAACCAATGAAGATGTATTGTCTAAACTCATCCACGAACACGAAATTGTTCCTAAAATTCTAGATTACAGAACACTCAAAAAACTAAAATCTACCTATGTAGATACGCTGCCCGATTTGGTAAATCCAAAAACCAACAGATTACATACCAGCTACATGCAAACAGTAGCAGCAACAGGAAGATTAAGTTCTAATAATCCGAATTTGCAAAACATCCCGATAAGAGATGCTCGTGGCAGAGAAATAAGAAAAGCGTTTGTACCAAGAGATAAGAACTACACGCTTTTAGCTGCCGATTATTCGCAAATAGAATTGAGGATTATTGCTGCGTTAAGCAAAGATGAAAACATGTTAAAAGCGTTTAACGAAGGTAAAGATATCCACACCGCCACAGCTGCAAAAGTATTTAATGTAAGTTTAGAAGAAGTTGATAGAAACATGAGAGGCAAGGCAAAAGCAGTTAATTTCGGAATTATCTATGGTGTTTCTGCTTTTGGATTAGCTCAAAACCTCAACATTTCTAGAACAGAAGCCAAAGAAATTATAGATACTTATTTTGAGCAATATCCTAGCATTAAAAGCTACATGGATAGTAGCATTGCCTTTGCCAAAGAAAAAGGCTATGTAGAAACCATTATGAAACGCAGAAGAATGTTGCCAGATATTAATTCCAACAATCCTGTAGTACGCGGACATGCAGAAAGAAATGCCATAAACGCTCCTATACAAGGCTCTGCTGCTGATATTATTAAAATGGCAATGATTAACATTTTTACTGTTTTTGAAGAAAAGCAATTGAAATCTAAAATGTTATTACAAGTGCATGATGAATTAATTTTTGATGTGCACCTTACTGAATTGGAACAAGTGCAACAAATTGTAAAAGAAAAAATGGAACATGCTGTAAAATTGAGCGTCCCATTAGATATAGAAATGAACCACGCTGACAATTGGTTAGCAGCTCATTAATGCATAAAGGAATTTAATCTTCTGAACTTCAAATAAATTCTAAAACTAATTTCTAAAAAATTTATTATTTACTTTAATTCCTAAATAATAATTATTATCTTTGAGGAATAATTACTTGTAAATATCATGAGCGATTTTTATAGAAAAACACTAAAAGAAAAAGGACTAAAAGTAACTCCACAGCGTGTAGCTATTTTTGAGGCAATTACCCATTTAAAAAACCATCCAACAGCCGAAAATATAATAGCATACATCAAAAAAAATCATCCTAACATTTCTGTTGGTACCGTATATAAAGTGTTAGATTCTTTTGTGGAAAACAAGCTACTAAGTAAAGTAAAAACAGAAAAAGACATTATGCGTTACGATTCGGTTTTAACCAATCATCATCATTTATATTGTACAGAAACAGACCGTATTGAAGATTATGAAGATGAGCAACTCAACGAACTCATTGAAAATTATTTTAAAACACATAAAATAAAAAACTTTAACATTCAAGAAGTTAAACTTCAGATATCAGGAAAATTTAATAACTAACTTAAATAAACTAAATTATGGACAAATCAACAGGAAAATGCCCCTTTCATCACGGGGCAAACACAGAAACAAGTAACACCACAATGGAATGGTGGCCAAAAGCTTTAAATTTAGATATTTTACATCAACACGACACGAAAACCAATCCGTTAGGAAATGAGTTTAACTATGCCGAAGAGTTTAAAAAACTAGATTTAGAGGCATTGAAAAACGACTTAAAAAAATTCATGACTGAAAATCAAGATTGGTGGCCTGCCGATTGGGGACACTATGGCGGATTAATGATTCGTATGGCTTGGCATGCTGCAGGAACATATAGAATTGCTGATGGCCGTGGTGGAAGTAACACAGGAAACCAACGTTTTGCACCGCTAAACAGCTGGCCCGACAATGGTAACTTAGATAAAGCACGTAGATTATTGTGGCCGATTAAGAAAAAATACGGTAACAAAATTTCTTGGGCAGATTTATACATCCTTGCCGGAAATATGGCTTACGAATCTATGGGATTTAAAACATTTGGTTTTGCCGGTGGTCGTGAAGACATTTGGCATCCCGAAAAAGATATTAATTGGGGAAATGAGAAAGAATGGTTGGCAGCAACTAAAAATCGTTACTCAAGCGATACCGACAGAGAGTCTTTAGAAAACCCGTTGGCTGCTGTACAAATGGGGTTAATTTATGTAAATCCTGAAGGTGTAGATGGAAATCCAGATCCTTTAAAAACAGCTCAAGATGTTAGAATGACTTTCAAAAGAATGGCTATGAACGATGAAGAAACAGTAGCGCTAACAGCCGGAGGTCACACAGTTGGTAAAGCACACGGAAATGGTGATGCGTCTATTTTAGGTGAAGCTCCTGAAGGAGCAGAAATTCATGATCAAGGTTTTGGTTGGATGAATCCAAAAGGTAAAGGAAACGCTGAAAACACTGTTACTAGTGGATTAGAAGGTGCTTGGACTACTACTCCTGACAGATGGAACAACACTTATTTTGATTTATTATTAAACCATGAATGGGAATTGAAAAAAAGCCCTGCTGGAGCTTGTCAATGGGAACCTATCAATATGAAGGAAGAAGACAAACCATTGGACGCACATATACCAAATGTTCGCAGAAATCCAATCATGACAGATGCTGATATGGCAATGAAAATGGATCCTGAGTATAGAAAAATTTCAGAGCAGTTTCATAAAGACCACGAATATTTTAAAGATGTTTTTGCAAGAGCATGGTTTAAATTAACCCACAGGGATTTAGGACCAAAAAGTCGTTATTTAGGAGCAGATATACCAAAGGAAGATCTGATTTGGCAAGACCCTGTTCCAACAGTTGATTATACCTTATCTGATGCAGAAGTTACAGATTTAAAAACTAAATTATTAAACAGCGGATTAAGTAATACTGAACTTATAAATACTGCTTGGGACAGTGCCAGAACTTTTAGAAAATCTGATTATAGAGGTGGAGCTAACGGAGCTAGAATTCGTTTAGCACCTCAAAAAGACTGGGAAGGAAACGAGCCAGCAAGATTGCAAAAAGTATTAAATAAATTAACAGAAATTCAAGCTGACTTAGTTAAAAAAGTAAGTATAGCAGATTTAATTGTATTAGGAGGTACAGCTGCCGTTGAAAAAGCTGCTCAACAAGCTGGTATAAACATTAAAGTTCCATTTAGTGCAGGAAGAGGTGATGCAACAGCAGAAATGACAGATGCAGCATCTTTTGATGCACTAGAACCAATACATGATGGTTTTAGAAACTGGTTGAAAAAAGATTACACAGTAAATCCCGAAGAATTATTATTAGATAGAACACAACTAATGGGGTTAACCGCTCCAGAAATGACTGTTTTGATTGGCGGAATGCGTGTGTTAGGAACAAATCATGGAGGAACTAAACATGGTATTTTTACCGATAAAATTGGAGTGTTAAGTAATGATTTTTTTGTAAATCTTACCGATATGAAATACATCTGGAAACCTGTTAATGAAAATCTATACAACATTGTAGATAGAAAATCTGGAGAAACAAAATGGACTGCTACGCGTGTTGATTTAGCTTTTGGTTCCAACTCTATATTACGCTCTTATGCAGAAGTTTATGCTCAAGATGATAATAAAGAAAAATTTGTGCACGATTTTGTAAACGCATGGACTAAAGTGATGAATGCTGATAGATTCTAAATTAACTTAATAACACAGAACAAAGCCCATTGGTTTAATGGGCTTTGTTGTTTATATCCTTAAAACAAAATTTGTGTACGTCATTTAATTTTTTATCTTTGTTATGGTTTAAAATTCTACTAAAACTATGCTTTACTATTTTCTACTTCTACCCATTTTATTTTTTACTATCTTAACTTCATGTACAAATGAAGAAACAAACATCATAGAAAATAAAGAAGCTATAGAAATTAGAACCGAAAAAAGAGTTGAAGCATCTAATAAAGTATTATCTACTGTTCCCCTACCTTTAGAAGCTGCTGAAATCTTTAAAACAGAAGGTATTATTTATGATAAGAATTATCTTAATGCAGTAGAAAATGTAAACAACTACATTACTAACACTCAAAAGGCATTGAACTTTGGTGTTTATGGCGTTGATTTAAGTTACGCAACCATTTTTGACCAAACACAAGCCTGCATGCTTTATATTAATTGTTCTAAGAAATTAGCTGAAGAATTAGGCTTAACCAATGTTTTTGATGTTGCCTCTATTGAAAGAATTGAAAACAATATTGAAAAGAAAGATTCTGTACTATCTATTGCAGAACAAAGTTACAGAAAAGCAGATACTTACCTCAAATTAACTCAACAAGAAGAATTGGCTGCTTTGGTATTAACAGGGGGTTGGATAGAAGGATTGTATTTAGGAACTCGTCAATCTGCAAAAGACTTTGACAATAGTCTAGTTAAACAAAAAATTAATGCCCAAAAACAATCTTTAATTGAGTTAATTAACTTATTAGAAAGTTTTAAAAGTGATAATATTGCCAACCTAAACAATCAATTAAAGCAATTAGATGAAATTTTTATAATTAAAAATCAAGAAGACTTTATTAATATTGCTAATAAAGTAACCAAAATTAGAAATCAAATTATAAACTAAATCCACAACATCATGAAAACAACTATTGTAATTGCAACTGCATTATTTTTTTCACTAACAACTAATCTTAATGCACAAAATAAAACCACTAAAAACGAGGTAAAAACAGTATCTAAAGAAGTTAGTCAAGACCGTTCTACAAATCCAAAAATTCAAGCTAAAAAAGATAAAGAGGTAGTAGAAAAAAATATAACTACTTTGGTAGAAGAAATTCAAAAAGAAGAAAAAAATCTTGCAGAAATTCAAGCTCAAAAAAATGACCCTGCCAATAGTGACAGCAAAATTGATGAAGCTATAAAAAATAGCAAAAACAAAATCAATGAAATGACTGAAAAGCTAAAGAAAGAGAATATTAAATTGAAAGAATTACAAAAAACCATAGATAGTAACGAGTAAAAAAACAGCATAAATAAAATGAATAACAGCATAAATACAGATAAAGCCCCAAAACCAATGGGGCTTTATCCTCATGCAAAAAAAGCAGGTAATTTACTTTTTTTATCGGGTGTTGGTCCTAGAGCTGCCGGTTCGGGTAGTGAAGAAGCTAATATTCCGGGATTAAAATTCGATAAAAATGGAAATTATGAAATTTTCGATTTTGAGGCTCAGTGTCGATCAGTTTTCGATAATGTAAAACTAATTTTAGAAGAGTCCGGTGCTAAATGGGACGATTTAGTTGATGTTACTGTTTTTCTTACCGACATGAAGAGAGACTTCAAAACCTACAACAAAATTTATGCTGAATATTTTAAAGAAAATCAACCATGTAGAACTACTGTTGAAGTAGGTTCTCTTCCCTCTCCTATTGCAATTGAGCTTAAATGTATTGCTTACCTAAAAAATTAATTCAAAAAAAAATAAACCCACTTTTTATCTTCTATTTTTTCAAAAAATAAACTTCCTTAAAACTTACCTTTCAACGTAAATTTTGTATTCAAATAATAGGGTTAAAATCAATAAAAATACTGAATTAACTCATAAATTTGCTACCTTTACATCCAAAGTTAGAGAAAAAAAGTAATGTCAAAACTAACGTTTAGCCTTGAAAATGAGTATGATTTCGAATTGATTGGAATTAGTTGTCATTCAAAAGATTATAGAATTTGTTGGTCGTTAAATGATGCCCTAAAAACAAACTTTAAAAGAATTGAAGATTACGAAATACAAAAAAAAAACGAAATCATTAATTTTCCTTTTTTTGAATATATTGACGAAGACAACAATATAGAATATTTTGTGATAGCCAATAAAAGTAGTGAGGGTTACTTAGTTAGCGAAATACAAAGCATTGATTATTTTCTAGTCTTAAAAGGAAGTGTTTCTGAGAAACTTGTTGAAAATTTGGTCAAAAAAGTTAAAGAAATAGATGTTGTTATTATCGCTCATAGAATTGATGTAAAACAACTTAAATCGAAACAAAATTTATTATTTTAATGAACTACAGAAAAACAAAAATTGTTGCAACCATTGGTCCTGCTACCTCCTCAAAAGCAATGCTTAAAAAAATTATTAAAGCAGGAGTTAACGTTTGCAGGGTAAATTTTTCTCACGGAAATTATGAAGATCACGAACAAGTAATCCATAACATTAGAGAAATAAACACCGAACTAGGTACACACACAGCTATTTTAGCCGATTTACAAGGTCCAAAAATTAGAGTAGGGAAAATTGAAAATAATGGTATAATGCTTAAAAATGGCAGTAAATTCATCCTTACCACAACTAAATGTGAAGGAAATGCCGAAAAAGCATACATCAGCTATCAGAACTTCCCTAAAGATGTAAAACCAAAAGAAAGAATACTGTTAGATGATGGAAAATTGGCGTTAGAAGTAGTTTCCACTAACAGAAAAGACGAAGTAATTACCAAAGTAATCCATGGCGGAAAATTATCCTCCAACAAAGGCGTTAATCTACCTAATACCAAAGTTTCTTTACCAAGTTTAACAGCAAAAGATTTAGAAGATTTAAAATTTGCCCTAAAAATGAATATCTCATGGATAGGATTATCCTTTGTAAGAAATGCCAGAGATATTATTGAGTTAAGACACCTTATTGCTAAAGCAAAAAGCAATGCTAAAATTGTTGCTAAAATTGAAAAACCTGAAGCAGTAGCCGAAATTGATGACATTATTAAAGAAACGGATGCTATAATGGTTGCTCGTGGTGATTTAGGTGTAGAAATTCCTTTCCATAAAGTACCGCTTACCCAAAAAATGATAGTGAAAAAATGTATGCAAGCTGCTAAACCTGTAATTATTGCTACCCAAATGATGGAAAGCATGATTGAAAACATTACGCCTACTAGAGCTGAAGTAAATGATGTCGCAAATGCGGTATTAGATGGTGCCGATGCAGTAATGCTTAGTGCAGAAACTTCAGTTGGAAAGCATCCTGTAGCAGTAATAAAAGCAATGGCAAGCATTATCGAAAATGTAGAAACTAGCGATTCTCTTTATCATTACGAATATCCACCAGACGAAAATAACGAAGAAAGATACATTACAGATTCTATCTGTTTTAATTCTTGCAGATTAGCCCATAGAACAAATGCTGCTGCAATTGTCACCATGACTTTTTCCGGATATACAGGCTTTAAAGTATCGAGTTTTAGACCAAGAGCTGGTATTTTTGTGTTTACAGGAAATAAAGACATCCTAAACATGTTGAGCTTAGTTTGGGGAGTAAAAGTTTTTTACTATGATAAGTTTGTAAGCACCGACCATACTATTGCTGATATCAAATACATCTTAAAGAAAGAAAAAAGAATTAAATCTAAAGACTTAGTTATCAACTTAGCGAGTATGCCGATTAGTGAGAAAGGACAAACAAACATGATGAAATTAAGCATTGTTGATTAAAAAATAAAAACATTAAAAATAATACTATGTCATTAAACATAACCTTACTTAAAGAAATTGCCGAAGCTGCCGGAGCTCCCGGACATGAACAACGTATTAGAGAAATTGTAATTAGAGAGGTAACTCCTTTAGTTGATGAAGTTTCTGTAGATAATATGGGAAACGTTTATGCTATTAAAAAAGGAAAAGAATCCAAAAAAGTAATGATTGGCGCCCACATGGACGAAATCGGTTTTATTGTTACCCATATTGATGATAACGGATTTGTTCGTTTTCATACCTTAGGAGGATTCGATCCAAAAACATTAACTGCACAAAGGGTTATCATTCACGGAAAAAAAGATGTTATTGGTGTAATGGGATCTAAGCCTATTCATGTTATGACGGCTGAAGAAAAAACCAAACAACTAAAAACTACCGACTTTTTTATTGATTTAGGAATGAATAAAAAAGAAGTAGAAAAAATTGTAAGCCTTGGCGATCCAATTACTAGAGACAGAAACCTTATAGAAATGGGAAACTGTGTTAACTGTAAATCTTTAGATAACCGATTAGCAGTTTTTATTCTTATTGAATCACTAAGAGACTTAAAAAACAAAAAAGTTCCTTATGATGTTTATGGCGTTTTCACTGTTCAGGAAGAGGTTGGCATTAGAGGAGCAAGTGTAGCTTCATTAAAAATACAGCCAGATTTTGGTTTTGGTTTAGATACTACCATTGCTTACGATGTGCCGGGAGCTAAAGCTGAAGAGATGATTACTAAACTAGGTGACGGAACAGCCATAAAAGTAATGGATAGCTCTACCATTTGTGATTATAGAATGGTGAAATTTATGGAAGGCGTTGCTAAAAAACATAAAATTACCTATCAGAAAGAAATTTTAACTGCAGGAGGAACAGATACAGCCGGAATACAAAGAATGAGTGCTGGGGGTGCTATTTCTGGAGCTATTTCTATTCCAACCAGACATATACACCAAGTAATTGAAATGGCAAACAAAGACGATATTCAAAGAAGTATCGATTTACTTTCTAACTGCTTATTGGAAATCAATACTTACAACTGGAATTTTTGATAACTAGGCTATTAATTCTACAATTCTCCCTCCCTTTGGGAGGGTTAAGGTGGCACTTATCCAACCAACTCGTAGGTTAACACTTTTATAGGATATTGAAGCTGATAACTAATCATCTTAATATCATCCAATATTCCTCTATCTTCGGGATGGCAATACCATTCTAAATTAAGTTGTGTTCTATTAAATTTTTCTAAGCCAACAATTAACTCTACTAATTGAAAAATATAGTTGAAAGAAGTATCATTGTAATAATCTAAGTCGATTAAAACTTTGGTGCTTTTTGCGGGATCTTCAAAATACTTTTTAAGCATTTTTAAAATTGTAGGATAAAATTCTTCCGGTTTTGAATGAGTAGAAGAACCTATTAACTTGATGTTTCCCGTTTTGAAATTGATTAAAACTAAGGGAGTATTGGTATCCTCTTTAATTTCAAATTTGTCCATTGTTTTTTATTTCAAAATTACTAACAGACTGTCTTTTTTAATGTAATGTAAGAATTAACAGTGTGTTATGAAATTGTAAATAAAAGCAATTTTCAGTTTTTTTACTCAAAATCTCTATACAGTAAGTATTTTTTTCGGGTGATTTTAAACTGTTTCAAACCTTCTTGCCAAGAAGCATAAATTTCTTTTTCGGTTTTACCTGCTTTAATTTGATCTTGTAATTGGTTGGTTCCTGCTAACAAATTAAATGAACTGGTAAAAAAGCCTTCTTTCTCAGGAAAGTTTCGGTAAATATCCAACAACCAAAATAAATTTAGTTTTTTTAACCCTCGCATACAGGTTATTCCATATTCCGATAGATTATAACCTTTACATAATTCCCCTTCTAACTTTGGTTTTTTGGCTCCTTCCATACTTTTGGGAGTAAAACTGTATTTTTCTGAGTTAATTTTTGGATGTCCCAATACCTGAAATGGTAATTCTGTTCCCCTACCAACACTTATTGGGGTACCTTCAAACAGACACAAAGAAGGATACAAATAAACACTACTCATATTAGGTAAATTAGGCGAAGGTTTTATGGGTAATTCGTAAGCACTTAAATGGTCGTACTGTTTCATCTTTATAACTGTTAAATCACATTGTACGCCATTTTTCAACCATTTTTCACCATTAATCATTTGAGCAAATTCTCCTACCGTCATTCCATGAACTATTGGCACAGGATGCATTCCAATAAACGATTTGTATTTTTCTTCTAAAATTGGTCCATCAACAAAATGCCCATTAGGGTTCGGTCTATCCAAAATAATTAGCGGAATATTATTTTCAGCACAAGCTTCCATCACATAATGCATGGTAGAAATATACGTGTAAAATCTTACTCCAACATCCTGAATATCAAAAACAATTACATCCAAGCCTTGCATTTGCTCATTAGTAGGCTTTTTATTACCTCCGTAAAGCGAAACAATAGGAAGTCTTGTTTTTTCGTCAGTTGCTGAATTTACTTTTTCTCCGGCATCAGCTTTCCCTCTAAAACCATGCTCAGGACTAAACACTTTTACCACATTTATTTTTAAGCTTAAAAGACTGTCAACCAAGTGTATTTTATCAATAACTGCAGTATGATTGGCAACTATTCCTACTTTTTTGTTTTGCAATAAAGGAAGGTAATTTGCTGTTTGTGAAGCTCCAGTAATAATTGGCAAATCAGGTTGTTCTACAATAGCTTTGGGTATAGTTACTGCCTGCATGTTTTCAGGTATCGTTTTATCTTGCTGAGCATCGCAACTAGAATAAAAAAAGATAAAAAACAGTATGTAAAAGGTTTGTTTCATGATTATTTTAATTTATTATGGGGACTTTAAACAACTTCTGTAACTCGTTTCACAGACATCAACTAAGTTTTACTATTTTTGTTTATTACTTTAAGATGTAAAGTTAATTAAATTGCTCATCCCTACAAATAGAAAGACTTAAAACACCATTATGAATCTGGAGTATTTCATATCTAAGAAAATAATACAGGGAGACAGCAAGTCCAATAAATTTACACAACCAATAATAAAAATAGCCATTATTGCCATTTCGTTGGGGATGATAGTGATGATTACTTCTTTGAGCATCGTTAGAGGATTTCAGGAGGAAATTCGCAATAAAATTATCGGTTTTGGAAGTCATATTCAGATTACCAGTTACGATTCGCACAATACCTACGAAGCAAGTCCTATTGATAAAGACCAAGATTTTTATCCTGAAATAGAAGAAGTGGAAGGAGTTAATCATATACAGGTTTTTGCTACCAAAGCAGGTATTATTAAAACCAAAGAAGAGATTTATGGTGTTGTTGTAAAAGGTGTTGGTAGCGATTTCGATTGGAGTTTTTTCAATGACAAACTAAAGAAAGGCAAAACTTTTAGTATTAATGACTCTATTATTGCTGATAGTATTTTGCTCTCTAAAACCATTGCCAATAAAATGCAACTAGATGTTGGAGATAAAATGTTCATCTACTTTATTCAGGAAAACGGACAATTACGTCCAAAAGATTTTATTGTTGCAGGAATTTACCAATCGGGATTAGAACAATTTGATAATATTATTGTGCTCACCGATATAGCTCATATTCAGAAAAGAAACGGCTGGACAAACAACCAAGTAGGCGGATTTGAAATTACCATAGATAAATTTAAAGATTTAGATAAGTTAGATGAATTTATTTATGAAAATATTGGCTATGACCTACATTCTAAAACTATACAACAACAAAACCCTGATATTTTTAATTGGTTGGAATTACAAGATTTAAATGTGGTTATTATTATTATTTTAATGTTAGTAGTTGCTATTATTAACATTGTGTCAGCATTGCTTATTCTTATTTTAGAAAGAGTTAGGACCATAGGAATTCTAAAAGCTATGGGCATGAATAATTGGAATGTGAGAAAAATTTTTATTTACAATGCTATATACCTAATTATAAGAGGACTATTTTTGGGAAACATTATTGGTATTGGTTTATGTTTGCTACAACTTCAATTTGGCTTTTTAAAACTTCCTGAAGAATCTTATTTTGTAGCAGTTGTACCTATAAAAATTGAATTTATCAATATTTTATTACTTAATGCAGGTACTTTATTCGTATGTATTTTAATGCTAATTGTTCCATCATTAGTAGTATCTAAAATATCGCCTATAAAAGCCATTCGGTTTGATTAAAAACATAAAGACTAAAAAATTATTTGGCTTTTTAAATGTGAATTATGTATATTTATACTCATTAAAACCTAATTTATACAAAAAATATGGCGTTAAACATTTTTCAAACAAACAACAATAGCAATGGTTTTGCAAAAAAAAGTAAGAAAATGGCAAGAATGGGTGCCATTGGTGCTTTTTTTATTACCATGGCCTATGCTTGTTTTACATGTATGTTTACAACTAACACTACCAATTTAATAATGGCTTTTAGTTTGCCTTTAGCTTGTATTGTATTTTATGGTATTACCTACACCAACATAAACAGTAAAACTATTTACGAAATTTTACTTTACTTTTTAATGTTTTCAGCATGTTTTACCATATTTATTGGCTACAAAATTAATTTTGAAGGTAATTATAGTGTATTAATGATGGTTATTTTAAATCTTACACTTTTTATTATTCCAACCAACAAAAAACTAGCAATTTATTTCGGAGTGGTTTTCACTTTCCTTTTAGTTGCCTTATTACTTTCAGAACAAAACTATAGTTTCATTTGGTTAATCATATGTTTATTTTTGTTCTCCTTTGTTTTGAGTTTTATTATAACCATGCAAAGAAGAAACTTAATCAGAACAATAGACAGTAACGCTTCTATACTTAAGTCTATTGCCAATACTACTAATGATGCCTTTTTACTAGTTGATTACTTTTCTAAAGAAATTAAAGATGCTAATGAAAGAACTTCAAAAGTTTTTAATCTTAGTAATGCCAAAGATGTAATAAAAACTAATTACCAAACATTATTTGCCAATAATGATTACATTCAGCAAAATCGTACAGAAATTAAACAACAAATTACTGATTACGGTTATTTTAATGATGAAGTACAATTTAAAACAATCGATGGAGAAATTTTTTGGGGATATCTATCCTTATCGCCTTTTAATGCTGCAAAAAACAATTACTACCTGTTACAAATAAGAAATATTGATGCAAAAAAAAAGTACGATGAAAAAATAGCTTACAATAGTGAAAAGTATCGTTTTATCTTAGACAATCTAGATGAATTCATCTACTTAGCAAATTACTCCAAAGGCAGCATTCCCGATTTTGAATATGTAAGTCCTTTTATCGAAGAAATTTTTGGCATCAAGCCCCACCAGAATGTTTCTCAAGAAATTCAGGAAAAAGTAGCTCAGTTATATCATCCTGAAGATGTCCCTAAAATAAAAAAAGAAAAAGACCAATTTTTTAGTGATAAAAAAGCTGCTGTATTCAATTATCGAGTAAAACCACTTGGTAAAGATAAATACATTTGGATTCAAGAAAAAGTATTCCCACGCTTAGATGAAAATGGCAATATCATAGAAATTTTAGGAATTCTAAGGAAAAAAGAGGATTGATAAATGTGTGGATTAATTGATGTGTGAATGTGAGAATTATTAAAATCCTCAAACTTCAAACGATTTTTCGAGTTCAACAAAGTCAAACCTTCAACTTTCATCCTTTTTATTTCCTTAATTTTGTCCTAATTATTTTTATCAATGGCAAAAATAGGCGATATAGAACTTGGTGAGTTCCCACTTTTACTTGCTCCAATGGAAGATGTTAGCGATCCACCTTTTCGTGCGTTATGTAAAGAGAATGGTGCTGATTTAATGTACACAGAGTTTATTTCCTCAGAAGGACTAATTAGAGATGCTGCAAAAAGTGTAAAAAAGCTCGATATTTTTGAATACGAACGCCCCATTGGCATTCAGATTTTCGGAAATGATATTGAATCCATGCGTCAGGCAACAGAAGTAACCACCCAAGCTAACCCTGATATTATTGATATTAATTATGGCTGTCCGGTAAAAAAAGTAGCCTGTAAAGGTTCCGGAGCGGGTATTTTGCAAGATATTCCTAAAATGGTAAAAATGACTGCCGAGATTGTAAAATCTACACATTTACCTGTTACCGTAAAAACCCGTTTAGGTTGGGACGAAAGCACCAAATACATTGTGGAAGTAGCAGAAAGGTTGCAAGATGTTGGCATACAAGCCATCTCTATTCACGGTAGAACCAGAAAACAAATGTACAAAGGAGAAGCCGACTGGACCTTAATTGGTGAAGTAAAAAACAACCCAAGAATGCATATTCCTGTTTTTGGAAATGGAGATGTCGACACCCCCGAAAAAGCATTGGAAAATAAAAACAGATACGATGTAGATGGTGTAATGATAGGCAGGGCAAGTATTGGTTATCCTTGGATTTTTAATGAGATTAAGCATTTTATGGCTACCGGAGAACATCTTGCTCCGCCAACCATAGAACAACGTATAAATGTTGCCAAACGCCATTTAGAAATGTCTATAAAATGGAAAGGCGAAAAATTAGGCATTGTTGAAATGCGAAGACATTATGCTAATTATTTTAAAGGAATTCCTCACTTAAAAGAATTCAGAATAAAATTAGTTACCGAAACTAATCCCGAAATTTTATTTCAAACCTTGGATGAAATTGCTACTGCATTGAGTTATTAAAGATGCTTTTTAGTAAGCACCCTTACCGGATACCATGAAGCTAAAAAACCAATTATCAAAACAATAATAGTAATATAAATAAAATCTAACAACTCTAATTTTATAGGGTAAAATTCTACCACACTGCCCTCCAACCTTAATAAACCAAACTGTATTTGTAACCAACAAACAATAGCTCCCAGCACCATTCCAGAGATGGCTCCGGCTAAATTAATAATCATTCCCTCCATAAAAAATAACCGCTTAATAGTTTTCCTAGAAGCTCCCATGGTACGTAAAATCCAAATGTCTTTTTTCTTATCAATAATCAACATGGTAAGTGAACCAATAATATTAAAAGAAGCAATTATCAATATAAAAGTTAAGATAAGGAACGTAATCCATTTTTCAGTTTTGTTGGTTTTAAATATTAACTCATTCAGCTCATGTCGAGTTTTTACTACATAATCATCACCCAAAATAAGTTGTATTTTTTCTTTTGCTTTTTCATGATTTACTCCTGATTTCAATCCTAATTCTACAGATGATATTTTTCCTTCGTAAGAAAGTACTTTTTGAGCAAACCTTAAAGGAGTAACTACATATTTAGTATCAAAATCAGGATTTACAGAAAAAATACCTGTTGGAATAGCAAATTTTCGGGTAAACTCGTCCGTTGGAACAAAAGCTTTTGCTAAACCTTTTTTTGGGACAATAATACTCACTTGTTCCACCACCATATTATGTAAATACAAAGATAATTTATCAGCAATTCCATAACCCAATACTATTTTGTTGGAATCGTCCTTCATCACTTGTCCTTCAATCATTAATGTATCTAAACCAGTCATTTCATAAAACTGCGGTTCAACACCTTTTAAAGTAGCAATGGTTTGTTTCTCCATGTATTTCACCAACACTACATCCTCCACTGCATGATTATAAAATGCAACTTCATCTAATTGCAAAATTTTGTCTTTAGGAAAATCAGTCACTTCAAATGTTTTTCCTTTGGTAGCTTCAATTTTTATATCCGGATCGAATGAAGCATAAAGCTTTTCCACCAAATCTTCCAGTCCGTTAAAAGCAGAAAGTACAATTACCAACGCCAACGTTCCTACAGCAATACCAAGCACCGAAATCCACGAAATAATATTAATAACATTATGCGATTTCTTTGCAATAAAGTACCTTTTTGCTATGTAAAACGGAAAATTCAACTGTTGTTTTGTGTTGTTTTAAATCTTGTCGGCTAATTTACAACTTTTAAAATAAGTTAAATTCAAATCCAACAATTAATAGATATTGGAAATTGAGTAACTTTGTGTTATCATTAATTAACTTCTTATGCTCAACTGGATAAAAAACCATAAAATTTCTTTTCTTGTAGCTTTTTTAGGTGCTGCTGCCGGATATGCATATTGGTATTTTATCGGTTGCGAAAGTGGCTCGTGTGCCATTACTTCTGTTTGGTACAGAACAGCTGCCTATGGAGCATTTATGGGTTGGTTAGTGGGCGATTTTGCTAACGATAAATTTAACAAAAAAGAAAATAAAACAGACCATGAATAAACTTTCCTATTTAGTGTATACTACTGCCATTACAGCATTACTAGCTTGTGGCAATGAAAAAACTGCCGAACAACAAAAAGTTGCAACAATGGAAGATCAACCGAAGCAAATTGCTGAAGGTGTTGAAGAACTTACCATAGAAGAAAGTCAAGCTTACACACTAAAAGGACAAGAAATTGCTCAACAAACATTTAAGGCATTGAGCGGAAGTTTAAAAAAAGCCATGAGCGAAGGTGGTGTAACCAATGCTGTTAAATTCTGTAATGTAAATGAAAGTATTATTGTTGATTCGCTTGAAAAACATTATGATGTTAGCATTAAAAGAACCAGCCACAAACTACGAAATGAGAAAAACAAACCCAATGCTTCCGAGCAAGAAATGATTGACTATTATCTAAACACTTCAAAAATTACCGAAGATTTATTTCCTGAAGTAAAACGAAATACCGATAATACAGTAAGCTTTTACGCTCCTATCCATTTACAACCACTTTGTGTTACTTGCCACGGAACAGTTGGAAAAACAGTAAGCGAAACCGATTACAAATCTATTTTGGCACTTTATCCTAACGATAAAGCAGTTAATTTTGATATTGATGAGTTTAGAGGGATTTGGAGCATCACTTTTAAATAACTAATTCCCTATGGCAACATTTAATGAAATTATTAATTCCGACCAGCCCGTTTTAGTAGATTTCTTTGCTACTTGGTGTGGTCCGTGCAAAGCCATGTCGCCAATTTTGGATGATGTGGCAAAACAAGTACAAGGCAAAGCCCGTGTTTTAAAAATTGATGTAGATAAAAACCAACAAGCTGCTACAGCTTATCAGGTAAGAGGTGTTCCCACACTAATTTTATTTAAAAATGGCAAACAGCTTTGGCGACAATCAGGTGTGATTGATGCCAGTCAGTTGATACAAATTATTAATCAGCATAGCTGATACATATCTTAAAAAAGTTCATTAGCTTTGGTGCCTGATTTTAAGGTTATTTTGAGTACTAAAACTAATGAGTAAGCATTACCGCATCATCTTCTTTCTTTTATTAATTGGGTTTTTGTCGGCTCAAGCTCAGCAGTTGAATTTACCGCTCAACCGAGAGTTTAACTTGGTTAATCAAAAAGAATTTAATGCATTAGAAAATAATGTGCACACTTCTTTTTTACCTATTCTACAATCTAAAGCAACAACTGATAGTTTTTCTTTACTTAATAATCGAGAACAAAATGACTACCTCATCAATGTAAACAAGACTTATCTTAAAGATAAATCTTGGTTTTCCAGAAAACTATTTCACGAAAATTTTGTGCGAGTTGATACAGGCGATTTCTACCTTACTATAGATCCTTTACTTAATTTGGAGATGGGACAAGATGGAGAATCTCTCAATAAAGAGCAAACGCTTTATGTAAATACCAGAGGAATTATTGCTAAAGGACATATTGGCGAAAAATTTTCTTTCCAAACTGCTTTGTATGAAAACCAAGCTGTTTTCCCCGATTACATGGCAACTTATGTACGCTCAAACAATGTTGTTCCGGGACAAGGAAGAGTAAAACGTTTTAAAGATAATGGTTTTGACTACAACGCTGCAACTTCTTATATTTCCTACTCTCCTAGTAAACGATTTAACTTTCAGTTGGGCAACGATAAACAATTTGTAGGAGATGGTTATCGCTCCATTCTTCTTTCGGATTATGCTTATCATTATCCGTATTACAAAGCTACAGCTTGGTTTGGTAAAAAAAAGCAATTTCAATATACCAAAGTAAACACCGGATTATCGAGCCTCGATAGAAGAGGACAAGGTTCTACTCCTGAGGAACTATTTATGCGTAAAAGCATGTCAGTACATTATTTAAGTTGGATAGCTACCAAATGGCTTCATTTAGGATTTTTTGAATCAACAATATGGCAAACAGAAGACAGCAGTGGCACAAAACCTTACAATTTTATGCAGTTAAACCCTATATTGTTTGCGAATACGTTGGTTACAGGTTTTGATGGTAAAAACAATTCTCAATTGGGTCTTAACTCAAAAATTAAATTGCCAATCAACACCATTATTTACGGTCAGTTATTATATGATGGTAATAAAAATCATACAAAAACAGGTTATCAGGCAGGGGTAAAGTTTTTTGGCATTACGGGATTAACCTTACAGGCCGAATATAACCATGTAGAACCCTACACTTACAGCAATGCTATTGCACTACAAAATTATTCCCATTTTAATGAACCTTTAACTCATCCTTATGGAGCTAACTTTGACGAAATGGTTGGGATAATGAATTATAAATACAAACGATTATTTGTGCAAACAAAAGTAAATTATGCTAAACTAAGCTCTGAAGGAAATAACATATTTGTAAGCAACGAAAATACTATTTCAATCGTTCCGGAAACAGCAGATTTAATAAACATTCAGGCACATGCCGGTTTTTTAATTAACCCAAAAAATAATATGGCGTTAATGTTAGGCATCTCCCAAAGAACACTAACAACTGATTTTGGAGAACATAAAACAAATTATATTTACTTTGCATTAAGAACTTCATTAAGAAATTTATACAGCGATATTTAATTATGGAAATCATTTTACCGATAATTACGTCTTTTTTGATTGTGTTGCTTGCAACTCCATCTTTCATTACTATTGCTAAAATGAAGCATTTGTTTGATGACCCCACAGAAAGTAGAAAAATTCATAGTGAAAAAACACCTTCCATGGGAGGGATGATGATTTTTGCAGGCATACTTTTTTCGTTTTTACTTTGGTTGCCTATTAAAGAAATAGGAGTTATTAAATACCTTGTCCCTTCCATGCTTATTATGTTTTTTGTGGGAATGAAAGACGATATTATTGGTACTGCACCTGCAAAAAAATTAGCTGCACATTTGTTCTGTGCTTTTATTATGGTTTTTATGGCTAATGTTAAACTTACCAGTTTGCACGGCTTATTTGGCATAAGAGAAATCCCTGAATATGTAGGAATTATGCTCTCTATATTTACCTATATTGTTATTATCAATGCCTTTAATTTAATTGATGGTGTAGATGGTTTGGCAGCAGGTGTTGGCTTAATTGCCGCTTCATTTTTTGGGGCTTGGTTTTATTTTGCCAACGATTGGATTTATGCCGTACTTTCCTTTGCTATAGCTGGAAGCTTATTGGGTTTTTTAAGGTTTAATTTTAATCCCGCAAAAGTGTTTATGGGCGATTCGGGGTCACTTACTATAGGGTTCTTAATGGCGGTATTAGCCATTGAAATGGTAGAATATAAAGCCACCGACTTACCTAATATAATACAAAATATTTCCAAACCAATTTTAGCCATGTCTATTTTGGTATATCCTTTAGTAGATACCATCAGGGTTTTTACCATCAGAATTTTAAGTGGGGTTTCTCCTTTTCGTGCCGACAGAAATCATATACATCACAGATTATTAGATTTAGGTTTATCACACAGACAGACAGTAATTGTTATCTATTTGTTTAATATATTAATAGTTGGAGGAGCAGTTTTTGCTCAACAATTCAACCCAAGTTACGCTTTTATTACACTTACAGCCTTTGTAATTCTATCTACTCAAATTCCTTTCCTATTTAAACTGAAAAAGAAAAAATGAGAGTACTCCTCTACATATTCTTATTATTAAGTGCTTTTCAATCTGTATTAGCACAAAATTTTAATATTAATAACGAACGTACTTTTGAATACCTATATTTAAATCATTTAGATACCGCTGTTGATTTTCATGCAGCAATAAAACCTTATAACAAAAAAGAAGTTGACAGAATTATTCCTTACGATACTACCATCTCTCAATTGCAATTAAGTACTTCAAAAGGGTTTGTCAATCAACTATTCAATCAACATCTTATCGAAAAACAAGGTAATTTCTACTTTAACATCAACCCTATTATAAACGCCATAAGCACTCTAGAAAAAGCTGACAATTACAGTGAAAATTTATTAGAAACTAGTGCCGGAGTTCAACTACAAGCTGCTTTAGGCGAAAAATGGAGTGCCGAATTTGCTTTTCTTTACGATTATTCCACTTATCCTAGCTATATTGATGCAATGATTCAAACCAAGCATATTAGTCCGGGGTATGGTTATACAAAAAATGATGCTGCCATTTTTTCTCAAGGAAATTTAACCTTTACACCCAACGATGTTTTTACCATACAAGCAGGTTACGGCAAGCATTTTATTGGTGATGGCTATCGTTCACTTTTATTATCTGATTTTGCCAACAGTTATCCTTACTTAAAAGTTACTGCCAACATTTGGAAAATTAAATATATGGCGTTGTATTCTAATCATCAAGACATTCGTTTTACTGACGGAATTTACAGTAATTACATGCAAAAGTTTGCTACTACACACTACTTAAACATGAATGTTACCAAATGGTTGAACTTAGGCTTTTTTGAGAGCATTGTATTTCAATCTCAAGAAAAAGAGTTTTACAGAGGGTATGATTTATCTTACTTAAATCCTATTATCTTTTTACGTTCTACTGAATATGCTTTGGGTTCATCTGATAATGCACTAATGGGAGGAAGTATAAAAATGCGTATTCTAAAAAAATACATCTTTTACGGCCAATTATTATTTGATGAATTTTTGTTGGAAGAATTAAAAGCTGGAAACGGTTGGTGGGCAAATAAATATGGCGTTCAAGCCGGATTAAAATTTATAGAACCACTCAACATTAAAAGATTGCGTTTACAATTAGAATACAACGAAGTAAGACCGTTTACTTACAGTTATTTTTATAGAAGTACCAATGTAAGCACGCTTCAAAACTATGCACATTTTAATGCTCCGTTAGCTCATCCACTAGGAGCAAATTTTAAAGAAATAACTGCCTCAGCTTTTTATGCCAAAAAACGTTGGATTTTTGAACTGCACAGCACATTAGCAAAAGTAGGTTTAGATACCAACGGCTATTCTTTAGGTCAGGATGTTTACCAACCTTATAACAACCGTGAAGACGATTACGGATACTACACCCTTAACGGATTAAAAACCAATATTGTAAACAATACTGTAAAAATCTCTTATGTGTTAAATCCAAAATCGAACATGATTTTGCAAGCTGGAGTAACCAATAGAACGTTCACGAATAATTATGCTGACCTTTCTTCCAACATGTTTTTTATTGGTTTAAAAACAGCCATTACCAACAGGTATAGTGATTTTTAGAGAACTCCATTTTACAATTTACTGTTTTATCAGTTTTACTACATCCTCATCTATTTTTAATAAATAAATGCCATTCTCGTATTCCGATAAATCAACTGTAGTAAGTATATTGTTTATTTTTCCTTGATAAACTAGTTTACCTGTTAAATCTGTTATTTCAAAATAATGCTCTTGATTATTTAGCATTTCTATAGTAAACACCCCTTTGTTTGGGTTTGGATAAATAGTCATCTGAGTTTTATTATGTTCATTAATTCCAATGGTATTTATATTAAAACAAGCAGAAGTATCTGTACAGTTGTTCTGAGTAATTACAACTGCATAGTTGCCATTTACTGTTGCTGTAAAACTTTGGTTGGTTTCTCCATTTATTATCAAATAGTTGTTATCACAATTTAACCATTGATAAACTGCACCAACAGTATTAGCAGTAAGAGTCGGTGAGTTATCAGTTACAGAAACATCAACATTATTAATGGTAAGATTCAAGGTTACCATACTATCACAACCACTTGATGTACTACTTAAAATTAAAAATGTAGCCGTATTATTATTACTTGTATAGGTATTGTTATCTATCCATATAAAACTATCACAAGCCATAACCACATTTGTATCTGTAAGATGGCAGTTTGTACGAAATTTTACTAGAAAAGCATCCCCTACTCCACTTTTTATATTCTGATGTCCTCCCGAGGCGATGTTATTGATAGATAAAGTTTCTCCTGATAGATAAACATTTCCGTTAGCATCTATGGTACAAACCAAACCATTATCAGTATCGCTACCTCCATAATAAGTCCCCCATTGACGTATTCCAACACTATTAAATTTAACCAGAAAGGCATCATAATCTCCTCCAAGTGTATTCTGATACCCATCTGAGGCGATGTTATTAGTGGAACTAGTAGTTCCAGCCATATATACATTTCCGCTAGAATCTATGGTACATGAGTGATTATTATCATGGTTACTTCCTCCGTAGTAAGTTCCCCATTGTCTAACACCAGATGTATTAAATTTTACTAAAAAAGCATCATTAGCTCCTCCACCATACGTATTTTGATGTCCATTTGAGGAAATGTTGTTATTGGATTTAGTAGTTCCAGCTAAATATACATTTCCGTTAGAATCTGTGACACAAGAGCCACCATAATCCATATCACTACCTCCATAGTAGGTGCTCCATTGCCTTATTCCTAAGCTGTTGAATTTTACCAAAAAGGCATCAGAACCTGCTCCCTTATTATTCTGATGTCCTCCCGAGGCAATATTGGTAATAGACCCTGTTTCTCCTGCCAAATAGACGTTCCCGTTGATATCTATAGTACAAGAATATGCCTTATCATTGCTACTACCTCCATAATAAGTGCTCCATTGGTGTACGCCCAAGCTATTGAATTTTACCAGAAAGGCATCATAGCTTGCTCCTCCATGTGTATTCTGATGTCCTCCAAAAGCAATGTTATTAGAGGAAGTATGACCTGCCAAATATATATTTCCGCTGCTGTCTGTGGCACAGGACCAAGCGACATCCCAACCACCACTCCCATAATATGTCCCCCATTGGCGCACACCTGAACTGTTGAATTTCACTAGAAAAGCATCATTGCTTCCCCCAAGTGTATTCTGATGCCCACCAAAGCCAATATTATTAGCTGAATAGGTCATTCCAGCTAAGTACACATTCCCGCTCCCATCTGTAGTACAGAAATGACTATCTTCATCATTATTACCTCCATAATAAGTGCCCCATTGACGAACACCTAAGTTGTTGAATTTTACTAGAAAAGCATCATTACTTCCCCCAAGTGTATTCTGATGCCCGCTCGAGGCAATGTTATTAGTTGAATGGGTCACCCCAGCTAAGTACAAATATCCACTACCATCTGAAGTACAAGATCTTCCCAAGTCCCAACCATTACTTCCGTAATAAGTTCCCCATATACGAGCAGGGTCTATGGTTAAAGGCAAGTTAGGGTTATAGTTTTCTAAAGCAAAAGAGAGAATATTGTTATTTAATATAAATTGTGTAGCAATACTTTTATCTTCTTGGAAGCTGATGGGTGCTTTTTCAGTAAAACTACCTAAACGATTGCCATGTATTAGGTTGCCTTTTTCATCTAAATACAATTCTTCTTGGTGGGTAAATTTCATTTTTATTACAGATGGGTCTACTCCAGGTTGTACAATAAAATCGTATTTCATAACACCTTGTTCTGTAATATAGATAACCCAATCAATACCCAAATAAATATTTTTATAGGTTATTTTTTGATAATGGTACACAAACAAAGCATCATGGGTGTAGTAATTGGTATAATCATGGCTTTTGCCTTCTGTAATAATTTCTGCATTCGGGTTGGCATCTACTAAATGCATATCCATACGAAAAGTTTCTAAACGTATTTCTTTTTGCATTTCCTGCATTTTTTCCATGTTTTCATGTTCATTTTTTAGGTCTGCCATTAGTTCATGGTAGCCTTCAGGATAATGCGTACGATTAAACTGGTAGGCAATACCGCCTTCACGCAATAAGTAAATATTAGCATTACCACGTTGCAGTAAATGACTCACATAAACTGCAGGTTGCCCATCTGTTTGCATGATTTGTCCTTTATTTTCAATAAAATGAGTTTGATTAGAGGTGTTATCTGTCCAAGTTTGAGCTTTTGCCAAATTAGCAGCATCGTTATTTGCTAATAATTGCGGGGTGATTGTACCAACAACCATTAAAAAGGTAGTACAAATTATTCTTAGTAGAGATTTATTCATGATTTTATTATTTACTATTAACTTGTAAATGTATAAATTATATCTATAAAATACAGAGGTATTAGGATCAAAAAGTAATTACTGAGAAATATCTTTTTCCAAAAATTTTTATGCAATTTTATAATTCATTGCATCTATCTCGTAAAACCTAAAACTTATGCAAAAATTAATGTCCAAATTCAGCTACATTTTATTAGTAGCATTTATAAGCACTTTTATAATTCAATGTTCTTCTCCTACTAGTGTTTCTGATGACGAAAATACGCGTCAGCCTGTGTTGGTTTATGCCAAAGGTGATGTATATAAAGCCGAATGGAAAAAAGTAGATTCCTTAGAGCAAAACGGCTTAACCAAATCTGCACTTACCGAAGTAGAAAATATTGCCAAAAAAGCTGCTGCTGAAAATAATCATGAACAAATTGTAAAAGTCCTTATTGTAAAAGCTAAACTGCAAAGTTATGTGGAAGAAAATGCTTTTGTAAAAACCCTCAACGAATTAGACAGTGTTGCTAAAACTGCCGAATACCCATTAAAACCAATGCTTCATTCTATTATTGGTGAATTGTATTGGATGTATTACCAAAATAACCGTTGGAAATTCTATAATCGCTCGGCTACTACTAACTTCGAAAACAACGATATTTCTACTTGGGATTTGAAAAAAATTACCACCGAAACCATTAAACACTACCAACTTTCCATTAAAAATATCGATAGTCTAAAAAGAACACCTATTGAAACTTTTGATGAAATTATTATCCATAAAAATGGTAGAAAATACCGTCCTACCTTATATGATTTTTTAGCCCACAGAGCCATCGATTTCTTTATGAACGAAGAACCCAGCATCACCAAACCGGTATATGAATTTGCGTTGGACGATTCTTCTTACATTATGCCCTTCCCTACTTTTTCTAAATTAAAAATCTCATCAAAAGATTCGCTTTCATTAAAATATTATGCATTGCAAACCTTGCAAAATCTAACCAATATTCATATTTATGATACCAACCCTAGTGCATTGATTGATGTAGAATTGAAGCGATTAAAATTTGTAAAAAGTCATGCAGCTTTCGATAATGCTGATACGCTTTATTATGAAGCACTAGCAAAACTATATTTACGTTTTCCTGAAGATACTTCTACAGCCGAAGTAGTTTATGAAATGGCAAAAGTCTATCAAGCTCGTGGAAATGCTTTTAACCCAAATGAACCAGAAAAATACAAGTGGGATTTACAAACTGCCATGAACATGTGCAAAAATGCCATTAAAAAATACCCCAACACTTACGGAGCAGATTTATGTAAACAATTGGAAAATGAATTGAACAAAAAATCCCTAAATGTAAAAACGGAAACCGCCAATATTCCTAACGAACCGCTAAAAGCATTGATTTCCTACAAAAATTTAGATACCGTTTTTCATAAATTAGTAAAAGTAGATTATGACGATTTAAAAAAATGGAACGAGAATAATGATAGCGACAAAAGATTAGAAAAACTCCTTGCTTCTAAGCTGATTAAAGAATGGAAAACTACACTGGTAAATGATGGCGATTACAGAGAACACTCGGGAGAAATAAAAATAGACGCCTTAGAAAAAGGTTTTTATGTATTGTTGACTTCCACCACCAATGCTTTTCATTTTGATAAAGAAGCCGTTGCCATTTCTCCATTTTGGGTAAGCAATATCAGTTACTTAACTAGAAGAAACACCAACGAATCCATGGAGTTTTTTGTGATGGATAGAAACACAGGCAAACCATTACAAGGTGTTTCGGCAAAATTGTATTATCAAAAATACAACTACACGTTCCGTAATTATGAATGGAAAACTTTAGCCACTAAGACTACCGATGCCAATGGATTTTTTAGTGTGGGCAGCAGTAAAGAGTATCGTAATTTTTATGTCGATTTTTCTAAAGGAGATGACCGATTAAATACCGAAGACAGCTATTATCAATATCATTATTATGAGGATAATAAAACCCAAACTAGTACTATATTTTTTACTGACAGAGCTATTTACCGTCCTGGGCAAACGGTTTATTTTAAAGGAATTGTGTTGGAAACCGATCCTGACAATAACAATAAAATCAAAACGAATTTTAAATCAACGGTTACTTTTTATGATGTGAACAATCAGAAAGTGGCTGATTTAAAAGTAACTACCAACGAATACGGAACTTTTAGTGGTTCTTTTATTGCTCCCAACAACGGACTAAACGGACAAATGTATATTGCAGATGGTTATGGCTCGAAATACATTTCGGTAGAAGAATACAAACGTCCAAAATTTGAGGTAAAATTTGAACCCATAAAAGGCACTTACAAATTAGAAGAAAATGTAACTGTTATAGGTAATGCTAAAACTTACTCAGGGGCTGCATTAGATGAAGCAACAGTAAGTTACCGAGTAGTGAGAAATGCTTCTTTCCCTTATTGGTGTTACTACCGTTGGGGTTATTGGCCTCAATCTGCCGAAATGGAAATAACCAATGGAACCACCACCACCGATGACAATGGTGAGTTCAAGATTGATTTTATTGCCAAGGCAGATAAATCTGTCAATAAAAAATATTCTCCTACTTATTCTTACACTATTTATGCTGATGTAACTGATATTAATGGCGAAACACATAGTTCCACCACTTATGCGAGAGTAGGTTACAAAGCCCTCAACATCAATATTGGCATTGCCGAAAAAATCAATAAAAATGATGTGGACACTATTAATTTTACTACTACCAACCTTAACGGAGAATTTGAAGCAGCAGCAGGAAATGCAAAAGTTTGGTCGTTGAAAATGCCTTCCAAAATTTATAAAAAACGCTATTGGAACAAAGGTGATGTGCATTTAATGAGCAAAAATAACTTTGAGCAACATTTTCCAATGGATGAGTTTGAGGAGGAAAACAATGTGTATAAGTGGGAAAAGAACATTAAAGTTTACGACCATGATTTTAACACCGCCAACAAAAAATCGCTTCGTCTGTTTAAGCTCCCAGAATGGAGTTCCGGTTGGTATGTAATGGAAGCCATTACCAAAGATAAATTTGGTCAGGAAGTAAAAGAAATCAAGTATTTTAATGTTTTTGGCGAACAAGAAAAACATCCTTCTACCAATGATATTGCTTGGTTTACTCCTTTAAAAATTAATGGCGAACCAGGCGAAAACGCATCATTTTTAATAGCTACGGCTGCCAAAAATGTAGAAATCTTATACGAAATAGAGCATAAAGGTAAAATTGTAGAACAAAAACGCATTCAACTAAGTGTTGCTCAGCAAAAAATAAGCATTCCAATTTTAGAAAAATACAGAGGAAATTTCCACGTACATTTTATGATGATAAAACATAACCGACACTTTAATTTTACAAGCACCGTTATTGTTCCTTACACTAACAAGCAACTGGATATTGAATTTGAAACGTTCAGAAACAAATTACTGCCCGGACAGGAAGAAGAATGGAAACTAAAAATTAAAGGTAAAAAAGGAGAAAAAATAGCTGCTGAAATGGTCGCAGCTTTATATGATGCTTCATTGGATGCTTTTCGTCCGAATTATTGGGGATTAAATGTGCATCACTACGATTACAGTCAGCGTTATTGGCAAAATAACAATGGTTTTAGCGATAAAAATGCTCAATTGTTAGCCAAAGAATGGAATCCGTATTTATATAATCAAAAAGCCATTTATTACGATCAACTCAATTGGTTTGGATTTAACTATTATCGATATAATTATGGTTATTATAAGAACAGTTTGTATTCCGTTTCTGCTACAGGAGATGTAATGGAAGAAGAAGTAATGATGGACGCTGTTACCATAAGTGAAAAATCACCAAAAGGAAAAGTAATGTCCAAAAAAGAAAGGTCTGAATCACCCAACAGATCAAGTAAAGATGATGAAGATAAAAATATGGATGAAACAACTGTTTCACAAACATTGGCTGCCGGAGAAAAATTGGCGGAGCAAAAGCAAGATAATTCGGGTGGTTTGGATGAAGTTAAAGCCCGAAATAATTTTAATGAAACAGCTTTTTTCTATCCTCATTTAGAAACCAACGAAAAAGGCGAAATCATTATCAAATTTACCATTCCTGAAACCTTAACCAAATGGAAATTTATGGGATTGGCTCATACCAAAGACTTAAAAACAGGCATGATTTACGAAGAAACGGTTACGCAAAAAGATCTGATGGTTTACCCGAATGCACCTCGTTTTTTCAGAGAAAATGATAAAATGATCTTTAGCACAAAAATTACCAATCTTTCTGAAAAAGACCTTGAGGGAGAAGCTAAAATCTTTTTCTATAACGCCCTTACCATGAAACCAATTTCAGATAAATTGCTAACGAGTAAAGAAACCAACACCTTCTCCGCTAAAAAAGGTAAAAGCACCTCTGTAAGCTGGGAAATTCATATCCCGGAAGGTTATGGAGCTATTACTTATAAAGTTATTGCCAAATCGGGCAACTTTACCGATGGGGAAGAAATGGCTATTCCTGTATTAACTAACCGAATGTTGGTAACCGAATCACTTCCACTACCTGTTAGAGGCAAGGGAACAACCAATTTTAAATTCAATAAACTGTTGGCTTCCAGGGCTTCTTCTACAATGAAAAATCATCGGTTAACCTTAGAGTTTACTTCTAATCCGGCTTGGTATGCCATACAAGCATTGCCTTACTTAATGGAATATCCGTATGAATGTGCCGAGCAAACGTTTAGTCGCTTTTATGCTAATTCTATTGCTACACATATTGCCAACTCTAACCCTAAAATAAAAAATGTATTTGAAAGCTGGAAAAATAGTACGCCCGAAGCATTTTTATCTAATTTGGAGAAAAATCAGGAGTTAAAAGCTTTGTTGTTGGAAGAAACTCCTTGGGTATTAAATGCTCAAAATGAAGGAGAACGCAAAAAACGTGTAGGTTTATTATTCGATTTAAACAGAATGAGCAACGAGTTAGGTAGAGCAGAAATGAAATTGCAACAATTGCAAGTTTCTAATGGCGGTTGGACATGGTTTAAAGGCATGCCCGAAAGCAGATACATTACCCAACACATTGTAACCGGAATGGGACATTTAGACCATCTAGGTGTAAAAAACATTCGTGAAGATTACAAAACTTGGGACATGGTTAAAAAAGCGGTGTTATATTTAGATAACCGTGTGAGAGAAGATTATGAATGGCTGAAAAAACACAAAGTAGATATGACCAAAGACCATTTGAATTATGAAATTATTCAGTATTTGTATGCCAGAAGTTATTTCTTATCGGATGTGGAAATCAGTTCTCGCAATAAAGAAGCATATAATTATTACCTGAAACAAGCCAATGATTTTTGGTTAACCAAAAGTCGCTACATGCAAGGGATGATAGCGTTGGCTTTACATAGAAATGGTCAGCCAAAAACAGGCATTCACACTGAGCAGAAAATTATAGCTTCGTTGAAAGAAAATGCCATTTTACACGATGAACTAGGCATGTATTGGAAAGATAACATTAGCGGTTATTACTGGTATCAAGCTCCTATTGAAGTTCAAGCCTTATTGATTGAAGCTTTTGATGAAGTTACCAACGATACCGAAAGTGTTGAAGCCATGAAAATTTGGTTGTTAAAACAAAAACAAACACAAGATTGGCGAACTACCAAAGCCACTACCGAAGCTTGTTATGCTTTATTATTAAGAGGAACAGATTTATTGGCAAGTGATGAATTGGTAGAAATAAAAGTAGGAAACATGCTTATTGATCCTAAAAATATGGACGATGCAAAAGTAGAAGCCGGAACGGGCTACTTTAAAACTTCGTGGAGCAAAACGGAAATTAAACCCGAAATGGGCAATATTACTGTTACCAAAAAAGATGAAGGGGTAGCTTGGGGAGCCATGTATTGGCAATATTTTGAACAATTAGACAAAATTACCACGCATGAAACACCATTAAAATTGAGTAAAAAACTATTTGTACAACGCAATACCGATGCAGGTCCTGTAATAGAACTGATTAAAGAAGGTACTACCTTAAAACCCGGTGATAAAATTAAAGTACGTATAGAATTGCGTGTTGACAGAAACATGGAATACGTTCACATGAAAGACATGCGAGCAGCAGGTTTTGAGCCTATTAATGTTTTCTCTGGTTATCGTTATCAGGATGGATTAGGTTATTATGAAAGTACCAAAGATGCTGCTACCAACTTCTTTTTTGATTATTTGCCCAAAGGAACGTATGTGTTTGAATATCCTTTAAGGGTAAATATGAGTGGAGATTTTTCCAACGGAATTACAAGTATTCAATGTATGTATGCTCCTGAGTTTACTTCTCATTCAGAAGGAATTAGGGTATTGGTGAAGTGATAAGCCCCCTAATCCCCCGAAGGGGGACTTTACCAACGCACAAAGCCTATCTTTTTGTCATTCCTGTGCAGCGAAGCGGAAACAGGGATCTCTTTATATTTGCAATAATTGGTTAAAAAAATTACATTTGGTTTAAAATTAAATTGTCACAACTATGCACACCCAATTTATACTTTATGTTGCCGACCAAGAAAAAAGCAAACATTTTTATGAAGAATTATTAAGCCTAAAACCGTCATTACATGTGCCGGGTATGACTGAATTTCAACTTTCAGAAAGTACTAAATTGGGATTGATGCCTGAAAGCGGCATTGCAAAAATTTTAGGAAACACAACTCCTCATCCTAATATGGGAAATGGAATCCCTCGTTGCGAGTTGTATTTAAAAGTAAAAAATGCTGAAGATTACATCCAAAGAGGAATACAGCTAGGTGCAAAATTAATTAGTCCATTACAGTCAAGAGATTGGGGAGATAAAGCAGGTTATATTGCCGATGCAGATGGGCATGTAATTGCTTTTGCTGAGTAATAAATCAAATCTCTTTCTGATAAGAAATTACATCTAAGGCTCTGCCGAATTTAATTCCTATATTTTTAAGATGTCCACATTTAAAATAGCCGCAACGTTCAAATAATTTTAAACTTCCTACATTTTCCGAGGTAATTACCCCTATTAGATTTTTTAATCCTAAGTTTTTAGCCGTTTTTTCCATAAAAGATAAAACCTCAACACCAATTTGTTTACCTGTAAATGCTGGCTTTATATATAAGGTTACTTCGACAGAAATATCGTAAGCTTCTTTTTTACGAAACTGCCCTAAATAACAAAAACCAGCAATTTTATCATCAGATAGAATAACAAAAGATTGATAAACAGGATGTCCTAAACAAAGTGTTTGCTCCATCTCCTGCTCGGTAACAGCTTGTAAATGAAAAGTCGCTGTAGAATTTTCTACATAATAATTATAAATAGCAGTAACTTCCGCTAAATCTGATTTTTCTATAGATTTGAAACTTACGTTCATATATAGTCAAAAGTAAAATAACTTTTGGAAAGTTTAAAATGAATTATTCTATTTTATAACACTTACCTTACCTGTTTAATAAATTAGTTATCCTATATTTATTTTGATATATTTGTCGAAACTTAAAATCAATACGTTATGAAAAAAATAATTATCCTAGGTTCTTTCGTAGCCATCTTCTTAGCTTCTTGTGGTGAGGCTAGCAATAGTAAAAAATGTGATGCATCTGAACTAGTTAGTGCAGCAACTTGTCTTTGCGACTTATACAATCAACTTGATAATTCAGATCATTTATCTGATGCAGAATATGACGCACTAAATAATGAAATAGACAAATTCAATGATGCCATTGACAAAGCTATTGATGAAGGAAAATATACTAATGATCAATTAATAGCTGAAGGAGACAAAATGGATTGCATACTTTAACCATTAACTTCAAAGAAAGTATTACAAATGTTGTAACATTTGTAATACTTTCTTTTTCTATATTTCATGCCATCCGCTAGACAACCCTCATATAAAATAAATAATTACCACTTCCTCTTCAAAAAACTTCAATGACCTGCTATTCTAACAACAACATTATATTACTTCCTTTATTAAACCAACTATAACCAATCTCACTAACACCAAAATAACGCATTCTTTTTTTATCCTATTTTATACACTTTTCTTACGCTATAAATATTAATTTTGCTCCTTAAATTTTAGCCTTATGGAAAGAAAAGTTAGAGTAAGATTTGCCCCAAGTCCGACAGGACCTTTGCACATTGGAGGTGTTAGAACAGCATTGTATAACTATTTGTTTGCAAAAAAACACGGTGGCGATTTTTTGTTACGTATTGAAGATACTGACCAAACTCGCTATGTAAAAGGTGCCGAAGATTACATTCTTGAAGCGTTGAAATGGAGCGGTTTAAAAATTGACGAAGGTGTTGGAGTTGGTGGAGACTATGGTCCTTACCGTCAGTCCGAAAGAAAAGAAGCCGGAATTTATAAAAAATACGTTGATCAGTTATTAACATCGGGTCATGCTTATTACGCTTTTGATACTCCTGAAGAATTGGAAGAAATGCGTGAAAACCTAAAAAAAGCAGGTGTTGCTGCTCCTCAATACAACATCAATACCCGAAATTCCATGAAAAACTCGCTTTCTCTTTCTGCTGAGGAAGTTCAAAAAAGATTGGACAACAACGAACCTTATGTGGTGAGAATTAAAATCCCTCGAAACGAAGAGATAAAGTTTAAAGATTTAATTAGAGGTTGGGTAGTGGTTCAAACAACCAATTTAGATGATAAGGTGTTGTACAAATCTGATGGCATGCCTACCTACCACATGGCAAATATTGTAGATGATTATTTAATGAAAATTACACACGTTATTAGAGGTGAAGAATGGTTGCCATCTGGTCCTTTGCACGTGTTGTTGTACCAATATTTAGGTTGGGAAGATGTAATGCCTCAATTTGCTCACTTGCCATTAATTTTAAAACCTGATGGCAATGGTAAATTAAGCAAACGTGATGGCGACAGACTAGGATTTCCTGTTTTTCCCATTCAATGGACATCTCCTGAAGGAGAAGTTTCTTCGGGCTACAGAGAAAGTGGTTATTTTCCTGATGCTTTTATCAATATGTTGGCATTATTAGGATGGAACCCAGGAACTACTCAAGAGATTTTTTCTATGGAAGAATTAATTCAAGCTTTCTCATTAGAAAAAGTAGGTAAATCAGGTTCAAAATTCGACCCCGAAAAAACTAGGTGGTTTAACGCTCAATATTTAAGGAATAAATCTAACGAAGAATTAGCAGCATTTGTTAAACCATTAGTAGCAGAAAAAGGTTTTGCAATGCCTAGTGATAGTTTTCTATCACAATATTGCGGATTAATGAAAGAAAGAGCCGTTTTTATTAATGATTTGTTGGCTGAAGACTATTTATTTGTTGCTCCAACCATTTATGACGAGCAAACCATAAACAAAAAATGGAAGCCTGAAACACCTGAAATCATTAAAGAATTAAGAACGGTATTAGAAAATATTATAGACTTTAACGCAACTAATATTGAAGTAGCTTTTAAAAGCTTTATAGAAGAAAAAGGATTGGGTTTTGGAGCGGTGTTGCCTAACTTTAGAGTGTTGGTAACCGGAATGGGAATGGGACCTTCTATGTTTGAAATCTGTGCATTATTAGGTAAAGAAGAAACTTTAAGAAGGATAGATGTTGGAATGGAAAAGATTGCTAATTAGAAAATATAACAATTAACTGTTGATATTACAGATTACTCGTTATCTCGCAAAGACGCAAAGACGCAATTTTTTCCATTGCCTATTGAAGACTGTGAACTGATGACTGTAAACTTAAAAAACTATGGGAAAAATATTTGTTGAAGGAATAAAAATTTACGCGTATCATGGTTGTTTTAAAGAAGAAACGGCTATTGGCACCAACTTTTTAGTAAATGTAGAGTTAGATGTAGATTTAACTACTCCTTCACAAACCGACAATATCCACGACACAGTAAACTACCAAGCTGCTTTTCAGGTTATCAAACAACAGATGGCTATTCCATCTAAAATTTTAGAACACGTTTCTCAGCGTTGTATTAATGCACTTTTTGCTGAGTTTCCTACCATAGATAAAATCAAAATCAAAGTTTCTAAACTCAACGTTCCCCTTGGCGGACATATTGATAGCGTAAGTGTGCAATTGGAGCAAGAGAGAAAAAATTAACCCTTCCCAAAAATCTTTTTTACAAAATCCCAAAAATCTTTACGGGCAGCGTTAGAGGTAAAAACACTGGCAAATACACTTCCAAAGGTAGGTTGTTCATTAGGTGTTAGTGGTATTTCTTCTTGTTCATCTTTTTGTTGCCTCGTTTCGGGGTCGTAACCAATAATTTCATTAGATTTTTTATAGTGTTCCTGAGCTTCTTTATATCTACCGGAATTTTCTTCCAGCAATCCTAAATTATTGAACGAAATTTCATCTTTTGGATCTATTTCTATGGCTTTTTTGTAGTCGGCAATTGCTGCATCAACATCTTCATAAGCTTTTATAAAAGCTCTACTAGAATAACGATAAGCTTTGTTTGGTTCCAATTCCACCGCTTTATCCATGTCTTTTAAAGATAAATCTATTTGTTTATTATGGAAGTAAGAAACACCTCTTTCGCTATAAATGGTAGCTTCTTCAGGTAGTTTTTTCAATACTGCCGTAAAGTCTATGATGGAGCTATTATAATCTCCTAATTTTCGGTAGCATATTGCCCTGAAAAACAGTGCATCTGCATGATTTATATTTTCAGTAAGAAAATCCGTAAGGCTTTTTACTGCCTCACTATAATTCTCTTCTTCAAAATGTTTTTTTCCTTGTTCCAGTGTATCCATAATCCAAAAAATAGTTTTGTAAAATTACCAAATGATAAACGTATTTTTTTTAATTTCGGAGTTAAAGAAACATAAGCTCGATTGTAAAAAAATTAACCTTATAAACTCATCATCTTTGCAACTAAAATGACTGAACAAGAAGCTCAACAAAAAATAAAAGATTTATCAGCAGCAATTAATCAGCACAACTATAATTACTACGTGCTTTCTAATCCAACCATTAGCGATTATGAATTTGATATGTTGTTAGAAGAATTACAACAATTAGAAAGACAATACCCTGAGTTTGCTGATGAAAACTCACCTACCAAACGTGTTGGCGGTGCTATTACTAAAAATTTTGAGACTGTAAAACACAAATATCCCATGCTCTCTTTGAGCAACAGTTATAGTAAAGAAGAAATTACCGATTTTGAAAATAGAATTAAAAAATTAGTAGATGGAAATATAGAATATGTGTGCGAATTAAAATATGATGGAGTAGCTATTGGCATCACTTATAAAAATGGCAAACTTTTTCAGGCAGTTACTCGTGGAGATGGTGTTCAAGGAGATAATATTACTGAAAATGTGAAAACCATCCGTTCTATTCCCTTACAATTAAAAGGCAATTTTCCTGAAGAATTTGAAATTAGAGGCGAAATATTTATGCCTAAAAAAGCCTTTGAACAACTTAACAAAGAAAAAGAAGAAATTGGCGAACAACTTTATGCTAATGCCAGAAATACTGCTTCTGGAACAATAAAAATGCAAGATTCTACCATTGTAGCACAACGTAAGTTAGATTCTTATTTATATTTTGTATTAGGAGAAAACTTACCTTTTACTACTCACATGCAAGCTATTGAAAAAGCTAAAGAATGGGGGTTTAAAGTGCCTTTATCAGAGAAAAAATATATTACAAAATGCCAATCGATTGATGAAATTTTTGAGTTTATCAACTATTGGGATAACGCCCGACACGAGTTAGATTTTGATATAGATGGTGTAGTTATTAAAGTAAACAACTACGACAAGCAGCAAGAGCTGGGCATGACAGCTAAATCGCCAAAATGGGCTATTGCTTATAAATTTAAAGCTGAGCAAGTAAAAACTAAATTGTTGGAAATTACTTATCAGGTAGGAAGAACAGGAGCTATTACACCTGTTGCTAATTTACAACCTGTATTATTGGCAGGAACTACAGTAAAAAGAGCTTCGTTGCACAATGCCGACCAAATTGAAAAACTAGACATTAGAATAAACGATACTGTTTTAGTGGAAAAAGGCGGAGAAATCATTCCGAAAATTGTAGGTATTGAAGCTACTCAACGAGATATCTTTTCTGAACCCGTAACCTACATTACCCATTGCCCGGAATGCAATACAGCACTTGTAAGAACTGAAGGAGATGCAAAACATTTTTGTCCGAACGAATGGGGTTGCCCTCCACAAATTAAAGGTAAAATCACCCATTTTATCAGCCGAAAAGCTATGAATATTGATGGTTTGGGAGAAGAAACCATAGATCTTTTGGTAGATAAAAACTTAATTAAGAATAGTGCTGATTTATATAAACTCACTTTTGAACAACTATTTGCATTAGAAGGTTTTAAAGAAAAGAAAGTGCAAAATATCTTAGATGGTTTAAATAAAAGTAAAGAAGTGCCTTTTGAGCGAGTATTATTTGCCATTGGCATTCGCTATGTTGGTGAAACAGTTGCTAAAAAATTAGCCAAACATTTTAAAAATATTGAAAATATAGCTGATGCTACATTTGAAGAATTAATTAATGCAGATGAAATAGGCGACAAAATTGCTGAAAGCATTATTCAATTTTTTGCTAACGAAACCAATCAAGCACTCATTAATCAGTTAAAAGAAAAAGGCTTGCAGTTTTCACTTTCGGAAGAACAATTGTCTAATACCACCAACAAATTAGAAGGGTTAACCTTTGTGGTTTCAGGAAAATTCAGTTTGTTTTCTAGAGATGAATTAAAAGAACTGATAGAACGAAACGGTGGTAAAGTAAGTAGCTCTATCTCCAAAAAAACAAGGTATATTGTTGCTGGGGAAGATATGGGACCAAGTAAGTCACAAAAAGCCCAAGAGCTAGGTGTAGAGATTATTGATGAAAATAAATTTAGTGAAATGATTAAGTAATTTTTACTTCCTTTAGGTTAAAATTAATATCTACCACATCTTTAAAATCAGCTCCTGTTTCTTTCATATCACTATCATAAGAATCGTAATACCAATTGATACTAATTGCTTTTTTAGAAATTTTAGATTTTAAACTATCTATTAAAAAGAAAATATCTCCTAAAAACTGTAAGGAACTAGTATTAAGATAACTAATCTTACAATCTAACTCGCAGCTTTCACAACCAAATTCAGATATTTTTTTTTGAAGCCATTCAATTACTGGGAAATAAAACTCATGAGCATTTTCAGGCACAGATACTCCTGAAATTGATAATTTTCCAGAAGAAAGATTGAAATCAATTTCAGGAGTCTTATGAGTTTGTTCTATGTATAAATTTATCAAAAGAAGTAGCTTTAAAAATCACAAATTTAGTAACAATATTTATTTTCTGCTATCAATTTATCAGCTATCTTTCTTCTGGTTTCTTTTACATTAAACATATTTTGTTTGGTAAAACGTTTTAAACCAGTCAACATCATTTTTTGTTCATCGCCTTCAACAAATGAAATAATGGCATCTTTACCGTACTTATTGATTTTATCTGCCACATCATACACATACACTTGCATCATGGCCATTTGATCTTCCACAGCAGCTTCACCTTTCAACTGAGCTAGTTTTTCTACTCTCAACAATACTGATTCTGCAACATAAGCTTCGATAACCATATCGGCAATGTTCATTAAAATTTCTTGCTCTTTTGCTAATTGCATCATCAATTTTTGAGCTGCACTTCCTGCAACCATTAAAATAGCTTTCTTAAAGTTTTTTACTTGTTTGTGAGCTTCTTCAAATACATTGCCCGAAGTTCCACCAAAATCAGGAATACTCATCAACTCTTTCGCTACTTCTTGTGCCGGCCCCATCAAATCTAACTCATTTTTCATAGCTTTTTTCAACAACATATCCACAATTAACATTCGGTTAATTTCATTGGTTCCCTCAAAAATTCTGTTGATACGAGCATCTCTATAAGCTCTTTCTACAGGTGATTCAGCTGAATAACCCATGCCACCAAAAATCTGAACACCTTCATCTACCACATAATCTAAGGCTTCTGAACCATGCACCTTTAAAATAGCTGCTTCGGCTGCAAACTGTCGGATTCCTTCTAAAGTAGCCTGTTCTTTATCCATTCCTCCATCTACTAAAGATTTAATGGCATCATCAATGTTCTGACTACAACGGTAAGTAGCTGCTTCCGAAGCATAAACTCTAATGGCTTGTTCGGCTAACTTGTATTTGATAGCTCCATATTTAGCAATTGGTCTGCCGAATTGGTTACGCTCATTGGCATATTTTACTGATTCGGTAATGGTTCTTTTTGCCCCACCAATAGCAGCTCCGGCTAATTTTATTCTACCAATGTTCAAAATATTCAACGCTATTTTAAAGCCTTCTTGTCTTTCGCCCAATAAGTTTTCTGCAGGCACTTTGCAATCGTTAAAAAATACCTGACGAGTAGAAGAACCTTTAATTCCCATTTTCTTTTCTTCAGGGTTTAAAGAAATTCCTCCAAATGCTTTCTCTACTATAAATGCAGAAAGATTTTCATCATCGCCAATTTTTGCAAAAACGGTATAAACATCTGCAAAACCACCATTGGTAATCCACATTTTTTGTCCGTTTATGATGTAATGTTTTCCATCTTCACTCAATACTGCTTTGGTTTTTCCGGAATTAGCATCCGAACCGGAGTCGGGTTCTGTTAAGCAATAGGCAGCTTTCCATTCGCCAGAAGCTAATTTTGGAATGTATTTTTGTTTCTGAGCTTCATTACCATAATACAAAATGGGCAAAGTTCCAATTCCTGTATGAGCGGAAAGTGAAACAGCAAAAGAATAGCTTCCACCCAATACTTCTGTAGTAAGCATACTGGTTACAAAGTCTTTTCCAAAGCCGCCTAATTCTTCAGGAACAGAGATTCCTAATAATCCTAACTCACCTGCTTTTTCTAACAATGAAGGTGTATAACCTTCTTCCATTTTTTCTATTCGCTCTATATTTGGTAGAATCTCTTGCTCTACAAAATCCATACAGGTTGAGGCAATCATTTGTTGCTCTTCATCAAATTGTTCGGGAATAAATACCGAATTGGCGTCTGTTTCTTTAATTAAAAATTCTCCGCCTTTTAGTGTGTCTTTGTTTTCCATAATATGTTTGTTATTTGTTAATAGTTGTTTGTTGCTTTCAAACCACCAATTTCTAATTGTCAATCAATTTATACATCAATTTATGAGGCCCAATTATTGGGATTTCATAAAAACCACCTTTTATTTTAAACCCCATTTTTTCATAAAAGCCAAGAGCTACTTTTCGGGCATCGCACCAAAGTAAATCTACTTTCCTATTTTTTAATTCTTCTATTGCAAATTCAATTAATAGTTTCCCAAAATTTTCACCACGTACTTTTGGTGAACTCGCCATAGCTCTTAATCGGTATTGATTTGTTGCTTCAAATTTTTCATTTTGTTGTTGTAAAAAAGTGCCTATCGCAACAATTTCTCCATTTTTATATGCTCCTACATGAAAGGTAGTAGTCAAGTCGTCAATATCTAATTTACATTCATCCAAACTATTTTTGTGCTGCCATAATACTTCCAAACGAAGAGGATAAGTTTCTTTTGTTGTAATTATTTTAACAGAAGAATTAATCATTTTCAAATTGTTACATTTTCACATTATTAAAGCATCTCATAAATTCCTGCCGCACCTTGTCCAGTTCCTACACACATGGTTACCATACCGTATTTTTGTTTTCTTCTTTTTAATTCATTAAACATTTGTACCGATAATTTAGCTCCCGTACATGCTAATGGATGTCCTAAAGCGATAGCCCCTCCATTCACATTTACTTTATTGGTATCTAAATCCAATCCTTTTATAACCGCTAACGATTGTGATGCAAAAGCCTCATTCAACTCAAATAAATCAATATCTTCTTGTTTCATTCCTGCATGTTTCAAAGCTGCCGGTATAGCTGTTAGCGGACCAACTCCCATAATTCTTGGTTCTAAACCAACCACTTGGTAAGATACTAATCGAGCAATAGGTTCAATATTTAATTCTTTTACCATTCTTTCTGACATTACCATTACAAAAGCAGCTCCATCAGAAGTTTGTGATGAATTTCCTGCTGTAACACTTCCGCCTTGAGCAAAAACAGGTTTTAAATTAGCCAAAGCTTCTACTGTTGTTCCTCTTCTTGGACCTTCATCGGTATCCACCGTATATTTTTTGCTTTGGCGTTGGTTATTTTCATCCACAAAAATTTCTTCTACTTCAATGGGAACAATGTCCTCTTTAAACAATCCTGTATCTATGGCATTTAATGCTCTTCTGTGCGACTCATAAGCAAAAGCATCTTGTTCTTCTCGAGATATTTTAAAGTCCTTAGCCACCGCTTCTGCAGTTAAACCCATCCCCCAATAATAATCAGGATTAGATTGAGCATATTTTGCATTTGGAACTATTCTCCAACCTCCAAAAGGTATTGGACTCATCGTCTCTACTCCACCAGCAATAATACAATCTGCCATACCCGCATTAATTTGTGCTGAAGCTATTGCTATAGTTTGTATTCCTGATGAACAGTATCGATTTACTGTCATTCCTGGAACTTTAACAGAATCTAGTCCCATCATGGAAATCATTCTACCAATATTCAAGCCTTGCTCGGCTTCTGGAGTGGCATTACCTACTATTACATCATTAATACGTTCTTTATCTAATTGTGGAAAATCTTCCATTAATCTTTTAATCACAGCTGCACTTAAATCATCCGGTCTTGTAAATCTGAATAATCCTCTTGGTGCTTTACCTACTGCTGTTCTGTAACCTGCTACTATATATGCGTTCATATCTGAAGTGTTAAATGTTGAATTTTAAGTTTTAAATATTTTTTTGTGCTGTTTTAACAATTGAAGTTAAAATATTTATTAAATCTTCAACTAATTTTAGTTCTTCATTAACATCTATTTCAACTAAATCACTCTTATCTATTAATTTTAACCAGTACCTTGTTTCTCGTGCTTCTTTTGATGAAATACTCATTTTGGAAATAAAATCTTTCTTGGAAATTCCAGCGGTTGCTTCTTCAATATTTGCTCCAATAGAAGTTCCCGAACGTAAAAGCTGTTTACTCAAAACGTATTCTTTTTGATCAATCATTTTTTGATATAATTTGATAATTATCAAACTAAAGTCAAATGATTTTTCTTGAATTATGCTTTTTTTCATTGCAGTATTTTATTCAAAATTCAACACTTAAAATTTCTAATTTCTAAGTACTTTCCCAGTTGTAATGATACTTTGCAAACGCTCTAAAGTTTTACGTTGCTGACATAATTCCAAAAAGGCTTTACGTTCCATATCTAATAAATATTGCTCATTTACTTCTGTTGGCTGAGATAAATTCCCTCCACAAAGTACATAACCTAATTTCTCTGAAATTAATTGATCGTGTTCTGAGATGTAATTACCAGATTTCATAGAATTGGCTCCAACATAAACAATTCCCAACCCTTCGTTACCTAATACTTTAATATCGTTTCGTTGAAGTGGTTTGGTATAACCTTTCTCAGCCAAGTTAAGTGCCGCTTGTTTGGCATAACTCAATTGATGTTTTCTGCTTACTATCCATTCGTCTGTTCCTCTTCTTAAATATCCCAACTCAAAAGCTTCTTCGGCAGAAGTACCTACTTTTGCTTGTCCTACAGTTAAAAATCGGTTTCTTAATACATTTAATCGTATTCCATCACCATATTCATCGGAAGCTCTTAGGGCAAATTCTTTTGTTCCACCACCTCCGGGAATAACGCCAACACCAAATTCTACTAATCCCATATAGGTTTCTGCGTGAGCAATTACTTTATCGGCATGCATGCTCATTTCGCAACCACCACCTAACGCTAAGTTGTGTGGAGCAACAATTACCGGAATTGAAGAATAACGAACTCTCATCATGGTATCTTGGAACGTTTTAATGGCAAAGTTCAGCTCATCGTATTCTTGTTCGGCTGCCATCATAAAAATCATTCCTACATTGGCTCCTGCCGAAAAATTATCTCCATCATTATAAATGACTAATCCTTTGTATTTCTCTTCCGCTAAATCTATGGCTTTATTAATACCTTCTATCACCTCAGCTCCAATAGTATTCATCTTAGTATGGAACTCCAAGTTGATAATTCCATCTCCTAAATCAACAATCGTTGCTCCTGCATTTTTCCAAATAGTATTTTCTTCTCTTAATGTTTCTAATGACAATACTTCATCAGAACCCGGTACCATTTGGTAGCTTTTAGAGTTTATATCGTAATAATATTTAGCTCCTTTTTCTACTTTATAGAAAGATTTGATTCCTGCTGCCAACATTTCTTTTACCCATGGATTTGGCGTAATGCCCATTTTTTCCATTTCCTCAACCGCCTTTTCTACTCCAACAGCATCCCAATTAGCAAAAGGACCTAAACTCCATCCAAAACCAGCACAAAGAGCATCATCTATTTTGTAAATGGCATCGGTAATTTCAGGAATTCTATTAGAAACATAAGCGAACAAACCAAAAAATGATTTTCTATAGAACTCTCCTGCTTTGTCTTGTCCGTTGATAAGCACTTTCATTCTTTCCTTTAAATCATCAATGGTTTTAGTCATTTCCAGCGTAGCAAATTTTACTTTTTGCGATGGTGCATATTCAAGCGTTGAAAGGTTCAGTGCTTGAATTTCACTTTTCCCATCATCCGTTTTAACTTTTTTGTAAAATCCTTGTTTGGTTTTTGAACCCAACCAATTATTTTCTACCATTTTATTGATATAGCTTGGAATTTCAAAAGTAGCATTGGCTTCATCATTCGGACAATTGTCTTTCACTCCATTAGCAACATGCACCAAGGTATCTAACCCAACTACATCGCACGTTCTGAAAGTGGCAGATTTTGGTCTGCCAATAACTGGTCCAGTCAACTTATCTACTTCCTCTACTGTTAAGCCCATTTCAGTAACCGTATGAAATAAAGACATGATAGAATAAACGCCAATTCTGTTGGCAATAAAAGCAGGCGTATCTTTACAAACTACTGTAGTTTTTCCCAAAAATCGCTGACCATAATCTTCTAAAAATGCCATTACTTCAGGTGAAGTTTTTGGCGAAGGAATTAATTCCAACAATTTTAAATAACGTGGGGGATTGAAAAAATGTGTTCCACAAAAATGTTGTTGAAAATCTTCACTTCTTCCATCCAACATTAAGTGTATTGGAATACCTGATGTATTGGTTGTAATAAGCGTTCCGGGCTTTCTATATTTTTCTACATTTTCAAACACTTGTTTTTTGATATCTAATCGCTCAATAACTACTTCAATTATCCAGTCGCAATTAGTAATTTTAGCCATATCATCATCCATATTGCCTGTAGTAATCCTGCTTACATAGGATTTGCTGTAAATAGGCGATGGATTAGATTTTAGTGCAAATTGTAATGCATCGTTAACAATTTTATTTCTGGCATTTTTATCTGTTGAATCGGCAGCCTCTTTTGGCACTATATCTAACAACAACACTTCTACACCAATGTTAGCAAAATGACAAGCAATTCTAGAGCCCATTACTCCCGAACCCAATACCGCTACTTTATTAATTTTTCTCATATTTTAATTAGTTTATAAGATTAGAAGTTAATGAGGCTTAATAGTTAATCCCCACATTTTCTGATTCTCACATTTACAAATTTTCGTTTTTATACTTATCTACTGTTTTATTTATGGTTTCCATCACTTCAAAGAAAACCGATAATTTCTCTATTGGTATTTCTTCTACAATTAATTTATTAAATCCTGAAACAACTTTTTTGGCTATTTTTCTTTTCTCAACCCCTTCTGGCGTTAGAAATATTAGCACTTTACGTTTATCAACTTCATCACTTTTTCTGTAGATTAAGCCCTTTGTTTCTAAATTTTTTAAAATCCTGCTTAAACTAGTTGCTTCCATCCCCAATAAAGGAGCAATGGTAGTTGAAGGTGTTCCTTCTTTAGCAATACTTAATAAAACAAAACCTGTTGCTTGTGTAGTATCATATTTTGCTGCAATTTGGTTATACATTTTAAATACAGCGTGCCATGTGGCTTTAATCTGATAATCTACTGTTTCGCTTCGTTTCATTTTTACTATGTATGCATAGCAAATTTATTAAAAATAGATTAAGAAACAAATTATTAGCTAATTATTATTTTATAAAAAAGTTTAAAACAAAAAAAGGGTGATGAGATCAAACTCATCACCCTTTTTAAAGGTCAAAAAAATACTTTTATTACTTGGTATTCAATTTAGTTACATCCTTCTTTTCATAAACATATACATAATTCCCATCATCTGTTAATGAAATTTCAGAACCATTTTTAGCTTTAAATTGTTTAAAAGAGCAATCTTTTAAATCAAAACAAGCAATATCAGCTCTATTTGTTTTCATGATTAGAAAGTCTCCTTCATAAGCTTCTAAAAATGATTTTTTATATTTATTGCTTGCTACTAGTTTTCCGTCACTAATATTGTGTGTCGAAACTCCTTTTGTTGCAATAACTACTATTTTATCTTTATAAACTTCCAGTTTTTCTCCCACACCAATTCCATCATCTTTTAACAACACTTCATAATTTACATTTCCATCAGCCATTTTTATAGAATAAAGTGCTTTACCGCTAGAAACTATAATATTCTCATCACTTACAAAAGAGTTAGAGATCCCCTTTTTAAAACGTTCTGTCGTCCAAGCTAAAGAGCCATCTATTGTGTTAAAAGCTTGCATTCCCCAAGGCTTCACATTCGGATACCAAACTCTATTTTCTCTCTCCCATGAAACGGAACCATCTTTATTTTGAACTCTTTTTTCTATATAAGCTTGGGCCTCTACAACACCACCTATTTGAATAAAAACTTTATCTCCTGAAACTCCCATTGAAGGGATAGCTCTTGCCCCTTTAATTTCTGCTGATGTCCATAATAGTTTTCCGGTATTTTTATCATATTTTTTTACATATTGAGATTTTTTGCTCGACATATCTAATACATAAACATCATCACCAATAAATACAGGTTCGGCAACAGCTCCATAAACACCAAATTTCTTAGTCCCTTGTGGTTCTCCAACCATTTTATCTGCTGTATAATCAAAAGCAGCTGACCAAAGTTTAGCTCCTGTCTTTAAATCATAATTTTGAATACCATTTAACCTAAGCACTACAATATCTCCTTTTACATCCAAATCAAATAAAAACTCTTTGGTAATTACTTTTCTTTCTGCTCTACCTACATAGTTTTGTTCCCAAACTATTTCTCCATTTTTTAAATTAATTTTTGAGATTTGATTTTTAAATCCTGTGAATAAAGCTCCCAATCCTCCCGGAACAAAATTTACTGCTATTAAATGTCCATCTGTATAAACATATTGACCAACAACTCCTTTAAATTTTTCAGTACTCCAAATTTCTTCTCCTGTTCTAGCTTTAACAAAAACCATTTCTTTTTTTAACGTCACCAAAAACCCTTCTTCTTCAGGCACGTCCAAAAACAATTCTGCAAATGAAGTGGTTTCATTTTGGCTTCCGGCAAAAGCACTTCCAAAACTTTCAGACAATTGAAAACGTTCTGAAGACCACAATATATCGGCAGACTTCATGTCTACACAAACTACCTGATCTTTCCCCATTTTTTTATCAAAAAAGATAAAAGCATTTGATTCCCACAATGGAATAATTTCATCTATTTTTCTAAGCTGTGGAGCAATATCTTTAAATTTTTTCTCATAGATTACTTTTCCGCTTTTATTATCGAAAAGAGTAATTTCTTTATCTGATGCAGCATAGCTGTACCCTCGAGATTCATTTCCTGTACCGTAACTTTGTATTTGATGACCTAATCTGGATTCCCAAACTAGGCTCATATCTTCTTGTGCAAAGGCACAAACACTTACAAACATAAACGCTGATAAAATGTACTTTTTCATAATTATTGATTTAGTTTAAAATTGAAATTTATAATTGATTTTATATCTTTTTCCTTTTTGCATTTTAAAGCCTAACTTCATTTTCATTACTGCATCTTTTACTAAGTTTTGAAATGCTAATGAACCGCCTTCTCTATCAACCACGAATACTGAGGCTACTTCTCCTCGTTCTCTTATGGTTACATCAAATTCATAAGCTCCTGTAATTTGATGTTTTTCTGCGAGCTTAAATAATTCTCCTTCTTTAAGTGAATATTCAAAATATTTTACTGCTGCCTCGGTAATCTCATCAGGATCGCTTAATGAAATGTTCTTTTGTGCAAGTGACTGTTTGTTTAACCCGATCATTAACAACGCTATTATTACTATTGATTTTATTGTGGTTTCCATAATAAAGTTTGATTTCCGCTTACCATTAAAATATTTCCGTCAGGAAGAAAAACAAAGCTTGCTCTGTTATCTCCCATCATTTTCTTTTTAAAAGCATCGCTCAATCGCTGACGCATATTAAATCGATAAAGTAATCTGCCGTTTAGGTTGTTATAAATCCTTAATTCAGGAAAACCATCTGTTGACATAACACCAAACAACGCCCCGCTTTCATTTACAGTAAAGTCAGGTTCAAAAGTGGCTAACGTCATAAAAGAAACTCTAGTTGGCTCTCCATCAGGCATTTGAATAGAGCAAATATATCCCTGCCTTCCTGCTGATGCTGTTTGCATCTTAGCATGAGGAATAGAATAGTTATACAATAATTTTCCGTCTTTCGAAAATTGAAGTCGATAAACAATATCGTATAATTCATTAACGGTCTTAATTTTTTGGAACGATTTTGCATCGTATAGGCTTATCATTTCTCTATATTTCAATGCCGGTTTAATGGCTTTTTTAGCTTTTTTATCATTCCTTATGGTGGGTACATTTTTTACCTGTTCTAAAGTAGGTCGGTGCGAAATGGCTATATTTTTTTCATCAGGACTAATAGCTACTGAATGAGTGGCATTATCAACGGTAAAGCTGTTTGTTTTTTTGCCAGAAGGTAACTCATGTAAGGAAACTTCATTGCCACTTAAAACAATGTAAAATGATTCGCTTTTTGCAATTTGAACTGCATGAGCCTTAGCTACTTTCTGCACAATTTCACCTGTTGCTACATTTACAATTTCAAAGGCAAGTTCTCTTTTCTTGTTTGGAGCAAAATTTACTACCGAGATTTGTTCTAACAATAAGTATGTTCCTTTAGAAGAATAGTAAACCTTTGCTCCCGCAGCCCAATCTCCTACTTCAAATTGTTTAATAACCTTATCGGTTTTCCAATCATATATAAATAGGGAATTTCCTTGAGTTCCGGCAACTGCAACAGTTTTTCCATCAGGAGAAAGAGCCATGCCCGAACGATAGGTTTTATCGCCAGCCATGTGGAAATCTTTATACTCTTCATTCGTATTAGTTTGAGCTACAGACCAATTTATAAGTAAAAAAAATAAACTAAAAAATAAAATATATTGCTTTAAATTCATTAATAGTTGTTTATCAGTTAATTTCTGACAACAAAAATGTGATTCTCCTGTACTTTTGACAATACGCTAAATGTCGTATATTCTGAATTTATTATTTGATATCGATTTTTAAGTAGAAGAATACTAGCTTAAAATTTTAGTAAAAGTTGTTTGATATTAAAAATTGATGAGTAACTTCGCAATCCCGTTCTTATGTATTGAACACTTTGCCTGAGTGGCGGAATTGGTAGACGCGCACGACTCAAACTCGTGTTCTTCGGAGTGTGGGTTCGATTCCCACC
>DEMN01000001.1:98417-98819 GCA_002359215.1 Flavobacteriales bacterium UBA2669 | reverse complement strand
AGTGTGGGTTCGATTCCCACCTCAGGTACTAAACGGGACAAATCAACTTTATTTTGGTCTGTCCCGTTTTTTTTATCCTTTAAATTATTTGAAAATGAAGGGATTAAATCAAAAACTGCATTTACTCTTGTGGTTCGATAACTATCCTTTTTAAAGTCAAACAGAATACCCTCCGGAAATACCATTTTTTGGATACTTCGTTTAACTTCCAAATCTCCAAAAGTCCATAATTCCGGCAGTTTCAGGGAGTATCTCAAAGATAAATCTATGGCTTTTTCAAGGTTCGATAAATTAAACCCATTGTTGAACAAACTTTCCTCAATTTTATACTTTTCTGCTTCCAGCTGCTGTTTAAATTTCACGTATTGACCCTGTGAAATTTCTTCAAATACATATCGCTCT
>DEMN01000001.1:0-98300 GCA_002359215.1 Flavobacteriales bacterium UBA2669 | reverse complement strand
CTCCAATCTTTCCAACTTGGCAGACAACTCTAAAATTTGTTTTTGTTGTACTGTAGTCTCCTGAATTTTTGCTTCGTGTTCAATTTTAAAAGTATAGTACATGATTTCTTTCATAGGAGTGATATATTTTTCATCTGCCAATTGGTAATTGGTCAACGTCTCGATAAATTTCTCATGCATCACATTGGCACTTTTATGTTCTTTACTTCCCGGACGATTGTTTTTATAGTAGTACAACCCTTTCTTTCTAACTAAATACCCTGTATATGGTGTGTTACAATTAGCAGAGCGAACAAATTGTTTTAGAGGAAGGTGAATACAATCTACATTGCGTTTTTCACCATAGCTATGTTTATTTAACAATTGGTGGATTTTCAGGAACATTTCTTTGGATACTAGCCCTTCATGCTTTCCTTCTACCACTTCACCGGGAATATGTGAACTTACCACCAGTCCGCAATAAAAAGGATTACGAAAATAGTCGCTCAATTTCTTAGCCGTTACTTTTAATCCTTTCTTAGCCAATCGGTCAGAAATTTCATTGTGAGTGATATCCTCATTCGCTTTCCAGATAAAAGCATTTCTTAGTATTTTTCCATCTTTATTAATCACTATATGCTGCTGCTGTCCCTTACCCGGATTCAGATTGGTATATCCAAAAGGAATAGATCCTATCCAATACCCTTTTCTTAACTTCTCTCGCATTCCTGATACTGATTTATCTCTTCTTAATTCATTATCAAATTGACTGAACATGTAGTAGAGGTTTTGCTGAAAAGAACCTGCCGCTGTCATAGCATCTACTTCCTGTGTAGCAGAAAAAGTTACAATACCTTGTTGCTTTAATTGCTCACTAATATAAGCTCCATTGGCTCCTGTACGTGAAAACCTGTCATAAGAATACACAATGATATAGGAGATGTCTTTTCTTCTTTTTACAAAGGAGAGCATTTGTTGGAATTGTTTCCGTTCATCACTTTTAGCCGATTCATAAGTTCCTCCGAAATATTCAATCACTTCTATGTTTTTCTTTTTGGCATAGGCCTCACAATACTTTTTCTGTGTTTCCAAACTGGCATTATTCTCTGCTTGTTCTTTAGTAGAAACCCTTGTGTAAATAACAGCTTTTCCATCAGTGTTAATGATTTGACCTTTAGATTCTTTTGCAAATTGTTTAAAAACGTCAAGATTTTTCATCGTTTTCTTTTTTTGATACGTGTTTTACTATTGTTCCACAAAAACATTCGAGTGTTTCGATAATTTGTTTTGCTTGTTCTTCATTAATTTTTTCAAATCCCGGGAACGTTTGTAAACGTTCCGGTGTCATTTTTTGTGCATTTAAAATTTTATTGTTCCCTTCAATAAAAGGAACTGAAGTTGTTGCCGGCATTTTTGATTACTCAACCATCTCTCTATGTTATTTAGTAGAAATGATAGTTTGGATAATGCTTGAAATTCATTCATAGCCTTATATTTTTCGTTTAACGGTTCTGTGGATGCAGACCACTTTCCCGTTTTCTTGTTTTACTTCAATGTTTTGGTAGTCGCCTTGATTTAGAATGTCTATCATTCTTTTTCCGGGACTCACTTTCTCTGTTCCCTCCAACCGGTCTATCTCCCCATTTCTTCTAACAATTTTTATCGTTTGAAAATCATTCATCTTAATAAATGTAAGGAGTTCCAGCTCTTCTTTCGATAAGCTGAAAAGCTCCGCAAAAGTCCATTTTGACCTATCTATCTTATCCATGAGTTTTTTAAATACGCCATCCAGACTTAATACGGTATGACAGTTAACGTGTCCTCCGTTAAGAATAGCCACATAATTATCTAGACCTACTATGTTGGCATTGCCTTCTTTATCTGTCAAAATAAAAAACGGAGACCCGTAAAGGATAGAAGCTATCAGGTGAAATTCCAAATAAGGATATTTACTATTGACCCCTTCAATGGAAAGCAATAACTGCTCTTTAACTTTTTTTATCTTTTCTTTACTGTATCCGGTATCTCTTAACTCTTCAATGATGTTAACCCATATGACTTCTATTAAAGAAAACTTATGCCAACGCTGCGTTTCATCCCGGTCATCGTCCATGAGCCCATCCTTTATCCAAAGGTTAATTACTCTGGCTCCTGAATCAGTATATAAATTGGACAATACTTTTTCATTAATGGTTCTGCTAATAGCACTGTTAATGGTATCATCAAAAAAAGCTTTTATTAGGTCTTTCATTTTATAAGGAAAAAATAATTAATTACCTGCAAAGGTACATAAGTTTCTAATAGGTAACTAAAAAATAAATTAAAATTACTTTTTAGAAATATTTAAACTCCCCTCCAAAAGGAAAAACCGTGCCAACTCTTGATGGTATAGTAGCATTTTTTTCAGAGAATGAAAAATTAATATATACCAATTAAATGGAAGGAGAATAAAAAAATGAATAAAAAGTAAATGGAAGAAATATTAAAAAAGGAGGGCATTACACATATAGGAGAAAACGAACTATGATAACCGTCATTTATTCCCTCCTCTTTTTATCGTATATCTACTTATACAGACTTAAGTAGTTTTACTTATAATAATAAGAACAAGATCTGTTGGGATAGAAAGGGTTATCAATTTTTGCCTCTAAAAACGTTCAGGAGTTCGTCTTTTATCTGATGAAGTTCTTTATTGGTTTTATATAAATCTCTTTGTAAATCGCTCTTTTCAGCTTTTAATTCGATAACCTCCTGTCGATAGCTATCTGCCATTTTTTTTATCCTCCCTGTTTCTTGCACCAGGGTATTGATTTTATCGTGTAACTCCGGGGGAGTCTGATTAATAATCTGCTGGGCTACTTGTCTATAGAGGACATTGCCTTCAATGTTGCCTTGTCCGACATGCAACATGCAATTGTTGTCTCCGTTGGCAGTCATTCCTGCAGTATCCCTGCTGCTATTCTGAATAAACAACTCTCTGTCGTCATAAAAGAAAAACGCACTGTTTAACCCATAAGTAGTAATAGTGGCTTCAAGTTGTTGTATGGTAATAGAACGCCCTATGCTTTTCATTTTGGCAATGATGCTTCGATCAGCACCAATGGTGGCACAAATTTCTGAATGACTTTTAGCCTTGCCGGTTGCTATTAGTATATCTACTGCTTTTAAATACCTTCTGTCTACTGCATTCAGCTCTTTTTTCGGGCTTTTATCGCTTGCTTTTTCTGTTGCCATTGTAAAATTTCTTTAAAAATCTTATTCAAAATATGTTTATATGTCATCTATAATTATTAATATTGCTGACAAATAAACACTATCAATGACAAATGTAGTAAATTTTTATTAAACTGATACAAAATTGAGATAAAACTGATACAGAATATGATGGAAGAACTGTTTACTCCACAAGAAATAGAAGAACTAAGAAGTCAGCTCCCTCCCAGATATAGAGAGCTAATCAGCGAAAAAACGAAGGTGTCCGTACCTACGATTGCCCGATTTTTTGCCGGTTCAAAAATTCGTGAAAATAATGCAGAAATAATTTATGATGCCGCCTTGGAGCTGATAGAAGAGCATCAACATAAAATTGCTTGCCGTAAGAAAAAGTTAAAAGCACTAATGACAAACAAGCAGCAACAAAATATCAACTTTTCTTCTTAAACCCCACAGGTATGAATGTTATCAGCATAAAAAAAGATCAAGAATACCTAACGCTTATTGAGCAATTAGAAGAACAGATACAGGCAAATGATAAGCTAATTAAAGGCAGAGAACAGGAGGTAGGGCGAAGCATTACAGAAGTGGAGCTTGCCTTACATGAACTAGTTGGGAATAAACGGTTTGATAAAGCTACTTATTTAAAACTTAAACTACAACAATAAAATAACCATGAAACTACAACAACCTTATCCATCCGACCGGAAAATCCACCCTCCTCCATAGGAAAAATACCCTCTGCTTTTATGTTGATGTAGCTACCAACATAAAAGCATTTTTTTACCTGTTCGCCAACACACGATATTGGACGAAACGGGAGCGTATTCCCTAAAAAATAATTTTTTTTTAAATTGCTTAATTAAGTTTTCTGTTAACCCCTATTAAAATTTTTTTAACGAAGTTTTAACCTTCCAGTTTACAGGGTTTACAGTATCAAAAGAAGTTACTCAAACGTTAACAAAGTTTACTACAAGTTAGGAGAAAAAATATGATTAAAAATAAGTTTAATACCGCTGCTTGGGACATTTATGACAGTACTTATATTCAGGTAATATCCTTGAAAAATGGGTTAGAATTTATAGGGTATTCTAAAAAAGAAGGATTTGCTGAAAAGAACGATAAACAAGCTTTACTGATTAACTGGATTATCCGGATGCATAAATCGGGTTATCTGGATGCAAATTACTTTGACAAAAGACGAAACATTACAACCATAGAATATTACTTGAATGAAACAGCTCATAAAAAACCGATTCTCCGGCTCTTTTATGATTATTATGAAGCATTAGATACAGCTTGGTCTATCGAGAACAGAGAGGTATTCAAATTTCTGGATAATTTTTATGAAGCAATAAAAAGTGATGATAAGGAGAAGATAAAATCACTTTACATCTACAAAAAGAGAAGATTTAATGATCCGTTTGATGTTTCAATGAAGCGTTTTATTACAGAGAAATCCTTGAGAAATTATTGTTACCGCATGATTGAACAAAAGAAGTTTACTAAAGAGCAAGCGATTGGCTTTCATCAAAGATACACCGAGAAATATTTTCAATAATCACTATAAAAAACAACACCTATGTTTAATAAAAAGAAAAAAAACTCCCGAATAACGGATAAAATAAAAAGCTACATGAAAGATATCAGCATTGATTTGTTTAGCTACGAAGTGGTAGTAAGCGAAAACATCGCTGCTTACTTGCTGCAGGTGGCAAGCAGCTACCAAAGTTCTGCAAACAACATTCGGGTGGTAATTAGTAAAAATAAAGCATTAACAGGTTTTCTTTATGATAAAAGCAAACAATTAAGACAGGTAACTACTTCCGAACTAATTAGCTTCTTTATGGGAGAAGGAAGTAGCGAATTAATGGAAAAAAAAGTAACACAACAGGTATTAGGTTACTTAAGTGATTATGCAAGTGCCAAGGGAACCAATACCGAGCAACTAAGCATTGTGATTGCCAGGCCTGCCCAAAAGATAGTGGTAGAGGCTTACCGGGAGCATCAATTTATTGAAACAATCCCTTTAAAACAACTGATTACTTATTTTTCTAACCACCCAAGCAATGCTTGAGAGGAAAGATGAAGTAGAAAAAAGAAAATAAAGAAGTTAGAAGTCAGAAGACCGAAGACTGAAGTCGGAAGAAAGAGCATAGAAAATAGAAGAGAGAAAAGTTAGCATAAAAAGTAAAAAAAAAAATTAGAGCAGAGTATCTTACCATTAACCTCTTGCTTCTCTCTTCTCTCTTCTCTTTTCTAATCTCTTTTTTCTCTGTTCTAACTATTAACAACCAATAACTGTAAAAAAAAATGAAACACGTAAAAGAATTATATGAGTTATTAAACGGAGACTACACATTTGAAGAGAAATATCCTTTTTACAAGGAAAATGACGGAAAGATCCATGTGTTGTATATCGCTCCCTGTATTAACGGCACCGGATGTTATCGCATGGTCTTTCCCATGTTGGAGTTAAATAAAACCATCACCCACGCAGCATTAATCTCCACACTTCACAAATGGAGTTTTTCCAAACAATTTGACGACTATGACAATCCCATTGACAAGCGTTTAATAGAATGGGCAGATTATGTGGTATTACCTACCTTGTTTTCTGATGCTACTTACATCATCGCAGCGTTATTAAAGATTAACGATGATATACAATTTGTCATGGACATTGATTGTAATTATCACCGTTATCCCAAAGAGCATCCTAACGCTAGTAAAATCAGTAAGCAACAATTACACACCTTGTTAGGTAATATTGCCCAGATGGATATATTAACCGGAGCAGCTAAGGGGCTTTTAGCTGAATATGAACAGCGTATTACTAGACATTATTCCTCTTCCAATGTAGTAATGGAATACCTGCCTAACCTTATTTCAGATATAGGACTACAGGAGGTATCAGGGATTAAAAAGAACGATACCGATAAAGTAAGAATAGGAATCATTGGTAATTTAAGCAGCTATTATGATCTGCTTTCCATTAAGGATGTTTTACTAAGTACTTTGGCAAAATTTGGAGACCAAATTGAACTTATCTTCTTTGGGTGGGACGGAAAGCTCCCCGACAACCAAGAACCCTTAAAAGAGCTAATTATTATTGCTGAAAAATCAGTTAGTTTTTTAGACTATTATGAGCAACTCAATAATTTGCTATTGGATGTGGCATTGTTGCCTTTAACGGATATTCCTTTTAACACCAAAGGAAAATCACCTATAAAATACTTAGAGTTATCTGCTTTTGCCATTCCGGTGATTGCTTCAAATATAGCTCCTTATACAGAGGTGATTACCGATGGAGAGACAGGTTTATTGGCATCCACCCCCGAGCAATGGCTCACAAAAATAGAACAACTTATTACTAATAAAGCAGATCGCTACCACCTCGGCAAAGGAGCATTTAAGCAGCTTTGGCAGCAACTGAGTTATACCTCCCGAAACATTAACAGATTACAACATATTTTTAATTAAGCCCTTTAATAAGGACTGATAAAATAGAATTTAAATATTTACTAAATCAATGAAAAAATGAAAGAAATTTTAATAGAACAACTTAAAAAAGACAAAGCACTCGAACCTTACTTTTTATGGTTTCTAAAAACCAACCTGTTATTGCCCAGGGTGATGAATCTGGTCATGCGATTGGGAAATGTCAATGACATTAACGGACTGGAAATTATTTGCAGTCATGAAAAATCCTCCAGGGCATTATTTACTAAATTGGCAAAGCAGGTAAAAAAAGAAGAAGTACAAGCTGTCTGCGGTGTTGTTTGCCAGTACTACATCGATGTGTTTGGAGTAGATTATATTGTAGAACAAAGCCCTGAACTGTTAATCCTTCCTGCTTATGCTTCCAACTGATCAACCAACAGAGGGTCAAGATACCTCCGATGCCGTCATTCAGGTACTACTTCACTTACCGGAGTACAAAGAAAAAGCAGCCCATCTGGCTGCTTTTATCCGTAGCTGCAGACAACAAAATGTTGCCCTCTGTGAAAAAGAATATTGGAAAATTAAAGGTAAAACTTACCGGGTGGTAAAGGATATGTTCGGTATCAATTTTATGCTGCTCACTATCGGTGAAAACAAAAAATTAACACGTTTATGGTTATCTGAATTATTGCCTTTGTCTATAAACGATGTAAGCTACATTTCGGGTAAAAAATAAAAAAAGCTTCCCTAGCAAAGATACCTCTTAAAAAAAACAGGGGGAAGATTGTACCGATTTATTTATACTGAATTTACCCTATGGGTAAATTCTAACAACTTCATTATTAGTAGATAACGAAAAAGAAAGGCTCAATAACAAAAAATGAAGTGTACCGAAGTACAAAAAACAACCAAGGAAATGCAGCAGATGGCAGTTACTTTTACGCTCTGCAAAGAAAATAAAAACTCCTTATAGGGGAGTATCTAATGAAAAAAAAACAAAAACTTCCCTATAGAGAAATCGCTAACAAAAAAAAGAGAAGCCTCCCTATAGAGAGGTTTTTCACAAAAAGCAAAAGAAACTCCTTCATAGGGGAGTGTTTAATGAAAAAATAACAAAAGCTTCCCTATAGGAAAACCGCTAACAAAGAAAAGAGAAGCCTCCCTATAGAGAGGTTTTTCACAAAAAGCAAAAGAAACTCCTTTATAAGGGAGTGTTTAATGAAAAATAACAAAAGCTTCCCTATAGGAAAACCTCTAACAAAAAAAGAGAAGCCTCCCTATAGGGAACTGTTAACTTAAAATCAAAAAAAAGCCTTTAAAGAGGTTTAAGTTTTTACAACTAGAATAACCTCTTTATATGAAGCTAGACATCTCCTTTAATAATGAAAAAAACGGCATAGAGCTGCTCTTTAGTGAGCAGCCCTCGAAGGTGTTAGGGGATTATTTAACGGAGTTAGGCTTTAAAAAAGGATTTAAGGTTCCTTTAAAGTGGACATCCCCACGACATCCTGCTTATGCTACTTATGCCGGAGAATTAAAAGAAGCCCTGTTAAAAAAACGAGATGAATTAAGTGTTCCCATTCGTGCCTCTTTTCAACCAACAGAAGAAAATATCGATCATAATAAATTCAGTTATGTTACCATCTCTTATAAAGAAGCAGGAGAAAAAAAGCAAACCAATTTTGTAGTATTTGATACCTATAAGAAAGTAGCAACAGCTATTGCTAAAAAGTATGGCAAACAGCACTATAAAGGGTTCTTGTCTGTAGATGTAGCACCAAGAAAATACAAACACAAAGTAAGAGGGCTCTTATCACAAGGAAAGGTAATTACCGGTTCAGAAGATGTCATGCCATTAGCAGAAAAAGAAGAAGAAATGATTTGGGTGGTATACGCTAGTACCGGTAAGATAGACAGTTTACAGCTTTCAGAGGAAAAGGCAACCGCTTATATTCAAAGACGACCGAAGTTTAGCCGGGATAAGATGCGATATGAGCCACTAGAAAAACAACAAGCATTGGCGTTATGGGAAAAACAACAGCAAGAAGAACAGGTACAGGAAAGTGAAGCGACTAGCCCCCAGTCAACTGAAAAATTCAATACTGCAGGAGTTGAAATCATTGATGAAAAGCGGGAAATAAATCCTGTTTATCATGGTACATGTATTCCTTTCAAGCAATTTGACAAGCAATTCTTAGGGTTAAAAAGTGGAGATATCCCCTCCCATTTGGGTTACCATTTTACCCCTAATAAAAAACTGGCAGCTACCCTGTTTGCCAATGATCCTTTTGAGGACAGTTATGAGCATTGCAGGTACATTGAAGCTAGGTTAAGAGTAAAAAAAACCTTAAAAACAACCGAAGAAGTGTTGGTAAAAACCATCTTGAAATGGGGTGTTGAAAACGACATCATCCAAGAGCGAAAAGAGGAATTATTGCAGCTCTTAACCCTGCCTTATCATACAGACAAGGGAAATGAAAACAATTTAGTGGATACCTTAAATTCAGATCAGTGGAATGCTTATGGTCATCCGTTTATTAATTATGAAGCACTCGCTACTGCTTATCTGAATAAGGTACTCATACCGCAGGGTATTGATAGTATATGGTATCAAAACGACATAGAGTGGGCACATGAAAAACGCTACGACTGGATTGTTTTTGATAAAAAACAAATTGATGAGCAACAGGTAGAGTATGTAGTAAAAAAAGACATTAAGCCCACTTCAACAACACCGCACACTATTCAACAACTAACCAATCAGCACGGTGTTTACACTGAAGAGAGTGCCGGTAAGCACTATGAAACTCTTACTCTTCCTATTCCTAAAAATGCCAACTATACCGCAAGTATAAAAGTAGTAAAAGATGAAAACGGAGCGTACCGAGTAGCTACCGATACCCATAAACAATTTGGAGATTATAGTGGACACAGCTCACCGGTAACAGATCAAAGCAAGGCTTACCCTACCAAAAAAGAAGCCCTAGCAGCAGCCCTGAAAGAAATTACTAAGCGGATTCAAAAAGACATTCAAAGTAGTGATTCCATCTTGAACAATGAAACTAAAAAAACAAAGCTGCTGACCACTGCTTTAAAAGCAGTAGCAGCCTTTGCAGAGCAGCAAGGCATTGTCCTTCCAAAAAACGAAGAAAATGTAACAGCACCCACTACAACAACTTACCACTTAGGACAAGGATGGTCTACCTTGGACGAAAAGCTCCTGGCTAACTTTGAAAAGCTCATTAACGACCATATCGACAAACTCGAAGTAACCCTTGAACCGGGGTATTTGGATGTAGCAGAAAACAGCAACCCTAGGATAGCATCGGTAAGCCTGCGTTCAGATAAGGATAAGATTCACTTTCAGGCATACAGGGACAATACGCTGCTCATTAGCAGTTTACACCCTCTCGAAGAAGGAGTTAACTATATCGGTAGTACCATGCCTAAAACCAAACTCAAAAAAGCCATTCAGTACATGCTTCAGCACCCTGAATTATTGGGAGTCGAACCTTCAAAAGAAACTAAAGGCATCATTATAAAAAAACTTGAAGCAGCCTTATGGCAACAAGAAGATGGTAAGTATCCGGTTAATCAGGTAGTGATTAAAGGAGTTGCCTATCATCAAAGCAGGTTAAGAGAGCTGTTACTCGATGAGCTTAATAGTCAACCCCTTACTTACCAACTTGAATTGATTGAAACACTTGGTAATTTGTTTAAGGAAAGAAGACCTTATACAGGAACAAGCAAATCAATAACCAAATTAACAAAATCAGCAGAAAAGAAAGAAAAAACAGCTATCCGCTCTTATGTGGATGACATCATTGTTGACCATGATTTGTGGCAACTAACAGCTACAGAGGGAAAAGCCAAAAAAATAGAAGAGGGAGTAATGGCATGGCTCATTAACCGCTTGTTTGAGGCAGCTGATATACTGGTAGATCAACCTATAAAACCAACTCAAATGGTAAAAAAACCAACTACAACCAGTCCGCATGAACTCAACGTGATGATAGAGGACTTTATAGTAGAAAAAGACCATGAAAATCATGTTTACAGCGAAGAAGACAAAAACTATTTAAAACAATACACCGGTGGGGGGGGATTAATCAAGCAGGGAGCAACAGGAAAAGGCATTTTGTATGAATATTTTACTCCCGATGAAATTGTCCAAAAGATGTGGGGACTAGCCATCAAGTACGGTTATACTAATGGGGATGTACTGGAACCTTCCTGCGGGATAGGCAACTTTATCAAGTATGCTCCTGCAACTGCTAAGGTAGTTGGCTATGAGATTAATCCCTATTCTAAGCGCATAGCAGAGATTCTATATCCCCATGCTACCATTTACCAACAACCCTTTGAAACGCTCTTTTTTGCAGGTAATGTGCATTTGAAAGACGACTTTGGAGATACTCGCTATGATTTAGTTATCGGTAATCCTCCCTATGGAGAATTTTTAGGTAAATGGGCAGGTATGGGAGAAAAGAAATGGACAGGAGCAGGCGAATACGACCAGTATTTTATCACAAGGGGACTGGATTTACTTCGTAAAGACGGGCTTCTCATTTTTATCATTCCCAGCTCCTTTTTAAGCAATGCTTCCAAGTACAACAAGCTCAAAGAAAAGATAACAGCGAAAGCCACATTAATAGATGCCTACCGCTTACCTGAACGGGCATTTAAAACAACAGACATCGGTACGGACATCGTGGTGTTTAGAAAATTATGATTGGATCAGCAGAGAGAAGTTAGAAGTTTGAAAAGAGAACAGAGAACAAAGAAAAGAGAAAAGAGATGAAAGAAAACAAATTAAGCGAATTAAAAGCACTCATCCGTGAGGAATTAAAGGATTGTGATAACAACAAGTGGCCGCATGTGTGTGAGCTGCAAAGCACCGAAAAAGGCTATGCACGCATCGAAGAAATGATTATCCGCTATGCAGCTAAAGAAGCTATGCCCATAGGCTCAGCTATTGCATTAATTGAACAGGAGTTGGCACACATAGAGGATGAAAAATGATAAACACAGAAGTTAGAGCATAGAAATTAGAAAAGAGAGCTTAGAAGTTAATCGTAGAATTTTCTGCTTTTTCCTCTCTGTTCTTTTTTCTCTTTTCTCTGTTCTAACATCTCTTCTCTCTTTTAACTATAAACATTAAAATGGGATACAAAGGATTTGCAAAAATAGCTCAGGCAGCAGACAGACGGCTCAAAGAAAGAGACCATGTGCTGAAACTGTATGAAAAGTTCAGTAAAGGAGATACGGTGCAGTGGAAAACCACGCACAACACTAAAGAGCAGGGGGTAATTCTATCCATCTTTGAAAAAGACGAGCTGACTCCGGTGGCACACCTTGTATCTAAAACAAGAAAGCCGGTCATACCCCTAGCACAACTTAGCCTGATTAAAAAAGGAACAACCGAAGATAAAACATCACTTAAAAAGGCAGAAAAGATGGAAACAAAGCAAGCTGAAATCCCTAAAAAGCAAATGGAAGTAATACAAAATAAAATGCCACTAGTGGCTGATGGGTGGTTTAAAGAGCATCCTGCTAAGATACTCGGAGAAGCATACGAGACCACCAACCGATTTAATAAAAAGGTTACTAAAATAAGAGGAAAATTAACTGATGCCCTGCAGGGAATAGATGTACCGGCAGTAGCGATTCCAACGCATCATGTAGAAGCATTGGCATCCCATGTAAAAGAACCCTTAGAGCAATTCATCAATGAAGCAATTCATCGGGAGAATGTGGCTACGGTGATAAAAGCTACCCAAAAAAACCAAGTAGAAAAAAAATTGAAGCAACTCGATGGAGAAAAAGAGAGTACTGATTTAACTGCCCGGCTTAGTTTCAAGGACATCATGCAGCAGTATAACAAAGGCATTACCGAAGATGAAATCAAAGCATGGGTGTGGTACAAAAGAAAAATTAACGGCTACAATGATGAAACGGTCATCTTAAATAAAAAAAACGGTTGGTCCGACTATGTAATCCCCTTAGGACAGGTAGCTAATTATACCGATAAATGGTTAAAAGAAGATGTAATTTGTTATTACAAAGGAGACTTTATGCCCAGTGTACTGTATTATGCTGAAAACATCTATAAAAAGCAACACCTGTTATTAGCAGAAAAAGAAGCTATTATTGCCGCTTATGGACAAGAACAATACGACAGGCAATGGCAGGGACTGGAAAATGTAAAGCCACCCCAATTAACCCTGTCAGATCCGGTAAAAGAAAACCGCCTGTTCATCAAACCAACGGCAGCCTTTGCTAATGAAGTACATATAGGAAGCTTAACCGATGGAACTACTTTTAATGTCTATAATAAAGACACCGGAAAATGGGAGAGCGGAAAAACAGGACTGATAGAGGGCTTTAAAGATTGGCTGAAAAAACAGCCCAAAGATGACTTTAAAAAATCAAGTGACTGGAACATCATTCAATATTATTTGGAAAACAAAACTCCTCCACGCTATTACGAAAAAGAAGAAAAACTCCGAATGAAACAAAATGCCAAACAGGAAGGAGATGCCTTTTTTGTAAAGTTTTTAGCAACCGCTTTAACAAGAGAAGACCAGCTCATTATTGAGCAAGTATGGAATGAACGCTACAACGGCTATGTAGAGATTAACTATTTTAAAATACCAGTAGCTTTTACCTGTAGTGCTACTTTTAAGAACAAGCCTTTATTTATTCGTCCTACCCAGCGAGAAGGTATCGGCTTTATCAGTGTGCATGGTTCAGGGTGTATTGCTTATGATGTAGGAGTTGGAAAAACCATGACTGCCATCTTATCCTTAGCACAAGCCTTAGAAAGCGGACAATGTAAACGCCCCTTTATTGTAGTGCCTAACCAAACTTATAAAAACTGGTTGGGAGAGCTACAGGGAGTAATAGAAAAAGGAGAAATTACCTTAACGGGTGTATTGCCTCAGTATCAGGTAATGGATTTATATAACCTGGGAGAAAGTTACTTGGATCAACTGCGGGATAAAGAGGGCAACATCAAACCCGTTCCGGAATATACTATATCAGTACTCACCTATGAAGGGTTTAACCGCTTGGCTTTTAGTGATGAAACATGGAGTGAGATTGGTGGAGAGCTGTTTGAGATATTGAATCAGGGAACAGAAGAAGAACGAGAAAAAGCCAAGCTCTTTGAAAAGGTAGAAGAAATGATGGGTAAAGGCATCAAAGGAGCTTTAGTCAACATAGAGGAATTAGGGTTTGATTATTTGGTAGTAGATGAAGCTCATGCCATGAAAAAATCCTTTACTCAGGTCAAAGGAGAGCAAAAAGGAGATTCCTCAAAAAGAGATAAAGCCCCTTATGAAATCAATTCCGGCTCTCCCTCGATGACCGCACTAAGAGGGTTTATGATCAGTCAGTATATTTTACGTGGCAACAACATGCGAAATGTACTACTTCTAACAGCTACCCCATTTACCAACAGCCCTCTGGAAATTTATTCCATACTGGCTCTTATTGGCTATCAGCAACTGGAACGTTCAGGAGTAAAGAACATCAAAGAGTTTTTTGATACCTACATTAAAACGAGTTTACAACTGGTCATTAATGCCAAGTTAAAACCCGAACGAAAAGAAATCGTAATGGGCTTTTCCAACCTCGTTGCCCTGCAATCACTCATTTTTAAATTCATTACTTACAAAACAGGAGAGGATGCCAATATCCAACGACCCAATAAAATTGTGTTGCCACTGATGAATCAGAAAGTAGGAGATAAAGTAGTTCCTCTTCCTCCCGAAAAGCAGATCAGTACCAATTTACCCTTAACGCCTACTCAGGCAGACTACATGAAAGATGTAGAATCCTATGTCACCGGAAAAACCAGTTTGGTGAATTTTTGTGTGAATCCCATGGGCATTGAAGAGGTATCGGAAAATGACAGTAAAGGCGAAGCACTTAATGAAGCTAATTTATCAGAAGAGGAAGAAGAAGGAGCAAGAATTTTAAGGGGTTTATCCTTTGCCAGACAACTGGCGTTAAGTCCTTACCTCTATGCCTGTAACCCCAATAAAAACCCATCCTATGAAGAATACATCGACAGCTCACCCAAATTAAAGTACGTGATGGGCTGTATTCAAACGGTAAAACGCTTCCATGAAAAACGAGGTGAAGCAGTATCAGGACAAGTCATTTATATGAATTCAGGGGTACATTTCTTTTCTCTTATTAAAGAATATTTGGTTAAGAAGATAGGCTATGATGAAAAAGAAATAGGCATCATTAAAAGCGGATTAAGTGCCGCTAAAAAAGAAGGTATTAAAGAAAAGTTCTTAGCCGGAACCATTAAAATTATTATTGGTAGTGCTTCTATAAAAGAGGGTATTAATTTACAAAACAGAAGTACAGTATTGTATAACTGCTGGTTAGACTGGAACCCTACCGATGTCAAACAGTTAGAAGGCAGAATCTGGCGATTTGGGAACAGGCATGCCAATATTCGTATTGTCAACCCGCTCATGGAAGACAGTGTGGATACTTTTATCTTTCAAAAATTGGAAGAAAAAACAAGCCGTATCAATGAGATATGGTACAGAGCAGGTAAAACCAATTCCCTCAGTTTAGAAGAGTTTAACCCCTCGGAATTAAAAACAGGCTTGATTACCGATCCCCATGCACTGGCAGAATTAATCTTAATGGAACAGCGAGAACAATTGCAGGACACCATCAATGGGTTAAAAAACCAACAAAGTGTATTAGATGATATCAACAAAGCAAGAACGGATTTTAACGAAAACATTGAGCATATAAAAAAAGCCGTGCATCACTATAAACCACAAAAGTCCGCTGATAAAGAAGGCAACCCTATTACTGTAAAAGCCCGAACACTGGAAACCATCTTTTCTATTTACAAAATGTATCTGGAAGATGAAAATACCGAAACCACCTATCGGGACACTATCATTTACGATACGGTAAGAAAAGCTAATGCCATCCTTAAAAGAGGATTGGAACAAGTACTTAAACCCAAAGGGTTTGATATCCATTTCGATTACGATAAAGTAGTGGGAAAAATAGGTAAGGAAATCGAAGAACATCAACAAATCTTAGAAGAAAGAACGGGACAGGATGCGATAAATGAAAAAGCAGGGGAGCTTATTAAAAAGCGAATAGCAAAAGGCTATCAACCCAAAACAGTCAAAGAGCGAGTAGATGAATTTGCCTCCATGAATGATAAAGTACTCACCGAACTGATGGTCTATGATGACAGCGAAGCAGCACAAACCAAAACCAAGCTACAAGCCAAAAAAGGAGCAACACTAGAAAGTGCTGCAGATGGACTGGATAAAATTAACAACTTAAAAAAAGCCTTTACTGCTATGCAGGAACGATTGCGAAGAATTAAAGCATTGAAAGCAGCATAAAACTAGAAGGAAGAATATAGAAGTTAGAAACTAGAGATTAGAAAAATAGAAGCTAAAACAGAAGAAGAAAATAAAAAATAAATACAACTACTTAACTTCTTACCAGTGACTTCTTAACTACTAAAATTAAAAAATATGATAAAAAATGACCCATACGCTTTACTCAACGAATCAGGAGTAGCTAAAAATTTGTTGTCCGATAAAGCTAAAGAAGCACTTTCCATTTATGATGAGACACTCGAGGGAATAAAGGAATTTCCGGAAGATAAGGCATTAAAGGACATGGCAAAACAAATCGGTAAAGCTGCTGTAGAACTACTGCAAGAAGACATTGAAAAAATCAAAGCAGAGATTAACGATGATGAAAAGACCAAAGAAAAAAAACGTGTTCAGAAAGCCCAATCCAAAAAAATAGTGGAAAAGGCTGATAAAACGATGGATTACCTGAAAGAATGTAGAATAAAGCTTAGAGAAGATAGAAAGCGAAAGATAGCAGCCGGAGAGATTAAAGCTCCTGTAAAGAAGAAACTCACCACCAAGCTCAAAGAAGCGATGAAGAAAATTATTGGCATGATGCCCAAAGCAGCACAGCAAGATGAGCAAAAAATTATCCGAACCGAACAGGCAATGCAGATTTTCTTAAGTGAGTTAAAATGCATCTGGGGAATGAACAAAATCAAGCCCATAGCAGATGAATTAAAAGAAAAGTTTGACGGATTAAAAGAAAAAGTAAGCACTAAAAAAGAATAAAAGATGAAAATAAACAAACGTGTAATCATTATCACCGGGGCAGGCTTAGTAATTGGTTTTGCTGAAGCACTCATTTATTACAACATGGGCAAGCAGCAAAAAGGCAAAGCATTTAGCTATGCAATTCCCTCCGGAAAAGAATTAGGACAAACATTGGCAGCAGTTGCCATTACTTCTATTCTGACTGCAGCTCTCTCTAACGGATTGGAAAAATTATTAACCCAACAACCGGTAACTGCTTAATGCCGGAGGGCAGAAATTAGAACAAAGAAGGTAGAATAAAGAGGAGAAAAAATAGAACAATTAAGAAAGAAGTTAGAACATAGAAGAGAGAAAATAGAACTAACAACCAACAACAAAAAACTAAACAAATGAAAAATAACACCTACAAACACCGTGAATTTATACACAACAACGATATTCAAACCACTACCCTTTCACCTATGCTGCAAAAGCGAATAAAAGGATTTGAAGAACTACTTGATGATTATGAGCATGCCGTAGATGAGGACAGTGAAAAAATGAAAGCTCATATTCTGCAGCTGGACATGGAGCTGGAAGAAGACCTCTATGATGAGTATGAACAGTGGCTGGAAAACAATGATGACATAGAAGAAGATGATAAAGAAATCATTTACACCATGAGTGATGGCTTTAAGTGGATGATGATTCCTAAAAAGAAAGCATTGGAGCTATTTAAAAACAACCATGAGGTCTATGGAGTGAACCGATCGGAAGAAACCGAAGGACTAATTGAAAAAGAAGCTGACCTAGAGGATTATGAAGCCTTTGGAATTGAAATAGGAAAGAAAAAACCGGCTCCTAAAAAAGAGACCCCTAAACCGAAAAAAGAAACACCCCCATCCCCTGAACCTAAAAAAGCGGATGCCAGTGAAAACGAAAAGCACGATGAAGCCATTATTGAGCGGTTGTTTCAGAAAAAGCAAAAACGTATAGGGCGTACTACATTAAGAGAGCTAGGATTTAAAGGAAAACTGGATAAAAAGGAGCATATCGTTGGGAAATACACCTTGTCAAAAGCATTGTTCAGTTATACCTATTACCTTGAGGTTACTAGCAATAATAATTCCGAAAAGGAAGCAATTATCGCTCATTTAAAGAAAATGAGTGCCGAGAGGTTAGCCGGTGATGCCGCCTATATTTTATCCCTTGATTTAGATAAGACACTCTCTTGGGTGTTGGCTTCTAAAGAATACAGAAGCAAGCTGGAGAAAAACCTTGCTGAAAAAATCAGCTCCTCTGATAATAAGGAAAGTTATTTAAAGGAGATAGGGTTTAAATCATAAGTTAAAGAAAATCATGGAGGAAAATAAACATATACCAATAATGGCTCTCGAACGCTTACAACAGGCATTAGAAGGGGTAATTAATAACATTGGTATTGAGAAAACCACCGAGTTATTGGAAAGTTTTAATAACAATTCCTCCATTACCGCTAGCGAAATGGGAAAAGTCAAACTCATAGCAACTTATGTTTCTTCTCAAGCTATACGCTTATTCAGTTTAGAAGAAAGTAAATTTTATACCTCTGATATACGAGAGTATCGAGAAGCTCGAATGGCATGTTATCATATCCTCTATACTTATACCAAGTGCAGTTATGCCAAGATAGGGGAACTCTTCGGAAAAAACAAACGAGGCATCCTGTATTACTGCCAAAAGTGTAAAGAACTGGTTGAAGCTCCTTTTTTCGATAAGGAATTTGCAGAGAAATACCAACAACTGGATAAATACACCATTGAATTTATAGGGAAATTGTAGAAGACCGAAGTCAGAAGACCGAAGTCAGAAGACCGAAGTTAGAAGATAGAACAAAGAAAATAGAAGAAGTTAGCACTAACAACAAGCAACATGGGAAAAACAGTAGAAGAAGAAGTAAAAGAAGTATTGAATCAAGCCACTGAAAATGTAGCCTTTGAAGATGCATTGGATGCTGAAAGCAGCCCTTTAAATCAACCGGTAGCAGAAAATGAAATAGGACATCATTCATCCGCTACAGCATCGGAAAAACAAGAAAATCTAAAAGGGCATGATGTATTAACGGAAAGCCTTGAAAAGGAAGAACCTGAAGAAAGTCAGTCAACTCAACAACCCAAAGAAGAGGATTTTTATTTTAAGAACAATACCAAAGATGATGTTCCGGAACAGGAGATAGGCTCCGGAGAATATGATGAGCAGGCAGAAGATGAAATACCTGGTGCTGAAGAATTTGAAATTCCTCATTCTCATGCTAAAAGAGCTACAGAAGCAATATTTGGAATAGCGGATAATGTAATTACCGTTGGTGGTGGGTTTTTCATCAAAATTAAAAAGCACAAAGAATTTTATGACTTTGATGAAGTTATCCAACTTATTGATGAAAACAATGAGAAAAATGTAAGGCGTTTAAAACTTGATGAAGACGATAAAATATTGCTTCGTCCACTATTAATAGCCATGCTAAAGCAAAAAGCAAAACAGCTTACTCCGGAGCAACAATTATCAGCAGCCATCTTATCTATTTTGATGAAAAAAGCACAGATGGTAATGGAAATTAAAGCAGAGAATGAAATACTTGTAGAGCGAATACTGGATGTCATCAGAGAAGAAAAAGGCTATTCTGATCAGGATGTGGAAGAAGCACCTTTAGAGAATGAAGAGGAAGAAGAACAGGAAGAACAGGAAGAACACCAGCCAATTGTAACAGAACAGGAAAAGCAGCAAACTCAGGAAAAACAAGAAGTTCATTTCCATGAAAAGGGAGAAAATAAGCAGTACCTTGAGCAAGAGCATTTAAAAACGGAAAACCTTATTACTGAAGAAAGCATAGCAAGAGCTCCTGATGGATTGAGCAGCACTTTACTGGAGGTGGCTGATGATGACGGAGATAACTAGGAAGAGCAAGAATAGTACCACTTACACCCCTATCGTACACAGCGAAGATTTACAAATGAACCAACGAGGTGAATTCCACCGGGTGGCAATAATACTCCCTTAACGGGCAGCCATTATTCATGTCAGCAACAGTAGCAACAAACCATCGGGGAAGAAAGAAAATCAGCTATTCTAAAGAAGAATTGGAAAGGCAACCTATGTTAGTGCTCACCTGTGGGGAAACGGGTGTGGGAAAAACTTACCGTAACTTAATAGAAATCTTCCGATACATGAAAGATAATATTGAAAATAAACGAAAAGGACGTAAAGTACTGGCATTTGATGTTAACGATGATGATTACCCACAGTTTAAAACGGTCAAGGTGAATTTAATTCAAAACCTTACTGCTATTAACGCAAGAAGAATACGACCCATTACTAAGAGTGGCAGGAACATGACCATTGAAGAAAAGAGAGATGTGGTGGAACAAATGGTAAACCGTTTTAAGAATGGGTTATTGGTACTTGAGGACTTGGATAAGTACATGGTAGGAGCAAAAGGACAAAGCATCGTTGGATTATTAACTACCAACCGGCACAATGGACTAGACATTATGATTAGTCATCAATCCATTGCCAAGATTACCACTACTGAATGGGAGAATTGTACTTGGTTACGCTTACATCATCAGGTGGATGATATTAGCAGGTATAGGGAACGTATTCCTAATTATTTCTTGGTTCGCATAGCAACTTTCATTATAGATGAACAGTATGATTTAGCTAATGCAGCTTATGCCGAAGGGATGATTGGTAAGCAGGAGTTTAAAAGGCGTAAGAGCTTCTGTGTATATGTAGATATGAGAAGGTTGCGTATTCGTGGAGTAAGTCGGCAGGCTTTTATCCGGGCTGCCAAAAAATACATCGACACGCATGAGAGCAAAAAAGTAAAGATGCTGCTTCAGGAAATGAACATGGATGATACGCCTAAATTCAATAACAGAAGTGAAGTGGTCGTGCATCTTATTGCTAAATACTTAAGACACCATGAACAAAAAATAAATTCAGCTTTTTAATACTTAACTCCCCCCTCCTATGGCAACAATAGTAAAGCAACTTAATTTTAAACGAAAAAAAGGCATGTTGTACTTCATTAACAGGGAGGGGGATTTAACGGAGCTGAAACCAACGACTAAGCATCAAAAGGTAGTGGCAAGAACGGGGATAATTAAAGAGAAAGGATGCCTTTATTTTTTGGATAAACAAGGCAATATTGCCAAAACCAATAGAAAAAGTAAGCCTTAAATACTATGAAATCAACACGACAAACTCCCGGGAAAAAAGCCTATAAGCTTCCTTTTAAAACTTATGTTGTTCAACATCATCATACAGCTTATAGGGTATATAAAGGACGACTGTATTTTTATCCTGTTTATGAGAATGGTAGTATTGACTATTCTCGTGGGGCGTTGCTGGAAGAAAGTCCTAAAAGTTTTAGAGCCGGGCATCAGATAGCTTTAATATGGTTAGGAATTGATAAAAAAGACCGCATACAGAAAATTATCAGGCAAATTCATTACTACTAAATTGGCTTAGGTGATGATTAAAGCTCAAAGGCAAGGAAGTCGGGATGATTACCAAACCCCACCGCTAGCACTAACTCCATTACTACCACATCTTAAGAAAAACTGGGTAATATGGGAGTGTGCTGCGGGTGAGGGTAATTTGGTGAAAACTCTTAGAAAACAAGGGTATAAGGTTATTGCTACGGATATTCATTCGGGGGAAGATTTTCTAAGTTTTGAGCCTAAACAGTATGATTGTATCATTACTAATCCTCCTTTTTCGCTGAAACAGGAGTTTTTAGAGAGGGCTTATTGTCTGGGTAAACCTTTTGCTTTTTTACTGCCGCTTACTACCTTAGAGTCTGAAAAACGACAACGCTTTTTTCATCAGTGTGGACTAGAGATGATTCTTTTTAACAAGCGTATTAATTTTGAAACGCCTACTGGTGAGGGTGATGGCTCATGGTTTGCCAGTGCATGGTTTACGAATCAATTAAATTTAGGGAAACAATTGAATTTTACTGTGGTATCCTAGTTAAAAAGCGTACACTAGGTATTGAATGAATGAACTAGTAGTTGAAATAGGTTGTTTTAACTGACTATCTGACAATTTTGTAAAAGAGTTTTTTTACAAATATTAAATATATAAAGAACTTATTAAATTACTACATTTGCATTAAGCATGTAATGTGGATAATAGCATTGTTGTTATATGCATGTTAGGGGTAATTAAATAGAACAATCAAGACCAATAAACTTTATAAATGAGTGAAATAACAATAATTCATATATCCGACATTCATTATGAAAATAATGAACCTGAAAACCAAGGGCTAGTAATAAACTCATTTTTTGATGACCTTGAAGCTAAATTTGATTCAGCTAATGCCACAAATACGTATTGTATTATTTCTGGTGATTTAGTTAATAGGGGCAATTCAGAAAAGATATTTAATGAGTTCTACCAAAACTTTATTTTGAAGTTGACAAAACTTATCCCTCTTCAGAATATATTCTGTTCACCGGGAAATCATGATTTAAATAGAAATATCGTTGAACAAAATATTGAAGACCATAATAATCTCATTTCTCAAAAATTTAATGAAACTGAATTCAATGATTTTGTAAAGAAAGACGGCAACCTAACTCAAAATAAATTTAAGTATTATGAAAAGTTTTGCAAAGAAAAATTGCACGTTTCAAACTTTAATTTGACTGGTTATTCAGAATTATTAATTCCTGAAATTTCCATTTACTTTCTTAATTGCTCGTTGCTTTGTTCTGGAGGTTTCAATGGTATTAACGATAAAGGTGTATTAAAAATAGAAACTGCTGGATTAAATGAATGGATACGTGATAATAAGGGTCGTACCAAGATGTTAGTAATGCATCATCCCGTAGAGTTTCTTACCGATTTTGCTAGGAAAGAATTAAAAGGCATGCTAAAAAATGGCATTGATATACTTATATCTGGTCACATCCATGATCAAGATATTAATCATTCTTTTATTTCAGATAATCAAGGGATAATAAAATTGGGATCTCCACAATTGTTTTCAGACAAGCCAGATCTTAACGGATATGCTTTAATTAAATTTCAAAATGAAAAAATAGATTCAGTTGAATACAGAGAATGGGTGCCTCGACAAAGAAAATTCATGAGAGGTCAAAATTTTTCTGGAACTGAAAATGGGATCTACAATTTCAGACGTTCAGAAATAACCCTAGATGATTTTATCTCATTAAAACTTAAATCGAATTTTCAAAAAGCAATGAAATCGTATTCTAAGTTACCAAAATGGGTTGAACGTATTTGTACAACTGATTCTCCAAATAACTCATCTAAAAAAGAATCTAAAAGTTTAGATTATATAAATATTATAAACAATCCTCAGAACTATCATTTAATTGCAGCACCACATTTTGGTTTAACATGCTATGCTCATTATTTGGCAATGAAAGCATGGGAAATAAAAAAAGACTGTTGGGTTTATTTAGATACTCACAACTGGACTTTTGGTAAATATCATTCTGATCTTGAGGATGTAATACAAGACTTGCAAATTCAAAATGAAGATATAAAATGCTTCTTACTAGATCATTGGAAAAATAATACGAAAGATGCTCAAAAGATTTTAAAAAATATTCGAAGTAAATTCCCAAGCGTCTCTTTAATAATCTTGTCGAACTATCATGACAATATTGTTTTGGAAGGTTTAGATTCGGAAGAAAGTCATGAAGGGTTTAGTCAACTTTTTTTACGTGAGCTTAATCGTAAAGGACTTCGTAATTTAGTAAGTGATTTTAACTCATTATACGAAATAGCGGAAGAAAATAGAGTGCTTGAAAGATTAGATGTTGATTTGATTGATCTAAATATTCACCGTACACCAATTAATTGTATTCAATTATTAATTGCATTTCTGAATGACTTTGAAGATAGACCAATTAACCGGTCTAAGGTTTTTAAATATGTGCTAAAAGTGATTTTTGATAATCCAGGTAGTTTATTTTATGGTGACACTTTGGACGAAGAGAATTGTGGATTCATAGTAGGTTATTTTTGTGAGTATCTTCTTCGAAAAAACAAAGAATCCTTTACTGAAGATGAGTTTTATAAAATTACAAGACCTTTTTGTGAGAAAGAATATAACCCATCTAATGTATCTGATTTATTACAGGTTTTAAAAAACAATCAAATTGTAGTTGGTCTTAACGGTGAGCTTCGATTTAGATTTTCTTACTGGATTTATTATTTCGCTGCCATCAGAATGAAAGATTCAGAAGAATTTAAAGCTTATATGCTGAATGATAAACATTCTCTTTACTTTCCTGAGATAATCGAATTTTATACTGGTTTGGATGGAAGGTCTGAAGATATAGTGAAGATGCTGATAAACGATCTTTCAACACTTTCAAATAAGGTGCATTCTAAAATTGGGTTATCAGATGATATAAATCCATTTAAGGAAATAAAGTGGTCTTTAAATGAAACAGTAAAAGGGATGACTCAAAATCAGCTTGAACAAAATATCAAACAATCCAAAGTATCTGATGAAATAAAAGATATAGTTGCTGATAAAAATTATAATAGTATAAAACCATACACACAAACAATAAATAATTATTTAGAAGAGTATGATATAAAAAATCTTATGGAACTGATTAAATCCAGTTCCCGTGCACTAAGAAATAGTGAATTTATAAAGCCTGAACATAAAGAAGAACTATTGAAAAACATTGCGATGGCATGGAAGGAGTTGATGAGAGCTCTTTATTTAATCGCTCCTATACTTGCTAAGAATGGTTTTGGTGGTGTAGGTGGTGCAAGATTTAAGTTAACGGATGATTTTCCAAAAGAATTTAATGAATGTTTAAAGAGTATTATAGTTGCTATGCCTTTAAATATTAATGTTTGGTTTAAAGATGATCTTTTTTCAGATAAATTAAGGATGCTTTTTCGTGAACATAGATCGAAGGAAGAAGACCTTACAGTGAAACATATTTTTGCATTAATGGAATGTACCGCTAGACCACAAGGTTGGAAAGATTCCATATTAATTTACATGTCTGAACTAGACAAAAATTCATTTTATCTTGGGAACTTATACTCTAGTTTGCGTGGTAATTACGCTACAAAATTTTTAAATCCAGCAGAACAAAGAGATACAGAGTACTTGATTAAAGCTTGTTGGATTAAACATAATAAGGGAAGCATTATGCCTGGGAAAGTTACTGTTTCAAAGGTTTCAAATGATATTCTCCCTGAAAGAAATGAAAAAGATTTGGAATAATAAAAGCCATTAACAATACTAAAAATCATAATTATTCTTTTGGACAGCAACGCTTTTTGGTCGGGACCGTTGCCTACAACAAGGAGTGAACAGAATAAATTATAATGACAGAGGAAGAAAAAATACAGCAATTTATTGAATCTATTGATTGATTCTTTAATTAAAAAAGATTCCACTTGCACCAAGTTGGAAAATCTTTTACTATAACATCACATTCAGTTTGATTTATTGTCTGTCTTTAATTCCTTTTAGTATTTCATCCAACAATATTTTGACTTCTTCAATAGATGTATCATTTTCAGAGGCAAAACTCTGGAGCATCAATCCGGGAGGATCGACCTGATTAGTTTGTTCTTCTAATATGCGAATAATGTTTGTTTGTAAAGTTGGAGACTTTTGAATGGTTGATCTTAAGTGCCTTCCTAAAATTCGAGCTGCAGCTATTTTAGTTGTAAAGTTATCATCAAATAAATTTAAATGATTTTCATAGGCTTCATCTTCTACAAATTCCCAGTAATTGTTTAGTATTTGGTTTAAGTCTTTTAAATCTTTATTTCGGTCAGGTTTGGTATCATCCCAAGATAAAAGTTTTAGTAAAAAGATACCATGTAAGGGAGGAACCGGAATGGAAACAGCTTCATCTTCATCCAGATAAAACTCTTGTAATTCCTCATTTAATTCACTGTAACCTAAAACAGATAATTCCAACTCTCTTTCATCAAAATTGACTGTATAATTTTCTTCAATTTGTCCAAAAGGTAATAAATCAATAACGGTTTCACCTAACGACCAGTTTAAACGAAATGGGTCTTTGGTGTTTTCAAATCCTTTTTTGTTTAGGGCTTCTTTTAATTCGTTGTACCCCGTCATATCTTGCATCATTACTGCAAAATCAATATCACGAGTTCCCCTGTTTGGTTTTATACCTTTTTGAAAGAAGTGTACATCCCTTGCCTGTGCTCCAATTAAGAAATAGTGAATAGAAAATTCACGAAATACTTCAGTTAACACTTTAAATGCTGTAGTATGTTCACTAAAAGCATAGTGTTTAAGGTTTTTGTAAGAATTGCTCATAAATTATAGTTGCTGTTTCAATACACCTGCTATCTTTGGTATCCATTAGTTCTGCATAAATCAATAATGCCGGAGCAAGGTTTTGTTTATCCAAAGGCGTAATCCAAAATTTTTTGTAAATAAAAATTTCTCCTTCATCATCCGGAACCCAACGGTAAGCTTTCATAATGTCTTGTCCATGTTGGCGAGTATACAAAGTATATTGTTCAGGTTGTAAATAATTAGTGAGTATATCAGCAGCCGGTTCCCCACCCCAAACCGTATCATGTTGGAGCTGTAATTTTTTCCAGTTCACATGAAAATTTTCATCGGTAGGTCGATAACGCTTTACAAATAAAGCAGGTTTTAATCGTTTGCTATATTCTTCTTGCCAACGGTTCAACAATTCAGCATAGTTGGTAATTACCCATTGGTCTTTGTTCTTTTTAACTAAAAAACCTTCCTCTTTTAATCCTTCAATTACTCTAGTGATTGTTCCTAATGCTACTTCAGCTTTTTCTGCTATGTTTCGATAAGTGGTATTAACTAGCTCATTATCCACTAAAAGTTGAAAAATTACTTTGATTCCTGTTTTAGTAAAAGCCCTGTTTTTCTTATGTTTTGGAGTGTTTTGTTTAGGAATACCTTCAATATGAATATAAACAGGAGGAAATTTCAGCCAAATGTTTCCTTGCCCATCTACATAGTTAATCCCTTTTTCTTTTAACAATTCCTTTGCATTTGGGGTAATGTAATTGGCAATAACCAATAAGTTTCCAAAATGTTTTTTTTGTTGACTTAATTGCTCCACCTGAATCGGTCTTACCTCATTTTTTGCTTCGACATAAAGATCCAAATCATTCACTACAAAAACAGCATCATAAGGTATGTCTGTATTTTTATAGGTAAGATGTTCCCATTCAATAACATTTTCTAGCTCATTTTTTAAATGAGCAAAACCATTTTCTATGATATTTTGATGTCTCATGTTCACTTTTATTATTTGTTCACGAAACATGAACAAAGCTAAATAATGAACAAATATGATAATTATTTTTAATATTCATACTATAACATAGTTACTTTTTCAAAAAATAATTGTATCGTTTTTATCAGCGGTTTACGATAACAATGCTTTTGTTTTCTGTACCAAAGTACAAAAGCACACCTTGTAAACAAGGGAAAATCCCTCCAATTTAGCCTTATCATTCGGTTTAAAGACCACTTTAAGTGAGAACGCTTGTTTTTAACATTTAAAGATTTAAGTAAGAACAAAAACGAAAAAAATCTCCTTAAAAAAGACAAGAAAAAAGTAAAAGATTGAAACTACTATTTTAACACTTTTACAAGCATACTACAAATTTTAAAAAAAATAAACACATGAAAGATATTGATTGGAAAATATGTCTTCCCGTTGGATTGGGATTATTGGCAGTAGGAACCGCACTAGGTGTATTTGTAGTGAAGCCGGCAATGGATAAAGCCAAAGCAAAAAAGTCGGCAGAGAATAAAGGTGCAACAACCACCAAAAAATAAGATTTTCCCTTTAAGGGAAACCCTGTTAACGGTTGTTGTAACAAAAGCAAACCAAGTTATTAACGATTAAAATTTAGAATCATGAGAGATTATGAAGACGAAATATTAGACTACGAGATAGATGCAGAAAGCAGGTATGATGACTTCAATGGAGATTACGATGAAGATTATTTTGATACCGGTTTTGAGGGCAATGAGGACTTTCAGGAGATGGAGTATATAGATGTAAGTAGAATGAGATCGGGGATGTATGACAATTATACCACTACTTCCATCGGAAAGATAGATCCCAACGACCGAACCTTAACCGTAGTAGTAGCTAATGCCTCAGGAGCAGCAGCACAAGCCATCCTGTTTGGAGGCAATGAAGAAGCAGCACAACCCGCAGGAGTAACGGTAACCGTTGAGGAAAGCTCCCACAAAGAAGTGAGAGAAGAATCCAAAGCGAATCCTTTTAAAATCAGGGGAATGAAACTGTCGGTATCTAACCCCCTGCAGTTTGATAACATACTGAAAATCGTAAAGCGAACAGCAGCGGGAAGTAATACCGAACGAGTGTATCAACCAAGAAATGCTACCTCTCCACAGAACTTTACCCAAAGCTTGATTGACGATAACAACTTCGAGATGGACGTTACCGGTCAGGATTCATTACGAGTAATTGTGAAAGATGGTGTTACAATGGTATTTACCTTCACCATTAAAGCAAGAGCAAACATGGGTAACCTGTTAAAAGGAAACAATGTAGCCGAATTATCTGATGCACCAAGAACAACCGGATTACCACAAATCGATTTGTTAAGAAAGCAAAATACCGGTGCATTTGGTGTTAGACCGGCTGTAAGGCAAGTAGTAAGACCTATCCGATCAGGAGCTCCAAGAACCACAGTGGTAAAAAGACCTGCTATGAGGCTAGTTAGAAGAAGATAGGAAAAACAAAGCAAGACTTTGCCTTAAGGAGAAGATAAACAGCCAAAGTAGCCACATAAAGCTCTCTTTGGCTGTTTTTATTTCGCATGAGCAGCTTCCACTTAATAATTAATGATAAAAGACCCATGGAAAACAAGACTAAAAAAAGACGTTCCAAGTTTGCCCAAAACAAGATTGCATATATCGTGTACAATAGGCAAAAAGAAGCCAGAGAGCTAGTGAATGAATATGGGTATGAAGCTCCAAAAGATGTGCATTCGCTAGTGGAAACGGTAAAATTACTGGTAAAGAAAAAAGGAATAAAGGCCATCAAAGACCTCCTTTATATCCATCCCGATAAAAAAGCCATTTTAAAATATACCCAACCTGAAGAAGCTAATTTTTGCGGAGCTTGCGGCAATTCCACTTACCTCGCTGAAGACAATTACTGCGGAGGATGCGGACATGTCAATTTCACAGGAAGTACCGATGTAGGAAAGTTTCTAAACAGCTTGGAAAACATGGAAACAGCAGCCTTAGAAAAATATTACACAGAGGTATTAAACAAGGCTAATAAAAACCCTGGAGATAATCAGCTAGCCGATGAAGTTCAACTGGTATGGAACCAGTTGAGAGAGCGAATGAATAAGACAACAGAAAAAGATGATGCTTCTGAAAACGGAGAACAAGAAGAATGCTCCTTTTGCCAACATGTTAAAAAAAGTGAACTGGTCATTGCCGGAGTTATTCTGGCAACAGGCATCTTAATCGGTTCGGCATTTAGGAGTAATTGAGCAATAAGAAGACAACAGTTAGCATAGAGAATAGAGAACAGAGAAAAGAACAGAGAAGTTAGAAAATAGCAATAAGAAGCAACAACTAATTCAATCCCCAATCAAGTTGAGGATAGACTACTTAGAATTTAATATTTCAGCAATGGTAAGAGTGGTACAAGATAAACAGCAGAAAAAAGAGCCGGTGGCACTAGATGAGTCATCACTGGCATTATTTAAGTTGTTAGGGGTGGTCGTAGCTGACGAGGCCGAACAACTTACCACCTTATTAAAAAACTATGGAATAAAGCTTCCTGATCAGCCCAATAAAACAGTACTTACAGCAGCAGCCATTTATGCCATTAGCCAAAAGGACAATGAGTTCAATTATGACCTTGCTCAATTGCTAGCCGGTCAGCGAATACCGGAGAATACCGATTCGTTTATTCCTGATGCACTGATTCGTTACACAGTACCTAAAAAAGCAAAAATGAAACTTAGTGCAGAGCAGCTTATTGCAGCTTCCTTAAGTAAGCCCTTTGTAAAAGAATTGTCAACAGAGCAGGTAAAACAGTTAAAACAACAAGCTCAAGAGGAAAGTCTAAAAAGTACCCTCCAATTTCAAACGCATCAGGAGCTAATAGATAACCAAGAAGAAAAAGTCAATTCAAGCCAAAACAAGCAGCAGGATAACAATTCCTCCGAAGAAAAAACACCTGTAGCACTAAAGATAGTCGGCATTATGGGAATAATGGGGCTAGTTGCCGTTGTTGCAGGTATTATTATTTCAAATACGGATAAAAATAAAACAGCACTAACCACTTCGGCAACTTAACGATAAAAATGATGTAAGAATCAATAAACACTAAAAAAATGAAAACCACATACACCAAAAAACAAAAAGACGTGTTAGAGTTAATCACCCATTTAATTCTAACTAAACCGGAAGCAGTAGTTAAGCTACTGGCAAAACACGGAGTTATTTTTTCTTTTAAACCTACCCGAAGAGATGTAATCAATCAGGTAATAGAACTGTTAAAACAAAACAATCAGTCATTCAATAATGATTTGGAGAAATTATTATCCATTCACTTAGAACATAAAGGCATTGAAATTATGGCACTGGAGAGTAACCGTGCATTATTGAACAAAGAAGATTTGTTTTTAGGTGGATTGGTTGGAGGACTAGCCAAAGGAGCACTCGGAGGACTATCCGGGTTATTTGGAGGTAAAAAAAGCTCTTCAGGAGGAAGCAGTGCAGCAGGATTAGCTACAGCAGCAGCACAGGCATCACAGATGAAAGCTGAAATGGAAGCAAAAATGCAACAAATGGAAGCTGACAGGAGAAGACAACAGGAAGAAGCCGAACGCAGAATGCGTGAACAGAAAGAAAGACAAAGAAGAGAAAGAGAAGAAACAGAACGCAGACGCAGAGAAGATGAAGACCGTAGACGTAGAGCTGAAGCAGAAAAGTCCGGCAAAGGAGATACAAAATCAAACAATAACACGGTACTTATCATCGGAGGGATTGCTGCAGTGGTAGTTATCGGAGGGATTGCACTTTTTGTAGGAAATAAAAAACCGGTAGTTGCCAAAGCTGCTTAAAGACAGATTAGAGAACAGAGAATAAAAAATGGAGAATGAATATACTGGCACAGATAATAGAACAGGATTACACCGTCGATGGCAATCTACCTCAGGGCTTTTTATTTGCTTCAATTAAGAATACGGGAGCTCAAATAGCAACGGTTAATGGGATAAATCTCCCACCGGGAGAAGAAAAAACCTATCCCTTTGTCGGTAAGGGTTATCCTCAGTTTCCCTTTGTAGTAAATGGTTCCACATTAAAGGTGATGATGATTGTGTAGCCATTTTAAATGTTACGTGTTGAATGATATATAGAATGTTAAATGATAAATAAAGACAACTAATTCAACACTTATAATTTAAAACTTAGCATTTTAAAAAATGATTACAGGAGAATTAGAGTACATACATGGACTTACAGCAGAAGATTATCCCTTCGATTACTTTTTAGGAAAGTGGTTCGGAAAGAAAACCGAACAAGAAAAGAAGGCAAGTAAAGAGAAGCGTAGTGCTTTTTGGGAAAATATTAATAAAGGTTATCAGCAATTAGGAGGAGCTCAGGGGATAATAGAAACAACTCAAGGAGTAAAGGGGGTAATAAAGTCCTTTAAAGCACCTAGTAATGTTGAAGTAAGCATGGGGCATACAAAAGAGGAAAAAGCAACAACCGAAAAAGGAATTTCCAAAGAAGTACTCATCATTAGTGCAGTAGCAGTATTTACAGTAGGAGTTTGGGGGCTTAGCCATTATCGAAAAAATAAGGCATTAAAGCAGCTTGTAATGAATAAATAACAATTATCAATTAACAATTAAAAAAGTGGTTATACCGGTATCTTCCAATAAAAAACGTTTTCGCATTCGTATCGGCATACGGGCATTAACTCCATTTCATTTGGGGATAAAGGCGTATGATGCCACCAGATACAATACCCACTACTTTAGAAGAAAAGTTACTTTTCTTACTGAAGATTTTTCCAAAGGAACAACTTATCGGGAAATTACTATTCCCATGCCTGTTTCTCCTGACACCTTATCGGTAGAGTTGATAGATAAATTCAGTAAAGACGATACTTCCTTCAGGATAGAAAAATTCAAGATAGAAGATATGCCTGCATCCAGAGTTTGGGCAGATGAGCACATGCATGACTTTATAAGATTTGCAGAAGATTTTTGTCAAAAAGCAGGTTATGTAAAAACAGGCTTTTACCATAGTTTGGATTACCAATTTTTAATTCACTATTTACCAAAAATTACAGGCAGTATGGGGCAGGTAATGATTACCCCTGCACGTACCCAACAGGTAACAGGAAGACATCAAGTAGCACAGGAGCTGTTCAAACAATTCTCCATACCGGTTAGGTTATTTATTATGTTGCACGAAAGACAACACTTTACCCTGCCTACCCGAAAAGAAAAACCGGCAGACATGGCTGCCTTAAAACTGTATTTAGATTTGGGCTACCCCACTATAGAAGCGGTGTATGCCGCTACTAAAGTATTTCTGATGCATCCGGGAACCACCGGTCCTGAACAAGTCATACGCACCAAAGACATTATTGATTTTATTGACCGCTATAAAGCAACACATACAGCTGTGAACTAATGATGAATAACAAAACGAACATATTATACCACATTCATAAGAATGCAGAACAGCTGGTTAAGCGTATACACCCCTCTATTATTCAACCGGTACACCGGCAACCACCTCGGTCATACAGTGCTTTTTACACGTGGTTGCTTAGGGTGTTTGATAAAACACAACTTACCATTACCAATAGCTCTAATAAGCAGCGACTCATCAGCTTGTGGGGAATGAATAAAGCAAACACAGTCAGTCCTCCCCTGTTAACCGATGTAGAGGATCATAAAATTAACTACACGCTGGCTTATTCGGATTTTATTAATGATTCAGGAGCTTCTTTAGCTACACATCCTCAAGGGATAGCCGTTAATCCGGCTAACGGGCTGACTTATGTAGCCAATCAGTTAAGCAACAATGTATCGGTAATAGATATAGCAGGGCAATTGGTTCAGCTAGTAGAATTACAAGCTTCTGTTTTGGGGTTCAATTCTCCGGTAGCTGTAGCAGTCAATACCAACAGTTCAAGTGTTCATTACGGAAAGGTTTATGTAGCAGGTTCAGTAACAGATACGGTAAGTGTTATTGACCTTTCACTTAATGTAACAAATACCATTGCTACGGGAGTACGTCCCGTTGATTTGGCATTTAATCCGGTAAATAATCAACTCTATGTGGTTAATCTTTTTTCAGATAATCTAACGGTCATTGACACGGATACAGAAAATGTAAGTACTACACTAGGGGTGGGAACAGATCCATTAGGAGTGGGTATTCATCCCATAAATGGTGAAATTTATGTTGCTAATTCATCGGATAATACAGTAAGTATATGGGATGCTGCCAATAATTTAATAAACACCTTAGCAGCAGTAGGAACTACTCCGGTTTCTGTTACTTATCATCCTGTAAATGATGAAATGTATGTGGTATGTTCGCAGAGTAATGAACTATTTCCCATTGAAGGGAGTACACATAATTTACTGCCTTCAATAGCTACCGGCAACAGTCCCTATAAAAGCATTTTTAATCCGGCTAACAACTTCCTGTATGTGGGAAATCGTGCGGATGATACCTTTACGGTAATTGCTCCTGACAAAACTCTTCGTGCAACCATCAGTAAAGGCAATGTAAACATTGGTATGGCTATCAATACTGCTACTAGTCAGTTGGTTATTGCCGATACCGCTACAGATTCAGTGAACCTGATGGGGTATGCCGATCAAAGCAGTAATATTTCCATTAATGAAGATTATAAGTACAAGTCGCAAGACTTTCTGTATCATCCGGGTATTGTTAAGCATACCAAATGGGTGCTCTCCGGAACAGAGCGATTTAAGGTGTTGAATCACATAGAAGAAACCCCTACAGGAATAAAAAAGACAACTCCCATCTCCCATGAAAATTACAGACATCCGCAAAATTTTCTCAATGTATCGGAGATGATCGACTTAGAGGGAACTATCATTGACGGGAAGAACACCTGGCAGTTTAACATAGCACCTAATCAAACCATTACTCTACTGGTTTATTTCAGACAATTCCGAACCGAACCATGTTCGGAGATAATCAAAAAAAATCATTTAGGATAATGGAACAAAAGATAAATAAAAAACAACTAAAAAAATGAACAAATTACTAAGTATAGCACTTTCCCAATATGGGGTGAAAGAAATTCAGGGAAAAGAACATAACCCTACCATTGTAGGGTATTCTAAAGAGATTGGGTATGGAGGAATCATTACCGATGAAACGGCATGGTGTTCCATCTTTATGAATTGGTGTGCCTTAAAAGCAGGAGTAACCCGTTCAGGAAAACTTAATGCAAGGTCTTGGCTGACGGTAGGAGAAGAAGTCACAACACCAGAACCGGGAGACGTGGTTATCTTTTGGAGAGAGCAACCTAAGAGTTGGAAAGGACATGTAGCCATTTACATCAATCATTCAGAAGATGACAAATACATCTACTGTTTGGGAGGTAATCAAAACAACCAAGTATGTATCAAAGCTTATAATGCAGCACAACTGTTAGGATACAGAAGATTAAAAGAAGACGAAAAATAGAATATAGAAAAGAGAAATCAGAAGTTGTATAGTACAATTCTCTGTTCTTTCCTCTCTCCTCTATGCTAACTATTAACCAACAACAAAAAAAACAAAAAAATGAAAAAAGCAGATTACTTAATTATCGTCAGTACGAATACTCCGGGAGGAGTGGAAATCAGTAAAGCAGCGATTATCCAGCAGCATATTAGCCCTGTTCATGCAGGGGGATTGGGGCTAAATCGTCCCCGAATAGATGATCTTATCTTGTTGGAAGGGGAACTAATTAATATTATTCCTGAAAATAGCCCTAATGAAGTGGATTTGTGGGGAATCTCCCAAGGGATAAACGGATTATCGGGAATGGCAAAATATGTAGCCATTGTTGGGGGAAGAACCAAGGATAACAGTAAAGAATGGGACACCCGAACCAAAGAGCAGAAAGAGACACTGAAAATATATGTACAATACCGGTTACTAAGAAACCCTGATTTGATTATTATGGGACTAAATCAAGTCCCGGCAATGGATAAAGTAGAAATGCCCGGTTTCAATGTGCCTAAATGGTTGGAAAGTATTGGAGTACCTCAAAAGAACATCTTTTGAAATAGCTTGTCCTTAACCTTGATTGAGGATTGATTTGGGATGGAATAACAAGTGATAATTCATTCAACATTTAACACTTATAATTTAACATTTATAAAATGAGAACAGTAGTAACACTTGCCGTAGGGTTTTGGTTAGGTCGCCAGTTATATGTCAGATATGACAGGGAGAAAGTAAAGAAAAAACAAGAGCGGGTAAAAAGCCGTTTGGAAGCTTTCTTAAAAGAAAACGGCTTAAACCAAACTCAAGTGGAAGAGACAGTAAAGGAAATTATCAATTAAAGATTAGAGAAAAGAGAATATAGAAATTAGAACAGAGAGGATAAACAAAACTTTAAACTTCTAATTTCTCTGTTTTTCCTTCTCTTTTGTTTAAACAACAGTAACAAAAAATGACCAGTACAATAACAGGAGTAAAAACAGTAGAAGGATTGGCTCGAAATAAAGCTACTCCCTACATCATAGGAGGTGTAGTACTGGTTGGACTGGGGCTAACCTATTTCGGTATTGTTCGCCCTATACTCTGTGCAACAGGGATAGCTGATTGTAAGAAAGGTAAAAAGATGCGAAGTATCATGAGCTATAAAGGGTTTGACCCTAATTACTCCCGACAGGGTAAGGTAACAATTTCTCACGACAGGGCAAAGAAGTTAGCGGAGCAACTCTATGATTCAGGTGGTGTTTTTAACGATGATGAAGGAGGGTTTTACTCAGCTTTGGAAGAAGCGGGAAATGCCGATAATCTTTCCCTGATTGCCCGAATGTTTGCAGCTAAATACAAAAAAAGTCTGGCGGAATACATTACTTATTACATGGACGATGCCAGAGAAATGCAACGCATAAAAGATATCATTAACAGCTATTAACATGGATGCAAAAACGAAAAAATACTTACTGATAGGAACAATTGCTACGGTGGTACTCTCCGGAGCAGGATATGGTGCTTACAGGTATTTCAAAAAAAAGGGATATACTACCAGTAGCAGTAAACAAAAGGAAAAGGAAGAAGAAAAACTCCTTACCAAAACAGTCAGCTATGGAGCAGAAGGATATGCCAATGTTCGTAGTTCTCCAAAGGTGGATAATGAGAATTGGGGAAGGTTTGATTTTTCACATAACTTAATCAAAAAGGTAAACACTAATCCGGTGGGGAGCATCTTGGAAAGAGTAAAAGGTGAAGATGGTTATTACTGGTACAAGATCAGTTTAACAGTGCCGGTTAATGGAAAAAATGAAGGGTATGTTCGTGAAGATGCAGTAATCATTGACGAATAAGAAATTGAGAAGTCGGAAGACAGAAGATAGAACAAATAATGAATAATGAATAACAAGACAAATGGCTACAGATACATTTAAAATAGACAATCAACTTCTTTGGATAGCAGGAGGTATTTTGTTACTGGCAGGGCTGGGAACGGGAGCTTATTTCTATTTTAACAAGAAAAAAGAAAACAATCCCGGAGAACAAAGCAGCAGTTCCGCCTCTTCCTCCTCTTCAGGATTTTGTAAGTACGATGATAGTTTTCCCTTAAAACACGGTAGCTGCGGAAACAAGGTAACTGTCTTACAGAAAATATTACATGTCTTGGGAGCTGACTTAGGGAAGACCGGAAGTAATAAAGACGGAGTAGATGGAAAGTATGGTGATATGACTCAGGCAGCAGTCAAGAAACTACTAGGAAAAACTACAGTTTCCCAGACGGATATAGAACAATTAAAAAAGAAATAATATGGCAACGATAAAAGATTATTTGGACAATGTATTAAGTGATGACGGATTAAAAACAGATATCAAAATCACCATGACCGACCAGACCTTAAGAAAAACTTCTATGTATGCTGTAGGAACTGCTTTTGTTATCACGCTTATCGTTTTTGGAGTGCGTGGAGTGGTGAAGAACATGGAAAAAATGGGTCAACTTAACCGGTAATGCTTGAGGTGATAATAGGATGGAGAACAGTAAACAGAAAAAAAGAACAAAGAAATTAGAAGGTAGAAAAAGAAGATAGACAAGAGAAGTTAGAAGTTGTATAGTACAGTTCTCTTTTTTCTCTTCTCTTTTTTCTTCTCTCTGTTCTAATTGATAAATAATTAACAACTAAAAAAAATGAAAAAAGTAGCCATAACACTTTTCGGGATATCTGTTTTTGCAGGTGTGGGTTATTTGGCTTTTGCAAATACTCCAATTGGAAAAAATACATTAATCCGGTGGTTGCTGAAAAAATGGAAGGAAGCTGCCGATAAGAAGCAAAAAAAGATAGATAGAGAAGCAATTAAAAAAGAGTTACAAAAACTGAGGTACAGTGATTTGGAACTGCTAACAGCTTATACATGGATAATGCCGGTATTACCGAATCATGGGCAACAACTCAATAAAAGTAAGGAGAAACGCATGCTAAAATTTTATGGAAAAATCAATGAAAAAAAGATTTTGGGGCGGGCAAACTTAACCGCATTAGAAAACATTGTTTTTCCGGGATAAACATAATAACAACTAAATAAATAATAACTAAACTAAAATTTATGAATGTAACAATCATTATAACAATATGGAATCAGCTTAGCTCCTACGTGAATGAACTGGATTGGACGTACATCATCACTTTTATCATCATTGCTTATGGGTGTAATCACCACAAGGTAAAAGGGGGTATCAAAAAGATAACCTGTATATCATCGAAAACCAAATACAGGGTAGCTATTATCGGCTTGCTTTACGGCATTGCTATTTACTTTATCAGAGGTTATCAATTAAATCAAATAGAATGTTTGTTTCAATCTTTTGTATTTGCACTGGTGTTTCATAAACTCATTTTGGAAGGGTTAACTACCTACATCGGGAAAAAACTACGCATTAACTCGGTAATTGAAAAAGAAGCGTCAACAAGAGGGTATTACGACAGGTTTCATGATATGCCCTAATGCTATGAATAACTGTAAAGTAATTGTAATGCTAGTTATAGGTGCTGTGCTGACAGGAGTCTATTTTTTTAATGAAAATAAGGAGAAAACCTTAAGGGTGTACAAAGAAGAACTGATGCTACTCAAAGCTCAAAACGATACCCTTTTATGGAAAAATAAAAAACTGGATAAGCGTCATGAAGGGCTAAAAATAAAACAGGATAGCTTAAAAGCATTATTGGTAAGTAAAACCAAAAGGATAAATGAATTAAAACAACTAAAGTATGAAAAGATTAACGCTATTGAGCATTATACTAACGATGAACTATATCTGTTTTTCTCAAAACTTGCTCCAAGGGGTCGGGAGTTTAACACCGATAGTACAAGAGCTGAATAAGGATACTCTATTTTGCTTTACCATTAATCAAAGTAAAGTAATTGCCGGATATATGGAAGCTGGGATATGGTGTGATTCCTTGATGGTAGAACAACATCAATGGGCAAAACTTTTTAATCAAACCATAGCGGTTAACGATAGCTTGGTAGATGGTTTAGAGCAAAAGATAAACAACATGGTATTGCTTTATAAAAACCAACAAAAGAGTATGGATATACTAACTAAAACTATTACTCTTCAGGAAAGAAAAATAAAACGAAGTAAAGCTCATAAACTACTATTAGGAGTGGGAATGGGTATCATGACAGTATTGCTGATAGTGAATTGAGAAGAAAGAGCTTAGAAAAGTAAGATATTAGAGAAGAGAACAAAGAAGATAGAAAAGAGCAGTTGTATCATATTCTTCTTTTCTCTTTGTTCTAACTTCTATTTTCTCTGTTCTATAAAATCTTCTTAAGTTCTCAATTCCGATATTAACCTTAAAACAAGTAACTGATATAACGATTGCCTCATGGAAAATAAACACAGTAAACTCATCCTTATTCTTTCAGGTACATTCTTAACGCTTAGTATTATTTCCATGAGTATTAACCTTATTCAGTCAACTAGAAAGAAAACATGTAACTGTCAAGAGAAAAAAACAGATGGAAATTAAAAAGAAATATGTGTATACAGGTATTGCCTTAGGAATAGTGGCATTGGGAGTAGGTCTTTATCTTTCTCGAAAAAAGATTTATGAACATTTTGACTATAAAACTGATCTGCTTTTACTTTCACTGGATCCGGTGTTTAGAAAAAAAATCAAGCATTTATTATCTAAGGCAAGAGATATAGGAATGGAGTTAAGGGTAATATCTGCTTATCGTGATTGTGCTGAACAAAACAAACTTTATGCTCAAGGGAGGACAGCTCCTGGGAAGATTGTAACGAATGCCAAGTGCGGTAAAAGTTCTCATAATTACAAAAAAGCAGTGGATATAGTAGAGTTTAAAAATGGTCAGCCGCTATGGAACAACCCGAACTGGGAAAAGATTGGACAAATGGGAGAGGCATTAGGCCTAGAATGGGGTGGTCGCTGGACTTCTATTAAAGATAAACCACACTTTCAGGATTTAGCAGGCAAAACAGTTGCTAGTCTGTACCGTGAATATGAACGCACGGGAATATTAGCAGCATAACCGCAAAATGAAAGTTAACTTAATAGAACAGAAAAGAGAGAACAGAGAACAGAGAACAGAGAATAGAGAATAGAGAATAGAGAATAGAGAGGATAGCATAATCCCTACTAACAATAAACAAAAAAATGAAAAATAATCCGTATCCACATCAAAACTTTGCTTCTACAGAAGATTACCTTGAAGAACTGATTCTATGGACTTCGGGAGAACGGGGACGTATTCCTATTGATGAAAATAATGGCGGATATGAAGATCTGAATGTAAATGACAGCGAAGCTAAAGTATTAAAAGTTCCTCAAGATGCCATATCGGCTACTATTTCCTTTGAGGTGGATGCCTCTGTTACTAACAAAACAAGGGCTTTAAGGTATAAGAAAAATGGAACTGCTCCTACGCCTATTTCAGGACAAGCTTTTGGTGATGGGGATGTATTGGAACTGTTCGGTAAAACAAGTCTTACTAATTTTAAGGTGATTGGTATCGAAGAGGGTAAAATTCATACGCTTCGGGTTCAGTATTATAAAACGGCTCAAATACAATAATTCTGCATATCGTCTGGCTTTTGGTACTTGCTTACAGATAGCCGAAAACTATTGCTAAAGCTTTAACTTCAAAACCGGCAGGAGCGACAGGAATGGTTAAAGTATTATTGTCAGGAGGGTTCCCTGAGGTTTATTAAATCATTTGTGCCATGATAGAGATTCATAAAGTTGTTGTTCAGGAGAAAGATAATGTAAAAAAGATAGGAATTAAATATACTCAAGATGATGTGCCTATGCCTTTTGTTGTGATGCTTTACTCAGCTCTTAATGACGGACAGGGAGATGTTGTGTTAAAACAGGCAGTATTGGCTTATTTAAGTTAATGGTTATTTTATATGTCGTAGTAATCTTCCATTTGTTCTACCGGATGTAGAGAAACGGCTAGCGGATCTTCTTTTTCTATCAAGCATTTATAAGGGTATGCTCCGTACTTAAAATTCATTTCTTTGCTATCCAACTCATTTTGCTCTTTGGTATTGTCAGGAAGCTTATATTCGTTTTTAAATGTCCATACAGACATAAAGTCTATGAAAGAGCCTTCTATGGTTATTTTGTAGTGACCTTCTTTTACTCGTTCTTCACTGTTTTTATTAAAGACCTGTATTTTCATTTACTACATCTTAAGTGATTTAAGTAATTCAAAGATACTTAACTAAATACTAAATGAAAAAAACGAAGTCATTGACTTACCCTTATAAAGTGGTGAATATATGACCGGCTAATTCCACATATTTTTTAATGATTTTTATCTTATCGGCTGTATGACACTCAAAGTCCGTAATATCAGAGATAAGGTTGAATTTATTGCCGTTATCTTTTATCTCGGATACTTTTTTGGCAACAATTCTGGTTTTTCCTATAAAGATGATATACGCTCCTGGAAATGGATAATCTCCATATTGTTTTTCATATTGTTCCTCTAGTCTATAGGTATTTTTAGAACTGTATTTAACTTCGGCTAAAAATACTTTCTTATCTGATTTTCGTTGTAAAATAAAGTCGGGATAGTGTCTGATATGGTTAGCGATATCTTTATCTGCATTTAATTTTTGTAAATTTCCTAAAGCAGGAAAGGCATATTCCATTCCTGAACGATGTACATTAAACCCAAGTTCCTGAAAGAGATTGACAACAAGTATCTCTGCTATGGAGCCATAAAGGTCATTGGCTTTTTTTGTAGAAATAATCGCTGTTATTTTTTTTGGTTGGGAGATTGTTTCATTCATACTTAATTTGTTTTTTAGTAATGAAATATTGTTTTAAGGTAGCTTAGGAAATATACTATAAGATTTACTCGTCATAAAGTTCTTTGGGTACTCGGTAAAGAGTTTGTTCGCAGGTGGTAATGCCTTTTATGGTTACTTTGTATTTTATAGAGTCTGCCCAAACAGCTGTTACTTGGTGATGGATAACTTCTCCGGGGTAAAAGATGTGAGCGTTTCTTGCTGAATTGGGTACTTTTTCATCAAAATAAACTTGTTTTACTATGAGGTCGTGGTTGCAGCCGTCTTGCCATTTTATGTCATAGTTAATCATTATTCCTAAATCTGCTATTTGCTCACCTACTTGATGAGGGTTTCTTAATATGGTGTTATTGGGAGCATCTGCATAGTACCAAAAGCCTTCTAATTGCACTCGAGAACAGCTTGTTTTGAAATTGGGTGGACAGTCGTCTATTGCTTTGGGTACATCAACCATTAAAATGGATGTTATCAATAGTAATATATTGAATAGTTGAGGCATTCTATTTCTTATTTTTTGTATTTTGGTGTGACAAAAATATCGAAACTTTATATATGGAGAAGGGAATCATATTAAACGATTAACTTTCTTCCTTAAAATATATCTTATAATACTTACGACCATCTTTTTCTACACCCTGCTCTATTAAATTTTTATCTCCATGAATATAGACATGGAAGTTTTTATCTAATTTCAAAACACTTTTAAATATCCTTGCCTGTTTTTTTACAGCTTGGGATGAAATTTCAAAATTATCTGATAATGCTATATTATTTTCTTCTTTATATAGCTTATCAAAGTTTCTAAACGATTCTATTACACTATCATCCTGTAGTACATCACTTTCAAATGTATGCTTATCAAATGTATCATTTGTTTTAAAATATTCTATTGAACGGTTTAATAAGTCAATTTGGTCAGTTTTTGATGTTTTGTAATCATTAGGAAATTGTTCAGTAACATACGTTTTAGTTAATGACATAAATTGAGAAGTACTGTTAATATGGTCATTCTTTAAACGGGCATTTATAAAATCGTTTTGCCAATATTCAGTCTCTACATTACCTTTATCAATAATAAAGATGGTATAAGGTTCTTCTGTAAAAATTATTAAACATGCCTTATCTATCTTTCCTTGCCCTATACCTTTTTTAAAATTGAGATTCTTTTTCCCATTTTTTATTAAAGAGGTTTCTATAAAATTTTGCTTGTTTTCAATCTTATATATTCCTAATGCTTGGTGAAAAGAATTATTAATTTTAACATCGTCATATTTTATTATAAATAAGTCTCCACCATTTATATTTGGATGTTTAGATACTGATTTTAAGTGTTTGTAGATATTAAGAGATGAATTATAAAAGTCTTCATCTGCATAATTATCTTTTGCTAATTTAAATAGGCTGTTTAAACTTAAATCAACAGGATGGTCAAATTCAAAAGTAGATAGACTAGAGGTAAAAGGTTTTAAAAAAATAGTTTTTAAAACTTCTTCTTCTTCTTGATTAATACTATACTCAGACTCACTTAAAAAAGATTTACCATCTTCATTGTCAATTCTATGAAAAACTATATTACTAATAGAGGTGTCTTTAAATTCAATCATCTTGTCTATCTATTTTAACGGTCATATATTGAACCATACTACTAACTAAAAAAAGTGTATTATACACAATACATGCAATCCAGTATAATACAATAAATCTTTGTAATAATAATAACGATAGTCCAATAAAATTTAAAAAAGTGTCTGCACTAATTTTGTCAAATTCAAAATGATAACCCCATACATTGATACTCATTATTACATCAAAAAACACGCTCAGAGATAATACTACTAATGTAAATATTGAGAGTACAATGTTATAACCGGTAATGTATGCAAACTGCATAGAGTAATTATAAGATTGTGTGTTCCATAACTTTTCATTTGCATTTGCCTTTTCTCTATCAATTTTTGTGTAAAATTTATCAAAGCTGAATATCATTGCTGTAATAAATAAACCAATTAGAATAGATAGAATTGTCGAGCTATAAGAAATAAATTGCTCATTGAACCCTTCTACAAGCAAAGAGGTTAATATTATAGCAACTAAAGAACAAATAATTCTTCTTTGATTATTAATAAACCAATTATCGGAAGATTTACCGTTAATATCTATTCTCTCAAAACGAATTGCTTTATGCCTTAATTCTATAAGATACTTATTTAATCTTTTCGACATATAAATCTGGTCTTATTTCTGGTAAAATCTCATCAGTAAAGATAGTTAAACAATATTTTTTTAATTCCTCAAAATCCGGAGTGCCATCTAAATTTTTCTTATCAACTCTTCCTTTTAAATAAACAACAGGAACAAACTCTTTATCTCTGGTGTTCCATTCAAATGTTTTTTGAGCTTTTGTTACACCGTTTTCAAAGGTAACACTCGTTTCATCAAACTCTTCTAACTCTTTGGTTTCTTTTTTACTTCCAAAAAAATTCTTTGACAATTTTTTCAAAAAAGGTTCAGCATCTGCCCCTATAAGACTTCTTCCTCTGGGAGTTACTTCAATTCTAATATCGTATTGATTTGGAATATTTGCTGAAACACCGTTAGTAGAATGTACGTTATCATTTATAAATGTTTTAAATGTCATTCTTTTTAATAATGCACCTTTCATATATTCATCTTGAAATGTTTTTGGAGCATACTCGGTAGGAGTTGCTTTGTAAAAATTTACTCCTTTAAAAATATTAGTAACGTATTTTCTAAATAATATTGTAATAGACTCATCACTACTGTTAGAGTGAATCATATAAAACCCTTGATTATGATCCGGTGGTATATAAAGAAAGAAATAAAAATATAATAATACCGCTTTATTTTGTCCTAATCTACTACTGTCTTCGTCATCATCATTATTTGAAACTATTCTATCACGCCCATATGGTCCACCATTAATTACACCATAAATTGTATAATTACTAGAATCGAAAGTTGGTTTTTTGTCATGATGACTATTAATAGATTTTTTATTTTCAACCTTTAATTTCTTCTTTAGTTTCTCATCTTTAGCATAATCACTATTTAATGATTTAATAAAGTATTTAAAGCATTCTTCTACTACTTTTTCGTTGGTAATAGATTTACTTTTTTTTAATTCTTCAATGGCAAAATCTCTAAATGTTGTAAACTTTTCTTTTTTATGATTTAAGGTAAATCGACCAAATTCTAATTTTGGGTTATTGGACATAATACAATTTATTAATTAAACATAGCTAATTTATATAAAACAACATTTTTGGAAGGCTATCTCAAAAGGCTTCTTTAATTTGATAACTTTTCACTTTTTGCTTTTTCAATCTTATTTATAAAATCTAATAAGACCTCTCTTTTCATTCCTTTTGTTTGAAAGTAGATGATTGCTCCACCATCTGAAGCAATTGAAACAACGTGTTTTCTCGTTAGCAAGTAAATCAATATAAATAATCCGCCTAATACCAATCCAAGAATCATTGCTGACCCTACATTATTGGCTCCCATAAATAATCCTGCTGCTGCAAGTAAAATTCCAATAATCAAAATAAATACTTTGCTTTTATAATGAATCTCTATGGAACTAATCTTCTCTAACATTATTGAGACAATGTGAGCTTTTCCTGAAGATGAGGCTTGATACCTGACTCTCTTATTAGTAACGGTAACAGTTTTATCGTTTGATTGAGTAATTATTGATTCTCCTTCTAAAATATATTTATTATCCATAATTTATTAATTTATACTATAATCAATTTCCAACTCACTCTTTTATAAAGAACATTTTAGTCTTTATAAAACCAAGACCAAATATAATGATTCCATATTTATTGATAGTATAACTTAATACAAAAGTTTCATCTTATTAGTTCACTTTTTTTTTCACCATCATTTTTAATACACTTTAAAACGGAATATTATCCAAAATAATTATCTTTGTTTTAAGTGATACTTTCAATTACAAAATACAACCAATTAAATCTTAATCAAAAAGGGGAAATCCTTTTCTCCAAAGGAAACTATATTGATTATAGAATAGAATATAATAAGTATAAAATAGCACTCTACTCATTAGGTAATTTCTATGTAGAAGTATTTTATGATGTTCATAATAATGAAATAAAAAGAATAAATGCCTTAGAAAATGAACAAGACTGGCATGGTTACTTAGATAGTATTAATCTAGAATACCTGATGAGATGAGAGATATACTGAATGATTTCATTAGTCTTATCTTTGGTAAAAAAAATTATTCCAATGCAGAGTTAGTCTTTGCTTACGGCTTCCTAATTTTTATTTGTATTGTGCTTTTCTTGGTTAAGGATGGGCTATAAAAAATTCGTATCGTACGGATACATTACCGCACCAAGCTTACCTTAGATTAAATCCAAACACTATTCATAATCCACATGATTGGCGGCTATACCTACTTGCCCGTACGAATACTTTAAAAAAACTTTCATTTACCTCTTGATTTTGTCCTAAAAATCAACTACCTTAGTTTTTTTCAGCGGTGTTCAAGCTACAAGCTCTCACGAACAGTGCCGAGGCACAACAACTTACTCAAAATTATCTCGATAGAAATGCTCAAAATTTATTAAATCTTTTCTTATATAATATGCATAATATCTTTTTATCACTTCTCTTTTTTCCTCTGTAGTAAAAGGCATTGCTAACTCACCAAACCCTTTATTCATCATTTTGTTTACAGTACTATATTTTTTTTGTAAAAAATTTAATTCTAATTCCATAAAAAAATATTCAGTCCACAACCACTTTCGTAATTCTGTTCGTCTATATCCACTATCATTTTCATGAAAATGATAGATTAGTGCTTTCACATTTTCTATCTTTTTTTGATTTAAATAGAGTCTGCAAAGTTGTGCCTTTGCAATTATTTTATCTCTCCATAATAAACTATCTTGAAAACATTTTTTACAAGCTTTCTCCATTTCTTGATACTTCTTAGATTCTAAATAATAATTATTTATTGAATTATCACAATCATTAGGAAATTCTAATTCAAATTTAGCTACATAAACAGCTGCCGAATCTAAATTTGGCTTTTCTCCCCATGAATACTCACTAATTATTCTTTTTAACATATCTCTTCTAAAATATCCTAATTCATATATCTTTTTTAATTCAAATAAATATTCATCTATTTGATTAGTTACAAAAAAATAATGTGCTTTTGCTAATTTTAATCTGTGAAAATTTGGATAATAAACAAGTAAGCTATCTAAATTAAACTTTTTGTTTTTCGCAAAATGTTCATATTCTAATTCATAAGTAGTGGTTAAAACATATTCTGTACCTATAAGTATATTATTGGCAAAGGTGTCAGTAAAACTTGAACTAATTTGCATATGTGAAACAATATTTTCTTCAATCTCATCTATATGAACGGCATAACGATAAAGAGCTAGTAGTTCGTAAAATCCAAACTCTCTTGTAAATTGATGAGGATATATTTTTTCTCCATCATCCCAATCAAACTCAACTTGACTATAATGAGGAATTAAACTTAATGCCTTTTGATAATCACCTTGTTCTAAAAAAGCGATTGAAGAAATGCCTAATTTCAAATCCGAATCAATTTTATACTTATTTTGCACTAGTTCTTCTATGTTCCCTTCCATATAAAAATACAAGAACAGACTATCTGAAATTTCAATACCTTCTTTATTAATTTCAATTTTTTCTGGTACTGTTAATTTTAGTTTTTCTTTATTATCTTTTATAACCGAAGAACCTAGTTCTTCTTCATTATTAAAACAACCTGTAAAAAATAAAAGACCGAAAATCAATACAACGCTTTTCATAAAACTTTAATTATTTTTTTTTACTTTTTCTGTTACTTTTGGAGCTGATTCCCCTGATTCATTAAATGCTTTTTCTGCTTTTTTAGCTTCTTTTACTTCTGGAGATAAATCTTGTTCTGCCACTTCTACAGGCACTACTATCATTATTGTGCCAAGATTTCTATCAATAGTTCCCATACTAAGAGGAATAATCATTTCTTCCGAAGAATCTTCCCCTAAATTAAGACTTCCTGACAATACTTTTTCTTCATTTACTAATAGCATTTGTGCCCAATCTGTAACTAATTTTGAATATTCTTTTGTTATTACAACATTATTTTCATTAGGTTTAGGAATTCTCCCATCAGATAAATAATTTGCTACATCTGCCATAAAAACATCACTTTGTGTTAGAGACATAGGGATGTATCCATTTTTTTTAGCTGCAGAAACTAATGTTGTAGCTTTATTTAAAGCAATAATTCCTGCTATTGCTTTTTCTCTATCAGCATAATAATCAGAATTTACAATTAAATCTATATAAGGAACGAATAAGTTAAAAACTTCCAAAATTGCCCCCATTCTCATTCCAATTTTTGCAGATGATGAATTTACTACATTTGTTACAATAGGAATTTGTTTTGCTGACTTCACTTTTGCAGATTTTGTATTAGGCTTTGTTTGTGAACCAGGTTTAGGAGCTAACCAATGAGTAATTGGTCTCATTTCAACTGCACTTCCTTGTTCAATGATTGGTGCTCCCTTACGTGTAACTAATGCATTCATCACTTCTATTGGAACTATAACGTCATTTGCATTTGGATTATCCAAAAATGGACGCATAGAAAAGAAATTAACTCCATACTTTTTAGCATCCAAAAATTCTAAGCCTTCTAATTCTATCCCATCAATTACTCTATTTTGACTAAATGCATAAGTACTATTAAAAGGGTAAGACTCTGATAAAGGATCAACACTTAAAAATCTTCCTATCCTTGCATCGTGTATTCTATATTTAAAAGAAAACCCTTCAACAACAGCATTTTTCTCTTTTTCCTGTCCCTGAAAAGAGTATCTCGCCAAATTCGGATTAAAGTTTCTTAAGCTCATTCCAAAAGGATAAGTATCTGAAAATGAGACTACAAAAGGACTAAAAAAGTCTCCTGCATCAATTTGGTCATTACTATTTACATTATTAAGATGTTTTTCATCGGTAATCACTACTCTTACTGAATTTAAATGGTCATTTAAGAAATATTGTTTTTTCCCTATTTCTCTGCCTGCACTTGCTACTGCTTCTTCTCCAAATAGTTTATACACCTGGGTAGGTAAGGCGGAGGCAAAGACATACGAATTATACGCACTATTAGTAGGAATGTTACTCATGCTACTTCCATCATAGCTGTGTATGGCATCTGCAGCTGCATCCATATTGGGCATATAGAGTTTTCCGTTTACTCCTCTGCGTATTTCGCTAAATAAATACACACTGGTAGGGTTTAAGGGGTTGAGGGTGGTAGTATTTAGCGGAGAGTATTTCCAAAGGTTGCGTTCGCTTTCATTTCCGCTTGCTCCGTCTAAATAAATGCCTCGTTGGCTAAGGTACATGGTTTGGTTGTCGGCATCGTATTCTACTCTTCCTTCGCCATAGTTGCCTCCGTAGTTGTTTACCATGGTATGGTCTAAGATGTCCACTACGCCTGTGGTGCTTATTTTATCGGGGTGCAGGGCTATGCTATACACATCGAACACACGGTGGCTAAAGCCGGTTACGTATTTATCGTGCTGGTACCACAAGAGTTTGTTTCCTTCGGGAGAAATCTGTAGTTCGCCTTGTTCGGTATTGCCACATCCGTTAATCTGGTACAACACATGCTGTTGCAATTGGGTGGTGTTGTTTATAAATTCAAAGGCTACAATTTCTGTACTGCCTTGATCGGGCAATGCCACATTAGGGGTATAGCGGGTACTGTAAACTATTTTTTTGTTGTTAACGTGGTCTTCGTAAGCGGTAAAGTGTAAACCATATTGTGCTGTAGTGGTGGTAGTCATGGCTACGTTTACCTGGGTAGCATCCACTTCGCCTGCATTGTTTACTGCTCCATAGCCTTGTGCATCCATGTCTATAATATGGTACATGGGTTGCTTGTTGGCATTTAGGGTAACTACGGCATATTTATTTGTTGCTAAATTAATCACAATAGGCTTGCTGTTGATGTCGATATTACTAATCAACTCTGTATTTTTCATTAGTTTGCCTGTGGCATCGTAAATTAAGCACGCATCTTTGTTGCCCAAGTATTTTTCGGCAAGTACTACATAAAATTGTAATTCGCCATCGGTATTTTCGGCAATGGCTACTCCATTTTTGGCTATTCCCAAAAAGTTGGTGGTAGCAGGTATGTCCGGTGTGGTTGGTGTAGCGTATTCTGCTGTACCATTATCATATTCTAAGTGTATTACTTTTTGTTGGCAAAGTTGGTCGGTAAGATTTAGTAACGCATTTTTGTTGCTGCTGGTAATCCAGTTTTGGTATTCGGATTTTTTTTGTATTCCGCTACCTAGTGGGGGAAAGGTAATGTTGCCTGAGCTTCCGCTTACATTTAGGGAGGCTGCTAATACTTTGTTTGCTGTGCGTTGTCCTAAACGGTCGGAGCCATAAATAGGTTGTTCTTTTAGTTGTAGGGTAACATCGAAGTTACTGCCATTTTCTACTGCTGTTTTTTCATATACTGCCAAGGTGTTTCCTTGAGCATCTCGCACGTAGTAGGTGGTGGTAACTTCGTTCACTAAGAAACTGGCTGTTTCGGGGTTGGCATCTATTCCTGATAGATTTCCTGTTGCATCAATTTTCTTATTAGCGGTTTTTTTAATTCTGTTGCCGGAAGCATCATACTCAAAGTCTATTTTTTCTACTTGATAAACGTTTGCTCCGCTGTTGGTGCTAATGGTTTTGGTAACTTGTTTTACTTTTCCATAAACCGTCCAGTTAATGTTAGTAGCTACATCAAACAATTGATATCCGGTACCAAAATCCATGCGTTCTTGAGCGGTTTCTATGGTTAGGTTTCCTATGCCATCATAGGTATAAGTATGGATGGCTTCTAAATCGCCTCTACCATCTTCTGTATTGGTGCTGTTGTCTGTTACAGAAGTAAGTTGGTTGCTGTTTAGAGCTACTCCTGCTAATCCATTATCGTAGGTATAACCTAATTCATCCATGAGTATTCCTAATGCATTGTATCGGTCTAGGTTGAGGAGATTACCGTTAGCATCGTAGGTATAATTGGTTTTGTAGGCATCTGCACCATTGGCTCCGGTATAGGTTGAAAATGCATAATTACCTAGTAAATCTCCTCCTATTTGTTCAAAATTGGTAGCTTGCTTAATACGGTTTAATACATCATAATTGTAAACGCTTGCTCTTGGTTTAACACTCGGGTCTTTTATTCCTCCTATAGTACTTAATTGGCTGTGTACCCAATGGCTAATGTTTCCGTTGTAAAGGTCTGCTGCATCGTTATTAGTTGATGCATATAAATTTTGATAAGGAGAACTTCCTGTAGTACTGTTATAGTGGAAATTGTTAACATTACGATAATCTCCATTATAATAGCCCAGACTCATACCAAAATAATCTTCAGCTACTTTGTTGGTTTGTTGCCAAGCATTTATGGCAGTTACTAAATCGCCATCATTTCCCGGGTCGGTGTTATTACTTATGTTAGGGCTATTAATGGATTTTAACCATCCGTGTATGGTATAGATGTAATCTAAACCTTGTACATGGTCTTCGCCTATGGTATTTCGTTTTAATGGTCCGTGAGCGTAGTATTCATAATGAGCATCATTATCCCACAATTGGTTATCAACAGAGGTAAACACATGGGTTAAGCGGTTTTCTGCATCGTATTCGTATTTATGGAAAAATTTATCGCTACGGTTTTCATTGTAACGTACTTTTATTACGTTTCCACTTATTAAATCATATTCATAGGCAATGTAGTTTTTGCCTATTTCGGCATCTTCTTGTATAAGCCATTCTACATTTCCATGTGTATCGTAACTAAAATAAGTATGGTATTGATCGTTGGTGGTGTTTAGGTCACCATCTTCATCGTTAAACACAAAGCTTACTCTGTTTTGCAGGTAGCGTTGTGGTAACCCATAATAATTTACTTGTGCAGGGGTGGTATAGTGTGTTTTGGTTATTTCCGTATTAGTGATTCCTGCCAGCGTATTATCAGGATAGTTGACATCATTGGCATAGGTGGTTACATTAGCTGCTAGTGTAGGGTCTGCAAAGTTTAATCCTATGGCATCGCTTTCACCCACTTCTATAATTCTGCCGAGTTCATCGTATTTGGTGTAACTGAATACCCCGTCTGTATTTTGTTGCTCATTTTGTGAAAAACGCAGGCGGTTTAGTCCGTCATAAATAAAGTTGGTGGTTCCCCCATCGGGCGTACTTTGGCTGATAAGCTGCCCTAAACTGTTGTGTTGGTATTTGGTTTCCATAGTATGGTCGGGAACAAATTTACTTACGGCAGGTAAACTAAGCGGATTAGACGCTCTGTAATCAATAATTGCCTGAATTTCGTTGGATGAAATAGAACCATCATCTAAGAATTTAACTCCCTGAGGCGGCACTGTTTTGGTTAACTGCCCTGCTCTATCGTAATAATAGAGGGTGTAGTGGTGTTCGTTTACCTCATAACTGATGTTGGTAGAATCTCTAAAGGTATTGAGGTCGAAACAATTGTCCTCAAAAGCAGTAATCATTCCTTGTGTTTGGCTTTGCAAACAAGCCATGGCACTAGACATCATTTCGTTGGCGGCTTCTGCCATGTTGTCTTTGATATTGATGTCCACTTCTTCGGGTTCTTCTCCACCAGTTGATGGAAGCGGTTTAGCCCATACAAAGCTAAATTCTGGAAAATCAGGAACGGGAGGAATGGTAATTTCTACTCCCGGGAAGGAAGTGCTACATCCGTTGGCATCTGTAATTACCAAGGTGTAGATAACTGAAGCACCATTAGGATCGGCATATTCGGCAAAATCGGCAGTACTTGTTGTTGAGCCGGTATGGTTGTGCACCATAATGTCGTTGGTTACGGTTACCTGAACGGTAACGGTAAAAGGAGTAACGCCATCGGTTTGTAAGGCAGGGAAAATGTTCGTACCATCATACAACCAATAAGGGTAGATGTAAAATCCGGGAGTTGGAGTTGGTGTAACGGTAATATTTGGGTCGTTTACATTAAACGCTACCGTTCCTGTTGTATAACCTGGAATGGTAACACCTGTTGGTTTTTCTGCCGCAAGCACATTTCCAAAAGTAGATGAACTTGGGTCGGGGTCGTTATATTCTAACGCTCCTGTAACTCCATTTACTGTAAAACTAACAATTCTGGTTTCTGTGGAGGGTTGTCCTTCTAGGAACCATTCGTAATTTAAGGGAGCTGTTCCTCCTGTGGCACATAATTCTAACTGACACCCCGTAATGGAAATGTTATTTTCGTAAGTAGCTGATGGTGCTAGTGTAGTGTTTGTTCCAACATAAGCCGGTGTTGAGGTAATTCCTGAGGTACATAATACGATAGGGTCTGGAAAAGTGAGGTTGGTGGATATATCGGGAGAAGTAACGGGACCACAACCTAAGGCAGTGTTTGCATCATTTACGGTAAGGGTAACTGCTCCGCCCGGTGCTGTTGGTATAGAGATATTGTCATCTGTAGAGGCGGAGTTGCTCCAACTATAAGTATAATTGCCGCTTCCTCCGGCTACTATTGCGTTAATTTGTGCAGGATCTCCCGGACATAGTGGTTGAATGATTTCAAAATTAATGGTGATGGGGTTAAATTGTTGTACGGTAAAATAGAGTATTTCTGTACAAGAGCCATCTTCTACTGTTACAGAGTATTCTCCCGGTTGTGTAATATTTTGCGTTGATGCTGTTCCTCCAATATTATTGTAATTGCCATTAATATCTTTTTGTTGCCAAGTAATGACTGCTCCTGAAGGAGGATTATCTAATGCAGCTGCTACACTTCCGCCAGAGCAAATACCTAAGTTAGGATTTACTAAGCTTAGGTTAAATGTTCCGCCTAATACGGTTACATTTTGGGTAACTACACAGCTTCCCGGTGAGTTTTCGGTTACTTCCACTACATAATTTCCGGCAGGTACGTTTCCACTTGTACCTGTAAATAAAGGTGTTGTTGGATAATCATTTGCGGCATATACAGTGGTGGTGTATCCTCCTGGTACGCCATTAACAGTAATACTACCCGTGCTGCTACAAGTAGCATCGGTACTTACCACTTCTACCTCCGGGCTATTATCCGGAATGTTTACCAAAACAGTTCCTGTACAGGTAGGGTCTTGGGCATTGGCTATGGTGATGTAATTAGGCCCTGCGGGTAAGTTATTTATTGTTGTTTGAAGTGTATTTTGTACTGCACCACCATTAACGGTGTAGCCTACTGCTGCTAAATTAGCGGTAACATCTAAAATTACTGCCCCTGTAGAAAGTCCGCAACTTGTAGCTGTTATGTTTTGTACATCAAACGTTGCTGTTGGGGCTTCTAATTCGTTAATTACTATAGTAGCATCATTATCGTTGTTACTGAAACAAATGTTACTTCCTGTGGTAACAGTTACTTGGTAAGTGCCTCCGGCAGTAACGGTTATTTGAGCTGTTGTTCCGGGTAAAGTAATATGATTTGCAGGATTAACATCTGTAACATCTTTCCACTCATAAGTGATTCCTCCTGAACCTATGGCTACATTAGCTATTACAGCATTTAATGTTACGGTGCTTCCGGGACATAAATTGATATTACTTGCTACAATGGTTAGTGTGGCTTGGTCGTTAATGGATACGCTATTTGTTTTTGTATTGGTACACGTTCCATTGGTTAGGGTAATGGTTACGGTATGAACGCCATTACTGGTATAAATATGTTCTAAATGATTGCTTGGTGCAGAAGTAATGTCTGTGCCTGTTTCTATAGTACCATCGCCATAATTAATGGTATATGCCGTGGTGGTGGTAGGGTTAGTTAATGTTAGTGCTATTTCTCCACAATTGGTACCTGAGGCAATACTAAAACTGGCATCAACAGGTTCAAATACTTCTACTGTTTCGGTGAAAAGGTCTGTACAAGTTAACGGACTAGACGGATTACTAGGATTAGGATAAGTAGTAGTAACGGTTAGGCTTATATCGTATATTCCTGTGGTGGTAAATTGATAGGAAGGAAACATTCCTGCATTTGTTAAATTTACTGTAGTTGAAGTGGTGGTGTGATCAATTTTCCAATCGTAGGTTGTTCCTCCCGATTGAATGCCTGTAACATTCAGAAAATCTCCTAAGCAATACTCTAAAGGGGTATTAAAATCTGCTTCTACTGCTCCAATTTTTATGTTTTTAGTGGTTGTTGATTGGCAACCTGATGCATCTTGAACAATAAGTTTGATGGTATTGTTTTGTCCTGACACGAGTGGTGATATTATGTTGGTAGTAACACCTGTTGCAGGTACTGATACATTATTTACTTTCCATAAGTAGGTATAAAGGCTTGGGTTATAATTATTAATGGTAACATTTATACCTGAAGTAACATTACAAACATCGGGAATGGTATAACTAAAACTAGCGGTTGGTTTGTCTGATATGGTAACTGTTGTTGCTATTGCACAAGGTGCCATTTCATCGTTTGTTAGTGTAACGGTATAGGTTCCGTTAGTTGGGTAAGTATGACTAACGGTTTGTTGTGCAGAATTATCAAATGTTCCATCTCCAAAAGTCCATTTTGGATTGGTAAGTGTTGTTCCTGTGTATGAAAAGTTAACTTGTCCGCAAGCATTTATAGTAGGTGTTATGGTATGAGAAGCTACTACGTTAGGGTTGTTTAATACTATCCATTGCTCAAATCTGCATGTAGCTCCATTACTCATTAGTACACATACGACTACTTTATGTACTTCTGAGGCACATGCAGAGGAGAATGTGTATATATGTGCAGGAGCATCCGATACTACATCAACAAGTTCATCATCATCAAAGTCCCAACTTACACTTGCTACTTCATGTTCACTACAAATCCCCGTAAATCTACTACCTGTTGTAGTAACTCCTAAAACAGAGGTTAAGGTAAAATTAACTTTTACTTGATTAGATAGTGTTGCAGGCGGTGTAGGAGCTATTACTTGTTGGGTATAGTTAAAATCAAAGTTATATTGAATACAACAATCTGAAGAAGATGTTTGTGAACACATTGGATCTCCTATCGTTTGACTTTTGACAGAAAAAATTGTTAGAAAAAATCCAAACAACAGTAATATAGCAACTTTGATTTTCATATGTAGTTATTTATTATTCGTTAATTTTTATTGTTTTAATCATGTACTCATGAACTCACTTCGCTCGTTTTTTTTTTATTTGTCATATGGAATTGTTCTTTCCATACTTGTTTATTTTTATTATTTAAAATTGAGGAGGATTTCCGCAAACCTGAACATCTTCCGGGCATGGTTGAGATAGTAATCCGTCTATTAATCTAATCCATTTTCCGTAACAAGAGTCTGTATCATAAAAATACCATACTCCATACACGTTTTTTGTGGTTGTCAGTACTCCTGAACAAAAGGTGACATCTTGTTCATTAGTAACAAAAACAAATAAACCTCTATCATCATCTGTTAAATTAGTTTCCATTGCCAACATTTGAGCAAAGGTTATTTTAGGCATTTTTTCATCACCTCTTCCTATAGGAACCCATTTAGTTTCCCAATAATAATAACCCGGAACAACATCTGATACCGTACTGGTATTATACACCAATAAACTGGTTGCCGGGGATACAATAGTGGTTACATCGGTGGTACCTGTTAGCTCAACTCTTGGAATTAACAAGCCTTTATCGCTGGCTTGTACATCTAACATCGCTGATGGATCAGGAGGTGTTACATTAGGGGCAATGGAAACTCCTTCGGAATTAGTTGTTTGAGCTTTGCTTATTAATACAGTAGTAAGAAAAGCAGTTAATAAAAATGTTTTTAATTTCATAATAAATTAAGTTAGTTATTATTTTATTCCACAACCGGATCACAAAGAGTTGGGTTACCGGATTGAGTTGCACATGATGTACTTGGATCTATTGTTCCTTGATTTGTTGAAATTCTTCTCCAAAAAAGAATATCTCCATTCGTACATTCAATGCTTGACAAATACCATAGCCCATAAACTTCTGCTGTACAATGTGTAATTATATCATTATCTTGTAAAACATTACTAATATAACCTCTGTCTGTAACAAAAACTGACAATCCTAAATCATCTAGTGTTAAATTAGCTATCATGCTTTGCATTTGACTATAAGTAACCTTAGGAACTTTATTTGTTGAGCCTAATAAAACCCATGCTGTTCCATTCCAATAATAAAAATTAGGACTAACATCTGATACCGTATTGGTATTATACACCAGTAAACTGGTTGCCGGAGATGCAATGGTGGTTTGATCCGTTGTGCTTGTTAACTCAACTCTTGGAATTAACAAACCTTTATCACTGGATTGTACATCCAACATTGCCGATGGATCGGGAGGATTTACATTGGGAGCAATAGAAACTCCTTCGGTATTTTGTGCCAATGTGGTTAATGAAGTGGCAATAAAAACAGCCAATACAATTATATTTTTAATATTCATCTTTTTATGGTTTTTAATATTTATTACTATAGTTTTTTTAACTTCGTTGAACTCGCACACTCTTTTCTCGCTAAGAGGCAATGCAATCATAATTTATTTTACTTATTTTCAATCTTATTATTATTCATTTATTTTAGTTAAGGTGCCGGATTCGTTATTTGTGTTGTTGTTGAATAGGTATTCCCTTCAGGGTTGTTGTGTGTACAAACCTGTGTAGTTGAGCAAGTTCCTACCGAACAAGTTCCTGCTACCCATTCTTTTTCTATAGCTCCTTCACAAGTATCGTCTGCTAATTGATTTCCATTAAGGTCTGCAATGGGTAAATGAGGTTGAAATTCCCAAAAGTTTACTTGGTCTAAGATTTCCAAGTGACAAGGAGCAAAAAGTACAACGGTTTGTCTTGTATTGGTTTGGCAATAGCCATCACTATCAATCCAGTTACAATCTTCTTCTACCAAAGTAGGGTATTGATTTGCAGTACTTCCGGCAGGAGAAGTATTGTCTTTACTACAACCGTATCCTAAGCTTGTATTTCCTCCCGAACAACTTCCACTATAAACTGGTAAATCATCTTCAATTATTTCTACTTTAGCGATACAAGCAGCTACCACAGCTTCTGCCATGTTATCAATTTGAGCTTCGCTAATTTCGGATGTAGGAGAACCAACAGCAGTGCATTCCACAAGTGTATAGCATTTGTTATTCAACTCTGCTATTAGTGCACTTTTTATTTCACCAAATCTATTTTCACATATCGCTTTAGCTTCATTTAATACTTGATTTGCCTTTGCTATTAAATCTTCTTTAGTTACATCAGGAGGAGTTGTAGGTTGAAAAGCGGGGGGTGAGGTCGGTACACAGTTTAATCCACCACTAATTTGTTTGTAAAATGCTAATCGCTGTCCTGACGACCAACTTTTATGGTAATAATTACACGTTTCTCCAAAACAAAGCGGTAATGATGGAGTGGCACAATTTGCTCTGGGATCATTGTAGCAAGACGCCATTTCGATGTTAAACTGATTGAGAACAATAGCATTATCATCATTATTTGGAGGTGTTGATTGTATAAACGCATCATAAGCATTATACACAAAATACTTAAACATCCACTCGGGTTTAATGATGTATTTGTATTGAAGAGCAGGTGTTGGAACAGAGTTGCAAGTTATTAAATCTTGAGTAAATGATGTACCATTATATAAAAACAAGCCGGGAGTAGTATAATTTGAGTGATTTAAAAAAGATGTTGATGCCCCAATAACAACATCATAAGCAATATTTGAATATCCTGCTGAAGATGCACTTCCATAATCAGTTGGTAACGTTTCATCCTCATCTAAAATGTTAGCAAATTTATAACCTGCACAACTTACAAATATATTAGGCAAGTTTACTAAAGATTCTAATCGTGATTGTGGTACTTCTCCATCTGGACCATCTTGAAAATTTCTCATTTCTATTGAAATAACCAAATTAGCCAACCAGCCCACTACTCCACCGGGACCATCACTACTTTCGTCATCATCATAATGATCTTCAGAAGCATTATTTCCCTCAGAATCGTTGAATGCATCCATTACGTTAGCATCTCCATCAAAATCGAAAGCATTTATTAGGTTTACTGCATTTACCCAACATTTATACAAATCCTCACAAACATAATTGAACTCATCTCCATCATTAATGCCCGTTATTTCAGTAACTCCCGAAGTTGGAGGTTCAGATACAGGATCTCCTTGACCATCAATAAACACTAAAGCACCATTTGCATCTTCTTTCGCTCTGTAATATTTACCATCTACGTTATATAGTTTTGATTGACCCTCCCAATATTTTGATGCTAGCATATTTGTAATCATATTTTGTAAACTTTCCGGAGTAAACCCAGGAGCAAAGCGATCTAATGCAAATTGCAAAGCGGCATCAGGTGTTGTAATAGGATCATATGAAAGTGGATTATTAGGGTCATAAGCAGTAATGAATCCATCTTCATCTAATTTATTATACAAATAGGTCATAAAATGCTCTGCAACAAGTTGTTGAATTGATTGCCAATCACTTCCTGTATTAATTGTTAGCCCGGCTAATGTTGAATTCTCTCTGATATAATTAATTCCATTAAAAGTATTTCCATAATCATCACCAATCTCTGCCTCACAAGGAATACATATTTCCGGTTTTGGCACAGGGATTTCCATGGCTCCACAACAATTTAGTGAAAAGGACATTACATTTTGTGTAGGTTCATTAATATCACTGCTTATTGGCGTTACATTATCAAAACTAAACTCTAAAGGAAACAAGGTGTTCCCTACATAAGAGGTTAATCCTAAGTGCGTATAAATAGCATCGCTTGTAGTTTGATTAGGTGTTGCTTGGTAGGCATTTACATAATCAACAAACCCCAACGTAGGCGAGTTTCCAGCATAAAATTCAATAAAAGCAGCATAGTCTGCTGCGTTATTAATGGCTTTCATTTTTGCTGCTAATGCATCTAAAATAGGTTGTAGTCTGTCGGTTAATTCTGCTGTTTGAAGTTCAGCAAAATTTTCGTCATTAGCCGAAAAAACTTCTTTCATTATGATGTATTCTCCTTCAGGAAGAATAAATTGATTGTATGGTGAATTATTCAAAACCAAAGGGGGAGTGGTTGTATTAGTTGGATCTACCCATTCCCAATTACTGGTAAAGGTTAAATTTGTACCCGGCAAATCAAATTGGTCAAGTTCAGCTGTGTTTTTATCAGCATCACTAACATAGGTTATTCCTGACTGAACTTCAATAAGAAAAAAACGAACCTTTAGGTTACAATCCCCACTTGGACATCCTCCCATTTCTACTCCTTCTACTACATTATAACCTAAGGTGATTGTTTTTTCTTCTTCTAAAGCTATCCGCTTAGAACTTACTAACTTTTTGTTGGACAACACATTTTGATTGGCAACATTGTTTACCGTTAATGGTGAAATGGCTTGTTCTAAAGCCGACAAAATTGTTTTAGCTCCATCGGTTATTTCGTTAGTAATTAAAGCTGTAGCAATTGTTTTTCCTTCTTTAGAAGTATAAGTAGCAGAGGTAACACCATTTGGATCTATAGTAATGGTTTTAATTACTGATTCAGATAAAGGAGCTTCGTCTCCAAAAATTCGTATTAATTCTTCATCTGATGGACTACCAAACAATACTCTAGTGGTTTTTCCTCCTCCATCACCGCTTTGTGTACCTAGTGCATGCATCTTTCCTACTCCCGATTCTTCGTTTACTCTACCTGTACCGTCTGTTTTAAATAAGGTTCTTTTAAAAGCAAATCCTTCTGCATCAGCAACATTATTATTGGTTCCATCATAATAAGAAAAAGCAGTATTATTATCTATAATCTTTGTGGGGTCGTTAATATTAGCTCCATCATCAAAATCAAAGGCAGTATATAAGGTATTAGTAGATGATTTAACAAAGGTTGTTTTATACCCTACTAATCCACCATCAACAGGAACAGGAAGGGTGGTTAACGATGGTCTTCCTGAATAGTCGCTTATAGTTTGTGTAACTAAAGTATTATCGTTAGAGCTATTATATGCTTGTGTTTGTCTGGCTCGTAGCAAACCATCTGCATAACTAATTCCTTCACTTGTTTTTACTCCCTGTGTGTTTAAAGGATTGGAATTTCCTTCTGTGAAAACACGGTTATAAATCCAGTTTATATTTTCATCTGGGTCTTGAAAATAAAACACACTTCCGTAATTAGCTGCTGTTGCTCCTCCAATAGCGTTTAATTGTATGGGCTGCGTTGATCCATTTGTAAAACTATTACTCCATACACCATAATTTTCATGATTGGCAATTCCTCCTTCATAAAAATTTCCTATAGGTCGAACTCTCCATACATAAAAACCTGTGCCTTCTGCTATGGTTAAATCAATACTAGTTGATGACGATTGTGTTTCAACTTTTAATGCGTCAGCCCAATTAATTTTAGCAACTATTTCATTGTTGACATTCTTTTTGGTAGGATCTGTATTGTACAAACGCAAAATTTGCAACTCATAATTAGGGTAACTTGTGTTTCCTGTAGGTGTCCAGCTAAAGTTTGCCAATCGGTTAGTAAATGCAACAATTGGGGCGTTTAGTGCTCCTGCCATTATTCCATTGGGTTGTCTTACATTCACCGCATACTCACGCACTAAAGTTGCTGATAAACGAAGGTTGTTATCAATATAGTTTTTAAGTAGTCCTGCAGGTAAAGGTGTTTGTGAAGTTGGATTATCATAAATATTAATAGCAGTAATAGCTACATCTAATGTATTAACACCGGTAATACTAGCAATATTTCCAATTAAGTTAATTGTATGTAATGCCTCCGGACTATTCTCATTAATAACAATTACCTTTGTAATAGGAGTTATAGCAGGTGTTCCACCGCTAATTTGAACCGTCACTTCAACATGAAACTCATCTTGTAAATCAACATAATCTTCTCCTAAATCTAATTTTAAATATAAATTAGCACTCACATTTCTCTCTTCCAACCCTGATAGAGTTGTTTTATCTGTTTGTGAAAGACTTATAGTTCCGGAAGTAAAACTACTCGTCCCTTCAAGTACATTTCCTTTTACAGAAAGATAACTAGGCGTTTCATATACTTGAGCTTGTACTGAACAAGAAAGTACAACAGCTAATGCTATTCCAATATAAGTTACTAATTTATTTTTCATTTGTATCTATTTTGTATGTATTGTTTATTTTTTACCGCAAAGACGCAAAGGTTATTTTCTATTATCTATTAATTCATATCCGGCATACTTGCTTAATAAGTTTTCTTTAGCATCCATTACATATTTTTTTGGACTGTTAAACTTATAAGCATGTTCTAAATCCAATTTATTATATTTAATGTCTATCTGTTTTACCTTGTATCCTTTTTTGTAAAAAGTGGAATTGAATAAAATCTCTTTTGAAGCCGGTTTATACTTATAAATCATTTTATCTATAAATAATGCTCCATTCATATCGTCATTTACTTTTAACTCCACTCTTTTAACTTCCTTATCACTATCTAAAGCAGCACAACTAACTAGCTCGCATTGGTTTAAAAAATTACGTTTTACATTTAAAAAATCTTCATTTAAGCCTTTTGCCATAATTTCTTCGTTGGAATTTTCTAGCACAATCAATTTTTGTAATTTTAATACCATTACCATTTCTTTTTCATTTTGATAAATGTCTGTTTGAGTTGAAAAAAAATGCATGTTATTATATGCTCTATACATTTTCACATCAACATTTACTGTTTTATTTTCCCAATCTATAGTTTTTAGACTGTAACTGAGAAATGCCGGTTTGTCTTTTTCAGTATATTTTTTTGCATATATTTTTTCTTCTAATTTTAAAATTTCATTAATGCAGTCTGTATTTTGCCGGATAAATCCAACACAAAAAATAAGACTAAACAATAATGGGATAAGGCTCTTTTTATTCATTTTTAATTCGTTCTAAGGATTAATGGTGTATTATATTGTTGTTCTTGTAATGTTTTTTTACCTCTTTCTGTTTCTATAGATTTTCTAACCAACTGACCTTTGTTGTTGTATTCATAATAAACACCAAAATGTTGATCATCAAACTGTGCTGCCACTTTGTTGTCTATGGTATAAACCGTACAGTTCATTACTGCATCTAGAGGCTGTATTCTAAAATCATCTACTAGTACCATTTCATTTGGCAAATAATTATAACCCAACTGAATGTTGTAGGTACCCGCAGCTAAGCCATTGAAGTTTCTAATTTCCACCACATACAGCGACCATTCTCCTGTTTGGGCTATTCTTTTAAAGTTAAATTGCTGCCCACCTATCAATGCTTTTAAATCCGGTGTTGAATTTTTCAGTCCATAATTAGGGCTTGATGGATTATTGCTTAGGGAGCTTTTCAGCCATAGCTTTATAGATAACCCTTTAGTTGCTATGATTTGGGAAGTGATTGGATAGTTTTGAATAAACACATAATTTTTATCCAAGCTTACATCATACGATTTTGCCCCTGAATGAGCGTAGTTATTATTGATGTTGGCATTGTTATTAAACCCATATTCAAAATCGATAAAATTAACTTCACTGTACGCTGCATTTTGAGCAACCAAAACAGGTAAAGTGTTATTATATCCGAAATGTGCTGTACTGCTAATATTTAGCACATCCGTTTCTTGAACCGGATATCCATGAGGTGAGTACGATATTATTTCACTTGCTGAATACCATTTTCCTAACTCTTTTTGAGAAAAATCTCCATTTGCCCAATCAAACATATTCAGAGGGTCAGTTATAACACCTCCTCCATAAATTCTAGCTCCATTATTGGCATTTGTAACTTGATCTCTATACACATAGGTTCTGCGTGGATAATAATTATTGTTTAATGCTGTCAATGTAGTAGGAGTGGAGAGAAATGGAAAATTAGCTTCTAAAGCAGCTTGATTAACATTAGTATTAAACCAACCTTTTTTATACACGGTAGCTGATGCATTTACCACATTGGTGAAAATCCCCGAAATAGGATTGGCTGACGTTGTTTTTGCCTTACCTGTTGATGGATCTACCAAAACGTTTTCTCCATAAGTTACAATGTTTCCTACAGAAGCTGTTAATTGATTGCTATTAGTTACTAAATCAGATTTTCTTCCCACCTCTGCATACACCCAACTTGCAGGAACATTTAAGGCATAGTATTCTCCATTATGTTTTCCTAAATCCCCTTCTGTATTAATTTGCTCATCAACCGCATAATAACCGTCATAGGTTTTTGTTAATACAGGATCTCCCGTATTTTTATCAAAGGCTAAATTTTCTGTTGTTTGAGTTACTCCATCTGTGGTAGTGGTAGTAGATAATAAATAAGTTTTTTGTCGGATTACTTTTGAAGTAACATGCTGACTTAACTGATCGTCTGAATAAGTGTAAGATACCCCAAACCCTAGTGTTATAGGTGTAGGTAAAGTAATGTTCAAATCTAACTCTATGGAAAAATCATTTGTTCTATCCGTTACTTTAGATCGATACATGGTTAAGTCTTCTTCTTGTCCGGGCTTCATCAAACCAATAGTGAAATCCTGTGTTCCGGAGTCATATACTAAGGATTTAATTGCTGTCCCCGGTTTAGTATATTGATAGGTAGTTTTACTGGTATATGCCGCTTCATTAAATAAGTTAGGATGATATGTTCCTGAATAGGTTGCCTGACTTTCAGGTTTCCCATGCATATCATTTAACTTAAATAAATACCCCTGCGTAACCCATGCACGATTTACCGACATGTTGAATAAACCCAACGGAAGATTTAGGTTATACTTTTTATAGGTTGGCGAATCTCCGTCTTTAGAAATTTCTGTAAAATCTACTTGCATAGGGAAACTTCTGGTAGTATGGTATTTATTTACCGCATAACCTGTAGTGGTTTTACCACTATGAATGTTTTTAATAATCACACGCTCATGCACCACTGATGCTCCCGGCAGTAAACTTTCCCCTAAAGGACCTTCCTGTTCTTTAGAATCTCTTCCATTTAACATTTTATTCCATCCCGATTGTTTGTTTCTTTCCACAATGGTAGTTAATGGACTTTCTTCTCTTCCTTGTTGTGGTTCATTAGTGGCTACTCCACTGCTTGTTCCATCGGAATTTTTATAGCTATATTCAGAACCGTAAACCATCGCATCACCGGTTTCTCGTGCTATACCCGGATCATAAGACAACAATCTTTTTACTCTTATTCCTCCTCCTTTTTTTGCATGAAATGCAGGGAGTTTAAAATAAGAAAGGTCAACATTCAATGTTTTACACGCCTTATCCTTTGGGTAATTTTTAACGTCTCCTGCTACCCAATTTCCAAATAAATTAAATGTATTAGATAATGTATAATCCTTTCCTATTTTATTTATGTCACTGGTAATTGCACCACTAGTTTGATAGGCTTTGTTAAGGATACTTCTATCGTCAATTTCCATATTATGAGCATCCCAACCTAAATTTCTATCTGCTTGTTGGTGCAACTTTTGAAAGCCTACCCATCTAGGTATGGTTTTATCTTCTTCTCCTGCATTGCCTAAGCTTAAATAAATTTTATTTGTCACCGGATCTAAATTAACTTCATTTACAGTTGTATAGCCTGTAACATAATCATACCGATGATTAAAATGATGTAGATTCGGGATGTAGTTGGCTCGATATGAATACAGTATTTTATAATAAAGCTTATTTTTTAATGTTACAAAATGTTCGGTTAATGTATTTACATAATTCGTTACCTGTTGTGTATAATCAGGGTCTAAAGGATCAAGACCTAAACTTTCTAGATTTATAAAATATTTATTTTTTTCTAATCCAAGTGCGATATCATCATAAGTATCATAACCATTATTAAAATCAGTATGATTTGTAAGACTAGTCATTACCATCGCTTTTTGATCTTGTACAAACCGGTAATCTTTTTGTTCATACTGCACATGGATTTCTCCTCCTGAGGGCAAGATGATTCTTTTTAATTGCCAAGCAGCAGGGTCAAATGAGACCGGGTTTTCTTTCTGATTTACCCAAGGCTGGATCTTCTCAAATCGGTCTTTCCCATCAAAACGGTAATTTCCCCACATATCTAGTTGTCCTTCTTGATAAACAGGGTTTTGATTAGAGGTTGGAGAAGCTGTTGTTCCTTTTGTTAATTGAGCAATTCCATCCAATAAATTAGGATACTTAGTTATAATTTCAGAAGAATAATCCGTAAAATATTCATATTCGAATTGGTAAGGAGCTATTCTGCTTTTAATGGTTCCTCCTGATTCTGTCCATACTTTTTTAAGTGTTAGCTTACCTTTCTGATTGGCTGAACCACTTGTATTAGGGATACCTTGTACTAGTGCATAATCATATTCAAAATAAGTAGTACTAATGGGTTTGCTTAAATCGTTTTTGGCATATAAAACAATACGTTCTAGTTTTTCTAATTTCTTATTGCCTACACTACCTGTAGATGCAAGGTCTAACCCTGAAGAAATATCCGCTGCATCTAAGCCATCAAACCTATCATTCATAGAACCTGTTAAGTCTAAAGATGAATAAGTAGCATCGAAATCTGAAGTTTGAGTTTTGTTGGTTACAAAAAAAGCAATGTGAGTTTTTGTTTCAACCGATTTTAGGTATTTTACATCTTTCACTCCGGAAGACATACTTCCAGTCTGATCATCTCCATCAAACAGCCTTCCTCTGTCGTAAAACAATCCTTTATAAGGTGCTCTATAGCGATAGTCATTATGCACTTGTCTATAATCGAATTTAGTCCACCCTCCAAAATCATCCTCTGATGGTCCATCACCGGAAATATCCAAATAATCAAAGGTAGTATTTGATGTAAGTAAATAGGTGCTTACGTAGGGAGACTCTACTCGTTGTCCTACTGCTGTTTTATTTAAAGTTGGATTACTAAACTCTAATTCATGATTAATTACATATTGAGCCGGAGTAGCATCCCCATCATTTAGGATAGGTGCTAAATTAGTACCGGTAGCTTCAACGAAAACATTGTTTTTTAATCCAATGGTTAATTCTGTTTCTTCATGAACATATACAGGCTCTCCATAAGTACTTTTATTGCCATCCTTATTGGTAACCACCATTGCTGTTATTAAACTCCCTGTTTTTTCATATTCTATAAAAGAAGTTCTTCCGGATTTGGTATTATCCAGTTTTGCTTTAACTCCTGCATTACCATCTTTAAAATTTCCTAAATCTAATTTTCTATTCATATAAGCACCTCCAATAGTTGCCGTTAATGGTTGGTCATTATCTGAATAATCAATTTGTCCTCCCATGTCTCCATTGAACCTCAAATAAGGAGGGGTATTATTATAGTCAAAATCTTCTTCCACAGCTCTCCAGTCACCTACCTTTGTTTGCTGAAAACCCAAACCAAAATCAAAACCAACAGAAATAGTTCCTCCTATACCCACTTCCACTCCTAATTGACTAATTTTTTGATTATTTTCTACAAATGGAGGGTAATAATGTCCCACCTGATTGTGATATAGTTTAAAGCCGCCAATTACGCCATTGCCTGTTGCAGCAAAAATATCTGCATTATTAAAAGGTATTCCTAAATTCCTGTCATGCTTATTAAATGTGGATGGCTTTTCTATCTGAAAATCTGATTCAAGGACTTCCTTATTACTAGCATCTATCGCTTCCGGATTTCCTTGAGGGTTATACATGTAGCCATAAGCTTTAGTATTTACTAAAGGTTCGGTAATTTGATAATTCATACTACCCTTTATCCCCCCCTGAAAACCAATAGGCCCTGCCGGATTAATTTGTAAAGAGGCTGAAAAGTTAGTTGCTTTACCTGAGTTTTGAGCTACTGAATAGCCTACTGCAGGAGCATTAAATGACCATGAAGAATAGTTAGACGATAAATTGTTCTTAAGTTTAATATTCGTTGTAATTATTTTGCTCCTAAACTTCTTTTTTTGCTCAACGTAAGATTTCAAACTTGCCACTTTAACATCTTTGTTAAGTTTATTAGTTAATTTCTGAACTACTGCCATAGGATTAACTGAAAACCCCAAGGTAGTTTCCCCTGCAGAGCGGTTCATGTTTAAACTTGCCATACCCTTGGAAGAAACACCAAACCCATTTACAATGTTAAACCCTGAATAGTTGTTATACCTTATTGATTTGCTAAAGGATATTCCCACTTCTCCACTTCCAAAACCATTTGGTGCATTGTTTCCATTTTTATCTAAAAACAATTTCTTTACTTTATTAGTGACAGCTGATGAAGTATCTTTTGGATTATCTGCACTGTTGTATTCCATATTAAAATCAAAAGCAGCAAGTTGCGTCCAGTTAGGGGTAGTTTTATTGTATTTAGTTACAGGCACATTGTTAAAATCATCTGCATATCCTCTTTTTTGCCTGTTAATTGCTCCAGGGTTTAGTGTCCAACCAAATCCCACCCATGAAGCTTCTTCTTCAGAAGATACGCCACTATGATAAGATAGTGACATGGAATATCCTCCACCATCAGGTCCAGGAACACTCAGTACAGGTAGGTTATAGGTAAAATCTCCTGTAAAATCATTAACCATATCGGTAGTAGCCACAGGCTCAAAACTAGAAAATTCCGGTGAGGCTGAACCGGCAGTTAGTGCCATAGCTACTGTTGGAAATGCAATTTCTACCAATAGGTTGATAGCCGCAAAGGCCATTATTAATTTAATGGTTTTACTTTTTCTTATTCTTGCAAACATTGATTTGTTATTCATATTTTTATCTATTTCTATCTCTTATTTGTAACTAAAATTAAATGTTGGGATGGCATTAACATCTGAATGCTTAAATTGGAACTTATTTATACCTGTATTAAATAATTCGTCAGCATAAACAAATTGGAAATCGTCCTTTAATATCGTGTTTGATTTTTCATCCTTTGCTTTAAAAACAAACAAAAATTTCCTGCTTTGCTCTAATCCGTAAGTACTTTCCATTTGATACAATTCAGGACTATACGCTTCATTACCAACCTGAAGTTTTACATGTTGCATCATATTAAAATTCATTTCTTCTATTCGCTGAGCAAATTCTTCATAATTAGCTACTCCAACTCGTGTAATATCAAAAGACTCATTTTTATCTGGGCCAAGAACCATCATAAATGTTATGGAGTTGGCATAGGTTAGTTTCAAACTATCTAGCAAATTCTCAGTTAGCTGTTTATTATTCTTAACCTCATTATACACTAAATAATCATTAGGTAAATATTTCACCTTTAGTTGAATTCCACCTATTGACTTTTCTTTTACTAGTCCATTGTCTTTATCTGCTAAATACTCCATATAGGTATTAAAATCATCAATAGAATGCTTACAACTACTAAGTGTAATTGCAAGAAATAAAAATGCTATGTAAATGAACTTATTCACCTCCTTGATATTTCCTATTTGCATATTCTAATAACTCTTTTGTAATATCCAACGCATCGTCCACATAGCCTACGTTTTGTAATTGTGTATTGGCTATAATAATATTATGTTTCTCTTGTTTTGCATATTCTTTTATGTGTTCTTTTAATTGATTAATCACCCCTATGGTCATTTTTTGATCTTCTTCCTGAGCTTTTTGTGCTACGTTTTCTTTAAACTCATAATAAGAGCGTTGTAACAGATAAAATCGGTGTTGATCTTGTAACAATTTTTCCTTATTCCCACCAATTGAGTCTAATTGTATTTCTTCGTACAAATTTTTAAGCATATTTTCTAAGGAATCTGTTTGATTGCTCCATTTGTCCATCTTAGCATTATATGTTTCTGTAGCATCTTTCATTCCTTGGTATTCATAAACCAATTGTTCCATTTGGACAATTCTAATTTTATGTTGTTTATTGATGAGCTTATCTATACCTATAAATACTATAATTGCTATGCTTAAAACTAACGCTATGTTTGCTGTGTATTTCATCATTATTTTACTATAAAATGTCCTTCTATTATTTCTGAACTAGCTCCAATCGTTATTTCCATTTCAAATCTGTACGAATTTGGTGTAAGTGCACTTAATGCACTAGAAAGTATTATAACTTGTCCGTTAGAAGGTGTTGAAGGAGTATTAGCATCCGTATAAACAGCCGTTGGATTTCCTATTTCAAAAATTTTAAAACTTTGAATATCTGCAGGTGTGCTTATAACAATATCTTCGCTAGTACTTAAATCCAACACAAAATCATTATTAGGTATAACTCCTCCCATTTCCACTTTTACTGAATTGATACATTGAGCATAAATTTCTTCAGGAGTTCCTGTTAAAACAAATCCGGGTACACCGGGTATTTCGTGATAAACTTCTTCTGAAAGTGGAAGTTTCGTTGTCCCTCCATCAAAAGAAAATTCAATATTCACTAGTGATAGATTATCATCAATAGTAAAATAAATCTCTCCATTTAACCTGCAATCATCATTAGTGGTTATGGTCATAACATAATCGCAAGGAACAGTATTTGGAGTAGATGTGTTATTTCCATTCGAGCCACTTCCGGGTCCTGTACCCGTTGGAGTACCTATATTCCCACCGCTTCCACATGGATTAGCAGGATTAGCAGGATTAATTTCTATTACTATCCCTGAATTGTTCGTTATGATTACTTGTTGCGTAGCAGTACATGTATTTGCACCATCTACTATAGTTAAAGTAACGGTAAATGTTCCATTATTAGCATAGGTATGTGCAGCTGTAGCTGCTCCTGTTGAGGAATTTCCATCTCCAAAATCCCAAGTAAAAACAGGTGCAGATAGTCCTGTGGCAGTATTTGTAAATGTTACTTGAGGATCGTAATTTGTTGAAGAAAAACTTGCTGTACAACCATTTGAACTCCCTGGGTTAGAATTACCGGGAGAACCTACACTTGTTCCTCCATCAATAACCGTAAAAGTAGCCGGAGAAAAACATGTATTTGCACCATCAGTTATAGTCAACACTACCGTGTATGTTCCACTTGCCGCATAAGTATGTGTATAAACTGCTCCTGTTGCAAAATTTCCATCTCCTAAATCCCATGAATAAATTGCAGTACTTGAAACTACTGAAGTACTAGATAATACTACCTGATTATTATTATAAGTTGTATAAGTAAAATTAGCTACACATCCATTACTTGATCCAGGTCCATTAGGTCCAGATATTCCTGTATTTCCACCACCTGTTGATGGCCAATTAGGTGTCCCTACAACAAAACCTGCTTGAGACAACACATAAGGTTCCTCATCAAAACTATGAGTTCCATCGGATTCAGCATAAACCAACCCCTGAAAAGCCCCAGATGTAGCCGGAGTTAAATTAGAATTTTGACCTGGGGTATTTTCCCAAAAAGGATTAGTTGGTTCCCAATGAGCGATGCTCTGAAAACTACCATCATTAAGAAGAAAGTAATATTTAATAATAAATTCTGTTGCTGTTTGAGATAAGTTAGTAGCATTAATTTTATGATAATATTTATCATTTACACTTAACACTGCCGGAGATAAAGCTGTTAAACCATCATCGAAGGGATTATGATTTTGAAAATTAACTTTAATTTCATCATCTACATCTTTTATATCAACTTCAATAGGTCTATATCTCAAATTACCCAGCTTAGAGCCCATAGGGAACAGATAAGCTCCACTTGAGCTGGCAATTTCTCTTGATAAATATCCTGTAGGTTCATCCGTACTAACAAATCCATTATCCCTTTCAATAGAACCGGCATCATTATTTTTCACATAAAATACATTACCTTCAGTAGCTAATTCACTATTGACTAAATCTAACCCATCATGAGCATATTGATCCAGCATTATTGATTTAATTCCTGTCAGACTTTGTGCATCTTCTCCAAGTTCTAATTTATTAAAGTGGGTACTGGAATTCCCTTTCATTTTTTGGTTATCACCAATTAAATCTGTTATTCCTTCTTGTGTTAGAAATAAATTGCCTGCATTGTTAATCCATTCTTTTGAAACATTTATATCTCCTTTATTTCTAAACTCCCCTTTTTCTATTAAGTTAGTTGTTGTATTAATCCCTCCTAATTCATTAAGTAAATTACAATACACATTTAAATTTGTACCCGAACTAACATAAACGCCTGCTCCAAAATTTCCAAAAATACATCCTATTATTTCTTCATCATCAGATGGGGGTTCTGCTGAACATTCTACAAACAATTCAACTTTGTTTAACGAACAGTAGTTGATATCACCCTCTAAATAGGTAGTAATACTTACTTCAAAAATATAGGTCCCATTAGCATTAGGATATAGTATTATTTCTGAACATTCAGTAGGGTTTTGACAATTAAAAAATGTTCCTACTGTTGGAGATACTTGACTCCAATAAAGCGTATAATCTGAAATATTATAATTTACCGGGGCTTGAACGGTAATAGGTATAATATCATCAGGACAATGCACATATGATTTATATAAAAAGCCTCCACCGGTCAACGGTGTTATTTCAAAATCATCCCCTTGAAATGATAGTTCAATATCACATAAGGAAACACATCTAAATGAAGTAACTGCTTCTAAAATAGTTGTCCCGTTTACTCCATACATTGCTGCATCTACTATTAAATCAGTAGCTGATGGAACAGGAACTGTGGAGGTATAAAATACCACCTCATTTTTCAGGTAAGTAATCGTATTGCCTGTTTTTTCAACTTTAAATTTATCTCCTGTTTTATACGTTGTGAAATATTTTTCTCCGGAAATAGGATCTAATACCCCCATATCAACTCCATTTTCCCATACTGTAACGAGCTGTGAAGGAAAAATAGGGTTTAAATTGGTTGATTTAAATAAATAAATGCCATAATCAACAGAGTTTAAGTTTTGGTTTACATCTGTTTCTGATAAACCAAAAATTTCATTCTCATCTTGATTACTATTTACTTCAAATGCTGCCCATCCATCAGCTGAGCTTTTGAGTATATTAACCGAAGATGCCCCACTAGGTTCATCGTAAGTGGATGTATTTCTTATTAAGGTATTATCATTAACAGTTGATGCAACTATGTTTGTCCATTCTACTTTATGACCTACATAATAGGTTCTAATGATGGAGTTAGGGGTGGGGCGGCTATCTGTAATTGTAACTGTATAAGCTCCTGCTTCAAGATTAAATATGTCTTGTGTTGAAGCTGTAAAGTTGTTTGGACCAGTCCAACTGTAAGAGTAAGGAGGAGTACCTCCAATAACAGTCAAATCAATTTCTCCTGTAGTTGTATTAGGGATATTACAATTGCTATTTGTAATGTTTGCACTAGCTGTTAACCAAAAAGGAAACCTTATGATAATAACCCTTGCCCTTGTTTGAGTAGAGAAAAGAGAGAAATCTATTCTGTATTCATTAGCAACATTAACGCTTACTTCTGAAATAAAAACATCATTTTTTTTAAATGTAACTAACCCTCCCTCTCGTTCTATACTTAAAATATCACCTGCTGTGACAGTCCCTACATTGATTAGTGTACTGGTTGACTTCTCCCATGTATATAAGGTATCTCCACTATTAATATAAAATCCATAATCTAAATCATTATAATAAACCGCCTGAGCGTTAGCTGATAATCTGTATCCAAAAGCCCATTCTTTGTTATCATTTACTATTTCAACTCTTACAGACCCATCTCCTTTTGCTACATTTGAAAAACTCATTTTTCCATTGCCCCATCCATCAGCTGCTGTTTTTTCTACATAATGATTATCAAAGGTTACGCCTTGCGAATCTGTGACTAAAATTTCCACATCAACGGGTATCACTAAATTAACTGAATCTAGTAAAGAATCGACAACAGTAACACTATATAATCCTGACTCTAAATTATACCTATTTTGAGATTGATCTCCATCATCCCAAAAATAGTAAAATGGTGGAATACCTCCTGTTGGTGATAGTTGAATAGACCCTAAACTATCACTGGATTCGCTTGTAGCAACATAATCAACCGTAAACTCCGCAAGAGAAGGTGCTGAAAATAAATAACGTACATTTTCAAACTTAGCACCTACCGTATGAAAGCTAATATCTGTATACAGTGAGTCTAAAGAATCAACAACAATAGATCTTACAATACTATGATTAATAAGGTAATTGAGTTGATTTGATTTTCGTTCTATTCGAAGCACATCTCCTTCATAATATTTAGGAATAGTATGTACTCCTGTTCCTAATTCATAAATAATAATTTGACCATCCAATCTTATTTGAAATCCATAGTTTATTCCCGTCAATGTAGCTGATTGATTACTAGGTAATTTCGATAGTCCTATTATTCTATAAGTGTTTGATGGTACTATATCGTATTCAATCCAACCATCGGTTGAACTTGGCAATACATCAACAGATGCTGCTCCGGCATTCCAACCTGATGACCCGGAGGTTTTTTCTATTGTATTTCCGGTTACTGTTACATTTGTCAATTCCTCCCATGCTACATCATACCCTACTCCTATAGCTCCTTCAGTTTCTCTCCCTGTAGCATCTGTTACAACCACTGAATACGTATTGGGGTTTAAACCGCTCAAATCTTGTGTTGTCATCCCTGTTGGTTGCCAATTATAGGTATAAGGAGGAGTTCCACTTGTTACCGTTAAATCAATTGTTCCTAATACTGAATGATCCAATGCTGCTTGTGTAACCGAAAACGTTAAACTTGGTGGTGCAGGAAAAGAGGTCACCACGTCTTGAAATTTACTTCCATTGGTATTAAATGAAACATCGACTATTAATTGCAGAGTACTATCTGTAGCAATTTGTCTTTGAAGTATCTCATTTTGATAATAATTGATAAAACTTCCCGATCGTTCAATTTTTAAAACATCTCCAATGGTGTATTGCATAGTTTGTAGCACCGGAACTCCTAACTCATAAATGTACACATAACCATCAGCTCTAATTTGATATCCATATTCTACTGTGTTCAATGTTGCTGATGTATTAGGATATGGAGATAATCCAAATACTTTTGTCTCATTACTGTCTTGTACTTTATATTCAACCCATCCATCTTCTATAGATTTTAAAATATTTCTAGATGCTGCACCGGTAATCCAGCCTCCTGCAGTTGAAGTCTTTTGCACAGTAGTTCCTGTTGTGTCGGTTCCTATCATATCTATCCATTCCACTCCATAACCTATAGTAAAAGATTTTTCATATGTATTTAAATTGGAATCTGTAACCACTACTGTATAAACTCCCGGATCAAGATTATTAAGGTCTTCTGTTGTATCTCCTCCAGGTGTCCAAGAATAACTATAAGGTACAATTCCACCACTTGGAGTAATATCTATTGCACCTGATTGAGGCGTTTGAAAAACATGACTTAACGTTGCTGTAAGGTTTAATGGCTCTGTCGAGTCAAATGAAGCAACTACCGACTCCAGTTTTGTACCTTGATTTCTAAAAACTGCTGCTGCATTTAGTTGTAAAGTCCCATCAACGGTTATTTGTCGCAAAACAACACTGTCTTTCTTATAGTAAACAGTATCTCCAATCCGCTCAATAACCAACTCATCTCCGATGTCATAGGTAGTATTTAAATATGTTTGACTACCGGATTCCCGAGAATATAAATCAGTACCACTAACATAAAAACCATAAATAATTTCTGCATCTGTATTGATAGTTACTCCTTTTTGGGAAAATCCAAAAAGCCTTTGTGTACCAAGACTAGCTACATTATATTTAACCCATCCATCTCCAACCAAAATATTAGTTGAATTCGCATGTGCATTCCAACCTACCGTTCCTGATGTTTTCTCTAACGTATCTCCTGTTAAAGTAAGGTTCACTAAATTAATCCACTCAACTGCATTTTGGGTTACTCCAAAAAATGGTAGTAAACTTAACATACATACAAATACGCCTTTTATTTTCATATATCAGTAGTGTTTTATCTGTTTGATTTATTTTTCATACTTAATAGTTACAATGGGTAAAAGAAAAATAAATACATTAGAAATCTTTTAGCAACATCGTTTCCATTTCCTATGGTATTTTGATTTGAACCCAATACAATTCCATCATTTTGAATATATCCAATTTGAGCTCCATTTTTAAATTGAACAGACCCGTCTTCATTTAATTTTCCCAGACTATCTCCTTGATTGGTAATTAATTCATTATTTTCAGAAAAATAAGCAATCGGTGTTTGCAATTCATTGTATATTATTCCTGTCTCACTTATCGTTCCTACTACATCAAAATTTATATTTTTTATTTCTCCTGTAACAGAGTCTACAGTATAAATAACATTTCCAGACGTATTAAGTATATTTTGGGAATAAATTTTCATTGAAGTAAGCACCATAAGCACTAAAAGCATCTTTTTCATTTTGCCGGTTGTTTAATGTTAATTTAAATTATTTCTTTATCTTTTTTATTAAGTACTTTTAAGAATTCTACCCTTCTCCTTCTTGCAATGTCTAATACCATATTTCCTCGTAATAAAAGTTGGTTTCTGTCTTTATAAAATGTGATAATGTAACTTGGGTTAATAATATGGCTCTTACTTATTCTAAAAAAATCGTGTCCTACTAACAGAGTTTCAAATGTGCTTAATGTTTTTGCTACTGTAATAATTTTTCTCTTATCATTTAAGTGAACATGTGTATAAACTTCATCTGCATCGCAACATATTATATCATCTACATTTACAAACTCTATTTTAGTGGCACTTTTAATGGTAATAATCTTTGATTTTCTAACTGGATACTCCTCTTTTAAAACAGCTTCAAGTTGTTTGTTGTATTCAGCTTCATCTTGAAGTTTTTTTTTAGTTTGAGCTAATAACTTTTCTAACTCTACTAATCTTTTTTGTAGGGCAATTTCTTCGTTATTTTCTCTGAGTACTATCAAGTTATCTTATATTTATAAACAAAAGGCTCCAAACGTAAATTAAAAAATGTTAATTTCAAAGAAAAGATTCATTTATCTTACTAACGGTCGTTTTTTGTCAATGAACGGTCGTTTTTTTCCATTTATCGGTTCATTCGTGATGGAATAATTATATAATAATGGCATCATTTTTTGAATTTTTACATGATTAAACAACAATTATTGATTTTTAAAACAAGTTTTTCATTAGTGGTCTCATATTTAGATAAAAATCCGACTGCTCCATTTTCAAAAAAAGCATTTTTGGTTACTATATCATCATGGCAGGATAAGCCAATTACTTTTATTTCCGGAAATAAATGATTTACTAACTTTGTGGCCTCAATACCATTAAGTACAGGCATATTACTATCCATTAAGATAACATCGGGCTTCTGATGTTGTAAAAAAGGGATAACTTCTTCTCCATCTTTACATTCTCCGATTACTTGAATTTCGGGATGTCTGTTAAGGATAGTTTTGATAGCTTTTCTAACGATAGCACTATCATCAACTAGTAGTACTTTAATCATAGGGTTTTATTTTGGTTAATAAATCCCCTCAAAAAAAAAGAGGGGTGAAACTTACACTTATCCGTTACAGAGGCACGACCAAGTGCCCACAGACCGAAATAAAGAGAAGCCCACCCCATAGGTGAGCATACTGCTTAAATTCTTGGTCTGATAATAAAAATTGGTCGTTTTCTGTAACCAGAATTATAGCGTCATGCTATATCAATATTTTAATTTACTTTTCTTCTATATGCTTAGTTTTAAATTCGATGCAAATATATTTAAAATATTTTACTTTTTACTAATAATTTTTTGCTTATCAATAGAATACACCCAACCAATAGCTCCGTAACATCCTTTTTTTCATTACTCCTATATACATACTATATAACTGAACTGTTTGAATTTAATAAAAAAACCTAAAAAATTAACTATGTTATATGAAATACCACAAATAGGTAATCTGAATACTCTATTTAGCTACTCTTCGACATAAGTTTAAATGGTCAATCCAATAAACTTTGACTGTTGAATAATAATCCCTGAATCTTTCATTAAAAAGTTCGATATTTGTCCTGTTTGGGGTACAAAAAAAACCTCTGAATTATAATTCAGAGGTTTTTTTTGTTATAACTCTTCTTTCAAGCTCAGTAAAAAAGCTTTTACATTTTCTAATGATTTGATGACTTCAAGATTCTCTTTAGTAGATTCTTGAAAGGGTTGTGCTCCACTTTTAAGTTTGTTTTTGGCTCCTTCTAAAGTATAGCCTTTCTCTTTTACTAAATGAAAAATAATATGAAAATTATCAATGTCTTTTTTGGTAAACAGCCTATTACCTTTTTTATTTTTTTGAGGTTTGATAATATCAAACTCCTTTTCCCAAAAACGAATTAAGGATGTGTTGACATTAAACATGTTTGCCACTTCACCAATAGTATAAAATAATTTACCGTCAGTCATGTAGCAAAAGTAAGCAACCCAACTAAATAATTTACTTGGGTTGCAAATATTTAGTTAACAATTAAAAGTAAAATAGGTTTCAGGAATTGGTCAGAAGTCATTCAAAATGAATTTCAAAACTAACTCTTAATTCAAGTCCAATTCTTTTTCCATCATTTTTTTGAAGGCTTCTCTATCTTTTATGCGTTGTACTTTAACGTTTTCCATGGCTTTTTTTATCAGCACCTCTCTATCGTCAGTATCAACAATTTTACCCGGTTTTTCAATTTTCATGTCTTCGGTAATGCCTATTTCTTCTAAGATTTCATCAACAAAAGATATTTTATCTAAGCCAAAATAAATTCGAATTAATTCTTTGTGTTTATTAGCTATAAGCAAATCTTGAATACGCAATTCTTTTATATCTTGGTAACCAAAACCCAACTTAGATTTTTTGGTTAAAATTCTAAGATTAACGCTATAACTCCCTTTAAATTTATCACTTAAATCCACAACACAAAAATTTTAATTAGTTAGAAAAAATTAATACGGCTGCTGCATCATCTCAGACCATGGAAGGACTGATGTAAATACAAAGCCGAAAAACGCAAGATAAGCAAGTATTAATAAGAAAAATATGCCTGATAAACACAAGCCAATAATTCCACAAACTTTTCCTGCTTTTACATTGTTATAAGAACCTATGGTATAATTTTGAGGTGAACTCTTATATAATTTATTAGCTTTTGAAGCCAATACCACAGATAGAATACCGAAAACTAACCCTAAAAAACCGTAACAAAAGCAAAACACTATTGATAAAATACCAAAAACCAATACTAATGTAGCATTAGGTAACTCTTGTTGGATATTAGGTTGATGAGTAGTTTCCATGAGGCAAAGGTATTAAAAAAAGGTTGATTATTTAGTTTCTCAACAGATTAGTTATCTAAACCTTAATCTTTAATCAGTAAAAAATAAATAAGTGCAACGCCCACCAACACACTAATAAAAATATTGGCAATCGCCCATATTGCATTTCCTTGTTTTAAGAGTTCTACTGTTTCGTAACTAAAAGTAGAGAACGTACTAAACCCACCACAAAAGCCTGTAATAATAACCAACTTTGCTAATGAGTTATCAAAAAATTTTCCGTTAAAATACACCAAAGTAAGTGCTAATATAACACAGCTTATTATGTTTGATATAAATGTCCCCAAAGGAAAATTGGTTACCACCACACTAAGCGTTGCTTTAGAAATTCCATAGCGACAAAGTGTACCTAAACCACCCGCAAGAAATAAAAGTCCTATTTGCACCATTATATATCCATTTTAAGGTTTAGTTTAGTATTCAATTTTTTTAGCAAAAAAGCCACAAACAACCCTATTCCTATTCCTAAAATTCCTCCTACAACAATATCAGCCGGATAATGTACCCCCAAATAAATTCTGCTGTACGAAACTATTACCGCCCAAACAAGCATCCATAATAACATTTTTGGGAAATGCTTTTTTAATACAACTCCTAAATAAGTGGCTAAAGCAAAAGTATTGGCAGCATGTGATGATACAAAACCATACTTTCCACCACATCCATCTACTAAATGTACTAAATGAGAAATATCTAGATTATGACAAGGTCTATACCTCATAAAAACCTCTTTAAATAAATAAACGGATATTTTATCGCTTAAAAATATTAATGCAACTACAGCCACAACAAAGTAAATTATTCTCCATTTAAGCTTTAAAATAGCAATAACAAACAGCAAAGCATAGAGTGGTATCCAAAAAAATCTACCTGAAAAATATTCGAAAACTACATCAAAAAATGGAGAATGCATTCCATTTAGGAATAAGAATAGCTGGGTGTCTATATCTTTTAGAAATGCTACGATAACAATGCTTTTAGCGGCTAAATTAATAAAATAGTTAATAAGGTTAAAATTAAAGAGCGTTACCTAATAAGTGTTACCAAGCCTCTATAGGCGAAATCTTTCCCCGGAGCCGATTTAAATTTAATGGAATACACGTAACTACCAACGGCTTGAAATTCACCTTTGTTGTTAAAGGCTCCGTTCCAACCTTCATTAATATCATTAGTTTCAAAAACTTTTTGTCCCCACCTATCAAAAATAATCATCTCGTAAGAAAGCGGATCGGCAAAAGTTAATACGGGTTTAAAGACAGGGTTAAATGTACTCAATGGGTCAAAAGCATTGGGAATATAAATTAATGGAACATGTTCTACACAAACTTCATTGGATGAGCTTCTGGCTGGAGGCAAAGCTCCCGGATGAGCAGCTCCACCTTCTACACCAACAATTTTATAACAAAATTCTCCATCTCCTTCTAGGGTAGTAGAAACATCGTCTATATAAATATTTTCTCCAACCAATGCCGAAACAGTTGCCAGCGGAGTAGTTTCCCAAATTCCACCAATAGATCTGTAAATTTCATAAGCGGTAACATTTCCTAACCAACCTTCATAAGCCGACCAAGTAAGTGTGTTAGTTAGTTCTAATTTATCATTATAAGCTTCTAAAAAAATGGTTTTACCTATGTTAGATATAATTTTTGTCTGATTACAGAGGTTAACCATTTCTATTTGATAATAATAAGAAGTCTCTTCAGCATCAACATCATAATCATTAAAAACGATAAACGGATTCATTCCTTTAAAAGCAGGAACTGAACCTACCGTAACAAAGGCATCTGTTATTTTTTGTTTTCTTTGAATGTTATACACTCTAGCGTCTGCAAAAGTGTCAACATAAAACTGTACATCAATTTGTGTTGGAGCTTCAACGGTTGCAGTGTATAAATATAAAAAACTAGGATCTTTAAGAAAAAAGTTAGCACTTATATCAACAATATTTGTTGATGAAGTTATTGGCCCTGCTCCATTATTTTCAATTGTCCTAATATAAAATTGGTAATTAGAACCTTGTACTACTCCTGTGTAGGTGATGTTCGTACTGTTGGTTGTTCCCGCAGAAATAAAAGGAGCTGCATCTTGACTTACAAAAAGTTCGTAAAGCACATTTGTTCCTGAAGTAAAATCATCATAAGCATTCCATGTAAAATTAATGGAAGCTGCACAAATATTTATACTGTATTCCAACAACATGGTATTATGATAATTATCACCATTTAAAGAAGCGTTACCACAATTATCTTTTACTCTTACACCATATTCTCTCACTTCTGTATCAAAAAAGTTATTAGCGCTACCTGAAGGAATAGTATAGCAAGTTGCACCACCTGCAGGAATAGTTGCTATAGTTAAATCTGCCAAGGTAATGGGGTCAAACATGATAATATCGTACTCCAAAATATCAGGAACATTACTCACTTGCCAACAAATAATGATATCTCCATTGGGTAAAACGGAAACAGAATCTACCACCACTGTTGGCAATGGTGGAGAACCAGGCACACACTGAGCATTAAACTCTAAATAAGAGCTTACCAATAGTAGTATGAAAACGATCTTTTTTAACATCTTACGGTGTTCAAACACTCAATAATTAATCCTAAAATTAATTACTAAAAGCTTTGCTGAACTTCAACTCTCCTTTTTGCAATTTATTGTACCTATCTGTGAGTAAAGCCATCATTGCACTAAACGACTGAATTGCTTGTTGCGTTGCCTCCGAAATTTTTTTACCTTTAAGTTTTAACACTAAAAATCCGTATAATCCCAACAAACAAGCTTGAACTTCATTATTTATTTGTTTATCCGTTTTTTGTATAAAATCCGTTATATTTGTTTTCGTTTTTAAATACTGCTCTTGATAAAATTTGTCTTGAACAGTAGTCAAAAGGGAGTTATGTAGGTTATTAAGTTCTTCTATCCTGGTATTAACTTCAGCTAAATGTCCTTTTTCTGCTATGCCTTGTTTTAGCATATTTTTAATGATGTTTTCATACCAAAGTTTAATCTCAGCTTTCATTTCAGGTGTAGCATCAAACTTATCAATTATAACATCATAAATTTTGTCAATATCAAATTCATTAAATCTTACTAAATCTTCTATTTGCCACATATACAAAATATATTCAGCTAAATTGGTTTTTTCTTTTTCTTTGGCTATCAACATAAAAAAACAGCTTATTAATTGAAAGTAGTGGAGTTATGGTTTTGCTTTAGAAGCTTTATCTTCATTATATTTTTTATTTAATCCCTTTACTATATCATTAGTAATATCAATATCTTTATTAAAATCTAACACAAAATTTCTGGTTTGAGATTCGCCAATAATGATATCGTATTTGGTTAATTCATTGTGTTGTTTTATATAGTCTTTTATAGCTTTATATAATTGAGTATTTAGTTCAATCATTTCTTTTTCGAAACGTTGAGCATATTCATCTCTCATTTGATAAAGCTTTTCTTCCTCTTCTGCCAACTCTTTTTGTTTTAATTCTCCCTCAAACTGGGTCATATTAGGAGCTTTTTTTCTAAAATCTTCAATTTTCTTTTGAAAGTCTTTCGATTTAGCTTTAAGCTGTGCATCATACGATTTTTCTTTTTTCTCTAGTTTAGATTTTAACTCATCGTATAATTTATACTTGATTTGTAACGAGTCTACATTAATATATCCTATTTTAGAAGAACTATCGTTACTCACAATCATTTCTTCAATTGCTTCTGTAGTGGGAACTTCTTCTTTTTGTTGTTCATCAGGAGCTAAAGTTTTACTAGAGAATTGTAGGTAAAACAATATAATAATAGCAATCCCCATTACTGTATTAAGTACTAATGATAAGTTTTTCATATATTTAGATTTTTATTAATGCGGCAAAATTGAGCATTATTTCTTTAACCAAGAAAGTTAGTGCTGTTTGCTTTTATAAAAAAGCATTAAGAAAATGGAGATTCTACTTGTTTACTGATAAATTCAAAGGGTAAATTTACCATACAGGCAAAATCTTCTCCTACTTCTTTCATATCATCGTCTTCAACAGAAAAGTGCCAAACGATCTTCACATTAATCCCTTGTTCTTTTAAATCTTTTAATTTATACAATAAAAAAAGTATTCTTTTTGATGAAAAAACATTAAAATATTCTAAGTCAAAAATAAAATTAATTTCTTGATTAATATTGGCTTTAACTTCATCTAACCAATTTAATATTGGCTGATAAAACTGATCAACTTCTGTAACTACAGACTTCCCTTTTATTGAAAACACATTACTCTCAATATCCAAAATTACTTCGGGAGAAGTAGCTGTTGCTGTCTTATATATTTTCTCTATTTTTCTCATTTTAAACCCCGAAAGTACAATTTTTTTATGTTTTCACAATATTTTTTATACTTAATAGTCATATTTTTGGACTAAATGCTCATATGAATAGATGAATTTTTTATAAGCTCCTCATTTCTCTTAATTTAGTTGCTTGTCTTCTAGATAATTCTATTTTCATTTTATTTTTAAGTGTAACCATTAATCCACCATTGAACCAATTTTCCACATTCTCTATCCAGCTTAAATTTATAATATGTTTTCTGTTGGCTCTAAAAAAGAAGTTTTCATTTAACTTATCTCCCAAATTATTTAATGACTTCAATATGAGAGGCTTATTATTGTCAAAATAAACTCTCACATAATTTCCTTCTGATTCAAATAAAGGGACATCTTTAAGTTGAACAAACCAACATTTATCTCCATCTTTAACAAAAACCCTATCTTGAATACCTAATTTATTATCAGTTGACTGCAAATTAATATCTTTTAGTTGACTTTTAATTTTTTCTAAAGTATCTTTAAGTCTTTCAGGTTGTATTGGTTTAAGTAAATAATCTAACGCATTTACCTCAAACGCTTTTATTGCATACTCATCATAGGCAGTAACAAAAACCACCAATGGAGCATACTCCAACTCTTCTAATAAGCTAAACCCATCTCTTCCTGGCATTTGGATATCTAAAAATACAAAATCTGGTTGAAGGGTATTAATCTTTTCAATAGCATCGTCTACATTATCACACTCATCAATTATTTCTACTTCAGGAAAATCCTTTAAAAGGTTAGTTAATTCCTTTCTTGCTAATCGCTCATCATCTACAATAATAGTTTTCATCTACTCTTTATTATTTTATTCATCTATCAGGTGTAATATTATTTTCATTTGTAGTTTAAAACATAGTGGATGTTTCATCTATTTTAAATTAATGATTACATCAAACCTACTATTTTTTTTTAGATCGACAAATAAAGTAGAAGAATAAAATATTTACAGCCTTCATTTTCTAATCAATTAAAAATAAAGTAATATGTTTGTCCTTTGAATTTTTAATCTAAAACACCTCATTTATTTTGAAAGTAATAGAACACATTAATAAAGCAAAAAAAACACTTTTTTCTTTTGAAATTTTACCTCCATTAAAAGGAAAAGGTATTCAATCTATTTATGATAGTATTGATCCTTTAATTGATTTTAATCCTTCATTTATTAATGTTACTTACCACCGAGAAGAGTTTATTTACAAAAAAAGAGAAAAGGGTTATTTAGAAAAAATTGCTATAAAAAAACGTCCTGGAACTGTTGGTATTTGTGCAGCAATTGTAAATAAATACAAAGTAGATGCCGTTCCTCATATTATTTGTGGAGGTTTCACTAAAGAAGAAACTGAAAATGCACTCATTGATTTAGACTTTTTAGGTATTGATAATGTATTAGCTTTAAGAGGTGATCCTATTAAAACCGAACCTGCTTTTATTCCTGAAAAAGAAGGTCATCAATATGCTGTAAATTTAGTAAAGCAAATTGTTGGTCTAAATAAAGGGATTTATATGGATGAAGATTTGCAAAATGCTTCTCCCACTGATTTTTGCATTGGTGTTGCAGGTTACCCTGAAAAACATTTTGAATCACCAAACATTAAATCTGATTTAAAACATCTAAAACAAAAGGTTGATTCTGGTGCTGAATATATTGTTACTCAGTTATTTTACGATACTGAAAAATTTATTGATTTTGTAAATCTTTGTAGAAAAAATGACATTAGTGTACCAATAATACCAGGTATTAAACCTATTTCTAATAAGAACCAATTAATTTCTCTATCTAAGTTTTTCCATATAGATTTACCAGACGATTTGGTGGATGCTGTTGAGAAATGCAAAGATGATGAAGCCGTAAAGCAAGTTGGTATTGAATGGGCAATAGATCAATCTAAAAAATTAGTTGAATTTGGTGTGCCATGTATTCATTATTATACCATGGGCAAATCTGTTGCTGTAAAAGAAATTGCTAATGCTATTTATTAACTAATTAAAAAAGCTAAAAACTTATTATCACTCCACAGTAACAGACTTTGCTAAGTTTCTTGGTTGATCAACATTACAACCTCTCATTACTGCTATATGATAAGAAAGTAGTTGTAATGGAATAGACGTTAATAACGGACTAAATAAATCTTCTACTTCTGGAATTTCAATAACATGATCTGCAATAACTTTCACATCAACATCGCCTTCGTTTACAATAGCTATTATTTTACCACTTCTTGCTTTTACCTCCTCAATATTAGAAACTACTTTTTCGTAATTTCCTTTCTTAGTAGCAATAACTACCACAGGCATTTCTTCGTCAATTAATGCAATTGGTCCGTGTTTCATTTCTGCTGCCGGATAACCTTCAGCATGAATGTAAGAAATTTCTTTAAGTTTTAATGCTCCTTCTAATGCCACAGGGAAATTGTACCCTCTCCCTAAATATAAGAAATTTCGTGCATCTTTAAATAAAGCTGAAATATGTTTAACTTGTTTATCAGAAGAAAGTAAATGCTCCACTTTTTCTGGAATTGAACTTAACTCATGTAACAACGCTCTAAATTTAGATTCTGAAATAGTTCCTTTTTTATGAGCAATTGAAAGTGCCATCAACGAAAGAACAGTTACCTGAGAAGTAAATGCTTTAGTGGAAGCGACTCCAATTTCTGGTCCTGCATGCGTATAGGAACCTGCGTGGGTTTCTCTAGAAATAGATGAACCAACAACATTACAAATACCGATAATAGTTGCTCCTTTTTCTTTAGCCAACTTAATAGCTGCAAGTGTATCAGCAGTTTCACCAGATTGAGAAATGGCTATTACCACATCACTTTCAGAAATAATAGGATTTCTATATCTAAACTCTGATGCGTATTCTACCTCAACAGGAATTCTAGTAAGATCTTCTAATAAATACTCTCCAACCAACCCAGCATGCCAAGAAGTACCGCAAGCAACAATTATAATTCTGCTTGCATTCATCATTTTTTGCTCATAGTCTCTAATTCCTCCTAAAGAAACAATGCCTTTATCCAAATCTATTCTACCACGCATACTATTACGAATAGATTGCGGTTGCTCATATATTTCTTTCAGCATAAAATGTTCATACCCACCTTTTTCAATAGCTTCTAATTGCATTTCTAATTCTTGTATATAAGGCGTTTTTTCTTGGTTCTTAATATTCTTTAATTGAATATCTTCCCCTTTAGTAAGTACTGCAATTTCTTCATCTTCTAAATAAACTACATTTCTAGTATATTCAACAATTGGAGTAGCATCTGAAGCAACGTAAAATTCATTTCCCTCTCCTATCCCTATTACTAATGGACTACTTTTTTTAGCCGCAATTAATGTGTTAGGATTATTTTTATCAATAATTACAATAGCGTAAGCACCTATCACCTCTCCTAAGGCAACTCTAACTGCTTCGGCAAGTGGAACATTAGTTTTTTGTTGAACATCTTCTATAAGGTGAATTAGCACCTCTGTATCTGTTTCACTTTTAAAGTCATGTCCTCTTAATTTTAATCCTTGTTTTAATGATGCATAATTTTCTATAATTCCATTATGGATAATAGCTAATTTTTCATTACCTGAATAATGAGGGTGTGCATTAATATCATTTGGTAACCCATGAGTAGCCCAACGAGTGTGTCCAATACCTATTGTTCCATTAATATTTTTATCTGCCACAAGATTTTCAAGCTCTATAACCTTACCTTGTTTTTTAAATAAATTAATTTCACCATTATCTATAATAGCAACACCTGAACTATCGTATCCTCTATATTCTAATCTTTTTAATCCTTTAATTAAGATTGGATAAGCTTGTTTATTTCCTAAATATGCAACAATTCCACACATAATTCTTATAATTTAGTATAGGTTATATTTAATTTTAATTTAGCTATTTGATTTTTATTAGTGGTAATTACCGATCTATTTGCTGATATTGATTGACCTGTTGCCACTAAATACATTCCATTATTACTTCCGGAATTATAAAGCATGCTGTGTACATGTCTTGGCAAATTAAAAGTATATGTTTTTTCAGTTAAATTTAATGACCCTCCAAAAAAGTCAAGTCCTTCAAAAAAATCAGGCAAAAATACTGATTGCCCGTTATTATCTATAGAAACTAATGTAAGCATAGGTATGGTAGGATAAATAGCGTCTGTTCCACTTTCTATAGTTACAATTAACTCTGCTTTATTAATTACTACTTCGCCATCTTTAATTAATTCTTTAATATGTGGCACTTCAATTTTAGTTTTAACACCAGCCATTGTTTGTATATAACTAACTGTTGAATCTCCACCTCCTAATAATTGAGCTTCAACATCAGTACCAGTATAATTGTGATTAAACCTGTTATATTTTGCACTTTCAGCATTAATAATGAAATTATATCTCGATGTATCGTTATAATAAAGTGTTAATGTTGACAGAGATGAATTGGTATTAAAATAAGCAATTGCACCTTGTCCAGAACTTAATGTTGTATTCTGAACAGAATCTGTTGTTGTTAAATAAAACCCTTTAAAGAACTGTGTAAAATTGGTATTGTTTGCCAAGTTTGAGGTTCCAGATTCTGCAAAAATTTTGTTTCCAAAAGTATTGCCTAAGTTTATTCTTAAATGCGGAGCTACATTTCCTCCTTCAAAAGCAACAAATACGCTATCCGCTACTTTTGGAGAAAACGTGGTTGTGGTAATAGGCGTAACATCATACCCTAATTTCTGATTAGAATAGTAACTATTACTTGTACTCATTTGTTCAGTTAACTCATACACATTAATAGAAATTGCTGCATTTGTATCCCCATAAACTCCATTATATGCAAACGTTAATACTGCTGAATCTAATACTGCTCCAACGCCAAAATCTACATTTAATCCATTTAAAGTAGCTTGGGTATAAAAAGATGAAGCAGTTGGCCCAAAAACGGGGTCGTTATAAATTCCTAAAAGATTATATATTGATACATCAGTTCTAATAGAATCTTCTTTTGCTAAAGAAGTTACAATAGTAAATGTATCCGTTTTCATAATATTAGCATTCCCGCTATCAAATTCAGGAACTAACTCACCATCTTTCTTACAAGAATTAAAAAAGAAAACAATACATAGAAAAAAGAGAGCGGAAAGTAACATTACTTTCCGCATAATTAAGGCTTGAGATATTTTCATTTATCTACTGTATATTTTTAATTATTTATTTAACTATTTTTATCCTATTAATACTTCACTATTTTCATATACCTCATCATAAAAATCTGAATAGGCACTAATGTATTCTTCTGGCGATTGGTAATCTAATTTAGGACCATTAAAATCATCAAAAACTGCTTGTAAATCTTTGTTTAGATTTTCACTACCTTTTATAACTGCATCCGAACAGTTAATAGCAGCTTTGTTTAAGCCAACAAAACAAGTTTCTGAAAATTCTTTAACTCTATCTTTATCCATTCCTTCCATGTAAGCTTTTTTTATTAAATCTTTATTCAACTTACCTTCAAATTCATTATTGTATAAAGAATATACCACTTTTACATTTTCAAAAACAGGATCTTTACTATAAGATGTTTTAATATAAAGCGGAACTAAGCTGGTCATCCATCCATGACAATGCACAATATCCGGCACCCAGCCTAATTTTTTAACTGTTTCTAATACTCCTCTTGCAAAAAATATTGCTCTTTCATCGTTATCTTCAAATAGTTTACCTGATTTTGTATCATGCAACATTGCTTTTCTATCAAAAAAATCTTCGCTATCAATAAAATATACCTGTAATCTAGCTTGCTGAATAGAGCCTACTTTAATAATTAATGGATGATCATTATCATCAATGATAAGATTCATACCTGAAAGTCTTATTACTTCATGAAGTTGGTTTCTTCTTTCATTAATACACCCAAATTTTGGCATAAATGTTCTAATTTCTTTGCCTCTCTCTTGAATACCTTGTGGAAGATGTCTTCCAATATTCGCTAACTCGCTTTCTTCTAAATAAGGGGAAATTTCTTGTGAAATAAATAATACTTTTTTCTTTTTCATAGTAGAGCTATTTATTAGTTATTATTATGGCATCTAAATTCCTTTATATTTTTCACATACATACACATAAAGATATTGGAAAGCTTTTTCAGCCTTCAACAATAAAATTGACAAATCTTAAAGTGTGTGATACGTATTGTAAGGTATTCAAATTAAATATATAAGTGTTAACACAAATTAAACACAAATAAAAAACTATTATTCTTTATACAAAATTGTGTTTAATTGTACAAAGTTAAGAAATTTTACAACGTTTGTCAAGTCATTTTTTTCTTCGACTCATTTTAACACCTATTTAGCTATTCATTTGGTAGTCTTTAACTTAAAATCATTACGCTTTTTTAGTGTTTTATTTAACCTTTAAAAAAGTTGTTAGTTAATCGTGAGTAACTTGTTAATTTACTGATACACAACACCTATTTTTTATCTTGAAAAAAGAAAAATAATCTTTTTAAATAGCCGTTTACTTCTCAACAATATTTGTATTTTTGAACTATGGCAGCAGAGGAAAATAGAAACAAAACAAAACAAAGAAATTTTGCAATAGCAAATGCTGGTTCTCCCCTAGAACATGGAAAATTACCACCACAAGCAGTAGATTTAGAGGAAGCTGTTTTAGGTGCTTTAATGTTAGAAAGAGAAGCTGTGAATACTGCAATAGATATTCTTCAACCAAAAAGTTTTTACAAAGAAAGCCATCAAAAAATATTTGCTACCATACAATATTTGTTTGAAAAATCTCAAGCAGTTGACTTACTAACTGTAACCACAGAACTTAAAAAAAGAGGTGAGTTGGATATTGTTGGAGGTGCTTATTATGTCACCCAACTAACTAATAGAGTTGCCTCAGCAGCCAATATAGAATTTCATGCAAGGGTTATTGCTCAAAAATACATTTTAAGAGAGTTAATTAGAATTTCATCTGAAATTATCACTAATGCTTATGATGACACTACAGATGTTTTTAACTTATTAGATCAAGCAGAATCTTCTTTATTTTCTGTTGCAGAAGGCAATATTCGTAAAAGTTTTGAAAGCGTATCGGAATTAATTTCGGCAGCTTTAAAACAAATAGAAAATGCTAAAAATAAAGAGTCTGGTGTAATTGGTGTCCCATCTGGATTTACAGCTTTAGATAGAGTAACTTCTGGCTGGCAACCTTCCGATTTGGTAATTATTGCTGCTCGTCCCGCAATGGGAAAAACCTCTTATGTACTTTCGTTAGCACGAAATGCAGCAGTTGACTATAAAATTCCAGTAGCATTTTTCTCTTTAGAAATGTCTTCACTTCAATTGGTTACTCGTTTAATCTCTGCCGAATCCGAAATTTCATCAGAAAAACTAAGAAGCGGAAACTTAAGAAATGACGAAATTCAACAAATTCAATCTAGAATTACCGAATTAAGTGAAGCACCTATTTTTATTGATGATACTGCAGGTTTATCTGTTTTTGAATTGCGTGCAAAAGCAAGAAGGCTAAAAGCCAAACATAACATTCAATTGCTAATTATAGATTACCTTCAATTAATGTCGGGAGGAAATGATAGTGCTAAAGGTGGTGGAAACAGAGAGCAGGAAATTAGTATGATTTCTCGTTCCTTAAAAAGTATTGCCAAAGAACTAAGCATTCCTGTTTTAGCACTTTCGCAATTAAGTAGAGCGGTTGAAACCAGAGGAGGAAACAAACGTCCACAATTATCAGATTTAAGAGAGTCTGGTTCTATTGAGCAAGATGCCGATATGGTTCAATTTATTCATAGAGCTGCTTATTATGGAATTACTGAAGATGAGGATGGTAACCCAACAGACGGAAAAGCCACCATTATTATAGCAAAACACAGAAATGGTGCTGTTTGTGATGTTAACCTTAAATTCGTTAATGAATTGGCCAAATTCATGGATAATGATGAAAATTCTTTTGAACATGGAGATTTTCCTCAAAGTATGCAAGTAAATGTTAAAGGAGATGAATTTGATAGCGGAGCAACAATAGTAAAATCATCTAAAATGAACGATATAAATGATGATTTTGATGACTTCAATCCAAATTTGGATGACGCTCCTTTCTAAGTTTACAATCTTTTAACAGATTCCTATAGTTACTTTTATTAATTTTAAAAGTAAATTTGATTCATGAAAATTATTGCTCTCATATTATTTCTTTGTATAAGTATTGTTGCCAATGCTACACAATTGCTTATTCCTATGGATAATGCACAACGTAATCATTTAAAAGCATACGGAATTGCCTATTGGGTATTAGAAAACAACTTGGAAGTACAGTGGTTACTGAATTACAGAGGTGGAAGTTTTTTAGTACAACATGTAAAAGCATTAGAAGAAGAACTACTAATTAGAGGTGTTTCTTTTGAAGTTATTGCTGATGTAAAAGCCAATGCTATTCTGCAAGAAATTGCTGACCCGGAAATAAATATGGATGCCGTAAAACTTGAAAAAGCCCCAAAAATTGCTGTTTATTCTCCTAAAAATAAACAACCTTGGGATGATGCTGTAACCCTAGTTTTAACCTATGCAGAAATTCCTTACGATGTTGTTTATGATGAAGAAATTATAAACGGAAAGTTACCATTATACGATTGGCTACACCTACATCATGAAGATTTTACAGGGCAATATGGGAAATTTTACTCTGCATATAAAAATGCACCTTGGTATAGAGAACAAGTACGATACAATGAAGAGACAGCAGCTAAGCTTGGATTTAGTAAAGTATCTCAACTAAAATTAAGTGTTGCTAAAAAAATAAAAGAATTTACTGTTGGCGGAGGTTTTCTATTTGCGATGTGTTCTGGAACAGATGCTTTAGATATTAGCTTGGCAGCTGAAGGGTTAGATATTTGTGAATCTATGTTTGATGGTGATGGTACAACACCTAATTACAATACTCAACTTGATTATAGCACAACTTACGCTTTTGAAGATTTTACACTAAAAACAAATCCGTACGAATACGAATTTTCTACCATAGATGCTACTGTCCCTATTCATATAAACACTCCACAAAACTTAGATAATTTTACTTTGTTTGATTTTTCTGCAAAATGGGATATTGTACCCACTATGCTCTGTCAAAACCATCAAAAAATTATTAAAGGTTTTTACGGGCAAACTACCTCTTACAACAAGCAATATATTAAAAAAGATGTGTTGATTATGGGAGAGAATAAATCGTTAAACATTGCTAGGTACATACACGGAACAATGGGCAAAGGTACTTGGACTTTTTATAGTGGGCACGACCCTGAAGACTACCAGCATAAAGTCGGAGATCCTCCCACCGATTTAAATCTACATCCAAACTCTCCTGGATATAGATTGATTTTAAATAATATTCTTTTTCCTGCTGCTAAAAAGAAAAAACAAAAAACTTAATCTCTTATCAACAAACTGATTGTTAAATTTTTAAAAAAATATACATATTTTATGTAACTTTTAACATTTTCTATCAGTTTAAGTAAGTAGTTCTTTGAATAAAAGATTTTAAAAAAATCATTCAAACACTAGTCATCAATATTGTTTCATCTAAAACTCTAAGACTATGAAAACACTTACTACTTATCTCGCCATTATTGCTTTTTTGTTAGCTAACTCAGCAACTTATGCAAGCAACCCTAACTTACCTAAAGGAATTGTTTATCAAATCGAAATTGATGCCAAAGACATTCAAAAGACTAATCAGTTGATTACAGAGTATCCATACCTAAGTAAAATTTCCATCCAACAAAAAGAATATTTTCAATTTGGTAAATTCTTAACTTTTAATGAAGCAGATTCTTTAAAAAATGAATTACTTCAATTAGATTTAAAAAACGTAAATATAATTGCTTTTAATGACCAAGAAGAAATATCTATAGCTGATGCCATTTCACTTCAATATAAAAATCAAATTACTAACTCTGGAGTTGCAATCAATAATAACCCAGAAAAAATTAGCAATATTGAAGTTGAATATTTATTACAAGTTCAACGTTCTGGGCTAAACCATTATTACGCTTTAGCAATTCCTATAAATTCAATTGAAATGGTTGATAAAATATTAGAAACAATTGGTGATGAACAAATTGTGGAAATTAGTGCCGATAACAAAATCTATTCTATCGGAAAATTTGAAACACTAGAAGAAGTGCTCCTTGCTAGAAAAAAATACATTGAAAATGATGTAGATAATGTTTTTGTTATGGCTCAGATTACTGACCAACGTATTGAGGGTAAAGATGCAAAAAACTTAGCTCTAACCATACAATCTGTAATTAACGGATTAGCTTCTAAATAAACTTACCCCCTTTTTATTCCTAATTTAACCAACAAAAAACCCGATTAAATTTAATCGGGTTTTTTGTTATTTGTATTGTTATTACATCATACCTGGCATTCCTCCTCCCATGCCTCCCATCGGTGGCATTCCTGATTCTTCTTTTTCAGGCTCATCACTAATCACACACTCTGTTGTTAAAAGTAATGCTGCAATTGATGCTGCATTTTCTAATGCAATTCTAGTTACTTTAGTTGGGTCTATAATTCCAGCTTTATACATATTGGTATATTCCTCAGTTCTTGCATTGTATCCAAAATCGTCTTTACCTTCTCTAATTTTTTGAACTACAACAGCTCCTTCACCACCAGCATTAGATATTATTTGTCTTAAAGGTTCCTCTAATGCTCTTCTTACAATAGCAATACCTGTATTTTCATCTTCATTTACACCTTTTAGGTTTTTCAAACCTTTTTCAGCCCTAATTAAAGCAACACCACCACCTGGAACAATTCCTTCTTCTACAGCAGCTCTTGTTGCAGCAAGTGCATCATCCACTCTATCTTTTTTCTCTTTCATTTCTGCTTCAGTAGTTGCGCCAACATAAAGTACAGCAACTCCACCAGCTAACTTAGCTAATCTTTCTTGAAGTTTTTCTTTATCGTAATCTGAAGTAGTAGTTTTAATCTGAGCTTTAATTTGTTCCACTCTTGCTTTTATATCAGCTTTTTTACCAGCTCCGTTTACTATTGTTGTATTGTCTTTATCAATAGTAATTTTTTCAGCTGTTCCAAGCATATCAAGCGTTGTATTTTCCAACTTAAACCCTTGTTCTTCAGAAATTAAAGTACCACCTGTTAAAATAGCAATATCTTCTAACATTGCCTTTCTTCTATCACCAAATCCTGGGGCTTTAACAGTTGCAATTTTTAGTCCCGCTCTAATTTTATTCACTACTAATGTAGCCAATGCTTCTCCTTCAACATCTTCTGCAATAATTAATAAAGGTTTTCCTGATTGAGCTACTGGCTCTAAAACAGGTAATAAATCCTTCATCCCTGTAATTTTCTTATCATAAATTAAAATGTATGGATTGTTCATTTCCACAATCATTTTTTCTGCATCAGTAACAAAGTAAGGAGATAAATAACCTCTATCGAATTGCATACCTTCAACAACATCTACATAAGTCTCAGTTCCTTTGGCTTCTTCAACAGTAATTACTCCTTCGGTTTTTACTTTCTCCATTGCCTGAGCAATTAAAGCACCTATAGTTTCATCATTATTAGCAGAAACAGTCGCAACCTGGCGGATTTTTTCATTGTCATTTCCTACTTTTTTAGAGATGCTTTTAAGCTCACTAACTACTGCAGAAACTGCTTTGTCAATACCTCTTTTTAAATCCATTGGGTTTGCACCAGCAGCAACATTTTTTAATCCTGTTGTAATAATAGACTGAGCTAAAATAGTAGCAGTTGTAGTTCCATCTCCTGCATCATCAGCAGTTTTGTTAGCTACTTCTTTTACCATTTGAGCTCCCATATTTTCGATAGGATCTTTTAATTCAATTTCTTTAGCAACAGTTACACCATCTTTTGTTACATGTGGCGCACCAAATTTTTTATCGATAATAACATTTCTTCCTTTTGGTCCTAATGTTACTTTTACTGCATCGGCTAATTTATCAACACCAGCTTTTAAGCCATTTCTTGCTTCTAAATTAAATTTTATATCTTTTGCCATAGTTCTATAATTTTGTATTAATATTTAATAATTAAACAATTGCGTAAATGTCCGCTTCTTTCATAATAAGGTAATCTTTACCTTCAATAGTGATTTCTGTTCCGGCATATTTACCATATAAAACAACATCACCTTTTTTAACCGTCATAGGTTCATCTTTTTTTCCGTTTCCTACAGCTAAAATTTTTCCTCTTTGAGGTTTTTCTTTAGCGGTGTCAGGAATGATAATTCCTCCGGCAGTTTTTTCTTCTGCTGGGGCAGCTTCAATAATTACTCTGTCTGCCAATGGTTTAATTTTTAATGACATAATTTATAGTTTTTGGTTAATAATAATTTTTATGTGATATACACTTGTCACATTTTATGCCATGAGATTTTTAGATACTATAGTATGACATAATTGCACAAATAGTGGTTTTTAGTCTTAATTTTAATTTTACTTATTAAAAGCTACTGACATATTTTCATTTTTGAAAAATATCAATTAAATATATTAAATGCTTTTTTAATACTTTTGCTTTATTATGACATTAAAAAACAAAGCCTTTTTAGACCACTTACTAAGTTTTGTTTCTGAAAACAAACAAACTATATTTCAAGAAGTTATTTCAAATAGAACCAATCACTTCACAATAGTTTTGGAAGATATTTTTCAGCCTCATAATGCAAGTGCTATTTTAAGGAGTTGCGATGTTTTTGGTGTTCAAAATGTACATATTATAGAAAATAAAAACGAATACAATATTAACCCAAAAGTGGTTATGGGAGCTTCAAAATGGCTAAACATTCACAAACATAATGAATTAGAAAACAATACACTAAGTTGCATCAACCAATTAAAATCACAAGGTTATAAAATTTATGCTACTTCACCACATGCTAATAGTTATTTGATTGAAAATATTCCTATTGAAAACAAATTTGCGTTATTTTTTGGCACCGAACAAGATGGATTGTCTGATTTAGTATTAAACAACGCTGATGAACATGTAAAAATACCTATGTATGGATTTACAGAAAGTTTAAATATTTCTGTTTCAGGAGCAATTTGCATGTATGAAATTTCCAAACGACTTAAATCATCCGACATTAATTGGCAATTAACTAATCAAGAAAAAGTTGATTTACTGATTGAGTGGGCAAAAAAAGTGGTTAAAAGAAGTGAAGCGATAGAAAATGAATTTTATAAAAATCTAACGCTTTAATCTAACGTCATCTGTAAATTCAACTGGAATTTTTTTAGCAACACCTTTCACTTTTCCTTTTACATATCCTTTTACATGAACAGGCACAGTAGGCTGACCTATCACACTTAATATTGTTGGAATTGCGTTTGTCTGCATTTCATTCATTGGAGTAAAAACCAAAGCTTCATACACTTCATTTGAGTTTTTTGGGAGAACGATTGTGTTATCTAATTTAGCATTCCCTATTTTTTCACCTTTCACAAAAAGTTCCATATCTGCTTCTGTTATAGTTATTTTATAATTATTAGGGTTATGAATTTGCATATAGGCTACAAGCCTTATTTCCTTCATAGAAAAAACTCTAACAGCCACTTGTTTAACTTCTACAAGCTTAACTTCCTTATACTCCATACAACCGAATAGCGAAAAAACAGAAAGTAATATGATGATATTTTTCAACTTTCTCATTTATGTAATTTAGCAAATTGCTCAAAAAACAATGGTATGGTCTCTATTCCTTTAAAATAATTAAATACACCATAATGCTCATTGGGAGAATGGATGGCATCAGAATCTAATCCAAACCCCATTAAAACAGATTTTAATCCTAATACTTGTTCAAACAAAGCAACTATAGGAATACTTCCTCCACTTCTAACGGGTATAGGCGCTTTTCCAAAAGTAGCTTCCATAGCGTTTTTGGCAGCTAAATATCCTGAAAAATCAATTGGAGTTACATAAGGTGTTCCACCATGATGCGGTGTAACCTTTACACTCACCGATGGAGGAGCAATACTCTTAAAATATTCAGTAAATAAATCAGAGATCTCATCAGAATCTTGATGAGGAACCAATCTCATAGAAATTTTAGCATATGCTTTTGATGGTAATACAGTCTTTGCTCCTTCTCCTGTATATCCTCCCCAAATTCCATTCACATCCAAAGTTGGTCTAATTGAATTTCTTTCATTTGTTGTGTAACCTTCTTCTCCATCGACATCAGTTAATCCAATAGACTTTTTGTATGCTTCTAAACTAAATGGAGCTTTTGCCATTTCGGCTCTTTCTTCTTCACTAATAATCTCTACTTTATCATAAAAGCCTGGTATGGTAATTTTATTTTTATCATCTTTCAACTTAGCTATTATTTCACAAAGAATATTTATTGGATTACCAACAGCACCTCCATATAAACCTGAATGTAAGTCTCTGTTTGGGCCTGTAACCTCAACTTCCATGTAGCTTAACCCTCGAAGTCCAACTGTTATAGAAGGATTATCATTTGCAATTATCCCTGTATCAGAAATTATAATAACATCTGCTTTAAGCTTTTCTTTATTTTCTTTAATATATGTTTCTAAATTTTCTGACCCTATCTCTTCTTCTCCTTCAATCATAAATTTCACGTTGCATGAAAGCGTGTTGGTCTTCATCATGGCTTCAAAAGCCTTTACATGCATATACATTTGTCCTTTATCATCACAAGCTCCTCTTGCAAAAATAGCTCCTTCGGGATGGTTTTCTGTTTTCTTAATTACAGGTTCAAAAGGTGGTGATGCCCACAAATCTAATGGATCCGGTGGCTGAACATCATAATGTCCGTAAACCAAAACTGTTGGTAAATTAGTGTCAATAATTTTTTCTCCATAAACAACAGGATGTCCTTTCGTTTCACAAATTTCAACATTATCTGCTCCTGCTTCAACTAATCTTTTTTTAACTTCTTCGGCAGTTTGGTAAGTTTCTTTGTTGTATTTAGAATCAGCACTTATTGATGGAATTTTCAATAAATCTATTAATTCCTCTAAAAATCTTTGCTTATTACTTTGTATGTACTCGTTTATTTTAGCTGTGTTTGACATATTTCCAACATTAAATTAGTAAAGGTCAATATTACTAAAAATAGTGCTTTTATTTAAATGTAGAAGTCCATTAGTTTGAACCAA
>DEMN01000006.1 GCA_002359215.1 Flavobacteriales bacterium UBA2669 | reverse complement strand
ACATCTTGATTAGCTACAATATCAAAAAAGTTACCTGCTTCATACTCTACAGAAGTAGATGGTGCTGGTCTTGGTCCACCACCATTACCCGGAGTTCCAAAATCATCTAATGCATAAATATATTGAGATATCTCAAATGGAGGAAAAGAATTAACATTATTTGTTGGGCTAACATCTGTAGAGTCAGACGAAACTATTAATTCTAAATTGTGAGCTACTCCAATTGTTGTAGCTGGAGTAAATGCTGGTGGAGATAAACTATCAGATGCTAAAGAAGCTAAGTTTACCGAATTTGACACGCCTGCGTAAACTGCACCAGAATTAATACTAGCTGTAGATACAGTTCCCGTTTGTGTCGCAGCACCAATATTCGTTACTTCTTGAGAAAAAATAATAGGTTGATTTTGAGCAACTGGAATTCTAGTGTAAGGTATTAATCCTAATTGAGAACCATAAAACCCATTAAATCCTACTAAATCATTATTTTCAGCTTCTCTAACTTCTACATCATCAACAGCCCAAAACCAATCCCAAGCACCAACATATTTAAATCCAATAAGGACAGCAGCCTGATTTCCTGCAGCACTAGATATATTAACTGTAATTAATTCCGGATTTGGAGAATTAGTATTAGGACTCATTGCTGCATTCACCTCAAACTCAGTCCATGTTGTTCCACCATTAGTACTTACAATAACAGAAGTTGTTTCTTGGAATCTTCTATGAGTTTGTTGAAATGATATTGAAACTGCTGAAATTCCAATAGTACTAAATGGTGTAGTAGAATAAATTAATGCATTTTGCGAAGCAGTACCACCTTGTGCATCAGAATCAATAAGAGCATAGCCATTAGCAGCAGTAGTCATCCCCGCTGGATTTAATCCAGCTCCAGCAGGAGAAGCATTTATATTTGTTGTTATAATCCAATCGGTAGCCGGACTACTTGTATTTGACATTGCCCAATTACTTGGTACTGAAAAATCATCATCCCAAATTAATGCTCCTTTAGGTTTTTCTATAGGAAGTTGTTTTACTACTTCTTCATTGTTTGTTTCTGTTCGTAATGGATGTGCTTTCTTTACTGCAACCTGCCCAAAAGACAAAGTGCCTATTGACACAGCCATTATACTTAAGTAAATTTTTTTCATAACTTTTATTTTTGGTTTTTAATGTTTGTAAAGTCCAAATTTACTCATAATATATTTAACATTAAAAATGAATTGCTAATATTTTTTTAACATTCTCTTAAAAGTTATAATTAATCTATTTATAATTATGATATTCCTAACTATTTATTAACTAACTCCTCTTGATATTTCCTCTAAAAAATAGTTTTGTTACTTTTGTGAAAATCAAAATTCAATATTGCGTATTTTATAATTTATAAATTTATGACAAAGAAAGATAAAACTGTTGAAATCCCTATTGAAGGAAGTCTTGGAATTTTAGCTCATGGCGACATTGGGTTACTCTCTTGGAGAAAAAAGAGAGATTTAGAATTAAAAAAGAAAAAAACAAATACAAGCAAAAAAAATGCAAAAAAATAAATTAGCAAAAAAAGTTCTTCTTATTGGTTGGGATGCAGCAGATTGGAAGGTAATATATCCATTAATTCAACAAGGTAAAATGCCAACTTTGGCAAAATTTATTTCAGAAGGTGTTCATGGTAAGATAAAAACCTTAGACCCTCCTCTTTCTCCAATGCTCTGGACATCTATGGCAACAGGGTACAGAGCTGATAAACATGGGATAACCGGGTTTGTTGAACCTCTTGCCGATAATAGCGGCATTAGACCAGTAACAAGCACTTCAAGAAAAGTTAAGGCAATTTGGAATATTTTACATCAAAATGAATTAAAATCTAACGTTGTAGGCTGGTGGCCTAGTAATCCTGCTGAGCCAATTAATGGAGTAATGGTCTCTAATTTATTTCAGCAAGCCAATAAACCCTTAGGAGAAGAATGGGATATGCCTGATGGAACTATTCATCCTAAAGAAATGGTTGATATATTAAAGGAACTGAGAGTACACCCATCTGAAATGACAGGAGCGCATATAGCTCCTTTTATTCCTAACATTAAAGACATTGATACTAAAAAAGACAAAAGACCTGTTAGTGTTGCAAAAATATTAGCTCACGCTGCATCAATACACGCTGCATCAACATATCTACAAAGAGAAACAGAATGGGATTTTATGGCTGTTTATCATGATGCTATAGATCATTTTTCGCATCTAACAATGAAATTTCATCCTCCACATAGAAAAGGTATTCCAAAAAAATTATATGAAAATTATAAGGACGTTGTTAATGCCGGGTACATGTTTCATGATATGATGCTTGATAGAACGTTACAAATGGTAGATGATGACACTATTGTCATGATAGTTTCTGACCATGGTTTTCATTCTGACCACCTAAGACCTAAATACTTAATAAAAGAACCTGCAGCTCCAGCACAAGAACATAGTCCTTATGGTATAATTTGTATGAGAGGTCCGGGAATAAAAAAAGGAGAAATGATACATGGGGCATCTGTTTTAGATGTTACCCCAACATTGTTAACGCTATTTGGGCTTCCTGTTGGAGAAAATATGGAGGGGAAACCTTTAATACAAGCATTTGATAAACCTATAAAAGTAGATACCATTAAAGATTGGGAAAAGGTTGAAGGCGAATGTGGAATGCACCCTTCTGACTTACAAGAAGATCCTTGGGCTGCTCAAGAAGCAATGCAGCAATTAATTGAACTTGGCTATATTGATGCTCCTGATGAAAATATTTCTGCTAGAATAAACTCTACAAAACAAGAATCTAAATATTATGTAGCCAGAAATTTAATTGATGGAAACAAAACAGATAAAGCAATTGAACTTTTAGAGGAACTTGTTGAGGATAACCCCAGAGAAATACGTTATGGACAACGATTGGCTCAATGTTATTTGCAAAAAAGAAAGTATGCAAAATGTAAAGACCTTATAGAAAGATTAAAAGACTTACAAGTAATAATAGAGGAAGAAGAAGCTAAACTGACAGAAGAAGAAAAAAAGAAAAAGAACAGAAGTATCATGAAGGAAATAGAACTTCCGAACTATATTGATTTTGTTGAAGGTCAACTTTTAATGCATCTTAACAGACCTAAAAAAGCAATGGTTTGTTTTGAAAAAGTGTTGAAAAAAACGCCTAATTCATTAGACTTATATCTAAATATGGGCAAAGTTTGTATGTTAAGACATAAATGGGAAGATGCTCAAGAAGCATTCATTAAAGCTCTTTCTATTGATGATACTAATTCAATAGCTCATCACGGATTAGGGCTCTCTTTTTTAAGATTAAATAATTATGAACAAGCCTTAGATGAATTGTTTTTAGCCATTGATACTAATTATTATTTTCCAAATGCTCACTACCATATAGGTGAAGCATTAGTTAAAACAGGAAATATAACAGAGGCTGCTCAAGCTTTTGAAGTAGCTGTTTCTATGATACCTGGAATGACTAAAGCACATAAATGGCTAGTTGATTTATATGAAAATGAATTAAATGCTCCTGATAAAGCTAAATCACATAAAGACTTTTTAAATAATAACATTAAAGGTAAAATAACTATTGTTTCCGGATTACCTCGTTCCGGCACCTCTATGATGATGCAAATAATAGATGCATCAGGCTTCCCTGTATTAACAGATAAGAAAAGAGAAGCGGATAATAATAATCCTAAAGGGTATTATGAATATGAACCTGTAAAAAAATTAATGGTTGATAAAAGTTGGTTACCAAACGCTAATGGAAAAGCTGTTAAAATTATTGCCCAATTATTACCTTTTTTACCTTCTAATTATGATTACAGAATTATATTTATGAGAAGAGATATGAATGAGGTCTTACAAAGTCAACAAGTTATGTTGGGAAAAGAAAAAGATGTGAAATCTAAAACTTTTCCATTAAAACTAAGTGAAGCTTTTCAAAAACAATTACAAAAAGTAGAAGCTTGGGTAGATAGTCAACCAAATGTTGAGATGCTGGATGTTAATTATACCGATGTTCTTGAAAATACAGAAGAAGAGTTACATACAATTTTATCATTTATTGAACATGATGGAAACATCGATAAAATGAAAGAAATTATAGATAAATCTTTATATCGTAACAAAATAAAAAAATAATTTACTAATTTAGTCGCTGATTTTAAAATTTACATATTAATTTAAACTTTATACTATGGAAAAATCTAACAATCTTAACTTAAAAATTAAAAGATATGCTGCTTTAGCTACCGGTGTTACTGCTGCTGCAGGAGCATCTGCTCAGGTAACCTATACAGACATTAATCCGGATGTAGTATTAACTCCTACAGGAACAGCTCAATATCTATTAAATTTAGATGGTGATGCTGTTATTGACATGGGGTTGGTAGCTGCTAGTGGTACTGTAACCGGTGTATTCACTGCTGGTACTCTACAAGTTCCTTATACATTAAGCTACGATGCCGGTGTTGCTTTATTTGGTACGGCAGCTCCTGCAACTAATGGCTGGATGGGTGCCTCTTCTGATTACCCTTCAAATGTACCTAATGGCAATGCCATTGGTGCAGCAGGTACTTTTTACCAAGCCCAAGGAATTGTAGGAAATGTACAAAGTACATATTTTGGTCCTCCAGCTAATATTCAATATGGGCCTTATTCTTATGGTAATTTTTTAGGTACTGAAGGCTATATTGGTGTTAGGTTTGATATTTCAGGATCTACTCATTACGGTTGGGTAAGAGTAGAAATGGCCTCAAACGGCACTTCTATGACCATTAAAGACTATGCTTATAACGCTACTCCTAATACTGCAATTGCTGCAGGAGATATGGGAACTGTAGGTGTTAATGAAGTTAATTTCGAAAACGCTATTCAATTTATCAGTAACCAAAACAACCAAGTTACAGTTAAAATGAATACTACCATTACCAATGGAATGATTAACGTTATCTCAATTGATGGTAAAAATGTTGCTTCAATTAATGTAAACAGTCAAACTGAATTAGTTGATTTAAGTAATTTGTCAAGTGGAATTTACATGGTTAATTTAACTTCAAACGAAGGGACAATTACAAAAAAATTCTATGTTAGATAATTAACAACTCTCTCAATACACAAAAAAACCGCTATGAAATTCATAGCGGTTTTTTTGTGTTGTAAATTTAACTGTTAAATATTCTTAAACTGCTTCATAATTTTAGAAGCAAAAACAAATTCAGAAAGTTCCTTATTATCAGATTTAACAATCTCATTATTGTCCCCCTGCCACCAATTTTTACCTTGGTACAAAAACATAATATTTTCTCCTGTTTCCATAACAGAGTTCATATCATGTGTAATTACTATGGTAGTCATGTTATACTCTTTAGTAATTTCTTGAATTAATTGGTCGATAACAATTCCTGTAAAAGGATCTAATCCGGAATTAGGTTCATCACAAAAAAGATATTTAGGATTTAAAGCAATTGCTCTAGCTATCCCTACTCTTTTTTTCATTCCACCGCTCAGCTCAGCAGGGTAAAGTTTATTCGCATTTTCTAAGTTTACTCTATCCAAACAGAAATCAACTCTCTCAAGCATCTCTTTTCTAGTTTGCTTGGTGTACATTTCTAAAGGAAACAATACATTTTCTTCAACAGTAAGAGAATCAAACAATGCTGACGCCTGAAAAAGCATACCTATATCTTTACGAATTTCTTTTTTCTGTTTAAAATTCATAGTAGTAAACTCTTTTCCATCATATTTAATAGATCCGCTATCAATTTCGTGTAAGCCTACCATACACTTTGTTAAAACAGATTTTCCTGAACCACTCCCTCCTATTATTAAGTTAATTTTTCCAGGCTCAAAACTTACAGAAATATCTTGTAACACATGGTGTTCACCAAACGATTTATATAAATTCTTTACTTCTATCATACCAATAACATTTGTGTAAGCAAGTAATTAATAATAAGTATAGTTATACTACTATAAACTACCGATTTAGTACTAGCTTTACCTATTTCTAATGCTCCACCTTTTACATAGTATCCAAAATAAGAGGGTATGCTGGTAATAATAAATGCAAAAAATACAGATTTGATTAAAGCATAGGTAATGGAGAACATTTTAAAATCAAATCTAATTCCTAAAATATAATCATTTAATGTCATACCATCAAAATACATAGAAACCAATAAACCACCTATTATTCCTAATGCCATACTATAAATAACAATAATTGGAATAAAAATTAAAGAAGCAACTATTTTAGGAAATACAAGGTATGAAGCAGAATTTACTCCCATAATTTCTAATGCATCTATTTGGTCAGAAATTCTCATAGTTCCAATTTCTGAAGCTACATTAGAACCGATTTTACCTGCTAAAATTAACGACATAACTGTTGGAGCCAATTCTAATATAAACGACTCTCTAGTAGCAAAACCAACTAAGTAACCAGGAAGTAATGGATTATTCATGTTGGTAGCTGTTTGTATAGTAACAACCGCTCCCATAAATACCGAAATGATAGCAATTAAGCCCAAAGAACCAATTCCTAAACTTACCATTTCATGAATAGTCTGTTTAAAAATTAATTTATAATTATCTGGTTTTTTAAATACCCTCGATAATAAGATAAAATAAGCTCCTATGTTCTCAAAAAGTGTTATCATTATAGAATGTAAGCCACAAATGTAAAAAAAATAAAAGGTTTATTAATCAAAATATAATACTCTTACTATTTTTGAAATTTCTATGTTCCAAAAAAATAATTAATTTAGCAGTATGAACCGAAGAATAAAATACCTCATTATCACTTTTGGAGTTTTATTATCTCTGTCCTCTTGTTTCTTAGGGAAAAAAGATAAATGCAATACTTGTCCTAAATGGAGTTTATCCAATTTTTCTGACAAAAATCATTGAAAATATCAGCTTTTTAATCTACTTTTGAACCCTCTATTTAGACTAAATCTAAATAACTATTGCTGATGACCTTAGATGAACTTAAAGAAAACGAATCTGCACAAATTGTTCAAATACTTGATGAACAATTAGAAGAATCAATGTTAAATATGGGTTTTATTGTTGGTGAAGACGTAAAGCTTGATCGTATTGCCCCTTTAAAAGACCCTATTTTAATTACTTCCGGACTCAATTATATTAGCATTAGAAAAGAAGATGCAAAAAAAATATTAATCGAAAAAACTAAGACAAGCTGAGTTCATCAACCAAAAATAACCTACCTGTTAAAACTATTTACCTTGTTGGAAACCCTAACACCGGTAAAAGTTCTTTATTCAATGCACTTACAGGACTAACTCAAAAAACAGGAAATTTTCCAGGGGTCACAGTAGATAAAAAATCAGGCTATACCAATATCAACAACCAACAAATTGAAGTGGTAGATTTGCCAGGAACTTATAGCTTAAACCCTGAAGCTGAAGATGAAAGAGTAGCTGCGAACACCATTAAAAATATTACGGATGATGAACTAATTATTGTAGTAGCAGATGTTACTAACTTAAAAAGAAACTTATTTCTTTGTACGCAAATTATTGATTTGGGAAAACCTGTTGTATTGGTTTTAAACATGATGGATTTACTTCAAAAAAGTAAGCAATGTATTGATTTGGATAAAATATCCGCTTTACTACAAATCCCTGTAGTTCCGGTAAATGCTCGTATAAAAAAAGGCATAAATGAGCTAAAAGAAGTTATTACCAATTACAAATTTAAGCCAACAAAACTTATTGCATTAACTGCCACTGAGCGATACGAAAAAATAACCACTATTTTACTATCTTGTTTAAAAGGTGGTGAAGCGAACAAATGGATAGATAGAACCAAAAAAATTGACAATATTTTAACCCATAAAATATACGGCTACCTCATCTTTTTAAGTATCCTGTTTGTTATTTTTCAAGCTATTTTTTCTTGGTCAGCATATCCAATGGAACTTATTGAAGAAGGTTTTTCCTTGCTTGGTAGTTTGGTAGAAAGTTGGCTACCAGAAGGTGTGTTAAGCGATTTAATTGTTAACGGAATTTTAGCAGGACTAAGTGGCATTGTAATTTTTGTTCCACAAATCGCTTTGTTATTTGCCTTCATTACCATTTTAGAAGATACCGGTTATATGTCTAGAGTTAGTTTTTTAATGGATAGATTATTACGTCCTTTCGGTTTAAACGGAAAATCTATTATTCCATTAATAAGTTCTATTGCCTGTGCCGTTCCTGCAATTATGAGTACTCGTTCTATTAATAATTTAAAAGAGCGATTAATTACCATAATGGTATCGCCATTAATTAGTTGCTCTGCTAGGATTCCAGTTTATACTTTATTAATAGCTTTAGTTATTCCCACAGAAGAGCAAGTGGGCATTTTTAACCTGCAAGGAATTGTAATGATGGGACTTTACCTTATTGGTTTCCTTGCAGCACTTTTTGCCGCTTTAGTTTTTAAATGGATTTTAAAATCTAAAGGAAAATCGAATTTTATTATGGAAATGCCTATTTACCGTTTACCTAGATGGTCTAATGTAGGCTTTTCGGTTTATAATAAAGTAAAAGTATTTCTTTTTGAAGCAGGAAAAATAATCATTGCCATCTCTATTGTATTATGGGGACTTTCTTCTTACGGTCCGGGAGATACTTTTGAAAAAATTGAAGAAAAATATGCTTCACCTGCTTACGAAAACGAAAGTGAAGACGAAATAAATAATTTAATAGCCTCAGAAAAATTAGAAGCTTCTTATGCTGCTTATTTAGGAAAAACCATTGAACCATTAATTAAACCAATAGGTTTCGATTGGAAAATAGGCATCTCTTTAGTAACCTCTTTTGCTGCCAGAGAAGTTTTTGTAGGAACTATGGCAACTTTATACAGTGTTGGTGATGAAGATAACACCACTTCCATCAGAGAAAAAATGCTACAAGCAAAAAACCCTGAAACAGGCGACAGACTTTATAACAAAGCCACGACCTTTTCTTTATTAATATTTTATGCTTTTGCTATGCAATGTATGGCGACTCTTGCTGTTGTTTACAGAGAAACTAAATCTTACAAATGGCCTATTATTCAAGTGGTTTATATGGGAGCCTTAGCCTATATTTCCAGTTGGATTGTTTATACTATTTTTTCTTAATCTAAGATGACGGAAAAAGACTGTTTAATATTATCGAGATATGTACCTGAAGCAAGTATGCCCATTTTAAAAAATTGGTTTACACAAACACCTTTTATATTAAACATTACCAAAAAAAGAACTACCAAATTAGGCGATTTTAGAGGCGAAGTAGGAAAACATCTTTGCAAAATATCAGTAAACCAAAACCTTAACTCCTACTCTTTTTTAATTACACTTACGCATGAATTTGCTCATTTATTGGTGTGGAACAAATACAAAAACAAAGTAAATCCGCATGGAAAAGAATGGAAAAATACCTTTACAGAATTGCTTACTGTTTTATTAGAAAACAAAGTATTTCCTAACGATTTAACTCCTGTGGTTATAAAACATGCCAAGCAACCCAAAGCTTCATCGCAAGCAGATGCTCAATTGACCAAGGCATTAAACAAATACAACCCAACCAATAACTTAGTTCACTTAATGGAATTAGAACACGGAACTGTTTTCACTTTAAACAATAAGAGAACCTTTAAAAAAGGAGAAAAAAGAAGAACGCGTTATTTGTGTGAAGAACTTACTACAAAAAGAAAATATCTTATTCATGGAATTGCCGAAGTAAATGTTTTAACTTCTTAATTTTTTCATCTTTCCCAATATAATTTTTTTCCAAAACCCAAAGTATTATCTGTCATTTTAATATATGCTAATTTAATTGCCCAAATTTTAGATGGTTTTGCTCTTGCAAATGGATATTTAGCATAATAAACTTCATAAAAAACAGCTTGTTCAACCTCATCGGGCACAATAAACTCTCCAACAAACTGTACCCCTTGAATTTTAGCAATAGATTTATTATCGGTTGTAACTGTTCCTGCAATTTTATTATTCTCCAAGGCTTCAGCAATATGCCTAGTACTTTCGTCAGATAAAAAAACAAAATGAAAATTAAGTTCATCAAAAACATAATAACAATTGGCACAATAAGGCTGATTATTAACTGATGTAGCAATAGTAAGTACATTGTTTTTCTTTAAGTAGGTAACAATTTTTTTATCCATATTTATTAAGCAAAATTTATGGTTCAAAAGTAAGTATTTGATGTATAGCTAAAAATATTTATATTTACCATTCCAATCATTTTAACTAAAACTCATGCAAAAACAGCAATGTTTAGAGTGTAACGAAGCATTTTCAGGAAGAGCTGATAAAAAGTTTTGCTCAGATTATTGTCGTAATGCCTACAACAACAAAATTAATAAAGACAGTACTAACCTTATTAGAAATACCAACAATAGACTTAGAAAAAATTGGAGAATCCTTGAAAAATTAAATCCAAATGATAAATGCAAAGTCACTAAGCAAAAATTATTAGATGAAGATTTTGATTTTCATCACTTCACATCCATTTATACCACTAAAACAGGCAATGTATATTATTTCTGTTATGACCAAGGCTATTTAGCCTTAGAAAATGATTTTTATGCTTTAGTAAAACGAAAATAATTAAAAATTAATTTTTAATCTTCAACTAATATATTACCTTAGCAACCAATATGGTAGCAAACAATATACATACTCAATTAAACCATGCTGAAATTATTCATTTACAGCACAATCTTTACTTATTGAAATTTGATGATAATTATGAAATAGAGCTAGAAGATGCTATCGAAATTGACCAAGCATTTATCAAAATAACCAACAATCAACCATTCTGTGTTGTTGTTGATGCTAGAAACAAATACTCAAGTGTCTCAAATGATGCCAGAAATTTTTTTGCTAACGATCCCGAAATTTTGCCCATTAGAAAAAAAATTGCGCTTGTAGTTAACAATATGCCTACTAGAATGATAGCTAATTTTTTTGTGAAATTTAACCGACCAAAAACCCCTACAAAAGTATTTAACGACTACAGTAAAGCCATAGATTGGTTAAATGAAGAATAAAATGTTTTTTAACTTTACTTGCAACTTCTTAAAAAAACATTCTATTTTCTAACTTTTATCATCTTTTTTCTGTGATAATTTTAATAATATTGTTACTGATTTAACATCTTGATAGAATTATGGAGAAATACGCTCATCTTATACAACAAATTGAAACAAAATACAAGGATTTAGGGCAAGATACAGAAGCTTATTTAAAGGGGTTATTACATGCAAAACCAATAGATTATTGGGACTATATTGAAGTAGAATCATTATTAAGTTTACAGAAACCAAGAACCAATTTCCCTGATGAAATGGTTTTTATCATGTACCATCAAGTTACCGAGTTATTACTAAACATGATGTTACATGAAATCTATCAAGTTTGTGAAAAAGAAAATATTACCGCTAACTATTTTATTGAGAAAGTTGGCAGAATGAACAGATACATTCAAATGCTTGCTAATTCTTTTGATGTAATGCGTTTGGGAATGGATCCGGAGCAGTATAATCAATTTAGATTTACCCTAACACCGGCAAGTGGTTTCCAGTGTGCTTCTTTTCGTCAAGCAGAAATTTGTGCAACAGACATTAAAAACTTAGTTGATCCCAGATTAAAAAACAACCTTACCAATATTCATGATTTTCCTTACCTTTTTGATAATATTTATTGGCAAGCAGCAGGGAAAGACCATAAAACAGGCAAGAAATCATTAACGCTTCAGCATTTTGAAGAAAAATATTTAGCCCAATTTATAGAAATGGCAGAATATTATAAAGACAAAAATATTTGGCAAAAATATATTACTATGCCAACATCTGAAAAAAATAATCCTAAACTAATTCAGGCATTAAAAGATTTAGATATAGAATTTAATATTAAATGGCCTATAGTTCATCTAAATGCTGCAAAACAATACTTAGAGTCTAAAGACAAAGTAATTGAAGCAACAGGAGGAAGCGAATGGCAAAAATATTTACATCCTAAATATCAGCGAAGAGTATTTTTTCCTGACCTATGGACGGAAGAAGAACTAAAAAATTGGGCTGAAGAATACTGATTAACTAACCAATCAATTATTGATTACAAAGGAATTAACAACTATGGAAAAATACGATTTGTGTGTAATTGGTGGTGGACCAGCAGGGTATGCAGCCGCTATGAGAGCTATAGATTTTGGGAAAAAAGTTATTTTAATTGAAAAAGACAAATTAGGTGGAGCAGGAATTTACAATGGAGCACTTTCTTCAAAAACCATGTGGGAACTTTCCTCTCGTTTTAAAAAGGTTTATGATGAATTAGGTAAAGAAAGAGCCGACAGAAACTTAGATATTACTTTTGAAGAAGTTAAGAAAACCATAGAAGAAGCTATTTTTGAAAGGAAATTTCAATTATCATGTCATCTTAGAATTATACATGCCGAAACAGGATTAATTACCTACGAAAAAGGTTTAGGAAGCTTTGTAACCAATAAAGAAATAAAAATTACTAAAGATGATGGTTCTGAAAAAATAATTTATGCTGAAAATACTGTAATTTCTTCGGGTAGCCGACCAAGAGTTCTTCCAAATATTGAAGTTGATGAAAAAACTATTTTAACCAGTGATGGTATTATGCATATAGATGACTTTCCAAAAAGTTTGGTAGTTATTGGTGCAGGTGTTATTGGTTGTGAGTTTGCTACAATGTTTGCCAATTTTGGTAAAACCAAAGTATATATTATTGATAGAGCAGAAAGAATTCTTCCTTTTGAAGACGAAGATATTTCAGAACTGATTTCCAGCAATATGGAAAAGAAAAATGTAACCATACACCAAACAGCCAACTTAAAAAGGTTAGAAATTGTTAATGGAGAAGTAGAATACGAAATTGAACACGCTGATGGTGCTTGTGAGGTTATTCATGTAGAAAAAGCACTTATTTCTATTGGCAGAATTCCAAATATTGAAAAATTAAATATTGAAAATGCCGGAGTAAAAATGAGTAATAGAGGGGTTCATATTGGAGATAATGACACACAAACCAATATTCCAAATATTTATGCTGTAGGAGATGTTTCAGGAAGGCTCCCACTTTATAATGTTGGAGAAAGAGAAGCCAGACATGCTGTTGCCAGAATGTTCTCTAAAAAAGCGTTAAACCCGATTAACTATGAAAACGTTTCTACTATTATGTTTTTAGATCCGGTGGTTGCTTCTGTTGGAGCTAATGAACAAATGCTTAGAGAAGAAAATATTCCTTACAAAGTAGCTAAAGTGGATTATTCTACCATTGCCAGAGCAATTTCTATGGGAAAACCTCAAGGTTTTTTCAAATTGATTGTTTCTGATGATGCTGACATGAAAGTTTTAGGAATGAGAGCTGTTGGTTATCACGCTTCTTCAGCAATCCAAACTATTGCTTTATTAATGTATATGGATAAAGGAATTGAAGAGTTAGCACACATGATTCATCCTCATCCTTCTATTGTTGAGGGAGTTCAGGAAGCTGCAAGAATGTTACTCGGAAAATCCATTTACAAATCTGCTGTATTTAGAGATAAATTGAAATGTTACAGTTGTAGAGATGGTGTTTGTACTCCTCTTAACTTTATTGATAAAGATAACATTATTAAATTCGAGAAAATATCTCAAGAATTTCACGACAATCAAGAAGATTGAGGTGAGAAAATCGGAAGGCTGATGATTAGAAATTATTGACTTTGTACGTTAGAAAAATAATGGAATAGTTATCCCAACCTATTAATGTTTTTAAGTATTGAGAATGCTCTATCAATATTTTCGTCATTCACAATAATAGTAAACTCATGCATGGTAGAAATAATGTCTAAAATATTAATTCCTTCCCAAGCTAATTTTTTTAAAATAAAGTAGTAAATACCTGAAACATCTGCATTTTCGCTTGGTAACTTAATGGTTAATGAAGAAAGCCCTGTTGATGCTTGCAGCTGTTTTTCATTCTTAAAAATATCATTGATATCATTGTTTTCTGAATCACTTAAAATAATGGAAGTTTCATAAACTCCCTGAGAGAAAGCAAAGAAAATATCTTTTTTACCTTTTAGTTTCTTAAGCAACAGTGATTGACAATCTATTAAAGATTCAGAATTCTCAAAAGTATAATAAGTAATTTTTGAACGAACAGTAATATCTCCTAATTTATTTACCACTTTTCTAATTTTAATTTGAAAAGTAGGATCAAATTTGGGAGATAATCTTTTTAAAGCCATAACGATAGCTCCAATTTTAACATCTTTATTTAATTCTTCATCAATTTCTGCTTTTATTTGGCGAGAAAGTGATGATAAATTGATTAAACCCTCTGCTAATGCTTCTTCTAAAAATGGTGATTTTTTTATAATTTCTTCAACAACTACGTGTACTGCTTTCATTCTTTTAATTATTTAACAATCGGGCAGTAAAAATAGTAATTAAATCAAAAAAACCAATATTTTTTAACAAGTTGTTTGAAAAAACTACTATTTTATTTGGATTTCTAAGTTATAAATAAACAACCCAGCGTAACATATTGAATATAAGTAGATTATTCGAGTTTCTTTTTTAACTTATTTTTCAAGAAAGACAAGTCAGAAATTATGAGCATAAAAAAAACGCTAATTGATTTACGTTTTTTTTTATAGCAAAGAAGTTTTATTTAATCAAACCTACCTATTGGCAATAATATCATCTAATAAAGATATGCCTTCATCTATAGAATAGGTACTTGTAATCAATTTTCTGTCTTGCATTGTTCTAAATTGCTCAGGATAAATGATAATCATCTCATTTTCATTAAGAATAGACCATACGACAGTTAAAGCCCCCTTGTAATACTTGGGTTTTCCAAATAAATTTACAATTGCATTTCTATTTAAGTTAACTACGGTATAACTCAACTTATCAAGTTTTTGTTCTTCATCATTTCTATTTACTAGCAATGTTTTAACTTCTCCATTAGGCTGCATAATACCTGGCTTATCAAGATTATAAATTCCAAAACCATTTAAAGTAAACTCCCTGATAATAATTGATTGAGCCGACATATTAGTGTTGTAAGCTATAGTTGAAGTAGAATAAACATCAAATTCACTTCTGTTTTCTTGTTTCTTTTTATTTTCAGCCATTTGGTTATTGTACTTATTCATTGCTTTTTTATACTGATTGGTTGCCACTACAGGTTTTACTTTTACCAAAATGGATGTATCTTCTTTAATTAGTGTTAATTGATAGTTGTTGCCAGAAAGTTTTTTCACCTCAGCATTGTCCCACTGTATATTATAATACATTGAATTAAATACTTCTCCTTCTTTTACTTCGAACATAGTGCCTTCATACTGACTTAACTCTGGATAGGTGCTCTTATCCAGCTCCATATCAAAAGCATAATTATTTTTATTTTGAGCTATAGGTTTTATTAAAGCTGTCTTGCCCGAGTTTGAATTCAACAATGTTTTGGTTTTAATTTCTTTACTTTCAACAATCCACTCTCCTTTAGCTTCATCAAACTCATAAAAGTTAAAATCTTGTTCGTTACTAGTTGATATAAAATCTAAATCAATTTTTCCATCTTGTTTTAAACTGATCTCCTTCCCATCTTGTGAGGCTTTTAACTCAAACATTCCTGCTGTTTCAAATACATACTCTACTCCTACCGAATCATAATTCATTGGTATACCACTTAAATAAACTTCTAAGGGATTGTGATAATCTCTGTAGTTAATTTCTACCTTACCACTTACAACATTACCAGCTTTATCAACTAACGAGTTTTTATAAATGGTAATTTTCGTACCATTCTCGGTAGTTATTTCTTCATCTTTTTGTGCATCTATTGTAAAATTTTCAAAAGCTGGTTCTTTTCCTAAAATTGGTGGTTTAATAAACGATAGTTTTCTATCTTCATTTGGCACATAGGTTAAATCTGTTGAGCCTTGTACATCATCAGATGTGTTACTATCATTTTGACAACTAGTAATAAACAACACGCTTATAGCAATGCTTAGGATGGTTTTTGATGTTTGCATAGTGATTGGTTTTAGAAGTTTAACTGATTTCTTATCATTTGCACTGAAGCAATTTTTTTATTTATAATATTCAATTGAATTAAGGCTTGTCTTTCATCATTTATCTCAATATTATTAAACTCATCGGCTGTTAAATACCCTATATCTCCATTTCTTAACCAAGCTATTAATATACATTCATCGTTTTTATTAAGTTCTACCGAAATAGTTTTTAAACCTTTAGAACCTGCGTATTTTTGATATCTTTTGTTGGTAATATCAACCACTAAAATATTTGTAATGGCTAGTTTGTCTCCATTATTTTTCTCATAAAGTGTTTTAGCCATATTATTCTCTTGAGAAAAATCTTGAGCGTTTAATAATGGAATTGATTTAATTTTATAACCATCTATATTAATGCTTCTAACTAGATTCTCAATTGTTGGAGATGCATTTCCCATTGCTTTTAATTCATTGGCAATAACTTTATCGTAATACAGTAACCAATCTTCTCTGGAAAGTTGCCTTTCTTCTTCTGTCATATAATTTGTCTGAAAAGATTTCCATAATTCTTCATCATATTTATTTATAGAAGTATAAAAAACAGCTTGTCTTTTGGCTAATTTTTTATCAAACTTTACCTTTCTTTTTTTTAATGTTCTCAAGTAATTTGCATAAACTTTCTCATATTTTTCTTGAGCTTCTTTTATACTACGAGTGGTTGAAGTATATCTAGGGTAAGCTTCAAATTCAATGTATCCACTAAGATTTTTTAATTGAATAGTAAAAACTTGTGCGTCATTATCATAATAAATTCTAAAGTCTGTCCACTGTCTGCGTTTTTTTCTTTTAAAAAAAGACTTTCTTTTTTTATATACATATTTCTTTGCAAATTCTTTTCGAGTTAAATTTCCTTTATACACCCAAACCATACCTGTAAATGCATTTATTTCAGGATTATTTCTTGTTAAGGGAGATGCGTATCCATCATTTTTCTTGAAATTAAACCAAACTTCCTCTTTAATTCCACCATCATAAACATCTAAGGCAATAATTTCATAATTCTCTCTGAATTGGTAATCTGGCGCTATTTTAATGGTATTCGCATAAGTAGTATCAAGATACCTGCCTTCAAAAGATGTGGTATCAAATCTAGCTTTTCTATCGAAATCTTTAAAAATAAAAGGGTAATGCATATACGCCTGAGAAAAGATTTTTAAGTCACTTTTGTCAACTTTTATTTTTCCATAGTTAGCATTTTCATCACTTTCATTTTGTGAAAATAATAATATAGGAAATAAGAAAAGAAATAAGAGAAAGTTTCTGTTCATAGAAAAAATAAACGAAACTGTGATGTAATTATTATTTAAGTAGATTTTCTTCATTGAAATTAATTAAAACTATTATGAAGAAAATACAAAAATAAAGCCTAAATTTTTATTGTTGATAAGGAGAGTAATAAGTCTCCGCAGTGGGTAACCACTCTTTAATTCTTTCTACACGAGTATCGTAATGAGGGTGTGTACTTAGAAATTCCGGAACACTTGTGCCTCCACTTGCAGCATTCATTCTATCCCAAAAAGGTATGGCTTCTTTTGGTTGGTAACCTGCCATTGACATAAATACCATTCCTAGCTTATCTGCTTCACTTTCTTGATTTCTGCCAAAGGCCATTATTCCTACTCCAGTTCCTACTCCATAAGCTGCTAAAAACAAGGCTTGCGTTTCAGCAGGTTTTTCTCGCATATAAACAGCTAAAGCAACACCACCGGCAGCGGCCAAAATTCCTTGCGACATTCTTTCATTTCCATGTCGAGCTACAGCATGAGCAATTTCATGTCCCATAACTACTGCCAACCCTTCATCTGTTTTAGCAACTGGCAACAACCCTTGATAAACTACCACTTTTCCTCCCGGCATTGCCCAAGCATTCACTATATTTTGATTTACTAAATTAAATTCCCATCTGTAATTTTTAACTAATTTGCTTTGTCCGTTATCTTTTAAATATCTTTCAACAGCATTGGCAATTCTTCCTCCTACTCTTCTAACTTGTTTAGTAGCCTCAACATTATCGGCAACAGGTGGATTTTCTGTTAAAAATTGTTGGTATTGGGTTAAACTCATGCTCATTAATTCACTTTCGGGAATTAATAACATTTGTTTCCTTCCTGTAATAGGTACTTTAGAGCAAGCTACTAACGCTATTACCAATACAACTGATATTATTTTTGCTGCTATTTTCATGTTTAATTTAAAATAAAATTAATTTATTTCTACTGTTAGTCCTGCATCAGAAAGAATGGCTGACATAGGTTCTAGTACTTCAAAGCTACCTTTTTTAACCGAACATTTTCCTTTATAATGAACTAACATCGCACATTGTTCTGCTTGTATAGCGTCATGGTTACAAACTTTCATTAGTAACTCAATAACGTAATCAAAAGTATTTACATCATCATTATACAAAACCAAATGATTTTCTTTGATGGCTGTATTTTCTACTTCAACTTGTATTTCGGTTTCTGTAATCATAACATCTAATTTATATTACAAAGTTAACTTTTTTTAAAGAAGAAAGATGGTATTTAAAGCTTTATTCTACGTTTTTTATTAACTCTAAAGCTTCTTCAACAGGAATAATAGTATTGTTTTTAAAGGCTACAACCGAAGGAGATTTAACCCCCATTTCTTTCATTTCTAATTGAGTGTTTAGTGCAGATTTATAATCTAATAAATTGCCAATAGTGTAAATTGTTTTATCTCCATCCTCAAAATTTTCTATATTTCTATCAGAAAGTTTTAATAAAACAGCTGCATCTTCATTGGTAATTTCATCTGTAAACTCTCCAATTTTGACTTTAAAAACAATATCTAAACTTTCAGCAACCTGGCGTAATTCTTCGTCAGTTTTTGGCTTCGGAGCTACTACTACCTCTTCATTTGTATTAATTGGTTCAACTGTTTCTGATGTTGCTTCATTTGTATTGGTTGTCTCTATTGTTTCAATGGGTTCTTCATTATTTTCATTCGTTGTAGATGAAGTATTAGAAGTAGCATTTTCATTTTCAACTGTTGATGTTGATGTATTGTTTCCTGATGTATTATTGTTTGATGAAGTATTCTCATTAATTACCTCAACCTCTGTTGTGTTATTATTTGCAGGAGATGAGTTGTTGCTACCCAACAATTCGTTAGCTTGAGCTACAGTAATTTTATTTCCATTTTGATAAGCAATAATAAAGGCATCGGTAATTCCTAAATTAACTGCTCTATTTTTAGCAGCATTAGCATCATTAAGATTCTTATAAATACCGGATGTATATCTTATCAATCCATTAGCTGTTCTTTCGCTGTTTAATGGCGTTAGGTTATTTAATTGATCAGCTGTAATTGGTTTAGAATAAACTCCAACTTGTATGGTATAGAAAACTCCTTCTATGTTTCTAACATCTTTAGAAATGCCATCTTTAACTTCTTCTGTAGTGATTGGCGTATTATTATTGGTTGGTTGGTTATTGTTTGACGACTGCTGATTGTTGGTTTGGTTAGCTGTATTGGTAAAAGAAATTTCTTCTTCTGTTGTTGACGTTTCATTCAGCATAGCACGTGCTTCATTAATGTTAATTCTTTTTCCATTAAAAAATGCCACAACAAACGCATCCGGATAACCCATTGTTCTAATTTCATTTTTAGCCATATTCGCTACATTAAATGTTTTGAATAAACCTGCTGTATAACGAGTAATTCCATTTCCGGCATCTTCAGCCATTAAAGGAGCAAAACCTTTGTAATGATCTTGTGGAATTGGATTTCTGAATGCTCCAATTTGGACTTTAAACACCAAGCCTTCAGGTAATTTAGGGTTTTTAGGTATTCTCTTGTTTTCATTATAAGCAGATTCGTTTGGCGATGTAATGGTAAAAATAGATTCTGTTAATTCTTGTGGAATTTCATCGATATTAGCTATTGACTGCTGGTTATTAGTAGCCTGTTGGTTGTTGGTTACTTGCTGATTGTTATTTGTGGTTTCCTCTGCAATTACATCTTCTTCTGTGTTATTAGTTTGAGACTGATTATTAATTGACTGTTGATTGTTATTTGTTGTTGTTTCCTCAGTAATAGCATCTTCCTCAGTATTATTATTGATTTGTTTTTGATTATTAGTTGTCTGTTGGTTAGATTCTTTAGCAAGTAGGTCTTGTTCAATTTTTTTATTGTTAGCCTGTTGTTTTCTTTGGATTTCAGGAAGACTGCTATTCACTTCATTAGTATAGTCAGCTAACATATCACTAGATGTATCATTGGTTTTTTCAAGGGCAACAAAGCCAAGAGCCGAATTTTCATCTTTGTTAGCAACCATATTTTTGGCTTTTTTGTTTTCTTCTAAAGCTTGCTGTTCTTTAGCTGCAGCTTGTTCTCTAAGTTCTTTTGCTTTTTGTTCATTTTGGGCAATCATTTCTTCCAACTGCTGCATTTGGTTAGCCAATTTGTTTTTATCAGCTTCAGTTGCTGCTGCTTGTTGCAATGCTTGAAGCGCAACACCTAACTGTTTTTGATCCTCAGCTTCTTCTTTGGCTTTATCGGCAGCAACATATTCCACTTGTGCTTCTTTTACCAACCTTCTAGAACTTTGTTTTAACTCCTTATATTCTTTAAATTCAGGAGTGTTGGTAATGGCTGCTTTTTCTTCTGGCGTAAGGCTTTGAACATAGTTTTCTTCTTCTGATGTTAACACTGTTGCCACCAACTCTTTTCTTTGTGTTGCTAATTCTTCTAAATACAACTCTTCCTCTGCTTCCATTTCTTTCACTTCCGCATAAATTACTTCTGCTTCTTTCGCTTTTCTATCCGCTTCTTCTCTTTTTTGTTGGGCTTCTTCAACTAAGGCTTGTTTTTCTTTTCTGTTTTTAGTGTTCTCAGCTGTTTCATCAAGTTGTTTGGCTTCTTGATTTAAGGTTATTGCTTCTTTTTCTAACTGAATAGCATCTTGTTTTCTCTCTTTAGATGGTAATGCTATGTTCTTAGGTTCGTAAACCGTTACTTGTTGTTGGTTGTTATTAGTTGAAGACTTTCTGTTATTGGCTGAAGACTGATTATTATTGCTTGTCTGCTGATTTTTATTGATTGTTGTAGTTTCCTCAGCAACTATATCTTCCTCAGTATTATTATTATTGGTTGATTGAGTTTCGTTAGTTGTTATTTGCTGACTGTTATTTACTACTTCTTCAACAATCACCTCTTCTTGTGTATTATTTTGATTATTGTTAGTTGCAGCTATTGATGAAGAAGTGCTGATTTGCTCTAATAATCCAATGGCATTTTGTTGTTTTTCTATAGCTTCTTTTTCTAATTTATTAGCTTCATCTAACAAGTCTTTTTTCCGTTTAAAATTATTAGTAGCAACTGCTTGCTGACGAGCATCTGAAGCTTCATTAAACAAAGTAACCGACTCATCACTAAGCATTTCAGCCATAATATAATTATTGTCAGTTGACTGTCCGCCAATGGATTTTAAAAGCGTATTTACCGTAGTTTGATTGTCTTTAAATTCTGTTGAGTTAGCTCTTTCGTACAAGGTTGCTATTTCAATTTCCTTATCGTTTGCTTCATTATTAATTTTTTCAGCTTCAACTAATTTCTCTTCTTTTTCTGTTGTATTTGTTGTTTTATACGCTTCATCTTCTGTGTTATCCGCTTTCTCTCTTAATGCATTTACTTCGGCTGTAAGGTCATCAACATTAGCAAGTATGTTTTTGGCATTAGTTGAGTTATAAGTTAAAGATGAATTTCCCTTATTAACTTGGTTTTGAGCTGTTGTATTTGAAGTAGTTGTTTCATTTACTGCAACTTCATTAGCAGTCTGATTTGTTGATGCTGATTTAACTGCTATAAGTTCTGTTTGGAAAGTATTTAATTGTGCAATTTGAGTTGATTTTTGTTCTTTTAAATCAGCAATTTTGTTCTCAATTGTTGCTTTCTCATTTTTATCATCAGTAGCAATTAATCGCTCATTCTGATAAGCTATTTCTTCATCTATAGTTTCAATCCAATTGGTAGTTACCGCAACTTGTTCTTCACTAATTTTAACTTTATTATCAGAACGTAATTCTAAATCTGCTAATTGATTTTCATATTCAGTAGCATAATCATTTACACTTCCATCATTGTTAATTGTAATGTTATTATACTTTACTACATTAACTTTCTTATTGGATGAAGTGGTATTATTTTGATTGTTGTTATTAGTTTCATTACTAGCCAACTCATTGCTTTCAATACTATTTCCGGCAATTTTATTTTCAATATCTTCCACATAAGCCATTTCATCTTCCGTAGCTGCTAATGCTTTTGCTTGTGTTAAAAATAAAGCTGAAAATTCTTGTTTATCTTGTAAATCTGATGTTAGCTCATCTATATCTTCTTGAATTAAAAGCACTTCACTCGCATCAGCCTCAACCAGTTCAATTTTCTTTAATGTAATTTCTTGCTCTGTAGCATCTGCCCAATTATTATAAATTTCAGCTTTTTGTGCAAATAATTTAGCTGTTTGTTCATCGACAGGAAGTTGTTCTAATTCCTCTAAATACTGAGCATTATAATCAATAACATTTCCATCTTTATCTATAATCGAAGTTTCGTATTTTTTATTACCTGTTTTTGATATTGTGGCTGTCTTAATATTATTATTAGCTGCTACTACATTTTCAGTAGAAGTAGAATTATTATTAGTTTCATTTTGAAGTGCTAAGTTAGCTTGTAAATCAATTTCTTCTTGTTTTTGCTGTTTCAATGTCTCTAATTGAGCAATTATTTTTGATAATTCTTCTTTTTCTCCAACAGTTTTTGCACTATTCTTCAAACTATTTTTTATCTCAATATCTTCCTCAATAGCTGCTATCCATTGTTTATTAATATCAATTATTGCTGTTGGATTATTATCATTCTCATCCACCTGATTGGCATATTTTGTATTGTAATCGATTAAATTTCCGTTATCATCTATAATTTCGTAATCATCTTTCATGGCTACTAAACTACTAGAAGTAACACTTGTACTTGGTGATGAGCTTGTAGCCGGATAATAACCTAACACACCTTCTTCATCAAAAAACTTAATGTTACTTTCTGTAGCAAGAATTGCTTCATTAGCAAGCGTTGGAGGTTTTGTAGTTTGTTTTTTTGCTGCATCAACAACATTTGCCAGTAAATTCGCTTCATTTTTAGCTTTATCAAACTCTTGTTTTGCAAGTAATTCTTTTGCTTTAGATTTTTCTATCTGAAATTCTAAATCCTCTAAATCTATTTTATAAGTAGCCAACTGGTCTTGTAAGGCTTCTTTATCTTTAGACTTTTTAGTTTCCTCAATTTGAGATTCAATAGCTGCAATAGATTTTTCTAACTCTAATTTTCTATTGGTGTAACCAATTACTATATCTCGTTGTTTTTGATAATCGGCTTTAGAAGTTTTTAATTTTTCATCGGCTAATTTAGTTTCAACTTCAACAGCTGAATTTTCAAAATAAGCAATAGCCTCAATTTTTTCTATTTCTGCCATTATTGACTCTGCTTCGCTCCTATTTCCTGAACTTATTGCTGCTTCTAATTTTTGTTGATATTCTAACAACTTAGGTTTATCTGAATTTCTTTCAACAGCTTCATTTTGGGTTACTCGTGCTAATTTCAACGCTATTGATGCTGTGTTTACATCTTCAGCAACTACATCTTTATTTTTAGTCTCTTGATTATATTGTTTTTTTGCTTCATTAGTTTTTGTAGCTGCATAGTTAAAATAAAAATCTTTTTCTTCTTCAGACTTTTTAGTTTTCTGAAGCATATCTTTTACTTTTTTATTAGCAAACGTTTTTAATTTATCATCAGAGTAATCGGCATATTCAGAACTTGAAGTTTCGTTAACCGCCAATGTTGAAGAAGCGTTATTGATAGATTTTAAAGCATCTTCTTCAGATATATTTACATCTAACTTAGCCTGTTGTTTCAATAAATTCTGAACAATAATTGGATTAGAAATATCAAACTCATCTTCTTGGTCAAACAAGTTTTTAATTACTAACTTCTCATTATCTCCTGTTCCTACTAACAATAATTCTTGCTTTAAGAGTTTAAACTCTGTCATTTTAGGCAATTCAATAATTGCAGAGTGAATTGGTGCATCATTGGTGGTTTCAACAATCAATTTATATTTTTTCTCATCAGCAGGAAAAGTCAATAAATATTCTCCACTATTTTCATCTGTATTATAAACACCATATTTGGTATTATCCATAGCATCTACAATAGAAATAGTAGCATTTTTAAGTGATGGATTTTCTTCTGAAACAAACAACCCTTTAATAATAGGGTTATGAAGCGGCTCAGGTTCTACCTTAACCTTATAAACGGTAAGTTCATTTTGTTTACTTGCTCTCGAAGAAGCAAAGTATGCCAACTGATTATCAATATCGCTAATATATAATATGTCATCATCAGGCGTATTAATAGGAAAATCTAAATTTACTGGAGTTGACCAAGTACCAGAAGCATTGTCGTAAATAGATTTGAAAATATCATACCCCCCCATGCTATTATGTCCTTTAGAAGAAAAATAAAGTGTTTTTCCATCAGGATGAAGAAAAGCGTAATCTTCATCGTAAGGCGTATTAATTACATCTCCTAAATTTATTGGATCAGAAAACTGATTAATCCCAATTTTTTCAATTTTATAAATGTCTTTATTAGAGCCTTTGTCTCCGTAAGAAGAAAACACAACCACATTTAAGTTAGGATCTGAATATAAAATAGAATATTCATTTTCTTTCTTATCTACTTTCATTTTAAATTCATCTGGCTTTACAATTACTTTTCCTTGTAAACCTCTTAAATCATAACTTCTAAAAAATTCAGATTCTTTAATTTCTTTTTTACTAATAACACCAATTTTATTGATTTTTTTAAGCAGTTGTTGGCCATTTTTACACATTTCAATCTGCCTATCTATGGCATATTTTTCATGTTCTTTAGAAGAAGTTTTATTTTTATATTTATTAAAATAAACAATTGCAGAAGCAAATTCATAATTATGATGATAAGCTTTTGCTAAGTAATAATAAGCTAAAGGAGCTACATTTGGGCGAGAAGCTGCAAAGCTTAAATAGTTGATGGCTTTTTCTTTATCTCTGGTAGCATAAAGATAGCAAGCACCATATTTATAATTGTAATTTAAGTCTTTTGGATAAGTGCTAAGTAACTGAGAATAAAGCGGCAATGCTTCCACAAAATTCTCTTCTTCAAAGAATCTGTCTGCTGCTTTTTTAAGCTCCTCTTCTGAATTATATTGAGAATACACTCCTGTTGAGCTAGTAAAAACCAACAGTAGGATTAGATATATTTTTAATAAAAATCTATATTTCACGTGTTCATATTTATTGTCTGTTATATGGCACATGTAACTCACCTAAACTATCCTCCAGTGTTTTAATAAATTTTCTCATGGTTCGTTTCATTGCAATAACTACAATTCGGCAAATGTACAATTTTATTGCATTGATGCAAAAAACACTTAATTTTCCTAAAACTTTTATTCAAAACTTCTTAAAAAATCTCTTTTCTTTTTCTCTGAAGAATACATAAACTGATATGATTGCTCTCCTTTTTCAGCTTTAGCTTTTCTTTTATCTGGTTTAGTTTCTTTAATAATATTATTAAAATCATTATCAGAAGAAATTACCTGAAGTATTCCTCTAGTATAATTAAAGAAGAACCAATTATTTTTATCTACCTCTAAGTAAATAGTAACAATATCACCACTTCTTTTCTTTACAATTTCTATGTGACCATCAACATATTTATTAATTTGATCTTTATCTAAGTTACTAATTCCAATTTTACCAAACGATCTGTAAGCTTTTTCTTGTTGATTCCATTTAAATTTCACTTCATTAAAAACTAATGTCTTCCTCATTGTTTCCGGCACCTTCTTGTATGCACCATATAAATTCAGTTGAGCAATCAATTTATCGCCTTCATCTTTTCCAAGTAATTCTTTAATCCCTTTTTCAAATGTTGGTCTGTCTAATTTTACAGGGTCTAACGCAGAAGCTTCTGTTAATTTTTTAGTTAAAATCTTCATAGCATTATCTTCCATAAAAAAATTGGTTGACATTACCAAGTCAAATATAGCCTCATTATCTAACTGATTATGATGAACAACACCAGCCGAAGCAATTTCAAACTGACCTGTTTCTGCTCCTAAATTAATTGTACCTTCCCCATAAATTTTACATGTTTTGGTACTTAAACTTAGGTAATTTCCTCCAAAAGACATTTCTTGTAATTTATCTTTATTAGAGATTCTGTATTCTTCATTTTCCTTATCAAAATAAAGAAATCCCTGAGCAGGAATAACCTCTTGATGACTATACGTTATTTTACGATTTAAAAATGTTGAATAGATTCCTAAAGAATCTGAACTTAACATTACAGAGGCTAATAGTTTATTGCCTTCAATATCTTTCGTTGTACTATCAATAGGTATATATATTGAAGTCGGATCTATTGATGTTTTGAAGGTAAACCAATTTTTGCTTAATAAATCACAATCATGCAAAATCCTTGCTGTTCCATTAAATGTTAAGAACTGATTATTAGCATAAAGTTCTACTTTACCATAATATTCATATTGCGGGCTTAATTTAAAACCATCTTCTTCTAAAATATCTGCATTAGCAATGGTTTGTCCAGTTGTGTCTACAGCAATAGATTTTAAATAAATTGTTTGAGACTTTTCGAGTTCATCAATATAATCTATATAACCCGAGCCTGCATATTTTTTCTTTCCAAAAACATTAACAGATGCATTATAAATATCATGATTTTGGGTAATGTAACTAGCTACAATTCTAGCGTTATTAAGTGTCCTCATCTGAGCATTTTTATCAATAATCAGCTTAGAACTATCGGGGTAAACCATAGCATCAGCAATATTCATAAATTTAACACCATCGGCATAAATAATCTTTTTTCTAATATCATATTTTGCTTTGGTTGAGAAAAAACTAAGCGAATCTTGCTCTTCGTGTACTGAAATAAATTGAGCTCCTTCTAAAGCAACTCCTGAAGCATCCTGAGCTTCTTGTTTCCCCGCAGAAAGTTCAATATTATCGTTATCCATATACCATTTAAACTCATCCATAAAACAGATATACTTCATTGGTTCAAAATTAATTACAGACCCATCTCCATTAGATTTAAATATTCCATTTCTTTCTTTAAAAGAAACAAATGCATTTACATTTTTAGTAGAAAAGGCAAGTGCTTCTCCATCTCCAGTAATATCTTTCAACCTAAAATCAGCTGTATCGGAACTAAAATCTTCATATTTAAATTTAATAAGGTTTGCTTCTAACTCTGCTTTTTCAAATTCAAAAATCCCATCACCTGATAATCCATCTGGTTCAATAATCGTCTTTCCATGCATTTTAGATTTCATATCATACATTGCAATAGGTTTATCTATAACACTATGCGACATATATTCTTGAGACGGATTCCAAAACATGGCTACATTTTCTCCATCAACTGGTGGAAACTCAATAGCATTTGGATTTTCTTTTACAATAAATCGTTGAGAAATAGCTTTTGTTGAATCTGGAAAGAAAATAAAATTATCAGAATACGTTGTTGATGCTATATAATCTAACTCTCCATTCCCTCTAAGTCCTTCATGACTTAAATTAATATCATTTTTAAACACACCTTTTCCTGCATACATTGGCATTCCTCCTGGTGGAGTTTTTTTAATAAACCCAAGTGAATGGTCAGATTGAAGTGTAAGTGTTTCTTTTATATCAGGGAAAATACCTCCTGAAACGAGTGTTCCATCAAAACGCAGAGATTCATTATCAAAATCAGCTAAACTATCAATGGTAAAAGGTTCTACATGAAAATAAAAGCCATCTTTCTGATAAACCCCACCCTGTATAGACTTTCTGTCATAAAACACATAAGAATCTTTAAAACTATTAAATATTGGATACTCATGAAAAGGTTTTATTCCCGACTTATTAGTTGGTTTGTCAATTAATAAATCTCCATTAATTTGCTGTATTACAGTCTTTACTGGTTTTATAATTGGTTTTCCAAATTCATCACTTCTTCCTGTTTCCGCATAAATTCTTAATGAATCTACATTAGGCATGTCAATTTTAAAATCATCATATTTAAAATAAAAATCATGCCCCATAAAATCAAAGCGACCTGCTTGCACCACCCCACTAAATTTAAAATCTCTGTTCTTTTTAAGGGTTATTTCTCTATTTGTAGGATAAATAACTACTTGTTGTGAATCACTTAAATTAATACTTTTTACTCCCCTCATTTGCACATCGTAATTCAACAAACTCAAAGTAGCATTATTTGGAGATTTTGTATTAGAATAAAACCCAATTACATCATAATCAATATTTCCACCACTTGCACTCACCCAGTTTTTCAATTTATCTTTCACTATAAAAGTTTTGTTCTCATAATCATAAATTATAAACCCTTTATAAGATAAATCTAGTAAAAATGCTTCTAACTGTTCTATGGAGTATCTCATGTGATTAGCTAATTGACTAAGCGTTATAAAATTTGTATCCAGTTTATGTGTTAAAACTCTTAAAGCATACAAAGGATGTTGAGTACCTGTTCCTAAAAAGCTCATATATGCATCCATTCTAAAAAAATCTTGAGAGATAAACATTGCATCTGTTTTAGTTCCTCCTACTAAGTTTCTGAACTGAACCATTGGTGAATCCACTGCCCAAGTTAAATATTCAAAATCCATATCTATTTTATGATAAGAATTTGAATAAGGTGTTTTTTTTAACCCTTTATTGTCTCTAATTAAATTAAGTTGTCTTTTATCAAAGAAGAATTTAAAAATTAAACCCGGATGAAAAATTGAATCTTCTTTTAAATACATTGTAAATGAAGAATTTTCTGAAACTATCCTATCCGGTTTAATAATAAATGCCTGAGATGACATTTTTACAAAAGGCAGTTCTTTTCTATAAAAAATAACATGTGCTTGGTCTTCTCCTGCACCTCTACCTATCACTTCATTTCCATGTAAGGCAAAACCGCCTATATAATCTACTCCATCTACAATTTGCTTAATTTGCAATCTTGCATTTGCAGATTGAAACCTCGGGTAAGTTGCTTTTTCTTCAGTAATGTTGGCCAATACTTTTTCCCTCACATCACCCTTCATTGGTTCATCAAAATAATAAAGGTCATAAAAAGTAACATTATTTACTTCGTATTGAGGAGATTTGAGGTAGATATTATATTTATCATCAATCACAGCATAAACAGAATCACTAGGAAACCCTGCTCTTTCCCAAGTTATTTTTCCTCCTTCTCCATACCAAATTTCTTCTGTCGGATAATATCTGCCTCGAGTATCGAATATTACAGCGCTATCACCTTTAGAATAACAAGTTAAATTTAATGCTTCAAATTCAATAAATGGGAGACTATCAAAACCAAAAGTATAATTACTGTTGTTTGATTTCCATTCGGTTGCTGCCGAACTATATAATGCATTTTTTTCAAACAAATCATTACATGCTTGTAAGTAATCGACAAATTGCTTCCTTGCAGTTGATGCTGATCTTGATGTTGCTTCACCTAATATAAGTTTTTCTAATATTTTTTGCCAACTAAAAAAGCTACTTTCTGTTTGGTATTTACTGTTTACAAAAAATGAAATCGTTTTAATATAATTACTAAAATCAGGAAAGGCCTTCTTTTTGTTTGACAACATTAAATTGGCAATTCTGTACACATCTTTTCTTTGCTCATCTGAAAATTTACCACCATACCATTGCCACGAAAATTCATCCATAATATATTTACCATCACCATCTCTAGAAGCTCTTAAAAAAGATTCCATCTCATTAAAAAATTCAGTTGAATCTGGGGTAAAACTCTTTATCTTACTAACTTGAGAGTAAGTAGTAAGTGTAAATAATAGTATTAAAAATAAAGTTAGTAGCTTCTTCATATTTTAGATCATTATTTTTTTACTTTTTAACAAACTCCAACATTGTCCATTCATTTTTGGTATTTTCAAAAATTAAAGTCAACCCTAATTTATTGGCTTCTTCGGTTAACACCTCCTTATCAATAGAAAAAAAACCACTTAACAACAGTACTCCATTAATGTTAAGAGCATCGGCATAAAAATACATATCTCTTAATAATATATTTCTATTAATATTAGCAATAATCACATCAAATTTATTGCTTTTAATTTGGTTAACATCTCCTAAAACAACTTCAATATCAACATTATTACGTTCACAATTTTCAACGGAGTTCGTATACGCCCACTCATCATTATCAATTGCTAAAACTTTGCCGCAATTTCTTTTCTTAGCCAAAATGGCTAAAATCCCTGTTCCACAACCCATGTCTAAAACAGTTTTGTCGATTAAATCTAAATTTAACAAACGACTAACTATTAAATGCGTGGTTTCATGGTGTCCCGTACCAAAAGACATTTTGGGTTCAATAATAATATCTATTACATTATCTGTCGGTTTTTCATGAAATGGAGCTCTAATCATGCACTTTTCATCTACAAAAATGGGATCAAAACTTTTTTCCCACTGTTCATTCCAATTTTGTTGAGCGATTTTATTAATAGTATATTCAATCTCAAATTCTTCATTAGATAACAAACTGATTTGTTCAATATTACTTTCATCAAAATCAGCTTCTTGAATATAAGCTTCAAAACCATCTTCTGTATCTACAAAACTCTCAAAACCAATTTCGGCAAGTTCTGCTACTAAAATTTCTCTCCCCATAACTAATGGAGAAACCTTTGCTAAAAATTGAATATAGTTCATGTGTTAAGTTATATTTTTAGTAACCTTGGTCACATGCAACTCCTTGTTTAATCATTACCTTATTATGGATTTTTTATAGGGTCGTTTCATGTAATTTACCTTTTCCTTCAAACTTATTCAAAATAAGTTATTCACTGGCAAACTTACACAAAACGAATGAAAAACTTATATAGAGGTAATTCTAACATTTTAAATAATGATTTAATTTATTTATTAATAAAATATTATCCTAATATTAACTTAATTTTATAAACTCTAATTTATTGTAAATTAAAGATTACCCTCTTCTTCGTCCTTCCAAAAAGTATTTTTGTCTAAAATCATTTTTAAAATCAAGTTGTAATCCTATATTTGTTGCTCAAAAAAAAATCTTAAAAAAATCTATTTTATGAAACTTAAATATATTTTATCTTTAGCAATTGCTTCAACATCATTTACAATGCTATCTTGCGGAGGTGGAGACAATAACGGAACAAAAGAAGTTAACGTAAACCCGGTAGTAACTAGTCATGAATTATCAGATGCTCAGATGCTTAACCCAATTAATTATTCTGATGCAGGTGCCGGCTATATCTTATCAAATATATTTTACTCATTATTAGAAATTGATTTTGAAACATTAGAATTAGTACCTGTAGTTGCTGAAAGCAGACCAGAAATTGAAGAAACTGAAGATGGCGGAATGTTAATTACTTATAGAATTAGACCTGAAGCTAGATGGGATAATGGTGAGCAAATTACTGCTAAAGATGTTGAATTTGCTTTAAAAGTTATTAAAAACCCAAAAGTTGACAACTTAAACAACAAACCCTATTTTGAATTTATTGAGGATATGAAATTTTATGAGGATGATCCTCTTAAATTTACATTTATTTGTAAAGATGTTTATATTCTTGCCGAAGTACAAAGTGGTGATATTGATCTAATGCCAAGACATATTTATGACCCTAAAGGTTTAATGGATGAATTTACTATTAAACAACTTGCCGAAAATGCATCTGAATTAGCTACCAACCCTAAAATTGTAGAATTCGCAACAGATTTTAATTCAGAAAAATACCAAAGAGATCCTAAATTTATTCAAGGTTGTGGCCCTTATTTATTAAAAGAATGGCAAACCGGACAAAAGTTAATTATTACTAAAAAAGAAAATTGGTGGGGAGATCAATTAAAAGGAAAAGGAATGCATTTTGAGGTATATCCTCCTGAAATTATTTATCAAACTATTAATGATCAAACTACCGCTAAAGAAGCACTTATTGCTGGAAAAGTTGATGTAATGAGAGGCATTAAACCTCAAGACTTCCAATATTTACCTAAGTCTGACAAATTCGTTAAAAACTTTATTGCTCATACTCCTCCTCAAATGGCATATACTTATTTAGGTTTAAACGTTAGAAAACCTATGTTTTCTGATAAAAGAACCAGACAAGCTTTAGCTCATTTAGTAGATGTAGATAAAATTATTGAAGTGGTGGTTTTAGGCTATGGAGAAAAAGCAATAGGACCTATTCATCCTGCAAAAACAAAACAATACAACAATAACATTACTCCTTACCCTTACAATGTTGAAAAAGCAAAAACTTTATTAGCAGAAGCAGGTTGGAAAGATTCTAATAATGATGGCATTTTAGATAATGTTATTAATGGTCAGAAAGTGAATTTTGAATTTAACTACCTATATAACCAAGGAAATGATAGCAGAAAAGCTGTTGGTTTGTTATTACAAGAAGAAGCCAGAAAAGTAGGTATTACCGTTAATGTATTATCTCAAGATTGGTCTATTTTCTTAGAAAGCACTAAACAACACGATTTTGACATGTATTATGGAGCTTGGATTAGTACACCTATACCAACCGATCATAAACAAATTTATCATACAGCCTCTTATAATGGTGGTTCTAACTATACCGGATTTGGTAACGACCAAACAGATGCATTGATAGATTCTATTAGAATTACATTAGATGATGACAAAAGAGCTGTGTTAAACCATAGATTTCAAAAGATACTTCATGATGAATGCTCTTACATTTTTTTATATTACCCTAAAGAAAAAATTGCTATTCACAAAAGATTTTCTAATGCTGAAACTAGTCCTATGAGACCGGGTTATAGAGTAAGTGGTTTTTCTACTCAACAAGCAAGTGCGGTAAACTAAAATAAGTTGTTATATTTACACCCAAATTTTAAAATAACAATTTAAAAGGTGCTTTTATTAAGCTAAGGAAAAGGAAATGTTAAAGTATATTTTTAAAAGAATCTTAATTTTTATCCCAACGTTAATTGTAATTTCACTTTTAACATTTGTGATAAGTATTAACGCTCCTGGAGACCCGGTAGAAACCATGCTGAACCAAAATGTTGGTGGAGAAGGAAGATCCGGTGAAAAGTTAGCTAGCGAAAAAACCTATAACGAAAAAAGAAAAGAATTGGGCTTTGATCTTCCCCTATTCTATTTTTCATTTACCAACAAAACATATCCTGACACCCTTTATAAAATACCAAAAAAAGCCCATAGAGAAACACTTCAAAGGTTATCTTACGAATATGGTATATGGAAAAATGTTTCTACTTATTACCAAGCATTAAGAGCTTTAGAATTTAAGGTTTTTGAAATAATGCCTTCTGATGAGAACTCATCTAAATTAAGAAACATTAAAGACAACCTTAATTCTCTATACTTAACACACAATGAAAATGAGATTAAACAAATTATAGAAACTGTAGAGTTTGATATCTTTAAAGATAGCAACATTAAAAAAACTGTTGAAACAGATTTTTTTGAATTAAAAAACAGTTTTGAACACCTCATCTATAACAAAAAAATTATTAATAGATACATCCCCACTATTCATATTTATGGATTTAACAACCAATATCACAATTGGATATCTAATTTTATTGTTGGAGAATTTGGAATTTCTTACCAAGATAAAAGACCCGTTAGCTCAAAAATATTCGATGCTTTAAAATGGTCTATGATTTTGAGTATTCTTTCCATAATTATAGCCTATATTGTCGCTGTTCCCCTTGGGGTTAAATCTGCTGTGGACAAAGGAAAAACTTCTGAAAAAATTATTACCACAGGCTTATTTTTACTTTATTCTTTACCCAACTTCTGGATAGCTACCATGCTTATTCAATATCTTGGTGACGGAGATGGTTTAGGATGGTTTCCTACACATGGTTTAGGAGAATTGCCAAAATCTGCTCCTTATTGGGATAGATTTTTTGAAACGGCTTACCATTTTATTTTACCATTATTCTGTTTAACTTATGCTTCATTTGCATTTATTTCCAGACAAATGCGTGGAGGGATGTTAAATGTATTGGAAATGGACTACATCAGAACTGCTCGTGCAAAAGGCTTAAAAAAACAAGTAGTAATTTGGAAACATGCGTTTAGAAATTCATTAATACCAATCATTACTTTATTTGCTAATATTTTCCCTGCTGCTATTTCAGGCTCCTTCATTATTGAGGTAATTTTCTCCATTCCAGGAATGGGACAACTTACCTTGCAAGCAATTTTCCAAAGAGATTACCCTATTGTATTTACGGTATTAATGTTTTCTTCCATACTTACCCTAGTAGGTATTTTAATAGCAGATATTATGTATGCTTTTGTTGACCCAAGAATTTCCTTTTCTAATAAAAAATCTTAATCTATGAACTTGTTTAATTTATTCAATAGGAGAAAAAATAGAGAAGCGAATACCCTCATTCTTCAAAATAATAACGAAAGTTATTGGAAAATTGTTAGGCAACAGTTCAAAAAAAATAAAATTGCTGTTTATTCATTACGAGTTGTATTTATTTTCATTTTCATTGCTTTATTTGCTGATTTTATAGCTAATGAAAAGCCACTTGTTGCTAAATACAACGGAAACGTATATTTCCCTGTAATGAAAGAATATGCTGTTGATTTAGGCTTTTCCGATTGGCATGATGAATTTAGAAATGTTTCTTGGAGAGGTTTAAAATATGATTGGGTGGTTTGGCCTCCCGTTCCCTACTTACCTAGAAATATTGATGTTTCTAATACATGGGTAGGTCCTTTTGATGATCAAAATGTTGAGTCAACAAGTTGGAAACATTGGTTGGGCACGGATGATTTAGGACATGATGTATTGGCCGGGATGATACACGGAACACGTATTGCTCTTTTAGTAGGGTTAGTTTCTATGGGAATTGCTGCTATTATCGGAATCTTTTTTGGTGCCGTAGCTGGATATTATGGTGATGAAAAATTAAAAATGAGCATTATCTCTATCCTACTTTATGTAATAGGTTTTATATTGGCTGTTTTCTATGCTTTTGGAACTCGTTCTTATGCTTTAGCAGATGCTATAGGCAGCTCTTTTGGCAGTTTTATGTGGGAATTTTTACTAAGCATCTTACTTTTTATTGCTATTATTTATATATTTAAACTTATTGCTTCATTGGCTAAAAAATTACCGTTTAAGGTAAAAGAAATTAGCATCCCTATAGACATATTAATAAGCAGATTAATAGAAATTGTTGTTTCTATTCCTCAATTATTTTTAATTATTTCTATTGCTGCAGTAGTTGCTAAACCTTCTATTTTTATTGTAATGGTAATTATTGGATTAACAACCTGGACAGGAATAGCAAGATTTACACGTGCTGAATTATTAAGAATTCGGAATTTAGAGTTTATTGAGGCTGCTAATGCTCTTGGTTACAAAGAGTGGAGAATTATTGTTAAACATGCTTTACCAAATGCGCTATCACCAGTTTTAATAGCTATTGCTTTCGGAATTGCTTCTGCTATCTTAATTGAATCTACCTTATCATTTATTGGTGTTGGTGTTCCCGCAGAAACAATTACTTGGGGTTCTATGCTTTCTAAAGCCAGAGCAGTTTCTTCAGCTTGGTGGCTGGCTATAATTCCTGGTTTCGCTATCTTTATAACCGTTACCATTTACAACCTAATTGGTGAAGGTTTAACAGACGCCATGAATCCAAAATTGAAAAAATAAAAGCTTATTTTTGCTTTATAAATTTTTTCAAACCATAGTTTATGAAAATTGCTTTATTCCCGGGTTCATTCGATCCAATAACCATAGGTCATGAAAACATTATTAGAAGAGCTCTACCGCTTTTCGATAAAATAATAGTTGGCATTGGTATCAACACCAACAAAAAATATTTATTCTCCTTAGAGCAACGTGAAAAATGGATAAAACAAGTTTTTGCCGATGAATCCAAAGTGGAAGTAAAAAGCTACCAAGGTTTAACAGTTGATTTTTGTAAAAAAGAAAATGCCAATTTTATTGTTAGAGGATTAAGAAACAGTGCTGATTATGGTTTTGAAAGCAACATTGCACAAATGAATCAATACCTTCATGCTAATATAGAAACTATTTTTTTTCAAACAACTCCAGAGCTCTCTGCAATAAATTCTACAATTGTGCGTGATATAATCATTAATAAAGGCAACGCTTCTAAATTTGTTCCTGTTGTTATTAGTAATGATTTTAAAAATTAATCCATGTTAAAGCAAATAATAACCCTACTTTTTCTTAATATCAATTTCATATCTTTAGCAAGCAATACAGTAATTAAAGGTGTAGCCAAAGATTTTGACAACAGCGAGCTTTCTGTTTATATTTATGATGATTTTATAACCGGTACCAAAGAAAAAATTGGTTTCTCAAAAATTGGTAATACCAACAATTTTGAATTTAACATTGATATTAATACTATCAAAAAAGTAGAACTTGCCATTGAAGACAAAACCACTTGGTTTTTTATTGAACCGGGAGGCATTTACAACATCACCCTAAGCTACAGCCCAGAACTTAACAAAGGTAGAATTTATGACCGCTTTCTTTCTTTAAAATTTAACTTTCCGGCACCTACTGAACTTAATCAGCTAATTGCAAAGTTTAATAGAAAATATGATGATTTCATAAGCACAAATGAATCCATCTTTTTAAAAAGAGATGGTTCTATAACTCCTAAAATTCAAGAATTTGGACAACATATTTTAAATGAATTTAAGGCTTATAACAATGATTTTGCCTACAATTATGCAAAATACACCATTGCTTCCACTTTTAACTCTATAGACATTTCTTACTATAAAAGCGATAAAAAATCGTTAGATAAAGCTGATATTTTTATAAAGTACCTTCAAAATAATTCTATTCTATACAACAATCCTGAATACATGAATTTCTTTACTGCTTTTTTTAATGGTGAAATAAAGAAACTAACGCTTCAGTTGCACGGTATGGATATTACCAAAGCTATCAACGAAGAAAATAGCTATAACGCTCTAGTAAAAGCATTAGAAAAGTATCCGTTCTTAGAAAATAAAGAATTACTCAATTTATTTTTAATAAATGGTCTTAAAGAAATTGGCAACGATAAATATTTTAATCAAAAAAATATTATTTCAATTCTAACTCATTTAAAAACCAACAGCATTTATCCCGAGCAACAAAAGATTGCTGCCAATGTAATTACCAAAATAACCTACAAAAAATTAGCTAAAGGAAGTAACGCTCCAACATTTAAACTTCCTACAATAGACGGTAAAGAAATTGCTTTAACCGACTTTAACGGAAAATATGTTTACATAAACTTTTGGGCATCATGGAGCATTCCTAGCTTAAGAGAAATGAAAATAATGGAAACGCTTCATAAACAATATAAAGATAAGGTAGCGTTTATTAGTATTTGTACGGATAACGATAAATCTAAAATAAAATCTTTACTAAAAGAAAACCCAAACTACTCATGGACTTTAGTACATCTTACCGAAAGAGAACTAATGCAGGCTTATGAAGTAAGAACTTTACCAACATATGTTTTAATAGGAAAAGAAGGTGAAATTTTAAGATTCCCAGCCCCACGTCCGGGAGGAAACATTGAGCGACCTACCGAAGAAAATATTGAACGAGTGTTTTTTGATTTAAAATAAGTTTATCAAATAATTTCCTTAATAGAAAGGTAAGTGTTTTTCAATACTTCTTGTTGAATTTCTTCATCAGTCATCCAACGTGCATTCGTTATATTTTCTTCTGTTTGGGGTACTAACTCACTTATGTCATCAGTTTTCATTTCATACCAAACCGATTGTTTTAATACCATTTTACCATTCAATTCATAAATATGATAAGTGTCTTTTAAATGATTTAAAATAGTTAGGTTACCAATTCCACATTCCTCCTCTACTTCTCTTACAGCAGATGCTTCAAGTGTTTCGTTTGCTTCAACTTTACCTTTAGGTAAATCCCATTTTCCTAACCTAAAAATAAATAAAATTTTCCCTTCAGCATTACTTACTTTACCTCCTGCTGCAAGGATCAAATCAAAATTATTTTTAAAACTTTCAAAATCTTTATCAGGTATAGGAGTTAAAAAAACTAAATGCTTAAGTTTGCCATCGTTTTTTAAAAAATTTACTACCATAAATGCTATAGAATTATCGTAATAATGGAGAACTAAAACGTTTTCCATATCACTTAATAATTTGGTGTTTTTTGTGAATAAAATAACCTTATCGTTAACAAAAACTTTATACATTTGCAGCATGATATTTAATAATGAATCCGCGAAAAAAGTTGCAGAATTACTACTGCAAATTAAAGCTATTAAATTGCAATCTGCAAATCCTTTTATATGGGCATCAGGTTGGAAGTCACCAATCTATTGCGATAATAGAAAAGCGTTGTCTTATCCACCTGTAAGAACCTACATTCGGCAACAATTTGTTGATGCAGTTAAAGAGTTTTTCCCTACAGTAGATGTTATTGCAGGAGTAGCAACTGGCGGTATTGCTCATGGTGTCTTAGTTGCCGAAGCATTGGGCTTACCATTTGCATATGTTCGTTCTTCCAGCAAAGAACATGGTATGCAAAACCTTATTGAAGGAGAAATAGAAAAAGGTCAAAACATTGTAGTTATTGAAGATCTAATTTCTACCGGTGGTAGTAGTCTTAAAGCAGTAGAAGAGTTAAGGAAAAATGGTGGAAATGTATTAGGAATGTTGGCCATCTTCTCTTATAATTTTGATGAATCTGTTAAAAATTTTGAAGTAAATAAGTGTAAATTATACACTCTAAGTAACTACAATGTACTGTTAGATACTGCCGTTAAAACAAATTATATTTCAGAAAAAGATGTTGACTCTTTAAATCAATGGAGAGAAAACCCTAAAACTTGGGATATTACTTCAAAGTAAAAATAAACTTATCATCAATACCACAAAAACTTAACTAACAAAAACATTATTAATAATGAAAATTGCTCCAAAAGCAGAACTTATCAATACTAGTGACAGAATCTTATTCGACCTTTTATCTGACCTAAATAACCTTAAAGACTTTTTACCTACAGAAAAAATTGAAAATTGGAACGCTACTTCTGATAGTTGTTCTTTTAAAATTAAAGGATTAGCAGAAGTTGGATTAAAAAAAGTAGCTACTACTCCTAACTCCTTAATTTATTTAGATTCTTTTAAAGCCCCATTCAAATTCACTTTAAATTTTTATCTTGAAAAGATTGAGGACAACAAAACCAACACCTCCTTTGTTTTCGAAGCCAACATTAATCCTTTTATGAAAATGATGCTTGAAAAACCACTCAATCAGTTCTTTAACGAGATTATTGTCAACTTAAAGGCTAAGTACTAAAGTTTGTTGTTACTGTTAATAACTATTCATTAGTTGATAGATGTAATTTTTCAAAAATTTAGGACAATGACTTAAGTTTGTGTGAGTTTTAAAACACAGATGCAAGCCAACTTGAAAAAAGATAAAAAAGAAGAAAAAACAACCACTCCTTTGATGAAGCAATACAATGCCATCAAAGCGAAGTATCCTGATGCTTTATTGCTTTTTAGAGTAGGAGATTTTTACGAAACTTTTGGTGAAGATGCTATTAAAGCCGCCAATATTTTAGGCATTGTACTAACTGCCAGAAACAACGGTTCTTCTAAATTAGAATTGGCTGGTTTTCCACACCATTCCTTAAATACTTATTTACCTAAACTAGTTCGTTCAGGATTGCGCGTTGCTATTTGCGATCAATTAGAAGCTCCAAGCAAAGAAAAAAAAATAGTTAAAAGAGGTGTTACGGAATTAGTAACGCCAGGAGTTACCCTCAACGATCAAATTTTAGATCATAAATCCAATAATTTTTTAGCTGCAGTTTGTTTAACAAAAAAAGGTGCTGGGGTGGCTTTTTTAGATGTTTCAACGGGTGAATTTCTTGCTGCTGAAGGTAGTATTGAATACATAGATAAACTGTTGCATGGTTTTAAACCATCTGAAGTGCTTTTTAAACGCAACGACAAAAAACAGTTTCATGAACTTTTTGGCAACCAATTTTACACTTATGCTGTTGATGAATGGGTGTTTACAGAAGATTTTGGTAGGGAAACTCTCCAAAATCATTTTCAAACCAAATCGCTAAAAGGTTTTGGTGTTGAAGATTTTTCCAATGCCATTGTAGCTGCCGGAGTTGCCTTGCATTATCTTTCAGAAACGCAACACGAAAAAGTGAAGCACATTACCGCTTTATCAAGGATTGAAGAAGATAAATATGTTTGGCTCGATAAATTTACAGTTAGAAACTTAGAGTTAATCTACTCTCCCAACGAAAATGCCAAAACACTTATAGACATTATCGATTGCACCATTTCTCCAATGGGTTCTCGTTTGATGAAACGTTGGGTTACTCTACCGTTAAAGGATGTGGCTCCAATTAATGCTCGTTTAGAAATAGTAAATACTTTCGTTAATCTAACTGATTTTGCAACAACCATTAGAACCGCCATACACGAAATTGGCGATTTAGAAAGACTCGTTTCAAAAGTAGCCACAGGAAGGATTAACCCGAGAGAAGTGATGCAGCTAAAGCGAGCTTTATTGGCTATAGAACCCATAAAAACAGCTTGCTTGTCTATTGATAATGCTGCCTTAAAAAAGATTGGAGAACAACTTAATCCGTGTACTATTTTAAAAGACAAAATAGAGGCTACCATTTTTGAAGACCCTCCCGTAGCTATTGCCAAAGGAAATGTAATTAAAAATAATGTTGCTAAAGAATTAGATGAACTCCGAAAAATATTACATTCCGGAAAAGATGCCTTAGTAGAAATTCAAGAGAGAGAAAGTGAACTTACCGGCATTCCAAGTTTAAAAATTGCATTTAATAATGTTTTCGGATATTATATTGAAGTAAGAAATACACATAAAGACAAAGTGCCTCCAACTTGGCACAGAAAACAAACACTTACTCAGGCAGAGCGCTACATCACTGAAGAACTTAAAGAATATGAAAGTAAAATTTTAGGTGCTGATGAGAAAATTTTAGTGATCGAAACACAATTGTTTAACGATTTAGTGTTAGAGCTAGCAGACTATATCACACCTATTCAGTTAAATGCTGTTTTAATTGCACAACTCGATTGTTTATTGTCATTTGCAACTATTGCTAAAGAACATAATTATACCCGACCAGAAGTTAACGATACCAAAATTATTGATATTAAATCGGGGAGACATCCGGTTATAGAACAACAATTGCCTATTGGCGAAGAGTATGTGGCTAACGATATTTATTTAGATGATAGTCAGCAACAAATAATAATGATTACCGGACCAAATATGTCAGGTAAATCAGCATTATTAAGGCAAACTGCCTTAATTACACTATTGGCTCAAATTGGTTCTTATGTTCCTGCCAAACATGCTATTATTGGTGTAGTTGATAAAATTTTTACCCGAGTTGGAGCTTCCGATAACATTTCTCAAGGAGAATCTACTTTCATGGTAGAAATGAATGAAACAGCCAGTATTTTAAATAACCTTTCAGAGAGAAGTTTGATTTTGTTAGATGAAATTGGTAGAGGGACAAGCACTTACGATGGTATTTCGATAGCTTGGAGCATAGCTGAATATTTACACGAACATCCTACACATAGAGCGAAAACACTTTTTGCTACGCATTATCATGAGCTTAATGATATGACCAACAACTTTAAGCGAATTAAAAACTTTAATGTTTCTGTTAAAGAAATTAATAATAAAATTCACTTTTTAAGAAAACTAACTGCTGGAGGAAGTAATCACAGTTTTGGTATTCATGTTGCAAAAATGGCAGGAATGCCTAAAATTATGTTGGATAGGGCTAATGATATTCTGAAACAATTGGAAAGCTCTCATGTGGGAAATGGCAAAAATCAAAAAGTAAAATCTAAACCAAGTGTTGAAGATATGCAATTGAGTTTCTTCCAACTAGACGATCCTGTTTTAGAACAAATTAAAGACGAATTAATTACTATTGATATCAATACCCTTACGCCAGTTGAAGCCTTGATGAAACTCAACGAGATTAAAAAAATGGTTGGAGGGAAATGATTTAAGATTACAAATTAGAAATCACCTCTACATTCGATTGCATTTTTAATTTATCCTATTTTTGTATAAATATACTACATGAGCGAAAATGAAGATTATTTTAGAATTTCCAAAAATGGAGATGTTCACTTATTAAGTGATAGAATTCCGTTTAAATGGAAAGAATTAACCATTTGGAATTCTATTTCATTTGTTGTTTTAATTTTTATTTTTGGTTGGTTAGTTGGATTATTAATTGCAATTTTAACTTTAATTGGATATATTCTTTACAGATTTGCGGCTTGGATTTATTACTCAGAAATTCTGATTGACGAGAAAAAAGGAAAAATGATTCGGCTGAAAAAAATACTTGATCGAACTCAAAAAGTAGATTTGATAACCGATAAGTTTGATCCAAAACGATTTGAATTTTTAGAATTAACTCGAAGCGGAAAAACGAGATTTCTTATGAACTATCGAACACATAAAAATCATGAATTATTAATCTTAAAAAACAAAACTGATAAAGATCTGGTTGAAAATTATATTTCAGAAAAAATATCTATTTATAATAACAACTAATATCCTATTAAGATAAAAATCAAAGAACAACAGAAAATAACTAAAAACACATCATGGAAACATATAAAATACCAACCCAAACACGTATTGGACATGTTCACCTCAAAGTAGCCGATCTTAATCGTTCGCTTGAATTTTATCGAGATTTATTAGGTTTTGAAGTAACCATGTTATATGAAAGTCAAGCAGCATTTATTTCTGCCGGTGGATATCACCATCATATAGGGTTAAATACATGGCACAGCAAAGATGCAGCTCCTGCTAGTAAAGAAGGTGTAGGTTTATATCACACCGCAATACTATATCCGACAAGAAAAGACCTTGCAATTATTTATAACCGATTACGCCAAGCAAGCTATCCACTTACAGGTGCAAGTGACCATGGAGTGTCAGAGGCATTGTATCTTGATGATCCAGATGGTAATGGCGTGGAATTGTATTGGGATAGACCTCAAGAACTATGGCCAACAAAAGCTGATGGCTCTTTAGAAATGTTTACCAAAGTACTTGATTTGGAAGACTTACTTAAAGAAATTAATACCTTTTAAAGGTTTTAATCCAGCACTTCTTAGGTTTATTTTCTTTGGCAGACAATAGCCTAATTCCAATTGGGGTAAAAACAAAAGCTACAAAATACAATGCTACCCAGCCAAAAAATGATTTGATTAAATACCTATCTAATCCTTTTGAACTTAAGTAGTTCTTATCTGTAAAGTGGGATTTTCTTAGTCCTAATAAATATAACTCGTAGATAACACCAGCTATCCCAATTAATCCGATTATTAATAATATTATTCCTAAAACTTTTTTAAGCATTGGTCTAGAGTACTTACCTTATTTTATTCAACTCATTTACAGCCATTACTTTACAACAAATGTACATCATATTTTCAATATAAAAAAATCACTTCAAATACTTATCCAATAAATAAACAATAGTTGCCATAGCTCCGGCACCCATTTCCAATTCTCTTTTATTTACTGCTTCAAACACATCTGTTTCAGCATGGTGGTAGTTAAAATACAATTGAGAATTAATGGCAATACCTATTTGCAGCATATCCGGATATTCTTCTCTTAAAGGCATAATATCAACACCACTATAGCCTTTCTTTATTTTAGTTAAATCGTAATCAAATAATAATTTGTCGAAAGATTTTACAAAATCGAGGTGCTTGTCAGAACCCAATACATCATAACCTAGAGGTAAAAAGCCACCTCTATCGCTTTCGATGGCAGCAAGGTGTTTTTCTTTGTTTTGCTTGGCTAGTTTAGCATAAGTTTTTCCACCAAAATTGCCATTTTCTTCGTTCATAAATAATACACAACGTAAGGTATGTTGTGGTTGATAATTCAAGGTTTTTAATATCCTTAACGCTTCAATAGAATGAACAATTCCTGCCCCATCATCATGAGCTCCTTCACCAACATCCCAAGAATCTAGATGTCCACCGAAAGTAATAATTTGGTCATCTTTCCCTTTCATTTCGGCAATAACGTTGTAAGTTTTTACATTTAGTAAAATTTTACAATCCATTTCTAAGGCAATAGCAACATTTTCTTTTTTTAACCAAGCAGAAAGCAAATCTGCATCGGCAGTACTAATAGCTGCTGCAGGAATTTTAGGTGTTTTATCATTATAAACCAATGAACCTGTATGCGGATGATGATCTGTTGGTGTTGCCAACGACCTAATAATAACCGCTTTTGCACCTAATTTACTAGCTTCAACAGCTCCAAATGCGCGTATGGGATAGCAATAGCCATAAGCACTAAAGGTATTGATAAGCTTTTGGTCGAATGCCTGATTGATAAATACAATTTTGCCACTTACTTTTGATTTATCTATGGTTTTCAATGCTTCATAATCTGCCACTTCCACCACTTCTCCTTTTAGCAAACCGTTGGTAGCAATTGAACCTCCTAAAGCCAATAAATTCAATTTATGAAATTCATTATTGGCAGTTGAAATCCACCCGGCTTCTTTGGTGCCTCTTTTCCAATAAGGGGCATTTATCTCTTGTAAATAAACGGTATCAAAACCATAGGATGAAAGTAAGTTGTAACCCCATTCAACTGCTTTTTGAGCTTCCGCAGAACCGGTAATTCTTGCTCCCACTTGCTTACAAAGCACTTCTAAATTTTTATAGGCATGACCTTTTTCTAAAGCCACATCATAAATGGAACGAATAAACAAAGAATCACCTTGAGCTCTAAGTAAAAAAGGCGTTAATACAACTAACAATAAAGCGTATATTTTTTTCATTTCATTTTTTATTAAACCTTCAAGGTCTAATAGTAAAAAAGGCTAAATATCTTGAAGGTTTTGATTATTTTACTATTCATTCTTAACAACTTTTGGAAGGGTAAAAATAAGCAAATAAGCTTTTTAATTTGTAAAGTAAGGGAAAATGGTTGTAGTTGAAGTATTAACACTCTTACTGTCTGAAACGTGGTAATAAGAGTGAAGTAAATAGAGTTAATTCTTTCTTAGTAAAGTTATTTCATACTTATAATCTAAACTACAAATTATGGTATCTTTAGTTAGTTTATATATTTGGAGACCTGCATTTTGAATTCCTGCATTTACTTTTAAATCAGTCCCTAATCCCTTCATTAAATCTAAATCTCCATCAAGGCTATCTGGTAGTACATTCCATAGGTTCAAATCTGATATTGTCATAAATTGAATAAGGTAACTCTCATTATTAAATTTTTCAATTCCTTCAATTTGTAGCATGTTACTATCAATAGATATTGTTATAGTATCAAACTGTTCTACTTTTTTATCTTCTTCGTAGTTAAATAAACTTTGATATTTAACAGTATCTACTATTGTAATTTCAGACCTACTTATTCCTGTCCATGTTCCAGTAAGTTTATTTTTCATTTTTTCTATTTCTTTAGGATAATCTTCAAATTCCTCAATAATATTCTGTTGAGTTGGAAAAAAATTAATTTTTACAGAAATAATTATAAATGCAGGAATTAATAAATAGAAAGAGTTAAACTTAAAAGCAAATATTTGCTTGATTAGAAGCAAACGTAAGGTAAGTGCAATAATGTCAAATATCAAAACGCTTAAAGAAGGAACTCCTCCAAAACCTACTGAATATCCTCCTTTAATAATCATGAGTTTATATACCCAAAAAATTAACTCTCCTATTAAAATGATATATCGAATTTGACGAAATGGAATTAAAAAACCGACTAATAAGAGTAATAATGATAATCCTGAATAAAAAATATTTAATTCGGAAAAAATCGACTCATCAACAATTGAGCAACCCCACTGTTCTGTATAATCAAGATTAGTAAAAAAACCAAATACAGACCAACCAATTAATATCCAGAATGTTGTCGTAGGATTTTTTATTTTATGAGTAAAAGTAGAAATCATTATACTTTATCAAATGTAAATAGCTATGTGTCTATGTAGTCTTATGTTTACTCTTTCAACAACCCAATCAACTCACTAGCTGCTGCAAAAGGAGATTTAGTGTTGTTCAACACTTCTTTTTCCAGAACCTTTAGTTTATCCTGTATGGCTGTATTGTCATTAAACATAGCTATTAATGCCTGATTAATTTCACTTTGCAACCAATGTTTTACTTGTTCTTTTCGTTGCGTATCGAAATAACCGTTGCTCACTACCAAATGCTGAAAATCTTCCATTATTTTCCATACTTCTTTAATGTTGGTATTTTCAAGAGCAGAGCAAGTTTCAACCTTTGGTGTCCACGCATTTTTATTGGGCGGAAATAAATGTAAGGCATTCTGGTAAGCTCTTTTGGCAGTTTTAGCTTTATCTACATTATCTCCTTCTGCTTTATTAATAACAAGTGCATCAGCCATTTCCATAATGCCCCTTTTTATGCCTTGCAATTCATCTCCTGCACCAGCTAACATTAACAATAAGAAGAAATCTACCATTAATTTCACTTCTGTTTCCGACTGACCAACACCAACGGTTTCTACCAATATAATTTCGTAACCGGCAGCTTCACATAAAATAATACTTTCTCTTGTAGCTCTGGCTACACCTCCCAATGTACCTGAAGAAGGGGAAGGTCTGATAAAAGCATTTTCCTGAGCAGAGAGTTCATTCATTCTGGTTTTATCGCCTAAAATACTTCCGCTACTTTTATTGCTGCTTGGGTCTATGGCTAAAACAGCTACTTTTTTATGTTGCTGCTGTATTAAAAACATTCCCAACGCTTCTATAAAAGTACTTTTTCCAACGCCTGGCACTCCTGTAATTCCTATTCTAAATGATTTTCCTGATAAAGGCAAACATTTTTCAATAATTTGTTCAGCAATAACTTGGTGCGATTTATTGTTACTTTCAACAAGTGTAATCGCTTTACTCAATGCATTTCTATCTCCTTTAGCTATTGCACTAACATATTCATCTACAGAAAGTAGCTTTTTTTTATTTAATTTATTGATGTTTATCTGTCGTTTCATAAAATAATAAAGCATAAAAGTAACAATTTAAAAAAACTTACGTTATATGTTTCATAGTACAGATTTAAGTATTGGTCGAAATTTTTATTTCATTTATCTAAAGTCTGTGTTTTAATGTTGAATTGACTACCTATCGCTTCACTTAAAACCAAAAGTTATGGACTCAAATTTAATCTTGTTCCTAGTTACTGCATTGTTCCTTGGAGCTATTTTTGGAGTACTTTACATCATGAGTAAAAACTACAAACCAAAAAAAAAAAGAAGAGAACATTTAGAAGCTTTAAGAAAAATGAGAGCATTGAGAAATAAACAGAAAGTGAAAGCCTAAATTTATTTATTACATATCTAAAAATTATCACAAATAAAATTTGTAATAATAATTTCTATTGCCATCTTTGTAGATGTATAAATCTGCTTAAAGTTGGGAAATAAAGAAAGTTATTTGACGCTAAATAACTCTTCTACAGGGGAGTATAAGGAAAAAGGCAGTAAGTTTTTAGCGTATGCTTTTCCAGTTCTTTCCGAAAATTCCTTTAAAGAACAATTATCTATTATTAAAACTGAACATCCTAATGGGCGACATTTTTGCTATGCATTTCGCTTTGGAATTAATGGCGAACAATACAGGTATAATGATGATGGAGAGCCTAAAAACTCTGCAGGCTCACCCATTTACGGTCAATTACTATCTAAAGAATTAACCAATATTGCTATTGTAGTAGTTCGTTATTTTGGTGGTACAAAATTAGGTGTTAGTGGATTGGTGAATGCCTATAAAACTGCTGCAAAAGAAGCATTAGAAAATGGTGAAATCATCACTAAAAAACTTACTGAAACATATAAAATTGAATTTAATTATGATAAGATGTCGTCAATAATGGCTTTTATCAATCAGCATCAATTAACGGTTACCAAACAACATTTCGAACTAACTTGTTTTGTTGAAATTGAACTAGAAAAAGCTAATGCTGCAGACATTATCGAACGATTAAGTGAAATACAAGATATCAACATAAAAAAAGCACCTAATTATTAGGTGCTTTTTTGTGATTGTTTTCTTATTGCTTGTTTTTCAGCTCTTCATTCTTTTTAGCTCTTTGCATCGGATTTTCACCATATCCTCCCCAATTATAAGCTTTTCTTTCGTAAAGTTCAAACTTGCTAGGTTGCATTTTCGGAGGCCAGTTATTATTGCTTAAATCAACATCTGCCGTCTCTAAAAATGGATCTAGTTCTATTCCTGCTAATTCTTTTTCAAAGAAAAATACTTTAGAAACATTTTTGTGATTTATTTTCCATATTTCTGCAGGAATTTTAATCACTTCTTTAGATCCATCGGTAAAAGTAAACTGAAGAATAAGGGGCATTACTAAACCTCCAATACTTTCAAAACTTACCGTATAATAATTGTATTTCGAATTTAAAATAGCAATGTCTTTTTCATTAAGATTAGATAAGTATTTTTGATACTCTACTTTATCTATTAAATTCACTTCAAAGGGATCATATTTATCATAAAAATCCATTATAGAAGGATCCTTTTCTTCATACGTTTCTTTTACCTCTTTAGGGTTTCTTATTTCACCAATTCCTTTCTGTTCATTAGCTTTCATTTCTTTCTGAATGGCTTTTTCTACTTCCGGATTTTTAGAATCTATTTTAAACCATTCTACATTTTTTATAGCAATATCTACATGGTCGGTAGTATAAAACCAACCTCTCCAAAACCAATCTAAATCAACTGCAGAAGCATCTTCCATTGTTCTGAAAAAATCTTCAGGTGTTGGATGTTTAAATTTCCATCTTTCGGCATAGGTTTTAAAAGCAAAATCAAATAATTCTCTTCCCATTACAGTTTCTCTTAAAATATTAAGAGCTGTAGCCGGTTTACCGTAAGCATTATTACCAAATTGATGTATCGATTCAGAATTAGTCATAATAGGAGAAATGTATTCTTTATCTCCTTTCATGTAATCGACAATTTTGTGAGCAGGGCCTCTACGAGAAGGATAATCTCTTTCCCACTCTTGCTCACATAGATATTGTGTAAAAGTGTTCAATCCTTCATCCATCCAAGTCCATTGTCTTTCATCAGAGTTAATAATCATAGGGAAAAAATTATGTCCCACTTCATGAATAATTACACCAATCATAGCATATTTTGTTCTTTCAGAATATGTTCCATCTGGCTCTGGTCTTCCTCCATTAAAACAAATCATTGGGTATTCCATTCCAATTCTTTTAGAGTGAACAGAAATAGCTACTGGATAAGGGTAAGTAATGGTATGATTTGAATAGCTTTTCAATGTATGTGCAACCACTTTAGTACTATATTGCTCCCAAAGCGGATTTCCTTCTTTAGGATAATAGCTCATTGCCAAACTTTTTTTATCTCCTAAATCAACGGCCATCGCATCCCAAATAAATTTTCTTGATGAAGCAAAAGCAAAATCTCTAACATTAGTAGCAATAAAACTCCATGTTTTAGTATCATTAGATCTAGATTTTTCATTCTTTTCAGCTTCTTCTTGAGTAATAATAATTATTGGTTGCTTGTATTCATTTTGAGCCGCTGCAAATCTCTTTCTTTGTTCCGAAGTAAGTACATTATTTGCATTGGTTAATGTTCCTGTTGAAGCAATAACATGGTCGGCAGGAGCTGTAATGTTTACTTTAAAATCTCCAAAAGGTAAGGTAAACTCTCCTCTTCCTAAAAATTGTTTGTGTTGCCAGCCTTCTACTTCGTTATAAACAGCCATTCTAGGATAAAACTGAGCAATAGTATATAAGTAATTGCTGTCTTCTTCAAAATATTCATACCCAGAACGACCACCAATTTCGTCTCTATCATTAATGTTATACCACCATTTTATTTTGAATGTATAGCTTGCTCCAGGCATTAATGGTTTGGGCATATCTATTCTCATCATGGTTTTGTTAATGGTTACAGGCAAGTCTTTTCCTGATACATCTTTAACATAATCTAATTTAAAACCACCATCAAAATTGTTGTGCAAATCAGCAATTTCCTTAAAAGACATCTTTTCATTAATGCTTCCTGTTTCAATTAATTTAGTATCAGAATCTTGAGCTCTCATATTCTGATCAAGCTGAACCCAAAGGTATTCTAATTTATCAGGAGAGTTATTTTTATAGGTTACCGTTTCTTTACCGTAAATTTTTTGTGCTTTATCATCTAAAGTAATATCAATAATATAATCTGCTTTTTGCTGATAATATCCGTGACCCGGAGCGCCAGAAGCTGTTCTGTAAATGTTAGGAGTAGCAAATTCTTCTTTTAACTGTCTGAATTTGTTTTTATTGGTGTTTTCTTGTGCGTTAATAATGCCAAATGTACTTACTAATAGTAAGGCTATAGTAATTCGTTTCATTCCTGTTTTATTTGATGTTTTTCTGATTTTTTATAGTCGTTTAATCTAAAATTAAAACGCTGTTCACCCACTGTAAGGTAGATGATGTTTACATGTTCTTCAAAATAATTATTTAAGATGGTAGATTTTACTTCCACAGAACTTATTGAATCTATTGGTGATGAAGTAAAGTAAACCAACATATCATCATCTGCTCTCACTTCTTTTCCGAAAAAGTGAATGTCAACAGTTTTTTCATTTACAATAATCTCAACATGTTTTTTGATGAAATTGAAAATGATTTCGTTGGCTTTTTCATGTTCTTTTTCTGTGCCAAGATGTAATTCTGGATGACCTTCTTTTTCAAGGGCATATTCTAAATCATGACCAATAAATTTAATAGAAACTTCAAACAATTGTTCTTTTTCGTTGAAGTTAATTTCTGTAATAGACACATAATACTTATGCGGTACAAAGCTGACCAAAAGTACTACTAGTGCTATATAAATGAAATTCCTCATGAAAAAATGAAGTGCTAAATTAAGCATTAATTTAAAACTGCTAATGCTTTTTCCATAGCTGCATCTAAACCGTTTAGGTTAGCACCACCTGCTGTTGCAAAAAATGGCTGACCACCACCTCCACCTTGCATTTCTTTAGCCGCTTCTCTAATAATATTACCTGCATGTAATTTTCTTTCGGTAGCTAAATTATCAGAAATGGCAATGGTTAAATTAGGTTTTCCATTAATTTCTGCACCCAAGACCAAATACAAGTTATCTATCTGGACTTTTAACTGAAAAGCCAAATCTTTAATGGTTGCTGCATCAACAGCAGTTAGTTTTTTGGTGATAACATTAACGCCATTAATATTTTTTACTTCGTTTAATAATTCCTCTTTAATGGCTTTTGCTTGTTCTTTACCTTTCTGCTCTTCTTCTTTAAGCATCGCTTTTTTGATGTTATTCAATTCATCAATAATAACCGCATCCAACTTAATTTTTGTAAAATCTGCAATAGCATTGCTCAATACTTCTATTTGTAGAGAACCATTTGAAGGAGAAATTATATTTAAAGTAGACATATCACTCACTTTAGCGTACTGTTGTAATAAATTATGTTGAGCAATATTTATTTTACTAATAACTTCATCAGTCACCAATCCTGATAATGGATGTTTGGTAATGGTATCTATTTTTTCTTTTAGATAGTTCGCTGCACCTTTTGATGTAACCGCTTCAATTCTTCTGATTCCTGCTGCAACAGAGCCTTCAGAAGTAATTTTAAACAACTCAATAGCTTTAGTATTGTTTACATGAATTCCTCCACATAATTCTTTAGAATCTCCAAACTGAATCATACGAACCTTGTCTCCATATTTTTCGCCAAATAACATCATGGCTCCTTGTTTTTCAGCTTCTTCAATAGGAATTTCTCTGTGTTCGTCTAAATTGATAGCCGCTTGAATTTTTTCATTCACAAAGTCTTCTATTTGTTGTAATTCTTCTTCACTTACTTTTTGGAAATGAGAAAAATCGAAACGTAAATAGTCGGCATTTACCAATGAACCTTTTTGTTCTACATGCGTACCTAAAATTGTTCTAAGTGCTTGGTGTAATAAGTGTGTTGCTGAGTGATTAGCAGCGGTTAGTTTTCTATCGTTACTAACAACAGCTTTAACCGATGCAGTAAGATCTTCAGGCAATTCTTTGGTAAAATGAACAATTAAATTGTTCTCTCTTTTAGTATCTAAAACAGCTATTTTCTTACCGTTTACTTCTAAATAACCTTTATCACCTACTTGACCTCCACCTTCCGGATAAAATGGTGTTTTTTTTAAAACAATTTGATATTGTTCTTTATCCTTGGCTTTAATTTTTCTATAACTTACAATTTTTGTTTCACTTTCTAAATTATCGTAACCAATAAATTCCGTGCCCAAAGCATTTTGAACAGTAATCCAATCTCCGGTTTCAATTTTAGTAGCAGCTCTAGAACGATTTTTTTGTTCTTCTAACTCATGGTTAAAAGCAGCCATATCGACTTTAAAACCATTCTCAGTTGACATCAGTTGAGTTAAATCTATAGGAAAACCAAATGTATCATATAATTCAAATGCGAACCTACCATCAATGTTTTTTGATGATGCTGTTGCTATATAATTCTCAAATCGAGAAATGCCTTTGTCAAGCGTACGCAAAAAGCTATCTTCTTCTTCTTTAATTACTTTGGTAATAATTTCTTGTTGATTAACCAATTCGGGAAAGAATGCGCCCATTTGTTGAGCTAAAATTTCTACCAACTCATAAATAAAAGCCTCTTTAAGGTTTAGGAAACTATAACCATACCTGATAGCTCTTCTTAAAATTCTACGAATAACGTATCCGGCTCCGTTGTTAGAAGGTAATTGTCCGTCTGCAATAGAAAAAGCAACTGCTCTCACATGGTCGGCAATAACACGAATAGCTACATCTGTTTTATACTGCGTATCTAATGAGTTTTTATAAGGTATGTCCGAAATCTGAGCTATTTTGTCGGTTAATGGAGAAAAAACATCAGTATCATAGTTCGATTTTTTTCCTTGCAATACCATTGCCAAACGTTCAAACCCCATTCCTGTATCCACATGTTTTGCAGGAAGTGCTTTTAATTTCCCATCAGCCATACGGTTAAATTCCATAAATACTAAATTCCAAATTTCAATAACTTGCGGATGGTCATTATTTACCAACTCTTTCCCTGGAATTTTAGCAATTTCTTCATCACTTCTAATGTCCACATGAATTTCAGAACAAGGACCACAAGGACCTGTATCGCCCATTTCCCAAAAGTTATCTTTTTTATTGGCTTTTAAAATTTTATCCGTTGTCAATCCGTTTTTTTCCAAAAGATCTTTCCAAAGCTCAAAAGCCTCCTTATCTTCAGGAGTTCCATCTTCTACATCGCCTTCAAAAACGGTAAAATACAACCTGTTTTTATCAATTTTATATACTTCTACCAATAATTCCCAAGCCCACTCTATCGCTTCTTTTTTAAAATAATCTCCAAAACTCCAGTTTCCTAACATCTCAAACATGGTATGATGATATGTATCAACACCCACTTCCTCTAAATCGTTGTGCTTACCCGATACACGTAAACATTTTTGGGTATCAGCAATTCTTTTGTCCATAATAGGAGAATTGCCTAAGAATAAATCTTTAAACTGATTCATTCCCGCATTGGTAAACATTAACGTAGGATCATTTTTAATAACCATTGGAGCAGAAGCTACAATTTTGTGGTTTTTTTGTTTGAAAAACGTTAAAAAAGTTTCACGAATTTCTTGAGACTTCATAAATATAGAATTATATAATTAATTGATAATGATTATTTTTAGTCTTTTTAATGCTTTTAAAAAATGTTAAAAAACTACTAAAAGCAGCGATTTTAAACCATGTAAAGGCATTTTTGTTATTTTTGTCAAAACTACATAAATTTTTTCGTTGAAGATATTTAAAACAATCAACTGAAAGAAGAAAATAAATGGCAAAAGTAAAATACAGATATAATCCTCATACTTTAAGCTACGATAAAATTAAGCTTACTTGGAGACAAAAGGTTTCAAGGGCATTATATTTCTTAGGAGCTAGTTTGGTTTTTGGTGTAGCCATTTATGCTGTTACCTATTCTTTTGTTGATTCTCCTAAAGAAAAGAAACTTAAAATTAGAAATGCAGAGTTACTTGCTCAATATGAATTATTGAACAAAAAATTAGAAAAACTAGCTGTTGTTGTTGAGGATGTTCAGAAAAGAGATGATAATATTTATCGTGTAATTTTTGAAGCAGAACCCATTCCCGCAGAAATTAGAAAAGCTGGTATTGGTGGGGTGAATAGGTATGAAGAGTTAGAAAATTTTTCGGATGCAGATTTGATTATATCTACAGCAAAAAAAATAGACCAACTTTCTAAGCAGTTATACATTCAATCAAAATCTTTTGATGACGTTTTTAAAATGGCTAAAAACAAAGAAAAAATGCTAGAGTCTATTCCAGCAATTCAACCTGTACATAACGAAGATTTAACTAGAATGGCAAGTGGTTATGGTATGAGAACACATCCTATTTTAAAATATACCAAATTTCATGCAGGAATGGACTTTACAGCACCTGTAGGAACCCCAATTTATGCTACAGGGAAAGGAACAGTTATTCAAGCAGATAATAAAGCAAGTGGTTACGGAAACCATGTTAGAATTAGTCATGGTTATGGCTATGTTACCTTATATGCTCACATGAGCAAAATAAAAGTAAAAGAAGGCGAAAAAGTAAATAGAGGTGATATTATTGGTTATGTTGGAAACACAGGCTTATCTGCTGGTCCACATTGTCATTATGAAGTTAGAAAAAATGATATCCCGGTAAACCCCGTAAGTTTTTATTTCAACGACTTATCTCCTGAAGAGTTTGCTAAAATGGTCGAACTATCTAATGCTCCAACTCAATCTATGGACTAAGCAATGTGCAAATTGCTAACTAATTAAAACTACTTTGGAAGAAATTTTCACCAATTTACTCGACTTAATAGGAACTTTTGTTTTTGCTATAAGTGGTATTAGATTAGCTTCTCGTAAACAAATAGATTGGTTTGGTGCTTATATAATTGGCTTAGTAACTGCCATTGGTGGTGGAACAGCCAGAGATGTATTATTGGATACTACTCCTTTTTGGATGCTAGACAGCAAGTATTTTATAACAACAGGAGTAGCCTTGCTAATTACCATTTTATTTAAAGATAAATTGTTTAAATGGGGTAATACCTTATTTTTATTCGATGCTATTGGATTAGGATTATTCACAATTGTAGGAATTAGTAAAAGTGTAGATGCGGGCTTTCCATTTTGGGTTTGTATTTTAATGGGAGCTATTACCGGTTCTTTGGGAGGGGTAATTAGAGATGTTTTACTAAATGAAGTACCTTTATTATTGCGAAAAGATATTTATGCTTTAGCATGTGTAACCGGAGGAATAGTTTATTTTATTTGTATTCACTTTAGTGTTCCTATTACAATAACAGAGCTAATTGCAGCATTTATTGTAATATTGGTTAGACTAGTTGCGGTAAAGTTCCATATTCATTTACCAGTACTAAACTCTATTGAAAATGATGAGGGTTATTGATGCGGTATAAAAAAAATGAAATAAATTTTAAATATTACTTGCAGAGAAAGAAAAAAAATATACTTTTGCAGACCGAAATAAAATAAAACATAGAAAAAATGAAAAGAACGTTTCAGCCATCCAGAAGAAAAAGAAGAAATAAACATGGCTTTATGAGCAGAATGGAAACTGCAAATGGTAGAAAAGTGTTAGCAAGAAGAAGAGCTAAAGGAAGAAAGAGATTAACTGTGTCTGACGAACCGAGACATAAGAGATAAACATATTTATATAAATTAAAGGGATGCAAAAGCATCCCTTTTTTTTGAACAAAATTTTAGGTTTTGTTGAAAAATAAGCCTTTAATCAATCAGCAAATTAAAGTAATTTCGCAAACGCAAGAAATAATTATTGAAAATAAAAAAATAAATAGAAAATGCCAAAAGATTCATCCATCAAACACATTTTAATTATAGGTAGCGGTCCAATAGTAATAGGTCAAGCTTGTGAGTTCGATTATGCCGGCTCTCAGGCAGCTCGTTCGTTAAGAGACGAAGGAATTGAGGTTACTTTAATCAATTCCAATCCTGCAACTATTATGACGGATAAGGTAGTTGCAGATAATATCTATCTTAAACCGCTTACGGTTGAATCTATTGAAGAAATTTTACAAAAACATGATATTGATGCCGTTTTACCTACTATGGGCGGACAAACTGCTTTAAACCTATGTATTGAATGTGATGAAACCGGTTTGTGGGAAAAATACAATGTAAAAATGATTGGGGTGGATATTGCTGCAATTGAAATTACTGAAAACAGAGAAGCATTTAGAAAATTAATGGAAAATATTGGTGTTCCAATGGCACCACAAACTACTGCAAAATCTTTCTTAGAAGGAAAAGAAGTAGCTCAAGAGTATGGCTTTCCTTTATGTATTAGAGCTTCTTATACCTTAGGAGGAGCCGGAGCTGCCATAGTTTACGATGAAAAAGAATTTGATGAATTATTAAACCAAGGTTTACACATTTCTCCTATCCACGAAGTGATGATAGACAAAGCCATGATGGGTTGGAAAGAATATGAGTTAGAGTTATTGAGAGACAAAAATGACAATGTGGTAATCATTTGTTCTATTGAAAATTTTGATCCAATGGGGATTCATACAGGAGATTCTATTACTGTTGCCCCTGCAATGACTCTATCTGATACCACTTATCAGAAAATGAGAGATATGGCAATTAAAATGATGCGTTCTATCGGAGATTTTGCCGGAGGATGTAATGTACAATTTGCTGTAAGTCCTGATGAAAAAGAAGACATTATCGCCATAGAAATTAACCCAAGAGTTTCCCGTTCATCTGCTTTAGCATCAAAAGCTACAGGGTATCCTATTGCTAAAATAGCATCAAAATTAGCTATCGGTTATAACCTTACAGAATTAGATAACCAGATTACTAAATCTACTTCAGCATATTTTGAACCAACACTAGATTACGTTATTGTAAAAATACCTAGATGGAATTTTGATAAATTTAAAGGTGCTAACAGAACATTAGGACTTCAAATGAAATCTGTTGGTGAAGTTATGGGTATCGGACGTTCTTTTCAGGAAGCCTTACAAAAAGCTTGTCAGAGTTTAGAAATAAACAGAAATGGATTAGGTGCTGATGGTAAAGAGTTGACTAACCAAGATGTAATTTTAAAAAGTTTAGAAAACCCGAGTTGGGACAGACTTTTCCATATTTATGATGCCATAAAAATGGGGATTCCTTTTAAAACCATTTTCGATAAAACAAAAATTGATCATTGGTTTTTAAGACAAATTGAGGATTTTATAAAACTCGAAAAAAGAATTGAAGCTCATACCTTAAATTCTATTCCGAAAGAATTGATGTATGAAGCAAAACAAAAAGGTTATGCCGACAGACAAATTGCTCACTTATTAAAGTGTTTAGAAAGTGAAGTTTACACCAAACGAAATGAAATGAACATTAAGCGAGTATATAAATTGGTTGATACCTGTGCAGCTGAATTTCCTGCTCAAACACCTTATTACTACTCTACTTTTGAAGATGAAAATGAATCTGTAGTTACGGACAGAAAAAAAGTAGTTGTGTTAGGGTCTGGACCAAACAGAATTGGTCAGGGAATAGAATTTGACTACAGTTGTGTGCATGGAGTTTTAGCAGCTAAAGAAATGGGCTACGAAACTATTATGATTAACTGTAATCCGGAAACTGTTTCTACAGATTTTGATACAGCAGATAAACTTTATTTTGAACCTGTTTTTTGGGAACATATTTACGATATCATCCAACATGAAAAACCCGAAGGAGTTATTGTTCAGTTAGGTGGGCAAACTGCTTTAAAATTAGCTGAAAAACTAGAAAAATACGGGGTTAAAATTATAGGAACTTCTTTTGAAGCACTGGATATAGCTGAAGATAGAGGACGTTTTTCAAATGTATTAAAAGAATTAAACATTCCATATCCAGAATTTGGAGTAGTTGAAAGTGCTGAACAAGCATTGCAATTATCTAAAGAATTAGGATTCCCGTTATTAGTTCGTCCTTCGTATGTATTGGGTGGGCAAAAAATGAAAATTGTTATCAATGAAGAAGAATTAGAACATCATGTAGTAGATATTTTAAAGTCTATGCCTGACAATCAAATTTTGCTCGACCATTTTTTAGGTGGTGCTATTGAAGCAGAAGCAGATGCTATTTGCGATGGAGAAAACGTTTACATTATTGGAGTAATGCAACATATAGAACCTGCAGGTATTCACTCTGGAGACTCTTATGCAGTGCTCCCTCCTTATAACTTAGGGGATTTAATTATTACTCAAATAGAAGATATTACTAAAAAGATTGCTGTGAGATTAAAAACAGTTGGTTTAATAAACATTCAATTTGCTGTAAAAGATGATGTGGTTTATGTAATTGAAGCTAATCCAAGAGCTTCAAGAACAGTTCCTTTTATTGCAAAAGCTTACGATGAACCTTATGTGAATTATGCAACTAAAGTAATGTTAGGAGCTAAAGTAACAGATTTTACTTTTAATCCTAAGAAACAAGGTTACGCTATAAAAATTCCAGTATTTTCTTTCAATAAATTCCCTAATGTGAACAAAGAATTAGGTCCGGAAATGAAATCTACAGGAGAAGCCATAAGGTTTATTGATAGCTTAAAAGACAAGTTCTTTAGAGATATCTATGCTGAACGAAATTTATATTTAAGTAAATAATTTAAATGTGTAAATTTAAACATGTGAGAATTTTATAATCTCTAACTTTTTTACTTTCTATTGTTTTATGCAAATCCTACGCACTATACTCATAATTGTACTTGTTTACTATGCATTCAAGTTTTTATTTCGATTTTTATTTCCTATAATTTTGAAGAGTTGGGTGGATAAAAAAACACAACAATTTCAGCAACAAAACAATTTTATGGATAGCGAAAAAGTTAAAGAATTTGCCAAACAAAAAGAAGGTGAAATAAAAATTAAACCTACCAATAAATCACATAAACCTGACACAGATAATGTTGGTGATTATGTAGATTATGAAGAGGTAAAAGATTAAATAATAAATAACCTTAGACAAGCAAATTACGTTAGTTAAAGTGTTACCTTTATAAAGTATTCACAAAAAATATATATTATGAAAAAGATTATTATAGGATTAAGTCTAATTTTTATTGGAAGTCAGATGTTTATGTCTTGTAGCTCTGAAAATGCAGTTGTAAGTCAGTTTTCTAAAAGAAAATACCTTAAAAACTTCAAAGAGAACAAACTAAACAATAATGACAAGATTAACCAAAGAGAAAGCACTTACGAATTAGCTGAAATTGAATCAAAATCAAACGAAGAAATTACGCTTACAGTTTCTATCACTGAAGAAATTAATCTCTCTACAACTATAACTGAAAACAATCAGTTAGCAAGTACTGTAGAAACTTCAGCTGAAATAATTGAAAAAGAAGCTTTTGAAACATTAAAAAGTAAAACCGATTATAATTGGAATAGTTACAATAGAACTATAGATTTTTCTAAAATGAATGATGCTAATAAAGCTTTTAAGGGAGAAAACATTGCTAAACATAACTTTCAATCAAAACAAGCACATGATTTAGTATTGATTTTATGTGGTATATTTTTACCTCCTTTAGGTGTATTTTTATACGAAGGAACTATCACAAATAATTTTTGGTTAGATTTATTATTAACCCTTTTCTTTTGGCTACCAGGTATAATTTATGCTTTTTTAGTAATGTATGGAGGGGTTTCTATTTAAAAACAACTTAGAACATATAACGACAAAAGCCTCAGAATCCTGAGGCTTTTGTTATTTCTATATTTTCAACCTTTCTTTTACTTAAGAACCGCTCTTGAGATAACAATCTTTTGTACTTCACTAGTTCCTTCATAAATCTGAGTGATTTTAGCATCTCTCATTAATCTTTCTACATGGTATTCTTTTACAAAACCGTAACCACCATGTACTTGAACAGCTTCTGTAGTTACCCACATAGCTACTCTAGAAGCAAAAACTTTAGCCATAGCTCCTTCTTTATCAAAGTTTTGTTTTTGGTCTTTTAAATATGCAGCTTTTAAGCATAATAAACGAGCAGCTTCAATTTCTGTAGCCATATCTGCTAATTTAAAGGCAATGGCTTGATGTTGATGAATTGGTTTACCAAAAGCTTCTCTTTCTTTAGAGTAAGCCAATGCTAATTCATAAGCTCCAGAAGCTATTCCTAATGCCTGGGAAGCAATACCAATTCTACCTCCAGAAAGTACAGACATAGCGAACTTAAAACCAAATCCATCTTCGCCAATACGGTTTTCTTTAGGCACTTTCACATCATTAAACAATAAGGTATGTGTATCAGAAGCTCTAATTCCCATTTTATTTTCTTTAGCTCCTACTTTAAAGCCTTCCCATGTTTTGTCAACAATAAAAGCATTAATTCCTCTATGTCCTTTAGCAACATCAGTTTGAGCAATAACAATATAGTAAGATGCCGAACCACCATTGGTAATCCAGTTTTTTGTTCCATTTAATAAATAATGGTCGCCCATATCAATAGCTGTAGTTCTTTGCGAAGTAGCATCAGAACCAGCCTCAGGTTCTGATAAACAGAAAGCTCCAATTTTTTCTCCAGTAGCACATGGTACCAAATATTTTTGTCTTTGCTCTTCCGTTCCATATTTTTCAATTCCCCAGCAATAAAGTGAATTATTTACCGACATTACCACAGAGCTAGATGCATCTACTTTACTAATTTCTTCCATAGCCAATACGTAAGAAATAGTATCCATTCCGCCACCACCGTATTTCGGGTCAACCATCATTCCTAAAAAACCTAATTCTCCTAATTGCTTCACTTGTTCAGCGGGAAACTCTTGCTTTTCGTCTCTTTCTATTACTCCTGGTTTTAATACGTTTTGTGCGAAATCTCTAGCAGCATCTCTAACTGCTAAATGTTCTTCTGTTAATTGAAAATCCATAACTTTTATATTGTTTTTATTAAAATAGTAATTAAATTGCAAGGTAATATTTTACTTCATTTTATGTCTGAAAAACACCTAATTTTGAAGTGTTACAAAACTAATAGATTTATTCAAAAAGTAACAGTTTTATGAAAGAAAATTACCATGCAATAGGATTGATGTCGGGTACATCATTAGATGGTTTAGATGTAGTTGAAGTTATTTTTAATTATTCTATTGAAAATCAATGGAGTTTTAGGATTTTAAACGCTAAAACTTTTTCTTATGAAAATACACTTAAGCAACAATTAAGTAACTCAAAAAAAATATCGGGACAGGATTTAATGTTATTAAGTAACCAATTAGGTAGTTTTTTCGGGAAAGCTATTAATACTTTTATCAAAGAAAAAAATACTATTAAATCTGAAATTGATTTTATAGCGTCACACGGACATACTGTTTTTCATCAGCCTGATAAAAACTTTACCTTACAAATTGGCAGTGGAGCTGAAATTGCTGCTAAAACAAATATAAATGTGGTTTGCGATTTCCGTTCTACAGATGTAGCTTTAGGCGGACAAGGAGCTCCGTTAGTTCCTGTTGGAGACAAGCTTCTTTTTAGCGATTATGATGTATGCCTTAACCTAGGAGGAATTGCTAATTTATCTTTTTTACAAGAAAAATCTATTGCTTTCGATGTTGCTCCTTGTAATATTGTATTTAATTTTTTAGCTAATAAATTAAATGCAGAATACGATGAAAATGGCAAATTTGCTCAACAGGGAAATATTGACCAAGAATTGTTAAACAAGCTAAATGCTTTAGCTTTTTACACACAAGCAACACCAAAATCTTTGAGTATAGAGTGGATTGAAAATCATATTTTTCCTTTATTAGAGAAAAGCACTTTATCTATATATGATCAACTTTGTACTTTTGTAGAGCATGTTGCCTTTCAATTAAATATAGCTTTTCCAAAAGAAAGTAATACTATTTTGGTTACAGGTGGTGGTGCTTGGAACAAATTTTTAATAGAACGAATGGAGCAAATAAGTAACAAAAATATTATTGTTCCCGATGAGAAAATAGTAAATTATAAAGAAGCTTTAATCTTTGCTTTTTTAGGCGTATTAAGAATGAGAAATGAATTTAATTGCTTAAAATCTGTTACTGGTGCTTCAAAAGACAATATTGGAGGATCCTTGTACTTGGCTGATAACTAAACCTTTCCTGTATGTTGACCACTAATTAGTAATTCATTATTAAGAATAAACTTAAAATCCACATAGTTACTTTTAGTCTTATCCATTAAATCAATAATATTTTTATAAGTAATCTCATTAGAGTTTACAAAGACTTCGTTAGCATTGTATATTTCTATCAAATCTGGTAATTGATATAATTTTCCAGTATAATTATTCGAGTCATCATTCTGTAAACTATTACTTGGTTTTACAGTAATAATATTGTTGTTCTTGAGTTGTTCTTTCATTTTTTTGATAAAAGATTCATTTCCCACCAAAATACTAGTATTGTATTTATTCTTTTTAATTCTAAGGTAGTTGTAATAATTCAAGAATATTCTACTAAATGGAATAAAAAGTAATACTCCTACTAAAATGCTGATGATATATTTGGTTGAGAATGAAGATGATTCAGGAAAAAGATAATTTATACCAATAAAAATTACACAACCCAAAATTAAGCCTAAAACGGTTTTTTTTATGCTTACATTTTTAGAGTAGGCTCCAGCAATAGATAATCCTGCCAAAAAAGAGATAATCACTGTCAATACATTTAGTATTCCATAATTATCAAAAAATTCTATCTGATTTGGAAAACCTAATAAAGGTTTTACGGCATTAAACACCAATAATGAAGTTAGTATAAAAACAATATCGATAAGTGGTAATTTAATTTGGTTTATAAAACGCATTAGAATTGCCAAAAAAGCCCGTAAATAAATTGCTATATTTATAAAGAAAGAAAAAAAATTAGCCTTACTTGCAAAATGTTTTTTAGAAAAAATAATCATGGCATTGTAAAATATAAACACATAATTTATACTGCCTTTTTTAGTACTTTCTCCTTTATAATGTATAATTTGAGCTTCAGGGAAATAGTAGTTTTTGTATCCAGATTGTGTTATTCTATAAGATAAATCAATGTCTTCTCCATACATAAAAAAAGCTTCATCTAAATAACCAACTTCATCTAAAACACTTTTTCTCATCCACATAAAAGCTCCTGACAACACTTCAATTTCGTTGATTTCATCTTTATCTAAATAAGCTAAATGATATTTAGCAAATGTTTTAGATTTTGGAAAAATATTTGATAATCCAAAAATTTTATAAAATGAAACAGAAGGAGTAGGTAGTCCTCTTTTAGATTCCGGAAGGAAAATTCCACTGCCATCGACCATTTTTACTCCCAAACCACCTAAGTCTGGATGTTTATCAGAAAAATTAATACACTTGTTAAAAGTATCCTCTTCTACAACTGTATCAGGATTAAGCAATAAAATGTATTTTCCTTTAGCAATTGCCATTGCCTGGTTATTGGCTTTAGAAAAACCAACATTATTTTTGTTAGCAATAATTATTACTTCTGGAAACTTCTGTCTTACCATTTCCAAAGAATTATCAGAGGAATTATTATCCACTACAAAAACTTCAGCATTCAAGCCTTCTGTAGCCTTAAAAACAGAGGTAAGACACTGCTCTAAAAAATTTCTTACGTTGTAATTGACAATAATAATAGATAACTGCATGGAAATAAATTATTAACGCAAGGTTAAAGTATTTTCAAAAGGTACTCTGTTAAGAATAGAACGCCCAAGAGTAAGTTCATCGGTATATTCCAGTTCATCTCCTATACCAATTCCTCTGGCAATGGTGGTAATTTTTATGGGAAAATCTTTAAGTTTTTTAAAAATGTAAAAGTTAGTTGCATCGCCTTCCATAGTAGCACTTAAGGCTAAAATTAATTCTTGAGTATTTTCATTCCTGATGCGTTCAAAAAGCTCATTTAACTTAACATCGTTTGGACCAATTCCTTCCATTGGAGAAATAATGCCTCCCAATACATGGTACTTTCCTTTAAACTGATTGGTATTCTCAATAGCATAAACATCTAACACATTTTCAACCACGCAAATAGTTTGGTCGCTTCTATTGGGATGTGTACAAATATTACATTGTGTATTTTCAGTAATGGTATAACAACTTTCGCAATAGTTTATCTGGCTTGCCAACGATGAAAAAGAAGTACTGAAAGAATTTAATTCTTCATTTGTCCTAGTTAATAAATGCAATACCAATCGGGTAGCAGTTTTTCTGCCTATTCCCGGTAATGATGAAAGTTGCTCTACAGCTCTATTAAATGAAGGTGAAAAAATTTCGTTCATAAATTGAAGTAGGAAATTAGTTTTGGTAAAAATACTATATTTTCCTTTGTGAAATGGACTGTTATAATGGTTTTACTAACACTAAATGTTGAAACAAAATTGAATACTTAACTATTTTTTTTCCACTGATGAGAGTCATCCTCAAAAATTTCTTTACCGAAAACCGGTACTTTTGCCTTAATTTCCTCAGTAATAAATCGGCAAGCATCAAAAGCCATTGCTCTGTGTTTAGATGATGTAAAAACAAATAAACATATTTCCCCTGCTTTTACAATGCCCAAACTGTGATAAATATGTAAACAAGTTAAATCAAATTTTTCAAAAGCGGATTCTCTTATTTGATGAAATTCTTTTTCTGCCATTTCCTCATAAGCAGTATAATCTATCGCTTTTACCGTTTTACCATCTATTTCGTCCGCTCTAACTTGACCTAAAAAAATAGCATGACCACCTATATTTGTTTTAACTTGATGATGAGCTATAGAAGTGGCTATTTTTTCGGGAGATATCGCTCCTACTACTAATGCTTTTTTCATATGATAGTTATTTACTGTTTCCAATCTACAATTCCTTCACGAAGATTAATTAACTTATCAAAACCTTGATTTTCTAAAAATTCAACACAATTAACACTTCGAACACCATGTTGACAAAAAACCAATGTTTTTAATGATTTATCTATACGATCCACCTGTTGCGGGATTTCCTGCAGAGGAATATTTATAACTCTTTCATCATTTAACTTTGGTTGTTCCCATGGCATTCTAACATCCAAAATTTGCAACTCTTTTTCTTCTAAAAAATGAGCAAGGTCATTAATTGATATTTCTTTCATATTGTTTTTGTTTTCTGTCAACCCGCAAAAAAAGTCATAATTAAATGTTGTAAAATTGATATCTTTAGCAATGGTTACTGCCGTTTCGTTTTTAGTAATGTTTACAATTGTTATATCAGCTCCCAAAGCATTGTAAATAGTAAGTTTTCCAGAAAGTATTTCTCCAATTTGTAAAATAATTTTCAACGCTTCATTAGCTTGTTGTAACCCAATTAATCCGGGTAAAACACCCAACACACCAACATCAGAACAACTGGGAACACTTCCTGCTTTTGGCGGAGTTGGAAAAAGACACCTGTAAGTTGGTCCATTTTGGTAATTGAAAACTGTAACTTGTCCTTCAAATTTAAAAATTGCACCATAAACCAAAGGTTTATTAGTTATCACACAAGCATCATTAACTAAGTAGCGAGTAGAAAAATTGTCCGTTCCATCTATAATTATATCATACTGACTAAAAAGTTCAAGGGCATTTTCATTAGTTAGTCGTTCAGGGAAAGCAGTAATTTGAATGCAATTATTTCGAGCTAAAAGTCTTTCCTTAGCGGTTAAAGCTTTGTTTTTACCTATATCTTCTGTTGTAAAAATAACTTGGCGTTGTAAATTACTTTCATCAACAGTATCAAAATCTATTATTCCAATATTTCCAACTCCAGCTGCCGTTAAATAAAGTAAAACGGGGCAACCCAATCCTCCCGCACCAATAACCAATACCCGAGCTTTTTTTAGTCGTTTCTGACCTTCAATTCCAACTTTATCTAGAATTAAATGACGGTTATATCTTTTTTTTTCTGACTCGCTTAGCAAAATATTAAGTTCTTCATGTTCATCAACAAAATTAACCTTTTAATTGAGGTAGTTTTAATTTTTTTAACAACTAATCATCCTTTAATCACTAAATAATCTATTAAAAGATTTATTTTTGGATGAATATTTTTTTATACTAAAAATGATGCAAAAAGTAAGTGTACTTTATTTTCTAATTAGTTTGTTAAGTTTTTCAACGGTAATGGCAAACGATAGTTTTAAATTAGCTAACAAATTGTATGATGAAAAAAAATATGAAGAAGCTATTGAGCAATATGAATCGTTAATTGAAGATGGAAAAATAGCTGCTGATGTTTATTATAATTTGGGTAATGCTTATTTTAAAAATAATGAAATAGCACCATCTATTTTAAATTACGAAAGAGCTTTAAAGTTAGATCCAAGTAATGAAGATGCTGCTTTTAACCTTAAAATTGCGAATACAAAAACCATTGACAAAGTTGAGGTCTTACCCTCGTTATTTATTGAAAATGCTTGGCAAACTTTTATTACTTCTAAAAGTGCTGATGGATGGGCAACACTAAGCATTATTTCCATTTTTGTAGCACTATTTTTCTTTATTGGGTACTTATTTTTACGTCAGGTAGTAATTAAGAAAATAGGCTTTTATGGAGGGGTTTTAATAGTTGTGGTGAGTCTATTTACTTGGTTTATGGCTCATCAACACAGTTCTTTGTTAAAAAGTAAATCAGATGCTATTGTTTTTGCTAATATTTTATCTGTAATGAGTGAGCCTAATGAAAAGTCTAATAAATTATTTACCATACATGAAGGGTTAAAAGTTAATCTGCTAGATGAAAAAAATGGATGGTCAAAAATTAAAATTCAAAATGGCAATATTGGTTGGGTAAAAAGTGAGGAGATAAAGGAAATTTAGGTTGGAGGGAAAGGGGAACGTACAAACCTCAAACCTTACCTTATTTATAAATTTTTCTTCTATTAAGTTCTCTTTGAAAGTTTCTGGCATTAACTAAATGTTCGTTATAATTGCTTGCAAAGGCATGATAGCCTGAAAAATCAGCTTTCGCACACATATAAATGTAATTGTGTTTTTCAAAGTTCAATACCGCATCTAAAGAGCTTATTTCGGGTAGATTTATTGGTCCGGGTGGCAAACCTTTATAAATATATGTGTTATATGGAGTATTCGTCTCTAAATGTTTTGTAAGCACACGATTAATGTTAAAATCTCCAATACCATATACTACTGTAGGATCGGATTGTAGCAACATGCCTTTTCGTAATCTGTTAATATATAAACCTGCAATTTTGGCTCTTTCATCTCTATGTACAGATTGTTCTGCTTGAACGATAGAAGCCAAAATAGCTACTTCCGATTGAGAAAGATTTAAAGCCCTAGCTTTTGCTATTCTTTCTTCTGTCCAAAACTTTTTATATTCTTCGGCCATACGCTGCACAAACTCTTCTGCTGAAGTGTTCCAATAAAACTCATAAGTATTCGGTAAAAAGAGTGTTAAAATAGTTATGGTGTTAAATCCGTATTTTGAAGTGAAAGGTTTATCGCTTAACAAATTATATAACTCAACACTATCACACTCTAAATTTTTGGTAACAGTACCTGCTAATTCTTTAATGGTTCGTACATTATTAAAAGTAACTTTAACAGGTTCTTGCTCTCCAGAACGTAATAAATCTATCAATTCATTATTACTCATACCTTCTTTAAGCTTGTATCTTCCTGGTTTAATATTATTAATGAAGTTTGATTTTTTTTCAGCAACCCATTTAAAAGAAGCTCTGTTAATGATAATTCCATTTTCATAAAGGCTATTAATAACATCATCAAAAGTATAATGACTATGAATATGAAAATATGCAGAATTAGTATTTTTTAAAGTAACATTAGGTTGGTAAACCTTTGTGTACATATTATATATTACATATCCACCACCTATAAGTAAAATTAAAAATAGAGATATGATTATTTTTTTGAACATTTAATGGTATCAATAATAGAACACAAAGTAAATGATTTTAGTGCATTTTATTTAAAATATAATTCAATTATATAATTCAATTATATTTTTATAAAAACAAAAAAAACCCTTGAGAATAATTCTCAAGGGTTTTTTTATTTATCTTATTAATTTTCTACTTCTTAGAAGTGGAAAACTAAGTTAATTTGTCCTGAACCTCCGAAGATGCTGTTACCATTGTTATCAGTATCTAATTGGAAAGCACTAGAACCACCAGTTTTTAAAGTTTCTGATTGTAAAGATGGCTCACTAGCTGTAGAGTTCTCAACGAATCCCCAGTACTCAACAGTTTCTTCACCTTCACCTGTTGAAGAGAAACCTAATCCCCATCCATATTCAGCACCTAAAGATACTTTTGGAGCGATGAACCATTCAACACCTACAAAACCTCTTAAGCCAAATGCGAAAGTAGAACCAGCTTTTCTTTCAGTTACTCTTTGAGCAATTGCAGAACCTTGGATAGATCCCATTGGAGCAACTTCATTAGCAGACCAATCAGCAGTATAAGCTCTACCATAATCCCAAGACTCGCTAGAAGAACCTAAAGATATTAATAATTCACCACCATAATAACCTTGAATTCTTGTATTACCTCTTCTTTTTTCTATACCACCACCTAACACAATGTTGAAGTTACTTGTTTTTTCAGAATTAGTGTACTCTATTTCATTAGTTGTTGCATCAGCATCTTGATCGTAAAATCCTAACATATCTTGGTTAGTACTTCCGAAACCAATTCTTACTCTACCTCTGTAAGCAGTAGTTTCGTCTTTAAACATTTTACCAACGATAGACCATCTAGCTCCATCTTGCCAAGCAGCATTCATAGAGTTACCTGTTGAACCATTAGCAAAATTACCGAAGTAACCGATAAATGGAGCAGCGTCAAAACCTAATGCCCAATCACCAGCTTCTGGTAAGTAAGCTTCACCTTTTTTAGATGTTAAACCATCTTGTGCGAAAGTCGCAGTAGCTAAAAATAAAGAAGCTACAAATAATACTCTTTTTTTCATTTTAATTGTTTTTAGTTAAACTTTAATTTAATTTCTAATTTACTTTTTTAAAACTTGGGCAAACTTACAACATTTTTTTTAAATTGCACCAATTTTTATTTTTTTTATTAACAATTGTTAATAACAATCAACATACTGTTCATAATCTTATAGTATATTAATTATCAACGACAAATGTATTTATTATGCTTCAAATTACTTCTTAATTAAAAAAAATAACTGTTTTTTAACATTTTTTAATCTCCTTAAAAAAGACTACGAGTATTAATTTAACTGACTTTAACACTAAAAATCAACACATCGTCTATTTGTTCATGGTGAATTAATTCATCTGGTCTCATCCATTCATTAAGTGCTTTATTTAAAAGCTCCTTTTGTTTATTCATATTTTCAAGTTGTAGCTCTAATAATAGTTGTTTAAATGGTTTATATTTAAATTTTTTACCATTTTCTCCACCAAACTGATCTGCAAATCCATCGCTGAACAAGTAAATAACATCATTTTTTTTCATATTAATAGTATGAGTGATAAAATTATTTCTATGTTCAAAGTGTCCTATTGGTTGTTTGGTAGCTTTTATTTCAAATAAATAATAATCCTTGTTTTCTAATGATAGGCTTTGTTCATTTAATACTTCATCAAAACCTGATATTTTTGGTCTTATAATGTAAATGGGATTATTAGCTCCGGCATATTCTATAACGTTTTTTTGTTTATCATATATACAAAGAGCTAAATCCATTCCATCCTTTATAACTTGTTTACTAGATTGAACCAAAGTATGTACTAAGTTATTGGTGAGCGCATCCAAAAATTCTCCCGCACTATATTCTACAGTATCTTTTAATGTTGTTTCTAAACTAGTATGTCCTATTACACTCATAATAGCTCCAGGAACTCCATGTCCTGTACAATCGGCTGCAACAAAATAGTGTTTCCCATTTTTTTCATTTGCCCAATAAAAATCTCCACTAACAATATCTTTAGGATTAAACAACACAAAATATTCATCAAAATAACTATTTAACCTATCATCATCAGGTAGTATAGCATTTTGTATTCGCTGAGAATAGGTGATACTATCTGTTATTTCTTTATTTTTTTCTTCTATTAAGTGTTTTTGTTTTACTACTTCTTTAGTTCTTTCTTTAACGGTTTGTTCTAACACCAGTTTATCTTTCTTTAATTTACTCAACCTAAGCCTTACGTATAAAAATATTATTCCTATTATAAAAAATATACTTATGGTATAAAACCACCATGTTTTATAAAATGGTGGAGAAATAATAAAAGAAAATTCATAAGGAACACTTTCTTTACCATTTTCTGTAATTGATTTTACAATTAAGCTATAAGTGTTAGGTTCTAAGCCCTGAAAAACGATTTCGTTGCTATTGGTAGTGTACCAATCATCACTTAATCCTTTTAATTTATATTTATATGTTATATTGTTAGGATTTGTAAAGTGTATAGTGCTAAATTGAAAAGACACAAAATTTTTATTATATGGTAGCGTTAAGTTCGTGGGAAGTCCATCATTATTTATTGATGCGTATTCTGTCCAATTTACATGTTGATTAAATAGTTTTATATCTTCTATCAATATAGAAGGAAAGATATTTTCATTTTTTTCTAACTCAGATTGATATATTGTAATGCCGTTAACTGTTCCAAAAATTATATTTTTTGTGATATCGTCAACAAACAAGGTATTTAGGTTATTTTCTATGGCTAAAAAACCATTATTTTCAGTATATTTTTCTATAGTTTTAACTGACCAATCATTATTAAACTGAACTTTATCAAATCCTTTATCGGTTGCAACTATTAATGTATGTTCATCTTTAAATTGCAACCCATAGATGTTGTTAGATGTTAATTGTTCATCAAACAAAAGATGTTGTATTTCTTTTGGTTTTTTTCTATTGAGCAAGTAAATCCCTCCTCCAAAAGTCCCAATTAAAATATTGTTCTCATCCGCCTCTACCAGCGAATGAATTTTTAAATTGCTCAATCCCTCTTCTTCATTATAAGTAGTCATACTATTATCATAATATGAAGCCAAACCACCCAAGGTACCTATCCATATTGTTCCATCAGTACTTTCTATTATGGTTTGTACTTCGTTATGAATTAGTCCTTCATCTTCTGTAAAAACGCCAAACATTTCGCCATTGTAAAAAGAAAGTCCACTACTTGTACCTATCCAAACCATACCAGTTGTTGCACATAGTATCGTGTTTATTTGGTCTCCAGCAAGCTCATCTTCGGAAGAAACGGTAGCATAAATTTCTTCATCTTTAAGTACAACCATTCCGTTTTGAGTTCCTACCCAAACATTATTATATACATCTATATCAAAAGTTCTGACATTGCTATAAAATGGATGTTCAGAAAGAATAGATTTTTGATGGATAATGTTATTTCCTTCTATTTTAATTTTTTGAATACCTTTTTCATAAGTACTTATCCAAAAAGTACTATCATGCTTATTTCTTTTTATTCCTGATACTTGATTACTTGACAACCCGTCTTTCGAAGAAAAATGTGAGAAATTAAATCCATTAAGTTTTAAAACTCCTTCTCCCATACAACTAATCCAAATATTATCTTCTCTATCTTTACATAAATTTAAAATCTGATTATTAGGCAACCCATCCTTAGCTGTAAGGTAATTAAATTTATTATTTTCTAAGTAATGTATTCCTCCATCATTTGTTCCTATCCAAATTGAACCGTCTTTTTCGCATAATGATAGTACATAATTGTCTTTTAATCCATTTATAATATTGTAATTTATAATTGTAGGGTTAGATTTTAAGCTAATGTTTTGATATTTATAAACACCATGTTTTATAGATCCATACCAAATATTTCCTTGGCTATCCTTCATACCGCAGTAAACTGCCGAAACATCGTAGTTAAAAGATGTGTTTATGTCTTGAATTTTAAATTTTCCTGAATTATATGATATCATTTGAGGGCTTCCTCCAATATAAGCCAACCAAATTCTATTAAAATTATCTTCTAATATTGAAAAAACTGAATTACTTGCTAAGCCATCACCTGTAGTAAAATTTTTTACTACTAAACTATCTTTTTTTTCTATTATACTTACTCCTCCACCAGAAGTTCCTACCCAAACACGCTGTTTAGCATCTTGAAAAATAGAAATAATAATTTCCGAATTTAACCCCTGATCTAATCCTATATTATTAAAGCTTATTCCATCAAAAAAACTTACTCCTTCATCTGTAGCGAACCAAAGGTTTCCTTTATGATCTTCTATAACATCTCTCACAACATTTCCAGCTAATCCTTTCGATTTATCAAAATATTGGTGTTTGCTACCATCAAATTTAGAAACACCTCCGCCATCGGTACAAAACCAAATATATCCTTTACTATCTTGGAAAATTTTATAAACGGTGTTTTGAGGTAATCCGTTTTTTATAGTATAACTATTAAAGTTATTTTTTTGAGCAAATGTAAGGCTTGTTACAAAAAATAAAATACAGAAAATTAAGCTCCTAAAACTCATTAATTATAAGGGGTTAATTATTTTTTCATAAATATAAATTGACCGCCTTCATCGCCAGACTTGCTTATTGGGTTAAAATCCGGGGATTGATCTGAATTATTATACACAGGAATTTTTATTTTATTGAACACTTGACTTGCATCCATCATATCTGAATCATTTTCTCGCAAAGCTTTCAATAAATAATAAGCAAAAACAGAATGTCCGTCTTTACCTCCATCCATAACAGGTTCTATACCTCCAGAGGTCATTGCTTGCCTAGATTTTAAACTATGAACTTTTTTGTAATATTTTGGAGAGTTTTCAAAAGGTACGGACATGGTATTACCTCTAAAAATATCTCCACTAAAACATGCATCTGCTACTAATAATGTATGTTGCGATTGAATTCCTTTTATAAAAGTTTGAATATCACTATTTGAAATATAATTTGATGTAGACATAGTTGTTGCTCCAAATGGCACCCAATAACCTTTGTTTAACTCTTTTTTAAATTCTCCATGCCCGGAATAATAAATAAATACATTATCGTCTGGTTTAACATTAGCTACCAGCCATTCCATTGCTGCAATAATGTTTGTTCTAGTAGCTTGCTCATTATATAAGGTTTTAAATTGGTGGAATTTATATTTACTTTTCAAGGTTGTCTCAATGGTTTTAGCATCATTAACCGCATTTTTTAAAGGAGACCAAGAACCTGTATATTTATCTATACCAATAATTAATGCATAATAGTTCCCAACTTTTAAATCTTCTAAAGATTTAGAAACGTTTAATCCTTTTAGAGGGTCACCACTACCTCTATAAGTAATATCTTCAAATTCTTGAACCAACACATTAGATAACAATGAAACGCCATCTTTTGTAGCATATTTTTGTAATGCTGCAATTTTAGCTTCTGGAGTAGTTTCTGACAATAAACTACTACTATTATCTTTATAATTTAATATTAATCCATTTTCTGTTTTATTTTTCTCTATTGAACCAAAAATGGTAAATCCATCATGATTAACAATTATATCCGAACCAACAGTCTTATCGCCATCTAAATAAGCTCTTTCCCATTCAACATTTAAATCTCTATCAAATTTAACCATGTATAGTTTTTCTCTATCTCCTTTTAATGATTTTGAAGCTCCTGTAGCAAGATATCCTCCTTTATAAGTGGTAATGCTATTTAGTTTATCGGCATTATGTTTTCCAAAAGATTTTTTTGTGATATTTTTCTTAAGTCTATCATAAATCATTACCAACATATCTTCAGCGCCATTAGTTTCCACAGAAGTATATCCCGCCATTAACACTTTTCCATCTGGTGTTTCTTCCATAGATAAAATACTGTTAAACTCGGCTTCTTCACCTAGTTTTTCATCAAATAGTATTTTCCCGTAAGCATCTAATTTAACTAAATATACTTGTTGCATTTTTTTATTATTAGTGGTATAACCGGCAACTAAAATTTCTTGTTGAGCAGTAACTACTAATGTTTGTGACTCATCCGAAAAATATTGAGTCCCTAAATGTTGCTGCCATATTTTTACTCCCCTATTATTTATCTTTAAAATAGAAAAATTAAGATCATCATCTCCTGCCTCTTTTCTAACCCCACAAACAATAAAGTTCTTTTTATCAAAAATTTTTATGTCATTAAGTTTTTCATAAGAAGATAGTTTAAAAGTTGATTCACTAACCAATTTACCACTTTGATTCAACTTTAAAAACCAACCTTCAGTATATCCGGATGTTGAGTTGATTGAATGTCCTACTACTGCATAATCTCCATCTAATGCTTCTACTATTGCTGTTCCTTCATCATTATTAATATCTCCAAAAGTTTTTTGCCAAATTAACTCACCTGTAATACTAAGCTTAGCTACCCAAATATCTTTCCCTCCTTTGCTGTTATTTTGAGTATAACCAGTAACAACATGATAACCATCGGTTGTTAATACTGCTGAACTTATATGGTTATGACCCTTTTCTTCAAATTCTTTTTTTGAAGTTAATTCAATCAATTCTTGTGCATTTAAAGTTGAGTAGCAAAAAAGAACAATTACCCCTATTAGTTTTAGAAGTTTCATAAGCTTACTATTTTATTTTTTAACACTGAAAATATATCTATCGTTAGCGTTTCCTGCATCATCAATAACATAAACCATTTTTAAAGCCATATAAGTATTACCCACTTTTGTAATTACAATATCTCCATCAGTTAAATTTCTTAATGTATCATTTTTAACACTAGAGTTATATGCATTTGTAACAGAAGATGCGGTTGCATTTGCATAATCGAATCCATTAAGCTTAACAAATTTAACACCAGAAGGTGAAATCCAAACTCTTCCTAATGTATCGTTTACATTTGGTTTTGTATAATCAAATATGTGAGCTGTTGAATCTGTATTGTATTTAGGCGTATTAGCTAATAAATCGTAAGCATTAAATTGGTTTGATAACGCTGAATGCATAGTATTACCAGAGTTTTCTGCTAAAGTTCTGTCAGTTATATCTACATAAATCAATTTTGCCCTATTCATTTCAGCTCCTTTTACATCTATAGTTGTAAATATCAGTTTGATTTCATGTCTCCCGTAGTTTTGAAATGAATTTGGAACAGTATAATCAAACCAGTCTATATAATTTTTACCACTTATTAATTCATCTTTAATAGTTGTTGTAGAATTATTGATCGTTTGGGTAATTCTATATCTAGCCAAATCATTTGTAGATTCTACTTTTATGGTGAAGTTAATTACATTGCTAGTATCTCTAAGCAAATAATTATCTGCTGGGAGAATTGTTAAATTTGAACTATTATCATCTTTACTACAAGAAAAAAATGCTAGCATTAACAAAGTAGTTACAATTAATATATGTGTCTTATTATGCATGTTTTATGATATAAATAAAATGTAAATGTAAAAAAAAAGTACCTTTTTTCAAAGGTACTTTTAATTAGAAATCAAATTGTTATTTTCTTATTTTGTACGCTTTAACTTTAGCAGTAACCTTTATTTTTCTTCCTAAAAATAATTGTTGTACTTCTTCCGTACTCATAGTAGGTATAAGAAAGTCAGCACTTGGAAACTCCTTATAAGCTTTAAACATAGCTCTCCTAAGTTGTCTCCTTCCATCTAATCTAACATTCCTTGTACCTTGAAGGTTAACATAGTTTCGGTTTCTTGATACATTTTGACCATTAACTGTATTCACATAAGTTATAAGCCCTATATATCTATGGTATTCCACCTCAACTTCAGTTTCCCCAACAAATTCATAATCGTCTAACGTTAAATCTAATCTTACTTCATTAGGCATTAGACTAGCCTGTCTCATATTTCTACTCGTATTTACAGCACATGAAGATAACAATAAAGCCACTACTGTAATAGATAGAAATGTTTTTAATTTATTTGTCATATCTTTATTTTATTTAAAATAGTAACTAATTGTAAATCTTAACATACCTTGAGTATCAAACTCACTTGTCTTTAAAGATGAAAATCTCAATCCATCAGCTCTTGTTTGCTCAACAGTATTTTCAAAGTCATCAATATTATTTGTACTAAACTCTCCTGAATAAGCTACACCACCAACAGAACCTTCAACATCATAGTTATATTGATTACTTGTAATACCTAAGCCTCTAATTCCAACTTCAGCACCTATAGATAATGGCAAATCTGCAACAAAAGCATTAAAACCAAAAAATAACTCAATACCATATACTAAACCAAATCTGCTAGCTGTTACTTTTTCATAATCTGTTGTAAAATCTGCACCCATAGTTGTATATTCAGAACCTCTTGAATAACCAAATGGTAAACTAGCTCCTATATAACCATCTAACAGGTTAGAAGATTTAAAATGTTTTTCTATACCCACGTGAAATAATCCATAAGCTTCAATTTCTTTATGCTCATAAAAAGATCCAACTCCTTGTCCTGCCAAAGAAAATGGGTTTGAAGCTGATGCTGATGTAGTATCAATTTCTCCCTCTAAACTTCTCTTACTTTTCCACATCGTGAATCCAGCTCTCAATACTAAATCATCTTTATAATAGTATCTAGCATTAATCAATGGAATAGTGGTTCTTACATCAACATCTTCTTCATCATCAAACATAGCTCCTAATTGTTGCATATCTATCCCCATATAAAATGCATAGTTACCTGCAACAGGTCTAGTTCCTGTATTAAAAACACTAGGGTTGTTAATACGATCAGATAATTGGGCAAAAGTATCGCTCGTCATTAACAATCCTGCTAACACTGCCCCTAAATAAATGGTAAGTTTTTTCATGTTTAATTTTTTTAATTGTTGTTTTTAATTTTAATTGCGGCAAATATATAAAGATTTATTAATCAAACAATATAAAAAATATAATTGCAAAAAAAATACGGCATATGCCTTATGCCGTATTTTTTTATCTGCTTACAAACTCCATTTTTAAGTGTTTGTATTGTATATTTTGTTTTGATTTTATTCCGTAGTTTCTTCTACAACTTCTTCTTGCTTTGGGTTTAATTCAAAAGAATACTCTACAGTAACCTCTTCTCCTAAAATACTTCCTCCGTAAGTCAAACCAAAATCATTTTTATTAACTGTTAGGGTTCCATTAAATGCAGCAGAAGGAAATCCCCATGGCGTATCTTGTTTCCCTAAGTAAACAAAGTTAAAAGAAACATCTTTAGTAACATCTCTCATAGTAAGTTTACCATTTGCAACATATCCTTCTTTTGTTTTAACAACATTGTTAGAAACAAACTTAATAGTAGGATATTTCTCTACATCAAAAAACTCATCACTTCTTAAGTGTTTATCTCTTTTTTCGTTTCCTGTGTAAATTGAATTAACATCCATTACTATTTCTATTGCAGTATTTTCATTATCAAAATTTACATTACCAGTAACTTTTTGGAAACTTCCTTTAGAAGTAGCTAGTAAATGTCTGATTGAAAAATCTACATAAGAATGTGCTTGATCTAAAATCCATTCTCCTTGTAATTCAGCAATGTCTTTAAGAATAATTTTATTTCCATCTTCATCATAAAGAGTAGCTTTCTCTTCAATACCTATTTCAGGTGTTGGAATATCTTCTTTTACATTATCATTTGTATGTCCACCTAAGATTGGAGCTATTACTAAACCAATCAAACAAGTTAACTTAATTAAAATATTCATTGATGGTCCTGAAGTATCTTTAAAAGGATCTCCAACTGTATCACCAGTTACTGCAGCCTTATGAGCTTCAGAACCTTTGTACGTCATCTCGCCATTAATCATTACACCAGCTTCAAAAGATTTTTTAGCATTATCCCATGCTCCACCTGCATTATTTTGAAATACCGCCCAAAGTACACCAGACACGGTAACTCCTGCCATATAACCACCTAACATCTCTGCAATTAATTTATTATCATATCCAAATAACATTGGTATTACTACTATAAGTATAGGAAAGCCAATAGTTAAAATACCAGGCAACATCATTTCTCTTAATGCTGCTTTTGTTGATATGTCAACACATTTGCCATATTCAGGTTTACCTGTACCTTCCATAATACCAGGTATTTCTTTAAACTGTCTTCTTACTTCATATACCATATCCATCGCTGCTTTTCCAACAGAGTTCATTGCTAATGCAGAAAAAACAACTGGAATCATTCCTCCTACAAATAACATAGCTAAAACAGGGGCTTTAAAAATATTAATTCCTTCAATTCCCGTAAAAGTAACATAAGCAGCAAATAATGCTAAAGAAGTAAGTGCCGCAGAAGCAATAGCAAAACCTTTTCCTGTTGCCGCAGTAGTATTACCTACTGAATCTAAAATATCAGTACGTGTTCTAACTTCTTTAGGTAATTCACTCATTTCAGCAATACCACCAGCGTTGTCAGATATTGGCCCAAAAGCATCAATAGCTAATTGCATTGCTGTTGTCGCCATCATAGCTGATGCAGCTAAAGCTACACCGTAAAAACCAGCTAATGCATAAGAAGCCCAAATTGCACCCGCAAATAAAAGTACTGTTGGGAAAGTAGAAATCATTCCTGTTGCTAAACCTGCAATTACATTGGTTCCTGCTCCAGTAGAAGATTTTTGAACAATTGCCAACACTGGTTTTGTTCCTAACCCTGTATAGTATTCTGTAACTGATGAAATAACTCCACCTACTATTAACCCTACTATTGTTGCATAAAACACTCTAATGGAAGATATTTCTTTTAATCCTTCACCAAAGAATTCCATGTTCATTGTTTCTGGCAACATATATTTTACTAAAACAAAACAAGAAATGGCAGTTAATATAATAGAAACCCAGTTTCCAATATTCAACGCTCCTTGAACTTGCTTTTCTTTAGCCTCATTATTTTTAATTTTCACTAACATTGTCCCTATAATAGAGAACAAAATTCCAAAACCAGCAATTGCCATTGGCAATAAGATAGGCCCTATTCCTCCAAACACATCTTGTATTGCTCCTCCCATATCTTCAATAACATAATTACCCAAAACCATAGCAGCTAAAACAGTTGCAACATAAGAACCAAATAAATCTGCTCCCATACCTGCAACATCTCCCACATTGTCTCCAACATTATCTGCAATAGTTGCAGGGTTACGAGGATCGTCTTCAGGAATTCCTGCTTCTACTTTTCCAACTAAATCGGCACCAACATCAGCAGCCTTGGTATAAATACCACCACCAACTCTTGCAAATAGAGCAATAGATTCTGCTCCTAATGAAAACCCTGCTAAAGTTTCCAATACAATAGTCATGTCTTCTGTAGAAGTCCATGCACCTTTCATAAAATAATTAAATAAAATGATAAAGAAACCTGTTAAACCTAATACGGCTAGACCAGCAACACCTAAGCCCATTACAGTACCACCACCAAAAGAAACTTTTAATGCTTGAGGCAAGCTTGTACGAGCAGCTTGTGTTGTTCTAACATTGGTTTTGGTTGCTATTTTCATCCCCATATTTCCTGCTAATGCAGAAAAGAATGCTCCAAAAATAAAAGCAACTACTATTAATATATGTGTAGTAGGAACAATAAAAGATATTCCTGCCAAAACGATACTCGCTCCAATTACGAAGAAAGTTAATAAACGGTATTCAGCTTTTAAGAATGCTAAAGCTCCTTCATAAATGTAATCTGAAATTTCTTTCATCTTACCATCACCGGCATCTTGTTTTAATACCCATGCTCTTTTCGCAGCCATAAAGGCCAACCCAACTAAAGCCAATACAATCGGCAAGTAAATCATCATTGAATCCATATCTTTTTATTATAAATTTATATTAATTATGTTAGTATTTCTATTTTTTTAGGACGGCAAAAATATATATTTTATTCTATAAAAGAAAAAAAACACTTTTTTGAATGTCAAAAAAGTGTTTTCTTTATTTGAAAATAAATATAACTACCTGTACATTACCTGATTAACAGCTTTGATAATTTTATCTACATTTGGTAAATAAGCTTCTATTAATGGTGGAGAAAAACTCATAGGTACATCTGCTCCTGTAACTCTTATAACGGGAGCATCTAAATAATCGAATGCATCTTTTTGAACTTTAAAAGCTATTTCAGAAGCAATACAGCCTAATGGCCATGATTCTTCTACACAAACTAATCGATTGGTCTTTTTAACTGAGTTAATAATAGTATCATAATCAATCGGACGAACCGTTCTTAAATCAATCACTTCAACACTTACACCTTCTTTAGCTAATTCTTGAGCAGCTGTTTTTACCAATTTCATCATCTTACCAAAGCCTGCAATGGTAACATCTGTTCCTTCTTGTACAACATCCGCAACGCCAATAGGCAATAAATATTCTCCTTCAGGAACTGGCCCTTTATCGCCATACATTTGTTCTGACTCCATAAAAATTACCGGATCATTATCTCTAATTGCTGCTTTTAGTAATCCTTTTGCATCATAAGGATTAGAAGGCTGAATTACTTTTAATCCCGGACAGTTAGCATACCAATTAGCAAAATCCTGTGAGTGTGTTGCTCCTAACTGACCTGCAGAGCCTGTCCCTCCTCTAAATACAATTGGTATTGGTAATTGTCCGCCCGACATATTATACATCTTAGCAGCATTATTAATTATTTGATCTATAGCAACCAAAGAAAAATTCCAAGTCATATATTCTACTATAGGACGAAGTCCATTCATAGCCGCACCAACAGCAATGCCTGTAAATCCGTTTTCAGCAATGGGAGTATCTATAACGCGTTTGGCACCAAACTCATCTAACATTCCTTTACTAACTTTATACGCACCATTATATTCTGCCACTTCCTCCCCCATCAAAAAAATGTTTTCATCTCTTCTCATTTCTTCACTCATAGCCTCATTAAGTGCTTCTCTAAATTGTATTTCTCTCATAATAGTATATGTATTATTTATATGTATATAGTTTGTAAGAAAACAAAAAAATAGCAACCTTACAGATTATAAACCTAAATCAATTAGGACGTCAAAATTATAAAATTAACTCTTATTGGAGGTGTTTTTAATTACAAAAACTAATTTACTACTGAAAAACATACTATTAAATTAGCCTGAGAGTTATTCCATAATAAATTATTAATTGCATTTATGTAAGTTTGCATCAAATTATATTCGTCTTAATTAAGGTATGAACAACAAAGAAAAGTATAAACAATGGTGTGATAACAATAAGGATTTACCTTTGTTTTATCGTCATGGTTATTATCAAGCTCTTTTTGGTAATAATTGGGATGTAGCCCTTGATATTAGAGATGAAAAAATTGTTGGCTGTTTACCTTATATCATTAGAAGCAAGTTTGGTTTCAAAAAAATTAATCCTGAATTATTTCTTCCCTACCAAGGAGTTTGGATAAATTATCCTCAAAATCAGAAATACGCTAATAAAATAGGTTTTGAAAAAGAAGTTTGCGAAAACCTCTTAAAACAAATGCCTGATGTAGCTTTTTATCACCAAATGTTTCATCCTAATTTCACTAATTGGATGGCTTTTTATTGGAAAGGTTTTGAACAAACTACTAGATATACTTACATCATTAATTACAACCCTAACATTGATGCTATTTTTGATGCATTTAAAAGCAACTTAAAATGGGACATAAGAAAAGCCGAGAAAAGCATCAGTATCTCTACTTCAGAAAACGTTGAGCAACTTTATAAGTTAAAAAAACAAGATTACAATATAAAGAACATTCCTCTAAACGTACCTTTTGAAAAAGTAAACAAACTCTATGAATATTGTAAAAGTAATAATTGTGGAGAACTACTAACTGCAACAGACGATAAAGCAAATATTCATGCCATGATGTTATTGGTTTGGGATGAGCATACTGCTTACTATTTGTTTAGTGCCACCAATCATACATTTAAAACCTCAGGAGCTATGAGTTTATTAATTTGGGAGGCTATCAAAAAAATGAATGACTTAGGTAAAAATTTCAACTTTGAGGGTTCAATGATAAAATCTATTGAGAAACACTTTAGAGGTTTTGGAGGAATTCAAACACCTTATTTCAGCATAAAAAAAACCAACTCTTCTTTATTCAAACTCTTAAATCGTTAACCTCATTAATCGAATTATTGAAAATATTGCACAAATTATTGCTTATTGGTTTTCCCAAGAGCAACTAATCCGTTTTTCCAATAAAAAAGTACTGTTACCATTTTATCATTTAGTTACAGACACCCCTCCTACTCATATTAAAAATCTTTACAAACACAAAACCTTAAATGAGTTTAAAGAAGACCTAGATTATTTACTTACTCACTTCAAACCAATTACTTTAAAAGAGTTAATAGAGTATCATCAAACTAAAAAACGTATTCCTTATAATTGTTTCCATCTTACTTTTGATGATGGTTTAAGCGAATTCTACCATATTATTGCCCCTATATTAATTGAAAAAAAAATTCCTGCTACTATTTTTTTAAACAACCATTTTATAGATAATAAAGACTTATTTTTTAGATATAAAGCAAGTATATTAAGTGATGAATTATATACAGACACTGTATTAAACTTCAATTATCAGAACAAAAATGATATTGATGAATTAGCTGAAACATTTAATATAAGCTGGGATGATTATTTAGCCAAACACCAACCCTATCTCACTACAGAACAAATTAACGAACTTATAGCACAAGGGTTTACCATTGGGGCTCATAGTCTTGACCATCCTTTGTATGAAGAACTTTCACTAGAAGAACAAATTCATCAAACTATTACTAGTATTGAGGATATTAAAACTAGATTTAACTTAGATTATGCAGTATTTTCTTTCCCTTTTACCGATTATAAAGTAAACAAAAAATTCTTTTCATCCATTAAAAATAAGGTAGATTTAACTTTTGGCAGTGCTGGTATCAAGGATGACGAAGTGGCTTTTAACCTGCAACGTTTACCTATGGAAAACAAAACCAATGGAGAAGTTAATATTAAAATGGCTTACAGCTTTTATCTACTAAAAAAACTCATCTTAAAGAACACCATTAAACGGTAAAAATTAACTCTTTATTTTTTTTTTAAAAGGATGATAATAATACTACCTTTGTCGAAAAATCAGTTACTTTTAAAAACCAATAATTTATGTCTAAAATTCATAATTTCAGTGCAGGACCATGCATCTTGCCTCAAGAAGTATTAAAGCAAGCATCAGAAGCAGTAATTAATTTCAACAACTTAAATCTTTCATTAATAGAGATTTCTCACAGAAGTAAAGATTTTGTTGAAGTAATGGAAAAAGCTCAAGCTTTAGTTAAAGAATTATTAGACGTTCCGGATGGTTACTCTATATTGTTTCTTCAAGGTGGAGCTAGTTTAGGTTTTTTAAAGGTTCCTTATAATTTCATGAAGGAAGGTGGATCTGCAGCTTATGTAAACACAGGTGTATGGGCAAGTAAAGCATTAAAAGAAGCTGAAAAAATGGGAACTGTACATGAAATAGCCAGTTCAAAAGACAAAAACTTCAACTATATTCCTAAAAAATATCAAATTCCGGGTGATGCCGATTATTTACATATTACTACGAATAACACTATTTTTGGAACTCAATTCAAAAACATTCCTATTAGCCGTATTCCTATTATTGCAGATATGTCTTCAGATATCTTCAGTAAAAAAATTGATGTTTCACAATTTGATATGATTTATGCCGGAGCTCAAAAAAATATGGGACCAGCTGGAACTACCTTATACATTGTAAAAGACAGTGCTTTAGGTAAAAATGGACGTGAAATCCCAACTATGTTAGACTTACAAACGCACATCAAAAAAGAATCTATGTTTAATACCCCACCTGTATTCCCTATTTATGTTTCTATGCTTACTTTGCAATGGTTAAAAGATAATGGTGGTGTAGAATGGATAGAAAAAGTTAACCAGCAAAAAGCAGATTTATTATACAACGAAATTGATGCTAATCCACTATTTGAAGGAACAGCTAATATTGCTGATCGCTCTAACATGAATGCTACTTTTGTATTAAAAGATGAAAGTTTAACTGATGAATTCAACAAAATGTGGCAAGCAGCCAACATTAGTGGAATTAAAGGACATAGAGATGTAGGTGGATACAGAGCTTCAATGTACAATGCTTTACCATTAGAAAGTGTACAAGTATTGGTAGATGTAATGAAAGAATTTGCCAAAAAACACAGTTAATTAAATGTTCAATATTTTAAGTTTGATATTTTGGAATAACCAAACTCAAACTTCAAAACTTAGACCTATCAAATGAAAATATTAGCTAACGATGGAATTGCCCCAATAGGCAAACAACAATTAGAAGCAGCAGGTTTTACTGTAGTAACAGAAACAGTTCCTCAAAATGAATTAATCCAAACCATAAATAAAGAAAATTATGTAGCACTTTTAGTAAGAAGTGCTACTACTGTTCGTAAAGACCTTATTGATGCTTGTCCGAATTTGAAGTTAATCGGACGTGGTGGTGTTGGTATGGATAATATTGATGTGGCTTACGCCAAAGAAAAAGGCTTACATGTCATCAACACTCCAGCATCTTCCTCTCAATCGGTAGCAGAAATGGTAATGGCTCACTTATTTGGTGCTGTTAGATTTTTATATGATGCCAACCGACAAATGCCTGCCAATGGATCAACTGAATTTAAAACTTTAAAGAAAAAATACGCTAAAGGCATAGAATTACGAGGAAAAACGCTTGGTATTATTGGTTTTGGAAGAATTGGTCAGGCAACGGCAAGTTATGCTTTAGGTTGCGGAATGAATGTTATTTATACCGATCCTTTTGCAGAAAAAGCTACTGTAAATGTTACTGTAGGTGGACAAAAAATTGCTATTGAATTAGCTTCTTCTTCTAAAGAAGAAGTACTTGCTAAAGCTGATTTCGTCTCATTACATGTACCCAAATTAAATCAACCAGCCATAGGAAATGAAGAGTTCGCCATCATGAAAGATGGTGTAATCATTGTGAATGCTGCTCGTGGTGGTGTGGTAGATGAAAATGCGTTAATTACCAATTTAAACTCAGGAAAAGTAGCTCACGCTGCTTTAGATGTTTTTGAAAACGAACCAACTCCAAGAGAAGATTTATTGAAACACCCAAAAATTTCACTTACTCCACATATTGGTGCTGCTACATTGGAAGCTCAAGATAGAATTGGGGAGGAATTAGCTAGTCAGATAAAAGCGTTGTTATTGTAGTATTATTTAAAAAATATTTAACCACATAGTTAAATAGTTGAGTATAACACAAAAATATTTAGACGAATATTTGAAATAACTTTCTAATCAATAAAATTATATGGCAAAAATAATTCCTTTCAGAGCAATTCGTCCTACGCGTGATAAAGCCTATTTGGTTTCTTCCATGCCAGCTTATATCTATAAAAAACATTTGCTCGAAGCTAAACTAGAAAGTAATCCTTATACTTTTTTGCATGTAATCAATCCTGAATTTAGAGCCGATAATAAAACACAACCCAATTCTGTAGAAAGATTTGAAAAGGTTAAAGAAAGGTTTGATGAGTTTAATGATGCAGGTATTTTCACACAAGATGAAAAAGAGTCTTTTTACATTTACCGACAAATAACACCAACCAACACCTATGTAGGGTTAATTTCTGGAATTTCTGTTGATGATTACCTCAACGGTAATATAAAAATTCATGAACATACTTTAACACAACGTGAAGAAACTTTTAAACTCTATTTAGATGTTTGCCAGTTTAATGCAGAGCCTGTTTTGCTAACCTATAAAGATAACCCTGCTGTAGATGCCGTTATTAATAAATATTTAACCACTCGTTCTGAATACGAGTTTTGTACTACGCACCACATCAAACAAGATTTATGGTTAGTAAATGATATAAAAGACATCAACACCTTGGTTGAAGCCTTTAAGAATATTGATAAAATTTACATTGCAGACGGACATCATCGTTCGGCTTCTTCAGTATTATATGCTCAAAGCAAACGTGCTGAGAATCCAAATTACCATCCTGATGCTCCGTTTAATTTCTTTTTATCCTACCTTATTCCCGAAAGCAAACTCAACATTATTGAATACAACAGAACGGTTAGCAGCCTTAACGAACATACTCCCGAAAGCTTTTTATCAGAAGTTTCAAAAATTTTTGAAGTGGAAGAAAAAACCAGGGACTACACCCCTACTAAAAGACATAATTTCTCCATGTACCTTGCTGGAAAATGGTATTCCATTACAGCAAAAAAAGGCACTTATGATGAAAATGATATTGTTGGCAATTTGGACGCAAGAATTCTTACTACCAACCTCCTAACACCAATTCTAGGCATTACCGACTTAAAAACCGATAACCGTATTGAATTTATGGAAGGTACTAAAGGAGCTGAAGGATTAAGAGAAAAAGTAGATAGCGAAGAAGCCATTGTTGCTTTTGGTTTGTTTCCTGTTGCGATAGAACAGCTTAAAGCTGTTGCTGATGCCAATAACATTATGCCTCCAAAAAGCACTTGGATAGAACCCAAAATGAGAAGTGGTTTGACGATTTATAGTTTGGCTTAAATTCAGATAACTAACCTTTCAACACCCAAGCTAAAAAACTAACTTTGTTCCATGAACATTACAAAAAATCTACAACAAATAAAAGCTTCCATTCCTGAACATGTTACATTGGTAGCAGTTTCTAAAACAAAATCCAATGAAGCAATTTTAGAAGCTTACCAAACCGGTCAACGAATTTTTGGAGAAAATAAAGTACAAGAACTAACCGAAAAATACGAAAGCTTACCTAAAGACATTGAGTGGCACATGATTGGTCATTTGCAAAGCAACAAGGTAAAGTACATTGCTCCCTTTGTAAGTTTAATTCATGGAGTAGATAGTTTTAAATTGCTAAAAGAAATCAATAAACGAGCTGCTCAAAACGAAAGAGTAATTAATTGCTTATTGCAAATACACATTGCTGAAGAAGATACCAAATTTGGCTTTGATGAAAAAGAAGTGATTGAACTCATTAAAAGTGAAGCATTTCAAGATTTAAAAAATATAAAAATTGTCGGGCTAATGGGCATGGCTACTTTTACCGATGATGAAAACCAAATCCGAAAAGAATTTAAAGGTCTAAAAAACTTATTTGATAAACTACTAACTCTAAGTACTCAAGGCACTTTAAGTACTTTTAAACTTTCAACTCTATCCATGGGCATGAGCGGAGATTACCAACTCGCTATTGAAGAAGGCAGTACTATGATTCGGGTAGGAAGTAGTATCTTTGGAGAAAGAAATTACCATTAATCATGAATCAATATTTAGCATTACTCAGAGGGATTAATGTTGGTGGCAACAACATCATCAAAATGGCTGACTTAAAAGCTTGTTTTGAGAAAATAGGCTTTACTGATGTAAAAACGTACATTCAAAGTGGAAATGTAATTTTTAAATCCAATACCAAAAACCTCAACCAACTAACCGAAACTATTGAAAAAACCTTATCCGAGCAATTTAATTACAGCTCTGTTGTAGTACTAATAACACATCAACAATTGAATAAAGTTGTTGAGGAAATTCCTGCAAAATTTGGTACTGATAAAGACAACTACCGCTACGATGTTTTATTTATAAAGGCTCCGCTTAAAGCTACCGAAATTATTGCTGACATTCCGCAACATAATGAAGTAGACAAAGCTTACTCAGGAACGCATGCCATCTATTTCACACGATTAATAGAAAAAACCAACAGAAGTTATTTAAGCAAACTTATTCAATTACCTGTTTATAAAAATATTACTGTCAGAAATTGGAATACAACCTCCAAACTACATCAATTAATGAATAGTTAAAAACATATCTATGAAAACAGAAAAATGCCCTTGGTGCTTAGGTTTTGATCAATACATTAACTACCACGATGAAGAATGGGGTGTACCCGTTTTAGAAGATAACAAACAGTTTGAGTTTTTAGTATTAGAAAGTGCTCAAGCCGGATTAAGTTGGTCAACCATATTAAAAAAACGAGAAAACTACCGACAAGCTTTCGCAAATTTTAATCCGAAAAAGGTAGCTCAATTCGACTCCAAAAAAGTAGAAGAATTATTACAAAATGTAGGAATTATAAGAAATCGAGCCAAAATTGAAGCTGCCATCAACAATGCAAAAGTTTTTCTAGATATCCAAAAAGAATACGGCTCTTTTGCTCAATTTATTTGGAGTTTTGTAAATGGTAAACAATTACAAAACCAATGGAAAACGTTGAAAGAAGTTCCTGCCACTACTGCTATATCTGATGAATTGGCTAAAACCATGAAGAAAAAAGGGTTTAAGTTTTTAGGTAGTACTACGCTTTATGCTCACATACAAGCAATAGGCATGGTAAATGATCACTTGGTAAGTTGTCCGAGATATGCTGAAATTAAAAAAGAATTTGGCAATAAAAAGCTGATTTAAAAAAATTTAGAAGAAACATTTTTTTGTTTTACTTTTGTACCTAAACTAAAAAACCAAACCAATATGAAAGCATTAAAAATTATCGGGATTATCCTTTTAATCCTTATTGTAACTATCGGAATATTAACTTTTGTAGCTCCCGCCGACTTTAAATTAGAGCGTTCAATTGAAATCAATGCTCAAAAAGAAACTGTTCATAAACACTTATTGTATTTTGAAAATTCACAAAAATGGTCGCCATGGGCAGAGCTAGACCCTAACCAAAAAACTTGGCTAGAAGGTGAAGATGGTATAGTTGGAACAACTTTTTTTTGGGAAGGAAATGAAGATGTTGGTAAAGGAAAACAAGAAATAATTACCATTGCAGACGATAAAATTGAAACTACTGTTACGTTTATCGAACCTTTTGAAAGTGTTGCCAATGGCTATTTTCTTTTAAATGAAACTGATGGTAAAACTACCGTTACTTGGGGTTTTGAATCTACCATGCCTCGTCCGTTTAATGTGATGGGACTTTTTATGGATATTAGCGAATCTGTAGGAAAAGATTATGACAAAGGATTGGCTAAATTGAAAGAAATTGTAGAAAGCGAAAAACCGGTAAAAAAAGAATACGCCATTGAAACCGTAAATTTTGAAGAAAAAACTTTCTTAACTCACAGAGAAAAAGTAAGTTTTAATGATATGCAAACTTTTTTTGAGAAGCACTTTGGTGGAATGTACGGTATTTTAACACAAAACAAAGAAGTACAAATTACGGGGCAACCATGTGCCATTTATTACGATTGGGATGAAAATGATCAAACAGCCGATGTTGCTGCCGCTATTCCATACAATTCTGGAGATAAAAACTTCAAATTTGACAATTATACAACTGTAAGACTTGGTGGTGAAGCTTTTAAAATTGCCTATTACGGAAGTTATAATAACCTTACTGAACCTCACATGGCAATGGATGATTATTTAGAAAAAAACAACCTACTCATGTCACATGTGGTATTAGAAGAATATATAACCGACCCTACAACAGAAGCTGATACAAGTAAATGGTTGACTAACATCTATTATTTTGAAAACAAATCTAAAGAGTAATATTTAATTTATTATATAAAAAAACCACATAGAATCTATGTGGTTTTTTTATATAAAGTACTTCAAAAAATTAAACAAACTCCGTAAAATCAATAGCATCTTCTCCAAAAGCTTCAAAAATATCAGTAGCTACCACATAAGTACTTTTGTTTCCTGCTTTTTTAGAAAAATACAACTCATACTCTGCATTATCTTCATTACTAATCATCTTAATCATAGCATGTTCTTTTTGTTTTTCAGCAGTTAAATCAGCTAAACAAAGTGGACAATAAAACTCCACTAACTCTCCTTTTTCCAACTGAAATTTAGGGTGTGTTTTATAACTATACTCTCCTATTTTAGGACTTAACAAAATTAAGCCACTGTGTTTTCTGTTCGTTTTTGTTGCAAACACTAACTGATCTGCCACATTTAAATGCCCCTTGCATGACGGACATAAATAATCACTTTCTTTAAAACTCATAATTCAATTAATTTAAAACATTTTCACCTTATAAATTTAAGCTAATTTTTCATTGGACATCATTCTTTCTCCATTTTTTTTAAAAAAATTTTAAGTACTCTATAATTCTGAAAAAGTTGAGCATCTTTGCATTCTGTTAAATAACATTTACTTTGCAAGAACAACCTTATATATTAGAAATTACTGTTTCTCCGGAAGAAGCTGCCAGTGATGTTTTTATCAGGCAAATAATTACCTCTAAAACTAAACTGGAAGATTTTGATTTTCAAATTATAAGACGCTCCATAGACGCCCGAAAAAAACAAGTAAAATTCAACCTGAAAATTGAAATTTATCCCGATAAAAAACCTGCTCTTTTTCAAACAAAAAAATTTACACCAATAATAAGTAAACAATCTGTTGTGATAATAGGTTTTGGTCCTGCCGGAATGTTTGCTGCTCTTAAATTAATAGAAAACAACATTAAACCCATTGTTATTGAACGTGGTAAAGCGATTAGAGATAGAAGAAGAGATTTAGCCAACATTACCAAAAATCAAATTGTAAATCCCGAATCGAATTATTGTTTTGGCGAAGGCGGAGCAGGAACTTTTTCTGATGGCAAACTTTATACCCGCTCTACCAAAAGAGGTGATGTAAAAGAAGTGTTACAACTTTTAGTTCAACATGGAGCTGACGAAAATATTTTGATTGATGCTCATCCGCATATTGGTACCAACAAATTGCCAAAAGTGGTGGAAGCCATCAGAAATACCATTATAGAAAATGGCGGAGAAATTCATTTTGAGAGTAAACTCACCGATTTACTAATAGAAAACAATTCCATTAAAGGTGTTGAAATCAATAACGACACCATTATTGAAACTGCTAATGTAATTTTAGCAACAGGACATTCGGCAAGAGATATTTTTTATTTATTGGATAAGAAAAAAATTAAGTTAGAAGCTAAACCTTTTGCTATTGGGGTACGAGTGGAACATCCACAAGCGTTAATTGATAAAATTCAATACCATTGTGATGTGAGAAATGAATACCTACCTCCTGCTTCATATAAATTAGTAACTCAAGTTAAAAACAGAGGTGTTTTCTCTTTTTGTATGTGTCCAGGTGGAATTATAGCTCCCTGTTCCACATCTCCTGGAGAAATTGTAACCAACGGTTGGTCTCCATCCAAAAGAAATAATCCATTTGCTAACTCAGGAATTGTGGTAGCTGTAGAAGATGAAGATTTAAAACCTTACGAGCAATTTGGTGCATTGGCTGGATTAAAATTGCAAGAAACTATTGAGCGAAAAACATTTGTTGCAGGTAAAAATGATGTGCAAAATAATTTTGGACAAATAGCTCCTGCCCAACGTTTAATAGACTTTATTGATAATAAAACATCAATTTCTTTACCCCCATGTTCTTACAAACCGGGAATTGTTTCTGCTCCAATTCAAGCAATATTACCTCCTTCTATTACTAACAGATTACAACAGGGCTTTAGAGATTTTGGTAACAAAATGAGAGGTTATCTTACCCGAGATGCTATTATTGTTGCTGTAGAAAGCAGAACTTCCTCCCCCGTAAAAATTCCACGAGATAAAGAAACCCTACAACATCCTGAAATAAAAGGCTTATACCCTTGCGGTGAAGGTGCAGGTTATGCCGGTGGAATTGTATCTGCTGCTATTGACGGACAAAAATGTGCCGAACAAATTAATAATGAAATAACTATAAAATAATTGTTAAATCATAACTTTTATCAGTAGTAATTTATAGCTATTTTGGTATTTTTGAAGCCAACTAAAAATTAATACAGCTCAATATCACAAAAGGATATACTTAATTGATTTTCAAAACTAAAAAGATTTCTATTAAAAAATGATTTCTTATTTACGAATAACATTAATGATAATATGGACGTTCTCGCTAATGCTGATAGCTCCATTATTTATTCCTTTTGTGATGAACAGACAGTTTCCCTTGATGGTTGCCAGAACTGTTTTTGCACCTGTTTTAATGAAAATTGCAGGAATTGATATTTCTGTTAGTGGAAAAGAAAATGTGCCTGCCGATAAACCTGTAATTTTTGTTTCCAACCATTTTTCTCACTTAGATATTGGATGTTTATGTTACAGTCTTCCTAAAAACTTACACTTTATCGGTAAAAAAGAACTTATTTGGACTCCTGTTGTAGGCTGGTACATGTGGGTTGCAGGGCATATTTTTGTTGACAGAACAAACAAGAAAAAAGCCTTGAAAAGCATAACAAAAGCAGCGAAAAAAATCAGCGAAGGAAAATCAGTTGTACTTTTTGCCGAAGGTACACGTAGCAAAACGGGGAAGGTTGAATCTTTTAAAAAAGGTGCATTTCACTTAGCTCTTCAGGCAGGAGTTGACATTGTTCCTGTATCTATTAAAGGCACTTATGAAGTTTGGAAATCAGGAACGAATACCATTACTCCCGGAAAGGTTAGCGTAATCATTGGCAAACCCATTGATAGCAGTAAGTTTGATAAAAACAATATCAATAATTTTGTAACTGCTGTTAAAGAAAGTATTATTGCTATGCAATAAAAGGCTAAATATCTATTAATTACCCCATCTTTCAAATCAAAATAAATTGTAATTTAGCCGCAATGAATAAGTTAATTATTTTTATAATCACCACTATTTTTTGCCTGTCTTCACTTATAGTAAAAGCTCAGTGTCCTGTTAGTGTTACCATTAGCAGCAATCCTGATGTAACTTCCGAACCTGTTTGCGAAAAAACTCCTGTTCAGCTTACAGCAGATTCTTCAGCTGGTGCTGTAAACCCAACTTATGTGTGGGTAATTAATGGAGATACCGTTCTCGGAAATGGCTCTACCATTAATCTTCCTGCCAACAACCAAACCGTTATTGTTTATATGAATACCTCAACGGGCTGCTTTCCTGATGACGACTCTGCTTCTATTTTTATTAATACGACTATAATTACTACGGAAGCTACTCCTATCATAAAAGAATGCAATCAAACGGTTGCTGATGTAGCTGTTTCTTCTGATGGTGGTGAAGCTCCTTACAACCATGAGTTGGTTGGTATTGGACAAAGTTCTACTGGATTTTTTAGCAGTGTGCCAATTGGCAGCTACACACTAATCACCACAGACAATAATGGTTGTACAGATACCACACAAGTAGATATTACGCCTTTTGATTGTCCCGATCCAATACCAGCACAAGTTTTTACGCCTAATGGTGATGGAGCAAACGATACTTGGTTTATTAGTTTTATTGAATTGTATCCAAAAAATAAAGTCTATATTTTCGACCGCTGGGGACAACGTGTTTACCATGAAGAAAATTACAAAAATGGTGATGGTTGGGATGCTAAATATTTAGGTGGCGATTTACCTGTTTCTACTTTTTATTATATTTTAGAAATTACTCCTGAATTTGGAGATGAAAAAGTATTTAAAGGAGCTGTTTCTATAATGCGTTAATATGTTTAAAATTGTAAGTTACATAACTGTTTTCATGTTGGTTGTTCAAACACTTTTTGGACAGCAAGCTCCACAATATTCACAATATTCGTTTAATAATTTTGGACACAACCCTGCTTTTGCAGGTACTGCTAAATGTTTAGATTTTAAAGCAGGAACTCGTTTGCAATGGGTAGGTTTCGATAATGCTCCACGTACTTATTTTGCAAGTGCTCATATGCCTTTTAAAAGTAATCATTACAAGCCTAATAAAGGTACTCACGCCATAGGACTTTATGTTGAACAAGATGCCCTACATCTTACTACCCGTTCTTACATTAAATTAGGATATGCCTATCATAAAAAAGTTTTTCCAAAACTTACATTGGGAGCAGGAATTTTTGCAGGCGTTCAACAATATAGTATGACGGATGTTTTCGGTAACAACAATCCTGACCCTGTGTTGGATAATGCAGGAGGTTCTGTACTACATTACCCTGATATTATGCCTGGAATTTTATTGTACAACAACAAAGTATATTACAGTTTTTCTATCAATCAAACCTATTTTAAAAATATTAAACTCGGACAAGAATCTAAGCAAGTAAATCAATATTACATTGGTATGGGACATCAATCTGTACATAATGATTGGACCGTTTTTAGGTCATTTTTATTGAAAATGAACAACATGGGACCACCTGCTTTAGATTTAAACATTGCCTGGGTGTATAGACAAAACTTTACTATGGGAATTGGCTATAGGGCTGGAGAAGCCATTATTGCACAAATTAAATTCAAAGTGTTTGATGCTCTTACTATTGGTTATGCCTTTGATTTTCCACTTAACAAAATTTATGGCAACTACAGCCACGAAATAATGTTAGGATTTAGACAATGCCCCGGTGGTGGTATTGGTGAAGGTGGCGGAATGAAATCGCACACCTGTCCTGCTTATGCGTTATAAAAACAATTCATAGAACAACAACTCTAACTCAAAACACCCCATAAAAAAAGCTCCATGAGAAATCATGGAGCTTTTTAGTTGTATCAAAAAATCTGATTTAGTATTGCAAGAAAACTTCCAATTTTAAGTCTTTGATAAGAAAACTTCCAAAGACGAGGCTTTCAAAATTTTTGATTATAAGGAGTTTACTAAAATAAATGACTGAATCAAAAATGAGAATAACGAAGTATTTGGGAGTTTGCTTGTAAAGATTTAGCTTCTACGTTCTCTTTTAAAAGAAGAACGAGATGAAGTTCTTTCTCTACGGTTTCCACCACGGTCTCCACCGCCTTTGTAGCCACCTCTGTCTCCGCCTCTATCTCTTCTTTCTCCTCTTTCACCTTTTGGCTTATCTTTAGAAAACTCAATACGAATATCTCTGTTTTCAATGTTTCTACCATTAAGGCTATTAATAAGTGTATTACCAACATTATCGTCAACACCAATAAAAGCAAAGCTATCAAACAAATCAATTTTTCCTATAGAATTACCATCAACACCTGTTTGGTTGCAAATGAATCCCAAAATTTGACCTTTGTTCTCAAATCCATCCATTTTTCCAATGTTGATGAACAGTCTGTTGGTATTTCTTGTCGTGTTATCACCTCTTTTTCTATCTCCACGCTCGCCTCTATCTCTTCCTTTTCTCATCGTGCTCATATCAATATTCAAATCTCTCGCTTTTTCGTAATCTTTAATAAAACGATTGAATTCTAATGATACAAATCTTTCAATTATTTCTTCTTTAGAAACATCAGCAAACTCTTCGTGAATTTGAGCAATGTAAGGAGCTAATCCTTTTTCATTAATCTCAACTTTTTTTACATTTTGAATAACGCTCATTAATTGTTGGAAACAAATTTCTTTACCGGTAGGAACTTGAATTAATTCCATTTTACCGCCAATTTGTTTTTCAACTAAACGCACTCTACTAGCTTTTGAAGGACTGACCAATGCAATAGATCTTCCCGATTTTCCAGCTCTTGCAGTACGTCCACTTCTGTGAGTGTAACTTTCAATTTCATCTGGTAAATCAACATGGAAAACGTGTGTTAAATCATCTACATCAATTCCTCTTGCAGCAACATCAGTAGCAATTAAAACTTGTAAATTTCTGTTTCTGAATTTTGCCATCACACTGTCTCTTTGAGCTTGTGATAAATCGCCATGTAATGCATCTGCATTGTAACCATCAGCCATTAATTTGTCTGCAAATTCTTTTGTTTCTCTTCTAGTTCTGCAAAAAACAATACCGTACATTCCCGGAGCAACATCAATAAATCTTCTTAATGCATCATATTGATCTCTTCCTGCTACTGCACAATATTGGTGTTCAATATTAGCTGCAGAGCTATTTTTTGTTCCAACAGTAACTCTTACCGGGTCTGTCATATAGTTTTTAGCTATACGCTCTACTTCTTTAGGCATGGTTGCAGAAAACAACCAAGTATGTTTTGAAGGAGGTGTTTGTTCTATAATTTTAGTGATGTCTTCTTTAAAACCCATGTTTAACATTTCATCGGCTTCATCTAACACTACTGTTTTAACTTCGTCAAATTTCAGTACTCTTCTTTCCATTAAATCAATGGTTCTACCAGGTGTTCCCACCATAATATTTACACCACTTTTAATCTCTCTGATTTGGTCGCTAATGCTAGCACCACCATAAACAGCTACTACTTTAATACCTTTTGTATGTTTTGCATACAATTTTAACTCGTTAGTGATTTGTAAACACAACTCTCTGGTCGGACACAAAATCATTCCTTGGATAGCTTTTGAGTTCGTATCAATTTGTTGTATCATTGGCAAGCCAAAAGCAGCAGTTTTACCTGTTCCTGTCTGTGCTAAACCCACGTAATCTTTATCTCCAGTAATTAATAATGGAATAGATTCTTCTTGAATTGGTGATGGTTTTTCAAAACCCAATTCTTCAACTGCCTTCACGATATACTCGTCAAGACCTAATTCTTTAAATGTCATTTTTTTGTTTATTTATACCGAATCGGTATGTTGATTATTAACAGCGGGACGAAAAGATCGCTAGAAATACTCTTTACCAATTTGGCGAGTTATGCTTTACAACTTTTTGTTATAAGCGGTGGCAAAGTTGAGCTTTTATTTCCAATAAAAAAAATTAATTCGTCTATTTAGTGGGAAGCTCACTTATAATGCTCTTAAAACAAGTTAATTGTTGATTGATTAGCAATAGAAGAAAGATTTCCAACAATTTTCTACGTTCCTTGAAAATTTCGAGAATGACATTTTTTTTATTCTGATTGAATTGCAGAATAACAAGCCCTCCTTTAAAGAATTTAGGGAACTTTCTCCTACCACTCATCATTTTACTTTTCCATTGGTGTAAAATAATATGCCATGCACCTATTAATAAATTACTTTTGATATTAGGATAAAAAACCATTTCGGAATGATAGCAATAAAAGACCTTCATAAATCATATAAAATGGGCAGCAATGTACTCCATGTATTGAAAGGAATTAACTTTAATGTAGAAGAAGGAGAGATGGTTGCCATTATGGGTTCTTCCGGTTCCGGAAAATCTACTTTACTGAATATTGTGGGCATGTTAGATTTATTAGACACTGGTAGCTACACGCTTGATGGTGTTCCTATTGTAAACCTCAACGAAACCAAAGCTGCCAAATACCGAAACAAATTTTTAGGTTTTATTTTTCAATCGTTTAACCTTATTAATTACAAAACGGCTTTAGAAAATGTTGCCCTTCCACTCTATTACCAAAGGGTTCCTAAAAAAGAGCGAGATGAAAAAGCATTGCAATACTTAACCAAAGTTGGGCTAGCTAATTGGGCAACACATTTACCTAGTGAGCTTTCGGGTGGACAAAAACAAAGGGTAGCCATTGCCAGAGCATTAGCTGCTCAACCCAAAGTACTTTTAGCCGATGAACCTACAGGAGCATTAGATTCTACTACTTCTTATGAAGTAATGCAGTTGTTACAAGAAATTAATGATGAAGGAAAAACACTTTTGGTAGTTACCCATGAGGAAGATATTGCTAAAATGTGTAAAAGAATTGTTCAGTTAAAAGATGGAGTTATTATAGAAGATAAAAAAGTTAACCAAATTAGAGCATCCGAATATGTTTAGTAGCGATAATTGGCAAGAAATATTTCAAACAATTAAGAAAAACAAGCTCCGTACGTTCTTGTCGGGGTTTACTATTACCCTTGGTTTGCTCATTTTTATTACTTTACTTGGTTTAGGCAACGGGTTAAAAAACTCATTCAATCAATTCTTTATGGATGATGCCACCAACACCATGTTTATTTTCCCCGGAAGAACCAGCATGCCTTACAAAGGTTATAATGTAAATAGAACTATTCAGTTTAAAAATGATGATTTAGCTGATATCCAAAAGAATTTTCCTTTCTATTTAGAATACATTACTCCCCGAATATTTAGAAACGGAACTGTAACTTTTAATAATGAATCTAACTCTTATTCATACGTTGGTGTGAGCCCTGCTCACCAGGTTTCCGAAAAAACCATTATGATGAAAGGTCGTTATTTAAACGATTTAGATGTTAAAGAAAAAACAAAATACGCTGTAATTGGTAGATTAGTAGAAAAAGATTTGTTTAAAGATAAAAGTGCTTTGGGTGAACATGTTATCATTAACAATACTGCTTATAAAGTTATAGGTGTTTTTCAGGATGAAGGTGGTGATAATGAAGAACGAAGAATATATGTTCCCTACACTACCTTACAACTTATTGAAAAAAATACAGACGACATTAATCAAATAGTGTTGGCATATAAACCCGAATTAGGGTATGCAGGAGCTATGTTATTTGAAGAAAAACTTACCAAATTCCTTAAAGAAAAACACGAAATTGCTCCTGATGACCAAAGTGGTGTTTTTGTAAGAAACATTGCCGATAATATGAACGATAATCAACAACTTTCGGGTGTTTTAACTCTTATTGTTACCTTTGTTGGCATAGGAACACTAATTGCCGGAGTTATTGGTATTAGCAACATTATGGTTTTTGTAATTAAAGAAAGAACCAAAGAAATTGGTGTTAGAAAAGCATTAGGAGCAACACCTTTTTCTATCATCACCATGATTTTACAAGAATCTATTTTTATAACCTTAATTGCGGGTTACATTGGTCTATTTTTAGGAATTTTTGTTTTAAAAATGATAGGAGATAAATTAGAAGATTATTTTATCTTAAACCCGTATATAGATTTAGGGACAGCCATAACAGCAACCATTATTTTAATACTTTTTGGAGCATTAGCAGGTTATGTTCCGGCTAAACGAGCAGCTAGAATTCAACCAATTGTAGCGTTGAGAGATGAATAAAAAAAAGCCTCCCCGACCCATCCGAAAGAGGGGCTGATTAGAAGGCTGAAAAATTGTAAAATGAGAAAAAAATAAATAATAAATCGCTATCCAACTTCCCTCTTCGGGAGATTGAGGGGGCTAAACTAATTAAAATTGATATTTAGAAGAGATACATGGTCCGAAATTTTAAGCTCTGTTACTAAAAACAAAGCTAGAACCACCATTACTGTAATTGGTGTGCTTTGGGGTATCTTTATTTATATTACTTTATCGGGAGCTGCCAAAGGGCTCGATAATGGTTTTGAAAGACAATTTGAGCGTGTTGCCATGAACAGTATGTTTGTATGGACACAGCAAACAAGCGTTCCTTACAAAGGTTTTAAAACAGGGAGGTTTATTCAATTAAAATTGAATGATGTTCGAACGTTAAAAACAAAAATTCCGGAAATACAATACGTAGCACCACGAAATGCTAAAGGTGTCTTTGGAGGTGATGCTCCTAACATTACTAAAGATTTAAAACATGGAAAATACAATGTTTATGGCGATTTTCCGGTAGTTGTAAAAATTGCTACCAAAGATATTTATGATGGTGGCAGGTTTTTAAATGAAGAAGACATTAAGCACGATAGAAAAGTATGTGTAATTGGAGAAAGAACTCAACGAGAACTGTTTAACAAAGATGAAAATCCTGTTGGGCAATTTATCAAAATAGACAACAGCTACTTTCAGGTTATTGGCGTTCATAAATTTGTACAAGGTGGTGGTTTTGAAGATGATGGAGATATTTATATTCCATTTTCAACCTTTAGAAAGCTTTATAACACAGGCGAAAACGTAGGTTGGCTAGCTATTGCTGCCTATAATGATGCTGATGTAATAGAAGTAGAAAAGAAAGTGAAAACAGTATTAAAAGATATTCACAGTGTTGCACAGGAAGATGAAAGAGCAATAGGTTCATTTAATTTAGGCGAAATTTTTAATAAAGTACAAGGCTTTTCTAAAGGATTAACATTTTTGTCTTTAGTAGTAGGGGTAGCCACTATATTTGCAGGAGTAATTGGTATTGGTAATATTTTATTAATTTCTGTAAAAGAGAGAACCAGAGAATTAGGTGTTAGAAGAGCATTAGGTGCAACACCTAATGAAGTAAAAGGACAAATAATTTTAGAATCTGTATTTCTTACATTAGTTTCGGGAGTGTTAGGAATTATTTTAGGGGCTTTGGTACTTGCAGGTATAAACGCTGCCACACAAGATGTAACTGATTTCCCTTATACCAATCCAACAGTTCCAATACCATACATTATTGGAGCTTTATTAATCATGATAATTTTAGGAACATTAATAGGATTAATTCCGGCACAAAGAGCTGTTAGCATTAAACCTATTGATGCCTTAAGAGAAGAATAAAATAACTAAAAACATAAAAACCAAAATACAAAGCACATGAAAAAAATAGTAAAATACTTCTTAATTGCACTAGTAGTGCTAGGTGTAATTTTCGCTACTTCATTTTTTATTAAATCTAACAGTAAGTCTGCTGTTGTTTATGAAACTGAAACACCATTTAAAACTACTATTGAGAAAAAAACTGTTGCCACAGGAAAAGTTATTCCTGAGGACGAAGTAGAAATTAAACCCCAAATTTCAGGTATCTTAGAAACCATTTTGGTAAAAGAAGGAGAAAAAATTAATGCCGGAGATTTAATTGCAAAAATTAAAGTTATTCCTAATGAATCTGCTTTAAACAATGCCATCGGAAGAGTTAAAAATGCTAAATTCAATCTAGAAAACGCTACATTAGAATACAACAGAAATAAACAACTTTTCGATAAAGAAGTAATCTCTGCTCAAGAATTCAACAATATAGAACTGAGATTTAACCAAGCCAAGCAAGAACTTAGCAATGCGGAAAACGATTTACAAATTATTCAGCTAGGAACAAGAGATGGTGGAGTTGCCAATACTAATATTAAAGCTACCATTTCAGGAACTATATTAGAAATTCCTGTAAAAAAAGGAGACCAAGTAATTGAAAGTAACAATTTTAATCCCGGTACAACTGTAGCCATTATTGCTAATTTAAGCAACATGGTTTTTGAAGGAAAAGTTGATGAAGCTGAAGTTGGCAAATTGAAAAAAGGCATGGATTTAAAAGTAAGCTTAGGGGCTATTAACGATAAAGAATTTGATGCAAAATTGAGATTTGTCGCTCCAAAAGGAATTGAGGAACAAGGTGCTGTTCAGTTTAAAATTGAAGCGGATGTATTTTTAGATTCTGCATTTTTTATTAGAGCAGGTTATAGTGCTAATGCTTCTTTAGTTTTAGATAAAAAAGAAAACGTGTTAGCCATCAGAGAAGCATTATTACAATTTGATGTAGAAACAAACGAGCCTTATGTAGAAGTGGCTGTTGACGAACAACAGTTCGAAAGAAAAAATGTAAAACTCGGTATTTCAGATGGTATTAATGTGGAAATTTTATCGGGGATTACCGCTAATGACAAAGTAAAAGTTTGGAACATTACCCAACCAACTAAAATAAATAGTAAATCTAACAGATAATAATTATGCGATTCAAAAAAATATTTATAGCTTCTGTTTTCATTGCTGTTCAGTCTGGATTATTTGCTCAAAATACAGCAGAAAATAAAGTGTGGACGCTAAAAGAATGTGTTGATTATGCTTTAGAAAACAATATTTCTATTAAACAGTCAGAATTAGATAAACTCAATCAATACCAAGATGTAAAAAATGCACAAGGAAATTTTTTACCTAACCTAAATGCCTCTGCATCTCAATCTTTTAACTTTGGTTCTTCTATTGACGCAACAGGTTCTAGGGTTTCTGCAGATTACAGATCAAATAATTACAGCTTAAATTCTAATTTGGTGTTATTCGATGGATTTTCCAACATTCATACGTTAAACCAAGCTCAAATAAATGTTGCTGTACAAGAAGCAAATATTACAAAAATGAAAAACGACATTTCCTTGAATGTTGTAAATGCTTATTTACAAGTATTGTTTGCCAAAGAACAGATTAAAATCGCCCAATTTCAAGTTGATATTAGCATAAAAGAAGTTGAAAGAATTACCAACTTAGTTGATGCTGGTTTAGCTCCCAAAGGAGATTTATTAAATATTAAAGCAACTTTAGGTAGTGATGAACAAACGTTAATTGATGCTCAGAATAATTTTGATATGGCTACACTAAGATTGGCTCAATTGTTACAACTTCCTGAAGGAACAATAGCAATTGAAGAAATTGAATTAAAAGATCCTAACAACAGTATCATTGCAAATGAATCAACAGTAATTTATGAAAAAGCTGCCATTTCTTTTCCTGAAATAAAAGCTGCCGAACTTACCATTGAAAGTGCCGAAAAAGGTGTGAAAATTTCAAAAGCAAATTATTTACCATCACTTTCGTTTAACTATAGTTTAAGCACTGTCTATCAGCATAGACAAGGATATGTAGATTTTTTCCCACATAACGAACAATTAGACAATAATCTTGGGCATTTTTTAGGTTTATCTTTAAACATCCCCATATTTAACAGATTTCAATTTAAAACATCTGTAACTCGAGCAGAAATTAATATGGAAAGAGCAAAAAACAATTTGGAAAGTGAAAAGCTACGATTGAGAGAGTCTGTACAAATAGCTTATACAGATGCCAAATCAGCTTCAAAGTCGTTTGAAGCTTCTAAAAAATCTGTTGAAGCACAAAATGAAGCTTTTAAATATGCTCAAGAAAGATTTCAGGTTGGCAATATGAATGCTTTTGATTTTAACCAAACCAAAAACAGATTGTTTACTGCTGAATCTCAATTATTGAGATCTAAATATGATTATACTTTTAAACTAAAGGTATTAGAATTTTATTACGGAGTTCCTTTTGTAACAGAATAGTCAAACTCAAGTTAGGTAGTTTTTGGTAACTTTGTTTTTCTAAAAAATACAAATGGACGAAAAAGAAACATTTTATAATAACCTGAAAAGTAAATTAGAAGATCAATTTAACTGGCCTAGTGTTTACATGTTTAAATTTATAATACCTGCTGATAATCATAAATTAGCTTTGGTAGAAGCATTATTTGGCAAAGAAGCCGAAGTGCTTACCCGACAATCCAAAACAAACAAGTTTATTAGCATTACTGCTAAAGAAATGATGATAAACCCCGATGAAATTATAGCGGTATATAAAAGAGCAGAAAAAATTGAAGGAATAATTTCTCTTTAGAAATATTATTCAAAAACATTTGCTACTCTTGTTAAACCAGGAATGTTAAGTAGCTTAATATTTCTGCCTTCAACAGCAATAAGCTTATCTTTTTTAAATTCTGAAAGTAATCTGATAACCGATTCCGTTGCGGTACCAACAATATTTGCTAATTCTTCTCTTGATAATTTTACCTGAATATTTTTTTCTTCATCCATATCAAAAGTATCTTTAAGAATTAAAAGCGTTTCTGCAAGCCTTTCTTTCACTGGTTTTTGAGCTAAATCAGTAATTATTTTTGCAGCTTCTCCTAACTCATGACTCAACATTTTTAACAACTTAAAGTTAAAATTTGGATTTTGAGTTATCATAGAAAAAATCTGGTCTCTAGGTATAAAACATATCGTAGTATCATCTTCTATTGCCGTAGCAGAAGCAGACAATGGTTCTTCGCTTAGTAAAGCTCTATAACCAACAACATCTCCCGGCTTAGCAAAACGAATTATTTGTTCTTTTCCTTCAGCACCTATCTGGAAAAGTTTTACTTTTCCTTTGTTAATACAGTAGATACCATTTGTTCTATTGCCTTCATGAAAAACTACTTGTCCTTTATTATAAAAATTACACCCTTTACTACTGTCAATCTCATCAACCTGTTCTTTATTCAATGTACAAAAAACAGACAAATGCTTTGTTCCACAAGTTTGGCATTTAGGAAACTCTTTTTGATTCTTCATTTAAAAAAATATACTAAAATTTCTACAAAGATAAAAAAATTAGCTAATGAATATCATGTTTATTCTTAAAGAATATTTTATAACTATTTCTAATTCAATAAAAAAATATTTAATTAACAATACTATTATTACTTCTAACATTTTTACTACCTTAGTCAATAATTCTATTAACCAAACCATTTCTAACCTATGAAAACTGGTACTGTAAAATTTTTTAATCAGCTTAAAGGCTTTGGCTTTATAAAAGACAATGAAACGGGCAAGGAATATTTTGTTCATGAGAAAGGGCTACTTGAAAAAATTGTTGATAATGATACTGTTACATTTGAGTTAAGAGAAGGAAAAAAAGGGCTAAACGCCTTTGATGTGAAAAAAAAGTAAGTACGCTAAATTTGAATATCATTGACGCAAAATAATGATATTTGCAAAAAAATATTTATAAATTATGAGTGATGATAAAAAAGTAATCTTTTCGATGAACAAAGTCGGAAAGACATTGCCAAACGGAAAAGTTATATTAAAAGATATTTATTTGTCTTTTTTTTATGGAGCTAAAATAGGCATTATAGGTCTTAATGGTTCAGGAAAATCTACTGTAATGAAAATAATTGCAGGAGTAGAAAAATCTTATCAAGGAGATGTTACATTTTCTCCGGGTTATACGGTTGGGTATTTAGAGCAAGAGCCTCAATTAGATGAAACAAAAACAGTAAAAGAGATAGTTCAAGAAGGAGCTCAAGAAACAATAGATGTGCTTAATGAATATGAATTGGTAAACAATAGCTTTGGCGATCCAGAAATATATGAAAACCCTGAAAAGATGGACGCTGCAATGAAAAGACAAGCAGAACTTCAGGATAAAATTGATGCCCTTAATGCTTGGGAACTTGATACTAAACTTGCTAGAGCAATGGATGCATTAAACTGCCCACCCGAAGATGCTTCAATAGCTAATCTTTCGGGAGGTGAAAAAAGAAGAGTTGCTCTTTGCAGGTTACTACTTAAACAACCCGATGTATTATTATTAGATGAGCCTACCAACCACTTGGATACAGAAAGTGTATATTGGTTAGAACAACATTTACAACAGTATCCGGGAACGGTTATAGCCATTACCCACGATAGATATTTCTTAGATAATGTTGCCGGTTGGATATTAGAATTAGACAGAGGTCATGGTATTCCTTGGAAAGGAAATTATTCTTCTTGGTTAGAACAAAAATCTAACAGATTAGCTCAAGAAGAAAAAACCGAAAGTAAAAGAAGAAAAACTCTTGAACGTGAGTTGGAATGGACAAGAATGAACGCAAAAGGAAGACAAACAAAATCAAAAGCCAGATTAAGTAACTATGATAAATTATTAAGTGAAGGAACTTCAGAAAAAGAAGCTAAACTAGAACTTTTTATTCCTAACGGACCACGTTTAGGAAATGAAGTTATTGAAGCTATTAATATCTCAAAATCTTTTGGTGATAATATTTTATACGAAAACCTTTCTTTTAAATTACCTCCTGCAAGTATTGTTGGAATTATTGGTCCGAATGGAGCAGGTAAAACAACCCTATTTAGGTTAATAATGGGAGAAGAGCAGCCTGATACAGGAGAATTTAAAGTTGGAGAAACTGTGAAAATCGGTTATGTTGACCAATCTCACAAAGATTTGTTAGACGACAAAACCATATTTGAAGTATTTTCTGGAGGAACAGAAATGATGGAATTTGGTGGAAAAACAATCAACTCTAGAGCATATTTATCTCGCTTCAATTTTGCCGGTTCCGACCAAAACAAAAAAGTTGGCAACCTTTCAGGAGGAGAAAGAAACAGACTTCACTTAGCTATGGCAATTAAAGAAGAAGCAAACGTTTTATTGTTAGATGAGCCTACGAATGATTTAGATGTAAATGCCATAAGAGCCTTAGAGGAAGGTATAGAAAACTTTGGAGGTTCAGCAGTAATTATTTCTCACGACAGATGGTTTTTAGATAGAGTTTGTACACATATTTTAGCATTTGAAGGAAATGCCCAAGTATATTTCTTTGAAGGTTCTTATTCTGATTATGAAGAAAATAGAAGAAAACGTCTAGGAAATGAACCTCAACGATTTAAATATAAAAAGCTCGTAAAATCTTGATGATTTGCAACTAAATAACTAATTTTAGAGTCTACTAACTTAGTATTTAGTCAATTTAATTATCATGATAAAAAAATTATTATTTAGTATACTTTTATATTTCACAGCAATAAATATTAATGCTCAATTAGTTGTAAATACAGGAACGATGACTCCTACACAATATGTTCAGAATGTATTGGTTGGAGCAGGTGTTACTATTTCTAATGTTACTTTTACAGGTACATCTACTCAAATTGGAGACTTTGATGCTACTAACACATTAATTGGAATACCTGATGGTTTAATTTTAGCATCTGGTACTGTTACCACAGCTATTGGCCCCAATAATACTGGTAGTGCAGGTACAGATATGTTTGGTAATGGAGATCCTGATTTAACTTCCATTGCTGGAATTACAACTTTTGATGCCGCTGTATTAGAATTTGATTTTATTCCTATTGGAGACAGTATAAAATTTAATTACGTTTTTGGTTCTGAAGAATATTTAGAATTTGTAAACTCAGGAGTAAATGACGCTTTTGGTTTCTTTCTAAGTGGCCCTGGAATTGCAGGTCCATATACTAACTCAGCAGTAAATTTAGCTCTTATTCCAAACTCAACAACTCCTGTTACTATTGACAATGTAAATAGTACAACAAATTCAACCTATTACGTTATAAATGGTACAGGAACTAACTCTCCTTACAACACAAACCCACAATACATTCAATATGATGGACATACAGTTGTTTTAACAGCTCAATCTCAAGTTGTTTGTGGACAAACTTATCATTTAAAAATCGCTATTGCAGATGCTGGTGATGGAGTTTGGGACTCTGGCGTATTCTTAGAAGGTGGTAGTTTAACTTCTACAGGTGTTGACATTAATATTGTTACTGCTACAGGAGACTCTACTGTTATTGAGGGCTGTGCAGATGCAAATATCTGTTTTACAAGAATAGATACAACAGGATCAGACACAGTACCCTTATTTATGACAGGTACCGCTACAAATGGTGTTGACTATAATATATTACCTGACACTATTTATTTTCAACCTGGGCAAAGCTCTATTTGTTTTACCATAATACCTATTGCTGATGGATTAAATGAAGGAACAGAAGATGTTATTATTACAGCTCAAACTATTAATAATTGTGGCGATACCGTTTTAACAACGGGAACAATATATATAGTTGATGCTCCAGATATAAACATTACCACCACAGATCTCACACTAAATTGTCCGACAAGTGGTCTCACAATAAATTCATCTGCTTCTGGAGGACTTGCTCCGTATGATTTTACATGGATAAATATGAATGGTGATACTTTAGGAGGTTCTCAAAACCTGACTACACCCGTTAACCAAACAGACACATTTATTGTAATAGTAACTGACAGTTGTAATCTGACCACCGCTTATGATACTGTTATAATTACTATAGCTACAACACCTATGACAGTTTCTGCCGGAAATGACATTACGCTAACCTGTCCTGGACAAAGTGTTACTTTAATTAGTACCGTGAATGGAGGTAGCCCTGGATATACTTTTAATTGGACTCCCGGTAATGTAAATACTCCTAATTATACTATTCCTGCTATAAATCAAACTACTACTTATGTATTACAAATAACAGACGCATGTAATACCTCGGTCTATGACACTGTCACAGTTAATGTTAACTATACCCCTCTACAAGTTACAGGCAACTCAGGCGATAGTGTTTTGAATTGTATAGGAAACGATCATTTAATTGATATTTATACCATAGTTACTAATGGAACTGCTCCATATACTTTTGCTTGGAGTAATTCTAGTAATGATAGCCTTGTAAATGTAAACGTTACATCTCCAACCACTTATTATGTTACCGTTACTGATGTTTGTAATTTTACTGTAATTGATACTATAAACTTTACTTTTACACCTTACACACCAATGAGTATTGCAATTTCAGGTGACGATAGTATTTGTATTGGTTCGATAACTCCTCTTACAGCAATTGTAAATGATGGATATCCTCCATATTCTTACTACTGGAGTGATGGAATTTCTTTTTCAGGAAACGGTAACCCTATTGATTATTCTACTTTAAATGCAGGCTCCCAATTTATAACACTATCCGTTACTGATCAATGTAATATTACGGAACAAACTACATATACAATTGAAGCCATAGCTTGTGAAGTTATTATTCCGAATATATTTACACCTAATGGAGATGGCAGTAATGATTTCTTAGTGTTCAAAAATCTTCAATATTTCCCTGATAATAAACTGGTTATTTTTAATCGCTGGGGAAAGAAAATTTATGAAAAAACAGATTATCAAAATGATTGGAATGGTGACAATCATACTGATGGAACATATTTCTTTATATTAGAATTAAATGATTTTGCAAATACACTCCATAAAGGAAGTATCACTATTTTAAGATAAAAAACAACTAATAGTAAAAACTAAAAAAGCCTGAATCACAAAATGTGATTCAGGCTTTTTTATATTATTAACTCAAGCTTATTTTTCTACAACAACTCCCATACTGCAAAACTTATTGATTCTTTTTTCTACTAATTTATCCTTATCCATTTCCACTAACTTAGGTAAGTGTTTAAGAATCTCTTTTTTAACAAGGTCAAAAGCCTCTTTTGGAGCTGCATGAGCTCCTCCAACAGGTTCTTTTATAATTCCATCAACTAATTTATTTTCTAACATATCAGTAGAAGTTAGCTTAAGCGCTGCTGCCGCCTGTTCTTTAAAATCCCAGCTTCTCCATAAAATAGAAGAACAAGATTCTGGAGAAATAACAGAATACCATGTATTTTCCATCATAAATACCTTATCTCCTACTCCAATACCTAAAGCTCCTCCCGAAGCTCCTTCTCCAATAATAACTACTATAATTGGCACTTGCAATTGAGCCATTTCAAACAAATTTCTTGCTATAGCCTCTCCTTGACCTCTTTCTTCTGCCTCAAGCCCCGGAAAAGCACCGGGAGTGTCTACAAAACAAATTACAGGTTTATTAAATTTTTCTGCAAGTTTCATTAGTCTTAACGCCTTTCTATAACCTTCTGGATTAGGCATACCAAAGTTTCTGTACTGTCTCATTTTGGTATTAATTCCTTTTTGTTGACCAATTAACATAACAGAATGACCTTCTATCATTCCAAAACCACCAACCATCGCTTTATCATCCTTAACAGTTCTATCTCCATGCAACTCAATAAAGTTACCATCTGTTATATGTTTTATATAAGCTAATGTATACGGTCTTTCTGGATGTCTGGAAACTTGAACTCTTTGCCAAGGTGTTAAGTTAGAATATAACTCTTTACGAGTATCTTTTATTTTCTTTTGAATTTCTTTAATAATTTTAGATGTATCAACACCTTTTTCATCTTGAAGCTTTAAATGCTCCTCTAATTGTTCTTCTAAAATTTGTATTGGCTCTTCAAAATCTAAATATACCGGCATATTATTTTTTTTTAATTAAAACCCAAAATTACTAATTTATATTTTTCAATCTGCTTTACTAAAGTAGATTCGTTATTCATCGATATTATTTCTTAAATATTCCGTAAACTGCAGATCCACTACCTGTCATAGATGCATAAATAGCACCTTGTTTATATAAAGCTAATTTTGTTTGTTCTATTATTCTATATTTTGAAAATATAAAAGCTTCAAAATCATTTTTGATTACGTTTTTCCAATGGTCAATAGGTAATTTCAATTGTTCTCTCAAATCCATATTTCTTTTTCTAATTTTAATTCCATCGTAGGCTTCTTTTGTTGATACATGAATATTCGGAAATACCAGATCAATTTTATAATTGTCTAAATTTAAATTAATATCTTTAAATTCATCTCCTTTATTATAGGCATAAACAGATTTATTTCTGATAAAAAAAGCACAATCGCTTCCTAATTTTTGAGCATAAGCGATTAATTTATCTTCAGAAAGATTCAAAGTAAATAAAGCATTTAATAATTTTAAAGTAAATGCTGCATCTGACGAACCACCACCCAACCCAGCTCCTATAGGAATTACTTTATGCAAATGAATTTTAACACCTGGAATATTAAAATCTGATTTTAGCAATTGGTAAGCTTTAACACACAAATTTTCATTGATATTTCCCGGGATCGTTATTCCTGATGAAGAAAATAATACTTCATTACTATCAGTATTACGAATGATTTCTAGAATATCTTTAAGGTGAAATATAGGATAAAAAACACTTTCTATATTATGAAAACCATCTTGTCTTTTTTCAATAATATTGAGTCCTAGATTTATTTTTGCATTAGGAAAAACTATCATAAAAAATAATTAATGCTTATAAAAAAAGAAGCGATTGTTGTACAACAATCGCTTCTTTAATTTTTATGTTTTCAAATATAATAATTATCTATTTACAATAAACTTAGTTACTTTTTGAACTTTATCTCCATCTAATACCATAATATATGTTCCAATGCTTAATTCAGAAGCATCAAAATCAATTTTATGTGTTCCTTTTTGTAAGGTACCTAAATCAATTGTTTTAACAACTGCTCCGCTTAAGTTAAATACTTTAACAACACCTCTTGTTGCAGCACTAACAGCAACATCAATTGTTCCATTGTAGCTGATTGGGTTTGGATAAAGACCTAAAGTAGCTTTAAAGCTATTGTCAACTTTAATATCGTGTTCATTAACACTAACAACATTAGGGTCTACTAATGAATTAGATGTATAAAAGCCTCCACCATGAGTTCCTAAATATACCCACATTGAATAAGGTGAATTCCCAAAAGCTGTACCCGGATTTTTATGTTGTTGTCTTACTTCAAATACAGGAACATGAGCCATTCCATTAGTATTTTCTGTGTACCATTCAACCTGATCTCCTGTAGCAGCAGAAAAAGCATTGTTAGTTGCCCAAACACCAAAATCAGTACCTATTAAAACAACATTATTATCAGAATAATCAATCTCAGCATCATAAACCGGCATTTTAGGTAAATAACCAAGAGCAGAAGAGCTAGTAGGTCCTTGAATGGCTGTAAACCCGCCTGTTCCTGCAGCAGTTTCTGCTGTAGTAGTTCTGTAAACATGATTATTTATACCATAATTTCCAACTGTTGCTATTAAATTTTCTCCATTATTCGGATCTATAGCAATTCCTGTAACAGTTCCACCTAATCCTGAAGCTATTAATGTTTTAGTTGTAATTAAAGTAGCCGTATTTCTAACATCTAATTGTGCATCAGTATTGCCAAGAGCTAAACCACTAATTCTATATACTTGTCCATTTGTATTACCAATATACAAGTGGTTTCCATCAGGTGAAAATTCTAGAGCTACGGCAGTACCAATGCCTGTAGCAACTCTATGCCAATCATTAGATGAGGCATTAAGTCTCGTTGCATCCTTTGTTAAATGAACATGTCCTCCTCCAATATAAAACGCAAATCTAGATTGATAATAGTCCTGTAACTTTAAGGTATCTCCAGGAAAATAGGTTGTTGTAGTTGTTGGTGTGTAATATAGATCTTCGCTATTAGTTAAACTTTGATAAACTATTTGTTGTCCTGCAGTTAAAGTAGTTGTATCCTGAAATACCACATTCACACTATCAATAGATAGAGGATCATTAACAGATTCCCATAATCTAAACTTGGTATTAAATGGATATTGTGTCCATCCGTTAAGTTCGCTATCAAAAAAACTTCCTCCTTGTCCTGGAGCTTGAGCGGAATGTCTCATTATACTACCGTTTTGTGAACAAGCAAAAGCAATTCCTCCACCAAAATCAGAAAAATCTGTTGCAAAACCATCTCCTCCTTGAATTTGAATTGTTCCCTTAGGACTAACACTACCTAGTTGACCAAAATCAAACAATTGAGTTCCATTATCTTGAGAACCTCCCATAAACCAACCATTCGAAGCCATAGCAACACTAAAGAATGTATTAACATTAAACCCAAGATTCATATGTAACCATGTAGCCCCTCCATTAGTAGATCTAAATACTCCACCATCTCCAATAACGAAAACAGTATTTGCATCTTTCCAATGCATCGAATGGTTGTCTGCATGAATATAGTAAGGTGTTGCAAATTCACTTAACACAGCTGCTTTTACCCAATTACCTCCTAGTGGAGAAGACGCTCTATTTAATGTAAATTCATAAAATTGAATCCCTCCTACTAATACTCTATCAGGGTTTGAAGGATCTACAGCAATAGCTTGATCCCAACCTCCTTGACCTCCAGTTCCACTTAATTGAACAAATGGATCGATAGAAGGAACTCCTCCTGGAATAACTGTAGTCCATGTTGCTCCTTTATCTAAACTAACTTCTAAACCTCTTGGAGCTGATTGAGAACCAGGATTTAATACCTGTGCTCCATTAGTTGAAACAATATACATTACATTTGGATCAGAAGGTGCTATAGCTCCAGAAATTCTAGACCCCCCTGTAATATTTGTTATTGAAAATGAATTAGGAGATCCATTAGGAGAAGTATAAATTTTACCACTATAGCAAACTAACATAGAACCATCAGAAGCAACATCTATATCATTTACTAATCCTGTTTCAGGAATGTTAGGACCAGGAATAACTACTGGGTTTGTCCATCCAGACAAAGTTGAAGGATAGTTACCAGCACCATCAGGATCTGCATAAACCAATCCTGTACCTGTACCCATTCCTAAATACAATCTATTTCCATTTGCTCCTATTGCATTAATAATCGATAAACTACCACTTGGTACTGCAGGAGTAATTCCATTCACCATAATTGGCATCACTTGCTGAGTGGAAGGAACATACTCATACAATCCGTTCCCTGGAAAACCTGGTGAACCTAAGCCGGTTCCCGTAGGTGATTCGAAAGCACTACCTGTACCAAAAAATATTCTCCCATTAGCTGTTTGAGTAATACAAGAAACAGATAAATTATCTCCTAAAGGATGTACGTTAGTCCATGTATTACCATTATTATAAGAAACATGTAATCCACCAGCAACACTACCTGCATAAATGATATTAGAGTTAAACCTATCAACCCAGATAGCTCTACCTCTACCACCAACATTGTCTGGTCCCATTTGTTCCCATACCATTCCTAAAGATTTATTTTGTTTCATGGCAGCTAATTTCATCACCTGATTTCTTGCCGCCTGATAGTCACTGTACTCCACTTTCCCTGTCTGAGGATTAGCTCTTAACATATTAAGATACTCATTTATTTTTTCAGGACCAGAAGAAGTCTCTGATTTACCGTACTCTAAAGGATTATATAAACTTTTAGCCTCTTCGTTAGAGTTAACATAAGTTAATCCAGCTGTAAGACCTACAACGGCCAATGATCCAACAATAATAGTTTTAATATTCATCTGTAATCTATTTAGTTTAATTTTATTCTATAATTATATTTCAAAACGGCTCACAAGATACGAATTTATTTTAAATTTCCACAAGTCTATTTAGTATAAAATCATGGAAATTCTTTATTTCCTAAAACATGTGTTTTTCGGCATGATAAGAAGACCTAACTAAAGGACCACTTTCTACATATTTAAAACCTAAGTTCAACCCTATCTCTTTATATTCAGCAAATTGTGCTGGTGTAACAAATTCTTTAACAGGCAAATGTTTTGGTGTTGGTTGCAAATACTGACCTAAAGTTAGTATGTCGCAACCAACATTTACTAAATCTTGCATTGTTTCTATTACCTCTTCTCTAGTTTCTCCTAAACCTAACATTACTCCAGATTTTGTCCTCATTCCTCCTTCCTTTAACCTTTTAATTACATCTAAGCTTCTATCGTACTTTGCTTGGATTCTTACTTCTCTTGTTAGTCTTCTTACTGTTTCTAAATTATGTGAAACTATTTCAGGCGCCACATCTATTATTCTTTGCAAATTATCCCACTTACCTTGAAAATCAGGAATTAAGGTTTCCATTGTTGTTTGCGGACTAAATTCTCTAACTTTTTTTACTGTCTCTACCCAAATAATGGACCCACCGTCTTTCAAGTCATCTCTATCTACAGAAGTAATAACACAGTGCTTTACATTCATTAATTTTACAGAGTTTGCTACTCTTTCCGGCTCTTCATAATCTGCAGGTAAAGGTCTGCCTGTTTTTACAGCGCAAAAACCACAAGATCTGGTACATATGTTTCCTAAAATCATAAAGGTTGCTGTTCCTGCTCCCCAACATTCTCCCATATTAGGACAATTTCCACTTTCACAAATAGTATGTAGTTTATGTTCAGACACAATTTGTCTGACTTTAGTGTATTCTTGACCTGTAGGCAATTTAACTTTTAACCAGCTTGGTTTTTTAATTTTACTATACCCTACTGCTTTTTCTTCTTCTTTAATCATCTCTCCATTTAATATTTTCAATTCTTACTAACTAATTTGTGCTTTTAGAGCCAAACGAAAACGTTACATATAAATTTATAAGCCAATTTCTATTTAATTCATTTGCCATCATTGGTAATTCTTGTAAAAACAAATCTGCTTTTGCTCCAACTTCTAGAGCATTTAAATTTTCTGCTTCCCTAGCAGATTCAAAATTTAACCCCGCTTTTAAAAATATACCCGGAATAATTTTTCCTCCAAACAATCCTTTCATTGCAGGTCCTTTTCCTACTATATCATTCTGCGTGTGTTTCTCAGGGTCATATCTTTCAAACCTTGTATCTATGGTTTCTAATTCTTCATTATAAAATAATACTTCTAAATAAATTGGTTTGGCATAAGCCAAAGTTATTCCTGTATTATAAATCATAGCTATTGCTATACCCCTAACACTTTGCTTACTAATAAAAGTTTTATGATTCCCTACACTTCCTCTAAACAAAAACATAGTGTTTAACTTACCATACACATAGCCATTAGAGTTATCAAATAAAGAAGTAAATGTTTTTATTTCTTTAGGATGTTTTAACCCAACTATTTCTCCTTCAAAAGTTCTTCTTGTAAAACCTGAAGTATACATTCCGTATCTGTAATTAAACCCCCAGCCTGTTGTATGTATTATCAAACCATAAGCTTGTTCACTTTTATATACCGTTCTTGCTTCTTCAAAAATTGTTTCTTGAGCAGTTACTTTTGAAGCACCACAAAAAAACAAAGCAAGAATAACTATGTAAACAACATTTTTCATATACAATAGCAAAAATAATAATAAAAAATTTGTCAACTTTACAAGATATCGTTAATTTGCAAATACATCAATTTATTATGCCAACATCTAAAATTATATATAAAGGAGAATTAAGAACCGAAGCCGTTCATTTATTCTCTAATAACAAAATTATTACTGACGCTCCTTTAGACAACCAAGGGAAAGCTGAAGCTTTTTCTCCTACAGACTTAGTTGCAACTGCTCTTGTTAGTTGCATGTTTACAATTATTGGAATCAAAGCTAGAGATAGCGATTTTTCTATTGAAAATGCTTCAGCAACTGCAACAAAAATAATGACAGATAAACCTAGAAAAATAAAAGAAATTATTATTGAGTTTGATTTCGCCAATCACAACTACTCTGAAAAAGAAAAAAAATTGATTGAAAACTCAGCAAAAACTTGTCCTGTGGCACTAAGTTTAGCCAAAGACATAAAACAAACCTTAGTCTTTAATTTCTAACACTTCTTTAACTTTACTTACAGAAATTGATCCGTGAGAGGCATCGTAAATACACCTATTGTTTTTTATAACAAGTAATTGTGGAGATTCGTGTTGCACATCAAAATCTACTGCAATTTGATTAGAAATTTCTCTATATTTAATTAAATCTAAATAATAAAGCGGGAGTTTATCTTCATCAATGTCCCATGTTGTTGACATTTTTAGTTTTGCCATCATACTTACAGGACATCTGGTACTATGTTTAAACACAGCGATAGCAAAATAGCCTTCTTCATTTGAAGAGGCCACCATATTATTATATTCAGAAAGTGTTTCGAGTTTGAGCCATTTCATGGTTGGAACTTAACAAATATCAAGCAGCTACTTTTGCAGTCTTAACATCTGTTTTTCCATAAGCAGGACAAGTACCATGACTACTTTTGCAAGAAGAATAAAGTAATACTAATAGAAATAAAGAAGTTAGAGTTAATGCGATCTTTTTCATGCGAGTTTTCTTAATTTTGAATTACAAACATAATAAAAATATCTTTACTAAGTTTTCTTTTTTATTAACAATTTTTCATTTTGAAAACGTTTAAACTGATTAAAAACCAGAAAAATCAATGACAAACATCGAATTAAACCATATGTGGAAAACATTATTATCTGATGAAATTAATGCCCCATATTTTACTGATTTACTGCAATTTTTAGCTGACGAAAAGAAAAGCTACAAGATATTTCCTCCTGAAAAAGAAATATTTAACGCTTTTAATCTTACACCTCTAGAAAAAATAAAAGTAATAATCATTGGTCAAGATCCATATCATGGTATTGGTCAGGCTCACGGACTTTGCTTTTCAGTGAATGATGGTATAAAATTCCCTCCATCATTAAAAAATATTTTCAAAGAACTGCAAAATGATTTAGACATTCCTATACCCATTTCAGGTAATTTAACCCATTGGGCAGAACAAGGTGTTTTTTTACTAAACAACACCCTTACTGTTAGAGAAAAAACACCCACTTCTCATCAAAAAAAAGGTTGGGAAGAATTTACTGATGCCGTTATAAAACTAATTTCCGAACAAAAATCAGGAGTAGTTTTTTTACTTTGGGGAAGTTTTGCTCAATCGAAAGAAAATTTAATTGATGCCACTAAACATCATATTTTAAAAGCAGCTCATCCTTCTCCTTTTTCTGCCCATAAAGGTTTTTTAGGATGCAAACATTTTTCTACAACCAACAAAATTTTAATAGAACAAGGTAAAACCCCTATTAACTTTTAAATTTATACCCTCATATCAAAAACAACAAATGCAAAACAATCATTCTAATAACAATGATTTTATTTTTAGCCACCCTGCTAAACAATCGTTTGTTGTTTTATTAGGTTGCTTATTACTTTTTACCTATTCAACTTCTTTTGCCCAAAATAAAAAAGTTAAGGTAATTATTAATGACACTATCCTCTCATCAAAACAACAAAAAGAACTTTTATCAACAAGTACAAACAGTAGCTTTATCAATATATACAATATTGTAAAAAATATAAACCAACAGCTTTATAAAAATGCCTATTTAACTGCTCATATTGATAGTATAATATCCGATTCCACAACATACTTTCTTCACTACCATTTAGGAAAACAAATAAAATGGACCAACCTTACTACCAAAACTATTGATGAAGGAATTTTAAGCAAAATTGGTTTTAGAGATAAAATCTACAACAACAGACCTTTTAATCAAAATCAATTAAAACGTTTTTTCGATAAAGTAATTTCTTTTTATGAAAATCATGGATATCCATTTGCTTCTATCCAGTTGGATAGTGTACAAATAACTGACTATAATCTTTCTGCCAATTTATCCATCAACAAAAAACAACTCTATAAAATAGACAGTGTTGCCATAAAAGGAAGCGCAACTGTTTCTGATGATTATATTAAAAACTACATTCGTATTAATGATGAAGATATTTATAACGAGGAATTAATAAAGAAGATAAACACTCGAATTAAAGAAATTCCTTTTGTAGAAGAACAAAACCCCTCTAAAGTTATTTTTAATGAAGAAAGTGCTTATGTGTTGTTAGTACTTAAAAAGAAACAAGCCAACAGGTTTAATGGAATTTTGGGTATAGTACCTGATGAAGCCGGAAAAGTTAGGTTAAATGGAGATGTAAAACTAAACTTAATGAATTCATTTAAGCGTGGAGAAGAAATTTCATTCAATTGGAGAGCCATGCAAAACAATTCACAAGATTTAAAACTCAGTACAGCTTACCCTTTTTTATTTAACAGTCCTTTTGGAGCCGAATACCAACTTAATCTATATAAAAGAGATAGCACTTATATTGATGTCTTTAATAAAATTGGGGTTAGATATATTCTGAAAGGAAATAATTATTTTAATGTATTCTATCACAATAAAAGTTCTAATCTACTATCTCAAAAAGGTTTTGAAACCCTTACTGTTTTACCCGATTTTGCTGATGTTTCTACTCAACTTTACGGAATTGGAATTGTTTATGACCAATTAGATTACATACATAACCCAAGAAGAGGTTTTAGTATAAACGCAAATGGTTCATTAGGAAATAAAAAAATATCGAAAAACCCTCAACTCAACGAACAACTTTATAAAGATGTAAACTTAAAAACCAACCTATATACCGCTCAAGCAAATTTAGCACTATACATTCCAATAAAAAAGAGAAGTGTTATTAAATTAGGCACTCAAAACGGATATACTTACAATGAAAATTTATTCGATAATGAAATGCTTAGAATTGGTGGCTTACATACCTTAAGAGGTGTTGATGAGGAATCTATATTTGCTTCTTTTTACAGCATTCAAACCATAGAATATCGATTTATTTTAGAACAAAATTCATTTTTATATTTGTTTACAGATGGTGCATTTTGGGAGAAAAGAACTGCCAATGCTTATACCCTAGACAGGCCTTATAGTTTTGGCGTAGGGATGAATTTTGAAACCAATGCCGGAATATTTTCTATAAGTTATGCTGTAGGCAAACAATTCGACAACCCTATTCAGTTTAGATCAGCAAAAATTCACTTTGGTTTTATCAACTTTTTTTAATGATTAAATTGTTAATTTTGTTGTCCTAACTATTATAACTGTTATGCAAAACATCATCAATCCGATCTATTTATCAGAAGAAAAAATAGAACAATTAAAACAAGAATTTAATTCTGCTAAACCTTGTAAACATGTTGTTTTACCCAATTTTTTAGAAGAAGATTTTGCTACTTCGCTTTATGAAAATTTTCCGAAAATGGATGTTTTAAAAGTTAAAAGAAAAAGCATCAACGAAAATAAAAACGAAGACTATCACTTTGAAAGGTTTCATCCTGATTTTAGCAAAATTAAAGCCGCTCTTGCCCATCCCAATTTTATAAAAAATGTAGAATACATTACAGGTCTAAACAATCTGGTAACAACAAACGATGCACTTGGTGCCGGAGTTCACCAAGGTGCTAATGGTAGTTATGTAGATATACATATAGACTCTAATTACAATGCTAAAGAAAATTTATGGAGACGACTTAATTTATTAGTTTATTTAAATAAAAATTGGAAACCTGAGTATGGTGGCGATTTAGAATTGTGGAATCAAAAAATGACCACATGCGAAAAAACAGTTCCTTGTGATTGGAACAGAGCCGTTATATTTTTAACAGATGAAACAACACCACACGGATATTCTAAAATAACAGTACCTGAAGGAGAGACCAGAAAATCTTTTTACACTTATTATTCCAACACTCCAGATCCTGATTTTAAATACGTAGATTCTCATTTCATCTCAAGACCCGATGACAGCTTATATAAAAGAATTGTTACCTCTATAAAAGAACCTTTAAAACTATCTATTAAAAGAACGCTAAAAACTTTAGGTATAAAATCATTAGATTTTCAAGATAAGAATAAGAAAAAATAAGCATGATTGCAACAACTCCCCAACCACCTTATTACGCTGTTATTTTTACTTCTACGAAAACAACTACAGAAGAAGGATATAGTGAAATGGCAGAAAAAATGATAGCACTTGCTGCTAAACAAGAAGGTTTTTTAGGGGTAGAAGCTGCAAGAAATGAAATAGGCATTACGGTTTCTTATTGGAAAGATGTAGCATCAATAAAAAAATGGAAAGAAGTCTCCGAACATAAAATAGCACAAGAAAAAGGCAAATCTACTTGGTATGAATCCTTTAAAACTAGAATTGCTAAAGTAGAAAGAGATTATGAATTTCATAAAACTAATAATTAAAGACTAAAAGAAATAAAAAATAATGGCTAAGAAAAAACGATTTTCAAAAGAATCTATCAAAAAAGCAATGCGTGTTTTTCGCTTTATAAAACCTTTTAAAGTTCCTTTTATTATTGGAATGTTTGTGCTTGTTGTTTCGAGTTTCACTACTATGGTTTTCCCAAAAGTATTGGGCGATTTAATCGATTCTGTAAATGCTGATGATGCAACTACAGTGAATACTTTCACCCTATTACTGGTTGGTATTTTCTTAGTTACTGCAATCCTATCTTTCCTTAGAGTATATTTATTTGGATTAGTTACTTACAAAGCCCTAGCATTACTAAGAATGACTACCTACAAACACTTAATTTCCTCACCTATGAGTTATTTTTCTAAAAGACGTGTAGGTGAATTAAGTAGTAGAATCACTTCTGACATTGCCTTATTACAAGATACATTTACAACAACTATAGCAGAGTTTCTTCGTCAGTTTATAACTATTCCTGTGGGAATGTTCTTTTTACTTTTCATTTCCTTTCGACTAACTGTTTTTATGATCGCTGTTATTCCAGTAGTGGCAATTATTGGCATATTTTTCGGAAAATATATTAAAAAACTATCTAAAGAAGCTCAAGATGATATTGCAGATGCCAATACTGTTGTGGATGAAACCCTACACGGAATTGCAAGTGTAAAAGCTTATGCCAACGAATTTTTTGAAATTATTCGCTACAAAAAAAGTATAGATAGTTCCGTAAGTACTTCTATAAAAAGAGCATTATGGAGAGGAGTTTTTATTGGCTTAATCATGTTTGCTGCCGGAGCTGCCATTGTTTCTATTATTTGGTACGGCTTACACATGGTTCAAAATGAAGTCATCACTTTAGGAGAATTACTTTCTTTTGCCATCTATTCTGCTTTGTTAGGATTCTCTTTTGCCGGAGCAGCCGATTTATTTTCGCAACTGCAAAAAGCCATTGGAGCAACAGAAAATTTGATGGATATTTTAGACGAAACAACTGAAAATGTTACGCTTGAACAAACTTCAGAAATTAAAATTGAAGGAAATTTGGTATTCAACAACGTTTGTTTTTCTTACCCTTCTCGTAGAGACATTCAAGTATTAAAAGGCATTACATTTAATGTGGGGCAAGGCAAACAAATTGCTATTGTTGGTCCTTCTGGTTCAGGGAAATCTACCATTGCTGGATTAATTTTTAGATTCTACGACCCTGAATCGGGCGAAATTTCTATAGATGGTAAAAACATTAATAATTATGCGTTATCTCAAATTAGGAATCAAATGGCAATTGTACCGCAAGAAGTAATGCTTTTTGGAGGTTCTATTAAAGAGAATATAGAATATGGAAAACCAGGTGCAACAGAAGAAGAAATTTTTGAGGCGGCTAAAAAAGCTAATGCCTTAGAGTTTATTGAAGGTTTCCCAGAAAAATTTGAAACCTTGGTTGGCGACAGAGGAATTCAATTATCCGGAGGACAAAAACAACGTATTGCTATTGCCAGAGCTATTCTTAAAGACCCTTCTATTTTAGTGTTGGATGAAGCTACGAGTGCTTTAGATTCTGAAAGTGAAAGATTAGTGCAAGAAGCATTAGAACGATTAATGGAAGGAAGAACTTCTATTGTTATTGCTCACCGACTATCCACCATAAAAAAAGCCGATACCATTATTGTATTAGACAATGGTAAAATAAAAGAAAAAGGCACTCATGAAGAATTAGTGAAAAAAGAAAATGGAATTTATAAAAATTTAAGTACTTTGCAACTAACAGCAGTTTAAAAAAAGTGATGAATGTTGGGTTTTAAATAATCTTTAAACTGAAAACTAACTTTATACTTTATAAACTATACAAACTTTTAACTGTATTATGAAATTAAAATCACTTACTCCCAACCTAATGGTAAACGATGTAGAAGAAACCATTGAATACTATACAGATATATTAGGGTTTACTTTATTAAAAACTGTTCCTGAAAAAGGAGAATTAGATTGGGCAATGGTTAAGCGTGGTGACATTGTGTTAATGTTTCAATCTAAAAAAAGTTTAGCCAGTGAGTTACCAAGATTAAAAGGTGAAAAGCCGGGTGGTGGATTAACACTATACATACAAGTAGATAGTATTACCGAACTACATGAAGAGTTATACCACAACGAAGTAGAAATTATCTCCGATTTAGAAAGCACTTTTTACGATACCATAGAATTTACCATAGTAGATGTGAATGGCTATATTTTAACTTTTTCTGAGGAAAAATAATTGAATTGAAAATTAAACTATTAATAAAAAATGAACGCAACAGAACAAGGAAACGTAAAATTTGAAATTAATGAAAAAGGGATAGCAACCATAGAGTTTTTTCACCCTATGAGTAATTCATTACCCGGAAAAGTGTTAAATAAGTTAGCCAATACCATTACCGAATTAGGAAATAATGAACAAGTAAAAGTGATAATCCTTAAATCGGAAGGAGATAGAGCTTTTTGTGCTGGAGCTAGTTTTGATGAATTAATTTCCATTGATGATATGGAAACCGGAAAAGTATTTTTCTCGGGTTTTGCCAATGTGATTAATGCTGCCAGAAAATGTCCTAAATTTATTATTGGAAGAGTGCAAGGTAAAGCTGTTGGTGGTGGTGTAGGTATGGCAAGTGCTGTTGATTATTGTTATGCTACTAAATTTGCGGCTGTTAAGTTAAGTGAACTAGCGGTTGGTATTGGTCCTTTTGTGGTTGGTCCTGCTGTTGAAAGAAAAATAGGTACTTCGGCAATGAGTATGTTAGCCATTAATGCTACCGAGTGGTATTCTGCCGAATGGGCTAAAGAAAAATCGCTTTATACCGAAATTTTTGATTCTATTGAAGAAATGGATGAAGCCATTGAAGTATTAGCAAATAAGTTAGCTCAATCTAATCCTGAAGCAATGAGTATGCTGAAAAAAGTATTTTGGGAAGGAACAGAACATTGGGACACTTTGCTTAGCGAACGTGCAGCCATGAGTGGTAAACTAGTGCTTTCTGATTTTACCAGAAATGCGATTAATGCTTTTAAGAAGAAATAAAATACTCCTTAATAGTTAGTTATTGACTAACAACATTTACCAACTGCTTGTGCCAACTATTTTTCAATGGCAGTTCCCAAGTAGTATCAAATTCTTTTTTTGTAGTAATGGTATTGTTGAACACGATGGTTTCATTGTTAATTTTATTATCGTTATAAAGTGTTTCAAAGTCGTTTAACTTAACTAGAACAGCTTTCTCATCTTCTTTGTAAGACTGGTTCATTCTATCTAATAAACTCAATTCTAATTCTTGTTCTAATTCTTTCATTAGTTTTACAGAAGCATCTTGAGCTCTACCACACATAGTATCACCTTGTTCATCTACAAACAACACAACAAAAGCATCATATAAAATAGTAAACGTTCCTTTTACCATGTTTCCATGTGATTCCCAAGTATCAATAAAATCGTCTATACGAATTTGAATGTGCTTTTTTTCATCTTCATTAAAGTGACGGTCGCTTTGGTAAATCCATACTTTAGCATTATCAGGATATTGAATATAGTTGTTGTTCATTTTCTTAAGGTTTAGAACTACAAAATTAAGCTAATTCTTAATATATAGCCACTAATACACGAATAAAAACCCATTGGAAAAAGTATAGAAATGTAACAAGTATACTGCACTCGTAGTAATTGAACTTACAAATCTTTAGCTTGAGCGATTAATTCTGCTAAATCGAAAACTTGTACTTCAGTACTTTTTTCTTTGAGTTTTACGCCATCTGTCATCATCGTCATGCAAAACGGACAGCCTGTTGCAATAATGTTGGGTTGTATTTCTAATGCTTCTTCAGTACGTTCAATGTTAACTTCCTTATTTCCTTTTTCAGCTTCTTTAAACATTTGTGCACCTCCTGCCCCACAACATAAGCCGCTAGATTTACATCTTTTCATTTCCACCAACTCTGCATCTAACTTCTCAATTAAATTTCGTGGTGCTTCATAAACATCATTGGCTCTGCCCAAATAACATGGATCGTGAAAAGTAATTTTTTTTCCTTTAAAAACACCTCCCTCAACAGTTAATTTTCCTTGGTTTATTAATTCTTGTAAAAATTGTGAATGGTGTTTCACCTCATAATTTCCGCCTAATTCGGGATATTCATTTTTTAAAGTATTAAAACAATGCGGACAGGTAGTAACGATGCTTTTAACTTCGTATGCATTCAGCACTTGAATATTTCCCATCGCTTGCATTTGAAACAAAAACTCATTTCCGGCACGCTTAGCAGGATCTCCTGTACAACTTTCTTCCGTTCCCAACACAGCAAAGTTTACCCCAACATTGTTTAATATTTTCACAAAGGCACGTGTTATTTTTTTAGCTCTATCATCAAAACTTCCGGCACATCCCACCCAAAACAACACATCTGGTTGCTGACCAGAAGCCATCATTTCTGCCATTGTTGGTACTTTTAATTCGCTCATATGTATATGTTTAATGTTCCAAATTGAGGTTTGAGGTTGTTTAAATAAACCTCGAACCTGTTCTATTGTTCATTTTTCCAATTTAAACGGTCGGCTTGGGCAAATTGCCATGGAGCTCCGTTATTTTCTATATTGGTAAAGATACCTGTCCATTCGGCAGGTGCTTTCGATTCTTCCATAATTAAAAATCTTCTTAAATCTACAATAATAGAAAGTTGATCGATATTTACGGGACAAGCTTGTACACAAGCATTACAACTTGTACAAGCCAATAATTCTTCCTCTGAAATATAATCTCTTAACAAGGATTTATTATCATTAAAACCTTTACCGTTTTTATCAATTCCTTTCCCTACTTCCTCTAACCTATCTCTGGTATCCATCATAATTTTTCTTGGAGAAAGTGCTTTTCCTGTAATATTTGCCGGACAAACATCTGTGCAACGTCCACATTCCGTGCAAGTATAAGCATCCATCAATTGTTTCCACGTTAAATCGGTTACATCTTTAGCTCCAAATCGTTGTGGTTCTCCTTCTGGCTCAGCAGGTACAGCATAAGGATCGGCACTTGGGTCGAACATCATTTCTACTTCTTTTTTAACCGAAGCTAAATTATCTAACTGACCTTTTGGAGTTAATTTAGCGTAAAACACATTTGGGAAAGCCAATAAAATATGAAAGTGCTTAGAGTAAGGCAAGTAATTTAAGAAAGCAAAAATTCCGATAATATGAAACCACCAAGCTCCTCTTTCCAACACAATTAATGAAGACTCACTCATTCCTGCAAAAGCACCCATAAGTTGTCTGCTTATTGGAAATGATCCTACATTGGTGTAATACTCACTACCTAACACTTGAAGTTGAGCATCGGCTGCATTCATTATTAAGAAAGCACTCATCAACAATATTTCGGTAATCAAAATTAGGTTAGCATCCGTTTTTGGCCAAGTGGTCATTTCTTTTCCAAAAAAACGTTTAATTCTCAATACATTTCTTCTAACTAAAAAGATAACACAAGCCACTAACACCAACAAAGCTAAACCTTCAAAAGTAGCAATAAGAAAATGATAAAAACCTCCCATAAATGCAAACAGACGGTGTGTTCCTAAAATTCCATCAAGAACAATTTCTAACACTTCTATATTAATGATGATAAAACCAACATAAACAATAATATGTAGAAATCCTGCAAACGGACGAACTACCATTTTAGATTGCCCCAATGCTACACGAGCCATTAAGCTGAAACGTTCATTTTTTCTATCGTTTCTATCTAGGTCTCTCCCTAACTTAATGTTTCTAATAATTGTGTTAAGGTTTTTAGCAAATAAGCCTCCTGCCACAATCAACAGTATTATAAAAATGATACTTGATATTTCCATATATTGGTTAATTGTTACTTATTGTTTAATTTCTAATCTCTAATCCAATCAATCCCGTTTATCTTTTCTTCCAAAAATTGAGAAATGAACATATCTTTTCGGATTAGCTTCCATATCTATCAACAACTTATCTAAATCTCGTGTTACACTTTCTAAGTTTTTGTATAAGGAATCGTTGGTCATTAATTGTCCCATAGTGCCTTCTCCATTGTTCATTTTCTGCATTACCGCAGTAATTTCATCAAAGGTTTTATTAGCTTTTTCCAAGGTAGTTTTAATATCAACTTGTTTTAATGAATCTGCTAAATCACCATATTTTTTCACGGTAGGTTTCAAGGTATTCATGGTAGCATTAGCATTATCTGCAAAAGTTTGAAATTTCTCCAGTGTTGTTTTAAGTGAAATCAAAGATAACTTTAAATTTCGTTGATTTTGTTCGTCAAAAAGCTTATTTAAGTTTTCTAAAGTAGTTTTTGAAACTATAATTGTGGAATCTAAAGAAATCATTAATTTTTCTGCTTTTTGTTTCATGGGTAACAATTGCTCAGAAACATCATCCAACATAGATTTCTCAAAATGAGACTTGATAGTATCTCCATCAACTAATTCTACATTAGAATCTCCCAACGTTAACCCAATACCTTTAGAACTTAATAAATCCAAGCTTATAAGGTTGGCCACAGAGTTACTTGGAATTTTTAGATCTCTGTCTGTAATTACCAACTCCACCATTAAGTTTCCGGATTGATCTTCTTTAAAGTAAACATCACTTACCAAACCTACTTGGAAACCATTTACAATAACCGGAGATGATTTTGCCAATCCTCCAATAAATGGATACTCTGTGTAAACTGTTTTATTAGAATTGAATAGATTAGTGCCTTTCAAATAATTATAGCCCCAAACCAATATAGCTATTGCTACTATTGACACAAATCCAACCTTAACTTCTTTTGAAATTTTCATCTGTTTTTTCTTGTTTTTTCAATAGGTCAGATGTAACTCGCCAATAATCAATTTTTTTTTTGTATTAAAGGCATAACCATGACTCGTTTCATTTTAGTTATTATGTGCAAATATCGTGAAAGTGATTTTATATACCAAACATTATTAGTGGTATAAATCATATTATTTATTTCATGTTCAACGCCTCGCTAAGAGAGATTCTTTTTCCGTTATTGAACGCTACTATAAATGCATCTGTAAATCCTTTTTCTTTAAGCTTTAATTGCAAAATATTTGCTGCTTCAATACTTTTTTCATTTCCAACTGTATAACGATAAATTCCACCTGCTTCATAATAACTAACAGCTTCAATACCATTAAAATTTTCCGGAATTAATTCTTTTTTTTGAGATGAAGTGGCTATTTGCACTTTAAAAATCAAGCCTGTTTCTTCTTTATTTTTTTTATCTTTTTTAGTTGATGAAACTTCTTTTTCAGGATTTTTTTCTTCAACAATTTGTTCTTTTTCCGGTTTTGATTGTTCGGGTTTAACTTCTTTTTCATCAAACTCTTGCTTGTATTCTTTAAAAGCTCTATAAATAGCAGATGCCATATAATCCTGATTAACAGCTGAATTTAAAAATTTCTCTTCTTCTTTGTTGGTTAAGAAACCTGTTTCTATTAAAACACTTGGCATATTGGTTTGATGTAACACCAAAAATCCGGCTTGTTTCACTCCCCTATCAATTCTACCAACTCTATCTTTAAACTGAGATTGAACCTTGGCAGCAAAATTTAAACTTTGATCAAGAAAAGCACTTTGTCTTAAATTTAAAACAATGTAAGATTCAGGTAAGTTAGGATCGAAATTTTCATATCGAGTTTCATAATCATCTTCTAACAAAATGGAAGAGTTTTCTCTTTTAGCAACATTAAGGTTCGATTCTGTTTTGTGCAACCCCATTACATAAGTTTCTGTTCCCATAGCAGTTGATGGTCCTGAATTTACATGAATGCAAATAAACAAATCTGCTTGAGCTTTATTGGCTATTTTAGCTCTTTCATCTAATTTCACAAAAACATCTGTGGTTCGGGTATAGATTACTTTTACATCTTTAAAATTTTCTTCTATATATTTTCCTAATTTTAATGAAATTGCTAATGCTACATCCTTTTCATTGGAGAAAGAACCTTGACAACCACCATCATGACCTCCATGCCCAGCATCTATAACCACTGTTTTTATGCCGTAGAAAGAATCTTCATTAAAATTTATAGAAAATGATGTCGTTATAAAAAAAACAACAATTGCAAAAAACCAGAAAATCTTATTACTCACTATATCACGCATTTATAAAAATGTTAAAAACCTAGGTTTTATTAATGTCAAATTTATTTTTTTTAGCTTTGAAGCCTCATTAAAAAAATTTTGTTTTATCACAACCTTAATGTTAATAATTATCAAGAATTAATTCACTAAAAAACACCTCTTTAAGAAATCTATTTTTTTGTGCAAGCAACCAAGTTTCATACCAACAAAAAATTGACTGGTGTATTGTTTTTAATAACAATAGCATTGTTTGGTACAACCCCTTGTTTGGTAGCACAAGAAACAACAACGGATTCTACTACGCATTTAGTACCCGATAGCTCTATTTCTAAAGATGCCTTATCATCAAAACTCCATTACAAATCAACTGACTCCATTAGGTTTGATATGAAAAATAAGATGGTCTATTTATATGGAAACGTTGAAGTTTATTACGATGATATCGAATTAAAAGCTGAAGAAGTTGAAATAAACATAGATTCCAATATTGTAATTGCCAGAGGAAAACAAGATTCTTTAGGAAAGTTTTATGGCGAGCCTGTAATGAAAGAAGCCGGGAAAGTTTTTAATGCCCATGAAATAAAATACAATTTTAAAACCAAAAAAGGCATTATTACCGAAGTGATGACACATGAAGGCGAAAGCTACATTCATGGTAAAAAAGTGTATAAAACCCCTGACAACGTAATGTATATTAGACACGGAAAATATACCACTTGCAACGAAAAACATCCTCATTATTATTTTAGTGCTTCTAAATTAAAAATTATCCCAAAAGACAAAATTGTAACCGGACCAGCTAATTTGGTTATTGAAGACGTTCCGACACCAATTGGTATTCCTTTTGGTTTTTTCCCAAATACCGACAAACAACAATCGGGTATATTAATTCCTACTCCTGGAGAAAGCGGTCAGTACGGATTTTTCTTGCTAAATGGTGGTTATTATTGGGGTGTTAGCGATAAACTTAACCTTCAACTAACAGGAGATATTTATTCTAAAGGAAGTTGGGCAGGAAATTTTATCTCTAATTACAAAAACAGATATCGTTACAGTGGTAATTTAGATATTAGATTTTCTACCTTTAAAAATGGTATTGAAGGCTTATCCAATTATTCTGAAAAACAAGATTTCTTTTTCAGATGGAATCATGCTCAAGATCCAAAAGCTCGTCCATCCAGTAATTTCTCAGCAAATGTAAATATTGGAACAAGTCAAAATTTTACCAACAACTTTAATAGTAGCGGACAAGATTTCTTGAGTGCTTCTTTTAATTCTACTGTTTCATATAAAAAATCTTGGGATGGAAAACCCTTCAATTTAGCCTTAAATGGATTTCATAGTCAAAACGTACAAACGAAATCAGTAACTGTCCGTTTACCAGAGGTAGCTTTTAATGTTAGTCGGCTTCAACCACTAAAAACCAACAAGCTGGGAAAAAGGAATGACTTTTTAGACAACTTCGGAGTTAGTTACTCCATGAATATGAAAAACGAAGTTACCGCAGGAGACTCTCTTTTTACTTTTAACAATATGGATGCTTTAAGTAAACAATTTCGCACTGGAATGAGACATAGTGTTCCCATAAGCACTTCTATGAAAATGTTTAAACATTTTACCGTAAATCCCGCTGCTAATTATAGTGAAACCTGGTATATAGAATCCCTAGAAAAAAGATGGGATGACAATAGTAATGAATTAGTTGTTGATACTATAAATGGTTTTGTAAGAACAGGTGCTTATGATTTGAATGTAAATGTTACCACCAAATTATATGGTATGTATCAATATAAAAGTAAGATAATAAAGGCTATCCGACATGTTGCAACACCATCAGTTGGATTTTCCTACATTCCTGAAAATACCCAAGGTATAGAAACGTATAGAGATTCTTTAAACAACGAATTTGAATACTCCATCTTTCAAAATGGTATTTATGGCAATAATAACCGACAAGAGGCAGGAAATATTAACCTAGGTTTACTTAACAACTTTGAAATGAAAGTGAGAAATAGAAAAGACAGTTTGGGTGAAGACAAAAAAATAAAACTTTTGGAAAACCTTGGATTCCGAAGTAGTTACAACATGATTGCTGATTCTTTAAATTGGAGCAATATTAATATTGATGCCCGTACCAATATTTTTAGAGTAATCACTTTAAACTATAATGCTCAGCTAGATCCTTACCAGTTGGATAGTTTAGGTAGAAAAATCAATTTATTTGAATACAACAGAAACGGAAAGCTTGGTAGATTAATTAGCTCTAATCTAGCTGTTGGATTTTCGTTAAGAAGTAAAACCAACACCGCCAATAAAGAAGAAAAAACCAGTAGTTACGGGACTGAAGAAGAGTTAGCTTATATCAGATCGAATCCACAGGCATATATAGATTTTAATGTGCCATGGACATTAAATGTAAATTATAACATCAGGTATTCAAAACCTCAATTTGAAGCTACCACTATTCAGACTCTTAACTTTTCTGGAGATTTTAGCCTAACTCAAAAATGGAAAATTGGTTTTACCTCTGGTTATGACTTTGAAACTAAAGAATTAACTTATACTACTGTAGATATATACAGAGATTTACACTGCTGGGAAATGAGTTTTAACTGGATTCCTTTTGGAGTGAGACAAAGTTATTTATTTACGATAAAAATTAAATCTGCTATTTTGCAAGATTTAAAAATGACCAGAAGAAGTGTTCCTAATATTTTTTAGTTAACTGATAAAAAAAGACCTGACAAACATGTCAAGTCTTTTTGGGTAAATTAGAATTGAGAAAAAAATACCCTATTTTTATTTCAAATAAGCATTTAGCATCCACAATGTTTTTTCGGTTTGAGTAATGTAATCGCTCATCAAACTTACTGTACCTTCATCATTTGCATCAGACGCTAAGCTTAAAATTTCTCTCTCTTTAAGAATTAATACACCAAAATTTTTAATGATAATCTCCACTCCTTTTACGCCATCCGTAACACTTTTTTCTTCTTTAATTTCAGAAGCTTTTAAGTATGCCGAATACGTATGTAGCGGCTCTCCTTCTAATGTTAAAATTCTCTCAGCAATTTCATCAATTTTAATAATGGCATCGTTGTAAAACTCCTCAAATTTTACGTGTAACTCAAAAAATTCCTTTCCTTTAATGTTCCAGTGTAAACCTCTTAAGTTCTGGTAAAACAACTGGTAATCTGCCAATAAATCATTTAGTTTATCTCTTAAAACCAATGTTTTTTCTTTGTCTAATCCTATTAAATTTTTCATATCGTAATAGTTGTTTTTTGGTTAATAATTTATCTTTAATTTGTTATGCAAACATAATAAATCTACTCCTTTTTTAGAAGTAAATCTTCCTGCATATTCATAAAAAAACATAAATTCAGTGTGTTGAAATTTGATAGCTGAACGCTTCAAAAAACAAACGCATTTTTGAGTAACTTTACCTCTTAAAATTTATAAGCACATGAAACAATTATTTATACTACTTATAACCGAATTTTGTTTGCTCAACGTATTCGCTCAGCAAAAAATTACTTATCCTGAAACCAAAACTGATGAAGTTGAAGAAGATTATTTTGGCACGCTGGTAAAAGATCCTTACAGATGGCTGGAAGACGATAATAGTGAAGAAACCATGAGCTGGGTGAAACTACAAAATAAAACTACTGAAATATATTTGTCTGAAATACCTTACCGAAAATACATTCACAAACAGCTGACTAACTTGTGGGATTATGAAGCCAAAGGAATTCCTAGCCATTACAACAACTTTACTATTTTCACCAAAAACGATGGTAAACAAAACCATAGTGTATATTATATTTTAAAAACTGAATCTGATGTTGAAGAAGTTTTACTCGACCCCAATACGTTATCAGAAGACGGTTCTGTGGCAGTTAAATTTACTAGTGTTTCTAAAGACGAAAAATATTTAGCTTATGGTATTTCTGAGTCAGGTTCAGATTGGACAGCCATTAAAGTAATGGAAATTGCTACTAAAAAGTTGCTTAGCGACCATATTCAATGGGTGAAATTCTCAGGTGTTTCTTGGCATAAAAACGGTTTTTATTACAGCGGTTATGCCCCGCCAAAATCAGGAGAAGAATTGGCTGCCAAAAATGAATTTCATAAAGTGTATTACCATAAATTAGGTACTGAACAAAAAAAAGATAAAATTATTTTTGAAAGTAAAGAAAATCCTACCCGAAACTTTGGAGCTAGAGTTTCCGAAGATGAAAAATTTTTAATCGTTAGTGCTTCCGAAGGTACTAGTGGTAATATTATTTATGTTAAAAACCTTGACGAACCAACAAGTAACTTTATTCAGTTTATCGAGAATTTTGATAACGAAACAAGTTTTATTGGGAATGAAGAAGATAAACTATTTTTCATTACAAACTACAATGCTCCCAACAAAAAAATTGTATTTGCCACTATAGAACAATCCTCACCAGAACAATGGGAAGAACTTATTCCTGAAAAAGAATATGTTATTGAAAATGTTAGCATTGCCGGTGATAAACTATTTGTAAACTACCTTAAAGATGTTCAATCGAAAGTAGAAGTATTTTCTTTTGAAGGTGAATTATTAAAAGAGTTAAAATTGCCGGGAATTGGTATTACAGGAAAAGTGAGTGGAAAGAGAACTCAACCTACTGCCTACTTTACTTTTAGCAGCTACATTTCTCCAACAAAAATCTATAAAGTGAATTTAGATGAAGTACAAACGGATCTCTATTTTGAACCTAAAGTTGATTTTAAAACCGAGGAATATGTTACCAAACAAGTGTTTTATGAAAGTAAAGACGGCACAAAAATCCCAATGTTTATTTCACATAAAAAAAACATTGAATTAAATGGAAAAAACCCTTGTATGCTATATGCTTATGGCGGATTTAACATTAGTGTAAAACCAACTTTTGATGTAAGTAAAGCAGTATTTATGCAAAATGGAGGTATTTATGCTGTTGCTAATATTAGAGGTGGTAGCGAGTATGGCGAAGAATGGCACAAAGCAGGTATGCTAGAAAATAAACAAAATGTTTTTGATGATTTTATTACTGCTGCTAATTTTCTTAAAGACAATAAGTATACTTCAACAGAAAAACTAGCCATACACGGACGTTCCAATGGAGGATTGCTAATTGGTGCTGTAATGACTCAACAACCTGACATCGCAAAAGTAGCTATTCCTATGGTGGGTGTGTTAGACATGCTTCGCTACCACGAGTTCACTATCGGTTGGGCATGGGCGGTGGAATATGGTAGTAGTAAAAACGAAGAACAATTTAACTATTTGTACCAATACTCGCCATTACACAACCTTAAAAAAGGGGAATATCCGGCTACTATGATTATTACTGGCGACCATGATGACAGGGTTGTTCCTGCTCATTCTTTTAAGTTTGGTGCTACTCTTCAACAGGTAAATGCCGGAAAAAACCCAACGCTTATTAGAATTGATACCCAAGGCGGACATGGTGCTGGAAAATCTAAAGCTAAATTGATACAAGAATGGACAGATATCTGGACCTTTACTTTTTATAATTTAGATATGAAGCCTGTTAATTTTAAATAGTTCGAGAAGCATTCAATTAGCAGTACATTCCCTCTAATGTCATTTCAGAATTATTAACAAACTGAATACCTCAACTACCTCAACTATTTATCTAACTATTGCTTATTTTTGCAGCAAATTTTTCACACAAAAAACCAAGGTACCATGGCAAGATATTTTGTTGAACTCGCTTACAAAGGCACCAACTATCACGGTTGGCAAATTCAGCAAAATGCCCATAGTGTACAGGAAGAAGTGAACAAAGCACTAAGTACATTATTGCAAGAAGAAATTATGATTACCGGAGCAGGAAGAACAGATACAGGCGTACATGCAGAACAACTTTTTGCTCATTTCGATAGTCTTCAATCTATTGATGCTGCTCAATTGCTTTTTAAGTTAAACTGTTTTTTACCTAAAGACATTGCCGGCAAACAAATTTTTGAAGTAAAAGAAGATGATCATGCACGATTTAGTGCTACCTATAGAACTTACGAATACCGAATTACAACCACTAAAAACCCTTTTACAACCGAACTAACTCATTATTTTCCATATAAATTGGATATTGAAAAAATGAATGAGGCAGCTCAACTGCTTATTCAGGAAACCGATTTTTCCTGTTTCAGCAAAAGTAAAACCGATACGTTTACCAATATGTGCCATATTACTGAGGCGTATTGGAAAAGCCATAACGAACAACTTATATTTACTATAACTGCCAACAGGTTTTTAAGAAATATGGTGCGAGCAATTGTAGGAACGCTGCTAGATGTTGGTCAGCAAAAAATTAAAGTGGAAGAACTAACCGAAATTATTACTTCAAAAAACAGAAGTAATGCCGGGAAATCTGTTCCCGCCCACGGCTTATTTTTAACTAAAATTGGATATCCTTTCTTAAATTAAAAATTAGAAATTGACAAAACTTATACTTAAATAATAAACGATTAACTTTAGCATTGTGTGTTGAAAAAGTCCCCCTTCGGGGGATTTAGGGGGCTAACAACTACTAACTTTAACCTTATAAACTATAAACTACTAAAACAAGCATGGAAAGCGTATCAGGAAAAGCATTTGATTTCAAACTTTTTAATCGGGTAATGCGATATGTTGCTCCTTATAAAAGTATGTTTTACCTTACTGCTTTTTTGAGTATTGTATTGGCTGTAGTTTCTGTTGCTCGTCCATTATTAATACAGGTTGCTGTAAATAAAAACATTGAAACTAAAGATGAATTAGGCTTGTTCCATATTACCATGTGGTTAATTGGTATCTTAATTTTAGAAACCATTTTGCAATATGTATTTACTTATTATGGCAATTTGGTTGGTCAGAACATTATAAAAGACATTAGAAATGAAGTTTTTAAACATGTTGTTGATTTTAAATCCAAGTATTTCGATCAAACCCCAATAGGTAGATTAGTAACTCGTACTGTTTCTGATATTGAAACTGTTGCCGAAATGTTTTCTGCGGGAATTTTAGTAATTCTTGGCGATTTACTTAAAATCATTTCTGCAGTTATTTGTATGTTCTATATCAATTGGGATTTAGCACTTATTACCCTTGTTCCCATCCCTATTTTACTAATTGGAACCAACATGTTTAAACGTGCTATTAAAGATGCTTTTCAGGAAGTAAGAAACCAAGTTTCTATATTAAACACCTTTGTTCAGGAACATATTACAGGCATGTCTATTGTGCAAATTTTTAACAGAGAAAAAATAGAAAGCGAGCTTTTTGCTGACATCAATAAAAAACACCGAAATGCACACATTAAAAGTGTTTGGGCATATTCCATTTTCTTCCCGTTGGTAGAGATTTTATCTGCTCTTTCTGTTGCGTTATTGGTGTGGTATGGTTTTAAAGAAGTTTCCTTAGAAGTTGCCGAGCCGGGAGAAATTTTCGCCTTTACTTTTTTTATTTACATGTTGTACCGCCCTATTCGTCAGTTAGCCGACCGTTTTAATTCTTTACAAATGGGTATGGTAAGTTCCGAAAGGGTTTTTAAAGTATTAGATACCGAGGATTCAATAAGTAATAAAGGAACACAAACTTTTAAAGCGTTAAAAGGCAACATCCGTTTTGAGAATGTATGGTTTGCCTACAACAACGAAGAATGGGTATTGAAAGACATTTCTTTTACCATCAACAAAGGACAATCGTTGGCATTGGTTGGAGCAACAGGAGCAGGAAAATCATCTATTATCAATTTATTAGGCAGGTATTACGAAATAAACAAAGGCAACATTTACATTGATGATATTAATATAAACGATATAGAACTCAACCACCTCAGAAAATCTATGGCAGTGGTATTGCAAGATGTTTTCTTGTTTTCAGATTCTATTTTAAACAACATTACGCTTTACAGTGATGACATAACTGAAGAGCAAGTAATTGATGCTGCTAAAAAAATTGGAGCACACGATTTTATTTCCAGATTGCCAGGAGGTTATCATTACAATGTAAAAGAGCGTGGTGCATTACTCTCTTCCGGACAACGACAATTAATTTCATTTATCCGAGCATATGTACACGAGCCGCAAATATTAATTTTAGATGAGGCTACCTCTTCTATAGATAGTGAATCTGAAGCATTGATAAAACATGCTACCGAAGTGCTTACGCAAAACACTACTTCTATAATTGTAGCTCACCGTTTATCTACCATACAAAATGCCAACAAAATTTTAGTAATAGACAAAGGTATGGTAGTAGAAGAAGGTACTCACCACGAGCTGTTGCAAAAAGATGGCTACTACAAAAAACTCTACAGCTACCAGTTTGAAGAGGTAGTTTGATTTGGGATTTTTTGTATGTTTGTAGGGGATTTAAGAAGTAGCGTGTAGCTGTTAGTTATACTCAAACAGAAAAAAATGGAAACAAAAGATTATTTAATTATCGGATTAGGGATAATAGGATGGACTTGGGGAATAGTACAATTTCTATTAAATAGAAAATATCAAAAAGCAGATAAAGCGATTGAAAAAAGATTTGAGGTATACTCCAATTTTATGAATCAAATGGATGAGATTAGTTTAAATACTAGAACTGATCCAAAAATGATTTACGGAATACCAAATGAATTTATGTCAATAGCTCTAACAGGAGACGAGGATAAAATTAACGAAGCACTTATAAAGCTAAACGCTGACTTGCTAGAAACAACTAAAAAATCACTTCAACCAACTATAATTATTAATCAAGAACTTAACAAGCTAAAATTAATAGCTAGTAAAAATTTATTACCTAAAATAAATGAATATAAAGTTTTAATTAGTGACTTCACTAACGAGTTTCAGTCTGTTCTAAATAATATTTCTACGATTGACGATTGGGAAAAAAATGCCATTAAAATGCAGAGTATGGGGCAAAATGAAAGAGCATTACGTATGAAAGAATTATGGTCTGATATTGAAAATTTAATGAGGGATGAAATTGATTATTATAAAAAATAAAGAACTAGCCCTCTTGCTGATGCGAGTTTAGCGAAGCGTAACTCGTACCATAATTTACAACACTTTACTATAAATAATATAAAATATACATATGAAAAAAATAATACTGCTCTCAGTTCTTTTGTTACTAACAATAATTATAAGGAAGTGTTACTACCTGCTATACAGGAAAATGGTGAAATAATAATATTCGACCAAGCTCCAATGTATCCTAATGGTGTAAATGGAATAATGGAACACTTGGTAAAAATGTTAAATATCCAAAAAAAGCAAAAAGAAAGAATATTCAAGGTCGAGTATTATTAAAGTTTACTGTTCAAAAAGATGGTAGTGTTGGCAATATTGAAATTATAGAGTCTGTTGATCCTCTTTTAGATGCTGAATCTATCAGGGTAATAAAACTTATGGAGAAATGGATTCCTGGATTATTAAATGGAGAAAAAGTTAGTGTTTCATTTAACTTACCTATTAAATTTTCTTTAAAGGAAAATAAGTAACAAAGTCTAACCTCCACACCTTGCCAAATAAGCACTAAAAAGCAGCTTGTCATTTTAAATTTTAACAAAGTGTAATTTGTTTTATAATTTACATTACTTTATTAGATTCCTGCCTTCGCAGGAATGACGGTAAGGGTAAAGGAATGGCGGTAAGGGTAAAGGTAAAGGAATGACGAACAGATTATAGTTAAATCACTTAACAAACCCAATTGCATCAAACAATCTTCAACGTCATTCCTGAAATTTTTGAGGCATGAAAAAATTATCAGGAATCTCCCTTGCTACTACCTCTGCTCCTGCCTCAATTCACACCATTTTACAATAAATAAAATAGATTCCCACCTGCGTGGGAATGACGCACAGAGTAGTTGTATCACTTAACAATCCCAATTGCACCAAACAATCTTCAACGTCATTCCTGAAATTTTTGAGGCACAAAAAAATTATCAGGAATCTTAACAAATCTTAACAAAATAAAGTTTTTGCATTTTTTATAATCAGCTTATAAGCATAAATTTGTAATCGTTACAAATATAAATTCATTCCAATTGAATATTGCTCAACATCTATCTACACATGACATTAAGCCTTCTTATCAAAGGATTAAGATTTATGAATATTTGTATGAAAAAATGAACCATCCTACCGTAGATCTTATTTACAAAAACTTGGTAGGCGAAATCCCTACACTATCTAAAACCACTGTTTATAATACCTTAAAATTATTTATTGATAAAGGTATTACCTCAACAGTAACTATTGAAGATAATGAAGTAAGGTATGATGCGATTATGGATGCTCATGGGCATTTTAAATGTACCTCATGCGGAGCAATATATGATATTAAGTATGATTTTAAGGATGTAGCCATGAACGAATTAAAAGGGTTTGAAGTAAAAGAAACCCAAGTTCATGTAAAAGGAAAATGTAATCAATGTTTAACTAATAAAAATTAAAAAAAATGGGCGTATTAGTCGGAAAAAAAGCTCCAGGATTTTCAGCACAAGCTGTAATTAACGGAGGAGAAATTGTGAATAATTTCACATTAGAACAATTTAAAGGAAAATATGTAGTGTTATTTTTTTATCCAAAAGATTTCACTTTTGTTTGTCCAACGGAATTGTTTGCTTTTCAAGAAAAATTAGAAGAGTTTAAAAGTAGAAATGTAGAGGTGGTTGCTGTATCTACAGATACGGAACAATCTCACTGGGGATGGTTACAAATGCCAAAAAATGCAGGAGGAATTCAGGGTGTTAAATACCCATTGGTAGCAGATACCAATAAAACTATTTCTATGAATTACGATGTATTAGCTGGCGATTTTGATTGGAATGAAGAAGGCGAAATGATTGCTACAGGTGAGCTAATTGCTTACAGAGGATTATTCTTAATTGATAAAGAAGGAATTGTAAAACATCAGTTAGTAAACGATTTACCGTTAGGAAGAAATGTTGATGAAGCTATCAGAATGGTAGATGCACTACAATTTAACGAACAGCACGGAGAAGCTTGTCCGGCAAACTGGAATAAAGAAAAACAAGGATTAAAAGCAACTCACGAAGGAATTGCTGAATACTTGTCATCTCAAAGTTTGGAGTTAAATTAACTTCAGACTTTTTTTGATTATTTAAAATAAATTACTAACCATTAAAAACAACTTATTATGGCTTTTGAATTACCACAATTACCTTATGCACACAATGCATTAGAACCGCACATAGATGCGAGAACAATGGAAATCCACCATGGAAAACACCATGCTGGTTATACTAACAATTTAAACGCTGCTATTGAAGGCACTGATTTGGCTGGAAAATCTATTGAAGATATCCTAAAAAACTTAGACATGAACAATACTGCTGTTAGAAATAACGGTGGTGGATACTTTAATCACGATTTATTCTGGAAAGTAATGTCTCCAAACGGAGGCGGCCAACCAACAGGTGCTATAGCTGATGCTATTAACGCTGCTTTTGGTTCTTACGAAGGATTTAAAGATGCTTTTGCTAAAGCTGCTGCAACCAGATTTGGTTCAGGGTGGGCTTGGTTATGCAAAAAAGATGGTAAATTAGAGATTTGTTCTACTGCCAACCAAGATAATCCTTTAATGCCGGGTATTGGCTGTGGAGGAACTCCTCTTTTAGGACTTGATGTTTGGGAACATGCTTATTACTTAAACTACCAAAACAGAAGACCTGATTACATTAATGCATTTTTTAATGTGATTAATTGGGATGAAGTAGCAAAAAGATTTGCTTAAACAATAACTAAACCTGTTAGGTTTTATTTTGACATAAAAAAGCAGCTAAATAATTTAGCTGCTTTTTTTTATAGATTAAAACAATCAATTATTTCTTTTCTTTATATTGTTTAATCATCGTATCAACTCCCTCCTGAAATTTTGCAGGACCACCGGCAACATAACCGGTTTTTCCAATAGCATCAATATTAAACTGACCTGAATCTGATTTGGTTAAGTTAAATACCCAAATGGTCGGGTAACCTGTTACAGCAAAAGCTTTTTGCATACCATAATTCTGCTCTCTTATTGCATCAGGAACTTGTTTTTTTCTTGGAAAATCTAATTCTAATAAAATTACATTTTTTCTAGCCCAAGATTGAAATTCAGATTTTATAAAAACTTCGTTTTTTAGTTTTATACACCATCCACACCAATCACTACCTGTAAAGTTTGCTAAAATAGGTTTACCTGTCTTTTTAGATAACTCATAAGCTACATTTACATCCACTTCCCAACCTTCCATGGTGGCTTTATATTCTGTTTCAGTCTGATTGTTATCTTGTTGATTATTGTTATCAGTTTTATCTACAAAAGACATTGCTATTAAACCACTAACTATTACAGAAGATACTATAATTGCTTTATTAAATATTTTTTTCATGCTTACATTTTATTTATAATTCTGGAAACTCATTACAAAAGTGATACCACTTTATTAAACTCAAAGTTAAGCATAATTATTTTATTCCGTGCATCATCTTAGTTAGCTTACCATTGAATAATAAAAGTATTAATGCAATGAAAATAGGTAATGCAGCTATTATTAAAAAGAAAATTGACATGGAATAAGTTTGTGAAATTTTATCAATATACGAGCCGGTATATCCTGCCAATAAATTAGCAATAAACGAAGCTGTAAACCATAATCCGAAAATTAAACCTACAAATTTTGCCGGTGATAATTTTGAAACATAAGATAAACCTACCGGAGACAAACAAAGCTCTCCTGTTGTGTGAAAAAAGTAAGCTAAAATTAGCCAAACCATACTTACAGCAGCTGTTTCTGCTCCTTGTGGTATTTCACTTGCTCCGTAAGCTAATGCTATAAATCCAACACCTACCAATATTAATCCCATAGCAAATTTAACAGGTCCTGATGGATTCCATATTTTCTCCCATAATTTAGAGAAGGATGATGCTAATGTGATGATAAAAAAGGAATTTAAAATTTGAAACCAAGAAACAGTAACTTCTGTTGCTTCGATAGAAAACTCTCTATTCACTTTCCAAATACATAATATCCAAATAATCACAAAAGAAAGCGAGGTAAATAATATAGTAATGGGATATCTTTTATAAATTTTTACTGCTAATGAATATAATACCCAAGTAACAATGGCAACCGGGAAAATAGTTAAAATAGCGTCAACCCATTTAAAAATCAAACCAGAACTTCCATCTAATACCCGCTGGGTATAATTCTTAGCAAAAATAGTCATTGAACCTCCTGCTTGCTCAAAGGCAAAAAAGAAGAAAATACTTGAAACGATTAAAACAGAAACAACCACCAATCTATCTCTAACAACATTAGCTGGCAATTCTTCTTCCTCCACTTTATTAACCTCTTCTTTTACTTCTAAATTATATTTAACTAAGTTTTTTGGAGATAAACCAATTTTACCAAATATTTTTTGTCCGAAATAAAACTGAAGCATGCCAAAAAGCATAAATACTCCTGCTAATCCGAAACCATAATGCCAGTTGTATTTTTCACCAATATAACCACACAACAACATTCCTAAAAACGCTCCTGCATTAATTCCCATATAGAAAATGGTATAACCAGCATCTTTTTTATTGCTGTTATTAGGATATAACTGTCCTACAATTGAAGAAATATTTGGCTTAAACATACCGTTACCCATAATCATTAAACCCAATCCTGCAAAAAAGAAAGCATCACTTATTCCTTCCAATGCCATAGAAGCATGTCCCATAGTCATTATTACTGCTCCAATAGTAACTGCTTTTCTGTAACCTGTTAATTTATCTGCTATTAAACCACCTATTAATGGCGTTAAATAAACCAACCCTGTGTACCAAGCATAAAGCTGCATAGCATCTTCATTAGACCATCCCCAACCGCCTTTAGCAATTTCGGAAATTAAGAAAACGGTAAGTAAGGCGCGCATTCCATAGTAACTAAAGCGTTCCCACATTTCTGTAAAAAACAATACAAACAACCCTGCTGGATGCCCCATTACCATACTGCTGTCTATACCTTTATTAGTAAGATGATTTGCTAATTGATTATCTTGTTGTTGATTCATAAGTTTAACGTGTTATATTAATTTTTATAAATTTTCTAAAATAAAGTTAGTCATTAATGTATATAAATGTAAACGAGTATTACCCCCAAAAATACCATGATTTTTGTTAGGATAAGCCATTTGTGTAAATTGTTTATTAGCTTTTACCAAAGAAATAGTCATTTCAGTTGTGTTTTGGTAATGCACATTATCATCTGCTATACCGTGAACTAACAAATAGTTACCTTTTAATTTCTCAACATGGTTAATTGGAGAGTTATCGTCATAGCCATCTTCATTTTCCTGTGGTGTTTGCATGTATCTTTCTGTATAAATGCTATCGTAAAAACGCCAATTAGTAACAGGTGCTACTGCTATAGCCGTTTTAAAAATATCTGCTCCTTTGGTAATACATAAAGATGACATATAACCTCCGTAACTCCATCCAAAAATTCCTATTCTACTGCCATCAACATAAGGCAAGGTAGCTAAATATTTTGCTGCGGCCATTTGATCTTCTAATTCATATTTCCCCAATTGCTTGTAGGTAACTTTTTTAAAGTCTGCTCCTCTAGCTCCTGTTCCTCTACTATCTACAGAAATAACAATATATCCTTTGTTTGCAAGCATTTGAAACCAAAAATAGTTAGAACTACCCCAACTATCTTCAACGGTTTGAGAACCTGGACCTCCATACACAAACATCAATACAGGGTATTTTATGGTTTCATCAAAATCAGTTGGTTTAATTGACCATGCATTTAGTTTTTGGTCGTTTACATTAATGGTAAAAAATTCTTTTTTAGCCAATTTAGTGGCTTTCATTCTTTCTTTTAAGTCGACATTATCCTGAAGAACAGTTTTCACTTTTCCATTTCTATCGTTAACCGTAATATAATAAGGTGAGTTGGCATCCGAATGCTTATTAATAAAATAATCAAATGTTGCACTGAAATCAGCTTCATTCTCACCACTTTTTTCAGTTAATTGCTTTTTGCCACTTCCATTTAATTTAACACTATAAATATGTCTTTCTAATGGAGATTTTTCTGCCGACTGATAATATACCAATCCTTTTTTCTCATCAACACCATAATAATCGGTAACATCCCAATTTCCTTTGGTAAGTTGAGCAATTAAATCTCCATTAATATCATATAAGTACAAATGGTTAAAACCATCTTTTTCGCTAGTAATAATCAATTGATTTTTAGTAGTTAAAAATTCTGTTTTTGGAACTTCAACATACTTTTCATTTTTTTCATTAAAAATTACTTTTCCTTTACCGGAAAAAGCATCTGTAAGCTGTATGTGTAAATCGTTTTGGTGACGATTAAAAGTTTGAATTGCCAATTGCTTAGAATCGTTTGTCCAATTAATTCTTGAAATATACTCATAAGCATTTTCAATACTCATATCTACAATACTATTATCTTCTAAATGATAAATATGAACACTTACTTTTGAATTTTCTTCCCCCGCTTTTGGATATTTAAAACGAACTTCTTCAGGGTACAAATTATTATACATTTTCATACTCCACTCTTTTACGTTGGTTTCATCAAAACGAAAAAAAGCAATTTTATTTCCGTCTGGCGACCATTCAAAAGCTCTTACTAACTCTAGTTCTTCTTCATAAACCCAATCGGAAGCTCCATTAATAATTTCATTTTTCTTACCATCAAAAGTAATTTGAATTTCTTGCCAGTTAGATAAGTCTGTATAGTATAAATTATTATTTTTAACGTAAGCTATCTTACTTGCTTGAGGAGAAAAAGTAGCGTGCATTACTTTTTCTTTAGTATTTAAAGGAGTAAGCTTTTTAGTAGCCACATCATATATATAGTTATATGCTTTTGATGAGTATCTATAAATAGCTTCCACTTCGGTTGCTATTAAAATCTTTTTTTCATCTGCACTAAATTCATAATCTTCTAATGCAATTTTATTTCCATCAAAAACCAAATCGGCTGCATTTACCAGTACAGAAGTCTTATCCACATCTACATACGATTGTTTTACTAAATTTACTCCCTCATCATCTCTTTCTTGAGTTGTAAAATTTACGCCATTATTCATAGAACGAATACCATAAACTGACTGAGCATAAAATTTATAGTTTTTCCAAATATCTTCTAAGGTAATATCTTGTTTTGTTTGTGCACCAACCGTAGTTACTACCAATAACAACAACACTAATTTAAATAATTTCATCTGTTTATATTTTATTTTGTTAAATCAGTCAGATGTAACTCCCTTTATAATCATTCCAATTTGTGAGGAACTTTTTAGCATGGTCGTTTCATTTTATATGAGTTAATTTTTAAGCCCACGAATTTAAAGAAATTGTTGGACAAAAATTGTCTTGAGCAGAATTATGTTGTTTTTACACCCCATAGAATTACTACTTTGAACAAATAAATTATTTGAACACGTAAGAAATGAAAAACATTAACTTTTAAAATATGTATTTGATTAGCAATTTTGAGTCATTATTCACCAAAACTTATGAATTATGAAAACAATCGCCACTATTAAAAAAATTAGCAAACAAATAGCACTGATAATGCTTTTTAGTTTTGCCTCGCTAACAACGTATGCACAATGTACCGCAGCGTTTACCTCAACCGATAATGGAAATGGGAATTACACATTTACTAGCACCTCTACGGGAACAAGTACTGCAGCAAATTATGATTGGATTTTAATGGGTAATTCTAGTGCTTATTTAGGAAACACTTCAACCGTTTCATACACATTTACTAATGGTACTTATAGTATTAAATTAATAATTAATGATTCTAATTGCACGGACTCAATAACACAAACCATTAATGTAACTTCAGGTCAGAATTGCAATATAAATGCTGGTTTTACCTATACTTACGGAAGCACAATAAATGGCTCTGTAAACTTTCAATCTACAACTACTGGAATAGTTTTCTCAGAATTTTGGAATTACGGAGATTTTTCTTCAGGCTATAGCCCCAACCATAATTACTGGAGCAACGGTACATACACCGTAACTTTAATTGCCAGTGATTCTAATCAAACTTGTTTTGACACTACACAGCAAACAATAACTATTTCAAACATTACAAGTACATGTAGTCAAAACTTAAACTTCTCTTACATAGATAATGGAAACGGATACTTCTCTTTCACAAACACCTCCAACAACTATAATCCAGTAACAGTTTTTGAGTGGCACTTTGGTGATGGAAATACTTCAACAATTTACAATCCATCACACACTTATACTACTAATGGAACCTACAATGTTAGTTTAATACTTTTTGATTCTTTAATGCCCTGTTATGACACGTTAACCCAACAAATTACTGTAACAGGAGCTAACCCTCCGTGTACTGCTGTTGCTAATTTCACTTATACTGATAATGGAAACGGAAACTTTTCTTTCACATCCACTTCAACCGGTGGCTTAAACCATTACTGGCAATTTGGAGATGGAAATAATGCTATATATGTGAACAATCCAAACCATACTTTTGCTGCTAATGGAACATACAATGTGGTTTTACATATTTTTGACTCATTATACTCTTGTTATAAATGGAAGAACTACTCGGTAATCGTTAATGGTGTGAATGGAACTTCAATATGCAATGCAGGTTATACTATGTATTTAGATTCTATAACTAACAACATTATAGTTACCAATAGCTCAACAGGTGTTAATTTATCTTATTTCTGGGATTTTGGTGATGGTAATACTTCAACACAAGCTTATCCATCATACACCTACTCTACTCCTGGTCCTTTTTTATTATGTTTAACAGTATCAGATAGTATTAACAGTTGTACAAGTACTTATTGTGATTCAATAGGATCTAACGGAGTAGTATTAAGACAAACAGGATTTACCATAAATGTTCAACCTGCAAATGTAGTAGGTATAGAAGAACACAAAGATGAAATTAGTGAGCTAACAATTTATCCAAATCCTTTTAAAGAAACAATATTCATCGATATTAACATAAGTGATGAAACCAACGTAGAAGTTTTTGTTACTGATTTAGTTGGAAATACTGTTGGTATTATTAGCAACAAGTTTATGAGTACTGGTTCTCACAAACTTCAGTGGAATCCTGAAAACTTATCTAATGGAATTTACTTGCTAAATGTAAAAACAAATAATGCTATAAACGTTAAAAAATTAATCCTTAACAAATAGTTCATTAATGAGTTTTTCTTAATAGAAAAGAGGAATGATATTTATATCACTCCTCTTTTTTGTTTACTTATTAACCAATGGTTATAATTAATTATATCGGCATCGTCCTCACTATTAGTTTTATATTTCTCAAGAAAAGATATAATAGCCTCTTTTAATTCTTTGCTACTAAACAATTGCATTTTTTCAAGTAGATTAACAAAATCTATATCTCTATTAATATCTACCTGCTTCAAAGTAAAAAAATCTTTTTTTAAGTTTTTTAGCTGATAGTCAAATAAATCAATATCGTTTAATTCATGAATAATCATTAACTCCACAATACAAATTTTAAACTGTAAAACAATATCCAAATTCTTAAAATTGTCTTGTTGTTTTAATTTGACAAGGCTTGATTTTGCCTGATTGAATTTTCCTAAATCAAAATACAAAACAGCCAAGTTTAGATAAATAAACAAGCTGTATATTGGTAGAACTTGTATTTCTTTTTTCGACTTTGCTTCATTTAAAATATCAATTGCCTTTTGTTTATCTGTTACCTGATAATTAATTACCAAAGAATTATAATAATAGAATAAATATTTTTCATATAAGTATTTATCAAACTCTAGCATTGCATCATGCAACTTTTCAGTATATAACAACGATTCTTCAATTTTATCATTCTTAAACAAAGAATTTACAATATAAGTCAACATTTGAAGCTTAGTTTCGTGGTTTGATTTGGTAAACAACTTGTTTTTAGAAAACTGAAGGTAGGTTTTCTTTAAGTAAGCTTCTAAAGTAATAAAATCGTGTTCTTGTAATAAAATTCTACTAATTGAATGGTAAACTTTAAACTGTAACTGTTTACTCTGCTTTATTTTTTTATCCTCAATAAGTGAATAAAAATCCTCTTGAAGCAGTTTGTTTGATTCTCCTCTATTATAGTTTTGTGTTGTTTTTATTTTATAAGTTAAAGACGCTAAAATATTATCTACTTCTTGGATTACATTAAGTAATGCTCTATTTTCTTTGCGTCTATCAATAAATGGAGACGGGTTAAATCTCACTGTTTCAATAGAAAGAATTATTAAATCATTATAGATTAGATCCAATAAATCAAAAAATTCATTTTTTATGGCTTTTTTTTCCGCTTGAAGCAGATAGTCAAATGTAAGCTGGAAGTTTGACTTTTCATTAAACAGCTTTGAAAGCATAATATAATTTAGTGTGGCAAAGTAATCGTTAGAGTTATAATGTAAAAACAACAAACTCTTATTGATATCTTGCAACAACCTGTTTTTTAATCGGTAAAATGCATTTCTATCGTTCGGATAAAACTTTTTAAGAAAAACATCCTCATTTACTGAACTACTTGAATATTTTCTCGCATAATCAAACAATGCCACATCTTTTCTTTCAGCTGAATCGTTAGTTCTTTTCAATAGTATCTTAAAGTTTCTACATTCTTCCTTTGATAACGTTTCTATAAGTTTATATACTTGATTCATTTTTTTAAACGAGTAAGATTTAGTAAAATTAATTATAAAAATCTATTTAACTTATTTAACTTAGCACAAATAAAGAATACGATGAAAAAATTTCTTCTAATATCAATCACAACACTTTTGCTTCCATTAATAGGAAAGTCGCAATTGGCGGTTGATTCATTAACTACAAACGCAAACATAACACAAGATACTGTAAACGTAGGAGACGCTATAAGTTTTGATGTTGTATTTTCCTATAATGACAGCACTCCTTATTCAGGAAACATCTATCTAGTTGCTGGAGTAGATAGCTCTGCCGGACTAACATCAATTGACACTTTAGGAGTTAGAACAGTTTCTAATTTAGTTAATGACACCATAATTATTCCTTTTATTGACACCGCTAATCAACAAAACGGATACAGAATTGGAGGTAACATTGTAGTTGTTTGGCCAGTTGCTAGTGGACTAACCACACTAGACACTTTTGAAACGACTTTTTATGTTATAGAACCAACGGGAATAAACAATAAAGAGTTTATAAACGACTTTACCATTTATCCGAATCCTATTAAAAATACACTTTTTATTCAAAATAAAACAAACTCTCATCAGATTAAACAAGTAAGAATATACAACGGTATAGGAAAAGAATTGATTAAGACAAAATTTTCAACTGAAATAAATGTATCTATTCTTCCAAAAGGGATTTATTTCCTCGAGCTAGAGTTAGAAAAAGATACCATATTACAATACAAACTAATTAAGTTGTAGCAAGAAGTCACTTTCAAAAAAACAACAATTACATTGTTTTCAAACAATATTAAAAGATATTTGGGTCTTTTTATATTTTGTTTTAAAAAAGTTGTATCTTTGTCCTATAAATTAATCACCAACTAAAACCAAAAAGTTATGGAAAACATAGATAACAAAACTGTAGCCGAAATAGTTACAGAAAACATTAAAACAGCTGATGTATTTAAGAAAAACGGCATAGACTTTTGTTGTGGCGGACATGTTTCTGTACAAGAAGTTTGTGCAAAAAAAGGCATTGATTATGCTAGTTTAAAAGAAGAGATTCTAAAAATAGGAACCCAACAACAAGGTAGTCATGATTTTAATACTTGGGACTTAGATTTCCTTAGCGATTACATCATCAATACGCACCATAGATACGTGCAAGAAGCCAGTCTTATTATTGCTCAGTATGCTGAAAAAGTGGCTAAAGTTCATGGACATCACTACATCGAAACTATTGAAATTAACAAATTGTTCATTGAAATTGCCAATGAATTAAGTAGCCACATGCAAAAAGAAGAAGGTATTTTATTTCCTTATATAAAAGAATTAGCTGCTGCAGAAAAGAAAGGAGAAAAAATTCCAACACCACATTTTGGTACCATACAAAATCCTATAAGGATGATGGAAGAAGAACATACCGGAGCTGGAGAAATTCTTTTCAAAATTAAAGATTTAACCAAGGACTTTAATCCCCCATCTGGTGCTTGTAACACTTTTAGGGCTTTATACGCAAAACTAGAAGAGTTCCAAAATGATTTATTCCAACACATTCATTTAGAAAATAATATTTTATTTCCAAAAGCCATTGCTTTAGAAGCTGAAATGTTAAATTAATTGGATAATTTTGAAGTCTGAATTATGTTATCAAAATCTTGTGTATACGCTCTAAGAGCCATTGTTTATGTCGGACATAACAGTTCCGAAAATCATAAAATTGGTATTAAAGAAATCGGTGAAGAACTTGATTTGCCTGTGCACTTTTTGAGTAAAATTCTTCAATTGTTAGTTAAACACAACATTCTTCAATCTACAAAAGGTCCTCATGGTGGCTTTTATATTAATGAAGCATCAGGTAAAATAAAACTAATTAGAATAATTGAGATAATTGACGGATTATCATTCTTTTACAAATGCGGATTAGGTATGCACGAATGTTCAGACTCACATCCTTGTCCGCTACACGATGACTTTATAATTTTTAGAGAAGGATTAAGTAAAATTTTCTCCACCAAAACAATAAATGACTTAGTGAAAAAAGTAGAGGATGGAAATGCATTTATTCGAAATCTAAATACAAAAAATTAAACTACATTATAAAACAATTAAAATAACTTAAAATGAAAAAAGTAACATTAAACGTATTAACAGTAAGCCTAATGTTAGGAATGGCAACATTAGTAGCTTGTGGTGGTTCTTCTGAAGAAGTTAAAGAAACTGCAAAAGATGCTGTTGAAGAAGCTACAGAAATGGTAGAAGAAGTTAAAGAAGAGGTAGTTGAAGCTACTATTTCTGGTGAAGAAGTGTTCACATCAAAAGGCTGTGTGGCTTGTCACCAATTAGAGACAAAAACTGTTGGACCTTCTTTAAAAGAAATTGCTGCTGCTTATGACGGTAATAAAGATGGATTAACTGCTTTCTTAAAAGAAGAGGGTGAAGCCATTGTTGATCCAGCTCAGGCTGCAGTTATGCAACCACAACTTGCTGTAACAAAAGCTCTTCCAGCTGCAGAATTAGAAGCATTATCAGAATATATTTTAAGTAATAAATAAAAACTTTTTCCTTCCATAAAAGTTCATGAGGTTTAACAATAAAATTAATTGTATAGATTGTGAAAACACTAATTGTTTCATTAAAAAACATTGTTTAGAAAGCATTAATCAATCTGATAATATACATGAAAACAAGTTTATCAATAGATACACTAAAAACCAATTAATTTTTATGGAAGGAAATTTTGTTGACAGCATTAATTTCATTCAATCTGGCAGAGTAAAAGTTTTTAAAAAAGGAGCTTTTGGTAAAGACCAAATTATACGCCTAATTTCTAATGGAGATATTTTTGGACATAGAGGTTTATCTGATGCCGAGAAGTTTAGTATTTCAGCAACTTCTATAACTGATACCATGGTTTGCAGTTTTGATAAAACCTTTTTCTTCAAACTACTAAAATCTACTCCAGAACTTACTTTTAACCTCATGCTTTATTTTGCTAACGAGCTTAATCAAGAGGAAAAAAAACTTAGAGACCTCTCCATTTTTAATGTTAGAGAAAAAGTTGCTAAAGCATTATTAATGATGATTGATGCTTATGGACTTACTAAAGAAAATGAAATTAATCACGCTCACGAACTAAGCCGACAAGACATTGCCGAATTGGTGGGACTAAATTCTAATCAGGTAACAAAAATTTTAGCTGATTTAAAAGAAGACAATATTCTGGAAACAGACAATAAAACAATTAAAATTATCAACCTTAAAAAACTAAAAGAGATAGTAAATATTTAGTAGATTATTGATGATTTATATCATGCCAATTTCTTCCAAATAAAACCGTCTTAATTGATTTATATCAATAACTATAATAAGAGGTTGTTTGTATTTTTGAAAATAAAAGATATAAAGACCTTTTATTATTTATATAAAAAATTATAAACTAAAACACATAACTATGTTAACAAAAAGTCAAGCGAAAATATTCTTCCTAGCAGGAACAATTATTTTCTCCGTATTATTTCTTGGTTTGTCGTACGATACCCATGTAAACAAGCATGACGAACAAACCAATGCAGATAAAATAACACCGGAAGTTGTTGCCGGAAAACATTTATGGGAAGCCAACAACTGCATGGGCTGTCATACCATATTTGGAGAAGGTGCTTATTATGCTCCTGAACTTACTAAAGTAATTGAACGAAGAGGAGCTCCTTATGTAAAAGGTGTTTTAATGTCACCAACTCCTTGGGGAGAGTACACCAGTGGAAGAAAAATGGTAGCTTATGGTTTTTCTGAAAAAGAAGCCAACGAACTCATAGCATATTTTGAGTGGATAGGAAAGGTTGACCTAAACGGGTTCCCTGCCAAACCAAAATATGAAATTAAAAAAACAAAATAATTAAACAATAACTAAAATTTAATGTTATGAAATATACAACACAAAAAGTAGCTTATTGGTTCTTCCTATCAGCATTAGGACTGTTAGCTCTGCAGATCATTTATGGTTTTATTATGGGTTTTGCCCATATGGGGATGGATGTCTTGCATGATTTTATTCCCTTTAATACTGCACGGGCAGTTCATACCAACTTGTTAGTTTGTTGGTTATTATTAGGATTTATGGGCTCAGCTTATTACATTATTCCAGAAGAATCTCAAAATGAATTGTACTCACCAAAACTTGCCTACATACAACTTATTAGCTTTTTAGCGGTAGGTGTTACAGCTATTATTGCTTATCACTTCAACTGGTGGGAAGGACGTAAATTCTTAGAAATCCCTCGACCGCTAGATTATTTAGTAGTGGTTAATGTATTAGCCTTCTTATTTAATATATTAATGACCTTATTTAAAGGAAAAAGACAAACCACAACAGCTTTAGTTTTAACTATGGGATTATTATTCTCTGCGTTACTCTACTTACCCGGAATGATTTGGTTCGACAGCCAAACCTTAGATTCTTTTTACAGATGGTACGTAGTTCACCTTTGGGTAGAAGGCGTTTGGGAATTAATTATGGGAGGTATTTTGGCTTTCTTACTAATTAAAATTACAGGTGTTGATAGAGAAGTAATTGAAAAATGGTTGTACGTAATTGTAGGATTAACCTTCTTATCTGGTATTTTAGGAACTGGACACCATTTTTACTACATAGGAGCACCTTCTTACTGGTTATGGATTGGAGGAATATTCTCAGCGTTAGAGCCTTTAGCATTCTTAGCAATGGCTTTATTCGCTCTTAATATGTACAGAAAAGGCGAAAAAAAACATCCAAACAAAACCGCTTTAAATTGGACATTAGGAGCTGCTATTACTTCATTTGTTGGTGCAGGGTTATTAGGCGCTGCTCATACTTTACCAAATGTAAACCTTTACACTCACGGAACATTAGTAACAGCAATGCACGGGCACATGGCTTTTTGGGGAGCTTACGCAATGATTGTTTTAGCTATTATAGCTTATGCAATGCCTAATATTACTGGAAGAAAATTATTTAATAACGGAATTTCTCAATATGCCTTTTGGTTAAGTAATATTGGAATGATAGGTATGACAGTAGCCTTTGGTGTTGCTGGTGTTGCTCAAGTGTATTTAGAAAGAATTTTAGGTGTTGATTTTATGGAAACTCAAAAAGAAATTGAGCCTCATTTTTTAGTATTAGTGCTTTGTGCTTCAGGTTTTACAGCAGGAGTAACCTTGTATATTATCAACTTTTTTAAATTCGGAAAACCAACCGATGAAGCTCTTGTAGCTGCATCATAATAAATTTTGTTATTGATTGATTGGTGAGAATCAGGGGGCGAAAAGCTCATAATTTTAAGCCCCCTGTTTTTTCCGAAACTATTTTTATAACCACCTAACTAAAAAAATTATGGAAACAATATTTTATAAATCAATAGATAAAGAACAAGAAATTTTTGAACATGCTTATAAAAACAAGTTGCCTCTTTTGCTCAAAGGACCAACTGGAACAGGAAAATCAAGGTTCGTAGAATTTATGGCTCAAAAAATGGGTAAAAAATTATACACCATTGCTTGTCATGAAGAAACTTCCTCTACAGATTTAATTGGTAGGTATATTTTAAAAGGTGTAGAAACTGTTTGGATTGACGGCCCTATGACCAGAGCTGTAAAAGAAGGTGCATTTTTATATTTAGATGAAATTGCCGAAGCTCGTCCAGACATTATTGTAGCACTACACTCACTAACCGACCACCGTAGAAGTTTGTACATAGATAAAACTGGCGAAACCATTACTGCCAATGAAAATTTTATGTTAGTTGCTACTTACAACCCCGGTTATCAAAGAGGATTTAAGGAACTAAAACCTTCTACTCGTCAACGATTCATCTCCTTATCATTCAACTATCCTAAAAAAGAAATTGAATCTGAAATTTTAATAAAAGAAACAGGTATTGATAATGAAACTGCTAATAAATTAGTAAAACTTGGAGCTAAAATCAGAAACCTAACAGAACTCGGTTTGGCAGAAACAGTTTCTACTCGTTTGCTGGTTGATGCTGCTTTACTAATTAAAAGTGGTTTACCTCAACGACTTTCGTGCGATGTTGCCATTGCAGAACCTTTGAGTGATGATGAAGACACCACAAATGCCATTAAAGATTTAATTAGTTTGAGTTTGTGAGATTGAAGCCAGAAGACGGAAGTTAACAAATAACCTCAAACCTTAAACTTATTTAAGCATGGAAATCGATCAAATATTATTCAAACGGTTTTATAAATTCTACAAGAAATTTACCGACAAAGTTGATAAAGAAGAACAAGCTAGAACGGTAATTTTAGAACCTTTAAAACCCAGATTAACACTTCTAGCAAGAGCTTTATCTGGCTTACAGAACGATATTATTACTTCCGAGCGTGAAGGTGGCTGGTCGGGCTTAAATTTTTATTTACCCGAAAAAATATCCTTTAACCTTACTACCGAAGATAATATTAATTTCTACCTTTTCAGAACGCTCTATTTATCTGTTCAACAGCAATTAAAATTAAATTGGAAAGATGATGATGAGTTTTCAGCTTTAGAAGCGAAAGAAAAAGCGTTAGAAAATGCAGAACATATTTTAGCGGCTTTGTTTAATGAATATCCCGCCACCAAATCCATTTACGAAAGTCAGAAAACCAATCTTGAAAACTATTATGCAAGTAAGGAACTAGCTCCAGATTACAGTTGGCTCTATGGTAAATGGATGCGCATCAATCAAAAAGCTTTAAATGCCAAAACTGAAGCTTTAAACGACTTAAAAAGTCTGTTGGAAGAAAATGAAATTACTACCGAATTAGCTGCTAATCCGAGTGATGAAGTAGAAACAGTTGCTGTAGATCAGAAACAAGCGGAAGACAGTGTGGCTCATAATCAGTTCGAAAAAGTAGATACCTTATCGGAGTTTAACGGTACATTTAAAGAAATGGATGGTGAAGATACACTTAGTGATGATGAAGAAGCACTAAGAGAGCTGAACTTAAAACATACTGTTAGAACAGATGAAGCTAATCATTCTGTATATCAGGCAGAGTTTGTAAATAGCACCAACTCCATTTTAGCCGAAACAAATAATACGAAAAGTCATTTTCTGCACTACGATGAATGGAATTACAAAAACAAAATTTACAAAAAAGACTTTTGTCGGGTGTTTCCTAAAAAAGCCTCTCAATGTAGTTCAGATTTTGCCCATAAAATAATTAGCGAAAATAAAAAAACCAAACAACATTTGCTCAAAATATTTGCAAACATTCATCAAGAATATGAAAAAATTACCCGAGTAAATTTTGGCGAAGAAATTAATATTGATGCTACAACCGATGCGTTAACCGAAATTTTTAGCAATAAAACACCTTCAGAAAAAATTTACAACACTTCCCGAAAAAGAAAAAAAGACCTTTCTGTTTTGTTATTGATGGATACTAGCCTTTCGGCAGATGGTTATGCCAATAACCACAAAGTATTAGATGTAGAAAAAACCGCTGTGTTACTTTTTGGAGAAGCCCTCAACGAGTTTAATGTTAATTTTCAGATAGATACGTTTTCATCCAGAACAAGAAATAATTGCTCTTATAAAAGCATAAAAACTTTTAATGAAAACTGGGTAAAAACTCGTAATAAAATTGGGGCAATAGAAGCTGAAGATTTCACCAGAATTGGTACAGCTCTTCGTCATGCTGGCAACTTAATAGAAAAAGAACCCACTCAAAAAAAGTGGATTATCTTACTTTCTGATGGCAAACCTAATGATTATGACACTTACGAAGGACAATACGGTATTCATGATGTAAAAAAAGCCTTACAAGAACTCAAAAACAAACATATAAAAACATTTTCGTTGGCTATAGAAGCTCAGGCAAAATACTATTTACCTCAAATGTTCGGACATAAAAATTACGCCATACTTCCCAATCCGACAAAGTTACCTTATGCTTTTGCTAAATTTTATAAACAATTAATGCTAACCTAACAAAGCTATTAAAATGAATCAACAACATAAATCTATATACTACCCACCAGGTGGCATACTCATCTGGTTTTTAATTATTTTAGAAATTTTTACCTTTTTAGGTGGAATTATGGTTTTTCTGAACTACCGAACAGAAGAGCTTACTTTATTTCAAGAAGCTCAACAACAACTCAATCCCTTAATCGGAACAATAAATACAATAGTTCTGATTATTAGCGGATATTTTATTGCTAACAGCATCCATTTCATTAAAAACGGAGAGAATAAAAAAGCTGCTCGTTCCATTTTAATCAGTCTATTGCTAGGAGTAACTTTTCTAATAATTAAATCGGTAGAGTACTACGCCAAAATAGAGCAAGGTATTGGTTTTAGCGACAATACTTTTTTTACTTTTTATTGGATGATGACAGGCTTTCATTTTATTCATGTACTCCTTGGAATAGGGCTACTTACCTATATGTACATTGGAATTAATAAAAATACCTATCATTCAGAAAATTATTTTGATGTAGAATCATCTGCCACTTATTGGCATTTATGCGATTTAATCTGGATATTAATTTTCCCTATATTTTATCTTATTTAAACCTAACAACATGCTAAAAGAAATTAAAATAAACACCATAACACTAACTGTTTTACTTGTTCTTATTATTGCTATTTTCCTATTAGCAGAAAACAAAGCAAGTTCTTCTTTTTCTATTATAGCAAGTCTAACAGCTATAAAATTTATGGCAGTAAGTTTTCAGTTTATGGAAACAAAAAAAACTAATATCTTCTGGAAAATATTGATCTGTCTATTTGTTATTGCTTTTCTAATAGGAGTGTCTGTCTTGAGTTAAGGACTACCTTGCATTTTTAAATAACAATATGTTTTTAACTACCTTTGCTTCCCACAAAAGTCATAAAAAATGAAGCTAAAATTTTTATTTCTACTTTTTTACATCTGTTTTAATAAATTTTCTCAAGCCAAAGATATTACACTTATTTTATCACCAGATACTATTTTAAGTGAAATTGGGTTCTCATGTCTTAAAGTAATTGATAAAAGAGATTTTAAAGATAATATTGGTGTTGTTTCTAGAGGACTTGGTAAAAACAATACTCAAATACATCTTTCTGATAATTTCGAAGCGCATTTAACGGAGACTATCAACAAACTAATTCCAGAAAATAATACCCCTAGTTTACTATTAGTTTTTCATAACTTAAAAGTATCAGAAAATATTGGCACAATGAACCAATACGGATATTGCGATATAGAAATTGAGTTTCTAAAACAAATAGACACACTTTTGTATTCATTAGGAACAATAAGCCATAGTGTTTATGAGAATAGCTTTCATGTAGAAACCACACATAACCAAAGAGTTTTACAGGCTCTTCAAAAATGTTTGATGAAGTTTAATAATACCGATTGGAAAAAGAAATCTGGAATATTAATTGAAGATTTTGAAAAAGAAATGATATTCGATTATAAAAATGTTCCTCCTAAAGGAGTTTATTTTAGCTACACTCAAATGATAAGAAAATCTCCTTTAAATAGTATAGATTTTAAAGTCGTTGAAGCTAAGCAAACTAAAAAACTAGAAACTTATAGTATTGATTTCGAGAATAAAATAAATACAAAATTAATCCAATTCATTTCTGATGGTGAGAACATTTACATTCAAACAACCAATAACCAATACTTAAAATCAAAATATTTTGGTAAATACATTTACTTTTATGGTAGAGTTCCTATTACCACAAATTCTGACCCAACAATTTACTTATTTGTAGGACTTGTAGGTGGGCTTACAGGGGGGATTGTTTTTGCTGCTTTTGATGATGGTGTTTCAACAAATACATCAATAAAAGGTGCTGTTTTAGACACAGAAAAAGGTACTATAAATTTTGTTACAGATAGATGTTTGTATGAAATCACTAAACCCTATCCTGAAATCTTAAAAGAGTATCGATATTCTAACAGAAAAATAACGGATAAAGAAGATGTTATTATTAAGCTAAATTCAAAATACTAAGACCATTTTCAAAAGCTTTATTTTTATTGTTTTTATTATTAAAAATACAATATTTATCTTCTCATAAAACATACGTCATAAGTAATTTATTTTAAACAAGTTAAACAGACTACTAAAGACTCTAATTTTATGTTGTTTTAAAACATGACTTATATCACAAAATAAACTTCCAAATCTTTGCTTTTATAATGAAATACATCATGTACAACAGCTATTTTTACCACTAAATTTGGGGTATGATTAAGAAAAATAAAAATAGTATTCTATGACTAGTATCATTGTTTTTATTAACTTTATCTCAATAAGAATTTAACCTGTAAATCAAAAACCTAAATATCATGAAACAAACAAATTTAATCTTTTTAGTTTCAATAGTATTGTTTGCATTTGCTTGCAACAACCCATCTGAAAAGAAAGTAAAAAAAAATGTTGATGCAACTTCAATTCCCGTTGATGGAGAAATGGATGCAGAATTAACATCACCACCATTGGTACCAAAACCAATTGGCGATAGAGCTGCTAAGAAACTCATTGTTCACATGGAAATTTTGGAACAAGAAGGTGAAATGGCGAATGGAGTTAGCTATGTTTATTGGACTTTTGGAGGTAGCGTTCCTGGTTCTTTCATCAGAACAAGAGTAGGTGATGAAGTAGAATTTCATTTAAAAAATCATCCTGATAACAAATTACCTCACAACATCGACTTACATGCTGTAACAGGTCCGGGGGGTGGAGCAGAGTCTTCATTTATTGCTCCTGGTCATGAAAAAGTTTTTTCTTTCAAAGTATTGAACCCTGGTTTATACGTTTACCACTGTGCTACTGCTCCTGTTGGTATGCACATTGCCAACGGAATGTACGGATTAATTTTGGTTGAACCAGAAGGTGGTCTGCCTGCTGTTGACAAAGAATATTATGTAATGCAAGGTGATTTCTATACTAAAGGAAAAAATGGACAACCCGGTTTACAACCTTTCGATATGCAAAAAGCTGTTGACGAACATGCTGATTATGTAGTTTTTAACGGAAAAGTAGGTGCATTAACCGGTGACAATGCTATTACTGCAAATGTTGGTGAAACAGTTAGGTTATTTGTAGGTAATGGTGGACCAAACTTAGTTTCTTCTTTCCATGTTATTGGTGAAATTTTCGATAAAGTATATGCTGAAGGTGGAACTACCATTAACGAAAACATCCAAACTACTTTAGTTCCTGCCGGTGGTGCTGCCATTGTTGAATTTAAAGTGGAAGTTCCCGGTACTTTTATCTTGGTTGACCACTCTATTTTTAGAGCATTTAACAAAGGAGCTTTAGGAATGTTAAAAGTAAAAGGAGAAGAAAACAAAAAGATTTATTCAGGAGAATTAATGGAAGGTATTTACAAACCAGAAGGTGGTGGAATTCAAGAAATGCCTAATGCAGGTGAAGCTCCTACTGCTAAAATAGCAACTACTGTAGCAGAAAGAATTGAAATGGGTAAACAAGTATATTCTCAAACTTGTGTGGCTTGTCACCAAGCAAATGGAGAAGGTTTACCAAATGCATTCCCTCCTTTAGCAAAAGCTGATTTCTTAAATGCTGATGTAAACAGAGCTATTAACATTGTTTTAAACGGTTTAACAGGAGAAATCATCGTAAACGGAAATAAATATAATAGTGTAATGACTGCTCAAAATATTACTGATGAAGAAATTGCTAATGTATTGACTTACGTCTACAACAATTGGGGAAACAATAAAACTGAAGTTACTCCATCAATGGTAAAAGCTGTAAGAAACAAGAAAAAATAATGAAATTCAACGTCTTACCATTAATATTCATCCTGTTAAGCAATATTGCAATTGCTCAACAATCAACAAAAACTGTAACCATCAAAGGGGGAAAATACATCCCTCTTTATGGTACAGATTCTTCTATTGTTACAGTTAAAGATTTCCACATGGACATCCATCCGGTAACACACCAACAATATTTAGACTTTGTAATTGCCAATCCTAAATGGAAAAAAACAAAAGTAACACGTTTATTTGCCGATAAAAGTTATTTAATGGATTGGACAAGCGATACTACTTTTAGTAACACAATTTCTAATTCTCCTGTAAATACCGTTTCCTGGTATGCAGCAAAAGCCTATTGCGAATATGTTGGGAAAAGATTACCAACAGTGGATGAATGGGAATATGTAGCCATGGCTGATGAAACCAAAAAAGATGCTCGTGTGGACAGTCTCTACAATCAAAAAATACTAAGCAGCTACGAAACACCAAAAACTTACCTAAAACAAGTAGGAAAAACCAACAAAAATATTTGGGGTGTTTACGATTTACACGGTTTAGTTTGGGAATGGACATTAGATTTTAATTCTATTTTAATTTCCGGAGAATCCAGAAAAGATGTAGATACCGATAGGAATTTATTTTGTGCAGGAGGTGCCGTAGGTGCTAAAGACTTAATGAATTATGCCGCTTTTATGCGTTACGCCTTTAGAGGAAGTTTAAAAGCCAATTTTTGCATTAAAAACTTAGGTTTTAGATGCGTAAAAGATTAAAATCATAAACATATGAAAAACTACATCCTACTTTTACTACTACTATTCGTTTTGTTTTCATGCAACAATACAGCAACAGACGAAACCAATACAACAAACAGTGCAACTGAAACTGCAGAAGAATTTGACGAAATGTCTATTTTTCAACTACCTTCCACTTGGAAAACTCAAAACAATGAAACGATTGAATTTAAAGATTTTCAAGGCGAAGTGTTGGTAGTAGTAATGATTTATACCTCATGCAAAGCTGCCTGTCCAAGGTTAGTTGCTGATATGCGAAATATTGAAACTAAAGTAAAGTCAGAAGTAAATCAACCTGTTAAATACATTTTAGTAAGCATAGATCCTGAAACAGATACTCCTGAAAGATTAAAAGCTTTTGCTATTAAAAACCAAATGGACACAGAGCAATGGGTTTTCCTACAGGGGTCGGATGAAAACACCAGAGAATTTGCCAATATTTTAGCCGTAAAATACAAAGAAATATCTCCTATAGATTTCTCTCACTCTAACATTATTAGTGTTTTCAATCAACAAGGAGTGTTAGTTCACCAACAAGAAGGCTTAGGCGTTGACAACAAAGCTACCGTTGATAAAATCATTGAATTGGCAGCCCCTTAATCAAAGTCATTTCAAGTGTCATATCGAAGAAAATTTTACAAACTGAGGAACGAAGTTTAGTAAAATGAAACTTGAGATTTCTTGTTGCTTAGGACACATAATTTTATATTCAGGAAATAGCTCATGAGCATAAAAACTGACACAAAACGCACAAAAACCTTTTTAACAATTTAGTATAAATAGTATCTTTACAAAAAAGTTAGCAGCGACCGATGAACACAGAAATTCAAGCATATAACAACAAGCAAACACCAGTTGACAAAGAAATTTGCGACTTGCTAGCAACAACAATTGACAATGAACTAACTGAAGCCAAATGCAAAATTTGGCACACGCACCCTGTCTGGTTTTTAGACGATAATCCAATTGTGGGTTACAGCAAACAAAAAGCAGGCTTGCGTTTAATGTTTTGGAGTGGAGCAGATTTTAAAGAAGAAAAACTAACCATAAAAGGCGAAAATTTTAAAGATGCTTCTATTTTCTATACAGCTGTTGAACAAATCAATACAAAAGACCTAACAAATTGGTTGAAAAAATCAAGAGAAATTCAATGGGACTATAAAAACATTGTAAAAAGGAAAGGTCAGTTAGAAAGGTTAAAATAATTTTAATACTTAACTTTAAAACATAAAATGATGAAACCAACACCTGAACATAATGAACGCATCGCAAAAATGACTTTTGCATCGGTATATCCACATTATGTTACCAAAGTAGAGAAAAAAGGCAGAACAAAAGAAGAATTGCACCAAGTGATAACATGGCTAACCGGCTTTAATGACAAAAAACTACAAGAACTCATTGATAATAAAGTAACTTTTGAAACCTTCTTTCAACAAGCTTCCATACACCCAAATGCTCACCTTATTACAGGAGTAATTTGCGGATACCGCATAGAAGAAATTGAAAATCCATTAACACAACAAGTAAGGTATTTAGACAAGTTAGTGGATGAATTAGCTAAAGGTCGTAAGATGGAAAAAATTCTACGAGATGCATAACACCTTCGTTCATAAATACCATAACTGAAGCAACACCAACCATAAAAAGCCCATTTACTGGATTTACGAACTATTTTCTATACATTTGAAGAAATAAATCTGACTGAGTAAACTACATAAGTTGGAAAATATAAAATTTAAAAATAAATAAAATGAAAGGAATAGTATTAGGAGTTTTAATGAGTTTGATAATGTCTGTTAGTTATGGACAGTATGGAGTAATAATAGATTACACAAAAGAAACTTGGAATGAAGTAAAAAAGAGTAAACTTTATGTAGTTTATGAAAACGAAGGAACTTCAGCTTATGATAAAGCATTGAAAGATGCGATAACAGCTAACTGGAAGTTTAACACGGTGGAATATATAAACTACGAAAAGTATGAAGAGTTGCAAAAAATAGAAAGTAATTTCTTTTTGCTATCGGTTGATTTTACTTCTAGTCAAACTGGAAGGTATAATGAGAATTTAAGTTACATATATATTGTTCGAGGATATAAAAAAGGTGCTAAAAAAGGTGATATTAGTCGTTTTCCTAAATTAGCAGCCATGCAAACAGGAGATCTTTCTCGTGAAATATATTTACCCCTTCTTATGAAACACTTAAACAAAAGCATTGAAGAAGTTGCTGCTGGAAAGATAACATCATTAGGAGATAATACTAAAAAATTAAATGCTAATAGAAGTAAGGTAAAAAGCAAAGTTTTGTATCTATTAGAAACAGATTTAAACGATAAAGTAACCTCTGAAAAAGATATTAAAGATGGTGGTTATGAAGGAAAAGTAAAAGTTGTTTCCAAAGAAGAACTAGCTAAAAAAATTAAAGATGGTGAAGATGTAAACATCCTTTTTTGTGCTAGATCATCCACAAAATCATACATACACGTTTACAATGCAAGCACAGGTGATGAATACTATAATTCATTTAACTTAGTAACTAAAAAATGGCCTGCAGGAATCATCCCTTATCATTTTAAAAAGTGGAATAAATAATTCTTCTCTCAGGGAGAAAGCGTATTGCCAACTGATTATTCAAAGATGTATATTTCAACCTTCCAGTTGCTTGATTTACAAACTATTTTTATATTTTTGGGGAAATAAGTCTGACTGAGTCATATATAAGTTAACACTAATGCAAGAAAAAAACCTACAAGATTTAACTAACGAAGAAAGAAAAAACCTTACAGATGGGCTTTCGAATTCTCTTGTCTCCTCTATAAAAAAATGCACTTGTTGAAAAAATGATTTCTGAATATTATAAAGGAAATATTTCTGAAATCAGCAAACAATTAATTAAAAGATGGCCAGATCGAAAACAGATTTTATTAGAAAGAAAGTTTTAAAGCACTATCCATACTTTGTTTCATTTCAGACTTCCTAAATCGCTACAAAAAGTAGTAATTGCCAATCTCCTCCAAGCTTGAACAAATTCTCTGTTTTAAGCATTTGCTTGGAACAAATACCCACCAAACCCTACAACGGCAACTCAAATTTAGTTTCCCAAACTTGTTGGTCGCTACTATTTTCTAGTTTCACTTTTAAAAATTTAGTGTCCCCTTCTTTAGTTAATGTTCTGTCTATAATTTTACTTAGCTGAACATCTTCCTCATTATTTCTAATCTCATCATCCACTCTTGGTAAAAAAGGATACTGAATGGTAATTTTTTCATCTTCTGTATGTACCAAGCCCATAGCTGTCTCAAAAATTATTTCTTCAAACTTTTCAGCTATCATCTCATCATTTACTTCTTCTTTAGCCTTAGGATTGAGGTTACTTACCCACTTAAAAAATACATCTACCGCATTTTCTTTTAAAATAGGACGAATGTATTCCGGAAATGGCGAGCGAATGTGTTCATTATCAGAAAACCAAAAATTAAAAGTTTGTTCAACTAATTCACTACTTTCAACGGTATTAGGTTCTAATGCTTTCATATGTCTTTATTTATTATTCGTTCATTTCTATTGTTGATTAATGTACTCATGAACTCTCGCTATAGCTCGTTTGTTTTTTATCGGTCATATGGAACTCCCTTATATAATCATTCCTCCAGTGTGAGAAATTTTTTACTCATGGTCGTTTCATATGTTTATACTTTAAATTTTATTCAAAGGTAGCTTAAACACTTTATTCCTGAAATGATATAAATCATAAAGAAAAATACACTTATTAAAGTGTATCTTGATTAATAGTAATTTATATGATTACAATCATACAAAATACTGATTTATCTCATTTTACCCCCACCCTGTCCTATCTACCTTAGCACCATAATTTAAAGACTAAAAAATGGCTGCAACAGAACTTAAGTTATTCGATTTTTCTAAAGAACCCATAAGAGTGTTGCATTTTACATGGATAGCATTTTTTCTAACCTTTTATGTTTGGTTTAACATGGCTCCATTAGCAACCACCATGCTCGATAGCATTGATTGGTTGACTAAATCGCACATAAAGGTATTAATGATATGTAATGTTGCCCTCACCATACCGGCACGTATTGTAGTTGGTGCTATGATAGATAAATATGGACCGAGAAGGGTTTTTTCAGGCTTAATGGTTGTTATGGGAATTCCAGCCATTTTCTTTGCTTTTGGTAATTCTTTTATTCAGCTCATGGTAGCTCGATTAATATTAGGGTCTATAGGTGCCGGATTTGTAATTGGGATTAAAATGGTTGCCAACTGGTTTCCTGCAAAAATGGTAGGAAGAGCCGAAGGACTTTATGCAGGTTGGGGAAATTTCGGTTCGGCAGCAGCAGCAGGAAGTTTACCTTTTTTTACCATACATTTAATGGACAAATGGTTAGGCTTTGGAGACGACAGTTGGAGATGGACGTTGTTTCTTAATGCGCTTATTTGTATGATTTACGGAATGGTTTACTGGTTCTTAGTAAAAGATAATCCTCCAGGAAAAAAGCAAATAATGGCTAAGAAAACCGAACCCATGATGGTTACTTCCTACAAAGATTTAATCCAATACATCTTATGGTCATTTCCGTTGGTGGGGGCTATGGGCGTGTTGGCTTGGAAAATTCAAACCGTTCAGATTGTTACAGATGGTTTGTCTCATAACTTATACTCTGAAAATGTATTGTACCTTATTTATGGTGTGCTAGCTTTATTGTATGTCGGACATGTAATTAAAACCTTACAAGTTAATCTTCCTTATTTAAAAGCAGGAGTGCCGGAAAAAGACAAATACAGTTGGGGAAGCGTTGCCGCTCTAAACAGTACCTACTTTGCCAATTTCGGTGCTGAACTGGCAGTAGTTTCTATGTTGCCCATGTTTTTCGAATCGGTTTTTGCTCCATTAATGAATGATGCCGGAGAAAAAATTATGACAGCTGAAATGGCGGGATTAGTTGCCGGTTCTTTTGCCTTTGTAAACTTGGTAGCTCGTCCGTTAGGAGGTTTACTTTCCGACATGATGAGCAGCAGAAAGCGAACCATGCTTATTTACATGATAGGAATTGCTATTGGATTTTTTGGAATGGCAATGATAGGTAAATATGATGCAGTGGTGGAAGGAGAACAAACCATCGTTCCCATGTTTGATGGAATGTGGTGGCTCGTTGTTTCTGTAATCATAACCATTGGTTGTTCTTTTTTTGTGCAAGGTGCTGAAGGAGCCACTTTTGCTGTAATTCCCATGGTAAATAAAAAAATGACAGGTCAAATTGCAGGTATGGCAGGTGCTTACGGAAATGTAGGTGCTGTTATCTACCTTGTAATTTTCTCTTTAGTAGATGCCAAAACATTCTTCTACATAGTAGCAGCAGGAGCTGCACTAAGCTTTATCTTTTGTTGGCTAATGCTCGAAGAACCAAAAGGTTCTCATGGAGAAGATGAAGATGATGAATTTGAAAACTGATAACTGATCTATAAACTAAAACTTACACATCATGTCAAAAACAAACATAGAACAATGGGATGTTGAAGATGATAACTTCTGGCGTTCAACAGGAAAAAAAATAGCAAATAAAAATCTTTGGTTCTCCATCCCCGCTCTCCTCTTAGCTTTTGCTGTATGGATTATGTGGGGAGTGATTATCAAATACATGAAAGACTTTGGTTATAATTTTGGCTTAACAGATGGCTTAACACCCGGATCAGATGAATTTAATAATGCCCTTGCCGAAGTAAACAACCTCTACTACACCCTTCCTGCCATAGCAGGATTAGCAGGAGCTACCTTACGACTTCCGAACTCATTTTTAATTTCGTTAGGAGGTGGAAGAAATGTAGTTTTTGTTACTACAGCACTACTACTTATTCCTGCTATTGGTACAGGTATAGCCTTAAGCAATTTAAACACTTCTTATATGGTATTTGCTATTATGGCAATGCTCTCCGGTTTTGGAGGTGGAAATTTCTCTTCATCTATGAGCAACATCAGTTTTTTCTATCCTAAGAAAATGCAAGGTTATGCGTTGGGAATGAATGCCGGAATAGGAAATTTGGGAGTGGCCACCATGCAAAAATTAATTCCTTTTGCGGTTGGTTTTTCTTTATTTGGTGTAACAGGGACTTCTCTTGGTGTTGAAGGTGGTGGTCCACTTGCAGGGGTTCAGAACGCTGGTTGGGTTTGGGTTCCTTTACTTTTAGCTGCGGTTGTAGGTGCTTTTTTCGGAATGAACAATGTAATTACAGGCACACCTAAATTACCAAGCACAGCTCAAGGCATAGGAAAAACGTTATACATGGTTACGCTTGGGGTTATTGCTTCAGCCATTGGTTCTTACTTGTTGGTAGGATTAAAAGTAAACATGTGGATTGTTTTACCTGTAGTAATCATATTAGCTGTATTGCTTATGAAATATGCCACCCCGGGAGAAATAAAAGCCAACTTAAACAAACAATTTTCTATACTAAGCAGCAAGCATAATTGGATTATGACCATTATTTATACCATGACTTTCGGTTCATTTATTGGTTTTTCTGCTGCCTTTCCAAAATTGTGTCAAGATATATTTGTTTACACGAACCCCGATGATCCTTCTTTTATCAATCCAAATGCTCCCAACTTTATGTTATGGGCTTTTATCGGACCGGCAATTGGAGCATTAGTGCGACCAATTGGAGGAATTTTAGCTGATAAGTTTAATAGTGGAGCAAAAGTAACTATGATAAGCACCTTAATGCAAGTTATTGGAGCTTTAGCAGTAGCTTATTTTGTAATTCAAGCAAGAGATACTATAACTCCAGAAACCTATTGGTGGCCATTTTTTGCTTGTTTTATGTTATTATTTTTGGCTACGGGTATAGGAAATGGCTCCACTTTTAGAAGTATTCCTTACATTTTTAATAAAGAACAAGCGGGACCGGTTTTAGGATGGACAGCTGCTATTGCCGCTTATGGAGCTTTTATTATCCCAAAAGTATTTGGCGAGCAAATTAAAGCTGGAACACCAGAATATGCACTTTATGGTTTTACTACTTATTATGTAATCTGTTTAATATTAAACTGGTGGTACTATCAAGGACCAAAGCGTGAATTCGATAATCCATAAAGATGCATAATAACTGACATATCTCATACTCTTATGCGTATTTTGAGGCTACCTTTGTTGAATAATATAAAAAGAGAAACCTACAAAACATTGTATCATGAAAACTATAAAAAAATTACTGCTGGGGGTGGGTGTTTTATTAAGCCTCCCTGCGTTCACTCAGTTTACACTTGATGGCGAAATAAGACCAAGGTTTGAATACCGAAATGGTTTTAAAAACATACTCGATTCTACGCAAAGCGCTGCCGCTTTCATTGATCAAAGAACAAGATTAAATTTTGGCTATAAAACAGATGGTTACATTTTTAAAATTACCGTTCAAGATATTCGTGTGTGGGGTAGTCAGCCACAAACAATAGGAACTGCTGCTCAACAAAATAATAACGGAGCTTATATTGCTGTTCATGAAGCTTGGGCAGAAGCACTGTTAAATGAAAAATGGTCGTTAAAATTTGGTCGTCAAGAAATTGCTTATGATGACCACCGTGTTTTCGGAGATTTAGGTTGGGCTCAGCAGTCAAGAGCTCACGATGCGGCTTTATTAAAATTTAAAAATGAAAAAACAAAAATAGATTTTGGTGTTGCTTACAATCAGGATAAAGCAGCGTTAAGTGGCACAGATGCTCAATTTGGGACATATAAAGCCATGCAATACATGTGGTTAAACCATCAATTATCCGATAATTTTAATACCAGCATTCTCTTTTTAAATTTAGGGAAAGAGCAATTAGATTACGATAGTTCAGGCGTTGCTCCGGGAACTGCTACTGCTTACTATAAAGATAATTACAGTCAGACTACAGGAACCAGATTGGTTTTCAAAAAAAACAAATTCCAATTAGCTGCTGCTTTTTACTACCAAATGGGTGTTGATGGCAATAGAAACACTGTTTTCACTGATGTAGAAGGCGAATATAACAGAGAAATTAAGGCTATAAATGTTAAATTGGAAGCCAACTATAAAATGTCAGAAAAATTTACTTTACATGCAGGTTTTGAAAACCTCAGCGGGCAAAGTCAAACCGATACTTCTTTTAGCTACAGAACAGTTAGCCATTCATTTACTCCTCATTTTGGTACTAACCACAAATTTAATGGCTACATGGACTACTTCTATGTTGGCAATCATATTGGTTCTGTTGGTTTAAATGATGCTTTTTTTGGCTTAAAATACACGCATGAAAAGTTTTGGTTAGGAGCTGATGTTCACTATTTCTTAACTGCCGAGGAAGTACGTGATGGTTACAAAATTCAATTAGACAATAATGCTGCAATTGCAGCAGGAACTCCACTTTCTGAAGTTGACCAATTACAAGCAATGGATAGCTATTTAGGAACTGAAATAGATTTTACATTAGGTTTTAAACTTTCTAAAGGTGTAGATGTTAAAGGCGGATATTCTGTATTAATAAACACCGAAACCTTATCTTATTTAAAAGGCGTTACAGATGCTAATGGAAGAGGCATTGAAGGCAATCACAATGGATGGGGTTGGTTAATGTTAACCATTAAACCAAAATTTATTACTGGAGAAGAGAAAAAAGAAACTCCAACTGTTAATTAAAAAAATTCATTGTATGACAAGCGTCATAAACAAAAAGAATTTTCATAATTACATTTGCCTAGTTTTAGAGTAACGAAAAGTAGTTTTACAAAAAAACATGTAGTTTTTTAGTTAGGTTAAAAGGTCGTACACCTCTCAGGTTGCGGCCTTTTTGATTACTCAAAGTATGATACACATCATAACTTCTAAAATTGTTTAAAATTAACTTTGTTAGACAAGTCTTTAACAAGCTAATGCAAACAACTATTACCATATTATCCATTTTAATTGTTAGTCTATTCTTAGGATGTGTAAAAAATGCTATTGAACCCGTTGAAACCACTCCAACTACTACAAATACTATAACTGATGATAACATTACTTACAACAAAAACATTAAACCTATAATAGACCAAAATTGTGGCGGTTGCCATCATCCACAAACATTAAACACACTGCCTTATCTAACCAATTACGAAGAAGTAAAATTTGAAGCTGAAAACGGCACATTTGCTTCTACTATTTTTGATGAAAATCCACGATTAATGCCACCTTCCAATCCACTATTAAACAAAGAAAAAGAATTAATAACCAAATGGATAAACCTATATTATCCTAAATAATAAAAAAGCCATGTCAAAATCTATCCAATTATTATTACTTCTGCTAATTGTATTAAGTGGTTGTAAAAAAGAAAAGAACATCGAACCCTTCAGTCCCGAAGAAGATTTTTATGGAGATTATAATCCTACATACATTTCTCCTCCTACCCTCACCTACTTACCTCCAATGAGAAACCCAGGTTTTAATAAAATGAGTATTGAAGGTGTTGCTCTTGGAAAGAATTTATATTACGACAAAATATTGAGTACCAACGGACTTTCTTGCTCTTCTTGCCATTTAAAAGAAGAATCGTATTCCATTTCTATTATGGGACCAACCGGAACAGCAGTGCTTCCACATGTAAACATTGGTTGGCATCAATATCATGGCTGGAATGGTGGTGAGCATCATTTGGATGATGTTGCTCTTGCAGATTTAGCTGAAGGCAATCCCTTTTTAAATGCCAATAACGATAGCATTCTCAATAGATTTAAAAGAAACGAGTTCTACAAAAAAGCTTTTTGGAAAACATTTGGTATAAAAATTACCGAACTAAGCACTCCAGAAAGACAGAAATATATCAGCTATGCACTAGCTCAATTTATGCGTAGCATGGTTTCCGGAGATGCTAAATTTGATAAATACATGCGTGGAGAAGCTGCTTTAACTTCTTCTGAAATGAATGGCTTTGTTGTATATATGGATGACAACCGTGGAGACTGCTACCATTGCCACGGGAGTGCCGGAAATCCATTATGGACTGATGGTGAGTTCCACAACAATGCTTTAAATAATTCTTTTTCGGGAGTTGATCAAGGAAGGTTTTTAATTACCGGAAATCCTGCAGATATGGGGAAATTTAGAACGCCAACATTGAGAAACATTGCATTAACAGCTCCTTATATGCACGACAATCGTTTTGCAACATTAACAGAAGTTATTAATTTTTATAGTAGTGGTTTGCAACAATCGGCAACTGTAGATCCACTAATGACACATATTAATCAAGGAGGAGCTCAATTGTCTGCATCCGACAAAGCAGATTTATTAGCATTTTTACGCACCCTAACCGATTCTACCTTTATTAACAACCCTGCTTTTTACTGATCTATATCATTTTTTAAACTGCAAATCAGTAGTAATTTTATCAAAAAAGAAATATTGATGTAAAAAATATCATATTTAACCAAATTGATAAAAACAAAAAAATGAAGATAATAGACCATGAAACAGGAAAAAGACTAAAGGAATTAAAAACTTCTGACCCTGTAAAAGCAAATGCCGAGAAAGACGAATTTTCCATTGAAAGTGAACTTTCTCCAATGGATCCACCTGATGCTTATTCAACTCTTGCTCAGTTGAAAAATGAAGATGTGCCTTTTAATGATGCACTGAATGTTTTTGTTGAAGAACACAAGGAACTATCTAAAATTATTAATGATTTTGAAAAAGCGTTAAGTGCTTTTAAAGAAGCTCAGTATGTAATTAATGATGAAATAAACAGCAGCTTTAAACAGTTTTTTGATTTTTTTGACAACAACTTATTGCCCCACAACAGAAAAGAAGAGAAAATTCTTTTCCCTATTCTTAATAAAGCACTTTTAGCCAACAATGAACATGGCACAGGAGAAGAACCAATTACAGCTGTTGACCTTATGGAAGATGATCATATAAAGTTTATTCAACTTGGCTCACTTACTTTTAATCTTTTAGGTTTAGCCCCTAGGTATAGAGATGTTCAAGCCAGAATGTTTACCTATGATGTAGCATACAACAATGCTAAAGAGCTGGTTGAATTGCTTAAGCTTCATATTTTTAGAGAAGATAATACCCTCTTTCCGCTTGCTCAGAAATTTTTAAGTGCTGAAGAATTAAAAGCCATTCAGTTAGAATTACATTAATTTTATCTAAAATTGAGTAATTTTCAATCAAATTAAAACACCCTTTATTAAAAAGGTAATTAGTAAAAAAAACATGAACCCAACATCTCAAATAAAAGATCAATTTGGTAGAGTTCACGATTACTTAAGAATCTCTCTTACAGAAAGATGTAATTTAAGATGTTTTTATTGCATGCCCGCAGAAGGCATTGAACTCTCTGAAAAATCTCATTTAATGAGTCATGAAGAAGTAATTGCCATTGCTAAAACTTTTGTGGAGATGGGGGTAAAAAAAATTAGATTAACAGGTGGTGAACCTTTAATTAAAAAAAATATTGAAAAAATTATTACTGAATTAACTCAGTTACCCATAAATTTAGGTATTACTACCAATGGAATTTTACTCGACAATTATTTTGAATTATTTAAAAATTCAGGAGTTAAAGACATAAATATTAGCTTAGATACACTCGACAAAAAAAAGTTTGAAGAAATAACCAGACGAGATTATTTTGATAGAGTTATTAGTAATATAAATCTTTATGAGGCAAATGGTTTTAATGTAAAAATAAACAACGTAATTATTAAAGATGTAAACGATAATGAAATTACCGACTTTATAGAGTTTACAAAAGATAAAAATATTGCCATCAGGTTTATTGAGTTTATGCCTTTTGATGGAAATAAATGGAGTACTGAAAAAGTAATTACCTTAAACGAAATTTTATCGGCAGTCGAAGAAAAATATGGCTCTGAAAATATTATCAAACTAAAAAGCAAGAAAAACGGAACAGCAAAAAACTTTCAAATAAAAGAATATAAAGGTTCTTTTGGAGTTATTAGCACTGTTTCTAATCCATTTTGCGATAGCTGCAACAGAATTAGATTAACAGCTAACGGAAGAATAAAAAATTGTTTATTCTCTACTTCTGAAACCAACTTGCTAACTCCACTTAGAAATGGTGAGGATATTAAACCCATTATTATGGATGGTATTTACCACAAAAAACAAGTGCGAGGTGGTATGACTTCCGACAAAGATTTCTTTGACCCAAAGAAAAATGCCAACAACAGAACAATGATAGCTATAGGTGGTTAACTAATTAAATCTATAAATTTTAATTGTCAAACTAATTATAAGAAGGTGCCGAACGAATTTTTGATGGAGTATAAATAATAGAAAGTTCTGTTCCACCTCTTCCATTACTTGAATTATTTAAAGATGATGTATTATAATCGTAACTCATTCTATAAATAATGTTCTTATGCATAATTCCGGCATTAATTATTACTGCATCATTCCATCTTACGTCAACTCCACCAACTAATGTATAATCATTGTCTTTTAGTTTATAATACGCTAATGCTCCAAAGTTTATTTCTTTAGCTGTTCTTTGTAAAAGAAACAATGAGCGTACATCTACCATTAAGTTCGGATTTACATCAAATTTACTTCCTCCATTAAAAGTCCATCTAATTGGCAGCTTAGAATCGCTTGCATCTGTAAACGATTCTTTTGGCATATTTATATGAAACAAAGAAGCTCCAACATAAGGTCTTATTTTTGATTCTTTATCAGTATGCACATAAGCAACTCCCCAGTTAAAATCGGGAACTACTAAATTGTTTTTACTAAACATTTCTCCTGAAGGAATATCCTCATTAAAACCACCATTACTATATTGGCTATCAAAAATAAATTCTTGTTGATCAATTCTCTTATATAAGACTCCTGCTTGTAAACCTGTAAGAATTTTGTACTTATTTTGCAATGGATCAGAAATTTGATAACTTCCTGAAATCATAAAATTAAAAGCATTAATAAATCCGGCTAAATCATTATTGGTAGCATAAGCACCAACTCCCCATCTAGCATTCAATTTAGTATCGAAAGTTATCCCTGTTGAAGTAAAACTAGAGGAAGATATTGAACCCCATTGTGTTCTGTATAAAGCTCCAATTCTAAAATCTCCATTATCTGTATGTCCCGTTAATGCAGGGTTTAATAATATGGGAGAAGCGTCATATTGAGACAAATGAGCATCTTGAGCTTTTAGTTGATTATAAAAACCAAAAGCTACTACTATTGAAATTATATATATATTTTTCATAAGTTTTTAAATTTTAAAACATTAACTATCTTATCTTATTAAAGCAATTTTTCCTGATTTATCATATTTAACCCCATCAATGGTTTCTGCTTTAATAGTGTAAACATAAGTACCTATTGGAACTTCTTCTCCATTATGTGTTCCGTCCCAACCATCCTGTGCATCATTAGAACTAAAAATCATTTCTCCCCACTCATTATAGATTCTAAAATTAACATACACAAATGGACCTCCCCTCACAAAGAACACATCATTATTTCCATCACCATTAGGTGTAAAAGCAGTAGGGAAATTAGGAGGATAAATAATAATATTATCTTCCTCAATTTTAATTTCTTTACTTGTAGAATCAACACAACCAGCAGCACTCGTAACATATTGAGTAATTACATATACTCCAGGAACGGTATAATTATATACAGGGTTTTGAATATTTGATATTCCTAAATCATCTCCAAAATCCCAGTTCCATGAAGTTGCTCCTGATGATTGGTCATTCATATTTACATCAACTCCAGTATAGAAGGGTGGAAGTCCAAAATTAAAATCAGCAATTGGCAATGGATTTATAGTAATAGATTGAAATATACTATCTTTACAGCCTGTAGTAGTTGTTACCACTAAGGTAATAGTATAATTTCCGTCAGAAAGATAAGTATGTGTAGGGTTTTGAACAAATCCAAATCCACCATCACCAAAGTTCCATTCCCAACTCAATATACTTCCTGATGCAACCAAGGTGCTATCATAAAAATTAATTGGTTGTCCCACACATTGACCGGAAAAGCTGAAATCAACTGTTAACGGATTATTAACTGTTATAGTCATCGTATCCGCTCTGTCAGAACAAGTAGTTCCACTTATTGTTGTTAATATTATCTGAACACTTCCATTAGTAATATCAGCTGCACTCATCACATAAACAGCATTCAAATCTGTATTATTAGGAACAAAAGTACCCGTCCCACTTGTTGTCCATGTTCCTCCTGTTGCATATTGCACATTACCATTTAGATAAACTGAGTCAACTGTAGTACAAATGGTTTGATTAGTTCCTGCATTAGCAATTGGCACATAATCAAAGCTTACGGTTATGGTATCGTTTCCTGAAGAACAACCTCCATCATTATTTGTGGTTGTTAAATAGATATCTACAGAACCAGCTGCAGAATCTGCTGCACTTGCTATATAAGAAGTAGTTAAAACAGTATCTGACGGATTAAATGTTCCAGTACCATTAGTTGTCCAGATTCCTGAAGAAGAACCTCCTGAAACAACTCCAGTTAATGGTACATTTAAGTTATCAGCACAAATAGTTTGGTCTGCTCCGGCATTAGCGTATGCTGCACTTCCAAATGTTACTATCATAGTATCCGATGCCGGTGCACAATTACCGTTGTTTGTTGATGTTAAAATAAACATAATTGTTCCTGCAGTGGTATCTCCTGAACTAATCTGATAAATTGGTGTCATAACAGAATCATGTGGGAAAAACGTTCCTGTTCCGGTAGTAGTCCATTGTCCAGTAGTTGAACCATTAAATACAGCCCCCATCAACTGTGTTTGAGTGCTTGTTAGACAAACCGACTGATCTGGACCAGCATTAACCCCAATGCCTGTAGTTATTGAAATTAATAATGAATCAACAACAGGATTACATAGTCCATTATTAGTTGAAGTTAAATAAATAGTAACTCCACCATTAGATATATCTGCAGCACTGGCTGTATATGTTGGATTCATTATAGTATTATTTGAGAAAGTTCCTGTTCCACTTGTTGTCCATGTTCCTGTTGTAGTTGAACCACTAATAGAACCATTTAAGCTAAACGTAGCATTTGTTCCACATACAACTTGGTCAGGTCCTGCTTCAACAATAGGAGCTGGTGTAATGGTTAACACCATAAAGTCTGCTGCTGGACTACAACTATTCGTTGCGTTTAGTACTAAATTAACCGAACCAGCAGCAGTATCTGCACTACTTGGTATATATGTAGCATTTAAAACTGTATCCGAAGGTACAAAAGTACCAGATCCTGAAGTAGTCCATTGTCCACTTGTTGCACCTCCTGTAATTGAACCATTTAATGTTATTGTTGCATTATTAGCGCAAACCGTTTGATCCGCTCCTGCATTGGCTGTACCAGTTGGAAATAAGTTAATAACAACTGTATCTGTTACAGGAGCACAATTTCCAACATTAGTTGCTGTAAGATATAAAACAACTCCTTGATTTACAGAATCTGCAGCACTTGCATTATAAGTAGCATTAAGCGTAGTATTGTTTGGCGTAAATGTTCCTGTTCCACTTGTTAACCAACTTCCTGTGTTAGATGCTCCCGATACACTTCCATTTAAAGGAACATTTAAATTACTAACACAAACTGTTGTATCATTACCTGCATTTACAACTGGTGCAGGTGTTATGGTTATTATCATATCATCAGTTGCATTATTGCAACTATTTGCTGTAAGTGTAATGGTTACCGAACCACTAGCTATATCTGCCGCACTTGGAAGATAAGTTGCATTTAAATTGGTATTGTTTGGAGAAAATGCTCCTGTTCCACTTGTTGACCAAACTCCTCCTGATGCATTTCCTGTTATTATTCCTGTTAAACTTACATTAGCATTGTTGGCACAAACCGTTTGATCTGCTCCTGCATTAGCTCCTCCCGCAGGTAAAATAGTTATTACCATATCATCAAAAACAGCATTACAATTACCATTATTTGTTGATGTTAACGTTAATGTTACTGTTCCTGCTATCGAATCTTGAGCACTAGCTTGATAAACCGCATTCAAATTGGTATTACTAGGAACAAAAACACCTGTTCCCGAAGTTGTCCAAACACCTGTTGAAGTTGGTCCACTAACAGAACCACTTAAATTTACACTTAAATTATTTACACATATTGTTTGGTCAGGCCCTGCATTAACTACAGGTTCTGGTGTTATTGTCAACAACATAGAATCAACAACACTTAAACAATTTCCATTTCCTGTAGATGTTAGGTATAACATTACAGAACCATTTGCTATTTCTGAAGCAGTTGGCGTATAGCTTGCATTTAAAGTAGTATTATTTGGAGCAAAAGCACCTAAACCTCCCGACCATTGAGCTCCAGTTGCAATGCTAACTGCTCCATTTAATGTTGCTGTTGCATTATTAGCACAAACCGATTGATCTACACCTGCACTAACTGTTGGGGCTGGAGTAAAGGTAATAACCATTTGATCAGCTTCTGGATTACAATTGCCATTTCCTGTTGTAGTTAACGTTAATGTTAAACTTCCAGAGGCTATTTCACCACTTGTTGGTGTATAGATAGCATTTAACGCAGTATTACTCGGTGTAAATATTCCTAACCCACCTGTCCACTGACCACCTGAAGCTAAATTAACTGAACCATTTAAAGTAACATTTGCATTATTGGCACATACTGTTTGATCTGCTCCTGCATTAACTGTTGGTGGTGGAGTAATTGTAATCGTCATATTATCAGATACAGCATTACAATTTCCATTTCCTGTTGTAGTTAATGTTAACGTTACCGTACCTGCTGTTATTTCTCCTGCTGAAGGGGTATAGGTTGCTCCTAATGATGTATTACTTGGAGTAAACACTCCTGCCCCACCTGACCAAACTCCTCCTGTTGCTCCTGTTACGGAACCATTTAGAGTAACTATAGGGTTATTACTACACGATGTCAAATCAGCACCCGCATTAGCTGTTGGGATTGGTGTTATTGTTAAAGTCATACTATCCGTAACTGCTAAACAATTTCCATTTCCTGTTGTAGTAAGGTAAAGTACTACTGAACCAGCCGTAATTTCTGCTGCTGAAGGAGTATATGTAGCATTTAACGTATTATTGTTTGGAGTAAATGTTCCACTTCCTCCCGTCCAAACAGCTCCTGTTGCTATTGTTATAGAACCATTTAATGTAATTGTTGGGTTATTAGCACATACCGTTTGATTTACTCCAGCTTCAACAGTTGGTGATGTTGTAAAGAAAACTGTCATATTATCTGATGTAGAAGCACAATTTCCATTACCAGTTGTTGTTAATGTTAGTGTTACTGAACCTGAAGCAATTTCTCCAACAGTTGGATTATAGGTTGCATTTAGCGTATTATTATTTGGTGTAAATACTCCTAAACCACCTGACCAAACTCCACCAGTTGCTATAGTAACCGAACCATTCAAAGAAATGGCAGCATTGTTAGAACATAAAGTTTGATCTGCTCCTGCATTTGCTGTTGGTGGCAATGTAAAAGTTAGTTGAACATTGTCCGAAACAGCATTACAATTACCATTTCCTGTAGAGGTTAATGTAAGTATTACACTACCATTAGAAATCTCAGTTGCAGAAGGAGTATAAATAGCATTTAACGCTGTAGCACTCGGATTAAATGAGCCCGTTCCTCCAGACCAAACTCCTCCTGTTGCTCCTGAAACTACTCCAGAAAGTGTTGCATTTGCATTATTCGCACATAATGTTTGATTAGTTCCCGCATTAACTTGTGGTGCTGGAGTTATCGTAATGGTCATATTGTCAGTTTCTGTATTACAATTTCCATTACCAGTACTTGAAAGCGTTAACGTTACTGTCCCTGCAGTTATTTCAGCAGATGAAGGTAAATAAGTTGCATTAAGGGTGGTATTATTGGGTGTAAATATTCCTGCTCCTCCTGACCAAATTCCTCCCGATGCTATAGTAACAGAACCATTTAAGGTTACTAATGCATTGTTCCCACAAACCGTTTGATCTGCTCCTGCATTTACGGTTGGAGCAGGTGTTATGGTAATAGTCATATTATCTGTTACTGCACTACAGTTTCCATTACCAGTTGTTGTTAATGTAAGGGTTACTGTTCCTGCAGCTATTTCTGCAGCAGTAGGAGAATAAGTCGCATTTAAACTGGTATTATTGGGTGTAAATGTTCCCAATCCTCCTGACCAACTTCCACCTGTTGCTCCTGTAACAGAACCATTTAAACTAACATTTGAATTGTTGGCACAAACGGTTTGATTTGCTCCTGCATTTGCTGTTGGTGCTGGTGTAAATGTTATTAGAATATTATCTGAAACTGCATTACAATTACCATTACCTGTGGTTGTAAGTGTTAATGTTACATTACCACTAGTAATTTCTCCTGCAGTTGGTGTGTAGGTTGTGTTTAAAGATGTATTATTTGGAGAAAATGTTCCTGCTCCTCCTGACCAAACTCCTCCTGTGGCAAGTGTAACTGTACCGGAAAGTGATACTGCAGGATTATTTTCGCAAACACTTTGATTTGCTCCTGCATTTGCTGTTGGTGCAGGTCCAAAAGTTACTACCATAGAATCTACTTCCGGGTAACATGTCCCATTACCTGTAGTTGTTAGATACAAAGTAAGCGATCCATTAGAGATTTCTCCCGCTGTTGGTGTATATGTTGCATTTAATGCCGCTGCATTAGGAGCAAAAGTTCCTGCTCCTCCTGACCAAACTCCTCCTGTTGCAATAGTAACTGAACCATTTAAGGAAACCACAGGATTATTACCACAAACGGTTTGATCAACTCCTGCATTTACGGTTGGAGCAGGTGTAAATGTAATATTTACCTGATCTGTTTCTGGAAAACAAATACTAGTTGAAGCTAATGTCAATGTAACATTTCCAGCTAATATATCTCCATTACTTGGAACATACTGAGCGTTTAAAGTTGTGTTATTTGGCACAAAAGTACCCGAGCCATTAGATGACCAAATACCTGTTGTAGCTCCACCTGTAACAGAACCATTCAGTTGAGCACTATCATTAGCACAAACAATAATATCGGCACCAGCATTAACAAATATTTTTCCTGAAAACTCAGAAAAATAACCAAATCTAGTACCTGAAGATGCTCCACCATTAATTAATCCAACAGAAAAAACGTCTGTAGAGTTAGTAATTAAGTTATTCGTTCCAACAGGAACATCTGTTGTATTGTAACTTATTTGTGCCGCCAACCAAACACCACCTGTATTAGGTACAGGTGCAAAAGCAGCTGCTGGAATCAAAGCTGGATTACCATTTAGCTGAAAATTTCCTTCATTTCCTGCTTGTACAACTATGTTTAACCCAAAGAATTCTGTTGTTGACCGTACCACATTAACTTGTGAAGAACCCGCACAATTTAAAGGGGGCAATAAAGCTCCCCCTGTTTCACATCCAAATCCAGACACATGGTACACATAAGCAGGTTGAGAACAAGTAATATATGTAGATGGGTCATTAATCGTAACTCTGAATGTTTCACCTGCAAATAAATTAGCCACAGGAACTCCCGCTACTGTTATAAGATTATTATTTGCTGTTGAAACAATATATGCATATTCAGGAGTTGTTAAACCTCCTTTGGTTACTATATATTCATTACCCACAATATCAACAGGTACAATTTGATCACCATTTAAATCCCTACATCCTGCAGGTGCAGGGTTCACAGAATCATCTTTTATTGAAACAGCAATTGGTTGATCTGAAACAATAGCTGTTCCAGCAGGATTGTCTGCTCCAACACCTCCAGTAACAGCTCCCGAATAAGTTTGTCCTCTATTTAATGTTATAGAATATGATGTTAAAGCTGGATGCCCTCCGTCTAAAGGTACTCTAGGGTATATCAATACAGTTGTATTATCAACTGTTGCAACAATATCAAAAGATGTATAGGCAGGAGGTGTATAAACACCATTTGCCCAACTATTCTGAAATGGAGTATAAAATTCTGTTCCAAGTCCATTTGCTCCTTTTAAGGCAAAAATATCTGGATTTAAAGGAGTTATAACCTCATAGTAACAAGTAATATTTGCTGTAGAAGAAATATGAAGTCCTGTATTTAAAACAACATCCTGAGGTGCAGTTTCTAAATCAGCTGTGTGTGGTGTCATATCCTCAATATGACCTGAATTTGCAGGGATATTTATAACTATTGGAGTTCCTCCATTAAAAGCCAAATTAGCAGGTTGATCAATAGTAACTGTAGCTGGAGTTGCTCCGGTTGCCATCACCAATCGTAAACCCTGTGTTGCTGCCGCCCCATGACCTGAAGTGACTTCAGGAGGTGCAAACCAAAACTCTTGACTAGTTTGTGCAAAAGATAAATTAAAAAACCAATTTGAAAATAATATTATAAATACGAGAAAATAACTTCTTTTCATAAACTATATTTTTTTAAACAATGTTGACTTTTACCGTTTTTAGATATAAAAGGTTTCATTTAAAATTATTATCCAACAAAATTATTTTTTATTCACCTGAAAAAAATCATATTTTTAAATTCATTGATAAGCTAATTTTGACACAATCAAATACTAATTAATATGGATTCCTTTTTTAAACAATTTTGTTCCGAAGAATGGATTGATTTTATCGAATTTCACAAATCCATTGTAACCATTCCTAAAAACAACATTATTTTTCATAAGAACGATACTGTTAAAGGACTTTATATTATCGAACAAGGAAAAGTAAAAGTATTTGACATTGAAAATAATGACAAAGAAAAAATATTTAGGTTAGCCGGAGATGCTGAGATTTTGGGGCACAGAGGATTAGGAGGAGACTGGAAATATCCCATTTCAGCTAAGACCTATGAGGATACTAAATTGAGTTTTATTCCTATAAATATTTTTAATATTATCACCAAAACTAATCCCGATTTTACCTATCAATTAATGATGTTTTATGCGGAAGAACTTAGAACTTCTGAAACTAAAATCAACCATCTGCAAGTAAAAAACAGAATTGCCAGAGCTATTCTATATAACAAAAAGGTTTTCGGCACTACAAAGCACGATAACTCTGTTTTAGCCTATACTATACCAAGAAAAGACTACGCCAGCATCGCAAACACCACTTATGAAAGTGTCATCAGAACACTAAAAGAATTGAGCGATGAAAAAATAATTTCTACCAACGGCAAATCTATTCAAATTCTGAATCCTGATGCTTTACAACAATTAGCAGAATAATAACACTCATTCATCATTTTTTTCTACTTAAATTTTCATGTAATTATGATGAGAATCATAATTATCCATGATTCAAATCATTTACAAACAACTGAAAACGTAGGAATTTTATAGCAAAATCAGTAATCATGTTATTTTAATATGATTCAAATCAATTAAAAGAGTTTGCTATGAAATTAAAAACAGTATTTTTCACTTTATTAATTAGTGGTTCTACCACTATTATAGCTCAAGATGGTGCTTCACTTTTTAAACAAAATTGCAGTGCATGTCATTCTGTAGGTAAAGGTAAATTAGTTGGTCCCGATTTAGCAGGAATTACCGATAGAAGAGCCAAAGACTGGATAGTTAGTTTTGTTAAAAATGCACAAGCATTTGGCGAAACTGATGCTGATGCTAAAACTATTATCAATGAGTACGGCTACCCAATGCCCAATCAAAATGTTAACGATGCTGAAATTAAAGCCCTCATTGCTTACATTGCTGAAAATAGCCCTAAAGTTTTAGATGAAGCAGTTACTGAAGAAACCACTACAGAAATAGTTCCAGAAACCAACCCTGCTTTAGACCCTGCCAATGCATCTGTTGAGGATATTGCATTTGGCGTAAAACTTTTTGATGGTAGCAAACCATTAGAAAATGGTGGTGTTTCTTGCATCAGTTGCCACAATGTAAATCACAGAGATTTAATTGCCGGAGGTTTACTTGCTAAAGATTTAACAAAAGTATATGAAAGATTAGGTGGAGCCGGACTAAATGGCATTTTAAGTGCACCTCCTTTTCCTGCTATGGCTTCCTCATATCAAAATCATCCTCTAACAGAAAAAGAAATCTTTCAACTATCTGCATTTTTTAATGATGCAGCAGTAAACAATGTATATCAACCACAGAGAGTATATAACGATCATTTACTTATTTATGGAGGAGGAGTAGCCTTCTTAGTAATAGCCTCTATTATATTATTAGTATATATAGAACGAAAAAGAAAATGTGTGAAAGAAGACATTTACAAGAGACAAATTAAAGCAGCAACATCAAAAAATATTTATTAACACACGCCTCTCCTCTTAAGTGAGATTAATAGGCACTTAAAACAAAAAATTATGAGCTGGATAGAAGATATAATATCACCAAAAACCAGAAAATGGGAAGAGTTTTATCGTAACAGATGGCAATATGACAAAGTTGTACGAAGTACTCACGGTGTTAACTGTACAGGTGGTTGCTCATGGGCAATCCATGTAAAAGATGGGATTGTTGTGTGGGAAATGCAACAAATAGATTACCCACAATTTAACAAAGAAGTTCCTCCTTACGAACCAAGAGGTTGTCAAAGAGGCATCTCCTATTCATGGTATTTATACAGCCCTATCCGTGTTAAATACCCTATTATGAGAGGTGCTTTATTAGATTTATTTAATGCTGAAAAAGAAGCTGCCGGAGGAGATTTGGTTAAAGCTTGGGAAAACTTACAAAAAGACCCCGTAAAAAGAGCAAGGTACCAAAGAGCAAGAGGTAAAGGTGGTTTCAGAAGAGTTAGATGGGATGAAGCGTTAGATTTAATTGCTGCTGCTAACATATATACGGTACAAAAATATGGTTCTGACAGAATTATTGGTTTTGCTCCAATTCCTGCAAAAAGTATGTTAAGTTACGCCTCTGGTGCTAGGTATTTACAATTAATGGGTGGTGTAAACTTAAGTTTCTACGATTGGTACTGCGATTTACCAAATGCCTACCCGGAAATTTGGGGAGAACAAACAGATGTATGCGAAAGTGCTGACTGGTTCATCTCTAAATTCATTGTTTCCATGGGGGCAAATCTAGGAATGACAAGAACTCCAGACATTCACTTCTTCTCGGAAGCTCGTCATAATGGGACTAAAACTGTAGTAATGTCTCCTGATTTCAGTATGGTTACCAAACATGCTGACCAATGGATTCCTGTTCATGCTGGTTCTGATGGTGCTTTTTGGATGGCGGTTACACATGTAATCTTACAAGAATACCACGTCAACAAAAAAACACCTTATTTTATTGATTACGTAAAAAGATACACCGATTGTCCATTCTTAGTTCGTTTGAATAAAGAAGGAGACAAATTAGTTCCCGGAAGAATGGTTAGAGCTAATGAAATGGCTTCATACAAAGACATCAATAACGGTGATTGGAAATTCTTGAATTTCGATACCAAAACCAACAATCTAGTTGTGCCAATAGGTTCTATGGGACAAAGATGGGACGGAAAAGATGGCAACTGGAATTTAACCTATACTGATGATGTTACCGGAGTTGAATACGACCCAGAATTAACATTTATAGACAAACACGATGAGGTTGCTCAAGTTGAATTTGTAGAATATGGATTAGACAAAAAAGCCATGAGAGGTGTTCCTGTTCGTTACATCACATTAGCATCAGGCGAAAAAGTTCCTGTAGCAACCATTTACGATTTAACTATGTCACAATATGGAGTTAGTAGAGGTTTGGCAGGCGATTACCCGACATCTTATGACGATAAAGATCAAGCATACACTCCTGCTTGGCAAGAAATATTTACTGGAATTGGTAGAGATACTGTACTACAATTAGCACGCGAATGGTCGGATACTGCAGAAGTTACCGAAGGTAAATGTATGGTAATTGTTGGAGCTGCTATTAATCACTGGTTTCATGGAAATCTAATGTACAGAGCTTCTATTATGGCTCAAATGCTAACCGGCTGTAATGGTAAAAATGGTGGTGGAATGAATCACTATGTTGGACAAGAAAAATTAGCTCCAATGGATTCATGGTCAACTATTATGAGTTCTAAAGACTGGGGAACTATCCCAAGATTACAACAAGGACCTATTTGGCATTACATCAACTCTTCACAATGGAGGTATGATGGAAATCAAAAATTCTATAACTCTGTTCCTGAAAACAAATTAGCACATACACATACTGCTGATTGGGCTGTAAAAGCAGTTCGTAACGGATGGATGCCTTATTATCCACAATACAACAAAAATAATTTCGAAATAGTGAAAGATGCTCAAAAAGCAGGTTGTAATTCTGATGACGAAATGCGTGACTACATTGTTAAACAATTAGTTTCTGGCGAATTAAAACATGCTGTAGTTGAACCGGACGAAGAAATTAACTTCCCAAGAAACTGGTTTATTTGGAAAGGAAATGCCATTGGAACTTCTGCAAAAGGACATGAATATTTCTTAGACCATTATTTAGGTACACATACCAATAAAATTGCAGATGAAGTAGCTGGTGATATTGTTGAAGATATTGTGTTCAAAAAAGAAGGAGCAAGAGGAAAAATGGATTTAGTAATTGATATTAATTTCCGTATGGATACCTCAGCACTTTATTCTGACATTGTACTTCCTACCGCTTCTTGGTACGAAAAAGCAGATATCAACTCAACAGATATGCACTCGTTTATCCATCCACTTTCTGCAGCAATTGATCCTGTTTGGGAATCAAGAACAGATTGGCAAATTTTTGAAGCATTAGCCGAAAGAGTAAGCTCTATGGCTCCAAAGTATTTACCAGGAGTTATGAAAGATGTGGTAAATTCACCTCTATCTCACGATTCTAAAGATGAAATTACTCAACCAAGATTACAAGATTGGAGCAAAGGAGAATGTGAAGCAATTCCAGGAAAAACAATGCACAAAATTGGATTTGTTGAAAGAGATTACTCCAAAATTTATGACAAATTTATTTCGTTAGGAAGTGGTGTTGCCAAAAATGGTTTAGGAGCACACGGTAACCACTACAATTGTGAAGATGTTTATGGCGAAATGTTAGAAAATAGACAACACATCAGTAAATGGGATGACGGAACAGAATACCCATCATTAAAAGAAGATGTGGAAGCTATCAATGCTGTATTAAAATTATCAACCCTTACAAATGGTAAGTTAACTAAACGAGCTTACGAAATAATGGGTAAAAAAATAGGTATTAAAGAGATTGAAAGATTGGGGGATGGCTACGAGCAAATTGAAATGGAATACAGAGATCTACAAGCTCAACCAAAACGATACAATTCATCACCACTTTGGTCGGGGTTAATGCACGAAGGAAGAACCTACGCTGCCTATACCTACAACGTAGATATGTTAGTTCCATGGAGAACATTAACCGGAAGACAACATTTCTACCTTGACCATGATGCTTATATTGCTTTTGGAGAACATTTATCTACTTACAAACCATCTCCAACACCTGAAGCTTATGGTGATTTAAGGGTTACTGTAAATGATGGAAAAGCAAGAGTATTAAATTGTTTAACTCCTCACGGAAAATGGCACATTCACTCAACTTACGGTGATACCTTAAGAATGTTAACCTTATCAAGAGGTGGAGAACCATGTTGGCTAAGTGAGCAAGATGCTGAAGAATTGGGAATTAAAGATAACGATCATGTAGAAGTTTATAATGACCACGGAACCTATGTAACTCGTGCTTGTGTAAGTGCTCGTATTCCAAAAGGAGTTTGTATCGTTTACCATGCTGTGGAAAGAACCTACAACATTGCCAAATCTCAAGAAAGAAGAGGTAAAAAAGGAGAACCAAGACGTGGTGGAATGAACAACTCATTTACCAGAGTTCACTTAAAACCAAACTTAATGTGCGGTGGTTATGGTCAATTCTCTTACCACTTCAACTATTGGGGGCCTGTAGGAGTTAACCGTGATACGCATGTATTAGTTCGTAAAATGACAAAAGTAGAATATTAGAAACTATAAATGTTGAATGATAAATTTTAAATAAAAATAATTCAACATTTAACACTTAAAATTTAAAACTTCAAAGTTATGAATATAAGATCTCAAATAGCAATGGTTTTCCACCTCGACAAATGTATCGGTTGCCATACTTGTTCTGTAGCATGTAAAAACATCTGGACAGACAGAAAAGGAGCTGAATACATGTGGTGGAACAACGTAGAAACTAAGCCAGGAACAGGATATCCAACCAAATGGGAAGACCAAGATATTTATCAGGGAGGTTGGAAAAAAGATGGTGATAGTGTATCGTTAAAAGGTGCCGGAAAACTGAAAGGACTGAAAAACATTTTTCACAATCCCAACATGCCGGTGTTAGATGACTACTATGAACCATGGGCGTACCGTTATCAAGATTTATTTGATGCTCCTGAAGGCGATGACCAACCAATTGGTAGAGCAGTTTCATTAATTACCGGAGAACCTATAGAAATTCAATCAGGACCAAACTGGGATGATGATTTATCTGGAACCCCCGATTATGCTCGTCAGGATGTTAACTTCAAACATTTAAGTCAGGCAGAACAAGAAGCCATGTTCCAATTGGAAAAAATGACCTTCCATTATTTACCAAGAATCTGTAATCACTGTTTAAACCCTGCTTGTGTAGCATCTTGTCCATCAGGAGCTTTATACAAAAGAGGTGAAGATGGTGTAGTACTTATTAACCAAGAGAGATGTAGAGCTTGGAGAATGTGTGTAACTGCTTGTCCTTACAAAAAATCATATTACAACTGGAATACCGGAAAATCTGAAAAATGCGTACTATGTTATCCACGTTTAGAATCAGGACAACCACCGGCTTGTATGCACTCTTGCGTAGGAAGAATTCGTTATTTAGGAGTTATGTTATATGATGCTGACAGAATTCAAGCTGTTGCATCATGCAATGAATCAGAAATAGTGGACAGACACATGGATATTTATCTAAATCCGAATGATCCAGCAGTAATTAAAGCAGCTAGAGAAAACGGTATTGCAGATTCAACCATTAAAGCAGCTCAAAACTCACCTGTTTATAAATTTGTAAAAGAATGGAAAATAGCACTTCCACTCCATCCTGAATTCAGAACATTGCCTAATTTATTTTACGTTCCACCATTGTTACCGGCAATGGCTTCTGTAAGTGCTGATGGAACTTATGATACCATTTCTGAACACTTATTAGCAGGAGTTGAAAAATTAAGAGTGCCTATTCGTTATTTATCTTCTTTATTTACAGCTGGAAATGACGACAAAGTAATTGATGTTTTCAAAAAACTACATGCGGTTAGAGTTTCCAGAAGAGATACTACTGTTAAAGATGTAACCGACAAACAATTAAATACAGTAATGAATGAAGCAAGTATAGATGTAGATACTGCAAATGCTATCTTCAGACTAACCTCTTTAGCAACATTTGAAGAACGTTTTGTTATTCCTGCTGCTCACCGTGAAGAAGCAATTGAAATGCTTGAAAACACTGGTGATTATAAAGGAAGCACAGGATTTGGATTTAAAGAAAAACCAGCAAGAGGGCTTTAGAAATTATGAATGTTAAATTATGAATCTTAAATATCGTATTACCAAACTCAACATTTAACACTCAACATTTAAAATTTCATTTATGAAAAACTTAGAACATTACAACTTACTTTCAGAACTTTTCATCTATCCTAAAGAGGATATTTTTGAAAAAGTAATTGAAATTCAGGTTTTTTTGGATAAAAACTACCCTGATGCTGGTGATGAGTTCAATCGTTTTTCAGAATTTATTGCTAATTCCACTTTTTATCAGATTGAGGAAATTTTTCAAAAAACATTTCATATCCAAGCTATCTGCTTTTTAGATTTAGGCTATGTAATTTTTGCCGAAGACTACAAAAGAGGTGAGTTTTTAGTAAATATGAAAGTAGAACAAGAAAAATACAACAACGATTACGGACATGAGCTAGCGGACAACTTGCCCTATGTTTTAAGGTTGCTTCCACTACACAAAGATGAAAATTTTATCAATGAGTTGGTAGTAATGGTAATGATTCCTGCATTAGAAAAAATGCTGTCTGAATTTGATGCTGCTAAAGTGAAAATTAGAGAAAAGGTAATGAACAAAAAGCAGAAGGTTGTAATTATGGAAGGCATTAAAGATGGTAATATCTACAAAAATGTAATAAGTGCAGTATTACAAGTATTTAAAATAGATTTTGCAGACATTAAGTTCGAAATAGAAGCCGAAATTATTCCGGCTTACGCCAAAGCTTTTTTACATAGCGACTGCACTGATGGATGTACCACATCTATTCCTACACCGGAAGAGATTAAAAGGCGATCAAGAGAAATATTAAATTAAAATTAAAGTGAAATTAAAACCATAAAACTATGTTAGATTATTTATTATTCGGAGCTCTTCCCTATGTTGCTTTAGCAGTTTTTTTAATAGGGTCAATTTACAGATACACGAAAAAAGGATTTCAGGTATCATCATTATCATCTCAATTTTTAGAGGGCAGGAAACTGTTTTTTGGTAGTCAATTTTTTCACTGGGGAATAGTGATGTTATTCTTTGGTCATTTAATTGGATTCTTAATTCCAAATGCTGTAGTTGCATGGAATGGCTCTCCTGTTCGATTATTAGTTTTAGAATTTACTGCCTTCGGCTTTGCTATTTCTTCACTAATTGGTCTTTTATTGCTCATAAAAAGAAGAGCAACTACCAAAAGAATTCAAATGGTCTCTAATTACATGGATTATGTAGTTTATTTAGTCTTATTTGTACAAATTGCAAGTGGAATATTAATGGCGTATTATGGCAGATGGGGCTCTAACTGGTTTGCATCAGTAATGACACCTTATTTACGCTCGGTTTTTGCATTTAATCCAAATGTAGATTTAATTGCACAACTTTCTACTAGCAATACTATGGCTTTGTTGATGGTAAAAACACACATTGCATCAGCTTTCTTAATTATCGGAATAATTCCATTTACTCGATTTGTTCACTTTTTAGTTGCTCCTTTCGATTATATATGGAGAAAATACCAATTGGTTATTTGGAATTGGAATCACAAAGAAATAAGAACTTCTAGAAATTATTTTCCTGGAAAAAGTAGAGATTTTAAGAACAATTAATAAAACTGCCTATTGTTCATTAACCCTAATCATTTAAATGATTAGGGTTTTTTTATTTCCATGAAACGAGCCATGTTAAAAATTTCAACACACGAGAATGATTATTGGCAAGCTACATATGACCGATAAAGAACAAAAGAGCTATAGCGAGTTCATGAGTACATTAATCAACAATAGAAATGAACGAATAATGAATATAAACATATGAAAAAAATCATATACCATCTCCTATCAAAATAGTACTTTAGCTTAAACTTTCAGCCAATGAATTTATTCGAAATAGATTATATTTGGATTTTCCTTCTAATTTTACCTGTGATTGCATTTATGTATGCAGCTGTAGGACATGGTGGAGCAAGCGGCTATTTAGCTTTAATGGCTCTTTTTAGTTTTGCTCCTGATACCATGAAACCTACCGCCTTACTGCTAAATTTATTTGTTGCTGCCATCTCTTTTATTCATTATGCTAAATCGGGATACTTTAATAAAAAACTGTTCTTATCGTTTGCTATTGCTTCTATTCCACTAGCTTTTGTAGGTGGTTTAATAGAAGTTGATGCATCTATCTATAAAAAAGTGTTAGCAATTTTACTAATTTTTGCCATTCTAAAAATGCTCAACGTTTTTGGAAAAGAAAGCGATACCATTAAAGATGTAAAAGTATGGCAAGGGTTAAGTATTGGAGGAATTATTGGCTTTTTTTCAGGATTAATTGGTATTGGTGGAGGTATAATTCTTAGTCCTGTAATTTTACTAATGAAATGGGGAAAAATGAAAGAGGCCGCTGCTGTTTCTGCTTTATTTATTTGGGTTAACTCTGCAGCAGCAATGGGTGGACAACTAAGCAGCGGAGTAAAAATAGATGCTCAAGCATTTTTATTGGTTGGCATTGCAGTAATTGGTGGTTTTTTAGGTGGTTATTTAGGAAGTAAAAAATTCAATAATCAAGGATTAAGATACATGCTGGCATTTGTACTTTTTATTGCCTGTGTGAAATTATTTTTGACTTAACTTTTTTCTATTTATTCAAAAATTGACAACTTTTTTAAAATTCATTTTAATACTTCTTTGTTTTTTAACTCCGATTAAATTCTATGCTTAAAACAAAGAACAAGCAATTGCTGAGATATAGACTCAATATTACAATACTATAAAATTATCAGATAAATCAGAAATCAATTCAGATATAACTTATCGTTTTACCGGAAAAATAAATAACTACAAATTCTTTTTAATAAGGACTTCTTATACTTATAAAATTAACCGAATAAAATTATCATTAGGAGTTGCTTACGCCAACAGTTTTTCTAACAAAGAACTTACCAATAAAGAAATAAGAATCTATCAAGAAATTTTACATACCACCCATTTTTTAGCCAATAGAATAAGGATTGAACAACAATTTTTCAATCCTTCTACCGATAGTTATACTGTACGATTAAGATATAGATTCCTCTTTAACTTTAATCTAAAAAACAAAAAATTATTCTTAAACATTGGAAATGAATTTTTTGTCAATTCTAAAAGTAATATTGATTCATTTTATTTTTCTCAAAACCGAATACTTATAGGGCTTAACTATAAAATCAACCCAACAAATAGTTTTTCTTTAACTTACAACTTACAATCAGACAATAATTTAAATTATAAGAATATATTATGGTTAGGATATAAAACCACTTTAAACCTAAAAAAATAAAAATACCTCAGAATCAACCTAAGGTATTTTAACCCGCCATCTTTAAAAAATCAGTAAATACATAAACTACATTATTAAAAAACAAACTCAATAAATGGTGCTTTGTTATGCTTTGTTTTTATAGTTATTGACAATTTTTGTCAACTTTATTTTACACCTTAATGACATTTATCATAATTAAATCAATTGTAATAATCTAACTTTGCCGATAGATGTTACAAAAACATACATACTATATGCTTTCTCACATAAAAGCTCCTGCTTGTTACAAAAATATTAAGCAGCGAGATCCTTTATATTTCTAAGGGAATTCCACTATTTTATTATAAAAAAATTTATTTCAATCATTACGGCTGAAGATTTTCGGCTGTACGTTAAAATCAAAAAACAGATGAAACACAAAACCATTATAGAGCCTTTTAAAATTAAATCGGTAGAACCCATTTACATGTCCACCAAAGAAGAAAGAAAGGCATTTTTAGAAAAAGCACATTACAACACATTCTTACTCCAATCGGAACAAGTAATTATAGATTTCCTTACCGATAGCGGCACCTCAGCAATGAGTGCCGAACAATGGGCAGGAATTATGCGTGGCGATGAATCTTATGCCGGTTCAAAATCTTGGGAAAGAATGGAAAAAGCAGTAAAACACCTTACAGGAATGGAATATATTTTGCCGACTCATCAAGGAAGGGCTGCCGAGAGAATTATTTACGGCTATTTAGGAGGAAAAGGCAAAACATTTATCAGCAATACCCATTTTGACACTACCCGAGCTAACATAGAATTTTCGGGTGCCGAAGCAATAGACATTGTTATTGATGAAGCTCATGACCCGGCATTAATCCATCCTTTTAAAGGAAACATGAATACTGGAAAATTAGAAAAGCTAATTGTAGAAAAAGGTGCTAAAAACATTGGAGCTGTTATTTTAACAGTAACTAACAATAGTGGCGGTGGACAACCGGTAAGTATGCAAAATGCTAAAGAAGTAAGTACTATTTGTAAAAAACACGGTGTAATGTTATTATTAGACTGCTGCAGAGTAGCTGAAAATGCTTATTTCATCAAACACAGAGAAGAAGGTTTTGAAAATCATACCTACGAACAAATTGCACAAGCAATGTTTGCCTTAACAGATGGTGCAGCCATGAGTGCCAAAAAAGATGCACTTATTAATATGGGAGGATTTTTAGCCTTAAAAGATAGTGCAATTGCAGAAGCATGTACCAACTTATTAATCATTACGGAAGGATTTTCAACTTACGGTGGTTTATCGGGTAGAGATATGGAAGCGTTGGCAATAGGTTTAAAAGAAGTTTTTGAACCTACCTATTTAGAATACAGAATTAAAAGTACCACCTATTTAGGTGAACATTTACATAAAATTGGCGTGCCTGTTATGTTACCCATTGGCGGACACGCAGTTTACATTGATGCAAAAAAGTTGTACAACCACATCCCTGTAGATGAGTATCCCGGACAAGCATTGGCTTGCGAATTATATTTAAAAGGCGGAATAAGAACTGTGGAAATAGGTTCGGTAATGTTTGGAAAATACGATGAAAACGGAAAACTAATTCCTGCACCAATGGAATTAGTACGTTTGGCTATTCCAAGAAGAGTTTACACACAAAGCCATATTGAATACGTCATTGAAACTTTTAGTGAAATACTCCAAAACAAAAAACAAGTTAAAGGGTATCAGATTAAAAAAGAAACTCAATTTCTACGTCACTTTACTGCTCATTTTGAGCCTAGTAAATAATTTAAAAATAGAAAAAAACCTTGAGTATTAATACTCAAGGTTTTTTTCTAAGCTAACTTACCTAACAGAATAAATAGGATTATTTTCTATTTGTTTTATAACCGAACTTAAATATCGTATCAACTCTAACGACAAACTATTTTCATTAATTAAAAATTGTTTAAATTTTTCTATTTCAACGACATGTAATTCGGAGTTTGTTTTAACTATTGCTGAATAAGTACATTTTTTACTATCAAAAATTAAATCTAAACCAACAATATCTCCTTTTTTATGCTCCATAATTTCAACTTCGAAATCTGTTCCTGATTTTATCAATGAAATTTCTCCTTTTTCCAAAAAATAAACAAAAATTGGTACTTCTCCTTCGAAAAAAAGTATATCGCCTTTATCATAAGCTTTAAAAAAGTCAGCAATGTGCTTCACCTTATCTATAAGCTCTTTAGATAATTTTATTGTATGTCGTTTATTACTATTCAAAATATAATTGATCTATAAAAACTAAACAAAAGTAACTGTTATTCAATGCTTTAAAAATGACATTCGTCATATTCAAATATGATTAAATTCATTAATTTTTCTGTCAATCAAATATATTAGCGGTTCTATAGAGTTTTTTCATATCAAGAATCCTGATATCTTTACCAGCCAACTGAATTATTTTATCTTTATCTAATTCCGAAAGCATTCTTATAGACGTTTCTGTTGTTGTTCCTGCAATATTGGCAATTTCTCTTCTGGTTAATGTAGAGTCTATCGTTTTTCCATCGTCTTTTAATCCATAGGCTTCATTCAGTAATAATAAGGCCTCTGCAATTCTTTCCCTAACATGTTTTTGAGCCATATGAATAATGCTTTCTTCTGCTCTTTTTAAATCTTCAGAAAGTATATTCATAAAACTAAAAGTTAAGTTGCTATTGGTTTTAATCAACTCTATAATATAAGCTTTAGAAATAAAGCAAACCTCTGTATCTTCTATGGCTGTTGCCGAAGCATAATAAGTATTATTATTAAAAATGGAACGGTACCCAATAATATTAGAAGCCTTTGCCAATCTAACAATCTGATCTTTCCCTTCATCTCCCATTTTATGTATCTTCACCTTACCTTTATAAATACAAAAAATACCGTGAGGCTGATTTCCCTCACTAAAAACCAATTGTCCTTTTTTAAAAAAAAGATTTCTTTTATGCTCCGATAGATCTTCAATCTCATGCAAATTTAAATTACAAAAAATAGAAACACCACTTTTCTTATGATTGCAACTTATACATGATGGAATATTTACCTTATTAAAAGACATAACTTTAGTTTCTCCTACAAATTTGTTTACTTTTTTTGGAAAAATTCCTGACATAAATCAGTTCTCTAAGTATTTTTTACATTTATCTTTACAAAAACCAATATTTTCGGCATTATGATATCTGTTTCTGAAGCGCAACAACTTATTATTAAACACGCAACTACTGGTAAAACCATAATAATTGCTTTGGCAGATGCACTTCATTATGTTTTAGCAGAAGATATTACTGCTCCAATACCCATCCCTCCATTTAATCAATCTGCAGTGGATGGTTATGTTTTTCGCTTTAATACCAATAAGAACAGTTATGCAATTGTAGATGAAATTCCTGCCGGAGATACCAGAAAAATAGATATCAACGCCAACGAAGCTGCAAGAATCTTTACAGGTTCAAAAGTGCCTGAAAATTGCGATACTGTTATTATGCAAGAATTTACTAAAGTGGAAAACAATCAACTTTTTGTTGATGATGATAATTTAAAAACAGGCGGAAATATTCGCACCAAAGGGTATCAAATTAAACAAGGAGATATGGCATTAAGCAAAGGAACTGTTTTAAATCCGGCAGCTATCGGTTTTTTAGCTACCTTGGGTATTACTGAAGTAAGTGTTTTTGCTTTGCCTAAAGTGAGCATCTTAATTACAGGAAACGAATTGGTTGCTCCCGGAGAAAAACTGGAAGAAGGACAAATTTACGAATCTAACAGCTTAATGCTAAAAACTGCTTTTGAAAAAATGAATATCTCACCCACTATCAGTTACCTAAAAGACAATCAAGAAGCAACTACCAATGCCATAACTACTGCACTTAATAATGCTGATATGGTAATTTTATCAGGCGGCATTTCTGTTGGCGATTACGATTTTGTTCAGCAAGGAATTTTAGAAAATGGAGTAAGCCAAATCTTCTATAAAGTGGCTCAAAAACCAGGAAAACCACTATTTTTTGGCAAAAAAGAAAACAAAGCAGTATTTGGTTTACCGGGGAATCCTGCTGCTGCACTTACTTGCTTTTATGAGTATATTTATCCTTACATCAATCTGTCTTTTGGGTTGAAACGAGCTTTTTTAAATCAACTACAACTTCCCCTAAGTAAAGACATTAAACAAAAACCGGGTAGAGCTACTTTTTTAAAAGCAACTACCGATTTTAAAACCGTTACTCCTTTGGAAGGACAAAACTCTGATGCCTTGCAATCTTTTGCTTATGCGAATGCATTATTACTCACTCCTGCTGATGCAACAATTATAAAAAAAGGCGAGTTGGTAAATGTTCACCTGTTACCTTAAAAATTTATTCGTTAAATTTGAGACAAACCAAAACTTACGCACCATGAAAAAAGACCATGTACCTGCCGGGAGCGATGTTTCTGCCGGAACTTATGAATGTAATAATTGCAAAAACCAAATTAAAGTACCTTCGGTTACTTCTTTGCCTCCATGTCCGAAATGTAAACATGGCGATTGGAAAGTAATTAGTGGTAAAGGAGATGCTAAAGAAGACCCGTATCCAGATAGGGATTAATTTTCTTAAATGGGGAGATTACTTTCCGATACAGAATTTACTAAAAATGTTATCTAGCAGGTCATCTGTAGATATTTCTCCTGTAATTTGTCCTAAATGGTAAAGTGCCTGACGAATATCCATAGCCAAGAAATCTCCTGTAATTTGTTGGTCTAAGCCTTCTAAAACTCTTAACAAATATTCATTTGCTTGAGATAACGCCTCATGATGACGAGCATTGGTAACCACCGTATCATTAGTATTAACCAACCCTTCGGCAACACTTATATATAACTTATTGGTAATTTCTTCTACATTTTTATTGTCTTTAGCTGCAATAAAAACCACATCATCTATCCCTTCAAATTTTTGTAACACTTCTTGCTCGTTACCTTTGTCTATTTTATTGGCAATAACAAACATTTTTTTCTGCTTATTGCTAATGCGTTCTCTAATTTTTGCTACATCACTTTGCAACTTTTCTTTCGAAATAGTTACCGCATCAACCATCAACAACACCACTAAGGCTTGATCAATTTTTTCATACGATTTCTTTATCCCCAACGACTCAATTTGGTCGGTAGTTTCTCTAATTCCTGCTGTATCTACAAACCTAAAATTAATGCCTTTAATATTCAATTCATCTTCAATCACATCTCTGGTAGTTCCTGCAATATCAGAAACTATGGCTCTTTCCTCATTCAGCAACGCATTCAGCAAAGTAGATTTTCCTACATTCGGTTCGCCAACAATGACTACCGGAACACCTGTTTTAATAACATTACCAACATTAAACGATTGTATTAATTGATGGAGTGCTTCGTGTAATTTAGTTACTAAATCTTTCAGTTGCTGTCTGTTGGCAAACTCCACATCTTCTTCACTAAAATCGAGTTCCAACTCAATTAATGAAGCAAAATGTATCAACTCTTCTCTCAGTTTTTTAATTTCATTACTAAACCCCCCACGCATTTGCTCCATTGCCAATTGATGTGCAGTTTCAGAATTGGCAGCAACAACATCAGCAACCGCCTCAGCTTGAGATAAATCCATTTTACCATTAAGAAAAGCACGCATGGTAAACTCACCATGTTGAGCATGTTTAGCTCCTTTTTTCAATAATAATTGTAATACTTGTTGCTGAATATAAGGTGAGCCATGAGTTGATATTTCCACAGCATTTTCGCCTGTAAAGGATTTTTTATCTTTAAAAATACTTACCAATACCTCATCAATAATTTTATTGTTTTCTCTTATTGTTCCAAAATGGATGGTGTGAGATGGTACTTTTAGTAAATCTTTCCCATGAAAAACAGTATTCGCTATATTAATAGCATCTGCTCCGGAAAGTCGTATAATAGCTATAGCTCCAACACCGGGAGGCGTAGAAATAGCACAAATTGTATCTGTAAGTCGATTGTTGTTCATAAAAACAAAGTTACGGATTAAGAGGCTCGTCTAGCTTATAATCTACATACATTTCGGTAAGTTTGTTATAAAACTCCTCTGCAATCTTTTTTGCTCCTTTAGGTGTAAAATGTATATAATCAGAAGCTGCCAACGGTGGTTCTGCATTTACCCAATCGGGCATAGAGTTTTTACCTCCCATTACTTCATACATATCCCAAAAAATACAATCTGTTGAAAGTGCAGCGTCTTTTAATGCATCTCTCACTCCTTCTAACATAGGGTAAGTAACGTAAGTTGTTTTTTCCTTAATAGACATATCACTCGGGCCAATAACCATTATGGCTGCTTTTGGATTGTTTCTTTTAATAAAATTTATTTGAGATTTAAACCAATTCCCGTAATCTTCACACTCTTTTTCTGATTTTATATAAGGCATTACATTTCCTCCAAATTGCAAAATAATTAAATCTGGTGAAAGGTGTGCAAAAGCATTTGCCATTAAGGTTTTATCGAGCTTAGTAAAAATTGTTCCTGACGAACCTCTTAGCGGAATATTATCCATTACCACTCCAGTATTTCCTTCTAACGAAAGTGCATATACATCCGGGCTATCTTTACCTTTAAAATTGATTAAAATTTCTTCGGGAGTAGTATTAAAATTAGCAGTAATAACCTCAAAAGGTGAATTGGGAGCTAATTTTCCTTCTTTTGCTACTGTTCCATCAACAATAATTTCGTAATCTACATACGTTACCATATTACTGAGCATTATTTTTAGCTGGGTAAATTGTTTTGTTTTTCCGTAAGATGCTTTGGGTTTATTAATCTTAATCCAAGCTTCATTATCAGGAAGCTCATCTAAAAAAGTAGTCTGAGGCATTGGTGCAAACCTGCTAAAGCTAATTAGCGGTCCGTATCTCTGATGTGTTATAGTAGAATCTTTTGCTCCATAACCGGCATAACGCTGCCAATTTTCTGAATAGCTAATGTTTACACTCATTTTTGGTGCGATATCAACCACAGGAAAAAGCCCCACTCCAATACCACCAAATTTAGTTTGTAATTCATTTCTGATGTAAGAGGTTATTCTATCTACTTCAATTTGAGAATCTCCATAATGCATGATGCGGACTTTCTTCTTCTGAGCATTTTCTAAGGCTTCAAAAAAACGATGCAAAGCAGGTATAGACTTATCAGTAACTTGCAGTTTTTTTCTATATGCTGCTAATGAATCTAATTTTTGTTTGATAATGGTAGAATCTATTTGCGATATTTTTTCTTTCACCATGGTAGAATCATCAAACAATATGGCTAAATCTTTTTCATAACTTTCTATACTGTCAGACTTATTTTCAACACCAAAAAACTCGTTGGGAGTAGGAAATTGCAATTCATATTTTCCTACTTTAATCCCCTCGGCAGGAAAAACAAACATGACAAAAAAAAGCAAAAGAAATACTGCTACCAACGTTACAAACGTTATTAGTGGAGAAACAATTTTAGCTTTAGGTACTGTTTCTTGATGTGTTATTTCTTCGGAATCTTTAATTGTTGGCCAACGTTTAAATTTTCATCAATATTATTGAATTTCATAATGTCATCAGCAGAAATTCCCGGATAGTTTTTAGCAATTAGCCATAAATTATCGCCTGATTTTACAGTATATATGCTATAATCTCCACTTGAAAAATTAGTGTTTTTAGGTGTTTCTTGCTTTACTTCCTGCTTTTCTTCAGCCACAGGTTCCGGAGCAGCTTGTCGCTCTCCGTAAATACTTAATTTTTGTCCGATATCTATTCTTGTTCCTCTGAGGTTATTCCAGCTTTGTAATTCAGCAACAGAAACTTTATATCTCTCTGCGATGACACCTAACACATCTCCTGATTTTACAGTATAAACAACAGGTTTTCCATCAAAATCCGGAATATTTTCTAAATCATCTTTAGGTTCTATTTCCTTTGGTTTATTCAATATCGAATCCTGATAAAAATAAATACTATCCTTCATTTCAATTATTTTTTTCCTATCTGCTTTATCAAAATATAAGGGATAATTTGCAGGTAAAATGGCTTTATCAAAATTTAAAACTGGATTTAAAAATTCAAACTGATTTTTATCAAAACCTATAACATCTTCCAATGCTTTAGCCTGAAGTTTTCTTTCTAAAGTCAAAGTGTCTCTATCAAATTTTGGCTTCAACTTCACAACTTCATAATCATCATAATTAACGATATAAACCATGGCTGTAAAAGCATTAACAAACTCGTTGGTTTCAGTAGGTAACAACTCATAAAGCGATTTATAATCTTTCTTTCCCGAACGTAAGATTGCCTTATTTACATTTACCACTCCACAAGAGTAAGCTGCCAAAGCAAGCTCCCAATTTTGATACAATTCATACAAATGCTTAATATTGCTTAATGCAGCAAAAGTGGATTTTTCCATATCTCGTCTTTCGTCAACAAATTCATCTACACGCAAACCGTATTTTACCGCCTGAGGGTAAGTTAAATGCCAAAAACCTTCACCACCAATACCATTTTTGGAAGTTGGATTAAAAGCCGAACATACCAAAGGCACTAAATTTAGTTCTTTTGGCAATTGATGTTTTTCTAATTCCTTATTAATTATGGGTTGATAATATTTTAGCAAACTCAACGCTGTTGGACATTTATACGCTTTTGATGAGAAATAATAAGGCAAATAATGATTTTCAGGATAAGCTGTTGGGAAAGCTCTTTCTAAAGAAATTGTTCCAAACAAAAAGATTGATCCGGTTGTTATTTCGGGGCCTTTATAATCAATATGTTTAGGGGGTTGTATTTCAGAAAGTGAAAGTAATTTTTTGTTATAAGCATTCCTAGTAACATCCTCATATTCTGTTTTATAAATAGTTTCTTTTTGCTTTTTTTGAGCAACTAATTCAGTCGATAAAGACAACAAGGAAACAATAATGAAAATATGTTTAAAAAAAACGCTCATGGACATACAAAACACCTATTTATCGGTTGTTATTTTTTCAATTTTCAAACCAATATCTGATATTCCATTTAATCCATCCTCAACACGCATGGCTTGTTCAAGATAAACCGTATAAATTCCTTTTTTAGCAAACTTTACATTTCCTAAATAAGGCTGCTGATAATCCCACAAATCGCCAATACCCTTACCTTTCCATCTCCCCCTGTTATCAGCAATAACACAATTTACAGTATCTTTAGAGAAATCTCCACTTGGTCCATTTATCGTAACAAACAAATACAAATTGCTATACGCATAATCACCTTTATTTCTGATATTTATATAAATATTATGAGGATGTAATGTGTCTTTAGCTTCAAACTCAAAAGTAGCAACATTCTCTTTTTTCCAATTAGCATTATCTATAGCAATATACTCATCATACACCGTATTATCGGTACACGAAGCCATTAAAAAAATTAAACTAATGATACTGATTATTTTTAATAATTGTGGCATGAATAATTGTTACTCTTTCTTATTGTTAGGACGTTGTTGATTGTTGGGCTTCCCGCCTTTTTTTCTCCTTTTGTTTTTATTTCTGTTATTATTGCCTTTTGGCTTATCAAAACGAGTTAATGAATCTTGTCCAACAACATTTTCGTAATCAGGTTTTTTAACTTCCTCTTTAATTTCCATATACATGGCTAAATCCTCAGGAAACTCATTTTTTTTGTTCATCGCAATAATTTCGTTTACTCTATCAAGTTTCATCTCAATAAAACGAACAGGATCATCTTTGTAAGAATACCAAAGTGTATTGCTAAAAATGTCCATCTTTCTATAAAAAGCTTCACCTTTTTTAGTCTTTAAGTTTATGCTAGTATCCGGAAATGATTTTAGCGCATCGGTATAAGCATCCAACTCATAATTTAAGCAACATTTAAGCTTACCACATTGTCCTGCCAATTTTTCAGGATTTAACGAAAGCTGCTGATAACGTGCTGCAGAAGTAGAAACAGACCTAAAATCTGTTAACCAAGTAGAACAACACAATTCTCTTCCGCAAGAACCAATCCCTCCTAACCTACTGGCTTCCTGACGAACACCAATTTGCTTCATTTCAATACGGATTTTAAACTCTTCTGCTAATTTTTTAATTAGTTCTCTAAAATCAACTCTTGTTTCTGCTGTATAATAAAAAATAGCTTTTGAATTATCTCCTTGATATTCTACATCGCTAATTTTCATCTGCAAACCATAGGCAATAGCAATGGTCCTGGCTTTAAACATGGTATCTTCTTCTCTTTTTTGAGCAGTTATCCATTTTTTAATATCTCCATCATTTGCCAAACGGTAAATTTTAAGAATTTCTTTAGAATCTAAATCTACTTTGTGCTTACGCATTTGTTTTTTTACCAATTCTCCGGCTAATGAAACCGTTCCAATATCATGACCAGAAGCTGCTTCAACAGCAACCACATCACCAACATTTAAACTCAGTTTGTCAGTATTTCTAAAAAATTCTTTACGGTTATTTTTAAATCGAACTTCAACACAGTCAAATGGTTCTTGTCCGAAAGGTAATTCTATGTCGTTAAGCCAATTGGTTACATTTAATTTATTACAACCTCCCGACTTACTGCTACAGCCAGATGAAGAAGTTCCACAACCTCTTCCTGTGCTACATCCACTACACCCCATATATATTAATTTGTTACGTTATATTTAAAAGTTCATTGCATATTGTCAGCAAATTGAACATATTGTCTCTTTTATCCTTAAAAAAAAGATGTAACAAAGATACTATTCTATCTCATAAAAAATTGATTATTTAAATTGATTTATGAGAAATTGTTTGTTGATTAAATACTCTAATCCCTTGAACTTAGTAATCAGACCTATCAGCCTGATTTAAGAAAATTATGCTCCGTTGGAGCTTATTAGTAAAAATATTGAAATTTCAAACCTCCCTTCTTCTCCTCTCCAATTCTTTTTGGATGAGCTGCAGTTCTCTTCCTGTTTGTCCAGAGATGGAAGTGTTTTCTTCTGCTCTTCGGATAAGGTATGGCGTAACATCTTTTACAGGACCATAAGGCACATATTTAGCGACATTATAAGATGCTTTCGCTAAATTATTGCTGATGTGGTTACTCATTCCTAATAATTGAGCGAAATAAATTCGTGCATCATCTTTAGCAATGTTGTGTTCCTTCATTAAGTCCAATAAATACAAAGCACTTTTTTCATTGTGCGTACCACTGCAAAAAGAAATCACATCAATATTTTCTACACAAATTTTTTGAGCAAGGTCATAATCTCTATCGGTATCTTCTTTGGTTTTTTGCATAGGATCTTCGTAATTCATTGCAGCAGCTCTTTCTCTTTCTTTTTCAATGTATGCTCCTCTCACTAACTTTAACCCAATAATAAAACCCTCATTTTTAGCAATAGCTACCAATTCTTTAATATAAGCAATTCTATCCCACCTGTAAAGCTGAGCAGTATTATAAACAATGGCTTTTTCTTTGTTGTACTTACGCATCATTTCCAAAGCTAACTCATCCACAGGGTTTTGAATCCAGGTTTCTTCTGCATCTATAAAAACAGGCACATTAGCATTAAAAGCGGCCTGACAAAGCGTATCTACTCTGTTTTTAAATCTTTCAAATTCATCTTTTTCCTGAACAGTCAGTTGTTTTTTAGCATTTACTTTTTCCAACAACTCAAACCTCCCGAAACCTGTAGGTTTAAAAACCGCAAAAGGTATATTTTTATTGATAGATGCTTTCTCAATACTTGTTAATGTTTCTAATATATTAGCGTCAAAAACACTATCGAGTTGTTCTCCCTCAACGGAATAATCTAAAATGGTTTTTACATTTAACTTAGCCAACTCCTGTGTGGTTGACACTGTTTCCTCAATACTTTCTCCTCCACAAAAGTGTTTAAAAATGGTGGCTCTAATAATAGGAATTGGAAAATATAAGGGCATAAAAACTTTAAGCATCGTAGGACCAATTTTTATCAACCAATTCCAAGCTATGATTTTAAACAACCAATAACTTCTTTTTAAATCTGCATTTGATTTTCCGGCAAATGCTATTTCTGTATTATTAAAATCCATCTTACGCTAAAAAGTATCTTCAAAGTTAAAGTGCGAAATTAATTGAATTTATGATTAGGATTAGCTTTTTTTGAGATTTGTTGTTCACTTGGCACTTTAACAGCAAAGACGCAAAGCATAGAAAATAATAAACTAAAAACAGCCACTTTAATTAATTAAAGTGGCTGTTTTTAATTAGTTACAAATCATTATTTACTTACTTTCTATAAATTCGTTGAATTCATCTACAGTGGTAGAAAAAGTAAAATCATCACTTAATTGGTAGTAGTTCTTTTTATCAACACAAAAGTCGTAAGCAAATTTAGCGTATTCAAATTTTGTTTCTTCAAAGCTAAATAAAGTCATTATTTCTTTTACCTGTTTTACAGAAAGACAGTTGTTTTTGGTAAATGTTTTGGCAACTTTCAATTTGGTATCTGCAAAAGATTGTTTTTCTACTGAAGCTTTTCCTGCACTAAAATCTGATGAAGGAATAGCTTGGTAACAACCCGTTGGAGTGGCTTCAACAGGAACTGGCTCATGAACAGGATTGGTTGTCATTCCATCATTATAATTTCCTGAACTGGTTGAGCTTGATGTTACCGTAGTGGTAGTAACGGTTTGAGACGATGTTGTTTGTACATTTGTTCCTGTATTCATTCCACCATCATTTACACTTACATTTACATTCATTCCTACCCCACCAACATTCATTCCTACCGATATATTTTCTTGATTAGCAGGATCAACAGTTGTAGTGGTAGTTACAGTTTCCGTTACCACAACATCAGTTGTTGCCTGTGGCTGAACAGTAGTAGTGGTTGTTGCTGCCGGAGCAGTAGGTGGTGTTGTTGAATACGAAACTACAGACTGTTGTGGAGCAGCAGGAGATTGAGCTATGGCAACCATTCCACTCGGACGCATTACATATTCTCCTTTTTTATTTTTCTTAATCTCAAATGAATACTCTGTATTGTTATCCATCATATAAATAGATTTAGTAACAGAAGCAAACTGATTGTTCTCAAAAATAACGGTTACTTTATAACTTCCTTCGAATTTTAAATCGGTTACTTTTACATTAGTTTCAAAATTTATGTTTTGTAATACACCATTTAATACTACTTGAAATCTTGAACCATCTTGATTAAAAAATACAACATTGCAATTTTGTGCTTGAGCTACATATGCGCCTAATATAATAGCTGTAAATAATAAAAATTTTTTCATCGTTTTTCTTTTTAAATTAATATTGTGTTCGCTCTTAGCAAGTTAAATGCCAAGTTGTTTTTTTAATTCATCAAAGGAATTTTGATAACTAAAATCTTTTTCCAAAAGTAATATATTATCTTTATCATAAATAAATGGGTATGAATTTTTTACAATTTCCATTTTAAATTCATCGTACTCAAACAAAATCACTATGCTCCTAAGCTGTTCTACAGTTATACAAAAATCTAGTTCAGATTGCCTAAAATCGCTATAAACATCTATTTTTCTATCGTCAATGCTTAGGTTGTTAATTTTTAATTTCACCTCATTTAACTCTTCATCTTTAAGCGGCCACGGACAACCAACTTCTCCTTCATAATCAGGCATTCGATAATAATCATCAAAAGGAACTTTTTGAGCTAATGAATCTTTTTCCATTTCAATTGTATCTTTTGTTTCAGGAATTACAGCTACTATTATTTGGGTTAGTTGAATAGTAAAAACCGAACTATCCACTTGCTGTTGATGTGGAGGAAACAACACTTTTAGCAACTCCAATTTATTATTTTTTAATAGATAATGCTGAGAAACACCACCTTCCAAAACATAAATGTTAGTCGTATGTTGAAGGGTGTCATCTTTAAAATTAAAGGTAAGCTTGTAGTTCTGTTGCTTAACCAATCCAACTATCTGAACTTTTGAAACATAGTCTTCAGTTTGTTTTTTTTCATTTACTGACAATTGAAACAACACTTGCTCTTCTGCATCTATAAAAACTGTTGTCCCTTGAGAAAATAATTGACAGCAAAATATATTCGCTAAAAAAACAAGGGCAATTATTGCTATATTTCTAGCTAAAAAGCTCATCAAATCTGAAAGTTTCTTTTAAACGCACACCTTTTTCGGTATGCTGAACGGTGCAACATTCATTTACTGAATCGTGCTCTAAAAATAAGATGTATTCTTTGTCAGCAGCTTCTTTTAAAAACTTAGCTTTTTCATCTAAGGTCAATAACGGACGAGTATCGTAACCCATTACATAAGGCAAAGGAATATGTCCTACAGAAGGTAATAAATCCGCCATAAAAACTACTTTTTTTCCTTGATAATTAATATGCGGAATCATTTGAGCATCGGTATGTCCGTCTGCCAATAAAATGTCAAAATAATCAAAACCTTCTTTATCAATAAACTTCAGTTGACCAAATTCCATCATAGGAATAATATTTTCTTTCAAAAAAGAAGCTTTTTCACGCTGATTAGGTACGGTAGCCCACTCCCAATGGCGACTATTACTCCAATAAGTAGCATTTTTAAAAGTAGCTTCATATTTGGTTCTATCAGCATTCCATTTTACTCCGCCACCGCAATGGTCGAAATGCAAATGGGTAAGAAAAACATCTGTAACATCATCAGGATGAAAGCCTAATTTTTTAAGATTTCCTTCTAACGAATCATTTCCATGTAAATAATAATGTCCGAAAAACTTTTCATCTTGCTTGTTACCCATGCCGTTATCAATAATCATTAGTCTATCGCCATCTTCTATCAACATACAACGCATACTCCAGCTACACATGTTATTTTCGTCTGCCGGATTAGTTCTTTGCCACAATGATTTTGGCACCACTCCAAACATAGCACCGCCATCTAACTTAAAACTCCCTGTGTTTAATGGATATATTTTCATGATATTTTTTTATGTGTTTTAAAGGATAAAATTAGTCAATTGATTTTGAAAATAAATTTTGACTAATTAGAAAATCAAAGATTGTTTTTTTCTTAGTCGGAAAAATCTAATTTTATCCCATGAAAACAAAAGTTTTATTAGTTACACCACCATTTACACAACTCAACACCAGTTATCCTGCTACCACTTACTTAAAAGGATTTTTAGATAGTAAAGGTGTTCAGACAAATCAGTGTGATTTAAGTATAGAACTGTTTACCAAAATTTTTACAAAAGACTTTATTGCTCATCTCTTTAAAGAAGTTGAAAAAAGTAATGAAGAAATAGCATTTCCGATGGTATATGACCAACGAGAAGATTATATACAAAAAGTAGATCGAGTTATTCATTTTTTACAACAACATGAGGTTACTGCTGCTTACCAAATGTTACAAAGTAATTTTTTACCTAAAGCTCACCGAAGCACCAATTTAAACGAAGAAGAATTTGAATATGGTTTCGGAAATTTAGGCATCATAGATAAAGCCAAGCATTTGGCCACACTTTTCATTGAAGAATTAGGCGATTTTATTAAATCCAATATAGATGAGTTCTTTTCTTTTACACGCTATGCCGAACAAATTGCAACAGCAGCAAGTAGTTTTGATGAAATTGATGAATACCTTTCTTTTGAAACCACCATTATAGAAGATCAATTGCTATTACTTATAACTGGTAAATTAGAAGAATACCAACCGGATCTAGTTTGTTTTACTATTCCTTTTCCCGGAAACCTATTCGCTGCACTGCGTTGTGCTCAATTTATAAAAAAACATGCTAAAAAAACAAAAATTGCTTTTGGAGGTGGTTATTGTAATACCGAATTACTCTCCTTAACCGATACTCGAATTTTTAATTATGTTGATTTTATTACCTTAAATGATGGTGAAGGTCCGCTATTAAAACTTTGCGAATACCTTGATAAAATAATAACTAAAGAAGAATTAGAAAGAACCTACATCCTTGAAAATGAAAAAGTAGTCTATCAAAATAAGACACCTAATACTATTTTTCATCACAGCAATTTACCCGCACCAAGTTATGCCGATTTACCACTTCATAGTTATTTGTCATTTTTAGATGTGATGAATCCCATGCACCGATTGTGGACAGATGGAAAGTGGAATAAATTAACCGTTGCTCATGGTTGTTATTGGAAACAATGTACTTTTTGCGATGTTAATTTAGATTACATTGCGAATTACCAAAATACTACCGCTGAAGATTTGGTTGATAAAATTGAAAAGATAATTGCAGAAACGGGTACTTATGGTTTTCATTTTGTGGATGAGGCTGCTCCACCCAAAATGCTTAGAGCTTTAGCCGAAGAATTACTAAAAAGAAAAGTATATATTACTTGGTGGACTAATATTCGTTTTGAAAAAACATTTACTCCTGAATTGTGTGCTCTTTTAGCAAAGTCGGGGTGCATAGCTGTAACAGGCGGTTTAGAAGTAGCCTCTGACAGGTTATTAGAGAAAATGAAAAAAGGCGTTGACATTGCTCAAGTGGCAAGAATTACCAATTCATTTGCAGAAAACAACATTATGGTTCATGCCTATTTAATGTATGGCTTTCCAACAGAAACAGATCAAGAAACTATAGACTCCCTTGAAATTGTTAGACAATTATTTGAAAACAACTGTATTCAATCAGCGTTTTGGCACTTATTTACCACCACTGCTCACAGCCCTATTGGCAAAAACCCTGAGAATTATGAAATTAAAATAGTTGGCCCTAAGTTTAAAGGGTTTGCTCAAAACGATTTGTATCACGAAGACCCTCTTGGAGCCAATCATAAACAATATAGCGATGGTTTAAATCTTGCTTTACAAAATTATTTAAACGGACTTGGCTTTGATGTCCCTTTACAAGAATGGTTTGATTTTGAAATTATGCCAACCACTCATCCCAATAATTTAATTGCCTCTTTTTTAAAATAACAGATTATTTTTTTCTTAATCGTAAAAATCTAATTTTACATTACTGTATGTTAAGCGCATTTCAAAATCATATCAAGAGTAATCGACTGTTTCAACCAACAGATAAAATTTTATTGGCGGTAAGTGGCGGAAAAGACTCTATGGCAATGCTACATTTATTTGTAGCTGCTAAATTTAATATTGGTGTGGCTCATTGCAATTTTCAATTGAGAGATAAAGCTGCTGATGAGGACGAACTTTTTGTTCAGCAAACGTGCCAACAACTCGATATTCCTTTCCATTCTATTAGGTTTGACACAGCCGAATATGCCGAAAAAAATAAAATTTCAACACAAATGGCTGCCCGAGAATTGCGTTATAATTGGTTTGAAGAAATAAAAAACACATATCATTACCATTTTATCGCTACCGCTCATCATCAAAATGATGTAGCTGAAACCATGTTAATTAACTTAACCAAAGGCTCTGGATTAAGCGGACTTCACGGCATAAAAACTAAAAACAACCATATCATTCGTCCCTTACTTTGTTTTACTTCTGATGAAATTCAGCAATATATTTTCACATACCAAATAAGTTACAGAGAAGACCAAAGTAATACTTCTGTAAAATATGTTCGTAATAAAATAAGGCATAAGGTATTACCCAAACTTGTTGAAATTAATCCTAATATTATTGAATCACTTAATAAAACTGCAAGACATTTTTCGGCTACTGAAAATATTTTAATGCAGAAAATTGAAGCAGAAAAAAAGCGTTGTTTTACCACTGAAAAAGAGCTTGTTAAAATCAATATTGAACACTTACAACAGCTACATCCATTAGCTACTTACTTGTATTATTTTTTATTACCATACCATTTTAATTTTGATGATTGCGAGCAAATTGTGCTTTCACTAGATAAAAATTCCGGTAAGCAATTTTTCTCCACTACTCATCAACTTATTAAAGACAGAGCATTTTTATTGCTTTCTCCCAAAACAGCAAAACAACCCGAACCAATTATTATTAATACCGTCAATGATTTTTCCAAAAGTCCTATAAATATTAAGTTTGAATTAATTAAAAATGAAAATATTACATTTAAAACAGCCAAAAACATTGCTTATTTAGATGCTGTCAAAATTGCTTTTCCTTTGTGTTTTAGAAAATGGAAAGAAGGAGACCGCTTTACTCCATTTGGCATGAAAAGCAAAAAGAAATTGAGCGATTATTTTATTGATGAGAAATTTTCTATACCTGAAAAAGAAACAACTTGGCTATTAACCGACAAAAATGACAACATTATTTGGGTAGTAAATTCCAGAACAGACAATAACTTTAAAGTTAATTCAACCACCAAAACAATTTTGCTTTTAGAAACCTATTAATCATGCTTTTTACCGATCAAATTAGCCATACCATTGAAATCTCCAACACTCCCAAAAAAATTATTAGTGTGGTACCTTCACAAACAGAGTTGCTTTACGATTTGGGTTTAGAAAACGAAGTAGTTGGCATTACTAAATTTTGTGTCCATCCCGAAAAATGGTTTAGAAGCAAAACAAGAATTGGCGGCACTAAAAACCTGAACATTGAGAAAATAAAAGCTCTTAAGCCAGATTTAATTATTGCCAACAAAGAAGAAAATACCGAAGCAGAAATTAAAGCTCTTCAACAACTTTTTCCTGTTTGGACAAGCGACATTTCTACGCTGAAAGATAGCCTCAACATGATTAAAACCATTGGCGAAATCACTAAAAAAAATGAAAATGCTAGCAGGTTAATTAACACTATCGAACAAAAATTTGAAAAATACCAATTCAATTTTACTAAACGCTATACTGCTTTGTATTTAATTTGGAAAAAACCCTATATGAGTGTAGGAAACGACACTATTATTCATCATTTAATGGATTATTGTGGTTTTAAAAATGTATTGAGCAACAAAACACGTTACCCTGAAATTAATGAAACTGAAATACAACAACTACAACCTGAATTTATTTTGCTATCATCAGAACCTTATCCTTTTAAAGAAAAGCACATAGCTGAATTAAAAAGCTTATGTCCTAATAGCAAAATCATGTTGGTAGATGGCGAAATGTTTTCGTGGTATGGCTCTCGATTACAGTATGCTCCGACCTACTTCTTTAATTTATGGAATGGAATAAAATTTGCTAATCAAAAAAATCTTTAATCAAATCTATATATTAACTTAAAAATAAAAATCATGAAAAAAAATTTAATTATTGCTAGTTTAGTTGGTGCATTTGTTACCGCAGGTTTATTTAGTTTTACTCCAAAAACTCAAGATGGAGCAACAGGAACACAATTTAAAATTATTACCAGTATCGAATCTATTGTTCCAATGGGTATTGGTCGTTCTAGAATTATTGAAAACCTTACAGAGGTAAATCATCATCATTTTACTACCGGAAGAACTGATGGTAAAGACAGTGAACAAGGTAAAATAAAAAGAAGTGATGCTAAAGTTGATGAATTAGCAGAAACAAAAATGCTTAACTTTTATAGTGGTGTTGGATTAAACTTCCAAAATGTTGCTTCAAACGATGCGATGATTACTTCAAAATTAAATGAAATGGCTGCTAATGGCTGGGAGTTAGTAACTGTTGTTAGTGGTGTAGAAGCTGATGCAGGAAAAGAAGATGGTAATGGCATCTTTATTACCCGATACATTTTTAAAAAATAAAAATCTTTTTAATCCCTCGTTTTTTACGGGGGATTTTTTTTAGTCTAAAACTTATTTTTCTTTTTGTAATGCAAGACACAACTAGCTAATTGAAAACTAAAAAAAACAAAATTACTTGTCAACTAAACTTATTTGCTGAATTTCGCCATCATTTTTATTTCAGATGAATTTAGAAAAGAAAATTTGGCAATACCTCCTTTTATTTTTCCTTGCTTTTATTTGGGGAAGCTCTTTTATTTTAATGAAAAGAGGCATGAAAGTTTATTCGCATGACGAAGTTGGAGCACTAAGAATAGCTATTTCTTTTTTGTTTTTATTGCCTTTTTTATTTAAATACATTCATAAGGTAAAAAAAGACAGGTGGAAATATTTAGCCATAGTAGGTGTTTTTGGTAGTGGTATTCCTGCTTTTTTATTCACTTTAGCAGAAACCGGTATTACCAGTTCCTTAGCAGGAATGCTCAACTCATTAACACCATTCTTTACACTAATTTTAGGAGTTGTTATTTTTAAAATTCCCGTTCAAAAAGGAAAATTTATTGGTGTTTTTATTGGTTTAATAGGAGCAATAGGCTTAATCATGTCTAACGGTGTTGATTTTAACAATACGCCCATATTTTATGCACTTTTAGTAGTAATTGCTACTTTGTGTTATGCCTTAAGTGTTAATACCATTAAAAAATATTTAGGCGAAATAAATTCCATAGCTATTACTGCCCTATCTTTTTTAACCATAGGCATTCCTTGCATCATTTATTTGTTTTTTACTGATTTCTATGAAACTACCACAACTAATCCTGAAGCATTAAAAGCATTAGCGTATGTTTCGGTTTTAGCTGTAATTGGTACGGCATTATCTATTATTATTTTCAATCAACTGATAAAATATACTTCGGCAGTATTTGCTTCAACAGTTACTTACCTCATACCAATTTTTGCCATCTTTTGGGGAGTTATTGATGGTGAGGAAATTAACTTCATTCAAATCGTTAGTATTTTTATAATTTTAGTAGGTATTTATTTTGTGAATAAAATAAAATAATTGTTTGCTTTTTAATCTGCTTAGATACTTGAAAATTGCATATTGATTATTAAATTTGCCGCTTTAATTTTTATCGTATCAAACCTTAAAATGGCATCATCAACTAAATACATTTTTGTAACAGGAGGAGTAGCATCTTCATTGGGAAAGGGAATAATTGCAGCTTCATTGGCTAAACTTTTACAAGCCAGAGGTTATTCAACCACTATTCAAAAGCTAGATCCTTACATTAACATAGATCCGGGAACATTAAATCCTTATGAACACGGAGAGTGTTTTGTTACAGATGATGGTGCTGAAACTGACTTAGATTTAGGACATTACGAAAGGTATTTAAATGTACCTACTTCACAAGCCAATAATGTAACTACTGGTAGAATTTACCAATATGTTATTAACCAAGAACGTGCAGGTGCATATTTAGGAAAAACCGTTCAGGTAATTCCTCATATCACAGATGAAATTAAAAGAAGAATTAAACTTTTAGGAAATACGGGAGAATATGATATTGTAATTACTGAAATTGGAGGAACTGTTGGAGACATAGAATCCTTACCTTATATAGAAGCTGTTCGTCAGCTAAAGTGGGAGCCCGATTTTGATTGTATTGTCTTACATTTAACTTTTGTTCCATTTTTGGCAGCTTCCGGAGAATTAAAAACAAAACCCACACAACACTCTGTTAAACAACTACTTGAATCAGGTGTGCAACCAGATATCTTAGCCTTAAGAACAGAACACAAACTTTCTGAAGGCGTAAAAGAAAAAGTAGCGTTGTTTTGCAACATTTCTCCAAAAGCAGTTATAGAAGCAATGGACGCTGATACTATTTATGATGTACCTTTGTTAATGCAAGAAGAAGAGTTAGATAAAGTGGTATTAGATAAACTGGGATTATCTTATGGCGAAGAACCTCAACTAGTTGCTTGGAAACAATTTTTAACCAAACTAAAAAACCCGAAACAAACCATAAAAATTGGTTTGGTAGGAAAATATACAGAGCTTCAAGATGCTTACAAATCTATTTCTGAAGCCATCATACATGCCGGAGCACACATAGAAACTAAAGTTGAAGTTGACTGGATACATTCTGAAGACATCAATGAAAAGAATGCCAAACAATTACTTGAAAACTTAAACGGTGTGTTAGTAGCACCTGGTTTTGGAGAAAGAGGTATTGAAGGAAAAATTGCCGCAATAAAATATGCCAGAGAAAATAAAATACCGTTTTTCGGAATTTGCTTGGGAATGCAGTGTGCTGTAATTGAATTTGGTAGAAATGTATTAGGGTTAACAGATGCACATTCCACAGAAATGTATCCTGAAACGCCATTTCCGGTAATTTATTTAATGGAAAGTCAGAAAAACATTAGCGATAAAGGTGGTACAATGCGTTTGGGAGCTTACTCTTGCAATGTGAAAGAAAATTCCAATGCTTTTGCTGCTTATAACAGCGACAAAATTCAGGAGCGTCACAGACATCGTTATGAATTTAATAACAAATACTTAGGAGACTACGAAAAACAAGGTATGATTGCTACAGGTTTAAACCCTGAAAACAATTTGGTTGAAATAGTTGAAATTACTAACCACCCTTGGTTTGTAGCTGTTCAATTTCATCCGGAATATAAAAGTACGGTAATTAACCCTCACCCATTATTTTCTGCATTTATTAAGGCAGCTGCCGATCATCACAACAAATAATGTTAAAAAATATTTTTCAATAAACCCACATAAATGAGTAAAGGACTAGATAAAAATGGCATAATTGGATTGGTATTAATTGGAGCAATCCTATTAATTTTTAGTTACTTAACACAACCAACAGAAGAAGAATTAGCAGCCAAAGCCAAAAAAGACAAAGCCGCTAAGCAAACCGAACAAATAGATAAATCTAATGCTGAAGAAGTAATTCCTCCTACCGAAAACAAAGAAGATACAACTGCTGAAAACACTATTCTTCCTCTTGATTCTATAGCATTAACTACTGGTACAGATTCATTATCTAACCTTCAATATCAATTGGAATATGGTCCGTTTGCTAATGCAGCTAGTGGCGAAGAAAAAACATTTACCCTAGAAAATGAAAAAATAAAAGTTACTGTTTCTAACAAAGGTGGTAGAATAACTTCTGTTGAATTAAAAGAATATGTTACTTACGATTCTTTACCACTTATCTTGTTCAAAGAAAACCTTTCTAGATTCAATGCAGAACTTTCTATTCCCGGAGTTACCGGTAAAAACTCTTTACGAATTATCAATACCGAAAACCTGTATTTTGATACAGAAAATACTTCATTTGAAGTAGGAAACGGAGATAGTAAAAGCTTTTCTCTTAAATTATATACTACCGATAAAACCAGTTTTATTGAATATAAATATACCCTTTCGGGAGGTGCTTATTTGGTAGATTTCGACTTTACCACTTCAGGAATGAATGAAATTTTAACCGAAGAGCCTATTATTCAATGGCAAATGGTAACTCCAAGTCAGGAAAAGACAATACAAAGTCAAGAAATGGCGAGTACAACTTACTACAAATACAATAACAATGAAGTTGATTACATTGGAACCGGTGCTTACGAAAAAGAAGAGATGCTTTCGTCAATGGATTGGATTATGTTTAAACAACAATATTTCAATGCTACATTAATAGCTAAAGACAAACCTTTCGAAAATGCCAATTCTTTTGTTGAAACAAAACAAGTTCCTGAAGACTTAAAAAATACGCATGTAAAAGAAATGAGTGCAGGAATTACACTTCCTTACGAGTTTAAAAACAACGAGACATTTGCCATGCAATATTATTTCGGTCCTAACCGATTGGATGATTTAAAAGCTGTAGGTGTTGGGTTAGATGAAGCTATTGACTATGGCTGGGGAATTTTTGGTTGGGTAAACCACTTAATTATTCGTCCGGTATTTAATTTCCTAATAGGTTTTGACATGTCTATCGGTATCGTAATACTGTTACTTACCATTATTATTAAAACCTTGCTTTTCCCTATTACCTGGAAAACTTATTTGAGTAGTGCCAAAATGAAGGTATTAAAACCTGAAATTGCCGAGCTTACCGAAAAACATAAAGGTGATGCCATGAAAAAGCAACAAGCTACTATGGCATTGTACAGACAAACAGGTGTAAATCCCTTGGCAGGATGTATTCCTATGTTAATACAAATGCCCATTTTATTTGCTTTGTTTAGATTTTTTCCGGCAACTTTCGATTTACGTCAGAAAAGCTTCCTTTGGGCAGAAGATTTATCTACTTACGATTCCATTTTTGAATTGCCTTTTGATATTCCTTTCTATGGAGCTCACGTAAGTTTATTTACTTTATTGATGGCTATTTCTATGATTTTCTATACTAAAGCTAATAGTCAAATGACTTCGGGAGCAGGAATGGAAGGAGCTATGGCAGCTCAAATGAAAATTATGATGTACTTAATGCCCATAATGATGTTGTTTTTCTTCAACAGTTACGCATCTGGTTTAAGTTATTACTATTTAGTTGCCAACATGATGACAATCGGACAGCAGTATGCCATAAAAAAATGGTTTATTGATGAAGATAAATTATTAGCTAAAATCCAAGCCAATAAAACCAAAGTGAAAAAGAAATCAGGCTTTGCAGCTAAATTAGAAGCCAGAATGAAAGAAGCTCAAAAATTACAAGAAAAAAGAAAGAAAAAGTAAACAAGCATGAAATCAACCCTCTATATACTCATCCTTATACTTTTTAGTGTAAATGCTTGTAAAACCCAAGAAAAAACACAAGATAGAGCTGTAAAAGAAGACACAACAGCACCTAAAGAAACAGAAATCACTCAGCAAACTGACCCTACTCCTGTAAAAGAAAGCTTATTTATTACTATGGAAAGAACACCTTGCTTAGGCATGTGTCCATCTTATGTTATATGGATCTACAATACCGGAAGAGTAGATTATGAAGGTAGAACTTTTGCGAAAAAAGAAGGCAAACATACCAAAACACTTTCTAAAGATGCAATGGATGAAATTACTAATATGATTAAAGAAATTGGCTTTTTTAATCTTGAAGATAAATACGATGCGCAAGTTACTGATATTCCATCTTGTATAATTTCTGTAAATTTGGATGGTAAAAAGAAAAAAATTCTAGACAGATATGAAGGTCCTAAATCACTTAGAAATTTAGAGAAATTGATAGACCATCATGTGATAGATGATGAATTAATAAAAGTGGAGGAATAAATAATTACTATTCAAAATCAAAACCATGGCTGTTAAAATTATAGAGGTTACCGATAATAAACACTTTAAAGACTTTGTAAATGTTCAGTTTGAAATTTACAAAGACAATAATTTTTGGGTTCCACCTATCAAAAAAGATGAAATAAAAGCTATTCAGAGTATTTACAACCCTGCTTTTAGGTTTTGTAAAGCTAAGTTTTGGGTGGCTTATAAAGATGATAAATGTGTTGGAAGAATTGGTGCTATCATTAATGAACAATACAACGAAAAAACCGGTGAAAAAGCAGGGCGCTTTACTCGATTAGAATTTTTTGATGATGAAGAGGTAGTTAAAAACTTACTTCAAACAGCTGAAGAATGGCTTAAATCTGAAGGAATGACTAAAGTATTAGGTCCATTAGGTTTTACCAATCTCGATCACCAAGGAATGTTAGTAGAAGGTTTCGACCATTTACCATCAGCAGCATCAGAATACCATTTGCCTTACTACAAAGATTACATGGAAAAATTGGGCTACCAAAAAGAAATTGATTGGATAGAATTCCGTTTATTTTTAGAAGGTATTCCTGACAAAGCAAAAAGAGTAGCCGAAGTGATAAAAACCAGAAACCAGCTTACAGTTAAAAGTTTTAAAAAAACAGCTGAATTACAACCTTTTGCTATTAAGCTTTTTGAAATATTAAATGAAGCGTTTAAGGATTTATTTAGTGTTGTACATCTTGATAAAGAAATGATAGATTATTATGTTAAGCGTTATTTAATGATGCTTAATCCTCAGTTTGTAAAATTAATTTTCGATAAAGATAACCAATTAGTTGCTTTTATTATTGGGTTACCATCTTTGTCAGAAGGCCTACAAAAAGCCAATGGAAGAATTTTCCCATTTGGTTGGTACCACATCCAAAAAGCATTAAAAAAACCAAAAGTTGTAGATTTAATGCTTACCGGCATTATGCCCGAATACCAAGGAAAAGGTGTTGCTGCCATTTTAATTAATGAGTTGCAAGCTGTAATGGAAAAACATGGGGTTACTGAAGTAGAAACTACCGGAATTTTTGAAACCAACCAAAAAGCCATACAAAACTGGAAAAACTACGAAAACACGCAACACAAAAGAAAACGTTGTTGGGTGAAGAGTTTGTAAAGCAAAGAAAACCTAAAAGATTTATTTAGGTATTAATAATATTTTCTTTAACCGCATAAATGACGATTCCTGCTGTATTTTTAATATTCAGCTTGTGCATGATGTTTTTGCGGTGAGTATTTACAGTATGCGTACTTAAATACAACTTATCGGCAATTTCTTTGTTGGTTAGTCCGTCAGAAATAAGTTTAATAATCTCAATTTCTCGTTCCGACAAAGAAATTCCATCACAATCTAACGTGTTTTCTTGGTTTTTTTCCGATAGAATATTAATAACCATCCCACAATAAAACTGTTTACCGTTATACGTATCTTCTACAGCTTCTAATATTTCTTGCTTATCACAATCATCTAACAAATAACTATCCACTCCATAACTCAACGATTTATGAATAATTTGCTTTGCCAAAGATGGTGTAATGGCTAAAATTTTAGCGCTTTTATAAATCTCCTTAATTTTTTTAACGGCATCTAATCCAAACTGCCCTGTAGAATAATCAATAACAACAATATCTGGGAAATATCTTTTAGAACATTCACTCAACTGTTCTATAGAATTAACAACTCCCAACACCCTATTACGCATCTTACTTTGCACAATAGTTTTTAAACCTTCGGCAACTATAGGATTGTTATGTGCTATTAAAATATCTATCATGAATTTCTTTATTTAGACTTAATCTAAATAAAGAGCAAAAATAAAGACAAAAAACCACTTCCACTAAAAAAAAATGAATAAATATTGTAATATTTTGGGCGAACGAAATTTATAGTTAAATTTACTTTATGAAAAAATGGTTGATTTTTTTAGTAATTTGTTTTTTATCGCTTAGTAGCAACGTTCTCGCTTCAGGAGAACTTACTTTTATTGAAAACAAAGGTCAATGGCATAACAACGTTTTGCTTAAATCTGAACTAAATAGTGGTTTTGTTTATTTAGAAAAAAACCGACTAACTTTCGATTTATATGATGTTGCCATGATAGAAAAATATGCTCATCACCACAATCATTATCAACTTAATGAAATTCCCAATAAACTAAATTGGCACGCTTACAACGTAAATTTTAAAGATGGCAATCCCAACCCTACCATTATAAAATCCGAAAAAGTATTTGCCTATTTTAATTACTTTTTAGGCAATAATCCCAAAAAATGGGCTTCTAATGTTAAAGGATATAAAAAAGTTACTTATCAAGCAGTTTATAAAGGCATAGACTTTCAAATGTATTCTACCGATAATTTAAAGTACGATTTTATAGTAAAAGCCCAAGCTAATCCTAATCAGATTAAGTTAGTTTATAATGGACAAAATAAGTTACAACTCAAAAAAGGACAGCTACACGTTACTACCTCTGTAAATACTATTATCGAAGACAAACCTTATGCTTATCAAATCATTAATGGCGAAAAAAGACAAGTAAATTGTAATTATGTACTCACCAACAACGAGTTGGGTTTTGAATTCCCTAATGGATACGATAAAAACTACGATTTAATTATTGATCCAACTTTAATGTTTTCCTCTCTTTCGGGTTCTACAGCTAATAATTTCGGTTATACTGCTACTTTCGATTCTAAAGGTTTTTTATATTCTGGAAGCTCTGCTTTTGGAACAGGTTATCCTGTCACTTCCGGAGCGTATAGCACTACTTTTAATGGTGGTGGAGATGATATTGCCATTTCCAAATTCGATACTTCAGGAACTTTTCTAATTTACTCTACTTATATTGGTGGAAGCAATGTAGAGTTACCTCACAGTTTAATTGTAAACAGCTTTGATGAATTATTTATTTTAGGAACTACCAGCTCATTTGATTACCCTACAACAGCAAATGCATACGATAATACGTTTAATGGTGGAACCATGAACAATTTGTCAAACGGATTAGGAGTAAATTACTCTAATGGGTCAGACATTATTGTTTCTAGACTAAGTACTAACGGTACCAACCTTATTGCTTCTACTTATTTGGGTGGCTCACAAAATGACGGACTAAATTCAACAGGAGCTAACACTCTAAAATACAATTATGCCGATGAAGTGCGTGGTGAAATTGACATAGATAAAAACAATAATATTTACATTGTTAGTTGCACCCGAAGCCCCAACTTTCCTATTGTTGGAAATGTTTTTCAACCGATTTACGGAGGTGGAGATATTGATGCTTGTATCATCAAAATGGATAACAACCTTCAAAATATTATTTGGAGCAGCTTTTTAGGTGGAAACAACCATGATGCAGCATATTCATTAGCGATTGATAGCAATGAAGATTTATATTTAACCGGAGGAACTAACTCTACCAACTTTCCTTCATCAACCAATGCTTACCAAAATGTTTTTGTTGGTGGAAGGTCTGATGGTTTTGTTACTCGTGTTGCCAAAAATGGCAATCAAATACTCAATTCAACATTTTTTGGATCAACCACTTACGATCAAAATTATTTTATTGAATTAGATAAAAATGATAATGTCTATTTATTAGGACAAACAGAAATTACCGATAACACTTTTATTCACAATGTGTTATGGTCGAACCCCGGAAGTGGTCAGTTTATCAGTAAACTTACTCCTACTTTAGATTCGTTAATTTATTCTACTGTTTTTGGTTCAGGAAACGGAATTAATATTTCACCGACAGCCTTTTTAGTGGATTTATGTAATAAAATTTACTTAGCAGGTTGGGGAGGTTCTGTCAATCAATCTTCCACGAATAATGCCGGATACACTACAGGAATGCCCACTACATCCAATGCTTTTCAAAATACTACTGATGGTAGCGACTTTTATGTAATGGTAATAGAAGATGACGCTTCCAATATTAATTACGGTTCATTTTTCGGTGGCCCCGTAAGTTCCGAACATGTAGATGGAGGTACAAGCAGATTTGACAGAAAAGGTAAAGTTTATCAAGCAATTTGTGCCGGTTGTGGTGGAAATTCTGATTTACCCATTTATCCGCCTACCAATCCTATGAACCAAAATAACCATAGTTGTAACTTGGGTGTTTTTAAAATGGATTTTGATTTGCCTGTGGTAGTTGCCGATTTTGAAGTACCTCCTGTTGGTTGCGCACCTTTTACAGTAACTTTTAATAATACCAGTTTAACTCAATCTAATACTAATTTTACTTGGAATTTTGGAGATGGAAATGGAAGTTCACAATTTTCACCTACACATACTTATAACAATCCGGGAACTTACACCATTACCTTAATCTTAAATGATACAACTACTTGTAACTTAGCAGATACCGCAATTAAAACCATTTTAATATTAGGCAGCACCAACACTACCGACTCTACTATTAATATTTGTCCTGGAGAAAGTGTTCAAATAGGAACAACCCCCAATCCTAATCCAAATATTAACTATAATTGGTCTCCGACAGTTGGATTAAGTGATTCTACCATTTCCAACCCTTTTGCCTCACCAACCAGTTCAACCAACTATCAATTATATATTTCCGATAGCGTATGTGTGGATACCATTACTTATCCCATTGTTGTAAATACTCCTTTGCTTTCAGTTACTAACGATACAACACTTTGTTACAACGAAACCATTTCACTTTCTGCTAATTCTTTTGGAACAAGCAACACCTATGTATGGTCTTCTAATAGCAACTTTACTGACACACTTAATTCTCCTATTACCAACAACACTTATTCTCCTCCAATCAATATTTCAGGAACTTATTACATTCAAATTAATAACAATGGCTGTACATTATCCGATAGTGTAGCAATCAAAACTATTGGACAAAGCTCTATTATTGGAGCAGACTCCATTTGTTTTGGAGATACGGTTAGCATTACTTACAGTAATACTAATCCGGGAGATAGCACAAATTATGTTTGGTCGCCTTCAGGTCAGATATTAAACGGGCAAGGAACAACAAGTGTAGATGTGAGTCCAACAACAACCACTACTTTTACCGTAATTGCTACTAATGATATTTGTATAGATACACTTACCCAACAAGTAGTTGTTACAACAGTGCAAATGAGTGTTAGCAATGACACTACGCTTTGCGTTGGCGATTCGGCTGTTACCTTATTAGCAAGTTCTACAACAAGTGGAGCAAACATTTTTTGGTCATCAAATGCAATGTATTCTGATACTTTAAATAATGGCACTGACAGTATTAATGTTAGTCCAACAACTACTACAACTTATTATGTTATGGTAAGTGCAGGAGGATGTTCTCGCACCGACAGTGTTACTGTTTATATAGCCAATAATGTAACTTCCATAGCCGATGCTTATATCTGTTATGGTGATACCACTTCCTTAACCATTAACAACCTTAATCCTAATGATTCACTTTTTCATGATTGGCAACCGAATGCTCAAATTATTTCAGGAGACAGCACGAATACCATCATTGTTTCTCCAGTAGCTAACACTACTTTTTATGTGGTTTCAGAAAATAGTGCAGGTTGTTTAATTTGGGACTCTGCTACTGTTTTTGTAGATATGTTGGGAAGTTTAAATATTAATGCTACAGTTGATAATCCAACCATTTATCCCGGAGAAACTACCCAATTACATGCATCACCCAATGGTTATAACTACACTTGGTCTCCTGCTACAGGATTAGACAATCCTAATAGCCAGCATCCAAATGCATCACCGACACAAACTACCACTTATACGGTTACCATTTCAGGAACAAACTGCGAAAGAACAGCTTCTGTAACCATAGAGGTAAAAGAAATTGTTTGTGATGAACCTGATATTTTTATTCCCAATGCATTTACACCTAACGGAGATGGAGAAAATGATGTGCTGTTTGTGAGAGGTAAAATGATAGAAAAAATGAATCTCAAAATATACAACCGTTGGGGAGAGTTGGTTTTTGAAACCGATAATCAGCAAATTGGTTGGGATGGAAAATACAAAGAAGAATTAGTACAACCGAATGTTTTTGTGTATCATCTACAAGTTTGGTGTATTGATGGTCAAGAATTTTTCAAAAAAGGAAATGTAACAGTTATAAGGTAAGTTGGGAAGTAAAAAATCACATATTAGTTGGATTAAAATTTGGGTAATAACATTGTTACCCATGTTTATTTTCATTAATAAACTAGTGGGACAAGATATTCATTTTTCTCAATTTTTCAATTCTCCCCTAAACCTCAACCCTTCATTAACAGGTAATTTTATTGGAGATATTCGTTTAGTTGCCAACCAAAGAACCCAATGGAGTTCGGTAACCACACCTTATGTTACTTTTGCGCTATCGGGGGAATATAGAAACATTTATAATACTTCATTAAACGCTGGACTTTCCATTTTTCATGATAAAGCAGGAGATTCTCAATTTTCAACTTTACAAATTGGTGTTCCTATAAGCTATACGTTATATATCAGTGATTCTTCACAAACGGTTCAATTTGGTATGCAGCCCTCTTTTGTACAAAGAAGTATCAACTATGACGACCTGAGGTTTGACAATCAGTACGATGGAACAGTTTATAATTCGACTTTAGGAAACGGTGAAACGTTTGGAACTAACGGACGCAACTATTTTAACTTGCATACTGGCATCAGTTGGAACTATTTATTTGCGCAACGAAAATCAGTAAATGTAGGTTTTGCTGTGCATAATCTAACCCAACCGGAACAAAGTTTTTTTAGTGGCGAAAGCATTCCTTTAAAACACCGCTATACTTTTCATGCAGGAACAGATTTAAAGATTCACAATAATTTTGATGTTCTTCCGAGAGTGATGTTAGGCTATCAACATAATTATAAAGAAATAATAATGGGTGGATCGCTTAGATATCACCTCAACAACGGAAACTATAGAAATCTTTACGGAGGAATTTACTACAGAAATTCGGATGCAGCCTATTTAACTGCAGGAATAGATTATCATAATTTTCATTTTAAAATCAGTTATGATATTAATGTTTCATCCCTCGAAGTAGCCAGCAACAACCGTGGCGGATTTGAATTTGCTTTAATCTATATTTTTGAAAAATACAAACCGGTCATTAAGCGATATAAAGCTTGTCCGAATTTTATATGAAAATAAAAATTTGCATATTATTTTTTTTAGTCGGCAGTTTAATAAAAATAAACGCCCAAAGTCAGTCGCAATTGATAAAAGTAGGTGACCAACTTTTTAATGAAAAAGATTATTATGCAGCATCGCTGTGGTACAAACAAGCGTTAGATATTGATTCCACATTATTGGAATTAAAATTCAAGTATGCAGAATCGCTAAGAATGTATAACGATTATGCAAAAGCCGAATGGCAATACTTTTCTGTTTATAAAGATGATAGAGGTAAAACTTACCCATTAGCCCCATTTTGGTATTCTATGATGCTAAAATACAATGGTAATTATTTAGAAGCCAAAAAATCTTTTAAAAGAATAAAAAGACATTTTACTAATGACAGAAAAGGCTTTTTTTACCAAAAAATAATGCAAGAAATTGAATCTTGTGAAAAAGCCATTGAAATTATGAAAGATACTCTTTTAGTTGATGTGAAAAATATTGGAACAGGGATAAACACCTACAATAGTGAGTTAGGAGCTAACTTTATGAATGATAGTTTAATCATTTATACTTCTTTGCGAGATGAAAAAATGAAAGAAGACAATCAAGTTACAGATACTTCGCTTTACCTAACACGATTATTTACTTCTTCTAAAAATAATAGCGATTGGAACCAAGGAAAAAAGCTCCCTGAAAACATTAATATTCCCAATTACCATATTGCCAACGGATGTTTAAGTCCTGATGAAAAGACCTTTTATTTTAATCAATGTGACAGGAATTTAAGTTGTAAAATTTATGCCGTTGCTATAGAAAATGGCGAATGGAAACCACCCGTTTATGAAGTTAAAAACGTTAATATAGAAGGATATACTTCGTCTCAACCATTTGTTACAGAAGTTAATAATAAAGAAGTCTTGTTTTTCTCATCAAACCGACCTGGTGGTTTTGGAATGATGGATATTTGGTACGCACAAAAAAATGGAAGCGAGTTTTCTTCTCCTGTAAATCCTGGTATAAATATTAACAGTATTGAAGATGAAATAACACCTTTTTATAACCTCAAAGACAGTTCATTATATTATAGTTCTAATTGGCATTACGGTTTAGGAGGGTTTGATATTTTTAAAAGTAAAACCGACTTAATCAGTTTTCAAACGTCTAAAAATTTAGGATTTCCCATAAACACAAGTGTAAACGATTTTTATTATTACGAACATAATAATATGGTTTTACTAACCTCTAACCGAAAGGGTTCTATGGCTAAAAAAGGCGAAACATGCTGTAATGATATTTATTTTTATGAAATCCCTGACACGATTGAACCAGTTTACACCACACTGGAAGAATTAAACAGGTATTTGCCGGTCAAGCTATATTTTCATAATGATTTTCCCGACCCAAGAACAAGAGATACTACTACCCTACAAACTTATGCTCAAACCTATAAAGATTACACCCATTTGTATAACAAATACCGTAGAGAATACAGTGAGGGCTTAAAAAATGAAGAAAAAACCAATGCAGAAATAGAAATTGACGAACTTTTTTCTAACTACATAGATAAAGGAATTAAAGATTTAATAATGTTTACCCCATTACTGTTAAAGGAATTAGAAACAGGAAAATCAATTACTTTAACCATAAAAGGTTATGCCAGTCCACTTTCTAAAACAGATTACAATGTAAACCTTACACTTAGAAGAATTTCTAGTTTAATTAATTATTTAAAAGAATACGAAAACGGTATTTTAGCACCATATATCAATGGAACTGCTGAAAATGAAGCTAAACTCTCCTTTATTAAAGTACCTTTTGGTGAATATCAATCTAATGAGATTAGCGATGATATAAAAGACAAAAGAAATTCGGTATATAGTCCTGCTGCAGCATTAGAAAGAAAAATTGAAATTATAGCTATTTCCGAACACGATACTAACAAAGTAGCCATGGATGGTTCTGAATTAGAAAAATTGCCTTTACTTACTTTTAAGGATAGTGTAATAGAATTTGATATACTGCTAGACAAACTACCTATTAAAGTAATTAATAATGGAGAGGCTCCTTTAAAAATATTTGAAGCCAACTGTAATTGCGATGAATTTGAGGTGATTTTCCCAAAAGAAAAAATTCCTACTTACGAAATACAATACTTAACCTTAAAAAAGATAGGAGAAATTGAAAGTATAAAAAGGAATTGTACTATTACTTTTTTAACAAATACCATTCCTAATAAAAGAATATTAAAGATTGTATTGAAATAATTATTTATCTGGTTTTGTACCATCTTCAGATGATAAACTTAGCAGTTTTTGCCTGAACATAAATTCCAACTGTGCATTAACAGTTAGTAAATCTTCTGTCAATTTTTTGTTTTCTCTTCTTAAAGTAAAAACTTCAAATGCCTGTTCTATCAACTTTCTCATGTAATCAATATCCCATGGTTTCTGAATGTATTTATACACCTGACTTTTATTGATAGCATCAATAACCACATTAATATCACTATATCCGGTAACTAGTATACGAATCATTTCCGGATATTTTTCTTTAATCTGTTCAAAAAACTCTATTCCTGTAACTTTTGGCATTCGTTGATCTGAAAGAATAATACTAATTTTACTTGCTTCTTTATCTAATATTTTTTCAGCTTCTTCTGCATTAATAGCCGTAAAAATTTTAAAATCCCTTCTAAAAGCAGCTTTAAACGAATTTAAATTTTCTTGTTCATCATCTAAATAAAGAATTACAGCCCTGTTATCTTGGTCTTTTATTGATTCAGTCATAACGTAAAAAGTTTTTTCTAAAATTATAATAAATAATTTAATTTATTATACCTAAAACATTCAAACAAATACTACGTATTTTTACGTAGTAAAGGTAGTCTTTTTTTTTGTAATATAGTCTTTTCAAAAAACCTCTAAAGCAAAATTTTCAATCATGAATAACTCTATTAAAAATCAATATCATGAACAATTTTACTCAAAAAATGACAATGAAATTTCACATCCTTTATTTTTTAAACTAGAAGAAGACAATAACAACAACAATTTACATCAATTAATAGAGGATAATCCTCAAATTATTATTATTGACGAAATTCAAAGTCAGCTAGAAGAATTAATAAAGTTAAGACATCCTGAAAAAAAATTTACCACAGAAGAATTGTCTCATAAAATTAAGAATTATTTGGGAGAAACTAAATTAGATAATTATGGTGTTTGGGTTTATTATCCATGGCGAAACATATTGGTTCATTTATTAGATGAAAAAGAATTCGTTGAAGTGAGAACCAATAGAAACCAAAATAAAATAACTCCTGAAGAACAAGGTATTTTAGCCACAAAGAAAATCGGTATCATCGGCTTATCCGTGGGAAAAGCGATTGCACTTACTATGGCTATGGAGCGTATTTGTGGAGAAATTGTTTTAGCAGATTTTGATGTTATTGAATTATCTAATTTAAATAGAATAGAAACCGGAGTGCATCATTTTAACACAAAAAAAACAGTTGTTGTAGCACGAGAGATTGCAGAGATTGACCCTTACCTAAAAGTAACTTGTTACAATGAAGGCTTAACAGAAGCAAACATTAACGACTTTTTTACAAAAGACAAAAAACTAGATGTGTGTATAGAAGTATGCGATGGTCTTGAAATTAAAATTCTTACTCGCCAAAAAGCTAAAGCACTAGGAATTCCTGTAGTAATGAACTCAAGTGATAGAGGTACAACAGATATTGAAAGGTTTGATTTAGATGCTAACTTGCCAATTCTTCATGGATTAATAGAACATCTAGATTTAAGTAAACTAAAAGAGGCTAAAACAACTAAAGAAAAAGCAATTTATTTATTACCAATGCTAGGTGTTGACACATTATCTAAACGACTGCAAGCGTCAATGCCAGAAATAGGAAAAACAATTACTACTTGGCCTCAGTTAGCTTCTGGAGTGATTTTCGGTGGCGGAATATGTACAGATGTTTGTAGAAGAATATTATTAAATCAATTTTCAAAATCAGGACGCTATTTTGTAGATATTGAAGACCAAATAAATAATGATACAGAAGATTACATTTCTCAAAAAAATAGAACTAATTAATTTTAAAACCGAATAAAAAGGGTATGGAGGAAGTGCAACATAAATTTAAAGTAAGTGCTTTTAGAGCAGTTGATGAACCAAACTTATGTTTGCAATATATTAAAGGTCACGTAAAAGTTTTAACAGATTATGGCATATCGAACATTACATCAAATAATAATTTATGGATAAATAACCCCAACATTTATTGTTTAGGACTACACTCTGAATCGAATGAATTAATGGCAGGTATTAGAATTCAACTAGCTGATGGAACAAACCCACTACCTATTGAAAAAGCTATTGGACATATGGATAATACAATTTATGGTTTGGTTGAAAAATATGCAATTAATGGAGGAATAGGAGAATTATCAGGGTTGTGGGTAGATAACCGATTAAAAGGGATGGCAATAGGTTGGTATATGGTTAGAGCTGCTATTGCATCATCTAATCAATTAAATTTTAAAACAATGATTGGAATTTGTGGAGATGTAACATTAAAAATGTTTAATAATGTAGGCTTCACAATTGAAAAAAGATTAGGGAAGAACGGTCAATTTTATTACCCAAAAGAAGACTTGATTGCTCATGCTGTTGGGATATTAAATGCTGTAACACTTGACAATGCTATAGAGTACGACAAAAAAATAATGCAATCATTAAGAAATGAAATACATCAAAAAAGAATTGAATCTGATACAAAGATAAAAGTAGGTATTGAGTATAACTTAAAATATCCAAAAATTGTTAAAGTACTTTATAATAAAAACCTAGAAACTATAAAATAAATAAATAGCCATGTTATTCACTAATCAAAAAAATCACTTCTTTCTATTTTATATTTTAATTCTTCTTTCCTCATTTTTTCATCTAAAAGCTGAAAATATAATTTTCAATAATGAAAACGATTTACTAAATATTGGTGATCATATTGAAATATATGAAGACCAAACAAATAGCTTATCTTTTAAAGAAGTTATTTTAAAAGAATTTACTCCATCTAAATCACCTGTTCCGAACCTAGGAATCTCAAAATCTAACTTTTGGATTAAAATACCCATTACCAACAAAACAGAAAATGAACATCTTATTCTTGAATTATCATTAGCAATTATAGATTATGTAGAGTTATATTATTATGATGGAAATCAGGTAAAAACAATAAAAACTGGAGATGCTTATCCTTTTGACAAAAGAGAATATAAAGATCCTCATTATTTATTTGATTTAAATATTCCAACAGGTGAAACAAAAACTTATTATTTAAATGTTAGAAGTAACGAAGCACTTCAACTTCCACTAAAAGTTGGAACAATAGTAAATGTTTATACCCAAATAAAAAACAGAGACCTTTTATCCGGAATTTACTTTGGCATTATGCTAGTAATGATTTTATACAATTTGTTTATTTATTTCTCTGTTAGAGACAAAAGTTACCTTTATTATGTAGTTTATATTATTTGCATTTTACTTACTCAAACAAGCTTACAAGGATATACTTTTCAATACTTATGGCCAAACAGTGCTTTAATTACAAAATTTAGTTTAATATTCCTACCTTCTTTATCAGGAATTACAGGTATGTTTTTTATGAACGTCTTTCTTCAAACAAAAGAATTCTCAAAAAAACTTTATAACATCGCTTTTATTTTTGTTGGACCTTACCTAATTGCTTATGTAATTGCCTTTATGGGAGAGTTAGGTTTAAGTCAAGCTGTTATTCAACTTAACTCCACAATTATATCTTTATATATGTTAATTACTCCCATTATAATCTATAGAAAAGGTTTTAAACCTGCAAAATATTTTATTGCTGCCTGGAGCGTGTTCCTTCTTGGTGTTTTTATATTTGTATTAAAAGACATGGAAGTTCTTCCTTTTAACAATTTGACTAGATACACCATGCAGATCGGATCCGCAATCGAAACTATACTCCTTTCATTCGCTCTGGCAAATAGAATAAGCATTATTCGAAAAGAAAATGAACACCTCATAAAAGAACAAAATGTAATTTTAGAGCAAAAAGTAAAAGAACGTACTGCCGAATTAAACAAAGCTATTGAAAATTTAAAACAAACTCAATCACAATTGGTAGAATCTGAAAAAATGGCTTCTCTTGGTCAGCTTACTGCTGGAATTGCTCATGAAATTAATAACCCTATTAATTTTGTATCTTCAAACGTATTTCCTCTAAAACAAGATATTGAAGATTTGAAAAGTATCTTAAACAAATATGAAGAAATTACAGAAAGTGTGGATTTAAACAACAAACTAAACGAGATAAATCAACTCAAAGATGAACTTGATTACCACTTATTACTGGAAGAACTTGACACTATAATTCATGGTATAGAAGACGGAGCAAAAAGAACTGCTGAAATCGTAAGTGGTTTAAGAAATTTTTCTAGATTAGACGAAAGCGAGTTTCAAAGTGCTAATGTTAATGATTGCATTACTACCACTTTAAAAATTATTCAAACTAAAATAGGAGACATAAAAATTAAAACCGAACTTGAAGATATTCCTCCTATTGATTGTTATCCAGGAAAGCTCAATCAATTCTTTTTAAACACAATAGACAATGCCATTTATGCTGTTAATGCAGTAAAAAGACCTAATCATACAAGCGAAATTGAAATTAAAACAGCACTAAAAAATAATCATATTATGGTTACACTAAAAGATAATGGCATTGGTATGGATGAAACTACAAAAAATAAAATTTTCGAACCATTTTTCACCACTAAAGACGTAGGTGAAGGAACTGGTTTAGGTATGTCTATTGCTCATGGAATTCTTGAAATGCACCAAGCAAAAATTGAAATTGAATCAGAAATTAATCAAGGAACCCTAATAAAAATATTTTTACCCTTAACTTTACCGACATGGAAAGAATAAATGTTTTATATCTTGATGACGAAGCTTCTAATTTAAAAGCTTTTAAAGCTGCTTACAGAAGAATTTTCAATGTCCATACTGTACTATCAGCAGAAGAAGGTTATAAAGCACTTAAGCAATTCCCTATTGAAGTTATTATTGCCGATCAACGTATGCCTGGTAAAACAGGTGTAGATTTTTTTCAATCTATTTTAGAAACTTATCCTCATCCCATTAGAATTTTACTAACTGCTTACACCGATATTAATGCTGTTATTGACGCAATAAATAAAGGACAAGTTTATAGATATGTTACTAAACCATGGAACGATTTTGACCTTAAACTTACCATAGAAAATGCCTACCAATTATATTTACTAAAAGAACAACACAATAAACTTAACGCCAAATATCATAAAGTTTTTACCCAAGCAACCGACCCAATTATTCTTTTTGATTTAAAGGGTAGAATTATAGATTATAACAAATCTGCTGTCGATTTTATTAAATCTAATCCTGAAGATAGCTTGAATTTAAAAACTTTTTCTTCTTTCTTTAAAAACAAATCAGACATTGCTAAAGTTGTTAATAAAATTAATGAAGATGGCTACATTAAAGATTCTGAATATAAGTTAGTTCTAAAAAATAATGAAGTTAGAAATTGCCTTATCTCCGTAAATTCTATTAATGATAGTTACGGTAATCCTGTAATTTTTCAAGTAATTATTAAAGATTATACCGAACACCATAGAGTAAATCAACTTTTATTAAAAACCATTATCAAAACTCAAGAAAAAGAACGAGAAAGAATTTCAAGAGATTTACATGATGGAGTAGGACAATCATTAGCTGCTATTAAACTACATATTGAAAATATTAGATACGAATCTGCTCATAATAAAGAGTTAGAAACCATTTCCAGTATACTAAAAGACACCATAAAAGACTTAAGAACAATTTGTTACGAAACACTACCCTTAGTACTTTATGATCATGGATTAAAAAAAGCTGTTCAAGATTTAATTTCTAAAAACATTTCGCATCAACTAGATATGAATTTGAATTGCGATGATAACCTACCTGAGCTGAACAAACATCTTAAAATTGCTATATTCAGAATTATTCAAGAATTTATATCTAATACCATTAAACATGGAAAAGCATCTCTTATAAATATAAACATATCTGTAGCAGAAGAAAATATTTTAATCGAATTAAAAGACAATGGAGTAGGTTTTGAAATTGCTGACTTATCAGTTAACCATGGTCATGGAATCCAAAATATTAAAAGCAGAGTAGAATCTTTTGCAGGAACATTAGTTATGGAAAGCACCTTAAAAAAAGGTACCTCTTTCTCTATTTTAATCCCTTATTAAATCAATGCGACATCTTTTAATTTTCTTCTCATTAATAACCTTATTTTCTTGTAGAGAGACAAAAAAAGAAGCATCTACTTCTGAAAATACATCAGAACATATTCGTTATGCAAAAGGATTTAATATTGAGTATCACGAAAATTATAAAATAGTTAAAGTCCTCCAACCATGGAAAGGAGAAAACAAATCCATAAACTATGTGTTGTATGATAATGAAAAACCGGAAAATATTGAAGGAATTTTCATTAAAACACCCATAAAATCTATTGTTTGTTTAAGTCTAACACATTTAGCTTTTATTGAAAAACTAAATGAAGTTAACTCTATTAAGGGAATTGCGGGCTGCAATTATGTTAGCAGCGAAGCAATTAAAGAAAAAATTAATGCGAACATCATCCAAGAAGTTGGTCAACACGAAGTATTTAACTACGAAATATTAGTGAATATTGCTCCTGATATAGTTATGGCATATGGCATAGATCAATCTTCAACTGCCAAACTCAATAAATTTGCTTCATTAGGTTTAACAACTGTTCTAAATGCAGAATATATGGAGCTACACCCTTTAGGCATGGCAGAATGGATAAAATTTGCAGCTGCTTTTTATAATAAGGAACAACTAGCCGATTCTATTTTTAAACATATAGAAACAGAATATTTAAGCGTAAAAAAAACGGTGGCAGATTCAAAAGAACAACCAACTGTATTTACAGGAATGCCTTGGAATGGTGCTTGGCATGTTCCGGGTGGAGCGTCTTTTCAAGCTCAATTTTTAAAAGATGCCGGAGCAAATTATATTTGGAGCGATAATGATGAAGAAAGGAGCATCGTAAAAAGTAAGGAAATTATTATTGATGAAGCCTTAGATGCAGATTTTTGGCTCAATGTAAATGCGTTTAACAGTTTAGCAGAAATTATTGCTCAGGATGCTGTGTTAGCCAATTTTGCAGCTGTTAAAAATCAACAGGTTTATAACAACAACCTAAAAGTAAATGCTGCCATGGGCAATGATTATTGGGAATCGGGAGTAGTAAATCCTCATATTATTTTAAAAGATTTAATAGCTATTTTTCATCCAACAAAAATTGAACATCAGCTTTATTATTATAAGAGATTAGAAAATTAGAAATTGGAGATTTTAAATTAGAAAAAAATTGCGTCCTTGCGTCTTTGCGAGAGATTTTGTAGCCTTTAAGAAAAAATAGAAACCAAATGAAAAAACCACCAACCTTGAAAACTCCAAACTGCAATACCATTGAAGCCCTTGAAACAGATTATTTATATAAAAAACAATCTCAACTGCCTAATGCCGGTAATGGATTATTTACTGCTATAGAAATTTATAAAGATGAAACCATAGCTGTTTTTAAAGGAGAGATATTAAGCGATATACAAGCTGAAAAGCGAGCATCAGAAGGAAATGATAAGTACTTCATTAATTTACTGAATGGAAGCATCATGGACTCCATGAATGTAACATGCTTTGCTAAATATGCCAACGATGCCAGCGGTTTTGCCAATTCAAACTTTAAAAATAATGCAAAAATTACTTTAGATGATAATGACAAGGTATGCATCCAGGCAACTAGAAACATTAAAGCCAATGAAGAATTGTTTTGCAGTTACGGAAAAAGTTACTGGAAAAAACATGGTTGAATTAGTAAAATTGAAATCGCTCACTCGGCAAAGCCAAGCAAGTAGTTTACTAACAAAAAAGCCCTGAAAGTTAAAACTTCAGGGCTTTTTATTTTGTTCTATTTTTGGGATTTAGATTTCAGCGTAATCTTCAATTGGGTTACAACTGCAAACCAAGTTTCTGTCGCCATAAGCATCATCTACTCTACCAACAGTTGTCCAATATTTAGCATCTTCTACCCATTTTAATGGAAATGCAGCTTGTTGTCTTGAGTAAGGTTTATCCCAATTATCAGCTAACAAAACTTTAGAAGTATGCGGAGCGTTTTTCAACACATTATTGGTTTTATCGGCTTTGCCTTCAATAATATCGTTTACTTCTTCTTTAATAGCTATCATGGTTTCAACAAATCTATCCAGCTCTTCTTTACTTTCGCTTTCTGTAGGTTCTACCATTAATGTTCCTGCAACAGGGAAAGAAACTGTCGGAGCATGAAAACCATAATCCATTAAACGTTTAGCAATATCACTCACCTCAACACCCGATGCAGCTTTAAAATCTCTACATTCTAAAATCATTTCGTGAGCTACTCTACCTTTATCATTGGTATATAATATTTTGTAGTGTTGCTCTAATTTTGATTTTAAGTAGTTCGCATTTAAAATAGCAGCTTCTGTAGAAAGTTTTAAGCCTGCTGTTCCTAACATCTTAATATATCCGTAAGAAATTAAGCAAACATAAGCACTTCCCCAAGGAGCCGCAGAAATAGCTGTTATAGCTTTATCACCACCGGTTTTTACAATTACATTAGATGGTAAAAATGGCGTTAAGTGTTTAGCTACTCCAATAGGACCAACTCCAGGACCACCACCACCATGAGGAATAGCAAAGGTTTTATGTAAATTTAAATGACAAACATCCGCTCCAATATTGGCAGGATTTGTAAGCGCTACCTGTGCATTCATGTTAGCACCATCCATATAAACTTGCCCACCATTTTGATGTACAATTTCAGTAATCTCCATGATACTTTCTTCATAAACACCATGTGTAGATGGATAAGTAACCATAATACAAGATAGGTTGTCAGCATGTTCTTCAGCTTTAGCTTTTAAATCTGCTACATCAATATTTCCGTTATCATCACATTTGGTTACAATTACTTTCATTCCTGCCATTACAGCACTTGCCGGATTAGTTCCGTGAGCTGATGAAGGAATTAATGCAATATTTCTATGCGTATCTCCTCTACTTTCATGATAAGCTCTAATTACCATTAGCCCTGCATATTCACCTTGAGCTCCTGAGTTTGGCTGCAAAGAAACTGCATCGAACCCTGTAATTTCAGCTAAATCATCTTCTAATTTTTTCAACATCTCTTGATAACCCTGAGCTTGATCTAATGGCACAAATGGATGAATATTTGCCCAATCTGACCAACCTAAAGGAATTAACTCTGATGCTGCATTTAATTTCATGGTACAAGACCCCAAAGAAATCATAGAATGAGTTAATGACAAATCTTTATTCTCTAACCTTTTAATATACCTCATCATATCTGACTCAGAACGATATTTATTAAAAATTTCGTGCGTTAAATAAGCAGATGTTCTTACTAAATCATCTGGTATTCCTTGCACACCTGAGTTACTTACTGTTTGCTTTCCTAACGCTTTTTCAAAAACAGCTATTAATGCTTTTATAGTAGCTTCATTTTCTGTTTCTCCAACGCTCATAGAAACATAGCCTTCAGCATAAAAATTAAGGTTGATTTTATTTTCTAACGCAATTTTATTGATAGCAGCTTTTTGTTCATTGCTAACTTCATAAGTCAATGTGTCAAAAAAAGTATGATTAACTCTTTTTAAACCTAACCCATCAATTCCAGCAGCTAATTGAGCTGTTAACTTATTGATAGTAGTTGCTATATTTTTGATTCCTTCTGCACCATGATAAACAGCGTACATTCCTGCCATCACAGAAAGCAACACTTGCGCTGTACAAATGTTGGAAGTAGCTTTATCTCTTTTAATATGCTGTTCTCTAGTTTGTAATGCCATTCTTAATGCTCTGTTGCCTTGTGCATCAACAGAAACACCAATAATTCTACCCGGAATTGCTCTTTTAAAAGCTTCTTTAGTAGCAAAAAATGCAGCATGTGGCCCTCCATAACCCATTGGCACTCCAAAGCGTTGAGAACTTCCTACAACAACATCTGCTCCCCATTCTCCCGGAGGTGTTAATAATGTTAAACTCAACAAATCTGCAGCAACAACTACCATGCTTTCGTTTGCATGAGCTTCTGCAGTAATGTTTTTATAATCATTAATTGCACCTTTAACCGTTGGATATTGTAAAATACACCCAAAAACTTTATCGTTAAAAGCAAAAGAATTTTCATCTCCAATAATTAATTCAATTCCTAGTGGAGTAGATCTTGTTTTTAAAATATCTATGGTTTGAGGTAAACAATCTCTTGATACAAAAAATTGGTTGGCATCGCTTTGTTTCAAGGATTTGCTTCGGCTATTGTAGGCTAAAATCATTGCTTCGGCAGCTGCAGTTCCTTCATCTAATAAAGAAGCATTTGCCAACTCCATTCCTGTTAAATCTATTACTGCTGTTTGATAGTTTAACAACGCTTCTAATCTTCCTTGAGATATTTCTGCCTGATAAGGAGTATAAGCAGTATACCATCCCGGATTTTCGAAGATATTTCTTTTTATCACTGATGGGGTAATTGTACTATGATAACCTAATCCAATGTAAGATTGATATACTTTATTTTTTTCACCTAACTCGGTAATGTGATTAAGGTATTCAAACTCTGTAAGAGGAGCATCTAACTCCAACTCTTTTTTCAACCTGATTTTTGCAGGGATAGTTTGACTGATTAATTCTTCTATTGAGTTAAGTCCAATTGAAGACAACATTGATTTTTTATCTTCCTCACGAGGACCGATATGTCTGTCTGAAAATTTATTTGCTGCCATAAATAGTTAATAAATTAAGTGAATAAAAAAGGCATGCAAATGTAAGAAAAGTAGCAATACGACTTCATTATTTCCTACTAATAAAATCATTCTAAACAGATGATTTATTAACCACTTTTCAACTTCATAAAAACAAAAAGCTCTAAGTATTTTAATACTTGGAGCTTTTAATGATTAATAAAATTGTTTAAAACCTAAATCCTAATGTAAACGAAAGATAATGGTCAGTCAAATCTACTGTGGCATAATCACCATGTTGCGCAATAATTGAAGTTACTGAATTATATTTTCTCATAGCGTATGCCACATCAAAATAATATTCGTCTTGTTTAATTCCAATACCCGCAGAATATAAATTAGAACCGTAATCTGCATTAAACTTACTATCCAAAGGATTTCCTTGAAAGCGATATCCGGCTCTAAATCTAAATGGATCTAACCTCCACTCTGTACCCATTCTAATGTTATGTGTACTTTCAAAATTACTTCTAATAGCTTGGTTCTCTAAAGAGAAATCTGCTCCAACACCAAAAGAATTATCTTGTTTTATTCTTGCTGTAGAATAATCTACATATTCATAATCTACATTTAACACTCCATACCGACTAAAAACAAATGCACCACTTGTAATAAAACGATAAGGAGTTGTTACGATATAATCAAAAGTACCGTAAGGAGATTTTTCTGTAAGTTTTTCTCCATTTTTATTTTCTGAGACCACAGTTGTTTCCCAACTATCAGACAAACCATAAACTGTTGGTGTATGAAAAGCTATACCAAATCTAAACCAATCTGAAAAACTATAAATCATACCTAATTTAAAATTAACCCCTGCTCCGGACGTTTTAATGTTTTCATTCACCGAAAAAGCCGTAAAGTCTGTTAAGGTATCTCCTTCCTCAGAAGTTTCTCTGTAAAACCTATTGTATTCATATCGCACAGAAGGTATGCCTATTAACCCACCAATAAATAGTTTATCCCCATAATTCCCTCCCATTGCAAAATAAGTCTCTCCGGAACCACCTTTGGTTTCTATATTGGTTTGTTGTTTTATATTTTTAGAATCTTTAAAAACATGATCAAACTTAGTTGAGTCAGCTGCCATTGGGTTTACCAAGTATGTTTGATAGCCCAAGTTGGCGGTAAAAGGAAACATTTCTGCAATATCTCCACCTTGAGAGAAATCAAAGCTATTTAATTCATCTGTATAAGTTGATAAAAACGAACTATCTGTAGTGCTGTTAATAGTTACACTTCTGTTGTAATTTGCCAATCTGTTATAGCCAACACTCATATTAAAAGACCTCCAGCCATTGCTAGCTTCAAAAGTACCAACGATACCAATGTTGCTAAAATGGAAGTTTAGTTTTCCGTCTGTTCCCAAAGTGTTATCAGCTACACTTTCTGAATAATTATAATGAAATGAAGGAGTAAAAGAAAAATCAGAACTTTTAAAAACTCCTAACCCTCCTGGATTTATACTTAACGAAGACATGTTTGCCCCCAAAGCTCCAAAAGAACCTCCCATTGCATTAAATCGTGCATCTCCATAATGTTCTATATTAGAATAACGTAGTACGTCAAATTCATTTTGAGCTTTACCATTAATAGCAAACCCAAAGAACAACCCTCCAACTAATGCTATCTGAACTAATTTATATTTAGATACTAACATAATTTTTTATTTAAATTCAATTAACGACTTAATTAACGAGGCGACTTTCTACTTCCTCCATAAGAACCTCCACTTCTAGAACCACCACTACTTCCTCCTCCTTTGTTATAACTTCCACCACTTCTTGAAGGGGGTGAATAACTTGGTTTTGTGTTAGACTTTGGTGGATTATAATTTTGCTTAGGCGAAGGCTTAGTATAACTCGGTCTAGTATTATTTTTAGGTTGAGGCGTATAACTAGGCTTCGGATTAGTCTTAGGCACATTATTTCTCGTAGGAGGTGTATAAGGGTTTGTTTTAGGTGTATATGGTTTTGTAGGAGCCGTATATGGTTTAGGATTATTATCTCCTTGTGTTTTAGTCGGTGGTGTATAAGGCTTCGGATTAGTCCCAGCAGGCGTAGGGTTAGTTTTTGGAGCTGTTCCATAAGTATTTTGCTTCACTGGAGTAGTTACATTCCCTTTGGTAGGAGTGTTCGCATTGTTCTTTGGAGAACTGCTTATACCACTTTTAGGAACGGTGTTCAAACTTGGGTTACTCTTAATAGCTTGTTCGTATTTTTCTCCAAAAGTTAATGATTTCCCACCTGCATTTACTGTAGTAGGTCTTGCTCCTCCGTAACCATCAGAACCTCCTGTATTTCCTCTTTTTCCATAATAATGGCTATTTCTATCATAGCTGTTATAGTAATTACCTGAAGCATATAGTCCATCATAATAACCATTCATGTAACCGTGATTATAACCAGACCAATATGAAGAACCATACCATCCCCAGCCACCACCGTAACCCCAGTGCCATGGACTACCCCAGCCCATGCCCCAGCCATAGTTCCAGCCACCGCCATAGTATCCGCCTCCCCAGCCCCAACCTACATTCCATCTCCATGGACTTGGGTACCACCAGCCATAACTCACATAAATACTTGTTCCATAATAATAAGGATCGTAGTTATAGTAGTAATAATTAGTATAATAATCATCATAATAACCATATCTTCCTGACGATCTATGGAACCTTCTAATTCTTGAGGTATATTCATAATCATAATATTCATTGTCGAAATCATAATTATCACCATTATAATAATTATTGGTAATTCTTACATTACCATTCTCATCTTCATAATAAGTGGTAGAATCAGTAATTCCAAGTTGACGATTATATTCTTCTTGAGCTTCTCTTTCTCTTTGGTCATAATAATAATCTGTAGCAGTTGAATAATCTGCATCATTTATTTCTTCTTGCTCTTGCTCAAGATAATTAGCTTCATCACTTTTTTTAGATTTTTTCTTTGATGAAGGATAAAAATCATCTTGTGCATAAACATTTGCTCCTAAAAAAGTGACTAATGTTATTAAAGCTATGGTTCTAAATGCTTTCATGTCTATATATTTTAATATGCTTTACTTTTTCAAATAATGTTAATGAAATGTTAACACCTACGAAAAAGCAAACTCTGTGCCAATAATCAATTCTACCATGTTAATATTACAGCTATACTAAAAACAACATTGTAAATGATTTCTCCAACAATTTCTCCTGCTACTCTTCTGTTTCTTGCTTTACGTTGCTCTTCTTCTATTATCCTTTCGTTTTCAGAAGAGTAAACCTCACCAATATTATGTTGATTATTGTAATAAGTTTCATAATAATCTTCTTCAGACATGTAATTATCTTCATCAAAAATTGATACCCCTAAAGTATCTGAATCATTGGCTTGAGAAACTGTTTTTTTACTTTGCTTTTCACTATAAAAATCATCCTGAGCAAAGGCAGAGGTAGAAATTAAAAAGACACTTAGTAAAAGGATTAAAAGATGAGTCGTTTTCATATGTAGATATTTATTACACTAAATCAGTATACGGAACTCCTTTGATAATTATTGTTGTACGATAAAAATATTATCAAGGTCGTTTCATAATAGATTTAATAAAATTTTAAACTAATTTTGACACTTATAAAAGTAATTAATTAGTTCGCACACTATCAAAAAATATACCTAAAATAAATGGCAAAAGATTTTACTACTCGAAAAGAAGATTATTCTCAATGGTACAACGAAATAGTTGTTAAAGCAGATTTGGCAGAACACTCTGCTGTAAGAGGCTGTATGGTTATTAAACCTTATGGTTATGCTATCTGGGAAAAAATTCAAGCTCAATTAGACAAAATGTTTAAAGAAACTGGTCATGAAAATGCCTACTTTCCATTATTTGTACCAAAAAGTTTATTTGAAGCCGAAGAGAAAAATGCAGAGGGTTTTGCTAAAGAATGTGCCGTTGTTACTCACTATAGATTAAAAACTGACCCTGAAAATCCATCAAAATTAATTGTTGATCCTAATGCAAAATTAGATGAAGAGCTAATTGTTAGACCAACTTCTGAAGCTATTATTTGGAACACCTACAAAGGTTGGATTCAGTCTTATAGAGATTTACCATTATTAATTAACCAATGGGCAAATGTGGTACGTTGGGAAATGAGAACTCGTTTATTTTTAAGAACTGCCGAATTTTTATGGCAAGAAGGACATACTGCTCATGCCACCAAGGAAGAAGCCATTGAAGAAGCTGAAAAAATGTTGGAAGTATATGCTACTTTTGCTGAAGAATGGATGGCTATTCCGGTTTTAAAAGGCTTAAAAACTCCAAACGAAAGATTTGCCGGAGCTGAAGAAACATACTGTATTGAAGCATTAATGCAAGATGGTAAAGCCTTACAAGCAGGAACTTCTCACTTTTTAGGTCAAAATTTTGCTAAAGCTTTCGATGTGAAATTCACTTCAAAAGAGGGTAAACAAGAATATGTTTGGGCTACGTCTTGGGGAGTTTCTACTAGATTGATGGGAGCCTTAATCATGACACATTCTGATGATGAAGGATTGGTATTACCTCCTAAAATTGCACCTATCCACGTAGTTATTGTTCCTATTTATAAGGGTGAAGAACAACTCAATCAAATTTCTGAAAGAGCATTACAACTTAAAAAAGAATTAGAAGAAAAAAATATTCGTGTAAAATACGATAACAGAGATACACACAAACCAGGTTGGAAATTTGCTGAATATGAATTTAAAGGTGTTCCTGTAAGAATTGCTATTGGACCAAGAGATTTAGAAAACGGAACTGTAGAAGTTGCTCGTAGAGACACCAAAGAAAAAGAAATTCTGCAACAAAAAGACTTAGCTCACAAAGTAGAAAATCTATTAGAAAAAATTCAACGAAACTTATACCAAAAAGCAATAGATTACAGAGAAGAAATGACTAACAAAGCTGACAGCTGGGAAGAATTTAATCAACTTATTGAAAAAGGCGGTTTTGTTTTCGCTCATTGGGATGGCACTCCTGAAACAGAAGAAGAAATTAAACAGCAAACCAAAGCCACTATTAGATGTATTCCTTTAAACAACAAACAAGAAGAAGGTAAATGTATCTTAACAGGAAAACCATCTACCCAACGAGTAGTTTTTGCTAAAGCTTACTAAAAATTGGAACTTATAGATTAGAGATTTTAATTTTAAACAAAAAATGAAAAAGCCAACTACCCATGAACTTATTTTAGACACCCTAAAAGAAAAAGCTTGCTTAAAACAACAAGTGTATAAAAAAACCTATGCCATTTTTCAGGAGTTTAAAGCCGAAGCCAATAAACTTATTAGTGAGCTAGGGGGTGAAATGTGTGATGTTGATAAGGAGGTTACTTTCGAATATATAGACAAATCAGATTTTGAATTTCGGATTAAATTTGGAGGAGACGTATTGGTATTTTTTATGCACACCAATGTCTTTGATTTCGATAAATCTCACAACATTTGGAACTCTTCCTATGTCAAAGAAGATAGACTGAGAACTTACTGCGGAATGATAAACATCTATAACTTTTTAGCAGACTCTTTTAAATACAACAGAGTGGACGATATTGGTTATTTGGTAGCTCGTTGCTTCTTTAATAAAGATGAACATTATTTTGTAGAAGGCAAAAGACAATTAGGCTTTCTCTACAACGATTTCATTAATGAGACCATTAATACAAAAAAAATAAAAAACATTATTGAATCATCCATTTTGTATTCTATGGATTTTGATTTACTAACCCCACGATATGAAACTATGAGTACTGTAAGTGTTCAAGAAATAAACGAAGTTACCTCTATCATTAAACTTAAAACTGGTAAACGACTTGGTTTTAAATTTCAAAATGATAATGATGATATTACTTAATTAGAATAGTAGTCAATTTTGTTGGCAGACTCTATTAGAGTTGGTAATTTTGGTCAGCGAAAAAATTTATAAACTCATAAAAATAAAATACTATGGCAAATGCATATTTTAATGTACCAATAGCAACAAATGAACCTGTAAAAGGATATGCTCCTGGCTCTAAAGAAAAAGAAGAATTGTTAGCCGCTTACAAGGAATTAAAAAGCAAAAAAATAGAAATTCCTATGGTGATTGGTGGCAAAACTGTTACTTCTGATGCTCAAGTAAGCATACATCCTCCACACGACCACAAACACGAGTTAGGTTTTTATCACAAAGGAAATACGCAATACGTTCACCAAGCTATTGAAGCTGCATTAGAAGCAAGAAAAACATGGGCAAACACTCCTTGGCAAGATAGAGCAGCCATTTTTTTAAAAGCTGCTGATTTATTAGCCGGACCATATAGAGCTAGAATGAATGCCGCTACCATGCTTTGTCAAAGTAAAAATGCTTTTCAAGCAGAAATTGATGCTGCTTGCGAAATGATAGATTTTTTCAAATTCAATGTTCAATATATGATTGACATCTATAAAGAACAACCTGAATCACTTCCCGGAGTATGGAACAGAATGGAATATCGTCCATTAGAAGGTTTTGTATTAGCCATTACGCCTTTTAACTTTACTTCTATTTGTGCTAATTTATGTGCTGCTCCTGCATTAATGGGGAATGTAGTAGTTTGGAAACCTGCCAACACACAAATTTACTCTGCACATGTAATTATGGAATTGTTTAAAGAAGCTGGTTTGCCTGATGGCGTTATTAATATTGTTTATGCTAGCGGCCCAGAATTTGGAGAAGCCGTTTTTAAACATCCAGATTTTTCAGGATTACACTTTACAGGTTCTACAGGAGTTTTCAAAAACTTATGGAAAACCATTGGTAATAACATAGACCTTTATAAATCTTATCCAAGAATTGTTGGAGAAACAGGAGGTAAAGATTTTATTATCGCTCACAAATCTGCTGATGCTAAAGAAGTAGCAACCGCTATTTCAAGAGGTGCTTTTGAATTTCAAGGACAAAAATGTTCTGCTGCTTCTAGAGCTTATATACCTTCTAACATTGCTGATGAAGTAATAAAATATGTAAAAGAGGATTTAGCTTCTTTCAAAATGGGTTCACCCGAAGATTTCAGCAACTTTATTAACGCTGTAATTGATGAAAAAAGCTTTGATAAAATTGCTTCATTTATTGAATATACTAAAACCAAAGATGATGCTGAAATTATTTGCGGTGGAAAATACGACAAATCTGTAGGTTACTTTGTTGAACCAACTGTTGTACTTACTACTAACCCACATTTTAGAACCATGTGTGAAGAAATTTTTGGCCCATTCATGACCATTTATGTATATGATGCCAACGAATATGAAGAAACACTACAATTATTAGATGCCACTTCTGAATACGCATTAACAGGTGCTATCTTAGCTAAAGAAAGACCAGCCATTAACCTAGCTACTAAAGTGTTAGAAAATGCCGCAGGAAACTTCTACATTAACGACAAACCAACCGGAGCTGTTGTTGGTCAACAACCATTTGGTGGCGCTAGAGCCTCAGGAACTAATGATAAAGCAGGTTCTTACCTTAACCTTATCAGATGGACTAGCCCAAGAACAATTAAAGAAACTTTTGTTCCGGCTAAGGATTACAGGTATCCGTTTTTAGGATAAGCATCTTTTTCAAAAAATGAAAAAACCAACTAACACATAAGCTAGTTGGTTTTTTTATGCTTTAATAAGTTGTTTTTTATATTTCACTGACTAACAAGTAACAAAATCATTCTCCATAAATCACCAACAAATAAAATACGCTTTCAAATGCTATTTTGTTAAAATTCAAAATTATATTTTGCGAATTACACCAAATAAAACATCCTAAAATTGTTACTTTTGCCAAATAAAATTTTAAAACTATGAGCAAAAAATTACAACCCGCAGACAATATTCAAGATTTACAATATTTTGGTGAATTTGGAGGAGTAAATCCTTCTATTACAGATTCTTCTACCTACACTTTTTTACAGGCAGGCAAGATGGAAGAAATTTTTGAACACGAAATTGAAGGCTGTTACCTATACTCCAGACATTGGAACCCAATGAACAAGTACCTTTCTCAAGCCTTAGCTCAACTAGAAGGCACAGAAAGTGCTTCTGTTACAGGTTCGGGAATGGCAGCTATTACCAATGTAATTTTACAACTTTGTAATGCAGGCGATGAAGTAGTTTCCAGCAGAACCATTTACGGTGGTACTTATGCTTTCTTCAAAAACTTTTTACCAAAATTCAACATTACAACTAACTTTGTTGATACAACTAATATGGAGTTAGTAAAAAAAGCCATAACACCTAACACCAAAATAATTTACTGCGAAACGATGAGCAACCCTATGTTAGAAATCTCTAATATAGCAGCTTTATCTAAATTAGCAAAAGAACACAACTGCAAATTAGTGGTGGACAATACTTTTTCGCCAATGATATTCTCTCCTGCCGAAATGGGAGCTAACATTGTTGTACACAGTATGACTAAATTCATTAACGGAATGAGCGATTGTGTTGCCGGTTGTATTTGTGGAACTAAGGAATTTATTGATTCTCTTTCTGATGTAAATAATGGAGCAAGTATGTTGTTAGGTCCTGTATTAGACAGTTTCCGTTCTGCAGGTATTCTTAAGAATTTAAGAACGCTACACATTAGAATGAAACAACACAGTGCAAACGCATTACACATTGCCTCAAAATTAGATAAAAATGGTTTTAAAATAACTTATCCTGGATTAGCCAACCATCCGCAACATGAGTTAATGAAAACCATGTACAATGAAGAATTTGGCTTTGGTGGCCTGTTTGTAATAGACATGAAAACCAAAGAAAGAGCCAATATTTTAATGGAAGAAATGCAAAATAACAACGTAGGCTATTTGGCAGTAAGTTTAGGTTCGTACAAAACTTTGTTTAGTGCTCCGGGTGGTAGCACTTCATCAGAAATTCCTGAAGAAGAAAGAAAACAAATAGGTTTAACAGAAGGATTAGTACGAGTTTCTATAGGATTAGACAACAACGCTGAACGTACTTACCAAGTTATCAAACAATGTTTAGATAAGGTAAGCTAATTTTATTTTTAAAACAACCATTTAATATCTAGGCTTACTGCTAGCAGTAAGCCTAGATATTTTATTAACAATTTTGCTTTTTTTGTGAATAACTTTGTTGAAAAACACATTCCCTTAACATTAAATACACCTTAAACATCTTTTAGTTTTGTGTTAATTAATTAAACAACAGTTATGTTCACACTATTCAAAAAGAAAAAAATTAAAGAAGATGTTGCTGCCAACATATTTATTAATTCGATTCTCAACACAATAGATAGTGGATTCCCTGAAATTGTTGGCATTTTAAATGATGCTCCCGAATTTGTAAAATCTCCTCAACTATCCGTTGCTAATGATGATCAGTTCACACTAATTGTTTTTGCAGTCAACTTAGATTTAATTGACGATTACTTTGATGCTTATGAAAGCGACAGCTTAAAGGCTATAATTTTAGAAAAAACGAGCGAAATTTTTGATGTAAGCGTTGAAGACTTTACTAAAGCCATCAACAATTATCAAAGCTATTTATCTAAAATAAACTTTCCCTCTAAAAACAAAGTTTACGCTATTTCTAAAGCTATTTTTGGAAAATACAACCTATACGATTTCCAAGATGATTATTTTAAAAACATGAAAAGTCCAAATCCGATGTTATTAAAAAGATTGGATGAAGCTACCGCTAATTTCGTTTTCAATTGGGAAGCTTTTCATGACAAATACAATTATAGCAAATAAACTAATTGTTAAACGTCATTCTCGAAATTTTTAAGTGTAACGAAAAAATTATCGGGAATCTCCATTTCCTCAGATACATTTGTAACACATTCGTTACTAAAAAGATTTCTGCATTCGCAGGAATGACGAACAGAAGAGATAAATACTATTAATCGTAAGCTTTCAACACAACATTTATTGCTGTATCAACTTCGTAATTAACTGATACAACTCTTTATTTGGATTATCTTCCAACATCGCTAAATGTTTATCTATTGTTTGCTGGTCATTTCTTTTTGCCGGACCTGTCTGAGCTTCTTTAGGGGATTGCTTCTTAATTTTATTAGCCGTTTCATTTATCAATGACAATAAAATAGAAAAATCTATCTTGTTTTTTGTCGTCAATTCATCTGCAACCTGATACATATAATTAGAAAAATTACATGCAAAAACGGCTGCCAAATGTAACACCTCTCGTTGCTGCGAATTAAGTTCCACTACTTTATTCGACAATGTTTTTCCCAGCTCAATCAATTCATCAACAACCTCTTTTGAATTACCTTCAATACATAAAGGTACCTCATCAAAAGCTATAGGGTTTTCTTTAGAAAATGTTTGCAAAGGGTAAAAAACACCATACTTTTCAAATCCACTAAAAACACTCAAGCCTACACTTCCAGAGGTATGCACAACTAATTTATCTTTAAAGGGAAAATCCTTTAAAACACTTACTATAGCATCATCATTAACACAAACAATAAAACAATCTACTTCTTTATTTAACCTATTAAAATCAGTTACCGCCTCTATAAGCTGTTCAGAATTTAACTTTGCAAGTAACGCTTGTACATTTACTATTTTTCTACCAACCACCTGAACCAACGTAAACCCCTTGTTTACAATCGCTTTAGAAACAGATGCAGCTACATTTCCAGATCCTATTATGCTTATTCTTTTAATTGGTTTCAATATTTCTTTTTTTTAACTTTTCAGCAAGTAAAATTAACTAATTTTGGGGCATTATTTAACTTGTATTTTTAAACAACTTCTTTACATAAAATACACTAAAAATTCAAAATGTTTGAACAAATAAAAAACATACTTTTCTCAACAAAACTTACTGCTGTTCTTTTATTTATTTTCGCCTTTGCTATTGGATTAGCCACCTTTATAGAAAATGATTACGGCACTCCCGCATCAAAAGCCATTATTTTTAATACCAAATGGTTTGAGGTATTAATGGTTTTAATGGCCATTAACTTCTCAGGCAACATTTTTAAATACAAACTTTATAGAAAGGAAAAATTAGCCATTTTAATGTTTCACTTGGCTTTTATTATTGTAATTATTGGAGCAGGAATTACTCGCTACATTAGTTATGAAGGAAGCATGCACATTAGAGAAGGTGAAATGAGCGACAAAATAGTTTCGGCAGATACTTATTTTCAATTTAAGGTGGATGATGAAAAAATGCAATATACTTTTGATAAATTGCTTTTCTTAAACCCTAGGTACAATGAAAAGTTTTCCCATAGTTTTAATTTTGAAGGAAAAGAAATAGAAGTAAAATACAAAGATTATATCCCCAATTCTATTGATACGGTTATTCCTACCGAAAATGGCAAAACCATTTTAGAAATAGTTACTACAGGTCAGAGCGGAAGAGTATCACAATATATTGAAGACGGTAAAATTGTTTATTTTGGTGGAATACCTGTTTCCTACAACCATAATAAATTTGATGAAACCATTCAGATTAATGATACCGATAGCGGAATAACCATTAAATCTCCTTACGACATTACCTACTTAAGCATGGACGACCAAACTACAGGAATATTAGATGCTAATGAAACACACTTTTTCACTCAACGAAAATTATATACTGTAAACAATGTCCAGCTGGTTTTTAAAGAAACACATCAAAACAGTAAAATTGAAAAAATTAGTGCCAACAAAAACAATAAAAATGGAGAGGATGCTTTAGTTGTTGATGTAATTTCCGGTAACGACTCAAGAGAAGTTACACTTTTTGGTGGTAGAGGTTATGTTTCTCCAAAAACTATTTTTCAACTAAACGATTTAAACTTTTCGCTTGCTTATGGTTCCAAGCATTTTTATACGCCATTTAAAATTAAACTAAACGACTTTACCTTAGAAAGATATCCTGGCTCTAACAGCCCTTCTTCTTACGAAAGTAACGTAACACTTTATGATGAACGTAATGAAGGTTTTGAGCATACCCAACGAATTTACATGAACAATGTATTAGACTATGATGGTTATCGTTTTTTCCAATCTTCTTATGATAATGATGAGTTAGGAACGGTACTTTCTGTCAACCATGATTTTTGGGGAACAACAGTTACTTATATTGGTTATTTCTTTTTATTTTTAGGAATGATTTTAACCTTATTCAGCAAAAAATCAAGATTCTTAACCTTAAGAAAAAGTATTGATAAACTGAAAAAACAACGAGTTGCTAACCTATTATTAATTGCAGCATTTTTATCTATTCCAAACACAGCACTTAAAGCACAACACAACCACGACAGTCACCAACATAGCGAAGAAACAGTAATGGACGCTTCGCATGCCGAAAAATTCGGAAAGATTATCATTCAATCTCCTGATGGGAGGCTAAAACCCATTAATACTTGGGCTTCTGAAGTATTAAGAAAAGTTGCTCGTAAAGACAAACTTAACGGACAAACTCCTGAACAAGTCCTTTTAGGAATGCTTTATAATCCGAGATATTGGCAAGAGCAACCTATGATTTACATCAACAGAAACATAGAACAACTCCAAAAAGAGTTAAATGCCCAAAACAACTACGCTACTTTCTTCGATTTTTTTGACCATGATTTTAATTATGTATTGAGCGAACAAGTAAAAGAAGCTACTAGAAAAAAACCAGGAGAACGTTCTAAATATGACGATGAAGTAATTAAAGTAGATGAAAGAATAAACATTTGCTACATGGTTTATGAAGGAAGTTTATTACGACTTTTCCCTAAACATAAAGACACTAACGACACTTGGTATAGCTTTTTAGATTACAAAAAATTTGAAACACACGATTCTATTTTTGTAAAATCATTCTTACCACTTTATTTTAATGCTATTCATCAATCTTTAGATGAAAACGATTGGCAAATTGCCGATAGCACTTTAAAATATTTGGATGATTATCAAAAGAAATTTGGAGCTTCTGTTTACCCAAGTGAAACAGAAATAAATGTAGAAGTAGCTTACAACAAAATCAATGTTTTCAACCTTTTATTTAAACATTATGCCATCATAGGTATCCTAATGCTAATCTTCCTTTTTATGGATATTTTTAATCCTAAAAAATGGAAAACTACGGCTATTAATGCACTAAGTATTATTCTGTTCATTCACTTTATAGCTCATACAGGCGGATTGGCTGCTCGTTGGTATATTTCCGGACATGCTCCTTGGAGTAACGGTTATGAATCTATGATTTTTATAGCTTGGGCAACGTTATTAGCAGGATTTATTTTCTCCAAAGCCAATAAAATGTCTTTAGCATCAACAGCAGTGTTAGCATTTATCATTTTATTTGTTGCCAACCTCAACTGGCTCGACCCGGAAATCACACCTTTAGTTCCTGTTTTAAAATCGTATTGGTTAATGATTCACGTTGCTATAATGACGGGCAGCTACGGATTTTTAGCCTTAGGAGCATTACTTGGGTTCCTTAACTTATTGTTGATGATATTTAAAACCAATAACAACAAAAACAGAATTGACAACACCATTAAACAAATTACCTATACCATAGAAATGACACTAATTGTTGGTGTTTTTATGGCTGCCATAGGAACTTTCTTAGGAGGGATTTGGGCTAATGAGAGTTGGGGAAGATATTGGGGATGGGATCCTAAAGAAACATGGGCATTGGTAATTGTAATGTATTACGCCATGTTGTTACATTTACGACTTATCCCCGGAGCAAATGGAAAATATTTATTTAATTTACTCGCTGTATTAGGAATTGGAGTAGTAATAATGACTTATTTTGGAGTAAATTATTATTTATCAGGCTTACACTCTTATGCTGCAGGAGACAGTATGCCTTTCCCAACTTCTCTAACATATTTAATTGTAATTGTTATAATAACAGCAGTAGCAGCTTATTTTAAAAATTGGTACAATAAAACTAAAAAGATATAAGATTATGAGTGCAACAATAATAGAAGCCGAACAAATGAAAGAGTTACTTAACAAATTCGAAAATAAACAACCAGAAATAGTTTTTGAATGGAACGATGCAGAAACCGAAGCACAAGGTTGGGTAGTAATCAATTCTCTTAGAGGTGGTGCTGCCGGTGGTGGAACAAGAATGAGAGTAGGCTTAGACAAACATGAAGTAACTTCTTTAGCTAAAACCATGGAAGTAAAATTTACTGTTGCAGGACCTCCAATTGGTGGGGCAAAATCAGGAATTAATTTCGATCCTAATGACCCAAGAAAAGAAGGCGTTTTAAGAAGATGGTATGCAGCGGTAACGCCATTGCTAAAACATTATTACGGAACAGGTGGCGATTTAAATGTAGATGAAATTCATGAAGTTATCCCAATTACTGAAGATTGTGGTGTTTGGCACCCTCAAGAAGGTGTTTTTAACGGTCATTTTCAGCCAAGAGAAGCTCAAAAGATAAATAGAATTGGTCAGTTGAGACAAGGCGTTTTAAAAGTTATTGAAGATCCAAAATATACACCAAGTGTTGAGAGAAAATACGTAATAGCAGATATGATTACCGGTTATGGTGTGGCAGAATCTGTAAAACATTTTTATAATATTTATGGAGGCAACTTAAAAGATAAAAGGGTAATCGTTCAAGGATGGGGAAATGTAGGTTCAGCAGGAGCGTATTATTTAGCCCAAGAAGGGGCTAAAATTGTTGGAATTATTGATAGTGTTGGAGGACTAATCAACGCTGAAGGATTTTCTTTAGCCGAGATTAAAGAATTATTCTTAACCAAATTAGGTAATAAATTAAATGCTCCCAACATGCTTTCTTTTGATGAAGTAAATGATAAAATTTGGGATTTAGATGCTGAAGTATTTTTGCCTTGTGCTGCATCAAGATTAATTACCCAAAACCAAGTTGAACGAATGATTTCCAAAGGAATGGAAGTAGTTTCTTGTGGTGCTAACGTACCTTTTGCAGACCCTGAAATATTTTTTGGCTCCATTGCAGATTATGCAGATAATCATATTAGTATAATTCCAGATTTTATTGCCAACTGTGGGATGGCAAGAGTTTTTGCTTACTTAATGAGCAACGATTTAGACCAATTGGAAGACGAAGCAATTTTCTTAGACACTTCCGAAACAATAAGAAAGGCTATTGAAAACACTGCCACTGAAAATAAATCTAAAACTAAAATTGCTAAAACCGCCTTTGGTTTAGCCTTAAAACAATTAGTTTAAAAATTATTGTTTGCAAATAATATTATTGTAGATTTGTCTCCAAATTTTTCTAAAAACATAAACAATGGAAGTTTTTATAGTAGTAGTTTTCGTTTTAGGTTATTTAGCAATTACGCTTGAACATAGCTTGAAAATTGATAAATTAGTCCCTGCCCTTGCCATGATGGCACTTGCATGGACAGGGGTTGCATTCGGATTGCAAGATTTTACAGGTTGGTTCGATTCTCATGCAAGTAAGTTAATAGAAGGTTTTGCCGATTTTTTACCAGAGGAAAAACACCACTTATTAGAAGCTACACTGCTCCACCATTTTGGAAAAACTTGTGAGATATTAATTTTCCTAATTGGAGCAATGACTATTGTTGAAATCATTGACCATTTTAATGGCTTTGCCACTATAAAAGGTTTTATTAAAACCAACAAAAAAAGAACCTTACTTTGGATAGTCGCTATTTTAGGATTTGTTTTATCAGCAATTATTGACAACCTTACTGCCACCATAGTTTTAATTACCATTTTAAGAAAATTATTACCTGATGCAAAAGACAGAATTTGGTATGCCGGATTAATTATTATAGCTGCCAATGCTGGTGGAGCATGGTCTCCAATTGGAGATGTTACCACTACTATGCTATGGATGGGTAAAAAAGTAACCGCTGAAAAATTAGTAGAGTATTTAATTATTCCTTCATTAATATGTATGGTAATTCCTGTATTAATAGGAAGCTTTTTACCTGCATTTAAAGGAACATTTGAAAGTGGTGATGATACCGAACAAGCAACAAAAACAGGGAAACTGATGCTATATTTAGGCTTAGCTTTAATTGTTTTCGTTCCTATCTTTAAAACAGTAACCCACTTACCTCCTTATGTTGGTATGATGTTTTCCCTTTCAATAGTAGCCTTAGTGGCAGAGTTTATTACAAATAAAAAATTCAGCTTAAACCAAATGCAGCATGGAGAAGATGCAGGACATCATAACAGTCCTACATTTAGAGCACTATCAAAAATTGAAATGCCTTCTATCCTATTTTTTTTAGGTATATTAATGACTGTTGCTGCTTTAGAATCATTAGGGTTAATTTTCAGTTTTGGCCAAGAAGTACAACAAGTAATGTCTAATGAATTATTCATTTTATTACTAGGAGCAGGTTCTGCAGTTATAGATAATGTTCCATTAGTTGCAGCAAGTATGGGTATGTATGACATGAGTGTTTTTCCAATAGATGACCATGTATGGCATTTTATAGCTTATGCAGCAGGAACGGGAGGTAGTATGTTAATTATTGGGTCGGCAGCAGGTGTTGTAGCTATGGGTATGGAGAAAATCTCATTCTTTTGGTACTTAAAAAACATTGCTTGGTTAGCCTTAATTGGTTATGTAGCAGGTTATGCTTTTATGTTCTTCTTCCATAGTTAATCTTCAACTTTACAAATTCGATTAATATAGACAAAGAAACATAGCTTGCTATGCAATGTATTTTTAATTATGCTCCGAAGTAATTGATGAAAATATTTGTTCAATTTTTACTTTTAATTGACCTTTTTCATAATTTTTCAAACTCAATGCTACATTTTTTTGATATTCTACAAACTTTCTATTATTCACCCAATCTATCATTATTTCAGCAAATTCATTTACACTTGAATATTGACCAGTAACTTGTTTTAATTCATTGGATAAAGGATACAATGAAGTTAAAACACACGGCTTTCCATAATGAATCATATCATTTATTCCTCCTGATATTTTTGTAAACCCATATCTTTCGGTATAAATAGTGTAACGTGTTTCAATTTTTAATGGAAGCGTTAAAAAATCAGTAGATTTTAACACAGATGAGAAAGTACTTTGAGGCACTCTATCTTTATAAAAAGAAATGAATAAGCTTTTAGACTCTAGTGATTTGAACATTCTCTTTACAAAATTGGCATATTTTCCGTTGGCTTTACCCAAAAAATAAATTTTAACAGGTGCATCGAACTTAGAAGAAGCTATTTTTAAAGCATTATAAAGCATGTCATAATCTTTTCTTCTAGGATCTATAGCTCCTGGTATAGTGACTACCACCTCGTGTGTTTTTTTCGATTTTTCATAACATTCAGAGTAATGAGCTAATGGAATTGAAGCTAATGTTTTCTCTTTGTTTATTAACATTTCATCAATTGCATACTCTCTAAGTTTTTCATCAGCAAACACAAAATAATCTACAGTTTCTATAAATTTTTTTCGATAATACCAATCTAATGAAAAAATTGTTTTTCTGATGATATGAGAAACATCTTTAAATAAATAAAATAAAGTCCATTTAGGAAAATAATTATTGGCTGGTGAAAAATAAGCATTCGTATTATGAACTCTCAGAATTTTTTTTCCTGTAAACTCAAAAGCCGAAAAAAACCGAAAATTACTAGCAAGTGTATTAAAAAACACAATATCAGAACTGTTTATGTTTTCTTTATGATATAAAAAAAATGCTTTTAAACTTTCATCTTCAGAAAAATAAACCCAGTTAAATTTTTCAAACACGTGTTCATCATTAACTTGCTTATAAATTTTTTCTGTTGTGTAAAAAGTAATTTCCATAAATGTATCATCAAGAATATTACACATATTCTTTAACACCTCTGGATGATAATCTATTTCAATGATGGCTATTTTCATTAACCTTATAAAGTATTTAAAAATCAGGATTCATGTTTGACACTTTTTTTTTAATTTTTTACTTTAAAAAGAATAGAATTGATTTTCAAACACATTATATCCTTTTATAATTTGTGCTACTTGTGTTTTCGTTAAATGATTTTTAAACTCAAAAAATTGTTCTTTAATATTTCTATTAGTATTATATCCAGAACCTTTTTTGTTCAATGCATCAATGTATTCCTCAACTGTATTATTCCATAGCAACCCATAATCATCATATATCTCTTTAAATTTTTCTTTAGGATTTGGATAAAACTCTTCATACCTCACAACAGTTAACCCCAATTCTTCTGAATACTTTTTTAATGCATAATGCAATAACCCTACTTGAAAACCATACATTTCTAGAGGGGTATGGAGTTTATTAAACTTTTCTTTACGAGGCTCTATAAAATCATTCCAAACTCTTTTATGTCTATAAAGATGTCTATTTGCTTCCAACATTTTCATTCTAACATAACTAGAAACTACTGCCAAAGGATTTCTTATAACCACTAACACATCCACTTCTAAATTTTTTACTAAATAAGGTACACTTAAACAGGCATGAACACTTTTTAAAATTGTCTTCCTATTATCTGAGAGCAAAAACAAATTAAAGAAAGGCTGAATCAACTCTATACCTAATGGATGTTTTTCATCATTTATACCGTTACCACTTAGATTATTTTCTATTTTTTCTTTTGTAAGACTAGTTGCTCTATAAAAAGCATGATTATAATGCCCCTCATTAAAAAGATATTTTTTATTTAGTGCTTTTGTAAAGATTCTCAAATAACCTTCATTTGTACTGTCTTTTTTTAAATACGAAAATCTATGTAATCCTTTTTTATAATAATAACCTAAGAATTTAACCCTTTCATTATCAGGTTCATGAACATATTTAACACCTTCATTTGCCGATAACACTTTTCCTATCCATGTTGTCCCACTTCTTGGTGGACCAACAATAATAATATCTTTATTTTTCTTTTTATTTGAGTAATTTATTTTGGACATTAAAAATGATTTGTCAAAATTATTTAATTAATATTTTTATACTTGTCTGCAAAAATAGTCAATATAATTAAACCACTAAAAATGCACTTTTATATGGTTATGATTAAAACACATCAACTCTAACATAGATTAGCACCAATTATTCAATTCTAAATTATAACACCCCTCTTTCTTATTATTTAAAGAGAACCTTCAATTAGGAAGTTATTCAAGCACAAAATAGTAATTAGATTGTTTTGATAACTAAATAATAAAACCTACTTTTGTCCTCCTTAAAAAAGAACGACCATTTTCAGCACATGGTCTTAAACAAACCCTCTCTCATTGGTGCTGTAAAGAATGAGATACAAATTAAATAAAATGACTGACAAAAAAAAATCTGCCGATGAAGGCAAAGAAAAAAAAGTAGTTGCTAAAAAAACTACCACTAAAAAAACTGCTGAAACCAAAGAAAAAACGGAAACTAAAGCCGAAAAAGCAATTGAAGAAAAAGCAGAAACTCCTGCAAAAGAACCAGTAAAAAAAGCCCCTCCTGTTGCTAAGAAAAAAGAAGAAATTAAGCCTTTAGCTGATTTCGATTGGGACAGAATTGGTAAATACGAAGAAACTTACTCTGCTGCTGAGAAAAAAGAATTGGAAGCACTGTATGATGAAACTTTAAAAACTATCGGAAACGAAGAAGTTATTGAAGGAACTATCGTTGCTAAAACAAACAGAGATGTTGTTGTAAACATCGGTTTTAAATCGGAAGGAGTTATTTCTATTTCTGAATTCAGATACAACCCTGATTTAAAAGAAGGAGATAAAGTAGAAGTTTTTGTTGTAAACCAAGAAGATAAAAACGGACAACTTATTCTTTCTCATAGCAGAGCTAGAGCGCTTAAAGCTTGGGATAGAGTTAACGAAGTTCTTGAATCTCAAGAAATCGTTAAAGGTTACGTTAAATGTAGAACTAAAGGTGGCCTTATCGTTGATGTATTTGGTATCGAAGCATTCTTGCCAGGTTCTCAAATTGATGTTAAACCAGTTAGAGATTACGATATTTACGTTGATAAAATCATGGAATTCAAAGTGGTTAAAATCAACAAAGAATTTAAAAACATTGTAGTTTCTCACAAAGCATTAATTGAAGCTGAGTTAGAACAACAAAAAGTTCAAATTATTTCTAAATTAGAGAAAGGACAAGTATTAGAAGGTATTGTTAAAAACATTACTTCTTACGGTGTATTTGTTGATTTAGGTGGTGTTGATGGATTAATCCACATTACTGACCTATCTTGGGGAAGAATAAATCATCCAGAAGAAATTCTTGAACTAGATCAAAAAATAAATGTTGTTATACTTGATTTTGATGATGACAAAAAACGTATTGCTCTTGGTGTAAAACAATTACATGAGCACCCATGGGATAAGTTAGATGCTAACCTATCTGTTGGTGATACTGTTAAAGGAAAAGTTGTTGTTGTTGCCGATTATGGTGCTTTCATTGAAGTAATTCCAGGCGTTGAAGGTTTAATTCACGTTTCAGAAATTACTTGGAGCAACCATTTAAAGCCAGCTCAAGAATTCTTCAAAGTTGGTCAAGAAGTAGAAGCACAAGTATTAACATTAGACAGAGAAGAAAGAAAAATGTCTCTAGGTGTTAAACAATTAACTTCTGACCCTTGGGAAGATATTGAAACTAAATATAGTGTAGAATCTAAACATAAAGGAAAAGTTTCAAATATTTCTGACTTTGGTGTATTTGTTGAATTAGAATCTGGTGTTGATGGATTAATCCACATCTCAGACTTATCTTGGTCTAAGAAAATTAATCACCCTTCTGAAATAACAAAGCTAGGTGACGAAATTGAAGTAGTTATTTTAGAGATTGATAGAGAAAACAGAAGGTTAAGTCTAGGACATAAACAATTAGAAGAAAATCCATGGGATGTATTTGAAACTGTATTTACTGAAGGTTCAACTCACGAAGGAACTGTTACAGAGATTACTCCTAAAGGCTTATACATTGTTTCTTTACAGTATGGTGTTGAAGGAATCGTTACTAAGAAAAATGCCGAAAAAGAAGATGGTTCATTCTTAGCAGCTGATGAAAAAGCATCGTTTATAATTGTTGAATTCAACAAAGGAGCTAAGAAAATTGTTTTATCTCATACTCAAACTTTTAAAGAAACTGAGGATGATGTTAAACCAAAAGCCAAAGGAAAAACAAAATCTTCTTCTAACAGTGCAGTGAAAAAAGTAAATGATAACATCGAAAAAACCACTTTAGGTGATTTAGATGCTCTTTCTAACTTAAAAGCTGACTTAGAAAAAGAAGAGAAAAAATAATTTTTCTTTTTTAAAACAATAGTAAAAACTGTCTTGAAATTTATCGAGGCAGTTTTTTTTTGAGAAAATCAAAAAAATGCAACATAAATTGCAACTACAATCAACTTAGTATCTATATTTGCAAACACATGCAAAGTTCGGATAGAATCATATTAGACCCTAAACAATTTGAACTAACAATCAAAAGACTATCTCACCAACTCATTGAAAATTACGGTGATTTTAAAGATACTGTTATTATAGGACTACAACCTAGAGGTTATTTCTTAGCAGAGAGAATTCATCAAGAGTTAATGAAAATTAATGCAAAACTTGATATTAAACTCGGTTCACTCGATATTACATTCTATAGAGATGATTTTAGAAGACAAGAAACCCCTATCATTCCAAACAAAACCGAAATTAATTTTATAATTGAAGATAAAAAAGTCATCTTAATAGATGATGTACTTTTTACCGGCAGAACCATACGTTCCGGATTGGATGCTATGCTAGCATTCGGACGACCAAAAACGGTTGAGTTATTGGTTCTAATAAACCGAAGATATAAAAGACATTTACCCATACAAGCAGATTATATTGGAAAAAACGTACATTCAATTGTTTCAGAAAGAGTTAAAGTAAACTGGAAAAATATTGACAAAGAAGATAAAGTAATTTTATATACACCGGAATAAAGTAATTGGAAATCAAAAATTTGAGATTAAAATAACAATTAACAAACAACAATATAAATGAGTAAGCTAAGTACCAAACATTTATTAGGAATAAAATATCTTCAGAAAGAAGATATTAACCTAATTTTTGAAACTGCCGATCATTTTAAACAAGTAATTAATCGTCCGATAAAAAAAGTTCCTTCTTTACGAGACATTACCATTGCCAATTTATTTTTCGAGAACTCTACCAGAACCAAGCTTTCTTTTGAACTAGCTGAAAAAAGACTTTCTGCAGATGTTATCAACTTTGCATCATCGAGCTCCTCTGTTACCAAAGGAGAAACTTTAATAGACACCGTTAACAACATCCTTTCTATGAAAGTTGACATGGTGGTAATGAGACATCCCAATCCGGGAGCTGCTTATTTTCTATCTCAACATGTAGATGCAAAAATTATAAATGCAGGAGATGGTGCTCACGAACATCCTACACAAGCACTGCTTGATGGATATTCCATGAGAGAGAAATACAAAGATTTAACAGGTAAAAACATTATAATAGTGGGAGATATTACTCACTCTAGAGTAGCATTATCTAACATCTTTTGTTTACAAAAAATGGGTGCAAATGTTAAAGTTTGCGGACCACTTACACTTATTCCAAAATACATTAACTCACTTGGCGTAGAGGTTATTTCTAACTTAAAAGAAGCCCTAGAATGGTGTGACATTGCCATGATGCTTAGAATACAACTAGAAAGACAAGACACTAAATTCTTTCCGTCAATAAGAGAATATACTCAACAATATGGTTTAAATAAAGAATTGTTAGATTCTCTTTCAAAAAAAATAACCATAATGCACCCAGGACCAATTAACAGAGGTGTTGAGATAACCTCTGATGTAGCAGACAGCAATCAATCCATCATTTTAAATCAGGTAGAAAACGGTGTGGCTATACGGATGGCTGTACTATATTTGCTGGCAGGAAGAGTAGATTGATAGCAATTATAGATTATGAACCGACAACTATTAACTTATTAACGAATAACTATTAACATTAAACTTTAAACATACAAGCATGAAAGCAATTATCAAAACAGAAAAAGGAGACATGACCGTAGAGTTTTACGACAAGGACGCTCCTAAAACAGTAGAAAACTTTACTACCTTAGCAAAAAAAGGTTTTTATGATGGGTTAACGTTTCACAGAGTAATTCCTGATTTTGTAATTCAAGGTGGATGTCCTGATGGAACTGGTGCTGGTGGACCAGGCTATTCTATCGATTGTGAATTAGATGGTAAAAACCAATATCATGATAGAGGTGTTTTATCTATGGCTCATGCCGGAAGAAATACAGGTGGTTCTCAATTTTTTATTTGCCACAGCAGAAACAATACTGCTCATTTAGACAGAAATCATACTTGTTTCGGCAAAGTGGTAGAAGGTGTTGACATTGTTGACGATATTAGGCAAGGAGATAAAATTTTGAAAATTGAAGTAATGTAATTTTAATTTTCTTTATTTTTATACATTCATTTAAGAATAAGAAGCGAAGTCTCTAAAAGGCTTCGCTTCTTAATTAAAAAAATATAGTATGCCAAAATCAGAAACACAAACATTAGTTGAAATGCTTGAATTATCGAGGGATTTAACCAAGTTTTACCTCTCTAAATTAAAAGGCAAAGACGAACATAAAATTTTTGAAATTGATGGCAAACAATTTAACAGCATAAGTTGGTTGGTTGCTCATATTACTATTTCAGAAAATTGGTTACTATTGGTTTGCACCGGAGGAGAACGTGTTAAAATTCCATGGGCAAGACAATACGGTTTAGGCTCTATTCCTCCTAAAAAAGAAGACGCTCCTTCTTTTGAAGAAATTTTAAAATACTTTAAAGAAGTGCATCAAACTGCTATTAATTATGTTGCCCAATTAACTGATAAAGATCTAAGCAAACCAACCACCAACGGAATTACTTTTGGTGGCGAAGATAGCGTAAGAGCAATTATCAAACATGCTATTCGCCACGAATGTGCTCACGCAGGGCATTTAAGCTGGTTATGTAAATTGTTTGATGTAAAAACCATTTAAAATAAAAATTCAATTGTTTAGTTTATTATCTAGCAATAATTAAAAATATATGAAATTACTACCCATTATACTCTCTATTTTCGCCATAACATCGGTTTATAGTCAAGAAAAATACCAAGGACTGCTTTGGAAAATCTCAGGAAATGGATTAGAAAAGAACTCCTATTTATACGGAAACATGCACGTAAGTGGTAGAATTGCCTTCCATTTAGGCGAGGAATTTTTCAATGCTATAAATGAAGCTGATGCTATTGCTTTAGAATCAAACCCTATCATGTGGCTCGATGAAATCTTAGATTCTGAATACGGAAGTGATTATTTAGGAAGTTACGGCATCAACAACCAACACTACAATGGTTTTTACCAAGAAGCTTTTAAACTTAAAAAAGTAGATAATAATGTGTTGGGAAATGAAATCTCTACCGATCACTACATGGCTAACTGGTTATTATATAGAGAAAACAAAGCTAATTCAGATTTTGAAGAAGAAACATTTTTAGATATGTTTATCTATCAAGTAGCTAGCAAAAACAATAAACCTATTTACAGTTTAGAAGATTTTAAACATAATTCCAAATTGGTTAAGTTAGCTAGCATTCCGGATATGGAAAATAAAGAAACCCCTGAATGGGTAAAAAAACTTACCAAAGATAAATCTGCTTTCGAAATTCTAATGGACGCTTATAGAAGTCAGGATTTAGATATGATTGATTCTTTACAAGCTGCACTTTCTTCAGACAACTATTTAAAATATATGTTGTATGAAAGAAACATCATAATGGCAAACCAAATTGACTCTATTATTAAACAAAACATTAGCCTTTTTAGTGGAATTGGAGCTGCTCATTTACCTAAAAAAAATGGTGTTATTGCATTGTTGCGAACTAAAGGTTACACTGTAGAAGCTTTGCCTGTTACTATTTCAAAAAAATCTAAAAGCCAAATTGAAGAGAACCACAAAAAGAAAAGATTACTTCCTTATAACAGCAAGTTTCAATCTGACTTTTTCTCGCTTAATGTACCTGGGAAAATGTACGAAACACCTTCTCATACATATCAACGGTTATTTTTCTCTCCGGAACTTACTAACGGAAGTTTCTTTTTAGTTAACCAACTAAGTACTTATCATTACTTTAAAAGCTATAATAATGGTGATTTTCAAGCAAAAATAGATAGCTTGCTTTTTGAAAATGTACCGGGAAAAATAATTTCTAAAAAAGAATTTGAGAAAAATGGATTTAAAGCTTTAGACGTACTAAATAAAACTAAATCAGGTAACTACCAACGCTATCAATTTGTTTTTACTCCATTAAATATTTTAATTTTTAAAATGGGCGGAAAAGATGAATTTGTAAAAAATGAAGGCGACAACTTCTTTAATACCATCACTTTAACACCAATAGCTAAAGATTGGAAAAAAGTACAACCTTTAAAATCTGATTTTGAAGTGGAAGTACCTAATTATTACCATTTTAAAAACAATACTAAAATGTCGTCCTTGTACGACCATACCGAATTAGAAGCTTATGATGCCAACGACAATAATTTTTACTATTTAAAAAGAGCTTCCTTATTTGATACCCAATTTATTGAACAAGACAGTTTTGAGTTGAACAGAATTGCCGACATGTTTTTAAAGGAATTAAAAATTGATTCATCTACCAAAAACATGAACCTAAAAAAACAATATCCTGAATTAATTACCCACTCTACCCTACCTGATAGTAGCGGATACATCTCATTAAAAATTGTAATTAAAGGAGCTTATTACTACTTATTAGCCAATGTGTCTCCTACACAAAAAACTACTAACCCATTTTTTGATTCGTTTACACTAAAAGATTTTTCTTACACTTTTGAGTTTAAAGAAAAATCTGATTCTTCTATGTTTTTTACAGTAACATCTAACCATCTTTTGCCAAATGATTACGAACAGGTTTATGATATTGCTAGCGACAAAAAAGCTGCAAAAAAGAAAACTAAAGACACTTCTTTTGAATATAAAATTAAAAACAGTTCATTTTATTCAGAAAACTTCGAACGAATTGATTTAGAATTTATTAAAGAACATCAATACAAAGAGTTTGAACACATAGATTCTCTTTGGAGCAGTGAAATTAAATACATTCAAAAAACCAATCACTTAGTAATATTAGACTCTTCTTCAACAAAGAAAGGTGATATTTTTTCATTAGACATCGTATTTGGTGATACCAACAGCACTAGAACTATAATTGCTAAAATAATTGTTAAACATGCTTCAATATATGTATTAAAAACTACCGGAGACAGCATTAGTCAACCAAGCAAATTTATCTCTCAATTTTTTGAAACATTTACACCTTTCGATACTTTAATTGGAAGTTCTGTTCTAGCAGATAAATCTGAAATGTTTTTTAATGCCATTTATAGTAATGATAGTATTGAAAAAGAAAGAGCATTAGAGTCTGCTAAAAATAGAGTGATTTTTAATAAAGATGATGGCAAATACGTTGATCAACTAATGCAAACTATCACCAACTACCCTTTCGGAAGCGATTACATTGAAGCTAAAGAACAACTTATTATGGATTTAGGAAGAATTGATAATGATAGAATTATTCCATTTTTAGAAAGCCTATACCCAACAGTAGAAGATACTGCCATGTATCAAATTGCCGTTTTAAGAGCACTTATTCGTCAGAAAGACAAAGAAGCTTTAAATAAATTTATTAAATTGTTAGATTATGATATTCCGTTGGGAAGTAATAAAGATGATATTAAATATTTATTCCGAGCATTTGAAGATAGTTTAGCGCTTGCCGGTACAATTTTCCCAAGAGTATTAGATTTTACTTTTGTTGCTGATTACAAAAAACCTATTTACGAATTGCTGGCTCAACTAATTGATAGCAATCACATAAAACCAAAACAATACGCTAAGTTTTATAAACAAATTGTAAGAGAAGCTAAAATTGAACTTAAAAGCCAAATAAGCTACGAGCAAGCCGAAGGTGCTAAAGAAAAAGATAAAACCTATTACTATTCAAGTTATAAAAATAAGGGCAACGACTTTTTAATTATTTATACCAAACTTTTACTGCCTTTCTACAACAAAAAAGAAGTAAAAACTTATTTTAACAAGTTGCTAACGGTACAAGATTATAAATTATTAACAGATGTTTATTGCAACATGATTACCAACAATATTTCCGTTGACAAATCTGTATGGAACTATCTTGCTAACGATGTAATTAATTACGCTTATTTATATCAAGAATTAGCTAAAATTAAACGTTTAGATCTTTTTCCTGAAGATGATAACTTAAAGCAAAACATTGCAAAATCTATGTTGTACTCTAGTAGTTTTAATTTTAGTAAAGACACTTTAGAATTTATAACTACAAAAGAGATTACCATTCAAAACAAAGTGAGTCATGTTTATTTTTTCAAGAGCAAAAAACCAAAAGATGATAATTGGAGCTTAGATTATATCGGTATTCATCAAAGTAAAGACAACTTAATTCAAGAAGAAAATTTGGTGAAAGAAAAAAACAATAAAATTGCTAAGGACAAAGACATTGATGAATTTATAAAAGAAAAAGTAAAATCTATTGAAATAATCGGACACAAAAGAGCAAGAGAAGAAGATGACAGTGGGAGTTATTTTGATTTCTTTTAAAGTTTCAAATAAATATTGTTCATATTAAAAAATATTACTAAATTTGCGTCCCCTTAAAAATACAAGATTTAAATTTAAAAAAAATGAAAAAAGAAATACATCCAGAAAATTACAGATTAGTAGTGTTTAAAGACATGTCTAATGAATACTCTTTTTTAAGTAGATCAGCTGCCAACACTAAAGAGACTATTGTTTGGGAAGATGGTAATGAATATCCTTTGATTAAATTAGAGATTTCTCACAAATCTCATCCATTTTACACAGGAAAAATTCAATTGGTAGATACTGCAGGACGTATTGACAAATTTAAAAACAGATACGGAAAACATTCTAAATAAATTAATCTTAACAGATTTTAAGTCCTTTCGTTATAACGAAAGGACTTTTTTTTTGTACTTTCGAAAACAAAACAACACTACAAATGAACATCATTTTTTTTGAAACCAACAGAGAAAGTTTACTACCTTTAGTTTTTGCTAAACCTATTGCCAAACTTAGAGTTGGCATCACCACCATTGAAGAAAAATGGATGGATTTTTTATCTGCAAACGAAGAAAATATTTCTTACCTAACAACAGCTTATCTTTCAAAAAAGTTTAAAGTAAATACCGCTAAGGAAAATTTATTTATCAATAGTGCTTTCTTACCTTCTGTAGAACTTATTGATTTCCTGAAAAATGAACTTCAACTAAACGAAGCTCTTATTTGTAATAATGAAATTGTAGTAGCAAAAACAAGCTTAGAAATTTTTAATTCTGAAACTTTTGAAAATCTACTTGATATTACAGACTTCCACCTAATTTCGATTAGTTCTGTAACGGATATTTTCACAAAAAACCACCAAGCTATTGAGCAAGATTTTGAAAGACTTACTAAAAATAAAAAATCTGAAAAAGCCAACGAAACTAACACCATAATTGGAAGCAAGGTTTTTATTGAAGAAGGTGCTACAATTAATGGAGCTATCCTAAATAGTAATTTTGGTGCAATCTATATTGGCAAAAATGCCGAAATTATGGAAGGCAGCTTAGTTCGTGGTCCTTTTGCTCTTTGCGAAAATGCTACTTTAAAAATGGGTGGAAAAATTTATGGAGCAACTACCATTGGTCCTCACTCTAAAGTTGGTGGAGAAGTTAGCAATTCTGTAATTCAAGCTTATTCTAACAAAGGACACGATGGTTTTTTAGGCAATTCTGTTTTAGGTGAATGGTGTAATTTAGGTGCTGACACCAACAATTCCAATCTAAAAAACAACTATGGCGAAGTCAAACTATGGAACTACACTTCTAAGAAATTAGAAAATACACGCTTACAATTTTGTGGACTAATTATGGGTGACCATACAAAATGCGGTATAAACACTATGTTCAATACTGGAACTGTAGCAGGTTTTTCGGCTAATATTTATGGCGGTGGATTTCAAGATAAATTTATCCCGTCATTTTCTTGGGGAGGAAATGGAGAAACTACCACTTATCAATTAGAAAAAGCCATTGAAACGGCCGAAAAAGTTATGGAAAGAAGAGGTATACTACTTACCAAAGAAGATAAAGCTATTTTTGCTGACATACATCAACAAACTTCGGAATATAGAAAATAAAAGCCGCCAAAAATTCCGATTTCTATTAATTGGCACAACCCTTGAATTACTGATGTTGATAAATTTTCAGTACTATTTTATTTTTTATAATGTCAAATTGACTTATTAATTTTTTATCTATGAAAGACACTTTTAATTTCGACAACCTTACTATATCAAACATAATTGATGATGATACAGAATTTATTCCTCTTTTATCTTCTGATGATGAAGAACAAATGAATTCTGAAGAAACACCTAAAGAATTACCCCTACTCCCATTAAGAAATACTGTTTTGTTTCCTGGTGTTATTATTCCAATAACAGTAGGAAGAGACAAATCCATTAAACTTATAAAAGAAGCTTATAACGGAGATAAAACACTTGGAGTTGTTGCTCAGAAAAATGATGCGATTGAAGATCCAGATCCAAAAGATTTAAACGAAATAGGAACAGTTGCCCACATTCTTAAAATGCTTAGAATGCCTGATGGAAATACCACCGTTATTATTCAAGGTAAAAAGCGATTTAAAATTGAAGAATTCACTCAGACGACACCATATCTTAGAGCAAGAGTCAAAGAATTTAATCAAGTAGAAAAGCCTAAAGGTAAAAATTTTAATGCTTTAGTAAGTTCTATTAAAGATTTAGCTACACAAATTATTCAACAATCTCCTAACATACCTACTGAAGCAACATTTGCTATTAAAAATATTGAAAGCCCTACTTTTTTAATCAACTTTATCGCTTCTAACATGAATGCAGGGGTAAAGGAAAAACAAATCTTATTAGAGATTCCTGAACTACAAGAAAGAGCCAATTTATTATTACAGCACTTAACCAAAGAACTTCAGTTACTAGAATTAAAAAACGACATTCAATCTAAAGTTAGGACAGATTTAGACAAACAACAAAGAGATTATTTCCTTAATCAACAAATTAAACAAATACAAGAAGAACTTGGTGGTGACCCTCAACAACAAGAAATTGCTGAATTTAGAAAAAAAGCCAAAACAAAAAAATGGAATAAAACAGTTAAAGAACGTTTTGAAAAAGAAATTAGTAAACTTGAAAGACTAAATCCACAAGCAGCAGAATATTCTGTTCAATCTAATTATATTGAAACTCTGTTAGAGCTCCCTTGGAAAAAATATTCTAAAGATAATTTTGACTTAAAAAGAGCTCAACGTATTTTGGATAGAGACCATTTTGGCTTAGAAAAGGTAAAAGAACGAATTATTGAACACTTAGCTGTGTTAAAACTAAAAGGTGATTTAAAATCTCCCATACTTTGTCTTTACGGTCCTCCAGGTGTAGGAAAAACCTCTCTCGGAAAATCTGTTGCTGAAGCATTAAGTAGAAAATATGTAAGAATGTCGTTAGGTGGATTAAGAGATGAAGCAGAAATTAGAGGACACAGAAAAACTTACATTGGAGCAATGCCGGGAAGAATTATTCAAAGTTTAAAAAAAGTAGAGTCTTCTAACCCTGTTTTTGTTTTAGACGAAATAGATAAAGTTGGAGCAAGTCATCAAGGTGACCCTTCTTCAGCTTTACTAGAAGTTTTAGATCCTGAACAAAATGAAAATTTCTATGATAATTTCTTAGAATTAGATTATGATTTATCTAAGATCTTATTTATTGCTACCGCCAATTCATTATCAACCATTCAACCTGCACTTAGAGACAGAATGGAAATTATTGAAATGAATGGCTATACCGTTGAAGAAAAAGTAGAAATTGCTACAAGACATTTAATTCCTAAGTTAGCAAAAGACCACGGATTAGTAAAAAATCAATTACAAATTCCTAAAAAAGTAATTGAAAAAATTGCAAGTGAATACACTAGAGAATCAGGTGTTAGAAATTTAGAAAAGAAATTAGCAAAAATTGTTCGCCAAAAAGCCAAACAAATTGCAATGGAAGAAGAAAACTATAACTCAAAAGTAATAATGGAAAACCTTGTTGATTTATTAGGTCCGGGACACTCTAAAGATAAATACCAAGGCAATGACGTAGCGGGAGTTGTTACAGGATTGGCATGGACTTCTGTCGGTGGCGATATTTTGTTTATAGAAACAAGCCTAAGTAAAGGAAAAGGAAAGCTTACCCTTACCGGAAACTTAGGTGATGTAATGAAAGAGTCTGCAATTATAGCACTCGCTTACCTTAAAGCTCATGCTGATATTCTTGATATTAGCCCTGAGACTTTTGATAAATGGGATATTCACATTCATGTTCCTGAAGGAGCAACACCAAAAGATGGTCCTTCGGCAGGAATTACTATGCTTACAGCCTTAGCATCAGCATTTACACAACGTAAAGTAAAAGCTAATTTAGCTATGACTGGTGAAATTACATTGAGAGGCCGAGTATTGCCTGTTGGTGGAATTAAAGAAAAAATATTGGCTGCAAAACGTGCTGAAATCAAGGAAATCATTCTTTCTAAAGATAATGAAAAAGACATCAAAGAGATAAAACAAGATTATTTAACAGGTCTTAAATTTCACTATGTAGAAAATATGACCGAAGTAATTGATTACGCACTTACCAAACAAAAAGTAAAAAACGCTATTAATATTACTGAAAAACAACAATTAAGAAATTAATAATCAGTGATTTAATTTTATCAACAATGTTGATAATTATTAATAATTAATTCGCAGTTAGCACTCATAAAAAATTACTTTTGTTACTCTTATAAAACAAGACAATTAAATAATTTACATACATATGAAATTTATAGTAACAAGTACAGCATTATTAAAAAAACTACAACAAATTAGTGGCGTATTAAGTACCAACAATACATTGCCAATTTTAGATAATTTTTTGTTTGAGATAAAAGACGGAGAACTATCTGTTACCGCTTCAGATTTAGAAACAACTATTTCTACAAAACTTAGTATTGAATCTAAAGAAGATGGAATTATTGCTATTCCTGCTAAGTTATTGTTAGATACCTTAAAAACTTTTCCTACTCAACCTCTTACTTTTACTATAGACAGCAAAGATTTTGGTATTGAAATCACATCTGATGAAGGTAAATATAAATTGAGTGGTTTAAATGGTGAAGAGTTTCCCAAAACTCCTGAAATTGAAAAGCCATCAACCATAAAAATTAATGCAGACATTATAGAAAATGCTATCAACAAAACATTATTTGCTACAGGTAATGATGAGTTAAGACCTGTTATGTCGGGAGTATTTTTTGAATTAAATAATGATGACATCACTTTTGTAGCAACAGATGCTCACAAGCTAGTAAAATATAGAAGAACAGACTTAGGGGCCAAAACAGGATCTTCATTCATCTTTCCTAAAAAACCTTTAACATTACTGAAAAACATTTTAAGTAATGTTAGCGATGACGTAACTATAAAATACAACGAAACCAACGCAGCTTTTGAATTTGAATCTACAAAGTTAATTTCTAGATTAATTGATGGTAAATACCCAAACTACAATGCTGTAATTCCAACAGAAAATCCTAATGTACTTACCGTTGAAAGAAGTAAATTTTTAACTGCTCTAAAAAGAGTAGCGATATTCTCTAACAAAACAACCCACCAAATAAAACTAAAAATGTCAGGCAGCGAATTACAAATTTCTGCTGAAGATTTAGACTTTTCTAATGAAGCCGTTGAAAGACTTACTTGCCAGTTTGAAGGTGAAGACATGGAAATTGGGTTTAATGCAGCATTTTTATTAGAAATGTTAACCAACTTAACATCAGACAATGTTAGCATTGCTATGTCTGCACCAAACAGAGCCGGCATTTTAACTCCTGTAGAAAAAGAAGATGACAAAGAAGAAGTATTGATGTTAGTAATGCCTGTAATGTTAAACAACTAAAAAGGCATAACTCTTCAATATCATGAATTTTGATTTACTTCAACAACTTTGTAAAATCCATGCTCCTTCTGGTAGTGAAGAAGTCATGAAAACTTTTCTTTTAAAACACATCAAAAAAGAGCAAAAAAAGTGGAAAGTTCAACCTGAAATATTAATAGGAGAAGACTTTCAGGATTGTATTATGCTGATTTTTGGAGAACCAAGAACAGCCATTTTTGCTCACATGGACTCTGTTGGATATACAGTTGGATATGACAATAATTTAATTAAAATTGGAGGTCCATCAGCTAAAAAAGGAGCTAAATTAGTTGGAGAGGATAGTCAAGGAAAAATAACCTGTACACTTGAAGCCATAGAAGACGAACACGAGTTTCTAACCTTTTCAGCAAAATACAAAAGAACAATAGATAGAGGAACAACACTTACTTACCAGCCTAACTTTAGAGAAGACAACAACTATGTTCAGTGTTGTTACATGGACAATCGTTTAGGGATTTGGAGTACTCTAGAAGTTGCTAAAACATTAGAAAATGGAGCTATTGTTTTCTCGGCATGGGAAGAACATGGCGGTGGAAGTGTTGGTTATTTAGCCAAATTTTTATACGAAGGCTTTGGTGTAAAACAAGCATTAATTTCAGATATAACTTGGGTAACAGAAGGTGTTAAGCACGGAAAAGGTGTTGCTATTTCTATGCGAGATTCCGGAATTCCAAGAAGAAGCTACATTAATAAAATTGTTGATTTAGCAACAAAAAGTAAAATTCCTTTTCAACTTGAAGTAGAAAGTGCCGGAGGAAGTGATGGTAATGCACTGCAACGTTCCCCCTACCCATTTGATTGGTGTTTTATAGGAGCTCCAGAGGACAATGTTCACTCTCCTGATGAGAAAGTACACAAGAAAGACATTAAATCCATGGTGGAGATGTATCAGTATTTAATGAAGGCATTGTAAGAAGTCCTTACAATATCATCTTCATTCTCCAAATATATAAATTAATAATACACCACTTTTTGAACATCAACTACATTGTTATTCTCATCAAGTACTTTCACAAAATAAATACCCTTATTCCCTAAACTTGATAAATCTATACTGTTATTTGTTGAGTTAATTGAATTAGTATAAACTGTTTGTCCCAACAAATTATTAACCTCTATTTTATATCCATTTGTACTCACACTATTTTCTATATTTACCGTAATAGTTGAATTGGTAGGGTTTGGATAAATTTGCATACTTGGTGCTTCTTTTTGTTCTTCAATTGAAACAACTCCTTCATTACATAAAGCTAGAATTTCATTTACATCCAATGCTCTGTTGTAAATTCTTACATCATCTATATTTCCATGGAAAAATTCAACATTAGTTTGCCTTGTACCAATTTTAGCAGTTGGTACATTACCATAAAAAGGTACTATTGGACTAGAAAGGCTATCTATTGCTACTAAATTACAGTTGATATACAACTTCTGAACATTTGATGAACGCGTAGCTACAATATGATTCCAAGTATTGATAGTTAAACCAGTAGCATCATAAGTAGCTAATGCAGAATTAGGATCGGTGTACCCTGTAAGTCCCCATCCAAATATACTAGCATTAAGAACTTTCATAGCCTGATCTCCACCATTAGTATTTCCAGCTCTTGAACTTCCAATTGAGAGAATGTGAGTTGCGGTTCCAGCTGAAGGGATTGAACTTAGCATTACCCATACTGAATAGGTGTATTCATTCAATAATAATCCTGAAAGCGGCAAATCAATGTAATCATTAACTCCATCAAAATAAAAAGCAGAGTTAGGATTTCCATTCTTATCTGCAGTTAGCGTAGCTCCAATTATAGTTCCATGTTGGCTATTTACATTATCATTTGCATTACCCGAAAAGGAATAGTGCCTTACCAATCCATTTGTTGGTATTTGTGCTACAACATTTAGAGAAAATGTTATTGCTAAAATTGTAAAAAAATTATTCATCTTATTTGATTTTAATATTATTTATTAATGATAAATCACTTTCTGAACATCAACTACATTGTTATTCTCATCAAGTACTTTTACAAAATAAACACCCTTATTTCCTAAACCAGATAAATCTATACTGTTATTTGTTGAATTAATTGAATTAGTATAAACTGTTTGACCCAACAAATTGTTAATTTCTATTTTATATCCTTTTGTATTTGCTTTGTTTTCTATATTCACCGTAATAATAGAATTTGTTGGGTTTGGATAAATTTGCATACTTGATGTTTCTTTTTGTTCCTCAATTGAAACAACTCCTTCATTACATAAAGCTAGAATTTCATTTACGGCCAATGCTCTATTATAAATTCTTACATCATCTATGTTTCCATGGAAAAAATTTGTATTTGTTTCTCTTGCACCTATCTTAGCTTCAGGTGTATTCCCATAATAAGGGAGTACAGTTGTAAGACTACTATCTATTGAGATTAAATCGCAATTTAAATATAATTTATGAACATTGTTAGACATCGTTATCGTAATATGATTCCATTCCATAGTTGTAGCTGGAATTCCTTCATAAGTATAAAGAGCAGAGTTAGGATCAGTGTAGGCTGTAGATCCCCATCCATACATAGAAGGATTACTTCTTAAACAAATAGATTGGTCTCCTCCTTGTGTATTTCCAACTCTTGAAGCACCAACTGAGATAACACTTGTAAAACCAGATACAGGTAACGAATTAGCCAACACCCATACAGAGTAAGTATATTCATTAAGCATAAGACCACTTAGAGGTAAATCAATATAATCGTTAACACCATCAAAATAAAAAGCAGAGTTAGGATTTCCATTCTTATCTGCAGTTAAGGTAGCTCCTATTATAGTTCCGTGTTGATTATTTACATTATCATTTGCATTACCTGAAAATGTATAATGCCTTACCAATCCATTTGTTGGTATTTGTGCTACAACATTTATAGAAAATGCTATTGCTAAAATTGTAAAGATTTTTTTCATTTGATTTGATTTAATTTAACATTAACTAACAAATATCGCAAATTAAGTTGAATTAAAAAAATGTAGACTTATAAGACTAAGACACATCCATATTTTTGAATTTTGAGTTTAAATTTCCAAAAAAATAAATGATTTACCCAACTAAAACGGTAGTTTATAAACTTATTTTACAAGATTTAATTGATAGCATATTTCTTTTTTATAGTACTTTTACTTAAATTTTTAATTATAAGTTCAAACTATTTTAAAACAACATATTACTCCTTATCCTTATAATATATAAAAAAATTAAGACAACTTTATAAAATAGATAATAAAAATGAAATTTAGAAAAATAATAGATTTAATCATAATTGACATATTAGCTACTTTTAGCACTAAAATAGCTAAACTATTTAAGTTTAGAAAAGTATTGAATATTGATTTTTCAAATATTCAAAATAAAAAAGGAGAAGCTGAATTACTTCTATTACCATATCTTTTACATAAAGACTCTGTATTTTTAGATATTGGTGCCAATAGAGGTATCTACTGTTTTTTTAGTGGGAAAATAATTTCTGAAAATAATATTATTGCATTTGAACCTGTTCCGAAGTTAGCGAGAATGTTAAAAAAGTTATTTCCTAATGCATTAATTATTGAAAAAGCACTGTCTGATCAAAAAGGAAGAGCTAATTTAAATATACCTATTCATCAAAATAATTATTTATTAGATACTAGAAGTACTCTTGAAAAAGAATCTTCAAATGCTTCTAATACTTATGAAACAATATCTGTTGAGATTACAACTTTAAATGATTTTGTCAAACTTAATAAAATCGAAAAAATATCTCTTATAAAAATTGATGTTGAAGGACATGAATTAAAATTACTAGCTGGTGCTAAAAATATATTAATTAATAATCGACCATCGCTTATAATTGAAATAGAATTAAACAATCATAATAATAATCTTGATACTATTTTCGCATTTATTGATCAACTAGATTATTTAATATATTTCTTCGAGATAGAAACTCTTTCTTTGACTCAGGTTTATAGTCACGAGAGAAAATTAGTAGTTCCTATTGAAAGACTTGAAAAGAATCATAATTATATTTGTTTTCCAAAAGAAAAACCTACTTATGCTAACAATATTAATGCTCAAATTAGGCAATCAACTACTATCTAAAACACAATTACTTAATCCTACTTTATCTTCTAAATAAGTACTTATCTACAACTGAATTTATATCTTCTGACACTTTAATTAAATAAACCGGAAGTATGTATAAAAGGCAGAAAATTGCTGACTTTGTAAGTATTGACACTATAAGGTTTTCAATAGTTAAAGGGATAAAACAAGTTATGGTTGCAGCAACACTTCCAATAAGCAACATGTTTAATGTTTTAAAAGTAAATGGTTGTAAATTAATTTTATATTTTATATACGAAAACATAAGTATGTTGAACATTATTATAGCTAATGCTGTACCTATTGCTGCTCCTAAAATCCCATAAATTGGTATAAAAATTAGATTGGTTATAACAACCAACACTAGTAAAAAAATTGCTAAAAATGTTTCTGCTCTATAAAACTTTGTAACCACTAATATAGCATAGTTCACCCCAAAAGTCATACTTAAAACTCTGGAAAACCCTAATACTAAAACCACATACTTAGCTGCGATAAATTCAGGTTTCATTAATGATAAAATTTCATCTATATTAATGGCTATTGCTCCAAATATGATTCCTGACGCAAACGACATTAATACTGAACTTTTTTTATATACATCATCAATATTTTTTAAGTTCTTTACCCTCCAATCATGAGCTATTAATGGCGATGCAATTCTTGCTAATGCAGCGTTAGGAACTACGATTACAGAGGCTATATAAGTTGCAACTGCATAAACACCAACAAAAGTTAGTTTGTCTTCTGGCAATAATGCTCCTATCATTAGGGTATCAACACTAACAACTAAAATTAAAGTTAACCCACTAAAAATAGTATATGCACCATAATTAACCATAGGCTTCAATAACCTCGATTTAAAATATGTTTTATTAACATCAAATGAAAGTTCTTTATTAGCCATTAATTGTACAACACACAATACTGCAGTAAAAAAGTAACCCAACATGTAAATCAACATAAATTGATAAAAAGTACAATATCCTTTATAATAAAAAAACAAGGCTACCAACCAGTATACCCTTACAACAATATTTCTTAAAAAATTGGTAAATACTGTTTTTCTCAATGCTTGTAAAAAAGATTCAAAAACAATAAAAACTACCATACCTAATGTTGCTAATGGTATCCATTTATAATAATCATTAAAAAGACTGGCTTCATCCTGATAAAAATGTAGGATGGGTTGTTTAAACAAAAAATAGATTAGAGAAATAATAATTGTACCAGATATTGACAATAAAAAAAGCATTAAAAACAATCCGTTGTTTTTACGTTCTTTTTTCCTAAAAATAGGAAAAAACTTTATAGCAATTCGATGCACACCAAATGATGACATCTGTGCCATTACTGAAATTAATGATAAAACTAAGCGGGTTAACCCAAACTCTTCTTGACTAAGAAATAATGGAAATAAAATTACAACATTAACAAAACCAATTATCACCCCAGCATAATTGATAAAGGTATTCAAAAAAGCTTGTCGTTGTATTATTCCCAATGTGAGTGGTTTTTAAATTCTTCTACAATAATACAAAGATTAGGGAACAAATGCTTATAAAACTATGCTACTTTTAGTTTATTGCTAATTTTTGAATTATTAAATTTTTCTTTAGCGTAATTCATTGTAATTTTTAATTCGGCAGCTTCATTTTTAGATGGCAACTCAAACATGGCATCAAGCATAATTGCTTCGCAGATAGAACGTAAGCCTCTGGCTCCTAACTTGTACTCCATTGCTTTTTCCACTATAAAATCTAATGCAGCTTTATCAAAAGAAATTTTAATATTATCTATCTCAAACAACTTCATATACTGTTTTACAATAGCATTTTTTGGCTCTGTAAGAATTCTTCTTAATGCTTTGGCATCTAGAGGTTCTAAATAAGTTAAAACTGGTAATCTACCGATTAATTCAGGAATTAAACCAAATGATTTTACATCTTGAGGAGTTACATATTGCAATAAATTATCTTCATCAATTTTCTCTTGGTTAGTACTCTTATAACCGATTACTTGAGTACTTAATCTTCTTGCAATTTTTTTAGTTATCCCATCAAATGCACCACCACAAATAAATAATATATTTTTGGTTTCAACCGAAATCATTTTTTGTTCAGGATGCTTTCTTCCTCCTTGTGGCGGAACATTAACTGCTGAACCTTCTAATAATTTAAGTAAGGCTTGTTGCACCCCTTCTCCACTTACATCTCTTGTTATAGAAGGATTATCACTTTTTCTGGCAATTTTATCAATTTCATCAATAAAAACTATTCCTCTTTGGGCAGCTTCTACATCATAATTTGCTGCTTGTAACAATCTCGATAAAATACTTTCAACGTCTTCTCCAACATAACCTGCTTCTGTTAAAATTGTTGCATCAGCTATACAAAAAGGAACTTTTAATACTTTGGCTATAGTTTTAGCCAACAAGGTTTTTCCTGTTCCTGTTTCTCCAACCATTAAAATATTTGATTTTTCTATATCAACATCTTCGTGGTTTTTAATTGTTTTTTGAGTTAATCTTTTGTAATGATTATAAACGGCAACCGACAATACTTTTTTAGCATCATCCTGACCAATAACATATTCATCAAGATGTTTTTTTAATTCTGCCGGTTTTAATAATTCTATTTGTGCAAATAAATCCTGATTAACTTTTCCTGAAGTTTCTTCGGTTACAATTTGTTGTGCTTGATGAATACAATGGTTACAAATATGTCCTGTAACACCTGCAATCATAACATCAACTTCTTTCTTACTTCTATTGCAAAATGAACATTTTACTTGCTTAGGTTCCATGGTTTAGTATAATTAGGTAAAAGTGTATAAAAAATTTTAAACGGCTACTTTAGCATTTTTAACAATATTGGTAATAAAATCATCAAACAAATACCTTGAATCATGAGGTCCTGGTGATGATTCCGGATGATATTGAACTGAAAAAACAGGTTTGCCTTTTACTTTAAGTCCTGCTACTGTATTATCATTTAAGTGTTTATGCGTTAATTCTACTTCATTTGAATTAGCAACATCTTCAAAGTTTACAACAAAACCATGATTTTGAGAAGTTATTTCACCTTTTCCGGTTTGTAGATTTAAAACTGGGTGATTACAACCTCTATGTCCGTTATGCATTTTTGAAGTACTTAAACCCATTGAGAGCGCTAATATTTGATGTCCAAGACAAATACCAAAAACCGGTAAACCTGAATTAGTAATTTGTTTAACAGTTTCTATTTGTAGTTTCATTACAGAAGGATCGCCAGGGCCATTAGATAACATAAACCCATCTGGTTGCCACTGGTTCATTTCTTCAAAAGTTGCATCCATAGGAAACACTTTTAAATAGCAATCTCTTTCTGCCAAACATCTTAATATGTTTTTCTTAACACCCAAATCTAAAACAGCTACTTTATGTTTAGCATTTTCATTACCAACAAAATAAGCCTCTTTAGTACAAACTTTAGAAGATAACTCTAAACCTTCCATTGACGGAACTTCTTTAAGCTTTTGTTTTAACACCTCAATATCTTCTGTTTCTGATGAAATAATAGCGTTCATTGCTCCTTTGTCTCTAATATGACGAACCAAGGCTCTCGTATCTACATCTGAAATTCCTACTAATTGGTGTTCTTCAAAATAAGCTTGAAGTGAACCATCAGCTCTTTCTCTAGAATACATATTAGAGAATTTTTTACAAACTAAACCTGCTATTTTTATAGAATCAGATTCTACTTCTTCATTATTTACTCCATAATTCCCAATATGAGAAGTAGTGGTTACTAAAATTTGTCCAAAATAAGATGGATCGGTAAAGATTTCTTGATAGCCTGTCATTCCAGTATTAAAACAAATCTCTCCGGTTGTTGTTCCTATATGACCTGCGGGTTTTCCATAAAAGATGGTGCCATCTTCCAATAATAAAATAGCTTTATTTTCCATAGTTGTAAATAAATTTAGGTTGTTACAAAATTACATTATCCTTTTTTGATATTATAGTAAAATACAATAAAAAAGGCGAACTATAATAGCTCGCCTTTTAAACTTTATTTATATGAAAAAAATGTATTAGTCTTTCTTTTCATCTTCTTTTTTGTCTTCTTTAGTTGTATCTTCTTCTTTAGCTGCTTTAGGTTCTTCAGCTTTAGGTTCTTCTACAACATCTTCAACTTTTTTAGGTTCTTCAACTACTGTTTCTTCTACTTTAGCTTCAGTAGTTGTTGTTTCAGCAGCTTTTTTGGCTCCGCCTCTTCTTCTTCTTGATGAAGATTTTTTAGCACCACCATCTTTCAACATGTTTTCGTTGTAATCAACTAATTCAATAAAACACATTTGAGCATTATCACCTAATCTAAAACCAGTTTTAAGGATTCTTGTGTATCCTCCTGGTCTTTCCATTACCTTAGTAGAAACTTCTCTAAAAAGTTCAGTTACAGCTTCTTTACTTTTAAGGTAACTAAACACAACTCTTCTTGAGTGAGTTGAATCAGTTTTAGATTTTGTAATGATAGGCTCAATATACTTTTGTAAAGCTTTTGCCTTAGCAACAGTTGTGCTTACTCTTTTATGTTGAATAAGAGAACAAGCCATATTTGCCAACATAGCTTTTCTATGTGGTGCTTGTCTGCTTAAGTGATTGATTTTTTTACCGTGTCTCATAACTAATTACTCCTTATCTAATTTATAGGCAGCTACATTCATTCCGAATGTAAGTCCTTTACTTTCTACTAATTCATCTAATTCGGTTAAAGATTTTTTACCGAAGTTTCTGAACTTTAATAAATCATTTTTATTGAAAGATACTAAGTCTCCTAACGTATCAACATCAGCAGCTTTTAAACAGTTTAGTGCTCTTACAGATAAATCCATATCCACTAATTTTGTTTTTAATAACTGTCTCATGTGTAGAGAATCTTCATCAAATTCTTCAATAGATGAACTCTCTGGAGAGTCTAATGTAATTCTTTCATCAGAGAAAAGCATAAAGTGATAAATTAACACTTTAGCTGCTTCTTTTAAAGCATCTTTAGGATGAATAGAACCATCAGTAGTAATATCAATAATTAATTTTTCGTAATCCGTTTTTTGTCCAACTCTATAATTTTCAACGAAATATTTTACGTTTCTAATTGGAGTGTGGATAGAATCTATTGAAATAGAACCGAAACTAGCATCTGCAGGTTTATTTTCTTCAGATGGTTTGTAACCTCTACCTTTGTTAATAGTAATTTCCATTTGGAATTTAACAGATTTTTCCATGTTACAGATAACTAAATCTGTATTTAATACTTGGAAAGCCGAAGTAAATTTACCTATATCGCCAGCAGTAAGTTGTTCTTGACCACTAACAGTAACTATTAACTTTTCGTTATCAATATCTTCAATCTGTTGTTTAAAACGAACTTGTTTTAAATTTAATATTATTTGAGATACATCTTCTACAATACCTTTAATTGCAGAAAACTCATGATCAACACCTTCAATCTTAACAGAGGTGATAGCAAAACCTTGTAAAGAGTTTAATAATACTCTTCTAAGTGCGTTACCTACTGTTATACCATAACCTGGTTCTAAAGGTCTGAATTCAAACGAACCAAAAAAGTCGTCTGAACTATTCATGATTACTTTATCAGGTTTTTGGAGATCTATAATTGCCATAATTCTATATGTTTAAAGTTTATTTAGAGTAAAGCTCTACTATTAATTGTTCTTTTATGTTTTCCGGAATTTGTTGACGTTCAGGTAGGTTAATCACAGTTCCTGACATTTGATTTCCATCCCAATTTAACCATTCATGCTTTGAAGCAGAATTAGCAGCTAATGAAGCAGAAATAGACTCTAATGATTTAGATTTTTCTCTTACTCCAATAACATCTCCTTCTTTAAGCGTGTATGATGGAATGTTAACTAAACTTCCGTTAACGGTAATATGTCTGTGGCTTACTAATTGTCTGGCAGCACTTCTTGTAGGAGCAATACCTAATCTGTAAACGATGTTATCTAATCTTAATTCACAAAACTGAAGTAATAATTCACCGGTAATACCAGTTTTTCTAGACGCTTTTTCAAAAATATTAGCAAATTGCTTTTCTAAAATACCGTAAGTGTACTTAGCTTTTTGTTTTTCTGCTAACTGAATTGCGTATTCAGATTGTTTTCCTCTTCTTTTGTTAGGACCATGTTGTCCTGGAGGGTAATTTTTTCTTTCTAAAACTTTGTCTGGACCAAAAATTGGTTCTCTAAATTTTCTAGAGATTTTCGACTTAGGACCTCTGTATCTTGCCATTTTATTTAATTGTTTATGTTATTACTATTTAATAAGAACTAATTATGAATTAAGGTCAATATCCTTCGATAATTAATTACATTCTTACGTTTTTTTATTATACTCTTCTTCTTTTAGGAGGACGACATCCATTATGAGGTAGAGGAGTAATATCTACTATTTCTGTTACAACAATACCACTATTGTGTAATGTTCTAATTGCAGATTCTCTTCCAGCCCCAGGACCTTTAACAAAAACCTTAGCTTTTCTTAATCCGTACTCATAAGCTTCTTTTGCACAGTCTGCAGCAGCTAATTGAGCAGCATAAGGAGTGTTCTTTTTAGAACCCTTAAAACCCATTTTACCGGCTGACGACCAAGAAATAACTTGTCCGTTAGTATTCGTTAAGCTAATAATAATATTGTTGAAAGACGCATGAATATGAGCCTCTCCATAAGCTTCAACATTTACTTTTTTCTTCTTTTTAACGTTTGACTTTGCCATAATTTTTATGTTTCGATTTCTGAGTTTATAGTTTAAAGTACTTGAGTTATGCAATTAACTTTAAACCTTAAACTTCAAACCTTGAACTTATTTATTATTTAGTTACTTTTTTCTTGTTAGCAACAGTTTTCTTTCTACCTTTTCTAGTTCTAGAGTTATTTTTTGTTCTTTGCCCTCTAAGCGGTAATCCTGATCTATGACGAACACCTCTATAACATCCAATATCCATCAATCGTTTGATGTGTAATTGAACTTCAGAACGAAGAGCTCCTTCAATTTTAAATTCTTCATTGATAATCTTTCTGATTTTAGACAAATCATCATCATCCCAGTCTTGAACTTTTTTGTTTAAGTCAACACCAGCTTTTTCTAAAATTTTCTTAGAAGAAGAATTTCCTATACCATAGATATAAGTTAATCCGATAACTCCTCTTTTGTTTTTTGGTAAGTCTATACCTGCAATCCTTGCCATATTATATTAATTAATGTAAGTTTATTTACTAGTTTTAATGATTAACAAAATTAACCTTGTCTTTGTTTAAATTTAGGGTTCTTTTTATTAATGATGTATAAACGTCCTTTTCTTCTAACAATTATACAGTCTGCACTTCTCTTTTTTAATGATGCTCTTACTTTCATCGTATCTATTTTTTATTATTGTTATTTATATCTAAATGAAATTCTTCCTTTTGTTAAATCATAAGGAGACATTTCCACTTTTACTTTATCTCCAGGTAAAATACGAATGTAATTCATTCTCATTTTACCTGAAATATGAGCAGTTATAATGTGTCCATTTTCAAGCTCTACTCTAAATAGGGCATTAGATAATGCTTCTATTATTGTTCCATCTTGCTCTATCGATGCTTGTTTTGCCATTTATAATTTTTACTTTTTATTTTTTAATACTTCTTCAATAAACTCATGAGATGATAATACATCTGCTTTTCCTTTTCTAATAGCCACATCATGTTCAAAATGAGCAGATACTGAACCATCAACTGTAAGAATTGTCCATCCGTCTTTTCCTTCTTTTACTTCTTTCTTTCCTAAGTTAATCATAGGTTCTATAGCTATAACCATCCCTTCTTTTAACATTATGCCATTTCCTCTTTTACCAAAATTAGGAACTTGAGGCTCTTCATGAAGCTCTCTTCCTAATCCGTGCCCTACTAATTCTCTAACAACTCCATATCCGTGCTCATGTGCTAAACTCTGAACTGCATATCCTATATCTCCTACTCTATTTCCAACGACTGCTTGTTCAATAGCTCTTTTTAAACATTCTTTGGTAACTTCTAACAACTTTTTAATTTCAGGTTTAACTTCCCCAATCTCAAAAGTATAAGCTACATCACCATAAAAACCATTTTTCAACACACCGCAATCAACAGATACAATATCTCCCTCTTCTAAAGGTCTATCGGTTGGTAATCCATGAACAACTGCATCATTTACTGAACAAAGCAATGTACTCGGACAACCATATAATCCTTTAAAACCCGGTTTTGCATTATTATCTAAAATATACTCTTCAGCAATTTTATCTAACGTAGCTGTTGTTACACCCGGTTTAATAATTTTAGCAACTTCGGCTAATGTTTTTCCAACAAGTAAAGAACTTTCTCTTAATAACTCTATCTCTTCGTCTGTCTTGTAATAAATTTTACCCATTTAAAATCAATCTTCTAAATTATCCTGCCATCCCCATTCTTGATGATCTTCCTTTAATTTTTCCAGTCTTCATTAGTCCATCATAATGACGCATTAACAAATGACTTTCTATTTGTTGTAAAGTGTCCAAAATTACACCTACCATAATTAATAATGAAGTTCCACCATAAAAATATGCAAATGCCTGATTCACACCGAATATCGCAGCAAAAGCTGGTAAAATAGCTACTAAAGCTAAGAACATTGATCCCGGTAAGGTAATTCTTGACATCACATTATCTATAAATTCTGCTGTTCTCTTTCCTGGTTTAACCCCTGGAATAAATCCACCGCTTCTTTTCATTTCTTCTGCCATTTGATTTGGATTAATGGTTACAGCAGTATAAAAATAGGTAAACGCTATAATCATTAAGAAGAATGTTAAGTTATAAGCAAATCCATTTGGATTACTAAATGTTGTAACAATCCAACTTGTAGCACCTGAGTCTCCAAAACCAGCTAAAGTCATTGGAATAAACATAATTGCTTGAGCAAATATGATAGGCATTACTCCTGCTGCATTTACTTTTAAAGGAATATAATCTCTTACACCTCCATATTGTTTATTACCTACTATTCTTTTCGCATATTGCACAGGTATTCTTCTTGTACCTTGTACTAACAAAATAGTAATTAAAATAACTAATAATAATACTGCAACTTCTACCAATAAGATAATTGGTCCACCAACACCTCCGATACCGAATCTAGATCCAATCTCGAATACAAATGCGGATGGTAAGTTAGCAATAATACCAATCATAATTAATAAAGAGATACCATTACCAATACCTTTTTCAGTAATTCTTTCTCCAATCCACATTACGAACATAGTTCCTGTGATTAATAAAAGAACTGTTGAAAACCACCATAGCGGACCTTCATTAGGCACCACACCAGGATAGTTTGCAACCTGAGTAGCTATATAGCCCGGAGCTTGAAATCCAGTAATAGCAATAGTTAACACTCTAGTGATTTGGTTAATTTTTCTTCTACCACTTTCTCCTTCTTTTTGTAATCGTTGGAAGTAAGGAATTGCCATTCCTAACAACTGAATTACAATGGAAGCAGAAATATAAGGCATGATTCCTAAAGCAAAAATTGATGCTCTACTAAATGCACCACCTGCAAAAATATTAATCAAGTCCATTATTCCACCACCAGTTCCGCCAGCGTTAGCAGCTTCAAGAGCAGTAGAATCTACACCTGGTAAAACTACATAAGAACCTAAACGATAAACTAACAACAAACCAAGTGTTGTTAGAATACGTAGTCTAAGTTCTTCAATACTTAAAATATTTTTTATGGTCTCTATAAATCTTTTCATTCTGTCTAATTACTAATTAAAGCTGAGTTGCTGTACCTCCAGCGGCCTCAATTGCAGCTTTAGCAGTTTTGGAAAATCCGTTAACTTTAACATCTAATTTTGCTTTAAGTTCACCTCTTCCTAAAATTTTAACTAAATCATTGTTAGATACTAGTCCATTTACTTTAAGAACTTCAAAAGTAATTTCAGTCACTTTTTTCTCATCAGCTAGTTTTTGAAGCACATCTAAGTTAATACCTTTATAAGCTACTCTGTTTATATTGGTAAAACCAAATTTAGGTACTCTTCTTTGAAGTGGCATTTGTCCACCTTCAAATCCTATTTTAGTAGAGTATCCTGATCTAGATTTCGCTCCTTTATGTCCTCTTGTGGAGGTTCCGCCTCTTCCTGATCCTTGACCTCTACCTACTCGCTTACGCTGTTTTGTTGAACCCTTCGCAGGTTTTAAATTTGATAAGTCCATTTTTTATTTTTTAATTTGTTATTTTACTACTTCTACTAAGTGATTAACTTTAGCAATCATTCCTAAAATTTGAGGAGTTGCTTCATGTTCAACTACTCTATTCATTTTTTTCAACCCTAGAGCAATCAATGTTCTTTTTTGTCTTTCAGGACGTTTAATAGAACTCTTTACTTGTTTAACTTTAATTTTTGCCATCTTATAAAAATTTTAACTATCCGTTAAATACTGTATTTAAATCTACTCCTCTTTGATCTGCAATTGTATAAGCATCTCTTAAGTTAGCAAGTGCATCTAATGTAGCTTTAACAACATTATGAGGGTTTGAAGATCCTTTTGATTTTGCTAAAACATCAGTTATACCAACACTTTCGAAAACAGCACGCATCGCACCACCGGCAATTACTCCTGTTCCGTGAGCAGCAGGTCTGATGAATACTCTTGCACCACCAAACTTACCGTTTTGTTCGTGAGGAACTGTTCCGTTAATAATTGGAACTCTGATACAGTTTTTCTTAGCTGAATCTATCCCTTTAGTAATTGCTTCTGTTACTTCATTAGCTTTACCTAATCCGTGTCCTACTACTCCATTTTCATCACCAACAACAACTATTGCTGAAAAGCTGAAATTTCTACCACCCTTGGTAACTTTAGTAACTCTATTAATTGCTACTAATCTGTCTTTCAACTCTGTTTCAGTAGCTCTTACTCTTTTATTATCTGTTTTTGCCATCTTAAATATTTCTTGTTCTATATTTATTAGAATTTTAATCCACCTTCTCTTGCTGCATCAGCTAATGCTTTAACTCTACCGTGGTATAAGTAACCATTTCTGTCGAAAGCAATAGTTGTAATTCCAGCTTTTACTGCTTTGTCAGCTATAGCTTTTCCTACAATAGATGCTACTTCGGTTTTATTACCTTTAGCTTTAACATCTTTATCTCTTGATGATGCAGCCACTAATGTGGTTCCTGTAATATCATTAATAATTTGAGCATAAATTTCTTTATTGCTTCTGAATACAGACAATCTTGGTTGTTCGTTAGTTCCTTTAACTACCTTTCTTATCCTTCTTTTTATTCTTAATCGTCTGTCTTTTCTACTTAGTGCCATAACAATTTTTTATTATGATTTATATTTATTTAGCTGCCGATTTTCCGGCTTTTCTTCTTAGTTGTTCTCCAACAAACTTAATACCTTTACCTTTGTAAGGTTCTGGTTTTCTTAATGACCTTATTTTCGCTGCAACATGACCAATAAGTTGTTTATCGTGAGATTCTAAAGTAATGATTGGGTTTTTACCTCTTTCAGCTTCAGCAGATACTTTAATTTCTTTAGGTATTTCAAATATAATATTATGAGAATATCCTACCATTAAATCTAATCTTTGTCCCTGTACGTTTGCTCTATATCCAACACCTACTAATTCTTGTTGTGTTTTAAAACCTTCAGAAACACCTTGTATCATATTTGCAACTAATGATCTGTAAAGACCATGTTTTGCTTTATGTGGTTTTAATTCTGTATGACGAGTAACATTAACAGTATCTCCATCAACTTCTACAGTTATAACTGGATCTATATCTTGAGTTAACTCTCCTTTAGGTCCTTTAACAGTAACTAACCCTTTTTCTACTTTTATTTCAACTCCACTTGGAACTGATATTGGGGATTTTCCTATTCTTGACATAATTCTAAATCTTTTAACTTTTTAATATATGTAACATAAAACTTCTCCACCAACATTCAAGTTTCTAGCTTCCTTATCGGTGATAACACCTTTAGAAGTAGAAAGAATAGCTATACCTAAACCATTAATTACTCTTGGTAAGTTAGAAGCATTAGCATATTTTCTTAAACCTGGCTTACTTATTCTTGTTAAGTTAGTAATTGCAGGAACTTTTGTTTGAGGGTGATACTTCAAAGCAATTTTAATATTTCCTTGAACACCATCATCTTCAAATTTATAATTTAAGATATAACCTTTTTCAAACAAAATTTTAGTCATTTCTTTCTTTAAATTTGATGCTGGTATATCAACCACTTTGTGCTTAGCACTTACAGCGTTTCTAACTCTTGTTAAATAATCTGCTACTGAATCTGTCATTTTTTTAAATTTATTTATTATTGTATAAAGTACACTTTGATAATTTTATCAGTTATACTCCTTAACCAATTTTGTAGATTACCAACTCGCTTTAGTAATTCCAGGTATTAATCCATTAGAAGCCATTTCTCTAAAAGTTACCCTTGAAATTCCAAATTGTCTCATATAACCTCTTGGTCTTCCAGTTAATTTACATCTATTGTGTAATCTAACTTTTGATGAGTTTTTTGGTAATTTTTGTAATGCATCCCAATCTCCTGCAGCTTTTAATGCTGCTCTTTTCTCTGCATATTTTTCAACCATTGCTTCTCGTTTTCTTTCACGAGCTTTCATTGATTCTTTTGCCATATCTTTTTATTTTTTCTTGAATGGAAATCCAAACTCACTTAATAAAGCTTGACCTTCTTCGTTAGTTTTTGCAGTTGTAACGAATGTAATATCCATTCCACTTACATTTTTAATTTTATCTATATCAATTTCAGGAAATATAATTTGCTCTTTAATACCTAATGTAAAGTTTCCTCTTCCATCAAACCCTTTTGGTTCAATTCCTCTAAAGTCTCTTGTTCTAGGTAATGCAACAGCAATTAATCTATCCAAAAATTCGTACATTTTATCACCTCTAAGTGTAACTCTTGCTCCAATTGGCATCCCTTTTCTTAACTTAAAGTTAGAGATATCTTTTTTAGAGTAAGTAGGATTTGCTTTCTGACCTGTAATAGTAGTAATTTCTTCTACTGCAGATTCTACTAATCTTTTATCAGTAACAGCATCACCAACTCCTTGGTTAATACAAATTTTTTCCAATCTAGGAATTTGCATAATAGATGAATACTCAAATTTTTTCATTAAAGATGGAGTAATTTCATCTTTATATTGTCTTTTTAATCTTGGCTCGTAACTCATGATATCACCTCCCCTGATTTTTTAGCGTATCTAACTTTTTTTCCTTCGTTATCTAATTTTCTTCCTGTTCTGGTAGGATTTCCTGATTTAGGATCTACAACCATTAAATTAGAAACATGAATTGATGCTTCTTCTTTAACAATTCCTCCATTAGGATTTGCTGCATTAGGTTTTGTGTGTTTAGAGATTTTTTTAATTTTCTCTCCATCAACTATTGCACGTAAAGATTCTGTGAAAACTTTTTTCACAACACCTTCTGCTCCTTTAGATTCACCGGCAATTACTTTTACTGTATCGCCTTTTTTAATGTGTAATTTAGACATAACTTAACTATTCTCTATAATATCAATTTATAAAACTTCAGGTGCCAAAGAAACTATTTTCATGAATTCTTTTTCTCTAAGCTCTCTAGCTACCGGTCCAAAAATTCTAGTTCCACGCATTTCACCTGCATCATTAAGAATAACTGCTGCATTATCATCAAACCTGATGTATGAGCCATCTATTCTTCTAATTTCTTTTTTTGTTCTTACAACAACTGCTTTTGCCACGGCACCTTTTTTAACGTTACCTGAAGGCATAGCATGTTTTACAGAAACAACTATTACATCTCCTATTGAAGCGTATCTTCTTTTAGTTCCGCCCAACACTTTAATGCATAGAACCTCTTTGGCTCCACTGTTGTCTGCAATTTTTAATCTTGATTCTGCTTGTATCATAATTATTTAGCTCTTTCAATAATTTCTACTAATCTCCAACATTTATTTTTGCTCAATGGCTTTGTTTCCATGATTTTTACTTTATCACCGATATTACAATCGTTCTTTTCATCATGAGCCATAAATTTGGTTGATTTCTTTACGAATTTACCGTAGATTTCGTGTTTAACTTTACGTTCAACAGAAATAACAACAGATTTATCCATTTTGTTGCTAACAACCAAACCTATTCTTTCTTTTCTTAAATTTCTATTTTCCATTATCACTATAATTTATGATTGAATTGCTCTTTTTCTGATTTCAGTATTCAATCGGGCTACTGTTCTTCTTACTTGTTTAATTTGAGCAGGATTTTCAAGCGGTGATACTGAATGTGCTAATTTAACACGTCTTAATGCATCTTTTTGTTCTTGATACTTTTCTTTCAAATCATCTAATGATAAATCCTTAATATCTATTTGTTTCATCTGTTTATATTATTTAAATATATCGGCTTATTCTGTATAATCTCTTCTTACCATGAACTTTGTTTTCACCGGTAATTTTTGAGCTGCTAATCTCAACGCTTCTTTAGCAATTTCTAATGGAACACCATCCGCTTCAAAAATAATTTTACCTGGTCTTACAGTAGCAACCCATAATTCAGGACTACCTTTACCTTTACCCATCCTTACTTCAGCTGGTTTTTTAGTTACAGGCTTATCTGGAAATACTCTAATCCAAATTTGTCCTTCTCTTTTCATATATCTTGTAACTGCTATCCTTGCTGCTTCAATTTGACGAGCTGTCATCCAACACTCTTCTAATGATTTGATAGCAAATGATCCAAATGCTATTTGTGAGCCTCTATGAGAGTTTCCTTTCATGTGGCCTTTTTGCATTTTTCTATATTTCGTCTTTTTTGGTTGTAACATGATATTTTATCTTTTACTACTGTTGTATTCTATAAATTATTTTCTTTTTGGAGCTCCTTTTGGTTTTCTTGGTCTTGAGTTATCTCCACCGCCTTTTCCGCCTCTTTTTCCTTTGTCTAATCCAATGTTTGGTGATAAATCTCTTTTACCATAAACTTCTCCTTTACAAATCCATACTTTAACTCCAATTCTTCCGTAAGTTGTATGTGCTTCTGTTAATGCATAATCAATATCAGCTCTAAAAGTATGTAGTGGAGTTCTTCCTTCTTTATACCCTTCAGATCTTGCCATTTCAGCTCCACCTAATCTACCTGATACTAATACTTTAATTCCTTCTGCTCCCATTCTCATTGTTGAAGCTACCGCCATTTTAACTGCTCTTCTAAATGAAACTCTTCCTTCTATTTGTTTAGCGATGTTATCTGCTACTAATTTAGCATCTAACTCAGGTCTTTTAATTTCAAAAATGTTAATTTGAATTTCCTTATTGGTAATTTTCTTTAACTCTTCTCTTAATTTATCAACTTCTTGACCTCCTTTACCAATAATAATTCCCGGACGAGATGTATTAATAGTTACAGTGATTAATTTTAATGTTCTTTCAATAATAATTTTAGATATACTTGCTTTTTGCAAACGAGCCATTAAATACTCACGAATTTTGTAATCTTCAACTATTTTATCTGCATAGAATCTTCCACCATACCAATTAGAATCCCATCCTTTGATGATTCCTAATCTATTTGAAATTGGATTTACTTTTTGTCCCATCTATTTTTAATTTTTGCTATCAACGATTAATGTAACATGATTTGATCTTTTTCTAACTCTGTGAGCTCTACCTTGAGGTGCTGGTTGAATTCTTTTCAACATTCTAGCACTATCAACTTGAATTGATTTAACAATTAAGTTACTTTCCTCTGGTCTTGCTCCTTCATTTTTGGTTTCCCAATTAGCTATTGCAGATCTTAATAATTTTTCTAATCTCTTAGCAGCATCTTGAGGGCTAAATTGTAATATACCCAATGCTTTAAAAACATCTTGTCCTTTAATCATGTCTGATACTTTTCTCATCTTACGAGGAGAAGTAGGACAGTTATTAAGTTTTGCATAACTTAATGTTTTTTTAGCCTCTTTTATTTGCTGTGCTCTTTCTTTTTTTCTAACACCCATGATATACTAATTTTTATCTTTTACCTTTATCTTTTTTGTTACCGGCATGACCTCTAAAGTTTCTCGTTGGAGAAAATTCTCCTAACTTGTGTCCTACCATATTTTCTGTAACATAAACAGGTATAAATTTATTTCCATTATGAACTGCAATAGTTAACCCAACAAAGTCAGGTGTAATCATTGAAGCTCTAGACCAAGTCTTTATAACTGCTTTTTTTCCAGATTGCTGAGCTGTGTCAACTCTTAATTGCAATTTATAATGAACAAACGGTGGTTTTTTTAACGAACGACTCATAATTTAATTATTTCTTTCTACCTTCAATAATGTATTTACTTGATTTACTCTTTTTAGATCTTGTTTTGTATCCTTTTGCAGGTAATCCTTTTCTAGATCTTGGGTGACCTCCTGAATTCTTACCTTCACCACCACCCATTGGGTGATCTATTGGATTCATTACAACACCTCTTACTCTTGGTCTTCTTCCTAACCATCTGCTTTTACCTGCTTTACCAGATCTTTCTAACATGTGTTCAGAATTAGATACTGTTCCAATTGTTGCACGACATGTAGCTAAAATTAATCTTGTTTCTCCTGAAGGAAGTTTAACAACAACAAATTTTCCATCTTTTGCAGTTAATTGAGCATAAGAACCTGCACTTCTAGCTAACTTAGCTCCTTGGTTAGGTCTTAATTCAATGTTATGTATTACTGTTCCTAATGGAACTTCTGATAAATAAAGTGTATTACCAACTTCTGGAGCTGCACCTTTTCCGGAAATAATTTCCTGACCTACTTTAATACCGTTTGGAGCGATAATATATCTTTTTTCTCCATCCTTGTAATAAATTAAAGCAATCCTTGCAGTTCTTGTTGGGTCATATTCAACAGATTTAACGATACCAGGAACTCCGTCCTTTTCTCTTTTAAAATCTATTTCTCTTGATTTTTGCTTGTGACCACCACCAATATACCTCATGGTCATTTTACCATCATTATTTCTACCACCTGATTTACTTCTACCTTTGGTTAAAGATTTCTCTGGTGTAGATGTGGTAATTTCGTTGAAATCACTAGCAATCTTATGTCTTTGTCCCGGAGTTATGGGATTCAATTTTCTTAATGCCATTTTTGTTTATCTCTTTAGAGGGTTGTATCCCCCGTATAGTTAATAAAATACTTTATGTCTTAAATATTACTAAAAAAGTCTATCGCTTCTCCTTCTGATAAGGTTACAACTGCTTTTTTGTAATTATTTGTTCTTCCTGAAACTAATCCTGCTTTTGTGTATCTTGATTTAGATTTTCCAGCATAATTCATTGTATTAATAGACTCAACTGTTACATTATACATGTCTTTAATTGCATCTTTAATTTGAATTTTGTTGGCTTTCTTGTTTACAACAAAAGCATAACGATTAAACTTCTCCGTTTGAGAAGTCATTTTTTCAGTAATAACAGGTTTAATTATAATCTCCATCTTACATTATTTTCTTAAAATTCCTTCAATTTTGCTTATAGATCCTTCCGAAATAACTACCATATTTGCATTCAAAATATCGTAAGTGTTTATTTCAGAAGCAGTTACTACTTTGGTCCCTTTCAAATTTCGGGACGACAAATATACATTTTTATTTGAATCAGGAATAACTATTAAAGATTTTTTATCTAAAATATTTAAATTAGATAAAATTGAAGCATATTCTTTAGTTTTTGGAGACTCAAAATTAATGTCTTCTAAAATTGTAATAGCTCCATCTTTTGCTTTATAACTTAAAGCTGATCTTCTAGCTAATCTTTTTTGTTTTACATTTAATTTAAACTCATAATCTCTTGGTCTTGGCCCAAAAACTCTACCACCACCTTTAAACAATGGGTTTTTAATATCTCCAGCTCTAGCTGTACCTGTACCTTTTTGTTTTTTAATTTTTCTAGTACTTCCTTTTACCTCTCCTCTTTCTTTTGCCTTATGAGTACCTTGTCTTTTGTTTGCTAAATATTGTTTAACATCTAAATAAATAGCATGATCATTAGGTTCGATAGCAAAAACTGTATCATCAAGAACAGCTTTTTTCTTTGTATCTTTTCCTTCTATATTTTTAATAACTAATTCCATTTGTTATCCTCCTATTTATTTTTCGATTACTACATAAGAACCTTTAGGACCAGGTATTGAACCTTTAAGTACTATTAAATTCTTATCATTATAAACTTTAACCACTTCTAGGTTAACTTGTTTAACTCTTTTTCCACCCATTCTTCCCGCCATTTTCATTCCTTTCATTACTCTAGATGGTGTAGAACCTGCTCCAAGAGAACCTGGTGCTCTTAGTCTGTTATGCTGACCGTGAGTTGCATCTCCAACACCGGCAAAACCGTGTCTTTTAACAACCCCTTGAAAACCTTTACCTTTTGATGTTCCTACAACGTCAACCCACTCTCCTTCAATAAACATATCAACAGTAACTTGGTCTCCAACTTTTGAATCTTGCAATCCATCAACTTCAACTACTTTTCTTTTTGGTGTAGTTCCTGATTTTTTGAAGTGTCCTTGTAAAGCTTTTGGAGTATTTTTTTCTTTTCTTTCTCCGTAAGCAATTTGAACAGCTTCGTAGCCATCGGTATCTACCTTTTTGACTTGTGTTACAACACAAGGACCAGCTTCAATAATTGTGCATGGTATATTTTTACCCTCGGCACTATAAACGCTAGTCATACCTAATTTTTTCCCAATCAATCCTGGCATTTTACTTTGTTTTTATATTAATAATTAATTTACTTAAACTTTGATTTCAACATCAACACCACTTGGCAACTCTAACTTCATTAAAGAATCAACTGTTTTTGAAGAAGAACTGTAGATATCAATTAATCTTTTGTAAGAACATAATTGAAATTGCTCTCTAGCTTTCTTGTTAACGTGTGGTGATCTTAATACTGTGTAAATTCTTTTGTGTGTTGGTAATGGAATTGGTCCATTAACGATAGCGCCTGTTGATTTAACAGTCTTAACGATTTTTTCAGCTGATCTATCAACTAAGTTGAAATCGTATGATTTTAATTTTATTCTAATTTTTTGGCTCATTATTATTTATAATATAAAATTATTATGCTTCTACTTTACCTTTTACTTTAGCAATTACTTCATCAGCAATATTTTTCGGACATGGATCAAAGTGGGAGAACTCCATTGTAGATGTTGCTCTACCTGATGACATCGTTCTTAATGAAGTAACATATCCAAACATTTCTGACAATGGCACTTTAGCCTTAATGATTTTAGCTCCTGCTCTATCATCCATACCTTCTACTTGACCTCTTCTTCTGTTCAAGTCTCCAACAATATCTCCCATATTTTCTTCTGGAGTAACAACTTCCAATTTCATTACTGGTTCTAATAAAATCGGTCCTGCTTTAGGCAATGCATTTCTATAAGCCATTTTAGCAGCAACCTCAAAAGATAATGCATCAGAATCTACTGCGTGGTAAGACCCATCTTTTAATGTTACTTTTAAGCTATCTACAGAATAACCAGCAAGTACACCAGTTTTCATTGCTTCTTTAAATCCTTTTTCAACTGAAGGAATGAATTCTCTAGGGATATTACCACCTTTAATTTCATTAACGAATTCTAATCCTAATTTTTCTGGATCTGTTTGTGGTTCAACAGTAAATACAATATCAGCAAATTTACCTCTACCACCAGATTGTTTTTTGTAAACCTCTCTGTGATCAACAGTACCTGTAATTGCCTCTTTGTAGGCAACCTGAGGTTGACCTTGATTACATTCTACTTTAAATTCTCTTTTTAATCTATCTAAGATAATTTCTAAGTGCAACTCTCCCATACCACTTAATACAGTTTGACCTGAATCTTCATCAGTATGAATAGTTAATGTAGGATCTTCTTCCGATAATTTAGATAATGCATTACCTAGTTTATCAACATCTGCTTGAGTTTTAGGCTCAATAGCAATACCGATAACCGGTTCAGGAAATACCATAGACTCTAACACTATTGGGTGTTTTTCATCACATAATGTATCTCCTGTTTTAATATCTTTAAATCCGATAACAGCTGCAATATCTCCAGCCATTAAACAATCAATTTGATTTTGTTTATTAGCATGCATTTGGAAAATTCTAGAAATTCTTTCTTTATTTCCTGTTCTTGTATTAAGCACATAAGAACCTGAATCCAATTTTCCAGAATACGCTCTAGTAAAACACAACCTTCCTACAAAAGGATCTGTAGCAATTTTAAATGCTAAAGCAGCAAATGGTTCGTTTACCGAAGGCTTTCTTTTTTCTTCAGCATCTGTTCTTGGGTTAATACCAACAATTGCTTCTTGATCTAATGGAGAAGGTAATATTTCCATTACCATATCCAACATTGCTTGTACTCCTTTATTTTTAAAGGAAGAACCACACATCATAGGAACAACTTTTCCTGAAATTGTTGCTTCCCTCAATGCATCAAGAATTTCTCTTTCTGTTAATGAATTTTCATCCTCAAAATATTTTTCCATTAAGGTTTCATCAAATTCGGCAACTGCTTCTAATAATTTACCTCTTAATTCTCTTGCTTCATCAATAATATCTGCAGGAATTTCAACTTCATTAAAAGTCATTCCAAAATCATCTTCATTCCAAACAATTCCTTTGAAATTAATCAAATCAACAACTCCTTTAAAATCATCTTCAGCACCAATATTTAATTGTAATGGTAATGCATGACTACCTAACATTTCTCTAACTTGTTTACAAACATTAAGAAAATCAGCTCCTGATCTATCCATTTTGTTTACAAAACCAATTCTTGGAACGTTGTAATTATTAGCTAGCCTCCAGTTAGTTTCCGATTGTGGTTCAACACCATCAACAGCACTGAATAAGAATACTAATCCATCCAATACTCTTAACGAACGATTTACCTCAACTGTAAAATCAACGTGACCAGGAGTATCAATAATATTCACATGATAATTATCTCCTCTATAAGGCCAAGTTAAAGTAGTGGCAGCTGAAGTAATAGTAATACCTCTTTCTTGTTCTTGCTCCATCCAGTCCATTGTAGCAGCACCATCATGTACTTCTCCAATTTTATGACTTACTCCACCGTAAAAAAGTATTCTTTCGGTTGTGGTAGTTTTTCCAGCATCAATATGTGCCGCAATACCTATATTTCTTGTATATTTTAAATCTCTAGCCATGGTAAATTACTTTATTTGTATTTTAAAATCTAAAATGAGAGAATGCTTTGTTAGCATCTGCCATTCTATGCGTATCTTCTTTTTTCTTGAAAGCCGCACCTTCTTCTTTGAATCCTGCAACTATTTCTCCGGCTAATTTCTGAGCCATGGTTTTTTCATTTCTTTTTCTAGCATATCCTATCAACCATTTTATTCCCATAGAAACTTGTCTTTCATCTCTAATTGGTTGTGGAATTTGGAATGTTGCCCCTCCAATTCTTCTACTTCTAACTTCAACTCCTGGAGTAACATTTTTCAATGCTTTTTTGAAAACATCTAAATTATTTTCTTCAGTAACTTTTTGTCCTACAATTTCTAGTGCGTCATAAAATAATTTAAATGCAACGCTCTTCTTACCATCCAACATTAAATTATTAACGAATTGTGTTACCAAAACATCACTAAACTTAGGGTCTGGAAGTAATACTCTTTTTTTTGCTCTTGACTTTCTCATTTTGCTATATTAACCTTTATATATTTATTTGGTATTAATTATTTTTTCTTTGGACGTTTAGTTCCATACTTAGATCTTCTTTGAGTTCTTCCTTCAACACCTGTCGTATCCAAAGTACCTCTTACGATATGATACCTAACACCTGGTAAATCTTTTACCCTTCCACCTCTAACTAAAACAATAGAATGCTCTTGCAAGTTATGACCTTCTCCTGGAATATAGGCATTCACCTCTTTCTGGTTTGTTAGTCTTACCCTTGCAACTTTTCTCATTGCTGAGTTAGGTTTTTTTGGTGTAGTTGTATAAACTCTGATACAAACACCTCTTCTTTGCGGACAAGAATCTAAAGCCGCAGATTTACTTTTCTTTTCTAAAGTTGTTCTTCCTTTCCTTACTAATTGCTGTATAGTTGGCATATTTATTTAATTAAAATAGTTAGTATCCCTAAAAAAATGGAGTGCAAAAATACAATTATTTTTTATATAAACAATAGCTTGTTAATTTTTTTAGAAAATCCATTAAATTTATCTATAATTTGATAGAAAAACAAAGGAGTGAGACATGCTCACTCCTTTGTTAATTTGTACAAAAATAATTTAATTATCTAATCAAGGTAACTGTTCCTTTCTCAAAATATTCTTTTCCATCAGTTCCTTTTGCATTTATAATAAAGAAGTATGTTCCATCAGGAACAACTTCTCCTGACAAAGTTCTTCCATCCCATCCTCCTGTTACAGAGTTCCACTCGTATAATTTTTGTCCCCATCTATTATAAATCACTCCTTCAACTTCCTCTAAGTTTTCACCACCCACCATAAACATATCGTTGCTTCCATCTCCATTAGGAGTAAATACATTTGGAATAATAATAACAGACTCACCAATTGCAGTTATGATTACAGTTGCTGTATCCGAACAAATACCATCGGTTACTATAAGTGTAACTGTATATGTTCCTGTATTATTGTACGTTTGTGATGGCTCAAAGATAGTATCTGTATTTCCATTTCCAAAATCCCAAATATAGGAGATTCCAAAACCAGTTGTACTTCCATTCCCAAAAAATACATTCAACGGAGTTGAACCTGTTGTTGGGTTTGCATTAATTACAGCTTGCACTCCTCCAACTATAACCTGAACAGAATCTATTGGCGAGTCACAACCTCCTACTTCACTTGCATAGAATGTAAACACACCTATAGAAGTTGATGGAATTAATAATGGGCTACCTGTTCCTATTACCGTTGTTCCTGAAGCATCAGTATACCAAGTTACCGTTCCATTTCCACTTCCTGTTGCTGTTAGTATAATATTATCTCCAAAACACAATGGAAGAACAGGATCTATTACAATCGTATTTTGTGGTGTAATAGATAAAGTTGTTTCGATTATACTATCACAACCTAAACTAGTTGTTAATGAGTCGTAATAAACTCCTGCTGTAGTCTGAAATGAACCTCCCAACAAAATACTATCACCTTGACATATTCCTGCAGTTGTTTGTGTAACTACTATTGGGTTAACAGTAAGTGTTGTTGATATAATACTATCACAACCATTTTGAGTTGCTAAAGTATCATTATATACTCCACTTGTAAATTGATATGCCCCCCCAATCAAAGCACTATCTCCTTGACAAATTTGAACTGCTTGTGCAATAAAATAGCTTGCATTAATTGTTATTTGGAAAGAATCAACTGCTGCTGCACACCCCCCTGATGCAGCAATGTTATTATATACCATATAAGTTCCTGCGGTACTGTTAGTCAAATCTAACTCTCCTGTTGAAGTACTTACAAAAACCAATCCTGCAGGATTGGATGAAAAAGTTCCTGCAAAATTATTTCCCGTAAACACTGGTAATTCATTAGTATCCCCTTGACAATATGGTGAATTATTATAAGTAAACGTAGCTCCTGGTGCATTTACAATGTTTATCACAACTGAATCTAAAGCAGGACAATCGTTCCCTGCTGATGTAGTATTATAATAAACGGTAAACGAACCTAACCCACTATTGGTTAAATCAATCTCTCCTGTAGTAGCATTAATTACACCTGGAGTACTTATTGTAAACGTACCTCCTGTTGTTCCACTAATGGTTGGTGTTGGGTTTGTACCTGTTATACAAAATGTTGTTGGCGAATAACTGAATAATGCAGAGTCAACTTGTAATAGCTCTATGGTAGTAGAATCTATTGCTGCAGAACATCCTCCTGAAGCTGCTATTGTATTATATACAGTATAAACTCCTGGTGAACTCGTTGATAAATCAATTGCTCCATTAGAACTATTTAAGCTCAAGCCTGTTGATGGATTTGATGTAAATGTTCCTCCACTTGCTCCCGGTGCATAAGTCAAAATAGGATTTGCTGCATCTAAACAATATTGAGGAGCATCATAACTAAATGTTGCTATTGGTGCCGCAGTAATAGTTACCTGAACTGAATCTGCAGATGGACATGGATTCCCAGCCGATGCTGTATTATAGTAAACAGTAAATGTTCCTAACCCACTTAATAATAAATCAATTTCCCCTGTTGAGGAATTAATTGATCCAGGGGCAGTTATTGTAAATGTTCCTCCTGTTGTACCATTAATTGTAGGAGTTGGATTTGTTCCTGTTATACAAAATGTAGTAGAACTATAAGTAAAACTTGCATCATCAGCAGCATCTATTGTTATAGTTGTTGATGTTTGATATTGTGGACAAGTAGGTGTTGCCGCAACAGTAAAAGTAACTGTATAAACACCAGGTGTACTTAAACTTGGAACAATATCTCCTGTAGTAGTATTTAAAGACAAGCCTCCTGGTGCAGCTGAATAAGTACCGGTTAATGTTCCATTAGTATGGGTTACACTATATGTATTAGTATCGTTACCACAAAAAGGATCTCCAGCATAACTAATTGTATCTTCAGGACAAACTGGAATAACAGACAATACCCAAGGCGAAAATGTATTTTGACCAACAAATGGCCCAGCAGAACCGATACCTGCAGTTACACCTGGTGTCCCTGGAGTAACAGGAGCATCCCAGGATGTTCCATTCCAATGTTGCGTTCTTACATTCCCAGTAGGATTAATAGTTGTATTTTCAACTCCTCTATAAGAAAATGTTAAATCTCCTGTCGTATTATTTGCAGCCTGAATATCCCAAAATCTATCAATAGCATATTGAACAGAATCTGCAAAATTTAACATGTTAGTTACGGGGCCAACATTTGTTGCTGCAGGTTTAGGAAAGTTTGGCACATTGGTAAACCAAGTTGACATCTGAATATCTGTCGAATTGGTTGTAGTCTTGTTAAATGTAAAAGGAATATAGTCTGCTAAATTTCCTCCTACACCAAAAGGAATCACATAACTCCCTGAACTAGTACCTGTTTCCCACTTCACATAATTATATTGATTTTCAGAATGAATATGCCCTCCATTCCTAACAATACCTAATGGGTTATTTTGGTTAACTACCACATAAACAGGTGTTGCAGCAGTACCTCCATTCATCACTGTAACTGCTCCATTTAAGACAAGAGCATTGTTTTGAGATTTTAAAGTAGGGGACAATAGCAATCCTATACATAAATATATGGTAAAAGATAATAACTTCTTCATCTTATTAATTTGTTAATTGTTTTACTTTAAATATTTAAAGTAATAGAAAACAGCAAAAATTTATATTATTTATTTTCCAATGCTTCAATTCTTTTTTCAAGCGACTTAATAATTTCCTGTTGTTCTTTAATTGCTTGAGTAAGAATTGGTATTATACGAGTATAATCCATAACAGAAAAGACTTCAACTTTATCATTTGGCAAATCATTTTCTTTGATCTCAACAGTACCATTTGTATTCAATCCTTTTTCTCTTACAATTTCAGGTAAAATCTCACCTACTTCTTGTGCAATAAAACCATACTCTTTCTCTGTATTTAAACCCATATTAGGGTATTTCTGTAGATCAAAATAATAAGAAACAGGATTCAACTTACTTACTATAGCTAACGCTCCTTCAAGAGGTTTTATATCTTTTTTCAACCTTCTATCTGATGCTGCACCAAAAAATCCAGTATAACCCAAGTCATTTAAAAAAAGTCCTCCCCAACCAACAGTCCCGCCTGTATTCTGTCTAGAACCATAAACACCTATCCCATCTCTTCCATTAGCAGCACCTCTAACACCAATTGCTCTATGGGTCAGACTATTATTAATTGCTAATCCAAAAACACCTGCTGGAGCATTGGCTGTTCCACCATAATTTGTAATACCTTCTATTCCGTTATATGGATTAGTTGTTCCTTGATTATATCCAGACAAAGAAACCCCATCAATACCTAAATTATCATATGCCGCCATTGCATTTGCACCAACATTTACACCTCCATTAGTCATTTGTAACATACTTGTCGGAGTAACTGTTTTAATACCAATATTTCCATTAGCTTCAATGGTCATTCTTTCCAAATTATTGGTTCTAAATTTAAAATCTGCTGCATTTGTTGGCCCAATAAAATTGGCTGCTGCAATACCTGCATTACCAGTAGTTAACCACGCAGCTTGTGTAGAAGTAACAGGACCACCTGAACCAGCAGTACCATTTACTATAACATTTCCATTTGCATTAAAAGATGGCGTAGTCAATGTCCAAGAAGGCCCCATTGGACCTTGTGGTCCCTGAGGACCTGTCGCACCAGTTGCTCCAGTAGGGCCAGCAGGACCTTGCGGACCTTGTGGACCAGCCGCTCCTGTAGCTCCCGTAGGGCCGGCAGGACCTGTCGCACCAGTTGCTCCCGTAGGGCCAGCTGGACCGGCAGGACCTTGTGGGCCTTGTGGACCAGCAGGGCCGGCTGCACCAGCAGGACCAGCAGGACCAGCAGGACCAGCAGGACCAAGTGCCTGAACCCATTGTGTTCCATCATAATACCAATATCCTACAGCTCCCCCTGTCATAGCGGCATTCGTGTTATAAACTAACAAACTAGTTGCTGGTGTTGGAATTGTCACAACATCTGTTGTTGATGTCAATGAAACTCTAGGAACTAACAATCCTTTATTAGTAAAGTCTATATCTAACCCTGCAGAAGCATCTGGAAGTGCTCCTGTTGTATTTATACCAACATTTTGAGAATACCCAAATAAGCTAGCAGAAACAATGCTTATAGTAAAAATTATTTTTTTCATAATTAATTATTTATGTTTATTTATTTTGTGTTATGTCTTAAAATTGAAATTTAATTGTCAAATATAAAAATATTTTATGTTATTAAACAAATATACTTAGTTTAATATAGCATTTTTACTTATAAATAGCTAACAAGTGCATGACGTTTATTAATTAAAAAGAGTTGCATAGGTTATTTTCAACTTGACAAAGTTTTCCACAATAGATAAATAATACTCTTCATAAACTTACCTTTGTTCTATGAACTATTTAAATGAATTAAATCCTGCACAACAAGATGCAGTTACTAATACTGAAGGTCCTGTGATGGTAATTGCTGGTGCCGGCTCTGGAAAAACCAGGGTACTTACCTACAGAATTGCTCACCTAATAAATAATGGTATTGACCCTTTCAATATTTTGTCACTTACTTTTACCAATAAGGCTGCTCAAGAAATGAAAGAAAGAATTGGTAAAATTATTGGCTATAACGAAGCTCGAAACATTTGGATGGGAACGTTTCATTCTGTTTTTGCTCGTATTTTAAGAACCGAATCTGAAAAAATTGGTTATCCTTCTAATTTTACAATTTATGATACTCAAGATGCTAAAAATCTTATCAAAACCATTTTAAAAGAAAAAGGCCTTGATGATAAAATTTATAAGCCCAACTTAGTGTTAAACAGAATTTCTAGCGCCAAAAACAATTTAATTTCTCCTACAAGATATGTTAATGACGTGACACTTCAAAGCGAAGACAGACAAGCAGCCAAACCCCGAATTGGCGAAGTTTACCAAACTTATGAAGCTCGTTGTTTTCAAGCCTCAGCAATGGATTTTGATGATTTACTGTTTAAAACCAATATTCTTTTTAAAGATTTTCCTGACGTATTGCATAAATATCAACATCGTTTTAAATACATTTTAGTTGACGAGTATCAGGATACTAACTTTTCTCAATATATTATTGTAAAAAAATTAGCAGCTGTTTTTCAAAACATATGTGTTGTTGGTGACGATGCGCAAAGTATTTATGCTTTTAGAGGAGCTAACATCGAAAACATCTTAAATTTCAAAAACGATTATCCGGAATTAAAAACGTTTAAATTAGAAGAAAACTATCGTTCAACCAAAACAATTGTAGGAGCTGCTAACAACATCATTAAAAATAACAAACATCAATTAGAAAAGAACGTTTTTACTTCTAATGAACTAGGTAATAACATAAAAGTTTACGCTGCTGCTACAGAAAATGAAGAAGGAAAAATTATTGCCAATGCTATTTTTGATATCCAACAGCAAGAAAAAGCTAAAAACAAAGATTTTGCAGTTCTTTATAGAACCAACAATCAATCAAGATCTATTGAAGAATCATTAAGAAGAAAAAACATTCCTTATAAAATTTATGGTGGACTTTCTTTTTATCAAAGAAAAGAAGTGAAAGATATGTTGGCCTATTTTAGATTAATTGTTAATCCTAACGATGAAGAATCGCTAAAAAGAGTTATTAATTATCCTGCTAGAGGAATCGGAAACACTACTCTTGACAAAATTTCTATTACTGCCGTAAACCAACAAAAACCTATTTGGGAAATTATTACCAACATTAATTACTATCCTGTTGATATTAATAATGGAACTAAAAATAAGTTAGCCCAATTTGTAGAAATGATTAAAAGTTTCCAAATTCAATTACAAACTAAAAATGCTTATGATTTAGGACATGAAGTTGCTTCTACATCAGGAATTCTGAAAGAACTTTTTAGCGACAGAACTCCAGAAGGCATAAGTAAGTATGAAAATATTCAGGAATTATTAAATGGTTTGAAAGAATTCAGTGAAAACGAAAATGATTTAGAAGAGGATGTTACACCAAGAGGTTTGCCGGAATTCTTGCAAGATGTGGCACTACTAACCAACGCAGATAATGAAAAAGATGAAGATAAAGATAAAGTTACGTTAATGACTATCCATGCCTCCAAAGGTTTGGAATTTCCTCATGTTTTTATTGTTGGTTTAGAAGAAAATTTATTCCCATCTCAACTTTCACTTACATCAAGAGCAGATTTAGAAGAAGAAAGAAGACTTTTTTATGTTGCTGTAACAAGAGCAGAAAAATCACTTACACTCTCTTATGCAGTTTCGAGATATAAGTTTGGAACAGCACAATTTAATGAGCCAAGTCGTTTTCTTTCTGAAATAGATGATGAATTTTTAGACTTTCAAACACCAAAATCAATTCCTTCATCTCAACCAGCTTCTTTCGATTTTGAAAGAAATTCTTACACTTCAAACTACCAAAATAAATCTAATTATAAAAGCTCTAATCAGCAACAAACAAAACAGCATACTCCACCACCATTGCCCAAAAACTTAAAAAAAATCTCTCCTAACCAACAAGTAGCATCTTCTAGTGCTGAAAGTTTAGATTTAAAAGAAGGCACTATGGTCAACCACGAAAGATTTGGCAATGGAATAATCACCAACATTGAAAATGGAAAGGCAACCGTTAATTTTCAGCAAAGTGGCACCAAGCAACTCTTGTTAAAATTTGCCAAGTTAACCGTGATAAATTAAACGAATTAATACAATCCCTAAAAAAATAATTACTTTTGATTTTTAAGTACAATTGAACATAATAAACAAACAATGCAAAACATAGAAAAAGACTACAATACCCGAAGACCTAAAATGGTTATTCCTGAATATGGCAGAAATATTCAAAAAATGATTGACCATGCCATGACTGTTGAAAATAAAGAAGAAAGAAACAAAATTGCCAATGCCATAATAAGTGTTATGGGGCAATTAAACCCTCACCTCAGAGATATTGCAGATTTTAAGCACAAATTATGGGATCATCTTTTTATTATTTCAGACTTTAAATTAGATGTTGACTCTCCTTATCCACTTCCCGACAGAGAAGCTATAGCTAAAAAACCTGAAAAGTTAGCTTATCCAGAAAATAACATCCGGTTTAAACATTATGGAAAAACCATAGAAAACCTAATAGACCAAGCTATTCTTCTTGAAGAAAAAGAAGAAAAAAATGCCCTTATTAGAATAATAGCCAACTTAATGAAAAAAACCTATCTTACTTTTAATAGAGATAGTGTTAATGATGAATTAATTCTTGCTGATTTAAAAACTTTATCACAAGGAAAGTTGCAATTAGAAGATACTTTTGAATTTTTAAGTACGGACGAAATATTATCTGTTGATAAAACCAAAAAACAATCTAATACCCCTAGAGGAAAGAAAAACAATAATCAACGTTCAAAAAGTAACTTTAAAAAAAGAAGATATTAAATGGGAAGTTTTCAAATTAAAGGAGGAACAAAACTTAAAGGAGAATTAACACCTCAAGGTGCCAAAAATGAAGCACTTCAAGTAGTATGTGCAGTATTACTAACCGCTGAAAAAGTTACTTTACACAATCTTCCGGATATTAGAGATGTAAATTTTTTAATTGATTTGTTGAAAGAATTAGGCGTTAAAGTTAACCGTGCAGGAAATGGAACAGTTCATTTTCAGTCCGACAACATAAACCTCGATTATTTATTAAGCGACCAATTTAAAAAAAGAGCTGCTTCATTAAGAGGTTCTATAATGATTTTAGGCCCTCTTTTAACTCGATTTAAAATTGCTTACATGCCTAAACCAGGCGGTGACAAAATCGGAGCAAGACCTTTAGACACTCACTTTTTAGGATTCTCTAAATTAGGAGCAACCTACGAGTACGATGCTAAAAACACCTTTTACACCCTTAAAGCGGACAAACTTGAAGGAAAATATATTTTACTTGACGAACCATCTGTAACAGGAACTGCTAATATTCTTATGACTGCCGTAATGGCAAAAGGAAAAACTACTATTTACAATGCTGCCTGCGAACCTTACTTACAACAACTTTGCTCTATGTTAAACAGTATGGGAGCAAAAATAAAAGGAGTTGGTTCTAATTTACTTGAAATTGAAGGCGTTTCAGAAATGAATGGTTGTACTCACACTTTACTTCCAGATTTTATTGAGATTGGTTCATTTATAGGATTGGCAGCAACAACGCAATCTGAAATTACTATAAAAAACTGTAGAGTTGATATGTTGGGAAGAATTCCTGAAACTTTTGAAAGATTAGGAATTCATTTGGAAATTAAAGGAGACGACATTTACATTCCTTCTCAAAAACATTATGAGATTAAACGAATGATTGATGGTTCTATACCAACAATTTACGATGCCCCATGGCCAGGTTTCACTCCTGATTTATTGAGTATAATATTAGTAACAGCTATCCAAGCAAAAGGCACTGTACTTATTCATCAAAAAATGTTTGACAGCAGATTATTTTTTATTGATAGACTAAAAGATATGGGAGCACAAATTATTTTATGCGACCCACATAGAGCAACCGTTATTGGAATAAATAGAGACTACAATCTTAGAGCTACCACTATGTCATCACCTGATATTAGAGCTGGTGTAGCTTTGCTTATTGCTGCAATGTCGGCAGACGGAACAAGTATTATAAACAACATTGAACAAATTGACAGGGGATACCAATATATTGATACTCGTTTGAATAATATTGGAGCTGAAATTATAAGATTATAATGCGGCACTAATATTGATTTAACTTCTCCAAACAAACCTCTTACAAATGAAAATCATCAAGAAATTTAAAACCACATTTGCACTTTTATTAATGATATTAGTAACTGTTGGTTTTATGTACAAACAAAATACAGGATTAAACATTGGCGAAATAGCTCCCGATTTAAAATACAATAATCCTGAAGGAAAACAAATTGCATTGTCCTCTTTAAAAGGAAAAGTAGTTTTAATAGATTTTTGGGCTTCTTGGTGTGTTCCTTGTCGAAGAGAAAACCCTGCAGTAGTTAAAGCTTACAACATGTTTAAAGATAAAAAATTTAAAAATGGAAAAGGCTTTACAGTTTATGGTTATTCTCTTGACACCAATACTGATCTTTGGAAAGCAGCTATTGAAAAAGATGGGTTAATTTGGGATAATCATACTAGCGACCTTAAAGGTTGGAATTCAGAAGGTGCTCAGCTTTATAATATAAACTCAATTCCATCTAATTATTTAATAGACGGTGACGGAAAAATTATAGCCAAAAACCTAAGAGGTGAAGCACTAATTGATGCCCTCAGTAAATTCGAAAAAAAATAAAAACCCACCTTATTTTCATTCCAATTTAAGTTTAATTTGTCATTAATTCCTGACATTACAACAAAATTATGACAAATTGACTATTTCATTTCAAATGGTAGTATTTTTGACTTCCATTAAAAATCTATTTTAAAAATTGAACAAAATGGCAAATACTGAAGAAGAAAAAAATGTTAATCAAGAAGAAAATGCTCAAACTGAAAATGAAAAGATAACTGACGAGCAAGCTCCTGAAATCAATAATGATTCCACAGAGGAATTAACCAAAGAAGAACAATTAGAAATAGAAGTAAAAGAAGCTAAAGATAAATATCTTAGACTTTATTCTGATTTTGAAAATTTCAGAAAAAGAACTCAAAAAGAAAAACTAGACCTTTACAAAACTGCTGGAGAAGAAGTAATCACAGCATTACTACCAGTTATTGATGATTTTGAAAGAGCTTCAAAAGCAATGCAAGATGCAAAAAATATTGACTCCGTAAAAGATGGAATGAAATTAATTCATGAAAAAATGCTTTCCATTCTAAAACAAAAAGGTTTAGAACCTGCAAAATCTCAAATAGGAGAACCTTTTAATGTTGAGTTTCACGAAGCCATAACCCAAATACCAGCACCTAGCAAAAAAGAAGTAGGAAAAGTAATTGATGAAGTTGAAAAAGGCTATTCCCTCAACGGAAAAGTGATAAGATATACTAAAGTGGTGGTAGGACAGTAAAAGGTTAGAGGTTTAAAGTTAACCTATATAACAAATAACGATTAACAAAAACGATTAACTACAATAATGAGCAAAAGAGATTATTACGAAGTATTAGGAGTATCTAAAAATGCATCTGAAGCAGAAATAAAAAAAGCATACCGCCAAATGGCAATAAAATACCATCCAGATAAAAACCCGGATGACAAAACTGCTGAAGATAAATTTAAAGAAGCTGCTGAAGCGTATGAAGTACTAAGTAATCCTGAAAAAAGACAACGTTATGATCGTTTTGGTCATCAAGGAGTTGGTGGTGCTGCCGGAGGAGGTTTCGGTGGTGGCGGAATGAATATGGATGATATTTTCTCTCAGTTTGGTGATATTTTTGGTGGAGGTTTTGGAGGTTTTGGAGGTGGACAAAGTAGAGGAAGAAGAGTTGCTAGAGGAACCAATCTTAGAGTTAGGGTAAAAATGACCTTAAAAGAAATAGCCAATGGTGTTGAGAAAAAGATTAAAGTAAACAAATTAGTTAATGCAGAAGGAGTAACTTTTAAAGACTGTAATCAATGTAATGGTACTGGACAAGTCACCAGAATTGCTAACACTATTTTAGGGCAAATGCAAACTTCTTCACCATGTCCAGCTTGTGCTGGTGACGGAAAAATAATTGACAAAAAACCAGCTGACGCTAATAATGATGGTCTTATAAGAAAAGAAGACACCATAACTATTAATATTCCAGCAGGAGTAGAGGATGGAATGCAACTTTCCGTTTCCGGAAAAGGTAATGCAGGTCCAAAAGATGGTATTGCCGGAGATTTAATCATATTAATTGAAGAAATACCTCACGAAAATATTAAAAGAGACGGTGTAAACTTACTATATGACTTATACCTTAATTTTATTGATGCCGCATTAGGAACTTCTATAGAAATACCAACGGTTGATGGAAAGGTAAAAGTTAAAGTAGAACCTGGAACTCAAAGTGGTAAAGTATTAAGACTAAAAGGTAAAGGATTACCTAATATACAAGGTTATGGAAAAGGAGATTTTTTAATATATATCAATGTTTGGACTCCACAAGAACTTACTAAATCAGAAAAAGAAATACTTGAAAAATTAAGAACTTCTGAAAATTTCCAACCTAAATTAAGTGGAAAAGAGAAAGGGTTTTTCGATAAAATGAAAGATTATTTTAATTAATCGTTAAAAAAATATGAACATAAAAAGCACGGAAAATTCCGTGCTTTTTTTTACCCTAAAACCCTTACACAACTGTCCCTCATATATTTGTATGAAAAATATTTTAGCTAAAAAATTAACAAATTGTTAAAAACATTTTTTTTATTCTAACTTATTTAATTTATTTTTACAAATATAGGTATATCTACTGAGTAATAATTTAAGTATTAATACTTACATAATTTTTTGAGGTCATGAAAAAAAATATTTATTTACCAATCATACTGATTATAAATTTATTTATTGGAGAAGTTTTTTCCCAGTGTTCTAATTTCGGCTCACAATTTCCATCAGCCACACAATCAACCACTTCTAACAGCTTAGTAAATGTAAGCACATGTGTATATGGTGGAGAATGGAGTGCTTATAATGTCACATCTGGACAAACTTATACATGGACAACCTGTGGAGATACAGATTTTGACACCCAATTGACGTTATGGAATACTGCCCACACCATATCATATGCTTATAATGATGATAATTGTGGTTTACAATCAACAATAACATGGACAGCTACTTTTACTGGAATAGTTCATGTACTTCTTTCAAGGTTTAATTGTGCAAATCAATCAACGTGCATGACTTTACAGTGGGCATGTACATCTTGTGGTTCTGCTCCTGGTGGATGCTTAAACACCTCTTCTTATGGTTCTGCAACTGCTCCAACTAATACAACACCAACAACAATTAGTACATGTAATTATCAAACAGAATATAGTACCATAAGTAATATTATTGCTGGAAATTCTTATCAATTTTCAAACAGTTGTGGTGGATATATTACTATTAGAAGTGGTACATATAATGGAACAGTCGTTGCTAGTGGTAATACTCCTTTAACATTTACTGCTCCTACAAGTGGAACATACTACGTTCATTGGAATACCAATTCTAGCTGTGGAACTGCTACAAGTTGCTGTACAACTACTATTACTTGCACATCATGTGGAGGAGCTACCTGTAATGATGGAATTCAAAATCAAGGAGAGACAGGGATAGACTGTGGAGGTCCTTGTCCTGTATGTCCAACCGGACCAAATCTAATTCCCACCGCTTGCTCTAATATCAACTATAACATGACTGCCAACACAACTATAACTTTTTATGATGATGGTGGCCCAGGCGGAGACCCTTGTGCTGATGCTGCTGTTTCTACTGGCAATTACTGTAACTGCAACTGTTTTACTACAGTAACTATTTGCGCAGCAACAGGACAGTATATTATTGCTGATTTTAGAGAATTTGCTATGTGGAATACCACTTCCGGATGGGATTGGATGAGAATTTATAATGGTCCAAATACAGGCTCTCCAATTATGTATGATAACAGCTCTACGGGAGCAAACAATTCAATGGGAGATTGTGGAATAGGTTCAAATGTATTAAACTTTTGTTCTTCTGGACAATGTATGACATTCCAATTTTGGGCAACTTCCGTTGTAAACAGAGCTGGATGGGATGCCTTAGTATCCTCTGTATCTAGTTTTTGCACACCACTACCCATCGAATTACTAAGTTTTACAGGTGAGGCTATCGAAGAAACAAATGTGCTTAATTGGACAACCACTTCTGAAATAAATAACGATTTTTTTATTGTAGAAGCTTCTATTGATGCAGAAAACTTCTCATCTATTGGTACAATTGCTGGAGCAGGTAATTCTAATGAAGTACTAAACTATCAATTCACAGACAATAATCCTAAAAATAAAACCATGTACTATCGTTTAAAACAAGTTGACTTTGATGGAAAATGGGAAAATTCTGAAATTGTTGCAATTGAAAGAGTTAGTTTAGGAACCATCAACATTTTCCCTAACCCCGTAAACAATATGTTGCATATCAATTTCAACAACAATGATGATGCTGATTACACAATATTTGTTACAAATATATTAGGAGAAGTAATTTCAGAAACAAATACTATTGGAAAATCCAAACTCACATTGGAAATTTTTAATCAACTTTCAGGTGGAGTTTATTTCGTAAAAATAATGGATGAATCTAATAATTTGGTAAAAACTGAAAAAGTAATTAAACACTAGCAATAAACAAAACAATTAAAACTTCTTAGCTCTATCTAATTCACGTTTAGTATCTTTTGCTTTTAACGTTTCTCGTTTATCGTGGAGTTTCTTACCTTTTGCTAAAGCTATTTCCAACTTCGCAAAACCTTTGTTATTGATAAATAAACTAACCGGAACAATAGTTAGTCCGACATCTTTTTTCTTTTTTATCAACTTATCTAACTCACTGCGATTAAGTAATAACTTCCTTACCCTTCTTGGTTCGTGATTGTTATATGTTCCTTGCTCATATTCTGCAATAAAAACATTTTTAACAAACAATTCATCATTATAAAAAAAACAATATCCATCCGCAATATTTGCCTTACCTGCTCTTATAGATTTTATTTCCGTACCAGAAAGCTGAATACCAGCAGTAAAAGTTTCTAAAAACTCATACTCAAACTTAGCTTTTCTATTTTTTATATTAATTTTATTACTCACACTTCAAAATTAGACAAGTTATTTGTTTATCAATAATTATTAATCTCTAATTTCTAATCTCCAATTCATTAATTAACCCAATCCCACATCTAAACTCATCATTACAATAAAGCCTAGTATAAAACCCATTGTAGCAATATCAGTATATTTATCCCTTTGAGTTTCGGGTATCACTTCTTCTACCACTACATAAATCATTGCTCCTGCTGCAAAAGCCAACGCATAAGGTAAAATTGGCTGAAAAGTAAAAACTGCCCAAGCTCCTAACATAGCAGCAAGTGGCTCTACTATTGCAGATAATTGTCCATAATTAAAACTTTTCCAACGAGATAAGCCTTGTCTTCTTAAAGGCATAGAAACTGCTATCCCTTCCGGAAAATTTTGAATTCCAATACCAATTGCCAATGCTATTGCTCCCCCAATAGTTGCTCCTTCCAACCCCATGGCAGCTCCACCAAATAAAACTCCTATCGCCAAACCTTCAGGTATATTATGTAAAGTAATCGCCAATACCAACAAAATAGATCGGTGCCATTCTGTTTTTACCCCTTCTTTTTCTCCCTCTTTAAAATTAATATGTAAATGAGGTAATATCTTATCCAAACCAAACAAAAACATGGCCCCTCCTAAGAACCCAACCGCAGCTGGAATTACCTGAACAAAACCTTCTCCATCACTCATCTCAATAGCAGGATTTAACAATGACCAAAAACTTGCTGCTACCATTACTCCTCCAGTAAAACCTAACATTCCGTCAAAAAAAGCACGATTCATAGTTTTAAACACAAATACAAATGCAGCTCCCATAGCAGTCAATCCCCAAGTAAATAAAGATGCATATAAAGCTTGTTGAACTGGACTAATTGATTCAAAAAAAAGTTTTACTTCTTCCATAGTTTTAAATATTCAAGATTTGATGTTTATAAATGTAGTCTAAATTCTAAATTTTCTTAACTATTAAATTTTTACTTGCTTGATTGGAAATAATCACTTGTTTATTATTGACCAAAATTTGCATAGTAGCATCAAACTCTACAATATCTTTTACTTCAACTTCTGCTCCCAACACCAATTGCAATTGTTCTAAATAATTCAAATAACTTTTAGAATGTTCTTTAACTCCTACTACTACCGCTTTTTCTCCTCTTATTAAATCTGACAATGTTACATCTTTATGCTGGATAATATTTCCGTCCTTATCGGGAATAGGATCTCCATGCGGATCAAACTTAGGAAATCCTAAAAATTCATCTAAGCGTTCTGTTAGTTTATGTGTATTGATATGCTCTAACTCTTCAGCTAAATCATGTACTTCATCCCATTTAAAATTTAATTTTTCTACTAAAAAAACTTCCCACAACCTATGATTTCTAATAATAGAAACTGCTACATCACTACCTTTTTTAGTTAAGTTTACTCCTTGATACTTCTGATAACTAACCAACTTTTTATCTGCCAGCTTTTTAATCATATCGGTGACAGAAGAAGGCTTAGTTGCTAACTTATCTGCAATAGCATTGGTAGAAACCCCTTGAACCCCATTTAAACTCAATTTATAAATAGCTTTCAAATAATTCTCTTCAGTAAATGAATTCATCTTTGCTTTTTTATACAAATGTATAAAATATTTATTACATATATAAAATTATATTTTTAGATTAATCTAAATTTTATTTTATATATTTGCAAAATAATTATTTATGTAATGAAAAAAAAATTACTTAACATTTTATTCTTTGTTTGTTATCTTCCTATAACTATTTATAGTCAAGGAGGAGCAATAGAAGGAGTTATTAGTAGCAATAGCGATGCTGTAGCTTTTGCCAATATTGGTTTATCTGGCACAAAACTAGGCACTGCTGCAGATGTTAACGGAAAGTTTAAACTTAACAACATCCCTGTTGGTACTTATACTGTTCAAGTTTCAGCGGTTGGTTATAAACATTATAAAAAAACCATTACTATTGAAAGCGAAAAAACCATTACATTAAACATCACAATAGAAGAAACAGCCACACAAATAGAAGAGTTTGTGGTTACAGGTACCTTACGTGAAGTTTCTATAAAAGAATCAGCTGTACCTATAAAAGTTTATAAACCTACTTATTTTCTTAAGAACCCTACTCCTGTTTTATTTGAAGCTTTACAAATTGTTAATGGTGTTCGTCCACAAATAAATTGCAGCGTTTGTAATACCGGAGATATTCACATCAATGGTATGGAAGGTCCTTACACCATGGTTACTATTGACGGAATGCCTATTGTTGGAGGACTCTCAACGGTTTATGGACTAAATGGAATTCCGAACAGCATGATTGCCCAAACAGAAGTAGTAAAAGGTCCTGCTTCTACTTTATTTGGCTCTGAAGCTGTTGGTGGTCTGATAAATGTTATTACCCTCGATCCAAAAGATAGTCCGAAATTAGCTGTTGATGTTTTTGCAACTACTTGGGGAGAAATAAACACCGATATAGGCATGGGTTTTAAAATAAATGAAAAAGTTACTTCTATACTCGGTATTAATTATTTTAATTATTCGAACCCAATAGATAATAACGGAGATAATTTTACTGATTTAACACTTCAAGACCGAATTTCTATATTTAATAAATGGGATATTAAACGTAAAGAAAACCGAGAATTTTCTGTAGCTATGCGTTATGTTTATGAAGACCGTTGGGGAGGTGAAATGCAGTGGACTCCTGAATTTAGAGGTGGCGATAGTATTTATGGTGAATCCATTTATACCAGTCGTTACGAAATTATTGGAAAATACCAACTTCCTGTTAAAGAAAGGCTAATGAGCAGTTTTTCATTTTCCGACCATCAACAAAACTCTGTTTATGGAAATGTGCCTTATATTGCTCATCAAAAAATTGCTTTTGGTCAGTTGTTTTGGGATAAAAAAGTTGGCAGGCACGATTGGCTTATAGGAACAGCTATTAGGTATAATTTTTATGATGATAATACTGCGGCAACTCAAACAGCAGACACAGACACCCTCAACCCTAAAAACAAACCTGACAATGCTTTTCTACCAGGAATCTTTATTCAACATAGTTATAAAATAAACACCAAACACAAAACATTGGTAGGCTTACGGTACGATTACGATTCCCGACATGGAAATATTTTCACCCCACGTTTTAACTATAAATGGACACCTAATGAAAGCAACACCATCAGATTAAGTTTAGGAACAGGATACAGAGTAGTAAATTTGTTTACCGAAGACCATGCTGCGACAACAGGAGCCAGAGAAATAGTAATTAAAGGCTCTTTATCCCCCGAAACTTCGTACAATGCCAACCTCAATTATCAAAAAATAATTACTACTAAATTTGGCTTTATTAATTTCGATATTAGTGGTTTTTACACTTACTTCAACAATAAAATCATACCCGACTACGAAACTAATTCCAAGCAAATTATTTATGAAAATCTAAATGGCTATGCTGTTTCAAGAGGTATAAGTTTTGATATGGACATTACTTTTTCAGCTCCTCTTAACATAAAATTAGGTGGAACTTTTATGGATGTGTTTGAGGTCAGTGAAAACGAATTAGGAAATTTAGAAAAGCAACCACAATTGCTAACCGAAAACATTTCTGGAACTTTTGGTGTGAGTTATGAATTTACAAAGCGAAAAATTAAAATTGATTACACAGGAAATGTATACGGCCCAATGAAATTACCTCTGGTAGAAAATGATTTCCGTCCGGAGTACTCCGATTGGTACAGTATTCAAAACATACAAATTACTAAAGAATTTAAAAAAGGTTGGGAGGTTTATGGAGGAGTTAAAAACTTACTAAATTTCACTCCTCCTAACAATTCTATTTTGCGAGCCAATGATCCTTTTGATAAAAATGTAAATTCATCTGACAACCCTAATGGATATACTTTTGATCCTACTTATGTTTACACTACTTTTCAGGGAATAAGAGGTTTTTTAGGGGTAAGGGTTAAATTTTGAATTACTGATGGAATGGTAAGTGAAGAAATTTTAACCAACACCTAAACACTACAACTACTTATCTGCTAATTTCCTTTTTAATATTAGAGATTATTGCTGCTTTACCTGATATTTTAGATCTTATGGGAATATCTTCATTAAAATAAAAATAGAATGGAAAGGTAGTACTGTTATTTATTGTAAAACCAAGCCAAAACAAATCCATAGCTTTTTGATTGTCTTGATTGTCTAACAATTCTTTATAAGGTGTTTGATGTGCGTGTTTCATACTCTCCATTTCTTTTGAAGCCTTCCTAAACTCTACATATTCAATATGAATAAACTCAACTTCTGATACATCATAACTTTTAAACAATTGGGTAAAATTAGGTTCTAAATAATACAATTTAAACTTATTGGCTCCTCTACCAAAAAACTGATCCATCAATTGACTTGACAATACATAATTTTTAAAGCTTTCATTCTTTAAATCTTCCATTAAAACAAAATGTCTATCATCGAATTCATTATTTAATTCCCTAATTATTTCATCTCTAATAACAGCTTTATTCGACTCATTATCTTCAAGATAAATAAGATCATTCCCTTCTCTAATGGCAAAAATAACACCATCAATTATCACGAGTTTTTTACTTGAAACCGTTGTTTCAATGTCTTGTTGAAGCAAGGTAGATGCATATAAACCATACTTAGTATCACTTTGAGCTAAATATTTTTTTAGATATAAATCACGTAATTTTTTATCATATTCATAACTTAAAGCATAAGATAACAAACATTCCTTACAGTCTCCAAGTTTATTTGCAATTTTAAAAAAATACTCAAAGGCTTGCTCATAAGTGATAAATGGCGGATCATCCCAATAAAAACGAGCTTTAATGTTATTTAATTCTACTGGATTGAGAGCTATAAATCTTGTGTCAAATTTTTCTAATAAATTATATTTTAAAGGAATTTTTTTTCTTACATTATCGATAATAGTTGTATCTAAATAACGATAAGTAATAAAATTTTGATTCCAATCGTTATTATATACATAGCATTGTCTTCTAATGGCTTCCATTAAATAGAATATATACGTGGAATTTAATGGATCTAGTAAATGAAATGCAAAAGCTCGTTCTATACATTCATCAAAAGTACCATCAACTGGATTAATTAAAAGCGCTTCTAAAATAAGTGATTTTGCTTGGTTTTTTAGTGTGTTAAATTGTGTTTCACTTACGACAAAAAGTTGTTTACTATCTAAATTCGGTTTAGCATATTCTTGGTCTTTTTCATAATAAGCAATTCGTTCTTTTGATGGGGGGAAATGTGGATTTTTCAATTCCCACTTGTGTTCCATTCTAGCCAACTTTTTTTGTTCTAAACGCTCTAAAATTCTATAATAATTTAGCAATCCTGAATGGAAATAAGGCGTTTGTTTTAACCAGACAGAAGCTAAAGAATCTGCCGCTAATTCCTGACTTTGAGAAAAATGCGATGAAGGTTTTTTATCGCTCCCAAAAAACCCCCAATCTATTCCTGAAGTTTGGTTAATTAAAAATCTTTTTAAATAGTGTTGTTCATAACAATGTGCTAACTCATGCAACATCATGGCTGCTAACGTGGCTTCATCAGTTAACTCAGAAAAAGCACCTAAGTTAATATAAAGTTGTCCAGCAGGAGTCATGTCTGCTCCAAAAGCACCTTCTTTCCTTATATAAACATGAATGGCACTATCATTTTTCAACTCTTTCGGCAATACTTTTTGAAGCACTTCATTCAAATAAACTTCCATTTCCTGCCAATTCAATAATAAGTCAGAATTTAATTCATTACTAATTTGCTTCCCTGCGATTATTGAAAACATATAAGTTAGTCTGTTATATTTATCGTTTTTCGTATAGCTTGGCGCCTTATCATAAATATATTGGGTTACATAAGCACTTTCTTTAAAAGATTCTTTCTGCTGTGCTTTAACAACAAAAGGTAGTAAGAATAAAAACAATAATAATTTCTTCATATAGCAACAAATATACAACTATGTTCCAAATTATCAAGAACTAAATCAACTGTTAGTCTTTAATTAAAATTCGAAAGAAAATTCAAGGTTTGATGTTCTAAAGTGAATTATTAATAGTAAACAAATAATCATTAAAAGATAAATCCTTAACCTTATAAACTTTCTATTGAACCACCAATTTTTTAGCGTATTTATAAGACTCATTTACTAATTCAACATAATAAATTCCTTTAGGTAATGAGCTAATATTAATTAAAGTATTAGTAGAGTTTACTTTTTGTTCCAATAAAGGTTTTCCTAATACGTCTTTAACCTGTACCACCAGATTATTAGGAATATTATCCAGTTGGATGGTTACATATCCATCTGCTGGGTTAGGATAAATAGAAAAATAATTATTACTGTAATTGATAGGTACAATATGTGAATAAGTGCTTTCTCCATTAAAATCAGTTTGTTTTAAACGGTAGTAAGAAATTCCTGAAACAGGAAATTTATCTTCATCTTCATAATGTAAAATCTCTTGTGAGTTTCCTGCACCACTCTTTTTTAAAACTTCTTCCCAATTAACAGCATCCTTACTTTTTTCTACAGTAAAAAAGTCATTATTAATCTCAGAGGATGTTTGCCAATTTATTTGAACTATGTTATTTTTAACCTCAACATTAAAATCTAATAATACGATAGGAAGAATTTCTATAGACTGCATATTATAAGCAACGAAAGCGACATCAGTATTAGGTGTCAGCTGATGTTGAAATTTAGTTACTGCAGCATAATTTCCAACTGTTATTCCCAGATCAGCAAAATCAAATGCCAATAACCTTAAATTTCTAGTGGAGGCTGTAGAGCCACCACAAGCTAATCCTGGTATATTATAGAACTTCCAAGTTGGTTGAGCAACAGCTGGCACTCCATTAAAATTAACGGCAACTTGACTACCAACAATATTATTTAATATATCTAAAAACCGAAATTGATCAAGTAAAGAACCATTTACATCCCCTGCCTGTGTTATAATTATATCGGGTATTCCATCACCTATAGAAGTGGCGTTTATTCCTGCAACGGTATATTGAATATTTCCACCAATATTAAATATTGCAGTTGATAAATCTAATCCATTTATACCATCAGTTAAATAAGCTGAAATATTATTTCCACTTGGAGGAGCAACAGGTGGAGCACAACCATTACCACCACTAAAGCCTCCAAATTGTCTACCAATTCCTATAAGTGCACTAGGATTATTACTATTAACTGTTGCCGGCATAGCTTGAAATACTTGAGCTATATATGTTACAGCATTAGCTGTTAATGTTACATCATTCACCCCCGTAGACCATATTGTTCCTCCACTTTCAAATGCTAATAAGTGATGGGTAGCGACATCTGCTACTTGAGGACTAGCTGTACTACTGGTAAAAAAGCCATTGTGATCAGTATAAATACGAGTTACATTGGTTTGTGTCCAACCTGTAACACAAGCAATAGCCAACAATTGAAATATGACTATAAATCTTCGTAAAAAAGTTTTCATTAATTTAATGGTTGTGCAAAAAAACAAATGTAATTTTTTGTTTTATTTATAAAATACTTAAGTCTTAAAAAAATAAATTATAATTTACCTTTTCAAAGGTTAAAAAGTTTCAAAAATACTGTAGTAAATTTATATAAACTTTTTCAACTCCAATCTTTCACCATCAAAAACTGCATAGGTATTATGCTTTATCCATTCTCCTAAATTAAAATATATAGAATACTCACTAATTGGAATTTCTAAAGGTAAATGGCGATGTCCAAAAACAAAATAATCGATATGTTCTTTTTTTAAGTAATCTTTACAAAAATGATAGAGCAACTCTTTTTCTTTCCCTTCAAATTTTTCATCATAGGTAATATTGTTTTTTCTACTTTTTCTACTCCACGCATTAGCAACACCTATTCCTAAATTGGGATGAATACGTGCAAATAACCATTGACATACTTTACTGGCAAAAACTGCTTTTAACATCTTGTATTGTTTATCACCCGGGCCAAGTCCATCACCATGTCCTATGAAAAATTTCTTTCCATTATATTCACGAACAATAGGTTCTCTGTATAATTTAATTCCCAATTCCTTAGGCAAATAATCAAAAATCCACATATCGTGATTGCCTGTAAAAACATGAATAGAAATACCACTATCCGTTATTTCAGCTATTTTTCCTTGTAACCGAACAAATCCTTTAGGGATTACAGTTTTATATTCAAACCAAAAATCAAAAATATCGCCTAATAAATATATTTCCGAAGCATCTTTTTTTACTTCGTCTAACCACTTTATTATTCTAGCTTCACGTTTTTTGCTTTCTTCATGATTAGGTGCTCCTAAATGAAAATCTGAGGCGAAGTATATTTTAGCGGGTTTATTAGTCATCTTAAAATCAAAACTACATAATTTTTACAGACAATTACATATCAAATTTTCTTATTAGTTGAAAAGGTTGTATCAATTTTAGGTTCAATACAAACCTAATTTTATCTTGATACTTCAATTGGTTTAATTCTCCTGAAGATGTGATTGGAAGATATATTTCAAAAAAATCAGGCACAATATTCACTGCTACTCCAAAATTATAAGCAAAATCAGAAACTCTGTCCACTTCATTCCCTGAAAAATCACGAGTAAGCGTTGCTGCCATACCAACATCGGCATATAAACTAAGATGTTTTGTAAACAAGCTACTTTCAACATTTACTGAATTCATCCATTTATTTGCCTGCATAAACTGCCCTTGCGATTCAGGAATTACAGGGTTTCTAAATCCCCCATCAATTATCGCAATTTGCTGATTAAATCTACCAACAGCATCATTTCTACCTAAAAACAATTCATTGTACATATAATCTGATGCCTCATTTCCGCTAAAGTTATAGTTAAAACGACTATTTTGTTGTTCATCTCTATTATACAAAAATCTCCCGACAAAAAATCTAAAGTGTAAACCTGTACCAGGTTTTTTGTAAGCAAAACTATAATGTGCTTCTACATTTAATTTTACAAAATCTTGATGTTGCTGCACATTTGCTTTTAACATATATGGATTTATAGGATGTTTACTTTTCACTCCAACATTAATATTATTGATATAAAAATAATTTATGGTGTCTTTGTAAAGTACTTTGCCATTTTCATCTCTTTTAGAGAAATCAGTATTTTCTTCAAAAATATTTACAAATTCATAGCTAAAAAATGTGCTTTTAGCTTGTCTGGCTCTATTTTTTCTAAAATCTATTTCTATTCTTGGATTAACTTTATAATATTTCAGTTCCTGCTCCCTATAATTTAATCTGGTAAAAGATTTTGCACTTGCACCTAATGCCATATTTTGTATAAATGTATTGGGCATAATATGATAAAATGCAGAAGCATAACCATTAATTTCGTTCGTAGAAAACGAATAAAGCGGAGCCAAAATGTATTCGAACTTTTTGGACGGTATAAGAGAATTATAAAAAGCCATCCCCATCATAAACTTATCGTTGTTATTCCAACCTGCAATTGGCGAAAAAAACAACTGCGTCTTATCAGGATTTTCTATACTTCCCATCCATTGCAAACGCAAAGGCTCCATGGTTTTAAACAATCCTTTCGCTTTAAGCGTATTATTTTGTCTGTTTATTTCAGGAATATTTTTCTGAGCATCAATTTTATAAGTATCGTAATCGCCTTTTTCAAAAGAAACAAAAGCTTTTTTAGCAATAGGCTCATACCATTGTGTAGCTACAATTTTTCCGTCTTTAATCCCAGAAATAGAAAAAGGCCCGTTTATTTTACCATTGTTTTTAATTTTCAACAACGAATTTCCAAGGGTATCAGTTTTATTTCTGGTAATTTTATAATCAATTTTTTTGGTAGTTTTTATCATATCATCAAAAAACCAATCTAGGTTCTCCCCAGTTTCTTCTTCAAAAATTTTTCTTAAATCTTTTGGTTGTGGATGTTTGAATTTCCATTCCTGAAAATAGCGTTGCATGCATTTATCAAACTTTTCCTCGCCCAAATAATTCTTTAAATAATCAAAAACAATAGCAGATTTTGAGTAAACAATTCCAGCATAATTTAAAGATGTATATTCAGCTGCTGCTAATTCTATAGGCTGATCTTTATTTCTTTTCGCATTTAGTAAGTAAGCTAATTCATATTGGTGTTTATGTGGGTGACTTGCCATATCGAACCAATTGAAAATTTTTTCATTTTTATCATCAAGTTCTCCAACTAACAATCTTTCTGGATATTTAGTTTTTACATATCTCAACTCATTAAATGAATTGATACCTTCATCCATCCATGGATGTAAACGTTCGTTTGTTCCTAAAATACCGTAAAACCAATTATGTCCTACTTCGTGCATAATTACTGTCTCTAACGAAAAAGCATCACCCGATTGTCCAATTACAGTAACGTTAGGATATTCCATTCCTGCTCCAGCACTTAACGCTCCATCTACAGCAGTAACATGTTTGTAAGGATAATCGCCATTCCACAAGGAGTAATAGTAAGTAGCATCATTTAAATATTCAATGCTTTTTTTCCATAAATCAGCTTCGTTATTGGTAAACATTGCCCAAGTAGTCACTTTTTCTTTTGAATTAGGCAACTCTACTTCACCTTTTAAAACATGGTATCTTTTATCTGCAAACCAAGCAAAATCATGTACTTTTTTCTGATGGTAATGAAGTGTTTTTGTTTCAGACGAAGACTCCGGAAAAGACAAGTCTGTATCAAATTCTTCAATTGTTGCAGTATAATTAGCAATGCTGTCGAGCCATTTCATTTCTGCTTCGCCATTAATCAAATCGCCTGTCGCACCTACCCTGTAATTTTTAGGCAAAGTAATATGTACATCAAAAGTTCCAAATTCAGAATAAAATTCTCCCTGATTTAGATAAGGCATTTGATGCCAACCTTTTTCATCATAAACAGCAGGTTTAGGATACCACTGAGTAATCTGATAAGATTGCTCCATATGTCCAAGTCGTGAGAAAACACCTAAGGGTAATTTTACACTAAAAGGCGTATAAATTTCTACTGACTCTCCGGACAAAAGAGGCTCCGGTAAATATACAATGGCAACATCTTCATTTTCCTCAGTAATAGTCCAAATAGCTACTTCTCCATTCACTTTAAATTCCAATCCATCAATAAAACCCAAATGTTTATCATGGGAAAAATACAACATGGTATTATTTTCTTCCAACAATTGTTTCGTTAAAGCGGTTTCATGATTTTTATAAGCATTTGGCCATAAATGAAAATAGATATAGTTCAGCGTTTTTTTAGAATTATTCTTATACCAAATGGTTTCTTTTCCATCTAACTGATGACGTTCGTCATTTAAAGTAACATGAATTTCATAATTTACTTCTTGCTGAAAATAGTTGGTATCGGACTGTGCAACGAACTCAAGTTCAAGAAATAATAAAAAAAACGATAGTCCTAATAAAAATTTCATTATTAATTTTTAGAATAAAATTTTATTCGTCATTATCTGTAACACGAATAGTTACCAAATCAATCTTATTGTTACTTACTTTATCAATTTTGATTTCAAGACCATTATGCCTAATAACCTCATCTTTTTCAGGAATAGATTCATCAATAGAAATGATTAACCCTGCCAATGTTTCATAATCATCAGATTCAGGTAAGTCGAGCATGTATTTTTCGTTAATATAATCAATTTCCAATCTTGCCGAAAATTGATATAAATCTTCATCTATTTTAATTTCTGTAAGTTCTTCATTATCGTGTTCATCTTCTATATCACCAAAGATTTCTTCAATAATATCCTCGGTAGTAATAATTCCAGATGTTCCTCCAAACTCATCAACCACAACAGCTACACTTTTTCTTAATGTTATAAATTCCTGTAAAATTTGATTGGCAGGCATAGATTCTGGAATAATAGATATGGGCAACAAAATAGATTTTACCGTTTTAGGTTTTTTAAATAATTCTTTAGAATGAATATACCCAATAATATTATCAATAGAATCTCTATAAATTAATATTTTGGACAAGCCTGTTTCTATAAATTTATCTCTAATAGTTACCAAAGGAACCTCAATATCCATAGCCACCAAATCGGTTCTGGGAACCATACAATCTCTGGCTTTAACACTAGAAAAATCTAAAGCGTTTTTAAAAATCTGAATTTCGTTATCTACATCTTCTCCTTCTTCTTTCTTCTGCTGAATATTAGTCATAAAATGTTCCAAATCTATTTTGGTAAAAGCCATGTCACTTTCTGATGTATCTACTCTAAAAAATTTAAGTATTAAATTAGAAACTCCCAATACCAATAAGGTAAATGGATAAAGGACTACATAAACAATTTGCAATGGAATTGCTCCTATTGTAAGTGCTTTATTAGGGTTTATTCTCAAAAGCGATTTTGGCAAAAACTCAGAAAAGAAAAGTATTAATATAGTTGAAATTATGGTTTGAATAAGCAACACAATAAAATCATTTGCTGTTATTTTTTCATAAATTATTGGCTCTAACAATTTTGCCATTAAAATACTATAAATTACCAGTGCAACATTATTCCCAATAAGCATGGCACTAATAAATTTAGCAGGATTTTTCAAGAAAAAAGAAAGTATTTTTCCTGAAAAAACACCCTTTTTGCTGCTCAACTCAATTTTAAGTCGGTTAGCAGTAACAAAAGCTATTTCCATTCCTGAAAATAGTGCTGAGAAAAGCATGGCAATTAAGATGTAAATAATATCTGGCGAGGGCATTTAATTTTTTAGATTATATTGGTGTAAAGTTATAAAAAATTATTGTCCCATTCTTCGTCTTTGTCTTCTTCTTAAAAAATATAAAAATATTGCTAAAACAGTAAGCATAAAAAAGAAAAGCGCATCTTCTGTAGCAGTAAAGAAAAAATGGTATACTCCTATTACACCACTAACAATAGCTATAACTAGCCACATTAATTCTAAAAATCTTATTACTTTATTCATATTGTTGATTGTTAATTTATGTTTCTCGCAAAAACGCTAGAATTGTTATTTGTTGAATTCATAATCTCTAAAAACAAACCACTTCACCTCTCAAGATAGGAGTCCTTCACAAATTTCTAATTAAATTAAGGGCTAACAGCGGTTGAGTCTTTATTTTCTTTAAGTAAAATAGTTCCTTTAATTTTATTGATTTTCCATTTGGTAAAGTCTTCATTGGCTTCAAAGCCTTCTCCCATTAAAATTTCATCTTGGGTAGTAATTTTTACAAATTCATCAGAATAAATTTTTGCCGAATCTTGTTTCCAAACTAAATGTTCTGTATTTAATTTTTCACCTTTTTCATTTACCACTACCACATCATTTTTAGCTTCCATAATGTTTTCTTTAATACGATGGATGGCATAGTTGGCAGTAAGGATTGTATTCACTTGTTTCAATGAATCAAAAAAGATAACTTCAATACCTTCACTCATTTCCAAATATGGATTTTCTGAAGCATATTCTTCCATTTTAGGAGCCGACACCTTAATTTTTACCACAGCTTTTTCGGAATAAATCAGTTGAACATTTTTTCCTTTTTTTAATGGTAGTTTTTCTTTTTGAGTAAGTTGTTCTACTTCTTTCAAATCATTCTCGCACCCAAAACAAATAATCCCGAAACTAAAAAGCAACGGGATTACTATTCTATTATGAAAACGTAATTTCAATTTTACTTATTTCGTTTTAACAGTTGTGTTTTCATTAATCCAACATTCAACTTTATATGCATCTCCATTTTTTTGGTTATAAAAGAATACATCTTTTGTTTCAGGAAAACGAGCAGAAACAGCTGCCATTTTTTTGTTTGCTTCAGATGCAGCTTCTCCATCAACACTTTTTGCTTTTTGATATTTGTCGTAAGCAGCCCAATAAGCACCAAATTTCCCTAATTTACCATCATCACATGATGCAGCTCCATATAAATAGGCATCTCCAATTAAAATATAAGGATCTCCCCAACCCGATCTAGCTCCTATTGCTTTTAAAGCATAATTTCTTGCAGAAGCATTATCTCCTTTAGATAAATAAGTTTCCGCAATACTTAAATAAAAATCTGCTTTTTCATCATCTGTTTCTGCCATATCAACTGCTTTTTGAAAAAACTCAATTGCTTTAGTATAATCTTTATTTTTCCAAAAAATTCTACCCATTCCATCAGCACCTGATGCAGAAGGTTCAATTTCGAAATATGCTTGAGCTACAGAAGCAAAAATAGCTGCATCATAACATTTTTTTCTTTTTAATAGAGTAACCATCCTTTTCAACCAATCTTTATTAGTTTTATTTACTCCAAACCCTTTTTCTGCTAAAGGAACTAGTACTTCGCAATCTAAATAAGGAGCAGCAACTGCATTAATTTTTTCTTCAGCATCTCTATAATCGTTATCTGTATTTGATCCTGCTAAATCCATAATCTTACCATAAAGTTCTACTAATTCGGCTTTAGTCATTAATTCATTTTTTTCTTTGTTTGCTGCAGCATACATTAACGCTACTAAAGTACCTGCTTGAGATTTAGCTCCTAACAACTCAACAGATTCATTTAAAATATTAAACGTTTTTTCATACTCTTTACCTCTATACACCAGCATCATTTGCCCTTTGTATCCTAAAACATAACCTCTTTGTCCAAAATACTCAATACGCTGATCATAAATGGCAAACATAGTATCTAAATACGCTTCTTTTTTAGCTTCATCTTTTTCTTTATCAGCTAAGCTTTTGTACATAGAAGCTCCATTAATATATAAGGACTTTTGTGATCCCGGACAAACTTTATAAGCTACCTTCCACATACTTAAAGCCAATTTAGGATCAGATTTTAAATAATCTTTATAAATTAAGTTATTGATACATGTAATACTATCTTCGGGAGTTGCTCCATATTTACCTTGAGCATTTACATTATAAGCAATTAAAACCCCTAGTAGTATAGTTGTTACTTTTTTCATTGTTTTAAAATTTAAGTTTAAAATTTAATTATATTTTCTTTTTATAAACCATTTATCATTAATAATAATGCCAACATTAAAATTGATAAACGTTTCTTGAATAAGTCCATCTGTTACTTTTCCTCTTTTTCCGTACTCTATTCCTAAATTTAGAGTTGGTGCTGATGTTCCTGTTCTTCTTAATGGTAGACCTGTCCCAAAAGTTATGCCGTATTCATTTATTTGATTATCTTTAATGGTAAAATATGAGTTTGAATATCTAAATCCAAACCTATAAGCTATTCTTTTAAAGTAACTTCCTACATAATCATCATACTTTGGAGTAATTTGAAAACCAGCAGCAAAACTTTGTACTTTATTATAGCTATATAATGGATTGGTAGATGCAATAGTTGTCCAATCGGCTATATTATAATCAAAAGCTATAATCCATTTATTTTTCTTCTCAAAAGAAAACCCAACACCATATTCTAATGGCATATCAATACTCTGCTCATTATTATTTGTTTCTAAAATAGTATCTTTAATTGTTCCAAAATCTGCCGAACCAATAAAGCTTCTTACTATTCTGTTTTGTTTTGTATTTAGTTCTTTAGCCAACCCTACTGTTGCTCCAACAGTTAAAACATAAGTTTCTTTTGCTAAAGAAGTAGAGTCATATCTAGAAAAATTCTTTTGATATTGTGTTCCGAAATCAAAAGACAAATCTGAAGTAGTTGATTCACTTAAATCCCATATATTTAATCCTTGAGATAAATTCCCAAAAATGGTTTTACTATCAAATTCTGATCTTCCAAAATAAAAATTTGCATTAGCTCCAAAAGCAATATTAGAAGTAGAGTCTAACTTAATGTTAAACCCATTTCCAAAATAAAATTTATTTAACCCACCTTCTCCTTTTTTTATTTCTGTAACACTTCCAACATTTTCATCAGTATAACTATTGGTGTAATCGTATCCAATACTGGTAACAGGCATCAATCCAAAACTCATTCCCCAAGTTTTTTGAATAACCGGAAAAGCTAACGCCAAAGAAGCAACATAAGGATTAGTTTTATATTGAGATTGATTTCCATTATCTAACCAAAGAGCATTACTTATGAAGTTAAACTCAATAGTTGTCACTATTAAATCTGAATAAGAAGCAGGATTTTTAGAGTTTATATTCAAATTAGAACGAAGTCCTATAGCTGTTCCACCCATGGCAAAATTTTGGGAAAAACTTTGTGGACGAATAACACCCACTCCATATTTAGAGTATGGAGAATTGGTAGTGGTTTGAGCAAAAGCAATACTGCTAATACATAAGCAAACAAACAATAAAGTGACAGTACTAATTTTTCTCATTTAATATTAATATTTGTTGTAATCCACGGAGGACTAAAAAATCGTCTGCAAAGATGCGATTTTTTGCTTCCAAATCAAATAGTTTATAATCTCCTCCGGTAAGAACTATTTTTAGGTCATTATATTGTTGCTCATAAGCTGAAATCATTCCTAAAATCTCATACTTAAATCCGTTATAAACTCCCGATAAAATTGAATTATCGGTACTATCCCCTATTAATTTTATTAACTGATTTTCATATTTTATTTGTGGTAATTTTTGTGTAAAATGATGTAACGCTTTAAACCTCATTTCGAAACCGGGGGCAATACTTCCTCCATGATAAACTAAGTTTTCATCAACAAAATCAGAAGTTATACATGTTCCCATATCAACAATCAATAAATTACTATTTGGAAACATAGCCATTGCTCCTACAACTGCCGAAACTCTATCTAAACCTAATGTTTCAGGTGTTTTATAGTTAATTTTGAATGGGAATTCCATTTTGTGGTTTAACCAGTAAAATGAAATGTTAATTTTATTTAAAATTGCTGAAACTTCAGCTTCATTATTCCTTACGGAGCTAATAATTCCCCTTTTTGTGTCAAATTTATTTTTTATTTCAAAAATAATTGATGCATTAACTTCACTATATTTTTGGCAAAAAATAATGTTATCATCTTCAAAGACAGCTATCTTAACAAAGGTATTTCCTACATCAACTATTAAGTCCATAAAAAAAATTAATGCTCGAAATTACAAATTTCAATTAAATGTTTTTGCAGATTAAATTATTTTAATACTTTTGCCGACCATTAATCGAGGTGATGTAGCTCAGTTGGTAGAGCAACGGACTGAAAATCCGTGTGTCGGGGGTTCAATTCCCTCCATCACCACACAAAAACCCGAAAAAGAAATTCTTTTTCGGGTTTTTTGTTTTTAAGAGCCACACTTTTTATATGTATTTTTGATTCCTTATTTTAATTAAAAAACTCTATCAAACATTTTCGTTACATATTATTGTTGATTGCCACCTATTTTGTGTTTAAACTATCAGCTCAGGAAAATAAACATGCATTTTTCATTGAATCAGAATACATGGTGGGAAAAGTAGTTCCAAATTACTTAAACAAGTTTCCTCCTACTCGTTTACAACAAGGCTTAGCCGTAAATATTGGTTCTTTAAAAACTGATAGCAACAGCACTTGGGCAAAATATTATAACTTCCCACAAACAGGTATCTCTCTATTTTATTCATCTATCGGCAATGAAAAAATTTTTGGAGATGAATACAGCATCATGACTTTTGTTGCTTTTAACATTTTTAATCAAAAAGAAAAACCAATTTATTTTAAATTAAGTTTGGGAGCTGCCTATTTCACTACTTATTATGATAGTATTTCCAACCGAAGAAACGTAAATATCGGCTCACCATTTAAATGGTCTTTTCAAGCCGGAGCTTATAAAACCATAGTTGAAAAACCCGGTATGAATTTAAAATTAGGACTTATTTTTTCTCATGCTTCCAACGGACACACGCAATTACCCAACTTCGGACTAAACTCAGCTTTATTAAGTCTTTCAGCTCAGTTTTATAAAAAGGATTTAACTACTTACCAGCTTACCAACGAAGTTGTAAAACCTGAAAAAAAATCGAAAAGCAGAGACATTGGTATTAGTTACGGTTTAGGACTTCATGAGTATGGAGACAAAGATGGTCCTGTTGGTGGAGAAAAAAAATTAGTGCACTCCACTTCTATTTTTACAGGAAACACCATTAATCATCATTTTAGGTGGGGATTGGGAGCAACCTATCGCTACTACGATGTTTACTATTATCAAATTACCTCAAGAAAATTAACCGATTATACCAATAGTCCAAAAAAGTATGCTTCTAATGTTGTTGTACACGCAAACGCAGAGCTTTTAATGGGACATATTAGCATGAACGTAGAAATAGGAATAAATGTATACAAACCTTTTTACAAGCAGTATGAAAAAGATTTTCCACTAAACAAACAATTTGAAGGATATATGAAGTTCAAATCTTATTTTAAGAAAGGATTTTCTACTCGTTTAGGGTTGAATTTATACGCCATTAATGCTAATAAATTACCAAAACACAATTTTTATATTGGTCCGTATATTAAAGCCAATGCCGGTCAAGCAGATTTTAGCGAACTCTCTTTTGGATACATTTATAGAATGAATTAAACGATTATGACTCATCAGAAAATAATAGACCAGACCGTAAAATTTGCAAAAGAAACCTTAGCTAATGCAGAAGGAGGACACGATTGGTGGCACATTTACAGAGTTTGGCAATTGGCTAAAAAAATTGCTACACAAGAAAAAACTAACCTTTTAGTTGTTGAGTTAGGTGCTTTATTGCACGATATTGCCGATGCTAAATTTAATGATGGTGACGAAAATATTGGTCCGAAAAAGGCTCGTGAATTTTTGCAATCCATTTCAGTTGAAGAAGAACTTATTATACATGTTGAAAAAATCATTCAACACATCTCTTTTAAAGGAGGAAATTTTGAGCAAGCATTTAACTCTACCGAATTAACTGTTGTACAAGATGCTGACAGATTAGATGCCATGGGAGCAATTGGAATTGCTAGAACGTTTAATTATGGTGGATTTAAAAACAGAGCTATTTATAATCCTAACATCCAACCCAACTTAAGTATGAGTAAAGAGGAATATAAAAATAGTACTGCACCTACTATCAACCATTTTTATGAAAAATTACTTTTACTAAAAGACCGAATGAACACGACTACAGGAAAAGCAATGGCAATTCACCGACATAATTATATGAAGCAGTTTTTAGAAGAGTTTTATAAAGAATGGGAAGGGGAAAAATAAATTCCACCCCATTGCAATTTTATCTTTTCTTAAAAGTTAGTAATTTAGTAGTTGAAAATTTTCTGAATTATGCAAGCACCAAGAATCCCTAAAATGTTTGGAATTTATACCAAAAAGCCTAGTCAGTTTGAATATACCCCACGGTATTATGACGAGCGTAAAGAGAAACTGGAAAAACGAATTGCTCAGATAAAAAAAGAAGTTGAAAACGAAAAAAATCCGACAAGTACTTCAGAATATAGCAATTCTGAATATCAATCGAGAATTAGAGAAGATTGGGGAAATGGCTACGCTAGAAGAAATAATACTGGTATGATTAACAAACGTGTGCTTATTTATCTGGGTATTTTGCTTGCTCTTACTTACTATTTGTTTTATTAAGACAACACTTTCGTCTTCTCCACCACTTCTTGCATTCTTAAATCATTCATACATTTAAAGTGCTTTTTCGGACACGCATCATAGCCTATTTTAGAACATGGTCTGCAGTTAAGATTATTATTTTCTATAACTACATATTTTTCTTTTGGCAAGTAAGGATACATCCCAAAAGCAGGAACAGTATTTCCCCAAATAGAAATAATATTTACTCCCAAAGCTGCTCCGATATGCATTAACCCTGTATCGTGAGTAATGAGGATTTGGCTGTTTTTTATAATAAATGCCGACTGATTAATAGAATACTTGCCACAAGCATTGTATATGTTTTGATTAGAAGAATGACTTATAATCTCATTGGCTTTTTGTTCATCTTCTTTTCCTCCGGCTAAAATTATAGGTTGTTGAATTAAAGTACACAACTCCACTAATTTACTTGTAGGCAAACACTTAGTTGCAAATTGAGCACCTATAGCAATAGTAACATATCCATTGTTGTGTGTTTCCGGAAGATTAATTACTTTATCATTATCTGTAAGAAAAAAATCTAAGCCTTTGCCATCATTCTCAACTCCTAAAGGTTTTACGGCTTCAAAATATCTATCAACAATATGAATATCGGGCAATGTGTTTATTTTAAAATTGGTCAACAACCATTTTTTTATATTCAGCTTATCGAAAGTAAAACGTAGTGTACCCAATTTTCTGGAAATACTTTTAGAGCGAAGATTTTTGTGTAAATCTATGATATAATGAAAACCCTCATTTTTTAGCTGTTCAGCAACTTCGCTATTATTTTTTTCAATGGTATGAACTTTAGTGATGTAAGGATTATTTTCTACTAAAGAACGATAGCTTTTTTTAGTTAAATAGTGAATTTCTACATTGCCATCCAACTGTTGTTTTAAGCACCTTACTATAGGAGTTGTAAGTACAATATCACCAATGGAACTGTATCTTACAACTAATATTTTTACGGTATAATTCTCCATTAAAAGTTATCCTTTGTAGGAAAGCCATTTCCAAAGTTCTTTGTAGGTAATTTTCTTACCATACATTAAAATTCCTGTACGATAAATTTTTGCAGCCATCCATGTTGCTCCTAAAAAGCCAAGAACTAACAACGCCATAGAAAGCAATAATTCCCATGTCTCTACTCCAAAAGGAATTCTTACCATCATAATTACAGGAGAAGTAATTGGTATTATCGATAACCAAAAAGCTAACGCTCCATCAGGATTATCCATTACTGTTCCTGCTACTACAAATGAAAAAATTAACGGAATGGTTACCGGCATCATAAACTGTTGCGAATCGGCTTCATTATCTACCGCAGAACCAATAGCCGCTAAAAATGCTCCGTACAATAAATAACCTCCTAAGAAATAAAACAAAAATGAAATTAATAGTTTAGCAATAGGAATTTGTTGCAACACCCCTGAAATTTGAGCTTCTAAATCAGTTGAGCTAGCAGCTTTTGTCATTTCATTCATTTGTTCGCCTTGCATCATTTGTTCTGTGTTTACCATATTAACCACATCGCCTGATGATACTGCTGCCATAGCAATAGTGTAAATACCCATAGATAATATTATCCACAACGAAAACTGTGTCAACCCAACCAAAGCTATACCTATAATTTTTCCCATCATTAACTGAAATGGTTTTACGGAAGAAATAATAATTTCCACAATTCTGCTGGTTTTTTCTTCTATCACTCCACGCATAATTTGTATTCCGTACATAAATATGAAGAAATAAATCATGATAGCTCCGGCAAAACCAAGCACTGTGCTTACCCCAACATTTTTAGATTCTTCACCTCCTGTTTCGCTTAAAGCAATTGGATTCACTTTTACATCGGGCTGAATTTCATCTAACTGAGCTTTCGTAATGTTAAACTTATCTTTGAGCTCAATATTTCTAATCCCTTTTTCTATAGTTGATTCTATATTACTAATAGTTGACATACCCGGTTGCTTCTTATAATAAAGCTGTGCTGTCGTTTGTTTACCAAGATTAGAAATATGAAGAATAGAGGTATATTTCTCTTTATAGAAGGCTGTTTTTGCTTCTTCTATTGGTTTAAATTCGTAATCAAACTGAAGTGTAAGTGAATTTTCAAATTGATTAATAAACTGGCCTGTTTCATCAATTACTTCAATTATTTGGATATCTTTATCTTTTAAGCCTAACCAAATAGGCACCAACATTAGTGCTGCCATTAATATTGGTCCAAACAATGTCATTAAAATAAATGATGTTTTCTTGACCCTTGTAAGGTATTCTCGTTGTATTATTAAAGCTATTTTGTTCATTTTTTCAATTCACAGTTTTACAGTTATCAGTATTAAAATCTCTAATTTCTAATTAAACAATCATCTCTCCATTTCCTCCGGTAAATCATCAGGCATTACTTCATTTACTTTTTCAATAAAAATCTCATTCATGGTTGGGATATGCTCTTTTACCGCAATAATGTTTACATCATTTAGCACTGTAGCTAGTAATTTATTAAGACTTGTATCTTTCTGAATTCCTTTCACTTTTGCTACAATTCTGTTATCTTTCTTTTCTGTTGAAAGTAATTCAAAACCTGTCCAAAGTGCATTGGTAAAAGCAATTAAATTTCCTTCAAATGTTATTTCGTAAATATTGGTTTTATATTCATTTTTAATATCAACTACTTTTCCGTCTAATATTTTTCTAGATTTATTGATAAGAGCAATATCATCACAAATTTCTTCTACCGATTCCATATTGTGGGTAGAAAAAATAATAGTAGAACCTTTTTCTCTTAGTTCTAAAATTTCTTTTTTAATCAGATTGGTATTAATAGGATCGAAACCACTAAAAGGTTCATCGAGTATCAACAGTTTTGGTTCATGCAGTACGGTAGTAATAAATTGTACTTTTTGAGCCATTCCTTTAGAAAGCTCTTCCACTTTTTTATCCCACCAATTGGTAATTTCAAATTTATCAAACCATTGATTTAGCTTAGTTTTGGCTTCATTTTTAGACATTCCTTTGAGTTGAGCTAAATAGAGTGCTTGTTCACCCACTTTCATTTTTTTATACAAGCCTCTTTCTTCAGGCAAATAACCTATTTGAGAAATGTGTTTAGGAGCCAATTTTTCACCTTCAAAAAATACTTCTCCTTTATCCGGACCCGTAATTTGGTTGATAATACGAATTAAGGTTGTTTTTCCGGCACCATTTGGACCTAATAATCCAAAAATTCTTTGCTTATCTATATGAATAGAAACATTGTGCAAAGCTTTGTGTTCTGCATAAGTTTTATAAACTCGTTTTACATGTAAAATTTCCATGGAACAAATATAATTGAATAAAATTAGAGTAAATAAAAAAGTCATCACGTTCGTGATGACTTTTTTATTTTATTGATTTATAAATTATCTATTTTCAATAGCTACGTAATCTCTTTTATTAGCTCCGGTATAAACCTGACGAGGACGTCCAATTGGTTCTTTGTTCTCTATCATCTCTTTCCATTGAGCAATCCAACCAGGTAACCTTCCCAATGCAAACATTACTGTAAACATTTCTGTTGGTATTCCTAATGCTCTGTAAATAATGCCTGAATAGAAATCAACATTAGGATAAAGTCCTCTTGCTTTAAAGTATTCATCTTCTAACGCTACTTTTTCTAATTTTTTAGCAATATCTAAAATAGGATCATCTACTCCTAAAGCAGCCAATACATCATCAGCAGCTTTTTTAATAATAGTAGCTCTTGGATCAAAATTCTTGTAAACTCTGTGTCCGAATCCCATTAAACGAAAAGAATCATCTTTATCTTTAGCTTTTGCTATCCATTTTTCAGTATCTCCACCATCTGCTTTAATAGCTTCTAACATTTCTATTACTGCTTGATTTGCTCCACCATGAAGTGGCCCCCAAAGTGCAGAAACTCCTGCTGATATTGAAGTGTATAAATTTGCCTGTGATGAGCCTACAATTCTTACTGTTGACGTAGAGCAGTTTTGTTCATGGTCGGCATGAAGAATTAATAGTTTATTTAATGCACTAGCAACAACCGGATCAACTTTATAATCATCTGTTGGCATAGCGAACATCATGTTTAAAAAGTTAGAACAATAATCTAAATTATTATTTGGATAAATTACCGGATGACGCATAGCGTTTTTGTAAGCCCAAGCTGCTAATGTTGGGACTTTAGCAATTAATCTTTGCATAGTTAAATCCACAGCTTCTTTAGGTCTATTTGGATCTAACGACTCAGGATAGAAAGTTGACAATGAAGATAGTGATGCTGCCAAAATACCCATTGGATGAGCTTTTGGAGGATAAGCATCAAAGAAATGCTTCATATCTTCATGAATTAAAGTATGTTTAGTAATATTATCTTTAAATTTAGTATATTCTTCTTTAGTCGGTAATTCACCATATATCAATAAAAAAGCTACTTCTAAAAATTCTGCTTTTTCCGCCAATTGTTCTATCGGATAACCTCTGTATCTTAAAATACCTTCTTCACCATCTAAAAAAGTAATGGCACTTTGTGTAGAACCGGTATTTTTAAATCCACTATCGATAGTAATATATCCTGTTTTTGCTCTAAGAGCAGATATATCAATGGCTTTTTCATTCTCCGTTCCTTCTATAACAGGAAACTCATATACTTTCCCGTCTAATTCTAATTTTGCTATTTCTGACATATTTCTTTCTTTATTTTTTTGACGTTTGCTAAATTAATAAACTACTTTCTATTTTTTTACACTTTTTGTTAAAGAAATTTAAAATCTTTACCAAGGTATTGAGCACTGTGTCCAAGCATTTCTTCAATACGTAATAATTGGTTGTATTTTGCCATTCTATCTGAACGAGAAGCTGACCCTGTTTTTATTTGCCCTGTATTTAATGCTACCGCTAAATCGGCAATGGTTGTGTCTTCTGTTTCTCCCGAACGATGACTCATTACTGACGTAAATGAAGCTCTATTTGCCATATCAACTGCATTAATCGTTTCTGTTAAAGAACCTATTTGGTTTACTTTAATTAAAATAGAATTAGCCGACTTTTCTTTAATTCCTTTTGCTAATCGTTTGGTATTGGTTACAAATAAATCATCACCCACCAATTGCACTTTATCTCCAATAGTTTTATTCAGTTCTGCCCAACCTTTCCAATCATCTTCATCTAACCCATCTTCAATAGATAGAATCGGGTATTTTTTAGTCCAATCTTTCCAATAGCTTACCATTTCCGAAGAGGTTAATTTGTCTCCTGTTGACTGATGAAAATGATATACTTTTTCTTTGGCATTATAAAACTCAGAACTTGCAGCATCCATAGCGATATAAATATCGTCACCTGGTTTATAACCAGCTTTTTCTATGGCTTTTAATACTGTTTCTATAGCTTCTTCGTTAGATTTTAAATTTGGTGCAAAACCACCTTCATCTCCAACATTTGTAGAATATCCTTTGTCTTTTAAAACTGCTTTTAAATGATGAAAAATTTCTACTCCCATTTTTAGACCTTCACTAAATGAAGATGCTCCAACGGGCATTACCATAAATTCTTGAAAATCTATATTGTTATCAGCATGCGAACCTCCATTTAAGATATTCATCATTGGTATAGGTAATACGTTAGCATTAACTCCTCCAATATATTTGAATAATGGTAATCCAGCTTCTTCAGCAGCAGCTTTTGCAGCAGCCATAGAAACTCCTAAAATAGCATTGGCACCCAAATTGGCTTTATTTTCAGTTCCATCAAGTGCTATTAGTGTTTTATCAATAGTACTTTGGTCCATAATATAAGCTCCGTTCAACTCATCGTTAATAACGGTATTAATGTTTTGAACCGCTTTTAAAACCCCTTTACCAAGATAGTTTTTCTTATCGTTATCTCTCAACTCAACTGCTTCATATTTTCCTGTTGAAGCTCCAGAAGGGACTGCTGCTCTTCCTAAAATTCCATTTTGTGTAACTACATCTACTTCAACAGTTGGGTTTCCTCTAGAGTCGAAAATTTGACGTGCATGAATTTGTGCTATATAACTCATTGTGCTAGTTTAAAATTTTATGGTTTATAAGTGTAGGATTATTTCTCTCTAATTAATACTTCATCAATCATTCCATATTCTTTGGCTTCTGATGCTATCATCCAATAATCTCTATCAGAATCATTTTCTACTTTTTCATATTTTTGGCCAGAATGTTTGGCAATAATCTCATACAATTCTTTTTTCAACTTCATAATTTCTCTAGCTGTAATTTCAATATCAGATGCCTGACCTTGAGCTCCACCTAAAGGTTGGTGAATCATAACTCTAGAGTGAGGTAAAGCTGTTCTTTTACCGTCAGCTCCTGCACATAACAATACTGCTCCCATAGATGCTGCCATTCCTGTACAAATGGTTGCTACATCTGGAGAAATGTATTGCATGGTATCATAAATACCTAAACCTGCATAAACGCCACCACCTGGTGAGTTTAAATATATTTGAATATCTTTTTTTGAATCTACAGATTCTAAAAACAACAACTGAGCTTGTATAATGTTAGAAACATAATCATTTATTCCTGTCCCTAAGAAAATAATTCTATCCATCATTAATCTTGAAAAAACATCCATAGATGCAACATTTAGCTGTCGTTCTTCAATAATTGTTGGAGAAATATAATCTGCGTAAATAGATTGATATTGGTCATAAACAGTACTACTTATGCCTACATGCTTTGTTGCATATTTTCTGAATTCGTCTTTATTGAACATATTTTTTTGGTTTTAGAAATGATTTGTAAAAATAGTCATCTAAGATAGTATTTTAGAAATGATTTCTCTATTTTTTTACAAAAATTTATAAAAAAAATGCCCCGATTAAAAATCGAGGCATATAATACTTTATTTCTGTTTAGCTAAAAGCTTTTCAAACTCTTCTAAAGAAACTTGTTTTTCTTTCAGTTTACAGGTTGATTTATATAAGTCCATTAGTTTAGAATCATATAACATTCCGTAAATTTTTCTAGCTTCTTCTTGGTTTTGAAGTACGCTTTGAGCTGTTTGAGTTAATTGTTCATCATCATTCGCAGGCATACCCATGCTTTGCATTTGTTGAGTCAATAAACCTTTAGTATAATCTATTACTTCTTCAAATTCAACTTTAATTTCATTTGCTTCAATGATTTTATTTTCAATTAATTGCCATTGTAAGCTTTTAGAGTACATATCGTATTCTGCTTCAATTTGCTCATCTGTAATTGGTTTTTCGTTAGAGGCTTTAATCCATTTCTTCAAAAAAGTATCAGGCAATTTTAATTTTAACGAATCCATTAAAGCATCTTGAACATCAGCTTTTAATTTTCTATCACTATCAGCAATTAATCCTTTGTTCAATTCTTCAGCAATTTTATCTCTAAATTCTTTTTCAGATTTTACTGCTCCTTCTCCAAAAATTTTATCAAACAATTCTTGGTTTAAGTCTGAAGCAATAACTCTGTTTACTTTTTCTACTGTATAATTAAATTTAGAGATGATATTTTTTAACTCATTCACATCAACTCCAATAGCTTGTGCTTGGTCACTTTCGTGCTCAGAAACAGTTTTAGGATCAACTATAAATTTATCTCCAGCTTTAGCTCCAACTAATTGTTTTTGTAAGTTTTTATCAGTAACAGCATTGATAATAATTACTGAACTATTAGCAATTCCACCTTCTTTTACCTTGCCTTCACCATCTAACTCTTCAAACTTTCCAAAAACCATATCATCTTTTTCAGCTACTTCCGGATTAGTCATTTTTCCGTATCTGCGAGCTAAATCATCAACATATTTCTGAACGTCTTTGTCAGACACTTTTATTTTAAAGGCATCCACTTTAAGTTTATCTAAACTATCCACTTTAAAAGAAGGTGCTAATCCAACTTCGTATTTAAACTCAAATTCTTTTTGATTTTCCCAATCGATAGTTTCATCATCTTCCATTTTAGGAAGTGGGTTTCCTAATACCTCCAATTTTTCATTGGTTAAATATTCTTGTAAGGTATCCGACAAAATTTTATTTAATTCGTCAACTAACAAGTTAGTTCCTACCATTTTTTTCACCATGCCCATTGGTACATGTCCTTTTCTGAAACCAGGAACACTAGCTTTTTTACGGTATTCTTTAAGTTGATTTTCCACTTTATCTTGATAATCTTCTTCTTTCAACTGCACTTTAATAACTGCATTTAAATCATCAATTTTTTCTTGTGTAATGTTCATATATTAAGGTTTAATTTTTCATAACTTGATAAGATTCCCCTTTTCAGTGGAATAAATTCAACTAACCACTCCTTAATAGGAGTAGAGTTTCACTAAATTTAAAAAAGGTATAAGGTTAGCCTTATACCTTTTATTTTTTCTTAAGGAACAACTCCTTATTTTGTGCGGGTGAAGGGACTCGAACCCCCATGCCGTGAAGCACTAGATCCTAAGTCTAGCGTGTCTACCAATTTCACCACACCCGCAAAACTTTAATTAAAGGTTTACTTTAAAACCTTCTTAAAAAAGGAGTGCAAAGATATCTTTTTTTGTTTACTAAACAAATGCTTTTAAGAAAATTTATTAGGACTATCCATTTTCTTAATTTATCAGTTTTTCACAATCTTTTTGGTAGTAATAATAACGTTATTTTCATCTACTATTTTAAGCATATAAAACCCATGTGGCAAATCAACAAACACATCTAACTTAATACTATTAGCTCCTTTGCTAAGATGTACATTCTTTTCTATCACAGATCCCAATAAATCTACCACCATAAAATTATAACTTCCTGATTGGGTTGTTTTAAATTCAATATTCAATACGTCTTTTACTGGATTTGGAGAAATTATTACTTCTCCCTCCTCTATTCTTCTAACAGAAACTACATCAGAATAAGAGAATTTACCATCAAAATCTACTTGTTTTAAACGATAATATACAATACTTGCTACTGGATTTTGATCTATAAAGTAATAATTTAATAATTCGTTTGAATTTCCAGCTCCTTTAACATTACCAATAGCCTCAAAGTTTCTTGCATTTTTTGATACTTCCAAAATAAAATAATCATTATTTATTTCCGAAAGTGTTTGCCACGAAAGTTCATTGCCATTTTCTAATGCATTTGCATTAAAACTCATCAACTCAATTGGAAGAATTGTACAATCGGTTGAAGCCGTATTCGCAGATGATGAATTTAAAGTAATCGGTTGTTGAACATCGGCATAATTGGTAACTAACAATATAAATACATCTCCCGCATTAACATTCGCATTTGCTTGTTCAATATTTGTAGAAGAATAACTACAATCTACTGGAACTGGCAAAGACCCACAAGCTGCTTGAGCATTAGCCAAACTACTATAAGGTCCCCAAAGAGCAAAATCAATATCACTAGCAGCAGTTATATCAAAACTCATTACACCACCACTATCAATTTCTAAATAAAACCAAGTTGGATTAGGTGATGTTGACAAACAATCATAATTATTCCCGGGTTCTGTAGTACTAGCATCATTTCCCCCTTGTGTGGCTACAAAAGAATAAGGACTATCTGCACAAATCGGCTGCATCTTATTGCACAAATCATTTGCAGGTGGTGGAGCTGGACCAAAAACACATATTGTAAAATCTGCACTACTCGGATTGGGAACTGTGGAAGACCAAGAATGAATCCTAATAAAATAAGTATTCCCAACGGTTAAACCTGTAACCAAAAATGAAGATTCAGCATCTTGACAACCTAAAGATGCTCCTGAACATCCATTAAAAACTTCTACCTCAGAATCAAATTCAGCAATTCTATCTACATAGGCAGAATCATTAGTTGCCACAAATGAAAACCAAACATCATCATTTGCTGTTCCTCCACAAGCAGAAACCATTGAATTAGTTGCTGAAGCTACAGTTGAAGATACAGAGTTACAACTACCATCCGTTGACATGGTTAAGCTTATAGCATTACCACAATTATCATTAGGTGGTGGTGGTGGTGGTGTACCTACACAAACATTAAAAGTTGTTGTTGCACCAGTACTTGAACTATAGGAATACACACGAATATAATAAGTATTACCTGGTGTTAACCCACTAATAGTAGTACTGTTTGGATCTCTACAAACTAATGGAGCTCCTATTGAACCACAAGACCCTGCATAAACAGAATGATATAAATCTGTTGGGCTTCCTCCAACACTTAATAAATCAATATAATGAGTTGAATTAGTTGCTACAAAAGAATACCATACATCATCATTAGCTGTTCCAAAACAAGTATTAGATTGAGAAGAAGGTGTTGCTGAACTTAACGTACCACTCACAACCGAAGCACACGAAGCATTAGGGTTTACAGGGACTGATGTTGCACCAGCACATTCATCATTAGATGGTGGAGGTGGTGGTGTTCCCACACAAACATTAAAAGTTGTTGTTGCTCCAGAACTTGAACTCCATGAATAAACACGAATATAATAAGTGTTTCCTGGAGTTAACCCAGTAACTGTACTGCTATTTGGATCACTACACACTAATGGAGCACCTATTGAGGCACAAGTTCCCGCATATACAGAATGATATAAATCCGTTGTGCTTCCAGCAACGTTTAATAAATTTATAATATGTACAGTTCCTGTTGCAACAAATGAGTACCAAACATCATCATTAGTGGTACCTCCACAAGTATTCGCCTGAGATGATGCTGTAGCTAAATTAATTGTTCCTGCCGTAACACTACCACAGTTTAAATCTGGATTTACTGTAACTGCTGTTGCTCCTGAGCACTCATTATTTGCAGGCGGTACAGGACAAGTCCCAGCAGTCACATTCCATGTCAAAGTAAAAGTACCAGAATTCGAAGAAAAACCTGACTGAATCCACCATACTCTTTGAACACCTCCTGTGCAATTTTGCCAAGTCTCAACCTGAGTATCAGGGTCATCTCTACATACAATTTCAATTGTACCAGGACATGCACCATTATATCTTAAAGAATGTCTAGAGTCATAACCATTTGTAGTTTGTTGAATAGTTATAGTAGAACCTACTGGTAAATCATAATAATAAATCAGGTCTGGTGCAGAACCCATAGTACAAAATGAAAAATCGTTATTTACTCCTCCAGTTGTACTTGATATAGGAGGTGTTAATGTTGCTAAATTTATCGCATTACCACAATTATCTCCAGGAGTAGCAGGTCCTCCTGCATAAACACCAAGACTAAATAAAATTATTATTCCTAAACTAACGTACTTTTTCATCATTCTAATAAATTATTTAAACTATTCCTGTTCAAATTGGATATTGGGTTTTCTAACAGGTTTATAAGTTACGCTATGCTTATTAAATATTTTTTGTAAATCTTCAACTAGCATGTGTTCTGTATAGGTAATTTTTAATATTTTACTTTTTTCATCTATAGCTATCATCACTATTTTTTCATGATAATTAGACAAATCATCTTTTAATGCTCCTATTGTATTTTCATCATAAGCAGTAACATCAGTCAAAATAGTTAACATTGAGCCAACTTCTGCTCGATTAAATAAGGACTTAGCTCCATTGTCTTTATTTGTATTTTGTGCAGAAACACCAACAAAAATTCCTAACATTAATGTAGAAATAAAACTAAATTTTAAAAAACTTTTTATTTTCATCGTTTTTATATTTTTCAATTTTTAGGATTGAAATAATGTATTAAATAATAAATAATTTTGTCTTTTCATACGTCAAATGACTAACTTATTAACCATCAATACCATTAACACACTGACATTTCAAAAACCTAACTAATCACATCTTAGCACTACCTATTTACAATCATAAATTTAACAAAAAATAATCATTATTTTATGTTTTTTAACACAAAGTTATGCTTATGTTAATTTTTTAGGATTAAAATAATAACAACAAAAAGCCCCACAAATGCATTTATGGGGCTTTTCCAATATTTAATAAATTGTATGAGTTAATTAGACAACTCTTCTTTAACAATAGTAGAAATTAATTTTCCATCTGCTTTTCCATTAAGTTTACCCATAATTGGCCCCATTACTTTACCCATATCTGCAGCAGAAGATGCTCCTAGTTGAGTAATAGTGTCTTTAACAATCTTCCTTACCTCTTCCTCTCCCATTTGTTCGGGCAAATAAACACTTAGAATCTCTATCTGAAATTCTTCATCTTTAGCTAAATCAGGCCTGTTTTGCTCGTGATAAATAGTAGCAGCATCTTTACGTTGCTTTACTAATTTTTTCAAAATCGCTAAACCAGCTTCATCGGTTACTTCACCACTACCATCTTTTGAAGCTTCAAGTAACAACGCAGCTTTTACCGCTCTTAATGCTTCTAGTTTAGCTTTGTCTTTAGCCAACATAGCTTGTTTTATATCTTGATTTATTTGTTCTGTTAAGTTCATAGTTAGTTTATGGGGGTTATAAGTTTATGAGTTTAATGATAAATTCACAGTCTTTCTGTTGTCAGTTCACAGTTGTCTGGTTCAACTTCAAACATGCAGTCAAATTAACTTAGTCCACATTATCATGTAAGAAAGAATTTCCATCTTTTAATTTAGGTTTACCTTCATCATCATCAGACAAAGTAAATCTAGATACAGAGCTTTCTGACGAATGAGGCGTATCTTTTAAATTGATTTTTCTTCTTTTATACGCAGGTTCTTTTTCTAATTCAGATAATCCAGACGAAGTTTTCATTTTCATACCTAATTCTCTAATACGCATAATTCTTTCGTTATTTCTTTTCAGCTGATCTTCATCAGGAATTTTAGCTGAATAAACTAAGGAAGATTTTTCTTCCTCTTCTTCTAAATGTTGTTCTCCAGAAAAAGTAGTAGTTTGTTTGGTTTCATTTACATCTGCATCCACATCATCGTTCAAATTCCAAACGATGCTATTTCCATCTTGTTCTGCTTCTATGTTATTACTTTCCGACACAAAAAAGTCATTATCTTCTTTCTCTACTTCTTGGGGTTCTCGATTTTCCTGCTCCTCCATCATGATAGACTGTTTTTCTTCAATCTCTTCTACATCATCATCTAACCCGAATACTATTGCATCTTCCTCATTTTCTTCTAACACTATTTCATTTGCTTCTTCTGAAAAAACGTCATTAAACTCAAATACAGACTGACTTGAAGAACTTATATAAGGCTCATTATTTTCATTTTCAGTAATATTATCTGTTATTTCAGATGTAACTTCATTTACCGGACTGTCATCATCCGTATCTAAAGTATGTACTAAATGTCCTTCTGATTTATTAAGGTCATCTATTTTTCCTAATTCTTTTTTACCAAAACCCGTAGCGATAACTGTTACAGAAACTTTATTACCCAACGACTCATCCAATCCATTACCCCAAATTAACTCAGCAGTATATCCTGCTTCATTTTGGATATAATCAGTAATATCATCAATTTCATCCATTGTAATTTCATCTTCTCCAGAGGTAATATTTAACAAGATGTAATTTGCTCCTTCAATTTCGTTATCATTTAATAATGGAGAAGATATTGCTCTCGTAACCGCCTCAATAGCTCTATTTTCCCCTTCAGCAGTTGCGGAACCCATTATTGCTGTCCCACCATCTTTCATTACCGTTTTAACATCTTCAAAATCCACATTGATATAACCTGCTACGGTAATAATTTCTGCGATTCCTTTAGCTGCAACTGTTAAAATATCATCTGCTTTAGAAAAAGCTTCTCCCATTTTAAGGTTTCCATGCATCATTCTCAACTTATCATTATTAATGATTAGCAAAGTATCTACATTCTGACGTAATTGCTCTAAACCTTCTTCTGCTTGTTGTTTTCTTCTTCTTCCTTCAAAACTAAAAGGAATAGTAACAATCCCAACCGTTAAAATGCCCATTTCTCTGGCAACTTTAGCAATTACCGGAGCTGCTCCTGTTCCTGTACCACCACCCATTCCGGCAGTTATGAAAACCATTTTAGTGTTGTTTTCTAATATCTTTTTAATATTATCAATATCTTCAATTGCTGCATTTTTACCAACTTCAGGGTTTGCTCCTGCTCCTAAACCTTCTGTTAGCGTAGTTCCCAACTGAATTTTATTTGGAATAGGACTTAATTCTAACGCTTGTGCATCTGTATTGCAAATGATGAAATCTACACCTGTAATCCCCTGATTGTACATGTGGTTTACAGCGTTGCTTCCACCGCCTCCAACGCCTATTACTTTAATAATTGATGCTTGGTCTTTTGGCAAATTGAATTTCATAATATTGAGGTTTTAGTTTATTATTCTTAATGTTATTCTTGTTATCTTTTATCTTATTTTTCGCTATCTTCTAAAAACTTATGTCCTGCATGAAGTAGTCTATCAAAAAATCCACTTTTCTTATTGTCAGAATGTCCAACAATTTCATCTCTGGTATCTTTATTTTTGTTAATTGCTTCAAATCCTTTAATCACAAGACCTACACTTGTTGCATACATAGGACTAGTAATTTCATTGGCATTATTTGGTGCTAAATGTTCATTAGGGTAGCCAATTCTTGTGTCCATTCCTGTAACATATTCCATTAATTGTGTAATATGTTTTAACTGAGCTCCACCGCCCGTAACCACTATTCCACAAATAAGTTTATTCTCATATCCTGAATTTTTTATTTCGTAATGAATATGTTCGATTATTTCTTCCATTCTGGCTTGTATAATATTTGCCAAGGTCTTAATGTAAATTTCTTTGGCTGGTCTTCCTCTTAAACCAGGAATAGAAACCTTTACTTTATCATTACTTTCACTAGCTAAAGCAGAACCAAATTTAATCTTCAGTTTTTCTGCATGGTCTTTAATAATGCTACATCCTTCTTTAATATCTTCAGTAACAATGTTACCTCCAAAAGGAATTACTGCTGTGTGCCTGATTATACCATCTTGAAAAATAGCTATATCTGTTGTTCCACCACCTATATCTACCAATGCCACTCCTGCTTCTTTTTCCTCAGCACTTAATACTGCTTCGGATGATGCTAATGGTTCTAAAATTAAATCATCAACATTTAAATTAGCTTTATGAACGCATTTATGTATATTTTTAATCGCTCCAACTAACCCTGTAATAATATGGAAGTTTGCCTCTAATCTTACTCCTGCCATCCCAATCGGATCTTTAATACCTTGCTCATTATCAACAATATATTCCTGAGGAAGAACATGAATAATTTCCTCTCCCGGCAACATTACCAACTTATACATATCATCAATTAAAGAATTGATATCTAACTGGCTGATTTCATCTTCAACGCTATGTCTAACTTTAATCCCCCTGTGTTGTAAACTTTTTATATGCTGACCGGCAATACCAACATTAACTACTTTAATGTCAACACCAGATTTTAATTCAGCCTGTTCTACTGCTAGTCTAATTGATTCAACCGTTTTGTCGATATTAGAAACCATTCCTCTAGAAACACCAATAGAATCAGATTTACCCATTCCAAGTATCTCAATTTTACCGTGTTCATTTTTTCTTCCTACTATGGCTACTATTTTGGTTGTTCCAATATCTAAACCAACAATAATTTCTGATTTTTCTTCCTCCATGTTACTAATAATTTTTTTTACAAACGATTTGGTTATTAAAACTTAAGTTAATTTCTGAATATTCATTCCAACCAGTTTTACTCAAACCTTCTCTGTAGAAATAATATAACTTATTAAGTTTTGCTTCCATATGTTCAGGTTTTCCCAATACAATTATATGATTTCCTACTTTTGGTATTAGTTCAATCTCCAATTCTTTATTAACATACACTTGTTCAATTTGCGCTTTCCAAAACTCAGAGTTATCAATAAGTTGAGCCAATTGATATAGTTCATCAATAATGGTTTTAGTTGCCAAGCTATCATCTAATTGACTTAAATTTTTCTTATAATATTGATTATAAGAAGATTTAACATTGCCATTAATAACCAACAAACGAGCTGTGTATTTTTCTGAAAGCGACATTAAATATCCATCTTCATCCATATAAAAACTTTCATTTTTATGGTTTATTACCCTTGCAATTGGTCTATTTTGTTTTACCCATGCTACAATTTTACCATCTACTGTTTTATATACTTGGGCATCTTTTATAGCAAAATTATTTTTTAAACGTTCTTCAATTGTTGTTACATCAAAGGCATATAAATATTTACTGGTATCCTGCGGATTATGGATGATTTCTTTCAACACATCTGTCTCGTCAATGAATCTATTTTCAGAATTATAATCTATATCAATAACAGGCTTAGAAAGCTGCATATACAACTTATTTTTATTGGCAAAACTTAATCCTACAATGATTAAAACCAATGCAATTATCCATAATGATATGTTTATTATTTCTTTCATTAATAATTTACTGCTTTTGCATTCAACATTGTTTTTAATGGCTGAACTAGCGTATCTATATCTCCCGCCCCAAGCGTGATCAACACTTCAGGCTGATTCGCTTTAAAATAACTTAGCACTTCTTCTTTTTGTAATAGTTTTTTATGTTGAATGGTTACTTTTTCTAATAACATTGCAGAGCTAACACCTTCTATTGGCAATTCTCTTGCAGGGTAAATATCAAGTAAAATCAACTCATCTAATAAAGACAAACTTTCGGCAAATTCATCAGCAAAATCTCTTGTTCTACTGTATAAATGCGGCTGAAAAACACCTGTAATTTTTTTATTAGGATATAACTCCTTAATAGACGAAATTGCAAAAGTTAATTCTGTTGGATGATGTGCATAATCATCTATATAAACAAGGTCGTTGGTTTTTATATGAAATTCAAACCTGCGTTTTACTCCTTTATAAGATTTTAATGCGGCTTTAATTCTTTCTCTATCTATCTTTAATAAATCTGCCACAACAAATGCTGCCAATCCATTTTCTATGTTATGAATTCCGGGTAACCCAATCACCATATTTTGAAGTACATCAGTTGGTGTTTCTACCTCAATTAAAAAATTACCGTCTTCTACTTTTTTGCTTTTCAAAGCGTAATCAGCCTTTCTTTCTATAGAGTAAGTAAGTGTATTTAGTTTATTGTTGGATTGCAGAATAGTTAAATAGGTTTGTTTGGTTATTAAGGTTCCTGTGGGATTTATCTTTTCCACAAAAGCTTTGTAAGCATTATGCATCTCATTTTTATTTTCATAAATATCTAAATGATCAGCATCTAAAGAAGTTACAATTGCAATATTAGGTTTTAAAGTAAGAAAAGACCTATCAAACTCATCTGCTTCAACAACAACAAATTTAGCATCTTCATTAAGTAACAAATTAGAGTTAAAGTTCAAACTAATTCCACCTAAAAAAGCATTACATTTTACTCCACATTCATTCAACACATGAGCTATCATAGAAGATGTTGTGGTTTTCCCATGTGTTCCCGCAACAGCAATGGTAAAATATTCTTGAGAAATTAACCCCAACACTTCTGAACGTTTATACAACTTAATTCTTGTTTGCTGTAAATAAACCCATTCCTTATTATCTTTAGGAATAGCAGGTGTGTAAACCACCAAAGTTTCTTCTTCATTGTTTTTTACCACATTTGGAATTGAAGCCTCATTTTCTTCATAATGAACAACTATTCCTTCTGCTTCTAATTCCTCTGTAAGGCTTGTTTTTGTTTTATCATAACCATAAACCTTACAGCCTTTAATTAGGAAGTACCTCGCCAAAGCACTCATACCAATACCTCCGACACCTAAAAAATAAACTGTATGGATGCTATTAATGTTCATTTAATTATTTAATCAATTTCATTACTTCATCAGCAATAATTTCAGCCGAATCGTTATAAGCCATTTTGGCAATATTTACACTTAATTTTTCTTTTTGCATTTCATCTTTTACCAATGCCAATGTTTGTTCAACCAGTTTTTCTTTAGCTTCAACATCTTTAACCAAAATAGCTGCATTTTGATTTACCAACGCCATTGCATTTTTAGTTTGATGATCTTCAGCTACATTTGGTGATGGAACAAAAACAGTTGCTTTTGCTGCAATGCACAATTCGGAAATAGAACTTGCACCTGCCCTAGAAATTACAACATCTGCCACAGCATAAGCATAATCCATTTTAGAAATAAATGCCATGGTTTTTATTCCGTTATTTTGAAAAGGTTCAACCACCAATGCTGCTTTATTTGCATACCATTTTCCTGTTTGCCAAACCAATTGAATATTTTTTTGAGCAAATTTTTCCAATCCGCTTTCTATACTTTCATTGATGGTTCTTGCTCCTAAACTTCCGCCAATTACTAAAACTGTTTGTTTTTCTTTATCTAATCCAAAAAATTCTATTCCCCTTTCTCTTTTGGCACTTAGATTTTTAATATCCTGACGAACAGGATTACCTGTTACAATAATTTTTTCTTTAGGGAAAAACCTTTCCATTTCCTGATAGGCTACACAAATTTTTTGCACCTTGGTTGCCAATAATTTATTAGTAATTCCGGGATACGAATTTTGCTCTTGAATTAATGCAGGAATACCCATTTTGGTAGCTGCTCTTAACAATGGACCACTAGCATAACCTCCTACACCTACAACTACATCTGGCTTAAATTCTCTGATAATGCTTTTAGCTTTCATCATGCTTTTAAGCAACATAATAGGAAACTTTAAATTCTGAAGCGTAAGTCTGCGTTGCAATCCCATAATTGGTAAGCCAATAATTTCATAGCCTGCTGCAGGAACTTTTTCCATTTCCATTTTGCCTTCAGCTCCAACAAATAAAATTTCAGTGTGAGGGAACTTACTTTTTATAGCATTAGCTACAGCTATAGCAGGAAAGATATGACCTCCCGTTCCTCCTCCACTAATTATAATTTTATATGTTTTCATGTATTATTGTTTGCTTTAAATTGTTAATTTTTTATCGTTAACTCTTCTGTTCTTTTACTAACACTTAATATAATTCCTATTGCTAAACAGGTAAACCATATAGAAGTCCCCCCCATACTTACCAAAGGCAATGGTTGTCCTGTTACCGGGAAAAGATTTACAGCAACCGCCATATTTATCATTGCCTGAAAAACCAAACTAAACGATAAGCCTATGGCGAGTAAAGAGCCAAAACTTGTTTCTGCTTTTTGAGCAATTTTTATCCCCCGAAAAAGCAATATCAGATAGAGCAGAATAACCCCTACTCCTCCTATTAAACTATATTCTTCTAAAATTATAGCATAGATAAAATCTGAGTAAGGATGGGGTAAAAAATTACGTTGTGTACTTCCTCCCGGACCTTTTGGTGGCCAACCTGTAGCAATAGCAATTTTAGCTTGGTCAGCCTGATAATTTCCTTCAGCAGAACCAGAAGAAAAAGATTCAATTCTCTTTACCCACGTATCTGCCCTTGGTAACAAATCGGGTTGAAACTTAGCAATTGCAAGCATAATTACTAACATAGCAACTCCAATTCCTACTAATGAAAAAATATATTTAATATTAACTCCTCCCACAAACATTACTATTAAACTGGTAACAAAAAGCATTGCTGCTGTAGAAAAGTTGGCAGGTAATATTAATCCACAAACCGCCAAAACAGGGAACATTACTTTATAAAACGACTTGGTAGATGTTTTTACAGAGTCTTGATTTTTATATAGAAAACGAGCTAAATACATAATTAAAGCCAATTTAGCTAAATCTGATGTTTGAAAAGTTTGGTTAATAACAGGAATAACTAACCACCTACTGGCTTCATTAATATTTGCTCCAGTTATTAATGTTAATAGCAACAAAGGAATAGACAAAATCAGTGCTATTTGTGATAACCGGGAATAGTATTTAAAATGAATTTGATGAGCTAACACCATCAACACAATACCTATAACTAAAATCACTACATGCTTAAAAAGATAATAAAAAGTATCACCATCTTTATACTTATAGGCAAGGGTTACTATAGAACTATATACAGCTAAAATAGATAAGATAGATAATAGCAGCACTACCAGCCATATTACCTTATCTCCTTTAATATATTTATCTACTACGTTCATTTATTTTGTTTATTCTTCGCTGATATTTGAAAAATCGATTAACGATTTATCATCGCAAAAACAAATTACATTATCTACTACTCTGTGGCTTTTTACTGCCAACTGAATACCTTCTGAAAAACTATTCACAGCAAATAAAAGCACATTCCTCTCCTGAATTTCAGGAACAAAATCATTTACCATTTTACCAACCACCAATATCTCCACCACCTTAGTTTTCAACTGTTTTTTTATCCACGAGATATTTTTTGAAAGTAGCTCATGAGTAATAATTAATGCTGTTTTATCCAATTCAATAGCTAAATTTTCTATTTCAGATGATAAAACATGATAAAATGTTTGATTGCCTATTTGCGTTAAGTTTTGCATAATAATGTAAGTTTTACAATCCTTTTACAGCGGTTTTAAATTGCCTTCCTCTGTCCTCATAGTTTTCAAACAAATCGAAACTTGCACAAGCCGGAGAAAGTAAAACAGTATCTCCTTTAGTTCCTAATCTGTAAGCCATATCTACCGCATCTTTAGCAGAAGCCGTATCAACAATAGTTGGAATAACATCTCCAAAAGCTTCATGAATTTTTTCGTTGTTAACCCCCAAACAGATAATTGCTTTTACTTTTTCTTTCACTAAATCTTTAAGCATTTCATAATCATTGCCTTTATCAACACCACCAACAATCCAAATTACATTTTCTTGAAAGCTCTCTAAAGCGTACCAAGTTGCATTTACATTAGTAGCTTTTGAATCATTTACAAATGCAATTCCATGAACCGTTAATACTGGCTCTAACCTGTGTTCTATGGTTTGAAAATCTGAAAGACTTTCTCTAATAATTTCTTTTTTTAATTCCAACACTCTTCCTGCAATGCCCGAAGCCATTGAGTTGTAAAGATTGTGTTTTCCTTGTAGTGCTAACGCTTGTAGTGTCATAGTTTGTTGTTTTTGATTTATGTTTATTATTAATTTTTCATCTTTTATATATGCTCCATTTTCCATTTCTTTCACAATACTGAAAGGATGTAACTGAGCTTTTAATTGTTTTTTTTTTAATTGTTGTTGAATAAGTTCATCATCATAGCAATAAATAAAATGGCTATTCTCATCTTGGTTTTGCGTAATTCTAAATTTAGAATCTGCATAATTTTCCAGTTGATAATCATACCTGTCTAAATGATCAGGAGTGATGTTTAACAAAACCGCCACATCTACTTTAAAATCAAACATCCCATCTAATTGAAAACTGCTTAACTCTAACACATAAACATCCTTATCATCTTGAGCCACTTGCTTGGCAAAGCTTTCTCCGATATTTCCTGCTAAGCCAACATTTAATCCTGCTTTTTTTAACATGTGATAAGTTAAGCTGGCAGTTGTTGTTTTTCCGTTACTTCCTGTAATTCCAACAATTGTAGCGTTTGTATATCTTCCTGCAAATTCAATTTCTGAAATCACATTTATACCTTTTTCCCTGAGCTTAACAATCAATTGGGCTGTATCTGGAATGCCAGGGCTTTTGATTACCTCTGTAGCTTCAAAAATTTTACTTTCAGTATGTTGATTTTCTTCCCATTCAACATCAATAGTTGAAAGAACGCTTTTATATTTATCTTGTATTTTACCTTTGTCCGACAAAAAAACCTGAAACCCTTGTTTTTTAGCTAAAATAGCTGCCCCTGTTCCGCTTTCTCCTGCTCCAAGTATGATTATTTTAGACATTTTCATTATTTATTATTAGTTTTTTCTTCGATCTTCAGTCTTCCGACTTTCCTATCTCAGTTTAAGCGTTACAAAAGTTAATAGTGCCAGCATAATTCCTATAATCCAAAACCTAGATACAATCTTGGCTTCGTGCATGTTTTTCTTTTGAAAATGATGATGAAGTGGAGCCATTAAAAACACTCTTCTTCCTTCTCCGTATTTCTTTTTGGTATATTTAAAATAACCCACCTGTATCATTACCGATAGATTTTCGATAAGGAATACACCACACAACAATGGAATTAGTAATTCTTTTCTTACCGCTAAAGAAAACACCGCTATAATTCCTCCCAATGCCAAGCTGCCAGTATCTCCCATAAAAACCTGTGCAGGATATGAATTGTACCATAAAAAGCCTACACAAGCTCCAACAAATGCAGCAATAAAGATTACCAACTCCCCAGAGTTAGGGATGTACATAATATTTAGATATTCAGCAAAAACAGTATTACCGGATACATAAGCGAAAATTGCCAATGTAACTCCTATAATTGCGGAGGTTCCTGTGGCGAGACCATCTAGACCATCAGTCATATTTGCCCCATTAGAAACAGCAGTTATAATTACAATAACTATTAACACAAACAATATCCCACCTAGTAAGTATGAATGTTTTCCTGCCCACTTCGTCAGTGATGCATAGTCGAACTCATTATTTTTAAAAAACGGAATGGTTGTTAAGGTTGATTTTACTTCTTTCCAAGTGTAATTTTCAACAACTTTAGTTTCTACATCATTTTCAATTTCGTAGCTGATGTGTGCAGGAGCGTTAACGTCCATTACTTTTTGTTTTACCACTACATCTTCATTAAAATAAAGAATAGTACCTACAATAATCCCAACACCTACTTGTCCCATTACCTTAAACTTTCCAGCTAACCCTGCTTTGTTTTTCTTAAATACTTTAATGTAATCATCAATAAAACCAATAAGCCCTAACAAAATGGTGGAAATTATCATCAAAATGATGTAAATATTATCTAGCTTAGCAAAAAGCAATGTAGGCATAAGAATAGAAGCCAAAATAATAAGCCCTCCCATAGTTGGTGTTCCTTGTTTTTTCATTTGTCCTTCTAACCCTAAATCTCTAACAATTTCTCCTACTTGTAACAACTGTAGTCTTTGAATAATTTTTTTTCCGAATATCATTGAAATAACCAAGGAAACAATAACTGCCATAGCAGCTCTAAAAGAAATATATTCAAATACTCCAGCACCTGGAAAATCAAATTTGTTTAAATAGTTAAATAAATAGTATAACATAATTAATGTGCTAATTTTTTAATGTGTGTATGTGTGAATTAGTAATATTTTCAATTTGTTTAATTATTATTCTTTGATGTTGAAATTATTTTTCCTAATACTTTCTTAATACTTAAAATGTCATCTTGCAAACCATCAGGATTAGGGTAACTTTCTGCCAATTGACATAGTTTTATCCAGTATTCTGTCTCGTAAGTTTCTTTATTTGAAATTTTTAATTTATGAATGAAATCCGCTCTACTCTCAGCACTTTGGGCTTCCCAAACATTTGCTCCTATACTCGTTCCAGATTTTAATAATTGATTAGCAACAACAAACTTTCGCTCATTCTCTAAAAACTCTGCATAACTTATTATTTTCAATGAAAAATCAATTGTCAATTCTAATATCACGTTGGTTTTTCCTTCTTTATTCATTTATTCACTCTTTAATTACATTTACTTATTCTCACATTTGCATATTTGCACATCCTCACATCAAATTTTTTTTCAATATTTCTAAATCATCAAATGGAAATTTTTCTCCGTTTATTTCTTGGTATTTTTCGTGTCCCTTTCCTGCTACCAAAATAATATCGTTGCTTTCCGCTAGCATACATGCTGTTTTAATCGCTTCTTCTCTGTTAGTAATGGACAATACTTTTTTGTAATGCTGCGGCTCAACACCAGCTTTCATGTCATTTATAATATGCTCTGGATTTTCTGTTCTTGGATTATCTGATGTAAGGATTACTTTATTAGAATACTCGCAAGCTATTTGAGCCATTAAAGGTCTTTTGGCTTTATCTCTATCACCTCCACATCCAACAACAGTAATAACTGTTTCATTATTAGTCCTAATTTCACTAATTGTTCCTAATACATTTTTGAGTGCATCAGGTGTATGAGCATAATCTACAATTCCGGAAATATTATCTTGAGATTTAATGTATTGAAACCTTCCTTCAACTGCATTTAGGTTACTAATTGCTGTTAATGTATTTAACTTATCCTGTTCTAACAATACTGCCACAGCATAAATTGACAGCAAATTGTAAACATTAAAACCTCCAATTAGTTTTGTCCACACCTCATTTTTATCAATATGAAGCATCATTCCTGAAAAGCCGCTTTCTAATATTCTGGCAGTATAATCTGCTGCACTTTTTAAAGCAAAAGTGTATGGTTTAGCTTTTGTATTTTGCAGCATGACCATACCGTTTTTATCATCTTTATTCACCAGTGCAAAAGCATTTTCCGGTAGCATATCAAAAAACATTTTTTTAGCCTTAATGTATTCATCAAATGTTTTATGATAATCTAAATGATCGTGTGTAATATTGGTAAAAACAGCACCTGAAAAAGCCACCCCTGTAACTCTGTGTTGATGAATAGCATGCGAACTGACTTCCATAAAACAATAATCACAACCTGCTTCCACCATTTTTCTTAACAACTTATTCAGCTCAACTGCATTGGGTGTTGTGTGTGTTGAAGGAATAGCTTCATTTCCGATTTTATTTACCACTGTAGAAAGCAATCCAACTTGATAGCCTAGCTGCATAAATAATTCATGCAACAAGGTAGCTGTAGTAGTTTTACCATTCGTTCCTGTAATTCCTACTAATTTGAGTTCGTTAGAAGGATTATCGTAAAAATTAGCAGCTATAATCCCTAAAGCTGCTGCACTGTTTTTTACTCTTACATAAGTAATCCCATCATGCAATTGCTCAGGAAATTGCTCACAAACAATGGCTACAGCTCCTTTTTCAATAGTCTGATTAATATATTGATGTCCATCCGTAGCAGTTCCTACTACAGCAACAAACAGACTAGCATCTTCCACTTCTCTAGAGTCAAAACAAATTTTATCAATAGCAATATTGGTATTGCCAACTAATTCCTCAATCCCTGTTTTGTATAATATGTCTTTTAAAAGTTTATTCATTATTTATTCTAATTCTAAAAATATTCTGTTTCCTTTCACTAGTTTTTCTCCCGGTGCTATAGATTGTTTTTTAACCACGCCTTTTCCTTTAAAAAACACGCTTAATCCTTGATTTTCTAAAATGTATAAGGCATCTTTTATGCTCATACCGGTTACATCAGCAACATAAATTGGAGATACTTTTCTAGCAGTTATATGAGCAGCAGCTACATCAGTATTTACTTTTGCCCATTCTGTAACTTCATTTCCTTGATTGGTTTTTAGTCCAAATTCTTCATAAACTTTTTTCAAATCGGGGTAATAACCATCTTTAGCATAAGGGATTCTAGATTTCGCCTGATTTTCTTTTTTATGAATTTCTTTATGAATTCCTATACTAGTAGCATAAACTTTATCGGCAACTTCTTTAAATATTGGTCCGGCAACTAAATTTCCATAATACACTCCTTTAGATGGAGCATTAACTACAACTATACAAGTGTATTTAGGATTATCAGCTGGAAAATAGCCTACAAATGATGCCTGATGACTAACTTTAATGTCTTTCTTATATTTATACCCTAATTTTTTGTTGGCAATTTGTGCTGTACCTGTTTTTCCGGCAATCTTATATACATCATTTTTTAAATTAGTTGCTGTACCTTCTTGCACTACTCCCTCCAACATTTCTTTAACCATTTTAATAGTTTTTTCTGAACAGATAGAAGGATTTAACACTTCCGTTTCTATCTTTCTAACTAACTTTCCTCTGTGTCTGATTTCTTTTACAAACTTTGGTTTTACCATTTTACCATTGTTAGCCACTGCATTGTAAAAAGTTAAAATGTTTAAAGGCGTTAATTCAACCTCATAACCAATAGACATCCATGGCAAGGTAATTCCTGACCAACTTTTATCAGATGTATTTTTAATGTATGGCGTTCCTTCTCCGGAAATTTCAATACCCAATTTCTTATTCACATACATTTTGTTCAACCTATCAATAAATTTTTGTGGGTCTTTAGCATAAACTCTGTTTATTTCTTTAGAAATGGCCACATTAGATGATTTTATAAAAGACTCTTTAATAGAAATTTTACCATAACCTCCTTTATGAGAATCTCTCATTACTGCATCATAAAATTTGGTAGTTCCATTCTCAGTATCTACCATATCATCTAACTCAAGAAAACCATCTTCAAAAGCAGCCATTAATGAAGCTAATTTAAATGTTGAACCAGGCTCTGTTGCAGCTCCAACAACAAAATTGTAAGATTCATAATAAGTACTGTCTTTAGTTCTTTGCAAGTTTGCAATAGCTTTAATTTCACCTGTAGCTACTTCCATTACTGCCACACAACCGTATCCTGCATGATGAAGCTTTAATTGTTTCATCAATGCATTTTCGGCAACATCCTGAATATTCACATCAATTGTAGAATAGACATCACTTCCATCAACTGGCTCAATTTCATTTTCATCACTAATAGGCATCCAAACACCTCCGGCAATTTTTTGCTCTAATCTTTTTCCGTTTATTCCTCTTAGCTCTTTACTATAAGCTCCTTCTATACCTACCGGTTGAATTCCTTCTCTATCATAACCAATGGTTCTTGCGGCCAAAATATTAAATGGCTTAACTCTTTTGTTTTGTTGCGTATAAATGAAGCCTCCTTTATATTTCCCTTTGCGAAAAATAGGAAACTCTTCCATTTGTTTAAGTTCAGTAAACTTTACATTTCTTCTTATTAAATGATACCTTGCCCCTTTCTTTCTGGCAGCAATAAGTTCTGCTACATACTGTTTTTTTGACCTTTCAGGAAATAAGTTAGAGAGTTCAATAGCTAATGAATCTACATTTTGGTAAAAGAAATCATCTGTAATGGATGGCGTATTCGCATCGAAACGAACTTCATATTTAGGAACTGAAGTTGCTAATAAACTTCCATCGGCAGCATAAATATTACCCCTTACTGCTTCAATATTATTATATTCTATAGTAAGATTTTCTGCTTTTTCTTTCCAATGAGCACCTTCAACAACTTGAATATTAACTGTCTGACCTACAATTACGAGGGCAAACAAACAGACAAAGAAATAAACGATATAAACACGAGATAATATGGCTTTTCTGTCTGTATTCATTTAATACTTTCTATTTCTTTTTTTGACAACTTAATTTTTGTTGGCGGAACAATAGACTCCATCACACCAAATGCTTCAGTCTTTTCAGCTACCTGAGACTGCTTACTTTCATAATTTAAATCTGATTTTATAGTAATGTATTCCGAGCGCAATTCTTTTAAGTCATCATTTACATGATCTAATTCTCTCACCAATTTTTCGGCATTATATCCATTGGCGATGTACAGAATTCCCAATAAAGTCAAGTAAAAAACAAAAGGAAGCGAATTCACCACATTTTCTTTTGCCAAGAAATTGCCCGAAATAAGCGATACAAAAAAGTTAGGACTAGAAGGCTTTTTCTCCCTCTCCTGCTTTTCAGTTCTTTCTTTTTGTTTAAACTTGTTCATTTTTTGGTTAATCGTTATTTGTTATTTAATTTCTAATCTCTATTTTCCAATCTTTCTGCTATTCTTAATTTGGCACTTCTTGCTCTGTTGTTCTGCTGCAACTCCTCTTCTGTTGCTACAATTGGCTTTCTATTTACTGCTTTAAACTTCAACAATGGGTTCCCATAAAAATCTTTCTCCAACTCCCCATCAATTTTTCCATTCTTTATAAAGTTCTTCACCATTCTATCTTCTAATGAGTGATAAGTTATTACCACTAACCGCCCTCCTGGTTTTATCACTTCATAACATTGTTCTAACAGCGATCTTAAAGCCCCCATCTCATCATTAACTTCTATTCGCAATGCCTGAAAAACCTGAGCTAAATATTTATTTCTCATTTTTCCCGGCACACATGCTTGAGCCACATCACACAGCTCTTGTGTTGTATTTATTTCTACCAACGTCCTTGCTTTAATTATTTCCTGAACCAACTTCCAAGCATTCTTTATCTCTCCATACGCCCTGAAAATTCTCAACAAATTTTCGTCATCATACTCATTCACCACTTGCTTAGCAGTAAGTTTTGTATTCACGTTCATTCGCATGTCCAATGGACCATCAAAGCGAATGGAAAAGCCCCTTTCACCTTCATCAAACTGATGTGAAGACACCCCCAAATCAGCCAACACCGCATCAACAGGGATGGCATTATACATTTTTAAGTAATTTTTCAAATAACGAAAATTGTGTCTTACCAAAACAAAGCGTTCATCCTCCAAATTATTCTTTACCGCATCTTCATCCTGATCAAAACCATATAATTTGCCTTTATCACTTAATCTTTTAATAATCTCTCTTGAGTGACCACCTCCACCAAACGTAACATCCACCACCACATCATCACCTTTCAAGTTCAAACCATCAACTGACGCTTTAAGCAAAACAGGATCATGATAATTCGTCATGCTGCCCGTTGTTTTTAGAACCTCCCATTACCTCTTCAGCTAAGCTGGAGAAATCATCTGGTTCATCAGTTAATAAATTATTATAAGTTGTTGCATCCCAAACCTCTATTCTATTAGAATAGGCAAACAACACTACTTCCTTTACCACCCCTGCATAACCCAACATTTGTTTGGGAAACAAAATTCTTCCGGTTGCATCAACAGTTAATTCTGATGCACCTCTATAGAAATACCGAATAAAATCTCGGTTCTTTTTAACATACTGATTTAGCTTGTTTACCTCAGCACTAATTCCTTCCCACTCATTTTTTGGATACAACACCAAACACTTTTCAAAACCTCGATTTAGGACAAACTTCTCCTGAGCAGCCGGGTCCAGCTGCTTTCTCAGACCCGAAGGAAGCATTAACCTTCCTTTCGTATCTAGCTTACACTCAAATTCTCCAATGAAATTTGCCATACAATAGACTTTATTTCAAGCTTTTAATTTTTAAAATGTAAATATAGTCACTTTTTTACCACTTTCTACCACTTTCTACCACTTTGTTGATAACTTTTAGTTTTTTAAACCCACTTTTAGCACTACAAAAACATACAAACGATTGATTTTCAATATATTTTAATGTTGATAAAAAGTGGGAGAAAATGCACTCTTAAATTCTATTTCTGAAGACTATTTAAGTTTATCCGAATTAAGCTAAGTTTGTCTGATTTAAATTAAATTTGCGGCATGAAAATTAAATCAGCAGAATTTGTAATTAGCAATACCAAACTAGACTTATGTCCGGCTCCAAACATGCCTGAATACGCTTTTATAGGAAGGTCTAATGTGGGGAAATCTTCCTTAATAAATTACCTTACCAACAACAAAAAACTTTCTAAAATCTCTCAAACTCCAGGAAAGACACAACTTATCAATCACTTTTTAATTAATGACAATTGGTATTTAGTTGATTTACCGGGGTATGGTTATGCTAAAACATCACAAAAAAACAGGCTGAAATGGCAAGGTTTTATTTCTGAATACATCTTAACCAGAGAGAATTTGTTAAACCTTTTTGTCTTAATAGATTCTAGACTTCCTCCACAAAAAATCGATCTCGATTTTATGGAATGGCTCGGTGAAAAACAAGTTCCTTTTGCTATTGTTTTTACAAAAATTGATAAAATAAGCAGCTCGGTATTGAATAAAAACTTATTGTATTATAAAAAAGAAATGCTGAAATACTGGGCAACCATGCCTCCTTCGTTTACTTCTTCTTCAGAAAGCAAAATAGGCGGAGAAAAGATTTTAAATTATATTGAAGAGATTAATTCTACTTGGAGTTAAAAGTACTTATGAGTGCCTTGAGTATTTAGGAGTACTTAGAAATTTTGATGTGTGAATTAGAAACCTCAAACATCAAACGTTTAACTTTATTTAAACAACAAATGAAACTGATAACAAAATATTTTACCCATTTAAGTGAAGAGCAATTAGCACATTTTGCTATGCTGGCTCCGCTGTACAAAGATTGGAATGCTCAGATTAATGTGATTTCCAGAAAAGATATTGATGAGCTTTATCTTAAACATGTGTTACACTCTTTAGCGATTGCTAAGGTAGTAGATTTTAAAGACGGTACAAAAATTTTGGATGTAGGTACAGGCGGTGGTTTTCCGGGAATCCCATTGGCTATTTTATACCCAAACTGCCAATTTGTGTTGGTAGATTCTATTGGTAAAAAAATTAAAGTGGTAAACGAAATTGCAGACAGATTAGGCTTAACCAACATAAAAGCTTACCACCAAAGAGCTGAAGATGTTAGCGGACAATTCGATTTTATAGTTACCAGAGCAGTAACCCGTATTGCAAAATTTTTACCATGGGTAAAAGGCAAACTCTTGCCTAATGGCGAACATGAACTTAAAAATGGTATTTTATTTTTAAAAGGTGGCGATTTAGCTGAGGAAATTGAAGAAAGCAACAAAAAAGTAGAAATCTTTCCTATCTCCCACTTTTTTGATGAAGAATTTTTTGAAACCAAAGTAGTGGCTTATACTAGAGTGAAGTGAGTACAACAAATTTTGCTAACTTAGAAAAATTACTTCTGATAGATAAAATCTAAAAGAATAAAAAAAACGCATCAAATACTTTGCTTAGAGAAGATTAGATCTTGATTATTGGATTTTCCAGAGAGGATTCCTGTTCGATTAAATATTTTGATGTTTTTGGGATAAACTTTTCTAGTCTTTCTCTATCAAATCTCGTTATGAATTTGATTTCCCAATGAAACTTTTCAACCTCGGTCATATTCTCAGGGTGGGGAACATTCCATTTGGTTAATGGTTTTCCATTTTTCTCAATAAAATCCTGTATTGCTTTTCTTATCCTAATGTTATCGTTCGAATTGATTAGGTCATAGTATGCTAGAAAAAAATTACCTAACTTTTCAATAAAATGTGTTGTATTGAAATTTAACCGATCATCCAAGACACATTCTTTGAAATATTCTAAATGGTCATTATAATCTTCATTTTCAAAGTTTGGAACTTGATTTTTCTCGAATACTTTCTTTAGGTTCTTTTTCATTATATCTAAATGATAAAGACTATGTTTTGAATAGTTAGCTTGAAACCTAATTAACTCCGCAAACGAAATCTCAAAATCAATTTCATAAGGAGAAATATAGTACCTATAATATCTGTTTTTAAAAAAATATTCTTGTAACTTCTTTCCTTCCTTAAAGAAGTTATCAAAAGACTCATTACCCTTGAATTTTTCTGCCAAGTCGATTATTAAAGTAAATACCGAAACTTGCTTGTCATTATTAAAGGGAGAATTAAAGGTTGTATTTAGGTATTCATTCAGATGTATAAAAAACAGATTATGATGTTCCTCAGAGTGTAAATATGCAATTTCCTCACCACTGATTTCATATAAAACTGGACTGATTAAAGTAAGTGCAATACTGTTGTGCTGATTGATTAAAAATCTGTAGTCCATTAGTTTCAATTCAAAAGTTTAAACAACCTCCAACCTCATCTATCTCTTTCATCAATCTATCTATTCCTAAAAATTCAAAACTTTCAGAAAAGCTCCACTACTCCACTGATTTAGAATAAATCAAGTTACTTTGATTTTGGAGGTTAACTAATTCCACGTAAAAATCTCGTTCTTTCATTTTTCCGGTGGCTACATGCTCCAAAATACTGGTAGATATTAACACCACATCTACAATTTGGAATTGAGGAATAGACCCTTTATAGATTACTTTGTATTCTTCTTGTTTTATAGCATTTTTGGCATTGTCCTCAGCTGTCCAATTGCCTTGAGTGGTTTTAGCTTCATACAAAGACAAATAAATATTGTTTTTAGCATTGGTCAAATCTCTGTCGGGCTGAACTTCCATATCTAAGAAAGATTTTTTAAAATTATCATAGCCATCATCAGAAAAAACATAATGTTCTGCTAAATTTATCGTATCGCTAACCATAAAAAACTTTGCTGTTAAATTTCCTCCTTTCAAGGTATCAGGAATATAAATTTTAAGCGGATGATAACCTACATAAGTAAAGTTAATGGTGTCATTTGGAAAAACATCTATGCTGAAATTTCCATTTTGGTTAGTAGAAAATCCTTTTTTGTTATTAATGGTAGCATTAACCCCTTTTAGCGGAATAGAAAAACTGTCAGAATCAAAAATAATCCCTTTAAAATGTATCGGTTTTACTGTTTTTGTAGTGTCTTGTGCTATTGCTAATTGAACCAACAATCCGATAAATGCGAATAATGTAATCAGTTTTTTCATGTCTACTAAAGTTTGTTCTTTCACGCAAAGTTAGTTATTTATTTGAGGCTGAAAGATTTTATACATTAGTATTTAGGACATCAATGTTACTTAAATTAAAAAGGCTGGAAATTATTCCAGCCTTTTTAATAATTATTTTAATAACTATTTAGTTCTTAATAAATCGAGTATGTAATAATTTATCTTTTAAGACGATTTGCATAGTATATATTCCTTCAGTTAAGTTAGATACATCAATTTTATCAGTACTTATTAATTTAACATGTTGTACTTTACCTGTTATATCGTAAATAATTATTTTTTCTATCTCATCCATTACATTTATATTAAGAACGTTAGTTGTTGGGTTAGGGTAAACAGATAATTCATCATTATTACCAACCATCATATCAATACCTGTAGAGCCTGTTAGTTCTGCATAATAACCAAACAATCCAGCTGAAGCACCATAACTAGTTGTGGGAACAGAAATAGAATATAAAGCAGACATATTTGGGTTAACATTTGCATCAAGAGTCCAATTACTACCACCATCAGTTGTTTTAATGATTTTACCTGTTAAGATACATGCATATCCTAAATTAGCATTAACAAAGCTTAATTCTTGAACAGATGATGTTCCTGCTGGATTAGTAACTTGTGTCCAATTTTGTCCTGCATCAGATGTTTTTATAAGTAAACCATTAACATCACACCCAATTACTCCATTATTCGCATCTGTAAAGACAATAGTATTGAAATAATTATTATAAATTCCTGTAACTAAAGAATCCCAAGTAGCTCCTCCATCAACTGTTTTATAAACTTTCCCTATTCCTCCTCCCGTATCATCACCACCGGCAACATAACCAGTATTAGCATCTGTAAAAAACACTGATTTTAATCGTTGAAAATATGATGGCATTGTAAGTGGAGTCCAGTTAGCACCACCATCTGTAGTTTTTAACACCATCATTTCATAATAACCTCCGGCAATATATCCAATATTCTGATCAACAAAATAAACCGACATAAAAGCTTCAGGTGTACTAGTATTAGGATTAATAAAAGTTTGGGAAGTCCAGTTATTGCCACCATCAGTTGTTTTGGCTATTAACCCACCTGCTCCAACTGCAAATCCTAAGTTCGAGTTAACAAAATAAAAATCATTAACTGTTTTTCCTGCAACACTAAAAACATCTGTCCAAGAAGATCCGCCATTCGTTGTTTTACTTATTTTCCCGTTTCCTCCTATAAGCGCAGTTATCCCTCCCATAAATCCTATGTTATTATCAATAAAATGTATGTCATCTACGTAATAATATCCTGCTACAGGACTAGAGTTTACTGCCCATTGTGCAAATGTTAATGATGTTGATAAAGTTAATAGTAGTGATAAAAAGTAATTTGTTTTCATAATTTTAAATTTAAATTGTTATTTATTATTTTAATTAATAATCTAATGGTACTCTTACTCCAAAACTAAATTCAAAAGGAAAAAAAATAGACGATCCTCCATCCCCTGCTGCGGAATTACCCGGTGGAGTAACAGTCATTTTTATTGTTGCGTGAGTATATAAATATACTTCTTTTATCTTTTTTTCTACACCTAATCCAACCCCGCCTGTAACTAATGTCTCCGACAAGTTTGATTCAACAAAGCTTTCTTCTCGCTCTTTACTCACTCCAAACAATACATGTCGGTAATATCTTGCTTCACCGACAGGCCCTTCTAATCTTCTGGTAATAGGCATGTAATAATAACCAATATCTACCAACCCATAAAAGCCAAAATCCTCATCATAAGCACCTATAAAATAATTTTTAACACCTATAAATAATTTATACGACTTTAAAGAATAGGTAGATAATGCCTCTGCTTGTCCTTTTTCTAAAACAGCTGTGTCTGCTAAAACAGTTCGTGATCCACTTGCTTTTGCTGCATAGGCAAATCCAAAATACAACATATTTTTTTCTGCCTTAAGAGACAACCCAAAATTACCATATCCATCTTTTACTAATAAATTTAAATAAGTAACAGATGTACCTACACTCCATTGAGCAAATGAAGCTTTAGTAGTTATTAAACATAAAACAAAAACTATTAAGTGAAATCTATATTTTTTCATACTATTCTATTATTATTTAGTAACTATCATTCTACCTGTAACGGAAGAGTTAGGTGTAACTGTCATTGAATTAAAGTTCACACTACACCATTCTGCAATCCAATGTGTTGATGTTTCAGTAACATATAGTTCTCCACTTGTTGATCTGAAAGGACATATTGAACAAACAGAGGGAGTCATAGCAATATTTGCTTGAGAAGCAGACAAAGAAGCATTATCCACTAATGCGTACACTCCAGCACTAATTACAGCACCAAACCTTATATTTATATCTCCTCCCTGAGGAAAACCAGAGACAGTTCCATTCATTTCTTTAGAATCACCTGACAAAACTACTGTTGGATTTACAGTAGAATTTGGAAAAACATTTGGAGAACACTCCACCTGATTATCAGTAAGATTACTTGAACATGGAGAAGGGTAATTTGTGGTAGCAACAGTAGCTTCCTCTTCAGTTGTAGGTGCTACATTATTTTCTTCTTTACTACAACTAACTAACATCATTAACCCTAAAATTAATATTATTGTGTTTGAATTTTTTTTCATGATACTGAATATTATTTATTAATTTAAATACTTAAAAAATCTTAATTGATACTCTTTGTCCCAATCTTTTTGAGCAGAAGAAGAATTGATTTCGGAATTATAGACATATCCTTTATGATCAATTAAAGCTAATAAATGAAACAACGAAGTTCTAACATTCAACAAAAACACATATTCCTCTTTATTTAATATTGCTTTATTATAAGTAGCTCTATCCACAACTTCTACTTTTCCTGTATATTTTGCTTTTAAATCTTTTAAGGGAGCTTTTAAATCATCCTCACAAATTAATACAGTTTTTCTTTTAATGCTTTTTGATTTTATTTTTGCTCTCATAGCAGGATACCAGTTGCTATAACCACCTGTTGAAATTAAATATTGAAGTGTTGATATATTTAATAAGATTACACTTTCTAAATCTTCACCCTCTAAATCTTCTAGTTTAGAAACTATATAAGTTGTTATATCTTTTTTTCTATCGTAACTTTTTTCTTTCCTATATTTATTTGTTATACCTAAAAAAGGAGTATTTTTTAGTTCCCATTTATGAGCTAAAAAAGTCCCTTTAAAATATCCTAAAAGAAGTACATCCTGTTTGTCTTCATAAGAGCTTAATTCTTTTTCGGTTATAAATTCGTATTTCGTAGCTTGCCAATTCTCTGTAACAACCTTCTTTAATACTTCACCTATTTTATCATCAGTTATTACTACTTTTAGAGTCCCTTTCTTTAATAAGTCCACACTTTTATCAGTATGTACAAACAATGCTTGACTATAAATAAATATACTTGAAATAATTAATACTGTTAATAATGTTGCTTTTTTCATGTTTTGATTAATAAAATTAATAATTACTATTTTTTATTTTTCAAAACTATATGAATCGAGAGTATTATCGTTCACCCGAATGGGTGAAATAGGGATTTATTTTACAAATCATTAAGTTTATTTACTGCTTGAGTCCTATTTTTCACATCTAACTTTTCGTAAATATTTAATAAATGTGTTTTAACAGTATTAATTGACACAAATAATGCATCTGCTATTTCTTTATTAGTTTTTCCTTTAGATAACTCTTCAAAAACCTCTATTTCTCTTTCAGACAAAGGGGTTGATAAAAATGAATTAATATTATTAATTATTTCAATTACATCCGATTTATTATCATCAACAATCTTGGTATTAATATTTGCTCTAAGCACATCAATTTCTTTCATATATACTTCTATCTGATGTTGAGCTTTAAGAGCTGCTGCTCTTTTTTGTTGTTTATAATTTTTAAACCATAATAAACTAACTGTAACAAGTAAAACAAAAAAGGTTATTAAGCCATATAAAGTATAATTCTTTATTTTTTTATCTTTTTCTAAAATTTCAATATTTTTTTTCTGAAGCTCTATTTCTTGTTCTTTTTTTTCTATTTTGTATTTAAAATCTTTCTGCATAAGAATCTTTTTGGTTTCTTTATTTTCTATACTATCTTTTAATGTAACGTATAATTCATACATTTTTAGACTCTTTTTATAATCCCCTTCATGTTTATGAATTTTACTTAAAATTACTGCTGAATTCATAATAGATTTTGGTGATTGAATATCATTTGCAATAGTAAAACTTTGTTCTTCATGTCTTTTTGAAATTTTGAGATTACCTCGTTGAAAATAAACAACCCCTAACCTATGAAGAGAGTGTGCTATTCCTACTTTATAAAATATTTTTTCAGAGAGCCTCAATCCTCTATTATAATATTCTAATGCACTATCATAACTTCCCCTTGTTGCATAAATATCTCCTATTATTAATAAAGTCCCTATAACCTTTTTCTTATCATTTATTTCCTCAAACTTTAATAAGCTTTCTTCAAAAATTTCAAGAGACCTTTCTACTTTTCCTTGTTTTTTATATATTAGTCCAATATTCCCTAATGTATTAGCAACTCCAAATTTATCACCAACTTCAGTTCTCATCTCTAAACTCTTTGTGAAATACATTAAAGCTTCATTAAAATTTCCTTGTGTATAATGAACAAATCCTACATTATTAAAAGAAAGAGCAATATCTTTTTTATTTCCTGATTTTTCCCTGATTTTTAGACTCTCATAATAACACTCTAATGCTTTAATTGTATTTCCTTGTTGTCGAAATATAGAACCAAGATTATTCAAAGTAGTTGCAAGCCCTTCAAAATCATTAAGTTTCCTTCTAATCATTAAAGCTCTGTTATGATATTCTATTGCTTTATTTAACTCTCCAAAATCATGATAAGAAACTGCTAAATTATTTAATGAATTAGATATTCCTGCTTTATCATTAATACTTTTACGAATTTTAAGTGATGTTTTATAATGATTAATTGCCTTTTTTACTTCTCCATTATTATCTGCAATAACTCCATCATTATTAATTGCAGTAGCTAAAAACTTCAGATAAACATGCTTTAGATTTTTACTTGATTTTTTGGAAAGCCCATTATATATTAATTGCTTTAATAATTGATTATACTTAATCCATTTCACACTCACCATCTCTTCCGTTATCAAAACTACTGCATTAAGTTTATTTGTATCATGTTCTGCATTATGATAAATATTAAGTGTAGAATCTAATAATAATCTATCTGATTGAGATAGTTCCTCTAAATTTAAAGAGTCAATCAAATAATAACTTTTATCAGCATAGTTTTGAGAAAAGCAATTGACAACCCCTAAAAAAATAAATAAAATTAAAAAACAAACATTCTTCATCATTTCGCAATAATAGGCACTTTTTTTTTTAAAACTCATTAACCTATTTAAATAAAAATAACCATTAAACTTTACGGTCAATAACCAAATCACTATACAACAAAACTTCCCAACTTCTAAATACTTATAAGTACTCTAACTCCTAAGTACTAAATATATCCCAATACCTTATAGGTAATAAATCCCACCCATTCGTGAAAAAGCGTTTCCCACTTAGCAATGGTATAAGTATCGGGTAAAAACAGGTGGTCGAAAATAAACTTTCTTTTTCCGGCATAATGATCTACACTAAAAGGAGTAACAGTAATACCTACTTTGTGAAAGCAACGTTTGGCTCGTGGCATGTGATAACCTGATGTTACTAATAAATACTTTCCTTCAGGAAAATCTTTATTTAAAATTTTAGCAGCATTTACGGCATTTTCCCGAGTATTCTTCGATTCTTTTTCAATAATTATATCTTCCATTGACACACCAATTTTAGCTAAAAACCCCGCCATTATTACACCTTCTTTTTCATCAGGATTGGCGATACTTCCTGAACCTCCCACCAACATAATTTTTTTTGCTTTTCCTGTTTTATACAACTTCAACCCATGTAAAAACCGGTCAGTTGATGCATGAAAACCTTCCAATCCGTTTTGCTCATCAAAAGAGGTAAAACCACCCAATACAACAACAACATCATAGGTTTCTGAAATTTCATCATACGTTGGGTTTCGCTCTTCATACCAACGAAAAGCTTCATCATTTATAAACGGATTGGCAAAAAAATAAAGCACTGAACAGGCTACTATTATTAAGGTTTTCTTACGCTTAGCAGACTTAGTTAATAGTACCCAAAGCAATAACCCAATCGCCCAAATTAATGGTGAAATTAAAAAGTGTAGTATTTTAGATAGGATGAAAAACATCTTTAGTTCAAGATTTCAAGTTTGAGGTTATTTATAATTTTCATATTGTTACATTTATTTAGCTCTGCTTGGATTTTCTTTTATAAAAGCTTTCCATCCTGTATATCCTTTTTCACCAACAGGTTTTCCCATCTGAAAATAATGACAAACTGCTACTGCCAATCCATCGGAAGCATCTAAATGTGTAGGTATTGTTTTTATTTTTAGCAAAGAAACTAACATCCCGGCAACTTGCTCTTTAGAAGCTGTTCCTTTACCAGTAATAGATTGCTTAATTTTTTTTGGCGAATATTCTGTTACCGGAATTTCTCTTGACAAAGCCACTGCAATAGAAATACCTTGTGCTCTACCCAATTTCAACATCGATTGCGGATTTTTACCCATAAATGGAGCCTCAATAGCAACTTCATCGGGTTTATATTCTTCTATAAGATAATTAGTTCGCTCAAAAATCTTCTTCAACTTCATAAAATGCGTATCAATTTTAGTTAAATTGATAGAACCCATTGCCAATAAACTCATTTTGTTATTTTTGATGTGAATTACGCCATAACCCATAATTGTGGTTCCGGGGTCTATTCCTAATATTATCTTATCTTTAACCAATTTTTGCTAACTGTTTTGAATTCACATAAAAAATCATACAAATATATCAATTTACTTGCTAGGATAATTATTGGCATTGTAGCACTTATTTACATTTATTTCCGATTAAAAGATGATATTGACACACACCTTTCCTCACTTTCTGTTTTAACTACCGAAAATTATATTTTACTACTTATTGCTTTGTTATTAATGCCTGTAAATTGGGGGATAGAAGCTTTCAAATGGAAATTTGTTATCCGAAAGTTTGAAAATGTTCCTTTTATAAAAGCTTTAAAACATGTGTTTGCAAGCATCACTATTGGATTAACAACTCCCAACAGAATTGGTGAAATTCCCGCCAGAGTTTATTTACTCGATAATAAAACTCACTTAACCGGCTTAATTGGCGTTACTTTTTTAGCTTCTTTTAGTCAGGTTATTATCACTTTTTTGGGAGGATTTGTTGCTATATTTTTTCTAAAAGAAAATATCTTATTTAAAAATTATTTTACTTTATGGATGATAGTAGGAAGCTTCGTAACGGCTTTATTATTTCTCGTTTATTTTTACTCCAAACCTATATTGACAGTCATCCAAAAAATACCCTTTTTAAATAAAAAAAAGTGGCTGGAAAAATTCCGTTTTTTAAGTACTCAAGAAAAAAGTATGGTGTTATTTATTAGTTTAGTTAGGTATCTTGTATTTGTAGTTCAATTTTACATAGTGTTAAGAGCTTTTCACATACCAATAAATGACATTGCGACAATCAATTTAATTCCTTTGTTTTTTGTAATCAGCTCTTTTATACCCACATTTATTATTTCCGAAATTGCCGTAAGAGGCTCTGTTGCTTTAGTTGTTTTCAGCTCAGTTTCTACCGATAGTTTATTAATTATTAGTGCTGCTGTAAGTTTGTGGATAATTAATGTAGCTTTGCCTTCAATTATAGGAATTAGCGGATTAAAACAACTCAAATTTTAGCTTGCAAAATTTAATTTTATATCTGATTGTCTTTATTTCTACCATTTACTTTTTGTCGATGGTTTATATAATTGTAGGATGGTTAAAGCAGCTAAAAAAAATAGTCTTTCAGCAGGAAAATAAGCTAGAAAATAACATTTCTGTAGTGATAGCTTTTAGAAATGAGAGCAATAATATTATTGCTTGTCTTTCTGCTTTAGAAAAACAACTTTACGGCAATAATTTATTTGAAGTTGTTTTAATAAATGACCATTCTGAAGACAATAGTGTTGAACAAATTGAAGGGTACCAAGAAAAAAGCAAATTAAACATTCAACTACTTCACTTAAGTTCCGAACATGGTAAAAAAGCGGCTTTAAAACTTGGAATTGAAAATGCTAACTATTGCATTATAGCTTCTACAGATGCCGATTGTGAAGTACCTGTAAATTGGCTTTCATACATTAATCAATCATTTAATAATAATAATAATAATGAAACAGCCATGTTGCTTGGTCCAGTAGGTTTTAAGGAACAAACTTCTAATAATTTATTGTTAGATGGTTTTCAAGAATTAGATTTTTTAGCCATGCAAGCCCTTACTTTTGGAGCTTTAGGAAATAATCTCCCTATTTTAAACAACGGAGCCAATATTGCTTACAGAAAAGTAATTTTTGAAAATGTTAACGGATTTGATAAGCACAAAACACCTTCTGGTGATGACGTTTTTCTATTGGAAAAATTTATCAGCCAACAACAAGTAGTTAATGGTATTCTGGATAAAAAATTCATTGTAAAAACAGATAAAACCACAACATTTTCAGCTTTTTTACAACAAAGATTAAGATGGGCATCGAAAGCAAAAAAATACAAAAACAGCAATTTAATATATTTTAGTTCAATAGTTTACCTTTCTAACCTTATTCAACTTTTAATCTATGCTGAAATATTGTTGGTCGATAGTTTTTGGGTTGTTGGTATAATCTTACTCACTTCTAAATGGCTTATTGATTTTATATTACTATATTTGGCTGCAAACTTTTTTAATAAGAAAAAGCATCTTGTTCTTTTTGTTTTTGTAGTGCTTATTTATCCTATATATATTGTGTTTATAGGATTGTTGGCATTAATTACAGATTTCAAATGGAAAGGAAGAAAGTATCATGAATAACAAAAAAAACATCATTAAATCGAAGTCATTGAGCAAAATGGCTTGGCAGAGACTAAAAAGAAACAAGCTTTCCGTTTTTGGTATGTTTATTATTTTTGTTGCAGTTATGATTGCTATTTTAGGCCCTTTGGCTCGTCCTGATAATACTCCTAAAGCAAACGATCAAACGTTAGAATTAACCACAAAAAAACCTGGTTTTAGCATAGATTTATTAAGAATAAAGAAAAATAGAAAGGCAATCAACCAATCTTGGTGGTCTAAATTTTCGGAAGGAATAGAAAATGTATATCAAGTAATTCCTGTTTATGATTATAGTTTTGAAGGAGCTAAAATTGTCGTAGAAAAATATACTGGAGGGGATGTTAATAATGGTCCTATTGTAAAATTTGATTTGGCTGATGTAGTTTTTTCTTTAGAAAACTCTCAAATAAATGAAATTAATGGTTCTCTGGAGTTTTATACACATGAAGAAGGTAAAAAAACGATGACAATTGAAGAACTTCAAAATGAAATTAAATCGAAAAATATTATTAGAAAAACTTATTATTTAGGAACGGACAAATATGGCAGAGACTTACTAAGTAGATTAATGGCAGGAACATGGATTTCACTTTCTGTAGGATTTATTTCTGTTTTTATCTCATTAGTAATTGGAATTACATTTGGCGCCATTGGCGGTTATTTTAGAGGATGGGTGGATGATGTTATTATATGGATTATTAATGTGGTTTGGTCCATCCCTACACTATTATTAGTTATTGCAATAACATTAGCACTTGGCAAAGGGCACTGGCAAGTTTTTATAGCTGTTGGTTTAACCATGTGGGTAGAAGTAGCTCGTGTGGTACGTGGGCAAGTACTTAGTTTAAGGGAGAAAGAATTTGTTGAAGCAGGAAGAGCCCTAGGTTTTACTAACTTTAGAATTATTTCGGGACATATCATTCCAAATGTCTTAGGACCCGTAATTGTTATTTCTGCTATTAATTTTGCAGCTGCTATTTTAGTTGAGGCCGGGTTAAGTTTTATTGGTATTGGTGCTCAACCACCTCAAGCTACTTGGGGAAAAATCATTGCTGAACATAAAGGATACATTATAACAGGAAATGCTTACTTAGCAGCCTTCCCTGGAATTGCCATTGTACTAATGGTACTAGCATTTATTTTAGTTGGAAACGGTTTAAGAGATGCTCTGGATTCCAAAACAGTAGATGATTTACCTGTGGTTTAATTTTTGTATCTTTTTTTTCATAACTTTGTTTAACCAATTAATAACTTACTTGTTATGAAAACATTAAAATCTATTTTAATCTTAATCATTAGTATACCATTCTTATTTAATTCTTGTAAGAAAGATGAAAAACAAGAGCCTACAAAACCCGACATGAGTACCAACTCTACTACTGACAATTGGATGGCAGAAAGTATGTTTGAGGATGTTAGAAAAGTGGTGGTAGAAGTTGTGGATGATGAAGGGAAAAGTACTACTCAAAAATCAAGTTTTACTTTTGGTAATTGTGCTACTTTTTCTATTAGTCCTGCGTGGAATGATACTTTAACTTGGCCAAAAACATTAACCATAGATTTTGGAGCTACCAATTGCATGGGTAATGATGGAAAAAACAGAAGAGGAATTATTACCGTTACTATTTCCGACAAATATAGAAATCCAGGAAGTGTGTTAACAGTTCAATTGCAAAATTATTATGTTAACGATCACAAAATAGAAGGCACCAAACAAATTACCAATAACGGAAGAAACACCAATAACAACCTTTCTTTTACAGTGCAAGTAAATAACGGAAAAATTACTTATCCGAACAATGGCGGAGTTGCCACTTGGGCTTCTACCAGAACCAATGAATGGATAGCCGGAGAAGCTACTACCCTTTTTACGCATGGGTTAGCAGGAATTTGTGATGATGTGTATTTAATTACAGGCTCTGCCAATGGCGTAAACAGAGACGGATTGGCTTATGCCATGCAAATTACTTCTCCACTAAGAAAAGAAATTTGTTGCCGTTGGTTGGTGAGTGGAACGATAAATATCAACCCTTCAGGAATGTTAACCAGAACCATAGATTTTGGTAATGGGGCTTGCGACCAAAATGCATCAATAACTATTGCCGGATATACCTTTAATTTTATGATGTATTGATAGACTTCTAAAATAAAAATAAAAAAATCCTGTTCAAATGAACAGGATTTTTTTATTTAATGTTATCTAATCTAATTTTTATTCCACATCAAATTTTACATACCCATTCTTCTTAAGAAAATAATCATCAAAAGTAGCTTTGGTAATTTGTATAATTTCTCCTTGGTGTTCAATTACCATACTGCTAAAATTAAAATCTCGGCTATTAATAAATTGTTGATTATTGCTTTCGTAAGTATCGTTATGCAATCGACCAAAAATCATTATCGTTTTTGGTGGTAATATAACTTTAACTATTACCGGATTATCATCTAAATCTTCGAGTTCAAATTTATTATCCCATTGTATTTTACTTAATTTAGATAATTGATAGGCTTCGGGATTATTGATAAAAATTCCAAAAATATTACCTTCCTCTAATTCATTTAACTCATACGTAACAGTAATTGGAGCATCTGTTTTATTGCCTATGGTAAAATATTCTACCCAAGAACAGCCTGAAACTAATAAAACAGGAATGAAAAACAAATATGATAATATTTTCTTCATATTAAAAAATTAACAAACAACTTACAAAGATGATGAGTCCAACCAACATTAAAAACAAAGTGTAGGGCAAAATTTCTTTGGCTTTTAATCCGGTAATACCCAACAATGGTAACGCCCAAAAAGGTTGTAACATATTGGTGAGCTGATCTCCGTAAGCTAATGCTAAAATACTTTTGGGTAAAGAAATGCCTATTTCTTGAGCTGCCTGCACAATAATTGGACCTTGCACAGCCCATTGTCCGCCACCACTTGGCACAAAAACATTAATAAGTCCCGCACTAAAAAAAGTATAAATAGGGTAGGTTACCGTATTAGAAATAGAAACAAAAAAATCTGCAATGTCGGCTATTAAACCGCTGTTTTTCATCATGCCCATAATACCGAAATACAACGGAAATTGAATTAAGATTCCTGCTGCTCCTAGAATGGCTTCATCCAACGCAGATAAAAATTCCGTAAAATTTTTGTGAAGCGTTATTCCCAACCCTAATAAAAGCATGTTAATATTGTTCGGAGTAAAAAAATCCAACACATTAAAATGATGCACCGTTACAATTTTAACGACTAAGTAACACAAAATAGCTCCTCCAAACAACAAAGAAAATAATCGGGAGTAATCTAGTTTTTCAGCTCCTTCAAGGGTAGTAAAATCTACTTTTTCTGTTTCATTATAACAAGGAGTAGTCAATGTAAAAGTGGCTGATGTGATTCTTTTTCCCAACCAAAACATGGCAAGCGGCAACATTACAATTACCATTATCATCACTACAATATTCATGGGCGACCAAACCGTTTCGGCATAAGAAATTTTTTCAGGTAAAGCAACTAATTGAGCTTCATTAAAAATACCCGCCATCATTTCTTTAATATGATTATCTTCTGCTACTTTTGCTAGTGACGAACCTGAAAATCCGCCATGCCAAACCATTAAACCGGAATAACCTGCTGCTCCAATTAACGGATAATTTATAGAAAGTTGTTGTTGCTGAGCATATTCACCCACTTTTCTGGCAAAAATAGCCCCGAAAATTAATCCCAATCCCCAATTGAATAAGCTTACTAAAACCGTTAACAATGTTACTAAAAAAGCAGCTTTGGCTGTAGTAGTACAATGTTTTACCACCATTAAAATTAAACTATTAAATAGTTTTGTCAATGCCAATATATGTCCCAACACCAACATCAACATCATTTGAACAGCAAAAACTAACAATCCGTTATCCCAAAAACCTTGTTCCCAAAAATACAATACATCATAAGAATAAGCCGCAAAACCACTATTAATAGGTTTGGTGGTAAAAAGTACAATAAAAAAAGTAAGTAAGGTAAGCACTACCGCAATGGTAAATGGCGTAGGAAGTAGGTATTTAAAGGTTTTGGTATATTTATCGGAGAAACTCAAGGTTAGTTTATAAGGTTATAAGTTTAAAAGTTTATTCATTTCAACAACACTTTCCATGCTTCTATAACTCTACCTTGTTTAAGCAAAACATGTGCATCTTGATGTGGTTTATTACCATCATAATGAAATGCTGCTATTTCGTCTTGTGTCGGGAGTTGTTCTACACTCCCTAACAAACCTAGTTCATTTCCTGTTAAAATAGTACTGTTTCTTATAGGTTCAGGAATAGCATCTACTCCTATTCCAATAGTGGTAATAGGCTTAGCTACTTCAAACATAGCATGATGATCGGCTCGGCAATACCAATTTCCACCCATACGACTTACTAAATCAATTTTTTGTTGGTCTATCATATTATTTTCATCTAATACCTTCTCATTAATATGAATTTTTACCACTTCACAGATCACTAAATTTCCTGCTCCACCATCTTGCCCCAACTCAATAATATCGTTTACCTTACACTCAAATTGTACTGGAGATTCCTTTACCCTGAACGGTTTTATCAAATCAGAAGTAACAGGTGTCAACCCTGATTTAATAAATTCATTTACGCCTTTTTCGTAAGGAGAACTAGCCAGTGAAACTTGTTGAACGATAGCATAAGTTACCACATTTATTACCACCTCTTTGGTTTCCTTTACATTATCAAAAGTATTTTTTGTAGCGCCTGTTCTACCACTTCTGGCAGGAGAAAAAACCATAATGGGCGGATTGGCACTAAACACATTGAAAAAACTAAACGGACTTAGATTCGGTTTTCCGTTTTTATCTACTGTACTTGCCAATGCAATTGGTCTCGGACCAACGCCTCCTAATAAATAATGATGAAGTTTTGGTACTGGTATCTCTTTTGGGTCTATTGTTAGCATAAGTTATATTTTTTTGAATTTAACTTTTTAAAAGTTCATTTTTATTATTTCAAGGAAAAGTTACTTCATAAGTAGCTCCATAAAGTAAAACTGTTCCAATATTATCGCATCCTGAGCCAAAATCTAAAGTTCTTACCGCTAATTTTTCTGGAGTTACCAAAGCTGTTCCGCTGCTTACCCAATTGCAATTTCCTAATTGAGTTAACCCATCTGTAGATGCTGAAAAGCTATTTCCTGCAAAAGCTCTTCCTGTAGCTGTTCCTGTGATCTTATAGGTGTCATCAGTAAAATCGGCAGTAGTCGCTCCACTTTCAATAGTAAAGTTCTGATTGGTGCTAAAATAAATTGCTCTATTTTTTCGACCTTCATCTATCCTAAAGTCATTAGCTATCATCACAAAAATAGGTTGGTTGTTGGTATTACTAGTAAATGAATAATTTAAAACACCTTCAAAATAATATCCATTATGGTAATAATTATTAAAACTGATTTTAGCTGTTGTTCCCAGCATATCATATTTTGAAGTAAATTGTGCTTTAATTTCTCCATTTCTGATAACACCATTATTGGCACAATCGGTATTAAATTGAATTTTCAACCACATTGGATTAGTAGTGGTATCAACAATTATAGTATCGCAACCAAACAACGTTGTAGCACTGGTTAATGGATTAGCTACAATTCCCTGAGAACTCATTGCAGCTTGATGTACCATTTTAAAAACATCTTGAGACATAGATTGAGCTGTGGCATAATCTTGAGAAGTTTTAATTGTTTTATCTTGATCTCTATCCGATTTTCGGCAAGCAAACAGCATAGAAACTACTAATACAAGTAAAATTATTTTTTGCATATTGGTAAACATTAAAATGTAGCCTAAAATTAGTGGTTTTTTTCTTATTTCCTAATATAGAGGATTATTAATTAGAGATTAGAAAATGTGTTGGATGAAAAAAGAGAAATTGTACTACTCCAAATCCCTCAATTAAAAATATTGTACATTTGTTCGAACAAAAAATCATTAAAAATAAAATACATTTATCCATATCGGTATGCCATTTTAATGGTACTGGCTATTTTGGTTTGCTTATGGCCACTTTCGTTGTTTGTGGTTGTACCCAAATGGGACAACGTAAATGCCTACCTTCCTTATCGTTACTTTATTAGCGATTATTTATGGAACGGACATTTTCCCTACTGGAACAGTTTTCAAAACATGGGATACCCCGCATATTCCGACCCGCAAAGTGGTATGTGGAATCCAATAACTTGGTTAATCATGCTTTTTGGAAAATATACCATGAAATCATTAATAATTGAGCTACTTTCTTACTTTGTAATTGCAGGCTTGGGAATGTATTGGTTTATTAAATCTCTTTTTAAAGACGAAAAAACAGCTGCAATTATTGGCTTGTGTTTTAGTTTGTCTGGGTTAATGGTTGGTTCTGCTCAATTAATGGTTTTTTTAGCAGGTGTTGCTTGGCTGCCTTGGTGTTTGGGATCTCTATATCAGTTTTCTAAAAAATTTAAAATACAATATGCTGTACTTTCGGGATTATTTATTGCATTAAATACTACTTCTGCTAGTCCAGCCTATACTATTATATTAATATATTTTTATTTTTTCATCTTTCTGTATTTCTTTTGGCAAAACAGAAAAAGCAAACAACAACTAAGTTCTATTTTTATAGGAGGAGCAACAATGGTAGTTGTTACCGCTATTTTATTACTTCCTTATATTATGTCGTTTATAGAGTTTGCTCCTTACTTCAACAGGTTATCTAAATTGCCTTACGATAAATTCTTACTTTCCAATCCGTTTACCTTTATAGATTATATTTCTTTTCTTTTTCCTTATGGTGTTATTAGTGATTCAGAGATGTTTAAAGGAACGGATTTATCACTCCGAAATGCCTATATTGGTATAGTTGGGCTATTTTTCTTTATCGTGGGATTTCTCAATCATTACACCAATAAAAAAGTGTTATTACTTACTTTCTTAACCCTAGCATTTTTAATTATAGCCATGGGTAGCAATACTTTTGTTTATCAGTTACTCTATCACTTACCAGGTTTTGGAGTGTTCAGACATCCATCATTTTTTAGGACTTATGCTCTTTTCGCAATGCTTATTGTTGTTGCTTACGGTTTAAAAAACTTCCTGCAAACACCAAGGTCAACCAAAAAAAATAAATATCTGATCTATTTATTTGCAGCACTTGTTTTACTCGCAGGATTAGCATCTTTAACAAAAACTTCTACTAATGAAATCAGTACCAATATTACTAACTTACTAGATTTAACAGAATTTTCGACTAACTTTTTAGCCACTCACATAGTAATTAATGTTGCCATTTTGTTAATGATTAGCTTATTGGTTTTTCTGCTCAAAAAAAGTATAAAGCTTTCTGTTTTTTCTGCACTTTTTACCTTTGCTTTTTTAGATTTAGGCATGCAAACCCAACTTGCTTTTCCAACTACAATTTCCTATCCTTATGCTTACAGTAATTTTAAAACCTATTTTAATGAATTGCCCAATGAAATCAATCAAAAAAATAATGACAAAGCTTTAAAATATTTTGACGAACATCAAGGGTTAAGCTATACGCAAGGAATATGGAAAAACATGTCCACTTTTAACAAAACCATTTCTTATGTAGGATATAATCCTTTTCAATTTAGTGCTTACGAAAATGCGATAAGAAACAAATCGCTTGATTTCAATATTCAAAATCCGATATTTTTCTTTGCTAAAAAAGAAAGACGGGCCAACGATAGTCTTCAAAGTGGTTTAATTTGGGATGTTCCACAACTTTATAAATTTCAACCTGAAAAAACGAACATTGAAAACAGCTATATTGGTTACAATGAATTTAAAACTACACTCGAAAATAATGCTGAAACGCCACAATGGTTGTTGCTAAATCAAAATTATCACCATAATTGGAAAGCTTTTTTTAATAATGAAAAACTAGATATACAACCTTTAAACAATCATATTATGGGAGTTGTAATCCCACCTAAAAGCAAAGGTCAAATACATTTTACCTATTCCTCTAGTTTAATGATTTACTATACGTTGATAAGTATTTTAGGATATATTTTGATAACTGTTTATGTAATAAAGAAATTTTTGTTGAACCAGAAATAGAAAAGCGTTAATTAAGTGATATTTTTGCAATCCTTTAGGCTCCGTAGCTCAATTGAATTACTTGGATTTAGTTGAACTACTCCTCAAATTGGCTCCGTAGCTCAACTGAATAGAGCATCAGATTTCGGCTCTGAGGGTTGGGGGTTTGAATCCCTCCGGGGTCACAAAAAAGAAGCACTAATTTTTAATTAGTGCTTCTTTTTTTATCTCTTCAAATTTTCTTCATAAATTTTTACCCAATCTTCTACAGTCATTTTCTGAACTAATTCACTTAGTAGTTCAAAGGGAATGGTTTCTAGTTTCTTAAACCTTATACAACTTTTTCCCATATCTAATTTAGTTTTGCAATATTTAGGATAGTTGGTAGTAAACCAAGTTAATAATTTTTCATCAGCATAAAGTCCCATGTGATAAAAACCGATATGATTTTTTTGTGAAGCTAACCCCATAAATGGCAAAGGTTGTTTAGGGTCGCAATGGTATCCGTTTGGATAAATACTATGAGGAACTACATAACCTAACATACCGTAACTTAGTACTTCTTCAAAACCTTTTGGTAATACTTTTTTTATGGTTTTTCTAAGTTTCTGAATAACTTCTTTTCTGTTTTCAGGAAGTTTTTCTATATATTCATCAGGAGTTGAAGCTTGTATTTGCATAGTTCTTTATTTTTTAAGATACTTCCAATTCCTTACTTTTCCCTCACTCATCCACTCAATCGCTGTAGCTAAACGTTGGTCTCTGGTTTTTTCAGTTTTGGCTTCCGTAATCCATTCTACATATTCCTTTTTGTTAGTATAACTAAAGCTTTCAAAAGTTGTTAGGACATTTTTGTTCGTTTTTAATGCTTTTATAAAATAATCTGGAATGTCTAATGTTTTTGTAGATGCTTTTTTAGGAGGAAGCTTCACACCATCATCATTAAGTTTTTTTGCCTGAGTTATCAACTCTAAAATTATTTTATCTGCAGGTAAATCATTCAAAGAAGTAATTTTCCCAAAATGCCCCATAGCATTACCACCATTAGTAGCCCTTGATTGCATAACTCCATTAGAATCTTTTAAGAGTTCCCCTTTCCAAAAACTAAAAACTACGTGTTGTTTAAATGCAGCTATGTTGCACAAAGGGCCTTTATATTCGAAAAAAGGCATACCCCATTTAATGGTTTCTTCCATCTCCGGAATTACCTGATGAACAAGATTTCTTAAATGATTTAAAATAGGTTGAGCAAATTCTTGAGACTTTGCTATATAAGCATCAATTCTATCGTCAGTATTCATCATATAGAATATTTTAAGAAAAGAAAAAAGGAGTTACTATTTACTGCCCCAATAAATACTGCATTTCAAACAATTTTAACTGAGTTTCAAACAATTTTAAACGAATGTTTAGCAACTCATCATCTTCGTTGTTCTTTTTGCTTTTTTTATCGCTTTTTTTAGACAATAAACTTTGTTTGATGTTGTCATCATTAGAAGATGTAGCTTTTTCTTTATCTTTTTTCTTAGGTTTTTCTCTTTTCTTTGGAGCGTCATCAGCCGTTCTGTTGAAATTATAAGTTAACCCTAAACCAATGTAGCTGTACTTATCATAAGCCGTCCAATCTCTTCTAAAAGCATCAATTCTATCAGTAAAAGTACTCGTTTGCGTAATATCTAAATGAATATCAATTTTGTAATTATATTTATAATTTACAGTTAATCCATAAGGAATAGTAAATGTTTTTGCTCTGGCAATTTTATCGCTTAACGTTTTTTGTGCTAATTGTTCTGTAGCTTCTACCTCAACCCAGCCTTCATAATCTTTTGTTCCGAAAGTTTTGGTATCGTACAAACGACTTCTGTACCACATTGTACCAACTCCAACCTGAGCGTATAAATAAAAACGGTTGTATTCATTTTTTTTAAATAAGGCCTTATTTAAGAAATATCTTACTTGAAAAGAAAGGTCGAAAAACTGATTTTCAAAAGAAACAAATGAAGATTGTTTTCCTGGTTGTCTGGTTCCTATTAAACTTCCTCTTTGGTAGTTAATTTGAGCCCCTAACCCCCATTTTATTTCTCTGGCAATGGTTGCTTTAAACCCTGCAGTTATGTGTTCATTAAATTGACTTGGTCGTGGAAAAAGTTTATATGCAGCAATATCTCCGAAATAAACATTCATGCCGGCAGAAAGTGTTACTGACATTCCATCAAAAACAACTCCCATACTTTTATCTCCATCAGATTCTGAAGCATCATCAGCTTCGTTTGAAGTAGTTTTTTCATCCTCAACTGTTGGTGTTTCTGTTGTTGTTTGAGCAATTGTAAAACATGAAAAAATGCCTACAAACAAACTGCTAAGAAGTAATTTTTTTATCATAAATATTAATTTTTGAAATCTAAAAATCCAATTTCAAAGTTATTTTCAGCCCACATTAATTAACAAATATAGTGTTTTATTCAAAATATCAAGCTAATTTAAAAACTTTTTTAGTTTAGCTGATGGCTATTAATTAATGCTTTGTATCTTTGGGTAATGAGTACAGTCAATTTTAAAATCATTTTTTGTGTAATTATTACCCTATTTTTCTTTAGTATAGTTAAAGCTCAATTTATCTCTATAGTAGATTATGATAACAAAGCTCAAGCTTATGCCATACTTTCTGCTCAATATACTAAATTGGCTTATTTACAAGCTAGAAAAATGGAGTTTAATAATAACCCTCAAGCTTATTGCGATACTGGAAGAGTTAGTAATTTAATTGCCTTAGAATATGCCGATAGTGCCTTGTATTTTGCTCATGATTCATCAAAAAAAGCGATAGAAATTATGTATCGAGCAATTAACTATCAGCATAAAGCAAATGAATTTTTCACTCATTTTTCTAATAAAAAAAGACTTTTTAATCAGAAATCGCTTGTTTTTGCATTAGGAAATGCCATTGATGATGCTTATTTAGCTTCTTTACTTTTTGATGACCAAGAAAATGAAGAAGAAATTATAGCAGAAAGTAAAGAAAGACAAATAACTAGAATTGAAACGGACGAGTTTTCTTTCATGACAATTAAAGAAATTTATGGTAATAGACTTACAGAGTTAAGTAATGAAATTAATGCGTTGGAAAAACAAAAATCTACCAAAACAGGAGATGAACTTGTAATTATTGAAAATACCATTGAACAACTTAAAGAAGAAGAAAAAAAGTTAAAAGAAAAAATAGCCACCAGCTCCGATAAATTGTTGACCATACAAAGTGAGTTGAGTGAGGAAATGCTGAAAATTGTTGATGAAGCTATTTTTACTACTGAAAAAACAGGTTTTTATAATGAACAAGTTCCTGTTCCTAAAAACCCGGAAATGCCAGAAGGATTGGTATTTCGTATTCAGATAGGTTTTTTCAAAAAAGAATTACCCGAAGAGCATTTTGATGGTATTTTCCCATTGGCTTCGGAGCAAATTGACAATACTTATTTTAGATATATTGCAGGTAGTTTTCCTACTTATGAAGCAGCAAAACGATCACTACAAAAAATAAATGATAAAGGCTATTCCGATGCATTTATTGTAGCTTATTTTAATGGAAAGAAAATTTCTATCAGTGAAGCGTTAAGTAAATAAAACTTTTAATTAATTGTTTTATAAATATGTAATCAAATATTACTGCTCCAAATTGGTAACCCATTTAATATTATTCAATATTAATAAGTTAGTATTGACAGGAGCATTTCCACCTTTAACAGCAAAAACAACATCTAACATCTGCATATATCGTTTGTCAAAGTCTTCTAAAGGCACTATGATTTGTCGGAAAGACGCAGTATCCAAAGCTGAAGTGAAAACACTCAAAGGAGCACTATGTCTATATTCCTCACAATAAATCCCACCCGGATTTGATTGATTGCCATAAATCATTAAACCAAAATCGTTAAATCCTGCATTATAAGCATCAGGATGAAGCATTGCATCAAATTTTAAATAACCTTTTTTAAACTCTACAGCACTTCTTTGGTTCAATAATTTTATCACCAAAGCATAATTCCCCATCGAATCTGAATTTACTAACAAATAAGTATCTCCTGTAATGGTAGTATCCGCAGGAACATAAGTAGTGTCTGGTGGAGTAACATTATTATCAATAATAGTATCTGGAGGAATAATAGTTGTATCAGGATTCATAAAAATATTATATCCATTAGTCATACAAGCACCAATACTAAATGAGCCTGTAGCAGAATTTCCCCAATAGCCTAATGCATTATTGGAATAAATAGTAAATGAAGAATCTAAATATTCGCAAGTACCATCATCTTCTTTAGCTAACACATTGTAATTAGTAGCTTCAGGGTCAGTACAGCCTCTTCTATCTTCATCTCCACAAGATGAAAAAATAGTAATAATAAGTAATGATATCGCTATAAAAAATTTACTAAAATGTTGCATACTTGTATCTAATTCATAAGGTGAATAACAAACAAATATACAAATTTATAAATATTATGCACTTTTAATCTTGTTTTTTCTACTTTACATGATATCGTATAATGAACAGTTTAGCGTTAACAACTCCATTGCTATATTAGTTTTGCAAGTTGCTACCTTGCTTAATTTAGTTCATTATAAATTCATTTTTTAATGAAGTGTTATTTAGCTGCAATTATTATTTTTTCACTTGCTTTTTCTGTTAAAGGACAAGAGCAATTACCCGATTGTACCAATCCTCAAGAAGTAAAGTTATCAGTTTATAATACATTCAGCAAAAATGACAGTTTAGAAAGTATTTACTATCAAGAAGAAGATACCTACACCTTTTGGTATAAGCTTACCGTTGATGGTGAAGGAGAAATAAAATACACTCTCCAAAAACTTAATGATGATGATGAATATGAAGTAATGTATTACAAATACAATGGTAACAACTTCTGTAATGATTTAATGCAAAAAAAAGTGAAGCCAAAAAGCGATTCTGTTTTTAAAGTACATCCCGATTATAGTTATTATATTAGTGTGTTACATATTTCCGGAAAAGGTTGCGGACATCAAATGGAGTTCAATTCTATTTTTCACACTAAACATTATTCTGCTATTCAAAATACTTGCGTAGAAGAAATTGCTGAGGAAATTAAAAAATATGAATTAAGTCCTATTGTACCAAGATGGGTAAATAGCCTAAATTGGGACAAAAATCAATCTAATATTACCTTGAAGCATGTACCAAACAAACTCCAACCCATTAAAAATAATGGTATAAGTGAGCCAACTTCTATAACAATTTTAGGAAGTGTAATCAATGCCAAAACCAAATTACCTATAGCTATAGATGTGCAATTTGTATTGTCTGACAGTAGTTTTTCCTTGCTCAATCACCCCGAACATGGGTTTAGTATAACCGCACAAAATCAAGAACATAAAATTGTAGCTAAGGTAGATAAATTAGGGTATAAATCATTCCAAGAAAATTTCGTTATTAAGCACGATACTAACTTAGTTTTACTGCTAAGCCCCATAGCTGTTGGCGAAAAAATTGTTTCACACAACATTTATTTCCAACCTAATACACCTGTTTTAAAAGATAAATCGAAAGCTGAATTAGAAAAAATTAAACAGTTTTTGAAAGAAAACAACAATATTACTATAGAAATACAAGGGCATACCAATGGCAATAGAAGAATTAAAAAAGACAGGAAGTTTGCTCATCTTAATGGAGAATGGAATTTTAGCGGAACAGCTAAAGAACTTTCGCAGCTTAGGGCAGAAAAAGTAAAAAAATATTTGGAAGAAAATGGAGTAAATCCTAATCAGATGACTGCAAAAGGTTATGGTGGCGATAAAATGATTGTTGACAATCCTAAAAACATGAAGGAAGCCATGAAAAACATTAGGGTTGAAATTGTAGTAATTGAACAATTAAAGTAATGATAGTGTTTAGTAATTTCAAAATTGTATTTTTGCTTTGTTTACCATGAGTGAAAGCAACCAACATAACAATCCCTATTTAGAAGAGCCTGAAGATGATTTTAACTTTAAGCAACTAATTTTTACCTATTTAAAATATTGGTATGTTTATGCTCTTGTGCTTACTATTACACTAAGCATGGCTTATTTTTATAACTGGTACACTAAGCCAGTTTATAATGTTGCTGCTAAAGTGTTGATTAAAGATGATAAAAGCACTTCTGTTGGTACAGAGGAATTACTAAAAGACTTAAATGTTTATAGCGTTAGTAAAAATATTGAAAATGAAATTGAAATTTTCCGCTCCCGACAATTATTGCGTGAAGCTATAGAACGTTTAGAGTTAGATGTGCTTTACTACCTTGTTGGTAATGTGAAAAAGACAGAAGTTTACACAGAATCTCCCTTCAAAATAACTTACGATTCGCTTAATTTTTACGCATATAATAATTATTCCTATATCACCATTAAAGATGAAAATTCTTTTGAACTTTATTATGAAATTGAACAAACTGAAAAAGAATATAAAAAAATACATCAATTTGGCGAAAAAATTCATCTGCCAATAGGTATAATTAGTGTAAACAAAAGAAATTCTTTTGATAAAGAGCTGTTTAACAACCCCAATTACGAAAAAAGAAACTTTAGAATTAAATTCAACAACATTAACACCAACATAGATTTTTATCAGGCTAAATTGAATATTGCTTTAATTAACAAGCAGTCGTCTGTTATTCAACTAAGTATAGAAGATGTTGTACCACAGCGTGGTTTAGATTTTTTAAATACACTTATTAATGTTTACTTGGAACATGATGTAAAAGAAAAAAACAAAATTGCCAGCAGCACAGCTAACTTTATTAATGAACAACTAGCTTCTATCGCTGAAGATTTAAAAGCTATTGAAATTCAACGTCAGAATTTTAAAATTGAGAAAGGCATTTCTGATGTAAGTAACAAATCGCAGCAAATTTTAGAACGAGTTAAACTTAAAGATAATGAGATTTCTAATATTAATCTTCAACTGAGTTTTATTGACTATTTGCAGAAATATGTTAAAGAAAACCAAAGTGTTAGCAATATAGCCCCATCATCTTTAGGAATTAACGACCCACTTTTGGTTAGGTTAATAAATCAGATAACAGATTTAGAAATTGAAAAACAAAAATTAGAACAAACCTATAATGAAGAAACGCCTGCTATAAAAGCCATCAACAACAAAATTAAATTTACCAGAAATACATTGTTGCAAAATATAGAAACCATTAAGACAGGTTTAAATGCTTCAAAGAAGGAACTACAGATCTCCATGGCTTCTTTAGAAAATGAAATGGGTTCTATTCCGAAAACAGAAAGAGAGCTAGTTGGTATTGAGAGAGAATACCGTGTAAAAGAAAGTTTGTATTTGTACTTGCTTCAAAAAGAAGCCGAAACTTCTATTGCATTGGCAGCCTCAGTTTCCGACAATAGAATTATTGAAGAAGCTCGCTCAACTCCATACCCGATAAGACCTATTCCTAAAAAAAGTTATTCACTAGCTCTTTTGTTAGGATTTTTAATTCCTACAGGAATAATTTTTATTGTAGAACAATTTAATGATACCGTTAGAGACAAGAAAATTATTGAAAAATTCACTAAAATTCCGGTTTTGGGCATTGTTGGTTACAGTAAAGATACTTCCGCATTGGTAGTTTCCGAAAAACCAAAATCATTAATTGCTGAAGCATTTAGAACCATCAGAACTAATTTAAAATATTTCTTACCGAATAAAGATAAAGAGGTAATTCTTATTACTTCATCTATTGGATCCGAAGGAAAAACTTTTTCATCTATGAACTTGGCAACCATAATTGCTTTGTCGGGTAAAAAAACCGTTTTACTTGGGTTAGATTTAAGGAAACCTAAAATTGTAGGAGATTTTGAAATTGACAATAATAAAGGTATCAGTTCTTTCCTTATTGGTACTGAAACCATAAATGATATTACTGTTGATACCATTATAGAAAATTTATATCTTATTCCATCAGGTCCTGTTCCTCCAAATCCTTCGGAATTAATTATGAGTGAAAAAATGGATGAATTAATTGCTGAACTTAAAAAAGAATACGACACCATTATTATCGATTCACCTCCTGTTGGATTGGTAACAGATGCTTTATTGCTTTCTAAATATGTCGATGCTACTATTTTTGTTGTCCGACAAAATGTAACTAAAAAAGAATACATCTCACAAATTAATGAGTTGTACAAATCAGGAAAAATTACCAATGCATCTATTTTATTTAATGCAGTAAAACTTTCTGGTTTGGGTTACGGGTATGGATATGGCTACGGTTATGGATATGGCTACGGATATTATGAAGAAGATAAAAAGAAAGGATTTTTCAATCGTATATTTAAAAAATCGTGATTCGTCAGTTATTTCATAACTTTTTTTCTGGTCATGAAAGAACCGTCCGGGCAAGAAAAAATATTCTCGGTTCATTTGTTTTAAAAGGCATTAGTATTTTAACCAGCCTTTTATTAGTTCCTCTCACCATTGATTACTTAAATCCTACTAAATATGGCATTTGGCTTACACTTTCTTCTGTAATTGGCTGGTTTATTTTTTTTGATATTGGGTTGGGCAACGGACTTAGAAATAAGTTTGCAGCTGCAAAAGCCGAAGGTAAACATCAATTAGCAAAAGTTTTTGTAAGTACTACCTATGCTATTATTACTATAATCGCAGTAGCAATGTTGGTGGTATTTTTTATTGTTAATCAGTTTTTAGATTGGGGAATAATTTTAAACACAAGCAATAATATTCACGAAATAGAACAATTAGTTTTTATCGTGTTTACAGTCTTTTGTTTTCAATTTGTTGTAAAACTTATTAATGTAATTTTCATCGCAGACCAAAAACCTGTTATCAGCAGCTTAATCAACACCTTAGGAAGTCTGTTTTCGCTTGCAGCAGTTTTCATTCTTATAAAAACTACTGATGGTTCGCTGTTGTATTTGGGAGCATCATTCAGCATCATTAACTTATTAGTTCCGTTAATCGCTACTTTTTGGGTTTTTAGTGGCAAATACAAAATTTACAGACCATCATTTAATACAATAGACTTTAGCAGATCTAAAGAACTGCTCAATTTAGGTTTCCGATTTTTTATTACACAAATTGCAGCTATTGTAGTAGCAGCTACCGACAATATTATAATTGCCCAGGTAGTTGGGAATGAAGAAGTAACAGTTTATAATGTTGCTTATAAGTATTTTGGAATAATGAACATGGTTTTTACAATTATTACAGCTCCTTATTGGTCGGCATACACAGAGGCTTATGTAAAAAAAGACATGGTTTGGGTAAAACAAGCTACCTTAAAAATAACCAAGCTATGGGGAGTGGTTGCTGTTGGAGTTATTTTTATGTTGTTTGTAGCTGATTATGCTTTTGATTTATGGATAGGAGATAGAATCAAAATTCCATTTGACTTATCTTTAATAATGGCTATTTGGGTAATTGTAAGTACTTCCACCATGATTTTTTCTAATTTTTTGGCAGGGGTAAACAAAATACAACTGAGTTTGTATCATGCTATTTTTGTGAGTATTCTCAACATTCCACTTTCTATTTATTTTGCAAAAAACTTAGAAATGGGGAGCATGGGAGTAATTTTAGCTACCTTAATAGGAATGTTACCTAGAGCTATTTTTCAGCCTATTCAATACTGGAAAATTGTACACGGTAAAGCTAAAGGAATTTGGAATAAGTAATAGTTAACGGCTAAAAATGTTGATAGCTTATTACACTAAATCCTCCAAATAATAGTTGTCGGCATAATGCAATAAACCAAGTTCTGGATAGTCGTTATTTAACTTTTCATTTAAGGGCTTAAAATAGTTTTTCAATTCAGCTATTTTCTCGTTCGAAAACCTTGGTTTATCCCCATTTCGATTATTTTGAAGAATGCTTCTTTTAAATTTATTGTAAATCTTTTTGTTGAAAGCAGTTGCTTCACTCCATTCGTAAAAACGATTAAGTTTTATCAGTTTTTCTGCCTGAACTCTAGTAACACCTTCGTTAATGGCTTTGTTTTCCGATATTGATTTAATTACCAATTCTTTATCCAAATTAAAAAAAGTCGCCAACTTTTCGGAAAAACTTGTTGGTGAGCTTATAAATTCCTCAAAAAGCAATACGGTAACATTTTCAAACTTTTCTTTGTATGTTTTTATCAATGAATTGTAATCGTAACCATCTAAGGTTTCATAAGCTTCAGATGTATTAAAATATGCCGGAGCAGCTCCTCCTGAATCTCGTTTTGTTTTACCGGAATTATTCATCCAAATAAACTCATCAATTTTTTTAGTTTCTTTCCACTGCACATTAATAGCATAAAGCGATTGTAATAAGTCAATCTGATTTCTCAACACCAATAAAATGTTAGCTTTTGGAAATAATTCATACAAACGATTGGCGATGGTAGTTCTGTTAACAAAATTGAAATAAGTAGATTGACCACAGAAATACTCATTAGAAATTAAGCAGTTTTTGTTGTTAATACTTTTTAGGAAATCGTTAAAAACTGCTACATCATAAAAACTATCATCAGCATATTGAAGTTTATTAAACGGTTCACTATAATAAGCTGTTTCTGTTCCATAAAAAGAAATATTAGATAAATTGGAAAAGACATGCTTTTGAAAAAAAGTAGTTGCCGTTCGAGGCATTCCAATATGAATATAGGTTTCGTTCAATAGTGTAGCTTAAAAATTTTTCTGCCAAAAATAACCTGAACCGTCAATGTTTTTAATCTCTTCGGTAATGCCATGTTCATCTCTAAAATCATGCACAGCTTTTTTACAAGCTGGAATAACACCATAATCATCTATAATGATAAAACCTCCTGAAGAAAGTTTGTGATAAAGATGGTTTAATCCATCCATTGTAGATTCGTACATATCGCCATCTAATCTCACAATAGCTAATTTTTCTATTGGAGCAGTTGGCAAAGTATCTTTAAACCAACCCTCTAAAAACTTAACATTATCATCAAGTAAATCAAATCGTTTAAAATTATTCATTACTTGTTCTTTAGATATTCTTAATTGTTCTAAAGAATACAAATCATCACCTTCGTCTTCAGGGTATAAAGTAGTATTAGGTTTTGGCAATCCTTTAAAAGAATCTGCCACCCAAACTTTCCTGTTTTCATTATATATTTCAAACAAAGCTTTCGCAAAAATACAAGCTCCACCTCTCCAGACACCGGTTTCAATAAAATCTCCTTCTACTTTGTTTTTAATTACCTCTTCAATACAAAACTGAATATTATTCAGTCTTTTTAATCCTATCATAGTGTAACCATTAATTGGCCACCCTAAACCTATCTCTCTTTGTTTTAGCCCATTTTTATTAATCCCTGTTATAATTAAGTTCTTTTTAGATAGGGTATTAATTAAAAGATTGATTACCATTCTTTTTAAGAATGATCCTTGTCCGGGAGCAAGTGGAGTTAACTGATACCTTACAGCATTGTCTTTATCAATTAATGTTTCTTTTAATAATTGTATGTAATGTTGTTCTGTTGTTGTCAATGTCTATCTAAATTTATATTAAAGGCAAATATAAATTATAAATATTAAGAGCGTTCATTATATCGTAAAAATTAGCAAGTTCTTTAATTTTATTCGATTTTTGTACTTCAATGAAAACAAATTTTGTAACCATATTTCCTTATACAGAAAATGTTCATCTCATAAAAGATGTAGGTCAGGTTGCTAATGCTGTTGGTAAAAATAAGGAGTTTAATGCTAAACTGGTTTGTTATAAAAATAGCAAAGAATACACCTTGTTAGCAAGTGAATGTTCTCACCTAACCATTGATTTTATTGAGCCACAAGGCAAAACACTTTTTTTAGAAAAAGCGGTTCTAAATTATTTGAAACAACATGCTCAGAATATTGATGTGTTGCATTTGTTTCACTTAACCAAAGAAAGTGTTTATTATGGGTTACATTACAAAAAGTTAAATCCGAAAGGTAAAATTTATCTTAAAATGGATGTGGTGAACGAAATGTTAGAAAGTGAAATTATCTACTCCAAAAAGAAGATTTTTCAATGGTTCCACCAGCGAAAAGCAAAACAATTTTTAAATCAACTTACTGCTATTTCTGCCGAAAACCCTACTGCTATTGAACTACTTAAAACTAAATTCCCTGAACTAACCGATAACGTTTTTTTAATGCCAAACGGTATAAATTGTACGCTTACTGCTGCAAATTTTCCTATAAGAAAAAACTATCAAGAAAAAGAAAACATCATCCTTTCTGTAGGAAGAATTGGAGCTCCTGACAAAAATTATGTATTGCTTTTGGAAGCATTTATGCAAGCTAATTTGCCTAATTGGAAACTAATTTTAGTTGGAGAAGTCACTCCCGATTTCCAAAAGTTGGTTGATAGTTGGATGGCGCATCACCCTAAATTAAAAGATAAAATTGAGCTTACAGGTAGTATTACTGACAGAAAAACTCTTTATGAATATTATAATCGAGCAAAAATATTTTGCCTTTCATCTCCTAAAGAATCTTTTGGAATAGCTTTTATTGAAGCTATGTATTTTGGCAATTACCTTGTTGGCACTACAGGAATGTCGAGTTTTGAATATATTTCAAATAACTTTCAACACGGAGAAGTTGTAGTGACAAATGACACAAAAAAATTAAATAAAGTGTTAGAAAGAATAACTACCAATGAGTTGTTAATAGAAAAGAATATAAGTGCTGCTCACCAACGAGTTCTTGATTATTTTTGTTGGGATAAGGTTATTGAACCTTTGTTAAAAAGAATTAGTTAACGCATGGGAAAATTTTCACGATTATCAGCTGTTTTACTGAATAATATCAAATGGTGGTTCATCAAAAAAAGTTGGTTATTTGTTAGCTGTAAAAATAACAACGATAAATTACCAACTAATCAAAATTATACCCTAGGAATTACCACTTATAAAGAGCGTTTTGATACTTATTTAAAACCCTTAATTTTACACCTTAACCATCTTTTTCCCGATACTCAAATTGTGGTGGCTGTAAATGGCTTTCATAACCAACAACAACAACAAATATATCTTGAAAAAATTACTGCTTTTTTAATGTCTTTTAAAAATGTTACTTTTTTTACTTATGACGAGCCGCAAGGACTTTGCAAACTTTGGAATCAAATTATAATAAAAGCAAATTCGCCAAAAGTATTTCTATTCAATGACGATATTTCTATCAACAAAGCATTTAGAAAAGAGATAGAAACCACTGGTATTTTGAATAGTAATTTTGGAATTATTAATCAAAGTTATAGTCATTATCTTATTGATAAGTCTATCATACAAAAAGTTGGTTGGTTCGATGAGCGTTTTCCGGCTATTGGCTACGAGGATCATGATTATGAAATTCGCATGGCTTTAAATGGTTTAGTTCCCGAATTTTTTAATTTTAGCAGCATAAAAAATGAAGTGGTAGTACCTAAAGATTGGTCGTGGGGAGAAAATGACAATATTATACTAAGAAAATATAGCAGTGCTAATGAAAAACACTACCTTAGCAAATGGGAATTTTCAGAAATAGAAAAAGAAGGGTTTATATTTGTAAGAATTGCACAAGGTTACGTTAAATTAAAAGTAGGAATGGAAACGCCTAATTTTTATACCACTACAGAATTGAATTAACAATGTATTTAGAAGCGGCTTTAAAAAACATGATTTACCGATGTAAAGGAAAATGGTTAAAAATCTACCTTTTATTACATGGTTGCAAGGTGGGTAAAAAGTTTAAATGCATACAATTTCCAACTTTCAGAACTATTCCTAAAAAAAATATTATTATAGGCAATAACGTAACTATAGGAAAAAATGTAACTTTTGAAATTGGTAATGAGGGAAAACTAATATTTGAAGATAATGTTCTAATTGCCGATAACATTCTACTAAGTACATTAACATTAATTCGATTAGGAAGATGGTCGGCTATTGCCGAAAATGTGAGTATAAGAGGTAGTTTTCATGAAATGAAAAAAGACCAACCTTATCGTTTACAAGGAAATATTTCTAAACCAATTATTATAGAAGAAGATACAGGTGTTGGGGCAGGATGCGTAGTGTTAATGGGAGCAATAATCCCTAAAGGTGCTTTCATTGGAAGCAATTCATTGGTGACAAAAAACGATGAGTTGGAACCTTACGGAATTTATGGTGGTAACCCACTAAAACTTTTAAAAAAACGAACTTGAAAAATATATAGATTAGGAGTTAGATATTAAAATTCTGCGGGCAACAACAAACATGAACAATCCACTAGTTTCTATAATAACAGTAGTTTACAATGGTGAAAAACACATTGAACAAACTATAAACAGCGTACTGAATCAAACTTACTCTAATATTGAATATATTATTGTTGATGGGGATTCAAAAGATAATACATTAAACATAATTAAAAAATATGAAGACAAAATAGCTCAATTTATTTCTGAAAAAGATAACGGAATTTATAATGCTATGAACAAAGGATTGGCATTGACAAAAGGTGAAATAATTGGCATTCTTAATGCCGATGATTATTATTTTGAAAACACCTTACAACAAGTTGTTGACGTTTTTTCAACTTCTCAATCTGACATTGTTTATGGTAACATGGTGAAGCTACGAACCATTCAAAATAAAGATTACCTAAAAGAAGTTGCTCCAAATATTTCACTTATGGAAAGAACAATGCCTATTTTCCATCCCGCTACTTTTGTAAAAAAATCAGTATACGAAAAAATAGGCAACTTCAACGAAAAATACAAGTTGTCTGCCGATTATGATTTTATATACCGAGCCTACAAAAACAACATAAAATTTGAATACATTCCTCAACCACTAACGGTTTTTAGAGTAGATGGTATTAGTAGTATCAATTGCCAATCTTATAAAGAAGGCTACAAAATACTTGTTTCGCACGGGTCTCCTTACGATAAAGAAATGAAACGTTTGGTGTTGAAATGTAAAATTAAAACGCTTTTTAGGATAGTTTTTAATTTCTTTATTCGCATATTTGGATTAACAAAATGGAACGAGAAAAGATTGATTAATAAGTGGAAGTAAAAAACAAACAGAACGCATGAAGAAAGAAGAAGTAAAGAAATTTTTTGAGCAAACCAATATTTATTTTAATTACGATTACAACATAAAAATTAGAACCGAAACCGTTGCTGATTTTATTAAAACCCTTGAATTTAACAATGTATTGGATATGCCATGCGGAAATGGTTATATCTCCCTAAAAAATAGCAAAAATTTCAGGCAGCTAACTTTGGTAGATTTTTCTGAGAACATGATTAAATTGGCAAAAGAAATTGCCACAAAACAGGCAACCAACAATGTTTCTTTCCTAAGAAGTGATATTTACGATACCAACTTTCAACCCGAAACATTTGATTTAGTTATTTCCTTAGGTATTCTAGCTCATGTTGATGATGTGGAGAAATTCTTAACTTATATACAATCTTTAGTGCAACCAAAAGGACATATTATTATCCAAAATACCGATTACGACCATAATTACAGTCGGTTAATAAGATTTTATTTAGGCGTAAGAAGGTTAGTAGGAAAAGACAGATATCAGCTTAACAAAGTTCCTGCAACATTGGTGGAAAATAGCTTTAAAAAAGCAGGGTTTACTTGTAAAAATAAATTTCGATACAACCAATCTTTTGTTGGACTTTCAAAATTATTTTCCAACGAAAAAAAATATGAATTAACCCGAAAATGGTTTGGAAATGTTTCCAATAACAAAAATGCAAAACTCGGAAGTGATTACATTTATCTATTTGAAAAAAATTGAATAACCCCCGACACATAAAAGCACTTATTTTACCCGAACTATTTCCTGATTTTGAAGGAAATATGAAAGGTGTCTTTATTGAAGATTATTTATTAGCAATTCACTCAAATATTGATACACAAACACTTTACATTCGATTAAAAGGAGAACAAAAAGGTTGTTTTAGTGAGTTGTATAAAAATAAATTTAAACTAACCAGGGTGGTGGTTTGTAAAAGAAATCTACCCAAATGGACGAAACCGCTTTTATATTTAAAATGGTTTTGGAAAGGTTATCAATATGGAGTTACTTTTAAATCAACCAATATTATTCACGCTCACGGATTAGTATTAAATGGTTTGCTGGCTTATTTTATTAGTAAAAAATTAAAAATTCCATTTGTAGTTACTGAACATACTGGACCGTTTTCTAGAATTGCTCAACATCCCATTTTATCCAAAATAGCAAGATTTGTAGGAAAAAAAGCAAATAAAGTGTTGGTGGTAAGTGAGCATCAAAAACAAGAAGTTCTTAAACTAAATATTCCTGAAAATAAAATTATAGTAACATACAATCCTGTAAATGATATTGTTTTTAAACCCAAACCTGAAAACATCTTATTTAATAAAATTGCTTTCGTAAGTAGGTTAGATGAATTTAAAGGTGGATTAAGAACTTTAAAAGCTTTTCATCAGCTACTTTCAACACATCCTGATTATGAATTAAAAATAGTTGGAGAAGGCGAGGAAAAAGTAGCTATTGAAAAATATATTGAAGAAAATCAGCTTCAAAACAAGGTGAAAATGAAAGGCTTGCTCACCAAAGAAGAAATTGCCAAGACACTAAAAACAGTTGATTTTTTGGTATTTCCTAGTCGCCACGAGACCTTTGGATTAGTAGTCGCAGAAGCATTATGTTGTGGCGTTCCTGTGGTTTGTACCAACCAAACTGCACCTAAAGAATTTGTAAATGAAACTAACGGTATTTTAGTAAATCCAGATGATATAAATGCCATTTATGAAGGAATGTTGCAAATGATTAAAGGCTACAATCAGTACAATTCTAGCAATATTAGTGAAAAAACGGCTAAACAATTTGGAATAACTACTTTTGGCAATAAACTAACAGCAATCTATCAAGAACTATGTGCGGAATAGCGGGAATTTACGATAAAAATGGAGTGACTAAAGCAGATGCTGTTTTAATGTCACACATTTTACAACATCGTGGACCTGATGATGAAGGTTTTTTGCTAGCAAATGAAGATGCTGTTAAAACATTTCGTGGAAACGAAACCATAAAAACGCTTTCTAATGTTGAGCATATTGAAGAAAGCGACTTTCAAGCAAACTTAATATTGCTGCACAGAAGGCTTTCTATTATTGATGTTTCAGTAAACGGACATCAACCCATGTGTGCCGAAAATGAAAATTTTTCTATTACCTTTAATGGAGAAATTTATAATTACAAAGAAATTCGTTCAGTCCTTGAACAAAAAGGCTATGTTTTTCAATCGGAAAGTGATACCGAAGTAGTTTTAAATGCTTTTATAGAATGGGGAGCAACTTGTATAACCCAATTTGTGGGTATGTGGGCTTTTACTATTTATCAACATGAAGAAAAAAAGTTATTCCTTTCACGCGATAGATTTGGTATAAAACCTTTATACCTTTATAAAACAGCAGATTTTTTTGCTTTTTCCTCCGAAATTAAAGCCTTACTTCCTTTGGCAAAAGTGGATAAAAGTATTTCTGACGAAAATTTAGGTTCTTATTTAGCTTACGGAACAACTCATCAACCATATCAAAATCTATATAAAAACATTATTGATCTTGAACCGGGTTGTAATTACGAAATTGATTTAAGCGATTTATCAATAAAAAAACAAAATTATTTTTCGTTGGATAATGCCGTTGACAAACTTTCCAACACTCAAAATTTAGCCCAACAATTTGAAGAATTATTTAACGATTCCATTGCTCTTCATTTACGATCAGATGTGGAAATTGGTTCTTGTCTAAGTGGTGGTTTAGATTCAAGTGCTATTGTTCATTATGCTGCTCAGCAATTAGGCGACAAAAAAATGCAAACATTTACTGCTGCTTATAAAAACAAAACTGTTGATGAATCGAATTATGCTAAAATAGTTGCCAATTCATTAAAAAATGTTACCGACCATTACACTTATCCTAATGCTGCAACTTTTCTCAAAGATTTAGATAAAATAATTTATCATCAAGATTTGCCAATAGGTTCTACTTCCATTTTTGCTCAATGGGAAGTCATGAAATCTGCCAACCAACATCAAGTAAAAGTGTTGTTAGATGGACAAGGTGCTGACGAAATACTGGGTGGTTACTACAATTTTGCAGGACTACAACTCATTGAGCTTTTAAAAAAAATGAAATTTATTCAGTTCTTTAAACAATATTATTTATTAAGAAAAAACTTTACTCCTGCGGTTAAAATGGCTGTTTTAAGAGCTGCTTATTACTACCTTCCCGAAAAATTACAACAAAAATTAAGAGCTACAGAAAGACATAGTTACGCTTTTATTAAAGAAAAATCACTGAAAGAATTAAGTTTAGAAGTTCCTAAAAGAGGTGGAAAAACATTTAGTCAACACACCAATTTAAGTATACAATTTGGAATGTATGAGTTACTTCGTTATGAAGACCGAAATTCCATGGCTTTCTCAATTGAGTCTAGAGTGCCTTTTTTAGACCACCGTTTGATAAATTTTATTAGAGCATTACCAACCAACGAAAAAATTAATGGCGGATGGACAAAACTTATTTTAAGAAAAATTTTGGACAATAAATTACCCAGTGAAATTGTTTGGCGTAAAGATAAAAAAGGTTTTGTTACACCTCAACAAGAATGGAAAAATGAAATGATGGATATGCTAACACAGGAACTTAAAGAACTAAAAACACCTGACATTGTTGATAGAGATTATTTATTAAAATTGTGTAATCAAGATTTTTCAAATGCAACACACTTAAGTGAATTCTGGAGGGTTTATTCTGTAGTAAAATGGTATAATAATATCACTCCTTTATAATTACCTCAAATTTTAATTATTGCTTTGTTTTCTTTACAATAAACTTTGTGTATTTTGCAATTAAAATAATAAATATCTACATATGAAAATAGCTATTGTTTGTGGGCATTTTATTTCCAATATGGGATATATTGAAGTTCATTTGGCAAATGCCCTACACCAATTAAACCACAATATTGCTGTTTTCACAACTTCAACCATTCCTGCTTATGTAGGAAGCTTAACCACTATTAACGACAAAAATATTCCTTTTAAAATAGAAAGATTCCAAGCGGATTTTATGCTCGGACAAATGGTAAAATCTAAAAAATTACTTCCTAAGCTAAATGAATTTAACCCTGAATTAGTGATATGTATTGGTGTGGGAAAATTGTTTCCTCAGCCCATTTACGAACAAAAAAATCCAGCCTATAAAATTGTTACCTTATTGGGTGATAATGAAGAAACTTACGCCAAAACTTATGGATTTAAAAAGCTAAAAAACAAACTCATACAAATTATTTTGAAAAAGAAAGTGTATGAATTAGCTATAGAAAAATCTACTGTTTTATTTCCTTATACACCTTCTACTAATGATATCATAACTCAATTTATCAATCCGAGATTGATAAATCAACTTCATCAAAAAAGTGTAGAAATTTCGCTTGGATTTGATGAGTATATGTTTTTCTTCAATGAAGAAGAGAGAATCTCTAAAAGAAAAGAGTTAAGCCTACCTGATGATGAATTATTAATTATTACGGCAACAAGGGTTGTCCCAGAAAAAAACTTAGAAAAAATCATTGATATTATTGATGAGTGTAATCAAAATAACATATCCGTTACTTATCTTATTATTGGTTTTCATGATGATAACCACGGTGAAAATTTGAAAAATTATATTCAGCAAAAAGCATTCTCGACTAAAATTAAAACATTGCCTTTTATGAAGGCCAAAGAAGTGAGGAAATATTACAATGCTGCTGATATAAGCATTTTTACCAGAGCTGCTATTTCTATTTTTGAAGCGTTAGCTACCGGATTATATTTATTTTTACCACAACAAAACAATGTAAAACATATTCTGAACGAGAAAAATGGCAGCTATTTTAATGAATTAACTACAGAAGATATTCATAAAATAAAAACTTCTGTAACAAAAAACCGAGAAGAACGCATTACTTTAGCCAAAAAATTTAACTATCAGAACTTGGCAAAAAAAATACTATTGCATAGTGAAGTTTAATCAATGGAAAATATGGCTAAAATCAAAACCTTGGCTACTCAAATGGTTTATTTTATTGGTTTTAGTCCGACCAATAATTGATAATTTATACTTCCTAAAAAATATTTCACCGTTTTTATCTCCTTTATATATTACCGGAGTTCTAACCCCATTAATGGTAATTTATGTTTTGGCAAAAACCAAAAAACCGGCTTCAACAAAATTAGACCGACACATGCGATTTTTTTCATTTTTTCTTTTGCTTGGAACATTCTTTGTAATTGTGTTCGATCCGCTTTCTATGGAATCGTTTGAATATTTATTAAAACTTTCATTACCTGTTTACATGTACTTTTTTGCCAGAAGATTCATACAATCTAAAGAAGATTTAGACGGAATACTTACTACTTTTCTTTATTCCTCCATTTTTGTTGCCGGAATTTTGATGTATGAAGTAGTTATTAATCCTATTAGAGTAGAAGAAAGTAGAGGGATGGGCAGAATACAAGGTAGCTTTGGTGATGTAGTAAGTTATGGTATTTACCTGCTATTTAGCTTTTTAATTGCTTGTTATTTCTACTTCTCCAAAAGAAAATTAGTTCCGATGAGAAAAAGATTAAGAACTTTATTAATCGTAGCTGCCTTTGCTCTACTAGCCTTAGTAAATATTCATCATATTGCCTCATACACTATTTTCGTATTAATTTTATTATTGTTTTTAGTGTATAATTTTAAAACTAACAAAGCCGCAGCATTTGGGATTTCATTAATGTTATTTAGCTTATTTATATTTTTTGGTCAACCTATAATTGAAGAAAAAATTACTCCATTATTAGAAACCGATGTTGCTGTTTTTGAGGGAGAACAAGAATCAGGAAGATTACTGCATGGACGCGTTGGACGATGGGAATATATGGCAGGAATATTTACCGACCAAAATATATTTGTCCAATTTTTCGGTTATCCTTTTACATTAAAATATTCCTACCATTTTGTAGGTGTTGGTTCCCATAGTGATTATGTTAGAATTTTATTTTTAAGTGGATATTTTGGTTTATATGCTTATTTATTAGTGCTCTTTTCTTTCTTTAAAAGAGCCAAACAAACAGGTTACGCCCAGCGTTTTTTAGCTTATGGTTTATTAGCTATTATTTTACTATACTCTATAAGTGTTGTCCCAACGTATTACCCACCTTTTGTGTATATGATGATGTGTATTTTTGCCTATATAGCATTGCCTTTTAAAATGATTTCGAAAAAAGTAATTAATGAATAATAAACCTACAGTTTTTATATTAGGAAAGCTTCCTCCTCCTTTTATAGGACCCGCTATTGCTACTCAGCTAATTTTAAATTCCGAACTTAAGAACAAGTTTAATTTAACTCATTTCGATACAAGAATTAATGCTGATGTGGCTTCTATGGGAAAATGGAGTTTTAATAAAGCGTGGAAAAGTATTCAAATGTATTTTCATTTTCTGAAAAAAATAAACCAATACCAACCCGACTTAATTTTAGTTCCCATTAGCCAAACCACTATGGGATTTATTAAAGATGCCCCATTTATACTATTAGGAAAATGGAAAAACAAAAAAGTAGTAATTCAACTAAGAGGAAGTAATTTTAAAAATTGGCTTAACTCAGCCAATTCATTCATTAACTTTTTCATAAAAAAAACACTTAAAAATACCAATGGTGTAATTGTTTTAGGGAAAAATCTAAAATATTTATTTTCAGATTTCTATCCCGACAATAACATTTTTGTAGTACCTAATGGAGCGAATTATCATCTTGAAAAAAGAAACAACCATGAGTTAAATGTATTGTATTTTGCCAACTTTTTGCCATCTAAAAGTTTTGATGACATTTTAAAAGCTGTTTTACTACTCAAAGAAAAGAACATTAGCAATTTTCAATTGAATGCTGCCGGAGCTTGGGACAATAAACAATTTAAAAACAAATGTTTGAATTTTATTGAAAAACATCAATTGAATAATGTTACCATATTACCCCCACAAAGTGGTAAAGAAAAAATGCAGTTGTTTGCTAATAGCGATGTTTTTGTTTTTTGCCCAAAAATGCCCGAGGGACACCCCTGGGTAATTGTAGAGGCTATGGCAAATAGTCTCCCTATTATTGCTACCAACCAAGGTGCAATAATAGAATCTGTTATTGATGGTAAAAATGGTTTTATTGTTCCTTCTGAAAATCCTACTGCTATCGCTGAAAAATTAGAAATTTTATTAACCGATAAAAATAAAAGAAGTGAATTTTCTAACTATTCAAAAATGCAATACAAAACTTACTTTACTGAAGAAAAAATGGTAGAAAATCTTGAAAAAGTTTTTGAAACGTGTATAGCTCCCCAACCCAATAAAATAAAAAAACCCATCGATTAAATCGATGGGTTTTTTAGTAATAATAAAAAATATATATTTCTTATTGAACTTGCACATTAATGGCTTTTGGTCCTCTATCGCTATCTTCGATGTCGAAAGAAACATTATCGCCTTCATTTAATGGTTGATTACTAGATGAATGGTGAACGAAGATATCTTTACTTCCATCTTCTGGAGTAATAAATCCCCAACCTTTTTCATCATTAAAAAATTTAATTGTACCGTTTTTCATTGTAAAAAATTATTAATTTATAAAAAGCAAATTTATACAAAAAAAGCATAGAAAATTATTTTTGCTTAATTATTTGAAAAACAGTAATTAAAAAACTAATTATTTTTAACGTAAATAGGTGTGAGACAATATTGCTGACCAAAATTTTTCTCTACCCAATTCATTAATTCCTTTATTTCATCTTCCATTAGATATTGATATGATTTTGCCAATTCTTTTCTAAATAGTTTGATATCAAAACTCACTTTCTTCAAAATGGTTTTTGCATATTCAAGTTTACTTTTTCTCATAGTTAGTTAGTTTTATATTTTTAAAAGTTTGTCAGTTCAGTTTATAACAACCTTATACTTTTTATTTATCTAATATGTTTCAATTTTGTAGTGTAAATATAGTTATTTAAAACCACTTTTTTTACTAAATATTATTAGCTAATTTTACTTTTAACAATATTTAGTATTTCTTATTAAAGCATAAAAAAAATGAAGCACTTATCAGTACTATTAATCATCATTTCTACATTACTATTAACTCTTCAAAATCAAGCTGCTAATGTAGATTATGAAGTAAGTATGAGCGAACCACATACCCATTACTTCGAAGTAAAGATGATTATTAAAAATCATCAAGAAAATGAAATTGATATTTATATGCCAACTTGGGCTCCCGGTTCTTACTTAATTAGAGAATTTGCCAAAAGTGTTGAAGCTGTTTCTGCCAAACAAAATGCTAAAGAATTAAACATCGAAAAAATTAATAAAAACACTTGGCGTATTGCCTCTAACAATAAATCTGACATTGTTGTAACCTATAAAGTTTATGCTTACGAAATGAGTGTAAGAACAAGTTTTTTAGATGCTTCTCACGGCTATTTTAATGGTACAAGCATATTTATGGCACATCAACCTGCTCAAAAAGAAATTTCTAAAGTAACCATACATCCTTATAAAGACTGGAAAAAAGTAAGCACTGCTTTACCTAAAGCTAAAGGCGAAAAAGGTTTTGTTTATGTTGCCGAAAATTACGACATATTAGTAGATGCTCCTTTTGAAATTGGTAATCATGTAACTTTTGATTTTACTGCTGCAGGAGTTCTTCATCATGTAGCAATGTATGGCGAAGGAAATTACAATATCGATACGCTAAAAAAAGACATGGCAAAAATAGTAGAAGCTTGTACCAATGTTTTTGGTGAGAATCCCAACAAAAAATATACTTTTATTATTCATAATCTTACCAGAGGAAGTGGCGGACTAGAACACCTCAGCTCTACTACCTTGCAAGTAAACAGATGGACATACAGTGGTTCTGCTTACAAAGGCTTTTTAAGTTTGGTTGCTCACGAATATTTTCATTTGTGGAATGTAAAAAGAATTAGACCTATTGAATTAGGACCTTTTGATTATTCTAACGAAAATTATACTTCTCTACTTTGGGTAATGGAAGGCTTTACCAGTTACTATGATGAATTACTGCTTTACAGAGCAGGTTTTTATACCGAAGAGGAAATTTTAAGTAAATTCTCATCTTCTATTAATAGTATTGAAAACCAACCTGGAAATAAAGTCCAACCAGTAGCTCATGCTAGTTTTGATGCTTGGATAAAAGCATACCGACCAACTGAAAATAGCTACAACACTACTATTTCTTATTATACTAAAGGAAGTGTGGTTGCTAATATGTTCGATTTAATGATTATTAAAAATACCAAAGGAAAAAAATCATTGGATGATGTAATGAAACTCCTTTACAACAAGTATTACAAGGAAGAAAACAGAGGCTTTACTCCCGAAGAAATGAAAAAAACATTGGAAGAAGTTAGCGGATTAAATTTAGATGATTTTTATGCAAAATACATTAACGGTACTGAAACATTCGACTACCCTACTCTATTTAGTTATGTTGGCTTTCAGGTAGAACCTCTAACAGAAAACAATTTAAGCTTAGGAGTCTCTCTCTCTGGAAATACCATAAGAACAGTTTATAGAAATTCTGCTGCTTACGATGGCGGTTTAAATGTTAATGACGAAATTTTGGCAATAGATAACTATCGTTTTTCGGATAATTATGACGAAATAACTGAAAACAAAAAAGAAGGTAATATACTCGATATTTTAATCAGTAGAGACAATATTATTCAGACCATAAAAATTCCTATGAAGCCTAGAACCGTTATTAGGTATTATATTTTTAAAGCTGAAAGCGCTACAGACGAAATTAAAAGGTTACACGAAAAATGGCTAATGCAACTATGATAGTATCGCTTATTGTGGCTGTTGCCGAAAATAATGTTATTGGTAAAGACAACACCCTTATTTGGCATCTACCTAAAGACATGCAATTTTTTAAACAAACTACCCTGAACCATCATATTATCACGGGTAGAAAGAATTACATCTCTATTCCCGAAAAATTTCGCCCGTTGGCTAATAGAACCAACATAGTGCTTACCCGACAAAATAATTTTACGGAAGAAAATTGTGTGATTCATAATTCTTTAGAAGCTGCTATTGAATTTGCTAAAAAAAATAATGAAACAGAAGTTTTTATTATTGGTGGAGGACAAATTTATAAAGAAGCTTTAGATAAAGGTTTAATAGATAAAATGTACATCACTCATGTACACCATACTTTTGAGGGCGACACCTTTTTTCCTGAAGTAAATATAGAAAAATGGAAAAAAATAAGTGAGGAACATCACAGCAAAGATGAAAAACATACTTATGATTTTAGTGTTTGTGTTTATTCTAGAATTTAACCAAACAATATTAATTTAAAGTTACCTCATTAACATTAAGATTAAAAAGGTTTAATAAGTCGATAAAGTTAGCTTAACTCAACAAAACCAAAGTAGTTCTACTTTTGAGTTGATGTTAAATTCTAACCCCATATTACCCTCTATTGCTATTGTTACCAGCAATGAAAAAAAACTAAAAAGTACTCAATCATTTTTTAAAGAGAAAAGAATTAACATTGCTACTATTATTATTACTGAAAATACGCCCTTAGAACTTGTTACCCAAAAGCAATATGATGTTTTTTTAGTAGAACTACACTTAGCTCAATTTGATGGAATAGAAATTTGCGAAATCATTAAAACTAAATTTGAAAACACTAGTGTACTACTTGTATCTGAAGAAACTCAAGAATACATTCAGGTAGAAGCTTACAAAGCAGGAGCAGATGATTTTATTTCTCCAACCATACAACCCAAATTACTATTAAAAAAGATAGATGCTTTAATAAAAAGAAAAACTATAGCAAAAAACAAAACAAAGTCGAATATTTACCACAACTCTATAAAAGTAAACAGAGAAAGTTATTTAATTGAAAAAGATAACCAAGAGATTTCTCTTCAAAAAAAACAGTTTGAATTACTTTATCTCCTTATAAGCAACCCTAAAAGAATTTTTACTAGAGACGAACTATATAACTCTGTTTGGAAAAATACAGACAATAGTAATCCTAGAATTATTGATGTACACATCAGAAAGATCAGAGAAAAAGTAGGTGAAAACATCATCAAAACCATTAAAGGTAGAGGTTACCGTTTTGCCGAATAATTCAAATTTTTATCTCTACTTTTTAAGCTAGTATTACTTATTTTTGCACTTCAAATCAAAAAAAGTAACAATGAATGTATTGGTTTTAGGTTCAGGAGGAAGAGAACATGCACTGGCATGGAAAATTAATGAAAGCAAGCTACTTACAAAGCTTTTTGTAGCTCCCGGAAATGCGGGAACAGCGTCATTTGCCACTAATTTAAATGTTAATGTAAATGATTTTGATACAATAAAAAAAATAGTATTGGAAAACAATATTTCATTGGTAGTTGTTGGTCCTGAAGATCCTCTAGTAAATGGCATTTGCGATTTTTTCCTTGCGGATAAAGAACTTAAAAACATTGGTATTATTGGGCCTCAAAAAGATGGTGCAGAATTAGAAGGCAGCAAAGAATTTTCTAAAAAATTCATGATTAAACATAATATACCTACCGCTCAATACCAATCTTTTACTGCAGCCACTTTAAATAATGGATTGAATTTTCTGGAAACTTTATCACCTCCTTATGTTTTAAAAGCTGATGGTTTAGCTGCAGGAAAAGGTGTTGTAATTTTAGATGATTTAACCGAAGCTAAAAACGAATTGACAGAAATGCTAAGCAATAAAAAATTTGGAGAAGCATCTGCCAAAGTAGTTATTGAAGAATTTTTATCAGGCATAGAACTTTCTGTATTTGTATTAACCGATGGCAATAGTTATAAAATATTACCCGCAGCCAAAGACTACAAAAGAATTGGAGAAGGCGACACAGGCTTAAACACGGGTGGTATGGGAGCTATATCTCCTGTTCCTTTTGCTGATAAAAATTTCTTGTCTAAAGTAGAAGAACAAGTTGTAAAGCCAACTATTGAAGGATTAAAAAAAGAAAATATTAACTACAAAGGTTTTATTTTTATTGGCTTAATGAACAACAACGGAAATCCTTTTGTAATTGAATATAATGTTAGGATGGGTGACCCAGAAACAGAAGTTGTAATTCCAAGAATTGAGTCTGATTTGTTAGATTTATTCTATGGAGTAGCTACTCAAACCCTCCACGAAAAAGAAATAAAAATTAATCCCCAAACAGCTACAACAGTAATGTTAGTATCCGGTGGATACCCCGAAGCTTATGAAAAAGGAAAAGTGATAACTGGATTGGAAAATATTGAAGAAAGCACTATATTCCATGCAGGAACAACAATAAAAGACAACCGAGTAATAACCAATGGCGGAAGAGTTATTGCCGTTACTTCATTTGGCAATTCTTTAGAAGAGGCATTGGAAAAATCTTTTAAAAATGCGGAAAAAATTCAGTTTGAAAAGAAGTACTACAGAAAAGATATCGGACAAGACCTGCTAGCCTATAAAAATTAATTTGTTTAACTTTAACAGTTATCAACTTAAAATTCAAATGAAGAAACTACTTTTAATAGCACTTATTTTTATTGGGTTTAATGGTTTTTCACAAACTTTTAAATCAGGAGCTATTTTAGGCGTTAGTGCTGCTCAGGTTGAGGGTGATGGTTATGGTGGGTACAAAAAACCGGGATTAATACTTGGTGCATTCACCAATACCGATTTTTCAGATCATGTTTCTATGCAGTTTGAAATATATTATATTGGTAAAGGAGCTAGGAAAGTACCCGACCCAGCCAATGGAGATTTTAGATCATTTAACTTACGTCTAAACTATTTAGAAATTCCATTAGTAGTAAGGTACCGACACAAATCTTTCTTTTTTGAATTAGGTGGATATTACGGTTACTTACTAAATGTAAAAATGGAAGACCAATTTGGTGAAGTAAATATTCAACAAAACCCTTATCCTTTTAAAAGTGCAGATATTGGCGGAGTATTAGGATTGGAATACCATATTAATAATAATTTTATTGTCAACTTTAGAACTAAAAACTCATTGGTTCCTATTAGAGACTTTAACAATTTAGATCAAAATATAGGTTTTTTAAACAAATTGTTCAACAGGGGTTGGTACAATGTTGATTTAAACTTTAGCATTCGCTATCAATTAATTGGTAAAAACTAAGCTATGAAAAAAAGAAAAATTATTATAGCTATTACAGGTGCTTCGGGTGCTATTTATGCCGAATTGTTGCTGAAATTTTTATCGCAACAAGAAAATATTGAAGTTGGTATAATTATGTCTGACAATGCAAAAACTGTTTGGCAACATGAACTTGATAATGAAAATTACACACAATTTCCATTCACCTTTTATCAAAAAAATGATTTTAATGCTCCTTTTGCTTCAGGTTCGGCAAAATACGATACTATGGTTATAATTCCTTGTTCTATGGGAACTTTAGGAAGAGTTGCTAACGGAATTTCCAATGATTTACTTACCCGAGCTGCTGATGTTATTTTAAAAGAAAGACAAAGGTTGGTTTTAGTTGCTAGAGAAACGCCTTACAATCTTATTCATATTAATAACATGAAAGCAGTAACAGAGGCTGGAGGTATTATCTGTCCGGCAACACCTTCATTTTATAGTCAACCAAGCACTATTGAAGCTGTTGCTAAAACTGTGGTAGATAGAGTAATTGATTTAATTGGTTTTGATAGCAAATCTTATCGCTGGGGAGAATAAAAATCCTGACAGATTACTAGAAACTGTCAGGCTAAATTTTAATTTGTTTTTATCATATTAACTATTGAGCTACTATTTTTTTGGTAATTGTAGTTTTTTCTGTTTGAACAGTTACAAAATAAATTCCTTTATTATCCAACTGATATTGTTGATTACCAATTAGTGTTGGCTGAACACTTTGCCCCATGCTATTGAAGAAAATAACTGTTATCTTTTCTTCATTATTAGTAGTAACCGTAACAATACCATTGCTTGGGTTAGGATAAATCGAAACATTGTTTGCTAACATATTTTCTTCAATACCAACAACACAATTAGAAAGAGCAAAAGAAGTCAATAAACCATTTCTTTCATTTTGTAACACACTTCTCATAATTCCTATTTGTCCGTTAGTAAAACTATTCTGACAAGTTTGATCTGAATAATCCATATAATTTTCTACCATATCAGGCAAATCACCAGCTCCAGGAATAGTATCTGCACAAGAGTTTCTAGTTGTAACACAGCCTTGCTGAGATTGGTCGCAATTTGGTGTATCCGTTAAACCATCATCATCACCACATATACTTCCGAAAAGCCCTCCAAAAGTATTTTCAGCAGTATGTCTAACACCTAAATAATGTCCAACTTCATGTGTAACTGTTCTTCCATTAATCACAGTTGCAGTCATTGCTGCCGGGTTATTTCTTCCAAAAGCACTATAATGAATAATAGCACCATCGGTCAATTCTGGTGGAATAGAGTTTGCCGGCCAATTAGACAACCCTGCCGGTGGAGTTGCAACACCTAACAATGAAGGAGTAGCACTACCTCCATTAATATCACCCACCCAAATATTCAAATATTCGGAAGTATTCCAGGCATCAGAACCTCCTTGGCTAGTATTTTGTATTTTAGCAATGGATGCCATATCAGGTAAAAAACCTCCACCAAATGTCGTAGATGTCTGTACTCTTACAATCCCATTAGTAGGATTCCCATTAGTATCTATGCAAGCCAATTGAAATTCAATTTGTGCATCTCCTACAACAGGAGCAAACCCAGATCTCATATTTACAGTATCTGCATTTAATCTTCTAAAATCTTCATTCAGAACATTAATTTGCTCAATTAATACACTATCATCTAAATTTTGTTGTGGATTATTGGAATTCCATACAACATGAAAAACTACAGGAACAACATAAATTGACTTATCATTTTTATTCTCTTTCGCATTCGCCTCAATTACCCATTGCTGATAAGCCGCATTTATCTGTTGTTTGTAATTAGGGTTTTGCTGATTTAAATATTCTACAGCATGGTTAAATCCACATTTTTCTGGGTGCTGTTGAGCTTGAACTAACAAAGAAGTTGCCCCTACCAAACAAAATAGTGTAAAAAGCCTGTTAAATAATTTCATAGTTTGTTGTTTTTATACCTTTTAGATTAAAATTTCGTTTTGCGAATTTAACTACTGGAAATAAAATCACAAAATAGATATAGAGTTTATGAATTACAAAAACTCATTGAAAATCATAATCCTAAAATGAAACCTAAATACATTTAAAATAATCGAAAGGCTCTAAACAGTCTTTACATTGATAAAGAGCTTTACAGGCTGTAGAACCAAATTGACTTTTAAGCTCAGTATTTTTTGAACCACATTGAGGACATTGAACTTCTTTAGGCCCTGAATCAAATAATACGCCTTTGTCCTGAGTTCCTTTTACAGGAGGTGCAATTCCATAATCTTTAAGTTTTTGCATGGCTACTTCACTCATCCAATCGGTTGTCCAAGCAGGGGTATAAACCATCTTAATTTCTACATTTTCAATACCGTTATCCTGAAGTGTTTTTACAATATCATCTTCAAACATTTTCATGGCAGGACAGCCTGTGTAGGTAGGAGTAATAGTTATTACTACTTTATCAGAAAGCACCTCAACTTTTCTTAAAACACCTAATTCTTCAATAGTTATAACAGGAATTTCAGGGTCTGGAATTTGAGCTATCATATCCCAAACTGCTTGTTCGGTGTATTTTTCTTTAAGATTCATATCTTAATTACTACAAAAGAAATCTACCAAGTAGCATCTGGAAATGCTCTTTGTAAATATTGCATATCAGTAAGTAAATGACCTAAATATTCTGAGTGCATTCCTTTTAATCTGCCAGTTTGCATGTAATCGTCTTTTGGTCTTTGTAAGGTAGCCCGTTGTAATACTTCGTTTACTGTACTCTCCCAATTTTTCTTAATTTCATTCAAATCTACTGCAATCCCTGCTTTGATTAAGAGTTCGTCAACTTCATTCATCTCAAACAAATCACCTGTAAACATCCATAAATCATCAAAAGATTGTTGAATTTTTTGGTGACTTTCTTCGGTTCCATCACCCAAACGTACTACCCACTCACCAGTATGACGTAAATGGTAAGCTATTTCTTTTATAGATTTAGCTGCATGAGCAGCAATAGTTTCATCTTTACTAATTTTTAATGCTGTATATAAATGATAAAGAAAAACATCATGTAAAAAATTTCTAGCAATAGTATCTCCAAAATGTCCGTTAGGTCTTTCTGAGAGTAAGGTGTTATAATATTCTCTTTCACTTCTTCTATAAGCTAAATCATCTTCTGTTTTACCTTTACCTTCTAAATTAGCGGCATAAGTCAACATGGTTCTTGCTTGACCAAATAAATCTAATGAAATATTGGTTAGGGCAATATCTTCTTCTAATGTTGGTCCATTACTACACCATTCAGCCATTCTTTGTCCTAATATTAAACTAGAATCTCCTAATCTTAAGCAGTAATTTATCAATGCATCTTGTTGTGTCATAATATAATGTTGTATTTTTTTATAATTGATACGGTTGTCAAGCCTTAAATCTTAAACTTGGAGCTCAAATATGTTTTGCTCCTTCTGGCATAACATAATGTGTAGGATGTCTGTAAATTTTATCATCCGAAGGATCAAAAAATGAATCGCTATCTTCAGGCAATGATGAAACAATTGCATTAGAAGGCACTACCCAAATACATGTTCCTTCATTTCTTCTAGTGTATAAATCTCTAGCATTTTGCAGTGCCATTTCTTTATCTGTTGCATGTAAACTTCCTGCATGTTTATGAGGTAATCCTGGTTTGCTTTGTACAAAAACTTCCCATACATCTCCTTGATTATCTTTTATATTATCCATAAATCTTTATTTTTTTTTCTAAAATTATAATTCTTAAATAAGGTTCTCCTTTTGGAGAATGTTGGGTGGATTACGCCACCATTTGTTTTTCTTTTTGTTTTTGAGCATACGCTAAAGCTGCTTCTCTCACCCATTTACCATTATTATGAGCTCTTTTGTGATGCTCTAAACGTTGTTTATTACAAGGTCCATTACCTTTCACTACGTTCCAAAACTCATCCCAATCTATTTGTCCGTAATCATAATGCCCCGTTTCTTCATTCCATTTTAAATCTGGATCAGGAATAGTTAATCCAATTACTTCTGCTTGGTGAACCGTCTTATCGATAAACTTCTGACGTAATTCGTCATTCGTTTCTCGTTTTATTTTCCATTTCACACCATTGCCTAAGTTTGGAGAATCAGCATCATGCGGACCAAACATCATTAATGATGGCCACCATAATCTATTCAACGCATCTTGAGCCATAGCTTTTTGCTCAGGTGTTCCCTTTGCCATATGGGCAATAATCTCATATCCTTGTCTTTGGTGAAAACTTTCTTCTTTACAAATTCTTACCATCGCTCTAGCATAAGGTCCGTAAGAAGTTCTTTGTAAGGATACTTGATTTACAATAGCAGCTCCATCAACTAACCAACCTACAGCTCCCATATCTGCCCAAGTTAATGTTGGGTAATTAAAAATACTGGAATATTTTGCTTTTTCGGTCTGCAATTCTTCAATAAACTCGTCTCTGCTTTTTCCCAATGTTTCGCCAGCTGCATATAAATATTGCCCGTGTCCGGCTTCGTCTTGAATTTTTGCCAACAACACTACTTTAGCCCTTAATGTAGGAGCTCTCAACACCCAATTTCCTTCCGGCTGCATCCCAACAACTTCCGAATGAGCGTGTTGAGAAATTTGACGTTGTAAATGTTTTCTGTATTCCTCAGGCATCCAATCTTTAGGCTCTATCTTAATTTCTGCATCAATTTTTGCCTGGAATGCCTCTAATTTTTGTTGTTCATCCATATTGTAATATGTGTTTTATTTAGTTGCCCAAATTTAACGAAAAAATAATCAACAATTAAATGATTTTTGTCAGTCTAAGATTTTTTAACTAAATCTATGTTTTTTTAGAAATTTGATTTAGTCCATCATTTTAATATCTTCTTATTTTGTGAAATAATATTACTTTTGTCCGAATTAAAAAGAAAAATATAAAGAATGAATCATTTCCATACCTTAAAAGTTAAAGATATTAGAAAAGAAACTAATCAAGCAGTTTCTATTGCATTTGAACTTCCTGCCGATTTAAAAAATACTTTTTCATTCGAATCAGGTCAATATGTTACAGTTAAGAAGAATATTGATGGCGAAGAAATCAGAAGATCGTATTCCATTTGTAGTACACCTTTTGAAGAAGAAATAAGAATTGGTGTAAAGAAAATTGACAACGGAAAAATGTCGGGATTTTTAAATGATGAGTTAAAAGTGGGCGATGTATTAGAAGTGATGCCTCCTGCCGGAAATTTTGTGGCAAAAAATCATGCTGCCAATCTGGTAGGTGTAGCTGCCGGAAGTGGTATTACCCCTGTTTTTTCCTTGTTAAAATCTGTTATTAAAGCCGGAGGAAAATTTACCTTATTTTATGGGAATGTAAACGAAGAAAACACCATTTTCAAACAAGAATTAGAAGCATTAGCTGCTAATCATCCTAATCATTTTAAAGTACATTTTACTTACGATGAAGGTGCTGCCAAGCAATTAACTCCCATTCAGTGTGGTAGAATAGATGAGCAGAAAATGAAAGATTTTATTCAATTAGATTTGGAGATTTTAAGAGCAGACGGCTTTTACATTTGTGGACCGGAAGCAATGATAAACACCGTGAATCAAACGATTAAAAAAATGGGTGTTGCGGATGAAAAAATTTATTTTGAATTATTTACTACCCCTGTTAAAAAAGCAGATTCATTAGAACAAGCAACTCCTGATTCTTCTTACGAAGGCACCAGCCATGTTACTATAATTATGGATGGCGAAGAATTTGAATTCGACCTAAACAGTAAAGGAGCAACCATTTTAGATGCTGCTATTGAACAAGGTGCAGATGCCCCTTTTTCTTGCAAAGGAGCTGTATGTTGCACATGTAAAGCTCAGGTTATTGAAGGAAAAGCTACCATGGAAATGAACTACGCACTATCTGATGAAGAAGTAGCGGATGGGTTTATTTTAACTTGCCAAGCTCACCCTGCTTCGGATAAGTTGGTAGTTGATTATGATGTGATTTAAAAAAATCCACATCATAATACTAAACAGAAGAACTTTACAAAACACTTTTTTTCATGTTTTTTAGTAGGCAACTATTATTAGTTACAAGCGTCTAAATGCCAAGCTATTAATCTATTAATTCAATCAATATGAAAAAATTATTGCTTTTTGTAATCCTTTTAAATTCATTTTTTTATTCTTCAGCACAGGATTGTGTAGATTTTACTCCCTACACTAATCTTTACCTTGATTCTGTTACACAAGACCAAGTTAACTTCCCAATTGGAAGCCCTATTATAACTCATGGGGACATTCAAATTGTTAAAATAGATTATCTTACTACATTTCAAGGTATTCAAGGTGATTCTGCGTTGTTTTACATCGGTAACTTAGATATTGATGTTAGCTCTTCTAACTGCGCTAATAAAAAATTAATCTTCTCTACTGCATATGTTGAGCAAATGATTGTTGATGGCGATACTATCTATTCTTTTAATCCAACAAATCCTTTTTATCAAGGAAACGGATTTACTGTTTCTTTTAATGGTTCAGGAATGGGCTATGGTGATTTTACTATTGAAGGCGATTTTGATGTGGTTCGTTTGTTAGGTAGTACAAATTTCTTATACAATATTTGTTTAGAATGTTTAACCATAACCCCTGCTACCTGTATAGATTTTTCACTTTATGATAATTTATACCTAGATTCTGTTACCCAAGATCAGGTTAACTTTCCAATTGGAAGTCCAATAATTAGTCAAGGTGATATAAAAATAGTAAAAATAGATTACTTTACTGTTTTTCAGGGCATACAAGGAGATTCATCAATGCTTTATATTGGCAATATTGATGTTGATGTGAGTAGTTCAACATGTACCAATAAGAAGTTAACTTTTAATACTGTATATGTTGAGCAAATGATTATTGACGGAGACACTATCTTTTCATTTACTAATACTCCGGCATTTTATCAAGGAAACGGATTTACCGTCTCTTTTAATGGATCGGGAATGGGTTATGGTGACTTTACTATTGAAGGTGATTTTGATGTAGTTCGCTTATTAGGTAGTACAAATTTTATATCTAACGTTTGCTTAGAATGTTTAAGTACAAGCCCTACAGATTGTGTAGATTTTACTCCCTACACTAATCTTTACCTTGATTCTGTTACTCAAGATCAAGTTAACTTCCCTATTGGAAGCCCTATTATAACTCATGGAGACATTCAAATTATTAAAATAGATTATCTTACTACATTTCAAGGTATTCAAGGTGATTCTGCGTTGTTTTACATCGGTAACTTAGATATTGATGTTAGCTCTTCTAACTGTACTAATAAAAAATTAACCTTCTCTACTGCATATGTTGAACAAATGATTATTGATGGCGATACTATTTATTCTTTTAATCCAACAAATTCTTTTTATCAAGGAAACGGATTTACTGTTTCTTTCAATGGCTCAGGAATGGGATATGGCGATTTTACTATTGAAGGTGATTTTGATGTGATTCGTTTGTTAGGTAGTACAAATTTCTTATACAACATTTGTTTAGAGTGTTTAAATCCAACCTTTATTTCAGAAAAAACAAATAATACTTCTAAAGAAGTTAATTTATTTCCTAACCCTACTAATGGAATATTTAATCTCACATTTCCAAAAACTGGAATTTATCAAATCATGATTCATGATAGTAAAGGGATTTTAATTTCCACTCACCAGGTTAATGATGATAATTACCATTGGGACTTAAATTCAAAACCAAATGGCATTTATTTCATTAATATTATTTCTGACAAAGGATGGTCAACTTCTAAAAAAATTATTAAGAACTAAAAAAATTACGTTTCATAAAAACCTACATCTGAAGAAGAAGTAACAGAGGGGTTTATTATAACTTACCAAGCTCATCTTGCTAGTAGATTATGATGTTTTTAATATTTAATTAAACTTCTTAACATTTTTAGTTTTTTGTTCATTTATAGAAATATATTACATTTACTATTATTTTAAATGAAAAACCATGAAAAAGTTATTAGTACTATTTAGTTGTGCAACTATTTTTCTTGCATCTTGTAGCAAAGAAAAAGATCCTGTTAATCCGGCCTCAACATCTCCATCAGAGCCTCAACTTATATTTAAACTTTATTTTGATTCTACACTTACTCGATTAGATAATTTTGGAAATCCAGCTATCATTCCTGCTGGTAATTCAGCTCAATCTCCTAAATTCAATAAAATGAGTGCTCATTATATTGAGTTTGCTCCAGATAGTTTAACTCAATTAGGTAGTGGAGAAATAGTTTTTCATGGTGCAGAAACTACTGCAGGAGGATCTACAGCAGTAGATTTTAATAAAGCAAGAATTGTTGGGCAAGGGCAAACTTTTTATTCCAAACCGCTTTCTCAAGTTGCTCCAGGAACTTATAAATGGCTTAGAGTTTCATTAACATATCAAAATTATGATATAAAGTTTGTTGCTGCTGGAAATCAATATACAGGAACCTTAGCTTCTTTTGTAGGCTTCAAGACTTACATTACCAACTATACCATTCAAACACAAAATGTTGCTGTTAATAGCAATAAATCACAAGGTTATTGGGGTTTTGAAACCACTATATTTAGTACTGCTTACGTTTCTGAAGGACAAGCTCCGGGAACCACCGTTCCTAATCCTCTTTCATCAACATCACCAATTCCACCAGGTAGTTGTGTAGTAACTGGAAATTTTCCAACTCCACTAACCATTACTGGCAATGAATCTCAAGACATTATTGTACACATAAACTTATCTACCAACAATAGTTTTGAGTGGAGAGACTTAAATAATGACGGTCTGTTTGAACCTAGCGATGGTATTAACCCAGGAGATACTGTGGTAGATATGGGACTGAGAGGTTTATTCCCTACTTTTCAGTAAATCAAAAAATCATAGACAAAATAAAAAATCACTTAGGCTTTTTCTTATATAAAGCTTTCCAATGATTTTGCAATTTGACAAGTTCGTCTTTGTTGCTAAGTACAAGTCCTAAATAAGAATCCTCATAAAAACAACAATAATTATTTAATTTTTTTTTGTAATCTTTGGATAAGTTAAACCATGGCTTTTTGTATATAAACTCAAGACCATAAACCGCAAGCTCTCCTCCATGCAAAATGATATGCTTATATAAATTAGTTTGGGTTGTATCATTCATTTTATCTATAAGAAAAGGAACTATCAAGGGTTTGGGTTGAGTGAAAAATTTCTGCCAATATTTATTCTCTATAAAAATACCTTTACGATCTCCACAAGAACACATTATATGCTCTTCATGTTTACCCTTCTTGCTTTCATCTTCAATATACCCCACAAACCCTTCAATATTAGTCAGTAATTCCCACTGATTTTCTAATGATAATTTCAAAAGATTATCTAATTTCCTATAAAATATTTTATCAGCTACCACTCTTTTCTCTTCCTCAATACGTTCTAAACTATCATTATACCAATCAGCTAACACTTTAGCTTTATCATTCAATTGTTTAATCTCTAATTCAACCGCTTTTTCAAATTGTTTTTCTACCATTAAAGAGTCTCTAAGCTTTTCAATTTTAGGTGTATGTTCCAAAAATAACTCAGAAAGATAACCATAAGTATCATTAAACTTTACCGCCCAATATCCCTCATAAAAATCTATTAACTGAACAGTATCTAATAAATCAAGATACTCAATAGGTTCTTCAGCTGGAGTTGGAGCAGGTCTTATTTTAGCATTCATCACAGTAACTCCATATATTTTATTAGAATTAGTGGATAGTTTTTTCATGTTCTCAATGTCATAAAAACTTTGTTGTGAGTATAAACTCAAAAACATAAAAAATGTAATGGCTATAAATAATATTTTCTTCATTGATCTTTTGTAATCACCATCCAAATATAACTATTTTGATAGATAAATGTTGTTTTTTACTATAAATAGACCTGACAAGTCTCCAAATTTTATTCTTCCCTCACAACTACTTTCTTGCTGAATTGTTTAATTTCGCATTTTAATTTTTTACTGAAAAACATGTACAGAACACACACCAATGGAGAATTGCGTTTAAGCAATGTTAATGAAGTAGTTACCCTTTGCGGATGGATACAAAAATCACGTGAATTAGGAGCAATGACTTTTGTTGATTTGAGAGACCGCTATGGTATTACACAATTAGTGTTTGGTGAGGAACATACCAAAGTTGCTAAATCGCTTGGTAGAGAAGATGTAATACAAATTACAGGTAAAGTAATTGAGCGTGAAAGCAAAAACAACAACATTCCCACAGGAGAAATAGAAATTATTGTCGAGCAATTTACTTTACTCAACAAAAGCAAAACGCCACCTTTTACCATCGAAGATAAAACCGATGGCGGTGAAGAATTGCGTATGCAGTATCGTTACTTGGATTTAAGAAGAACCCCGGTGCGTAAAAACTTGGAGTTGAGACACAAATTAGCCATTGAGATTAGAAAATACTTGGATGCCATAGAATTCTTAGAAATCGAAACGCCTTATTTAATTAAATCCACCCCCGAAGGAGCAAGAGATTTTGTAGTGCCAAGTAGAATGAACCCCGGACAATTTTACGCTTTACCTCAATCGCCACAAACCTTTAAGCAATTATTGATGGTTAGCGGCTACGACCGTTATTATCAAATTGTGCGTTGTTTTAGAGATGAAGATTTACGTGCCGACCGTCAGCCGGAGTTTACACAAATTGACTGCGAAATGGCTTTTGTAGAGCAAGAAGATATTTTAAACACTTTTGAAGGAATGATGGATTATCTTTTCAAAAAAGTTAAAAATATTGAATTAAAGGCCTTCCCAAGAATGAGCTATGCTGATGCCATGCTAAACTACGGTTGCGATAAACCCGATATTCGTTTTGGAATGACCTTTAATTATATGGGTGATGTTGCTAAAAACAAAGGTTTTAATGTTTTTGACAGTGCTGAAACCGTAATTGCTATTGTTGCTGAAGATTGTGCTTCTTTTACCCGAAAACAATTGGATGCACTTACTGATTTTGTTAAAAGACCTCAAGTTGGAGCAAAAGGATTGGTTTATTGTAAATATAATGAAGACGGAACATTAAAATCTTCCGTAGATAAATTTTACAGCGAAGCAGATTTAAAAGCTTGGGCAGAAAAATGCAACGCCAAAGCTGGTGATTTAATTTTAGTTTTATCTGGAGATTTAGCAGCTACTCAAAAACAAATGAACGATTTACGTTTGCACTTGGCTAACGAATTAGGCTTAAGAAACCCTAATGAATATGCTCCGTTGTGGGTGTATGATTTTCCATTATTGGAATGGGATGAAGAAAGTAGTCGTTACCATGCGATGCACCACCCGTTTACTTCTCCAAAAACAGAAGATTTACATTTATTGGAAACCGACCCCGGAAAAGTGAGAGCTAATGCTTACGATTTAGTACTAAATGGCACAGAAATAGGCGGAGGTTCTATTCGTATTCACGATAGAGCAGTACAATCTAGAATGTTTGACTTACTTGGTTTTACCAAAGAAGAAGCTCAAGCACAATTTGGCTTTTTAATGAATGCTTTTGAATATGGAGCTCCTCCACACGGTGGTATTGCTTTAGGTTTCGATAGACTTTGTGCTTTATTTGGCGGACAAGAAACCATTAGAGATTTTATTGCCTTCCCGAAAAACAACAACGGTAGAGATGTAATGATAGATGCTCCTGCTACCATCGACCAAAAACAATTGGATGAGCTGTTTATTGATGTGAAGGGAGTTTAAGAATCCTCTTACTCTTTAACTAATCTCTCTCTTTGAAGAACATTTCCATGTCGGTCTTTTATCTTTAAAAAATAAATACCTGACTTATAACTTTCAAGATTTAGTTGGTTAGTATATATATTTATTAGTTGTTGCCCAACCGCATTATAAATTTCTAGTTGGTATTTTTCTTCTCCAAAAAACACCATTCCTTTAGTTGGATTAGGGTAAAAAGAAATATTGGTTTTGCCTATATTTTCTGCAATACTTACTGTACAATAAGTTATTGTTGGGGCAATTGTTCCAAAATTAAAATCTACAAATGGAGCTGTAGCCGGAGGTGTAGCATCACAAAAATCAAAACTTCCTGACATGGTGCCAAAATTAACTGATGAATCTTGAACAGTAAAAGATCCTGTATTTGTACCTGTTATCGTGTTGTAATTATAAAAACTATCTCCTATATCAAAACTACCATCATTATTAAAACTTGCGGAATTTGTTACTGTGTCTGCATTTAAAAAGCTTACTGTTAAACTTATTTGCCCTGTACTTGAATTATCAAAAACTTCATTATTCCACATACTATTGGATCCTGTTAGCGTACTATTATTAGTAAAATCTCCCATATTGGTCATATCAGTAAAACTCAACGAACCATCATTTACAAAAATGCCATTAACAAAATTGGTAAACTGAAAAAACTGAATGCTACCATTATTGGTAAAATTTCCATTATTGGTAGCACTATCTGCTAATAAGGTTGATCCTGAAAAATTAAAAAAATCGCCTTCATTCCACAAACTATCCACCACAGTAGATAACCCTTGAATAGTACCGTAATTATTCATCAGGTCATTGTTGTAAAAAGTTACCACATTAATAACTCCGTTGTTATTAATCGTTCCATCATTGTACAAACTATCAATACAATTAATACCTCCTGGATTATCCATAGTAATAAAGTTTGCCGCTGAATTAAATGTTAAAACTCCAGCATTAGTAAACGTTCCGGCAGTTAATAACAGATTTCTTATAATAGTTGTACCGTTGTTAGTAAACACTGCATTAGCACCACTTAACACTATATCTCTAGAAGAATTATCTTGCACCAAACTAGCTGTAGCGTTTACCGTAATAGAACCTGATGAATAAGCAAAACTAGTGTTTAACGTTACAGTATGATTAATAATTGCATCATCACCCGGAATTGGAACTCCAAAAGGTGTCCAAGTAGCAGGATTTGTCCAATTACCATTTTGAGTTGAAGTATAAGTGGTAGCGTAAGTATTAAAAATGAATGCTATTGATAATACGAATGTAAAAAGGTGTTTTGTTTTCATCTGTATATTCTATTACATAATTATATCTACAAAGCTATAAAAAAAACTAATAGTATAAATATGATTGTCAACATAATAAATACTCTTTAGAATGAATCTTAATAATTATTAATCTAAAGCTAAAATGTAGTAACTTCGCATTTTAAAACTACAGTAGGTAAACTAATGAACAAACAAATAGAAATAATGGCTCCAGCTGGTTCTTTTGAATCACTAATGGCTGCCATACAAGGAAGAGCAGACTCTATCTATTTTGGGATAGAACAACTAAACATGCGAGCAAAAGCTGCCAACAATTTTACTTTTGACGATTTAGAAAAAATTGCAGAAACATGCAATAGCAATAATGTTCGTTCTTACTTAACGCTAAATACCATTATTTACGATCATGATTTATCGTTAATGAAACGTATTGTTGACAAAGCAAAAGCTGCAGGAATAACTGCTGTTATTGCTTCCGATCAAGCGGTAATTAATTATGCTTCTTCAATCGGTTTTGAAGTGCATATTTCTACACAAACCAATGTTACCAACTTAGAAACTATTAAATTTTTCTCGCATTTTGCTGATGTAATGGTATTAGCAAGAGAGCTTAGCTTAATACAAGTAAAAAGTATTACAGACGGCATTAAAAAAGAAAATATTACCGGTCCTTCAGGGAACTTGGTAGAAATAGAAATTTTTGCTCACGGAGCTTTATGTATGGCTGTTTCAGGGAAATGCTATTTAAGTTTACACACCAATAATTCTTCTGCCAACAGAGGTGCTTGTGTACAAAATTGTCGCAGAACTTACGAAGTAAAAGATGAAGAAGGCAACGAATTGTTAATTGACAATGAATACATTATGTCTCCAAAGGATTTATGTACCATTGGATTTATTGATGATATTATTAATGCTGGCGTAAAAGTATTAAAAATTGAAGGAAGAGGAAGAGCTCCAGAATATGTTAAAACAGTTACTGAGTGCTACCGAGAAGCTGCTGACGCATATTTAGATGGCACTTACTCCAAAGAAAAAATTGAAGGTTGGAACCAACGCTTAGCAACAGTTTACAACAGAGGTTTTTGGGATGGCTATTATTTAGGTCAGGAATTGGGAGAATGGTCAGAAGGACATGGTTCGCAAGCTACTACTAGAAAAAAATTCTTGGGTCAAGGCATTAAGTATTTTCCTAAAATTAATATTGCTGAATTTAGAATTGAAACCCACTCATTAAGTGTTGGCGATAAAATATTAATTACCGGCCCCACAACAGGAGTTATTGAAACTACTGTTAAAGAACTTCGAGTAGATGATAAACCTGTAGAAAAAGTCGAAAAAGGAGTAAACTTTTCTACTCCTATTGATGAAATTATCCGACCGTCAGATAAGTTATACAAAGTAATTCCTGCCGAATGATTCGCATTACCCACCAAAGAGAAAAATGTATAGGCTGCAATTATTGTGTTGAAATAGCTTACGACCGCTGGCGTATGTCTAAAAAAGACGGCAAATGCACATTAATTGGCAGTAAAGAAAAGAGAGGTTTCTACAATGTAGTAGTTGGTGATGATGAATACATCGCCAATGTAAATGCCGCAAAAGCTTGTCCGGTAAAAATAATTAAGGTAGAAAAGGTAAAATAGTTTAAAGGGTTATTTCAGTTAATCTTGCTGCTTTAATTTCTCAAAAAACTCTTTTTGAAAAGCTTCTAATTCCTTTGGTGGGTAATAAGAATGTGCTCCCCAAATAATTTTATTAATGGTATTATTTCCTTGTCGGATTTCTAAGTAATAAGACATATTTCCAGGCTTATTAATGTCTTCTCCATATAAACTTAACTCATCAATTTTATTTAGAAAATACTCCGTATCTAATGCAGAAAGTTCTTTATAAAACACATCTCTTTCGTAAACAAAATCTCTTTTATAAACCTTACCGTTTTCAAGCAACATATATTCTTCAAAATCGCCTGTAAAACCTCCTCCTCTACCAACACAATATTTCATTTCGCTGTTATTGCTTTTGTTATTAGTTGTTGTATCTGTATTTGATTTTGTTGATGAACAACTAAAAAACATGCTAAAAAATATAAGTAATGATAAGATTTGTTGCATTAATGAGTTGTATTTATTTTACCAATTTGAAACAGCATTATTAAAAATATCTTGCGTTAACTGACCATTAATATCCTTAATGAGGTCATCTTCTATGGTAGTTAAATTAATGGATGATTCAAAATCGGCATAACGGGTAAAGCTTCTTTCAAAGCTTTGTTTATCGTCTTTGGTATTAGTAAAAATTACATTTACAGTAATAGAAAGTCTATTGGTTGCCGCTGTTTGGTCACCTTGAATAGCGTTTGGTGTTATAGTATAACCTGTTATGCTTCCTTCAAATTGCAAATCACCAGAAGCAGGCAACATTTGTAAGCTGGTTTGAGAAACAAATACATCTTTCAAGGCTTCACTAAAGGTCTGACTTAAATTCGGATTAGCTAAAGGAGCATAATTCTGAAAAGTCTTTACAGAAAAGGTTTTTATTTCAGGAGCAATAGAGGCTCCAGTAAAAGAATAATCTACTTTACATGAAAAAAATATCATGAGGAAGGCAAGAATAATATAATGGTATTTTTTATTCATTAATATCGTATTCTTTAATTTTTCTGTAAAGTGTTCTTTCAGAAATACCTAACTCTTCAGAAGCTTTTCTTCGCTTATTGTTGTGTTTTCTCAATGCTTTAACAATCATTTCTCTTTCTTTATCAGCCAAAGATAAAGATTCTTCTTCCACTTCTTCATGATCTGAAAAATCATCTTCAGGATTGATAATTTGAGGTTTATACACTTCTGCAGATAAAGGTTTTTCCGTATCTAAATCATCACTTTTAGCATATAATCTTTTTATGCTGTTTATCATGGAAGTATTTTCTTCAGAATCGGAAACCAACGGTTGTTTTGTATTTCCATTGCTAATAATCCCGAAAACCAATTTTTTCAACTCATTCACATCATCTTTTAAATCAAACAACACTTTATACAAAATATCTCTTTCAGACATATCTGAAGTATCCCCTTTATATAAAGCTGGTAATTGAGAGGTATTACTATCTAATGGTAAATAATTAGCTAAAATATTGGCTGAAATTTCTCTGTTATTTTCTATTACTGATATTTGCTCAGTCACATTCTTTAACTGACGAATATTTCCCGGCCAACGATAGTTAATAAGCAACTCAACCGCATCAGGTGTTAACTGAACACTTGGCATACGGTATTTTCCCGCAAAATCTGAAGCAAATTTTCTGAATAACAAATGTATATCTTCTTTTCGCTCTCTTATCGGAGGTAAATCTATCGGCACTGTATTTAATCGGTAATATAAATCTTCTCTAAACTTACCTTTTTTAACTGCTTCGGGTAATTTTACATTAGTTGCAGCAACAATTCTAACATCAGTTTTTTGCACTTTTGATGAACCTACTTTAATAAATTCACCTGTTTCCAATACTCTTAATAACCTGGCTTGTGTAGGTAAAGGCAATTCACCAACCTCATCTAAAAATATGGTACCTCCATCAACTACTTCAAAATACCCTTTACGAGCTTCATGAGCTCCCGTAAAAGCACCTTTTTCATGTCCAAAAAGTTCAGAATCTATAGTTCCTTCGGGAATTGCACCACAGTTTACAGCAATATATTTATTATGTTTTCTGGCACTTAATTGATGAATAATTTGAGGCATTACTTCTTTCCCTACTCCACTTTCTCCTGTAATTAAAACAGATAAATCAGTAACTGCTACCTGAGCAGCTATGTTTATAGCCCTGTCTAACATTAGCGAGCTGCCAATAATTCCAAAACGCTGTTTTATTTGTTGTGTATCCATAATGGTTAAACCTTTTAACTTATATCGCTCTCCCTAACAATGTTCCCCCTGTGCAATCTTCTATATAAACAGTTACATAATCGCCTACTTTGTAATTTTCTTTAGGAAAAACCACTACTGTATTTTGTGAAGTTCTTCCTGCCAATTCATTATCAGAGCGTTTAGATTTTTTTTCTACCAACACTTCAAATGTTTTACCAACATAAGCTTGGTTTCTTTCTAATGAATGGGCACTTTGTTTATCTATAATTTCTTGTAATCTTCTACTTTTTACTTCTTGAGGAACATCATCCTTAAACTTACGTTGAGCTTGTGTATTAGGTCTTTCAGAATAATTAAACATGTAAGAAAAATCGTACTTTACGTAATCCATTAATGATAGTGTATCTTGATGATCTTCTTCTGTCTCCGAACAAAAACCTGCAATAATATCAGCAGAAATAGAACAATCAGGAACAATTTTTCTAATGCTATCAATTCTATCCATATACCATTCTCTAGTATATCCTCTATTCATCATTTCTAAAATTCTGTTACTTCCACTCTGAAAAGGCAAATGAATATAATTACAAATGTTATCGTATTTAGCCATCACATGCAAAAATTCATCTGTCATATCTTTAGGATGTGAAGTAGAAAACCTCACTCGCAACTTCGGACTAATTTGAGCTACTTTTTCCATCAATTGAGCAAAATTGATGCTTTGAGCTTTTTCTTCTTCCGATAAATTTTCATAATATTTTTTCAATCCTTCTGTACCATACCACAAGTAAGAATCTACATTCTGACCCAATAAAGTAACCTCTCTATAACCCCTATCAAATAAATCTTGAGCTTCTTTTAAGATACTTTCAGGATTTCTACTTCTTTCTCTTCCTCTAGTAAAAGGCACTACACAAAAAGTACACATGTTATCGCAACCACGGGTAATGGAAATAAATGCCGTAACTCCGTTGCTTAACAACCTTACCGGACTAATATCTCCATAAGTTTCTTCTTTAGATAAGATAACATTTACCGCTTTTTTACCTTCGTCCACTTGAGCTACTAAATTGGGTAAATCTCTGTAAGCATCAGGACCAACCACTATGTCAACAATTTTTTCTTCTTCTAATAATTGTGATTTTAATCGCTCTGCCATACAACCTAACACACCAATTACCAACTCCGGTTTTTTCTTTTTTTCTTTATTGAAAACCGTTAATCGTTGTCTTACCGTTTGCTCAGCTTTTTCTCTAATCGAACAAGTATTAACCAATACTACATCCGCTTCTTCCAAATTATTAGTAGTACCATAACCACTTTCAGCTAAAATAGAAGCAACTATTTCACTATCAGAAAAGTTCATCTGGCATCCATAACTTTCTATGTAAACTTTTTTATTATTGGTTTTATCCGTATCTGCTAACAAGGTCGCAGAACCTTGAACAGCCTCATCTATTACTTTATTTCCTAATTCCATATTAATATTTTAAGAACTACAAAATTAGCCAATTTTTATGAGTTATGACAAAATGACATCAAAAGAAAAAGCTTTTGTTACCCCTCTACTTCTACATCATAAATAGAGTTATTCTAATTTTTACCAAAATATAATGGTAGGTTTATAAACAGTTATTAATTTTACTGACCTATAAAAATCTAAAAGTAAAACTATGAAACTACAAAATTACGCTCAAGGACAATGGGTAGAAGGCTCAGGTAAAGAAAAACCATTATTTGATGCCATTACAGGCGAACAAATTGCTACTGCTTCAAGCGAAGGTTTAGATTTTGCAGCCATGATGGATTTTGCTCGTAAAGTAGGCGGTCCAACTCTTAGAAAAATGACTTTTCAGGAAAGAGGACTGATGCTAAAAGCTTTGGCCATGCATCTTTTAACCTTGAAAGCAAAATACTACGAAGTAAGTGCTAAAACAGGTGCTACAAAAGTAGATAGTTGGATAGATATTGAAGGTGGAATTGGTAATTTGTTCGCTAATGCCAGTCTTAGAAGGCAATTTCCTGACGAACCTTTTTATGTAGATGGAGAAACTGCTCCACTTTCTAAAAATGGCACTTTTATAGGTCATCATATTATGGTTCCTAAGCAAGGAGTAGCCATTCATATTAATGCGTTTAACTTTCCTATTTGGGGAATGTTGGAAAAAATTGCTGTCAACCTAATGGCCGGTGTTCCAGCTATTGTTAAACCGGCAACATTAACTTCTTTCCTGACCGAAGCAATGGTGAAAGATATTATCGACTCCAACATACTTCCAGCAGGAGCATTACAATTAATTTGTGGTTCTGCCAATGGAATTTTAGACCATGTTACCAACCAAGACGTGGTTACATTTACAGGCTCTGCTTCAACCGGAAAAATGCTTAAAGCACACCCTCGTTTGTTAGAAGAAGCTGTCCCATTTAATATGGAAGCTGATTCATTAAATGCAAGTATTTTGGGTGAGGATGCTATTCCTGGAACGGAAGAGTTTGATTTATTTATAAAAGAAGTACAACGAGAAATGACAGTAAAAGCTGGACAAAAATGTACGGCTGTTCGTAGAATTATTGTTCCAGAAAAATTAGTGGAAGATGTACAAATTGCTTTAGGAAAAAGATTGGCTCAAACGGTTATAGGAAATCCTGCTGTAGAAGGTGTTAGGATGGGTTCTTTAGCAGGATTAGAGCAAGTAAAAGAAGTAAAAGAAAAAGTAGCTCAACTTTCTGCTAGTCAGAAAATAGTTTTTGGAGATATCGATAATTTTGAAGTTACCGGTGCTGACAAAAGTAAAGGTGCTTTTTTATCGCCCATCTTATTTTTAAACGAAAATCCATTTACCAATACCGATTGCCACAACATTGAAGCATTTGGTCCGGTATCAACCATAATTCCCTACAAAACATTAGATGAAGCCATTGAATTAGCCAATATGGGCAAAGGTTCTTTGGTTTGTTCTATTGTTACCAATGATGATAAAATTGCGAAAGAATTTGTGTTAGGTGCGGCTTGTATGCACGGACGAATTTTAATATTAAATGCTGCTTGTGCTAAAGAAAGTACCGGACATGGATCTCCTATGCCTTTGCTTACTCATGGTGGACCGGGAAGAGCTGGCGGTGGTGAAGAAATGGGTGGAAAACGTGGTATTTTGCATTACTTACAACGTACTGCTATTCAAGGTTCTCCAACAATGATTACAAAAGTTACCAACCAATATCAATACGGTGCTGAACAAAAAGAATTTGACAGACATGTTTTCCAAAAGTATTTTGAAGAAATTCAAATAGGCGAAACGGTTATTACCAGAAAACATACGGTTACTGATGCCGACATTGTTAACTTTGCTAACGTTAGTGGTGATCATTTTTACGCTCACGTAGATGCGACTTCTTTAGAAGGAACTATATTTGAAAAAAATGTTGCCCATGGATATTGGGTATTATCAAAAGCAGCAGGTTTATTTGTTGACGGTAAAAAAGGTCCTGTTTTATTAAACTACGGTTTGGATGAATGTAGATTTGTTAAGCCTGTTTATCCGGGAATGACTATTGGCGTTAGATTCACTGCTAAGGAAAAAATCTCTCAAGAGAAAAAAGATGAAACAGATATTAAGAAAGGAATTGTAAAATTCTTAGTAGATGTGTATGATGAAACAGGTGAAACGGTTGCTTTAGCTACTATCTTAACGATGGTTAAGTTTAAAAATCAAGACTAGATAGTTTATAAGGTTATTAGTTTGTAGTTTAACAACCTATGATTTTTGCCACGAATGCACTAATAGTAAGTATTCGTGGCAAAAAAATTAATTACTAATAAGAAGCCCTGAAATGAACGATATCTATTTAGCAATTAACCAATAACGAATAACAATTAACTATTCCTCTCCTTTGTTAATATACTTCCAAAGTAAATCTTTAAGTTCTAGTAAGCCTTGTTGGGCAACAGAAGAAATAAATAAATGAGGTACTTCCGGTAAGTCTTTTTCAATTTCATCTTTTAGTTCATCATCCAACATATCAGATTTAGAAACAGCTAATATTCTGTCTTTATCTAATAATTCCGGGTTATACGCTTTTAATTCATTTAATAGAATCTCGTATTCTTCATTAATATTTTTGCTGTCAGCAGGAATTAAAAACAACAATACCGCATTTCTTTCTATATGTCTCAAAAATCGTATACCTAATCCTTTACCTTCGTGAGCTCCTTCAATAATACCAGGAATATCTGCCATTACAAAAGAACGATAATCTCTGTAAGAAACAATCCCTAAATTAGGTACTAAAGTAGTAAAAGGATAATTAGCAATTTCTGGTTTTGCAGCACTAAGCACCGACAATAATGTTGATTTTCCGGCATTAGGAAAACCTACTAGCCCTACATCAGCCAATACTTTTAATTCTAATATTTTCCATGCTTCTTGACCATCTTCTCCGGGTTGTGCATATCTTGGAGCTTGGTTAGTTGATGATTTAAAATGAGAATTTCCTAATCCACCTCTGCCTCCCTTAAGTAAGATTTGCTCTTCACCATCTTCAGTTATTTCAAATAAAACCTCTCCCGTTTCACCATCTTTAGCAATTGTTCCTAAAGGCACTTCTACATAAACATCTTCACCTTCAGCACCAGTACTTCTAGAGCTACTACCATCTTCACCATGCTTGGCTTTAATATGTCGTTTGTATTTTAAATGCAATAAAGTCCATAGGTTTTTATTACCTTTCACAATTACGTGTCCACCTCTACCACCATCACCCCCATCTGGACCACCTTTAGGCTCATACTTCTCTCTTCTAAAATGCCTAGAACCTCTACCTCCTTTACCTGAAGTGCAGTGTATTTTTACGTAATCTATAAAGTTGGAGTTGGACATTGGTTGGTTTAAAAGTTAAAAGTTTGAGGTTTGAAGTTTAATTTCTAATCTCTAATATTTAATTAGCGTTATCGATAGCTGAACACAAACGATTGAAAATATCCTCAATGCTGCCTACTCCATTAATTTTTTCAAATTTGTTTTGAGAAGCATAAAAATCAGCCACTACAGCAGTTTGTTCGTTATATACTTTAATTCTGTTAGCAATAATATTTTCATCTAAATCATCTGCTCTTCCACTGTCTTTCCCTCTTTCTAACAAACGTTTTATTAATTCTTCTTTTGGTACATCTAACGCTAACATAATAGAAATAGCCGTATTTTTTGAAGTTAAAAATTTATCCAACGCTTCTGCTTGTGGAGTAGTTCTCGGGAAACCATCAAAAATAAACCCTTTAGCTTGTGGATTTTTATCTACCTCAGCTTCTAACATACTAATAGTAACTTCATCGGGAACTAAATTCCCTTTATCCATGTAACTTTTAGCTAATTTACCTAATTCCGTTTCGCCTTTAATGTTGGCTCTAAAAATATCTCCTGTTGATAAATGTACTAAACTATATTTATCAACTAATTTTGCTGCTTGTGTTCCTTTTCCTGCCCCCGGAGGACCAAATAATACTATATTCAACATATCTTTTTCGTTTTATAATTTCAAAACTATTTTATCATCTAATTCCTATTGCTCATCCAACACATAAATGGAACTAAGGTTTCTGCCATAGCCATCATAATCTAATCCGTAGCCCAATACAAAAGCATTTGGAATTTCTTTTCCTATATAATCAATTGGATAAGGTTTGTGGTAAGCCTCAGGTTTAAAAAGCAATGAAGCAATTTTTATAGAATTTACTTTTTTATTTTGCAAAATCTCATACAACTTCACTAAGGTATTTCCAGTATCTACAATATCTTCCACCAAAATAATATCTTGTCCTTCTAGGTCTTCATTTAAACCAATTAACTCATTTACTTTTCCTGTAGTGGTGGTTCCCTCATAAGAAGCTAGCTTTACAAAAGAAACCGTGCATTGCAGGTTAATTTCTTTCAACAAATCGCTCATAAACATAAAGGAACCATTTAATACCCCAATAAAAATAGGCGATTTACCACTGTAGTGTGTGTTAATTTCATTAGCAACATTACTTATGGAAGTTTGCAGCTCTTCAGCAGAAATGTATGGTTTAAAGGTTTTATCCTTAATTGTTATTTTACCCATTTTTATAAAAATTGGACTGCAAAAGTAGTAATTTTCTTAGTAGAACAGCAGTAATTTATTGGAAGATGTTTTTAAACTTTTGGGAATTAGAAAAAGCCCACAGGTTGATGATAACCCTTAGTGCATTAATTTATTGCAGAAGAAAACACTTCTTCTCCTGTTAGAAAATCTTCAACTCTAAAATCTGTACCACAAGAAGCACAATGAAAATAGATTACCGTCTTATTCTCATAATGCTCATCGTTTTTCACCACAATTTCTTCCCACATCGCTTCATCGCAATTACATTTCTTATGTTTCATTATATTACATACGATTTAGTGATGTGTATGACTTTTAAAGTGTCGGTTATTACTTCAAATACTTTTTCAAAATTGTTTCTTTCAGTTTTGGAACTTCTGCTATCTGTTTTTCCAATTCAGTTATTATAGTTTCTAGTTTTTCTATTTCTGCAACTACCTTTTTTTGTTCTTCGATAGTTGGTAAAGGGATTTTAATATCCGATATATTTTGTAAACTCAAATTGGCTCTTGCGACTTCTTTTTTCATTGACGTATATTCAGAAATAACGGTATCCGAGTTTAGAAAGTAATTCAAGAATTGATAATTTAGAAGGTTCGGATTACATCTAACAAGAGCAACAGCTTGATTAATATTTGCATTAACATCTAAATTATAAACTGCCGACCGACCAATCGAAGCACCAACAATATTAACTAAAACATCATTTTTCTCTAAAATTGAACGTTTCTGGATTTCATTAAATCTATTCTCCAAATATTTTTTCTTGCTAAAATCTAAATAGCCTTCTCTTACGTTTTCACTTGTCACGAACAGAACTTCTGGATTTCCTGTGTACGCAATGCCCTGCCACGTTGGAGACGAACCCTTGGTGATTAAAGTGGTAAGATTTCCTAAGGTTTCTACCTTGTAGGAATTTTTAAATAAATCATTAACTGAAGTGTTTATTTCCTCTTTCAATTTCTCAACCGCCTCAACCGCCTGTTGCTCTTGCTTTTCCATTGCTTCAATTTCAGAAACTATTTTTTTCTGAATGTCGATCGGTGGGAGAGGGATTGGGAAAGGTGCTAAATTAGTTCTTGTGATTTGAGGTTGAGCAGTTCCAGTAATCGTACTACTTAAATCTATATTTATTAAATAATTCTTCAAAAAACTCTTTAGTAAGCTTTCAGTTTTTGGCTTTACAACCATTGCATTTCCAGTAATCCAAGATTTTGGTTCAGTGAAATTAACTGTTCCACAAGTTGCACCTCTACAAGTAATAGCTATTTCAGATTCTTCGTGATTATATTCTGAATAATAACCAATTACACCATTAGCACCAAAAACTTTGTAGTTCCCTTTGCTTTGTAGTTCCTGTGAAGTGATTGTTTTAGGTTGATATATTTCACAGGTTTTTATCTAAAGTTGTAACTTCCCACTTACTCTCAATTCTTACTTTTTTTTTAACAGAGAGTGAAATGTTTTTTTCAAAGTCCACACGGTCAAACGTAAACATATCCACAAAGTTGTGGTAGCTCAGATTTTGTTGTAAATTTTCAGGCAATTCCAAATCATATTCACCTAAAAATGCTTTGTAAATGTAGAAGCTTGCTTTTTCGGGATTGGTAAAGCTGTCAGCATCATACAATTGGGTACACTCGTCTATACTTTTACTCCTTTGTATAGCGTGTATGCCTTCACTACCTCTACGGTTACTAAATTCATAACCTAAAAAGCGTTTTTCTTCGTTCTTTTCGCCTGTTTTTACCAACACTACCTTTTGAGGATATGCCAAAATAAAATACAGCAATTTATCTTGCTCAAGAGCTAGTATGTTCGTCCAAAGTTCCTGTTCGTTTTTGGCTCTAATTTTCTTAGTATATTCTTTATAAATTTCGTGTTGCTCAATGTTCTTGTTAGGTGATTTCTGTAACAGTGTTTTATAATCTTCAAATGTAATGGTGTCCCAAACGTGAGCTACATATTTTGCAAGCGGTTTTTCGATTCCGTTGATGGTTACATCTTGCAGGGAAACAAAACATTTTTTGATGGCTTCTTCCACATTATAAGCATCTGCATTATTTCTGCGTCTCAGAAATAAGGTAACGGTATTTGTTCCCGTTGCCATAAAAGTATTAGAGCCAAATTCTGCAATACCCAAAATTTCAAAATGTTTAAATAGAATTTCTCTAGTTTGCGAATAAATGCCTGTATTACTTAAAATACTGCTTGGTAAAATTATTCCTGCTACTCCACCATCCCTAAGTAATTGCTTTGTTCGTTCAATAAACAAACATTCTATTTCAGAACTTTGGTCGGTAAGTCGGTTATATAAATCAAAGCCGATTTTAGCTTTTTCTTCATCCATTAATCCCTTAAAAGCCGAAACGGAATAAGGCGGGTTTGAAATAATGACATCAAATTGCTTGTTGTCTTGCGGATAGGTTTTGTCGGTTTCCTTCAACAAATCCTTGAACTCTTTGGAAGTTGCAAAATCACCCAAACCATCACCGTGTATCACTTTTGCCAAACCATCACCGTGTAAATAACAACTTACTTTGGCTGTTTTAACCAATCGGTAATCCTTTTCAATACCATAAACGTAATCTTCAGCCCAATCAAATTGGTCTTCTTTCCATTTTTTTATGGCTCTTTTGGTTGTGGGGGTAAAATTGCTTTCGTCTAAACTGTCAATATAATTTTGTACTTCTTCCATTGATTCTGTTAGGAAGTGTCCACTACCTGCCGCATAATCAATTATAGCGGGCAACAAGTCGTTTTTATTCCCTTGTTCAATTTTCTGTGCTGTTATTTCCTGAAAGGGCAAACTCTTTATGATGAAACGAGCAATAGGAACAGGTGTAAAAAACTGTCCTGATTCTTGTTTTAATCCTGTGGTTAAGAGTAATTCAAAGAAATCGCTTAAAAACTGTTGACGGTAATTGTAACGAATTTGATATACTTGAAGCAATTCAACTACTTCCTTTACCACTTTTGCATTTTCTTCAAAAGAAGCATCATCATAAACTTCTTTTATGGCAAATTCATTGTTCTTTTTAAGCCTAATTTCGGTTAATATTTCTTTAAACTTGTCTTTGTATTGTGTTTCTACTTGTAAAAACTGCTTATCAAATTCACTGTCGCTTACATCTGTAACTTTCTTTTCCAAAAGTTCAAGCATTCCTCTATTATAAAGGTCTGTCAATCTTTTTTGAAAGGAAATATGATTGTCTTCTCCTTCAAGCCATTGAAAATGCAACTGCTCGTCTGAGTTTCTGTTTTCGTCAACAATTTTGCAAAGGAAAAGCGTAAATATTTTGTTGAAGGCGTTGGGTTTATCAGAAACTACATTATGTCTTAGTATTTCCAAAAAACGATTAAAAATAAAACTGCTGTCTTCTTGTTTTAAAACCTTTAAATCATTCTTGGTAAGTGCTTTGCTTTGAAATTCATAAGGCGTAACCCAGCTATCAAAAATACCATTGGTTTTAGGAAGTTTATTCCAACGCTCAAAAAAGTCTTTTACATTTCCTGCTTGTCGGTAATCATCTTCAATTTTTACAATAATATTTTTAAACTCAATGCTGTTTCCTTGAAGTTGCGAAGCGTAAAGCATAAGAATATCAGCATCTTTATCCTGTTGGAAGTAAGTAAAAAGCTGCCCACCATTACGTTCTAAATTTTTAAATTCTTTTTCAAATTCTGCTCCCCAAGTTTTGCATTCAATCATCAAGTAAGCTGAGCCATCATCACGAGTTACCAAAACATCTAACCTTCCACTGGTGCCATGTCCAGTTCTCCAAGTTTTTTCTAAAACTATATTTTGAGGTGGATAACCCTTTTCAAGCAATCTATCCACACATTCAAGAACAACCCAATTTTCAGCCTGTGAAAAATTTTGAGTTGTTTTGCTTTCTCCTTTTATTTTATTACCAAAATTAAAAATAGATTTGTCAAAATCAATTTCAATAGCATAGCCATTGTATTTTTTATGAAAAATACCAGAAGTATTCTCTTTAGGTGTAAATCCTAATGTCTGTATGAAGTTTTTGTAGTTCATTAGAATTTAATTTTCCCTTGTTTCACATTCTTATTTCTCAAATATTTTGATTGGTTCTCTGCTAATGCGTGAACTTTTTCAGTACAATTATATTGGTAAGCTTCTTTTGCAAATTTATCAGCAAAATAGAAGTCTTTCACTGTATTATAATCTAACTTAAAAAGTTTAGCTAGTAGTTCCAATTTTGCAACAGAGAAACTCTTTCGGTCATTTTCAATACCACTAATTGCGGGAGTATTAATTTTAATCAAAGCTCCAAACTCAGTTTGACTCCAACCTTTTTTCTCTCGCTCTGTTTTTATGAATTTACCGAAACTTCCCATTTTACAGTATTATCAATTTTTGTTTTATCTAATTTGGGTAAAATTAATATTTTAACTCATTTCCGCAAAATATTTTTTGAGTTATAAAAAAACTTATCCTATTTCAACATTCTATTTTAATTTAACCAACTGTTTACAGGGGCTTAAAGCAGATGTAATTGGTAGTTTTTATTATCGGTTTGCAGGAAGCTGTCTATCCACAAAAAAAAGCTAATTTTGCAGCATGAGTTTAGAGAAAGAAATAGCAAAAAGAAGAACTTTTGGCATTATTAGTCACCCCGATGCGGGTAAAACAACGCTTACCGAAAAATTATTATTATTTGGTGGTGCGATACAAACGGCAGGTGCTGTAAAATCTAATAAGATTAAAAAAACAGCTACTTCCGATTTTATGGAAATTGAAAAGCAAAGAGGAATTTCTGTTGCTACCTCGGTAATGGCCTTTAACTATAAAGATACTAAAATCAATATTCTAGATACTCCCGGTCACAAAGATTTTGCTGAAGATACTTATAGAACATTAACCGCTGTAGATAGCGTTATTTTGGTAATTGACTGTGCCAATGGTGTGGAAGCTCAAACCAAAAAACTGATGGAAGTTTGTAGAATGCGAGATACGCCCGTTATTGTTTTCATCAATAAAATGGATAGAGAAGGTCAAAATCCATTTGATTTGTTGGATGAAATTGAAACTACTCTAGACATAAAAGTAAGACCTTTAAGCTGGCCAATAAGCATTGGAGCAACTTTTAAAGGCGTTTATAATTTATATGAAAAACACCTGAATTTATTTGATTCCAATAAAACAAAAATTGAAAGAGAAATTGTAAGCATTAAAGACCTAAACGATCCTTTATTGGATGAAATAATTGAAGATGACGCTCCAAAATTGAGAGAAGATGTAGAGCTTATTGAAGGTGTTTATGATGCCTTTGATGTAGAAAAATACCGTGCTGGAGAATTGGCTCCCGTATTTTTTGGTAGTGCCTTAAATAATTTTGGTGTTCAAGAATTGTTGGACACATTCTTAGCAATTGCTCCAAGCCCAAGAAGCAGAGCAACCAACATAAGAATGGTAGAACCTACAGAGCCTAATTTTACAGGATTTATTTTTAAAATTCACGCCAACCTTGACCCTAAACACCGAGATAGAATTGCTTTTTTAAGAATTTGTTCTGGAACATTTGAAAGAAATAAGTTTTACTACAATGTTGCTACCGATAAAAAATTAAGATTTAACAATCCTACCAGTTTTATGGCTCAGGATAAAAGCGTTATTGATGAAGCTTTTCCGGGTGATGTAATTGGTTTATATGATGCCGGAAATTTTAAAATTGGCGATACGCTTACCGAAGGAGAAAAAATAGAATTCCAAGGAATTCCAAGTTTCTCTCCGGAAATTTTCAAGGAACTGATTAACAAAGACCCTATGAAAACCAAACAGTTGGAAAAAGGTATTCAGCAGCTCACGGATGAAGGGGTGGCTCAGCTATTTATTCAACAGCCGGGTAACAGAAAAATTGTTGGTACAGTTGGAGAATTACAATTTGAAGTTATTCAACATCGTTTAAAACATGAGTATGGAGCATCGGCAGAATTTGAAGCTAAGAGTTTGCATAAAGCTTGTTGGATGACTTCAGACAATGAAGCAAAAGTAGAAGAATTTAAAATGCGGAAAAGTCAATACATTGCTATAGATAAAGACGGAAATGATGTATTCTTAGCTCAAAGTGCCTTTTTATTACAAAGTGCACAAGCTGATTATCCGGAAATAACATTCCATACTACTTCTGAATTTAAAAAAGAATTAGCTTCAAATTAGACCTATGAAAGCCAAACAAAACAAAATATTAGTCCCAGTAGATTTTTCAGAACAATCATTAATTGCATTGAAACAATCTTACAATCTTGCTAAAATTCAAGATGCTGAAATTGTTTTGCTTTATGTTTTAGAAGAACTTAATCCGGTAATAAAAGTATTTTTTTCAGAAGTTAGTGGATTAAAAGAAGCAGTAGAAAAAAACCTAAAAACCCTAGCCGAAGATTCCTCTAAAGAATGTGGCGTACCTATTTCTTATATACTTACCAAAGGTTCTGTTTACAATAAAATTGTAAAAACAGCTAAATCCATCAAAGCAAAAATGATAGTGATGGGAACCCAAGGGGCTGCAAGAGGTAAATTTATTGGTTCTAACTCTTTACGAGTGGTAAAAACTTCTCCTTGTCCGGTAATTACCATTAAAGGAAAGAAGCACCAAAAAGGTTGTAAAAAGATTTTGCTTCCGTTAGATTTAACCAAAGCAACAACTGACAAAGTGAACATTGGCATTAAATTAGCCAAACTATTCAATGCACAAATTAATGTGGCTTCTATTATTCTGTCTGACAAAAATGAAGCTTTATCAAAACTTGAAGGGCAGATTAATGAAGTGAAAGAAGTAATAGAAAAAGAAAATATTAAATGTGAAACAACGTTAATCCCTATAGAAAAAGGCAAGAAAAAATTAGTTAGTGCTTTGCTCGATTATGCTGAAGACATTTCCGCTGATTTAATTTTAATAATGACTCAACAAGAAAACGATTTTAAAGAATTATTTATAGGCTCAAAAGCTCAAGCCATCATTAATAAATCTGAAATACCCGTTATGAGTGTGTTGCCACAAAAGAAATTTGAACAAAAAAACAAGTAGCTACAAATGAAACTAATCATTACAATTATATTAGCGTTATTAACGACTTTAGCTGTTGCTCAAGATACCAATAAAGTAGATGCCAACGGTAAAAAACAAGGTTATTGGGAAAAATATCATCCTACAGGTTATCTTAGATATAAAGGTCTGTTTAAAAATGATAAGCCAACCGGAATGTTTTTATATTATAATGATGAAGGCAAACTAAGTATGAAAGTGCATCATTTAAAAAATGGCTCTTATGCGAACTTTTATTATACAACAGGAGAATTAAAATCTACCGGAAAATATGAAAATCAGGAAAAAGACAGTTTATGGACCTATTACAGTATAACCGGACATGTTTTATCTGAAGAGTTTTATGTAAGTGGTATAAGAGAAGGAATTTGGAAAGTTTATTATCCTAATGGTAATGTTGCAGAAGAAAAAAACTATACTAACAATATTGAAGAAGGTGATTGGAAAACATATTATGAAAACGGTAAAATAAAATCGCACCTTACGTATGTAAAAGGCAGATTAGAAGGCAAAGGAATTTACTATTATCAAAATGGATTGATGCAATTGGCAGGAAAATATACTAAAGATGTAAAACATGGGATGTGGTTATACTACAACGAAGATGGAACGACCAAAAAGAAAGAAGAGTACAATTATGGAAGACGTATTGATGACAATAAAGATGATATGATTATTAATACCGATACCATTAAAAAAGAGAAAAAAGATTATTTAGAATTTGAAGATTTATTCAAACAAAACTAAACCTACCAATAAACAAAAAACAAATGAATAAGAAAGGAAAAGTGCTAGTAGCAATGAGTGGAGGGATTGACAGTTCTGTGGCTGCTTTGTTACTACACGAACAAGGGTATGAAGTAATAGGAATGACCATGAAAACATGGGATTATGCTACTTCTGGAGGCGCAAGAAAAACTACTGGCTGTTGCAGCTTAGATGATATTAATGATGCTAGAATGTTAGCTGTAGAAAACGGTTTTCACCATATAATTTTAGATATCCGTAAAGAATTTGGCGATTTTATTATAGATAATTTTGTTGATGAATACCTTGCAGGAAGAACACCAAACCCTTGTGTTTTATGCAACACCCATATTAAATGGGATGCACTTTTAAGAAGAGCTGATCAATTAGGCTGTGAGTTTATTGCCACAGGACATTACGCTCAAATCCGTCAGGAAAATGGCAGATATATTATTTCTAAAGGGTTGGATGAAAACAAAGATCAATCTTATGTATTGTGGGGACTTTCTCAAGAAAGTTTAGCAAGAACTATTTTTCCTCTTGGCGGAATGGACAAACCAACTATTCGCCAAATGGCATTTGATAGAGGTTACAAAGAATTAGCAAAGAAAAACGAAAGTTTTGAAATTTGTTTTGTTCCAGACAATGATTACAGAGGTTTCCTAAAAAGAAGAATAGATGGTTTAGAAGAAAAAGTAGATGGTGGAGATTTTTTAGATACCGAAGGCAATATAATTGGTAAACATAAAGGCTATCCGTTTTATACTATTGGTCAGCGAAAAGGCTTAGAGCTTGCCTTTGGCGACCCTCGTTATGTGGTAAAAATTGATGCTGCAAACAACCAAGTAGTGTTGGGAACAAAAGAAGATTTAAAGAAAAAAGAAGTTTTTGTACGCAATCCCAACATTATAAAATACGAACAAATTACCAACGAAATGGAGGCTCTTAGCAAAATCCGTTATAAAGACAAGGGTAAATTGAGCAATTTAGTTCCGCTAGAAGATGGTAGAATAAAAATTGAATTTTTTGAAGATGTACAAGGTGTAGCTCCAGGACAATCGGCTGTTTTTTATGATGGTAACGACCTTATTGGTGGTGGTTTTATTGATAATAATTAATTACAATATTACCTAAACAAGTACATTTTACCATATCCTTTTTTAAAGTAGTTATCAGCACTTGTTTCTCGGTGTTCGATATCGTTATTGTTAATTTTGGTAATCACTCTATAAAGATAAAGTCCGTTGGCAAGCCTATCGCCATATTGGTCGGTACCATCCCAAGCAAAATCTGAGATATTCCTACCTATTTTAATGTTACCCAATTCTTCTTTGTGTATTTCTCTCACTACTTTTCCGGTAATGGTAATAATTTGAATTTTAAAGATGTCCGGTACTTGGCTTCCCGTTAGTGTGAATACAAAACGTGTCGATGTCGTAAACGGATTAGGATAATTAACAATATTGGTAATAGTTGACTTATGAATTACTTCAAAACCAATTAAATAATCATTACTTCCCGATTCATTTTTAGATACATCATTGGCTTGAACTCTCAGTTTATATTGCCCATCTTTATCAAAATAAGCAGGGTAGATTATTTTAGCACTGTTTTTTGGTAAAGAAGCCGGAATAAACTGCATCATTTCTTGTCCGTTACTGTTAAAGTAAATTCTTTTTTCAACGCCATCTGGGGAGGTAATCCATACAGCAAAATCGGCAGTATCGTTTAAGGCTAAAAACAAATTTTCATCTTTCAACTCAATTACAATTTCAGGTTTTGGCGAAACAATATCACCATCTAAAATATGTGTTCCATCAAAAGTAACATCTAACAACGGATTGATTTTATCATCATGCACATAAAAAGGAATTTCTGCCAAATTATTAAAGTGGTATTTTTCTAATTGGTCATTATTCGGGTTTACCTCAATAAGCAAACTGTTTATCCCAGCCATTCCTTGTGTTGAAAATTCTAAGTTAACCATCAGTACACTGTCTGCCAATAATGGGGCTTGTCTAGGATAATTTATAGGAATTACCTGATTGTATTTATTCAATACATTAAAAGCAATTAACAAACTGTCCATATTGTGTCGACTAATATTTTTCACGGCTATAGAAAGTCTTATTTTCTCACCTTCTTGCACAGTATCATTATAAAAAGAAAAGTAAATATTTGGAGAAAGAGCCGCTTCAGGAATATCTTCATAAGTTACTTGCCATCTATGTAATTGCGGTGCTGTAAACAAAGAGTCATCAGTAATATGAGCGTTTAATTTTAAGTAAGGATATTGACTTGCATTTATTTGATTGGTAATTCTAATATCTCCTGAATCTGTAGGTAAGTTACTAATCAACAAGGTTTCATTGCCATTATTATCAATACCAAAAACATTTAAAACAGTACTATCTTTTGAAGGATTTTCCAGTGGTGTCATTCGCCACGAGAGAGAATCCCAACTGACGGCAGGTCCTAATGGCGGGGAAAATATATTTCCAAAATTTGCAGAACCAGTAATGGTAGCACTTACAGAAATACCTTTTTCTGTAATACTCGAACCGACATTTTCTACTACAGAAGTAGGAGTTCCTTTTTTAACAAAAAAAGCAAAAGGCAAACTATCTTGAGCCATTGGAATTTGCGTTGCTCCAAGATTAGTTAAAGCAGTATTTACATTGGTTGGAAGTGGTGCATAACCCCAAAACATATTCCAGTACCAAGTCCACGCAAGCACATAATATCCATTAGGAACACTATCTGTAAGCATATTTGCCAACGCATTCATTTGAGCAGGGTCTGCATTTTGGAATATAAAAAATTTAGATGGTGCCTGGTTCGGATTTGAACCAGGAATGTTAAGCTGACCCATATTCATTTCTAAAGGTTTCCAATAATCAAAAGAAATGGTATCTAAAACAGTAACATGAATAGCACTATTTGCTCCCCAACCATTTCCTGCAATTCTTTGTTGATCAATAAAATATGAAGGAATTGAACCTTCTGACCAGTTGGTTGGTCCATTTACTGTTGCACTTCCTATAGCTCCATCTGTAAGTGCTTTTAATGTACTTACTTTATTTTGAAAACTAAACAATCTATTAGGCCTGCTATACCCTACTAATTGCATAGGATTATTTTCAAATTGGAAGATATGTTCTTGTTGCCAACCTTCTTTGTTTTGAATGTATTGAAAAGAACGCATTTGCCAATTATAACTGGCTGTTGAAGACGAATCTTTACTTACTCTCCAAAAGTAAACCATACTATCAGGCATATTTTGCAAAAGGTTGGGCGTCCAAGTTACAACTCCTCCGGGCTGACTGAATAAAGTAACTCTTTCCTTAATCGGACTATTAAAATAATCTGTTGTATCTACTTCAAAAACATAATCTGCAGGAGCCTGAAACGGAAATGCTGTTGATGCTTTAAGGGTTATTCCCTGATTGGGAACAATTGAAAAATGATAAGGATAAACAGGTAAAATATTATCCGAACGAATATTTAATTGTTTTGAAACTACATTATTGTTTTCATTAAGTTCATCAATGTTAATTGGAGGGGCATCTATCATAATGGTAAAATTATTCATCCCCATTCCTCTGATAACATCTACAGAAAATTTAAAAGTAAAGGTATCTTTATAATGTGGAGCTGCAATAGATTTTAAATACGTAGTATCAGAAAAGTTGGCGTTTGGATAATCTCTAGTAATGCTTAAAATGATAGTGGTGTCGATAGCTTTGCCTAAATTGGTTACAATTACATTTACCTCAAAAGAATCTAATGCTGAAGTAACAATATTCGGATTAAAACTAACCGATGCCTGGTTAATCATGTAATCAGGTTTTTCAAAGGTGTGCAACTTTATTGCCGGGTCTCCATGGTAAGTAATATTAAGAGCTGTTGCATTATCAAAGTTCTTAATGCTTGCTCCTGTTGATTGTGTGGTATAAGCTGTTGTACTTTGAATATGTTCGGCAACACTTTTTCCATAATTTTTGTAGGAAATATTCTTATAAAATTCATTGGCAAACTTATTTAAGGCAAAAGAAGTCGCTAAATCTACAGAAGAAACAAAACCAATTACACCACTGTTATCAATAATAACATGCTCCTCACTTGTACTATTGGCTCCGGGCAAATGAATATCTCCTGCATAACAAGCCAATCCTGTTAACAACGGGTATCTTCCTTGTTGATTAGGCCAAAGATGTGGATCGTCAATATTTTGATCAAAACCACCTGTTGCTGAGGCATGCCCCAAAAATGTCATCATAGCAACGCCATTGCCTATTAAACTTTTTATAGAGTCTGATAAAGTAATATGAATTGGAGCTGTAGTTGTTTTGGTAAATGTAGTTACATCTCCACCAAACAAAGTATCCTCAATAATATTTTTATAACTATTTAAATAGGTTTGAAAAGTATTTTGTTCACTTGAATTTACTCCACCGGCAAAATGAAGTACTTTTTTCATCCATTCTGTTTCTCCATTATTGCCCAACAAAGGATTTTCATGTTGTTGTACTTTGTTTAAATACCAACCTATTTCTATATCGTTTTTTGCTGCTAACCTTCCCGTAGGAATTGCTGTTGAAAACAAATTAGCACCCAACCCTGCTGTTATCATATTGTCAGAAGCGGGTTCTCCATAAGAAGGCACTAAACAATTTTGAAAATTTATAGGAGATTTTCTTATTTCTTTTGACTTAACAGATTTTCCTAATAAAAACAAATAATTAGGTTTTGTTGGCCAAGTATTCAATAAATAATCTAGAAAACTTCTTATTGCCAACGGATGCTTTTCAATACCATAAGCAAACTGTTGATATATTTCTCCCACAGAAAAAATTGCCGGATTTTGTGGATTTACATTAAATGCTGGATTTTGTCTGTAATTAGCATAATCTGTTGCTCCATTTAACAAACTTTGATGGGTAATAATTAAAAAAGCGGTATCAATAGGATTGGCAGCGTAATCTGTAAAAAAGCCTGTACCATTAATCGGGCTAAGAATTGTAACATTTTTCACCTGTCCATCTGATGTAAGATAACATTCTTTATAATTAGCATTTGGGACTAAACACTTAAAAAATCCTGAATCTTGCACTACAGTTATTTTCTTACTATTGGTTAAATCATAAAAAAGCACATTTCCAGAAGGATTAAAATTGGAAAATCTTAAATATGATTTAGATTGGAAAATATTGTCCTCAATAAAAAAATTATCAAAAATAGTAGTGTTTTCCATATTTGGCAAATGCGGATAAAGTAATTTAACATAAGAAACTGCTTGTCTGGCAACCGATGATCCTAAATCATTAATACTTGAAAATGTAACCGAAGTAGTATTTGCCCCTAACATATTAGGGGCTAAACTCATCAATACATCAATTTTTTTATACCCTTTAAAAATAGAATCGTATTGCTGACCAGCAACAGCAACTCTAAGATGTTGATTATTTGATGATGTTCCACTAAAATCTGATTGCCCCAATACCACAGCCTCTAACTTAGCATTTGGTCCGGAGGTATATACCTCTTTAGAAATAATGTTTTTAGTAGTAGATCCTCCTAAATTATAAGGTAAATCGAACCACCCTTCTGTGGAAGCATAGCCAAAAAGCGAAACTCCACTTCCTCCAATATTTATCGTTTCTCCATCATAATAAGGATTAGTAGTTCCATTTCCAGCTGTATAAAACTCAACGTTTTCTTTAGTAAAGTAAGCAATTGGGGTATATGCCGAAAAGTTAGTGTCTGTTTCTACAATAATTCTATTGTTAGTTGTTGAATTATTCCAAGTAAGAAAATAAGAAATGGTATCAGTTGTTAAACTATAATAAGGATTAGGATGATCTATTACACTTCCATAAAGTCCTTCATCAAACCATCCATCATTATGCTGAGCATAAAATTCTATAAAATCATTTTGATTAAAAATACCATCATTTTCTCCTTCAATATAAATTGGAATTTCTTGCCCTCTGGCAAATAATTGAAAATTCTGAGGGTTTATACTACTTAAAGGAATTCCTGCATTAAAAAGTGTTGTAGAATCAATTCTAAAAATACCTGTTTCAGCTATTTTAAATTGAAAATATTGCTGATTATAATTAATCCAACTGTTATTAAAAGGTTGAGCTTTAAGCGTAAAAAAACTAGCTAAAAAAATAGTTATACAAACAAAGTGAAATACTATTTTTTTAATGTTTTTCAATGGGAAGTAATTTTTCTTATTTTAGTTTTAAGGTGTTATAAAGTTACAAAAAATAACTAACTGAAAATTATCCTTTTAATTAAATCTTTCAGCAGTAACTATTTTTTTATTGATTTCAAACTTTAATGAAAACACATTGGAATAAAGTCCTTCGGATTGATCACCAATATCTGTAAATGCATAATCTAAACTAATTCCTTTAAACTTAACGCCAATACCAAAATTAGGTTGCCACGAAATTTGATCCGCCTGATAAATATCTGTTGTCTTTTGAATATTGCCTACACCCAACCTTAAAAAAATCAACTGACTATAATTAGCTTCAACTCCAGCATGAGGATCAATACTAAAAGGTTTTCCTGTAATTAACACATTCCTTTTCCCATCTGTGGTTAAATCAAAGTTTACTTCTCCAAGCATCCCAAATTTATTACTAATTTTAATACTTTTTGCTATTCCTAAAATAATTTTTGGAAGCGTAATTTCTATTGAATTATCAGGAATTTCGTTGCCTGTAGCTTCAAATACATCAATGGTATTTTGGTCTAATGAAAAACTCCATGCATTGAACGTAGAAGTAACATCTCTTGCCATAACTGCAAAAGCCCATTTATTTTTAGTGAAATATTGAGCTCCAGCATCTAAACCAAAACCCCATGCTTTAGCCATATCTCCTACCTGACGATAAATTACTTTCACATTTGCTCCATAGCTTAATCCTTCAATTTTAGATTTTCTTGCATAAGAAAAAAGAAAGGCATAATCAGCCACGGAAAAAGAAAAAATTCGGTCATAATCAATATTTCCGTTGGCATCAATTAACTGAGTAGTATTGGGAATGTCATCCACTCCAAAACGAATTACAGAAAACCCAAAGGCACTCACACTATCAATTTTTGTAGCAAAGGCACCGTAATCGTATTTGGCTATTCCTGCAAAATACTCTGCATGCATTAAATCTACTTGAAAATCGCCTGTAAGTTGGGTTAATCCTGCCGGATTCCAATAACCTGAAGTAACTCCATTTACTGATGCCACTTGTGCATTAGACATTCCCAAAGCTCTTGCACCAACACCAATGGCCAAAAATTCATTACTATATTTTGGTGCTGAAGTTTGCGAAAAACCTTCAAGCGTAAGTAATAGTAATACTAATATAAGGAATCTATTTGCCAAAAAAATATTTTTAAAAAGATAAAATTAGTAATTTGTAAGCAATTAACATGATTTCTATTTTTTTATTGCTTTGTGTCAATTTCTGTTTAAAACAATTAAATCGTCTTTCTATTATTTTTAGTATTAATATTAGTTATTTTTGAAGCCAAAATTAATTTTTACTTTGAAAAAACATATCCCAAACTTAATAACAACAGGAAACTTATTATGTGGCTGCTTAGCAATTGTCAACGCTTTTGAAGGCGATTTAGCAATGTCGTGTTATTTATTGATTATTGCCTCTGCTTTAGATTTTCTTGATGGTTTTGCTGCAAGAATGCTAAATGTTTCTGGTGGTATTGGTAAAGACTTAGATTCACTATCGGATATGATTTCTTTTGGATTAGCACCAGGTTTATTGTTGTATCAATATGTAAAAATTCTTAACCAACATCAACCAATAGAATTGCTTACACAATACCCTTGGTTAATGTATATTGCTTTTATTATTCCTGTTTTTTCATCGTTCAGATTAGCAAAATTTAATAATGACACTAGGCAATCTACTACTTTTTACGGATTGCCAACTCCAGCTAATGCCAACTTTTTTATCTTTTGCATGTTACTTTATCTTTTTCCTGATTTACCAATGATAATGGATGTTTCGGGCATTGTGCAACCAATTATTTCTAACCCTTTAATTATGCTTGGATTTGGAGTTATATTTTCATTTTTATTAGTAGCTGAAATACCTATGTTTGCATTAAAATTTAAATCTATGAAATGGGCCAACAACAAATTGCCATTTTCTTTTGTATTACTTTGGTTGGGGTTATTAATTTTTACCAACATAGCTGCCATGCCAATAATTGTATTAATTTATGTTATTTGGTCCATTATTGCTCATTATTTCATCACTCCTAAAGCTCAAACCACCAACTAATGTTATCTATATTCTCTGATGAATATTTTATGAAAGAAGCACTCAAAGAAGCTCAAAAAGCTTTTAATGAAGACGAAGTGCCTGTTGGAGCTATAGTTGTTTGCGACAATAAAATTATTGCTCGAGCTCACAACATGACAGAAAGATTAAACGATGTCACTGCTCATGCAGAAATGTTGGCTTTTACATCTGCTACCGATTTTTTAGGTGGTAAATATCTGAGTGAATGTACACTTTATGTAACACTAGAGCCGTGTGTAATGTGTGCCGGAGCGAGTTACTGGACACAGCTTAAAAAAATAGTTTTTGCTGCGAGCGATGAAAAAAAAGGTTTTGAACGAATTTCTCCTTCACTTTTACATCCTAAAACGCAAATTGTAAAGGGTATTTTAGAGACTGAAGCTGTTAAATTAATTAAAAGTTTTTTTCATAAGAAACGAAATTAATTTAAAAAAGCAAAGGGTATGAAGGTTGGAGGTTAAGCCCCCATACCCAAAGCCTTATGGTTTAACTAAAACCCATTTAAGTCGGTAGG
>DEMN01000004.1 GCA_002359215.1 Flavobacteriales bacterium UBA2669 | reverse complement strand
TCTTGTTCACGTTTTTCAGCAGCCTCTTTTTCGGCTTTAGCGATGGCTTCTTGCTCTGCTTTAAGTTTTGCTTCTAGTTCCGCTTTTTCTTTGGCCAATTTTTCTTCCTCTTCTCGTTGTTTAGCTGCTAATGCTTCTGCTTGAGCTTTTTCTTTAGCAATTCGTTCTTGTTCCTCTTGTTTCTTTTGTTCTTCTTCTTTTGCTTTAGCTTCTAATTCAGCTTTTAATTTAGCCTCTGCTTCTGCTTTTTCTTTAGCTAATTTTTCTTCTTCCTCACGTTTTTTAGCTGCAAGTGCTTCCGCCTCCGCTTTTTCTTTAGCTAAACGTTCTTCTTCTTCTTTCTTTTTGGCCGCTTCTGCTTCTGCTTTGGCAATAGCTTCTGCTTCAGCTTTAGCTTTGGCTTCTGCCTCGGCTTTTTCTTTAGCCAAACGTTCTTCTTCTTCTTTCTTTTTGGCCGCTTCTGCTTCTGCTTTGGCAATAGCTTCTGCTTCAGCCTTAGCTTTGGCTTCTGCTTGAGCTTTTTCTTTAGCCAAACGTTCTTCTTCTTCTTTCTTTTTAGCGGCTTCTGCTTCTGCTTTAGCTTTAGCTTCTGCTTCAGCCTTAGCTTTGGCTTCTGCTTCTAAGCGTTCCGCTTCTTCTTTATTTTTTTGAGCTTCATCTATAAGTGCAAGTTTCTTTTTTGGCTCTTCTTTATCAGGAAATAGACTTGTTGCTTTTTGATATTCTTTTCTTGCATTATCAAAATCTTGAGCAAATAAAGCTTTATCACCAGCTTTCATAGCATCAGCATATTTAATCAAGTTAAGCTTTTCTTGTAGTTCTCTTTCTTCTTGATTCTTTTTGAAATTTGCTAATTCTTGATTCAGTTTTTGAGCGATAGGAGCAGTGTAGCCCATATCCCAGTCTAATTCTCTCATTTTTGGATCGTAGATGGCCTTCCCAATTGGTTTTTCAAGAAAAGCAACATTTAAATCTTTGTGTTGCTGAAAAAGTGTCATTTCTACAAATAGATCATTAACACTATTTCTTTTATCTGGTGGAATTCCTTTAGTATTTACAATAATTTTTTTGGGAACAAAGTTGGCTTTTTCATATAATACGATGTATTCTTTTTCATAATCAACCAAAAGTTCATATCTACCTTTTTTATCGGAAATTACATTATGAATGTAGTTGCCGTTTTCGGTAATTTTTATACTAACTCCTTCCATGGTACTTTCACTGTAATATTCAGAAACAATTCCGGAAAGTGCAATCTTTTGCTCATCTGGTGTCTGTGCTTGTACAGTAGCTGTTAGCAGTATGAAAATGATAAATATGGTACGAAATAATGTCATTAAGTATTAGTTTGTTTTGCTTTCAATCCATTTTCTAGCATTAACAAAGGCTTCTATCCAAGGGGTCACATCATCTGTTTTTTTATCTAATGGATAAAAAGCTGTTTGCCAAGGGAAAATAGTTCTTTCTAAATGAGGCATCATTGCTAAATGTCTTCCACAGTCAGAAACTATTCCGGCAGTATTATAATCCGAGCCATTCGGATTTGCAGGATAATTAGCTGAACTGTATTTCATTGCAATATTATATTCTTTTTCGTTATCTTCAAAAATAAAATTCCCTTCACCATGAGCAACCCATATTCCGAGCTTAGCATCACTAAGTGTTGAAAGCATTACAGCGTTATTTTTAGGAATTTCTACATTTAAGTAAGCAGATTCAAATTTTCCTGATTCATTATGAGCCATAGCTTGTGTTTTTCCTTTTGAAGCAATTAGTCCCAATTCCATCATTAACTGACAGCCGTTACAAACACCTAAGCTTAGCGTATCTTCTCTTTTGTAGAAATTGTCTAATGCTTCTTTTGCTTTTGGATTGTATAAAAATGCTCCAGCCCACCCTTTAGCAGAACCCAATACATCTGAATTAGAAAATCCTCCCACAAAAACAATCATGTTTACATCACTTAAGTCTTCCTTTCCGGAAATTAAATCTGTCATGTGAATATCTTTAACATCAAAACCAGCTAAAAATAAGGAATATGCCATTTCTCTATCTCCGTTTACTCCTTTTTCTCTAATAATAGCAGCTTTAACTCCTGTGCTTTCCTTTCTTCCGTGAATAATACCATAATCAGCTAGTTTACCTGTAAAATGAGTAGGGAAGGAGAAAGTAAGAATTTCTTTCTTATAATTTTCAAAACGTTGTTTGGCTAACTCTTTTTTAGTTTGATTGCTATCTAATAAATAAGAAGTTTTAAACCAAACATCTCTTAATTCATCAATATCTAACGAAAGTTGAGCTTCTTTTAATCGAATATTTAACTTTCTTTCGTTGGTAATACTACCAATAATTGAAGCATGAATACCTTTTTTACCTAATTCAGAAACAATTTTATGTCCATCGTGATTAACCTGAATGATTACACTAGGGTTTTCACTGAACAATATTTTAATCATTTCTGTTTCATCAAAGGCATTTAAGTTAATGTTTAAACCACCTTTCTCATTAGGAAAATTCATTTCTAACAAGGTAGTAATTAAGCCTCCAGCAGAAATATCATGACCAGCCAATACTTTATTTTCTTTTATTAATTGCTGAAGCGTATTAAATGCATTAGCAAAATAAGTAGCATCATTTACAGAAGGAACTGTTTTCCCTAATTTGTTGATGACTTGAGCAAATGAAGAGCCGCCTAAATCTAATTTTTGGTTAGAAAAATCGATGTAAACTAATACAGAATTCTCATCATTTACCAAACGAGGTTCAACAATTTGTCTGATATTACTTACAGCACCTGATGCTGTAATAATAACAGTTCCAGGAGCATAAACTTTGTCGTTGTTGGGATATTTTTGAACCATAGAAAGCGAATCTTTTCCTGTAGGAATATTTATTCCTAATTCACAAGCAAAATCACTAACAGCTTCAACAGCATCATATAAACGAGCATCTTCTCCATCATTTTTAGCCGGCCACATCCAGTTGGCACTTAAAGAAATAGATTTCAATCCATTTTCTAATGGAGCCCAAACAATGTTTGTAAGTGCTTCGGCTATGGCTAATTTACTTCCACTTTTAGGATTAACCAAAGCAGGTACAGGAGCATGACCTAAAGCAGTTGCAATACCTTTTTCACCTTTGAAATCTAATGCTACAGCACCTAAGTTATTAAGCGGAAGTTGAATTTCTCCAACGGTTTGTTGTTTAGCTACTTTTCCGCTAACAGAACGGTCAACTTTATTGGTTAACCAGTCTTTACAAGCAACAGCTTCTAATTGAAGTATTTGTTTGATGTAATCTTTAATTTTATTAGATTCGTAATCTATTTCTTGAAATTTTGAAGGAATGGTTTTGTCTTCAATAATGGTTTTTGGAGGCTTCCCAAACATATCCTCAATTTTTAAATTGATAGGATGTTCGTTGGTTTTGTTATCTTCGAATTTAAAGACATGGTCGCCTGTAATTTCTCCCACAACATAAATAGGAGCTCTTTCTCTTTTACAGATTTCTTCTAACAAGGCAACGTCTTCAGCTTTAATCACTAAACCCATTCTTTCTTGAGACTCGTTACCTACAATTTCTTTTGCAGAAAGGGTAGGGTCTCCAACAGGTAATTGATGTAAATCGATGGTGCCTCCAACTTCTTCCACTAATTCAGAAAGACAGTTTAAGTGTCCACCGGCACCATGGTCGTGAATAGAAATAATAGGGTTATTGGTTGATTCAGCAAAAGCTCTAATAGCATTAGAAACTCTTTTTTGCATTTCGGGATTAGAACGCTGAATAGCATTTAATTCTATTGCATTGCTGTATTCACCTGTTGCTACAGAAGAAACAGCACTTCCTCCCATACCAATTCGGTAATTATCGCCACCTAAAACTATAATTTTATCTCCTTTTTTAGGAGTTTGTTTTTGAGCGTGGTCTTTTCTAGCATAGCCTATTCCTCCGGCAAGCATAATTACTTTATCGAAACCAAATTTTTTGCCATTTTCATTATGCTCAAAAGTTAATACAGAACCATTGATAAGCGGTTGTCCGAATTTATTTCCAAAATCGGAAGCTCCATTAGATGCTTTTATAAGAATTTCTATAGGAGATTGATAAAGCCATTTCCTTTCGTTCATTGCTTTTTCCCAGTTTCTATCATTTTCTAATCGAGAGTAGGAAGTCATGTAGACAGCTGTTCCTGCCATAGGTACACTTGCTGTTCCACCAGCCATTCTATCTCTTATTTCTCCTCCAGAACCTGTTGCAGCACCATTAAAAGGTTCTACAGTTGTTGGGAAATTATGTGTTTCAGCTTTTAGAGATAATACCGTATCTATTTCAGAAATTTCGAAGAAATCGGCTTTGTTTTGTGTTTTTGGAGCAAATTGCATTGCTTTTGGTCCATCAACAAAACTTACATTGTCCTTATAAGCAGAAACTATGGTATTAGGGTTTTGTTGGGATGTTTTTCTAATTAGGCTAAATAATGAAGATGGTTTTTCTTTTCCGTCAATAATAAAAGTGCCATTAAATATTTTATGACGACAGTGTTCTGAGTTTACTTGAGAAAAACCAAAAACCTCACTATCGGTAAGTTTTCTATTATTTCTTATACTTACTTCTTCTAAATAAACTACTTCATCATCATTTAGAGCAAGTCCTTCTTCTTTATTGTATTTAGCAATATCATCAATATACTTAACAGGCTCTGGCTGAATATTTATTGTAAATAATTCTTGATTAAGTTCTTTGTACAAAACCTGTAACATGCTATCGAATCGAGTATTTTCATTTTCAACGATAGCAAACTCTTCCATACGGCTTATTCCATTGACAGCCATATTTTGAGTGATTTCAACTGCATTGGTACTCCAAGGCGAAACCATTTCAGCTCTAGGTCCGATAAAAAAACCAGAAATACTAGTTTGATTAATTTTTTCTGCAGCTAATAGCCAATTTAGCTTAAGAATATCTTGCTCGTTTAACTCATTAGCATGCTCAACAGCAATTATGGAGTTAAGCTTAGTTTTAAAAAATAAAATCATAAATAGGTATAAAATAGAAAGCGGCAAAGTTAAGAACTAACACAAATTGAGCTTGACTTAGTGGTGTTTTTTTTAAAAACATATCAACATTAAATTTATGAACAAAATTTCTTCTGAAAATCAGTAGTGTGAATGAGTTATTAAAGCATGTATTGAATTATTGTAGATTATTTTTTTTTGAAATCACGGTAGTTTTATACTTTCGCACAAAATTTAATTAAAAAATTGAAAATGAGTGTTAAAAAAGCAGGTTTTACAGCTGTTTTATTGATTTTTGGTGCAATATGTTTTGCTCAATCTACTTTTAAGTTAGATAGTTTGAATAATGAACTAAAAATAGCTATTGAAAATAAAGACAAGAAGAAGGAAACTGCCTTAAGAGAAGAAATACAATTTGTAGAAAATAAAAACAAGCAGATTAAACATTTAGAAGAGGATAAGCGAATAGCTATCTTTCAGGAAGACTATGATAAGGTAATTTTGTTGGAAAGTCAAATTAAATATGCTAAAAATTCAGAGTTTGGAGTAAGTAAAAGTCAATCTAACTCAGCAAATGATATAGCTATTTATAACCTTACCAATACAAGCGTTAACAAAAAGTCATTTGGAAAGAAAAATAAGTTGTCTAAACAATTTTCTGAATATGATTTTAGTGATAAGGTAATAGGTCAGTTTGGAGTGGGATTTAAGACTGTTGATTATTATGGATATGGTAGTGAATCTTCAGAATTTATAATGTCTTATCATATTGCTAATAGTAGGTGGTGGGTAAATAAATACTTAGCAGGAGGAATGTTTTATGATATTGTTTTTGGGGATTATTTCGATCTAAGTGTTGGTCCGCAAATGACAGCTTTTGCTGATTTTGAAGCGCTAGTACTTCCATACACTTCATTAGGTATAGGGTTTGGATTAGATGAAGATGGAGAAACGTATTTACCAATTATTTATAAGTTAGGAACGCACGTTTTTTTTAAACAGGAAAGAAACATTGGGTTGTTTTTTGAGCTTAATTTAAGCTTAACTCACGAATATGATTATATGCCTGCTTATCGTTTTGGCTTATCATGGACAAGAATAAAAAGAAAAAGTAGATAAATAAATAACAGATTTTAGGATGAAAACATGTTTTCTATATATAGCAGTAGTTTCAATTTTTATTTTTAATAAAGGATTAAATGCTCAGAGTTTTTACACCATGGATGAACTAAAGTCTATGAAAATGGAAGCTGTTGACAATAATCAATACAGGTTGGCTAAGGTAATTCAAGATGAAATAGATAAAAGAAACTCTTCAACATACAAATTAAATAAAGAAGCTTGGGAAGATGATTCTTTAATTGTTGCAGAAGTTAATGAACTTGAGAAACAACAGAAACGAGCGGTTGTCAATGAAAATTGGTTATTGGCTAAATCTTTAAAAACTACTATTTTCAATAAAAAATATATTAAAGAAACCGAAGTAACCACTTCAAAATATGTAGGATTAAATAATAGGAGAGAGGATATTTATCAGGAAATGTTAAAAAAAGGTTTTGTTTCATCATCATTTTTATCTATTAGTGAAAATGATTTTGTTGAAGAAGATAATTCTACAGAAACGGTTACAAAAATCGGTAAAACAACTGATCAAAGTGATGAATTTAAGTATAGAAGAAGTTCTCTATATACTTTAATGATAAACGACAATCAGCGAGAGCATTTTGAAGTGATTTTAAATGCTTTTGGAAATACACCACTTTCTGAAAAGTTTAATGACCATAATATTGGTCCATATTTGATAGATGCTACAGGATATGTAAAAGACCGTTCTTCTGAAATTACGGTTTATTTAGAAAAAAATAATGTTGCTAAAGATTTGGTTGCTAAATGGTTTAACAGAAGTAAAGATGGAGCTTTTGATATGTCTCTAATTCAAAATAGAGGAGAATATAGTGCTACAGTTCAAGATAAAGTTGTTGCAGCTAACTTAGAAAGAGGAGAAGCATTATTAGCAGATGCTGGAGAGGAGTTAATTGGAAATACTTATGTAATTATTAATGATTTTAAATTTACCAATAAAGAAGAAGTAGCAAAAAAAGTTAGTAATGCAGCAGGATGGGCAAAATTAGGAGCATCTTACTTACCGGGTGGTAGTACAATAACTAACACGGCTGATGTTGTTGATGCAGGGGCTACTATTGCAGGTAAAGGGTATATTATAAAAACAACCTCTTATTTATACAAGTTAGATTGGAATGATTCTATCGCAGCAGTTTTTTATAATAATTTATGGGTGGATCAAAATAATTTAGATCCTGCTAAAATTGCAGCTTTTGAAAAATCAGGATTGTTTAAACTTAGATTAGTAGGTTACGAAGATGCTTGGGCAGATTTACAATCATCAATTTTTACTAATAAATCTGATGAAGAATTGATTTATATTGCTACTATTAAAGCAGTAGATAAAGCTATTGCAAAACTTCAAAGAAAATACGAAGAGTTTAGAACAAAAACACCGTTAACAAGTGTTGATCCACTTACAGCAAAAATTGGATTGAAAGAAGGGTTGGAACCAAATGATAAGTATGAAGTTTTAGAACAAACTATGGATGAAAATGGTAAGATTAGCTACAAAAGAAAAAGCATAATAAGAGCTCAAAAAGGTATGATATGGGATAATACTTATGTTCCAGAAGATGCCAAAGGTCAAGTGCCACAGCAAAATATTAATGAAACTCATTTTATTGGTTCTAAAGCAGGCTTGTATCCCGGAATGCTAATTAGACAGATTAATTAATAAAAATAGAAGAGGCTGATAATTTTATCAGCCTCTTTTTTAATGATAGAAGTTGTTTTATTTTAAACCAAAACCATAAAACTCTCTTCTTCCATTTTCATACATTCCTTCCATAAGCACCCCATTGTTTTTGTTGGTATTTAAAATTTCAACTAACTCATCAACAGAATTTATCGGTGTTTGATTTATTTTGGTAATAATATAACCTTGTCTAACACCAACACTTCTTAGTTTACCATTAAACAATTCTTTTACTATTACACCATTTTTCAGTTTGAGCTTTTTTAGTGTTGCTTTGTCGGCATTTTCAAATTTAGCCCCTAAACTTTTAAAGATAGAAGTTGTTTCTTTAGTGATGAATTTTTCTGTGCCATCAAAGTTTTTAAGCTTAACAGGAAATTCTTTTAGATTTCCATCTCGTTCTACAGTTACTATAATATTATCTCCCGGTCTAAACTGGCTTAACTGTTCTTGAAGCTCTGGAACATCATCAATTTTTTTGTTATTTATTTTTTTAATTACATCACCTGCTTCTATTCCTGCACTTTCAGCAGAGCCATTTTTAGTAATATCAGTAATATATACACCGTTTAAGTCGGTTAAATTTTCTTCTTTAGCCAACTCTTCATCTATACTCCTAATATTAACCCCTATAAAAGCTCGTTGCACGTTACCAAATTCTTTTAAGTCTTCAACTACTTTTCTTGCAATGTTGGCAGGAATAGCAAAAGAATATCCTGCAAAAGAACCTGTATTTGATTTTATTGCGGCATTAATTCCAACTAAATCACCATTAATATTTACTAACGCACCACCACTATTTCCAGGATTTACAGCTGCATCTGTCTGAATAAAAGCTTCTATGGCAGAGCTTCCTGAAAACGGGTCACTTTTTAGTATATTAATATCTCTTCCTTTGGCACTTACAATTCCGGCAGTAACCGTAGAGGTAAGGTTAAAAGGATTGCCTACAGCCAATACCCATTCACCGACTTTAAGTTGATTAGAGTTACCAAAATTAATATAAGGAAGTTTTTCAGCATTAATTTTCAATAAAGCTAAATCTGTAGAAGGATCTGTTCCTATAATTTCTGCAGGATAAGTTTTTTTATTGTTTAATGTGATTTGAATATCATCTGCATTATGAATAACATGGTTATTGGTTACAATGTATCCATCATCAGAAATAATAACTCCCGAACCGGCTCCTCTAATTTGTTCTTGTGGAGGTGTTTGATTTCCATAAAAGAAATGATACAAAGGGTTCATTTGGTAATTTACAGTTGAGGCTGTTTTTACATGCACAACTGCATTAAGCGATTTTTCGGCAGCAAATTCAAAACTGTTGGAAGTTCCTGATAAATCATAATTACTCACTAATGTGGAAGAAGCATTTTCTTCATCATCAGCAATGGTTTTAATGTAAATTTTTTCAGGTTTTTCTGTCAGTTTGTAAATACCGATAGCAGAAAAACCTCCAATTAATGCAAAAGATATTGCAAATAATGCTGTTTTAATAGATGTGTTCATAGTATATGATTTTATGGTTTCTCTTGTACAAAGTTCCCCATATAAACTACTGTAAGTACCTATCTATTAGTGTTGTGCTGTTAAAGAATGTTAAAGGTCTGTTTTAAAAAATGTTAAAAAATCATCGAGTTTTAGATTGATTTTTTCAATAGTAAAATGACTTTGGCTATAATAAAATTCTCTTTCTGATAATAATGAAGTTATAAAAGAATTTAATTCTGAGAGGTTTATATTTTGTAATAATGGTCTTTTATGAATACCATTTTTTAGCCGGCTCACTAAAAATTCGGGAGTATATTTTAAATAGAAAGTTGTTCCATTGGCATTCATTAATTCCATGTTATTGTTAAAAAATGGTGTTCCTCCACCCGTAGATATAACAAAAGCTTCATTTTTATTAATGAGTTGAGTTAACTTTTCGTGTTCTTTTTGTCTGAAATAATTTTCACCATTACTTTCAAAAATTGCAGGAATATCTTTACCTTCATCATTCATCACTTCTTCATCAATATCGAAAAAGGGAATATTTAGTTTATTGGCGAGTTTTTTACCTATGGTAGTTTTTCCGCTACCCATGAAGCCAATAAGAAATATTTTTTTAGATGTTTGCACCGAAATGTTTTTTATACAAAATTATTCATTTAGTTTTGCTTGAAAGTATTTAACGATTTTTAAGCTCAAAAATATTATGCAAGGATTGGTTTTTTATTTAATACTGCCTTTCATTTATCTAATTTCGATACTTCCTTTTCCAATATTATATGTTGTTTCAGATTTTTTATGTTTTTTGGTGTTTAATGTGGTAGGTTACAGAAAAAAAGTAGTAAAAACCAATCTTAAAAATGCTTTTCCGGAAAAAACTGATGCAGAAATACAGGACATTAATAAAAAGTTTTACCGCTTTTTTTGCGATTGGATTGTTGAGATGATTAAAAGTATTACCATTAGTAGAGAACAAGCGTTAAAAAGGTGTAAGTTTAATGATAGTAGTTTGGAATTACTAAATCAATTGAGTGCTCAAAATAAGAAACTAATTTTTGTAATGGGACATTACGGTAATTTTGAGTTGGGTGGAGCAGAAATGGCTTATAGAACTAACTATCAATTATATGTATTGTACAAGCCTTTATCTAATCCATATTTTAATCAACTAATTAATAACAAGCGAACAAGGTTTGGGATAAAAATTATTGCTATGCATGAAGCCTTGCGTAAAATGCTTTTTTTAAAAGATAGTATTGAGCTTAGTGCAACAACTTTTATTGCTGACCAAACACCATCACCTAAAAATGCCTATTGGACAACTTTTTTAAATCAGGATACACCCATATTTTGGGGGACAGAATTAATTGCTAAAAAATTAAATTACCCTATCGTTTATATTTGTGTACAGCAATATAAAAGAGGGTTTTATGAAATGAGAGCTGAAATGCTTTGCGAAAATCCTAAAGATACTGCTAAAGGAGAAATTTCTGAAATGCACACCAGAAGATTAGAGAAAGACATTATTGCTCAACCTGAATTTTGGTTATGGTCACATAAAAGGTGGAAGCATAAAAGACCTCAATAAAACAGTTTTCTATTCTTTAACCACTTTAAATACTTTACCTCCTAAATTATTACGGAAATTAATAAAGTAAATTCCTTTACTTAAGTGGCTTAAATTTAGCTGAATATTTTGATTGTTTATTCTTTGGGTTATTAAAATTCTACCTGTCATGTCAATAACATTAATGCTAGCATTAGTAAGTTGGTTATTGCCAACATTTATAGTAATGCTATTTTGGGTTGGATTAGGATAAATAAGTAAGTTGCTCAACTCGTTTTCGTTTATTCCTGTAGCATTACCTAAGCAAAATGGTTCAACTAAACTATCTCCACTAAAGGTGTTATTAAAAAACAAGGTGTCTCCTGTAGTTGTTTCTGTAAGGAGGATGGAGCCACTTCCAAAACCACAACAAAAACCGTCTCCGTAAGCATCATAAAGAATAAAAGTGTAGCATTTTTCTTCTAAGCAAATATCTTGATTATATGTTGCTCCTCCGGTTGTATTAGGGTATCCGCCACCACTTGCAACTATAGCACCAGAGCTATCTCTAACTGCCCAACTGGTTTCTGAACCAAAATTATCGGTAGTTAATGCTAATGAAGCAAACATGGGTTGTGGTGTAGCTGTAAATAAATATGTTATGGTGTCATTAATAGTATTTTGGTCAGATGAACCATTTGGATTAGAAGTAAATACAATATAAGTATGACTTCCGCCACTTAATCCAGAAAGTGCAGGTAAGGTTAAGTTAGCAGATTGATAAGGAGCTAAACTTCCTGTCCAAGGAATAGTGCTTGGCGTATTACCGTCTAAACTAATGTTTATTGTTAAACTAGTTAATGTAGTATTACCTTTATTTATAAAAGTAATTGCTGGAGAAGCTGTATCCCCACAAATGTTTTTTTCTATTCCTGTAATACTCAAACTAGCAGCATCTAAAGCATAATAACTACCATTAGGGTCGTATCCGTTAATTTCAGTCAATCCTGTGTTATTAGGATCTAGCCAATATTTTAATTGCTTAAGTGTATCACTGTTTGTGTCCCAAGAGAATGAGAATTTACCATAATAATCAAATTCTTCATTTCCACAAGCAGCATTTCCACCATGTAGCTGACCAATAATTCTGTGGTTATGGTCGAATAAAGGTGAACCGGAAGAACCTCCTTCGGTAGTTCCTGTATTCCAATCTAATACTTGCCAATGGTCGTTACCTGTTGCATAATATCCAGAAGAAACAGCAGGATCATAATCGTGTGATATTTTTTTTACATCGCCACTAGGATGATGAATGCCTGTAGAATTTTGAGCAGGGGTATTGTTGGCATTCCATCCGGCATAAAAAACATTATAACTTGCAGGTGGAGTAGCAGATAGTTTTACCAGGAAAAAATCTGAAGGAGTATTATTAGCAATAATAGTTATTCCGCTAATGGTATTTGTTGTTGGACCATCAATATTAGTAGCACATTGTGGCGATTGGTAATTAAACATAAAAATATTGTTAGTAGCCGGACTACAATGATTAGCTGTTAAGATATAAGGAGTCCCATCATTAGCAGTGTTATTTATAAGGGCTCCGGAACAAACACGAGAGTTTCCTGCAGTTAGTTGCATTACCACAGAGCGGATTTCATCACCCCAAATAGCAGTATCGCAAACGGCATTTACATTACACGCACCAGAACTTCCAAATGCTTTCATTTTGCTAAATAAATCTCTGTAACCATGAACAATAGATGTTAATTCAATCATCCCTTGTCCTTTTACAGCCGCAGGTTCGTAATACTCTAAGGTAACCGTTTCTCCTTTAGTTAAGAAGGTAGAGAATTCCATATTTTCTTTATTGTTTGCATTGGTAAATGCTCCTAATACATTTTTATTATTATATAAAAAGAAAGTAGCTTTTTCAGGTATGAAGAATTTTTGGTAATTAATATTAATGGATAATGCTCCCGGAATTTTAATAATTAGCCTCCAAATTCTATCGCCATTAGGAAGGTTTTCCCACAAACCATTATTGTTGAGTGATAAATTTATCGGAATTTCAATTCCAAATCTCCAAGGAATATCTTTTTGTTGATCTGCAATAACATCTTCTGCTCTTATTGGTGTTAAATCAATAGCCGGAGCAACATAAACAGGAATGTTATTTGACAAAGTAGCAGTAGTTTGGCTATATGGTTGTCCTCCTTGACTGATTTGTCCTGATACAGATAGTGAAACAAACAATATAAAAAATGGTAGTAGAATTTTTTTCATGATATTTTTTGATAAAAATAAGTATAAAGTTACTGAAAATAAGAACACAAAAAAAACCGACAAAATATTTGTCGGTTTTTTAGTATGGATAGGAATCAAAAGAATTAAGCTTTTTGTTTAGTTCTTCTAGTGATTCTTCTTTTTGGTTTTTCTTCTACTTCCACTTCAGGAGTGTAGTTTGGATCCAAAGCAGCATCAACTAAAATTCTTCCGCAGTGTTCGCAAACGATAACTTTTTTATGATTTTTAATATCTAACTGACGTTGAGGTGGGATTTTGTTAAAACATCCTCCACAAGAATCTCTCTGAACAGTAACCACTGCTAAGCCATTAATTGCACCGGTACGAATTCTTTTGTAAGCAGTTAATAACCTGTCTTCAATAACTTTTTCAGCTTTAGCAGACTGTGCCGTTAATTTTTCTTCTTCGCTTTGTGTTTCGTTAGTAATCTCTTCTAATTGATTTTTTTTGTTTTCTAAATCAATTTTTCTACCATCTAAGTATTCTTTAGCTTCATCTAATTTTTCTTGTTTAGATGTAAGTAAGAATTCTCCTTCTTTAATTCTTTTTTCAGATAATTCAATTTCTAATTTTTGAAATTCAATTTCTTTAGTCAAAGCATCGAACTCTCTGTTATTCCTAACTTTATTTTGTTGCTCTTCATATTTTTTAATAAGGTTGGTAGCATCTTTTATGCTATTTTTCTTATTAGATATATCAGTTTTAATATTCTCTATTTCTAAAGTTAAATTTTCCTGACGTGTTTGTAAGCCTGCGATTTCATCTTCCAAATCCTGAACCTCTAAAGGAAGCTCACCTCTTATCAAACGTATCTTATCAATTTTTGTATCGATAAGTTGTAACTCATATAAAGCTCTTAGTCTTTCTTCTACTGTTGTTGTTGCTGTTTTTTTTGCCATACTTTACAGGTAATTTATGGGGTTTGTATTTTTTTCAGATAAATGAAGTGCGAAATTAGGAATTTTTTTTCTAAGAATATCATAAATTAATTCAGAAGTAAATTGTTCGCTTTCATAATGTCCAATATCTGCTATAACAATTTCATTGTCAGCATCAAAAAACTGATGGTATTTAAAATCGCCTGTAATAAAAATATCTGCTTTGGCTTTTATAGCATCAGGCAATAAAAAACTTCCTGAGCCCCCACATAATGCAATTGTTTCTATTTCTTTTTTATGAATAGCGGTATGTCTTATACAATCAGTTTTCATTACCTTTTTTAGTTGTTGCAGAAAATCGGTTGTTTTCATAGGTGTAGGTAATTTACCTACAACACCGCTTCCAGTTCTTGAGTCTTTGTTTTCTAAGGGATAAATATCGTAAGCCACTTCTTCGTAAGGGTGAGCATCTATTAGAGCTGCAATAATTTGATTGATTTGATAAGCATAAGCAATGGTTTCAATTTTAAGTTCATTTTCGTAATGTAATTCATTTGGTATACCAATAAAAGGTTGTGTATAATCGTTCCCTTTAAAAGTACCTATACCTTCACCATTAAAGCTGCAAGAACTGTATTCGCCTATTTTTCCGGCACCTTTGCTAAACATAGCATTTCTAACTTTTTCGGCATGACTAACAGGACAAAAAGTAACAATTTTTTTAAGCAAATTACTTTTTGGAGAAAGTGTTTTACATTCTGTTAAGCCTAATTTTTCGGCTATTTTATAACTAACACCATCATAAGCATTATCTAAATTGGTGTGAGATGCATAAATGGCAATATTATTTTTAATAGCTTTTATAATTACTCTCTCTATATAATTATTACCATTTAGTTTTTTTATTCCCGAGAATAAAATAGGGTGGTGAGCAATGATTAAATCACAACCTTTAGCAATGGCTTCATCAACAATTTCTTCAGTACTATCTAAACAGATAAGTGCAGCGGTTATTTCATCAGATGGATGACCAACAATTAATCCTGAATTGTCATAACTTTCTTGTAAAGAAAGCGGAGCAAAATTTTCTATAATAGAGGTAATTTCTTTTAATAGCATAATTGAAAATTAATATCACTTGCGAAGGTAATTAAAATCACTACATCAAACAAGTGCTTATAATTGTCTTTTAAGAATTTATAACCTCATCTTAAATACTATCTATCCACTTCTTTATATGGTGTTGATAGGTGTAAGGAAAATCAAATTGTAGTTTTAAATCATCAAAAATAGTGTCTCCCGATTCAATTTTAGCAGCTTGCTCAGGAAATGAAACAAAATCTAATTTTACATTAAATTTATGGGCTACCATTTCTGCTACTTCTTTTAAACTTAAATGGTCGTTTCCGCCAATATTATAAATTTGATTATTGCTTTTTGTATGTGGAATGGTTGCTAGTATAACGTTTATGATATCTTCTACATGAGTAAATGTTCTTTTCTGATTGCCTTTCCCATAAATGCTAATATTTTCTCCATTCTGTGCTTTAGATAAGAAAAAACCGGTAGTTCCATAAGAGTAAGCTCCATCAAAAGCGTTTCCGTAAGGTACACAAATTCTAAAAATAGTATAGTTTATTCCTGCGTGTTCTTGGTAAAACGCTAATAATTGTTCTCCGTTTATTTTTGTTTGAGCATAAGGTGTAAGGGCTTCTTGTTGGTCGTTTTCTTTTAAAAAGACATTACTCTGTCCTTTGTAAACCAATCGGGTAGAAGAGAAGATGATTTTTGCAATTGAGTTACTTTGTTGGTGTTGTTGTAAAATAGTTAGTAAGCCTAATTCATTAACAGATTTCATGGCTATATAATCTGTTATTTTGGTAGAAGTTCCGGTAATAGCTGCAAAAACAAAGATATAATCTACATTAAAATCGAGTTGGGCTAAAGTTTCCGGTTTACAAATATCTACTTGAACATAATTACCGTAATTATCTATAGATTTAGCAGCTCTACCTGTAGGAATAAACGCTATATTGCTTGCTTTTAAAGCTTTTGCTAAATGCCTTCCTAAATAACCGTTGGCTCCAAAAATAATCGCTTTCTGCATTTGTTTTCTTTTAAAAAAGTAAAAATAAGGAAATCTGTTAGGTAGAGCTAACATTCTAAATAAGTTCTTTTTTTTAACCATAAAAAAAGACCGAATTGCTCAATTCGGTCTTTAAAATATAATTTAATACAAAGGTTAATTTACGAAATAGAAGCAATGCTTTCAGACTTGTAATCTCCTTTAAGTAGCTTTTCTTTTACTAGTTTAAATGTGTTGATGGTGTATTTAACATCTTCCATGGTATGCATTGCAGTTGGAATTAATCTAAGCATAATTACTCCTTTAGGTACAACCGGATAAACTACTATAGAACAGAACAAGTTGAAGTTTTCTCTTAAATCTAAAATTAAGTTGGTAGCTTCAGGAATATCCCCACTTAAAACAACAGGTGTAACTTGTGTAGTAGTAGTTCCTATGTTAAAACCGTTCTCTTTTAATCCGTTTTGAAGTGCATGAGCTACTGTCCATAATTTTTCTCTTAATTCAGGACTGTTTTTTAGCATTTCTAAACGCTTAAGGTTACCAACAACTAAAGGCATTGGCATTGATTTAGCGTATATTTGAGAGCGCATGTTATAACGGAAATATTCTATTACTTGCTCATCAGCAGCAATGAAACCACCAATACTTGCCATTGATTTAGCAAATGTTCCAAAATAAACATCAATTCCGTCTTGACATCCTTGAGCTTCACCTGTCCCGGCACCTGTTGGTCCCATAGTTCCAAAACCGTGAGCATCATCAACAAAAAGTCTGAAATTAAACTCAGATTTTAAAGCAACAATTTCTTTTAAGCTTCCTTGGTTGCCTGACATACCAAAAACACCTTCGGTAATAACTAAAATAGCTCCGTTGGTTTTTTCTACTAGTTTAGTAGCTTTTTGTAGCATATTTCTCAAGCTATCCATATCGTTATGCTGATAAACAAAACGTTTACCTTGATGTAATCTAACACCATCTAAAATACAAGCGTGAGATTCTGCATCATAAACAATAACATCATTTCTGTCAACCAATGCATCAATGGCAGAAACCATTCCTTGGTAACCAAAATTTAATAAAATAGCATCTTGTTTCTTTTCAAATTCAGCTAGTTTAGCTTCTAATTCTTCGTGTAAATTAGAATTTCCCGACATCATTCTTGCTCCCATAGGGTAAGCTAACCCCCAATCTGCTGCTGCTGCAGCATCAGCTTTTCTAATTTCAGGATGATTTCCTAATCCTAAATAATTATTTAAACTCCATTGTAAGACTTCTTTCCCTCTAAATTTCATTTTGTTATTTAGTTCCCCTTCTAATTTAGGAAAAGCAAAATAACCATGAGCCTCTTTTGAGTATTTACCTAGAGGTCCTCTGTTGTTCTTAATTTTTTCAAAAATATCATTCATGTGTCTAAGGTTTAATTTTGAGCGGCAAAGGTAATTCTTTCTGATGAAAAAAAAGAATTTATTTGATTTTAGTATTTTTTGGTTAAAGTGAGGCATTATTTCTACTTTTATACCCTCAAAATGTTAGTTTAAAAAATTCATAAATGTTATAATTGACTTCTAAATTTTCCATATTAAGTATTGGTTTAGTTATAAGCAGCATAATGCTATTTATGGCAGATTTAGCATTGGGGTCTGTGTATATTCCTCTTCCTTCAATTGTAGATATTTTATTGGGTAATGAAGCAGAAAAAGAAAGTTGGAACATCATATTATTATCTTCTAGGTTGCCAAGAGCTATAGCAGCAATTTTGGCAGGAAGTGCCCTGGCTGTTAGTGGACTACAAATGCAAACCTTGTTTAGAAACCCGTTGGCGGGTCCCTATATTTTAGGAATAAGTTCAGGAGCAGGGTTAGGGGTAGCTGTTTTTATTATGGGGTTTTCTGTGTTGGGAATTTCTTTAAGTAGTTCGGTTTGGTTTGCTAATTACGGAATTGTTATCAGTGCTATTTTGGGAGCCGTTTTAGTATTGTTGTTATTAATGGCTGCAATTGCTAAGCTAAAAGATATTATGACGGTTTTAATATTGGGAATAATGATAGGAAGCATTGCTACAGCTTTTATTAGTATTTTAGAATATTTTTCTCAAGAAGATAGCTTAAAATCCTTTGTTTTATGGACGATGGGAGATTTAAGTAGTGTAGCTCCAGATAGTTTAAAAATGTTGTTTTTCATTGTAATGATAGGACTGGTAGCTGCTTTTACTATTTCCAAACAATTAAACGCTTATTTATTGGGTGAAGATTATGCTCAATCACTGGGAACAAATGTAAATGTTACCAGATATTTAGTGATTTTAGTTACCGCTTTATTGGCAGGGAGTATCACTGCTTTTTGCGGACCAATAGGTTTTGTGGGAATTATTACACCACATATTGCCAGAATGTTTTTTAAATCTGCTAATCATTTTTATTTAGTGCCCTTGTGTGTGCTGTTAGGTATTAACATTATGTTGCTGGCAGATATTATTGCTCAACTACCCGGAAGCGATAAAACTTTTCCTATTAATGCAGTTACTTCATTAATTGGTATTCCTTTTATCTTTTGGATAATTTTTAGAAATAAAAAAATTGCAGCATTAAATTGAAAAACATTCTTTCCATATCATCATTAAGTATTGGCTACGACAAGAATAAAGTGTTGAGCAATATTAATGTGGTCGTAGATCAACCCAAACTTATTACACTTATAGGAAGAAACGGACAAGGAAAATCTACTTTATTAAAAACACTTACGGGGTTAATTCCTGCTATTGGAGGAGGGGTGTTTTTTGAAGATAAAATCAATAAAGAATTAAGTCACAAAGAAAAATCGAAATTGTTTAGCGTGGTACTTACTTCGCCACCGGCAATTAATAATATTACAGTGAAAGATTTTGTTACTTATGGCAGATATCCTTATACCAATTGGTTAGCGGTAAAAAAAGAAGAAGATAATTGGCAAATTAATCAAGCAATGGAACTTTGTGGAATTACCAATTTTGTAGCTACAAACATTGCTAATTTAAGTGATGGAGAAAGACAAAAAGTAGCGTTGGCAAGAGCTATCGCTCAAAATACGCCTATTATATTTTTAGATGAACCTACTTCGCATCTTGATTTAGTAAATCAATCTGAATTATTTGATTTGCTTCATCAATTGGTTGAAAAACAAGCAAAAACTATAATTATCTCTTCGCATCAATTAAATTTAGCGTTAAACTATGCTGATGAAATTTGGTTGATAAATAATGGAGAGTTAGAAGCAAATACGCCTGATTTTTTTATGAAATCGGGAAAAATTGAAGCACTTTTTGGTGGATTAAAATTTAAGTATTTTTAATGGCTTTCGAGCTAAAATCAATATATTTGCCACTATTATAAATCATTTTATTTTCATAACACTTGAAAACAGACAAAAAAACATCCAAACAGCAAGAGCCAAATAAAATGAAGAAAGTATTATTATTTTGGTTAATTGTTTTACTTCCTTTACTATTTTTATATGTTTTATTCTTAGGAGCTAAACATGGTACGCTTAGCTTTGATCCTTTACCTGACTTAACTGAATTGGAAAATCCTACAAGCAATTTGGCTTCAGAAATTATAACTGCCGATGGAGAGGTAATCGGTAAATATTTTAAAGAAAATAGAACTAACATTACTTATGAGGAACTTTCTCCTCATATAATTGATGCATTAATTGCTACTGAAGATGAACGTTTTCACAACCATTCGGGAATAGATTTTAGAGGGTTAGTACGAGCGATAGCTAAATTAGGAAAAGCCGGAGGGGCCAGTACTATTACTCAGCAGTTGGCTAAAATGATGTTTGAGCATAAAGCTGATAATATTATTGAGCGTATCAAACAAAAAATTCAAGAACAAATTATAGCGGTAGAGATAGAAAAAAGATACACCAAGGAAGAAATTATTGTGATGTATTTAAACAAGTTCGACTTTATTTATAATGCCGTTGGAATTAAGTCTGCCAGTAACGTTTATTTCAATAAAGAACCATTTGAATTAAAAGTTGAAGAAGCTGCTATTTTGGTCGGGATGGCTAAAAACCCATCATTATATAATCCTAAAAGATTTCCTGAAAATGCTATGAAAAGAAGAGAAGTGGTACTCTCTCAGATGAAAAAAAACGAATTGCTAACGCAAGAAGCTTATGATTCATTAAGGGTTTTACCAATTGAGTTGGATTACAAAGTGGTTGATCATAAAGAAGGTATGGCACCTTATTTTAGAGAAACATTAAGATTAGAATTGCAAGAAAAATTACAAGAAAAAGATAGTGAAGGCAATTATCTTTATACTAAGAAAGACGGAACACCTTATAACATCTACAAAGACGGATTAAAAATTTATACCACTATAGACTCTAGAATGCAAACCTATGCTGAATATGCTGTTCAGGAACATATTGGCAATCATTTACAAGCTGAATTTAGTGCTCACCTGAAAAAGTATCGCGAGTCAAAATATCCTTATGACCATAGGATATCAAAAAATCAATACGAGCAATTATTGGACAACATGAAAAAAGGTTCTCCGAGGTATAGAATAATGACGGGACAAGAATGTGCTAATTGTGGAAGAAGAGGAGATTTTGTAAAGAAAGTAGGAAAATTGTTTGTTTGTCAGGCGGAAGATTGTGGACACGAAACCTACGCTGTAGCTAAAGATTCTATTGATATAATTTTTGCTACACCTACTAAAATGACCATTTTTACTCACCAAGGAGATAAAGATACTACCTTGAGTCCTTTGGATTCATTAAAATATTACAAAACATTTTTACATGCAGGTTTAATGTCTATGGATCCTCATACGGGTTATATTAAAGCATGGGTGGGTGGAGTAAACTACCAAAATTTTGCTTACGATCACGTAAAAACAGCAAAACGTCAGGTAGGTTCTACTTTTAAGCCTTTTGTTTACGCCACAGCCGTTCAAAATGGTTATTCACCTTGTTATGAAGTGCCTGATGTGGCTTACACCTTTCAAAAGGGAGAATATGGTATTTTAAAAAGTTGGACGCCTAAAAACTCTGATGGTTATAATACAGGTTGTAAAGTTTCTATGAAATACGCATTAGCTAACTCTATGAACTCTATCACTGCTTATATTATGAAACAATTCGGACCTAAAGCTGTTGTTGATCAAGCTAGAGCAATGGGAATTACAAGTACCTTAGAACCTGTACCTTCTTTATGTTTGGGAGTTGCCGATTTATCGGTTTATGAAATGGTGGGAGCTAATGCCACTTTTGCTAATAAAGGTGTTTGGATAGAACCTACAATGTACACCCGTGTGGAAGATAAATTTGGTAATGTTATTATCGATTTTCAGCCTAAAACAAATGAAGCAATGAGCGAAGAAGCTGCCTATGTAATGTTAGATTTAATGAAAGGGGTTGTAGATGGAGAGTACAATAAATGTGCCGGAGATTACCGTAAAGCAAGAGGAAAAAGTCCGATGTACCATATAGGAACAGGTATGAGGTTGAGAGGAAGTGTTTCAGAATCTCGCCCTTATGTCGGACATCGTTACCCAATAGCTGGTAAAACAGGAACAACACAAAATAACTCTGATGGTTGGTTTATGGGAATAACCCCCGATTTAGTTACCGGAGTTTGGGTAGGTGCTGATGAGCGTAGTATTCGTTTTGCAACAACTGCTATGGGACAAGGAGCAAATACTGCTTTGCCAATTTGGGGATATTATATGCAGAAAGTACATGCAGATCCAACTATTAAAATTTCGGATGGCGATTTTGAGCGACCTCAAACACCTTTATCTATTGAATTGGATTGTAATCAATATAACCTTAATAATAATTTTAATTCGAGTTCAAATTCAACTTGGTAGGAAAAATCTAAAAATATAGAATATGGCTATTAATAAAGTGGTAAAAAATGCTGAAGAAGCTATAAAAGGAATAGAAAATGGAATGACATTGATGTTTGGAGGTTTTGGTTTGTGTGGTATTCCTGAAAATTGCATTGCAGAGTTGGTAAAATCTAATATAAAAGAGTTAACCTGTATTTCAAACAATGCCGGTGTAGATGATTTTGGATTAGGATTGTTGTTGCAAAAGAAACAAATTAAAAAAATGATTTCTTCTTATGTTGGTGAAAATGATGAGTTTGAAAGACAAATGCTTAGCGGAGAATTAGAAGTAGATTTAATTCCACAAGGCTCATTAGCAGAAAGGTGTAGAGCAGGAGGAGCAGGAATTCCGGCATTTTTTACTCCCGCAGGTTACGGAACAGAAGTAGCCGAAGGCAAAGAAGTGAGAGAGTTTAATGGTAAACCACATATTTTGGAAGCTGCATTAACAGCAGATTTTGCAATTGTTAAAGCTTGGAAAGGAGATACAGCAGGAAATTTAGTTTTTAAATATACCGCTTTAAATTTTAACCATGTAATGGCAACAGCAGGAAAAATTACCATTGCCGAAGTTGAAGAATTAGTACCTGAAGGAGAATTAGATCCTAATCATATTCATACACCAGGAATTTTTGTACAACGAATTTTCCAAGGGAAAGACTACGAAAAACGTATAGAACAACGTACTACTCGCTCACGCTCTTAAATAATGTAACAATTCACTAATTTACCAATGTAACAATGTTTTATGGAGATAAAAGACAACTTAATTGTAACTAAGACCATTAATTTTTCATTGTTAATAATTGAATTTTGTGAGGAGTTAGAATCAAAAAGAAAGTTTGTTATAGCAAATCAACTACTTCGTTCAGGAACAGCTATTGGTGCAAATGTTCACGAAGCCCAAAATGCAGAAAGTAAAGCAGATTTTATACATAAAATAAAGATAGCCGCTAAAGAATTAGATGAAACTAAATATTGGTTAATTTTATGCAAAAAAGCAAAAACATATCCTTTTAATTTAGAATTGGAAAATCAGATTAAAGAAATAGGATTAATTATATATAAAATATTAAGTACAAGTAAAAAAAATAAAGAGTAGGTAGTAGTTGTTACAATTGCTACGTTATTACATTAATAAACTGTTACATTAAATATAAAGTATGTTAGATAAAAACGGAATAGCACAACGAATAGCACAAGAATTAAGAGACGGATGGTATGTAAACTTAGGGATAGGAATTCCTACATTGGTAGCGAATTACATTCCCAAGGGCATAACCGTAGAATTTCAGTCGGAAAATGGTATTTTAGGTATGGGACCATTTCCTTTTGAAGGAGAAGAAGATGCAGATTTGATAAATGCGGGAAAGCAAACCGTAACCTTACAACCGGGAGCATCTATCTTTGATTCTTCTACTAGTTTTGCTATGATTAGAGGGCAGCATGTGCAACTTACAGTTTTAGGAGCGATGGAAGTAGCTCAAAATGGAGATATAGCCAATTGGAAAATACCGGGTGTTATGGTAAAAGGAATGGGAGGAGCGATGGATTTAGTAGCTTCAGCAGAAAATATTATTGTTGCCATGATGCACACCAATAAAAAAGGTGAAAGCAAATTATTAGAAAAATGTACCCTTCCGCTAACAGGAGTGGGTTGCGTTACTAAAGTAGTGACCAACATGGCTTACTTAGAAATAAAAGATGGTGCTTTTCATTTAAAAGAAAGAGCTCCGGGCGTTAGTGTAGAAGAAATTAAAGCCGCTACAGCCGGAAAACTAATTATTGAAGGCGATATCCCTGAAATGAAGTTGTGATAGAGGTTTGGTTTTAGGACTCGGATTTTCTTTTTAAGGGTAAAGCCTGAAAAACAGTGTTACACTTATTACTTATATAAATATGAACTTACCACAAGTTACACCTGAGAAGTTTAGGGGGATATTTTCCTAGTCATTAGTATTTCCAGTTATTTATTTGATTTTAAAAATTCTGTTAATTTACTGGGTTCCGCTCTATTACGATAGTCTGCATCTAAAAATGCATAAACGATGTTTCCATTTTCATTGATAATATAAGTTGCGGCTAAGGGTAACTCGTTTGATTCGTCTCCATTATACTCATTCATATCAAAGGATTTATTGTAGATATCAGCAACATCATTGGTTAACTTAAATACAATACCATATTCTTTTCCAACTTTATTCCCGATATCACTTAGCACTTCAAATTTTAAATCGTGTTTTTCTGATGTACTTAAAGATTTGTCTGGTAATTCTGGAGTTAATGCAATAAGATGCGCACCATTTGCTTCAAAATCTGGTAGTTCAAGTTGTAATTGATGAAGCGTTAAATTACAATAAGGACACCAACCACCTCTGTACCATGTTAAAATTACTTTTCCTTTTTTTAAATACTGATATAATTCTACAGGTTCTCCAAGTGCATTATTCAGTTTAAAGTTGGGTGCAAGGTCGCCTACTTTTAAAGCTTTATCCAGTATACCACTCTCCTTAACTGATTCAATTCCCTTTTTATAAATTTTCTTCTTATTATCGTCAGCTTTTAATTCAAAATTTTCTTTCTTTTCGTCAAGTATTGATTTGAGTGTTGTTTTTTTATTTGTCTCCATTGTGTTTACTTTTTTTATTGTTTGTTGATTGTTTTTTTGTGCGTCTTGATTGTGACATGAATAAGCCATTAAAAGCAAAACACTTAAGAATGATAATCTAATTAATTGCATACTGTTGATTTTTGTTTATTTATAATAGTAATACTTTGTACATTTAGAATAATTATATTTAGTACAGAAAATATAATTATTGTGCATGCGATGTAAACCAATAACCATTTAGGATGAACTCTTAATGAAAACTCGGCTATAAGTGCACCAGTCATTGTAAGTAAACCGAAAAGATTTGAAAAGGTTGCCCATTTTGTGAACTGAACTTTAGATTTAATTACTGTGTTGTTTCTTAACAAACTAAAAATTGCTGTTGTTAAATAAGCAATTACTACAGCAGCAATTATGATTCCTGTGGATACTCTAAAAAAAGTAGGGTCTAAACCCAAGGGTTTAGCCATTTCTATAAATGCTTGAATTGAAATCTCCCAGCCTGTTAATTTTGAAATAGCAAACCGCGATAAAACGCATCCCATTAATAAATTGGTTATAAATAGTATTTTGTTCATGATATTTTTTATGTTTATTAATATTATATAACCAAACAATCGTTTAGATTTGTGTTAAGAAAAAAATTATAGATTTTTGAAAGTCATTTCAATATAGTCCTCAATTTCTTTTTTATTATTTACTCTAGATGCTGCTGCTAAACCATGTTTTGCTAATACCAAATAATTAGCTTGTTTTATTACCGTTTCTTCATCTTTAGTAAGATCCATTTTTAATTTTTCAATAAATAATTGTTTAAGATTTTTCATAAAAGAATTCATTTGTTCATTAATGATTTGATCTTCTTTTTCTGAAAATTCATAGTAGGTATTTGTTATTAGACAACCTTTTTGATTTCCATCTATTTTACAAATATTAATAGAATTATAGAAAAAGTCTTTTATATCTTCTATTCCATTGTTAGAATTTTTAAACTCTTCGAAAATAGCATTTACTTTTGTTTTATATTTCTTTAAACTTTCAAGAAAAAGACCATGTTTGCTGCCAAAACTTGAATATATAGAAAACTTATTAATGCCCATTTCTTTTTCAAGCATCTGCATGGAAGTAGTCTCATAACCATTACGCCAAAAAAGGTTCATTGCTTTTTGAACTACTTCCTCTTCATTGTATTCTTTTTTTCTTGCCATTATTTCTAATTACTGAGCAAAACTAAACAATCGTTTAGTTATTTAAAAATATTTTAACTATTATTTAGAACTCCACATGTATATAGGCGAATTAAGGTAGTACCTCTCAACCTGTTTGTAGCCTGAAACCAAGCTTTTGTGTTGGTGACTACAGACTAAATAATTTACAACAAACATAAGTTTTTTCCGTTACTTGAATTTCAACTCAATATATTCTTTTTCGTGGGGTTTTCCAGGTGCAATTATAAATTTAGGATTTTCAGATAAGACATAAATTACACTAGCATATGTTAAGCTGTTCGATATAACGTCATCTCCAGCATGATCGACAGAGCTTAAAACTTCTTTTATTTCTGCTATATCAAAATCATTAGTTTCTTCATTGAATCTTTTTTCGAATGATGGAATTCTTTGACAGAAGGTTAATACCTCCTCTAATTTTAAATCATGCTCTTTGAGAATTTCCAAATATCTTTTGCTAAAGCTATTATTTATCATTGGATGATTTGTATGATAGGTGAAAATTGAATTCTCAAAAGGTTTAAATTCCTCAATTTTTGTTGCAGAACATTCTAGACTCATAACTTTATCTTTTCCTCCAATTAAATAATTTTGACCTGATGCATGGTTTATTTGATGAAGAAAGTTAATAGCTTGGTCAGTACTACTCATATTCAGTAAGCCTCGAACAATAAAGCTGACAGGTAATCCTTTTCTCTGATAATCTAATTGCATTAAAATATTACAATTAACTGAAACTTGTTTATTGTTCATTCCCGTAATTCCAATATGCCCCGGAATGGTTAAAATCATTGATTCTATCCCGTTTTTATTTTTAATTTTCATTACAGTTTGATAACCATGAAAATATTTAGGTATATCCATGTTTTGAGCAGCAATACTTGAATGGTTACTTGTTTTATTAATTCCTATTGAACTACATTTATGGGCCATTATGTATTCAGTATTGAAGAAAAACTCATCACCTAGCTGGTGCATGAAAATTATTTCATAATCGATACCTGATCCGTCTGAAATACCTTTTATTTCTTCAAGTAATTCTGGAGTCCACTTTTTTATTTCGCTTAAAAAATCAGTTTCGCTTAAAAATTTAGAAATAAAATCTCTTGGATTTATGTTTGTAGTTTTTTCAATATCATTTAGTAAAGAATCTGTTACCGCTTTAATTTCCGGTTTTAAAAATTTCCCGTGTTTCAACCCGCGTTCATAAGCAGAACCTTCTAATTCAATATATCTTAAATCTCCATTTGCTAATAACTGAGCTTTATCTGTGTTAGTAGAATTACAGCTTGTTATGCAGAGTAACACAATTAATACTTTGAAACCCACTATATATTTTATTATTTTCATTTGTTTAATGTGTTACGATAATTTCATGAAACCAAATTGTTTTCAACATGAGGTATAACAAATAAGTATACCCTAATGCTATCTGTAGCTTAAAGCCAAGCTGGTGTATTGGTGACTACAGACTAAATAATTCACAACAAACATAAGGTTTTTTTAGTAAAATCCTTAGTCGCTATCGCACCAACATTGTTTCAGATTAAGGATAGTGAGGGCAGCTATTATTCAGGTATTAAAATTTAGATTATTGCAAACCTTAAAGATTTTCCCAAAATCGGATTCTATGCTTATTCAAATATTCAAAATTGTAGCTACTTAAGTTCTGAATTTTTTCTTGCCCTGATACCCCAATCTTATTAAATGCTATGGGTTCGATTGAGTCGGAAAGAATTATTTTACCAGTATTCTCAAATGTAATTAGATGTCTATCGAATAACGCATCGTATGTGGGTGATAATAAAATACCATTGTGTACATCTAATCTTTGATTATCATCAGCACTTGCCCATGGTAAAATATGAGAGGCAATTAAAACATTTAATTTATCAAAACCTGTAACAGCACATTTGTATTCCCAACGGTGAATGATTCTTTTTCTGTAAGCTCCTTGGCCAACTCGAGAAGTTACTAAGCCTTTTCTTTCCGTCTCATTTGGAATTTTAATTTCATATTGTTCTTGAGAATCAGCAGCAATTAATGGAGTATCAAATAAGCTCGGTTGGACAGGGACATAAGCTCCTTTACGTTTAAAAAAGAATTTAATCCCTAATCTTAATTTACCAGCAGTATCGTGGGTTTCAAAATAATCAGCATCAAAAAATTCAACTTCAGAAATAAATTTTACAAAACCTTTCTTTTCACTTTCAAATAGAAATACTCTTTTACCATTAAGTAGATGATCTCTTAGAGCTAAATTCCCTTTTGTAAATTTCATGTCACCCGCTTGCCCCTCTCCTGTATAAGTAAACACATTTGGATTATCCCAGCCGTCTTTATAACCATGTTGATGGCCTGATTTTCCTGAAAAAATAAAGATATAAGGAAAGCTTGAAGAAGGACAAATTCCACTCTGCCAATTACCACCATACAAAGCATGAATATCTGCTCTACGATTGTAAATATGGTTAGGTATGAAAGGTAATTTATCCATTAAACTTTAATAATACTCCTTAATATAAGCATAAGCTCGATCAAACAATACCTGATCTTTATGTAATTGATATTTTAATAAAGCTTTTCTGAGTGATTTTTGCACTTCTCTTTCTCCTGTGTTTGTTTTTTGCCAACCAGGGAAACGAACTACTCTAACAATCGAATCTATATCACTCACAATTCTTTCTACAACAGCAGGGGTTTGGTCATCCTTAATTTCTAAAAACAATTCTGTTAGGGCTGCTTTCGGAGTTTTGTTTTGAATTTCTTCTTCAACTTCCTTTTCAGCCTGCAAGGTTTCTTTAGCAATTTTACATAACTCCTTAACAAATTCGATAGAGGTTATTAAACCTTTCTCTGCTTTATTCCTCAACTCTTCTAATCGCTCACTTAGCTTTTTAAATATCGGCATTCCTGGATGACCTCCTAAACGACCCTTTAATATTGTAATCAATATTTTGGTTTTTTTAGGGTCTGGATTATTAAAAATTTCTTCAATAACATCAGCATCAAGCACAAATTCATCCATATCATGAATTTCACCAACATGGATATTCTCGTGAATTAGTTTAGTGGTCTGTGCTCCTAAAGTAAACCACAATAATTTTCCAATATTATCAGATGCAGGTTTAACCGATTCAAACACTTGTGAGAGCCATTTATAATCTTCGTTATATGGGTCAAGAACATTATCAGGAGACAAGGACTCCCATACCTTAGCTAAATATTTATAATCTTGAGCAAAAGCATCCTTTTGCTCATTGGTTTTTATTGCATTTTGAGCAGCTTCTAGCCCTTGAAACCCTACAATTGTTCTGTCCACTCCTTCAAAATGAATAAGAGCATTCTCCATTGCTTCAGGCAATTTATCTCTTAATTCTGATAAATTAGTGATAACTGTTTTAATGCTTTCTTCATCAAATTGTAGTGCTTTAGCAGCATCATCAAATACTCCAAAATAATCTACAATTCTTCCAAAAGATTTGCCTTTATAAAGTCTATTAGTTCTACAAACTGCTTGAAGTAATGTATGGTCCTTTAAAGACTTATCTAAATACATGGTTTGAAGTATTGGAGCATCAAAACCAGTTAATAATTTAGCAGTTACAATAATAAATTTTAATTCAGAATTTGCATTGTTAAACTCATCTATAACTCTTTCTTGTGTACTTTTATCTACACCCCATTTTTGTTTAAATTCAAAATCATCATTCGCAGTCGTTGATATCACAACTCTACTTGCTTCAGTTGGAAAATAGTTGTCTAATTCTTCTTTATATTGAACGCAAGCATATCTATCAGGAGTAACAATCATTGCTTTAAACCCTTGAGGATCTACCTTATCCTTAAAATGCTTAGCAATGTCACCAACAATTTTAGCAACTCTCTCTGGTGCTTTTAAAAAAGCAGCCATCTTAGCTGATTTTTGATTTAACGCATCAGCTTCTTCATCTGTTAATGCAGCACTTTCTTTAAATTCAGCCATTGCTTTATCCAACGTTTCTTTATCTACATGCACATCAACTAATCTTGGTTCGAAATGCAGAGGTAAAGTTGCCTCATCTCTAATGGAATCATGAAAAGTATAACGTGACATATAACCACCTTCATCTTCTTCCGAACCAAATGCCCAGAAAGTATTTTTATCAGCTTTATTTACTGGTGTACCTGTTAACCCAAACAAAAATGCGTTAGGTAAAGCGGCTCTCATTTGTCTTCCTAAATCACCTTCTTGAGTTCGGTGAGCTTCATCAACCAATACAATAATATTATCTCTCATATTCATATTGGGTTTAGCATCTCTAAACTTAAATATGGTAGAAATAATAATCTTACGGGTATCTCGCTCTAATAAATTCTGAAGATCTCTAATACTATCCGTAGATTCTACATTGGGGACATCAGCTGCATTAAATGTTCCACTGATTTGTGTATCCAAATCTGTTCTATCAACAAGCACTAAAACTGTTGGACTTTTCAATTCAGGACTTCTTCGTAGCTTTTGAGCAGCAAATACCATTAATAAAGATTTACCTGAACCTTGAAAATGCCAGATTAAACCCTTTTTAATTTTACCTTCCTTTACACGATCTACTATCATGTTTGCACCTTGGTATTGCTGGAATCGCGGAATAACTTTAATTCTTCTCTTTTTTTTATCTGTAGTAAATAAAGAAAAATTGAGCATGATATCTATTAATCTTTGGGGACTTAAAAGATCTGAAAGTTCTTTTCCAACTTCTGAAAGTCCTAATCTTTTAGCCAAAGCATCATCATCATTTTCAATTCGCCATGGAGCCCAAAACTCTAATGGTGTTCGAACTCCTCCGTAAAACAACTCTTTACCTTCGGTTGCAAAAGATAAGATGTTTGGAACAAATAATTGAGGAACACTATTTTCGTAAACATCATGCACTTCATAAGCTCCATCTAACCAACTTACAGATGGCCTTATGGGTGTTTTTGCTTCACCTATTACAACAGGAATACCATTGATGAGTAAAGCAATATCAGGTCTTTTTGTTTCACGATGATGAATACTAAATTGATTGGTTATCCAATAACTATTTTGAGTTAAATCTTCTGCATCAATCAATTTTACAGGAACATGACGGTTATTTTCTCCAAATGGCATCGTTTTCTCACCAGTCATCCATTTAAAAAACTCTTCATTGGCTTTTACTAAACCTACCTGATTTACAGAAATTAAAATAGCTCTAAGTTTATAAATAACTTCATCAGCTAAATTTGGATTAGCAGAAATTTCAGGATTTAAACGAATTAGGGCTTCTTTCAATTCAGCTTCAACCAACACTTCATTTACTCCTCTTTTAATTTCTTCGGGAGATTTAAACTGCCATTGAGCTCCATAAGTGGCTTTCGGCTCTTTAAATTCTTTCTTATTTAAATCTAATCCACTTAATTGGTGAATGATGTAATGCTCTACAGCATTTAGTTCGTTAAATCCCATTGCAGATTTGTTTTAATAGGGTTATAATTTTATTGTATCGGTAATCCTGCTCTTCATAAAACAGGTTTCCCAGTATTGCTTCTTGTTTTACCTTATCATTTAAGATATCTTGAAAGCATTTTATTAAATAATCTCTTACTTCATGGTTAGCAGTTAGTACTTGCTCTCCTAAATTGGATGTGTAATTCAATAAGTACACAATATCCTCAAAATCTTTACTTGTTCTGGGATCTTTACTACCTCTATCATAAAAGGCGGTAAGTTTTGTGGCTAAATAGTAGGGTAGTGAAAGACATTTAATTTTAAGGCCATCAATATCAAAAGTGATTAACTGTTTGTACCCTGGAGCAAACCAAGGGTTAGCTGGCGCCCAACCTATTGCTTTTGTAGCCATAAGATCCACCTTGATATCCTCAAATCGAAACCGACAGATAACATTATCTTCGCTAGATTGATAAAAGCCTTTATTGATGAGTTCTTCGCGTATGGTTTCTAATTCTCCAACACTAGCTATTTCCATAGTAATATCAATATCACCGGTAGGGCGAACATCTTCTGCTGAAGTGTCATTAATGTAAAGGCTTACTACAGCACCACCTACATAAACGACATGTTCATTCAATTGCCCTAAAGCATTTGCTATCTTTTTGGTAGCAGCTCTGTTAATTAATGTATTTTTTAACATAAGCGTTTTTTCAATTCTTCTATCGCTATATTTTTTTCTCTTGCTCTTCCTACTCTTAGTGCATCACATAAAGCCATGTATTCGTAAAATTTAGGGTCTTTTAAACAAGCTTCCGGAACTTTTGGGTGTAGCGGTTCTATAGCTTCACCACGCACTGTTCCTTCTCCGTAAGGCCAAACATAAGCATCTTCGCTTACAATTTCGTTACTTAAAGGTGGTGCTGAATGAGAAGTAGGTATTCCTCTTACTTTAGATCCTGGCCGATCGGGATAAACGTAGCGTAAACCGTGCTCTAAAAAATCTAAAATGGATAATTTCATGAGCTGTTTTTTATCTTTTGAAATTAACCTGGCTATTGCGGATCGGTTTAAGCTCTCACTTATTTCGCTGGCGCTAATACCTAATTCGATGGATAAATCTTTCATTAACCAAGGTTTATCTCCTTTGGCTGCAATTTTTAACAACACCACTATATCGTGTGGTCTCATACCACTATGCTTTTTCATATTTTTTAAGTTTCTTTCCAACAAAGATAGCAATTAATTCTCAATTCGCGATTCGCGAATTGAGAATTAATTGCGGTTAAAATACTTAACGATATATCGCGTATCTCGATATGGAATATTTTTAATCAAACAACACATATATCAAGTCTTTTTCTTTTATAATTTATCGATCTAAACCATCATTTTCTTCGCTTCTTAATTCTCGTTTAATATCGGAATCAAAATACTTCACCTCTCTTAACGCGAATTGTTTAACTTCTTCAATATCATGATTTAATAGTTCCTCTACTAAACGTTTTCTACCTTGAAGTAACGGCACAACTGATCCTGAAGCAGACCAACTATGAAGAGCTGAAGACAAATAATCTAAGAATTCATTGTTGGATCCATATTTTTTCAACATTTCCAATACAATTGGACTCCATTTAGAGATGTTGTTCTCATGATACTGAAAATCAACAAACTGAATAACATATTTAGGTGAGTTTGGTAAATTGGTATCCATCCATTTAATTAGATTTTCCGTTTTGAATTTTTTGTATTTTGAAAGAATTCCTTTTATATTATACCATCCTAAGAAATTTGGCTCTAAAATTTTATTTCCGATTATTATCCACGACTTATCCCAATACTCTGATAATAGAATTTCTAAAATATCTCTAAGATGATATTCATTAATAAAATAAGCTTCAGATGCCACAAGAAGTATTTCATTGGTTAAAAATTCTACTAAACCATCATCCAATCCGCCATTATTATGAAGTAACCTTACCAAATCAGTATATTGGAGTACAGAAAGTGAATTTAATGTATCTGATTTTAAAATACCTTCTTTCATTATCAGGCTTTTTATTTGACTTTTTAATTCATTTATTCTGCCACCATCCTTGTCTATATAACCATTGCACAAATCAATAGCAGTCCACCTACCAAATGGTTCAACTTCCACTAACCAACCAAAATAATAAGTTAAATCAGCTATACTTAATGAATCAAGCTTCATAAATTGTAATGAGACTGTATATGTTGGATTCTTTGTAATTAAAGTCCTCAATTTTTCAAGGTCGGTAATTTCCACTTTTAAGAACCTAGTCATACGTATTGCATGATAAGCGATTTTCTCTTCTTTTAAAAAAGAATCAATAGTTTCCCTAATAAATTCTTGATTAGTAATTCCAGATAAATACCCTTCTAAAAAGCTATTGTTTTGTTTTTCAAAATCTATAGCTTTTAGTTTATTAACTACTGTTTCTGTTAAAGTATGATTATCTTGTAAAAAACCTGCTATACTTTTCCCAAAATTAAAACTTAACCTTTGCTCTCCTTGAAGTAAAACATCAATATCATCTAACCAAGTATTTTCTGTATCTTCTGTTAATTGCTTTGCAAGTACATGTGCTTTTTCTTCCGATCGATTAATAATTTCTCCTTCTTTAGTTCTATAAGTTGAATAAGGAGCTAGGGCCACTTGGTATTCTAATTTCTCTCTAATAGAATCGTCAGTATACTCATCCAGCATTTTTTGAATTTTATCCTCTATACCTTCAGGTAATTTTCTATCATCATTAAGAATATATTCAAATTGTTGTCGAAGATCTTTATCAATAGCTTTCTTTTTAATGAGAAAAATATCCATTGCATCTACAATTGCATCAGCATTTCCAGAAAAAACTTGTTGATATATTCGACTAACAAGAATTTCATAACCATCTAGTTCTATAATTAAATCAATTATCGATTTCCAATAATTGTGTATTTCTTCAATATCAACAGGTTGATAATCAATCAATTTTATTCCAGCTTGTTCATCCGCGCCTCCAGCTCTCATGAAGCCATGAACCATTAATGCTCGATCCAATGCTTTGCTTATAATATTTTTTTTACTTTTATTTTCTTTGATTAATTCCTTTAATAATTCAATTCTCTCAGTTAAACTAGCTTTAGTTCCTGGAAGATGAATTTGAAACAATTGATTAAATTGAGCAGTAGCATTATTTCCAATGTTCTCATTTTCAGCTATAGCTAATTTATACAATAATTTAGCCGCTCCATAAAATGTTTCTTTTCTAAAAACCAACCTTTCTAATGCCCAAACCAAATAACGTCTTCCTTTTTTTAATTTCAATAGGTCTTCATTGGTCTTTTTATTTAATAAATTTTCTAAAGAAATTAATATTTTTTCAGGCTCTATTTCAGCAAGATTCATAACAATTCTAGCTCCTTGATCAGAACTTACGAATTCATATTTTGAAAGTAATCCATTATTTCTTGATAGAATTTCAATTAACTGATGTGTTCCTGACAATTTATTCAATTCAACTAACCTTTGACTAAACTGTTTGGACATACCCTTTTCTGTAATTTTTTTAAAGAATTCTTCTAAATCTTCATTTGCTAGTCTTTCCAGTCTCGTAAATGCTAATTCTTCAACAAAGGCTTCTAAGATTATAAAATCTCCAGTAATCTTAACTATACTATTTTCTGCTAGTTTATTAATTATACCCTCAAACTGTTCTCTAGTTTTTATCCCAGCTTGACTAAAAATAAAATCTGACTGATTCTGAAATCGATCAATGTATCCAATATGAGTAAACAGAGACAACTCTTCTAATAATCTTAACACCTCTGATGAATACAGTTCTACCCCTAATATTTGCTGCCATTTAATTTGATAATCCGTTGAAAGACCTTTATCTCCTTCTGGAATTTTACCAATCATAACAATAGCATTTCTTAAATTACCTTTTGAATTTTCTACTATAAAATTTGTATTTCTAGGGTCTCCTTCTTCATTTGATATTTTTTCTATAATTTCTTTTGCAAAATCTTCATCAAGATAATGAGTCCCCCCTCTTCCTTCAATATCGTTACTAATCGATAACAAACTAACATTAGTACCATGAAAATATTCATTAAATACTTTGGTGTGTATTTTAAGAGAGCAATTATCAAGTATTACAATTTTCCTCTGATCTTTTAATTTTAAATCCAATAATTTATTTTCTATAGATATATAATTACCACCATCAAGATCATAATAAAGAATTTTTTCCAAATGATCATGTTTGGGAAGAGATACATCAATTTCTTTGTACAATTCATAAGTCAATCTAGTTTTTCCGGAATTTTTAGGACCTATAATTCTTTGAGCAATTTCAGTGTTTTCAAGATCTACTCTTAACTGCCTTATTATTTGCTTAATTCTAGGAGTAGGTCTATATAATTTTTTATAATCTCTTGGAGTCCAGTCCTTATGAAGTCGAAGAGGTTTCCAGTTATCCCTTTGATAATCTGCCTCTGAATTTATCGCAGTTTTTATAGCATTATATAGATCATCAGAAAACTCATTACGTTTATCTTTAACCTTGTCAAAATTATTTTTAGAAAGATCAAATGGGATTGCATAACGAAACCCTTTTAAGTCGACAGGAAGTTCGTCTGGTGAACCATAAGCAATATTCATAAGCAAAACTGTTCGATTAAAACCCTTTTGAGCCCATGCGTATCCAGTTTCAATTAAAGCATTTGGATTTGATGATTTTTTCTCATCAACTTTATTTAAGACTCTAATCTCCTTGTTGAAAAAGTTCACCTTTTTTGACTCAAACCAATTTTTTGAAGAAGTAAATGTTAAATCAACTAATACTAAATCAGCTTCTTTGCTTTTTCGTAACATTTCATCAATAAGAAGAGGGTTCCCTGGTGTCTTTCTCATTCCAAAGTCCAATTCGATATTAATTCCTTCTTTTTTAAACCTAGAAATTGTTTTATTCATAGCATCATGAATAAATTTCTTACCATATTCCTCTGGTATGTCAGATTGGTATGCAAAAAAAACTTTATAATTCATACCTAAAACACTTGATTAATTAAACTCTTTTGTAAAGAATGAGAACTAGAAATTTTTGATTTTAATTGGTCAATATTATACTTAAGAAAATCCAATTTATCAATTAAAGTATCTTGAATTTGAATGCTAAATTCTGGTAATATCATTGATTGATATTCTTCTGAATTAATATTAGGCTGTGCACCTACTTTTATCATTTTTCTTTTAAAAGATTCATATTTTAATGATTTTGTATAATAAAATAAAAATTTCGGACGAAGAATATTGGGATTTAACTTAAACCGAATCAAGTACCCAGCAAATACTGATTCACCCATTTTTTCATTAAATAGAAGAGTTTTTCCAACTGTATTTCCTGTACGAGCAAAGAGAAAGTCATCATGGGCTAAAAGATAATTGACATAATCGTTTGAATCTATTGTTACTTTATCTTCTGCAATCAAATTACCTTCATCATCTATATCAGTAATACGAATATATCTAGGGGCACTATTTTCATGAATTTTGGAAGAAGCATTAGCTCCATAAGTAGGCTTTTCTGCTAAACAATCTTTCAGTTTTACGGTTCCTATTCTACTATCCAAAAGACCGCATTTAGTTTTCACTAATTCCCCTTCACTTTTTAAATCACCATGTATCATAAATTGATTTATTGAAGTTGAATAAGAATTATTCAATTTCTCCAAAACCTCCCTCTCTCTCTCAATCACCTCATCCATCGCCCACAACAACTCCACTAGTTTAACTTGTTCTTCTTTAGGTGGGAGGAGGAACTCGTATTTAGCGATATCCTTCCAGTTTATGTATGGGTTTACAGAACCTTTCGAATTTTTAATTGAGTTTTCTGTAAATCCTTCTGACATCATTATAAAAGGCAAAAGTCTTTTATCAATCTTTTTCTCATTTGCTTTTGCAACAAACGTAGTGTTTGAAGTAATTCCTGAAAAAGGAGCAATAACTACCTTTCTCAAGTACGTTCTTCTTGAACCATATAATATATCACCTTCATCAAACCTTCGAATAAACGCAGGTCCTAAATACTCATCAGTTAATTCTCCCCATTCTCGTAAATGAAGATCCTCAGATCTCATATGTTCACCTTTAACATAGCGTGTTAGATCAGTATTTTCTCTATCAACAGTTTGCTTTTGCTGAATAGCAACATCTCCAAACTTGGTTAGTTTCCACTTGCTTTTATCCAATTGAAGTTCACTTATTGTTTTTTCTAAAATTTCTTCCATTCTAATTCAATACTTCAAATAAATTATTCATTGATTCTTTCAACTGCTCTCCACTTTCATTCCATTCACTAAAGGCTTTTCCAAAAGATAAATCTATTCCAGAACCTTCTCTTTTTACATAAAAATTAATATTCATGTTTCCATCAAATGACAAAATCTCTTCAGTTGTTGCCACTTTTGCATAATGAGGTATGTCCTTATAATTTATGAATGCACTATATAACTTATCAATATGTTCTTGGGTTAAATACGCTAGACCTTTGTTATCAACTACATCATCTTTGCCATTAATAAATAACACTTTCCCTTTACGTTCTTTCGGTTTATTTGTATTCCCAACTAAAATCATTGCTTCCATTGGAGAATTATAAAACAGATTAGCTCCAAGTCCAATCACAGCTTCAATTTGATCTTCAGCTACCATTTTTCTTCTCATTTCAGCTTCCATATCTCTAAACAAAATACCATGAGGCCAAAGAATTGCGTACCTACCGTTTTTATCATCTAAACTTTTATGGATGTGCTGCTGAAAAGCATAATCGGCACAACCTTGTGGTGGTACTCCCCACAAATTCCGGCCGTAAGGGTCGTTAACAAATGCTTTTTGGTCCCACGCTTTAATGGAGTAGGGTGGGTTGGCCAAAATCACGTTAAATTTTTTCAGTTCATCGTTATGCAAAAAAGCCGGTTGGGCCAACGTATCGCCTCTTACAATGCTAAACTCCTCTATGCCGTGCATAAACATGTTCATTCGGGCAATAGCAGAAGTTAATAGGTTAATTTCTTGCCCGTATAATTTAAGGGTACGGTATTCCTTTCCTTCTTCTTTTAAATGCAAAGCACAATTCAGTAATAAACCACCGGAACCACAGGTAGGATCGTAAACACTTTCTCCCGGTTGCGGGTCCATAATTTTAGTCATGAGCGTAACCACCGTTCGGTTGGTGTAAAACTCTGCTGCGGTATGTCCGCTATCGTCCGCAAACTCTTTTATCAGGTATTCGTAAGCATTTCCTAATTTATCGTCAGGCACATTAGCCAAATTAAGTTTGTGTTGAGAATAATGTTCTATTAAATTAATCAGAATTTCATCACTCAATCTATCTTTGTTGGTCCAAGAGGCATCACCAAATATTCCGTAAAGGGTATTAGGGTTTGCTTTTTCAATTTCACGCATAGCATTTTGCAAGGCTGTACCCACATTGGTGGTAGTTTCTCTTACATCTTGCCAATGGGCTCCTTTAGGTACCATAAAATGGTGGTTTTCGGCAAAGGCAGCATATTCCATGTCGCCATTACTCTCTTTTAAAGCCAATTCAAATTCTTCATCATACACATCGCATATCCGCTTAAAAAATAGCAAGGGAAAGATGTATTGCTTGTAGTCTCCGCCATCAATTAATCCACGCAATTTAGTGGCTGCTCCCCATAGGAATTTTTCTAGTTGTTGTTGGGTCATGCTATCTCAACTTTTTTTGATTCAACCTCATTAATAATTTCATTTGCTGATATTTCTCTACCTTCTGTTAAATAGTTGACCGCACAAACGACATATTTAGCCCTCTTAGCAATATAGTAATCAAAATCAGATTTTATTTTTTCAATCTTATTTTCTTTAGTTAATCCTTCATAACCTCCATTTTTAAGTTCCTGAATTGGTATTAAATGTGATTTTAAACGTGTGTTTACAATATCCTCACTTGTCCAGTTGTAACGCTCAGTAAGATACCTAAGAGGTTCTTTATTACTTATATTTAGATTAGTTTTATCAGTTATTAAAGCACAATTTAAAGCTAAATAACTTTCTACTTCAGCTTCTTTTAAAAGAGCATCAGGAAAAACATGATGATAATGTCTTTTACCATCAAGTAATTGTTGTCTACTTAATGAAGAACCATCAGCAAAATCATATGCTCCCAACTTACTAAACACAGCCATAATACCCCTTGCACGTATATTCTCTCTTTTTGGCCATGCAACCCTAATTAATTCATCTTCACTAGATAGTGGATATTTTTCCCGATTCAATACTAGAACATCTTCTTCTGTCCATTTAGATCCATTGTCTTTTAATTCTCCATTTATAATATTTTTTAATGCAGTAAAATCATTATAAGCATTTGATGCTGCTGAATTTTCATATCTATCTGTAAAAAAACTTGACCATAAATACTTTTTAAGTAAAAGTTCTGCATGCCCCCTAGCATCTAAGCTTTCTGGTATATGAGTATACAAAGCAGCAATAACTGATAACACTGCATTAGTCGGCAATCTGTTTCTATCATAAATTCCTTGTCCTTCCATAAAAACAGCCATCTTAGATAAGCCATCCTCCATTTTACTCCAATTTTCCACCATGGTATCTTTTTTCATGTCCCACATACCTCGCTGGTTTGGTAGTTTATTTTGGATAAGAGCCGAAGTAGCTAAGATCAAAAAAGGCAATTCAAAATAGTAATGTACATTTGGATGCTTTCCATGTAAGCTATTTTGATAATCATCTAACGAAACTCCTTTAACACCTTCTATTTCTGCTCTAATAATATCATATTGTGATAGGGGTTTGCTATTAGTATTCATATTAATAAATACTTGTAATGCAGTATCTTTAGTAGTTTGAGTTGGTAATGCTAGATAAGGCAAATTAAAATGTGCTATTGTTTCACGGTAATCCCGAATAACATTCATAACTTCATTTTTATCATTCATCCATTCAATTAATATTTCTTCATAGTTTTCACTATTTTTTAATGGTTTATTTTGTTCGGTAGCTTGATTAACCCATTCTTCATATTCTTTAGAAATATCTCCAGGCCTAAAGAGTTCCATTGGAATTAATCCTCTATAAAAGCTGTCTTTTGGTGAATCAACCCATATTGGCATTAATTTTCCATTTTTGTTTTCCCATCTAGTATTGAACCAAACATAAACTTCTTCTTCCTCCTCTGTTCTTCCATTGTAAATATCATATTTACTGAAATACATAAAATATTTAGCATCATCATAATTGTTATGTAAGGTTCTCCATAATGAAGTCAGCCTTTGCTGCCCATCAAGTAAATGCTCAGTAACTCTCGCCCCAGTTTCTGGTGCAGTAGCTAGATACCTTGATACAAAATGTTCCTCATCAACATTAAGCAAAAGAGTAACTCCTAGAGGTAAATTTTTTGTTACAGTATCTAATAAACTACAAACTCTATTCCTATCCCAGGCTTGATGTCTTTGAAAGCGAGGCAACTTTATTTCTCCATTCTCAATTTTCTGAAACCAAACAGACACTTGCCTGTCTTGGGCTGAACTTGATGGCATCCTAGTATTACTCATAAAAATTCTTTTAGTATCGTTTTAAACTTCTCTTCAGCTTTTAAACTTTCATTCCAAGCAGTTTTTAAATCAGCTAAAGCCTCTTCAACACTTGGTAAATTATCCTCGATTATTTTTTCTACATAAAGTGGTATGTTCAAATTGTAGTCATTCTCTACTAAATCCATTTTGGAAGCTACTTTTACATAATTTTCCACATCTTTAAAGGCTTTAAACCATTCAAAAATTTGATTTACATTATTTGGTTCTAGGTAATTCTGAGCTCTTCCTACACGCACTTGATCAGAAGCATCTATAAACAATACTTTATCCTTTTTAGATTCTTCTTTATGCTGTTTAAAAACCATAATACAAGCCGCTAATTGCGTACCATAGAAAATATTTGGTCCTAAACCAATTACTGCTTCAAGTAAATCTTGTTTTAATAAAGCTTCACGGATTTTTCCTTCAGCACCTTTACGAAATAAGGCTCCATGAGGTAAAACAACAGTCATTCTACCCGTGCTGTTCATCGATTTTATCATGTGTTGCACCCATGCCATATCGCCATTACCGGCAGGTGGTACACCAGCAATGTTTCTTCCATAAGGGTCGTTTGCCCAATTTTCAGCGCCCCATTCTTTTAAAGAAAAAGGTGGGTTAGCAATTACGCAATCAAAAGTTTTTAATCCATCTGCTTCAAAAAATGCCGGATTACGAAGTGTATCTCCCCTAACAATTGAAAAATCTTCAATTCCATGCAAAAACATGTTCATTCGGGCAATAGAGCTTGAAGTCAAATTCTTTTCTTGTCCAAATAATTTAAGCGTTCTAAAATCTTCCTTGTTGTGTTTTAAATGATCTACACATTCCAACAACATTCCTCCTGTACCACAAGCAGGGTCGTAGATGGTTTCACCTTCATGTGGATCTAAAATTAACCCCAACAAATGCACTACTGAACGTGGTGTATAAAATTCTCCTGCTTTTTTGTTGGTTAAATCTGCAAAATGTTTAATCAGATACTCGTAAGAATTTCCTAATAAATCTGAGTCAACATTACTATTACATAAATCGTATTGCGAGAAATGCTCTATTAAATCAATCAACAGTCTATCAGAAAGTTTATTTTTATTACTCCATTGAGCATCACCAAAAATTCCATACAAAAATTCTTGGTTAGCCTGTTCAATACCTCTAAGTGCTTCTTCAATTGCTAACCCAACATTAGAAGTTGTTTCTCTAACATCTTTCCAATGACAATCTTCAGGAATTATAAAACGATGAAATTCTGGAAGATTAGCATATTCTTTATCCCCATCAGACTCTTCCAAAGCCTGCTGATATTCTTCATCATAAACATCAGAAAGGCGTTTGAAAAAGAGTAAAGGAAAAATGTAAACTTTAAAGTCAGAAGCATCTACCGGGCCTTTTAAAATCCATGCAGCTTTAGATAAATATTGTTCTAGTTGGGATAATGTGAGTTTATTTTTATTCATTGTCCTTAAGCAATTTAGTAATTTTATCGCTCATGGGGTTGGTTACCGAGTAAAAAACATCTACCAGTTCACCTTGTTTGTTAATAACGTATTTCTGGAAATTCCATTTAACAGAAGAATCCATTACGCCATTTTCACTTTTAGCGGTTAGCCATTGGTAAATAGGATGTGCATTTTCTCCTTTTACATCAATTTTTGAAGCCAATAAAAAAGTAACCCCAAAATTCTTTTTACAGAAAGTAGCTATTTCTTCTTCAGAACCGGGTTCTTGTCCGCCAAATTGATTACACGGAAAACCTATTACTACGGTGTTTTCTTTGTAAGCTTCATGTAGTTTTTGTAAATCTTCATATTGTGTGGTAAAACCACATTCAGAAGCCACATTCACAATAACAATGTTCTTTCCTTTAAAATCTTTCATATTTACTTCTTTACCATTAATATCGGTAAACGATAAGTGGTAAAGATTCTTTTTATCTTCTGGTGCTACTTTGGAGTTAAACCCAGAGAATAGTCCTAGTAATAGTATCATAATGCTAATTTTTTTCATGTGGTTTTTATTTTAGATTGCTAAAACATTATAGACATTTCTTCACTCTTCTAGCATGGGCCTGTTTCTCTTCTATGGTGTTTTGTTTAGCAGAAAAAAGCACTTTACATTCACCTGTTTTCATGGCTTCTAATTCTGCCATGGCTTTTAGCATTTTGTCATCATCTTCCGTTTCCATAATCAATTCATTTAACTCTTTTTGTTTTTTCACACAATCGCAAAAAGACAACCCGCCTTCTTCAACTATCGGTTGATTGTTAGAAGACTGCATGGCTTCTTTTAAAGAACCTGGAGATTCAGTTACTTCCTCTTGATAAACACCTGTAGAACTAGTGTCGGCAGCCGTAGTTTCAGCATTAGCATCCATAACTGGTTCTGTTGCTGTTTGTTCTTCTTCAACATTAATTTCTTCTTCGATAGTTTCAGTTTCATTGCTGCATGCCATAAATACAGTAAATACAGTTAGTAATAATGTCCATTTAAAAAAGTTGATATATTTCATAATAAAGTTTTTAGTATTAGTAATTAGTTACAGTCAATAAAATTATAAAAAAATACTTAACCATACTTGTTTTTAATGAGCTTACTTTAAAATTGCTATTTTTGTCCTTTAAAATTGAGCAAGAAACAAATGAAACGAGACATGTTTAAACTTTTAATGCGTTGGAGGATGATTGTTGGCGAGTTCCATCTGACCGATAAAAAACAGTTAAAATAACCAGATGAAAACCTACCTCCGAATATTATCTTATGCCCGACCATTTAGGAGTTTTTTGCCGTTTTTTGTTATTACTACTGTTTTAGGGATAGTTTTTGAAATACTTAACCTTTCATTTGTAGCTCCGGTTTTAAAAATTCTTTTTAGTCAGGAAGTAACAGAAACAGTAGTTAGTTCACCATTTCCTGAATTTGCTTTTAGCAAAGAATACATATCATCGGTAGGAGAGTGGTTTAAAAATTATTTGGTTTCTTTTTCCGACAAAACAGAAGCGTTAAAAATGATATGTTTGGTATTAATAGCCTCTGTATTTTTAGCAAATTTATTCACCTTTCTTTCCCGATTTATATTGGCTTTTGTAAAAGCCAAAATGATAAAAAACATTCGTTTAGCGATGTATGATAAAATTACCGAATTGCACTTGGGTTATTATTCTAACGAGAAAAGAGGTGATTTAATGTCGAGAATGACCAATGATGTAAAAGAAGTAGAAACCTCTATCATTGATACACTAAATGCTATTATTAAAGAGCCAATTACGGTAATTTTTACATTTATAGTATTGTATTATTTATCGCCACAACTTTTATTGTTTTCTTTATTGGTTTTGCCTTTATCCGGCTTGGTTATTTGGAGAATTACCCGAATGTTGAGAAAAAAAGCCAAACAAGGTCAGGATTATTTAGGTAGAATTTTAAACACGATTGATGAAACCTTGGGAGGTATAAAAATCATTTATTCATTCAATGCAAAAGCCTATTTCAGTAAACGATTCACACATGAAAATGTAAAGTATGAGCGTGCGTTACGATCTATGGATTACAAAAAAGGATTGGCGTCTCCTGTTTCTCAGGTAATGGGAGTCGGTGTTTTTTGTATGGTGTTGTATTACGGTGGAACTTTGGTGTTGAAAGAAAACTACATGCCTCCTGAAAATTTCTTGGTGTTTGTATTGTTGTTTGCCAATGTAATATCGCCACTAAAAAGTATGTTTTCTGTTGTGGCAAATATCCAAAGAGGGCTAATTGCCGGAGAAAGAATTTTTTCAGTGCTAGATGCAGAAGTAAAAGTTAAAGATGCTGAAAATGCTATAACAATTGAATCGTTTAACGATAGCATAACCTTAGAAAAGGTATCTTTTAGTTATGGCGATAAAAAAGTGTTAGATAATATTAGTTTAACCATTAAGAAAGGAAAAACCGTAGCGTTGGTTGGAGCATCAGGAGGAGGGAAGTCAACTATTATAAACTTAATACCGCGTTTTTATGATGTAAATGAAGGCACCATAAAAATAGATGGAAATAATGTAAAAGATATTTCGCTGCACTCATTAAGAGAGCAAATAGGAATTGTTACCCAAGATTCTATACTGTTTAATGATACCATTTACAACAACATTGTTTTTGGTAATGAAACTGCCACAGAAGAACAAGTAATAGCTGCTGCAAAAATTGCCAATGCACACGATTTTGTTGTTGCTTCAGAATATGGTTACCAAACTTTTGTTGGCGATAATGGAATGAAGCTTTCAGGTGGGCAAAAACAACGTTTGTGTATTGCCAGAGCAGTTTTAAAGAACCCACCAATTATGTTGTTGGATGAAGCTACTTCTGCTTTAGATACCGAATCAGAAAAACTAGTGCAAGAAGCATTGAATCAACTGATGCAAAACAGAACTTCTATTGTGGTTGCTCATAGGTTAAGCACCATACAAAATGCAGATGAGATTGTAGTTATCAATAATGGAAAAATTATAGAACAAGGTACGCACAAAGAATTAATGGAAAATCCATCCAACGCTGCTTATAGAAAATTAATAGCGATACAAAAGATTGATGAATAAAATATGAAGATTAGCGGATTTACAATGGTGAAAAACGCCACCAAACTTTATTTTCCTATAAAACAATCCATTTTATCTATATTGCCTATAGTGGATGAGTTTGTGGTGGCTTTGGGAGATTGCGATGAGGATGATACTACGCTTCAAGAAATAGAAAGTATCGGTTCCGATAAAATTAAAATTATACATACCGTTTGGGATATTAAAAAATACGACAGAGGAACAGAAAATGCACATCAAACTGATATTGCTAAATCTCATTGTGCGGGCGATTGGTTGTTCTACTTGCAAGCTGATGAAGTAATTCACGAAAAATATTTACCAATTATTAAACAAAAGTGTGAGCAATATTTAAATGATAAGGAGGTGGAAGGATTTTTGTTCAATTACAAACATTTTTGGGGCGACTATAATCATTATCACTTTGCACACAATTGGTATCCTAAAGAAATTCGCATTGTGAGAAATGATAAAGATATTCACTCATGGGAGTCGGCACAATCTTTTAGAAGAATACCCAATTTTGACGGTAAAAATTATCGTCAGCAAGAAAACACCTATAAACTAAAAGTGGTAAATATTCCCGCTGAAGTGTATCATTACGGTTGGGTTCGTCCGCCTGAATATATGACCAAAAAGAAAAAAGCCTTAGATACGATACACAAAGGGGAGGAAAAAGCCAATAAAAATTATGAAAATGTAGCACCAGACTTTTCTTACGGAGCCTTGGGTAAATTAGCTAAATTTAATGACACGCACCCTGCTGTTATGGAAGAGTGGATTGCTAAATTCGATTGGGCAGAAAAATTAAATTATTCTGATCAACGCAAACCGGGAGAACAAATTCATAAACATGAAAAACCAAGAGTAAGGTTAGCTACTTTTATAGAGCAGAAAATTTTTGGTGGTAAAAAACAAGTAGGAGGATTTCAGAATTATATCTTAATTAAAGGGAAGAGGTGATTTTTATGCCAACATTTTAGGATAAATATACCATTTTGTGGTACCTAAACCTTTAACAATTTCTTTCCAAGAGTCAATTTCTAAAGCAATACAAACTACAGCGCAAGTAGGCATAGCTTCCATAAAGTTTTCGGTAAGGTAATCAGCAAATTCTGAAATACCATAATTATGACTAACCAAAGCAACACTTTCTAATTCGTCCGGTAAGTCTTCTAATACACGTATAAAATTTTCTTTTGAAGGATGATATAACTTTGAGTTGAATATTACATGTTTAAAGCTATAGTTAATATGTTCGCATAATAACTGTATAGTAGCTGTAGTACGCACTGATGTACTCGCAATTATTTTTTCGGGATTAAAGTTTAATTTATTTAATTCCTTACCTATTATTTCAGTATCATTTATACCTCTAGTGTTTAAAGGTCTTTCAAAATCAGATAACCTATGGTTTTCCCAACTTGATTTTGCATGTCTAATTAAATAAATGGTTTTCATATTAAAATATTCGATGAACTGTTTATTTTTGTCGATTAAATTTGTTTGTTTCGATAAAAATAGTATTTTTGTAGATGAAAATCAAATTTTAGACGATATGTTTATAGCGATATTCTTCTTTGCCATTTTGTTATTGGTTTTAGCCTTAAGGTTATTGGGTGGAGTATCTACAACATCTCATGAAACAAATAAGACTAAAAAGTCAAGCAAAATATTTGATATGTCTGGAAATAATTATTCTTTGTAAAAATCCCAATTTTTATATTTGAAAACAGCCGTTAAATTTTTTTTAACGGCTGTTTTTTTTAAAACAATTTCATTTGGCTAGCTTCTTCGTCAGAAATATCCTTAATAGGTTTGGGTTTATGAGCAGATGAAGTCTGTTGCTTAGGAGTAGCGTCTTTTTCCTTAGTTTGTTCTTGCTCTGTACCAGAATCTTCATTATTTGTTGATTCAGTAATTATTTCTTCTGGTTGATCAACTTCATCTTCAGTAGTTTCTTCAACTATTTCTTCATAAGATAAAGGCTCTAATAAATCTATATTTTTAACCTTATTAGCAGTTAATCGATTTCCTATAGCTTTCATTCCTTTTATAGCAATAAACTCTTCTAAATTAATTACTTCTGGTTCTTTTTCTACTCCTTTTACTTTTGAAAATGTTACTTGCACTTGAGGAATCCAGTCTGTGGTAACAATTTCTAAGAAAGACTTTTCGTGTTCAGTAATAAACAATGTTTTTTTATCGGTAGGTTCTATCAAAAATCTTTTTACGTTGTATTGTTCTTTTTCTCCATCAAAATAAATGGCGGTTACTGGTTTTTTTCTGTTCCACTTTTCAATAACAATCATGTCCTCATCAAACTTAGTAAATAAGTCGAAACCGGTAAGTTGATACTCGCCACTTTGCATAATGGTAAGAATTTTATCTTCAGAACCAAATTCACCCAAAAACTCACCACGACTTTCAGAATTAAGACGTTGAACAGTATCATCAAACCAAATTTTTCTGGCAGATAGCGTAGAAACACCTTTTTCTTTAAGTTCAATTTTAGCTATAATGTATTTAGTTACTCGGTTTCCATTGGCTCCACGACCTTTTATGGCTAACTCAGAAAAATCTATTTCAAATTTTAATTTTCTTACATTAGCTTTCGGACGAAGTTTTACCAATACTGTTTCAGCTTCTCCATTTGGATTAGCAGTAAACCAAAGAACTTTAGAACCTGTTGTGCCTTTTGTTAAGTCGTATTCTTTATCTCTGGTAATGGAAGTAACATCAAATCGTTTCATATAAGAAGGTCCGGTTTTACCATCTTGATAAATCATGTTATAGATAGTACGTTTGTCACCTTTTTTCCATACGCCAACATGAATAATTCCTTTACCAACAAAAGTTTTATTGGCAATTTTAGTAACCACCATTTTACCATCTTCACGGAAAACAATTATATCATCTATATCAGAACAATCTGCAACAAATTCTCCTTCACCTCTTTTTAAACTATGTCCTATAAAACCTTCTTCTTTATTAACATATAACTTGGCGTTGCTTACAGCTACTTTCGCTGCATCAATATTTTCGAAAGAACGAATTTCTGTTTTACGTTCTCTGCCTTCACCATATTTCTTTTTAAGTTCTTTAAAATAATCAATGGCATATTCAATTAAGTTAGCAAGATGATGCTTGGTTTTGGCTAACTCTTCTTCTAATGATAACAATTTCTCGTCTGCTTTTTCAGCATCATGACGAGTAATACGTCTCATTTTTATTTCTAGTAAGTGTTTTACATCATCTTCCGTAACTGCTCTTATAAGCTGTTTTTCAAAAGGTTTTAAAAGTTCTTGTGTAAGCGTAATAGCTTCTTCGTAACCTAGTCCATGTAGTTTTACATAAATTTTATTTTCAATAAATATTTTTTCTAAAGATGAAAAATGCCATTGTTCTTCCAATTCACCTTTTCTGATTTCCAGCTCTTTTTTAAGCAGTTCCACTGTTTGGTCGGTAGAAAGCCTTAGCATTTCGGTAACACCTAAAAACTGTGGCTTATCGTTTTCAATAACTGCAGCATTGGGAGAAATAGATATTTCGCAATCTGTAAAAGCATACAGTGCATCTATCATTTTATCAGGAGAAACTCCTGAAGGTAAGTGAAGCAATATTTCTACAAATTCGGAAGTATTATCTTCTACTTTTTTAATTTTTATTTTTCCTTTGGAATTTGCTTTTAAGATAGATTCAATTAATTTATCTGTAGTAGTTCCGAAAGGAAGTTCGGTAATTTTTAGTAATGTTTTATCTTCTTGAACAATTTTAGCTCTTACCTTAACTCTTCCACCTCTTAACCCATCATTATAACCTGAAAAATCCGCTGATCCACCAGTTATAAAATCGGGTAGTAGGGTAAACTTTTTACCTTTAAGGTGAGCTATAGAAGCTTCAATAAGTTCGTTAAAATTGTGAGGTAAGATTTTACAAGCCATACCAACGGCAATACCTTCAACACCTTGAGCCAATAAAAGTGGAAATTTTACAGGTAAGGTAAAAGGTTCTTTATTTCTTCCATCATAAGAAGAAAGCCAAGTGGTAGTTTTAGCATTAAATACAACTTCTAAGGCAAATTTTGTTAATCGGGCTTCAATGTATCTGGGAGCTGCAGCACGGTCGCCCGTAAGTATGTTTCCCCAGTTCCCTTGGCAATCTATTAATAAATCTTTTTGTCCTAATTGAACCAAAGCATCTCCAATAGAAGCATCACCATGAGGATGATATTTCATGGTATTACCGATAATGTTCGCCACTTTGTTGTAACGTCCATCATCCATTTCTTTCATGGAGTGCAAAATTCTTCGTTGAACAGGTTTTAGTCCATCATATAAATGAGGTACAGCACGCTCAAGAATTACATACGAAGCATAGTCTAAAAACCATTCTTTGTACATTCCTGAAATGTGAATTACATTTCCTAATGAATTATCACCATTATCGTTATCAAACTCTTCGTCTCTTTCTGGTGTTTGTTCTTCTGACATGTTTTGTTCTAGTTTCTAGTTTTACTAAAAAAATAATTAGCTCCAAATTTAATAGATTTTACTAATTAAAACACACCGACTTAAATTGTTTTATTAACGTTTTTTTGAGGATAAGTTGAAGTAATAATTAAGGAGTAAAATTTTATATAAATCGAAATATTTTATGCTAGGGTTTGTGTTGTTTTTCAGGTGCTTATATATTTTTTGATAAAAAAGTTGATATAACAAATTAAACAACCAATTTAAGCGGTAAGTCTTAATTATTAAGAAGTAAGAGAGTAATTTAACATCTTGATAGAATTTTTTTTCCGGTTTTTTAGTTTGTATTATCTGAATAAGATTTTTTATACCTTCTTCCGTTTTTTGTAAAAAAACAGCCGCACTTTCTAAACCAACATGTATAAGCGGATTGTTAATGTGATGAATGATAATGTTTTGTTGAGACAATTCGTAACCAAACAAGGTGTCTTCATGTCCGTATTTTACTAGGTTTTCATCAAATTTAATAGTGTTAAAAAATTTCTTTGGAATTAAAAAATTATTAGTGGTGAAAGCTGCATTTGGTTGTTGTTGTCTTTTTTCAGCAGGTTTTTCTTCTCGTTCTTTACCATATTTCCACCTAAGCATTAAAGACTTATCTTTTGGAGCTTCCTCTTTATAAATAGTTCCACCACAAACAACTTTATTTCCTTGGCATTGAGCAATGTAATTTTCAAAATAAGAAGAATATGCAATTTCAGCATCACAATCTTGAAAAAGTAAAAAATCATATTGCGCTTTTTCGGCTAATAGGTTTCTAATTTTAGCTCTACCTACATTTTGTTCTAATTGTATATAGCTAATTTCCGGTTTTGTTTGCCATTGCTGGTTAGTTTTCCTGAAATTGTCGGAAGAAGCATCGTCCATTAAAATTATTTCAAAATTTATTCCAGCAGCCTTCCCTTGTTGGTAAAGTATTTCAACAAAGTGGGTTACATCATAATTGTATATTGGAATAAGCACCGAAATCATATCAACGATTTGAAAACGTAAACTTACTACATTAATTCTTAATTTAAACCGCGATTTAAATTCTAATTCCCATTAAACAAATATCATCTAATTGTTCGGAGCTTGTCTTCCATTTGTTAAAGGTTGTTTTAAGGAGTTTTAGCTGTAACTCACAAGGCATTTCTATAATTGATGAAAGTAACTGATGTAGTTGTTTTGAACCAAACTTCTTATTTTTTTCTCCTCCAATTTGATCCTGAAAACCATCTGAACCAATATAAATCATATCTCCTTTATTGACCTTAAATTCATGATGATTAAAATTTCTGTTTAACTCTAATTGCCAACCTCCAATAGGATAATTATTACCATTATATATAGTAGAATTATTTTTACCAACATGTAGTAATTTTCTTTTAGCTCCCGAAAAATATATTTTCTTTTCACTTTCATCGTAACAACAAAGAGCTATGTCTATCCAATCATTATGAAAAATATCATCCTGATCGCCCAAAAAAGTTTCTATAAATTTTTTATCGAATTCTTTAAGAATAGTAGTTGGATGAATTATTTTTTTCCCTAAAACAATATAATTTAAAAAACTTTGAGCTAACATAGTGAGCAATGCTCCCGGAACACCGTGCCCTGTACAATCTCCTACAGCAAATATTTTGAAGTTTTTATATTCGCCTATCCAATAAAAATCGCCACTGATATAAGATTGAGGTTGGTAGTAAACAAAAGAGTCATTAAAAATTCTATTAAAATGTCGGCTTTTTGGTAAAACTCCTTTTTGAATTATTTTAGCATAGTTTAAACTGTTTATTAATTCTTTGTTTCTTTTATATAATGAGATATATTGTTGTTTTAAACCTTCTTTGTTATAAATTGATGAATTAGTAATCTCATTGAACCAAAAGTCATCATTATGATTAATTTTTTCTTTCAATTGCATTTTCTTTAATTTAAGACAATATTAAAAAGAATGTATAAGAGAGAAGGTTAATTAAATATTAAGGCAATTTAAACTTCGATGAGAGGAGTAATAATTAAGGATAATATAGCTTTTAAATTAGATGAATAGTGTAATGAATTTAAATTTTTAATAGCCATGTATTAGAGAATGTTTCGTTAAAAACTAATTAAAACATTTAAAAAAGTGTTTTTGTCATTCAGTTAATAATTTACTACTTTTGGACGAACTCAAAAATTAACAACTCAATTATGCTAAAAATTAAGACATTACTGTTAACTATTTTTTCAGGGCTTATGCCAATTTTCTCATTTGCTCAAAACCAAGGAGAAGAAATGAGTATTGATCAAAAAATAGATTCATTCTTTAGACCTATAGCAGATGCAGTAGGAACAGTGATTTTTTATCCCATAACTTTTGGAGGATATTCAGTTCCTATAGTTTTAATTGTTTTAATTGGAGGAGCGTTATATTTTACTTTGTATTTTAGGTTTGCCAATTTTACATTATTAAAAACAGCCATTAAAATTGTTAAAGGAGACTATGATGGAATTGATAAACATACAGCAGATTTAGCAGAAGGAGATCCAACACCTGGAGGGAATGTATTTGAAACAGTTCAACATGAAAGAAATGAAGGAGAAGGGGAGGTTTCTCATTTTCAAGCATTAACAGCGGCTTTATCTGCAACAGTTGGATTAGGGAATATTGCTGGGGTTGCAGTTGCAGTAGCATTAGGTGGACCGGGTGCTACATTATGGATGATTATTGCCGGTTTTTTAGGTATGGCATCAAAATTTACAGAATGTACACTTGGTGTAAAATACAGAGAAGTTACTCCTGAAGGAACGGTTCATGGTGGACCAATGTATTACTTATCAAAAGGGTTAAAAGAAAAAGGATTGGGAGTGATAGGAAAAATATTAGCTGTATTTTTTGCAATAATGTGTGTGGGTGGTTCTTTTGGAGGTGGAAATATGTTTCAAGCCAACCAAGCAGCTGCACAGATTATACAACGTTTAGGAATAGAAAGTGGTTTTGCTGGTTTTGCTTTAGGTATTATAATGGCAATTATTGTTGGGGTAGTAATTATTGGTGGAATTAAAAGAATAGGTTCGGTTACGGAAAAAGTAGTTCCTTTTATGGCAGCTATTTATGTTGGTGCGGCATTAATCATTTTAGGAATGAATTTTTCATTAATACCAACAGCTTTCGGGATGATATTTGACGGAGCTTTTTCTCCTGATGCAGCTTTAGGTGGTGTTGTAGGGGTTTTAATTGTTGGATTCCAAAGAGCAGCATTTTCAAATGAAGCGGGAGTAGGTTCTGCTGCAATTGCTCACTCGGCTGTTAGAACAAAATTCCCAGCAAGTGAGGGTGTTGTTGCATTATTAGAGCCTTTTATTGATACAGTTGTGATTTGTACAATGACTTCTTTAGTAATTATTATTACCAATATTGAAGGAGGTTTTTTTGAGTATGGACAAGGAAATGTGGAAGGTGTTAATTTAACTGCTTCTGCTTTTGATACTGTAATTCCAGGATTCTCTTGGGTATTGACCATTGCGGTTGTATTATTTGCGGTTTCAACTATGTTGTCATGGAGTTATTATGGGTTACAAGCTTGGAAATTTTTATTTGGAAAAGGAAAAGCGATGGACATTACGTATAAATTATTATTTGTTTTCTTTGTAATTGTAGGTGCGTCTATCGGCTTAGGAGCTGTTATAGATTTTTCTGATGCGATGATTTTTGCCATGGTTTTCCCTAATATTATCGGATTAGTTTTATTATCATCTAAGGTTAGTGATGAATTAAAAAAGTATAAAAAAGGTATTAAATCTTTTGTTAATTCTAAATAGATGAGTATTAAAGACTACTTTTCTTTCACCAAAAGTGAAAAAAGAGGAGTAATTGTTTTACTCATTATTCTGTTGTTAATACTATTTTCTTTTCCTTTTGTTGATTATCTAAAGCAACAAAGCACACCTGATTTTACAGCGTATGAAAATGCTATTTTAGCTTTTGAAAAAGAGTTGAATGAGCAGGAAAAAGAGCAAAAGCAAGCTTACCAACAAAGTAATAAACAAGCATTATCCATTACTTTATTTGATTTTGATCCTAATACTATTTCTGATGAAGAATGGAAGCAATTAGGATTTAGAGATTGGCAAATAAAAATCATTAATAATTATAAAGCTAAAGGCGGAAATTGGAAAATCAAAGCTGATATAAAAAAGATTTATGGCATTAGTGATAAACATTATAAACTGCTTTTTCCACATATTTTATTACCAGAAACCATTGAGAAAACCAATTATCAAAACGATAAGCCAGTAAAAAAATCTGTTGAAAATAAGTTTGAGAAAAAAGATTATTCGCAGAAAATTGATATTAATACTGCTGATAGTGCTATGCTTACGAATATAAAAGGAATTGGACCTGCTTATTCAGGTAGAATAATTAAATATAGAGATTTACTTGGAGGTTTTATTGCTAAAGAACAATTGAAAGAAGTTTGGGGGTTATCAGAAGAAACCTATCAAATGGCTTTACCACAAATTGTGGTTTCTGATAAAGTTCAAAAAATTAATATCAATAAAGCTACGGCTGATGTATTAAAACAACACCCATATATAAACTGGAAAATTGCTAATGCTATTGAAAAGTATAGAAAAGCCAATGGTAGTTATAAATCTGTGGCAGATTTAAACAAACTTCATTTGCTAGACAAAGCTACTCTCGAAAAAATCAGTCCTTATTTAAGGGTAGAGTAGGATTTTATTCTTCGCAAGAATAGATTTTCTCTACATTTTTAAACACTACTTTCTTAATAGTTGTAGGCATTTCTATTATTTCATAAGGATAAGTAATTACAGAAGTGGTTATACAATTATTATCAGGAATGTTTTCTTCTACAATAACCATAACATTGTTTTCGTGCTCTGTTATAGATGCTATTTTTATTGAAAAACCACCATTATTTTGCTCTCCCATGGTGGTTAATAAAACCATTTTGTTTTCAAAATTTAACACAGGAACAGCAGGTTTTTTCATGTAGTTAGAGTAAGCTTCGTTCCAAACTTCTTCTAATTTTTCTTGAGAAGTTATCACTATGTTTTGTTTTCCCAAAAAGCCACCATTATTACCTTCGCTTAGCGTGTTAAAATTAACTTCTTTAAAAGTTGGAGCAGCATCAGTTTTAGTAGTTTCTGTAGTCTTGGTTGTGTTGGTCACTTCTGTAGCTGTTTCTTTTGTTGACTTACAGGAAGCAAAAATTACAAGAATTGATATGGGGATAAATATTTTCATATGAATTTGTTTTTATTTTAAACAGTTTAAATATTTTTTTATAGTCATTTCCATGCCAAAATACAGGGCATCGCAAATTAAAGCATGACCAATAGATACTTCTTTTAAGTAAGGAATATTAGTTTTAAAAAAGTTAAGGTTATCCAAATTCAAATCGTGTCCGGCATTTATTTCTAACCCTAATGAATGAGCTAATTTAGCTGCTTCAGCATAAGGAGCAATGGCTTTTTGGTTGTTGTTGGGAAAATCTTCTGCATACGGACCGGTATAAAATTCTATTCTATCGGTTCCGGTATCTACTGCATTTTTTATGTTTTCTAAATTAGTATCTACAAAAATAGAAGTTCTAATATTGTGTTGTTTAAAAGTATTTATCACTTCTTTTAAAAAGTCTTTTTGTTTTACGGTATCCCAACCTGCGTTAGAAGTTAGTACTCCTGGAGGGTCTGGAACTAAGGTGACTTGAGTGGGGATAACATCCAATACCAACTTAATAAATTTAGTGTTTGGAAAACCTTCAATATTAAACTCTGTGGTTATAACCGGACTTAAATCATAAACATCTTTGTACCTTATATGTCTTTCATCTGGTCTTGGATGTACAGTAATTCCTTCAGCACCAAATTTTTCACAATCTTTAGCCATCTGAACTAAATCGGGTAAATTTCCTCCACGAGCATTTCTGATGGTTGCAATTTTATTAATATTAACACTTAACTTTGTCATTGTAATATTTTAGTATTTTTACAAAATTGCGTGTTGACTTATGTCAAAGCAATAATAAAGACAAAAGTATAAACAATTTTTAATTATGATAGCTTCTCAATTAATTACTTATGAGATACCACCATTAAAACTATCCGATAAAGGTAGCAGAGCGTTAGATTGGATGGAAGAATTTAAAGTAACTGACCTTCCTGTGGTTAATAATGGCGAATATTTGGGCATGATAGAAGAAACACAGTTGTTAGATAGAAGCAATATTGATGATTTAATTAGCTCTTACAACCTTAATTTTAAAAAGCCTTTTGTTCATGAAAATCAGCATGTATTTGAGATTATTTCATTAATAGTTCAAAATGAAGTGGATTTATTACCGGTTTTGGGTTCTAATGATAAGTTCTTGGGAATTATTACTATCAATAGTATTTTAAAGTTTTTTTCAGAAACGGTTTCTATTGCAAACCAGGGTAGTATCATTACAATTCAACTGAATATAAATGATTATTCTTTGGCAGAAATTGCTAAAATTGTTGAGTCTGATAATGCTAAAATATTAGCGTCATTTATTACTTCACATCCTGATTCTACTAAGTTGGAAGTAACCTTAAAAATAAATAAAAACGAAATTACCAGAATTTTAGCCACCTTTGAGAGATTTAATTATACTATCACAGCTTCATATAACGAAACTGATTATCAGAAAGATTTACAAAATAGATATGATGAATTCATGAGGTTTTTAAACCCTTAATTAAATGCTTTTTCGCTCCACTAATTTTTATCCAATAGTATGGATGTTGTTGCTTTTATTGTTTGTTTTTAACCCTACAAAAGCAAGTGCAGAAGGCATTAATATGGATACAGCTGTTGTAGTGGTAGAGTATAAAATCATAGGTAATAAAACCACTAAAAATCATATTATAGAAAGGGAATTTCCTTTTAGTTTAAACGATACTATTTCTAAAAATAAGCTTAATTACATTATAGAAAGAACGCAAAGTAATTTAATGAACACCTTGCTTTTTAATTTTGTAAATGTTGATGTAGTATATTTTACTGATGAAATTATTTCTATTTATGTTACTGTGGAAGAACGTTGGTATTGGTGGCCGTTGCCAATTTTTGAAGTACAAGAGACAAATTTTAATACTTGGTGGGAAACCAAAAATTTCGATAGAGTAAACTACGGACTTTATCTCGCCAAAGAAAACTTTAGAGGAAGGAAAGAACGCTTGGTGTTTAAAGCTCAAGGTGGTTATACCGAAAAAGCAGAGTTTCGTTATCATGTTCCTTATCTTAATAAAAAGCAAACACAAGGCTTTATGGTAGGATTTAATTACAATAGAAATCATGAGGTAATGTATGGCACAACCGATAACAAAAGGGATTTTGTAAAAATGGATGAACTTTATTTGCAAGAGCAATTTGTTTCCAGAATAAATTACGAGTATCGCCCCAAGTTATATAACTTACATTCTTTTGAAGTAAGGCACCATTATTTCAGTATTGCTGATACTGTTTTTGCTCTTTCGGATGAATTTTTAGAGAAGAAAGATAACAACACCAGTTTGTTTAGCTTTTTATATACCTTTAAAAGAGATAAACGAAACTTTAAAAGTTACCCAACAAAAGGGTATTTCGCTGAATTTAATGTGATTAAAAATGGATTTGGAATTTCCGATCATAATATAGATGCATTGTATGGATTGTTTTCTCTACGAAAGTATTGGAAAATGGGTAGCAGAACTTATTTTGCTGTATATACCAAAGGCAAATATTCGTTAGAACGTCCGCCATTTTATTTGTTGGGTGGATTGGGTTATAACAATAACTTAGTAAGAGGGTATGAGTTTTATGTAATTCATGGGGAGCATTACGGATTAGCCAAAACACAGTTTAGGTATGCCTTAGTAGATAATAAAATTACGTATCTACCTTTTTTGTTTTCTGAGAAATTTAAGAAAGTACCCCTTTCTGTTTATTCAGGATTGTTTTTCGATACAGGTTATGTATATGACCGAGAGTTGAGTAAAACAAATTCGTTGAATAATACTCATCTATATAGTGCAGGAGTGGCGTTAGATTTTGTTACGTATTACGATGTTGTTTTTAGAGTAGAGTACAGTATAAATCACTTAAACGAACATGGTTTATTCCTTCATTTCGTAGCTCCTTTGTAGGATTTCTTAGCATACCAAACCCCACCAATTCCAACGATAATAAGCAATACGGCAATAATTTCTGCTTGTGTAGCTTTCATCCCCAAAATATTATAATCAGGATTAATTCTTATTTTTTCTATTAAAAAACGTTCAATACCATTAAAAATAAGGTAGAAAGAAAACATAACTCCGGGGGTAGTTATTTTTTTTCTGAAAGCCCATAAACCACCAAAAATCATAAAAGCCATTACCGTTTCGTAAAATGGAGTAGGCCAAACAGGAGTTGCTAATTCATAGCAATATTTACCTTCACAACCGGCTATTAAAATTCCTTCGCCATTAACATTGTGAGGATAAGTAAAAGACCACATCCAATCGGGTAAAAAGCTTAATGCTTCCGGTATAGGTAATTCGTTGGTGGTTCCCCAATCGCCATCACCCGAAAGCTGACAACCAATTCTGCCAATTCCGTAAGCGAGCATCAATCCCGGAGCACAAGCATCTATAACATGTACTAATTTTAATCCTTTTTTATGAGCATAATAGACTACAGCACCGCCACCAATTATTAATCCGCCATAAATACTCAATCCCGAACCTGATAAAATCACACCAATAGGATCTTCCATTAACCTTTCTAAATCCTCAACAGCATCAAAGATTTTAGCTCCTAAAATCCCGCCAATAGCAGCAATAAAAGTCATGTTGCCCACATGTTGGTAAGGACGAACAATTTCTGTTACTTCTTTAGGTTCCGGTAACCTGTTTTTTTCTGCTTCTCTATATTTTAGGTAAGCTAATACAGCTGCCAACACAATTCCTGAAAGTAAATTTCCTTCTAAAGACATTACATAAGACTGTAAGTCTTCGGTAGCCTGAGCATAGTTTAAAATAATTCCTCCTAATTTATAACCAATAACAAAACCGAAAAGTCCGTTGCTTAGTAATTCATTTACAGATGCTTTTTTGCCTTTAATAACTTTTATGGTATCGGCAGATAATAGGCCATCAGCTTCTTTTCTTTTCATTTCCTGCACAAAAAGTAAATTAGCTGCTATAAAGGCTAAGGCTACCATAAACCCAAACATGGGCAATGGAAACGAAAATGAAAATCCGAATAAATAGTTGATTAAATCTGATAGGAATGGAAACATTTTTTTAGTTTGAAGTTTATAAGTTTAATGGTTTTAATTTTAAACCTCTAATTTGTAATTTAAAATTAACTCTCCTTCTGCAACATTTTCTGAATCAATAGTGTTTATATTAATTTGTTGTATGGTGTTTTCTAAAGCTGTCTCGTAAGGAACTTTTACTTTAATGTAATTTTCAGTAAAACCATTTAAAAAGCCTTCGTGTTGTTCGGCTTCCAGTAAAACATTAAACGATTTACCTAAAAACTGCTCATAAAAATATCTTTTTTTCTTTTCAGAAAGAATGTGCAACATTTTACTTCTTTCACTTCTTACTTCTTTCGGTACGGGATTGTCTAATTTAACCGCAGTCGTATTTTGTCTTTCGGAATAAGTAAATACATGCAAGTAGGAGATAGGCAATTCATTTAAGAAGTTGTAAGTTTCTAAAAAATCTTCATCCGTTTCATCAGGAAAACCAACAATAACATCTACACCAATACAAGCGTGAGGCATTTTTTCTTTAATACGATAAACCCTTTCGGAATATAATTCTTTGAGGTATTTTCTACGCATTATTTTTAATATTTTGTTGGAACCAGATTGTAGCGGAATATGAAAATGAGGCATAAATTTGTCAGATTCACTAACAAAATCAATTATATCATTACTCAGTAAATTGGGTTCTATAGATGATATTCTGTATCTATTAATGCCATCAACTTTGTCTAAAGCTTGAACCAATTGGTAAAAATCTTCATTACCTTCTCCTTGACCAAAATCTCCAATGTTTACACCAGTTAGAACTACTTCTTTAATGTTAGTTTTAGCAATTTCTTCAGCAACTTTTACCGTTTCGGCTATGGATTGATTTCTACTTTTACCTCTTGCCAATGGAATAGTGCAAAAAGTACAAAAGTAATCGCAACCATCTTGTATTTTAAGGAAAGAACGTGTTCTGTCGCCATGAGAATAGGAAGGAATAAAATCTTTAGCTTCTTTAATTTTTGAAGCATGTATCTGAGCAATTTCACTTTTTTCTTGCTGATAAAAATAATCAACAATTTTGAATTTTTCTGCGGCACCAAGTACCATGTTTACACCATGAATTTGAGCAATCTCCTCAGGTTTTAATTGAGCATAACAGCCAATTATAGCTACAAATGCATCAGGATTTATTTTTTTAGCTTTTTTTACTAACTGCTTGCATTTTTTGTCGGCATTTTCGGTAACGGAACAAGTGTTTATTACAAAAACATCGGGAGTATCGTTAAAATCAACTCTTGCAAAACCTTCTTCCTGAAACATTCTGGCAATAGAAGAAGTTTCTGAAAAATTCAGTTTACAACCAAGTGTATATAAAGCTACTTTTTTTGTTGGGTTCATTCGTAAATTACAATTATTTCAATAAAGCTAAGGTGTTTTTAATTCTGTTAATGGATTCTTTTAATACTTCCTCAGAAGTAGCATAAGAAATTCTCAAACATTCCGGATTTCCAAAAGCATCGCCACTAACTAATGCCACTAAGCCTTTATTTAATAAAAACATACATAAATCTGTTGCATCTTTTATCACTTCTCCATTATAAGATTTTCCAAAGTAATAAGAAACATCTGGAAAAAAATAAAAAGCACCTTTAGGTTGGTTCATTTTAATTCCAGGAATATCTTTCATTAAATCATACACCAACTCTTTTCTTCTTTGGAAAGCGGCAACCATATCGTTCACAATAGAAATGTCAGCTTCTAGAGCCGCTTGAGCCGCTTTTTGAGCGATACTACAAGTGCCAGAAGTAAACTGACCTTGCATTTTGGTACAAGCATCGGCTATCCATTTTGGAGCAGCGATAAAACCAATTCTCCAGCCTGTCATAGCAAATCCTTTTGAAACGCCATTTACCACCACTACTTGATCTTTTATAAAATCAAATTGAGCAATGCTTTCATGTTTACCAACAAAATTAATGTGTTCGTAAATTTCATCAGAAACAATAATGATATTGGGATAATTTTTCACCAATTCAGCAATTGCTAATAGTTCTTCTTTAGTATAAACAGAGCCACTAGGGTTACAAGGAGAGCTGAACCAAATCATTCTGGTTTTAGGCGTAATGGCATTTTTAAGTTGGTCGATAGTAATTTTAAAATCGGTTTCAATAGTTGTAGAGACTACTACAGGAGTAGCTTCAGCAATTTTTATCATTTCAATGTAGCTTACCCAATAAGGAGCCAATAAAATAACTTCATCCTCTGGATTTAAAATGCTCAATGCTAAATTAGTAAGTGAGTGTTTTGCACCTGTAGAAACCACTATTTGTTCAAAAGAATAATCTAAATTATTATCTCTTTTTAATTTATTGGCAGCAGCTTTTCTAAGTTCAGGATAACCTGGAACGGGAGTATAGTGCGTATAGTTTTCATCAATGGCTTTTTTAGCAGCATCTTTTATAAGCTGAGGCGTATCAAAATCAGGTTCTCCAATACTCAGGCTAATTACGTCTTTTCCTTCAGCTTGTAGCTCTCTACTCAATCTTGTCATAGCAAGGGTTTGTGACTCGCTTAAGTTGTTAATTCTGTCGGATAATGTTTTGTTCATAAAGCAAAATTAAAGTGGCGAAATTACTGAAAATAGATGTTATAAACCTTATTTCAATAGCTAACATTGAGAAATTGAACAAGAAAAAAATGTTTAAAAATGAAGAAAATGAACTTTTAATGTTTAAATGATAATAACCATTTAATAGCTTTTTCTTCATTTTTAAACATTTTGGTTGGAGTAGCTGGTTGTTTAAATTTAATGAAAAAATTAGCTAATAATACAGTCATTAGTGAACTTGTTAAGATAGCCATAGCAATGTTTAAACTGGTTACTTCTTTACTTGCTAAATAATCTTGAGCTGCTTTTGAGATATGCCACATATAACGAATATCTCCAAGTACTAACATTTTTTTTCCTTGTTGAATTTTTTCTCGTGCTTCTTTGTTGGCAATAACGTGTTCTAATTCAATTTCGGCATCTTTTTTAAAAGCTATGTATAAATAATCATCTTTATGTTCTAGAATAGCTGTTTCGGTTTCTATATAATCAATTGCTACCACAAAAGTTAAATGTTAGTTAAGTTAGATTTGTCGATAAAAATAAATAATTTATAGCTTCATTCTAGCATTTGGTATGGAATTTTTAGAAAAATCTTGATTTTTTATATAATTGTAATAACCAGTAATGGCTATCATAGCTGCATTGTCAGTACAGTATTCAAATTTTGGAATAAATACTCTTATATCTTCCTGAGTAAGAGATTGAAGAGCAGTTCTTAATCCGGAATTGGCAGAAACACCACCAGCAATAGCAATTTGTTTAATATTGGTCTCATTCACTGCTTTTACCAATTTTTCAATAAGTATATCAACTATAGTTTTTTGAACTCCAGCACAAATATCTTTTATATTTTCGTTGATAAAGTCGGGGTTGGTCTTAAGTTCTTTTTGTAAAAAGTACAAAATAGATGTTTTTAACCCACTAAAACTAAAATTCACTCCTTCTACTTTAGGGTGAGGAAATGAAAATCTGTTAGGATTACCTTCTTTAGCATATTTATCAACCAATGGACCACCAGGATAAGGTAGTTGAAGCATTTTTGCAACTTTATCAAAAGCTTCTCCGGCAGCATCATCAATGGTTTCGCCAATAACTTCCATTTTAAAAAAATCATCTACCCTAACAATTTGTGTATGTCCACCACTAACGGTTAAACATAAAAAAGGAAATTCAGGTATTTCTTTTTCTTCATTAAGTTCTTGAATAAAGTGAGCTAAAATATGTCCTTGCATGTGATTTACAGCAATCGCAGGAATATTTAATCCAATCGAAAGAGTTTTGGCAAAAGAACTTCCTACTAATAAAGATCCTAACAAACCAGGACCATTTGTAAAAGCAATGGCAGTAATATCATTTTTATTTACGCCTGCTCTTTTCAGAGTAGCATCTACCACAGGTACAATATTTTGCTGATGAGCTCTAGAGGCAAGCTCAGGAACCACTCCACCGTACTTTTTATGTACTTCTTGGTTGGCTATAATGTTGGCAAGGACTTTGCCGTCAGAGATTATAGCAGCAGCAGTGTCATCACAAGATGATTCTATTCCTAAAATTATTATGGAAGATTGATGCATTAAATGTATTTTTGAAGTCTCAAAATTAAAGTTCAAAACTATCAAAAAAAGAAATAAAATAATGTTATTTGTTGCGGCATTTGTTGTGCTTGTAGCTGCTTTTCTTTCTTTGACTATCTATAACAATGCGTTCCAAACTTTTTTAGTAAAAAAATATCTTAATCATTTATCAAAAGAGCTTAATACCGTTATTAGTGTTGAAAATGTTGAAGTTTCTTTTTTTAATAACTTAAAAATTAATCAATTATATATTGAAGATTTGTATGGTGATACGCTTTTTTATGCTAATGAAATAGAAGCTAAAGTTGGAGTGTTTTCTTTAGGAAATAATAAGATTGATATTAAAAAAATAATTTTAAATGAACCTTATTTTAATTTACAACACCCTAAAGACAGCCTAGATAATAATTTGTTTTTTATTATGGATTATTTTTCTTCAGCAGATCCGAAAGATACAACGGCAATAAAGTGGGAAGTTAAGTTTAATAATATTGAAATTAAAAAAGGCAAGTTTACTTACAATAATAATAGAGTAGAGCCTGTTGGTTATGGTGTAGATTTTCAACATATTAATATAACCTACTTCAACACATTGTTAAAAGGAATAAATTTCATTTCTAATGGTGTGACAAGTGAAATTTATAATATGAGTTTTTACGAAAAATCCGGCTTCCAGTTGGATAGTTTAACTGCCGATTTTGCTATTTCTGATAAAGGAATCTTTTCTAAAAAAATGTACCTTAAAACGCCAAGTTCTGCTATAATTGGAGATGTGTCTTTTACAACAGATAGTTTTGCTGATTTATCTGAATTTATTACTAATGTTGATATTGAATCACATTTTGACTCATCCAAAGTAAGTTTTAGAGATATTTGTTTTTTTACTAAAGAATTAGATTGTTTAAACAAATATGTGATATTGGATGGAGATGTGAAAGGAAGATTAGACAAATTAAAGGGTAGAAATTTATCCATAACTATTGATGATGGTACTTATTTTAGTGGAAATGCGGATGTAAGCGGTATTCCCAAGCCTGAAGAAATTTTTATTTACCTAGACATTAAATCCTTGATTACTTCAAAAAATAGATTAGAACAAATTCCTTTATATCCTTTTGTTAATGAGACATTTATAAAGCTTCCTGATAATATGAAACATCTTGGAAATATTAATTTTAAAGGTAAGGTATCAGGGTTTTTAAATGATTTTGTTGCTTATGGTAATTTTTCCACAGCTTTGGGAAATATCCAAACAGATTTAGCTTTAAAAATGAAACCTGACAAAACTTATTATTCAGGGAAAATAAGTACACGAAACTTCCATTTAGGTAAATTTTTTGAAGCCCCTAAGCAAATAGGAAGAATTGCTTTAAATACTAAAATTGTAGGAAGTGGTTTTTCTCTTAAAGATATAGATGCTAAACTTACTGGAAAAATTAAAAAGATTGAGTTAAAAGATTACCCGTACTCTAACATAACAGTTGACGGACAGTTTAAAAATCAAATTTTCGATGGTTTTCTTGATGTTAAAGATGAAAACTTAACTTTTAATTTTAATGGAAATGTTGATTTTTCAGGAGAGTTACCTCATTTACAATTTACCTCAGAAATAAAAGAAGCGAAATTAGCTAAATTAAATCTTATTGAGACTAAAGAAAAAATGAACACTCGTTTTTCTACAGATGTGAAAATAGATTTAATAGGAAACAATATTGATAACATTGTTGGTGAAATTGAAATGCACAATACCAATTACATTGATAAACTAGATACCATTTTTATCCCTAATACTTATTTAAAGTCTATTAAAACTAATGGTTCTAAGTCTATTCACTTAAATTCAGATTTTGCTACTATGGAAGTAAATGGAAATTATCAGTTTACTGATTTTATGGCTATAATCAACAATATTATTTATACTTATTTACCATCTCAAAATAAAGAAATTTATACTCCGCAAAAAATAACCAACAATTTTAATTTTAAAGCTACTATTTTAAATACAGACATTTTAACAAAATTATTTTTTAATGATATTAGGTTTGGATCGAACACCACTATTGCCGGAGAGTATAATTCTAACGCTAATCACTTAATTATAAATGGAAGTGCGGATAGTGTTAGTGCTTATGGAAATCAATTTAAGACTATAAAATTAAATGGAAAAGCTGATAATAATCAATTAGAACTGGATATTGATATTGATAAAGTATTAGTATTTAATGTGGATAGTCTTTTTATGAATGATTTTAAATTGTTAGGAATACTGAGGAATGATAGTTTAATTACGGATATAACGTGGTTAAATGACACTTTAAGTGGAAGACCTCTTGATGCAGCATTAAATAATGTTACTTATTTCCAGAGAGAACAAATTACTAGTAGCTTTAACAATGCTTTTATTTATTTAGATGGCTTGCAGTGGCAACTTTCAGATGGAAATGTAATTGTTATAGACACCAATAGTATAAACATCTCTAATTTTAAATTTGCTAATAAAAATCAAAAATTAATTGTAGATGGAACCATTAGTAATGATAATGGTAAACAGCAAATGGATGTTATGTTTGAAAATTTTGATTTAGGATTGTTTAAGTCATTAGTCCCTCAAAATGCTGCAAAATTAGAAGGGGTTTTTAATGGGGTAGCATCGCTAAAAAAAATGAATAAAGAACTATTATTTACATCAGATTTAAACATAAATAATTTTAAATTAAATGACTATTTAATTGGACAAGGAAATATTAAATCTAAATGGATTCCGGAAAAAGAAGCTTTAAATATTGATGCTAAATTTTTTAATGAAAGAATGCCTTCGATTATTGTTTATGGACATTACTATACTAATAAATCTATTGAAGATAATTTAGATTTTTTAATTACATTAAACCAGACAGAACTTAGTATTTTAGATGCTTATATAAAAGATCATGTAACTGGTTTAGATGGTAAAGCTACTGCTAATATTCAGGTTAAAGGAAATATAAAAACTCCTCAATTTAGTGGGAAAATTAGCTTGATAGGAACAAGCGGAACGGTAAATTATTTAAAAACTAAGTACGAAGTACCATCACTTTTAATAAATATAACACCTGATATGATTTCGTTTGATAATGCACTTTTTTTGGATGAAAGAAAAAACAAGGCTTATGGTACAGCAACCTTATTTCACAATAATTTTAAGAAATTCAGTTTTGACTTAGGCATGCGTTTAGATGATTTTATGGTATTAAATACAAATAGATTAGATAATCCAGATTATTATGGAATTGCTTTTGCAAGTGGAGTAATTGATATTAACTATGACCAATATACGTCTAAAACAGGAATTGAAGCCAATATTACCACTTCGAAAAATACTATATTTAATATACCTCTTGATGGGAACGAAGAAATTGAAGAAAATAGTTATATCACTTTTGTTACAAAAATTGATTCATCAGCTATAGCTAATATGATTGAAGAAGAAGTTGATTTGTCTAATTTTTTTATGACATTTGATTTAAAAGTTACAGACGATGCTGAAGTAAGATTAATTTTTGATGAAAAAATTGGGGACATAATGAAGAGTAGGGGAAATGGTAATTTAAAATTAGAAATTAACTCCGCAGGAGATTTCTCTATTTTTGGAGATTATGTTGTAAAAAGTGGAGATTATCTTTTTACGCTTCAAAATGTAATCAACAAAAGATTTAATTTGCTGGAAGGAGGAACAATAAAATGGAATGGAAATCCATTAGATGCTCAAGTTGATATTAGTGCCTCTTATAGGACAAGGGCGAGGTTGTATGATTTGTTAATGTCTATGGATACTTCTGATGTTTTGAAAAAAAGAATTCCTGTTGATTTAGTACTCCATATGAAAAATTCTTTATTAGCACCAGATATCAATTTTGATATTGTACTTCCTACAGCTGATGAAGATACGAAAAGTAAGGTGAAAAGTGTGTTGTATGTTAGTAGTCATGAAGAAAATATTCAGGAGTTAAATCGACAAGTATTCTCTTTATTAGTGTTAAATAGATTTTTACCACCTCCAGGAACAGATGGAGTGGCCGGCAACGCAGGACTTGAAAAAACGGCAACAAGTGAACTGTTGTCGAATCAATTAAGTAATTGGCTCTCTAAAATTAGTAATGAGTTTGATATAGGGGTAAACTATCGTCCGGGAGATGAAATTTCTCCACAAGAGTTCGAACTGGCACTTTCTACACAATTGCTAAATGATAGGTTGATTATAGATTCTAATTTCGGAATTGCCGATAGGCAAAATGGCTCTACAGTAAATCAGAATACCAATAATCTTATTGGGGATGTTGTTTTAGAGTACAAAATTTCAAAAGACGGAAAGCTAAGAGTTAAAGCATTTAATAAATCCAATCAGTTTTCTTTACTAGAAATAAATAGTCCTTATACACAAGGTGTTGGTATTTCTTATAAGGAGGAGTTTGATAATATTGGTGAGTTTTTCAGATCTTTTTATAGTCTTTTTCAAAGAAGAACTAAAAAACAACCTATTAATGATTAAAACAAAAAAAGCCTTCGAGATTTAAATCTCGAAGGCTTTCTTAAACCTAAAACTTTTAATTAAAAAACTAACATCCGTTTCATTTCAACTATTATGCCACATTTTTTTAACGTTTATTATGGATAAAGAGAATTAAAAATTATGTAATTTTACCTCAATTCTTAAAAAGAGCACTTGTGAAAAGCTTTTCTAAACATATTCTATTTACTGCATTAGTGCTGATGTTTGTTGTTGGTTTATCAGCTCAAACCAATAAGGCAGATAGTTTGAAATATAACCAAGGCGATGAATATGTAGTTCCTTATGATTCTTTAAGTCCGATAGATAAACTCAATTATAATTTTAGATTTGGAGCAATGATAATGTCTAACGGAAGCTTTGGAACTTACTACAATCCTTCAGTTACTTATCAACTCACCAAAAAATGGAGTATAAATACAGGAGTTACCTATCAAAATGTAAGTGCCAATAATATGCCTATGTTTACAGATTTTGGTTATCAACCTTTTACAGGTAATATCTCCCAATTTTATGGTTATGTTGCGGCTAAATACCAAATAGATGAAAGATGGTCGGTAGGCGGTTCTATTTTTTATAATGCAACTACTTTTAACAATCCTTATTATTCGTATTCTAATAGTAATATATCTCCAATGGAAAGAGTAGGTTATTCTGCTTTCGTAGAGTACAAATCGCCAAGTGGTTTTACCATTAGTGGTGAAATTAGAGTTAACGACAGGTTTAATCCTTACAACAGATTTGGTGGTTTTAACTCTGGTATTGGTGCTGGTTTCGATAACAGTTTTGGCACCCCATTTTCTACTTGGTAAAAAATCTATTTTTCCTTAAACAAATGAAGTTATAAACTTTATAACACATCAAAATATTTATACCTTTGCAGCAATATTTATTTAAGCTGTTATTAATGATAAAGGATACCGTTATTTTTGATTTGATTCAAGAAGAAGAATACCGCCAAAGTGTAGGTGTGGAGCTAATTGCTTCAGAAAATTATGTTAGTTCTCAGGTAATGCAAGCTATGGGGAGTGTGCTAACAAACAAGTATGCTGAAGGCTTGCCTTTTAAGCGTTATTATGGCGGTTGTGAAGTAGTAGATGAAATTGAACAGTTAGCAATAGACAGAGCAAAAGAATTATTTAATGCAGCTTGGGTAAATGTGCAACCTCATTCGGGTTCGCAAGCTAATGCTGCCGTTATGTTGGCAGTATTAAAACCCGGAGATAAAATTCTTGGTTTCGACTTGTCGCATGGTGGACATTTAACGCATGGTTCTCCGGTAAATTTTTCAGGAAAATTATATAAAACTTCATTTTATGGAGTAGATAAAACAAGTGGAAGAATTGATTATGAAGCAATGGAAAAAATTGCTTTAGAAGAAAAACCTCAATTAATTATTGCTGGAGCTTCTGCTTATTCTCGCGATTGGGATTACGAACGCATGAGGAAATTAGCCGATAAAGTAGGTGCTTTATTATTAGCAGATATTTCTCATCCTTCCGGCTTAATTGCCAGAGGTTTGTTAAATGACCCACTTCCTCATTGTCATGTAGTGACTACCACCACCCATAAAACGTTAAGAGGACCAAGAGGTGGTTTGATTATGATGGGTCAGGATTTTGAAAATCCATGGGGAATTAAAACTCCAAAAGGAGAGGTTAAAATGATGTCGGCTATGTTAGATGGAGCAGTTTTTCCGGGTACACAAGGTGGTCCATTAGAACATGTTATTGCAGCTAAGGCGATAGCTTTTAAAGAGGCATTGTCGGAAGAATATATGAGTTACTGTCAGCAAGTAATAAAAAATGCCAAAGTTATGGCTGATGAATTAATGAAAAGAGGTTATGGTGTTGTTTCCGGAGGAACAGATAATCATTGTATGTTAATTGATTTGCGTTCTAAAAACATTACTGGAAAAGAAGCTGAAAATTTATTGGTGGAGGCTGATATTACTGTTAACAAAAATATGGTGCCTTTTGATGATAAATCTCCGTTTGTTACCTCAGGAATTAGAGTGGGAACAGCAGCTGTTACCACAAGAGGTTTGATGGAGGAAGATATGATTAAAATTGTAGATTGGATGGATTTGGTAATTGCGCATAAAGATGAAAAAACCATTACGAATGTAAGAGAAGAAATAAATAATTTAATGGAGCAGTTTCCATTGTTTAAAGGAGAGTAGATGGAAGTCCAAAGTTAGAAGTCGATCTTCATAAAAACTAAAAAAATAATAATAAAAACTATGATTAAAGCAAACAACCCAGAATTAAAAAGTTGGATAGAAGTACCTGAAAACAGTGATTTTCCCATTCAGAATATACCTTTTGGTGTAGCAAAATCTGGCAAACAAGTTTTTGTAGCTAGTAGAATTGGAGATACCGTAATTAACCTTCATCAGTTGGCTAAGTTGGGCTATTTTGACGTAGATTCGGATGTGTTCAAATCATATAAACTAAATAAGTTTATAAAATTAGGTAAAGCTTTTACCCGTCAGGTAAGAGATGAAATTTCAGTTATTTTTAGTCTTGACAATGTAGCGAATAAAGATAACGAAAAAATTAAAGCAGTTTTATATTCTATTAATGAAGTAGAAATGCTAATGCCTGTTAGAGTAGGAGATTATACTGATTTTTATTCTAGCGAACAACATGCTTATAATGTAGGTTGTATGTTTAGAGACCCAAACAATGCGTTACTTCCAAACTGGAAACACATTCCTGTTGGTTACCACGGAAGGTCTTCTTCAATAGTAGTTTCAGGAACACCCATACACCGACCAAAAGGACAACAAAAACCAAATGATAATGAACCTCCTGTGTTCGGTCCTTGTAAATTATTAGATTTTGAGTTGGAAATGGCTTTTGTTACATACAACGGAAAAGCGTTGGGTCAATCTATTTCTACAAAAGAAGCGGACGATTACATTTTTGGAATGTGTATTTTTAACGATTGGAGTGCCAGAGATATTCAAAAGTGGGAATACGTACCACTTGGACCATTTTTAGCTAAAAACTTTGCTTCGTCTATTTCACCATGGATAGTAACTTTAGATGCGCTTGAGCCATTTAGAGTTGAAGGACCTGTTCAAGAACCAAAAGTGTTTGATTATTTACAATATGAAGGAGATAAACATATAGACATTAATTTAGAAGTAGCTATTCAGCCTGAAAATACGAAGGAAAAAGTAGTTTCTAATTCCAATTATAAATATATGTATTGGAACATGAACCAACAATTGGCTCACCACACCGTTAATGGTTGTAATATAAAAGCCGGAGATATGATGGCATCGGGAACAATTTCCGGAAATGATGAATCTGCTTATGGTTCTATGTTAGAAGTTTCTTGGAAAGGAAGTAAAAGTGTTGCTATGACAGATGGTTCTGAAAGAAAATTTATTTTAGATAACGATACTGTTATTATGCGTGGTTTTGCACAAAAGAATGGTGTTAGAGTTGGATTTGGTGAAGTAAAAACGAAAGTGTTGCCTACGGTTTAAGAAACAAATCAAAAATAAGCTTTCATAGCTTCAATAAAATCAGCAGGTGCAGCACATGGTCGTTGTGTATTTTTATTGATAAAAACCAAGGTTGTAGCTGCTTCATTAATTAACTCGTTTTTTTCATTAAAGGTTTGATAAGTGAATGAAATACGAGCTTTTGGTAGCTCACTAATGGTGGTTTCTATTCTTAATTCATCATCATAAAAAGCAGGCTTGTAGTATTTTATAGAAAACTCTAAAACAGGTAAAGCAATGCCTTCATCTTCCATTCTTCGGTAGCTAAACCCCAGTTTTTTAATAGCTTCTACACGAGCTACTTCAAAATAAGTAGCATAATTTCCGTAATAAACATAGCCCATCATATCAGTTTCGGCATAGCGTACTCTTATTTTTGTTATTGATGTGTACATAATATAAAATTGATGAAAAATTTACGGTAAAGTTCGTAATTTGGTCAACTAAGGCAAACTTATTAGGTAATAACATGCAGTTTTTTTTCTTAACATACCAATTTTCAGCTATTAAGAAAGTGGTTGCAGTAGTTTTTATTACATTTCTCCTTGCTTGTCAGCCTGCTGTTTATGAAAAAACTCAAGACTCTTCCATTAATATTATAGAAACAACAATAGAACATCAACAGGCAACAGTTTTAATTTCTCCTTATAAAGAGAAGTTAGAAAAAGAAATGAATGAAGTACTGGTCTTATCTGCCGAAGAGTTTCCTAAAGAAAAAGGTAAGCCCGAAACCAAATTAGGCAACTTAGTGGCTGATTTAAGTATGGAAATAGCTCAAAAAATACATGATGGTAATATTGATGTTTGCATGTTGAATTTTGGTGGATTAAGAACCTCTTTACCTAAAGGAGAAATTACCCGTGGAAAAATTTTTGAACTAATGCCTTTTGAAAATGAGTTGGTGGTGGTTACCTTATCAGAAATTAAATTTTTGGAATTGATGGAATATTTAAAGAATGTTGGGGGGCAACCTATTTCGGGGCTTTCATTTGATTTCACAATAAATATTGAAAATGAAATTAAGAATTTGTTTTCTCAAGAAGGAACTTCTGAAATTAACATTCTTACATCCGATTATTTAGCCAATGGAGGTGATAACATGACTTTTTTTCTAAATCCCATTAACTATGAAAAAGTGGGAATAAAATTAAGAGATGCTATTATACAATATTGTGTAGAACAACACGCACAAGGAAAGCAATTAAACGGAAAAATAGAGGGGAGGATAATTTATGAGTAACAGAAGAACTTTTATAAAACAATCTTTTTTAGGTGGCGTATCTTTGCTTGGAACTGCTACATTAAATCCTCTTTCGGCTGCCATCCTTAAAAAAAATCACACAAAAATTACTATTTTACATACCAATGACACTCATAGTCATATAGAGCCATTTCCGAGCAATGATCTCAAATATCCTAATATGGGAGGAGCGGCAAAAAGAGCTGCTTTGATAGATCAAATCAGAACAGTAGAAAAAAATGTATTATTGTTAGATGCCGGAGATATTTTTCAGGGGACACCTTATTTTAATTTGTATGGTGGAGAATTAGAGTTTAAATTAATGAGTTTAATGAAATATGATGCTGCTACTATTGGTAATCATGATTTTGATAATGGTATTGAAGGACTAAATAAAATGTTGCCTTACGCTAATTTTCCATTTTTAAATGTGAATTATGATTTTTCTAATACTATATTGAATGGAAAAATCGCTCCATATAAAGTATTTGAAAAAGATAATGTGAAGATTGGCGTTTTTGGTATTGGAGTGGAATTAGCAGGTTTGGTAGACAAAAAATTATATGCCGAGACACAATACAATAACCCGATAATTGCTGCAAATAATATAGCAGAACATTTAAAATACAATGAAAAGTGCCACTTAATTATATGTCTTTCACATTTGGGATATGCCTACAAAAGCAATAAAGTTTCTGACAATGTGTTGGCCCAGGAAACAAAAAATATAGATTTAATAATTGGAGGACACACCCATACGTTTTTAGATAAACCAACTGGTATTAAAAACAAAGCAGAAAACATCACATTAATTAATCAAGTTGGTTGGGCAGGGCTTTATTTGGGTAGAATAGACTTTTATATCAACCCGTTAGATAAAGCTTTTACATTAAATAATGATAAAATAGGCGTTATCTAGGTAAAAAAAAAATAAAAAACAATAGATAAAAATTTTTTTTTTCATTTTTTTATTCAAATATTTGTTAGCACAAAAGAGAGGTGGTTTTTTAAACTAAAAATCATTGATTTTAAACAGCTTATTAAATTTATTTTAATTAATTTAGACAGCCGTTTCGCAACAGTTTAAAAGAGCTTTGACTCTTAAGGATTTAGAGAGAAATTAGTAAAAACATAAAAATAGGAGTTATTAAAAATGGATAAAAACTTTACTTCAGTATGGGAAAATTGCCTTCAGGTAATAAAAGACAATGTTAGCTTACAGAGTTACAAAACTTGGTTTGAACCCATTGTTCCTGTTAAACTGAAAGATAAAGTACTTACCATTCAGGTTCCTAGCCAGTTTTTTTACGAATGGTTGGAAGAACATTACGTATCCATCTTAAAGAAAACCATAAAAAAAGAACTAGGTAATGAAGGAAGATTAGAGTACAGTATTGTTATAGAAAATAACAACAAAACCAATAATCCATATACCTTAAAAATTCCTGCTACTAATAAACCACACATTAAAAACAATCCGGTAAACATGCCTATAGATTTGAATAAAAACAAATCTATCAGAAATCCATTTATTATACCTGGAATTGCCCATTTAAATGTAGAATCTCAATTAAACCCAAATTATTCTTTTGATAATTTTGTTGAAGGAGACTGTAATAGGTTGGCTCGCTCTGCTGGTTTTGCAGTTTCTAACAATCCTGGAGGAACTTCTTTTAATCCATTATTAGTATATGGTGGAGTAGGTTTAGGAAAAACGCATTTGGCTCATGCTATTGGTATTGAAGTAAAAAATAAATTTCCTAATAAAATTGTATTGTATGTTTCATCGGAGAAATTTACCCAACAATTTATAGACGCAGTAAAAAATAACGAACAAAACGATTTTATTCATTTCTATCAAATGATAGATGTGTTGATTATTGATGATGTTCAGTTTTTTGCAGGAAAAGCAAAAACTCAAGATGTTTTCTTCCACATATTTAATCATTTACACCAATCAGGAAAACAAATAATTCTTACAGCTGATAAAGCACCAGTAGAGATTATTGGTATGGAACAAAGGTTGTTATCTCGTTTTAAATGGGGTTTAGCAGCTGATCTTCAATCGCCTGATTTGGAAACTAGAATAGCTATTTTAGAAAAGAAAATGTATAGCGAAGGGTTAGAGTTACCTAAAGATGTTGTAGAATATATAGCCTACAGTATTACTACCAATGTTAGAGAATTAGAAGGTGCCTTAATTTCTATTTTAGCTCAATCTTCTCTAAACAAAAAAGCAGTAAATATTGATTTGGCTAGACAAATGGTGGATAAATTTGTTAAAAATACAGCCAGAGAAGTTTCTATAGATTACATCCAAAAAGTAGTTTGCGATTATTTTGATATGCCTATTGAAACCTTAAAATCTAAAACTAGAAAAAGAGAAGTAGTACAAGCTCGTCAAATAGCTATGTATTTCTCTAAACAAATGACTAAATCTAGTCTAGCATCAATTGGAATGCACTGCGGTGGAAAAGACCACGCAACAGTGTTACATGCTTGTAAAACAGTAAACAACCTTATGGATACTGACAAACGTTTTAGAGGTTATATTGAAGAATTGAAAAAGAAAATTAGTTTACAATAATATAATTTTAAGATTTGCACTAACTAAACAGGAATTTCTTAACTAAGATTTTCCTGTTTTTTTGTTTTAAAAACCTATGTTTAACAGATTCGATAAGCCTGCTCCCATCTACAAGCCAATGAGCAAAAAAACTCAAAGGGTTTTGTTTTACATTGTTATTGCTCTGTGTGTTTTTATTGTAGGTTATCTACTTTCATTTTACATTTAATTATTTAGTCAACTTCAATTTAACTTAGCTAACTTTGTACTTCATTTTTCAATATATTGAAGTCTATCAATAAAATATTAAGCAATAAAGCAAGTCCCATTATTATTAGTGGACCATGTAGTGCTGAATCTGAAGAGCAGTTATTACAAACAGCTATGGCTTTAAAAGCACTTAATAAAGTTGATGTACTAAGAGCCGGAATATGGAAGCCACGAACGAAACCAGGTAGTTTTGAAGGAGTTGGTTTAGAAGCGTTAAAATGGTTACAAAAAGCAAAAGAAGCTACAGGGTTAAAAACAGCCATAGAAGTCGCCAATACACAACATGTTGAAGAAGCTTTGAAATATGGTGTTGATGTATTATGGATAGGAGCAAGAACTACTGTTAACCCTTTTGTAGTTCAAGAAATTGCAGACGCGTTACGTGCTACAGATGCTACGGTTTTAATAAAAAACCCAATCAATCCAGACTTACAACTTTGGGAAGGAGCCATAGAGCGTTTTGCAAAAGTAGGTATCTCAAAAATAGGAGCAATTCACAGAGGATTTTCAAAATATGGCGATTCATATTATAGAAATCCACCTCAGTGGCAAATTCCTATTGAGTTAATGCAGCATTATCCAGATTTAACAATGATTTGTGACCCTAGTCATATCTGTGGCAAGCGTGATAATCTTTTTACTGTTGCTCAAAAAGCAATGGATTTAGATTTTGATGGATTAATGATAGAAACACATTTAGATCCTGATAATGCTTTAAGTGATTCACTGCAACAAATAACTCCTAAAACTCTTGAAGTATTTGTTAATCAGTTAGTTGTTAGAAAAACTAAATTAAGTCCAACACTTACTACAGAACTAGATAAAATAAGAAGAAGCATAAATGTGCTTGATGGAGAATTGTTGGATATACTTTCAAAAAGAATGGAACTGATTAATGAGTTAGCTCAATATAAAAAAGAAAACAATATTCAGATTTTACAACCGAAACGTTGGGAAGAAATTTTATTAAAAGCATTGGAAGAAGCTAAAGAAAAAGGATTGAGTGAACGATTTATTAGAAATTTATTTACAGAAATTCATATTGAATCTATTAAGCTTCAGAGTAATATAATGAATGAAGAAAATTAAAAAGTAAGATGATGCAAAAAGTATTATTTGTTTGTTTAGGAAATATTTGTAGGTCGGCAATGGCACAAGGCATTTTAGAAGCTAAAGTGAAGGATAAAGGGTTGAATTTATTGGTAGATTCTGCAGGAACATCTAATTACCATATTGGAGAAGCTCCAGACAAAAGAATGCAAGCTAAAGCATTAGAGTATGATATAGATATTTCTCATCAACAAGCAAGACAGTTCACCTATGATGATTTTCAGGAGTTTGATTATATTTTTGCGATGGATAGTTCTAACCATAATAATATTTTAGATCTTGCCAAAACCGATGCTGATAAACAAAAAGTATCTTTATTTTTAAATTTAGCTTATCCAAATGAAAATAGAAATGTACCGGATCCCTATTATGGCGGAGAAGCTGGGTTTGAAGAAGTTTATCAGTTATTAGATAATGCTTGTGAGATATTTATAAAACAATTTTAAGATGAACAATAAAGGAATATTATATTTAATACCTACCACTTTAGGAGAATCTGCTTACAGTCAGGTTATTCCATCATTTAACAATACCATTTTACAAGAAATAGATGTTTTTGTTGTAGAAAATATTAAAACTGCCAGAAGGTTTATCAAAAAAACGGCACCAGAGAAGGTAATAGACGATTTGGTTTTTTATGAAATAAATAAAAGAACCAATTTAGATATGTTGCCCACTTTTCTGAAACCAATAGATGAAGGGAAAAATATTGGTGTTATTTCCGATGCTGGTTGTCCTGGAGTTGCCGACCCTGGAGCAGATGTTGTAGCTCTGGCTCATCAAAATAATATTAAAGTAGTTCCATTGGTTGGTCCTTCGTCAATTTTATTATCGTTAATGGCAAGTGGTTTTAACGGACAAAGTTTTTGTTTTAATGGCTATTTACCAAAAGAACAAAAAGACAGGGTTAGGAAATTAAAAGACTTAGAAAGGATGGCCATTGCTCAAAAGCAAACACAACTTTTTATTGAAACGCCTTATAGAAATCATCATGTAATGGAGGATTTATTGGCTAACTGTAATCCTAATACAAAATTGTGTGTAGCTGTTGATATTACAATGGCTTCAGAGCAAATTGTTACCAAAACCATTGTCGAATGGAAAAGCACAAAAATTGACTTAAACAAAAGACCTTGTGTGTTTTTACTAGGATAGTGGGTTAAGACAATCCACTAATTTTCCCATCATTATCAATAGACATTCCTTCAGATGCAGGAATAGCAGGTAATCCTGGCATACGCATCATGTTACCTAAAATAGGAATAATAAAACCTGCACCAGATGCAAATTCAAATTCTCTAACACTAACAGTAAATCCTGTCGGTCTGCCAATTAGACTTTCGTTGTCAGAAAAAGATTTTTGAGTTTTAGCCATACATACTGGAAAGTCGCTCATTCCTAAGCTGTCAATTTTTTTCAAATCGGTTAGGGCCTTTTTAGAATACTCTACACCGTCAGCTCCATAAATATTTTTAGCAATAATTTCAATTTTTTCTTTAATAGGAAGTTTCCAATCGTAAAGTGGTTTAAAGTTATTTTTTCCACTTTCAATTTCTTCAACAACAGCTTGAGCTATATTAGTCATTCCATCACCACCTTTGGCAAAACCTTCGGCAACAATGGCTTTTACGCCTAAATCGGCACATCTATCTTGAATAAGTTTTACTTCTTCAGCACTATCAGTAGGGAAAGCGTTAATAGCAACCACTGGGTTTAATCCGAATTTTTTACAGTTTTCAATATGCTTCTCAAGGTTAGCAAAACCATTGCTTACTCTTTCAACACTAGCATCGTTATATTGTTCTTTGGTAGCTCCGCCATGGTGACGTAAAGCTCTTATAGTTGCTACCAAAACTAGTGCTTTAGGTTTTAATCCACCGGAAACACATTTTATATCTAAGAATTTTTCAGCACCCAAGTCGGCACCAAAACCAGCTTCTGTTACAACATATTCCGATAAAGATAATCCCATTTTTGTAGCTAAAATAGTGTTAGTTCCCTGAGCAATGTTGGCAAACGGACCTCCATGAATAATAGCAGGGTTTCCTTCTAATGTTTGAACTAAGTTAGGTTTTATAGCGTCTTTAAGTAAGATAGCCATTGCATTTTCAGCCTTTAAATCTCTTGCATAAACAGGTTTTTTATCGAAAGTAAATCCAACAAAAATATTTCCTAGCTTATTTTTTAAGTCTTCAAAGTTTTCCGACATACATAAAATTGCCATTACTTCCGAAGCAGGGGTGATGTTAAATCCGTCTTGTCTGGGAATGCCGTTTCCTGTTCCGCCTAAGCCGATAACAATGTCTCTTAAAGCTCTGTCATTCATATCCATTACTCTTTTCCAGACAATGGTTCTAGGGTCTATATTTAAATTATTGGTTTTATTTTGAATGTTGTTATCTATTAAAGCAGACAAGAGGTTATTGGCTTTTTCTATTGCAGAAAAATCTCCTGTAAAATGTAGGTTAATATCTTCCATAGGAACTACTTGAGCATAACCGCCACCAGCAGCTCCACCTTTAATTCCAAAAACAGGACCTAAAGAAGGTTCTCTTAAAACTACAGTAGTTTTCTTGCCAATTTTATTAAGTCCTTCAGTTAAACCTATAGAGGTAGTAGTTTTTCCTTCTCCGGCAGGAGTAGGAGTAAGGGCAGTAACTAAAATTAAATTGCTTTTATTAATGTTTTCCTGACTAATAAGGCTTAAAGGAAGTTTAGCCTTATATTTTCCATACATTTCAATATCATCTTCATTTATATTTAAGTAAGAAGAAATTGATGTAATGTGTTTTAGCTTAGTATTTTGTGCTATTTCAATGTCAGAAGGAAATCCCATATTTTATATATTTAAGTTTAAAAGTTAAAAATAGGAAAATTTTGTTCAGCTACAAATATTTGATTGTCGAACTTGTAAGATTAATTTTTGAAAGGATAAGTACAGAAAAAATCTCCTAAGGCTTCAAATTAAGTTGATGCCCCATTTTACTTTTTTTGGTTTTAAGGTAGCTTTCGTTATGCAAATTAGATTCAATTTCTAAGGCTACATTATCCACTATTTCAAGACCATAACCTAATAAGCCTGTTCTCTTTTTAGGGTTGTTACTCATCAACTTCATCTTAGAAACACCTAAATCACGTAAAATCTGTGCTCCAATACCATAATCACGTTCGTCAGCTTTAAAACCTAGTTCTATGTTTGCCTCAACGGTATCTCTACCTTCTTCCTGAAGTTTGTATGCCTTAAGTTTGTTCATCAAGCCGATGCCTCTTCCTTCTTGGTTCATGTAAACTACAACACCTTTTCCTTCTTTTTCAATCATTTCCATTGCTTTGTGCAATTGAGGGCCGCAATCGCATCGGCAAGACCCAAATATATCGCCTGTCATGCAGGAAGAGTGAACCCTAACTAAAACAGGTTCATCTTTTTCCCATTCTCCTTTAAAAATGGCTAAATGATCCATATCATTAGTTGTTTGCTTATAAGCTGCCATTTTAAAATCGCCATACTCCGTAGGTAAATCAATGGTAACTTCTCTTTTAATTAGCGTTTCGTGTTGTAAACGATAAGAAATTAAATCTTTAATGCTAACTATTTTAAGTTGGTGTTTTTCAGCAATCTTTAATAATTCAGGAAGACGAGCCATAGTACCATCTTCATTCATAATTTCTACAATTACACCAGCGGGTTCAAAACCTGCTAATCTGGCAAAATCTATAGCAGCTTCCGTATGTCCGGCTCTTCTTAAAACACCACCTCTTTTAGCTCTTAAAGGGAAAATATGTCCTGGTTTGCCTAATTGTTCTTTTTTTGTATTAGGATTAATTAATGCTTTAATGGTTTTAGACCTATCGGAAGCAGAAATCCCCGTAGTACAACCTTCACCAATTAAATCTACAGAAACGGTAAATGGTGTTTCGTAAGCAGCGTTATTCTGATTTACCATTAAGTCTAAGCCTAATTCATCACACCTGTCTTGAATTAATGGAGCACAAATAAGACCTCTACCGTGTGTTGCCATAAAGTTAATCATTTCGGGAGTTACAGCTCTTGCTGCTGCTAAAAAATCACCTTCATTTTCTCTATCTTCATCATCAACAACAATAATAATTTTACCATTTTTGATATCTTCAATCGCTTCTTCTATTTTGTTTAATTTTGCTTCCATTAAGTTGTATAAATTATTTTTAGCAAAATTACTAAAATTGAATGGTGATAATTCGTTAAACAGTTATAAATAGACATAGAATTTAAAAAAATGGCAAGGGTTTTAGCAATAGATTACGGACAAAAAAGAGTGGGAGTAGCTGTAACGGATGATTTACAGATTATTGCTAGCGGTTTAACAACTGTTCATGTAAAAGATATTATTACTTTTTTGGAGGATTATCTTAGTAAATATGAGGTAGAAACTATTGTAGTTGGATTAGCAATGGATTTAAAAAATCAACCTGCACAATCGGCTAGATTTATAGAACCTTTTGTTAAACACATCACCAAAAAATTTCCGAAGGTAACAATAGAAAGGATTGATGAAAGGTTTACCTCAAAAATGGCTTTTCAGACCATGATAGATGGTGGTTTGAAGAAAAAAGCACGACAGAATAAAGCTTTAGTAGATCAGATTAGTGCCACCATTATTTTACAAAGTTATTTGGAACAGAAAAAAGGATTAATCTAACAACTTCACTTTCTTTAGGCTTAATAAGTTGATAGGGTTGATGCCTAAATTTTCTACATTAGGTTGTGTTAGCCTTACTACTTCATCATAATATAAAATTACTACAGGAGCTTCTTCAATTATAACGTTATCCATACGTTGGTAATAATCGTAACGAATAGAATCGTTGGTTTCTTTTTGAGAAAGTTCATATAAATTATCGAATGCTATATTTTTAAAATGGGTATAATTTGGTCCGTGAGGCGTAAAATTTTTACTATAAAATAAAGCCAAATAATTTTCAGCATCAGGATAATCTGCTATCCATGATTTTCTAAAGAAATTTAATTTAGAACGGGCCACTAACTCTCTATGCGTAGTAGCTTGAACAATATCTACTTTCACTTTTATACCTATTTCTCCCAATTGATGTTGAATAAATTCACATAAATCAACATAATTAGCAGTTGTAAAAAGAGTTACTACTGGCATACCTTCTCCATTTGGATATCCTGCTAAGTAAAGTAACTCTTTGGCTTTTTCAGGATTGTAGTTATAACCTTTCACTTTTTCCTCATCATAAGATGGTAAGCCTTTTGGTACAAAACCTGCTTCAGCAGGAGTTCCAATGTTTTTTCTTAGGTAAGAAATCATTTGTTTTCTGTCAAAACCATAGTTAATGGCTTGTCTTACATATTTCTTTTTCAAAGGACTTTTAGCAACAATATCCAATTCATCGTCTACTAAAATACCCAAATATTCAGTATTTAGATAAGGGTTTGTAAGCATTTTAACTCTGTTGGTATATTCCTTTTTTAGTTTTCCGTCAGCAGTAAAAATACTTTCTTTATTGTCCCCATCTCTTCCTGAAACAAAGTCTAGTTCTTTATTTAAAAATTTTAAAAATTCCATTTCTTTATCTTTAACAAAGGATATAGAAATAGCATCTATATAAGGCAATTGTTTACCGTTTTCATCTTTTTCCCAATAGTTAGGGTTTTTTAATAAAACCAATTTATTGTTTTCATCCCAAACTTTAAACATAAAAGGACCTGTACCAACAGGGTTGCTCCTGTAATCATTTTTATAATGCTCAACTACTTCTTTTGGAACTACAGCACAATATTGCATGGTAAGAATTCCTAAAAAAGGAGGGAAAGCTTGATTTAAGTGAATTTTTAAGGTAGTATCATCAATTGCCTCAAAAGGTTGGTAGTTAAACTCTTCTTCAAAAGCAACATTATTGAATATCCAGGTTCCCGGTGAAGCAACCTTTGAATCTAAAATTCTGTTGAAGCTATAAACAAAATCATGAGCAGTAACTTTTCTTCCTTTACCATTTTCAAACTGTTTGTTATCATGAAAGTAAATATTGTTGTGTAAGTAAAAAGTATAGGTTTTACCGTCTTCAGAAATTTCCCATCTTTTAGCAATGGAAGGTTGAATGTTGAGCTGGTCGTCCATTTCAAGTAAACCATTATAAAGATGATTACACGCCCAAATGTTTTCAGGGTTTCTAGAAAAAGCCGGATCTAGAGAAGTAATTCCGGCAGCTTCATTGTACCTAAAAATTTTCATGGCAGCTTCATCACTCTTATCTGAGCCACAAGACCATAAAAATAATGTTGCTGAAAATATTGTAAGGATAAGAACTAGTTGATTACGCTTCATAATGTATTAGTGTTTTTATGAATGTAATGTTAAGCAATAATAAAAAGGAATGTTAGTCGTGTTAAAGCTTGTTTTCAACACGGTTTTTAACAGTTTCTTTTAGTGTTTTAATTATTTTTTTTGCTTGTTTTTCATTTAAATCAACACCAAAAGGAATTTGCTGTTTATTAATGTTTACAGTAAGGGTATAATGATTAGAATTCCAATACGAAGAGGTCATGTCATAAACTAATTTTCCTTTGTATTTTAATGCTTCAATAGTATTTATAGCACTTAAGTCATATCTTTCAGTTACTCCTCTTTCTCCAATTTTTTTAGTGAGATAAATACTTTCTTTGTCAATAGTTATTACTTCTTTACCAAATTTCCTCCAACGGATGGCATAAATAACTTTAAACTCAAAAAACAACCAAAAGATAAGGTAAACAACAAAAAATAGTTTTGTACTGGTTGGGTAATCAAAGAAAAATTGACTAATAATGGCTATTCCACAAAGTGAAAATAATACTAACCAAGTGGTAAGCATATTTTGTTTTCTTTTATCATAAAGTGGATAAATTAAAATAGTTAGCTCATTATTTTCTTCAATATATTCTATTTCATTTTCCATTTTGTTCCATTTTTATTGCTTTTAAGGTCAAACTTCCTACTTTTTTTAACTTTTTATGTAATTTTTAACAAAAAAATTATACATTCAATAAAGAGGCATTATCTTTGTAAAAGTTCAGCGTAAATTATTTAATGTATAATTAACTAAAAAAACTAAAAATACTATGAAAAATTTTTCAATACAATTAATCACATTATTATTATTAACCACTTCTGGAAAAGCAGTTGCTCAAGATAAAAAAATTGAAGATTTGAATTTTTTATATGTTGATGAAAAGTATGATAAGTTAGTAGACAGATCTATAAAATTAATGGATGATGCGACTTACAGAAAACATCCCATGCCATACTTGTATGCTGCAATGGGGTTGTATGAAATTTCTAAATTACCTGAAAAGTATAGTGTTGGAGAAAGAGATTCAGACTATCCCAAACCATTAAAAGATGCTGAAAAGTATATTTACAAATATGTTAAAGCAGAAGCAAAAGCTCAAAAATATTTTGATGATTATGAGCCAACAATGGAAGATTATAAAGAGTTTTTTATTAATATTGCCGACACAGCTAATAAATTAGGCCAGCATTTATTTTTAGTGGATAAACCAAGAAAAGCGGCTTTAGAATATAAGTATGCTTTTAAAGCAATACCAAATGATCCTGTGTTACAGTTATGGCAAGGTATAAGTGAAATTAAATCCATGAATGCTGTTGAAGGAGAAAAAAATGCTAGAGAAGCAATGGCTCTTATAGATGAAAAATTTGAACCTTCAACCGCTACCGCTGGAGTAATTTCTTCGGGAATGCTAATTTTAGAAGAATACTTTACTCAAGCCGGAGATATGGAGATGGCTGCAAAAGCTAAAAAAATGGTTGAAGTGTTTAAAAAATATGATCCAGAAGTACTTGATAAGAAAAAACAAGAAGAGAAAAAACAAAAAGCAAAAGAGAAAGATGTGGTGATGAAGAAGTTTTATAGTGATGAAGATGATGAAGATAATCAAGATTTGAAAAAAGGAAAAGTAATAATTGACCAAGATGTTAAGAATGCAGATAAAAAATTAGATGAAATTGAAGATGATTTTGATAATTAGATTGAATCAATAAAAAAATAAAAACTCCTGAATTGCTTCGGGAGTTTTTTTATGCTTAAAAATTCTTTTAGAAGATAGTAATTTATTTTTAACATATCCATTTTAAGTTAATCAGTAAACACTTAGTTTTGTGGTTGAACAAATTTTAAATTAATTTATAAATAATAATAATACTTATGTCAAAACAATTGATAGAATGTGTTCCTAACATTAGCGAAGGAAGAAATGAAGCAAAGATAAAAACCATTACAGCTGTCGTAGAAACAGTTGAAGGTGTTAAACTGTTAGATGTAGATCCGGGAAAAGCCACTAATAGAACAGTGATTACTTTTGTAGGAGAACCAGAATCTGTTATTGAAGCAGCATTTTTATTAATTAAGAAAGCAGCAGAGTTGATTGATATGAGAGGACATCAAGGTGAACATCCTCGTTTTGGAGCTACAGATGTTTGTCCTTTAGTTCCTATTTCAGGAATTACTATGGAAGAAACTGTAAAATATGCTCAGAAATTAGCAAAAAGAGTAGGAGAAGAATTGGCTATCCCTGTTTATTGTTATGAAAATGCAGCTCAAGAGGAAAAGAGAAAAAATTTAGCTAATTGTCGTTCGGGCGAGTATGAAGGACTAAAAGAAAAGCTAAACGATGTTTCATGGAAGCCAGATTTCGGTCCTACAATATTTAATGAACAAGTACAAAAAAGTGGGGCAACAGCTATTAGTGCAAGAGATTTTTTAATTGCATATAATGTTAATTTAAATTCGACATCAACTAGAAGAGCTAATGCTATTGCTTTTGATATTAGAGAAGCAGGACGATTAGTAAAAGAAAATGGAGTAGAAAAAAGAATTCCCGGAAAATTGAAAGCAGTAAAAGGCATAGGCTGGTTTATTGATGAGTATGGTATTGCTCAAATTTCTTACAACCTAACTAATATTTCTATTACCTCTATGCATGTGGCTTTTGATGAAACTTGTAGAGCTGCTCAAGAAAGGGGTTTACGTGTTACAGGATCTGAGTTAGTAGGGTTGATTCCGCTAAAAGCTATGCTAGATGCTGCAGATTATTTTTTGATTAAACAAGAGCGTTCGTTAGGTTGTTCTGAAAAAGAAAAAATTAAAATTGCTATAAAATCTTTAGGATTAGATGAATTAAAACCTTTTAACCCTGATGAAAAAATTATTGAATATATCTTAGAAAAAGATGCACCTAAGAAATTAATTGACCTAACATTAAAAGATTTTGCTGATGAAACTGCTGCAGAATCTATGGCTCCCGGAGGTGGTTCTATTGCTGCTTATGTTGGTACGTTGGGTGTGGCATTGGGAACTATGGTTGCCAATTTATCAGGACATAAAAGAGGTTGGGATGATAAATGGGAATTTTTTTCTAACTGGGCAGTTAAAGGACAACAATACAAAACCATATTGCTTAACTTAGTAGATGAAGATACCAATGCATTTAATAAAATTATTGATGGTTTTAGAATGCCAAAAGAAACAGCAGAAGAAATTAAATTAAGGGATGAAGCGATAGAAAATGCTACTAAATATGCTGCAGAAGTTCCATTTAAAGTAATGAAAACTGCTTTTGAATCTATGGAGGTGATGCAAGAAATGATGCAATCAGGTTTACAATCTTCTCTTTCTGATGGTGCAGTTGGTATTATGTGTGCCAAATCTGCTGTGGCAGGAGCGTATTTTAATGTTAAAATTAATGTTAAAGATATTAAAGACAGACCTTTTGCAGATAAATTGATTAAAGAAGGTGAAGATATTTTTCAAAAAACCATTGCTATTGAAAAACAGACATTAGAAATTATTAATAAAAAGTTAGGATAAATAGATTTTTTTTAAGCATATTATTTTTATATTTTTTAAAAATAATAACGGAAAAGCTGCTAAGTGTTAAAAAAATAATAATTTTAATACCTTGTAAACATTTTAATTTTAAAGTGGTTACAAATGCTTTTAACACTTAGTTTGCTTATGAAGAAACCTAATACTGATGCTGTAGATAAAAGGATAAAGGCTTTAGAGCAATATAAAATATTAAACACACTTCCTGAAAAAGAATACGATGACATTACCCGTTTAGCGGCTTATATATGTAATACCCCTATTGCTTTAGTGTCGTTTCTGGATGATAAATATCAATTTATTAAATCACATCATGGAGTAAAAATTAAAAGAACTCCAATAGAACATTCTTTTTGTATTCATACAATTAAAAAGTCTAATGATATCTTAATAATAGAAGATACTAGAATAGATAAACGATTTAATAACAATTCATTAGTTGTTTTAAAACCTAATATTGTTTTTTATGCAGGAGTACCTTTACTTACAGAAGAAGGTGTTCCATTAGGAACATTGTGTGTTTTAGATACCAAACCAAACAAACTTAATCAGCAACAGATTATTTCATTACAATCTTTAGCTAATCAGCTAATGCAATTGCTCATTTTAAGAAAAAGAAATAATGAAATAAATGAAAGTAAAAACTTAATTGATAATGAAACAGCAAGATTAAAAAACATAGTAGAGGCAACTCGTATAGGAACTTGGGAATGGAATTTTGAAACAGGAGAAATTAAAATTAATGAACGTTGGGCAAATATAATAGGCTATACTTTAGAAGAACTTCAGCCGGTTAATGAGAAAACTATATACAAATTTATTCACCCCGATGATATGGCATTATCTGATGAAAAAATAAAAGAATGCATAGATAAAAAAATAGTTTTTTATGATGTTGATTTTCGGTTAAAACATAAAAATGGAAATTATATATGGGTAAATGATAGAGGTAGAGTGATTAAATGGATGCCTGATGGTAAGCCACTTTTAATGACAGGTACTCATACGGATATTACAGATAGAAAGGAAGTTGAAAAACGACTTAAGCTTAGTGAACAACGATTTAAGGCTTTAATTCAAGAGGGTTCAGATTTAGTTACTATTGTTAGTTCGGAAGGAGAGTATTACTATATTAGTCCAAATTACAAACAAATTTTAGGGTACACAGAAAAAGACTTAATAGGAAATAATGCATTTAATTTTTTTCATCCTGAAGATATTGAGTTACTACAAAAAGAGTTTAGCCAATTATCAAAAGATAGAAGAGTAAAATCATCTCCATATCGATTTAAAAGAAAGGATGGGAGTTGGTGTTGGTTGCAAAGTGTAGGAACCAATTTGGAAGAAGACAAAACGATTAATGGCATTGTAATTAATAGTGTTGATATCACGGATTTGGTAACTGTTCAGGAAGAGTTAGAAAAAAGCAACCAACGTTTTAAGTTGGTAATGCAAGCAGGTACGGAAAGCATTTGGGATTTTAACCCTATTACCAATGAATTGTTTTTAGGAGATGGATTTAAAAGAAATTTTGGAGTAGAAATACAATCTATAAAAGAAAATAATGAAATAATAAATGCACGGATACATCCCGATGATTTTTCTAAGTTTATTAAAAGCTTTAAATCTGCTCTTAATAAAACTAAAGAAACATCCTGGTCTATGAAATATAGGATTAGAAAATCCAATGGAGAATATGCTTTTGTAAATGATAGAGCGATGTTTTTGCGTAATGATAAAGGAAAGGTTAATAGGGTGTTAGGTGCTATAAAAGACATTACACAAGAATATTTTTATGAACAATTAGAAGCAATAGAAAGAGAAATAATGACTTTGAGTATGCAAGAAAGCGCAAAGTTAGAACAAGTTATTTCTACTTATGTGTTAAAATTAGAATATCTATTTCCAACTATGCAAGCTTCTGTAATGAGAGTTGTAGAAGGAAGACTTTATAATCTAGCATCTCCTTCTCTACAAAAAGAATATGTAAAAGAACTTGAGGGAGCAAGTATTGGGAAATATGTTGGATCATGTGGGACGGCAGCTTATATCAAAGAAAAAGTTATTGTGGAAAATGTTTTTAATGATAAGCGTTGGGAAAGCCTTCTTTATCTTCCTAAAAAATACAAATTTGCTGCTTGCTGGTCACAACCTATTTTTGATGCAAAAGGAAATGTAGCAGCCACATTTGCTAATTATTATAAAGTACCAAAAAAACCAAATCAATATGAAGAATATGCTATAGATAGAGCACAACGATTACTATCTGTATTAATAACAAAGTTTAAATACTTAGAAAAAATAAAAGAAAGTAATGAACGCTTTGAATTAGTAAATAAAGCGACTAATGATGCTATCTATGATTGGGACGTAGAAAAAGATAAGTTCTACTGGGGAGATGGGTTTTATACTACTTTAGGTTATGATAAAACAGATAAAGTTTTTAGATTAAATGATTGGGCAGATTTAACACACCCGATAGACCGAGAGAAACACCAACAGAGTTGGGATGCGTTTTTGAAAGATGAAAGACGACAAAAATGGATGAATGAGTTTAGGTTTAAGAAATCTGATGGAACCTATCTTTACGTAGAAGAAATTGGTCACATGTTACGAGATAAAAATGGGAAACCATTAAGAATGATTGGGGCATTAAGAAATGTTTCTAAATTAAAACTATCTGAAACACAAAAACAAATACAAAACCAAGTAGCATCTATATTTAAAGATGAAAATGAATTATCAATAATTTTAGAAAATACATTAAGATATATTGCAGAATATGGTGAGTATCAAACAGCAGAAATTTGGTTGATGAGTAATGATGAAGAATGTTTAAAACTAATGTCTGTGTGTGTTACAGAAGAAAAAGCTCAAGTTTATTTAAAAGATACTAAAAAAATTAAAAGACTAAAAAAAGAAGAAGGATTACCTGGCAAGGTATGGAAAGATTTACAAGTAGAAGTATGGGAGAATATTAATGTAATTCCAAGATTTATAAGAAATGAATCAGCAAAAAACTCAGGATTAAAATCAGGAGTTGGTTTTCCATTGTTTCATAATAATAATTTTGTAGGAGTAATGGTTTTAACCAGTAGAGACTCATTAAAAAATGATTTATATAGAACAGAAATATTTTATCCATTAAGTAATTTTTTAGGAGCGGAAATTAAACGTAAACAACAAGAAGAAGAGTTAAAATTATTTTTTGATAGTGCACCGGATATAATGGCTATTGCTTCTCCGGACGGTTGTTTTGTAAAAGTAAACCTTGCTTTTACAAAAGTTTTAGGATATACAGAAGAAGAAATTATTTCTCAACCATTTGAGAAATTTCTACACCCAGATGATGTGAAAAAAACAATTAAAGAATACAGCGAAACAATAACAGGAGATAGACAATCTCAGGGATTTACTAATAGGTATAGAACTAAGTCAGGTTCTTATAAATGGATATCTTGGAATTCATCGGATGTTTTTGGAGAGGACGGTTTTGTTTTCGCTTATGGAAGAGATGTAACAGAAATGAAGGAATTACAACAGTTGTTAGAGAATACATCAAGATTAGCAAAAGTGGGGAGTTGGGAAATAGATGTTAAAAAAAATAGTGTTTATTGGTCTGGTATTACTAAAGAAATTAGAGAGGTAGAACCTGATTTTAAACCAACATTAAGTAAAGGTATATCTGGTTTTGTGGGTGGAGATAAAGACATTATTAAGAAAAGAGTTGAACAATGTATAAAAGATGGGACATCATGGGATGAAGAACTTAGAATTATTACCGAAAAGGGTAATTTAAAATGGATTAGAACTATAGGAAGAGCAGAGTTTGTTGATGGCACTTGTGTGAAAATTTATGGTAGTTTTCAGGATATACATGAACAAAAGCTAAATGAAATAGCACTTAAGAAAAGTTTAAAAACATTAGAAGATTATAAGTTTTCATTAGACCAATCTGCTATTATTGCATTTACAGATAAAACTGGAGTAATAACCTCTGTTAATGATAATTTTTGTAAAATATCTCAATATTCACGAGAAGAGTTAATAGGAAAAACACATCAATTAATTAATTCTAGTTACCATCCAAAATCTTTTTTTGTTGATTTATGGAAGACAATTACTTTGGGTAAGGTTTGGCGTGGAGAAATTAAAAATTTAACTAAGAGTGGTTCTTATTACTGGGTGGATACTACTATTGTTCCCTTTTTAGATGAAAAGAATAGACCATTTCAATATTTAGCGATTAGGTTTGATGTAACAGATAGAAAGTTAGCAGATGAAAAAGCTATTAAAGCTTTAGAAGAAAAGAATACTATTTTAGAAAGTATTGGAGATGCATTTTTTGCACTAGATAAAGATTTTACAGTAACTTATTGGAATAGAGTTTCTGAAGAACTTACTAATATTCCTAGAGAAAAAATAATTGGTAAGAATTTATGGGATTTATTTTCCAAGGAAGAGGGTAAAGTTTCTTTTGAAAATTATACTCGTGCTATGGAAAAGATGAAAAAAATTCATTTTGAAGATTATTATGCTCCTTTAGGTAAGTGGTTTGACTTAAGTGCTTATCCTATAAAAAATGGCTTGGCAGTTTATATGAAAGATGTGACGGAAAGAAAAGATGCTGAAGAACAAATTCGTCAATCTAACGAGCGTTTTGAAAAAGTAACGGAAGCTACCAATGATGCTATTTGGGATTGGGACATTATTAATAACCAATTGTATTGGGGGAAAGGATACAAAACCCTTTTTGGTTATGATGTAACCAATAATGTACCTGATTTAGAATCTTGGTCAAGCAGAATACATCCTGATGATTTGGATATTATTTTAAAATCACTAGATAATATTATTAAAGACCCAAATTCAATAAATTGGCAACATGAATACAGATATAAAAAAGAAAGTGGTGAATATGCTTATGTAATAGATAGAGGAGTGGTGATTAGAGATGAAAAAGGAAGTGCAGTTAGAATGGTTGGAGCTATGACGGATATTTCCTATCAAAAAGATTATGAAGAATCCCTTAAGAAACTTAATGTTCAATTATTAAAATATACTAATGAATTAGTAAGGTCTAATGAAGAATTAGAACAGTTTGCTTATGTAGCCTCTCATGATTTACAAGAACCATT
>DEMN01000013.1:275245-275448 GCA_002359215.1 Flavobacteriales bacterium UBA2669 | reverse complement strand
GTACATTGTTTTACTGAGTTTTACTATGGAACAAGTGGTCGTTCTCCTGATAATACAAGTAGAGGTGGTACAGCTAGTTTGATTTTTTATCCTAACATGACTAACCCTAATACAAATGAGAATTTCTTTACAACACAAACTCCAATGGTTAGATTAAATTTAGATCCTAATAGTGTTGTAGGTATTAATGAAATAGATAATAA
>DEMN01000013.1:0-275145 GCA_002359215.1 Flavobacteriales bacterium UBA2669 | reverse complement strand
TTAAATTAATCGTTGAGTAATAAACTTTAAATTGATAAACATAAAAAAAACCTCTATGAAAAATAGAGGTTTTTTTTATGTTTAAGTTTAAAATATAATAAAATGTTACTTATTTTCTCAAAACTTCTATCTCTCCATTAACTCCTAACTTTATAAGTGCAGAAGGTTGATGAGTTCCATTATCTAAGGATGGATCAACAACATAAGTTACATTAGATATAATTTCTTTAGAAATATCATTAAATGTTAATGGAGTTGGGATATTGCTTATGTTGGCAGAAGTAGAAACTAATGGTTTTCTGAATTTTTGCATTAATTGATGACAAAAACCTTCTTTTATCATTCTTATAGCTATACTACCATCTGTTGCAATTACATTTTTTGCTAGATTTTTGGCATTAGGAAAAATAATAGTTGTAGGAGAAGTAGTTAAATCAATTAAGTCCCAAGCTAAATCTGAAACTTCTGTTACGTGTTTTTGCAACATAGCATCATTACTCACTAAAATTATTAAGCTTTTAGATTCACTTCTTTGCTTTAAGGTATAAATCTTTTTAACAGCAGTTTCATTGGTGGCATCGCAACCTAATCCCCAAACGGTATCTGTAGGATAAAGAATAATTCCACCAGCGTTTAATACCTCAATACATTTATTAATTTCGTTGGTCAAGGCGTATCGAATTAAAAATTAAGATTTTCTTGAAATAGCTTTTTCGGCTGCTTTAACTATAGCGTCAGCGCTTAAACCATACTTTTCCATTAGTTGAGCTGGCGTGCCGCTTTCTCCAAAAGTATCATTTACACCAACATATTCTATAGGCATAGGATTTTTTCTGCTTATTACTTGAGCAATACTATCTCCTAATCCACCATTTATCATATGCTCTTCAGCAGTAACAATGCATTTGGTTTTGTTGGCAGAAGCTAGAATGGCTTTTTCATCTAAAGGTTTTATGGTATGGATATTAATGATTTCTGCATTAATTCCTTTTTGCTCTAATATTTCACCTGCTTGTATAGCTTCCCAAACCAAATGACCTGTAGCAAAAATACTCACATCTGTTCCTTCATTTAGCATAATGGCTTTTCCTATAATAAACTCTTCATTCATAAAAACAGGGACAGCAGGTCTTCCAAATCTTAAATATACAGGACCTTTGTGATTGGCTATGGCTTTTGTAGCTTGCTTAGTTTGGTTGTAATCACATGGATTGATAACCGTCATTCCAGGAAGCATTTTCATCATCCCAATATCTTCTAAAATTTGATGGGTAGCACCATCTTCTCCTAAGGTTAATCCAGCGTGCGAAGCACAAATTTTTACATTTTTATCGGAATAGGCTACAGACTGACGAATTTGATCGTAAACCCTACCTGTAGAAAAGTTAGCAAATGTTCCTGTAAATGGAATTTTACCACCTATGGTCATTCCCGCTGCAATGCCAATCATGTTGGCTTCTGCTATACCTACTTGAAAAAATCTATCAGGATTTTCTTTTTCAAATTGATTCATTTTTAATGAACCTGTTAAATCTGCACAAAGAGCTACAACATTAGGGTTTTCTCTACCTAATTCTGTTAAGCCATCACCAAAACCTGATCGAGTATCTTTTTTTTCTGTGTAAGTATATTTTTTCATATTATGTAGGTATTTATTTTTATAATCTCACTTGAGTAGAAGTTCCAGAAGTTATTTTAAATGATTTTTCTTTAGTATAAATTACGTTTTTAATGTTCTTACCTCTATAAACTAGTCGATAGTTTCCTGGTTGAAGCACAATAGTTTCTCTATCTGTATTGGGAGAAATATTATAAATCCATTCTAGTTTATTATCTTTTTCTAATAAAATACTGGCAACACCAGAACTAGGTAGAAAAAATATACCTAGTCCAGGTTCGGGAATAAATACTTTTGTTGTATGGCTTTGTTTTATGTTGATGTTGTTTACTTCGGTTTTCGGTAGTGTAAGTATTTCTAAATCATAATCTCCCACAATGTATTTTGTTGTTTTTGAGAAGTCTTGAACATGAAAAGTTTTATCACTGTCTTTTTTTCTAACAATGCATTTTAAATCTTTGTATTCATTAAAACCATTCATCTCCATCTCTAAATAGCCTTGGGGAGCATCTAATGCGATAACATTATGAATTCCGGGAGCTATGGTAATATTTTTTTTAGAAACAGGAGGTAAAGTATGCACAACCAAATCGTATTCATTAGCATGGTTTAACGGAATAGTATCAGGGTTACCTCTGTGGTTAATGGTATGAATAAAGTTATATTCAATTTGTTTGGTGTAGCTATTATAAAAAGTCATGTTTACATCTGTTTCAGTAGGTAGCCCATTTTGGTCTAATAAATTTACCTGAACAGTTGTATTATTCATAATTTGTTTAATAATAATTCCCAATACATTTTCGAAAGAAGTAGCATTATCAGCACCATAATAGTTGCCTACACATTTAAAAGCATCAGCAATTTCAATATCTAGTCCCATACCAATTACAAAAGGCTTTAGTGTAACACCATTTTTCTTTAAGGCTAAAGCAACAGCACATGGGTCGCCACCACATTCTTCTTTTCCATCAGTAATTAAAATGATAATATTTTTACAGTTATCACAAGGAGGGAAATCGTTTTTTGTTTGTTCTAAAGAATAGGCAATGGGGGTTGTTCCAATAGGATAAATATTGGAAAGCTTAGCTTTAATAGCATTATAATTGTTGGGTTTAAAAGGAACTTCTAATTTAGAATCTTGGCAACTTCTATTACCTTGTGCAACAGAGAATTGATGTCCGTAAATTCGTAACCCCACTTCCATGTTCTTAATGGGTTTAAGACTATCCATTAAGTTGCTGAGTAAACGTGTAGCTACTTTAATTTTTTGTTCTCCTTCCCATTGTCCCAACATGCTTTGAGAGGCATCAAATAAAAACAAGATTCTGGTTTTTGGTTGTTGAGTTTGAGAAATAGCATGAACTGATACAAACAAACTAAATGTAAGTAGAATTGGTTTGATATGTTTATTTAACAGCTTCATTTATCGATATTGTGTAAAAGATTTGTTGGATTTTGTTGAAGAATTAATAATCACCAAGTGTTTCTTCTAATTGAGCCAAGGCAGTTGCTAATTGTTCATCATTTGGAGCAACTCCATGCCATTTGTGGCTTCCCATCATAAAATCTACACCTTGCCCCATTTCTGTTTTCATTATTACCATTATTGGACATCCTTTTCCAGTAAGATTTTTTGCAGTTTCCATAATAGAAAGAATTTCTTCCATTTTGTTACCGTTCATTTCTAATACTTGCCAACCAAAAGCTTGCCATTTATCTTTAAGATTTCCTAAATCTAATACATCTTGGATACTTCCATCAATTTGCTGTTGATTGTAATCAATGCAAGAGATTAAGTTGTCAATTTTATTGTGTGCGGCATACATAGCAGCTTCCCAAATTTGCCCTTCTTGCAGTTCTCCGTCACCATGAAGTGAGTAAACTAAACTATTGTCATTATTTAATTTTTTAGTCTGTGCTGCTCCAATAGCTACAGATAAACCTTGTCCTAATGAACCGCTTGACATTCTAACACCTTCTAAACCTTCGTGAGTGGTTGGGTGTCCTTGTAAGCGTGAGTTTAGTTTTCTGAAAGTTTTTAATTCATTAACATTAAAATATCCTGAACGAGCTAAAACACTATAAAAAACTGGAGAAATATGTCCGTTAGATAAAAAGAATAAATCTTGGTTTTTACCATCCATATCAAAAGGGTTGGGAGTATGATTCATAATTTCAAAATATAAAGCGACTAAATAATCGGAACAACCAAGAGAACCTCCTGGATGACCTGAATTTACTGCATGAACCATTCTTACAATATCTCTTCTAACTTGGGATGTGATTTTTTCTAACTCTATAATCGTAGGCATAATTTAAAAGGGTTTAAAATTCGATTCAAAATTAGTTGAATATTAAAAAATACCTTCCTTTTGTTAATAACTTATAATAAGTAAGGAAGTTTATTATTTACTTTGTTTTCGTTTCTTATTTTGAGTAGGATACCAATTTAATTCTTTTTTAATTTATCTAAAAAGTTATAATAGTTAAAATTATTTTATAAATTTAACCTTTCTAAATATAAATTTTAATCAAACTTAGACATATGAAACACTTTTATTCTGTTAAAAATATTTTACTTATAGTTATAATGTTATCGTTTTTTAGTTCTTTTTCACAAGAAACTAAAACAATATATTTTAAGTCGGGGAATTTCATACCCAAAAGAACTAATCTATCTGAAAGTACTTTTTTTGCAAATGAACTAGTAGGAGATAATTATTATAGAATCATTCAGTTTGCAGAAATTCCTACTCAAGCTCAGAAAGAAATTTTAGCAACAAATGGAATAACACTATTAGATTATTTACCTGATTTTTCTTTTTATGCAGCAATTAATAAGAATACTGATTTAAATGTATTAAGTTCTTATAAAGTAGTTAGCGTATTATCTATTTCAACTCAGTTTAAACTCACAAGATTGTTAGATGAAAAAAATTATCCTGAGTGGACACTGTTTGGAATAGATCAAATTGAATTAAATACCATGTATTTTCCGACTGTAGCTAAAACTACTGCTGAAAGTAAATTAAAAAGTTTAGGTGCAGAAATTACTATGAGTAATGATGCCAACATCATAAGGTTTAGAATCCCACTTAATAAAGTTGAAGTGGTTTATTCTCAACCTGAATTTTATTATTTTGAACAATTAGATGAACCACAAGAACCTGAAAATTTTAGAGCTAGAACTAGTCATAGAAGTAATACTATTGCAACCAATTATGTTGGAGGATTAAATTTTGATGGCTCGGGAATGACTGTGATGATGCAAGATGATGGTATTATTGGTCCACATATAGATTATCAAGGAAGAATAGACCAAAGAGTTACTACTGATGGTGGAAATCATGGAGATCATGTTTCAGGAACCATAATGGGAGCAGGAAACCTTGACCCTAAAGGGAAAGGAATGGCTTTTGGAGCAGATTTATTAGTTTATAGTTCTTCTAACAATAATTATAATGATGTTCCTACATTATATAATAATGAAGATGTAGTAATTACTTCAAAAAGTTATAGTAATGGTTGTAATGCCGGTTATACTACATTAGCTAGGCAGTTAGATCAGCAAAGTAGAACTTTACCGGCATTAATCCATGTGTTTTCGGCAGGAAATAGCGGTACTTCAGATTGTAGTTACGGAGCCGGAGCAGGTTGGGGAAACCTTACAGGTGGACACAAAGCAGGTAAAAATGTAGTTGCTGTTGGTAATTTAAGTTATATTGATGGATTATCCGGTTCAAGTAGTAGAGGTCCTGCAGAAGATGGTAGAATAAAACCAGATGTTTGTGCAGTAGGAACAAGTGTCTTTTCAACGATGGATGTAAATTCTTATCAAACTATAAGTGGAACATCAATGGCTTGTCCGGGAGTTGCGGGTGTTTTTACTCAGTTATACCATGCTTACAAAACTTTAAACAGTGGAAACAACCCTGATAATGCTTTAATGAAAGCAGCAGTTTTAAATACAGCAGATGATTTAGGTAATGCAGGTCCGGATTTTAAACATGGTTGGGGAAGAATTAATGCAAGAAGAGCTTATGAACTTTTGAGTAACAATAATTATTTATCATCTACCATTTCTCAAGGTGGTAATAATACTCACCAAATTACTGTTCCTGCAAATACTGTTCAAGTAAGAATTATGATTCTTTGGACAGATTATGAAGGTTCTACAACAGCAACAAAAGCATTAGTAAATGATATTAATATGCAAGTAGTTGACCCTTCAACAACAACATTTAATCCATGGGTATTAGATCCTACGCCAACAGTAACTAGTCTAGATGCTCTTGCTACTAGAGGAATAGATGATTTAAATAATATGGAACAAGTTACTATTGATAATCCTACGGTAGGAACATACACTATTAATGTTAATGGTTTTGCTATTCCTCAAGGACCACAAGAATATTATATAGTTTATGAATTTGTTACAGATGAAGTGGTAGTTACCTATCCAATAGGAGGCGAAGGCTTCGCACCTGGAACAACCGAAACTATTCGTTGGGATGCTTTTGGTAATAGCGGAAATTTTGCTATTGAATATTCTATTGACAATGGTGTTAGTTGGTCTCCAATTAACATGAATTACCCAAGTACTTTAAGACATTTTAACTGGTCAGTACCTAATACACTTTCAGGGTTAGCAAAGGTAAGAGTTACAAGAGGAGCCAACAGTGATGAATCTGATCAAGTATTTTCAATTATAGGAACACCAAACAACCTAAATGTCGGATGGGCTTGTCCTGATTCTTTAAACTTTACTTGGAATGCAGTTCCTGGAGCTACTGGTTATGAAGTACATATGTTAGGAAATAAATATATGGACTCAGTAGGTGTTAGCACGACAACTAATATAGTGCTAGCTGTTCAATCTACGGACACTGTTTGGTTAAGTGTTAGAGCTTTAGGCCCTGATGATGCTCGTGGAGAAAGAGCTGTAGCTATTCAAAAACTACCGGGAACATTTGCCTGTCCTATTCCTGTTGATGTTAATATTTCTAATCCAACACCACAAGATAACCAGTCAATATTAGCATGTATGACATCTTCTTTTGTATTAGAAGTTGATGTGAAAAATGAAGGCTTAAATTCATTATCAAATATACCTGTTCATTATAAATTAAATGGTGGAGCAACAGTTTCAGAAAATATTACTGGACCAGTTTCACCAGGGGCTACAGTTAGCTATACTTTTACTACATCTCCTTCTCCAATATCAGGAAATAACAGTTTATTAATTTGGTCGGATATTACAGGAGATGGAAATAGTTTAAATGATTCTGTAAGCATACAATTTAATTATAATACAGCAGCTCCAAAAACATTACCTTGGAGTGAAGATTTTGAAACATTCACCCTTTGTTCAACTGCTTCTGATTGTGAAATAGAAGTTTGTAATACCAATAACGATTTCATAAACCTGACAAATGGTGTTGAGGATGACATTGATTGGAGAACTAATAGAGGTGCTACTCCTTCATCTGGAACAGGTCCATCAATGGATTATAATCCTGGAACATCTTTAGGTAAATATATGTACTTAGAGGCTTCAGGAGCTCCTGTTTGTTCTAATAAATCTGCTAATTTGATTACACCATGTATTGACTTAGTTGGTACAAACAACCCTACATTATCATTTGCATACAACATGAATGGTATTTCTATGGGAGCTTTAATGATTGATGTTTATTCTAACGGAACATGGACTTCTAATGTTATGACACCACTAGTAGGTAATAAAGGAACTAGTTGGTTAACACAAACAGTTTCTTTAAATGCTTTTGTTGGCAACGTTATTAATGTTAGGTTTAGAGGAGTTACAGGAAATAACTGGGAAAGTGATTTAGCAATAGATGATATTTCTATTACTCAAACGGTTGGTATTAATGAAAATGTGTTTGGAAATATTAGTATTTACCCGAATCCTGCTCAAAATAATCTTATTATTGATGGAATTATTAATAATGAAGGAGTTGATTTATCTATTACTGATATTACTGGAAAAGCTATTGTAAATTACAGTAGCACTTCAAACAACAATCAAAAATTAATTAATATTAGTGAACTATCTTCAGGTGTTTATTTTATTAAATTAAACAAAGAAGGAGCAACGCAAACACTTAAGTTTGTAAAGCAATAACTAAATAATTGCCACAAAAAAAGCTCGAACTATTTCCATAGTTCGAGCTTTTTTGTTTGTAGCGAGAGAGAGATTTGAACTCTCGACCTCCGGGTTATGAATCCGGCGCTCTAACCAACTGAGCTACCTCGCCAAAATGTGGCTGCAAATATAATAGTTTTGTTTTTTTAGAAGCTATTAAAATCTTTTTTTTTCAAAAATATTTTTCTAATTAAAAATAAAATTTTTCTTATATTGCGAGATGGTTTAAAATCAATAAGAAATGAGTGAGAAAATAATGTTTGAACAGGAATTTATTATAAAAGTATCTCCAAAAATGCTTTATAATTATATTTCAACACCAAGTGCTATGGCAGAATGGTTTGCGGAAGACGTTAATCTTAAAGATGGTATTTTCACTTTTTCTTGGGATGGATCAGAAGAGCAGGCAAAAGTAATTTCTAAAATTAAAGGAAAATGTATTAGATTTAGATGGTTGGAAGAAGAGGATGATGAAGCTTATATAGAATTAAGAATAGAAATTGATGAACTTACAAAAGAAGTAGCTCTTATTATTACTGATTTTGCGTATGAAGATGAAGTAGATGAAGCTAAAATGCTTTGGGAGAGCCAAATTAACGACTTACATAACATTATCGGAGTTTAATTTATTGTCCGGCTTCAATACTTTGTACAATTCGTTCAATCATTTCGTCTTCTTCGTTATTTTTAGGGTTGTATCTTGACTTTAAATCTCCTGAATATAACTTTGCAACACCTTGGTATATAAATGCTTTAAAACCACCTCGCATTTCCTTAATAATGTCATAAGTAGATTCTCCTGTACCTCTATCAATTAATTTTACTAATATTCTACCTTGGGTAACCGTTAGTTTTTTAATTACTTCTGTAAACTCTTCTTTCAACTCTTGCTCTCTTTGTTTTAATAGTTTTCTCTTTTTACTTTTTGATTTTACACTTTCTATTTCTGCACTATATTGATTAAACTTATCAACTGCAATTTTAGCGTATGGATACACTTTGGTAACATGATATTTTAATCTTCTTAGTTGTTTATCTTTTTCCACATCACCATAAGAACTTAGTTCTACAACTTTAAAATCTTCCAATGTAAATAGATAAACCGTATCACCATCTATTATAGTCATTTGAGCGATACTTCCATTAGGAGCAACTGTTTCAAAAACTTTAAAACTGGTATCTTCTTGCGTGTTATAACCGTTTTTATTTTTTAAATAAAGCATTAAAGAATCGTTATGAATTAACTCGATTAAAGAATCTTTAGCAAGTTTTTTTTCTTTGTTAGATTGAGAAAATACCTCTCCACTTAAGCTAATGCTTAACACAAATAATAGTATGTTTACAAATCGAATCATTCAATAATAAAAAATTAAAAGTAGTAAAATAAGCGAAAATAGCACCAAATGAATCAGGAAATTTACAATTTATTAGAAGAAAAGTACAATCAGTTCAATCAATTAGAATTTATAGCATCAGACCCAATATCCATACCACATTTGTTTGATAAAAAAGAAGATATTGAAATTGCCGGGTTTTTGGTGGCAACAATTGCTTGGGGACAAAGAAAAAGCATTATTACTAACGGTAAAAAAATGGTTGAATTAATGGATTTAGCTCCTTATGATTTTGTGATGAATCATTCTGAAAATGATTTAAAGAGACTAAATAAATTTGTACATAGAACTTTTAATTCTACTGATTTAACATTTTTCATACAATCGTTGCAACATATTTATACTAAGCATGGTGGATTAGAAAATGTTTTTGCTTTGCATTCTGCCGATATGAAAAAATCCATACATCATTTTAAAAAAGTATTTTTTGAGATAGAACATCCTAAAAGAACCGAAAAACATGTTGCAGACCCCTTAAAAAAATCTTCTGCTAAAAGAATTAATATGTTTTTAAGATGGATGTGTAGAAAAGATAAACAAGGTGTAGATTTTGGAATTTGGAATACCATTGAACCGAAATACTTAATGTGTCCACTAGATGTGCATTCTGGAAATGTTGCTAGAAAATTAGGATTGCTTAATAGAAAACAAAATGATTGGCAAGCAGTAGAAGAGCTTACCAATCAGTTAAGAAATTTTGATAAGAATGACCCTGTAAAATACGATTTCAGCTTGTTTGGCTTAGGTATTTTTGAAGGATTTTAATCAACAATAACTACCAAATATTTAGAAGCTGACCAAAAAGCTTCTGGGTCTTTAATAATAATTCTATCAGCAGTTTTTTCGCCTTTAATTTCGTAAGAGCTAGAAGGATGATTGGTAACCACCTTTGCTTTTGTAGCTGCTAAAGCAATTTCGTTAGTTACAGTAATATCAACTTGGGTAAAGTATTTTTTATTAAATTCATCAGCCAATTTTTGTGTTTTTCCAATACCAATAAAACCACCTTCCTTAGTTATAACACCATTTGCCAATAACTCTTTAGAAGTTCCAAAACAGTAGTAAGCAGTATTTAATAAATCTTCTTGCTCACCAAGTTCTTCTAATCTTAAATTATATTCTTCAAAAAGTACTTTAATTTGTTCGTTAGCCTGAGCTAATTTTGTCTGTAAATCAGCAATCTGAGCATCTTTTTCTTGTACTTGGGTAGCCAACATTTCTATCATTTTTTCTAACTCAGCAATTTTTAAGTTAGATTTTTTTAATCTGCTTGAAAGCGCTGCCATTTTATCTTTATTCTCTTGTAACAAACCATTAATAAGGTTGATATCTTCAAGAATTTGTTCTTTCATGTTAGGCGTAACTTCATTTCCTTTGTCAAAACGAGTTGTCATTAACTTCTCTCTCTCTTTTATTTCTACCAAATTTTCTTGAATTTCATTTAATGAAGAAATGTAAGTAAGAATTTCTTCTTCTTTTCCATTTAATTCATTTATTGCATTTAAACTATCTTGTTGGAGGTCATCAATACGATTTTCAAGTTCGTCATTATTACATGAAAAAAACAAAGTAGTTGCGATAAGTAGTATTAATAAATTCAATTTGTTATACATAATCTGTTAGTTTTATTGATTTGTTTCTGTAATTACAAAATAAAGAAATATTTTTCCTGAATTTTGAATTGTTTAAAATTAATAATTTAAAAAAACTTAATGAACAGAAATGGAAGATTTAATTGCTATTTATCATAAAGTAAATCAATTTGGAAGAGATAATGGAATGAAATTAACCATTAAAAGCCCGGGAAATATACTGTATGAAATGGAAGTGTTGGAGAAGCATTTAGCCACAAAAACTACTATTCATGGCGGTATGATAGCTGCCATGATGGATGGAGTGCTTGGAGTTGCTGCATTAACAGCAGTTGTTAAAGATAAAAGATTGGTTTCAACAGTAGAGTTTAAAATTAATTATTACCAACCTGCTTTTCTTGGTGATGTGTTAAAAGGTATTGGTAAAGTTGATTTTCAAGGTAAAAGAATTTTATCTGCTTCAGGAGAAATTTATAATCAAAATGATGAATTGGTAGCAAAAGCTTTAGGGACATTTAATGCTTACCCTGCCGAAAAAAGTGATATTTTTGAATTTCTATCTTTTAAAAACATATAAGCATGCAAAATAAATTTAAAACCTTATTAATTACTGTAATAACATTGTTTTCAATTAATGTTATTGCTCAAAAAAATACTTCAACTGAATTAAAACCTGCACTGTTTGATGCTTTTAAGTTCAGAAATGTAGGTCCAGCTCTTACTTCAGGTAGAATTGCTGATATTGCTGTTAATCCAAATAATTTTTCTCAATATTATGTTGCAGTAGCTTCCGGTGGAGTTTGGAAAACGGATAATGCAGGAACTACTTTTAATCCCATTTTTGATAGTCAGGGTGCTTATTCTATAGCTTGTGTAACCATAGATCCAAATAATGAAAATGCAATTTGGGTGGGTACAGGTGAAAATAATAACCAAAGAAGTGTCGCTTATGGCGATGGCATTTATTTTTCTGCTGATGGAGGTAAATCATGGAAAAATATGGGGTTAAAAACTTCTGAACATATCGGAAATATTATTGTTCATCCTAAAAATTCTAGTATAGTTTATGTTGCAGTTTATGGTCCTTTATGGAAAGAAGGGGGAGAAAGAGGTGTTTATAAAACAACTGATGGCGGTAAAACTTGGGAAAGAGTTTTGTTTATTAGTGATGATACAGGAATTTCTGAAATAGTGATGGACCCAAGAAATCCCGATGTGCTTTATGCAGCAGCTCACCAACGCAGAAGACATGTTTTTACTTATGTTGGTGGTGGTCCAGAATCAGGAATTCATAAAACAACTGATGGCGGTAAAACTTGGGAAAAAGTGAATAAAGGATTGCCTAAAGAAGATATTGGAAGAATTGGTTTGGCAATTTCTCCTGCTAATCCGGAATTTATATATGCTATTGTAGAAGCTGCCAATGATAAAAATGGTGGTTTTTACAGAAGCAACAATAGAGGTGCTTCATGGGAAAAAAGAGGTGATTACTCCACTAGCGGAAATTATTATCAAGAAATAATTTGCGACCCAAAAAATCCTGAAAAAGTTTACGCAATGGATACTTGGTTGCATCATACTGAAGATGGTGGAAAAACGTTTAAAAAAACGGGAGAAAAACATAAACATGTGGATAACCATTGTATTTGGATAAACCCTAATAACACTAATCATTTTTTAATAGGAACAGATGGTGGTATTTATGAAACTTGGGATGGAGGGACAACTTATCAATATAAAACGAACTTGCCTGTAACTCAATTTTACAAAGTTACTGTAGATAATACGTTACCTTTTTATTACATCTATGGAGGGACTCAAGATAATAACAGTATTGGAGGTCCTTCAAACACAACAAACCATGCAGGAATTGTAAATTCAGATTGGTTTATTACTAATGGTGGTGATGGCTTTGAATCTCAGGTTGATCCAGTTGATCCCAACATTGTTTATTCTCAAGCTCAATATGGCTGGTTGGTAAGATATGAAAAAAATAGTGGAGAAAAAGTGCCAATTCAACCATTTCCAAAGCAAGGACAACCAGCTTATAGATGGAATTGGGATGCTCCGTTATTGATTAGTCCCCATGAGCACAAGAGATTGTATTTTGCTGCCAATAAACTCTTTAAAAGTAATGATAGAGGAAATAGTTGGGAGGAAGTAAGTGGTGATTTGACGCGTCAGTTAGATAGAAATAAAATGAAGGTAATGGGTAAAGTTTGGAGTATGGATGCGGTAATGAAAAATAAATCTACTACTATTTACGGAAACATTGTTGCTTTAGATGAATCTCCATTAAAAGAAGGATTACTCTATGTTGGAACAGATGATGGTTTAATTCAGGTGAGTGAAAATGGCGGTAATTCTTGGGAGAAATACGAGAAATTTGCAGATGTACCAGAAATGACTTATGTGAATATGCTTAAAGCATCGAAACATAATCAAAAAACGGTTTATGCAGTTTTCAATAATCATAAAAGAGGGGATTTTACTCCTTATTTATTAAAAAGTGAAGATGCAGGAAAAAGTTGGAAATCTATCACAGGAAATTTACCTAAAAGCGGAGCGGTATATTCACTTGCAGAAGATCATAAAAATCCAGATTTATTATTTGCAGGGACAGAGTTTGGCGTTTTTGTAACGCTTAATGGAGGAGAAAAATGGTTTCAATTAAAGTCGGGAGTGCCTACCATTGCTATTAGAGATATGGAAATTCAAGAAAGAGAGAATGATTTAGTGTTGGGGTCTTTTGGCAGAGGATTTTTTGTATTAGATAATTATGCCCCTTTAAGAGAATTGGCTGACAAAGAATTATTGAAGAAAAAAGCACATTTGTTCGACATAAAAAAAGGATTAATGTACATTCCCTCTCAACCTTTGGGTGGAAGAGATAAAGCATCTCAAGGCGAAAGTTATTTTACTGCCGAAAACAAACCTTTAGGGGCTGTAATTACTTATTATTTTAGTGATACGTTAAAAACAGCTAAAGAAAAAAGAAAAGCGTTAGAAAAGAAAAATACAGATGATTATTATCCTTCTTTTGATGAAATAAGAAAAGAAGCTACAGAAGAAAAACCTTATTTCTTATTTGTAATAAAAGATGCATCAGGTAGTGAAGTCCAAAAAATTACTTCTGAAGCTAAGGCTGGGATTAATAAGGTGGTTTGGAATTATAGATATACCACTACAACGCCTATAAAACTTAAAGAAATTAAACCAGATAGATATGGTTCTTTTGATGTGGGGCAGCTAGCTTTACCGGGAACTTATTCTGTAACCATGTATTTAGATGATAACGGAAAAGTAACTCAGTTGGCAGAGCCTAAATCTTTTGAAATTGATTTATTGAATAACAATAGTTTAGCAGCCGCAGATAAAAAAGCATTGTTGGTGTTTCAAAAAGAAGTAGCAGAATTAAGACGTTCTGTACAAGGAACAGGTAAACTAATGGGAGAGGTTAAAGATAGGTTAGCTCATATCAAAAAAGCCATTCAAACTTTTCCGTCTGTAGATGTTAGTTTGTTGGAAGAAGTACAAAAAATACAAGCTGAATTAGAAAAAGTAAGTATTATGCTTTATGGAGATAACACTATTGCGAAGTATGAGTTTGAAACTTATCCAAGTATTATGGATAGAATAGAAACGGTAGTTTATGGTCTGTGGAATTCTACATCAGCACCAACAACCACTTCAAAAGATAATATTACTATTGCTAAAAATGAGTACGAACCTGTATTGACGATGGTACAACAAAGTGTTAAAAAAATAGAAGCACTAGAGAAAAAGTTAGCCATAACACCAAGTCCTTATACACCAGGAAGAAATAGCGAATGGAAAGAGGAGTGATGATAGGAAATGAGAGATTAGAGATTGATGATTAACAAATAACGATTAATGAAGTATAGAAAAGTAGCTAATGACGAGTTAAACAGGTTGAGTGAGGATGATTTTAAGCAAGAACAAAAACAACCAATAATTATCGTATTAGATAATATTAGAAGTTTAAACAATATAGGATCGGTATTCAGAACAGCGGATGCATTTTTAATTAAAGCAATTTATTTATGTGGTATTACCGCTCAGCCACCTCACAGAGAAATACAAAAAACTGCTTTAGGAGCAACAGAAACCGTTGAATGGAAATATTTTAGCTCAACCATTGAAGCTGTTAATGAGTTAAAAAGTTTGAACCATAAACTTATTGCTATTGAGCAGACAGAAAATAGCACCATGCTGAATGATTTTAAATGTAGCAAAGATGAACCATTGGCATTAATATTCGGAAATGAAGTACTTGGTGTAGAGCAAGAAGTAATTAATGAAGTAGATGAAGTAGTTGAAATTCCGCAATATGGTACCAAACATTCATTAAATATTTCTGTAAGTGTTGGTGTGGTGGTTTGGGATGTGTTTAATAAAATCGTAAATAGCAAATAATTGACAATTTATTTACTCAACAACTTCAATAGCTTCAGCAAGTTTTGGAGTGGAGTAGGAGCTTAAGGTGCCATCTTCATTAGTATAAATAAGCAAAGCCTCTAAAGTTGGGTTGGTTTTTAAAATTTCTTTGCTTTTTTCTAGTCCAACAACCATAAAAGCAGTGGCGTAAGCATCTGCTAAAGCACAGTTGTCAGTAACCACAGTAGCACTTAATAAGGTATGTCTGACAGGATAACCGGTAACAGGGTTAATGGTATGGGAATATTTAACACCATCTTTTTCATAAAATTTTCTGTAATTGCCAGATGTTGCTAACGCAGCATTTTCTAATTTAATAACAGCTTCTAATATTCTTTCTTCTTGATTTTCTACAGGTTTGTCTATGCCTATTCGCCAAGGTTTCTTTGCTGCATTTTTTCCTTTGGCAATAATTTCTCCACCAACTTCTATCATGTAATTTTTCACATTTTTTTTATCAAAAAAATTAGCAAGTACATCAACAGTATAGCCTTGAGCTATAGCGTTAAAGTCTAACATCATATTTTTATTTTGCTTAATGGCAATATTGTTTTCAATGGTAATTAAATCAAAATTGGTGAATTGCAATAAACTATCAATAGTAGCACTATCTGTCTTTTCGGTGTTTTTAAAGCCAAATCCCCAAGCATTTACTAAATGCATAACAGTAGGATTAAAAGCACCTCCTGTTGTTGTGTAAACCTCTTTAGCCATATTAAAAACATCAATAAAATAAGCATCAACTTCTAATGCACTATCTGCCTGATTAAAATTAGTGATAATAGAACGTTTGTTGTAGGTAGATAGCGAATTATCTATGGCAATTAAAATAGAATCTACCGAACGTTGAAAATTTCTGTCATCTATGTATAAAATTTGGTAGGTTGTACCTTGGGCATAACCTTTTACCTCGTTAGGAGCTTTTTTTTCGGAACTTGTATTACAAGCAATAAAAGATAAAAAAGTAAGCGTAAATAATAGGTATTTCATTTTGTTATGGAAGGTTAAAAATTGATGATAAAATAATCGTTGACAAAGAAACAAAAAATATTGCTAATTTTGTTTTATGATATTACCAATTGTAGCTTACGGAGATCCGGTTTTGAGAAAGGAAACCGAAGAGATAGATGCTAACTATCCTGACTTAAAACAACTTATTGCTGATATGTTTGAAACCATGTATCACTCAAAAGGCGTTGGGTTGGCAGCTCCACAAATAGGATTACCTATACGTTTGTTTATTGTCGATGCAGCAGGCTTTAATGAAGATGGAGAGGCTCCTGAATTAGAAGGTTTTAAGCGCGTATTCATCAATCCTATTATTATTGAAGAAAAAGGCAAAGAATGGAAGTTTGAAGAAGGTTGTTTAAGTATTCCCGGAATTAGAGAAGAAGTTGCTAGAAAACCTGAACTGACTATTGAATATTACAATGAAAACTTTGAATTGGTGGAAGAAAAGTTAGATGGATTAGGAGCAAGAGTTGTACAGCACGAGTATGACCATATTGAAGGTGTATTGTTTGTCGATAAAATCAACCCCTTAAAAAAACAATTAATTAAAAGCCGACTAAACGCTATTACTAAAGGTGAAATTAAAGTTGGTTACAGAATGAAATTTCCATTATTAAAAAATAAATCATTATGATAAAAAAAGCATTAATTTTTATGAGTGTTGCCTTATTAGGTGTTTTTGTAGCTTGTTCAGGTTCTTCAGACCAAGATATTGTTATTGAAAAAAACGAAGAAGTAAAAGACACCATAGTTGATACTATTGAAGAAAGAATTGCTTTAATTGATAATTATTCGTTGATTTTGGCAAATGACACTACTGGGGTTCATAGAGAAGTTGCAGAAAAATTATTATTAGCTTACGAAGATTTTTTAAAACACCATAGTTTTGAAAGTATCTCTAAAGAATATCAGTTTAGAGCAGGAGAATTAGCAAAAGCAATAAACAAACCGCATTTAGCTATTAAACACCTTAATGGATTGTTAGAAAGAGACCCTGATCATGAAAGAGCTCCTTTAGCTTTGTTTTATAAAGCAACTATTGTTGGAGATATGCTTAATGAAGATGAAAATGCTAAAATGTTATATCAAGAATTTATAGATAAATATCCCGATCATCCTTTGGCAGAAAGTGCTAAAGAGTCTATTAAATTACAAGGAAAATCGCTCGATGAAATTGTAAAAGAGTTTGAAAAGAAGAATAAGTCTTAAAGAACGTTCACTTCTCTTTCCAGTTCAATACCGAATTTAGTATTTACAGCATTAATTATCTCAGAAGACAAATCATAAATTTCTTGTCCTTTAGCATTGCTATAATTGACCAACACTAACGCTTGTTTTTTGTGTACACCATAAGTTCCAAAAGTCTTTCCTTTATAGCCACATTGCTCTATTAGCCAACCTGCGGCAATTTTAGTAGTTCCGTTATTTTGTGGATAGTTGGGTATTTCTGGGAAGTCTTTTTTTAGTTGTTCAGCTTTTTCATTACTTACAGAAGGATTTTTAAAAAAACTTCCAGCATTACCAATTTCTTTAGGGTCGGGTAATTTACTTTGTCGGATGTTGATTACCGCTTTGCTTACATCTTTTATGGTAGGATTATTAATTCCCATTGCTTCCAATTCTGATTGAATAGCTCCGTAACTAGTATTGATGTTAGGTTGCTTATTTAATCTAAACGTTACAGCGGTAATAAAATAGTTGCCTTTTTCTTTGGTTTTAAAAATGCTGCTTCGGTAATCAAACTCACAATCGTTAGTAGAAAAATGAGTGATTTTTAATGATTTTAAATGTAAGGCTTCTACTTCGGTGATGAAATCTTTTACTTCCACTCCGTAAGCACCAATATTTTGCATGGGAGAAGCTCCAACACTTCCAGGAATTAAAGATAGGTTTTCAATGCCGCAATAGTTATTTTCAATACAAAAGCAAACAAACTCGTGCCATACTTCGCCCGAAGCTACTTTTAAATAGACTTCATTTTCATTTTCGTTGATAAGCTGTATGCCTTTTAGTTCGTTTTTAATGATTAGACCATCAAAATCTTTGGTAAAAAGAATATTGCTTCCTCCGCCAAGTATATATAAAGGTAGAAGGTTGTTACTTAAAGTGTTTTTGAGTTCATCAACACTTTTAATAGTTGCTAACTTTTTTGTTTTTACATCTATGCCAAAAGTGTTGTGAGGGCGTAGTGAAATATTTTCTTGTAAGGACATAAAGATTACGATTTTTGAATAAGTACAACTGCATACGCAGAAACACCTTCTTCTCTGCCTTCAAAGCCTAATTTTTCTGTAGTGGTTGCTTTAATGGATAAATCTTCTTCGTCAATTTCAAGAATAGGGCAAAGGGTAGTTTTAATTTGTGGAATAAAAGGATTGATCTTAGGCTGTTGTAAAGCAATAGTAGCGTCAATGTTGCCAATAGAATATCCTTTGTCAGTAATTAATTTTACTACATCTTTTAAAAGAATTTTACTATCAATTCCTTTGTATGTATTATCGGTTGGGGGAAAATGAAAACCAATATCTCTTAAGTTGGCAGCACCTAAAAGAGCATCGCAAATAGTGTGAATTAGTACATCAGCATCAGAGTGACCAACAGCACCTTTGGTGTGAGGGATTTTTATACCACCAAGCCAAAAATCTTTTCCTTCTTCCAATTGATGAACATCAAAACCAAACCCTACTCGTATTTTCATAATAATTAATTAGTAGTAGATTCATTTTGAGATTTAAAATCATCAAAATCAAAACGTAGTGTAAAACGAATAGTATTAGCAAGAGGATTTCTGGCAACAGTAGAAAATAAATAAGAGAAGTCAATACTAAAAACGCTTAGTTTAAGTCCGGCACCAGCAGTAAAAAACTTTCTATTCCCTTTCGTAGAGTGTTCATGAAAATAACCAAAACGTGCAGCAAATTGCTTGTTGTACCAATATTCTAAACCTGCAGAAATATTAATTTCTCTCATTTCTTCTCCAAATCCTCCGGGAGCATCATTAAAGGATTGAAAAATTCCTGTTACTACAGGCACATCAGGGTTTTTTCCTGATTCAATTTCTTGTTCTCCGGTAGCAGGATCTATAATTGGTCTTCCGGAATCATCTGTTGCATATTCAGGTGGAGTAGGAACTAACAATTTATTTATATCAGTTAAAATAGTTATGGAATTATATTCATCCATTACAAAAGTTAGCGATTGGCCTAATCTCAAGTTAATTGGAATAAAGTCTTTGATGGCATCATCTGTATAAGAAATTTTAGCTCCAATATTAGAGATATTTAATCCTGCATTAAAAATAACATCTTGATCAAATAAGACAGCATCCGGATTGGTATAAAATGCAGAAACATCTGCAGCGAATGAAGTTCCTGCTTTTGTATTAGATCCAGCAACATCAATTCCTCCGGTAAGGTTAGAATAAATGTATCTACCTGCAATACCGGCAGAAAACCTATCACTTAGTTTTCTACTGTAGCCAACATCCCAGGCCCATTCATTAGGTGTAAAATCTCCTATGGGATTTCCTCTTTCATCAGTAAATTTAATATCTCCTAAAGAGAAAAATCTTAATGATGAACCAATAGCATGATCTCCATCGCCAATTTTTTTGTAAATACTAATATAAGATAAGTTAATATCAGGAACTAAGTCTCTTAACCAAGGAGTGTATGAAATGGAAATACCCATTTCTTTTTCTATAAAAGCCATTTTAGAACCATTCCAGTGCATAGAGTTTGCATCAGGAGAAGATGCTACACCTGCATCACCAAGTGCTCCATGTCTTGAATCGGGTGCAATTAATAAAAAAGGCACTGCTGTTGTAATTGTATTTAGTTGGAGAATACTTTTTTTCTCTTGTGCTTTAATTGTAGAGCAAAATGATACAATTAATAGACTTAAAATAATTCGTTTCATTTAATTTTTTAAAAAATAGGATGGCAAATATAACAATATAAGTAGTTAAATTTTAATATTTGACTACACTAAACGAATAAAATTTAAAGTTATTGTGAAAGGAAATTACCTTAGAATTACCAGTTTTTGAATTTTTTCTGCAACTGACATGTTTTCTGCTCTAACTCTAAGTTTGTACACATAAACACCTCTTCCTATTTGGTCGCCAAAAGCATCTAAACCATCCCAAGTTATAGAGGAAGAGCGAAAGCCTTCATTTAAAATATTTTGTTCTAATGTTTGAATTAATTTTCCGGTAATAGTAAATATTTGTACTTGTGCATACATAGGTTTTCCAGGTTGGTTGTGTTCAAACCAAAACTCCGTGTAAGTGGTAAAAGGATTAGGATAATTATATACTTTATCTAGTACTAAGTCTTTAGATTTAACCACAACAAATTCTAAAGTAGCTTCTGATGAGTTGTTATAAACATCCCAAACTTTTAATGTTAATTTGTGTCTGCCTTCTTCTAAATCTTTAAAAGGAAAACGTATTGTACCTTTCTGGTAGCTGTTTAAATCAGCTTCGTAAAAATCATTAAGAACAAAAGGCTGTTCTGTTTTGTCGTCTAAAATAGCAATGATATCATGTCCAATACCATTTCCAACCATGTTTATACCATGAATGTCTTCAACAAAAGCTAATAAACTTGGATTTTCATCTGTCATTCCACCGCTAATAAAATTATCGTCATTCATGTATAGTTCCAAATCAGGACCTTGGTTATCGGCAGCAATACTATCAGCCATTCCTCCAATATAAAAACCATCAAAATAGCCGTGTCCATCCTCCAATCTGTTTTCAGTATAATAACTGACCTTACCAACACCATAAGTATAAGAAATATCTTTAGGAACTACAAAACTGAATGAGAAATCACCATTAGTTACACTTACTTTACCTTTAAATAATTTACTTGTTTGCAAATTAAACTGCATAGCATTACCTCCATCATTTTGTAATGTGGTGATTGTTTTGGATTTATCGAACACAGTTGGTTTAATAATACCATTAAAGTTGGTTAATTTTTGTCCGCTTCTATTTTGTATATATCCTTCAATGGTTACTTTTTGTAAGGCTTTAATAGTATCAATACTGCTAACATTAATATTGTTGAGTTTAGTGGTAATTACCTCATGGTTGGGGTAGGCTAATTTAAGAGCAGGGTCTCCTAATAAAGTAAAGTTTCTGTTGTTGGTTCCTCCATTAGTAAGGTTTTTTGTTTCTGTAAAAATTTCGCCAAGTGTTTTATCTTCAATGTTATTTTTAGTGAATATAATATCGAATAAAGTTTTATTTAAGGCAAAATTGGGTCCAGAAAATACAGTTCTTACGGTAGTAAGTAGAGCAATTCCACCATTTTTGTTTAACAGAACCAATTCTCCCGCAGAAGTTCTAGATGGATCATCAAATCGACTAAATTCACAAGTGGCTGTTATAACTAAGGGATATCCTCTTTGATTTGCCCAGTTATTTATCATTGGCACGGTAAGAATTCTTTCGTGAGCCCAACCAACTTCTCCACCATGTCCTGTATAATTAATAATTAAAGAGCCGTTATTTACCGCTTTATCAATTTCGTCATTTACTTCAGGATATCTGTTTCCTCCTGGTGTTGCTATTTGCTTATAGGCATCTATAAGTATTTTATTTACATTGTAGGGTTTGTATTGAGACATTATAGTATCAGCTATTTCATTTGCTTGTCTCATATGTATGTTGTTAGCATCTTCATCATCACCTACAAAAACTACATCATTTCTCCAATCATCAAGTGTAGTAGTTATATTATAGTTTATTATTTTATTTACTACATTATTAGCTTCTTGTTGGGATTTTACAGGGAGTCTTCCAATAGCAATATCCATTATTTCTGGTCCATTCCATACACCCTCACTTAGATCTAACATGCCATAAAAGTCATCAGAGACATAAGAAGCAGTCCCTAAGGGGTTTGTTGAATTTACAGATTGAAAAGTGGGAACAAAATTGGTGTTACTCGTTAACCTATTTTTGTTATCATAAGAACCATCTCCAAATAAAAGTAAATATTTTGGTAGATCTGTAGAAATAGTAGCTCTATTATATAACATGCGAATGAAATCTCTGATAGCAACAATATCTTGACTACCGGAAGAAAATTCATTATAAATTTGTTGAGGCGTAACAATAATTACATTAAGTCCTTCATTACTATGAAAATCTGCTATTTGTCCAGCATGAGATAAAAATATAGGATGACTTACTATTATCATATCAGTTTGTGTTATTCCATGTAAGTTTTGATTTTCAACTTTGCCAAGTGAACTAACTTGTGTTTCAAAGTTATTAGTTAAAGCAATAAACTCTCTGAGACTATCAGTGGTAGCAACAAATGAAGCTATACCTCCAGAAAGGGTGAAGTTAATTTCTTTAATGTTAAATGGATCACTTACGTCCCATATTTTGGAAATAGTTCCTGCATTAGAGATGTTGAAAGAAGCAATGTTGCCAACGCCAACAGAATTTATATCTCTAAAAAATAATTGATTTCCATTCATACTAAGGTTTCTTCTGTAGTTAAGTTCTATTTTATTTAACCAACCAGTAGATAAAGAATTAGGGCGATTGTAAGTTATACCTATGTTAACGATATCATTTGTTGCTATAAAAGAAGTTGCATTAGAACTTGTTGTTGCAAAACTAGAAGTATAACTATTTAGATCCACACTTCCACAAGATATGTTAAATGAATTAGAATTAGTACTTATTGTAAAAGTGCTAGTGTTGTTAGAACGAGCTGCAACAAAAACTTCTACTTGAATTGGTGTATTTATATCAAGGTTGGGAGCGTTAAAATTAAAATTATAGCTGGTTCTTATATCAAAAACTTCTCCGAACCATTCTTGACCCGATTTAATAAGGTTTACAATGTCTTTTTCATGATAAGCATAGTCACTAAAGCTAGTAACATTGGTAGTAGCTCCACTTAAAGATGGTTGAGAAGTAATTCTTTTTGACGGTTGTCCGGTATTACTTGCGGTTATGAAGTAAAAAGAAGTATCGCTAAACAAGTTATTTTTATGAGTAAAACGATTACTAACTGTATTAAATTCCCATGTGTTTGGAGATTGACCATAAAATAATACATAATCTTCTTTGTCAAAAACGCCATCGTTTTCACCAGCAATATGTATAGCATTTTGTTGAAGATCGTCAGGTCTATAATCACTATTTAATAGTGGTAGCATTTTTCCCCCATTACCATAAACTTTAATGTTGGCGGGGTTTATATTGTCGACATCAAGTCCTAAATCTTTTAGAAAATCATAAGTAAGTTTAAAAACACCATCTTTAGAAACACCTATTTTATACCAATCACCACTCTCTAGTACAGAATTTAAAGTTAAATTTTTATTTTTTTGATTAACTATAGTTTTTTCAGTAATTAGTTCAAATTTATAGCTTATCACTTTTTTATAGGTTCCACTGTTTTTATCATGTATAATAGGAATAAAGTTATAGAAACCATAATTCGTTTTTTTTTCTATGCCATTAAAAAACTTTAGTTCAATATCATTTGGTAAATAATCAAAACCGTACATATTTTGTATTTCTTCAAAAGAAATAGATTCATAATTGATATTTATAATATTTATATCAATAAGTCGTTCTTGGTTAAGAAGAATTCTATCGAAATAGATAGCTAAAAAATCTTTTTCGGCAATAAAGTCCATGTTATTAAATGAAGGAAACCATCTTGAATTATTTTTTTGAGTTACAAATTCAGTGCTTTTTTGAACTGTTAAGTCCCATGTAATGGTTTTCTCAACTATAACATTTCCAGCTAAAAAACTTAGAGGAAGTAGTAATGATAAGGCAGTAGAAAGTAGTTTGCTGTAAAACATTTAAATTTTTTTTATAAAATTAAGACTAATTACATTAGTTTTACAAATTAATTTTAAAGCTAAACGAAATTAAAAAATCTTTATTGTTTTTTTTAGGTTTGTAAAAAAAATAGCTACATTTGGAACTTGATTTTTAAATTATACGTTTAAAAACTACATGATAAAAGGTAACATAATAATAAAAAGCGGCTTTAAATTAGGTTTAATAGCTTTGTTGGTAGTGATTTTTACGGGCAGATTGTTTGCGCAAGATCCTGAATTCACACAGTTTTATGCTAATCAGCTTTATTTAAATCCTGCATTTGCGGGGGCATCTTATTGTCCAAAGCTTTCACTAAACCATAGGAATCAATGGCCAGGAATAAGCGGTTCGTTTGTTACTAATAGTGCTTCTTATGATCAGCATGTAGATGCATTATCTGGTGGTGTCGGGTTATTGGTGCTTAATGATAGAGCAGGAGAAGGGACTTTAAACACTATCAATGTTAGTGGTATTTATTCTTACGAGTTACAGGTTACAAGAAAACTTACTCTTAGAGCAGGTGTTCAAGGAACATGGGCTCAAAAAAGAGTTGATTGGGATAAGTTAACATTTGGAGATCAAATTGACCCAAGAAGGGGTTTTATTTTTAATACTAATGAAGTACAAAGAGATGAACCAAGGAGTTTTGTTGATTTCTCTGCTGGTTTGTTGGGATATACTGAAAATATATTTGTTGGCTTTGCCGTTCATCATTTAACTCAGCCAAACGAATCAGTGATTGAAGGTATTAGTCCTTTACCTAGAAAATATACTTTTCATGCAGGCGTTCAAATTCCTATAGACAGCAAAGGAGAACCAGCAACTCTATCACCAAATGTGTTAGTTCAGTTACAAGAAAATTTTTTACAAATAAATTTTGGTATGTATTATAATAAAGGACCTATATATGGAGGTTTATGGTACAGAAATCAAGATTCTTTTATCGCTTCTATAGGTTTTGAAGCAGGTATATTAAAATTTGGGTATAGTTATGATATAACAGTATCTAAATTAACGAATCAGACTGCAGGCTCTCATGAGTTTTCTACAGGAATGAAGTTTGATTGTAAACCTAAAAAACCTAGATTTAGAACAATAAGTTGTCCTTCTTTTTAGTTAATCTTAAAATAGTTTTAAAAATAAATAGTTATGAAACTGCAAAAAATAAATTTAATTTTCGTCTCATTGGCAATTACTTCATTGTTTTTTACTTCTTGTAAACATGAACAATCGAGTACAACAGGATGGAATTATAATGATCCGAGAAATGGAGGTTTTCAAAAAGTACCTTATTTGGAACAAGAAACAGGTCCAGGTTTGGTTTTAATTGAAGGTGGTAGATTTACAATGGGTAGAGTAGAACAAGAAGTAAATTATGATTGGAATAATATTCCAAGAACAGTTACAGTTTCTTCTTTTTACATGGACGAAACAGAAGTGTCTAATTTTGCTTATTTAGAATACTTATACTGGTTAGATAGAGTTTTTTCATTAGATTATCCAGAGGTATATAAGAAAGCTGTGCCAGATACTTTAGTATGGAGAAGTAAATTAGCTTATAATGAACCTTATGTAGAATATTATTTAAGACATCCATCCTATAGAGATTATCCTGTAGTTGGAGTAAATTGGTTACAAGCTAACGATTTTTGTGCTTGGAGAACAGATAGAGTGAATGAAATCATTTTGATTAGAGAAGGGTTGTTTGAGCATTATCCAAACCAAATTAATGAAGATAACTTTAATACTGAAGCTTATATGTTAGGCCAGTATGAAAGTGGAAAAAGAGTAGACGGAATTCCTGATTTAGATCCCAACAAAGAGTTTAGAAATGTTAAAATGGAAGATGGTATTTTATTACCAAAATATAGACTTCCAACAGAAGCAGAGTGGGAGTATGCAGCTTATGGATTAATTGGAAATACAATAGATGAATTAATTCCAGACAGAAAATTATACCCATGGAATGGTCATGCAGTTAGGAACTCTAATGAAAAATATATTGGACAAATATTAGCTAATTTTAAAAGAGGTAGAGGTGATAATATGGGAGTTGCTGGTAGGTTAAATGATAATGCAGATGTTACAGCACCTGTTTATGCTTATTGGCCAAATGATTACGGTTTATATAATATGGCTGGAAATGTTAGTGAATGGGTAATGGATGTTTATAGACCTTTATCATTAGAAGATAATGATGATTTTAGACCATTTAGAGGTAATGTTTACCAAACTAAAGAGTTGGATGAAGATGGTTATATTGCTGAGAAAGATAGTTTAGGAAGAATTAAATATAGAGATGTTGATACTGAAAAAGATAATTTAACAGATAGAAGAAACTATAAGTCAGCTGATAATATTGATTATCTTGATGGACATTGGGAATCTAGTGTGTACTATGGAGAAGTTGGTGCAGGTACTATAGATTCTGATTTTGATGAATTAGATAAACAAAAACAAATGTATCAATTCGGAGAAACATCATTAGTTAATGATAGAGCTAGAGTTTATAAAGGTGCTTCATGGAGAGATAGAGCTTATTGGATGGTTCCTGGAACAAGAAGGTATTTAACTGAGGAACAATCTACTTCTTATATTGGATTTAGATGTGCTATGACAAGAGTTGGTAGTCCGGTTGGTTTAGGATATTAACATTGTTTGGCTTATAAAAAATTAAAACCTCTTATGAATTTCATAAGAGGTTTTTTTATGTTTGTTTGTATGGAAATTCAGGACTTGTATTATCTTTTTTTAGAAAAAGAAAATGTTTCTACGGATACTAGAAATATTATTAAAGACAGTATTTTTTTTGCATTAAAAGGAGAAAATTTTGATGCCAATCAATTTGCTCAACAAGCATTAGATAATGGAGCATCTTATGCGATTGTTGATGACAAAAATGTTGTTAAATCTGATAAATTTATTTTAGTAGATGATGTTTTAACCACGCTACAGAGTTTAGCTAACCATCACAGAAAACAATTTAAAATACCTGTAATAGGAATTACCGGTAGCAATGGAAAAACTACCACCAAAGAATTAATTTTTGCAGTGTTATCTAAAAAATACAATACTCTAGCCACCAAAGGAAATTTAAACAACCACATAGGAGTTCCGTTAACCTTATTGTCATTAAAGACAGATACAGAAATTGCAATAATAGAAATGGGAGCAAATCATATCGGAGAAATTGATTTTTTGAGTAAAATTGCTGAACCAATTTTTGGAATAATAACTAATATTGGTAAGGCTCATATTGAAGGTTTTGGAAGTTACGAAGGTGTTATTCAAACAAAATCTGAATTATACAAGTTTATAAAGCAAAATGAAGGGATTTTGTTTGTTAATGAAGACGATGAATTGTTAATGGATTTGTCTTCTGAAATAAATAGAATTAGCTATGGAGAAAATGCAAAAAGTCATGATTTTAAATTAGTAGAAAGTTCTCCTAATTTAAAAATTGCATGGAACAACAATATAATCACGACCAATTTATATGGTAAATATAATTTTCCCAATATAATGGCTGCAATATGTATAGGAGATTATTTTAATGTTGATGAACAAGATATTATTGATGCAATAACAAATTATGTATCTACTAATAATCGTTCTCAGTTTGCTGAAATAAGAGGAAATACCTATTATTTGGATGCTTATAATGCTAATCCAACCAGTATGAATGCGGCAATTGAAACATTTATTGAGGGGTATTTTTCAAATAAGTTAATGATTTTAGGAGATATGCTTGAATTGGGTAATGTAAGTGACGAAGAGCATCTGGTTATTATAGAAAAGGCTGCAAATAATCATTTAAACACCATTTTTGTAGGTAATAATTTCTTTTCGTTTTCAGATAAGTACAAAAACAATAAATTACTTCATTTTTTTAAAAGTTACGAAGAAGTAATTAAATGGTTTGTAGAAAACAATCCTAAAAATAAAAATATTTTGGTTAAAGGATCGAGGGGAATTAAGTTGGAGAAAATTGTTGAAGCCCAAAAATAGAATAGTTGTTAGTTACAAAACTTACAATAGTTAGAGCTTGAATTATGGGTGAAAGAAATGTCTTTATCTATCATTTCTTCACAAATTCTTTTAATTTGATTTTCAAAATTAGTTAATAACTCTACTGTTATTTTTGCTTCCCCATCAAGATTGAATCTCATAAAATCGTTGGTAAATTTTCTAAATGAAATAATACCGGCATTACATTCTGTTATGTCGCTTAAAAATGTTGAATTGTTTTTGTGGTAAAGCAAAGCATAAAATAAGATTTGAAAGGCTTTGTTTTTTTTGTTGGGCAACAATAACTCATCAAGTTCTTTAATTTTTAATTCGGTAGACTCTACACTACCAGTTTTATAATCAATAATTCTATTTAAGTTGCCTATTGAGTCCACTCTATCAATAGTTCCAGAAAGTTTAACAGTATTCACTTCAAATCCATAATTTGTTGTATAATCTAATTTTTGTTCTAACGATTTTACAATTAAAGGTTGCTGACTTTTTTTTATCAAGTTCAATTCTTTTTTAAGAAAATTATTGATGTAAGTTTGAGCAACAGAGTAAATTAAAAGGTTTTTACCGCTTTTTAATTCAACATCACTAAAGTTTTTTGAGAACACATCATAAGTAATCTTATTGGCATTTTTCAACATTAATTTTATGTGTTCTTCTTTAAGTTCTACATTTATGAACTCTTTGTATAGTTGTTCAAAAATTTCATGAATAAAACTCCCGAAAGTGTTGTGTTCTATAGTTTCTTCAACATCATCTTCTTCGTTTATTTTTAGAATGTATTTATAATAAAAATCTAACGGACAATTAATGTAAGTATTAAGTGCTGTTGGAGATAGCTGGTTGCTTAAAATCTCTTTTATACGATTAACCACTTCATCAGTTTTTTCAATCGATATGTTTGATTGTTCAAATTTAGAAGTAGGGTAGTTGATTAGTTTTTTAGAAATAGTGATGTTTGGTTTTTTAGTGTTATTAAGTTCATGTTCTATTTGAGTAATAAACCTGCTTTGTTCACCACTTCCAAATTCATTTGTTTCTGTATTGTGTGTTATGTAAATATTTTCGGCATTTTGTATTAGCCTGTAAAAATGATAAGCATAAACAGCATCTTTTTCGTAATGCGTTGGTAGTTGGTAAGCATTTTTTAAGTCGTAAGGAATAAATGAATTAAAAGTTTTTCCTTTAGGTAAAACGCCTTCATTAGCTCCAACAATAATTACATTTTTAAAGTCAATATTTCTTGTTTCCAACATTCCCATTATTTGTAAACCTTGTAGTGGTTCTCCATAAAGTTCTATAGAAAAAGAGCTTAATAGCTGTCTGAAAATACTGTAAAATCCTTTAAAACTTGTTATAGCATCTTGCTGAGTAAGTAACAACTCTAACTGATTAAAAAGTTTAGAAAAGTGAAATAAATATTCTAATTCCAGGTGAAAACTACTGGTAGTATTTTTTTTAATTAATTGTTGATAATGTTCTTTTCCAATAGAAATAATGGTTTTAGAAATGCTTATTAAATCTAAAATAGTTGCTTTTGTAGGTAATTTAAAAGGCAGAGCATCGTTTATAAACTGAAGTTTATCGTTATTAATAAAAACCCAATTTTGTTGTATAATTTTTGAATTTAGCTGTTCAATTGTTTTGTTTCCAATAATTACATTGCTAAAAGGAAGCCTGAACAGGTTAATTAAATCTTTGTAATGGTACGTTAGTGTGCCTTTTGAACCAAATTTTTCTGCATTCATAAAAAGTTGAAAAATGGTTTCGAAAAATATGGTAAGACTGGTATTTTTTAAGGGATATCCCATAGTAACATTTACATTCTGAATTTCATCCGGAATAGATTGCATAACAGGAATGAGCATGTTTTCTTCAGCTAAAACAATTGCTGTATCTTTATAATTATCAGTAGAGTCAATTTTACTTAAGATGTTAGATAAATATTTGGCTTGTCCTATTTGTTGGGGAACACCAATAACCTCAATGTTTTTGGTAGTTTGATTAAATTTATCATTTATCCAATTAAAAGGAGAGAAAACCTCTTTTTTAATATATTTTCTTAAAAAGAAACCGCTTTCTTGTAAGTCGTCTTCCAAATAATATTTATCAGCGTCCCAAAGAATCTCAGCTTTATTTTGTTTAATAAGTGAACTAATAATGGTTTCTTCGGCTTGGTTTAACGCATTAAAACCAACAAATATTATTTTTTGCCATTGGGCAATTTTATTTTCAATAAAAGATTCTGGGTTTAGAGCTAATTCTTCAGCTACTTTTCTAAAAGCCATTCCCTGATAAGCCATGTTTTTGCTCTCTAAAATGGTTTTATAAGTAACATATAGATTACTAAGTTCATTCCAAAATTTAAGGTATTGTTTCTGAAAGTCAGACAATTCTTTATCTCCTAAATTCCAAATTTCTATAGCTCTAATATCGTTTATTTCTTTAAAAAAAGTTTCGGGAGGAATTAAATACCTGTCAATCTCATTAAAGTCGTGTAATAAAATTTGCCCCCATTTAGAAAAGTCTTCAAAAGTTTCCGGAGCATCGCTAATGGTTTTATAACACTCATACAATTCAAATAACTGGGTGAGGTTATCTATAATTTCGGATGCAGAGGTTTTTTCAATAAAATCTTCTGTACCAATAATTTCAGGAAGCCAAATAGGGTTTTTAATTAATTTACTTAATTCTTGTTTCAAAAATAATCCTGCACGTTTGTTGGGTAATACAATAAGCAGATGCTCTAGGTTTTCGTTGTATTTGGATATTAGATGACGAGCAGTTTTATTTAAAAAAGTATTCAATGAGGTAGCATTTAATTATTGATTACATAACGACTAAATTCATCGTAGCAAATATGGATTTCTTTATGGAGATCAAATTCAGATGCATTTAAAATAAAATAATTTGAAAAATCGCAGTAGGTGAGAAAATATTCAGCAGTTTCAACATCATTAATAGGCGTAATTCTCATTAATAGAATGGAATTTAACTTTTCATCAATTGCTGCTTGTTTTTTGTCTTGCTCTAACAGTTTTAAATAATTTTTTTTATCCTGAACATATTTATTAAAAGCTCCCAATATGACAGAAATGCCTCCAGAGATTATTATTCCTCCATTAGCTTCTTGGTAAGCAGCTAAAAGCTCTTCTTTTGGGACATATATACTTTTATTAATAGGATTAGGGTTTTCTTGAATTCTTAGTTGTGTAAAGGCTTCTTTAAATTCCTCATAATCTTTATAAGGAAGTACCGTAAAGTTTTCAAGATTATACGTTCTTCTATGCAAATAAACGTTGAAATAAGACTTGTTTATTACATGATTATAGGTAGAGAATCCTACAGAAGAAATGATTAACGTATCATTCGGGCTGGCCATAATAGAAAAGCTACCATTTGTTTTTGAGACAACACCAATATTACTTGATTTATTAATAATATGTACTCCTTCTAAAGCAATAGAATCACTAGCATTTAAAATTGTACCAACAAAAACAGCTTCCTGAGCTTTTAATTGAAAACTACAAAAGAGCATAATAATAACTATTGTTATGAGGAGATTATGCTTCATTTTTTGCTAATTCTTTTTTTGAAAATAATTTCGAAATAAGTACCTTCCTTATCTATCCTTTCTATTTCGCCATCAATCTGGCTAACAAATACTTTTATAAGTTCCATACCTAATGTCTCATCGTCTTTTTGTAGCATACCTTTCGGCATTCCAATACCATTATCTCCAACAATTAATTTAAATGTTGTATTTTGTAATTCTGATAAATGAATGGTAATAGTTCCTTTGTCCTTCCCTTTAAAGGCATACTTTAATGAGTTGGATATAATTTCATTTAATAATAAACCAATTGGAATTAATGTGTCTATCTCAAATTTTAAAGCATCTATTTTTAAATCTAAATGAATGTCACAATTTATTGAATATGAACTTACCAAATCATCAATTAAAGAAATAATATAATCCTGAACATCTATTTTTGAAAGATCTCCAGATTGATACATTTTTTCATGAATCAAAGCCATAGAACGAATCCTATTTTGAGCTTCGCTAAAAAGTGCCAGGGCTTTTTCGTCTTTAGTATAGTTAGATTGAATACTTAGAAGACTATTGATTACTTGCATATTGTTTTTTACTCGATGATGAATTTCTTTTAAAAGAATTTCTTTTTCATCACGTTGTTTTTCAATAAGCATTGTCCTTTCTTTAACTTTTTCTTCGAGTTCTTTACTAATTTGTAATTGTCTTTTTTCTTTATAGGTAGCAATTCTAAAAACTAAATAGAAAGTTCCTAAGCCAACAATTAAATAAAACCACCATTTTTGCCAAAAAGGAGACTTAACAATAAATGAGAAAGTAACCGGTTGTTGATTCCAAACACCATCATTATTTCTAGATTTTACTTTAAAAGTATATGCTCCAGGTGGTAGGTTAGAGTAGGTGGCAACATCTTTTGTAGTAGCAGGAAACCAATCATTATCAAAACCTTCTAACTTAAAGCTATATAATACTGCTTCGGGATGAGAAAGATTGATGGAATTAAATTCAAAAGTTAAATGGTTTTGATTGTATTTTAGTTCAATGTTTTCAGGTAAATTATACCATTTGGATAATTTCTTTGAATGCTTTAACCAATCAACATTATCGAAAAATAGTTTAACACTTGTAATATGTGTTTTAGATTCAAAAACATTTTCTCTATCTTCTGAAGGAGTATATTTTATCAATCCTTTAACAGTTCCAATCCAAAGGTTGTTTTTTTCATCTTCATAAATAGCTCTACTATTACATTCAACTCCCCTAAAACCATCACTTAATCCATAATTTTTTATTTCATCTACTTGTCCGTAACTATTAAATGTAAATTTATCTAATCCGTTATTGGTACCAATCCACAAATGACCTCTTTTATGAAAATGAACTAAGTAAATTACATCTGATGACAAACCGTTTTTTGTTGTAAATGAAGTGAAATCAATTCCATCGTATTTTGTTAAACAACGGTCCGTTCCAAACCAAATATTCCCAAAAGCATCTTCAGTAATACTGCTGATATAAGAATTACAAATTTTTGAAACAGGAAAGCTCGTGATTACTTCTTTACTCATACGGTTTATTCCATTTCCTGTTCCTATCCATAGATTTTTACTTTTATCTAAAAATAGAGAATGTATATAGTTATGAGATAGTCCGTTATCTATAGTGTAAGTAGTAAAACTATTAAAATCATATTTACATAATCCACCACCATTGGTTCCAATCCATAGATAACCTCTTTTATCGAAAAGTAAACTTTTTATTTCATCGGAAGGTAACCCATCTTTTGTAGTATAATTTATAAAAACTCCATTACTGTATTTACTTAGCCCTTTTGTTGTAGCAAACCATAAATCACCTTTATTATCTTTTACAATAGCTTTTATCGTATTGCTACCTAATCCATTTAACTCTGTGAATTGTACTGAAAAGTTACCATTATATTTGTAAATGCCACTACTTGCTGTTGCAACCCAAATATTTTCATCGTTATCATGAGTAACTCCAAAAATATCGTTCTGGTTTAAACCAACAATTTCATTAAAATAGGTAAAAGCAGTATTATTTACTCTAATTATACCAGAGCCATTAGTTCCTATCCAAATATTACCAATTCTATCCTTATATAAGGTATTTATATTATTTGTTTCAAGACCATTTTTTTTACTAATATGTTTATTTTCATTAGTGCTTATGTTTACATGATAAATTCCATTGTTAAAAGTTGAATACCAAATATTCTTATCATTATCTTCGATAATAGATGAAATTTTATGTGATGAATTAATGGTTTCTACTTCTAGTTTAGCATCTTTGTCAATACTACCTGCAAGTATTTTATGTATTCCGGTATCTTTAAACCCAACTAAGTAGTTACCTTCATTATTTTGTAATAGAGAAGTAACATTATTTGAAGGTAAGTCATTATTAATATTAAAATAAAAAGTGTCTTTCTCATTTATTTTTATTAATCCGTCAGTTGTTCCAATCCAAATGTTATTTTTATTGTCAGAGGTAATAACATTAATAGATGTATTAAAAAAACTTTTGTTTAAGGTACGAAAAAAACCATTTTCGTAATAGCACAGACCTGAGGAGCTTCCAATCCATACTCTATCTTTATTATCAATAAAAATACAATTATTAGAATTATTTTGTAGACCATCGTTTTTGGTTAATACAACCATATTTCTACCGTTATATTTAGAAACCCCTCCCCAAGTAGAGGTAAACCACATGTTGCCTTCTTTGTCTTCTGCAATTCCAGTAACTATATTTCCCGCTAAACCATCTTTTTCATTATATTTATTAAAAAGTTTACCATCAAATTGAGCAACACCACCTCCAGAAGTAGCCACCCATAGATATCCTCTAGAGTCATTATAAACTGCATTAACGGAAGATTGAGGTAGTCCTTCCGGCACATTAAAATAACTAAAATTATAAGTTTGTCCAAAAACTTTTAGGCTAAAAGAAAAAACACTAGCAATAAGCAGTATAAATGTTAAAAAGTGATATGTGTATTTTTTGTAGTTCAATCAGAGGTTCTTTATTATACAATAATAAACAATAATGCTGTAAATTCATTAAGAGCATTGAGTTTTTTATCCTCCCACTTTTTTTGTTTGTTTATATCCTATTTTTAAAAGGATATCAAAAATTTTATCTTTATGCTCTCCTTGAATTAAAATTTCTCCATCTTTTGCACTACCTCCAACTCCGCATTTTTGCTTTAAAATTTTTCCTAAATCTTGTAAATCATCATCGATTCCAACAAAACCTGTAATTAAGGTTACAGATTTACCTTTGCGTTGTTTACGGTCAATTATCACTTTTAGTTTTTGTTCATCAGGAGAAAGAGTTTCTATTTCTTCATCAAAGTGGTCTTCGTATTCAAAATTTTTGTTGGTAGAATATACTATATTTTTTTTACTCATGGGGTTATAATTTTTAAAGATAAAGGTTGAATGCTTAAATTAATTTCGTTTTCTGTTAAAACTGGTTCTCCATCAATATGTAATTCTTTTTCTGGAGGAATAATGGTGATATTTTTACCCTTCAATTCATTTATATACCTAAATGTGTTAATTTTTTTATTAAAAAGTTTATAGGCAAAGTTAAGGGAATATAGTAAAGGAAATTTTTTCAGTATTATAATTCTTATTAAACCATCGTCTAGTTTTGAGTTTGGAGAAATATAAGCATTGTTGCCGTACTGGTTAGAGTTAGCAAAAGTGATGAGTAAGGCTTTGGTATTAAATTTTTTACCATCAATAGTAATATCATAAATTCCTTCGTTATAATTGAAATACTCTTTAACAGTTATTTTAAAATAAGTCCAAAAACCTCTTTTTTTTGCTTGAGAAAATAACCAACCTATTCGTGCATCAAATCCAGAACCAGCTGTTCCTAAAAAATAACCATCATTAATTTTAACTACATCAATAGTTGTTTTTTTTAGATTATTGATGGTTTCAATTGCATTTTTAATGGTTAATGGAATTTTTAAATGCCTTGCCAAGCCATTTCCGGATCCAACAGGAATTATTGCTAAAGTAGTATTGCTACCAATTAGCTGACTACCAACTTCGTTTACAGAACCATCTCCTCCAACAGCGGTAATAATATCATACTTGTCTTTAGCTTTTTTTGCAATTTCAATGGCATGTTTAGCTCTTTCGGTATAAGTTATATCGTATTCAATGTATTGAGTATCTAAATGTTTTTCAAGTAGTTTTTCCACTATTTTTTGCTTTCCTGTTCCGGAAATAGGGTTAATAATGAAAAGTACTTTGGTTTTAGACATAACTTATCAAAATAAATTATTTACTAACGGATAATTGGTTGTTAATTAATCGGTTGTTGTATTGCTGAAGAACAGCTTTCATAAAAACTTCCATATCCGTTTTTTTGATTAATTCCTCTCCATTAAGTTGAGTTTTTAGGAGGTTGTTCATTAATAATTCATCTTTTGAAATATTATAAAAGGCTATTGTTTTCTTACCATCAAAAAACAATACATAATTTTCTTGATAGAGCTGGTAAACACCATTTATAAAATTAATTACAAACGGGTTTTTTGGATTTTTATCAAAAATATTTCTTCCAAAAGCAATTGATTTTGTAGGAATTCCTAACCAACCTAATAAAGATGGAGCAATATCTATTTGCTGAAAAAGAGGGTCGTATTTACCCTTAAGTTCTTTGCTTGGATCAAAAATTAAAGTGGGTATGGCAAACCGACCTATTGGAGTGTTGTATTTTGCTTGTTCAGAATGTGTGGAATGATCTGCTGTAATCACAAACAATGTGTTGTTGTACCAAGGCATTTTTTTAGCGGTTTCAAAGAATTTTTTTAGTGCGTAATCTGTATAACCAACTACCTCATGCATAGGTAAGCTGCCTTTAGGAAATTTATCTAAATGTTCGTCTGGAATGGTGTAAGGATGGTGTGATGAAATAGTGAAAATGGTACTGAAAAATGGTGTTTCTTTTTTATTTAATTCATTAGCAAAATATTGTAAATAAGGTTCATCAAAAATGCCCCACTTGCCATCATAATGTTTATTTTTTTCAGGATATTCATCTAAGCCAAAATAATTCTCAGTTCCTGCCATACTCGAAAAAGCATCAAAGCCCATAGTACCATTGCTTCCTGAATGATAGAAAGAAGTGTTGTATCCGTGTGTTTTCAAGATTTTAGGTAAGCCATCTATGGCATTACTTCCATAGTTAGAAACTACTAAGGGCGTATTCATTAATTGAGGTAAACTAGCTAAAATGGAAGGTAATGATTCAATAGATTTTTGTCCATTAGCGTAAGCGTTTGTAAATATATAGCTTTCGGTCATTAAGGAATCTAAAAATGGCGTATAGCCTTTTTTATTGTGATAACTAACATATTCTTTAGCAAGACTTTCAATAATTATAAAAACAATATTTTTTTTATTGAGTGGATTTTTTCCTTCAATAATTAAAACCGGAGAGTAGAGGCTTTCAAGTTCATCATCAGTATAAAAATTGATGGGGTTAGCTTTTTCTTTAGTAAGTGATTTTAAAACGGTAAAAGGTGTATTTAAAACAAGTGCAACATTTTGAGCATGTGTATATTGTCCAGCACTAACACTGTTTAGTGGTCTGAGTTGGAAACCTCCCCGCATACCAAGAATGGTAAACAACATCACTCCAACAAAAATGGAAGATTGAATAATGTAATTTTTCTTTACATAAGGATAAAACATGCCTTTAAAACGAGAATATTTTTTATAAATATACCATGAAAACCAAATTAAAAATGCCAGTAAAATGTAATCGTACCAAAAATCAATAATATAAAGCGGTAATAAGGTCATAAAATCTTCTCCACCACCGGCACTAATCATGCTGAATAAATCTGTAGTGGTTCTTTTCATAGTAAAATCGAAGTAAGCGACATCCACTAAGTTTAAAATGATAGCAATGGTATTGGGAATATAGAATAGGATAGCTAAAGTTCGTTGGTATTTTCTAAAACTTCTAAATGAAAAAGGAAGTACCGACATTAATATAAAAGGCAGATACAAATAAGCAATAGCAACGGCATCAAAACGAACTCCATAAACAAAATCCATAAAAACAACATCTTGAAAATGAGATTGATTGACAATATAAAAGGAAATTCTACATAATGAAAACACCAAAAAAGCTAAACCAATTCTTTTGGCAAAAGGAATAAGATGTGATAAATAATTAGGGATGATCATTTTTTTGGATTAACTGAAAGAAAACGTTTATTTTGAAATAATAAGTTTTTAAATTATTGTAATTCAATTAATTGAATATGAAAAAATGCTTGTCACAAAAATAGTAAATAAATTCATAAGAATGATGTAAGGTTATTAGGATGCTTTATCTTCTTTCTTTGGCATAGGGCCTCGCAAATGAATAATTAATCCGTTCAAGAAATTACGTAGAATTTGGTCACCACATTCCATATATTTCGGATGGCTTTCATTTCTGAAAAAAGCCCCTAATTCGCTTTTGGTAATTTTAAAATCTACCAATGCACAAATGTTTACAATATCTTCATCTCTGAGTTTGTGAGCAACTCTTAATTTTTTAAATATATCGTTATTAGTCAATCCCATGTTTTAGTCTTTAATAATATTTTTAACTCTTCCTACAATTCCCGATTCGAGCATTACTTTAATGCCATGAGGATGAGTTCTAGAGTTGGTTAAAATTCTTTTTACAATTCCTTGTGTAAGTTCCCCTGAAGATTGATGGTGTTTTTGAATCACTTCCACTTCGTAACCAACACTAATACTTGCTCGGTTTTTTCCTTCAGACATGCTTATTTATTTTAATCCACAATTATCACAATCGTGTTTTTTTCTTTTAATAATGTATTTGTAAACTAAGAAAATTACAGCTCCTAAAATCCATATTCCGGCAATTATTTCCTGAATATTCATTTTTATATTTTTATATTAATAAAGTACGAAGTTAGGTAAAATCGGTTAAATTTGGCACTTCAAAACATACAACTTATGGCGTTGACATTTAACAGAAGAAAATATACAGATGAAGAGCTTGTTAAGCTTTATAAAAATTTATTAAAACCACGGTTGATTGAAGAGAAAATGTTGATTTTGCTTCGTCAGGGAAGAGTATCAAAGTGGTTTTCAGGAATAGGTCAGGAGGCTATTTCGGTGGGAGCAGCCTTAGCATTAGAAAAAGATGAATATATTTTGCCTATGCACAGAAACTTAGGTGTTTTTACCAGCAGAGAAATTCCTTTACATCGCTTGTTTTCACAATTTCAAGGAAAAATGAATGGTTTTACTAAAGGTAGAGACCGTTCTTTTCATTTCGGAACACAAGAGCATAAAATTGTGGGTATGATTTCTCATTTAGGACCTCAAATGGGGGTGGCTGATGGAATTGCTTTAGGCAAAAAGTTGAATAATGAAGGAAAAGCTACTTTAGTTTTTACCGGAGATGGTGGTGCCAGTGAAGGAGATTTTCATGAAGCTATTAATACTGCTGCTGTTTGGCAATTACCCGTAATTATTTTAGTAGAAAATAATGGTTATGGATTATCAACTCCATCTAGTGAACAATTTATTTGTAAAAATTTTGTGGATAAAGGAATCGGTTATGGCATTGAAACAGAGTTGATTGATGGAAATAATATTTTAGATGTTTACCATAAAATTAGTCAGATAGCAGAATCTATTCGTAAAAAACCACGACCTGTTTTAGTTGAAGCACTTACTTTTAGAATGCGTGGACATGAAGAAGCTTCAGGCACAAAGTATGTCCCTCAGGAGTTGATGGATGAATGGCAGCAAAAAGATCCTGTGGTAAATTATGAGAATTATTTGTTAGCCGAAAAAGTATTAGATAATGCCAAAATTGAAGCAATTAAAGCTGAGATAAAAGAAGAGATAAATACAGATTGGGAAAAAGCTTATAACGAACCAAAAATTGTAGCAGACCTTCAAACAGAATTGAATGATGTTTATGCACCATTTTCTTTTTCCGAAACAAAACCTGCAACAGAAAAAAAATCAGAAAAAAGATTAATTGATGCTATTTCTGATGGCTTAAGACAAAGCATGGAAAAACACCCAAACTTGGTATTGATGGGGCAAGATATTGCAGATTATGGAGGTGTTTTTAAAATTACGGATGGCTTTGTAGCTCAATTTGGTAAAGAAAGAGTTAGAAATACACCGCTTTGCGAATCTGCTATTTTAGGGGCAGGTTTAGGACTTTCTATTAACGGACAAAAAGCCATGGTAGAAATGCAGTTTGCCGACTTTGTAAGTGAAGGTATTACTCAAATTTGTAATAATTTAGCTAAAAGTTATTACCGTTGGCAACAAAATGCAGATGTGGTAGTAAGAATGCCAACAGGTGGAGGTATGGCAGCAGGTCCATTTCACTCTCAGAGTAATGAAGCTTGGTTTACCCAAGTTCCGGGATTAAAAATTGTTTATCCTGCTTTTCCTTATGATGCTAAAGGCTTGTTGAATACTGCTTTTGAAGATCCAAATCCGGTAATGTATTTTGAGCATAAAGGCTTGTATAGAAGTATAACACAAGAAGTTCCTGATGATTATTATACCTTGCCTTTTGGTAAAGCAAGTTTGGTAAGAGAAGGAGAGCAAGTAACTATTGTAACTTATGGAATGGGCGTACATTGGGCATTAGAAACGTTAGATGCAAACTCAGAAATTTCGGCAGATTTAATAGATTTAAGAACTTTAGTACCTTTGGATACGGAAACCATTTTTAATTCTATAAAGAAAACCAACAGAGTAATTATTTTACATGAAGCCACTATGTTTAATGGAATAGGAGGAGAATTAAGTGCTTTAATTACCGAAAATTGCTTTGAATATTTAGATGCACCAATAAAACGTGTAGCGAGTTTAGATACGCCTGTACCATTTATTGGAGAATTAGAGCAAAATTTTATGCCTAAAGAACGCTTTATAACAGCATTGAAAGCATTGGTAGATTTTTAATTTATTAAAAAATAAAGATGCGAATAACATTTTTAGGAACAGGAACATCTCAAGGAGTACCAGTTATAGCTTGTAACTGTGAGGTGTGTATGTCTGATAGTCCTAAAGATAATCGCTTGCGTACTTCAGTTTTAGTCCAGAAAGAAAATACTACCATTGTTATAGATACAGGACCTGATTTTAGACAACAAATGTTAAGAGCAAATGTGCAACATCTAGATGCTGTAGTGTTTACTCATGAACATAAAGATCATATTGCCGGTTTAGATGATGTAAGGGCGTTTAATTTTAAACAAAAAAGTGTATTGCCAATTTATGCTACTTCAGAAGTTCAGTCGGCATTAATAAGAGAATTTCATTATGCTTTTTCCGAATATAAATATCCCGGAGTACCAGAATTAAAGCTACATACTATTGATGATACACCTTTTACTATTGGCGATATTGATTTAATTCCTATAAGTGTTTGGCACTATAAAATGCCTGTAAAAGCTTTTAGAGTAGACAATTTTGCCTACATCACCGATGCTAATAAAATTGATGATGAGGAATTAGAAAAGATTAAAGGAGCAGAAATTATTGTTTTAGATGCACTTAGAAAAGAAAAACATATATCTCATTATAATTTAGATGAAGCAGTTGAACTATTAAAAATGCTCAATCCTAAAAAAGCATATTTAATTCACATTAGCCATTTAATGGGAAAGCATAAAGAAGTTCAGAAAGAACTACCCAATTTTATTGAGTTGGCTTATGATGGGTTGGTATTAGATACTCTTAGCTTTTAAGTGAATTAATTTTTCTAAAATTAGTTTATTAACCTCTTGTTGTTTTTCGAGTAATTTAATAAGAGCCTCTATTTCTTTTTGAGATATAGAACCTGTGGTAGTAGTTATTTTTGATGATGTAGTTTCATAAACAGGAAGAAAATCTTCTACTAAGTCCATATCTATTGCTGTATCTAAAAGGTTAATGTTTATACCTAATAAATTACAAACTTTTGTTAGAAAATTATAATTTGTTTTGGTAATACCACGCTCAAACCTAGAATAAGTAGGGATTGATATCATTAGCTTTTCAGCCATATCTTTTTGGGAATAATTTTTATTTATTCTAGCAAGTTTTATTTTTTTTAAGATGTTATTGATAGACATTGAATTTATTTTTTAATTAAATAAAAATACTTAGTATGTTTAGGTGAATTCTCTTTTTTATAACTTTTTTGTAAAAAAACCGAATCATTTCTTTTCTTTTAATGAAATTTTATTACATTTATTGAAAATTTGTTGCATTTTGTTTTTAAATGAATTTTAAACTACTAAAATAAAAAAATTATGACACCATTTATTGTTTGGCTCGAAAAAAATGAAATTGATGAATTAATAACTATCATGGCAAAGTCAACCAAAGATAAAAAAATCACCAATAAAATCTACACTACAGATGAGTTAATAAAATTGACAGAAAACTTGCTACAACAGAATAATAAATTAATTGAGATATTAAAGAAAATAACCCCAATTAAAAGTTATAAAGATACAATAAACGATACAATTATAGCTACTCGACAACAAAAATCTTTTATGACAGAAATTATATCTGAGAAACCTAATAAAAAAAACTAAAAACGTTGGGTTAAAGAAATTCTTTATTTTCTATTGCATAATGTGGGTTTAATAGTTTCAAAAGGTATAAATTTGTTCTTTTTTTTAAATTTAATGACTATGGAATTATCACCACTTACTGCTGTTTCCCCACTCGATGGAAGGTATAGAAATGCAGGAGCAAAATTAGCCCCTTTTTTTTCTGAAGCGGCATTAATCAATTATAGAATAAAAGTTGAAATTGAATATTTTATTGCTCTATGTGAGTTGCCATTACCACAGTTAAATGGAATAAATAAAGATTTATTTGAGCCGTTACGAGCTATCTACAAACAGTTTTCTTTGGCAGATGCTCAAAAAATAAAAGACACAGAAAAAATTACCAATCATGATGTAAAAGCAGTAGAGTATTTTATTAAAGAAAAATTTGATGAACTTGGCGTTCCTATTGAATATAAAGAGTTTGTTCATTTTGGACTAACTTCTCAAGATATTAACAACACTTCTGTGCCAATGTCAATTAAAGAAGCACTTCAAGAAGAATATCTTCCGTTGTTGAACTCAATCATTACCATGTTAAAAGAAAGTGCTAAAGATTGGAGAAATGTTCCTATGTTGGCAAGAACACATGGACAACCAGCTTCTCCAACAAAATTAGGTAAAGAAATAGCTGTTTTTATTGAACGTTTAGAAGTTCAGTTAGCACAATTAAAAAGCATACCTTTTGCTGCAAAATTTGGTGGAGCAACAGGTAATTTTAATGCACACCATGTAGCTTACCCACAAATAAACTGGATTAAATTTGCTAATGATTTTGCTAAAGATAAACTAGGTTTACAACGTTCTCAAATTACTACACAAATTGAACATTACGATAATTTAGCAGCTTTATTCGATGCTCAAAAACGTATTAATACCATTTTAGTAGATTTAAGTAGAGATATTTGGGCCTATGTTTCTATGGATTACTTTAAACAAAAAATTAAAGAAGGAGAAATAGGATCTTCGGCTATGCCACATAAGGTAAATCCCATAGATTTTGAAAATGCCGAAGGAAATTTAGGTATTGCCAATGCACTTTTTGAGCATTTAGCAGCAAAATTGCCTATCTCTCGTTTACAAAGAGATTTAACAGATTCAACAGTATTAAGAAATGTTGGAATGCCAATAGGACATACTGTTTTAGCACTTCAGTCGCTACAAAAAGGCTGGAAAAAATTATTAATAAATGAAGCTAAAATTGCTGAAGATTTAGAAAATAATTGGGCGGTAGTTGCTGAGGCTATTCAAACAGTATTGAGAAGAGAAGGTTACCCAAAACCTTACGAAGCCTTAAAGGAACTTACAAGAACCAATACAAAAATTACAGCTACTTCCATAGCGGATTTTATCGAGACCTTAAATGTGAATGATCAAATTAAGGCAGAATTGAAAAAAATATCGCCATCAACCTTTACCGGTGTTGATTTGTTTTAAGTAATAATAAAAATATTTTTTAAAATTATAAAACACTGAGTTATCTCGGTGTTTTATTTTTCATTAACTTTATGAAAAATAAGGGAGTTAATAAATTTAGGATTTCTTAACAACTCCTAATGCAACCTTTTTCAATAAACAAACATCTTCTGTAAAAAATGAAATGGAGTGAAGAGCAATTAGTGGTAGAGTGCTTGAAGAATAATTCATCAGCACAAAAGCATTTGTTCGAGTATTACTCTAAAAGAATGATGGGAGTTTGCCTTAGATATACCAAAGACCATGATGAAGCCCAAGATGTTTTACAAATGGGGTTTATAAAGGTTTTTGAAAAACTAGATACTTATAATGGAGAAGGCTCTTTAGAAGGTTGGATTAGAAGGGTAGTGGTAAATACTGCTTTAGACAATATCAGAAAAAACAAGAAAAACAACGAGAATATTGACATAGAAAAAGTAGATTTTTTACTAGCTAATAATGATGCCAATGCGTTGGATGATTTAAAAGCAGAAGATTTACTAAAAATTATTCAGCAAATGCCAACAGGGTTCAGAACAGTTTTTAATATGTATGCTATAGAAGGCTATTCGCATAAAGAAATTGCAGAACAATTAGGCATTACAGTAAATACTTCTAAGTCTCAATATTCTAGAGCTAGAGTTTGTTTGCAAAATTTATTAATGAAAGAAGCGATTACGAGATAAATTATCTCACACAAAAATTAAGATGAAAAAAGAATTTGAAAATATAGAACAACTTTTTAAAGATACCTTTGAAAATTACGAAGCCAATGTTGATGCTTCTGTATGGAATAATATACAGCAGTCTATTAACTCACCAGCTTCATCCGCATCTTCATCTGCAGGAAATGCAGGAGGTTTTGCTGCTAAAAGTGCTTTCTTTAAAATTGCCGCAGCTACTATTACATCTGCAGTTGTAGTTACCTCTTCGGTGTTAATTTACAATGCATTTAAAGATGAACCGACTAACAATAATGAAGTTGCTGAAAACCAAGTGATAACTGAAAGCTTAGTTCCAAAAAATATTAAAGAGACAGCGACTGAAACATCATTAACAACAGAAAACAACACTACTGAAAATGGAAGTAATGTGGTAACTCCTCAACAAAATGAAGTGGAGGATAAAGACCTTACTTCTAACGAAAAAAATAATTCGAGCAATACTGTAAACAACAATAATACAACTGAAACTACTACAACACCTAGCAGTACTGTTGTTGAAAATAATAAAGAAACACAAACACAACAAAGTACGGTGGTAACAAGTACCAATACACCACCAACTCAATCGTCAACAACCAATACTCCAAAAGTAGATGTATTAGCAAATGTTAAATTGAAAGCAAGTACCAAAAAAGGCGATGCTCCACTTTATGTTGAGTTCAACGTTGTTGGAGAAGCTGCCGATTATCAATGGCATGTTGATGGCACAACTAAATCGGGTGAAAATGTATATCATACATTTGATAATCCGGGTAAATATGAAGTATTGCTTACTGTAAAAGATAAACAAGGGAAAACGAAAACCATTACCGAAAACATTGAAGTTTTATCGGCTATAAAATCTTCTATTTCAGATATTCAAAATATTTTCACTCCTAATGGAGATGGTAAGAACGATATTTTACTAATAGAAGGAGAAAATATTAAAGAGTTTAAAGCGGTTGTATACAATCAAAATGGAACTATTATTTTTGAATGGAATACTATTTCAGGGTTTTGGGATGGTAAAGATATGAATAATCAGTTTGTTTCTGATGGAATCTACTTTTTGGTTGTTAATGCTTTAGGAGAGGACAACAAACCTTATGAAATTAAAAAATCTATTACTCTAAGAAAGTAACAGTTATTAACAACTATTAGTAATTTCTTTCTGAAAAAACGTTGTAGGTAAAATTAAAAAAGACGTAATTTCGTAAGTAGATTTTTAAGAACGGATTATACATGGCAGAGTACCAAACAGGAAAGCTCCTTGAGCAAATCATTTATCCCCAAGATTTAAGAGAGAAAATAACAGAGGATGACCTGCCTCAACTTTGTAATGAACTCAGAGATTTTATTGTAGATGTAGTTTCTCAAAAAGGAGGACACTTTGGAGCAAGCTTAGGTGTAGTGGAGCTTACTGTAGCTTTACACTATGTTTTTGATACTCCCAACGATAAAATTGTTTGGGATGTTGGTCATCAAGCTTACGGACATAAAATCCTTACCGGAAGAAGGTCAGTTTTTCATACCAACAGAATTTACAAAGGAATTAGTGGTTTTCCAAAACCATCTGAAAGTGAATATGATACTTTTGCTGTAGGACATTCTTCTACTTCTATTTCTGCTGCTTTAGGTATGGCAGTAGCATCACGTCATAAAAAAGAAAATAAACAACATATTGCTGTTATTGGTGATGGCTCTATGACTGCAGGATTGGCTTTTGAAGGTTTAAACCATGGAGGAAGTGAGGATACTAACTTACTAGTTATTCTTAATGATAACTGCATGTCTATCGACCCGAATGTTGGGGCGTTGAAAGAATATTTAACAGATATAACCACTTCTCATACTTATAATAAAGTAAAAGATGAGGTTTGGAATTTATTAGGGTTAATTAGTAAATTCGGTCCAAATGCTCAAGCTATAGCTCAAAAAATTGAGAATGGAATAAAATCTACCTTATTAAAGCAAAGTAATTTATTTGAATCGTTAAACTTTAGGTATTTCGGACCTGTTGATGGGCATGATGTGAATTACTTAGCCAAAGTATTAGCAGATTTAAAAGATATTCCCGGACCAAAAATTTTACATTGTATTACTGAAAAAGGTAAAGGGTACGAGCCTGCCGAATTAGGAGATACAACGCAGTGGCATGCTCCGGGTATTTTTAATAAAGAAACAGGAGAAATCATAAAAATAGCTCCTAAAAGTCCACAGCCGCCTAAATTTCAGGATGTTTTTGGACATACCATAGTTGAATTAGCAGAACAAAACGATAAAATTGTTGGAGTAACGCCTGCCATGCCTTCGGGATGTTCATTAAACATAATGATGAAAGCCATGCCCGACAGAGCTTTTGATGTAGGTATTGCAGAACAACATGCAGTTACTTTTTCTGCAGGAATGGCTAGTCAGGGATTGGTGCCATTTTGCAACATTTACTCCTCATTTATGCAGCGAGCTTACGACCAAGTGATACACGATGTAGCGTTACAAAACTTACATGTTGTATTTTGTTTGGATAGAGGTGGAGTAGTGGGAGCTGATGGAGCAACGCACCACGGAGCTTATGATTTGGCGTACTTTAGATGTATTCCTAACATGATAGTGGCTTCACCAATTAATGAAGAAGATTTAAGAAACTTGATGTTTACAGCACAAGCAGATAATAACGGTCCTTTTTCTATTCGTTACCCAAGAGGAAACGGTTCTATGGTAAATTGGAAAACACCTTTTAAGAAAATAAAAATAGGAACAGGCCAGCGTCTGAAAAATGGTGAGGATATAGCTATTTTATCTATTGGACCAATAGGTTTAGAAGCTAAAAAAGCCATTGAAAAATTGGAAGAAACAGCCAATATTAGTATAGCTCATTACGATATGCGTTTTGTAAAACCCATTGATGAAATTTTATTGCACGAAGTATTCACTAAATTCAATAAGGTAATTACCTTAGAAGACGGTTGTATCATGGGCGGCTTGGGAAGTACTGTTTTAGAATTTATGGCCGATAATAATTATCAGGCACAAATAAAAAGATTAGGCATACCCGATAAGTTTGTTGACCACGGAACTCAAGAAGAACTTTATGCAGAATGTTTATATGATTCTGATGCAGTAATTGAAACAGTAAAATCTATGATGGAAACTGCTGAAAACAAAGCGTTGGCTTAGTTTTAATTCGTTACTAGAACTTATTGATGAAAAGTATATTATTTTCTTTTTTTATTTCATTTTTTGTTTTTACAACATTACAAGTGGATGCTCAGGATTCTACTTTTACTAAATTGTGGGATAATGGAAAGCTTAAAGAGGAAGGAAATTATGTAAATGAAAGCAAAGATGGAATTTGGAAAAGATGGAATCAAAAAGGAGAATTAACAGAACTAAATCATTACTCAGCAGGTGCTTTAAAAAGTAAGGTAACATTCGAATATTACTTGCACACACCAAGTTTATTGTATAAGCAAAATAAGTACGATTCCTTAAATCATTTAGTTGAAGAAAGAAACTATATTTATAAAGATAATGATGTTTATGATGTCGTTTTTTATAATAATGAAATCAAAATTTCTGATGGGAAAATGATTAAAGGTAAAAAAGATGGCAAATGGACTTATTACAATCAAGATGGAAGCGTAAAAGAAGTAAAGAAATACATAGAAGGAGTTGATACCGAAGAGATACGAGAGAGTAATAAGATAAATAAGGATTATACGCCTGTTGAGCCATCAAAAGAGAATGCAATTATAAAAATTTATAGACCTAAAGCGAATGCTGGGGCTAATATGTATTACGAATTACATATTAATGATAGCAATGTAGTTGATGTAATTAACGGGCTTGTTTATGAGTATGAGATAACCCAAGAGGATATTTATGAATTAACAATAAATAGTGTTTCTGATAAAGTAGCAAAAAGTTCATTTAAAATTAAGCTAGATGTTAAGTTAGGAAGAACTTATTTTTTAAAGTGTGAATTGCTAACAGGCGGAGAATATAGTATTCCAAGTATGAAAATAGTTAATCCAACAAAGGGTTTGAGTGAGTTTAACCGACTTAAAGAAATTTAATTTATGAAGTTTAGTAAAATTATCATATTAATAAGTATTGTAAGTTGTTTGTCGGATGTGTTTTCACAAATCAATGTTGTAAAGGTGGATTTTTCAAATATTGGTGTGGGTAAAATGTTTGGGTTAGCGTATAATGAGGTAATTTTCAGACCTAGTTTTGAAAGGACTTTTGGAAAAAATTTCTCTACTTTAATTACTTATGAATTTGGAAAATATGAAACAGGAGAGTTGGAACATACACCAAGCAATACTGAGGTAACAAGAATTGAAGAAGTGTATAATGTAAAGGGTTGGGGCATTATGCCGGAAGTAAGGTTTTATTTACCTAATAAAAGAAGAACTGCTCCCACAGGGTTTTTTATGGGCTTACATTATAGGTACAGACATATTACAGAAAACTTTATTGATTCAAAAAATGTAAATAATAGAATTATATTATCAGATACAACCATTTCTAACGATGCAATAATGCATGATTATGGGTTTAATTTGGGATATAAATTAGTTTTTAGTGGTAGAATTGGTGCGGATCTTTTAATGGGTTATGGATATTCTTTCGGAAAATGGAAAACGGAAACTGATAGAAATAAAATTGATAGTTTTTTTGCCAAACAAATGGATGGATTTGAAAATAGATTAAGATTAGAAATTTCATTAGCATACTTTTTTCCAAAAATTAAAATAATACCAAGAGAAATAAAAGTGATTGATGGCCCTTATTTGGAACATTAATCTAACATAGAATTTATTATCTTTGTTTCGATTCTATTTTCATTAATCAGATAATTTTTTTCTCCATGCAATATCAATGGCAAATAAAACCTACATCTAACGCTAAAGCAATAGAAAAACTTTCTGAACAACTAAATAGCTTAGACCCAACACTTACTAACATTCTACTTCAAAGAGGGATAGATACCTTTGAGAAAGCTAAAGATTTTTTTCGCCCTGATTTGAATAATATTCATGATGCTTTTTTGATGAAAGACATGGATAAAGCGGTGGATAGGTTAACAAAAGCCATCGCCAACAATGAAAAAATACTGATTTACGGAGATTATGATGTAGATGGGACCACTTCTGTAGCATTAGTGTATGCCTATCTCAAAAATTACTATGAAAATTTAGCTTATTATATTCCGGATAGATATGCTGAAGGTTATGGCGTTTCTTACCAAGGCATTGACTTTGCTAAAGAGAATGACTTTAAACTCATCATTGCATTAGACTGTGGTATAAAAGCCATTGAAAAAATAGCTTACGCCAAAGAGAAAGGAGTGGATTTTATTATTTGCGACCATCATCGTCCGGGAGATGAAATTCCTGATGCAGTTGCTGTGTTAGACCCAAAAAGAAAAGATTGTAATTATCCATATAAAGAATTATCGGGTTGCGGAGTAGGTTTTAAATTAATGCAAGCGTGGACGAAACAAAGTAACCATGATGAGGAATTGTTGTTTTCCTATTTGGATTTGTTAGCCATTAGTATTTGTGCAGATATTGTTCCGATAACTGAAGAAAATAGAATTTTTGTTTACTATGGATTAAAAGTACTTAATCAATTAAATCGTCCGGGAATAAAGGCGTTGGTGAATTTAACCAATAATAAAAAAGAATTTACCGTTTCGGATGTGGTTTTTTCTATTGCTCCGCGAATAAATGCAGCAGGAAGATTGAAAAGCGGGAACAAAGCCGTGGAATTGCTGGTGGCAGATAACGATGATGATGCCATAGATTACGGAAATGGAATCAATGAATTAAACACCGACAGAAAAGATATCGATACATCTATCACGCAACAAGCATTAGAAATTATTGAAAGCGACCAACGTTTTATCAAAAGAAAAACTACGGTAGTTTATAAAGAAGATTGGCATAAAGGTGTGGTGGGCATTGTGGCATCACGATTAATAGAAACACATTACAAGCCGACCATTGTGCTGACTCATTCTGATGGGAAAGTTACCGGATCAGCAAGGTCGGTAAGAGATTTTGATGTATATAATGCCATTGATGCTTGTAGTGATTTGTTAGAGCAATATGGTGGACACATGTATGCTGCCGGACTAACACTTTTACCTGAAAATGTACCCGCTTTTATTGAAAAATTTGAAAAAATTGTAAGCAGTACTATTGAAGACAATATGCTTATTCCAAAATTAGAAATAGATGCTCAACTGGAATTAGCTCAAATTACGCCTCGTTTTTACAGTGTGCTAAAACAATTTGCACCTTGCGGTCCGGAAAATATGCAACCTGTATTTATAAGCGAAAATTTGCTGACTACCGATAACATCAGAATTGTTGGTGAAAATCATTTAAAGTTAGAAGTTTACTCGCCTGAAGCACCAGATTATAAACTATCTTGCATCGCTTTTAAGTTTGCACATTTGTTTGAAGAACTTCAGCCCGGAGTATTGTTTAGTATGGTTTATACCATAGAAGAAAACGAATGGAACAACATTAAAACACTACAATTAAATGTGAAGGATATTCGATTGATGGGAGGATAAGATAATTAAGGTTATCTCAAAAGAGTAAGGGTACCTTTAAATATTTTGGTTGTTTCATTTCCATCTTCTATCAAACTTATAGTAAAGATATAAAAATAGGTACCTTCGGGTGCTTTTTCTCCTGCTTTTGTTCTTCCATTCCATTCTTCGGCAATTTGGTTAGACTCAAAAAGTAGTTGTCCCCATCTGTTAAATATTTTTTTATTTACAGCACTTAAACATCCTCCTGAAAAATTAAACCTATCATTAATTCCATCTTGATTTGGGGTAAATATATTAGGTATTATTAATGGTGAACTCCCTTCTACAACTACTATTACGGTATCACTATCAGAACAGCCATTGGTAGTACTTGAAACTACATAACTAGTTGTAACAATAGGTGAAGCAATAGGGTTTTGACAAGAAATACAACTTAAACCTGTTGAAGGACTCCACAAGTAGCTTACCCCTCCATTAGCATTTAATTGAACAGAACCACAAGCTTCAATAGTGGTGTCGTTTGAAGCTATAATTGAGGGAGATGGACTAACTATTAAGTTTGTAGTGACAATACTATCACAGCCTGCAATAGATTGAAGACTGTCAGTAAATACACCTGAATTATGTTGAAAGCTACCATTAAGAAAAACACTATCACCTTGACAAATAGCAACAGTAGTAGAATCGTTAAAAGTAGGATTAACAACAAGGTTAGTTATGATTAAACTATCGCAACTAAGTGTGGTGGAAAGAGAATCGGTGTATTGACCTGAAGAGTTTTGAAAGCTACCAGCAAGAAAAACACTATCACCAGAACAAATTGAAACAGTTTGAATATTTTGAAAAGAAGGGTTTACATTTAAATTTAGCGTCAAAATACTATCACAACCTGAAACTGTTTGCAAAGAATCAGAAAAAGTTCCAGAGGAACCATAAAAATTAGACCCAAATAAAATACTATCACCTTGGCAAATAGTAGAATTTTGAATAAAAGAAAACACTGGATTGACTATTAAGTTTGTAGTGACAACACTATCACACCCCAAAACAGATTGAAGACTGTCAGTAAATACCCCTGAATTATACTGAAAACTACCATTAAGAAAAATACTATCACCTTGACAGATAGAAATAGTAGTAGAATCATTAAAAGTAGGATTGACAATAAGGTTAGTAATGATTAAACTATCGCAACCAAGTGTGGTGGAAAGAGAGTCGGTATATTGACCTGAGCTATTTTGAAAATTACCAGCAAGAAAGATACTATCACCTTGACAGATAGATGCAGATTGAGTAGAACTATAGCTAGGATTAACAGTAATTGATATAGTTATGGAATCCACACAATTAATATTATTGGTTATTATTAAAGTAACATTATAATTACCAGCTCCATTATATAAATGGGAAGGGTTTTGAATGCCGATTAAAGAATCTCCATCTCCAAAATACCATTGCCAATTTACTATGTTTCCAATACTATCCACTGATAAGTCTGTAAAAAAAGTGCTATCACCCAAACAAGCATTAGTAGCTGAAAAGTTAGGAGAAAGGTTGCATGGAGAACTAGTTGTAACGGTATCGGCACATAAATAACTATCCGTAAAATTTATAGTATTTACTATAGTACTAGTGTTTACTAATGTATTTCCAGTTAAAGTTTGAACCGAATAATTTATGGGTGAAAAAGTTAAAGAATTAACTGTTAATGTTACATTTTGTTCATTACAAAAACTTTCTCCACATTCATTTGTTTTTACAATATAGATGTCTTCACTTCCAGCTCCAAAAGAAGTTGTTCCTCCAACAATTATTACTTCACCAGATGCTGTTATATCAATAGTTTTTCCCCACCATTCAATTTCTTCATTATTAACTCCACCATATGTTTTACTCCAAATAACATTTCCTAAGGAATCTGTATTAATTAATAATAATTCATTATTATTTCCAAAACTTCCAGTAAATGCAGAAATTATTAATTCTCCATTTGTTTTTTCTTTAATGCCTACTCCTATCTCGTTATTTGCTCCTCCATATGATTTCGACCAAATAAAGTTCCCATTAGTATCTGTTTTTGTTATAAAAACATTTTGTTGTCCAAAAGAGGTCTGAGTTGTCCAACCAACACTTATTAAGTTGCCGTCATTAAGTAAAATAGTTTCTTTAAAATCTTCTTCAGTACCAGATAATTGATATTGTTTACCCCATATATAATTACCACTATTATCAGTTTTTATCATATAACTATTCCTAATATCAGTTACATTTGTATTTCCTGATAAAATAAAGTTTCCACTTGGTAGTTCTATTATAGATGTTGAGTGTGATCTGCCATTTTCCCCGATACTCTTGTTTAAGATTAAATTTCCAGAAGACGATATTTTACAAAAATAAATATCACCATTACCAGTTCTTACACTCATAACAGAACCTGTGAAAATAAAATCTCCATTAGGTGCTTCATAAACATCTCTGAAATAATCTGCAGCAGACCCTGTAACTCTAGTCTCCCATTGTATATTTCCAGTATTAGTTAATTTAAGAATATATGGATCTTGAGCCGCTCCAAAACTATTTGTTAAACCACAAACAATATAACCTCCATCATTTGTTTGCTTAATGATAATGCTATTTCCATCTTCATTAGATATTCCTCCATAAGTTTTTGTCCATTGTGAATTTCCATTTACATCCATTTTGATAATGAACCAATCTTTAGCACCAGCTCCAAAACTTGTTGTTTCTCCTACGATAATATACCCACCATCTGTAGTTTGCTGAACAGAATGAGCTCTTTCGTTTCCTGTTCCACCAATCACTTTTTGAAATGTACTCACAAAACCTTGTGTACATTGAGAAATTACATGATTTGTAATTAAAAATAAAATTAAGAAGAATATCTGTTTCATGAAAATGAAGCAAATATACATTAAAAATTAGTTATTGAAATATCATTAAATACTTGTACATCTCTACTTTGGATTGTTGTATTCTTCTTTGTACCTGTTTGTTAGAATAGTAAATATTGTATTATTAATAGTCTTACAAACTAAACAACGCCACAGATTCTATATGAGCAGTATGTGGAAATTGATCTACTAAACTGAATTTTTTCAATTTATAACCTTTCTCTTTAATATCTAAAATATCTCTGGCTTGTGTAGCCGGATTGCAGCTTACATAAACGATGCGATTAGCTCCTAATTCTAATACTTTCTGTAAGGCTTTTTTTGCAATTCCTGCTCTTGGAGGGTCTAAAATTATAGTATCTATTTTTCCTGTGTATTCGGGATAATCAAATAAAAATTTATTGACATCGGCAGCATAAAAAGAAACGTTAGTTACGTTGTTTTTAGCAGCATTTTCTTTGGCATTTTCAATGGCTTCAGCAACAATATCAACACCTATTACTTTAGCATTGGTTTTTGCTGCCATAATCTGACCAATAGTTCCTGTTCCGCAAAATAAATCCATGATGGTTTTATCCTTAAAATCGGCTTTGCCTTCAACAGCATAACTTACTGCTTTTTGGTAAAGTAATTCGGCACATTTTGGATTAGTTTGGAAGAAGCTTTGCATGCTCACTTCAAAAGATAAACCCAGTAAGGATTCTGTAATTACACTGTTACCATAAAGTAAGGTTTCGGTTCCTAAACGAGATTGAGCATTATCGCCAATATCATCATTGGTAGTATGTATAATCCCTTCAATTCTATCAGAGAAAAGTTGGTTTAACAACACTACAAAATCATCAAAATCAAACTTATCTAAGCCATCGCTAGAAGTAACTAGCTTAATAAGTAATTTACCTGTTTGGTAACTTTTTCGAACAACTAAAAACCTGAAAAAACCTTCTTTTTTAGGTGGATGCCAAGCGGGCAAACCCGATTTTTCACAAAATAGTCGAATTTCTCTAAGTTTATTTTCAAATTCAGCATCAAAAAGTCCGCTGTCTTTTTCTAAATTTTCAACTATCCACCAAGTACCTCTTTTTTTGAAACCTAAAGCAAAACCGTCAAACTCTTCTTGTTTTTCTACGTCAAAACCTATGGCACTGAAAGAGTATTCCATTTTGTTTCGGTAATGCCAATTTTCTGGGGAGCCAATATATTCATCAAACAACTCTTCTACATTAGGCAGTTTGGCCAATTTTTTATAGATATCAAAAACTTGCTCTTGCTTGTTTTTGTGTTGAATTTCAATAGGCAAGGTTGCATAAGGAGCTCCCGAAATAGCTTGATAAGGAAGTACAACTTCATCGGGAGATTTTTCTAATACCTCTACCAATTTACACTCTGCAAAACTGCTTTTTCTTTTTACCACACGAGCACGTACTTTTTGTCCTTTAATGGTGTTGGGAACAAACAACACATAATCGCCTTTTTCTGTAGCTATTTTAGCAATTCCTTTTCCGCCAAAAGCTACCGCAGTTATCTCTAAATCAATTAGCTGATTTCTTTTAATACTTTCCATTTTACTATTTTATAATTGATTTAAAAAAGCCATAGTGTCAACACCATCAGCATAATCGCATAGTTGAGGTGATTGAGCTGCTCCAAAATTAACTGTTTTAAAAGTAAATTTTGTTTGACTAACTACACATTGTATTTCTTCTAATTTTGCTTGTATTTCTTTTTCTAATTGGGCTATTGAATCATAATATTCGTAGAAAATTACTCCAACCGGAGAGCTTAAACTGTTGTCTTCTTTGAGTAGTACAAAATTATTATCTAAAAGTTGTTCACTATTTAGCAAATAGATGGCTTTGTGGTAATCGTAATTATTGGCATATTTGTTATTATTTACCACTTCCTGAAAGTTAAAAATAGCTTCAAAAAATGGAGTGAAGTCATAATTTTTAGGAACGTACAGCTTAGAAACATTTCGGCAACCCAATCCAAAATAATTAAAAATATCTTTCCCTAATTCAGCCAATTCTTCTTTACTTTCTTTTCCGTTAATTATGGCTATACTATTTCTGTTTTTTCTGATAATAGATGGATATTTTCCGAAATAATATTCAAAATAACGAGCAGAGTTATTGCTTCCTGTAGCTATAAAAGCATCAGCAGGAGTGTTTTTATTAAATTGTTCCGTAAAGATTATTCGCTCTTTAAATTCCGGGTCGATGTGTATTAAAACATCTGCAATTTTTTTAATTAAGGTATTATCTGATGAAGCACATTTCCCGATAAAAACATTTCCGGAAATTAGTACACTCAAAAAATCGTGAAAACCCACCAAAGGAATATTTCCTGCCATTATTACTCCAATTTTTCTATTATTTTCATCAGGAATGGAGTAGGTATCAAGCCATTTTTTTAATTCATCTGCCTTAAGCATAGCAGCAATTTCGCCAATAGCATTTCTGACATTTTCTTCTGTAAACCAACCGTTTAAACTTTTTTGTCTTAAAATTAAATCATTAAAATCATCAAAGAATATTTTGTTAAGCGACTGATTTTCTGAGGTTTTTTCTAGTGAATGAAATTGCTTGAGGAATTTCCCTAAAACAATAAAAGCAGCAATTCTAGTATCCAAATTCATATAAGTTTGCGTATATTTGCATGCGAAATTACGAACATAAAAATTGATAACAAATGGCAATTATAATAACAGACGAATGTATTAATTGTGGGGCTTGTGAACCAGAGTGTCCTAACAATGCAATTTATGAAGGTGGTGATGAATGGAGAGTAAGTGATGGAACTGAAGTGAAAGGGGATTATCAGCTAATGAGCGGAAGCTCTGTAAATGCTGATGAAGCTCAAGAACCGGTTAGTTTGGATTTTTATTACATTGTACCTGATAAATGTACAGAGTGTAAAGGTTTCCATGATGAGCCTCAATGTGCTGCAGTTTGTCCGGTTGATTGTTGTGTGGATGATGAAGATGTTAGAGAAACGGAAGAGGAATTGTTAGCGAAAAAAGACAGATTACACTTATAAAATTGTAAGTGGAACAATATTGGTAAATAAAAACCGTGTATAGTTGAGAAGTTATGCACGGTTTTTAATTTTATATCATGATAAATAACATTAAACTTACTTTACTAATTGTATTACTTCCGTTTTTAGGAGTAACACAAGAGTTGCCCGGTTTATTTAGTAGTGAAATAGATTCACTAAATAAATATGGTAAAGAAATTATAGAAAGCAGTACGGACGAACAAAAAGCAGCGGCTAATACCAAATTTAAAGCTGTTTTAGAGGAAGTGTTAACCAACAATGCTTCGTTTGATGCGGACTTTAGTAAAGTAGAGAAAATTAGTGTGTTAAAAGCTCATCAACTAAAAATTTACAACTGGACGTTACCGCATACAGATGGCACTTACACTTACTTTGCCTTTACTCAGTTTAAAACAGCCGATGAAAAGGTGATAGTTACTGAGTTAGTAGATAAATCTGCGGAATTAGATAAGTTAGAAACGAAAACATTTACACCTAATACATGGTTTGGAGCTTTGTATTATGAAATTATTCATGATAAGAAAATAGGGGAGGACTATTATACTGTTTTGGGTTGGGATGGAAATAATTTAATGACCAACAAAAAAGTGATAGATGTAATTGTGGTGGATAATAAAGGAAATATTAAGTTGGGAGCTCCTATTTTTAAAATGGAAAAAAGAACACAACGCAGGGTAATTTTCGAATATTCAAAAAATGCTAGCATGTCGTTGAAATACCATCCAAAACAACAGCAAATTATTTTCGATTTTTTGGTTCCGTCTAGTTCAAGGGTGAAAGGAATTTACGAATATTATGGTCCGGCATTAGATACTTTTGATGCGTTAACTCTTAATAAAAATAAATGGACGTATGAAAAAGATGTGAAAATCCAACTGGATAAATCAGCGAAAGATAAAAACTGGAATGACCCATTGAAATAAAAAAAAGCAACTAAAATTTTTTAGTTGCTTTTTTGTTACTTGTTGTTTTGTTTGAATTAGTGAGCATGTCCGTGATCAAGCTCTTCAGCTGTAGCTACTCTCGTTTCAATTACTTTACCAGTAAAATGTAAATCTTGGTCTGCCAATGGATGATTAACATCAACTGTAATAGTTGCATCATTAATAGATACTACTTTTGCAGGAACTACATTTCCATTTTGATCTTGTAGTGGTAAAACGTTATCTACAACTACTTCAGGAACTAATTGTCCGTCTTTTTTAAAGATATCTTGAGGTAACTCAATAATAGCTTCATCTGTTCTTGAACCATAAGCATTTTCTGCTTTAATTCCGAAAGAAAACTCATCTCCTTCTTTAAGATTTACGATATTATTTTCAAAATCAGGAATCATTTGACCTGCACCCGATAAAAATTTTAAAGGTTCTTTACCTTCTGTCGATTCGATTAACTCGCCTTCTGCAGAACCTCTATATAAGTTATAAGAAACTGCAATTACTTTGTTTGTACTCATTAAATTTTATTTTTTTGATTTATACAAAGTTACTCCTAATAATTTGGGTGACCAAATTTTAGGTGGGAAACCCACTTTTTAAGGAATTAAATTTTTGTTTATGCTCAATTTTCAGTTGAAGGATTCAATTCATAATACCTCATTGTTTTTCCGTTGCGTAGGTTGGTTTTCTTAAAAACAAATCCACAACTTTCAAATAAGCGAATGCTAGAGGTGTTACTTTCTAAAATTTCTGAAAAAATGGTTGAAATAGCCAATTTGTTGAAACAAAAATTGCTTAATAAACACAATGCTTCTTTTGCGTATCCTTTCCTTCTGTGTTGCTTTTCTCCTATAAGTATGCCTACGCCAATTTTTTTTTCTTCAGCATTAAAATCAAACAAATCTATACAGCCAATAGTGTTTTCTTCTGTTTCTAAACAAATCATAAATCGAGTTTGCCCGTGGGTTTCTATTTGCTGTTTGGAAGCTACAAAAAAAACTATTTCTTCTCTGGTAAACATGGTTTCAGTACTGCTAACTTCCCAATTTTCAGTATCATTTTCCCATTCCAACAATTTTTCTACATCTATTGGAAGTACAGCACGCAGAAATATTTTTTTACCAACTAACATATCCCATTTACTCTGTTTAATGCTTTTATAGATTGTTGTATATCATTTTGATTATAGGTTTGCAAATAAAAGGTATTTTCTTGAAGGTTTCTTTCTAAATTTAAATGAAAAATGTGCTGAACAATATTTTTTTGATAGAGTAGCGGAATTAAATCAAAAATATAATTTACTTCATCCATTTGTATATCAAAAAGCTGTTTAAAAGCTGTTTTGATAGGAGAGAGGCAACTGTTTTCTTGAGAAACATTATTGAATTTTTTCATGGCTTCCAATAAGGTGGCTTCAATTTCAGTTGCTGAAAAATTGGGTTTGTTTAGCTCTATAAATAAGGTTTTGGTATATTTTTTCTTTACCGTAGAAATAAAAGTAACAGCATCAGTTCCTAAGTTGGGACCAACCAAAGTAATATCATATACTTTACCATTAAAAATAAGTCCGATATGCGGAGGAATTCGGGTAGCACGAAATAAAAACAGAAAAAATTTATTATTAATTCCTGTTTCGGCTAATTTTTCATTTACAATTATTGGAAAAAAATTGTCGCTCATAAAAATTAAAAATCGAAATGAATTTTTAGGTTTAACTGACGAGAAGTTAGGAAATTAGGTACAGCATAATTTCTTCCGGTAACATCTTCTATCCAAACATAAGAAATTACATTGTTGATTTGTAATAAATTGAATACTTCTAAGCTTACCCATATGTTGTTAAAAGTGTTGATAGGATTTTTGCCTTTCAGTTGTTTTTCAGCAGATTTAGCATGGTAAGAAAAACCTAAATCAACTCTTCGGTAAGGAGGAATTCGTAAAGTTGCTTCATATCTGTTTCTAGATTGTGGTGGACCGAAAGGTAATCCTGTAGCGTAATGCAACGAAATATTCATTTTAAAACTAGGTAGTTTTGGGATATAATCTTGAAAAAATAAGCTAAAGCTAAAGCGTTGGTCCGTAGGACGAGGAATATAGCCGGGTTCAACTCTTTTGGTTTCTACGGGAGTATCATTTTCAGTATAACCATAAACAATTTCTTCGCCATCGCTATTGATGTCAACAAAATAAAAGTCATCTACCAAATCTTCGGCAGTTTTCATAACCGACATGCTGAACCAAGATTCAACTCCTTTCACAAATTCACCATTAATTTTAAAATCTATACCTGTGGCATAAGCATTGGCATTATTGGTAGCAAAATAGCGAATCCTAACATTATCTATCTGATAAGGAATAACGTTTTTCATGTGTTTGTAATACACTTCAGTGGTTAATTTAAAAGGTCTTTCCCATGCCTTAAAGTTGTAATCGGAAGCCAATACTGCTTGGTAAGAAGCTTGAGACTTTATATCAGGATTAACAATTCCATCTAAATCTCTCATTTCTCTGTAGAAAGGCGGTTGATAATAAACCCCTCCGGAAAGTCTGAAGAGAAAATCTTTTTTCCAATTAGGTTTTATAGAAAATCCTGCCCTTGGGCTAAATAAAAATTCATTATTAAAATCCCAATAAGCTACTCTGCCACCGAGCGTAAAAGTATAGCCAACAGTATCTTTTTCCCATTGCCACGAGCGTTGTAAATAGGCATTGTATCTATTGCTATTTAAAGAAATATCTGTTTTTAATACTTCTCTAAGTTCCAACAATTGTTCGCCCTGAGCAGCAGGGTTGGTGTAACCTATAGAATCTTGTGGACGAGGAGTGAAATATCCTGCAGAATCAACAAAAGCCCATTCGCTTAATTTGTCGGTAATCATTTCTCGTTGGTATTTAACTCCCCAAAAAGTGGTGTGGCGTTGCTTTACAATTTTCCCTTTGTGTTCTAAGTTCAGCACTGCTGCATCAAGTCTGTTTCTGGCATGGTCGAAAAAAGTGCCAACACCTCTATCGAATTTAACTTCACCAAAATTGTCGCTGCCCAAATCTCTTTCTAATTCACTAATTCTGTAAGCTCCTTCAATATCAAGAGATTCGTCTTCTAAAGAGCTAAAGGCTGAGGTAATAAATTTTAATTCAATGTTTTCTTTAGGTCTAAATGTGTTAGAAATTGCTCCAAAATAAGTTTGGAATTGGTCTATTTCCTGACCATCAAAAAATACGGAAAGTTGTAGGGCTTCGTTTATTGTTCCAAACTCTGTTTGTCTGTTTTGAGGAATAAAATTATACCTGTTGAGTGCTATATTTCCTAAAAATCCAATTTCCCATTTTTCTGAGATATCATAAGTTAGGTAAGTTTGTATATCCATAAAAATGGGGCGATATTCTCCATCCGTATCTAAGCTTTGTAATACGTATTGATTACTTCTAAATCGGGTTCCGGTAATGTGAGTAAATCGGTGGTTTTTGCTGGCACCTTCAATATGCAGTTCGGCACCTTGCAGACTAAGTGTTCCTGAGCCGGCAAACTCATCTGGTTCTTTGTAGTGCACATCAAGCACCGAAGACATTTTATCACCATATTTGGCTTCAAAACCTCCTGCTGAAAATGATACATTGTCTACCATGTTGGAGTTGATAAAGCTCAACCCTTCTTGTCGTCCCGAGCGGATTAAAAAAGGACGATAGACTTCAATATCATTCACATATACTAAGTTTTCATCAAAGTTACCACCTCTTACTGAGTATTGAGAGCTCAATTCGTTGTTGGAATTAACTCCCGGAAAGGTTTTTAAAATTGCTTCGAAAGAGCCTGAAGGATTGGCGAGTGAGTTGAGTAAATTAGGGTCTATTTTTTTCATCGTGGTAGAACGATTACCTTCTTCACTTACTTCAAAACCATCGATATTTACCACATTAATTTCCATTGTTGGAGAATATTCTTCTACCTGATTAGGAGCAAGGTTAAACGATTTTTTTATGGTTTTAAAGCCAACATAAGTAATACCGATAGTCACATTGGTATTGGCTGGAATAGTTAGAGAGTAACTTCCGTCAGGAGATGATTTAACACCTTTACTACTTCCGATTATTGATATAGAAGCATTTTCAAGCGGCTCGTTCTTAGCATTTTTTAGCTTACCCGAAACGGTTGCAGTTTGCGAAACTCCAACAGCAGGAATTGTCAACAATAAAAAAAAATATATAAGATGCTTAAAACTCAATTTATTCCTTTGCTTATGCTTTTTTTAAGAAAGCAAAACTACATAAAAAACTATAATGCCAATTAACTGTTTATTGTGTTGCTTATTGTGCTTGGTAGTATGAAAGTTTAAGGTTTAAACTGAAAAATACCATTTCCACCACCATCAAATTTGCTTTACAAAATCTAAAAAGACTTTTTTATGAAGTTCAAGGTCTAAATCGGGAGATACAGATACTCGGGCAATATAATCTTTGTCGTCTTCTTTAGTGGTACCTTGAGTAGATGTTGCAGGTATGGTCCAATAACAACCTTTTAGCTGACCATAGCTTACACAGTATTTGCTCTCGTTAGGTATTTCACTAATCATCATATCGATTAGTTTTTGATTTAACGCTCTTTTATACACTTCTCTTTCTTCATCTGTATTGCCTTTGGTAGGAAGATCTAATGAAAAAACAGATGGAGTAAATCCTTCATTGGCTAATGCTTCTGAAACAAAGTTGATTTTTGCAGTTGGCAAAGTTTTTTTAATAAAGTTGACCAATTCGCGGGTATTTTTATAAGCATCTTTAATGCGTTGATTCATAGAAGGAATTTGCTTGGCTAATATCTCCACTTGAAGTGCTGTTGCTTCGTTATCGCAAAGTATGAGATGCTTTTCTATTTTATCCAACAAGGTTTCCGCTTTTTTGTTGGCTACACAATAACCGGCAGTACATTTCCCTCCACTTGGAAATTTAGAACCACTAACATAAGAAATGGATCTGATGGTAGAGAGTATTCCATCTTCAGCTAAGAATTGTACATTGGGGCAAAAAGTTTGGTCTAAAATAAAAACAGGGTCGATAGCTACATTGCCTGTAGCGGTTTTACGTGGTTGACTTAACACGTCTCTTAATTTTAAAAGATCGGGCACTTCAACTCTTGGGTTGGTAGGAATTTCTGCAATAATGAAAGGAACAGCATCTGCTGCTGCCGCTTGTTCCAATACAATATTGGTGCTTTCAACCATATTGTGGTTACCATCAACGGGTAAATCTACCACTTCAACATTTTCTAAGCAAGCAGCAACTCTTCTGGCTTGGTCGTTGGTGCCACCATAACAATTTGGAGGAACAACAATATGGATAGCCTTTCCCGGGTGTTTTTCGAGAGCATCGTCAATTAGTCCCATCATAATGGCGTATTGAATAGATAATCCGGAAGAACCCAATAGTGCATTTTTACTAGTTCCAGTAATTTTTTTAATGGAAGCGATAACACTTGCTTTGTTGGCTTCAAGATTGTTTACTTCAGTAGTAGCAGATTCTCCTATTAATTGTTGTAAGGCAGAAAAACAATTGGCTGGTGTCATGGCAATGGTTTCTCTTCTTCTTACATGCTGAATTTCTGAGATGTACCTTTCGTTTTGCTTACCATTTACCAATAAAATACTTCCCCATTGAGGATGAATGCTGATAAAAAAATCAATGTTAGGGTGGAGATCAATTTTACTTATTTCTTTTTGCTGTGAAATAAAAATGGTACTGCCATTAAATTCAGGAATTTCTGTTACATTATTCACCTGTTTTAATTCAAACTGATAACCATAAACACGCTTTAGGGTTGCTGTATCAAAATAAGCAGGTAATTCACCGGTGTAAATAAGTTGGGTGTTCTTCTTTTCGAATAAATTTTTTCTTAGCACTGCTAAAACAGGAATTGTTCTAGATGAAAAACTAATGACATTTGCCGCTGGCACATTATTTAGTTTAGCAATCGCCCATTCTAATACAGAAGATAAGGGGTGACCTAATCGGATATAATCGTAAGCAGTAGGTAATTTAATTAATGCAGCTGTTTCTGCATTATGGTTGGCAAATAGCTTTTCAAATTCTTCTAAGAATTCAGTTTTAGCCAATTTTTCATCATAAATATCTAATCTGTGGGTGGTTAGCTTTAGCCAGTCTGCTGGCAAGTTAGCTACTACTTCTTTAATGTAATGGAGTGTGTTATTGTTTTGCATAAGTTGTTTTTGGATGAACGAAATTATACAAATTTTTACGGATTAAAAATAAGTTGACGGAATAGCCATTATGGTTTTTATTACAACCAGAATTTAATCAGCCCATTAACAAGCGTGTGTTTAAAAAAATGTTAAAAAACACAACAAAATACTTATCTTAGCGTAGTAGTTTTATGCATATGAACAGACAAACATTTCTTTCACTTATTCTAGGATTATTTATCCATGTTGGGCTGCTGGCTCAACCTACTTTTTTCGATCATCATATTGTTGAAGCTGTTGGCTTTAAGAATAATGATAATACTTCCCTTAATAATTATCGTTTTATACAAAATAAATCCTTGTATGACGAGAAGTGGGACACCTTGGCTCAACCTACTTTTTGGAGAACATTAATGAGAATGGATGAAGATTCTGCTTTGTTGAACATTGGTGCTAGCAGACAAATAATAACCAAAGTAGCTGTTACAGAATGGAATGCTCTTCAAGAAGAACGTAAAAATGCTATTAGAGATAGTATTAGAGCTCATTACGGTTTATCAGCTGATGCGCGTATCTTTCTTACTTCAGGCAAGAAATATTTTTATGATTTTCAACGTGTATTACCAATAATAGAAAAAGGTATAGATGCATTTAAAAAAAATGGGGTAGATCCGTTTTATGCTCAAACCATTTTGTTAATAGAAAGTCCGAATAAGTTACAAAAATCTTCTGTTGGTGCTTATGGTTCTTTTCAGTTAATGAAAAATGTTGCTATTCAGATGGGGTTAAAAGTGAATGGATATGTTGATGAACGTGAGGATTTTGATAAATCTGCTTGGGCGGCTTCTCAGTTAATTAAAACCATTTGTATTCCTGAAACCAATAAAATGTTGGTAGAAAGAAACATTTCCATTAGCGAGAACGAGATTTGGTATAAATTGTTGGTGTTGCATGTTTATCATGCCGGAGCAGGTAATGTAAAAAAAGCTCTTGAAGTAATTAATCCAATCGAAGGAAGTATGGAATTGATTACTACTTTGTGGCAAACCGAAGCCGGTCAGTTTAGAAATGCTTCTCAAAATTATAGTCAATTGGCATTAGCTTCTTTATTAGAGTTGGATGCTTTAATTTATAGAAGCTGTGATTTTATTTATCCTTGTGTGGTAGATAACAACAACGAATCGGACGAAATGAACTAAAAATTAAAGTTTGTTTTACACTTCTTTTTTTACACAAATTAAGAATCTAAAAGTTAGATATTGGTTTATTAGGCTAGATTCCTGTTCTTCGCTTCACTACGCAAGAAGAGGAGTTAAATTTTAATCACGATAATTAGAATATCATCAATTTGTTCGTTATTGCCTTTCCAAGTATTAAAGTCATTTAAAAGTATTTCTTTTTGCTTAGCAGGGCTTTCTTGGTGAATGGCTAGGAATTTATCCTTAAGGTTTTTATTCATCAGTTTCTTCCCTTTAGGTCCACCAAATTGGTCGGGGTAACCATCAGAAAATAAATAGAAAACATCTCCTTTTTGTAATGGAATAGTATGTAAATCGTAAGCAAAATCGTTTGGAGCACTTCCTCCAATTGGCTGTCGAGAGCCTTTAAGCTCAAACAATTTATTATTTCTTATATACACTAATGGACGAAAAGCTCCGGAATAGGTTAAGGTATTGGTTTCGTAATCGATGCAAGTTAAAGCGATGTCCATACCATCTTTACTTTCGCTATCCTTATCATCTTGCTTTAAGGCTTTTTTAATGGAGTTATTAAGTTCTTTAAGAATTATATCGGGTTGGGTAGTTTTATTTTCTAACACAATTTGATTCAAATTATTGATGCCAATCATGCTCATAAAGGCTCCTGGGACTCCATGTCCGGTACAATCTGCTGCTGCAAGAATAATCTTTTTACCCATTTTTTCAAACCAATAAAAATCACCACTTACTACATCTTTAGGTACAAACAAAATAGAGATAAAATCTATTATTTTTTCCAGTTTAGTGGCTTTAGGTAAAATGGCTTCTTGAATTTTTTTAGCGTAATTGATACTGTCGGTAATGTTTTTATTAGCGACTTCAATAATTTTCTTTTGCGTTTCTAGCTTAGAATTTACTTGTTCTACCTTTTCTTTCTCTTCACGCAATTCTTTGGTTCTTTCATCCACTTTTTGCGTTAGAACCTGTTGTTCTTTTTTTAGTTTTTTGGTTCTATAATCCATTATGAAATAAAAACTTAAGAGTATAGCAATTACAGCGATTACATAAAACCAAGTGGTTTGCCACCAAGGTGGAGTGATTGAAAAAGAAAAAGTTAGGGGTTCTTCTATCCAAACACTATCAGCATTTTTTGCTTTGAGCATAAAGGTATAGTCTCCGGGAGGAATGGCGGTATAAACTGCTTTTTGGTCGGTGGTTGCTGGCAGCCAATTGTTATCTAATCCTTCTAGCTTGTATTGATAAACCACCTGTTCAGGATTGGTTAATGAAACGCCAACATATTCAAAAATAAGGTTGTTGTTTACATAGGTTAATGATAGGTTTTTAGGAAGTTTATTTTCTACTTCGCCAAAAACACTCCAATCTACATCAACAAAATTTAATTTAATGTTGTTTAAAGATAGAATAGGAGGGAGTTCATTTTTTAAATCGTCTTTTTTGTTGTAAATAAACAAACCGTCAATTGTTCCAAATAGCAACTCATTATTGTTTAGCACTTCAACTGCATTTAAGTTACATTCCACACCATTAAACCCTTTATTTTTAGAGTAGCTTTTTATTTCCGGAGTTTTAGTACTGTCACTCAATGCTTCATAGACACTTTTTATAGCAATTTTGTCTACACCTTTATTGGTGCCTGTCCAAATATTGTTATTCTTGTCTTTTTTCAGAAAATAAATATTTTCGGAAGAAAGATGTTGTTCATTACTTAGTTTAAAAACTACTTTATTTCCGTCATAAATATAGACACCGTCATTGGTTCCCACCCAAAGTAACTCATTATCGGTAACAAAACTTCTTGCTCTGGTACAGTTTAATCTTTGACCACTTCCTATGAATTCATAGTTATTATCCGATAACTTGTAAATACCATTTTCAGAAGCAATATAAAGTTGTTTTTTGTATTCAGTGATGTTGTAAACAGAAGCTTTTGGAGCATTTTTTATGGAGCTTAAGGTATCATTTTTAAATTGATATAAACCACTTTTTCCACCAAAATAAATGTTGTTTTTAGATTGATAAGAGGTATAAATATCTTCATTAATTACATTTATTTCTGCAATGTTGATTGTTGGCAAAAACTTATTGTCCTTTAATTTAAACAAGCCTTTATTAGTACCTAAATAAATAGTGTTTTCAATTGAAATAATATGGTAAATGTAATTAAATTGATTTCTTTCATCGAAAACTAAAGTGTTTGTAACCTTATTTTTTTCGATAATTTGCAAGGCTAAACGATTGGCTACATAAATTTTATTATCATGTAAATAAACAGCATTAATATAATTATTTAATAATCCTGAGTGTTGGTTGTAATAACTAAAATTAGGAATGTATTTTACTAATCCAGAACCAATAGTACCTAACCATAAGTTATTTTCTTTGTCATTAAATACACACCAAACTCTTTTGTAGTCAAATCCATTTTCAGGAGCAAAAAGCGAAAAGGAATAATTATCTAAATTAACAAAGTATAATCTTGTATTTAGAGCTCCAAGAACCAGATGATTGTTTTGGATTACAGCTGAAGTAAAAGTGAGGAATAGTCCATCAATACTTGGTATTTCGAGGTCGGTTAAGTTGTTATTTTTAATTAGATATAAGCCATCAATCGTACCGATAAAAACATCTTTGTCCTTACCTTCGATTATAGCCTTAATGTAGTTGGTTCTTAAGTTACTATTTTCTTTAGAAAATTGGGTAATCTTATTACTTTCTTCTACTTTAAATACTCCGTCTTTTTGAGTTCCTATCCAAATATTTTTTTGAGAATCAATAAAAATAGTGGTTATCCATGCTTTGTCTAACACCTCATGGCTGAAATTTTTCTTGATGATGGAATCTGTTTGTTGATTATAAATGTAAAGACCTGCTGCGCTACCAAAGTAATTGGTATTTTGATAGGAATAACTGACATAAAAAGGAATGTCTTTAAGGTAGTTCTTTTCTACCAAAGTCAGGTTTTTATTGATTCTACTTATTCCAGAGTTGGTAGCACACCAAATTTGTTCGTTTAAGTCTATTGATACTGAAAAAACAACGTTGTTTGCTAAACCTTGTTTTTCTTTAAAACTTTTAAATTCATAACCATTAAATATGCCTAAACCACCACCATTAGAACCAAAAAGTAAAAAGCCATTCTTTGTTTGATTAATGGATAAAATATCTGCTTGTTCTAACCCATTTTCTACATTATAATTTAAAAAATTATGGGTTTGGGTATTACCAAAGTTGGTTAAAAATAAGCTAGAAATTAGGAGTAAAAGAAAGCGTTGCATAGTTGAAATAAAAAGAGCGTTATTCCGGTCAAGTTATATTTGAAAAGAATAACGCTCTTAAAGAAGTTTGGGATGAATTAAATTACTGTTTAATTATTTTTTTAATAAATACCTTGTTGTCTAATTGAATTTGCATAAAGTAAATTCCGTTAGCAAGATCTGTTAGATTTAATGTTAAATTAGAACTTCCTTTTTGAATAAAATGTTGTTTTTCAATAAGCGTAGCACCGGTATAGCTCATAATTTTTAATGAAGCTTTTCCATCTTTTTCAGCAGTAAAGATAACATTTACATTACTATTAGTTGGATTTGGCATTAACTCAATAGAAAGGTCATTTTGTTCAAAAATATTAATTCCTGTAACTATATTGCTATCAAGTATAAAGATACCTACACTGTCAACATAAAAGTTTAGTGAATCGAAATTATTATTAGTAACAGTAACGTTTACTGTATACATAGAATCGTTAGGAAGACCAGGTATTTCTGCAATAATTTCAAAGTTAGCACCAACATTTAGTCCTGTAAAAGTATATCCTCCACTAGGGTCTGTTGTTGCAATTCCAACTGCTCCACCTGGAGATTGATTAACTGTAATGTCAATACCTGGAATTGGATCTCCTAAGGCTTTGTTGTTTGGACCATGTCCTTTTCTTAAGTTACCAAAGCCAGTTAATTCATAAACAAAACCGCTAATAACTCCATTTCCAGTTTGAGGAACAGTAGGGATTAAAGTAATGTCTTTATTTATAAGTGTTGGGTTTGAACAATTTAAGTTAAATACCCAAGCACTATCCCACTGAGTATGGTCGTTAGGAGAACCATAATAAGTGCTTATGGTATTCGGCATATTAGTGGTACTTCTAATAATAAATGACTCTTCCGGTAAATAATCAAATAAATAGTTCCCTGTTAAATCTGTAACAGTTGAATCAAATAAAATAAATTGTCCTTGTGGTCTTACTTTATAAAGATAAAGTGTAGTATTTGATGCAGGTACGGAGTTAATGTCATGAACAATACCTGAGATAGAAATTTGGCAATCGCAATATAAATCTTGTGTAACAGTTGCCGAAGTGTTTCCTGCATAAGTCAAAGAACCTTCATTAATTGAAGGGGTGTATATATTGTCTGGAATTGATACATTAAATGTGTTTATGTTTTCAGTAGTAAAGAATATTCCGAGAGTACTGTCAGCACAAGAAAGTAATAAGTTTTTGTTTGTTTTAAATACAAATATTCCTTCCGGATTTTGAAAGCTATTTAATCGGTTATTAATTACTACAAATCCACCGTCTTCTGTTGAGCTAAAACCTCTTATCCATTCTGTGTTTGTGGTAGTATCAAAAATACGATGAGAAGAAATTACAATACCATTTTTATCGATTTTTACTAACCAATTATATGAGTTATTGGGATCTTCGTAACTTAAAATAACATTATCATTATTATCTTTTTCAACGCTATTTACATAAATGCCATCGAGAGGCAAGGTGTATTTTTTTGAATAATTAATATTTCCTGTAGATTGATTAAAATTGATAAGAACTAAGTTATCTGTTTCAGATTGGCCATTCATAACACTTGCTATTAATATGGCATTACCATCTTTTAAAGGTATAATTTTATAAATAGATTTGGATTCATTGGGACTAATGGTGTCGTTACCAGGTTGGTTTACAATATTAATTGGCATATTCCAAACAATGTTACCACTAGTATCTGTTTTAAAAACTCTATAAAATTCATTACTTGGCGACCAAGATTTGGCAGCAAAAATATAATCTCCATCATTAGCTACTGTTCCGGCACTAATATGAAGTACATTAGTGTCTGAACCAACATAGGCGAATTTTTTAGACCAAATTAAAGCACCGTTTCCGTTAATTTTAGTAATAAAACTTTCGTAGACAGAAGGTGTGCTTATATAGTCTTCTGAAGAACCAAAAAATATAACATTATTATTCGCTTCATCAGCAAAGGTACCTCTAATATTAGCAGTAACAGAATCTATCAAAATGTGTTTGTTCCAAAGAATATTTCCTGTTTGATTGACAGAAAAAACAAATGCATGAGCATTATAGTTAGCATCTTCTACAGCTGAAACAACAATGGAGTTGTTACCAAGTTTTGTAGTTGCTTTAACACCATAAGCATACCCTTGAGCGTTTAGAGGGTTAAAATGATAAATGGTATCAGAAATGCTGGTACCATCAAAATTTCTTTTTAGAAATAAATATTTTGGTTCATAAGAAGCATCATCGTAAAAATTAATAATGTTAAAACCATTATTGTTTTTTAAATCGACAATATGAAATTCTTCATAAAAAGGAATTGGAGTTCCGAAGCTATTTTTAACAATGGTACTATCAGCAAAAGTGATAGTGTTTGGTCTTTGCCCAAAAGAATAAAATGTGACAAATACCAATAATAAAGCAATAAATAATTGTTTCATAGTTGTTTAGTTAGGATTGAGCAACAAATATATAAAATATTATAGATGTTTTTAATAAAAAAATAGAAAATCAGTATAAGTTTTAGCAACTATTTCCATTCTAGCGTATTGAAAATCTGTTCGATGTCTTTTTTTATGAAAGTTAAGACAGGTTGTATAGAATCTTGATTGGGAACATTGTTAAAATATAAAGAACCTCTTATAAAATGCTTGTTACTATCTGTTAAGTGGAACTGGTAAGAAGAAGCAGTATTACCTTCAATTTCATAAACTAAGCCGTAAACGTTTCTCTCGGGAAAAGAAATGGTATTTTGTTCAATATCAAATGCTTTTACGGTATGTTTAAAAGCTAATGTTCTGGAGTCTTCTAAATAATCATTTATATTGTTGTTTACAGGTTTATAGCTTACGTAAATACTTGCATTTAGATTAGTAAAGTTAATATCGAACCAACAAGGATTTTCAGTTTGGTTTGGATTACGGGTTATGTTGGCATAAACAGGAATTTCAAACTGAAAAGGACATTCTAAATTAGTAGTTTGGTATTTTTTTTTTGGTAAATCTATTCTAAAATAACCGGTAGGTTTTGGGGTATAGTTATCTGATTCGCAACTTGCAAAAAAGATAGTTACTAAAAGAAGTAATATTATGTTTTTCATGTGTTTGTTATTCGTTAATAGTTGTTATCACATTTTTACATCATACATCAACCTCTCCTTTAAAAACCATTTCAGCAGGACCAATCAACCAAATGTCAATAAACTTATTGTTGTCTCTTTTAAAAGCTACTTTTAATTGGCCACCTTCTGTTTCTACATTAATTTTTGAAGCTCCCAAGTTGTTTTTATGAGCAACACTTAGTGCAGCAGCGGTAACACCAGTTCCACAAGATAATGTTTCGTCCTCCACACCTCTTTCGTAAGTTCTAATTCTTAGTGTATTATTGCTTTCCTGACAAATAAAATTAACGTTAGTTCCTTCGGCTTTAAATCTTTCTGAATATCTTATTTCAGCTCCTTTTTGTGGGATATTAATTTTATCAATTTCATTGGTTTCAACAATATAATGAGGCGATCCGGTATTGATAAAATAGTAATCTGCACCTTTTTCGATTGTCTCAACATCGTGCATTTTTAGACTCACTTCATTGTCTTTATTTATCCATGCTTCATGTTCTCCATCTGTAGAAAGAAAAAATGCTTGACTTTCAATAATTCCTAAGAATTTGGCAAAAGCAACCGCACATCTGCTTCCATTTCCGCAAAAGCTTTGAGAACCATCGGCATTAAAATAAATCATGTTAAAATTTAATTCATCGTGGTTTTCAATTAAAATGAGTCCATCTGCTCCAATACCAAATTTTCGGTTGCACAACTGTTGAACAAGAGCAATATTTTCTTTGTCGAATGGATGATTTCTGTTATCTATCATCACAAAATCGTTGCCTGTGCCTTGGTATTTATAAAAAGTAATGGTTTTCAATTTATTAATAAAGATTTGATGATTCTTGATGTAAAGTTCAAAGTTAGTCCAATTTATATCGTCTGGAAGACTTTTTTTCTGAAAGTTTTCTTTTTTCGTTTAACCGTTGTTCTTTGGATGCTTTAGAGGGTTTGGTTTTCTTTCTGGCAACTTTTGGGGTTAATGCTTTTTCTATTAAGGTTAAGAAACGTTCAATCGCTATTTCTTTGTTTTTTAGCTGACTTCTGGTAGTATCAGCTTGTAGTCTGAATATTCCAAGATTGTTTATCCTGTTTTTAAGTTTATCTAAAATGAGTTGTTTTTGTTCATCAGAAAGTATTTTAGAGTTTTCTACATCAAACAGTAATTCTACTTTTGTGGAAACTTTATTTACATTTTGCCCGCCCGCACCACTACTTCTGCTAGTGGTAAATGCAAGTTCTTTTATGAGAGCTGTTTTGTCCATTATTAGTTTTCTACCTCTAGCTTAAAGCCAACACCATGGATATTGGTAATGGTTATTTTTTTATCATCACTAAGGTATTTTCTTAGTTTAGAAATAAATACATCCATGCTTCTGCCACTAAAGTAATCATCATTTCCCCAAATGTTTTTCAATATCATTTCTCTGGGAGCAATATCGTTTTTATGTTTACACAAATAGCTCAGTATTTTAGTTTCTTTTTTGGTTAGGCTTCTTTCGTTATTTTTATGTTTAAGTAATTGGTTTTTAATATCTAATTCGTAATCGCCAATATTATGGTTATTTACTTCATTATTTTCTTCTTTAGTAAGTAAATTAGAGCGTCTTAAAACGGCTTCTAATCTTAAAACAAACTCTTGAAAGTCGAATGGTTTGGTAATATAATCATCTGCCCCAATCGTAAAACCTCTAACTTTGTCAGGTTGTAATGATTTGGCAGTTAGAAAAATAATAGGAATTTCAGGATTAATATCTCTGATGGTCTCAGCAACTTCAAAACCACCTTTTTTAGGCATCATTACATCTAAAATACAAGCATCAAAATTGTTGTTTACAAAGGTTTTTAGTGCTTGTTCGCCATCAATACAAAGTGTAACTTCATATCCCATTGCTTTAAGGTTGTCTTGAACAACAAAACCTAAATTGGTATCATCTTCGGCTAATAAAATGTGTAGTTTTTTATTGTTTCCCATACTTTATCTATTTATTGTTTATTTTAAGTGGCAATTTAATAATAAATGTAGAACCTTCATTCTTTTTACTAACTAATCGCACACTTCCATTGTAGAATTCCACAATGGTTTTTACATAATTTAATCCTAAACCAAACCCTTTGATATTATGCACATTTCCTGTTGGTTCTCTGTAAAATTTCTCAAAAATATGTTTTTGTGCTTCTTCAGAAATACCTACACCATTATCTCTCACACTTATTTCTATTCCATTTTTATATGGAGAAGTACTTATTGTTATGGTAGGCTTTTCAGGTGAATACTTTATAGCATTATCAATAAGGTTATAAAGAATATTAGAAATATGTACTTTATCACCATGGAAAATATGTTCAGGAGCTTTTAACTGAGCTGTAATTTGTCCTCCTTGCTGACTAACAAGCAACTCAAAGCTTTTTATAGAGTTTGCTATTAATTCATGCAAATCTATCGGTTCATTTTCAAGCTTCAGTTTGTCTCTTTCAATAGTTGCTAACTGAAGTACTTTATCTACTTGGTTTTTTAATCTGTTATTTTCATCTTGAATTATTTTTGCGTAACTTTTTAAGCGGTCGGGTTGTTGTGAAATATCAGGATTTAACAACACTTCTGCCGAGAGCGATATGGTAGAAATAGGCGTTTTAAATTCGTGAGTAATGTTATTGATGAAATCGTTTTTAATTTCGGACAATCGTTTTTGTTTGAGTATGATGTTAATAGTATAAGAGAAGAAAATAATAATGATTAAAATTATAGAAGAACTAAATATCCAAATCCCCATTTTGTTTAGTATGTAGGCATTTTTAGATGGAAAATAAACGCCAAAATAATGTCCGTCTTTATCCCATTTAATATTTGATGAAGCAACCTGAAGTTCATCTTTTTCAGCATCTTGAACTGAAATATAATTGCCAAAAACAATAGAGTCTGTAAAACAATCATAAATAACATATTCAAAATCTAAGGTAAGGTTTCGACTAGTAAAATGCTTTTTTAATAATGTTTCTAAAAGATAGGGATGAACAGTGTCGTTTATAACTGCAGTAAAATAATTAGAACTGATTTGTTTAACTGGATTAATTAAATCAGATTCGTCTTTGTTAATGTTCAATAATTCATGAGTTACATTTGTGAGAGCAATATGCACCCTATCATTAAACTGTTTCTCTTCTAAATTATAAGCATTCTTTACCCAAAATATTTGTGTAGCTATCATTCCTATTAAGGAAACAACAGCAAAAACAATTATAATTTGGATGGTTTTTCTATTCATAAGATGTGGTCAATTATTTCTAGTGGTTGTTTATAAGGATAAAAGTAAGAAAAATCGTTACTATGTGCTAAAATTTAAAATCATTAAAGATGAAAAATGTACTTTTGTGGTATAAAATTAAGTTGAAAATTATAAAAAAATATATAATATGAAAGCATACGTATTTCCGGGACAAGGTTCTCAATTTGTAGGAATGGGTAAAGATTTATACGAAAATTCAGCATTAGCAAAAGAAATGTTTGATAGAGCAAATGAAGTGCTAGGTTTTAACATTATGGATATCATGTTTAATGGAACTGATGAAGATTTAAAACAAACAAAAGTAACTCAACCGGCTATATTTTTACATTCGGTTATTTTATCCAAAACTATGGGTGATGCTTTTCAGCCAGATATGGTTGCTGGACATTCCTTAGGAGAATTTTCTGCTTTGGTAGCAGCCAATGCTCTTTCTTTTGAAGATGGATTGAAATTGGTTTTAGCTAGAGCTTTAGCCATGCAAAAAGCTTGTGAAAAAGAACCATCAACTATGGCAGCTATTTTAAATTTAGATGATGATGTAGTAGAGAAAATTTGTAGTGAAATTGATGGAATTGTTGTTCCTGCAAACTATAACTGCCCTGGTCAATTAGTAATTTCTGGAAGTGTAGAGGCAGTACAAACAGCTTGTGAAAAATTAACAGAAGCAGGGGCAAGAAGAGCCTTGGTTTTACCTGTTGGAGGAGCTTTTCATTCTCCACTTATGGAGCCTGCAAGAGAAGAACTAGCCGCAGCAATAAATAGTACGAATATTAATTCGCCAATTTGTCCTATTTATCAAAATGTAAATGCTTTGCCAATGACAGATTCGGAACAAATTAAAGCTAATTTAATAGCACAACTTACTGCCCCTGTAAAATGGACACAAACCATGCAAAACATGTTGCAAGATGGAGCTAGTTCTGTAATTGAGGTTGGTCCGGGAAAAGTATTACAAGGCTTATTTAAAAAAGTAAACAGAGAAATAGAAACTCAAAGTGCTTAACTAATATACATTTAAAATTACTCAATTATGAAACTTATATTATTTTCAATAGTATTGCTAGGGTTAGGGATTGCAGGGATTGCTGTTAAAATTCTTTTGAAGAAAAACGGCAGGTTTTCCGGAACTTGTGCCAGTAACAGTCCTTTTTTAAATAAAGAAGGAGAGGCTTGCGGTTTTTGTGGTGCCTTACCAGAAGAACAATGCAAAAAAGAGGAATAAAAAAACTAACAGCTTTTTTATTGAAACTAGACTAGTTATAGATGTTCCAATTTTTATAATACAAAAAAGAGGCTTACCAATTTGGTAAGCCTCTTTTTTAGTTTTAGGTTTAAATAGAAAGTACTTTAAGGTTTAATAAACTTTGACGAATAGTTAAAATTATCATTGGTTATTCTGATAAAGTAAACGCCTTTAGAAGCATTGTTTAAATTAAGTTTTTCAATTTGATTGTCGCTACTAACAGCAATTGTTTTATCAATTATTACTTGTCCTAGGGCATTCATTACAGTAGCATTGTAATTTCCTGTAGGGATTTTCTTAATTCTTACTTCAAGTTCATTTTGGGTAGCGTTGTAGAAAGCGTTAATACCATTATTTTGTTGTAACTCATCAATATCAGTACAACTGTTTACTGTTGCAGTAACAGATTCTCTACCGCTAATACAATCTGGAGCTTTCACTTTCCAATTGTAGAAGAAATAATAATGAGATAAACCGCCATTCGTTCCAGCAGTACTTCGGGTTATTGAACCCATACCGTTTAAGGTATAAGGATAGTTTACACCTCCGTCATTTCTATAAAGGTTTATAGCAGAACCATTAGCAAGTCTCAATTGGTAATCTGTTCCTGGCATTACATTAAAATTTAATGGTACGGTAACTTGTCCTGTTGGTATATTAACAGTTGTAGTTGCAATAAGTACATTACTACTGTTTCTTAATTCTATTGTTCTGTTTCCGGCAGTACTTGAATATACATCTACTTCAATAATTTCCATTGGAGCATAAACATCAAACAATAAATGTTGCTGCGTATTAAAATTAGCTCCACCACCTGAGTTGTTTGGTTTTCCCATAGTTAGAGTAGGAGAAATAATAGCATCTTCAACATAATAGGTTGTAGTTGTAGTTAATACAGGAGTTGTATAACTTGTACCAGTATTAATAATAGTTCCTCCGGTAGCAACATTGTACCAATTTAATGTTCCACTTCCTGATGCAGAAAGGTTGGCAATAGTATTTTCACAAATAGCATCACCTACTACAGATGGGTTTGAAGGCATATTAACATTTATATAGTTGGTTTTGGTCTCAACATGATTACCAATAGAGTTGGTTGCAGTTAACTGAACAGTATAAGTTCCACTAGCAGAATAAGTATGCGAAGGGTGTTGAAGGGTTGAATTATTTCCATCACCAAAATCCCATAACCAACTAGTTGGACCGTTAGTTGACATATCTGTAAATTGAATTTCTCCTGTACAAGTGCTATCAATATTTGATGTGAAATTAGCAACTGGAGCAACGTTTGAAAGGTTACAAGACCAACTTATTTCAAATCCTGCATCTTCAACTCCACCATCAGAAGAAAATTCTATAGTTATAGAGCCTCCTGTAGAAGTTATTGTTGTTGGTACATTGTTGTTGCAATAAGTTCCAATTAAAGTAGCACTTGTGTTTGCTCCATCATAAACATTCAAATAATCATAATTACAAGTAGTTCCTTGTCCTGCTTCAATATCAAAACTGTTAAAGTTAAGTGTTACATCAGCAGCTCCAGTTGGAGAAATAGTAATAATTGAATTTTCATTTGCTCCATAATTTCCATTCGGTCCTCCACTATCGAAAATAGTTCCAGTACATGCTGTTTGTGTAGCAGCCGAACCATTTGCCGGTAAGGTTATGATACAAGGTAAATTGTTGTCAATAGTAATGTAAGCATTTTTCACTATAGTATCTTTTCCACAAGAAGCTCCTCCATCGGCAATTAGTGTAACATTATAAGTTCCATTTGCTGTGTAAGTATGTGTTGGATTAGTTTGTGTGCTGGTATTTCCATCACCAAAATTCCATTGAAATGTATTTCCATTAATACTTGTATTGTTAAAAGTAACAGTAAAGGGAGCAACACATGAGGTAGTTATTGATGCATTAAAATCACTTACAGTAAATGGCGAGTATGGACCACCAACTCCAACAGCATACCAAGCATTAGTTGTAGATGCTACTTCTGGAGAACAACCACCATATAAATCAACAGCAGATTGAATAGCGTAAAAACGAGCATCAGTATAACCAGATGATGTTGTTAAATAAACCACTAAGTTTCTGTAAGCTATTTTCCCAGCTTTTGTTAATCCTAATCCAGTAACATTATAACTGTCATTATTATCATTAGTTCCAGAACCACCTATGGTTAGTAAGTAATACCAGTAATTTTGAACGCCACTATTGGTATGTACACCACCATTATCGCCTCCTGTAAGAGAAGCCCAATTTTGACCAAAATAAGTGTCAGGGTCACCTTCTGCTTTTGGATTTTGCATGTTTCTTATAACAATCCCTAAATCCTCTCCCATTTGCCAACTGTTTTGTGAAGGTCGAGCATACCTTTCAATACTATTTCCAAAAATATCACTAAAAGATTCGTTTAATGCACCCGATTCTGCTTGGTAAACCAAGTTAGCAGTAAAAGTGGTAAGTCCGTGAGTAATTTCGTGTCCGGCAATATCAATAGCTGTTAATGGCGTAGCATTGTTATTTCCATCACCATAAGTCATTCGTTGTCCATCCCAAAAAGCGTTAAAAAAGTTATTGTCATAATGAACGTAACTGTTCAGTTGAAAACCATTATTATCAATACTGTTTCTTCCATGTTCAAGAAAAAAGTAATCATAAGTCATTTCTGCACCCCAGTGGGCATCAGTTGCATATACGTCAACAGCAGGGTTAAAAGTTGTCCAGTTTGCAGTAGCATTTGTAAAATCAGTATTAGAATAATTTGTAGTATTACTACAGTTAAATGTTCTAATGCCGTTTCCTCTTCCTGCTTCTCTTAGCCTATAGTTGGTACCTGTAAAATCAGAGGTCATTGTTTTTGTTCCACTATATCCTGTGGCAGCAGTGCCAACAACATCAGCATCGTGTAATTTGCTTTCTTCCCAAAGAATAACTCCATTGGTAGCATCAACATAAATTTCTCTTCTGCTTAAAGGTTCTTGAGCATAAATATTGAAAACATAAGCCAATTTAAGTGTATTGGTAATATTTCCACCTTCATTAATGAAAGTTAATTCTCCTTTTGGATAGTAAGTTGCGTTTGGGTCATTTTGTTCCCATTTTAAATGGCTTTCTGCTTCAGCAATTTCCCATTTATATAAATTGGCATTTATATGATTAAGAGCTTTATATAGAGCAGTACTTTCTGCTATTGAATTTTTTGATGCAGCATTGGTATTGTCGAATAATTCACCATTCATTGAATAGATAAGACCATTTTTAGTATGAGCAATAAACATAGCTAATTTTACAGGAATTCCATTAATGGTTTGTTGATATCTGTAGTGAATATAACCTAAGTCATCTTGATAAGTGTCTAATAATTTTAAACCATAATTGTCATCGGTTTGGTAGTATTGTCTTAACCAACTTTCTAGTTTTGCTAAAGGAAGCTCTTTTCCATTAATAAATTGAATATAATTAGGAACACTAGTGAAGTTTTTAATTCTAACAAGATTAGCGTTTGATGCAAGTTGATGGGCTTCATTTCCTGTAAAGATATTGGCATCATCATTAGCAAAAGCTGATGAAAAAGTAATGACAACAGCTATTAAAATAGATAAGATTTTTTGCATGGATAGAGTTTTTAGTAATTATCGGTCATAAAATTAACAATAATTCACATAAAAAATTAGTGGAAATACTTAAACTCTTGGAATCTTAAAAAGAAGAATTTTGGATTAAAAACTTACTTTTTCGCCATTTAAAATAACAGTTTCAACCGGATTAGAGCCAAAAGCGTAAGGTATATGGTGGAAAGAAGGAATTGCTTTGGTGATAATAAGGTTAGCTTTTTTGCCAACAGCGATGCTACCAAGCTCATTACTTAAATTCATAGCGTAAGCTCCATTTATGGTAGCTGCATTTATTGCTTCTTCGGGAGTCATTCTTAATTTTATACAAGCCAAAGAAAGTACAAAAGGCATATTGCCAGAAGGTGTAGAACCAGGATTGTAATCTGTAGCCAAACAAACAGGCAAATGGTTATTAATAAGTTCCCTTGCAGGAGCATAAGGAATGTTTAAAAAGAAAGAACATGAAGGAAGTAAGGTTGGCATGGTGGATGAATTAGCCAAATCTTTAATATCCTGTTCTGTCATTACTTCTAAATGATCAACAGATAAAGCATTGTTTTTAATTCCTACCTGAATTCCACCAATAGAATTAAACTGATTGACGTGTATTTTTGGGGTTAATCCTTGTTTTATTCCTGCTTGAATAATTCGTTCAGTTTCTTCGGGAGTAAAATAATTTTTCTCACAAAAAACATCAATATAATCGGCTAAATTTTCTTCTTTTATGATAGGTAGCATTTCGTTTATAATGCTATCTATATATCCATTTCTGTTTTCTTTAAAAGTTGTAGGTAGTGCATGAGCTCCCAAAAAAGTAGCTTTTATGGTAATGGGGCAAGCTGCTTTTAGTCTTTTAATTACTCGCAACATTTTTAGTTCACTTTCAACAGTAAGCCCGTATCCACTTTTAATTTCTATAGCTCCTGTTCCGGTGCTAATTACTTCGTTTATTCTATGAAGAGCAGCATCAAACAATTCATTTTCTGAGGCAGCTTGTAATTTTTTAGCAGAATTTAAAATCCCACCACCTTTAGCAGCAATTTCTTCGTAAGTAAGACCATTAATTCTGTCCACAAACTCACTTTCTCTAGTAGCAGCAAAAATGATATGCGTATGAGAATCACAAAAAGTAGGCATAACAATTTTGTTGCTAGCATCAATTACCTCTAAATTAGACCAATCTGTAATTCCTCCCCAATTATCCATTGAACCAAAAGCAATTATTCTATCTCCTTCTATTGCTAACCACGCATTTTCTATAGTGTTAAGAGTTGCCATTTCTTTACCAACTACCTTTTCTTTAGGAGTTGTTTCTACCTGAATAAGTTCTTTGATATTTTTTATTAAGATTTTTTTCATTTTATGGATTAGGGTTTTAGGTAAATTAAATTTTAATGAGAAATTGCTACTTCAATAAATTTAGAAACTGGCGTATTGCTTTTGTCAGCAACGCTATCTATTGGAACCAATACATTTGTTTCTGGAAAATAAGTAGCAACACAACCTTTCGCAATATTGTATGGTACAATTTTAAAATTGTGAGCAATACGTTCTTCTCCGTTGAAAAAGCTGGTTAGATGAACAATTTGTTCTGCCTGTAAATTGCTTTCTTCAATGTCTGATTTGTTCATTAATATTACTCTTCTTTCGTTGATAATTCCTCTGTATCTATCGTCCATACCATAAATAGTAGTATTGTATTGGTCGTGAGTTCTTATGGTCATCATAATAAAGTTGTCTTTCGCTACTTTGTTTTCTGCTAACGGATTAACGGTAAACTTTGCTTTTTTGTCAGGCAGATTGAAATTTCTTTCTCTTGCACCATTAGGCAAATAAAAGCCACTAGGTTGTTGAACTTTTTCATTAAAGTTTTCAAAACCGGGAATAGTTGCTGCAATGTGGTTTCTTACTATATTATAATCATCTTTCATGGCTGTCCAATTGATGGGACTGTTTTTAAAAGTAGCATTTGCAATTCCTGCAATAATAGCATGTTCACTTTGTAAATGTGGCGAAGCAGGATCAAAACTTCCTTTACTTTTATGTACAATTCCCATAGAATTTTCAACCGTAATAAATTGTTTTCCTGTTGCTTGTATATCTGTTTCAGAACGAGAGATACAAGGAAGAATTAGTGCTTCTTTCCCTGTAACTAAATGAGAACGGTTGAGTTTGGTAGAAACTTGAATGGTTAAATCGCAATTTTGCATGGCTTTTCCTGTGTACTCACTATCGGGAGTAGCAGAAATAAAATTTCCTCCCATAGCCATAAAAACTCTTACTTTGTTTTCGTTCATGGCTTTAATAGCTTCTACGGCATCATAACCATCTTCTCTTGGGCATTGTATAGAAAAATGCTCTTCTAATTTATTTAAGAAATCAGGATTAGGTTTTTCCCAAATACCCATAGTTCTGTCGCCTTGCACATTACTATGCCCCCTAACAGGACAAGTTCCAGCTCCAGGTTTTCCTATACTTCCTTTCACTAACAAAAGATTAACTACTTCTCTAATCGTGTTAACTGCATTTTTATGTTGGGTTAATCCCATTGCCCAGCAAACAATAATTTTTTTCTTTTCAATGAGTAATTCAGCAAAAGCTCTTATTTCAGTCTCACTAATTCCACTTTCAGCAACAGCTTTGTTGAAATCGGTTTTTTTAATATCATTTATAAATTCATCATAATTGATACAATGTTCATTAATGAAATCTAAATCAAAAACTTTTCCCGGTTGGTTGGTTTCTGCTTCTAACATAAGGTATAACACAGCCTTTAGTAAAGCAATATCACCGTTTATTTTTACTTGTAAGAAAATATCGTTTATTTTTTCACCGCCTTTAATGATAGAAAGCGGATTCTGAGGGTCAATAAAAACATTGTTTCCCGCCTCAGGAATAGGGTTGATGGTGATGATTTTTCCACCATTTTCTTTGCATTTTTCTAAAGCAGAAAGCATTCTAGGGTGGTTAGTACCCGGATTTTGACCCATTACAACAATTACTTCTGCAATGTGTAAATCTTCTAAGGTTACGCTTCCTTTTCCAATACCTAAAGTTTCGCTTAGTGCAGTACCACTAGATTCGTGACACATATTGGAACAATCGGGTAGATTGTTAGTGCCTAATTGACGGACAAAAAGCTGGTACATGTAAGCAGCTTCGTTACTTGTTCTTCCTGAAGTATAAAAAACAGCTTCATCAGGTGATGAAAGATTGTTGAGTTTGTTTCCTATAATCTCAAAAGCCTTTTTCCAAGAAATAGGTTCATAATAAGAACTGCTTTCTTTTAAGTACATAGGTTCGGTAATTCTTCCTGCTTTTCCTATAGCGTAATCTGTCCATTTACTAATTTCTTCTACACTGTGTTTTTTTAAGAATTCAGGAGTAACTTTTTTGGTAGTAGCTTCTTCGGCTATGGCTTTTACACCATTTTCGCAATATTCGCCTAATGAAGAACGTTTTCCGTCCGGATCGGGCCAAGCACAACCCGGACAATCAAAACCATCTTTTTGGTTCATTTTGTTTAGTACTTTAATACCTTGCCAAATACCTAGCTCTTCACTTATGTGTTTCATAGAAGAAATTAAGGCAGGAATTCCAGCAGCTTTTTCTTTACGTTCTGTAAGTTTAAGACTACTAAATTCCTCTGGTGGAACAATTTGTACTTTTCTATTTGACATGTCAATACGTTTTGATGTTTACAAAGATAATAAAACTCATATAACTTATAAGCCTGAAAACCGAAGTCGGAAGACCGAAGTTTTTCTAATTAAATCTCTAAACTTTTTCTTTAATAGTTTCATACTCATATTCAGAAATAATATCGCAATATGCTCTATAGTTAAGGCTTAAATCATTAATTAGATTTCTGTCGGGTAAAATTTTGGCTTTAAAATGATGAAGTGTATAAGTATTGCCAAGCACTTGAATTTCTTCAAATTCCTCTTTGGAGATAATTTTAAAATACGATTTGTTGTTTTTATATTTTCTATAAATAGGATAATTTATATTTGAAGTGTTTGTCATAAATAAAAAATAAGCTTTAAAAGGCTCGTAAAGCTAAGAAAAACCTAAACAATAATTAGTAAAAATTAACAAAAAATAAAGAACATTTTTTAGTACTTTCGCAACAATTATTTTCAAAAATTTATGAGCGATTTATTAGATAAAATAATAGGAGAGGGGTTAACCTATGATGATGTGTTAATGGTACCTGCCTATTCAGAAGTACTTCCTAGAGAAGTTTCAATTACAACAAAATTCACTAAAAAAATTGAGCTTAAAACACCAATAGTTTCTGCTGCTATGGATACTGTAACAGAATCTAAATTGGCTATTGCTATAGCTCAAGAAGGAGGAATAGGGGTGTTGCATAAAAACATGACTATTGAGCAACAAGCAGAAAAAGTGAGAATTGTTAAGCGTTCTGAAAGTGGTATGATTCAAGATCCTGTTACTATATTGAATGGAGCAAATGTTGGTGATGCGTTGGCGTTAATGTCTAAACATAAAATAGGTGGTATTCCTGTGGTAAATGAAGAAAGAAAGTTGGTTGGAATTGTGACCAATAGAGATTTGCGTTTTCAGAAGAATATGGAAACGCCTATTGCTCAGGTAATGACTGCTGAAAATATTATTACTGCCCAACAAGGAACTAATTTAGAAAAAGCTAGAGAGATTCTTCAAGAGTATAAAATTGAAAAATTGCCTGTAGTAAATGAAAATAATGAATTAATTGGTTTAATTACATATAAAGACATTAAAAAAGTTATTCTTAAACCAAATGCTTGTAAAGATGAGTACGGAAGATTGAGAGTAGCAGCAGCAGTTGGAGTAACTGCAGATGTATTGGAAAGAGTAGGGGCTTTAGAAAAAGCAGGAGTTGATGCAGTAATTATTGATACTGCACATGGACATTCAAGAGGAGTGATAGAAACATTAAAAACAGTTAAGTCAACTTTTCCAAACTTACAAGTAGTAGTAGGAAATATCGCTACTAAAGAAGCAGCATTAGCATTAGTAGAAGCAGGAGCAGATGCAGTGAAAGTGGGGATTGGACCAGGTTCCATTTGTACCACGAGAATTATAGCAGGTGTTGGGGTTCCACAACTTTCGGCAGTAATGATGGTTGCGGAAGGTTTAAAAGGTACAGGTGTGCCATTAATTGCTGATGGTGGAATTAGATTTACCGGAGATATTGTAAAAGCCTTATCAGCAGGAGCAGATTCAATTATGGCAGGCTCATTGTTTGCAGGAGTTGATGAATCACCAGGAGAAACCATCATTTATGAAGGTAGAAAATTTAAGGCATATAGAGGTATGGGCTCAATAGAAGCCATGCAAAAAGGTTCTAAGGATAGGTATTTTCAGGATGCAGAAGATGATATCGCTAAATTGGTACCAGAAGGAATTTCGGGAAGAGTACCTTATAAAGGATTTTTAAGCGAAGTAATTTATCAAATGATTGGTGGATTAAAGGCAGGAATGGGTTATTGTGGAGCACGAAATATTGAAGAATTGAAAAAAGCTAAATTTATAAGAATAACAGCTTCCGGAATGAATGAAAGCCATCCGCATAATATTACCATTACTAGAGAAGCTCCTAATTATTCAAGACGATAGGAATTAGAAATTAAACTAAAAATTAAATTAGAATAAAAATGAAAAAATTAATTGTTTGTATAAGTTTCTTATTAGGAACATTAGTAGTTTTTGCTCAGAAAAATGATAGTCCGATATTAATGGAAATTGGAGACAAAAAAATCACCTTAGAAGAGTTTGAAGCCATATATAATAAAAACTCAGACAATAAAAAGAATACGAAAGAAGAAGTAGAAGACTATTTAGATTTGTACATTAAATTTAAACTTAAAGTAGTTGAGGCTGAAGATTTGGGAATGGATACTTTTCCCGCTTTTACACAAGAGTTAGAAGGTTATAGGAAACAATTAGCACAACCTTATTTAAGTGATAGAGAAGTTACTGAAAAGTTAATTGAAGAAGCTTATGAAAGAATGAAATATGATGTTAAAGCAGCACATATTTTGGTGAAAGTAGCGTTAGAAGCAGATCCAAAAGATACTTTGGCAGCTTACAACAAAATAATGAAAATTAGAAAAAGAATTATTGGTGGCGAAGATTTTGAAAAAGTAGCTGCAGAAGTTTCTGAAGATCCGTCAGCAAAAAACAATAAAGGTAATTTAGGTTATTTCTCAGCTTTTCAAATGGTTTATCCTTTTGAAACAGCAGCTTATGAGACTGAAGTAGGAAAAATCTCTATGCCTGTAAGAACGAGTTTTGGTTATCATTTAGTAAAAACTATTGATAAAAGAAAAGCCAGAGGAATTATGAAAGTGGCTCATATAATGGTAAGAGCAGATAAAAAATTAGGCGAAGATGAAATTAATCAAAAAAAGGAAAAAATAGATGAAATTTATGCTAAAGTAACCGCTGAAGGTGCTGACTTTACAGCTTTGGCAAGACAGTATTCAGAAGATAAAGAATCTGCAAAAAGAGGTGGAGAGCTACCTGCTTTTGGTGCCGGAAAAATGGTAGAAGAGTTTGAGACAGCTGCTTTTGCTTTAGAAAATGATGGAGATATTGCAGCACCTATACTTACAGATTACGGCTGGCATATCATTAAACGTTTAGAGTTGAAAAATTTAGAATCTTATGAGGAATTATATCCAACATTAAAAGCTAAAGTAGCAAGAGATTCTAGAGCCAATAAGAGTAAGGAAATTGTTATCGAAAACATTAAGAAAGAGAACAATTTTAAAGAAGATTTAAAAAGAAGAAACGATTTTTATACAGCTGTAGACCAAAAAAAGTTTAACAAAGGAGAATGGAAAGTTGAAGATGTTGCAAAACTGGATAAAGTAATGTTTGGATTTTATCCAAAAGATGGAGAAAAGTTTGAGTACAGACAAACACAATTTGCCAAAAGACTAGAAAACCATATGAGTAGAAATGAACCTACTAACGTGGATTTAAAATCTTATATTAACAAATTATATAATACTGTGGTTGAAGAAATGACTATGAGATTTAAAAACAGAAGACTTCCTATTGTTAACAAAGAGTTTAGAATGTTGTTGCAAGAATATAGAGAAGGCATTTTGTTGTTTAATATTACTGATGAAAAAGTATGGAGCAAAGCAGTTAAAGACACTACAGGTTTGGAGGCTTTTTATGAAGCAAACAAACAAAATTATATGTGGGGAGAACGTGCAGATGTAGTTATTTATAAATGTAGTAATGAAAAAATAGCTAAAAAAGTAGAGAAATTAATTAAAGTAAAAGCTAAAAAAGGATATAGCAATGAGGATATTCTTAAACAAATCAATAAAGACAGCCAACTTAGTTTAACTATTGAAGAAGGTAAATTTACTAAAGAGCAAAACGAATTAGTTGACAAAGCTAAATGGGAAAACAAAGCGATAACAAAACTTAACAATGAAAATGAAGTTGTATTGATTGAAGTAAAAGAAGTATTAGCTCCCCAACCTAAATTATTAGATGAAGTGAGAGGGTTGATAACTTCAGATTATCAAAATAAATTAGAAAAAGAATGGGTAGAAACATTAAGAAAAAAATACCCTGTAAAAATTCATAAAGAAGTATTGTCTAAGTTACAGTAATTATGATAGTTAATGGTAGTTAACAAATAAAGAAGAATAACTGAGAACAAATAATAAATAACAATGAAACAACTGATTGGGTTCGCTTTAATTTTACTTCCACTTGTTTCTTGTGATCTAGATTTTTTTGCAAAAGAAGAAGACGATAAACAAGGTGTTGTTGTAGAGTTGGGAGAGTACCAGTTAAAATTGAAAGAAATTGAAAATTTAACGTTAACAGGTATTACTAAAGAAGATAGTTTAACCATTGTAAATAATTTTATTGAAAATTGGATTAAAGAAAAATTAGTCTTGCAAAAAGCAGAGCTTAATTTAGATCAAAATCAGCAAGATTTTAAAAAACAATTAGAAGATTACAGAACAACACTTTTAATTTATACCTATGAAAAAGAGTTAATAAAACAAAAGTTAGACACATCTGTAACTCAAGAAGAGGTTAAGGCTTATTATGATAAAAATCCTGAGAATTTTAAACTAATAAATGATATTGTTAAAGTGAAGTTTATGAAAGTGCCTTTAAAAGCACCTAAAATTAAAAAAGTGAAAAAGATTTTTGCTTCAGAAGAAGAAAAAGACCAGCAAGAAGTAAAAGAATATGCACATCAATATGCCGAAAAATTTTATTTTAATGAAGAAGAATGGATAGAAGTAAATGATTTAAAAAAAGAATTACCTTTATTAGTAGGTTATCAAATTGCTGCAAATATTGATATGGTACTTGAAGATTCGTTAGCTTATTATTTTTTAAAAATCAATAATCACAAAAAAAGTGGGGATGTTGCTCCTTTAGCTTTTGAAACCAATAACATTAAAAATATCATTATCAATAAAAGAAAGCTTAATCTTCTGAAAAAATTGAAACACGATTTATACCAACAGGCAATAAGCTCTAATAAAGTGAAGTTTTACCAAAAAGAAGTAAATTGATTTGAAATTATAGATTTGAAATTAGATAACTGAGAAAATCAAAAAAATGAAAATAAATTTAAAAAACCTTTTTTTCCTTACCTTAATTTTAATTGGGAGTACCTTAAAAAGTCAAACCGATGGCAAAGTATTAGACAAGACGATTGCTGTAGTAGGTGGAGAAATGTTATTGTTTTCTTCATTAGAATCTCAAATTGTTTCTTTAAAATCTCAAGGTGTCATTGTAGATGATAATAACAAATGTGAATTAATGGAAGAGTTATTATTTCAAAAATTATTAATTCATCAGGCCAAACAAGATAGTTTGGAAGTTAGCGATGAAGAGGTGGAGATGGAAATTGATAGAAGATTAAATTATTTTATTGCACAAATTGGTTCTGAACGAAAGTTGGAGCAATACTATAAAAAGACCATAAAAGAAATAAAAGAGGAATTTAGGGGTACGGTTAAAGATCAAATGATTAGTCAGCGTATGCAAGGAAAAATTACTTCTGGATTAACTATTACGCCAAAAGAAGTGAGAGATTTCTACAAAAAAATCCCTAAAGATTCCATACCAATGATAGAATCGGAGGTGAAATATGCTCAAATATTAATTTATGCTAAAGAAAGTAAAGAAGAAATAGATGCAGCTAAAGAACGAATTCAAGCAATTAGAGATAGAATTATAAAAGGAGAAGACTTTTCAACCTTAGCCATACTTTATTCAGAAGATGAAGGTTCTGCTAAAAATGGTGGGGAAATAGGTTTTTTAGGACGAGCAGAATTGGTTCCTGAATATTCTGCTACAGCTTTTAAATTAAAAAATACTGCAGTTTCTGAAATAGTAAAAACTAAGTTTGGTTTCCATATTATTCAGTTAATAGAAAGAAGAGGTCAAAAAGTTAATACCAGACATATTCTTATAAAGATTAAAGTAAGCGAAAAAGAAGTGCAAAATGCTAAAAACCTTGCTGATAGTATTTATAATGCATTACCAACAGACACATTAACCTTTGGTGAATATGCTTTAAAATATTCTAATGATGAAGGTTCGGCTAAAAGTGATGGAGTAGTTGCTAACCCTCAAACAGGTACTGCATTTTTTAGTTTAGATGAAGTAGAACCACAAGTTTATTATACCTTGGAAAAACTTAAAGCGGGAGAGATTTCAAAACCTGTTCCTGCTCAATCTGCTGATGGTAAAAAGGGATATAGAATAGTTCAATTGATTAGTAAAACAGAACCTCATAAGGCTTCTTTAGAAACAGATTATTCTAAAATACAACAAGCAGCATTAGCAGCAAAAGAGTCGGAACATACATTAAAATGGATTAAAGATAAGTTAGCAGACACGCACGTTAATATTAGTGAAGAATACAAAAGTTGCTTATTTGAAAATCCTTGGGTGAAATAATTTTTATCACTAATTAAAAAAATATACTATGTCAGAAAATAAATACAAGTCAGAAGTTGAAGCAATAGATGATTTTGTTAAAAGGTACGATATTTTAAAGCAAGAAATTGGGAAAGTAATTGTTGGGCAAGATGAGGTGATAAAAAGCGTGTTAATTTCTATTTTTAGTAGAGGACACTGTTTACTAGTAGGTGTACCTGGGTTAGCAAAAACCTTACTTATTAATACTTTGGCAGATGCATTAGGTTTAAGTTTTAATAGAATACAATTTACTCCCGATTTAATGCCGTCAGATATTATTGGTTCTGAAATTTTAGATGAAACAAAGAACTTTAAATTTATTAAAGGTCCCTTATTTGCCAATATTATTTTAGCTGATGAGATTAATAGAACACCTCCAAAAACACAATCGGCATTATTAGAGGCTATGCAGGAGAAAACCGTTACAGCTGCAGGAAATCATTACAAATTAGATAATCCTTTCTTTGTGTTGGCAACTCAAAACCCTATAGAACAAGAAGGAACCTATCCTTTGCCCGAAGCACAGTTAGATAGGTTTATGTTTAATATTTGGGTAGATTATCCTAAATATGCTGAAGAGTTAGCCATTGTAAAAGCTACTACAACAGATAGTGATATCCAAATAAATAAAGTAATGAATGCTGAAGAAATTATTTTCTTTCAGAATTTAATAAGAAAACTACCTGTTGCAGAAAATGTATTGGAGTATGCTGTGAAGTTGGCATCTAGTACCAGACCGGGTAATGAGTTCTCTCCCGAAATAGTGAATAATTATTTAAGTTGGGGAGCAGGACCAAGAGCTTCACAATATTTAATTGTGGGAGCTAAATGTCATGCGGCACTTAATGGAAAATACTCTCCAGATATTGATGATGTAAAAGCTGTGGCAACACCAATTTTAAGACACAGAATTGTAAGAAATTACAAAGCAGAAGCTGATGGCTATTCTATAGAAAAAATTATAGAAGCCTTGTTATAAAAGCTTTTTTGGCTGTTTTTACAAATTTCATTTAACATCTTTTAAGACGACATGTTTTAAATTGCCTTGTATTATGGCTAATTTAGATGCATACACTTCCTTAAACCTGAGTTCGAATATTATTTTAAAATTCAGATTTTAATAAAAGTTAATATACAATTCATACAGAGTTGATGCACAAATTTATTTTGTGAGATTGTCGAATCTTTATTACTCTCGGAGCAAGCCGAAAATCCTAAAAAGAGTAGGCATTACTTAAAAAACTAATATACCATGAACAGAGAAGAATTTAAAAAAGAAGCAAAATCAACAATTGACGAAGTTTTTGATAAAATAAATGAGCTTGAAGCTAAAAAAGAAAATGCTGAAGCAGAAGTTAAAGCGAGTTATGATGAAAAATTAGCAGAACTAAAAGCTAAAAGAGACGAAATGGAAAACAAATACGAAGAACTATTAAATTCTTCGGAAGAAAAATGGAAAGAAGTAAAGGATACTTTTGATAGTGCTTCTAACTCATTTAAACAAGGTTTTTCGGAACTAACCACCTTGGTTAAATAATACTTTGGTAAGTTGATAACAACAAAAAAGCAACCTAAATTATTTAGGTTGCTTTTTTTATAAGATTAGCTTTTATAGCTTAATTACATAAATCTATCCATTACTTTTTGACTTACACCAACATTAGAGAAACCTCCATCGTGAAATAAGTTTTGCATGGTTACATATTTAGTTAAATCAGAAAATAGAGAAATGCAATAATCTGCACAAGCTAATGCACTTGCATTACCTAATGGAGACATGTCTTCAGCATAATTAATAAATGCATCAAATCCTTTCACACCACTCCCGGCTGTTGTAGCCGTAGGCGATTGAGAAATAGTGTTTACTCTTACTTTTTTATCTATTCCAAAATGATATCCAAAATTTCTAGCAATAGATTCTAATAATGCTTTGGCATTAGACATATCATTATAATTGGGGAAAACTCTTTGTGCAGCAATATAAGATAATGCTAAAATTGAACCCCAATCATTCATTACATCTTTTTGCATAGCCACTTTCATTACTTTATGAAAAGAAATAGCAGAAATATCCATTCCTTTCATGTAATATTCATAGTTATTTTCTGTATAGGGGATACCTTTTCTTACATTTAATGACATTCCTATGGAGTGAAGAATAAAGTCTATTTTGCCAAATTTTTTGGTTGCAGCATCAAATAACTTTTCTAAATCTTCTATTGATGTTGCATCTGCAGGAATAACATCAGAGTTGGTTTTTTGGGCTAACTCATCTAATTCTCCCATTCTTATAGCAACAGGTGCATTGGTTAAAATAAATTCTGCACCTTCCTCATAAGCTCTTTCAGCAACTTTCCATGCTATAGAATGTTCGTTTAACGCTCCGAAGATGATTCCTTTTTTTCCTTTTAATAAATTAGTAGACATTTTTCTTTCTTTTATAAAAACTTTTTAGAGCCACAAATATAGTGAGATTAATAAAATAAAAGCTAAAGATTTAGACTTAATTACACTCTTACCCTTTTCTTGTGGTTTTTCAGCCTATTTTACAGCTAATAAATGACGTGCATTTTCTTTTGCTGCTCCTGTTAATTCCTTTCCACTTAGCATTTTGGCAATTTCGTCAATTCTGTCGTCATCCATAAGCACTTTCATTTTAGTAAGGGTTTTGTTTTGATGGTTTTCTTTATAAATTTTAAAATGAGTATTTCCTTTGGCTGCAACCTGTGGTAAATGAGTTATAGCAATTATCTGAATTTTTTTGCTCATCAGTTCCATAATGGCAGCCATTTTATAAGCAATATCTCCAGATACACCAGTATCTATTTCATCAAAAACAATGGTTTGTATGGAAGAATTTTCTGCTAAAATAGCTTTTATAGTAAGCATTAATCTAGATAATTCTCCACCTGAAGCTGTTTTGTGTAAAGGTTTTAAAGTCATACCCTTATTGGCAGAAAACATAAATTCTATTTGGTCTATTCCTGTAATGGCAAATTCTTTATTCACTTGATGTTCAATTTTAAAAGAAGCGTCTTCCATCCCTAATTCTTTAAGGTTGCTAATGATGTTTTTTTCTAACGCTTTAAAACTAGTTGTTCTTTTGGCAGATAACTTTTCAGCAATGTTCAATAAAGTTTTTTTGTTGTTTTCTATGGCTTGTTTTAGTTGTTCTAATTTTTCTTCAGCAGAATTAATATCGTTTAACTGATTTTCGAGTTTACTTTCTAACTCCATTAGCTCGTCAGAATCTGCTACTCTATGTTTTTGTGTTAGAGCATAAATACTGTTTAATCTGCTGTTGAGGTAATCTAATTTAGAAGCATCAATATCTACATTATCATTTTCTGCATCAATTTCTCCGGAAAGGTCTTTCAATTCTATTAATATAGAGTTTAACCTTTCTAAAATCTGACTATAATTTTCAGAACAATGACTAATTTTTGAGAAGCCTTGCGTAATAGTATTCATTCTGGAAATGATACTATCATCACTATTTAAAAGCAAATTTGCAGAAAGTTGTAAAGTAGTGTGAATTTGTTCGGCATTATTAATAATTTCTAACTGACTTTCAATATTGACTTGTTCTCCCGATTGAAGTTTTAAGGTTTTCAACTCTTCTAGCTGAAAAGAAAGGTAATCTAAATCAGATTTTGCTTCATTTTCGCTGCGGAGCAATTGCTGGTAGTTTTGTTGTAGTTTTTGATATTCGGAAAAATGTTGTTTATATTCTTTTAAAAGTTCATCGGTGTTTGCAAAAGCATCTATTACTTCAATCTGAAAGTCAGATGAATTAAGCTCTAAGGTTTCGTGTTGAGAATGAATGTCTATTAACGTTAACGATAAGTCTTTGATAGTGTTAAGGTTTACAGGCGTATCATTTATAAATGCCCTAGATTTACCATTGGCACTAATTTCTCTTCTAACAATAATGGGAAATTCTAAATCTAAATCATTGTTTTTAAAAAATGGAGCAACTAATTTTTCGGAAACATCAAAGGTACCTTCTACCACACATTTTTTTTCTTTATCATTGAGAACGGAAGTATCTGCTCGCTGACCAAGAATGAGCGATAAAGCTCCTAAAAGTATAGATTTTCCTGCTCCGGTTTCTCCCGTTATCACAGTAAAATCATTGTTAAAATCGAGCTGAAGTTGCTCAATAATAGCGTAATTTTTAATGACAAGCGATTGCAGCATAGTTGGTTTTTTGATGTTAAATTTTCCAACTCAAAAATACATGTTTTTAATAGAAATATTAGAATTAGTATGGAAGTTTATGAGCTTTGGTTTTTTCTAATAACAGATATGAATAAAGGTAAAGGTTAGAAAGTAGTTATTTTCTAATTTCTTTATATTTACTTCCGTTCATGGGATTTATTTTATCGAGTAAAGTAATCACCTCACTTTTTTCGTTGGCAAGACCACCTTTAAAAAGGTTTACAATCTCATCGGCTTTAGAATTAAAGAAAACCTGTAAATGAAAAGCTCCCGGTTTGGCTTTATAAACATTATCTAGAAGTTTTAAACTCTCTAACACTTTAGCTCTTCCTTTAGCTACATCCTTAGCCATTTCATCAAAACCTAAACGGTGATATTCGTAATAACATTGCCTTAAGGATTCGTGTGTTGGATGAAGTAAGTCTTGCACTATCCAATATCTGTTTGTGTTGTTTTCAAAAGCCTTCCATCCAGGTTCAGCAGCTCCCTGTGCATTAGATACAATTTTTTGAGCTTGTAAAAAATAAGGAGTTCCGCCTTTTAATTCAAAAGAATCATAATCTAGCCCAATAATAATGTAGGCATAAAAAGCCAATACAGAAGTCAGGTTAGAGAGGTGTGAATTTTCTGAATATTGTAAATTATCGAATTCGTTAAACCTAAATTCAAATTCTTTATCAATATGATTGAGTAAAGTACTATTGTAGGAACTATTAAAAACCGGTCTTCTGGATTGAACCTGAATGGTAGCTTTAAACTCCGTAGCAGAAACCATCTCATTTACATTGATTAAGATAGAACATTCAATTCTTTCGTTTGGTTGATAAATATGGTTGGTCCATTTCCGACTATTCATAAATTCAAAAATGTTTTTTTCCATAACGTCAAAAACACTTTTGTCGGTAGCCTGAACTTGCGTAGAGTTAATTTGTATTTTACAGTCGAGTTCCTGAGCAGTAATACTTGCATATAAACTTATGCAGCAGCTTAATAGTACTATTTTTGTATGTTGAATCATTTTTTAGAAAAATGCTTGGTTAAAATAATGTTGAAGATGTCTTCTGCAACTTTTACCTTTGACTTCAACTCAAAATTATTAATATTATTGTTTTTATCTATTAGCGTTATTTTGTTTGTTTCATGGTTAAACCCGGCACCTTTATCGTTTAAAGAGTTTAAAACAATATAATCTAGATTCTTTTTGGTTAATTTTTTTTTTGCATTTTCAAGTTCGTTATGCGTTTCTAGAGCAAAACCAATTAATAATTGATTTTTCTTTTTAATTTTTCCTACTGAAGCTAAAATGTCCTTTGTTGGTTTTAGTTGAATTACCAATTCATTTGTTTTAGAAGTTTGTTCAGATTTTTTAATTTTTTTGTCATTACTTGTCGCAGGGGTAAAATCTGCTACAGCTGCAGCCATAATAATAATGTCAGCATTTTTAACTTGCTGATGAACGTTATTGTACATATCTTCAGCAGTAACCACGTTAATTCTATTAATATTTTCTGAAGTTGTAATTTTTGTGGGTCCGATAATTAAATCTACCTCTGCACCCAAATTAGCAGCATGTTCAGCAAGTGCAATACCCATTTTTCCGGTAGAAAAATTACTAATAAACCTTACAGGGTCAATTTTTTCTATAGTTGGTCCTGCGGTAATTAATATTTTTTTTCCTTTAAGTGGGAGAGAAGCTGTAAAATGCTTTTTAATAGCTTCAAAAATTTGTTCAGGTTCTTCCATTCTTCCTTCACCGTTAAGTCCACTAGCAAGTTCTCCTGATGGAGCATTTAGTACTTTGTTGCCAAATTTTTCTAATTGCTTTAGGTTGGTTTTTAGAGTAGGATGTTGGTACATGTCTAAATCCATTGCCGGAGCGATTAAAATAGGACATTTAGCTGAGAAATAGCAAGCCAATAGGAAATTATCACAAACACCATTTGCAAATTTGGCTATGGTGTTGGCAGTAGCAGGGGCAATAACAAAAAAGTCAGCCCAAAGGGCTAACTCTACATGGTTGTTCCAATAATTCGATTCGTTTTTAAAAGCAGTTAAAACAGGGTTCTTAGAAAGTGTTGCTAACGTTAAAGGAGCAACAAAATCTAATGCTGAAGGTGTTGCTACAACTTTTACATGAGCACCTTCTTTAACCAACAAACGGACTAAAAGAGGTATTTTATAGGCAGCAATTCCACCGGTGATACCTAGGAGAATATTTTTGCCTTTTAGCATGGTTTAATTATGCTTTATCGACATCAGGATTTTTGACGAATATTTTTTCATCTAAAAATTCTTTTAATGCCATTGCGTTAGTTTTTGGTAAACGCTCGTAAAATCTAGAGATTTCAATTTGCTCTCTGTTTTCAAAAACTTCTTCTAAATTGTCAGTTGTTGATGCAAATTCCTGAATTTTATTAACTAATTCTTCTTTTAAATCAACAGCAATTTGGTTAGATCTTTTAGCAACTGCTACAACAGATTCGTAGATGTTGCCAGTAACATCTTCAATTGCTTGTAAGTCTCTAGTAATTGTGGATGTTTCTGCGTTTGTGGTTTTGAAATTCATGTTGTTATAAATTTTCTAGTTTAATTTTATTTTGTTCTTCTTCCATTTTGGAATAAATATTTTGAGCTTCCTTTAAATATTTACTTTCTCCAAATGAATCTGCAAAGTTATAATAAGCTTCGATAGTATTGCCAATTCTTTCCAATTTTTTTTCTTTAATACTGTTTACGGCTAATAAATAGTGCGATTTTAAGATCAAAAAGTTTAATTCTTCTATATGCTTAGTGTCAGGATAATCTTTTATATGGTTACCTAAAGCTACAATTGAAGCTTTATAATCTTGTATTTTAAAATATTGTTTCGCGTTTTGGTAAGATTTAGTTTCTAATTTAACTCTTAGCTTATCCATTAAAACATTACTAGAGTCAACTAAATTGTGTTCCGGAAAAGTATTTATAAATATTTGTAAAGAGTTAATAGCATTGTAAGTTTCTGTTTGATCTAACTCAGGTATAGGAGATAATAAGTATTGTGAATATCCGTGCATAAACAACATTTCTTCAACGTGTTTGCTGGTAGGGTAGGTAGTAGCAAATTTTTTAAAATGGTAAGCAGCAGCATAAAGTAAATTAGATTGATAATTTGAATAAGCATAGAGAAAATAAACTTTTTCAGCTCTATCAGTTCCCCTTAGCAAAGGTATTAATTCTTCTAAGAGTGGAATGGCTCGGTCGTACTTCCCTTCATCGTAATATTTTTGTGCTGCTTCATATTTTAGGTCAACATCAGAACTTTTAAGTATTTTCTGATACTTGCTACAACTTAATGAAAGCATTAGAATGAATAGAAGATATAAACTGCTTTTCTTAAACATAGCTGCAAATATACTCAAAGAATTTAAGATGGAAATTGCTTGGTTAATTTAAATGTGTTAAATAATTATTAAAAATAAGTTTAATTTTATTAATTCTACATAAAACAAGTTTTTGCTTAGTTTTACTTTCGCAAAAGAGATTAAAAACTATAGTGAAAATTAACAGTCAAAAAATAATTAATGCATGGGTAATGTACGATTGGGCTAACTCCGTGTATGCGTTAATTATTACAACAGCCATTTTCCCTATTTTTTATGAAAAAACTACAACTGAAGAAGTAATTTTTTTCGGAAAGTCTTTCGTTAATACAGAGCTTTATTCCTATGTTATTTCGTTCTCTTTTATGTTGTTGGTAGTGCTTTCTCCTATACTTTCGGGTATGGCAGATTATTCCGGAAATAAGAAAAAGTACTTGCAGTTTTTTTGTTATTTGGGAGCTTTTTCTTGCATTAGTTTATATTTTTTTGATGCCGAACATGCATTGGAATTAAGCATGTTACCTGTGTTGTTGGCAAGTATAGGTTTTTCGGGGAGTTTGGTTTTTTATAATGCCTATTTGCCCGAAATTGTAACACCTGATTTACAAGATAATGTAAGTGCAAAAGGTTTTTCGTTAGGCTATATAGGTAGTTCATTGTTATTAATTGTTTGTTTGGTATTGTTACAAGGTTTTGATATGCCTGTAAAGTGGGTTTTTGTAATAACCGGAGCTTGGTGGATAGGCTTTGCTCAATTTACATTTATAGCGTTGCCTAACAATGTTTACAATAAACGTCCGAAAGGAAATAGGTTTTTAAAAGGATTTAAAGAACTTAAAAAAGTTTTTAAAGAGCTAAAACATCAATACAATTTAAAAAAATATTTGTCTGCTTTTTTTGTTTATAGTATGGGAGTTCAAACCATTATGCTAATGGCTGTTTTTTTTGGAACGAAAGAAATTGAGTGGAGTAGTAACGAAGAAATGCAAACAGGATTAATTGTGAGTATTTTGGTAATACAATTTATAGCTATTGCCGGAGCTCAAGGAATGGCATTTTTATCTAGGAAAATAGGAAACATTAAAACCTTGCTGTTTGTAGTTTTTTGTTGGGTAATTATTTGTATTTCAGCATATAGTTTGGTATATCAACCTTTACATTTTTACATTATAGCAGCTTCAATAGGGTTGGTAATGGGCGGAATACAATCCTTATCTCGTTCTACTTACTCTAAATTATTGCCCGAAACACAAGATCATGCTTCCTATTTTAGTTTTTATGATATTTTGGAAAAAACAGGTGTAGTAATAGGTACTTTTTTCTTTGGTTTTATAGAAGGACTTTTTGATATTAGATCATCAGTGTTAATTCTAATTGTATTTTTTGTAGTAGGATTTTTCTTGTTGCTTAGAGTAAAATCAACTAAAAAAATACTAAATGAAGCTATGGAAAAGTAACACCTCTATAATCACCTACAACTACTGTTGGAATGGTAGAACTGTAATGCTGATTAATAACATCAATAAATTTATTAGTGATTATAGCATAACCTCTTGAGTTTGGATGTACACCATCAAGTGAAAAAACACCTCCCGAAACAAACTCAGGAGAAAAATCAATGCCATCAAAAACTAATCCCGATTCTAAATCTCGCATAAACTCGTACATATCTGCAACAGCAAAGCCATAAGAAGCAGCTAAAGAACGAATAACGTTGTTATAAGCTATAACAGTACTCTGAGAAATGGCTTTTTCATCTTTATCTAAAACAAAAGTGTGGTCTAGCGGTTTATTTTGTGAAAGTCCATTTCCAATAGCTAATTCATCCGAAGCAGTTAGTAATATTAAGTCTTCGTTTGTAGCTTTTCTAACATTTCCTGGATTGTTGGAATAAGGTCCTTCAGTAATCCAAACATCGCCACCAATAGCATCTAAGGTAACTGTCTTAAAATAAGGAATTGAGGTTACATCTGGAATGGTAGCACAAACTCCTTTTGCTCCCATATTTTTAAAAGCTAACAAAACCGAATCGTATTTGTTACTAAATTCTGTTACATCAGTTAATTTAGAAAAATATTCGTTAAACTGAGCTTCATAACCATCATCACCACCAGCTGTCGACCAACCCAAAACATCATTATTTCCTAACCAATTCGTAAAAAAAGTAGCATTGCTATTTTTGATGTGGTCTAAATAGCTAATCTTATTAGTTGTTGTTCCCCAATCTAAAAAACGAGCATAAGGGTTAACATTACTCACAAAATAGTTGACTGAAGCAGAAGTATTTCCGCCACCTACAACATTGGCTAATTTAAAGCCAGAAACTCCCAAGTTATTATATTTTAATGACTTGTTTCCCCAAGTTTCCCATGAAGGATCATTTTTAATAGCATCGGGATGATTGTCGTTTCTTTCAGAATCATGGACTTTAATTACTTTTATCTCTTCATTTTCCCACTTTAAGTGAATGTAACCCGAACCATTTCCTTGAACCGTTGGCTGTAAATAGCTTAAGTTGGGATTGATTAATTTAAGTTGTTTAGATAAAATAGCCGGGTAAGAACTTTCGTGCTGCCCTAATTCATTATGCAAGCCACCATCTTGATAACCTTGTGTAAGCGAATTTCCTACGGCTACATAATTGGTAAAATCTGCATTTCCTGATGCTACTTCAAATTCATCAAAATCAGTTTTAGTGCATGAAAAAAAAGCAACAGAGATACTTAATAATAAAAGGCTATAATATGTTTTGGTATTCATAAGTATTTAAATATTTAGGGGATAAATGTAGTGATTTTTTATCATTAAAAAAAAGAATTATAACTGTTTGGTGTATGCTCCATCAGTTAAAACCGACCAACATTTAATGTTTAGTGCTTTTGCTTCCGATTTTAATTTTTCTGAAATGTAGTTAGAGTTGGAAGCATCTATAATAATTTCTTTAGGCTTAAATGTTTGTAGTAGTTCTTGAATAGAAAATTTAGGGTTTTTAGTAATAATTAATAAATCAAGAGGTAAAGGTTTTGTAATACTTTTTAGTTGAAAATCAGGAGGAAGAATTGCCATTTTTTCATTAAAAAACTGAAGGTAATTCCGTTTTACAAACACGTTTTTATTGTCTGTTATATAAAGAGTAGATAATGGGTTTCTATCAGTTAATTTGTTTAGCGTTACTATTTTTTCAGATTCTACTCCTTTCTGAATCCAATTATTCTGTACATGAAACATGAGCTTACTTTTATTGTTTAGGAGTTTTATATCAGAAAACAATACATTGTCATTCCCTTCAATTAAATTAATTGCAGAATGCCCGGGAATGTTATAAACCGTTAAGTATTTCTGATTTATCTGATGAATATTATCTTTTAAACGAAAGCTGAAAATAATGATAAAACAAGCAACTCCCGCCATAAAGTATTTTAAATTTTTATAGTGAATAGTAAGGATAATTAAAATAATAGCAAGATAAGTTAAGTAATTATCCAGTAAATTAAATTTTATATTTTGGGTAAGCGAATAGGGGATTTTATCAATAAATATAACAGCTTCGTTTAAACCGAGAATAATCATGTTGAGTATTTTTCCTAATAAACTGCCAATAATTAAGATGGGAGAAGCAATAAGCGTAATTATTCCTAAATATAAAATTAAAATTGCCAGCGGAATTACTACTAAATTGGAAAGCATAAAATAATTGGGGAACTGATGGAAATAATATAAACCCAAGGGAAAAGTAGCTATTTGTGCAGCAATAGAAACAGCGGTAAGCTCCCAAATTTTATCCAACAGCCACCATTTAGAGTAGAAAAGGTTATAAACCCAAGGTTGAATAACTACAATCCCGATTACGGCAAGGTAAGAAAGTTGAAAACCAACTTCCATTAATAAAAATGGGTTGATAATAAGTAAAAACAAAGCAGAAGCTGCCAAGGTGTTGAAAAAGTTTGCATTGCTTTTGGTTGCTTTGGCAGCAACAATAAAGCTAAACATGGTGGCCGCTCGCATTACTGAAGGCGATAAACCCGTTAAAAGAGCATAAGCCCACAGCAATATAATGATGAGAATTCCTTTAATGTAATTACCATATTTGAGTTTATTAAAAAACTGAAAAGCCTGATTTAGAATCAAAAAGATAATACCAACATGAAGTCCGGAAACGGCCAACACATGCATAGCTCCTGCACTAGAGTAAGCACTTTTTAGCTGAGCATCAATTTCATTTTTATAACCTAAAACTAAAGCGGAAGCCACATTAAGTTGTTTGTCTTTAACTCCCATTTCTTCTAGTTTACTTATCAGCATTTTTCTGATATTGCTTGCGTAAGCAAAAATGGAGATGTCGTTATTTTTATGGATTATTTTCCAATTGTTACTACGCAAATAAGCTTGTTGGTGAATAAGGTGGTAAGATAAATATCGTTTAAAACTAAATTCATGCGGATTTTTTGGTGCTGGAACATCTTTTAATACAGGTTCAAAAGAAATGATGTCGCCTAATTTTAAGCGATTTGCCAACGTGTCTTTTTGTAGGTAAATAATAGATTTGCCATTGGTATTTTTCCACTTCTCGTTGGTTTTTAAACCGATAATTTCTACTACCGCTTTTACAGAGTTGGCTTTTTCTTCGGTAGGTTCAATAACTTCAGCAATAATAAACCTATTTTCGGAATCATTTAATTGATAAGAAGAATGAGATTGATTGGTTTTGATGGAAGTTAAACTATAGGCTGCTAATATAAAACTACCATAAATAAGTACACCAAAAACCCATCTGAATTGATAATTAGTATTAATTTTTTTGATGGAGAAAAGTATAATATAGCTAACAACAACTCCTAAAAATACATATTGGGGTAGGCTTGAACTTGCCGGAAGGTAGATGGCAAAAATAATTCCTATAATAAAAGGAATTAAAAGACGAACTAATGGGATATAGTTAAGCAATATCTTTTAGTTTTTAGGATCAATTAGCAGTAAGCTTCTTGATTATATTTGGATTAAACTTTTCTTTTTAATTCAAAACTCTGACCTAAATAAACTCTTCTAACTTGTTCGTCTGCTGCTAATTCTTCGGCTGTTCCTGCTTTAAGGATTTTACCTTCAAAAAGTAAATAGGCTCTGTCGGTAATGCTAAGTGTTTCTTGCACGTTGTGGTCGGTAATTAAAATACCTATATTTTTTTGTTTTAATGTAGCTACAATACTTTGGATATCTTCAACAGCAATGGGGTCAACACCTGCAAAAGGTTCATCAAGTAAAATAAAGCTAGGGTCGGAAGCCAATGCACGAGCAATTTCTGTTCTTCTTTTTTCTCCTCCCGATAAGTTATGCCCTAGGTTTTTACGAACATGACCTAAACCAAATTCTTCAATAAGCGATTCCAATTTTTCTTTTTGTTGAGCTTTGGTTAAATCCATCATTTCTAAGATGGCACTAATGTTATCTTCAACGCTCAGTTTTCTAAAAACAGAAACCTCTTGAGGTAAATAACCAATTCCCATTTGAGCTCTTTTGTACATAGGGAGTTTGGTAATATTTTTATCATTTAAAAAAATCTCTCCTTCATTTGGTTGAACCAAGCCTACAATCATGTAAAATGAAGTGGTTTTTCCGGCTCCATTCGGTCCAAGTAACCCAACAATCTCCCCTTGCTTAACATCTATAGAAACACCCTGAACAACTGTTCTTTTTCCATATTTTTTAATAATATTTTCGGCTCGTAAAATCATTAATAAAAATTAAATTTAGTTGTTTTTGTTTACTATTTTAGAGATAAAAATACTGAATTCGTACAACAAAAGCAGTGGAATTGTTAGTAAAACTTGACTAGTAATATCCGGAGGTGTAATTACAGCCGATAAAATAAGTGTTACCACAATGGCTATTTTTCTGTATTTACGCATTACTTCTGGAGTTAAAATTCCCATTTTAGATAGGAAATAAACCAATAAAGGCAATTCGAAAACCAATCCACAAGCTAAGGTTAAGGTGGTTACTGTTGAAATAAAAGATTGAATACTAATTTGATTTTGAACTAATTCACTTACTTGGTAGTTGCCTAAAAATTGCACAGAAAGCGGTGAGATAAAATAGTAGCCAAACAAAATTCCCATCATAAATAAGGCAGAACCTGAAAGAATTAAAGCGGTAGCATATTTTCTTTCTTTTTTATGAAGTGCAGGACGAATAAAACGCCAAATTTCAAATAATAAGTATGGAAAAGCCAATACTATTCCGGCAATAATAGAAGTAATGATGTGGATAGTAAACTGCCCACTCATGGTAAGGTTGATTAAACTAAATTTAATATCACCTAAACACAAGGCATCACCTTTGCCAATCCATTCCGAGAACCTGCAAAAAAGTTGGTAAGTAAAAAAGTCGGAATTTTTTTGAGCTAAAATAATCTCATCAAAAACAATGTTTTTAAAAACAAAAGCCAACGAGGCAAAAACTAAAATAGCGATACTGGAACGAACTAAGTGCCAACGCAACACTTCAAGATGATCTAAAAAAGACATTTCTTTTTTTTCTGTATTTTCGTTTTGGTCGCTCATTAATTAAAGGGGTATTTTTCAATAAAATTTTTCGTCTTTTGTTAATTTGATGTCATTAACAAACTGCTTAATTTGTTGTTCATCTTCTTTTTTACACACTAACAGAATGTTATCTGCTTCAACCACTATGTAGTCTTTTAATCCTTGCAGTACCACTAGTTTGTCTTTAGGAACATTAATAATGTTTCCTTCAGATTCGTATAACATCACATTTTTTCCAACAACAGCATTTTCATGTTCATCATGTGGCAAATGGGTGTAAATAGAACCCCAAGTTCCTAAGTCTGACCAACCAATATCAGCACTCATTACATATACATTTTTAGATTTCTCCATAATGCCGTAATCTATAGAAATGTTTTTGCATTGAGCATAAATAGACGTAATGGCTTTTATCTCTTCGGAAGTATTAAAAGCTGCTTTTTGTTCTTCAAAAAGTTGAGTTATGGTAGGCAAATGGCTTTCAAATGCTTTTTGAATACTTTTTAAACTCCAAACAAACATGCCTGAATTCCAAGTAAAATCGCCACTTTGAATAAATTCTTTGGCTAATTCTAAGTTTGGTTTTTCGGTAAATGTTTTTACTTTTTTTATTTCATTGCCTTCTTCTTCAATATACTGAATATAGCCATAACCGGTATCAGGTCGGGTAGGAGTAATGCCTAAGGTCACTAAACAATCGTTGTTTTCGGCATAGTTTAGTGCAATGTTTGCCACTCGTAAAAACTCTTCTTCTTTAAGAATAAGATGATCGGCAGGAGCGACTAAAATAGTTGCATTTGGGTTTTGGGTAGCAATTTTATAATTGGCATAAGCAATACAAGGAGCTGTATTTTTTCTGGAAGGCTCGCATAATACTTGGCTTTTGTCAACGCCTTTTAGTTGTTCTAAAACTAAGGCTTCATAGCTGTCATTGGTTACAATGTAAATATTTTTTTCAGGACAAAGTTTTTTTAATCGGTTAAAGGTTTGTTGCAAAAGTGTTTCTCCGGTACCTAGTATATCTAAAAATTGCTTCGGACGAGCAGTTCTGCTCATAGGCCAAAATCGGCTTCCAATGCCGCCAGCCATAATTACACAATAGTTGTTTTTGTTCATTGAAAAATGAATTTAAGATGATTTTTAAAGGTGCTAAATTAGTAATTATTTGTATGCAATAGTTAGGTGCTTGAATGCAACTTTAGGCAAGAGTATAAATGATGATGTTCGACATCATTGGGGATATATTTTATTAATTTTTTCTTTCAACGGTTACTCTATGTTTTCGTTTTGTTGAAACCAAAATGTACAGTAATCAACCAACATAATAAAATATGGAGATTGTTGGCAAATCGTTATATAATATTATCAAAACAATTTTACTGTTTATTTAAACAATCTAAAAAGAAGCCATTTTCTTTATCTCTGCCACAAATTTGATGTTTTTTAATATCTAATTTTTCTTTACGTAATGGAATCTGTTTTTTCTGTGAAACTGAATTTTCTTTTATTACACATATTAAAAAATTTGATTCTTTGTCAATTTTATACCAAAAGTGCCTACCTAATTCTTTAAAATAGATACGCATTGATGAGGGCGTGAAAACATTGTCAAGCCCAATTACTAATTTTTCCTTTGGAATAATAACATTATTAATTTCCCAAGGGAAACCATCTATTTCTATTGATATTTGAGACAAAGAAACACTAGTTGAATTCAATAATTTAATTTCAAAACTAGATGATGTGCTGTCATTTTTGAAATCATTCCCATAGAATATAAAGTCACCAGGAAGAAAATCATTTGTTTTAAATGAATTTAACTCAAGTATGTCATTAGTAATAGAATAACGTCCTGTGTCTATTCCTCCTTCAGTACATCCAGAATAACGATAATGATATGTCGAATCCGATAAAAGTGAAATGGCTTCATACCAATACTCTCCATTAATGCTGTAGGTAGAGATCGTGTCAGTTTGTGCGATAGAACTGCTTACAAGAATTAATGAAATTAATATTATAAAAAGTCTATTCACTCTATTTTAAATTATAATAAATACGATTCACAATGTTTACCAACTTATATATAGGTCTGACTCAGTTAGACCTATACAACCATATTTGTGTAGATGGGTCTGATAAAATAAAAAAAAACGGTTAGACTCATTTTTCCCAAATGTATAAAAAAATAGCTTACAAAATCAGTAAAGTAGCTTTTAAGTTGCTTACACAGAGATTTTACCATCTTTCATTACTAACTTTCTATCCGCCATGTTGGCTAGTTCTTCGTTGTGAGTAACAATTACAAATGTTTGGTTGGTTTTAGCTCTTAAATCAAAAAATAACTGGTGTAACTCTTTAGCAGCAACAGAGTCTAAGTTTCCTGAAGGCTCATCTGCTAATACCACAGCAGGGCTATTAATTAACGCTCTACAAACGGCCACTCGTTGTTGTTCTCCTCCGGAAAGTTCTGAGGGTTTGTGGTGCATTCTTGCTGTAAGCCCTAATAAATCAAGCAACTCAATGGCTTTTTTTTCAGCTTCGGCTTTGGGAGTGTGGTTAATAAATGCCGGAATACAAACGTTTTCTAAAGCTGTAAATTCTGGTAGTAAATGGTGGAATTGAAAAACAAAACCGATGTGTTTATTTCTAAAAACAGAAAGTTTTTTATCTGAAAGTACAGAGGTATTTTCATCGTTGATGATGATTTTTCCTTCATCAGCTCTATCTAAAGTTCCCATAAGGTGCAATAAAGTGGACTTTCCTGCCCCGGAAGAGCCCACAATAGAGACTATTTCTCCTTTTTTTATAGATAAATCTACGCCCTTAAGTACCTTTAGGTCGCCATAGCTTTTGTGCAAGTTTTCAATAACTATCATCATTTGTTTTTAGTAATAGTAAAATTCTTCTTGTGTTCTCTTGTTTAGTCTGATAATCCAACCTACTCTAAATCCATAAAGAAAATCGGAGTTAACTTTATTATCGGGCATGCCTGTATCATAGTTGAATTTTCTTAGACTTTTTGTCCACCCTTGAGTAAGATCTACTCCTCCAAAAAAGTTGATAAGCCTGTTTTTACTAAGGTACATATAACCGGCAAAAGCATTTACAGCATATCCAAAAGAAAAACGGTCGTAGCCTTTTTTATGCTCATCAGTTAAGCTATTAATTTTACCTTGAAATTTGATGCTTATTTTATGCTGAAGTGCTCCAACTCCTCCGTAAACAAGAAAACCTGAATTTTTATTAGGAGCTAATACATTAAACAATCTTCCGCCTACCAGAAAAAATGAAGAACCACGTTGGTCAAAAAAAACCTCTGTAGGTTTCCCTTCTGAATTGATTATCATTCCATCGCTATCTTTAAGTTGGTCGAGAATATTGTTTTGTCTAACAGTGGCTCCCCATAAGAAATTACCTTTAATACCGTAATACCAATTTTTTTTAGTTTTAACAGCAAAGCTACCACCTACATTGTTGTTGGCACCAAAACGGTCTGCCATATCAGCACCTGTTAGCTGAACAGCATAAGAAGCTTTAAACAAAGGAATGGTATAAGCAGAATCTGAAACTACAGGTTTTTCGAAAGCCTGCGACCAAAGTAAATTGGACATGAAAAAAACAAGACTGAGGATAAGTAATTTTAGTTTCATTAATACAGAATTTGGTAGTGCAAATTAAAGCAATTTAAAACAAATTAAAATAAAAAGAGGCTGCCCGATGGACAACCTCTTCCTATAACGAATATTAACTAATTTTATTTTAAGAATTTGCTGTTGAATTTCGCATCATTGTTATAGATATTGATGAAATAAATTCCTTTAGCATTTTCATTAAAAGGAACTGTAATAATTCCTTCATTGTTATTGATGTTTAATTTAGTTGAAACTATAACTTGTCCTAATGAATTTAAGATATTTAAGTTGTAAGTTCCTTGAGCAATATTCTCATAAGAAATGTTGATGTTGTTATTGATATTATCAAAATAAGCAACCATTGATTTTCCATTGTTTAAATCATCAATACTACTACATACATCTACTAGAATAGAACCATTGTGAGTATCTGTTCCACATGAGTTAGAAATTACTACTGCAAAGTTGTGGGTTCCTGCAACACCAAAACTTACTAATGGGTTAGCTATTGTTGATGACCCCATAGATGGACTTCCTTGAGGGAATGACCAGTTGTAAGAAGTAGCACCTACTGAACTCGAAGCATCAAACTGAACATTCATGTTTTCACAAATATTACTGTTTGGAGTAAAAGTAACTACAGCAGAAGGAGCTTGGTTTACAGTGATGGTTATTTGGTCAGTATTAGAACAGCTTCCTGTAGTACCTGTAACGGTATAAGTTGTAGTAGCAGTAGGAGTAAAAGCAACTCCATCGGTTACACCGTTATCCCAAGTATAAGAAGAAGCATTACCACTTCCGGTTAAGGTAACAGATTGTCCTGCACAAATAGAAGTAGAAGTAGCAGTAGCTGTTACAGTTGGAGCAGGGGTTACAGTAATGGTTATCTGATCTGTGTTAGAACAGCTTCCGGTAGTACCTGTAACGGTATAAGTAGTAGTAGTTGAAGGAGTGAAAGCAACTCCATCCGTTACACCATTATCCCAAGTATAAGAAGAAGCATTACCACTTCCGGTTAAGGTAACAGATTGACCTGCACAAATAGAAGTAGAGGTAGCATTAGCTGTTACAGTTGGAGCAGGGGTTACAGTAATGGTTATCTGATCTGTGTTAGAACAGCTTCCTGTAGTACCTGTAACGGTATAAGTTGTAGTAACAGTAGGAGTAAAGGCAACTCCATCCGTTACACCATTATCCCAAGTGTAAGCAGAAGCATTACCACTTCCGGTTAAAGTAACAGATTGACCTGCACAAATAGAAGTAGAGGTAGCATTAGCTGTTACAGTTGGAGCCGGATTAACAGTAACGGTTACTTGAGCTGTATTTTGACAACTGTTTGTACCTGTTCCGGTTACAGTGTAAGTTGTGGTAGTTGAAGGAGTAAAAGCAACACCATTAGTTACACCATTATCCCAAGAGTAAGAAGTTGCAGTACCACCTCCCGTTAAAGTTACAGGGTCGCCAGCACAAATGGTAGTAGCCGATGCATTTGCAGTAACTGTAGGAAGCGCTTCAATGGTAATTGTTCCGTTGTAGGTGTCAGTACCGCAAGCACTTGTAATCTGTAATGAGTAGTTGTGTGTTCCGGCAGCTCCAAAACTAACTGTTTCAAAAGGGTTAGTAGATGAACTCATAGATGGGCTTCCTTGAGAGAAAGACCAGCTGTATGTTGATGCATTGGTTGAACTTGTTCCATCAAATACCACGTTTGTTCCTTGACAAATAGTAGTTGATGGCGTTACAGTTACATTAGCAACAGTTGGTAAGTTCATTACATAGATAGTTACAAATCCATTTCCGGTACAACCCCCTGTAGTTCCTGCAACATTATAAGTTGTAGTTGATGTTGGAGAAACAGTAATTGCGTTGGTTGTTTGTCCTCCCGGAGACCACAAATAACTTGTTGCACCAGATGCAGTTAGTGTTACAGAAGTTCCTGAGCATATGGTATCAGCTGTTGTAGCTATGCTAACATTTGGAGAAGGGTTGACAGTTATGGTTACAGAATCAATTCTATATCTGCTACATCCTCCACCAACAACTTCTAGATAAGTAGTATATGTTCCTGCAGAGCTATACAATACACTATCAATTGCATTGTTTGAATTAGCGGGGTTCATTCCGGGAAATGACCATAATAATGTATCTTGACCTGTAGAACCTGTAGCATCATATTGCACCATTTCTCCTTCACATATAGTAGTTGGAGTAGCAGTTAAAGAAATAGCAGTGGTGTCATTAGTTAACCAAGGGAAGAAATAATGAGTTACACTTAATCCCCAGCCACCTGTACCATTATAAGCATTCCATGTATTGTCATTCCATTGCTCCCAAGCAGTATTTGGGGTGGATTGTGCATCTGCATTAGTCACAACGGCAATGGTGTCACCTACTGCCATGTTTAAGTTAGCAAAACGTACTCCTACAAACACTTCTCCCGAAGCAGGAAGAGGAACAGCATTGTCAAACTCAATGAAAGGAATACCGGGAGTATTTGCCATAACATAAGACATAGGCAATGTTTTTGTACCTAATAAAGCACCAACTGTTCCACCTGTTCCATCATATACATTTACATCAATAGTCTTAGTTGGTGTATTGGTAGAAGCTCTTGCAAACCATATATAAGTACCTATTAAATAATTGAAACCACTTGTTTGAGTAGCATTATAATAATTTAACTTAGCTCTATCGCCATAGTTGTTTGTTCCTGCAACATATCCATTTCCTGCACCAGCACTATATAATGTTGGTGTCCACCCAAAATGAAAAGGACTACCGGTAGTATCCATATCTATAATTTCGCATGTTCCCGGTTGAACAACATTGATGTAGTTGGTTTTGGTTTCAGTATCATTACCGTTTGCATTGGTAACTGTTAAAGAAACTTCATACAAACCAATATTATTATAAGTAACCGTATGTGGACCCTGAGTATTTGCTGTAGCTGGTACAACACCTCCTAAGCTTTGGTTGTCAAAATTCCATGACCAAGTGGTAGGAGCAAATGTTGACTGATCTGTAAAAGTAACAGAACTACCTGCATAAACTGTGGTTACATTGGCTGTAAATTCAGCAACAGGAGGATTACTTAAGCTGGCAGAAACACATTGTAGAGCTTGAAAAGCATTTATTCTCCCTGCTCCAAGTCGTCCAATATAGCTAGGGTTGGCACCATCAATATTATCAGCAGAAGAATACATACAATTAATTAATGCTGTATTTGGCATGGTTGGATTTAAAGATTTCATTAAACCTAAAAGTCCTGAAACCATTGGAGAAGCCATAGATGTGCCACTCATATAAGAGTAGCTATTGTTTGGTATAGTACTCGCAATATTACTACCCGGTGCGGTAATGTCAACAGAATTACCGTAATTAGAAAAACTTGATTTCACATCATTTGTTGTAGAAGAAGCTACAGAAATTACGTTGTTATAATTAGAAGGGTAATGAGGAGTATTATCATTATTCACATTGTCGTTTCCTGCTGCAGCAACAACTATAGAACCATTATTCCAAGCAAAATTAACTATGTTTTGTCCTGTGGTTGAGTAGCCTGTGCCTCCCCAAGAGCAATTAATAATATCAGCACCACTAACTGCGGCATAATAAATTCCATCATATCCATTAGTTACGGAGTTAGATCCAGCATTATTTCTTGTTGCTTTAACAGCCATAATACTAATACCAAAACCAATAGAAGAAACTCCAATGGTATTGTCTGTTTCTGCACCTGTAGTTCCGGCAACGTGTGTCCCGTGACTAAAAGCAGTAGTTGGTGGGTTTGGATTATTATCATTATCTCCAACATCATAACCGTTTACATCATCAACATATCCATTTCCATCATCATCAATACCATTATTAGGTATTTCACCCGGGTTAGTCCAGATTTGATTAGTTAAATCTGGATGAGTAATCTGTATTGCATTATCAACTGTAGCAACCACTATGTTGGCATTACCTGTACTAATGTTCCAGGCTTGTTCTGCTTGAATTTGAAATAAACCCCACATATTGGTAGTGTTGTGATATTGGTCGTTTGGAGAATAAGAAGTTTTATATAAAGGTACTTTTTCAGCATAATCAACAGCACCCGAAGCTTCTAATTCATTAATAAAAGCTTCTACGTTTTCTATATCATCAAAATCAATTAAATAAGTGTTTAACAAATCTTGAGAGGAATATGCTTTTGGAAATGGTCTTGAAAGTCTTTTAATAGTATGATTTACAAAAACATTTCTTAAAAAAGGCATAGATGATAATTTAATATTTTCATCATTAAATGTTTCAACATTGCCACTCTTAGAAGCTTGTTTTACAATAAAATTTTCTTCAGAATTTTTTATTTTAAACCAAATTTTACCGTCTTGATAATCTTCATAAACTTTTTGAGAATATCCGATACTTACAGTAAATGCTAACAGAAGTGTTAAAATACTTTTAAATAATAAATTTGTTTTCATAGTAGTTGAGTTTGATATTAAAATTTCGACCTAAAAGTAAGTATTTTTTGCGGAAAATACTTAGTCCTATGGCCAATTGACTTATCAACAATTGTTAATAAAACAAGCTCAATACTAATGTTTTAAAAGAGGAAGAAATGGGAGTAAATTGATGTTATGGAAGAAACAAAATGTATCCGGAATTAATACCTGACTGAAATTGATGGGAAAGTTGTTGGTTATTTTTGTAAACAGAAATAGTACTATTTTGTACAAAATCTTTTGCATCAGCAACATAAATTTCTTGAGTAATTGGGTGTATACCTAAGCTATAAAAAACCTCCCCATTATTGGAAACCCAATTTGATGTTGGTAAGGATGTATCATTAATATTCATTTTAAAAATATGATTATTAATGAAGTATAAGTTTTCTTTTGAGTTATCAATTATTAAATCTGACGGAGAGTGATTAATATTGCCAAATGCCAAAGTTTGTTCAATAGTTCTTAAGGTTGGATTAAACTTTATTAATTGAGCATTAGCTTCATTAAAACCACCGTCACATAGTATCCAAATGTTATTATTTTTATCTAATACTAAGCTATTTGGTTGAATTCCTACCGAGATATTAGCTATAATTTGATGGTTAGTTGTATTAATGAGTATTAATTTGTTGTTACTCATGTCACAAACATAAGCAGTATCGTTATAAATAAGCATTTCTTCTGTCCAATTAGAGTTGGTTGTAATACTTCCAGAAATGGTGTTGTTTATTAAGTTTACAATGTTAATTTTATTAGAAAAGAGATTGCTTACATAAGCCGTTGATAAATTTATAGGCAGAAAATACCTAGGAGAATCAAAACCCGTAATGGTAGCTATTGAAGTAAAATCAGCTTTGTCAATTATTTCAATTTTATTAGAATTATTTACTACCACCGCTATTTTTTCATTGAAATAATAAGCAGATTGAGCTACATCGCCTAATGGATAATTATTGGCTTGTTGAAAAATACCGTGATGTACATTTCTGTTGGTGGAATTGTATAGTGTTAAAGTTGCGTTTCCAAAACCAAAGTTTCCTTCATTAACTATAATTACATCATTTTGAATAGAAGGGAAAATGGCATTTTCTTCACAGTTTTTACATTGTGGACCAAATTTTTCTTTTTTACAAGAAGAAAAAGTGAACATTAATAATGTTAAGCCAACTACAATATTTAAGGTGAATTTGCTCATAATTTAAAAGCTAAGGTTAGCATGTAGTTTCTTAATGGCATTGGTCTCCAAGCAATAGATTGGTAGGTTTGATTAAAAAGATTATTTACCTGGAAACGTAAATTAAAAGAGGTAGTTTTTAGTTTAATATCTTGAGAAAGAGAAATGTTAGAAATATAATTTGCCGGTAAGTACCAATTGTTATCCGTACTGATATATCTTAATCCGGTGTAATAATAACCGTAACTTAAGGAAGTGTTTTTATAGGTTAATTTTGCGTTTGCATTAAATTGATGTTGAGGTACATAAATTAACTGTTTGTAAAGTGCATCATCAGTATTTTTAGGTAAATCAATGTTTTTAGAAATAGTGTAAGCATAATTCCCTCTAATGCTTAAATCAACTTTATTGAGCTTGTATTTGATGGTTAGCGTGCTTTCAAAACCTTTATTTTCTACTTTCTTTAGATTGGTAGGACTCCAAATATTTCCTGCACTGGGCTGCCATAAAATCCAGTTAGAAACATGAGCAAAAAAGAAAGTGTTTTCTGTGGCAATGGTTGTCTTTCCGAAAGCTTTATGGTATTTTATTCCTGCTTCACTCATTTTCGCTTCTTCGGGTTTTAAATCGGAATTTCCACCGGGTGTCCAATATAAATCATTAAAAGTTGGATAATTGTGGTTTATTCCCGCAGCAACTTTTAATGTTACATCTTCCAATTTAGGAAGTTGATAACCTAATGAAATACTTGGAGCTAAAGGTTTGAAGTAATCATCAACAACAGTCATTCTATTAAAAACAGTCCAATTTAAGCGTTTTAAATTTCCGGAAAAACCTGTTAGCCAACTATTGTTGAATCTTTTGTGCTCGCTATTATAACCATCTGCTTTAGCTTGTTCATGTCTTATATTAATTTTATTCAAAAAAGTAATTTTATCGTTTATAAAATAATTGATATCAGCATGGTTATCAATTAATAGGCTGTTGTTTTTTGAGTTGATATCAATAAGTTTATTGTTGTAAGTTAACTTATCGTGAATAAGAGCTGAACTTATTTTATAAGAGATTTTGTTTTTAAAACCAGTGGTATTGATTAACAAACGAAAAGATTCATCTTGTTGGGTTTCATCATTTTTTTCTACCAACATGGTTGAGGGTAAGTTTCTATCGCTATTGAAATACCAAAACCTCATGCCAATGGTTTGGTTTTTTATTTTTTTATAAATGGCTTGTTGAAATCCGTATTGTTTTAAGGCTGCATTTTGAAGTCTTTCTTCAGGATTTTCTTTTTTGGCAAAGTTGTAATACACTAAATCATTCTCTGCCTCGGAGTGTAAAATTCTTGTTTCGTAAAACCATTTTTTAGTTCCTAAATACGCAACTTTTCCACTGTGAATTTGTTTGTTAAAACTGCCTATGGAATAGTTGTAGTTCAATTTTGCCGATTTTGTTGAATCATTAAAATTGGGCAAAGAATTTTGCAGGTTTACACTACCTCCTAATGCACCATTACCATCAATTAGTCCACTTGCACCGTAATGGAGTTCTACTTTATCAAAAAATGGAGTAGGGTACAAAGAAAAATCTATTTGCCCGTTCATGGGGGAATTTAAAGAAATGCCATTCCACAATACACGTGTATGGCCTGCACCTGTACCTCTAAAAGATACGGAGGCTAAAGAACCTGAACCATAGGATTTAATAAAAACGGTAGAATTTTCTTGTAACAGTTGGGCTAAATTTTCAACAGATTTGGTGGTAACAGCATCTAAGTTGGTTGTTTTGTAAGTGGCGGATACTGCTAATTCTTCAATAACAAAAGGTTCAAATTTAATAGTGTCATTCAGTAATTGTCCAAAGGTATTTTGAACAATAAACAGGGTAAATATGACGCTTATTAATTTCATTTATATAGCTGGCAGATGTGTTATAGTTTTATTATCTTATGTGTTGATACTTGTTTGTTGGCAATAATTTTTAAAAAATAAATTCCTTTTTTTAAGTTAGTTGTATTAATAGTATTGTTGTTTGGTGATGTTGTCTCTTTAAAAAGTGTTTTACCATTCATGTCAATAATAGCATAGCTATAATCAGTGTTGATGTTTAACTCTAAGGTTAAATTAGTTGAAAATGGATTGGGATAAATTTGGTTGACTATTGGTTCATTTTCATTAATGTTGGTTGGTTGTTGATGAATGATACCAACAGCATCTAAATCAAAACCACCGGTAGGAAATGGAGTAGGGAAAGGGTCGTTAATAATATTATTTTCATCATCATAAGTGCCATAAGTTGGATTAATACTTCCGACTACATCAATAATTTTAACGTGAGTAATATTATTGACGTCCAACCCCGGAGTTCCATCAACATCGTCTAAATTAAAAGGAGTTCCGTATTGAGCTCGGTATTTTCCAGCCAAGTTATGAATATAAGTAGCATCCATATTGGCATTATTATCAAGTTGGGTAGTGTCTTGAGTTAGCGAATGAGCAGGAAATCTAAAAAAGTTGACACCATCTGAACTTACTTCAACAAAAGCAAGTTCTAAAAACTGTCCGTCAAATGAGTTTTCGAAAATAGCAAAATCTGCTCCGGAGCCATTTTTAATGGGAGCTGTAAAAGTTAAAACAGCACTGCCTCCATCACCAAGACTAACAACTCCTCCTGTTCCTGATTTTCCTAAAACATCAGTTATTGTTCCGGCTGTGGTTTTTCCCAAAGAAGTATCAACTATATTCTGCCATCCTCTTTCAATAGTGGCATTGGTGGCCCAAGCTACAAAAACAGATGAGTCTTTATGAATGGCAGTTGTTCCTACTTGACCAACAGCTGGTGCATAAGGTCCTTGGGCAATTATTTTGTTATTAAAAAATAACAGATTGATTATAAGTATTATGTATAGATAAAATTTCATAGTTTTAATTTTTTGGAATTAAGTCAATAAACCAAAAGCCATTTGTTTGATTATTAGAAGGTAAAGAGCAATCACTTGTTGTTTTTATGTTTAAAGGTTTATACACTATTTCTTTTTTAAGAAAAGAAATCTCATTTTTAAAAATAGGTCCGTCATAACAAAAAGTATGGTATTCGCCATTTTCGCCACAAGGATCAACATGAGATGGAAGTTGTTGGAGAAAAGAAGCATCTATTTCTTTGCCTATCCATTCTTGTTTTAAAAATCCATCATTAACACAACATAAAATGGTTTTAAATTTTTTAGAAATAAAATCATCAATCAAATCAGTGGTATTCGTATTCCATAAAGGGAAAACTGCTTTCATACCTATTTGAGCTAAATTGTTTTCTCTGTAGATTCTTAAATCTTCAAGAAAAATATCTCCAAAAATAACGTGTTCAATACCTTCTACTTTAGCTTTTTGTAAGGTAATAGTCATTTGCTGCTCGTAAGCTTCGTTAGATGCAGTTGTAAGCCCCACTTTTAACACAGGAATTCCTATTGCTTCTACTTGCTTATCCAATAATTCTTCACGAACTCCATGCATAGAAATTCTTTTTACATCTTGATTGATAGTAGTTAAAAGATATTTTACATCAAACTGTTTTTCTGCTAACACTTTGTGTAAACAATAGGCAGAATCTTTGCCTCCGCTCCAACAAAATATGGCTTTTGGAATTGACATTAATTGTTTAGTTTTTGATTACTTTTTTAATTGCAGTTTGATTTTCGGTAGTATATTTTACAAAATAAATTCCGTTAGCAAAAGCACTTAAATTAATGGTATAATTTCTATCGTTAAGATTGTTTTTAACCAAAATGGTTTTACCTGTAATATCTATTAATGCTATTGAATTTAGATTAATATTACTAGTAATAGTTAAAAAACTAGTTGTAGGATTCGGATAAAAATTAACGTTATTAGTTTCTGATAATTCATTAATATTAACAGTTTGGTCATTAAAATTATCCATACAGAAAAAAGCAGGTGTATTCATTCCCCATTGTCCGGTATCAGAAGAGTTTAATAAAAAGGTTAAACTATCCACATTACCTAAAGAAGTTAAGTCAACCCATTGCCATTGTTTAACAATATAGTCTTGGTTGTTGTCAACAAATCGATAATCTGCCAAATAAAAATTAACACTATCAGTAGTGATATTACCATTGGTGTAGCCTTTTATAGTCAATAAAAACCAATCGGGATCATTGCCTGTAGCACCTCCAAATTGTTTGGCAAAAGCATCTCCATCTCTCATACTGTTGGCAGCATAAGTGCTATTGGTAACAAACACACCTGTTACCGTATTATTTTGAGCAAGCCCGGAAAGTTGAATAACAGCATTATTTTGGGCAACAATATAGTTATCAGAGTTGTTGTAGCCACTAGCTGCTTTAGAGGCATATAAGTTGCCAAAACCAGAGGTAACACTATCGGTTACATTTGAATATGCAAAACCTTGCGTCCAATATCCGGGAGCTCCCCATGCAGTGTCATAAACATTAGGGAAAACAGCTGTTCCGCTAGTAAATGTACTGTAAAAAGTACCATTTATGTGCGTTCCACTGTAGTCTGAGCCATTCCAATAACTGTTAATAGGTAAGTTTAGATTTTCGAAATCTGAAACTGTTTGAGCGTTGATGTAAGTTGCGGATAACATCAATCCGAGGAAAGCTGAGCTTGCCAATTTCATTTTTTTTCTCATCATCTTTTTTTGTTTTAATGAGGTTAATAAATAAATTAACTCAAGCCAATCAAATACATAAATGCAGTAGTTGGTTAACTTGTTTTGAAAAAAATAAAGTGAAGAGAAATTTTTGTTAGAAAAATTCTTCGCCTTTATTCCCGAAAGCATTTTGAAGTGAAGCACTTCTGTTAGTGGCAGGTCTCCTGACTTTCTCCTTATTTTTACGCCTTCCCGATGGTTAATCAGTGGCAAAATGTAAAAACTTACAGAGCTTACAGTTGCGGGTACAGTTCAGGTTTTTCACCTGATTCCCTATTAATTCCAGACGTTAAATCTGAAAACCAATAACGCAGCAAATGTATAACAAAATTTTAAAATGCAAAATTTTATGATGAAATGTTTATGAACATAAATAAAATTAGCTGTTTATATGTTGAGCGGTAATCCATGCGGTAGTCCATGCTGCTTGGAAATTAAAACCTCCGGTAAGGGCATCAATATCTAGCACTTCTCCCGAAAAAAATAAGTTGGGGTGTAGTTTACTTTCCATGGTTTTAAAGTTAACTTCATTAAGTTTTATGCCTCCGCAGGTAACAAATTCTTGCTTAAAGGTAGTTTTTCCTTCAGAAAAATATTCATCGGCAGCTAAGATGTTGGTTAAAAGTTGAAGTTGTTTTTTAGAAACATCTCCCCAATTGAGGTGTTCATCAATAGTAGCTTTCTGCAAAAAATATAAGGTTAATTTTTTAGGGAAATCAAACGGAAAAGCATTGCTTACTTTTTTGGTAGCAACCGTAGTTTTAAAGCCAGTTAATTGTGCTGTAATTTGTTCTGCGGATAAGTTGGGTAACCAATTAACAAAATAGGTAAAGTTATAGTTCTTTTCTTGCAGGAAACGAGCTGCCCAAGCACTTAGTTTTAATACTGCCGGACCACTCATTCCCCAGTGGGTAATTAATAACGGACCTTCTTCTTTGTAGTTACTTTCTTTAATTTTTATAGCAACATGGTTTGCACTAATTCCCTGAAGTTCGCAAATGGGGTGTTGAGGTAAATTAAATGTAAAAAGAGATGGAATTGGTGGTTGAATGGTATGTCCTAAATCGGTTAAGAACTGATATTGCTCTGCTTTGTTAAAACCTCCTGCGGTTACTACAGTTTTTTCTGCTGTAAATTCTCCGTTGTTGGTAGTTAGTTCAAAGCCATCAGTTAAGGGTAAAATTTTTTCTACTTTGGTTTCAGTAATTATGGCTATTTTATGCTTTTTAGCAAGGTGTAAAAAGCAATTCACTATGGTTTCGGAAGTGTTGGAAACAGGAAACATTCTTCCGTCACTTTCAATTGTTAGTTCAATATTTTTTGATGCAAACCATTCAATAGTATTAAGTGGTTGAAACTGATAGAAAGCACCTAACAATTCTTTTCCCCCTCTGGGATAATAGTTACTTAGTTCTTTAGGCTCAAAACAAGCATGTGTTACATTACATCTTCCACCACCAGAAATTTTTACTTTTTTTAATAAGTGAGAAGTTTTTTCTAAAATAGCAACAGATAGGTGAGGGTGAAGTTCGGCAATATTGATAGCAGCAAAAAAACCGGCTGCACCACCTCCAATTATTATTACATCAACATGTCGCCTGCTCATAAAAGTGATTGAAAATGGTTTTTATAAGACAAAGCTACTTCTTTATTTATAACAGTGTGTTGTTTTATTCTTCCTAAGCAGTTAACTTTTGTATGGGACAAAATAAATTCTTCGCTATCCGTATTTTCCTCACCATTAAAAATAATTCCTTTTATGTTGATATTTCGAGCTTGTAAGCTTTCTATGCTCAACAAGGTATGGTTAATGCTTCCTAAATAGTTTTGAGAAACTAAAATTACTTCAGCAGGTATTTTTTCAATTAAATCAATAATTAAATCCTTGTCATTTAAGGGGACCATTAATCCTCCGGCACCTTCAATTATTAGCTTATTGTTGGTTGTAGGCGGTTTAATTTCGTTTAAATTTATTTCAATCCCATCCATTTTAGCAGCTGCATGTGGTGACATTGGTTGAGTTAAACAATAGGCTTCTTTATGAAAAACAGATTTCTGATTGCTAACAAGGTTTTTTACTTTATTAGTATCCGAATTTTCTAAATCTCCTGCTTGCACTGGTTTCCAATAATCGGCTTCTAAGGCTTCGGTTAAAATAGCTGAAACGATTGTTTTGCCTATGTTGGTTCCTATCCCTGTTATAAAATAATTCATTAATTATATTTTTAATGTATTTACTAAATTATCAACTTCTTTTTTTGAATTAAAACTATGCAAACAAATTCTCAAACGTTCTTGTCCCTTAGGAACTGTTGGAGAAAGTATTGGTCTTACATCGAAACCATTTTGTTGTAGTTTATCTGCCATTGCTTTAACTTCGTTATTACCGGGAACAACAATACATTGTATAGGACTATCTGAATAGATAATTTGAGATTTGAAATTTGAGATTTGAGATTTAAAGTTAGTTATGAGTTCTTTTAATTGGTCAATTCTTGATAAATTTTGAAGCAAAAACTCATGAGCATTTTTTATGGTAATAATGTTATGAAGCGGTAAAGCTGTAGTATAAATAAAAGCTCGGGAGAAGTTAATTAAATAATCTCGTAACTCATTACTACCTAAAATTGCTGCACCATGTACACCAAAAGCTTTTCCGAAAGTTACAATTCGAGCAAAAATGTCATTTTCTAAGCCTAACTCACTCACTAATCCTTTTCCATTACCAAAAATACCTACAGCATGTGCTTCATCTACAATCAGTGCAGCGTTGTATTTTTTACAAATAGCAACTATTTCGGTGAGTGAGGCATGGTCACCATCCATAGAATAAACAGATTCAACTACCACATATATCAATCCTTTAGCGTTGCTTAGTTTTTGTTCTAATACAGTTAAGTTATTATGAGTAAAAGAGAAATGAGTTGCATTACTAAGCCTAATTCCATCTCTTATGGAGGCGTGGATAAATTCATCATAAATAATAGTATCGTTTCTTTGTGGTAGACATTGAAAGAGTCCAATATTAGCATTATAGCCCGAATTGAAAATTAGAGCAATAGAAGTGTTATAAAAGTTGGCTAAAAAAACTTCTGTTTCTTCGGTTAATTCATAATTTCCGGAAATTAATCGTGAACCTGTTGCTCCATAATTTAAGAGTTTAGGTGTGTTATTGTTTATATGGTGAATTACTGCTTCTTTAGCAAAACCTAAATAATCATTAGAGCAAAAATCAATTAAATTTTTATTATGCTGAAGTGTTCTAAAAGCATTGTAGGATATACTTTTACTAATCCGTTCGTTTATAAATTTATTGTGGTCGAGCATTTTTTTGTTTACTGATAGTGTTATCAATTTTACATGGCTAAAGTAAGATTTTTAGTGTAAGCTTAATAATAAATGATAAGTGGATTTTACACATTTCAGATTAAGTAATTATACTTAAACAAATAGGAATAATTTAAGTGATAAGCCGTAAAAAACAAATCCACTTGAGTAGTAACTTTATGACAACAATTATTGATAAAAAATTAAATGATAGAACAAGCTAACTTTTCGCTTCAAAAAGTAATTAACAAATTATTAGAAATTACCACTAAAGAAAAAGACATTGATACTTTTTTGACAAAATCTTTAGATATTATTGTTGATGAAATAGAATTATTAGGTTTTTTGAATAAAGGAATAATATTTCTGAAAAGAAATAATGAGTTTATGAAAGTTATTGCTCATAAAAATATAGATGAAGCAGTACTTCAGGAATGTGGAAATATTAGAAAAAAAGATTGTGTATGTGGAAAAGCCTTATGTTCAATTACGCATCAATTTAAAAAAGATGTTGAAAAAATTCAAGATAATAAGGTAATACTTACGGAAAAAAATATATGTTCTTTTCCTATTAATTATAAAGATAATTGTTATGGTGTTTTAACACTTTATTTAAAAGATGAATTATATTATTATGAAACTACAGTAAATGAAATTACCTCTATATGTAATACTATAGGATTAGTTATTCATGAAAAAAGAATGCAACGATATGCAGATTTTGTGAAAAATAAACTAGATGTAAGTTATGGAGATCAGTATTTTAAACATCTTGCTAATTTTTTTATAGAAGAGTTTAAAATGAAGTATTGTTTTATTGGGACTTATGATAAAAATTTGAAGCAAATTAGCTCCATTGTATTTATGGATAATCATAAACAATTAGATAATATTATTTGTGACATAGAAAATTCTCCAAGTGGAGTTTTATTAAGAGACCATTTTTCTATGTTTCCAAAGAATGTTCAAACTATTTTTCCGGATGATATTGAATTAAAAAAATATGATATTCAAAGTTATGTTGGAATATTATTACATAATGAGAATAAAATTCCTGTTGGAGCTATAGTATTAATGCATGATAGAACTATAGATGAAGAAGAACAAGAGGACATGAAACAAGTACTTTCTATTTTTACACCTAGGTTGAGAGGAGAGTGTGAAAGAAAATTATATGAAAATAATTTATTTATAGAACAAGAAAAGTATAAAAATATAATTGAAGAATTGCAAGATGTTTTTATTAGAACAAAAATTACGGATGATGGTAATGAAATAATTGAAGCATCACCCTCTGCATTTAAGATTTCAGGATATAAACCCGAAGATTTAATAGGGAAGCCACCAGGCATTTTGTATTTTGATTTGAATCAAAGGAAAGCATTTTATCAAAAACTTTTTGTAGATAAAAAAGTTGTAAATTTTCCATTAACCTTTGTAAAAAAAAATCAAGATTTAATTTATGCTAAAGTAAATGCCCAATTAATATCTGATGAAAACGGTGTTCCAACAGAAATTAGGTTGTTTGGTAGGGATATTACAGAATCTATTAATGAAGAAATAAGAAAAGAAATAGCTTATGTTGTAGCCAAAAAATCGCAACGAAGAACAATTGATATAAATACTATATCTGAGTATTTATATAAAATGCTAGGGAGAGTTACTAATGTATCTAATTTTTACATTTCATTTTTTGATGAAGTAGAAAAAACTATATTTTTTCCGGTTCATGCTGATGGAGAAAATAATAAGATTGATTTTAATATAGAAAAAGAATTTAATTTTACTGGTTTTTTTGAATACATTATTTCATGTAAATCATCTATAATTCAAAATGAAGGCGAGTTACATGAATTAATATCAAGAAATAGATTAAAAGTTCATAGAACTGTACCAAAATCATTAGTCTCCTTCCCTATAAGAAATGAAGGAAAAGTGGTAGGAGCTTTAACGGTTATGTCTTACACCACCTCAAAAACAATTTGCAATAGTGATTTGGAATTGCTTGAGTTTGTTTCTACTCAATTATCAATGATAGTGGAAAGAGAGCAATGGCAAAAAAGTTTAGTGGAGAAAGAAAAATACTTTAGAACCTTAGTAGAAAGTTCTCATGAAGTTATTGGAATTGTTGATGTTAATGGTATAATGCAATATATATCTGAATCGGTTAAAAGTATTTTAGGATATAATTCTTATGAAATGATAGGAAAGTCTTTTGTTGATTTTGTTCCAGAGTATTATATTCAACAGGTTAAACAAAATTTTTATAAAACAACTCATCGGATAAGAAATAATAATTCTGATACGGTAAAAGTTATAAATAAAGATGGTGAAACACGAATTATAAATTTTACTTTAAATAATCAACTAACAAACAATGTTGTACAGGGGATTGTTTTTAATGCTCAAGATATAACTGAAAAACATTATGCTCAAAAAAAGTTGGAGGCATCTAAGGCTAAATTAGTAGAACAAGAGAAAAATTACAGAAATATATTTAATAACTCTAATGATGGAATTGTGTTATTTGATGAAAATTTTAAGATAATAGATGTTAATAAAAGAATGACAGCTATATCTGGATTTACTAAATCTGAATTACTTGAAAGTTCAATTTTAGAAACACTACAATATAACGAAAATAATGAAACAATTAAAGAAATTAGAAAGTTAGATGGTATTAATAAAAAAAGTGTTATAGTAGAAAAAATTATCCCTCACAAGGAAAATAAAATATTTTATTGTAAAGTATTTATTAAAAAAATACTTGAAAGTGAAAATGAACAAGGATACTTTATTGCTTTTATAACTGATATAACGAAAAGTAATGAGGCCATACAAAAAGCTATTGATTTAGAAAATGCATTGCACTATACAACAAATGTTATTTATGTTGATTTGGCAGGTAAAATAATGAATGTGAGTGAAAATGTTTCTAAAAAATCAGGATACTCTAAAAAAGAATTAATAGATGCTAGTACCAAAATTTTTAATTCTAATTTCCATCCTAAAGAGTTTTTTACAGAAATGTGGAACACTATTTTAAAAGGAGATGTATGGAGTGGTGAAGTAAGAAATAAAAGAAAAGATGGTACTATTTACTGGATATATTCTACAATAATTCCTATTAGAGATATTTATAATAAAGTATCTTATTTTATTAATGTACAGCAAGATATTACAGAGGTTAAACAAGTAAAGTTAAATAGAATTAGAGATGTAATAGATGCCCAAGAAAAAGAAAAAGAAAATTTTGCGAAAGAATTACATGATGGCTTAGGACAAATATTATTAGCATCTAAAATGAATTTAAGTTCATTGCAAGAAGACATGGAAAAATTAGATGAACCAATTTTAGATGTGTACAATAATTCCATGAAATTGTTGACAGCATCTATTCAAGAAGCAAGAAATGTTTCTCATGGGTTAATGACAAGAGTTTTAGCCCAGTTTGGGTTAGCTCAAGCAATAGATGATGCTATTAATAATGTTAATATGCTTGATAAGTCCTTAGTTTTTACTTTTAAACACAATATAGAAGGGGTAAGGTTTGAAGGAGAACAAGAAAAAGCTCTATATAGAGTAATTCAGGAATTAATTACTAATATTTTAAAGCACTCAAAAGCTAATAAAGCTTCAATAAACTTAAATTTAGATAATAACCTATTGCATATTAAAGTGAAAGACAATGGAGTAGGTTTATTTAAAAATCTTAAAAACAATGGTAGTAAGGGTATAGGACTAAAAAATATTGAAACAAGACTCGATTATCTTTCTGGAACTTTTAAGATAAATGAAAAAGTTAAAAATGGCACAGAAGTTAGCATTATTGTTCCGGTTAGTTTTTTTGATAAATAGATTGGGGTTTGAAGTTTTAAACATGAACTAATAACAGATAAACAAAATAAAAATATATAAAAATGATAAACATATTAATAGTAGACGACCATCAAATAATTAGAAATGGAATAAAATTAATGCTTAGAACTGTTCCCGAATTTAATGTTATTGCTGAAGCTGAAAATGGATTAGAAGCTGTTGAGTACGTAGAAAATAATGCCGAAAATATTGATGTTATTCTTATGGATATTAGTATGCCTAAGCTAAATGGAATTGGAGCTACTAAATTAATAAAAGAAAAATTTCCTGAGTTAAAAATAATAGCCCTCACTATGCATTTGGAAGAAAGCTATATTAAAGATATGATAAAGTCAGGAGCATCTGGTTATATGCTTAAAGAGAGTGATAAAAATATTGTAGCAAAAGCAATAAATTTAGTTGCTCAAGGAGGAAACTATATTGATAAAGAAGCAGAAAATTTTTTTAAGCACTAAGACTTTAGTGCTTTTCTGATTTCTTTAGCTTTTTCGGCAGCTTGTTTATTTTTTTCAATAATATGTCCCGGACGACTCCATTTTACTTTTTCTTCAGAAGTAGGTAATGGAGTATCTTTTCTTATTTTAACTTTTCCGGTATTGTCTTTTTTCTTTTCTGAAGGTGTTAACCCTAAAAGATTAAACAATTGCATATCTTCATTATCTCCCGGATTTGGAGTAGTAAGCAATTTATCTCCTGCAAAAATAGAACTTGCTCCAGCCATAAAACATAATGCCTGACCTTCTTTACTCATTTGCATTCTTCCTGCAGATAGTCTTACCGTACTTTTTGGGAAAACAATTCTTGTGGTAGCTATCATTCTAACAACATCCCAAATAGGAACAATTTCTTGTTCTTCTAAAGGAGTTCCTTCAACAGGAACCAATGCATTTATCGGAATAGACTCAGGAGCTTCACTTAGTTTTTGTAGCCCCATTAACATACCAATTCTATCATCAACCGTTTCTCCCATACCTATAATTCCGCCCGAACAAACTTTTAAAGCACTTTTTCTAACATTTTCTAAGGTTTCAATTCTATCGTTAAACCCTCTTGTAGAAATTACTTCTTTATAATATTCCTCAGAAGTATCTATGTTATGATTGTAATAATGTAAACCTGCCTCAGCTAACCTGCTAGCCTGACTTTCCGTTACCATTCCTAAAGTACAGCAAACCTCCATATTCATAGCACTTAAGCCTTTTACCATTTTTATTACTTGATCAAAATCTTTTCCATCTTGAACGTTTCTCCAAGCAGCTCCCATACAAACTCTGGATGAACCTGTAGCTTTTGCAGCCTCTGCCTTAGCCAATACTTCATCTAATGGCATTAAATCATTTTTTTCTATGTTGGTATGGTATCTTGCTGCTTGCGGACAATAACCACAATCTTCCGGACAACCACCTGTTTTTATAGAAATAAGTTTACTTACTTGAATTTTTAACGGATCGTGATATTGACGATGCACGGTGGCTGCCTCATATATTAACTCCATTAAAGGTTGGTTGTATATTGCTAAAATTTCTTCTTTTGTCCAGTGTTTATTATTGTCCATATTTATTGTTTTGTGAGAGAGCAAAGATAATAGAAAAATAGTTGAATTGATAAATCCTAAACTTTTAACTTTACCAACTTTATAAATTTTCTACTTATGAGAATAGATATCATTACCGTTTTACCTGAATTATTAGAAAGTCCATTTAATGCTTCTATATTAAAAAGAGCTCAAGAAAAAGGCTTGGTAGAGGTTGTTGTACATAATTTAAGAGACTATTCGACTAATAAACAAAAAAGTGTTGATGATTATGCTTTTGGTGGTGGAGCAGGAATGGTGTTACAAATTCAGCCTATTGCAGATTGTATAGAAAAATTAACAGTTGAAAGAACATATGATGAAATAATCTACATGACACCTGATGGTGAGACATTTAATCAGAAAATAGCCAATCAACTTTCTCTATATAAAAATATTATCATTCTTGCAGGACATTACAAAGGGATAGATGAAAGATTAAGAGATCTTTATATTACCAAAGAAATTTCTGTTGGAGATTATGTGCTAACAGGTGGAGAATTACCTGCAGCAATGGTGTGTGATGCCATTATTCGATTAATTCCGGGAGTTATTAGTGATGAAACATCTGCATTAACAGATTCTTTTCAAGATGGTCTGTTATCACCACCGATATATACCCGTCCGGAAGATTATAAAGGAATGAAAGTGCCGAAAATTTTATTAAGTGGCGATCACAAAAAAATTGAACAATGGCGAGAAAAACAAGCTTATAAAAGGACTAAAGAAAGAAGACCTGATTTACTTGATTAGTAAATCAGGTCTTTAGATGCGATAAAACTAGTAAGTTATTCCTTAATAAATTTTATGTTAGTTTTATTGTTTCCATTTTTTAGACTTATAAAATACATGCCATTATTTAAACTGCTTGTTTCCAATAGAATTTTATTTACTCCTTTAGTAGTTAAGTGCTGATTATTCAAAATAATTCTTCCTGATACATCATAAATAGTAATTACAGTAATTTCGGTAGAGTTGGTGTTAAATTCTAATACACCATTATTAGTAATTGGGTTAGGATAAACAGTAGGATTAGAAATATTATCCTCAATTTTAACAGAAACTATGTCTGAGTATTCAAATTTACCATCAAAATCGGTTTGTTTTAATCGATAATAAGATGTGCCAATATAAGGTTTTTCATCTAAAGAGTTATAAGATTTAAGTTCTGGAGAGTTTCCAGCTCCATCAACAATGCCTATTACTTCAAAATTTTCTCCATCAATAGATTTTTCAATGGTAAAGTAATCGTTATTGATTTCAGAAATAGTTTTCCAATCTAATACTACATTTCCAGATTCTTTAATATAATTAGCATTAAAGCTCAATAATTTAATTGGTAATACGGTTGCTCCTACAAAGTAAGGGCAATGTTGCGAATGCGTACAGGTTGATGGTACCGTAAAGGTATAACAGAAAACATAGTTATTACCAACGGTTAATCCGGAGAATGTTAAGCTAGATAACGTCCCTGTTTGAATTGCACCACCACAAGTAGCGTTATATAAAGACCATGAAAATCCTGTCACATTGCCACCACTACAGTTGGAGGTGATGATTACATTAAAATCAACGCTAGTAGCAGTTGCTTGAAAAGAATAACAAAAAGTATTAGCACTACTTGGTTGTAATTCTGGAACAAAAGGAGAAGTTTGGCAATCAGCCACAACAGTTGTAGTAGTTGGATTAGTTGGATATCCTGATGCAGTTCCACAAGGTGTAGAACATTGATCACAAGGAGGGTCTGGTTCTCCTGTGCTTATACAAAACTCAGCACTGCCACCATTACCACATGGACCTCCGGGAGAATAACATACTTGTACGTAGTATGTGTTTCCAACAGTTAATCCTGAAAGTGAGTGTAAGTCATCCAGTGGAGTTCCCGATAAACAAGATATTTCAGATCCTACACACGAACCTGTTGCTGCATAAACATTGGATGAAATATGACAACCACTTGTTGCTGTTACATCAATATTTACAAACATACTAGTTCCTGTTGCAGTAAAAGAGTACCATGAACATTGAGAACCGGCAAACAAACAAGAACTAGCTGCTTGAGTTCCACCACTACAGGTAGTTCCATTAATACAAGAAGCACCTGATGTTAATGTTGTAGCTGTTGGGCAAGTTCCGTTAGTTGTAGGAGTACACGCACCTCCTGCAAAAGTAAAAGTGGTAGTTAAAAAGGATGAAAGTATAAATAGATATAATTTTTTCATATAAATAAAGGTGTTTTTTGTTTATTAGGATTATTCCGTTATATAAGTAGAAACGGGAGTAAAGTCTTTTGCATAGATTATTGAATAAGGCAGGATTTTAATTTTAGTTTGTTCATCTACAATAATGTATTCTACTTCTTCTGCTTTTCTTTTTTCGTTTACAGTAAATAAAATTTCATTATCTATTAAAGGAATTCTTTCCGTTGCTTTGTAAATAATTTGGTAAGTACCTTCTTTTGGTAACTCTTTGGCAAAAGTAATTTCACTTATTGTTTGAACTTGTTCCTTCTCAACAGTTTTAGAAACGTTATTTTGACTATACAAAAATGAAGTTGTAAAAGTTATAAATGAAATAGTAGTTATAAGAAATTTCATATTTTAATTAGTTTTATAAGTAAATCCACTTAGAAAATTTTAACAAAAATACTTATTTTGAACGTAAAATTTAAAACAGATTTAATTATTTTGTTAATTTTAAGTAAGTTATCAAAGTTGTTAGGAATTCAACAAAACGTATATTTGCAACAAATATTAATTTTATGAAAAAGAATTTATCAATACTATTATTTTTCCTTGCTTTTGTAGAAGGTGGAGCAGTAATGTGTGTGGAATTATGTAGTGCTAAAATTTTATCGCCTTATTTTGGGACTTCTATTTATGTATGGGCAGCAGTATTGGGAATAACCTTAACGGCATTAACTTCGGGATATTATTTCGGAGGTTATCTATCTTCAAAAAAGAGTACTACCAAAGCAGTAGCTTGGCTAATGTTAATTGGTGGTTTATTGCTTGCTGTAACACCAGTAATTAGCAACTTTATTTTACCTATTACCATCAACTTTTCATTAATAACCGGAACTATAGTTTCATTAATGTGTTTTTTATTTCTCCCGTTAATGTTATTTGGAGCCGTTTCGCCAATGCTTATTAATTTGCTTACTTCACAAGCAAACGAATCCGGTAAAAATAGTGGGACAGTTTATGCAGTATCTACTTTAGGAGGTATATTTTCTACTTTTTTAGTAGGGTTTTATTTGTTGCCAACTTTTGGCATCACAGTTACTTTGTATGCGTATGGCATGTTAGTATTATTTACAGCTATTGTTTTATTTGTTTCTTCAAAAAATATAGATATGAAAGTAGCAATAGTGGCACTTTTTGCTTTAATATCTTTAAATTTTTCTAACCATAAAACTCCCGGAGTTATTGTTGAATCTGAAGGGGTTTTAGGAAATATAAAAGTAATGGATAGACAGTATCCCAATGGAAAAGTGTATAGGGAATTGATGGTAAATAACATTTCTCAAACCATTATGGATAGAAATAATCCAAACGAAAGTTTGTGGAATTATGTAGATGTTTTAATGTATAACATTAACAATTATAGTAATGGAAAAAAAGCATTGTTGTTAGGAATGGGAGGTGGAACAGTTTATAAACAGTTAATTGCTAATGGTTATAAGGTTGATATTGTAGAAATAGATGCACGAATAGAAAAGTTAGCAAAAGAATATTTTTATATTGGGAAAGATGTTGAAGTAATTATAGATGATGCCAGACATTATATTCGTACAACAGACAAAAAATACGATGTTATTATTTACGATTTGTACCATAGTGAAACCCCTCCAGTTCATTTAATGACAAAAGAAGCATTTGCAGATATCCAACAACAATTAAATGAAAATGGAATGTTAGTAGTAAATTTTTATGGTTTTATAAGTGGAAGCAAAGGAAGAGCTGCTCGTTCTTTATATACAACTTTAAAACATACTAATTTTGATATTCATTTAATTGCAACAGACGGAGAAGAACACCAACGAAATTTATTATTTATGTGTGGAAAGAATGAGTTAAAAGCTAAGCAACAAATTATTCATAAAATGATTTACGAAATGGATATGAATTTTAATGACGCACTATTATTAACAGACAACAAACCTGTTTTAGAACATATTTATTTAGAAGCTGCCCTTCAATGGCGAAAAGATTACAACGAACTGAATGCCAAGAATTTTTTGAGGTAGCTAAAGTTTTCATTTTTTACTTGGCCCGAAGAATTTATTAAAGGTACTTTTGCACCTTTTTTCACAAAACCTAACTAAAAATGAAGAAATATTTCAATTTATTTGATTTAACACAAAAAGTAAATTACAGAACAGAAGTATTATCCGGTTTAACAGTTGCTTTAGCACTCGTTCCCGAAGCAGTAGCTTTTTCATTATTAGCAGGATTATCTCCACTAACTGGTTTGTATGCAGCTTTTGTAATGGGTTTAGTTACTGCTATTTTAGGTGGTCGTCCGGGAATGATTTCAGGAGCTACAGGAGCTGTTGCTGTTGTTTTTGTAGGACTAATAGCTGTGTTAAAACAACAAAACCCCGATATTTCAGTAGATGAAATTACCCAATATGTTTTTGCCACAGTAATACTTGCGGGTGTTTTACAAATATTAGTAGGTATATTAAGGTTAGGAAAGCTAATGCGTTTAGTACCTCACCCTGTAATTTTTGGTTTTGTAAATGGTTTGGCAATAATTATTTTCATGTCTCAGTTAAGCCAGTTTACAACGGATAGTACAGACCCAAATGCACCTTGGATGCAAGGTGCACAACTATTCACTTTCCTGGGATTAGTATTGTTGTCTATGTTAATCATTTGGGGCTTACCTAAGCTTACTAAAGTTGTTCCGGCTGCATTAACAGCTATTTTAGTAATTTTTGGATTGGTTTATTTTCTAGATATAGATACAAGTACTGTAGGAGATATTGCTTCTGTAAAAGGTGGATTTCCCCCATTACATATGCCCACAATTCCGTTGGATTTAGATACTTTGTTATTAATTTTTCCTTATGCAGCAATTGTTGCAGGGGTAGGACTAATAGAAAGCTTACTAACACTAAACATTGTAGATGAAATTACTGAAACCAGAGGGAGAGGTAATAAAGAAGCTGTAGCACAAGGCGTTGCTAATGTTTGTTCGGGTTTTTTATCAGGAATGGGTGGTTGTGCTATGATAGGTCAGAGCTTAATTAATATTTCTTCAGGAGCAAGAGCAAGACTATCAGGAATTGTAGCAGCTATTATGTTATTAGTTTTTGTAATGTTTGGATCCGGATTAATTGAAAAACTACCTATGGCAGCACTTACCGGTTTAATGATTATGGTTTCCATTGGCACCTTTGAATGGGCAAGTTTAAAAACATTTAAACGTATGCCTAAATCGGATGTTTTTGTAATGGTTATGGTTACTTTAATTACCGTATTCTTACATAACTTAGCATTGGCAGTAATTATAGGAGTAATAATAGCTGCACTTGTTTTTGCATGGGATAATGCCAAAAGAATTAGAGCAAGAAAACACATTGATGAAAACGGAGTAAAACATTATGAAATTTATGGTCCATTATTTTTTGGTTCAGTAATAGCTTTTAATGAAAAGTTTGATGTTTTAAATGACCCAGATGAAGTAATTATAGATTTTGAAGAGAGTAGAGTGGTGGATATGTCTGCAATTGAAGCGTTAAATAAATTGACAGAACGATATGATAAATTAGGCAAAAAAATTCATCTTAAACATTTAAGTGCAGACTGTAGGGCTTTACTTAAAAATGCAGATAAAATAATTGATGTTAATGTTATGGAAGATCCTACCTATAAAGTTGTTGTGGATAGAATTTAAAATCTTAAAAATAAGTATTTATACGTAGTTGTTTTCAGTATTACCTACATTGTATACAGCTTTGAGTACTTTTAAATTTGTCATATTAATTAGAGATTTTACTAACTAAAAATAGTTATATGGAAACAATTAATATATTACTGGTTGACGACCATACATTGATTAGAGAGGGACTGAAATTAATTCTTAAAAAGAATAAGAATTTTAAAATAATTGGTGAAGCTTCTAATGGAGTAGAAGCAATAAGGTATATTGATAAGAATGCTGAAAAAATTCATGTGGTAATGTTAGATATTACTATGCCGGAATTAGATGGTTTTGAAGTAGCTAAAATTATTAAACAAAACCATCCTGAAATTAAAATTTTGGCATTAACCATGCATAGCGAAGAATCTTACATTACAAAAATGATAGATGTTGGTGTTCATGGCTATGTATTAAAAGATTCAAATTTAGAAGATTTATCAACAGCTATAAAAACTATTTTAGAAGGTAAACCTTATTACAGTAGTGATGTGTCTGCAATTATGATAAATAGTTTAATGAATAAAGATAAAAAGAAAGATAATAGCGAATTAGACAATCTTACAGATAGAGAAGTACAAATTATCAATTTAATTACGGAAGGTATGAAAAGTAGTGAAATTGCCGATCAACTTAGGTTATCTACCAGAACAATTGAGGTGCATAGAAGAAATTTAATGAAAAAATTAGATGTTAAAAATACAGCAGAATTGGTAAGTTTTGTTTTAAAGAGTAAATTAATTTCATAGTTAATTTAGATAGAGTAGTAAGTTGTAAAGCCCTTGGAACTTTTTCAGGGGCTTTACTTTTAAACTATTTTTTTTGTAATATACTCTGAATTAAAAAGTCTTAGTGCCCCCATATATTTTAATTGGAAAGAAATTAAATCACCAATATGGTAATCTTTATCTGATTTTTCGATATCTAATACCAACATATCAGAACTAGCGCCAACAATAGTTATATTTTTATCTTCAGGAATTATTAAATCTGAGTTGGCAACATCTAATACACCTAAGTCTATAATAGCTCTGTGATGTGTTTTTCCATAGTCATCGGGATTAACTTCAAATTCTTCTCCGCTAGGATTTTCTCCCATAGCACCTGTAGGGTTTATAGGTTTTTCGGTTATTTCTATAATTTCAGCATAGAGTTTAAAAACATCGGTTTCCATGCCTTCAAAAGTTTCTCCGGTAATTAAGTTGTTACCAAAAAACAAGGCTTCACCAACTCTAAAATGGTTAATCCCGGCAGGTAGTTGTTTCATTAATAACAATGGAATTACTACACTTGTTCCACCTGTAACCCAAGGTATTTTTCTATTAAATTTGGCTTCTATTAATTGTTTGTATAAACTTAATTGCACCATTTTATCTTCCGATGGATAAACTCCGTGCAAGCAGTTAAGATTGGTCCCTATTCCTGTAACTTTTATATTAGGTAATTTAAAAATAGAACCATAGAAGTCCATTAAATCATCACCCATAACACCTTCACGCAAATCTCCCAACTCTACCATAATAATAACTTTATGGGTTTTGTTTTGCCTAACGGCTTCTTCAGAAAGCCATTTTATAGTTTCAAATTCGGTATTAAAACTAGCATCAGCATACTGAACAATTTTTTTGATACTTCTTTTTGCCGGAGGCTTTATGTAAACGGTATCAATTTCCGGAGCAAGCTTTTTAATCTTTACCAAATTACTTACACGAGCATCACAAATTTCTTTAATATTTAATTTAAGTAATTCTTTAAGGTAAAACTCGTTGCCACATAATAGTTTACTTACTACAGCCCATTCTATATTATTCGACTTAAAAAGCTTATCGAGGTAGTTGTAGTTCTTTTTTAGTTTATCTCTGTAAAGTTCTATAAAAGCCATAATTCTATTATTTTATAATTTTTCTGGGAATATCTTCGGGCAAACGGGTAAGTAGTTCGTAATTTAATTGGTGACTCATCTCTCCAAAAGAGTTGACAGATATAGTAATTCCATTTTGTTGCCCAATCAAAACTACTTCATCCCCCTTCTCAACTTCAGGTATATTAGTAATGTCAACAATCATCATGTTCATATTAACAAAACCAATTACATCTACACGATGACCTCTTATAATTGCTTTTCCTTGATTACTTAATGAGCGACTAAAACCATGCGCATATCCAACAGGAATAGTAGCAATTTTCATATCTGTTTCGGCCAACACTGTTGTTCCGTAACTGATGTATTCTCCAACTGCTACAGCTTTTGTTCCCATAACATAACTTTTCCAGGTAATTAAAGGTTCTAAAGGATTAGTGTTGATTTTATTTTTAGTGTAGTATTTCATTTGCGATTCTCTGCTAGGCCAAAAACCGTATTGCATTATTCCCACACGAACTAAATCGTTTATAGTTTGAGGGTAATTAATAATAGCAGCTGAACACGCTAAATGTTTCTGCCTGAAATCTATATTATTACTTTTAAAAAATTTGTAAACCCTATTGTAAACAACAATTTGTTTTTTTACTCTAAAGTAATTGGTAATACTTTCTGCTCCGGCAAAATGAGTGCATAACCCTTTTACATCTAAGTGTTGTTTATTGTCTTCAATAAAATGAATAACATCTTTTAGTTCATCTACACAAAAACCTGTTCGGTTCATACCCGTTTCAATTTCTATGTGCACAATGGCTTTTTTCTTTAGTCGTTTAGCAATTTTAACAGCCTTTTGTAATCTTTCTAAATCGAATACAAAAAATTCAATGTTTAAATTGATGGTCCATTCCAGTTCCTGTGTAGAATCTGCAACCCCCATAATTAATACAGTGCTTTCTCCATTGCTTACTTTTTTAAAGCGATATGCTTCGTAAGCACTGAAAACAGAAAAATGATTTACACCAACCTCTTCAGCCATTGGAGAAAAAGTTTCTATGCCGTGTCCGTAGGCATTTCCTTTAATTACAGATGAGAAAATACAAGATTCGCCAATGAGCGAACGTATAAATGTTAGGTTGTTTTGATATGCGCTTTTACTTATTTCTATTGTTGAGGTAACATCCATTTTAAAGGTACTATCTTAAGTTAATAATTTTTGGGCTACGTTAATAAACATAGCAGTTCCTATTGGAGCAATTTCATCCGGAAAATCGTAATCAGGATTATGCAGTCGTGGAGTATTTTCACCCGATCCCAATCCAAACATTGCTCCTTTATATATAGTAGTGAAAAGTCCAAAATCTTCTCCCCAAGGAAAAGGTGATGGTTTTTCTAGCGTGTCAAAATTGTTATCTGTGGCAGTTTGTTTAATAATATCAACTATTTCGGGATTGTTTTCATTGGCTTCAAAAGCTTCTGTAAAAGAAATAGCAATGGTTAATTGTTCTTCTTTAGCAATGTTCTCAGCTAAAGCACTTATTTTATCCGTAAGTTCTTTTGTCCGTTCATTACTAAGTGTTCTTATGGTAAAATGCGTTTCACCATATCCTGCTGAAGTACCGTAAGCTTTACTTCCTATGTGTGTATAAATGGGAGTAATAACCGTGTAATGTTCATCATCTTCAATATTTCTGGCAAGCGCTAACGTTTGTTGTGTTATCTTACTTATTGCCAATGAAGGGTTAATGCCTTTGTGTGGTTCGGCAGCATGAGAGGTTTTTCCTGTAAGCTTAATAATAATACTGGTTACAGAAGGAGTAAAGTTGCCATATTTATACACTATTTGTCCTTTTTTGTACCCCGGAACATTGTGTAAGGCAATAGCATAATCAGGTTCAATTTGCTTAAAATTAGCATCTGCCAATACTTCTTTAGCACCTTCTCCATTTTCTTCTGCAGGTTGATAAAGCAATACCACTCTTCCTCTTTCAGGTCGATTGTTGCTATAATATTTCCCTGCAGCAGCTATTATACTCATGTGTCCGTCATGTCCACATAAGTGAGCTTTTCCTTCAGTTTTAGATATGTAATTAAAAGTATTAATTTCCTGAATAGGTAGAGCATCCAGTTCGCAACGAAGCATTACTGTTTTTCCTGGAGCTTTTCCGTTAAAAACAAAAGCAACGCCCGTTTTACCTAAATGTACCATTTGGTCGGGTTGGAGTTGATCAAAAAAAGCAATAATTCTTTTTTTGGTTTCAAATTCTTCTCCTGAAATTTCAGGATGTTGATGCAGTTCTTTTCTGAGAATTGTTATTTCGGTATCCATGTTTTTCTGTAATATGATATAGAGGTTGAGCTGTTAAGTTCGAGTTCGAGGCTTTCGTAGTTTTTAAAATCAAGCGTTTACTTTCGTAAATAACTGATTTTAAAACAAGATTAACGATGAAATCGGACTTAACAGACAGACTCTATTTATTTTTTTAAACGCATTTCTAAATACGGATTAGTAAATCCCATTTTTTCATATAAAAATTTAGCAGGATTATCTTTTTCAACATGTAATGCAATATCGCCTTCGGTGTTTGCTATGGCTTTTTGCATGATTTGTTTTCCAACGCCTTTTCCTCGTTGGTTTTTGTTTACGGCAATGTAAACTAAAATATTTTCGGGAATATAACCACTCATCCCTGTTTTGTTGATGATGGTAGCTCCCACAATTTCGTTATTTTCTATGGCTAACAAAATTAACCCACCTTTGTTTGGCGTAAACACATAATCAATACATTTTTGGATAGCCTCTTTGGCATCTCCGTATTGATCTAGATGTTCGTATAAAAAGTTGACAATTTTATTGTCATTAAAAATTGAGTGTTTTCCTGTTTGTGGTGTTATAAGTAAAATTTCCATTGTTTGTCTTGATTATTAATTTAAGAATTAATTTAAATAAAGTACATCAAGAAAAGTCAGCGATAGAAATATGATAAAAGAAAAGTGATAATTAAATTGAGAATCATCTTTTTTGTTTGGTTTCAGGCAAAGTTACTATTAATTAAGGCTAATTCCAAAAATGACCTACCGCTTAGGGTTTTTTAAGAATAAAAATCAATACTGACCTAACTAAAAAGTTCGATTATAAAAAAACTAATAACTTACACCTAATACCCGAGCGAGGGCAATCGAACAAACGGTGCGAAATCCTGAGTAATCGGATCCCATAAAATTAGAATTGCCAATTCCTTAGTTTTATGAGGATTCTCGAAAATCAATCAAATCAGAGATTTGAATATTTTCGGAGCCGGGAAATGCGGTGGCATGTGGGTAAAGATTACAAAGGATTTGGCGTTTGTTCTTGATTTTTGGCTCTTGGAATTTACCCTGAGCTTAGCCGAATGGGTCAAGAAAAAGAGCGTATAATTGCATAACTATCCCTATTCAGAACAAGATTTCAAGCAAGGATACTATTATTTAGAGCTAATTCCAAAAATGAGAATGATGTTAGGTTTTTTTAAGAATAAAATGATTGGCTTTTAAAAGAAAGATATTTTAAACCATTAATTTAGCAGAAACCAAAACTTAAAAACAACATGGCAAAAATAAAATTTAAAGGAGACGAAATAAACACCAGTGGAACACTTCCATCTGTTGGTTCGCAAGCAAAAGAATTTCAGTTAGTAGCAACCGATTTAAGTACTAAAACATTAAACGATTTTAAAGGAAGTAAATTAATCTTAAACATTTTCCCTAGTATAGATACAGGTATTTGTGCTGCATCAGTAAGAAATTTCAATAAAAAAGCAGCAGACTTAGAGAACACAAAAGTATTGTGTATTTCTAGAGATTTACCTTTTGCTCAAAAAAGATTTTGTGGGGCAGAGGGAATAGAAAATGTGGTAATGTTATCGGACTTTAAAACGGGACAGTTTGGTAAAGATTACGGACTGGAAATGTTAGAAGGACCTTTAACGGGGTTACACTCAAGATGTATTGTGGTGTTAGATGAAACCGGAAAGGTAGTTTACACAGAACAAGTAGAAGATATTGTGATAGAACCTGATTATGAAAAAGCATTAGCAAGCATTTAATTTGGGTTTTTAAAATATTTTGATTAACTTTTGAGGCGTAAGAACGAATTATTAACCAATAAAACCGTTAAGTTATGAAACGACCATAAGTAAAAGTTTCTTCACAGTAAGGAATGATTATTTTGGGAGTTACATTTGACTGGTTTTATAAAATAAATATAAACAAATGAGACTAAGAAGATTATACCTACCCATTATTTTAGGAGCAATTATTTTAAATAGTACTAACTTGTTTGCTCAATATGCAACTCAAATTAAAGATGTAGATGAGTTGAAACAAGAAGACAAAGTAATAATTGAAAGTTACCCTAATGTTTTTAAAGGTGCTGAAATTAATAAGGTAGAAAGATTAAACTCAAAACATGCTAAAGTTTATTACTCAGTAGATGGAAATGAATTTGAAGCAGTTGTAAATGCTGACAGGAAAGATTTGTTGTTAGTAGCTACTTGTAAGGTAATTAAGAATGACGATTTACCTCAATTGGTAAAAAATGTTTTTACAAAAGAGATAAAAGGGAAAATAGAAAAAGCATACGAAGTTATCACTCCTTATTCCTCTGAAATATATAGAATTGACTATGTTAAAAAAGATGGAGCATTAAAAAGTATTTTTTATAACGAACTGGGAGCAGTACAAAAAGCACCTTATTAGTTGTACAATTATGCATAACAAAAAAGCAGCCTTGAAAACTCTAAGGCTGCTTTTTTTATATGTTATAGCTTGGGGTGTTTAGTTGATTATGAACATTTGGTATATGATTTCGTAAGGGATTGTGGGTTTTAAATTTATCAGTTTACCACTCAAAATTGATGCAGGTAAAAATGTTCGAAAACCTCTGAAACTCGTATGAATTATACACATTGTTAGGGGCTGTACTTTAATTATTATTCCTTTTTGGTATAATTTTATCAGAAATTTTCCTAATTGCTGAAATTCCTGGTGATTTTATACCTTTTTGATGTTTAGCCAACCCCATTTTTATCAAGTATTCCATTTCTGACAATTCTTTATTTGAAGCAAAACTATACTTATACTGAGACCTTAATGCATTAAATGTGTCAAACAAGTAAAAAGAGTTTTTATGAATCGTAGAAATATAATTTGCAATTTGTTCTTTCCAACCATTAGGGCGCTCAAATATCAGAAACAATACTAATTCATGTTTCCTTATTGGATTAGTTTCATTTTTTAAGTTGTCATATAATAAAGGCCCCATTTTATTAGAGAATAAATAGTTTTTAAAAATTCCAACAATATTGGTAGGGATACATTGTATTACCCGATTCAAACGTTGTTCGAATGTTTCTCCCCAATCACCAGCAAGCATAAAGCCTTGACCTTCAAAAGCTGCGTAACCTCTGCTTGCTAAAATTGGAGACATTGCAATTAATACTTTTGATACTTGCATCCATGATCTCATAATTTCAGATAATAACTCTCTTTTTATTTCTGGTGCAACATAATCACTATTTCTTAATGCGACTGATGACGCTCGAATTTTTTGCATTAATACAATTAGAGAATATTCATGCATAATTGTCTGAACAGTTTGATTATAAGCTTTTTTTTGGTCATATGTTCTATCTGCGTATTTGTCTTTAACTTCTACAGGTAGTTTTGATTGGTTCACATCTTCGCCAATTTCTTTTTTTATTTCGCTTATACTTTCATCTGAAGGTTTCCATTTTATAGAATCAAAAGGATTCATTTTTTCAGGTAGTCCAACTTTTTCTTCGACTACATCACATGCATTTTTTATATCTGTGATTAAAAATTTTAATGCATCATCTCTATTTCTATCTATTCCAGTATAAAACTCAATTAACTCAGGAAAGGATATGTAGATTTGATTATCAAAAATATATTTTGAAAAAGATTCGTCACTATGCATCCTTTGTGCTGCAAAATAAAATATCCAGTACGTAAATCGGAAAGTAAATTCAGAATTCCTTGCAACAATTATGTTGTTTTGATATAATATGTCAAAAACTAAATCAATTTCTAAATCAATCAATTTTTCCGAACAAAAACCTCTTAATTCTTCAATAAAATATTCACGGGTAAAAAAGTAATTACAATCCTTAATCATCATCTCGCAAAACCGTCCTAAAACATATTCACAATCTTTTAAATCAGGCTTAGATTTATAAGTTGGCATTTCATCCATATTAAAAAGTAGAAAAAGAACCATTTCAAGCATTTTAGTCCTATTTACTGGGCTCTCATCAAAATATTTTTCGGAAACTTTCAATAATGTTATGCAGTTAAACGGTGTTCTATGAATATTTAAAACATCTAAGTCTGATACAACTTTTGATAATACTTTATCTTCGTCTCCTATTTGTTTTATGTCATTATATGCAGAAACAACCTTGCGAACATGTCCCCTTGGTAAAGCTAAAAGATGTAAAACTTCAAATTCTCTGTTAATCGAGATTTTTTCATCTGGTGTATTAAATTTTGTTTCATCAATTTTTTGCATTACAACAAGTGGAATATTATTATACCCCTCTGCAATTTTCTTTAACATCCGCATTGAATCAATTTCATAATTGCTCCATGAGTCAAGTATTATAAAGTTGATGCAGTCAATTGTAACTTCTAGTTGCTTTAATTCTTTTTTAATTTCCTTTTCAACGGAGTGTGATTTAAAATCATTTGCATCAAGGTATAATCCTATAAAAGAGTTTTTGTTGTATGCTTCTTTTATTAAATAATGAGATAAAGAGCTTAAACCAAACTGAGGAGGAGCTTTGATTATAGTAGTTTTAGGATTGTTATATAAAACAGAGACATCAACAATATTATCTTTGTCATCATCCGGATTTGGAAGTAATTCATCTGATTTACTCAATATTGGGTCTACCCAGAATATAGGTTGAGATGAATAGGTTTGTAATGATTCTTTAAACCTATTTTCAAACAATTCTTTAATCCTTAAATTCTCCTTTAAATCAATAGTTCTGCCTGTACATTTGACTTTATTTAAAAGTATTTTTTGAATATGCTTTTTAAAATCAGCCTCAAATTGAGAAGCTCCGTTATATTGATAATATAAACCACCCAAGTCCGCTACTTTCTTGCTGAACTGTTTTACTTTTTTTAATTGGTCAGTATCAATTTCATCAAGCTCTACTGCTTCTTTATTAAAATAAAACATTAGGTCGATATCTTTATTCTTTTCCCATAACTTATGTGCATTTAAGAATTCCTCTTCAGTTCCAGATTCGGCTCTACTAGTAGGTGTTCCGAACTTTTTCCACATTATGCCAACAAAAATATTATAATCAGAACCAATCTGCTTATTAATAACATCCTGTGAATCTGCACCAAATGCTGGGAATACGTCTTTTTCCCATTTTTTGGATTCAATTCTAAAGTCCATACTCTCTCCAATTGTAGTATTTATTTCTTCAAAGACTTTATCACAGATTTCTCTTTCCACAGAAGTATCAGAGGGAGAACCAATGAAGCATTTGTAAATTTTGGTCATAATATTTTTTTAGTCTGTTATATTGTTCTTATCTACTTCGCTAGCTGCCTTACCTCTATCTTATTTATAGGTCTGATAAAATAAAAAATCTGTCAGACTTATTTTTCCAAATGTATAAAAAATAGTTTATAACTCATCAAAAGGCTTTTAATATTTTGTAAGTTATTGATGTTTACATCAATGTAAATATATGTTGGTTAGAGATGCCTTTTATTAAGGTAGGTTAGTTTTTAATCAATTTATTAGTGGAATAGGTTTTGGTTTCGTTATCGTAATAGCGAATAAAATAAATCCCATTTTTTAGATGTTCAACAGTAATAAAGGTGTTTTCAATACCATAAACGTGTTGGCTAAAAATAATTTCCCCTAGAAGGTTTAACACTTCAATTTTTCCGTCAAAAGTAGTTAATCCATTAAGTGTAATGTTGCTTTGAGCAGGGTTGGGTTGTATTTTCCAAGTTGGTGTTGTTTGGTTAAATTCGTTGATGCTCGCATGTAGCCCAAAAGAAAATATTAAATGTGTAATAACTGTGTCATGTATAGTTACTGAATCCAAATATAAATCGTTGATAAAGAAAGTTAACGTATCAGTATAAGAGTAGTAGTTATGATAACTATCAGGATTACAATCAGGGTAAAGTGCTTTAAATTCACTCCACCCATGAAATGAAGTAGATAAAAACTTTTGTTTATCAGCTTTGATAGTAATGGGATAATCAAAATTACGAAATGCAATTTCAAAGGTATTATTAATCGTCCAAAAATTAATTGGATTGGTATTTGAAAAATTAATATCTCGAATATCCGTTTTTAAATCTCTATTGGTGGTAAAAAATTGAGGATCGTTTTGTGTTGAATAAAGGTAATTTTCAATACATTCATAATTATTGGTATCTCGTTGAATAATCCTAATATCAAGACTGTCATAAGTTGTTCCATAAATATCAACCTCATTAAAAGCAGTATCGATATCTACCATTGCACTGTCGCTCATACCAAAAGTTATGGTATCTTTTCTACCTGCATTATCTTCAAAATACAAAGTTATTATTGATTCATAAGTCCCTTGACTTTTTAGAGGTAAAAAGCACAACAGGGTAATTATTAGTATAAAATATTTTTTTAAAAACATCAGTATATATTTTTCATGATAAAGGTACTAATTTTTGTCATAATTTCTTAAAGATAAATTATTAACCGCTTTACCTTCTTTATTATTCCTCTTTGGTGTAAAATCATTTTACAAAAATGTAAAGTTAAAAAAAATTACAATATGTGAAAATTATTTTCATATATTTGTTTTTGTAAAAAAACAACATTTTACCAAGAAATAACCCAACCCTTGTAATTAAATGCGGGAAATTGCGTACCTTTATAAATCAAATATGTATGAAAGCACCAACTTAGTAGTAACGATACAATAATTTACTTTTTAATTACATAACTCTTTATTATGAAAAATAAATATCCTGTACTCTTTCTTATTTTTATTTTCTTTAGTTTGAACAAAATTACAGCTCAAGAGCCACAATTTAAGTTTCATTTAGCGTTTGAAGATGCTACAGGAGCTAAGGATACAATATGGTTTATACTCGATAGTAGTGCTACATGGGGGATGGATCCTGGGTTAGGCGAGATTCCTCAAGATCTTACTTCAAATGATTTTCATGTTTATTTGAAATATAACCAGACGGATTCAGGTAAAGTTTATGCCGCTTCTTCATGTGGAGGGTTACAACTTTTAGCACAGAATTATGTTTACCCTATAACATTAAGATGGGATAGTGCTTTGTTATTTACCAATAATTTGCCCTTTATTATAAATGAAGCAATATTAACTAACGATTGGTTTTTTGCACAAGCAAATGACCCTAATATTACGGGAGCATTTTGTTTGATGCACGGAGATTCTGTAGTTATGCCTTCGTTTACATGGGGCAGTCAAGATCATTTTCCTTTATCAGTTACTATATGTGATAATCCTAATATACAAGGACATGTTGGTGTTGGAGAATACTCTTTTTTACCGGATGATGTGGCTGTTTATCCCAACCCAACCAATAGCAGTTTTATGGTTAGTTTTAAAAATCAGGAGTTTAATAAAAAACAGTTAACCATAGTTGATATTAGCGGAAGGAAAGTCTATGAGTTAGTTACCAATAAGGATAAAGAAATAATAGATTTAGGGGTTTATCCCAAAGGAGTTTATTTTTTAGAAATACTAATTGAGAATGAAAAAGTAGTTCAAAAAATTATTAAAAACTAATTGAACCTTAAATAAAAGTTATTTAGGGCTTTTCTATTTATTCTAATCTATTATGTAGAGATGTTTTTCTATCATAGCAGATAAAAAAAATTTACAATCATGAAAAGAAATTTATTATTGTTAGCATTTATGCTGACTAGTTATTGCTTTGATCAAATTAAAGCACAAGGATGTATGTTAAGTGATACATCTACAACAGGAAATGAAGCAGAATCAACTTCGGAAGCAAAAAATGGGTGGCGTATTACAACATCGGGCACATTAAGGGTATTGGTTATTTATATGGAAGTAGATTACGATGTAAATCCTGGTAATGACCCTTATCCTAACGGAAGTACTGATTGGACAAAAGGACAATTACCAAGTTATAAGGATGATTTATTTGATGCAGAATGGTCGGGTAATTTACAAGGTAGTATTACAAAATATTATGCACAAGCTTCTTATGGAAATTTTAAAATTTTAGGAGATTATGTAGATAGTTTATTTGTTGTAAAAGAAAGTGAGCTTTCTTCACTTGATCAAACTTTAATTATAGCTAATGCAATAACTCAAATAAATCAAATAGGGGTTTTAAACACAAAATCAAATATGATGGTAGCAGACTTTGATAATTGGGAAGATAATGATGTGCAAGGTGAAATAAGAGTAGCCGGACCCGATTCGCCACATTCTTTTGACCATATCTTTTTTGTAGTCCAAAATAATTATACTAGATTAAATATAGGTTCTGTTTTGTGGTTTTCTACGTCTCATTTATTGGGGTATGCACAAGATACATGGTCAGAAACCAGTATGGGAGTAAATCCTACTACAATGTTTATTCATGAGTTCGGGCATTTATTATTTGGAGGAAATAATTTTCACACGGGAGGGGCTCATTCTAATTTTGGTACAGGAAAGACATTTATACCTAATCAGGGAGGGTGGAGCATTATGGGAGGAAGCGAAAGAAGTATTTTAACCTTTAATGCGTGGGACAGAGACAGAATGGAATGGCAAAACCCTTCTAAGATTTACCTTAATAGTGCATTAGATGAGAATTTGAATGAAGTAGAAACAGCATTAGATGCTACCAACAGTAATCACGAAGGAATTTACATACTAAGAGATTTTGTTACTACAGGAGATATGCTCCAGATAAAATTGCCTAACATTTTAGGTACTAAATTTCAACAATACCTATGGATAGAAAACCATCAAACAGAGCAGAATAATGGCTTTGAATTTGATAGATTTCAGCATCAAAATCATACTTGTATGGACGAGATGCAACCAGGGTTGTACATGTATATGCAAGTAGGAAAAGATATAAAAGTGGGGACACAAACATATAGTCAACAAATGGGACATTATACCAGACCTATTCCTGCTAATGGTATGTACGATTTACAATTTGAAAGTACCACAACACAAGCACAATGTGTAGCTAATGGTATGGTTTATCCTTTTGAAAAATTAGCTGTTTTTGCCAATCCGCTTACAGGGAATCAGGACAACGAAATGTCGGCTTCAGATAATAATTCAGATAATTTGATTATTGGATCTGAGGGAAAGATACATTATGTAGAAAAGAAAAATGGACAATATTACCATAATATACCGATGATGGGAAAGGTAGAACATCCATTTACTAAAAATGGCGTAAATAAAATAGGAGTTGGTACTAACCCGTCTGCTAATTCTATGATTACTATGCATAACCTTAATGCTCCAAATGATTCTACTCGAAGTAATAATAAAGTAATATTGAATGGGATATCCATAGAAGTATTAGATGAATTACCCGATGGCAGTATTAAAGTAGAAGTTAAATTTGATGATACAAATATCGCTAACGATGTGCGTTGGTGTGGTACTATTGAATTACCTGCCATATCAGGAGCTAATGGATATTCTTTAAATTTAATTCAGGGAAATACCATGCTATTAGACCAAGGGTTTACAGCTACAAAAATGGATAACCCTATGAGTATTGGAGGAACCAACTATTTTGTTGACCCCACTGTTTTATCATTACAATCGGGTTCCTATTTCCATTTAGAACAAAACGCTACCGTAAATGTTAAAAACAACAGCACCTTACGCCTAAAAAGTGGTTCAAAAATGGAGCTGGAAAGCGGAGCAAAACTGCATATATTTGAAGATAGTGATTTAATAATAGAAGACGGAGCAGAGTTAATACTAAAGCCCGGAGCCATATTAATAATAGAAGAAGGAGCAACCGTGTATTACAACAACCAATCAGGTAAAGGATTATTAGTAGGAGCAACATCCATATCAGGAAATGCAGCAAGAGTAGAAGTAAAAGGAGACATGGTATTTGATGCCAATGCAGTATGGACACATAACAGAGATGGCTATTATTATTTTTATCCGAACCACCAGTTAACCATGCCCGGCACGGTAGAAATGAATTTTACCGGGAAAGGAAAAAATCACCTGTTTATAGCATTAGTAGAAAATACCAACTTGCTTTTAGGTAACATAACCGCTACTCTAAACACAGGTATGGTGTATTACAACAATAATTCAAGCATACAATTAAACCAAACCGATTTTACTTCAGTAGCAGTAACCTATAATCCCTCTTATAATGTAGTACAAACAGGTATAGGGTTGAACATAACCAATCCAACAGATGTGTTTATAAACGGTTGTGATTTTAATTACTTAGCAACAGGCATAAAAATAGAACAAGCCTCTACAGCACTTACTGTTCAAGCAACCAACATGACAGGAATAGTGGATGATAATTATTACATAGATGATGTGGAAGAAATAAGCATTACAGGAGGAATATTAGATGGAGGAGACTATGGTGTTGTTGCAATAAATACAGAAATACTAGAAGTAACCAATGCCGAAATAAAAAACATGCAAACCTCAGGAGTAAACCTAGATGAAGTTGCAGGAGCCTATTTCTCCAATACCAAAATTCATGCAAACACAGATGGTATCTATTCCGATAATTCACTTGTATTTCTGAGAAATGGAGCAAAAGTTTATGATAACCAAGATTATGGAATAGACATGTATGGCGTTTACAATACCCAAACAAGAAGCTTTACCTCTATGCTAACCATTGGAGATGAAGGCTGCGGCTCTGTCTTTGATAATACCACAACGGGAATAAAAACAAAAAACACCCTGTTAAACATAGATGCAGTACAACATACCATAGACAGACAAGACAACGATACCATTCCCAATCAATTTTATGGCAACGGACACATGTTTGATATTTGTTATAGCTATTTGGTAAGGTCACCGGGACAAATTAATGCCAAGGGAAATTATTGGGGAACCAACCCACCTATTCAATCGAGCGAATATACCTTAACAGCTAATTATTGCCCGGGAGATGCAAGTACACCTCAAAGCATATCATTAAATTCAGATGACTATTCAACCTGTTACTCATCAACAACTTGTATGGATTGTAGTTCCGGTTCATCCAGTATGATGATGAGTGGAGGAACATCAACAGTAGAAGCAGTTGTTCAGGAATCATTTACGGCAGCCAATAAACCGTTTATTGAACAAGATAACGCTACAACAAGAAATGCCTTTTTAGATTTATCATCAATAGACTTAATAAAAGATACGGTAAATAATACATGGATGGGAGTCTCTGTGAATAATCAAGCATTTGCATTAACCAACAAAAGCGTGCATCATATACAAGTAGCAAAAGCCATAAAAGCAAAAGCTACCAATAGTAATATGAGAGTAAGTGCAGTGCCAAAAGATATATTTGCAGGCATAACAGAAAATGCTAATGAGTCAGCAAATGTTCAGGTTTATCCAAATCCTGTAAGTAATGAATTAAATATTAGTCATGATTTATCTGTTAAAGAGGGTGCTATACATCTTGAAATAATGGATGTGATGGGTAGAGTATTAATCAACAAAACGATTAACCATACTAACAATCAAATAGACATCAATCAATTATCATCAGGATTGTATTTTTACAACGTTTTACAAAATGATAAAGTAGTGCAAAGTGGTAAGTTAGTAGTAGAATAATTGAATACTTATCTTAAACAAAAAAAGCAGCCTTGAGAATTCTCAAGGCTGCTTTTTTTTAAGTATAACTAATGGTTTTATTTTTTTACTTTATCTACTACTGCTTTAAAAGCTTCAGGATGATTCATTGCTAAATCAGCTAATACTTTTCTGTTCAGTTGTATTTCTTGTTTAGAAAGTTCTCCCATAAATTTAGAGTAAGATAATCCGTGTTCTCTAACACCGGCATTAATTCTCTGAATCCATAAGGCTCTGAAATTTCTTTTTTTGTGTTTTCTACCTGTATAAGCATAAACACCTGCTTTTTCAACAGCATTTTTTGCTACTGTCCAAACATTTTTTCTTCTACCAAAGTATCCTTTGGCAAGTTTCATAATTTTTTTTCTTCTAGCTCTCGAAGCTACTGAATTGGTTGATCTTGGCATTTCTTTTACGTTTTTTGAATGTTAGTGCTGCATTGTTGCAATCTTTATACTAGTCATTCTGGTTTTGTTTACTAAATTTTTAATCCCGAAATATGTTTTTCTAAAGAAAAACTAATATTTTGAGGATACTCGTAAAAATATAAAATTATAAATTTTTGTTTTTACGGTATTTGTACGATAACCGATTTTTTTCAAGTTAACATAACTGAACATCTGCTTAGATGCACAATTGTAATTTAATGTTTTTCTCATCAGCTTTATCAACTGTTGTGAATTTTGTTAAATTACGCTTTTGTTTAGTCGTTTTCTTAGTTAAGATATGACTTTTAAAAGCATGCTTTCTCTTAATTTTTCCGGTTCCTGTTAATCGGAATCTTTTTTTCGCACTGGAACCAGTTTTCATTTTTGGCATAATTTCAAAATTTATTTATTGGTTAATTAATTACGTATTTACTTTTTCTTTTTTGGAGCTAAGAACATTAACATTCTTTTTCCTTCCATTTTCGGCATTGATTCTACTGTTGCAATATCTTCTAACTCTTGAGCTAATTTTAAAAGTAGAATTTCACCACGCTCTTTAAAAATAATGGTTCTTCCTTTAAAAAATACAAAAGCTTTTATTTTTGCTCCTTCTTCAATAAATTTACGAGCATGATTTAATTTAAAGTTAAAATCATGGTCATCTGTATTAGGACCAAATCTTATTTCTTTCAAAACAATTTTAGAAGCTTTGGCTTTAATTTCTTTTTGCTTCTTTTTTTGGTCGTATAAAAACTTTTTATAATCAATAATTTTACAAACAGGAGGAACAGCATTTGGAGAAATCTCTACTAAATCCAGTTCTCTTTCTTGAGCCATCTCTAATGCTTTTGCAGTAGGATATACTTCAGGTTCTAAGTCATCAGCAATTACTCTTACTTCTTTTGCAAGAATACGCTCGTTAATTCTGTGTAATTCTTCCGGTTTACGAAAGTTTCTTCCTCTGTTGTTAAAGTTTTTGTTGTTAGCTATTGCCAAATTGTTAATTAATTTTAGTTAAAATTTTTATTTATTTCATCGTTGATAAGCTTAACAAATGCTTCTGTTGAAAAAGTTCCTAAGTCGCCTTCGCCATGTTTTCTAATAGATAATTGATTTGACTCAATTTCTTTTTCACCTAGAAGAATCATGAATGGAATCTTTTTTACCTCAGCATCTCTTATTTTTCTACCAACTTTTTCGTTTCTGTCGTCAACGAAGCTGCGAATATCGTAATTATTTAGCAATTCTGAAATATTTTTCGCATTTTCATTAAATTTTTCGCTAATTGGTAAAATAGCAACTTGCTCAGGAGTTAACCATAATGGGAAGTTCCCGCCACAATGCTCAATTAACACAGAAATAAATCTTTCCATAGAACCAAAAGGTGCTCTGTGTATCATTACCGGACGATGCATTTCATTATCACTTCCTTTATATTCTAACTCAAATCTTTCGGGTAAATTATAATCTACTTGTATGGTTCCTAATTGCCAACTTCTGCCCAACGCATCTTTAACCATAAAATCTAATTTAGGACCATAAAAAGCTGCTTCTCCTGTTTCTACAACAGTTTTCAATCCTTTTTCGTTAGCGGCATTGATGATGGCTTTTTCTGCTTTTTCCCAATTGTCATCAGAACCAATATATTTTTCTTTGTTTTCAGGGTCTCTTAATGATACTTGAGCTGTAAAATCTTTAAAACCTAAAGAATTGAATACATACAACACTAAGTCTATCACTTTCATAAACTCATCTTCCACTTGATCGGGACGACAAAATAAATGGGCATCATCTTGTGTAAAACACCTCACTCTTGTTAATCCGTGTAATTCTCCACTTTGTTCGTATCGGTAAACTGTTCCGAATTCAGCATAACGTATAGGTAAATCTTTGTAAGAGCGAGGAGCTGTTTTATAAATCTCACAATGGTGAGGGCAGTTCATCGGTTTTAGTAAAAAAACTTCACCTTCATGCGGTGTTAAAATAGGTTGAAAAGAATCTTCGCCATATTTTTCATAATGACCGGAGGTTACATATAAATCTTTATGTCCGATATGTGGTGTAATTACAGGTAAGTAACCTGCTTTTATCTGAGCTTTTTTCAAAAATGATTCTAACCTTTCTCTAAGCATAGCTCCTTTTGGTAACCATAAAGGCAATCCTTGTCCTACTTTTTCTGAAAAAGCAAAAAGTTCTAACTCTTTACCTAACTTTCTGTGGTCTCGTTGCTTGGCTTGTTCCAATAACTCTAAATACTCGGTTAGCATTTTTTGTTTTGGAAAAGAAATTCCATAAACACGAGTAAGCTGATTGTTGTTTTGGTCGGCACGCCAATAAGCACCGGCAACATTCATTATTTTTACTGCTTTAATTATTTCCGTATTAGGAATATGTCCACCTCTACATAAATCGGTAAAATCGGAATGGTCGCAAAAAGTAATTTCGCCATCATTCAGGTTTTCAATTAATTCTACTTTATATTCGTTTCCTTCAGCTTTGTATTTTGCTAATGCATCTGCTTTAGAAACAGCACGCATTTTAAAGTCTGCTTTTTGTCGAGCCAATTCTAAAAAGGTATCTTCAATTTTTTTAAAGTCTTCTTCTCTAATTACATGCTCACCCGGATCAACATCGTAATAAAAACCATTTTCTATAGCGGGACCAATGGTTAATTTAATTCCCGGATAAAGTTTTTCTAGGGCTTGAGCCAATACGTGTGCAGAAGAATGCCAAAAAGCTTTTTTTCCTTCTTCCTGATCAAAAGTATATAACACCACAGTTGCGTCTTCGGTAATAGGAGTAGTAGTTTCAACAGTTATTCCGTTAACTTTTGCTGAAATTACATTACGAGCCAATCCTTCGCTGATGCTTTTAGCAACATCCATAGCTGAAGATCCTTTGGCTAGTTCCTTTACCGAACCGTCTGGCAGAGTTATTTTAATCATAATTAATTGTATTGAATTTTTTTAAGGCTGCGAAGTTACTAAAATTAGATTATTTGATTGGTTTTATTTTAAAACAATTCACGAAAATTCACACGTTTTTTATAGCTAAATTTTAGTTAGTTTATTCAATTTATTTTGTAAAAATCATTGGATTAGAAAATATCCGTTTCAATTATTTAGCAGAAACCGTTTAAAAGTGTGTCATTTTTTATTTTAATATTTAAAATAAACTTTAATGGAAAAGTTGATATTGTATTTTCAAAAATGTAATTATAAAATAAAGCAATTTCATATCTTTTTTTAATAGTTAATAGCATAAATAACTGAACTAAAGTTATTTGTAATAATGTATTTATTGTTTGTTGTTATCTATTAATCTTAAAATGAATGTGGTAATTGAGTAGATAATTACTATTTACATCTTTTTAAGCACAGTATTACTACATCTACTGTACTACAAAAAATACTTATTCAATGTGAATTTTTATCACAAACTTCCTCTGTATTTCACGAAAATAGAAGTAAAAACTATCAATTTACAGACTTAAAAATATAGTATTAATATTTTACAAAATAGGTATAATGCCGTTTTAAAAACCTTATAATCAGCCTACTTTTGATTCATACATTCAAACAAAAATTATATAAACTTTAAAACATAAAATCATGAAAAAATTAATATTAGTATCCATCTTAGTAAGTGTACAACTTTTTGTTGTTGCAGGTAACAATAATAAAAGTAAAAGTGCCAAAAATAATAAGCAAATAAAAGCTAAAAAAGAACATAAGTTAAATTATGATGAGTTTGTTAACCAGTATGGGGCGAACGATACTTCTTTAGCCGTTATTGAAATATTTTTCGATAAAAGAGAAAATTCGGCAAAAGGTCAAATGTCATTTTTGCCACTTTCAACTGCTGTAGCTGTTATAATTCCGCCAATTGGTATTGGATTAATGGCAGCTTCAACTCCACTCTTTATTAATGGGTTAATTGTAAACCAAAAATATAATAGAAGAAAGTTAAAAAATATCTTAGATGAATATCAATCAACTAATGAATTGCCAATTAAATTACAAAATAAAGTGAATGACTTTATTGAAGATGAACAAGAATATGAGCGTTACTACGAAGATAAATTAGTAGAATATCAAAGAGTAAGAGTTCAAGCAAATCCAACCACTACGGGTAATGATGTTGTGGTTCAAACGAATAATTAAAAAAGTAAGTTTTTTAATTATATTTCATAGTTTTAGTTTTAAAAGTGGTTGTCGATATACTTGGCAGCCATTTTTAATTTTTAGGTAAGATGTAAGAGTTTAATTAAATTCTTACACCGAGAATACAAACATCATCTACTTGTTCTAAACCGCCTTTCCATTCTTTAAAGTGTTTTTCCAAAATTTTTTTTTGTTCACTCATGTTTTTATCCTGAATGCTTAAAAGCAAGTTTTTAAAAGGTTTGTACATCATTTTTTTGCCTTTTTCTCCACCAAACTGATCGGCATACCCATCAGTAAACACATAAATAGTATCGCCTTTTTTTAAAGAAATGGAGTGGGTAGTAAATGGAGTGGGGGCATCAACTTTACCAATGGGTTGTTTGTCTGGCTTAATTTCAATAAGTTCATTTTCACCAGCTGTATTTTTAGAAATAATATAAAGCGAGTTGTTAGCTCCGGCATATTGTAGAGTTGCATAACTTTCTGAAAATTCTGATTTTTCAGAAAGTTTGAGACTACAAAGAGCTATATCCATTCCATCTTTAACATCATCTTCACTTTTTTCAAATTCTTGTACTACAATTTTTCTGGTTCTGTCAAGGATTTCGCCAGGTGTTGTTAATTTAAACTCATTAACACTTCTTTTTAAAGCATTATTACAAATTACACTCACCATAGCTCCCGGAACTCCATGTCCAGTGCAATCACAAGCTGCAAAAAATATAGCTCCTTCATCATTTTTAGCAGGTTGCTTTATTTCATTTGCAATAAGGTTGAGGGTAGGGCTTTCTAACCAATAAAAATCACCACTTACCACGTCCTTGGGTTGATAAATTACAAAGCAATCTTTTAAATGTTGTTCAACAATTTTTATTGGAGGAATAATGGCTTGTTGTATCCTTTTGGCATAATCTATAGAATCTCTAATTTCTTTGTGCTGAGCTTCAATTTCATACTTTTGCTGTACAATAAGTATATTGGCTTTTTTCTTAAGTTTATAACTTCTATAAGCCAATAATCCCAATATAGAAACAATTATGAGGAAAATTACAGAAAGCCATATGATATTTTTTTGTTCTTCAATGGTAGAAGTTTTTGTTTCAATAATCTTATATTGATTCTGGATATAAGCTTCGTTATCTTTTACTAATTGTTCTTTTTCAGCAAGTTCTTTTTCGGTTTTAGCAAATTGAGTTTTAATTTTTAAGAGTTTGTTTTGTTCTTTTTCTAAGATTTCTTGTTGTTCGGCAAGTTTTATTTGTTTGGCAGTTATAGTAAAGTTTAAATCATTTAAACTGTTTTCTTGTAAAGCAATTTTGGTTTGTTGTTGCTGTATGGTAGCTTTTTTTTCGTCAAGCATTTTGTTTGATGCTTCAACCATAGCAGCTTTTTCTGCTAATTCTTTTTTTTGATTTTCAAGGATAGATTTATTAGCAGCAATTTCAGAGGTTAATTTTTTTTGTTGTTCTAAAAGAGCTTCTAAATCTTTGGTTTGAATAACTACTTTTTCATTTTGAGATAAACTTAATGTTTCCATCTTTTCAGTTAAAGATTCCCAATCTCTTTTGGTTTTTATGGCAATGGTTTTTATAGCTATATTTACTTTTAAACCAACAGCATTGCATTTATCTTCATTAAGTTCAAATTCAATTTTATCATTTATCATAATAAAATTAATCATAGATTGGCCATAAGGATAGTGCTCACTAACTAATAAAACAGGCGCTTTTTTTATTTTTTTCTGAATGTCTTTAATAGGATATTTTTCAGCATCATCAAAATAAAGTACCTGAAGTTCATCTAGTTTTGTATCGTAATTAACTCTTACAATTTTTAAAGGGATATCATTTACGTTTTTTTCGGAAGCAATTTTTTCTAACCCATTAAAGATATAATTATAATCATCTCCCATTACTCCTATTTTAAACTCTTTTAGGGTTTTAATATTAGGCCATTCTATGTATTTAGAAAAGTTGTAAATGAAAAGTGCTTTTTTTTCTCCTATCTCTTTTTTTTCTGCTGTTTGAGAAAATGAGGAAACAAAGGAGGAAAGAAAGAATAATATAATTAGAAACCTTTTCATCTGTTTTGGTTAATTACTTTTATCAGTTAAGATGTAACTTTTTAGTGTAGACCATCTTTTTTTATGATAAAATTACTTATGGTCGTCTTATCAGTTTTTATATCTAGTTCTCAAAAATAGATTAAATTTCCAACAATCAACAAATTACCTATAAATTGTTTCCTTCTTGAGGTAAATCAGTATTATAGGTGGACTCTGTTTTTATAAAGCTGTTTGGTGAGGAATCAGATATAGTGCTATTTTCGCATTTTATAGTTCGTGAAGGAAATTTTTGCATTAACTGATAATCGTGAGTAGCCATAAGAATAGCTTTACCTTTTTTACTGATTTCAAATAGTAGTTTGATAATCTCTTCAGAAGTTTCTGGGTCTAAGTTTCCAGTTGGTTCATCTGCTAAAATTAAATCTGGTTCATTAAGTAAAGCACGAGCGATAACAACTCTTTGTTGTTCACCACCGGAAAGTTCATGAGGAAATTTAAAACCTTTGTTGGTTAAACTAACACTTTTAAGTACCTCTTCAATTCGTTCATTCATTTTTTGTTTGTCTTTCCAACCGGTAGCTTTTAATACAAAATTTAAATTGTCATGAATACTTCTGTCTGAAAGCAACTGAAAATCCTGAAAAACAATACCAAGTTTTCGTCTTAAAAAAGGAATTTGGCTCTTTTTAAGCTTGGTTAAATCAAAATCGCAAACACTTGCTGTTCCTTCTTTTAGAGGTAAATCACCATACAAAGTTTTAAGCAAGCTACTTTTACCAGAACCGGTTTTACCTATTAAATAAACAAATTCTCCTTTATTTATCTGAATAGAAATATCTTGAAGGATTAAACTTTGTTTTTGGAAAATTTTTGCGTTTTCAATTGAAATAATCATGCTAATTATATAGTTATGAATAAAGGAACAAATTTATTTATTATTTGACGATTGTGCTTATCAATTGCCTGATTTTAAAAAAATAATGTCAACACTACAACGTTGAAAACTTGGATGGACGCATGTCTCAAACTCAAGTTTACGTTCTAATTTTACCAAATACAATCATTAAATTGGGAATAAACTAATGGTATTAAAACGAATTTTAATTTTATGTGTGGTTTTAAGTGCAGTTTCAATAGTTATTGCTCAGAAAACAACCATTTATACTCATGATAATTTAGAATACAATAAGGCTTTAGAGCTGTATGATAAAGAAAAATTTAGTGCTGCTCAAGAGACTTTTGAAAAGATAATAAAAAGCACTTCAGATAAAAAATCTGAAATGGTAGTAAATGCTTCGTACTATCATGCACTATGTGGTTTAGAGCTTTTTAATGATGATGCAGAGGCGTTATTGATTGAGTTTGTACTTAAATACCCTGAAAGTCCGAAAGTGAAATTGGCTCATTTTCATTTAGGCAGGTATTATTTTAGAAAAAAGAAATATGATAAAACTCTGCAGTGGCTCGAGTTGATTGATGTGTATGATTTATCGGAAGAAGATAAAGCGGAATATTATTTTAAAAAAGGATACAGTTATTTTGAAGAAGAAAATTTAGAAAAAGCTTCGGCAGCTTTTTTTGAAATTAAGGATACGGATAATGCATATAGTGCTGCTGCCAAATATTATTACGCACATATTGCTTACTTGCAAGGTAAATATGAAGCTGCTTTGCAAACTTTTTTAATGATTAAAAATGATGAAAAATTTTCGCCCATAGTTCCTTATTATATTACTCAAATTTATTATTTACAAGAAAACTATGAGCAGCTTATTGCTTATGCTCCGGCATTGTTAGATACCGCAATTCCTAAAAGAGTAGGAGAGATTTCTCGTTTAATTGGAGATGCTTATTATAGAACCGATAAGTTTAATAAAGCTATTCCTTATCTTAACAAATATATTAAAGAAAAGCCTTATGAAGCCAATAGAGGAGACTATTACCAGTTAGGCTATGCTTATTTTAAAGCGGATAGTTGCAATGAAGCGTTGCCTTGGTTGAAAAAGGCTGTTTTTAAAAGTGATAGTTTATCTCAAGTTGCTCATTACCATTTGGCAGAGTGTTACCTTAAACTCGGAGAAAAACGTCAGGCACAAAGTTCGTTTAGAGAAGCAGCGGTAATCGATTTTGATGCTCAAATTCAGGAAGATGCTCTTTTTAGTTTTGCTAAAATTTCTTACGAATTATCTTTTCATCCATTTAATGATGCGATAAGAGCTTTTGAAAAATTCATTAATACCTATCCAAATTCAACTAAACTAAATGATGCTTATGAATTCTTGGTTGCTGTTTATTTTACTACCAAAAACTACAAAGCTGCTTTAGAATCGCTAGAAAACATTAAAAAATTAGATTTCCAATTACAAGAAGCTTATCAGAAAATAGCTCACTACAGAGGTGTAGAATTATTTAACAATCAAAACTATGCTAGTGCTATTATACATTTTGATAAGTCTGATAAATACCCCATATTGGGCGATTTAAAAATTAAAAATACTTTTTGGAAAGCAGAAGCCAATTACAGATTAGATGCTTATAGCGATGCTATTGCCCTTTATAAAAAAGTAATTTATGAGCCAAATGCTATTGCCTATTCATTTTATAATGAAGCGCATTATAATTTAGGTTATTCTTATTTTAAATTAAAAGAATATGAGAATGCTCAAAGCTGGTTTAGAAAATATATTCAAAATGATAAAACAGGTAAGTCTAAAACAAAAAATGATGCGTTGAATAGAATAGGAGATTGTTTTTTCATTAATAAAGAATATAAATCGGCAACAGAATTTTACGATAAAGCAGCTATGATGGGAGTTTATCAATTAGAATATTCACTTTACCAAAGTGCAGTTGCAAATGGTGTTATGGGGAATTACGATGATAAAATTAATTTATTAAATACGTTGATTAACCAAAAACAAGCTTCTCATTTGTTAGATGATGCCATTTATGAATTAGGAAAGACTCAGCAAGAGAGAAATAAAAATGACTTGGCTCTGGCTAACTTTAATTTACTGATTAATGAACATCCAAATAGTACTTATATTAGTAAAGCGTTATTAAAAAGAGGGTTGATTTATTATAATAAAAAGGAAGATGATAAGGCATTAGCTTCTTTTAAGAAAGTGGTAGATGATTATTCTGGGACGGAAGAGGCTAGACAAGCACTTAGTACCATTAAGAAAATCTATATTGATAAAGGGGATATTACTCAATATGAAAATTATTTGGCTGGATTAAATAATGTAGACTCAACTCAATTGGTAATGGATAAAGATTATTTTGAAGTTGCTGAGAATAACTATATGAGTGGAGATTGTAATAAAGCAACGAATGATTTTACTAAATACTTAGAGAAATATCCTAACGGAAATTATAAAATTCAGGCACATTACTACAAAGCTGTTTGCGAAAGAAAAGCAGGTTTTAAAAATGAAGCATTGTTAGATTTTAGTGAAGTAATAAAGTATCCAAAAAATGCTTTTACTGAAGATGCGTTGCTTAATGCAGCCAAACTGAGTAAAGAGTTAGGTAAAACAGAAGATGCATTAAACTATTTCAGTAAGCTAGAATATTTGGCTGATATGCAAGAGAATGTATTTTTGGCCCAGGTAGAACAAATGCGTTTAAATTTTGAATTGGAAAACAATGACAATACGATAAAATACTGCGAGTTAATTATAAATAAAGATAATAATAATGCTAATCTGTTAGCAGAAACACATTTAATTTACGGTAAAACTGCCATTAGAAAAGATGATTATAATTTGGCTTTTAAAGAGTTTACTACAGCAGCAACAGCAAAAAACAAATTTGGAGTAGAAGCAAAATACAATGTAGCTAATATTTTATATATGAGAGGAGACAATGATTTGTGCGAATCGGAAGTCTTTAGTTTAATAAAAACCTTTCCATCTTACGATTTTTGGATAGGAAAATCATTGATTTTATTGGCGGATAATTATGTTGCTAAAGAAGATTTATTTCAAGCAAAAATTACACTGAAGAATGTTAAGGATAATAGTAAATACCCGGAATTGGTATCTACAGCTACAGAAAAATTAAACATTATTGAAGCTCAAGAAAGCCAGAGAGAAAAACAAGAGGAAGAAGAGATAGAATTAAAATTATACGACAATGTAAAGTTAGATGACTTGTTTTACGAAGAAGAAAAAATTGAAGAAGAAATTAACCAACCTAAAAATGAAGAACCAAATGAGTAACAAAAACAGCAATAGATTACTTTCTCCATACACAAAAGGATGGTTGCTTTTGTCGATGTGTTTTAGCATGGTTTTTACTCAAGCTCAAAACTCAAGTTTAGACTCAACAACTGTAATTAATGTTGAAGAATATAAACCATTTTTAAATGAAGCGCATAAAATTAAAAGCAACCCTGTTATTCAGGATACTTTTAAAATTATTCCTCAACTGAGATATTCATTTTTGGAGAAAAACATGCCTATTTCATTTAATATTGATACCATTAAACATGCTAAAGTAGTTGGAGAACCTTTAACAAAATTATATAGAGGCTATGCAAAAGTTGGATACGGAACCAATGGAACAACTGTGGCAGATGTGTTTTATAATGCTACCAGAAATAGAGATTATGCGTGGGGAGTTCATGCGGGACATTTATCTTCTTCAGGATTAAAAGATATAGGAAGATCTGCTTTTAGTGATAATCATTTTGGTTTGTATGGTAAAAAGTTTTCCAGACAATTTACATGGAAATTAGGGTTTGATTACGATAGAAATGTCGTTCATTATTATGGTATTCCGGATAGTTTACCTGTTCAATACACTCCATCGGAAGGAATACAGCAGCAGTTATTAAATAAATATACAGGTGTTTTTAGTCTTTCGAGAAACTTTACCGATACCAATCAATTCGATTATAATGCGGATATGAAATACTATCATTTAAAAGATGTTTTTGGAGTTAGTGAAAATAACATTCAGGTTGATGGTAGGTTTAACAAATACCACAAAAGAGAATTGTACGAGTTAGGTGTAAAAGTGAACTACAATAAACTTACGAATGATTTAGAACTTAAAAGTACTACATCTGTAGGATTAATTCCGCAAATAAGTACGCAAACCAGTAAGTGGAAATTTAACTTAGGAGCAGGTTTGTTTGTTAACTCTCAACAATTATTAGAAGAAGAAAACGATTTTCATTTTTATCCTATAGCTGAGTTTAAATACAATATTGTTGATGATATTATTATTCCCTATGTTGGAATAAAAGGAGGAATTATAAATAACAACTTCAATACTTTTTTTGCAGAAAACCCTTTTGTAAATGCGGATGTTTTAGGAGTATTAAACAGCAATCAGAAGTATGATGTTTATGGTGGAATTAGAGGAAGTATAAGTGATAAAATTAGCTTTAAAACAAGTGTGAGTAAGCAAAAGATAGACAATCAACCATTGTATGTAAAAGAGCATGCTACAGTACTTCAAAATAAATTTAATGTAATTTATGATGAAATCACGTTCTTTAACATAAATGCAGAAATAGCTTATCAGAAATTAGAAAAAATAAAAGTGTTATTTACTGCAGACTATTTTGCTTATGAAGCAGCAAAAGAATTAGAAGTATGGCACAAGCCCGAGTTTAAAACTATGGTATCCGGAATTTATGATTTGTCAGATAAAATTTTGGTACGGTTAGATGTGTTTGTATTAGGAAAACAATATGCTAAAATATATACTACAACTGCAACTACAGAAGGAATAATTACAACCCCCGAAGCAAAAGAATTAGGTGGTTTGGTAGATGTAAATGTTGGTTTTGAATACAGGTACACCAAAAAACTATCAGCTTTTATTAACTTTATGAATATTGGTTCTGTTGAATATGAAAGATATCAAGATTATGCAACACAACGATTTAATATTTTAGGAGGACTAACCTATAGTTTTTAATTCTGATAATCAATAGACTAAAAATAGTTAAAAGTCAATAAATTTATTTATTGACTTTTTTTGTGTTTAAATTTCTCTAATAGATGTAACTTGGCACCTTTTTTATAGAATAATGAAGGTGAAATTATATTTATTTTTAAGCTTATTAGTAGCTACTTCTATACTTAAAGGGCAAGAAATACTTCCGGTAACAAAACAAATAAACAAAGGTAAAGTTTACATTTTATGGGGATGGAATCAGGATTGGTACGCTCCATCAAGCATACATTTTACAGGTACAGATTATGATTTTATTTTAACGGATGTTAAAGCTCATGACAAGCAATCTGATTTTAATTCACAAACTTATTTTCATCCAAAATATATTACCTATCCACAAACTAACTTAAGATTGGGTTATTATATTTCCGATAAGTATGATATTTCAATTGGAGTAGATCACATGAAGTACGTTATTTCTAGTGTTCAAGATGTGAGAATTAGAGGACATATTAGGGATGAATCAATTTATGCAGGAGAATACATTAATAGTCTTTTTCATATCAATGAGAATTTTTTAAGATACGAACATACGGATGGATTAAATTACATTAATATTGAACTAACCAGAAATGATAATTTATTGCATCAGTTTGCAAGTATTAATCCAGATAAATTTCAGTTAAACTCTATGTTAGGTTTTGGACTAGGTCCTGTTTTACCAAAATCCAATGTTACGTTATGGAATAATGTAAGAAATGATGAGTTTCATTTTGCAGGATATGGGTTTTCGGGTAAAGCAGGATTTAATGCTATTTTTTATAAGTATTTCTTTCTTAGAACAGAGTTCAAGGCAGGTTTTATAGATTTACCGGATGTTAGAACATCTATAGACATTGAAGATAGAGCTAGTCAGAATATTTTATTTGTTGAATGGTACTTTGCTTTTGGTATGATGTTTCAACTAACGAAGTAATTATTTTTTTAATAAAAAAGAGAATAGAGCTCTAAGATTTTAGTGAATTTAATTACGTAAGGTTAGTCGTGCCAAATAACCATAATGATCATCTTCAAAAATTAATTCGCAATTTAAATTGGCTTTTACAGTATGTTCTTTTAGCTTTTCAAAATTCACAAACAACCATGAGAATGCTGCTGACAACTTATTATTGTATTTCATTTGGTAGGTAACTTCTCCATAGTAATCGCCATTTAAATTCAACCAAATAGAACCATCTTCTTCTGTATACATGTACTTGATGTCTGATGAGTCTAATAAAATCTGTCCTCCCTTATTAAGTAAACTAGCAGCATGATTAAGAAAATGAGTCAGCTTATTTAATTTTTGAGCAATACCAATACCATTCATCAATAATAAAATAGTATCAAACTGTTGATGGCTAAACTCTATAAAATCTGTTTCTAAAGCATTTAAGCCACGTTCTTTCATTACTTCAATAGCTCCTTTAGAAATATCAATAGACAACACATCTAAGCCTTTATCTTTTAAGATTAAACTATGTGTTCCACTTCCTGCTCCAACATCTAATACTTTTCCATAACAAAGTGCTAAAGCTTTTTGTTCTAATTTGGGTAATTGGTCAGCTTTACGAAACAAATAATCTAAGGGGAGTTCATCATCTTCGGCAATAGAAGAAATTACTGTAATATTTTCTTTGTTATTACCTTTGAGGTAATCTTTTAAAGCAGTTCCTAAAATATCGTTGTTGGACATATTAATTAGATGAGATGTCTTGATTTTATTTCTAAATATTTATTAATAGAATTGATGGTTAAATTTTCTGGAGCGGTATATATAGTTTGAATTCCATGTTGATTTAATTTTTTCAATATGAGTTTTTTTTCAAAAATAAATTTCTCGGCAATGGTTTGTCTGTAAACATCAGTAGTATTGTAAGCCTCTTTTTTAGTGATAGTGGTAAGTTCGGTGTTTTCAAAGAAAATACAAATTAAAAGATGATTTTTAGCAATACCTTTTAAGTAAATAAGTTGTCTGTCCAAACTATCGAGTGTTTCAAAATTGGTAAACAGCAGCATTAAACTTCGTTGCGGAACTTTATATTTTATAGTGCTGTAGAGCATTTCATAATTACTTTCGGCAAAACCTGTTTTTTGTTTGTAAAGCAATTCCATAATTCGTTGCATTTGCAAGCCTGAATTATCTGTTTTAAGTACATTTTTAATTTTATTATTAAAAGTAATAATGCCCGGTTTATCGTATTTTTTAGCAATTATATTAGATAAAACTAATGAAGAATTGATAGCATAATCTAGCAAGGTAAGTCCGTTAAACGGCATTTTCATACTTCGTCCCATATCAATTATGCAATATACATTTTGCGATTTCTCTTCTTGATATTGGTTCACCATTAACTTTCCTTTTCGGGCAGTAGCTTGCCAGTTGATGGTTTTAAAATCATCACCAGGAGTATATTCATTAATTTTTTCGAATTCGGTATTTCTACCAATTTTCCTAATTTTTTTAATACCTGTTTGAGTAAGATGATTAGAAAAAGCAATAAGTTCATACTTTTTCATTTGCAAAAAAGAAGGATAAACGGCTACGTCTTTTTCTTCTGAAAAAACAAACTTTCTCTCTACAAAACCTATGTTGGCAGCCACATAAACATTAAGTTTACCAAAACTATATTCACCACGTTGGGTTGGTGTAATGGTATAGTTAATTAGTTTCTTTTTTCCTTTGGTAAGACTAATATTAAATTCTAAATTTCGTTCTTGAAATTGAATAGGCACTTCATCAATAATACTAAAATGAGCATCAAACGGATAATTATTTTCTATAATTAATTGAATTTGATTAGCATCTCCGTTAGAAAGTCTGTCGCTAACTAATCTGCTGGCAATAATTCCATTAGCTTGTTTGTAGAGCAGAAGAATATCAATACCCAATAAAATTAAAATGGCTATAAAAACAAAAATTCCAATTGAAAAAAAGATATTGAAAATAAATCCTATACAAAAAACCACTACTAAAGCCGAAAGGCAATAGAAGAGTAAAGGTTTTAGGTATAACGATTTTAAAAACTGCATTATAATTATCTTGGAATTTCTATTTTTTCAATTAATCTGTCAATAATTTCGTGTGGAAAAGCACCTTCCATTTCTTTTTCTGGAGTTAGAATTATTCGATGTTTTAATACATGTGGAGCAATAAATTTCACATCATCAGGTGTGATAAAATCTTTACCATTCATTGCCGCGTGAGCCATCGCACTTTTTAAAATGGCTAAAGAAGCTCTTGGTGAAGCTCCTACAAAAATAGCAGCATCGCTTCTTGTGGCTCCAACAATTTTAGCGATGTAGGCAATAATGTTTTCATCAGCATGCACTTGATTTACTTTTTCCCTGAACTCAGTAATTTGGTTGGAAGTAAGCATTTTATCTACAGCAGAAATATCAATTTTGTTTTTTTGCTGATGGAAGTTGAGCAATAATTGTTTCTCGGCATCCTCACTAGGGTAGCCTACTTCAATTTTAAATAAAAAACGATCTAATTGAGCCTCAGGAAGACGATAAGTTCCTTCTTGTTCAAGCGGATTTTGTGTGGCAATTACTAAAAAAGGTTCAGTCATTTTATAGGTAGTTCCATCACTGGTTATTTGGTGTTCTTCCATTACTTCAAACAAAGCTGCCTGCGTTTTTGCTGGTGAACGATTAATCTCATCAATTAAAATAATGTTGGAGAATAAAGGACCTTTTCTAAATTCAAAATCAACCGTTTTTGGATTAAAAACAGCAGTACCTATAATGTCTGAAGGCATTAAATCGGGTGTAAACTGTATTCTGGAAAAATCTACAGAAATGCTATGCGCTATTAGTTTGGCGGTAAGTGTTTTGGCAACCCCTGGTACACCTTCGATTAACACATGCCCATCAGAAAGAATAGCAATCAGTAATAAATCTATCATTTGTTCCTGACCGATAATTATACTGTTTAGCTTAGCTTTTATTTGCTGTGTAGCTTGTTGAATTTCAGATAAATCTATTCTTGTTTTAAAAGAAGAGTCGTTGTTGTTAGCCGATTCGTTTGGTAAATTTTCTTCCATGATTATCGTATTTTGTTTTTATGAAAAGTGTTGATTAATTGGTTTAAATGTAATAATTCTGTTTCAGAAAGCGATTTTTTAGTTGAAATAGTGTTGAGTTCGTTGATAAGTTGTTCGGCAAACTTCATTTCTACACCAGATTTTCTTGCCAGTTGTTTCTTAAAATCATTATCTAATTGCTGAGTATTGAGTAAGTAATTAGTTCTTACATTTTCCAGAAAATAAATGATTTTTTTATTAGCTAAATCTAAATGATTTTTTTGATGGTAATACATCTGCGAAACAACTTCAACAAAATCTCTAGTGGCATTGCTCAGAGGTTCAATAACAGGAATAATACGTTGTCTTCTTTTAATGTTAAAAATAATATAAGCTAATAAACTAAATAAGGCTAAAAAGTAAGCAAATTTTAAAGCGGGGTTGGATAAAATAAACCGAAGGGGAGATGTAATGATAGGTTTGCCAACTTTGTAATAATCATCCCAAATGAGGGTGTTTTTATCCAAATAACTTAAGGCATTAAAAGCGTAAGAATAGTTTAAACTATCGGTTAAAAAATAATTGGTAAAAGCAGCAGGAAGGGTGTTGATATAAATTTCCCCTTTACCATGTTTTATAGCAATAAAGTTGACTTCTTGTTGATAATCAATATTTCCCAAGTTGTAAATTTCGGAATGCCCCAACACTGTTGTATTGGTTGTATCAAAATTGGTAAGGTAAAAATGGAAAATGTTTTTATGAAAAATATAAGGAGAATCTTGTCGGATATTTTTGTTTTCAAAATTGATATGAATAGGAGAATTGTTTTTTTCATTGTAATAGAAATTATAATTTCCATCAGTAGCAATATTAAATGTGTCGGCAAAATGCCCATAAAATTCTCGGGCAGCTATAAAAGCGGTATTTCCTTTGTAAATGGCATTTAAAAGTTTTTCGGTTTCAGCTTCATCAGGACTAAATTCATTATTAATAAACAAGTAGTTAAAGTTATTTAAAGAATCTAATGCGGTATAAATGGGTTCGTTTACATGCAGTATTTTTTGGTTGGGAAAAAGTTCAGGAAGCAATTCGTGTAAAACAAAACATCCGTAAGGAATTTTGTCTTTTTTAGTGTAGTTTTCAGCCCAGTTAATAGGTTTGGGAGCATTGTATTGAAAATATACAGCCAAAACAAATAAGACTATTAAAACAAGATAATATTTAATGTATTTTTTCAAGTAAGCTTAATGGTTGGTTATTTTATTATGCATATCATTAAAAATAAGCATGGTTTCATCAAAATGATTTTCGTTAATGGTAAATTCTCCATACCAAACATGCTCAAAAACTACAGTAGTCTTTTTAAATGGTATTTGTAGCTTAGATTGTTTTAATTCGGAAATATAATCTAAATTAGTTTTGTCAGCTTTCCAGGTAATTAAATCTTCATCCGTAAGGGTTTTTAATAGTTTTAAATAAGACAAGCGGACGGCATTTTTATAATCTTTTTGAGTAATAGCATCATTAATAAGTTGGTTAAAATCCATTTCATGAATATTTTCATCTTTATGAATAAAATCAACTTTATTGGTTGCAGATTTACCTCTAAAAACGCTTTTTATTTCATGTCTGAACAGTCGGTAGATAATTAAAATAAGAGCAGCAGCAACAATTGTCCATATTAAAATATCCCAAAAGATTGGCGGAAGATTATTGCTTACATATTTATTAAAAAGTTTGTTTAACCAACGTTTAAAAGCTTCCCAAGGAGACTCTGCTGGTGGTGGAATACGGTCGTATAAAAATTCTTTATCGTTTGTATATTTTTCAATAGATTCGTCAGCTACTTTTTTTACATCAATAGTACTTGAAGAGTCAATTTTTACTTTTAGTGTATCGTTACTGAAAACACTTAGCTTAAGACTAAGCAGACATAGTAATATAAGGTAACGCAGTAATAATTGAACATTAAGCATAAAAGAGTAGCTTGTTTAAATGGTTATATCTTCGCTGTCTTCTGAAGTGTTACCAATAGCGTCAATTTTTTTCATTAGACCTCCTCCAAAAACTTTTTCATTACAGCTAAAATAGTGGAAGACAACGATAACTAAAAATACCACATTGGTTAGATTGGTCCCTATGGTTGCTATAACATTAAAGCTAGTAAGTAAAACAGAGCTAGTTTCTACAGCCGCATTTTGTAGGGTATTTAGTTGAATCATCATGGTATAAATAAATTGTGGTAAACTAAAAACAAATCCAATAGCACCAACAATTAATTGAGAAATAAAAACTAATATCCAAGTATTCCCAAAGTTGTTTTTAGCTAATAGATAAGCTTTATTTAGAGCAGCAAAATTTCCAATACGCTCTTTAATTCTAATTGGATAAACAGCAGTTATAACAAATAGAAGAGGAGGGCCAACTACCATTAAAGCTATAAAAAGAGCAAACATAATTAAGCCCATCAAAATTCCACCCATCATGGCAAAAAGTCCTATAATTATACCTAAAGCAATTAGAAGTAGAATAAATATTCCTACTAGGAAAAAGAAAGTAGAAATTAGCATTCCCAGATCTTTTAGGAAAGCATTCCAAACATCATTAACAGTAAATTTTTCACCATTATGTTTATCGTATAAAAAAATATATTCGTAAGTAACGCCAAGCACAACAAGGCTAGAGGCTATAGCAATAATAATGACTAAAAAATATACAGGAGAGAAAAATTGTAAACTTTCAAAGTCATCAGGGTTGAAGGTTTGAAAATTAAATATGTTTTGTACATAGATACTCATTAAAATAGCATTAAGCAACAATAATGGTCCGGCTAAAAATAGTAGGGAAGAGAAAAAAAGTTTAAAATTTTCTTTAATAAAAGTAAATGAAACAGTTAGTGTACTGCTAAAGTCTCTTTCTTTTTCGAAATCTATTCTTTCTTGATTCATAGTTGAAATATTTAATTAGGTTTATAATTTGTATATATGTTATTTGGGTAAATGATAAAATACCAAATGATAAAACTTAGTGATCCGAAGATAATAAATAATGATAAATAAACAGGCATTTCTGTATGTCGAGTTACAAAGCCTTCTAAAAAACCTGCAGTTATAAAAATAGGGACTAAACCAATAACTATTTTTAAACCATTTTTAGCTCCATTTATAAAAGAAGTTGTTCTTGGATAAGTTTTTGGAAAAAGTATGCTGTTGCCCATAGTTATTCCTGCTGCTCCGGCAATAATTATGGCAGAAATTTCTAACGTTCCATGAATCCAAATAGTGAGAAACGATTCAAATAATAAACCTTTAGCAGCAAAAAAATACTGAAAGGAACCTAGCATAACACCATTAAAGAATAAAATAAATCCGGTTCCAAATGAGAAAAACAATCCAAGAATAAAAGCGACAAATGAAACACGGATATTATTTATAGTAATACCTAAAAACATATCTAATTCTTTAGATTGTTTGTAAACTGCCATAGGATCATTATTTTCAATATTCTCTAAGGTCATATTTACATAAGAATCACCTAAAATAAGACGTACAAAACTATCATCATATTTAGCAGATATCCAACCTATAGCTCCGGAAATAAAGAAAATAAGAAAAGCAATAAGTAATTGTTTGTGATGACTTTTTATTACTAAGGGCAATTCTGTTTTCCAGAAAGTAATAAAACGCTTATTGCTTTCTTTTTTATTTTGGTAAATCTCATGGTGAACAGTAGCAGCGAGTTGATTAAGATATTCAGTAGTAGTAGATTTTGGATAGTAAGTTTTAGCAAAGGCTAAGTCGTTAGTAAGTTGGATGAATAAATCAGCATTTTCATCAGGCGTAATTTTTACCTTTTGATGAACGAGCTGCTCCATCTTTTTCCACTTATCTGCATTCTTTTTTATGAAAACGACTTCTCTCAATAGTTGTGTGTTTTATTTTCTGGATACGACACAGTTTTCCATTACCAACATGTCCATTTCTGTTCTTAAATAACAAGCTAATGCTTCTTTGGGAGTGTTTACAATAGGTTCATTTTCATTAAAGGAAGTATTCAATAGAATTGGTGTTCCTGTTTTTTGTCTAAATCTTTCAATTAAATCGTAGTATCTATCACCTTTTTCAACAGTTTGTAAACGACCTGTACCATCTACATGAGTAACTGCAGGAATTTCTGCATGTTTTTCTTTTTTGATAGGGTAAACTTTTTCCATAAAAGGTACTTTATCGGTTTTCTCAAAATATTCCGAAACATATTCCTCTAAAATAGAAGGAGCAAACGGACGGAAGCTTTCTCTACGTTTTATTTTTGTATTTAATAATTCTTTAGCATCTGTTCTTCTCGGGTCAACAATAATAGAACGATGCCCCAGTGCTCGAGGACCAAATTCTGCTCTTCCCTGAAACCAACCAATTACTTTTCCATCTACTAACGCATCCGAAACAATTTCTAATAATTCTTCATCATTGTATTTAGTGTATTCAATATTATCAGCTTTTAGACAAGCTTCTACTTCTTCGTTAGTTGATTTAGCACCGGTATAAGCACTGTAAATAGCAGGAAGTCTGTCGTTTTCTAAGATATGATTATATAACCATAAAGCAGAGCCTAAAGCTGTTCCCGCATCGTGTCCTGCAGAAGGAATATAGACATTTTCAAAAGTAGTTTTTTCTAAAATTTTACCGTTAGCTACTGAGTTTTGAGCTACGCCACCGGCAATACAAATATTTTTTAACCCTGTTCTTTTTTGTAAGTGGTTTAAAATGTGAAAAATTAGCTCCTCAGTTACACGCTGCACAGAAGTAGCAATATCTTTGTGTTTTTGGATTAATTCTTCTCCATTTTTTCTAGCAGGACCAAGCAATTTTTCTAATTCCTCTGAGAAAATACTATCAATATGAGGGTCGCCATTTTCCCAACTCATAGCAATGCCTTCTTTTGCATGTTTAAAGTATTTGGTATTCAACTCAAATAATCCATTCTCTTTAAATAAGATGATTTTTTTTAGTTCATCAACATATTTCGGTTCACCGTAGGGCGCTAGTCCCATTACTTTATACTCATCTCCATAATGAGGAAAACCTAAGTATTGTGTTAATGAGGTATAGAAAATCCCTGCTGAATGTGGGTAAATCACAGTATCTAACACCTCAATTTTATTTCCTTTTCCGGTAGCTATCATAGTTGAAGTAAAATCGCCAAAACCATCTATAGAAAGAATAGCAGCCTCATCAAAAGGAGAAGCAAAAAAGGCACTAGCTAAGTGACTTCTGTGATGTTCAATGTTTTTTATTTCAGCTTTAATTTGGTCTTCAGGAATGTTAAAGACTTTACTTAGTTCAGCTTTTACACTGCCTACTTTTTTTGTATTAGCTAAACGATCTTTTAGAGCTTTAACTGAAACTAGATTTTTGGCAGCATGAAGAATTTTCTTATGAATGTTGGCTGAAGGATCACGAGAAATGGTAATGTAATCTACTTGAGTAATATCAATATTAGCTTCGCCTAAACAAAATTTAATAGCCTCAGAGGGAAAACCTGCCCAATGTTTAATTCTTCTGAAACGCTCTTCTTCAGAGGCAGCTATTACTTCACCATTTTTTAAAATACAGGCAGATGAATCGCCATGATATGCATTTATTCCTAGTATGTACATTTTTTTATTATTTCTTGCAGATTTTGCATTTTAATGCAAATTTCAACTGCTTTTTATATTAACTATTTGAGTTGCTAAATTAGTAATTCCCTTTACAATTGAAAAAGTTGTTTGTATTGTTCAATTAATGATTGGTTATTAGTGACTTGTTGGGCGTAAAGAAAAGCATTTTTAGCCATTTCATTGAAAGTAGTTTCATCTATACTAGCTAGTTTATCAATAGTAGTAGTAAATTGTTTGAGATTAGCTAAATTAATATCAAAACCAACATTTAGAGTTGTTAAGTTTATCCAAGGAGTTTTGTCGGAAATTATTGGTACACAAGTATTTGCCATTGCTTCAATAATGATATGTCCAAAGTTTTCACCTGTTGACGGCAACAATAATGCATGGTATTGTTGTAGGGTAGCGTCAATTTCGTGGTGAGGTAAAGCTCCTTTATAATTTACTTTAATATTAACGGGTAGTTCGTTAATGACTTTCAAGCATTCGTTCCAATATTCCTGATTGTAGATGGGACCATAAATATCAAAAACTATGTTTTGTTTACAGTTTTTTAATACGTTAATAGCATACAAGGTGTTTTTTTCGGGGGAAATACGAGCAATAGAAACAAGACGTAAGGTGTTTTCTGCTTTAGCTTTCAAATGAAAAGCACGAGTTTTTATTTCTGGAAGATTGTTGGCAATTAAGCTATTTACTTTTACACCAAAAACAGCTTTAATATCTTCTTTTTCATCATTAGTGGTAGCATGAAAGGTAATGTTTTGGAATAATCCTACCCATTTAATGAACTGAGTAAAAACTTTCTTTTTAGTCTTTTTTACTCCCAACGAACCCTTTGAAAGCATACCTCTAACAGCCAAAATGGTTTTAATATTTTTCTTTTTCGCATAATAAATAGGAATCAATGAAAAATAGGGGGAATAAAAACTGTTGCAATATACTATGTCGGGTTGAACTTCATCTATTAGAGCATGCGTAGTACTTCGTTTGGTATTTTCTTTAGAGAGATAAAAAACCTGAGCATTATCAATACTATTCCATTGGTTGGTATTGATGTTAGAGTAGGGGATAGTTTCTAAATAATCGGTATTTCGGGTAACAATATAAAACTGAAAATGATCTTTCAACGCATCCACCATATTACTCACCGAACGAATAGGACCACCTGCTTTGTAGCCTGGTTTATACCAATCTATAAATATGAGGATGGTGGTTTTTTTCATTCACTAAAATTATAAAACATATTGAAAACTCAGCCTTAAAACCATGATTCTTTTTACTAAGATTGCTGCAAAACCAAATCGTACATTTGCTGATATTGATTAGCAATAGTTTCGGGTTGGAATCGCTTAACGTTTTTTAAGCCTTTTGAAATCAGTTCCTCTCTCAAATTACTATTGTTAATCAATTGGTTAATGCCATCTTTAATATCGTTGACATCCAAAGGATTTACTAATAATGCACCATCTTTTGCAATTTCAGGCATAGAAGCAATATTAGAAGTAATAACAGCTCTGCCACATGCCTGAGCTTCTATAATAGGTAAACCAAAACCTTCATAAGTAGAAACAAACGCCAACAAATCACAACTGATGTATTCTTGAATCATTTGTTCATTGCTTAAATTGACTTTAGAAATATAATTAATACTATTTTCTTCAAGTATTTTTATTATAACGTTATCTAACTTTCCTATAAGAACGAGTTTGCATTTAATATCTTTTATAGCAATTAGTAATCTATTTAGGTTTTTGTTTGATTTAGTTCCAATATGGAGAATAGTAGGACATTCTTCATTAAAAGTTTTTGGTGTATAGGTAATTGGTAGCGTAATTGGATTATGTATTACTTGAATTGGAGTTTTATAATTGTTTAAGCTTAACAATTCATTTTTAGAAAATGATGAAATGGTGTTAACATAAGTTGCTCGCTTTATAGGCCAATCAAACCATAATTTTTTTAAAAGATATCTTTTTAATCCAGTGTTTCTTTTAAGAACTTCTATATCGTGTATGGTAAGTATGGTTTTTTTACGAGGTAAACCTAAAATTAAATAATGGTCATGACCGGTTATATGTATTAAGTTAGAATTTAAATTTTTTACAAAACCAATGTTTCGCCATCTTTTTAAAAAGCCTGCACTTGTATAAGGTAATTCTACTTTTTTAACTTTTAAATAAGGTAATAAGGCATTAAAAACATTTTCTATGCTGTGAAAAGAGGTGTTAGATTTACGATATATGAGGTGAATTAATGGCATAATTGATTAAGAAAATATAGCTTTTTTGAATCCTATTAAAGTTTCGTCATAAGAATATTGTTGAATTATTTCAAAAGAATTTTCACCCATTTCTTTCAGTTTTTCATTGGAAACTTCAGAAAAGAAAGTTAATTTATTATTTAATTCTTTTAGATTGCCATATGGATAGGTAAAACCATTTACTCCTTCATGAACAAGATTGGCAGTACAGCCAACCTCATCTGATATTAAAACAGGAAGAGAATGAACCATGGCTTCATTTACAACGAGTCCCCAAGTTTCGCCATAACCAGAAGGAAGGATGAAAAAATCAGCAGAAATATAGTATTTATATAGTTCTGTTTGATTAACAAAACCAGCAAAATGAACATTTTCCAGATTATATTTTTTTACAAGTTGTTTCATTTTAGTTTCTAATACACCTGTTCCTACAAAAACAAAAGAAAGATTTTGTTGAGGGTTTAAAACATATGCCTCAAGTATGTCTAATGGTCGTTTTTTAGTAATAAATTTCCCACAAAATAAAGCAATTCTGTTTTTAGTTGGGATTTGGTATTTTAATCTAATATCATCTGTTAACTTATTAAATTTTTTGGCGGTTTCAATAAACCTTTCATTATCCACACAATATGGAGCATAGAAAAGTTGATGTTCTTTTACTCCTAAAGATTTATAAAATGCTTTATTTTCTTTACCAATATATACAAAAGACGAACAGAGCTTGATTATTGTTTTTTTTATTAAGGTATTTAATTTCCCTTTATTTTTTTCTTGTTTTAAAGGGCTTTCAGCACGCATGAGAACCTTAATTCTTAAGATAGTAGCTAGTATTAATAAGAGTATATTTGAAAAATAACCCCAACCGTGCATGATGATAATATCTGGCTTATTTTTAATTAAATAATTAAAGATTTCCCAATTGATAAGTCCCCAAAATTTACCTGAAACAGCGGGTTTTTTTGCATAATTCTTTAGAAAAATATAATTATAACCATTTAATAATGGGATATCCCATGTAACATTTATGCCGAATTGTCTATCTAATCCACCTATGGTATGGTCAGTAAAATAAATTACTTGTAAATCTATATTTTCAAGGGTATTTAACTTTTGAAGTAAAGGAGTTTGGTATTGAATAGGATGAGAAAGAAAATAGGCTACTTTTTTTTTCATTGTGTAAAATTAACACTACAAGATGATTTATTAAATTGTTTTATTCAATATTTGAAAAGATGGTGCAGCTTTAAGTTTTTCTTTAACAACACTAAGTTTAGAATTTCTGATGTATAAGGTATTAGCTTCATGATGAAATTGAGTTAATGCTTTTAATTCTCTGGTAAAAGGGTTGTAATCATATTTCTTAAAACCATAAGCGACCAATTGCTTATCTACCATTTCGTCACTTAATTCATATTTATCACTACTGCTGTTAAGTTCTACAATTAAAGCCATTACGTTTTCATTATTCAATGTGTTGCTTCCTCCAGAAAGTACGTGATATTCAAAACCTTCTACATCGAGTTTTATAAGTGTAGAAGATAGGGAAGTATGAGAAAGTAAGTTGTCTAAGGTATCTACTTTTACATTAATAGTATTTTCGGATTTTACAACTGTAACGTGGTTGATGGTATCTTTATCTTTAGTGAAATGAAGTTCACCTTTTTTGTCAGACAATCCTATATTATAGCAGTTCACTAAGTTTTCTAATTGATTAAGTTGTATGTTGGTTGTTAAGTATTGAAAAGTTTGAGGTATAGGTTCAATGGCAATGGTTTTACTTTTTTGAGTTCCTGCGGCTAAAAGTGAATAAACACCAACATTTGCACCTATATCAATAAAATTACTTTTTGCATCTAAAAAATGGAGTAAAAATGACATGTCATTAAATTCAGGTAACCCTACATAAATACAACCTGTAGCACCGTGCATTCCTTTATGCATGGATAACTTTAAATTGCCTATCCATTTTATCTGTTGATTATTTTTACTTAAACGAGAAGTTATTTGCCAATTAAAAAACCGTAGTAGGGCGGACAATTTACTATTTTTAGTAAGCGGATGAGTATAAATATACCTTATTGGAACAGCAATTTTTTTAAACATGAATAAAGTTTAAGTAAACCGCAAATTAACACTTATTACATTAATAAATAGTAATCAAGTGTAAAAAATAATTACTCCAATTCATCTTTTTGGTTATTAGAACTGAATAGTTGAATACCAATAAAAGATAATCCGACATTTACTATCATAAAAAATATTAAAGATTTTACGAGATGATTAAATATTTTAATAAAATCAGTTTCTGCCTTAACTACTTGAAAGAAAAATAAGATTAACCAAAGAATCATTAAATAGGAGCTTTTACCTAAATATTGCATTATTAAGGTTATAGATAGGGAAAGTAAAAGTCCATATAAAAACATGGCTATCCATCCACCAGCTATGCCGTAATTAGCATAAAACTCAGCTATTAATGAAAGCCCCATTGATGCATTCTTAGAAAGGCCTAAACCAGTAATTTCTTTAAAATTAACAAGTGCCTGATCTGCTCCGGCTTTATCTGGAGCTAAAAATCGAGGTAACAGACTAGCTTCTATCGCTTCTTTAATTGTTTTACCTTCTAAAAATGGTTTTTTTGAAGGAACATTATCAAGTACCTTGCTAATTATCCAACCTTGATTCAACCTGTTATTAGCATCCGCACTTTTTTGTTCTTCTTTTTGTTGTTGAAAAGTACCAAGCGGCTGTGCTTCAGTTTCTTTTTCTACTAAAAATTCTCTCTCAATTAAATCATAAAAAACTTCTACAGGATTAACTTTTTTACCGCTCCATATAATTTCTCTAAAGTCTTTTTTCACCACTTGTAACATATAAATAAAGAAAGCACCTAGAGTGATAACCGTTAATTTTGTAACGAAAGATGTTTTATTAGGGGTAACTAAGAAAGCAAAAAAGGAAGCGATAATTAACATGTTATGAAACATGCCACTTCCTAAAGAAGTAACAAAGGTGATTCCGAGTGTAACGAAAAACAGATGCCATTTATATTTTGGAAATAAAAAAAACAAATATCCTATGCCTACATATAATAGTAAAGAAGAAAGGTATAGAATAAAAGCTAAGCCACCAATATTAATAAATTTATTAATTACACCAGATAACAAACCAATTGCTACCAATGTGTATGCAGTAGAAATATTAGTTTTTCTATTGTTTTCTATAAACCCTGTTTTAATTTTATCAATAGGTAAACTATTTCTAATTAAATATAAACCAAAGGTCATTGCTAATACACCTGGCACTACATAACTCATATATACATCTTCTTCTACGTACATATAATACTTATGATGTGTTTTCCCCAAAGAAAAAGAAATTTTAGCACCGACTATCCATTGTAGGGAGGCTATTAAAATAATAAATTCTTTAATAGGAAATGTTTTTCCTAATTTAGATACAAAATCAATAAAAATATAAAGTGTAAATGAAAGACCAAGAGAAGAGTAAAAAATATAGTCTTTTAGTATATAACAATAAAAAAAGTATAGTAAAGAAAATAATATAGTAATTAAGTTTACTCTCATGAAAGTTGATTAAAAACAATTATTGGTTAGAAATTAATGTTTCTATAATGCGTTTACTTGAGCGTCCATCTCCGTAAGGATTTTTAGTATTTTCAAAAATAGGGTTAAAGTTGTTAAAGGCATTAATAATTTCTTGTTTATTCATACCAACGAGTTTTGAATAGCCTAAATTTACAGCTTCAGGTCTCTCTGTGGTTTCTCTAAGAATTAATACTGGTACGCCAAATGTTGGAGCTTCTTCCTGAATACCTCCAGAATCACTAATTATTACTTTTGATGAGGATATTATTTTTATTAAATCTAAATACTCTAATGGTTCTGTAATAATTACATTGTGTTTTTCATTTAAAACAGAGTTTTTAACTTTGCTTTTAACATTTGGGTTAGGATGAACAGGCCAAATAAAAGTAAGATTTTTATTAGCAGCACTTAATTCAGTAATTGCTTCAATTAAGTTATTTAAATTTAAGTGGTTTTCTCTTCTGTGACAAGTAATTAGTACGGTAGTATTTTTAATATTGTTCAAATTAGCATTAGAGAAATTATGATTTTCTAAAATTTTATTTTCTACAAAATAATTTAACGTATCTACAACAGTATTACCCACTACATGTATTTTTTTTTCATTTATATTTTCCTTTAGTAAGTTTTCTTTAGCTATTGTAGTTGGGGCAAAGTGGTAATTAGTAACTATACTTGCGACTTTTCTATTAAATTCTTCTGGAAAAGGGTGTTGTAAGTTAAAGCTTCTTAAACCTGCTTCTATGTGAGCAAATTCTATATTATTATAAAAAGCTACCATAGCTGCGGCCATGACTGTTGTTGTGTCTCCTTGAGCTAAAATAACGTCAGGAAAAAATTCCTTGTTTATTTCTTTTAGTAATTCATCAATACTTAAAATTGCTTTTGAGGTTAATAGGGTAAGATTTTGTCCTTTTTTTATGATATTAAGTTCATAGTCGGGTTGAATATTAAAAACATTCCAATAGCTTTCAAGTAAATCTTTATGTTGCCCAGTAGCAACTATTTTATAATTAGTGTAGTTTATACCTTTTAAATAATTTATAATGGGGAAAATCTTTATTAACTCGGGACGTGTGCCTATTATAAAAAGTAATTTTTTCGACATAATTATTGTAGTTTATAAATGTGTTTTTCTAGTAGAGAAATATAAATTTCAACATCAAGGTTTTTTTTAAAATAATTAGTTAAGGTCAATTTATTTTCTTTGGGCAAATTTTTCAATTTAGTTATCGAAAGTACAATTTTTTCTTCATCATTAAAATCAGTAAGTTCTCCTAAAAAATCGGTTGTAAATAGTGGTATTAACCCCTTTAATTGATGAGCTAAAACAGGGATTCCATTAGACCAAAATTCATAAAGCTTATTTGGAGCACAAAATTCAAAATTTAAGTTAGTACCCTTATATAATATAATTCCTAGATCAATTTTAGGGTAAATTTTCAAAAGCTCTTCGTGTGGAATGGTTTCTATAAAATGTACGTTTGAAAAATTGTTTTGGGATAGAAAATCATCTATTTCTTTTGTTTTTCTACCAATAAAAATAAAAGCAGTTTTATCATTTGCTGTAAATTTATTAGTAGCGTTTAAAAAAGTTGTAAAGAAATGTCCGTCAGCACCAACACTACCAACATGTAAAATTTTAAAATAATCATCAGGAATAAAATCAATAACGGTTTTGTTTATTTCTTCTGTATTATTTGCTACTGAACAAGTATTGGGAATTATAATTGATTTTGAAGGAGTGAGACTGCTATTAGATATGAAGAATTCAGCTCTGTTTTTTTCGGGAAAAATACACAAATCGATCTTATTTGCATTTTTCAGCACATAGTGGAACATTAACTTACTAAATTTCCCCAGATAATTACTATCAATTAGTTCGAATTGATGATAGATTAAACGGGCTTTTGTATTAATTAATAGCTTTAAAAATACAACTTGGTAATCATTGGTGTAAATGATATTTTCTTTTGAAAAAAATAACCACTTAATTGTTTTTAAATATTTTGTAAAGGTTATTTTTTTTAATCCTTTTTTGTATTCATTATAATCGTTGAATTCAGCTATATTTTTTAAGATTAATTTTTTATTTCTAAGGTAATTGTTAACGCTTTTTAGATGAATTTCACTAATGGTAATATTCCATTTTTTTTGGATAAACAAATCGATAATAAACCTAAGCGATGGAATATTAGTTAATGGATTAATAGATAAAAAATGAATATTCATTTTTCAAAATTAGTTATAATAGAAAACATCGTTTCCAACCTATTTTTATACGTATGTTCTTTAATAGTTCGTTGGTATCCGGCTTCAATTATTCGTTGCCTTTCAGTTTCGTTAGTAGAATCTAAGTAATAATCTATTTTGGTTTTTAAATCATTAAAATCGGTATAGGTTACTATTTCTTTGCCTATTTCAAACAATTCATTAATGGCATCTCGATGGCTGGTAATTTGAAATCCGCCACACGCAGGAATTTCAAACATCCTTTTATTTACGCCATTAATTACAGCAGGATGCAAGTTGTTTAAGACAATTTTTGCTGCACTAAATGCTTTTGATTTTTCATCGTTAAACACAATTTTCCCGGTAATCATTTTTTTTACTTCTGGAACGGTTAACCAAAAAGATGGTTTGGGGCCCCACATTTTAAAATTATATTGCGTTAAGTGTTGGTATAATGCCATTCTACTCGGGTAAAAATTACCTGCATTGGTAATATCACAACTATATAAATCTTTATCTATTTGTGTTGATTCAACTACTCGATGAGCTTTTGGATTACAGCATTGTGGAAGGTAATATGTATTTAGGTTAAATTCAGATTTAAGTTTCTCAACAATATATTTATCTACAAAAAACAAATAATCATAACCGGCAACAAAAAACATAGCTTTTTGAAAGTTACTGATGGCATCAGGAAACCACAAGACAATAGGGGAAGGAGTTATTCGCTTTATCGTGGTTATTTCTTGTTTGGATAAAAAATCATGTAGTACTATCGTAAAGTCAATGTTAATTTTTTTATAAATCTTATAAATAGCATTAGCTTTAATGTTTCTAATTTTAGGAATTTTTGATAAAAATTGATTGTAAAATGTTTTAGTGATATTTCTACCTCTAAAACCTAAGAGCTTATATTGCATAAAGTTAACTTCTGCTTCAACCCTAATAGTGGTATGACCCATTTCCTGCAAGGTTTCTTCAATATGGTTGGCAGCACTCTCTTTATAAAACTTTCCTATGATGGCAATATTCATTTAAACTCTATTTTTTTAGTTTTAATGCATTTTTAAAACCAATTAATTGGCAAAGGAGTTGAAATTTTTTTCCTCCAATTTTCCATTTTTCATCCACATTTAGTTTTTCAATTCTCTGCCATGCAATATTAATTAATTCTTTTTCCTTCTTATGAAATATGTAAATAAACTTAGCATAGTTAAAAGCCAATGCTTTTCTAACTTCAGTAGTATCTTTTAGTTCAAGTATTTTTTCGTAACTAATGTATGATTGTAACATGGAATTAGCTCTTTCGGGAATATGTTTATTACTAATACTTGTTTTAATTTCTCTTCGATAAAACATATAAGCATTATCAACAAACTTAATTCCTTTGCTTTTTAATAAAACCCGAAAAAAATATTCGCCATCTTGATTTACTTTTAAAGTTTCATTCCATTTGCCGGCTTGTTCAATTAGTTTTTTAGGTGTTAACCAAATACCAACCGCTCCCGACTTATTTAACCAAGAAGTGCTTAACCAATCAATAGGACTATCAAAATCTTTATCTATAATTGTTTTGAGTGGAAAAACCGTAGGTATATTTCCTGTAAAAGAAATCCATTGGGAAGAGTAAATATAGTCATCACCGTATTTCTCGACCAACTCCATTTGGTTTTTTATTTTGTCTTTATACATGATGTCATCTGCATCAAAAAACACAATGTATTCTCCTGTAGAAAGTTCCAATGCTTTATTTCTAGCGGCACATCCACCTTTATTTTCTTGTTGAAATACTTTTATTTTTTCTGAAGCATAAGTTTTTGCTATTTCATAACTGTTGTCGGTAGAGCCGTCATCCACAATAATTAATTCTATGTTAGCATAGCTTTGATTAGTTATGGAAGTAATCGTTTCTGCAATGTATTGCTCTGCATTGTAAAGAGGTATTAATATGGAAACTTTTTTTAGCATTAATTATTTATTAGCAATTGGTTAAAGAAGTTTTTTAAGGATTTAGCTATTATTATAGGGTGACAATTATTATTTACAAAATTATAATTTTCAATCCCTTTTTTCTTATGTAATTTAAATGCACTTTCTAGAGCTAAAGTTGCTGAATTAGCATCTTTAGGACTAAATGCCGGATTATTAGTAATCTCTAGAACTTCAGCAATATTGCCAATTTTAGGTCCTACTACAATTTTTTTGAATGAAAACCCTAAAAAAACATTGCCTGAATTTAATAAATCTATTCTGGGAATTAATAATACATCAGCAGCATTTAAATAAACCTGTACATCATTATTTTCAATAAAGTTATAATTGATGGTTACATTATTGGATAAACTAAGTCTTAGTTTTTCAGCTTTTGTAAGACTGAATTTTTTTACTCGTTGTAAAAAGGTAGTAGGTAAAGGTTTATAAATATTGAGGTTGGAGATTAATAAATATTTATTTTCGAGTTTTAAGTTGTTAAAAGCAGTTTTAATCAACTTTAATTCAGCTTTTGTTCTTATAGAGCCAAATACTAGAATAACATTTTTATACTCTCCAATTTTTAGTTTCTTTCTAGCTTCCGATTTCGAGATTTGATTTTTAAAAAGGGTATAAGCAGGATGAGGAATAACTATAGATTTTTTTATTGATAATTCTGTATAATGACTTTCAAGTTCTGTTTTACTGTAATTTCCCATATGTATAATTCCATCACAATATTGAAGAACTAAACGGTATAATTCAATAAGGTTTTCAGATTTACTTTTATGAGGCAAAATATTATGTCTGGTATACACTATTTTGGATTTTGTTTTCCATTTTTTTAGTTCTGTCTCTAAATCAGAAAGATCATTTAGACTGGGTTCGGAATAATTAAAAATACTTTCGGGCCAATGAATATTTACAATGTCAATTTGGTGATTATCAAAATTTTTATAGTGGTCATATATAAAATTACCATCAAAGTATTGTTCTATTTCATCCAATACTGGATTTTTATCTTTTTTAAATGGTAAAAAAATATTCATTCCTTAATAGTATAAAAAATGCCAGATACTAAACCTCTCATCCTTGTCCACCAATATTTTGGAAAAGTTCCTTTTGTAACTATATTAAGAAGTTCTTTTAGTAAATTTTTAAATATTTTATTTCTTGTAAAAGAATAATATTGATTTTCAATCTTCGCTAAAAAAACACGATTACGAACCATAAAATAATGATAGTTTTTACTTTTGTTACTCGTTAAATGATATGAAATTGAATTAGTGTTTATAAAACTTGAGTAGCCATTTGTTTTAGCTCTTAAGCACCATTCTGTTTCTTCAAAATATAGGAAGAAATAATTTTTTAAAGGACCAATTTTTTTAACGATTTCATTATTTATTAAAATACAACTACCATTTACATAATCCGTCTCATGAATTGGAGAGGTAATATTTATTTCGCCAATGTTTTTTTGAAAATTTAAATGATTAGTTAAATATCCTTCTTTACGATTAATTAAACCTCCATCGGAATAGATTTTTTGTGGCTCATTTCTATAACAAATTCTAGGTCCAAAAGCTGCAGCATTAGGATAAGTAGTATAACTTGCAAGTAATGTTGGAATGGTTTCATTAGTTAATCTAATGTCAGGATTTAAAATTAAAGTATAATCATAGTTATCTTGAATAGACAAATTAATTCCAATGTTGTTGCCTCCGGCATATCCTAAATTTTTATTGTTTAATAGTAATTGGTTATGAGGTACTTTAGAGGTTAAAATTTTAAGATCATCTTTATTAGATAGGTTATCAATTATTAAAACATCAATAAAAGAGTGAGAAAAAGAAAGTAGTTGTTGATACAACTCAACGGTTTCATTAGCTGAGTTATAATTAAGAATAATTATTTTTATTTTCTTTTCGGTTGACATTATTTATTGCTCTAACTTTAAAAGTTTTCTGGTTTTAAATATTCTAATTGCAATGGGGTTACTTAGTAAAAAATTGGTTAAACGAAGCATCAATAACTTTGATGTAAAAAATGGAACATTCTTACTTTGTTGTCGAAGTCTGTTTTCTATATAAGAATAAAGAGCAATATCACCTTGATTATGTAGTTCGATTAGTTTCTTTTCTTTATTGGAAACATTTTTTTTCTTTTTAGAAACATTTTGTTTAATGTAAAAAGGAAGAGACCATCCATAATGATGAGCAAGTACTAAAAGAGACTCATCAAAATATTCTTGTAAACCAACAACAGGAAAATGAGTTTCAATATTTTTAATAGCTGTTTTCAGCATAATTTTTTCATCGCCATCAATCCCTGATAATTTCCTGACTTGACCATTGTTCCCATCTTTGTCATTAAGCATAATAAATTCTTCAAAGCTCATGTTCTTTTCATTGACTAGGTCAAACAATCTGTTTTCAGGTCTTCTTTTTACATAATTATAAAAAGACATTAATCGTTCTTCTGACTTTCTCAAAAATGTAAAATATTCTGATTCTTGATTAAAGTGATTATGAATACCATAATCAAAATGTCCTCTTACAAGCCTGATGTTATTTTTTTCTTCAATAGGTAAACTATAAAAATCATCTAAATTCCCTTTTTCTCCATGCCAAGTAACACTAAAAATATTTTTATTATTGAAAAAGCGAGTTAATACCTGATTAAGCGTTGTGCCTCCATTTTTGGGCAAATGTAAAAATATAATGTGTTTATTACCTAGCATGGAAGTTACAAAAAAACAAAGTAAATTAAAAATTATTAAAAAATCTATTTAAACCACCTTAAAGGCATTAAGAGTAATTTGCCAAGTTTGTACTCTTTAGAATTTTTAATATGGTATGCCCTTCTAGCCTCAAAGACATTGTTCCTAATGGAGTTAACCACTGTTAATTCTTTTTTGTTGAGCATATAATTTAAAATAGTATGATAATTTTTATTGGTTTCTGCAATCATTGAGTTGCTTCTAACTCTATAATCAAAAGTCACTTCATTTATGTGATAGAACTTTGCTCCTTGTAAAGCTATGCGTAGCCAAAAATCCCAATCTTCGTAGCCCATTATCGGCATGTTCTCATCATAACCACTTACTTTGTTCCAAATAGATTTGCGATAAACAGCACAAGCATCTATGTAGTTTTTCGTACAGAGTAACGTAAAATCAAAATCAGGGACATTCACTAATTTGTTTTCTTCACCAAAATGTTGTTTGTTGCCATAAACTACATCAATATTTTCATCTCGTTCTAATAGTTTAATACTTTCGGAAATATAGTTGTGCCTAATTTTATTATCGGCATCCAAAGGTAGTATATATTCACCTTCTGCTAATTTTATTCCATTATTTCTAGCTTTTGCTAAGCCTTGATTTTCTTGATTTAACACAAATAACCCCTGTTGTTCTATTTTTTTTAAAAGTTCAAGGGTTGGGATATCTGTAGAACCATCATTTACAATTATAACCTCATAATCGTTTTTGTTAGGACAGGAACTAACACTGTTCATTGTTTCTTGTAGGTATATTCCCATATTGTAGCAAGGGATGATAATGGATATTTTTGGTCTCATAAAAGATTATACTTAAAGTTTAATTGAATACGTTTTAACACCCGTAAAAGTCTATTTTTTTTATGAAGTTGATAGCTAATATAGTTAATTAGATTGGTTTGTTTTTTTTGTATAATTTTTTTTTGCTTTCGATTTAAGATTCTACTTATAAGTTTATTGAATTGTATAGTTTTAAGTGTTTTTTCAATAGTATTTGAGTTAGACCAAAAACCATCTTCATGAATCCTATAGATTGTAGTAATATCTGGTAAACATTTTAATTTACTGTTTTGTGAAATTATTCCATAAAGACCTAAGTCTCCATATGGTAGCTCACAAAACCATTCAGGAATGATAATAACATTTCTATACATTAGACTTGCTGTAGTTATAAAGTTATAATGTGTTAACAAATCATCATAGGTATAAATACCTTCTTTGGATATGTTAGGGATAGGGTGTAGTTCTAATTTATTTTTTTTTAACATATTAGACTTAGTGAAACAGATGTTAAATTCGGGGTTGGTTTCTAAAAAATCAACTTGTTTTTGTAATTTGTAAGAGTCTGTCCAATAATCATCACCATCTATAAGTGCTATGTACTTTCCTTTGCAATGATTAATTATATTCAGAAAGTTATATAAACGTCCTTTTTTTTGTCTATTTATATCATATTCATCACCTTTTTTTCTGTCCAATAAAATATACTTGATATTTTTATTGGTTGATGAAGCAATAAATTGTTGAATAAGGGCTATGTTATTGTCAGTTGAAAAATCATCACCAATAATTACTTCAAAAGGAAAAGAAGTTTGCTGTTGCTCAATACTATTTAAACATTGGGTAATATATTTTGCATGATTATATGTCATTAGTCTAACACTTAATATCATGATTCTCTTATAAAAGCTATAATTTTTTTACAAATTAAATTAATATCATTTTTAGATAAATCAGGAAATAAAGGAAGTCTTAATAGTAAATCACTATATCTTTCAGCATTTTTTAATGGTTTTACAGATTGATTTGTTTTAGATAAAAGATTTAAATAATAACTTGATTTATGCAAGGCTTGATAATGGAAAACAGCTTTTATATTGTGGTTTAGTAGATAATTAATGAGAGCTGTTCTTTTTTCAATAGAAGGGCAAATAATGTAAAATAAATGTGCGTTGTTGGTAGCATAATCTGGTATTACTGGTAATTGATAATAAAATTGTTCTATGCTTTTAAGCTGTGTATAATAATCATTCCATATTTCTTTTCTTTTAGTTTGAATAGAATCTAAGTCTTCTAATTGTGCATACAAGAATGCAGCAGTAACTTCTGATGGCAAAAAAGAACTACCTATATCTACCCATCCATATTTATCTATTTCGCCTCTAAAAAAAGAAGATCTATTAGTACCTTTTTCTCTAATAATTTCAGCTCTTTTTATAGCATTTTTATCATTTACTACCATCATTCCACCTTCGCCCGAAATGATATTTTTAGTAGAATGAAATGAAAAGGCTCCAAAATGTCCGATAGAGCCTAAAGGTTGGTTTTTATAATATGAATCTATAGAGTGTGCTGCATCTTCAATTATAATTAAGTTGTATTTTTCTGAAAGACTTATTATTTTCTCCATATCACAAGCAATACCACCATAATGAACAACAACAATAGCTTTTGTTTTTTCAGTTATTAGAGCTTCAATTAAGTCTTCATCCATATTAGGGGAGTTTTTCTGACTATCAACAAATTTTATAGTTGCTCCTCTAAGGATGAAAGCATTTGCTGTTGAAACGAAGGTGAAAGAAGGCATTATTACTTCATCACCTTCACTTATATTGGACAGAATGGCTGCCATTTCAAGAGCATCTGTTCCACTAGTGGTTAGAAAATTGGAATTAAAACCAAATTTTGAAGAAAAATATTTAGAACATTGAGCAGTATAGTATCCATCACCAGATAATTCACCTCTATTGATAGCATCTTCTATATATAATAGCTCTTTACCTGTTATATATGGCTTGTTAAATTTTATCATGTTGCCAATTTATATTATATCCTAAAAGTTGTTCAAGTTTTTTATTATGTGGTTGATAGTATTGATAAAGTTTTTCATAAATTTCTATACCTACATTCACCGTTTGTCGCAAATTCGATTGATTAAGTTTTAGATTTGTTTTATCAGAGATAAAAGAGCTTTCAACCCCAACAAATTTATAAATATATTCGAAGATGTCACTATCTGAAAATAATTTTTCAAAAAAAATTACTTTTAAGTTATTATTAAATTGATTAAGAAAAGCAGGTAAATAATTTGAATAAATTCCTCTTTCTAAATAAGCAAACGGAGATACTGATATTTCTTTAGTTAGTATAGGTGCTTTTTTAGTGGTTAGAAAAACTTCTTCTATAGTTCTGGTTTCTAAACCATTTTCTACAGAAAAAAAATAATTTGAAATAGCTCTTTCAACAGGGTTTCTAAGAATAACAATAATTTTTGCTTCAGGATAAAATGACTTGATTCTTTCTGCAACTATTGGATATTCAACATAACTTGTTCCTTTTTCGCCTATAACTTTAATTGTTGGCAACAAACTTGAAAAATATTTTCTCTCATAAAATTCTTTACCTTTTTTAAAACTATCTTCATTCAAAAAAAATTTTGGCTCTGGCCGAACAGGTTTTGCCAACTCAATTTCAGGATGAGAATCTAAAACACCATAGAGATAAGTAGTTCCACACCTTTGACCACCAATTATAAATATGTGTTTTTTAATCATTTAATTTTGTATCAAGTAGGTTAATTATTATTTCTTCAAGTTTATTGGTATTTATGACAACAGTTTCATTAGAGTTCATGAATTCTATCCAATCATCAGATTTACACGGATAATAATAGTGAACTAAATTTATTTTTGATAATTGAGCTAAATTAGCATAAATATTAGCATTGCGTACAATGTCAGGCATCCAAATCACTCCCTTTATATATTCATTGCAAAAAATTAAGTTAGCCCATGCTGCTCCAGTTGGTCCCACTATAAAGTTGGTATTATTCATTGTATTGATTTGCTCTTCAGGGGTTAAATTCTCAAAGTAAACGGATTCAAAATCATATTTTTTTAGCATTTCATATACTTCATTTTGGTTATATGCCCTTTTATCTTGGTTTCGTGCTAAAAAAATTCTTCTTTTCGGACTTAAATTCTTTTCAGCGTTTAATAATCTTTTTTTAAAAGTTTTCATTAATTCCCAATTAAGATTGGTGTCTAAAATATTAAAATTAGCTCTTTTATATTTAAAGTCAGGAGAAGATATTACTGGAGAATCGAGCCAAACTAAATCTTCTATTTTATACCAATGTATGTCTTTTAAGTAAATTACAGTAGCATTTGGAAAAAGTTGATTTAAAACAATAGTGTGATTTTTAAGATTTTTAATCTTCTCAGGAATTAATAGGGGGTAGTTTTTGTATTTTTTTGGTAAAAATTCATAGACTTCTCTCTTTGGTAAAATTTCTATCAACCAATGGTACCAGTTGTGTGGCCAATGACCTGATAAAAATATTCCTTGTTCTAATTCAATAGTAGGGCGTATCATTTTGATAAATGCATAACCAGCTGTTGCTTGAATTATCAATTTGGTTCTATAATTTACATTTTTATCAGGGTGTGATGCAATATAATTTTGTTTATATAATTTATTTTCAAATAAAACCATAGGAGAGATAGGGTCAACGGTTCCATTAGGAACAATATTATAACCAATCGAGGATTGATTTTTATATATTTTTTCTGAGGGTTTGCTTAGTTCAGCTACTGTGTAGATATAACTTAAATTCGATTCTATTAAGTTGGTTCGGTTAATTAAATTTTCAGTAAAATCTAATTTTACTATTCGATATTTATTTCGAGAAAGAAGCTGTAGCATTTTTCCGGATATAATACCTAATTTATTATTCTTAAAAAATAACCTTGTAGTTAAGTTATTTAATAGATTAAATATAGCTGATTTAAGATATTTAATTATCGAACTCATTAATTGCTTTAATTACTTTGTTAACCTCAATTATATCCATTACAGGACTAATAGGCAAGCTTAGTACTTCTTTGTGTAGTTGTTCAGTTATAGGTAAAGAAATATTACTATACTCACTATATGCTTTTTGTTGATGAGGAGGAATAGGGTAATGAATTAACGTTTGTATGTTGTTTTTAGTTAAATAAGTTTGAAGTTTGTTCCGGTTACTTGTTCTAATAACAAATAAATGCCAAACATGTTCTAATTCCTTATCAGGGTATTTAGGCAGTATAATGTTTGAATTTTTTATTTCATTACAATAACGTTTAGCAATAGCTCTTCTTTTTTGATTTTCAGCATCAATGTATTTTAACTTTATAGTAAGAACACCTGCTTGTAATTCATCTAACCTGCTGTTTAATCCTTTATAAGTATTAACGTATTTTTCGTTAGAACCATAATTAGCAATCGTTCTAATAGTTGTTGCTAACTGTTCATCTTTACAGGATACTGCACCTCCATCTCCTAAAGCACCTAAGTTTTTTCCGGGGTAGAAACTAAACCCGGCTGCATCGCCTAAATTCCCTGATTTTATGCCATTCTTTTCAGCACCAATTGCTTGTGCATTGTCTTCAATAATTTTTAATTGGTGTTTTTGAGCTATTTCTATTATTTGTTCATTAAAAACTATTTGTCCATAAAGGTGAACAAGCATTATGGCTTTCGTTTTTGGTGTAATTTTTGCTTCAATTTTAGTACTATCAAGGTTGTAATTATCGATAGCAGGCTCTATAAAAACAGGCACTAAGCGATTGTCTGTAATGGCTAAAATGGAAGCAATGTAAGTATTAGCAGGAACTAATATTTCATCACCTTCTTTCATTATGCCAAGTTCTATATAGGCTTTTAAAATTAAACGTAAAGCATCTAATCCGTTGGCAACACCTATAACAAATGGAACATTAAGGTAAGTAGATAGTTTCTTTTCAAATAATTTATTTTCCTCGCCTTGTAAGTACCAACCGCTAGTATATATATTAATTAGCTTGCTCTCTATCTCTTCTTTATATTGAAGATTAATTTTCTGAAGATCTAAGAATTTAATCATTTTCATAACCATTATCTAGTTTCCATTTTTCGAATCCTATTTTTTCCCAAGCCATTCCTCTTTCAAAATTATATGGCCAGGGATAGTGCATATATCCCTCTTTATTTTTAAAATCTCTAACATCTTTAATAGGTTTAGCGGGATTTCCAATTGCTAATTGATAGTCTTCTATATCTATTCCAACAACGGAGTTAGCACCAATAAGACAATGTTTACCAATTTTTACATTAGGTAGAATAATTGAGCCAACTGCAATTATTGAAAAATCTCCCATAGTAGGACCTTTACAAACAATTGATGGAGGTGTTGGGTCATTAGTGAATACAACATAAGGATATATAAAAACATGACTTCCAATAGTTGACGATTGACCTATATGAACATTGCTGTGAAGTGAACAAAAATCACCAAAACTTACATTGCCCTGAATGTCACTTAGTGTACCAACTCTGCAGTTATGTCCAAAAATAGAGTTTTCTCTAATTGTAACTCTATGTCCAGTTGAAAAATTTTCATCAAATTTTGAACCTGAATAAATAATACAATGACTTCTAATTAATGAGTTTTTACCAATAATAGTAGTAGGGTTAATATAATTAGAAACATCTTCATAATATTTATTATTAGGTTCACCGATTATACAATTATTTGCTATTATAACATTGTCATTAATAACAACGTTGTCATAAATTGTGGTGTTATCACCAATTAGAACATTATGTCCTATTTTAGCATTTTTGCTAATAGTTACATTTATATTATTAAATTTCATACTTTAAGTTTTAAAAAGTCATCATAATTTCTAATATAATCTTTTTCATCATATTCTATGCTGGCAATACACATTTGTACTGCATTATGGCTGTATTTCATAGTGCGCCAACTTTTTTTTGGTATATAAACTCCTTTATGAGGTGAATCTAATACAAATTCAAAGGTTTCTCCGGTTATAGTTTCTATTTTTAAGTCAGTTTTTCCTGCAACTGCTACTAAAATTTGTTCTAATGCTATGTGAGCATGTCCGCCTCTTTCAACGTCTTCAGGAGTAAAATAAGTCCAATATATGCGCTGAGGTATAAAGGGTAAATTTTCTTTTTCTGCTACAGAAATGTAACCTAAAGCAGTATTTCCTAGTTTAGGAAAATTGATAGCATAAGGTTTTTTTATTGATTCGTCCATAGGTATTAATTTTTTTATCAAGGTTTATAAAATTTATAGAAGATACTTTGCCAAAAATCAAATAAGACGTTTTTTTTTACGAAATTATACTTCTTAAGAAAAGGAGTATTTCTATATAAATAATATCTTTCAATATAATTACTTTCTAATGGAGTTAATACATTTTTCCAACTATCAATACCTTCTTTTGAAATTGGTCTTTCAAACTTTTCTTTAGAATACCAAGATGAAGCAGTTGGGTTAAATTCTAATTTACTTGTTTCATTTTTATTAGTTGTATCAAGTACTTCGGATAAAAGATTCAACCCTAAAAATTTAAATAGGGGGGGTATGCTTTTTTCAGAATTTTCGAGTATATCTTCATAGTAGATAATATAGATTCGTTCACTATCAAGTTTTAATGCATCATTTAAAGCTTTATAATAATTGTCCATTAATTTAAGGTTTCTATATATTTTATTATGAAGCCCGATTTTTATATTGTTTTTTTTTGCTTTTTGACAAACTTCTTTCATTGAAGCTGCTATTCCTCTGGGGTCACGAACAATAAATACCAATTTATTGTTCGTGTTTATGTCTAGCAATTCTTTAAATACCAATGCATTGGAGGGTGTTTTCTCACTAATATAAACTGTTTCGTTAGTAATTCTATTTTTAAATAAGGATTCAATAAATAAGTTAAAATTTTGTTTTAAAAATTCTTGATTATAATAAACCTCCTGCCTACCTGATTTAATACCTGATTTCATTTTTTTAAAAAGATCCATAATCACAGGTATGTTGTCAAATTCTGGTCCAGCACTAATTTGTGGGTGATTACCCAGTATTTTTTGTAACATTGTAGTTCCAGAACGGGGAACACCACCTATAAATACAAATTTCATACTTCTTCTGAATGTTTAATAGACCAATTTAATTCCTGATAGATAATACCAGGTAATTTTTTGTCATGTTTAATATTTCCACCGAATAATATTTCGAAGTTTAAAATGTTTTCCTCGTTAAGTAATGCATATCTTCTGTTTTCTCCCACTATTAAATCAATCGAATAACTATCGCTATTCAATATTTTATAAGGGAAATTAACCTGCACAAAGTAAAAACCCTTTTTTGAATTTCTATCAGAGGCAATAATTGCTCCATCAGAAAAAATAATATCTTCTTTAGAGTTTTTAATAACTATGGTAGTTCCAAGTGTCGCATTTTCAATTTGAGTGTATAGCTTATAAGATAGTGTGAGTTTCGAATCAATAGTAAAATTAGTTTTACCATCACTTTCTTTAATACTTATCTCAGTAACCTTTATTTTTTCATTACCAGGAGCATTTACTAAATCCCACTTACGGTTATTTGAAGTTTTGGTTGAGTTTTTCAAATAACAATCTACAGCGTCATTTGCACTACCATTAAAGGTGATTTGTCCATTTTCCAACACAATACCAGTAGTACATAAATTAATTACACTCGCCATGTTATGGCTTACAAATAATACGGTTCTGCCACCTCCTGCCGAAATGTCTTTCATTTTACCAATGGCTTTTTTCTGAAATTCCGCATCACCCACAGCCAATACTTCATCTACAATTAAAATTTCAGGCTCTAAAAATGCGGCAACAGCAAAACCTAAGCGTACGCGCATCCCTGATGAAAAACGCTTAAGAGGTGTATCAATATACAATTGGCAGCCTGCAAAATCTATTATTTCATCTAACTTGGCTTTAATTTCTTTCTTGGTCATACCTAAAATAGCTCCGTTCAGGAAAATGTTTTCTCGAGCAGTCATTTCAGGATGCATACCGGTACCTACTTCCAGTAAAGAAGCTATTCTTCCTTTCGCTTTTATAGCTCCTGTTGTAGGTGCGGTTATTTGTGATATCAATTTTAACAAGGTAGATTTTCCCGCTCCATTTCTGCCAATAATACCTAATACCTCTCCTTGTTCCACTTCAAAATTAATGTCTTTCAATGCCCACACATAATCACTTTCAGCAGTTGCGGTTCTGTCGTTGGTTTGTCCAATAATGGAGTAGGGGTCTTCTTTCCCTCTAATTTTAGCAAAAAAGCGATTCAGGTCGTGACTCAATGAGCCCGTACCAATTTCACCCAAACGGTATTGCTTGGATAAATTTTCTACTTTTATAGCTATATTTTTTTTCATCTGTTTATTATATTTTCACCTACATTGTTTAACTTAACCGTCATTGCAAACGACCGCAGGGAGTGAAGCAATTTATTCTTTTTTTAAGTGGATTGCTTCAGCACCAATCCTCAATTTATTTTCTTGTGCTTCGCAATGACGGAAACGACAAGCAGATTGCTTCGGTTTTCCCACCTTATTTCCAACTCTAACCTCGCACTGATATTTAGGATTAAACTCCCAACTTTGGTCTTCTACACCGTATCCATAAACTTTTGTTCAGTTTTATTAAAAATAAGTACACCCAACGTAAGTATAAATAAGGTAAATACGCAAGCATATAGCAAACCGTTGGTAGAAAATTGTCCGCTACCTAAAAAAATGCTTTTAAATGTTTCAATAATATGGGTAATAGGGTTTAATTTTATCCAAAATTGGTACTTTCCGGGAATGGTGCTTAAAGGGTAAATAATGGGCGTAGCATACATTAGTAACTGCACACCAAATTGAATTAAAAATTTTAAGTCTTTGTATTTGGTAGTTAAGGAGCTGAAAATTAAACCAAACCCTAAACCTAATCCGGCCATTAAAAGTAACAATATGGGTAATAATACAATAAGGTAAGAAGGATGAATAACATTGGTGTTAAATAAAAAATAAAGGTAAAGGGCCAGGAAAAGTAAAAATTGAATAACAAATTTTATTAAAGCAGAAAGCACTTTAGACAAGGGAACTATTAAACGAGGGAAAAATACTTTGCCAAATAAATTAGCATTTTTGGTGAAAGTATCGGCAGTTTGGTTAAAACTTTCCGCAAAATAATTCCACATTACAATTCCTGAAAGATAGAATAGTGGTTGAGGAATGCCATCGGTAGAAATGTTGGCTATTTTTCCAAATACAAACACATAGATGACCATGGTGAGTACGGGTTGAACAAAAAACCAAATAGGCCCTAAAATGGTTTGCTTGTATATGGTAACCACATCACGTTTAACAAATAAAAACAGCAAGTCTTTATACTTGTATAGCTGTTTAAGATTAATATCTAAAACATTTCTTTTGGGTTGAATAATGATGTCCCACTGCTTACTCATACTTATTTAATTTGCTTATGATTTTTTTAAAAATGAAAAAATACCTTTTTTAGGGGAATGTTCTTCGTCATAATAACCATATCCGTAACCATAACCATAACCATATCCATACCCGTATCCGTAACCTCCATAAAATGTTTTCTTAAATTCAATGTCATTTACAATAATTCCCAACTTATTTTTATCTACAGACAGTTCATTAATAATTTTGTCGAAATTGGCTTTGATGGTATAGCGTTGCCTAACCACGTAAAGCATAATATCGGTATAGTCGATTAATAAACGAGCATCAGAAACCAATCCGATAGGAGAGGTATCAATAATAATACGTTCGTAGCTACCTTTTAACAATTTTATAAGCTGAATAAATTCAGGAGAAGAAAGCAATTCTGAAGGATTAGGAGGAACAGGACCTGAAGCAATTAAATCAAGTTGTTTAAAATCTGTTGACTGAACAATTTCTTCAAAAGAGGCTTTACCAATAAGGTAGTTACTCAAGCCAATTTTGTTTTGGCGCTTAAAATCTTTGTGTATTTTAGGTTTTCGTAAGTCAGCACCAACAATCACCGTTTTTTTACCTTGTAGAGCATAAGCCGATGCTAAGTTGGCAGAGCAAAAAGTTTTTCCTTCACCACTAATAGTGGAGGTTAATAAAATAGTTTTAGCTTCTTCTGTTCTGGATAAATAGCGGATATTGGTACGTATGGTTCTAAAAGCTTCTGCTATTACCGATTTTGGTTGGTCTAACAATACCAAGGTAGCCTCTTTATTATTTCTTGGTACGCTTCCTAAAATAGGTAAGTCGGTAATGGAAGTAATGTCTGTCTTATCAATAATCTTGTTATTAAAAAACTCGATTACCACAATGATGAAAATTCCAAATACTAAGAAGAGTAAAATGTATTTTTGATAATATGAGCTGGGTTCCGGGCTTACTTTGTAAACGCGATAAGGGGTAGCATAATCTAATACTCTGGCATTGGGTATGCTAGAAGCTTTAGCTATTTCTGCCGCTTGTTTTTTAGATAACAATTCAGTATATAAACTGCTTTGAAGTTTGTAATCTCGGTAGGCTATAGTATATTCCCTTTCGGCTTCGGGTATGTTCATCAATTGTTCATTGATGAAATTTATTTGACTGTTTAATATTTGTAAATCGTTTAAATCTTTTGATTTTCTAGCAGAAAGGTTTTCTAATAATATTTGTTTTAAGGTATTAATTTCATTGGTAAGCATGGTCATTTTAGTACTTGTGGATTCAGCATTGTAGGAAAGATTAGTTTTTTCAGCATACTTATCAATTAACTGGTTCATTAATCGGAAAAGAGAGTTAGAACTGTTAATGAAAAAAGGAATGACCAATCCTTTAGCATCATCGTTTTTAAGAATGTAGTCATAGGTTTGATCATAAAAATCTATGGTAAATTCTAATTCCATTTTTTTTATTTCCAACTCATTTATCTCTTTAATGGCAGAAATATCTTTAATATTTATCCTGTCAACATTCATTCTTTCTTGAAATTTTTTCAGTCTGTTTTCAGCAATATAAAGGGCATCAGCAATCACGTCAATTCGGTCGTCAACAAATTCTATGGTATTAACAGCAGTTTGGTTTCGATCTTCTAGTCCGCTTTTAATATAGGTATCCATAATGTTGTTCAGTACATCCATTTCTTTGGTGTACGTCTTTCCTTTTAAAGACATAATTAGGATAGAAGACTCTTCATCTTCAGGGTTTATGCCGATACTATTTTGATAATAACGTGCTAAATTTTCAGGGTTATTAAATTGAAACATGAAGGTTTTAGAAAGTAACTCTTCATAATACCGTGGTAATTTTAAAGAAATAACATTATCATTTAAGTTGATGGGTTTGTTGATGGTATAGGTTTTGCCTTTATCATCTTCAAAATTATCAGCAGAAAGAGCAAATTGGTGTTCATTTAAAAACCTTAAAAAATACCTTTTGTTATAAATTTTTTTGTTAGATAGTTTGTTATAGTTCACCACAAAAGGGCTTGATTTGTATAATTCAGTAGATTTAATATTACCTATATCGTAATAAGAAATGTGTAACTCCGGCATGCTATTTACTACTCTTAACATGAGCGGGAAAGTACGTATAATACCAATCTCATTAACCAATCGATTTCGAGAGGAAACTAACTCCATTCCTGGTAAAAAATATTCTTGTCCCCAAGAGGCATATTCATCTTTTACTAATACACGTCCATTAACTTCGTAGTTAGGAACATCATAGCGAGCGTAATAATAACCTACCACTATACCAATTACAATGGTAATTAAAGGAATGTACCAATAACGCAACCCTTTAAAAAGATATACTTTTATTAAATCGAAATTAATACCTGTTTGTTCGTTGTTTGTCATTGATTTTTATTCAAATGGGGGCAAATATCGTGAAATAGTTTAGTTTTTAACATAAAAAAAGAACTTAAATTAATAAACAATTTAAGTAGAATATTTAATAATTTTACCAATGAGATACCTCTTTACATTTATAATGGATAAAAAATATAAAATAATACTTTTCTTTTTTTTAAAAGCTGTATTGATGTATTTACTTTGGTTTGTACTCTACGAAAAATGGCTGTTAAGGGTTGGTTGGGTAGATAAAATTGTTATTGATAATTTAGTGATGATGACAGATGTTCTATTGCAAGGAGTAGGGTACGAAACTTTTGTAGTGGAGCATGCTATTGGCATACAGGGGAGTCATGGTGTTTTTATAGGAACACCGTGTAATGGCTTGGATTTAATGGCGTTGTTTGCCGGTTTTGTTATTATTTTCAATGGTAGTTGGAAACACAAGCTATGGTTTATACCATTAGGATTAATAATTATACATTTATTGAATTTATTACGGGTAATTGCCCTAACCATTATGGCAAAAACTGCCCCTGAATATTTAGATTTTAATCATAAATATACGTTCACTATTATTTTATATGCATTTGTATTCCTAGGTTGGATGCTATGGGTAAAATATTTTGCTGTTAAAAATCATTCTTCCATTTGAAGCAATCAAAGAAAATAATAGCCATTATACTAACCCTAATTCTTATGGGGTTAACATTAATAAGAGAAAACTTGTTTTTGGAGATAAATGCTATACTGTCGGGAGAAAATATAAACAGAGCCAATTTTTATTTGTTTTATGAATATTTTGCTTCATTCTCTATTGAAAAATTAAGTTTGTTAAAGTGGATATTAAGTATTGCGTTCATAGCGATAATGATAACAACATCTTATGTAGCATTACATTTTTGGTATGAGAAAAAACAGTATAATAAAATTACTGGTTGGTTTTATTCAGTAGTTATAGTGGTATTATTACTTCTAGTAGTTGTTACAAAAGTAACAGGAGTGTTTGATGATGCTTATGTGTTACTAAGAAAAATGATAGGCTTTTTGCAATCTCCATTACCTTTATTCATTTTGTTTAGCATATATTTTTACTTAAGTAAGTCGGTAGATATACGTAAATTTAATAAATAAATGATAGAGCAAGCAACTAATTTAAATTCTAAATCGTATCATTGTAGTAAATTTTATTATTAAGGATAATATTTAAAATACTTTACAACTATAATAACATTAAACCATACAATATGAGAAAAATTACTTCCTTCATTGCAGCGATAATAATTTCTTCATTTTCTATAAGTTTTGCTCAATCACCAGGTGGCGTAGCGGCAGGAACATCTAACCAAATATGGTTAGATGCTTTTCAATTAGGTGCCACTAATGGACAAGCTATTCAAAATTGGACAGACTTTTCTGTTGGGAATAATACAGCATCGCAAGCATTAGGTGCTAGAAGACCTATTTACCGTACCAATGGTATTAATGGAATGCCTGCGTTAGATTTTGACGGGGTTAATGATTATATGGAGATCGCTTCCAACCCATCGTCATTGGATGGCAATCAGTCGTCTCACTTTATTGTTTTTGAAAGGTCAACAGTAAACCTAGGAAGTAATTGCTTGTTTAATATGGATTTTGATGAAGCTTCAAATTTAATTTACACAAATACATCACCCAGTAATAATCAGACCTATGTAAAAAATTCATTAGGAATGACTAGAAGGTTGTATTTTGGTGTTGGTACAAATCAAATTTTATCATCTATTTGGAATGGAGCGTCAGGAACTTTATTAGGGTATGTTAATGGTAATGTAAATGGACCAATTACTAATTGCGCTAATACAGCTACAGGACATAATTTAACTAGAATTGGAGCTTTTAATACCAATTATATATTTAATGGAAATATAGCTGAAGTCATTTATTACACCTCGGTATTAAATTCTGCAGAACGTAATATTGTAGAAAATTATTTAGCAGCTAAATATCAAATTAGTATAGCACAAGACATGTACGGACATGAATTAACACATCGTTATGATGTGGTAGGTATTGGTCAAGAAGCTAGTGGAAATAATTTGTCTGCATCAGGCACTTCCAACCTTACCCTTTCAGCTTCAACTATGAACAATGGAGATTATGTGTTGGTAGGACATGATAATGCGGGTTATGTTTCAAATACTACGGATGTTCCTTCAGGATATAATCGTTACAATCAAGTATGGAGAAGTACCTTAACCAATTATTCAGGTACGGTGAATATTGCTTTTGATGTAAGCAGTTTGGGCTTAGGAGCTGATACTGCGTATAAATTGTTAGTAGATGTAGATGGTGTATTTGCAACAGGAGCAACAGAATACAATGGTGTTTTTGCTGGGGGAATAGTTACTTTTACAGGAGTAAGCTTAACCAGTACAAGTTATTTTACCTTAGCGAATGCTGATTTTGCTATTGTAAGTACTGGAGTTACCAACGACTGGCATTTGCCTACTACTTGGACTTGTGGATGTGTTCCTACCTTAGGAAGTGATGTAACCATTTTAACTGGGCATAATGTTTTTATTAACGGACAAAATGCACAGGTGGGGAGCTTAACTATTGATGGTTCGTTAAGCTTTAATAGTACTGATACATTACAGGTTAATGGTGATGTGGTAAATAATAACATTGTTACTCCAGGTACAGGTACGTTTTATTTTACAGGAGCTTCTCTTGCTCAAAACATATCAGGTAACTTAACAATGTATAGTTTAATTTTAGATAACCCACTTGGGTTAACTATTAATAATAGTGCTAGTATTCAAGGATGGTTAGACATACTTAATGGTACTTTAACTACTAATAATAATTTAACGTTAAGGTCTAATGCAAGTGGAACAGCTGCTTATTACAGACCTGTAGCAGGAGAGATTAATGGAGATATAACGGTAGAACGATTTTTAAATGAAGGGGAAAGTTATTATTTATTAGCACCGGTAGTATCCGGAGGTAATTTGGAAGATTGGAATCAAGAATTTGAAATGCAAGGGTTTACCGGTACAGAATGGCCGGGAGGAATAAGCTCGGTTTATTATTACGATCAGAATAATATTGTTAATGATTTTAATCAGGGATATACGGTGCCAAACAGTACGTTTAATGTTATAGACCCAAAAGTAGGTTATGAAATTTACGTAGGTGATGACACTAAAGCTACAGGAGCAAGAACAATAGATATTACTGGAACAGTTGTAGTGGGTAATGTTTCTTATAATTGTCCTCACATAGTTAAAACCGGTAACCCAGCAAATGATGGGTGGAGTTTAATCACTAATCCTTATCCTGCACCTGTGAGGTGGGGATCAGTGCCAAAATCTGGTAGTATTGATAACGCTTACAGAAAAAGAACTGATGGCTCTAGAGTATCTATTGGAAATAGTTGGTTTATAGCTTCTGGAGAAGCTATATGGATTCATGCAAACCCTGGAGGTGGTTCTATTAATTTCCAATCTTGGTTAGCTGGTTTTAATGAAGATATTACTGATACTTATAATAACAGGTTATTAAATCAAAATAATGAAATTTTAGCAACTGTTAAGCTAGGTTATACACACAATAATACAACAGAGTATGATATTGCTTATGTTGGTTTTGATGTTAATGCAACGGATAATAAAGATAGTGAGTTAGATGCTTATAAATTGAATAATATTTTTCAGCATAAACCTAACTTATCAACCATTAATAATGGATATAGGCTAGAAAGAAATGTTTTATCAATGAATACAACTACAATTATTCCTATAAACATTAAAACAGATTTACCAAATAATACATTGAATAGTTATACATTAGCATTTGAAGATATTGCTACATTATTAAAAAATAATAAAGTATTAACTTTTGAAGATACAGAGCTTAATGTAAGCTTTAAATTAACAGAAGATACGGTATACTCTTTTACTATGTATGATACGGTTACAACCAACAGATTTTTACTTTATGTTAGCACTCCGCTAGTAACAGAACAAAATAATGTTACTTGTTATGGTGCTTCAAATGGAAATCTTATAGCAAATGGTTATGCTAATGATGCTAAAAATTATGTATGGAAAGATGGATTTAATAATGTTGTAGCAACTTCAGTTAATAAGCTTGGAGCAGATACGGTTAAAAATTTAATGCCGGGTATTTATATAGTTGAAGTTACTAATAATGTTACTTCAGAATCAGTAATGAATACATTTGAAATTACAGAGCCACAAGATATAAGCTCTTCATTTCTTACTTTAACTAATAATGAGAATGAAGAAATAACTTCTTCAGCTACTGTTGATACTGTAAATGTAATTAAAGGAGTAGAAGTGTTTTTCGAAAATAATAGTGAAAACACAACCATCTTTAACTGGAATTTTGGAGATTTAACCAATTCTTCTATAGAAAATCCAGGGCATATTTACTTCAATACAGGAGTTTATAAAGTTGAATTAACATCATCTAATGGTTCTTGTTCTAAAAAATCAGAACAGTATGTAAATGTAGAAAATACATTAAGTATTGATGATGTAGAGAACAATTTAGATTTTCAGTTAGTAAATATTTCTAATGGATTTGACTTAATTTTAAACAACGACAACGTTTCTGATCTTTCAATCGTTATTAACAATAGTTTAGGTCAAGAGGTGTTGAGTAAAAACTTAAGAGTTGATTCAAATTATAGAGAACGTTTTCAATTAGAAGATGCACAAGGTATTTACTATGTTACTTTAAAATCAAGTAATACTTCTGTAACTAAAAAAATTGTTTTAACTAAAAATTAAAGAATAAAAATATTACATTTGCAACCGTTTACAGAATAAAACTATGAAATTGATTTTAAAGCTATTGCTTTTATTTATTGGAGTTCTTCTATTTAACGATATGGAACTTTTTGCAGCAGGACCTCCAGGACCTCCTGGTGGTGGTGGGCCTCCCGGTGGCTGTTGGCCTCCTTCTGCTTGTATACCAATTGATGGTGGAATCTCTTACCTATTAGCATTAGGAGCAATATACGGAGGAAAGAAAATTTATGATATATCTAAAAAAGCTGAGTAACTCTCAGCTTTTTTGTTTTTATTAGGGATATCTTAATATCTTTTTTTCTTAACTATCTATATAAATATAATCTCCGTAACTTAGCTTTTTTATTTAAAGATGTCAAAACTATACCTTATTCCAACGCCTATTGGTAATTTAAAAGATATTACTTTTAGAGCGATAGAAATACTAAAAGCTGTTGACTTAATATTAGCAGAGGATACCAGAACTTCTTCTAAGTTGCTAAAACATTACGATATTAATCAGCAACTGATTGCTTTTCATCAACATAACGAGCACAAAAATTTAGATAAAGTAATAGATAAATTAAAATTAGGAATAACCATTGCTTTAATTAGTGATGCTGGTACACCTGCTATTTCCGATCCTGGATTTTTATTAGTAAGGGCTTGTGTTGAAAATGATATTGAAGTAGAATGTTTACCTGGTGCTACTGCCTTTGTACCTGCTTTAGTAAACTCAGGGTTTCCTTGTGATAAGTTTGTTTTTGAAGGTTTTTTACCTCATAAAAAAGGCCGACAAACCCGATTAAAGTTGTTACAAGAAGAAACCAGAACCATTGTTTTTTATGAATCGCCTCATCGATTAATAAAAACACTTATACAATTTAATGAATTTTTTGGAGAAGATAGAAAAATTTCTGTATCCAGAGAGTTAACTAAAATTCATGAAGAAACAGTAAGAGGAACTGCCAATGAACTGATTCTGTATTTCACAGAAAATATCCTAAAAGGAGAAATTGTTATTGTTGTAGATAGTTTGAAAAGTTGAAAGTATTCAGTTCACAAATAATGAATAACAAATATCAATTCACATCTCATTTGTTAAATAACTGTTGAAAGATTAACATTTTCATAACTTTTAAACTGAATTTAATCAAAAGATTAGATTTACTTTTGCATAGAAATTTAAAGTGATTACCTACATGGATTTTCCTAAACCATTTTAAATTCAACCTCTATGAGTAATGATTTTTAAAGTTAATGGATTAAAAACTTTATTTTTATTAGCAATAATTTTTCTAGCTTTAAATGTTAAAGCACAAATTCCGTCTACTTGTTTCGAAATAGAAAGTATCCTTGTAGATGCTTGTGGTTCTCCAGAAGGAGAAAATGAAATGGTTCGTTTTGTTGTAGGAAATACTCCACTTAATGTTGCTAATATGAATGTTAGCTGGGCAAATTCCTCTAATCCTTGGTTAAATACTTGCAAGAATACCACTACGGCAAATGCTGTTAGTGCATTAAATGCTACTGTACAGGGTTGCGGATTATTACTAGAACCAACCAATGGGATTTTGCCAGCAGGAGCAAGAGTATTGCTTGTAACAAGTACTGCTATTGATGTAAATGCCAATTCTTTTGCTAACTTAGCGGATACTATGTATGTTATTTTTCAGTGTGCAGGAAATACTGCAGGGCATTTTGCTAATTGGAGTACTTCTCCTGGAATGAGAACCTTATCTATTTCGTTTTCATCTCCAAGTGGATGTTCGGATGTAGTTACCTATGACAGAACATTATTGGTTAATCAAAACGGAACTATTGGTGGGGCATCAGCAATAAGAGATGGAGCATTGGCTAATTTCGATTGGCAAGGTAACGTAACGTATGATAATTTTGCTTGTCAAGCACCATTTGTTCCTGCTAATATTAGTATAACACCATTGTCACCAACTACCATTTGTCCGGGAGATAATGTTCAACTAACAGTTTCAGCAAGTAGCTCTTTGCAAAACTTACTTTGGACTGGCGGTAATGGATCTTTTAGCTCAACAATAAATAACTCAACTACCTATACATCATCTCTAAATGATACAACAGATTTTTATATTTATGTAGAAGGTTCAGCAGCTTGTGGAACTATTACGGATAGTATTTTAATTACGATTAATCCACCAGCTACTGCTACTCAAAATGCAAGTATTTGTCAAGGACAAACTTACACCTTGCCAGGAGGAAGTCAGGTAAATACTCAAGGAACGTATATTGACACACTTATTGGTGGAGCAGCATTAGGTTGTGACAGTATAATTACCACTAATCTTGCGGTAAATAATTTTACCACAGGTTCAACAAGTATTTCAATTTGTCAAGGAGATAGTATTTTGTTAGGAGGAGCTTTTCAAACTACAGCTGGAAATTATATTGATACACTTGTTGGTGGTAGTAGTGTAGGTTGCGATAGTATTATTACAACTACTTTAAGCATTAATCCAACAAAATTTACTACTCAGAGTTTTACTGAATGTCCCGGATTTAGTATAACTGTTGGAGGGAATGTTTATGCCTCAACTGGGATTTATACAGATGTACTTACCACTTCTTTAGGATGTGATAGTATTATTGAAACTAACTTAACTATTATTGCTACAAGCCAAGTAAATATAGTGCAAAATAATGTTACCATTTGCAGAGATGAATTACTAACAGGTTTTGTTATAAATGCCGTTGGAGGAGCTAATTTAGTTTGGAGTTCAGGAGAAACAGGAGTTGATTCTATAATTGTTTTTACCGAAGGAATTTATACCGTTACGTCTAATGATAATGGTTGCACTTCTGAAGATCAAATAGGAATTATTAGAGACGAATGTTTAGTGCCAACTATTTTTGTTCCAAATACTTTTACGCCTAATAATGATAATAATAATGATGTCTTTATGATAAAAGGTAGTGAATTTGATTTTTTTGAAGCAACTATCTTTAACAGATGGGGAGAACAGTTGTTTTCATGGAAAGAAATAGATGAAGGTTGGGATGGAACTTATCAAGGAAGTATTGTACCAACAGGCACATATTTTTATTTGATAGATGTTACTTTTATAGGAGGTAAAAGAGAGTTTATTAAAGGGTCGGTTACATTGCTTAGATAAGAAAGCAACACTTAAGTGATTTTTAACGTTTTAGCTAATAATAAGCGCAATAAGATTATAAAATGTTTTTCTACAACTTAAAATATAACTTATCAAACGTCACTTTAGCTATAGTGCTTACTTTGTTCACTATAAATTTATCGGCACAAGTATGTTCCTCAGGAGCTATTTATGTAAGTGGTTCAGGCTGTGGATGTATTGGAGGTTGTGATCTAACACCTTTAGGTGGTCCAAATTGTGGAAGTGGAACTAGTGGGAATTGTGATGCTGGACATCAAACTATGTCAACAACATTTGAAGTTCCTGGAGGATGTGATGTAAGAATTACTGCTGAAATGAAAAACAGAACAAGTCCATGTACAGCTTCTGGTGCTGATGGAAGCTCAACAAGTGGAGATAGACTTAGAATTAGAAATGCTGCTGGAGGAACACCTCCTTGGCAAATTGGTGGAAGTAATGCAAGTTTATTTGATCAAATGACTGTTACTGGACCAGCAACCATTATTATTGAAGGAGCTGCCAACAGAAGTGATGAAATTATCACTTACACTATTGAAGATGTTGGCTCTTGCAATTGTAGTCAGATTTTACCCATAGAATTATTAGATTTTTCAGGTGAAATATATGATGAGAACTCTAATGTGTTGAAATGGGCTACATTAACAGAGGTAAATAACGATTATTTTACGTTGGAAAGAAGTACTGATGCTATAAATTTTGAAACTATTTCCATTATTCCCGGTTCAGGAAACTCTTCTTCTATTATGAATTATAACTTTATAGATGTTTTTCCTAAAGAACAAACACAAACTTATTATTATAGACTAAAACAAACAGATTTTAATGGAAAGTTTGAATATTTTGATATGGTTGCTATTTCAAGAAAAAAAGATAAAGAACTAACAGCTTTTGTATATAATAATCAACTTACTATTCAGTCAGAAGAAGCCTACCATATACAATTATTAGATTTAACAGGACGAGTAGTATATTCCAAAGAGTCTCAAGAAAACATCATCGATTTGTCTTTTTTAAGTAAAGGAATATACATTTATCGAATAGCACTTTCCAATACTATTTTATCTGATAAAATAGTAGTACAGTAATTTATAACAAGTTCATTACCTCATTTCATTAAATCGAATTACCTTTGCAACATCTAAGAGATTTTGCTCATGATTACTATTATTAACTACAACGCTGGAAATATTAAGTCCATTCAGAATATGCTAAAGCGTATTGGAGCTAAATCGATTATCAGTTCTTCTGATGAAGAAATTGCTCAAGCTGATAAGCTTATATTACCTGGAGTAGGTAGTTTTGACTATGGCATGAAAAACCTGCAACAATCCGGCTTAATCGAGATACTTAATGAAAAAGTTATTAATAATAAAACGCCCATATTAGGCATTTGTTTGGGAGCTCAGTTGTTAGGGAATAATAGCGAAGAAGGAGTAGAAAAAGGGTTGGGTTGGATTGATATGGATATTGTGAAGTTCGACAAATCTAAGATGACCGAGCAACTAAAAATTCCTCATATGAGTTGGAATGAAGTTACTGTTAGCAAAAAATCGATGCTAATGGAGGGACTTGAAGATAAAGCAAGATTTTATTTTGTTCACACTTACCACATGCAACCCAAAGATGAAAATGATGTGTTAACCAACTCTAATTATGGTTACGAATTTGTTTCTGCAGTAGAAAAAGAAAATATTTTTGGCGTACAATTTCATCCTGAAAAAAGCCATAAATTTGGTATGAGGTTATTACAAAACTTTGTTAACCTATAAACCAATGCGAAGAATAAGAGTTATACCGGTACTTACCTTGCAAAACGAAAAGTTAGTAAAAACCATTCGTTTTAAAAATCCTAATTATATTGGTGACCCAATTAATGCCGTTAAAATTTTTAATGAAAAAGAAGTTGACGAAATTGTAATTTTAGACATTACTGCTACTAAAGAAAAAAGAACCCCCAACTATAAAAAAATTGAAGAAATTGCTGAAGAAGCTTTTATGCCTTTTGCTTATGGTGGAGGAATAAATTCTTTATCCCAAATAGAAAAACTTTTTAAATTAGGTATAGAAAAAGTAGTTATTAACTCGGCACTTTCAACTAATTTAAATTTAATTACTGAGGCAGCTAACATATTTGGTTCGCAAAGTATTGTAGCTTCTATAGATGTAAAAAAAGATTGGTTGGGCAAACAACAAGCTTATACCGTTTCCGGAAGTAAAAAAGTAAAAACACCACTATTAGCATTTATACAACAAATAGAAGAAAGTGGAGCTGGAGAATTGTTTATCAACTCTATCGATTTAGATGGTACTTTTTCAGGATATGATTATTCATTAATTTCAAAAATATCAGAAGCAAGCTCATTACCTTTAGTTATTTGTGGAGGAGCGAAACAAGCGTCAGATTTTTTAACAGCTGTACAACATGGAGCAAGTGCTGTCGCAGCAAGCAGTATGTTTGTTTACCAAGGAGCCCAAAAAGGAATTTTAATAAGTTATCCCTCGCAAGAGAAGCTTGTAGCAGAAGTGTATCAGCATATTTAGGTTAGAGGTTTATAATGGACCATAACAAATAAATATAAACAGATGAAAATAAATAAAAGTGCAACATCACAATAACATTCCTATTCATCCATCAACAACAATAATAGTTGTAATACCTTGCTACAACGAATCCAATTTGGTTAAAAGTCTTCAAAGTCTTTATGATTGTGAACCGACACAAACAAATGTGGAGGTAATTACAGTAATCAATTCTTCAGAAGCAGATTCAAAAGAAGTTTTAGAACAAAATCAATATAGTTTGAATGAAGCTTTAGCTTGGTCATCTACTCATCAACGAGATAAAATTCATTTTTCATTTATTGAAGCAACAGGTTTACCAAAAAAAGATGCAGGTGTTGGCTTAGCTCGAAAAATAGGAATGGATGAGGCATACAACAGATTGGCTTCTATTGGCAATAAAGATGGAATTATTGTTTGCTTTGATGCAGATGCTACATGTGCTAAAAATTACCTCTCAGCGATAGAATCCCATTTTAATCAACACCCAAAAAGTGTAGGTTGTTCCATTTATTTCGAGCATCCTATAGATGGAAATGAGTTTTCGCAGCGAATTTATGATGGAATTATTCAGTACGAACTTCATTTACGTTATTACAAAGAAGCACTGCATTATGTTGGATTGCCTTATGCCTTCCATACTGTTGGCTCAAGCATGGCGGTTAGAGCAGCTATTTACCACAAACAAGGTGGAATGAACAAACGGAAAGCCGGAGAGGATTTTTATTTTTTGCAAAAAGTAATTCCATTGGGAAACTTTACTGAGATAAATACTACCACAGTTTTTCCTTCTCCCAGAATTTCAGAGCGAGTACCTTTCGGGACAGGAAGAGCCATGCAGCAATGGACAAATAATAATGATGAAACTTTATTTACTTATAATTTTAATTCTTTTAAAGAGTTGAAAATATTTTTTGATACTAGTGAATTACTCTTTTCCGATGATGAAATTCCTTTACCAAAGAGCGTATTAGCATTTTTAAAAGAGAATGATTTTGAAAGTAATTTAAAGAGAATTAGAGCGAATGCCACTAATTCAAAACATTTTAAAGAATTACTTTTTAAATGGTTTAATGCTTTTAAAACCTTAAAATTTTTACATTTTTGTAGAGATAATTTTCACATAAATCAACCAATAAATGAAGCTGCTAATATAGTTTTAAAAACTATTAATTTAGAAGAACAACAATCGATGAAAGATTTGCTTTTGAAATATAGGAATTTACAAATTACAAAATGAACAAAACCGATCTTATTGTAATATTAGGCATTACTGCTACCGGAAAAACTAAGTTGGCAGCACATTTGGGCGAAAAGCTTGATGGAGAAATTATTAGTGCAGATTCTCGTCAGGTTTATAGAGGGATGGATATAGGTTCAGGAAAGGATCTGAATGATTTTATAGTAAACGGAAAATCTATACCTTATCATTTAATTGATATAAAAAATGCAGGAGAAGAGTATAATGTGTTTGAGTTTCAGAAGGATTTTTTAGCTGCTTTTGAGGATATAAAAGGTAGAAATAAACAAGCTATTTTATGTGGAGGAACAGGTTTGTATCTCGAAGCTGTTTTAAAAGGCTACAGAATGTTAGCTATCCCTGAAAATACTGAACTTAAAAGTGAATTAGTATTAAAAACCAATGAAGAATTGGTGGAAATTCTTAAAAAATACAAACAACTACATAATACCACAGATACAGCAGATAAAGAGCGTTTAATTAAAGCGATTGAAATTGCTGCTTTTCAGCAAGAAAATGAGGCTTTAATAAAAGATTTCCCCACATTTAATTACCATTTATTTGGAATTCATTTTGAAAGACCAACTATAAGAGAAAGAATCACCACCCGTTTAAAACAACGTCTGGAAAATGAAGATATGATAGGAGAGGTAGAAGGATTGGTAAAAGCAGAAGTTTCTACAGACAAACTTAAGTTTTACGGATTAGAATATAAATTGATAACCGCTTATTTATTGAACGAAATAAGTAAAGAAGAACTATTCAATCAATTAAATATTGCCATACACCAGTTTGCTAAACGGCAAGCAACTTGGTATAGAAAGATGGAAAAAAACGGCTTTAAAATTAATTGGATAGATGGTAATTTAAGCCTAGATGAAAAAGTGAATGAAGTGTTGGATAGTTTATGAGTTTATAAGTGACTGTCATGTTGAGCAATATTTTTCATTCCGAAGTATGAGGAATAGAAAAATGCTGTCGAAACATCTTCTTTCTTTAAAACCAATACAGCTAATTGAGATTTCAAGTCCCCTAACCAATAAGATATCTCTAGCTTCATTTTACTAAACTTCGTTCCTCAGTTTGTAAAATATCGATCGATATGACAGTGATGATTGGCTTTGTGTAAAAAAAAGTTCCTAATTGGGACTTTAAATTTTAGACTGCAACCTGTGCCAACCACCGCCATTATACACTTGCGTATAACCTTGCGATTTTAAAATACGTTTTGCCATAGCGCTTCTTGCTCCGGAAGCACAGCAAGTAATAATGGGTCTGTTTTTATCTTTAAGGTGTTTTAAGTTATTATGTAATACATCTACAGGAATGTTAATAGATTTTTTAATGTTCCCCGATTTAAATTCATTTTTTGTTCTTACATCAAGAATAATGGCATTTTGCCTGATTAAATCAGCATAATCTGTTGCTGGGCCTAAGCCCAACAACTGTTTTAATGTATTTAGCATAACTTATTAAACGTTTTTAGATTGATAATAATTTACATCTAACCAAGAACCGGCATTACAACATTCGATACCGTTTTGAGATAAAAATTGTTCTACCATGCCGCTTCGGTTACCGGAGGCACAACATAAAATTAATGGTTGAGGTAAGCTTTTTACTTCGTCTATTCTGCTTACTACCTCTTGTAGCGGAATATTGATAGAACCTACCGGATTACCCGACATATATTCCTCTGGGGTACGTACGTCTACAATGGTACCTTTATTTTCTGAAATTAATTGCTCGATGTTCATAGCAGTTGGGTTTTAAAGTTGTTTTATTACGTTTTCTAGTTTATTACTTACTTGTGTAGCAATATCTTCTAAGGCATCATTTTTTACAGCCATCATAGAAGCCATTGGGTTAACTGCTGATACTTCTACTTTTCCATTATCTAATTGCTGGACAATTACATTACAGGGAAGCATAGTACCTATTTTTTCTTCGGCTTGTATCGCCTGATGAGCAAAATGAGGGTTACATGCACCTAAAATTCGATAAGGTCTGAAATCAACATTAATTTTTTTCTTAAAAGTAGCAGTAACATCAATTTCGGTAAGCACGCCAAAACCTTCTTTTTGTAATTCTTCGGTAACTTTTTCTATGGCTTCATCAAAACCATAATCAGTAATTTTTGTATAGTAGTAACTCATAGTTTATAAATTTAAAAGTTCATGTTATTTTTTATGACACAAAGTTCAACAAGAATATTTAAACCTACAGTAACATTTGTTACAAAAAACCAATTTTTCTACTATGCACCAATTTACATCTCTCCTTACGAAGCGTAGCGAAGATAAGGAGTCCAATACCTATAAGTATTTATTGTTATAATGGATTTCTGATCTCCACTAAGTTTCGTCAGAGAAGAAAAAGAGTAAAGCAATAAAAAGAATTAAGTAGTTGTAAATCAATAATAAAAATCATTTACAAACGACTACAATTGATAATAAGCGAAAGTAACTAATTAGAAACCGAGTGTTTTTTTAGAGCCGTCTTTACTTTGCACCATCAATTCTGAACGAATCAGGATTACCAAATAAAACTTTTTATAAACCTTTTAAATTTTAGTATTATGAACAATTTAAAAAACAAAGTACAATTAATCGGAAATTTAGGTAATGCACCTGAAATTATTAACCTAGAAAGCGGTAAAAAATTAGCCAAATTTGCTATTGCCACCAACGAATCGTATAAAAATGCTAAAGGCGAAACAGTTAAAGAAACACAGTGGCACAACTTAGTAGCTTGGGGAAAAACAGCCGAAATAGTAGAGAAATACCTTACTAAAGGAAATGAAGTAGCTATTGAAGGTAAGTTAACCAGCAGAAGCTACGAAGATAAAGAAGGTAATAAAAAATACATTACCGAAGTAGTAGTAAATGAATTACTCATGTTAGGCGGAAAGAAATAATTTCTTAAAACCTAAGCTAAAAAAGACGGACAGATGTTCCGTCTTTTTTTATTACAAATAAAAAAGTAATTAAAATGTTATTCTTTTACTACTTTTGATGAGTTATTTTAATGTTTAAGGTATTATAATAAACAATATGGAAAAAAAGAAAGAAACCTTTATTGATAATTTTTTAAAGATATTCTTAAGGTTTGAACAAGTTATTACAATTATTCTAACTTTAATAATAGGTTTAATAGTACTTGCTTCAATAGTACGTATTGGTCAAAATTTTATAGATTTATTTTTTAGAGATATCTTTAGACCAGAAGAAATAACCTTTGAGGATTACCAATCAATTTTTGGAAAAATTATGACTTTATTAATAAGCTTAGAATTTATGTCTTCTATTTTAAAAGTTCTAAAAACTCATGAAATAAAAACATTAATACAAGATGTTGTTCTAATTACAGCCTTAGCAATAGCACGTAAACTAATTATATTTGATTATGAACATCATGATGCTGCTTCGACAATTGTTTTAGGAGGGGTGTTAGTTTCAATTGGTATATTTTATTTTCTTATAAAGTTTGAAAAAAAATAGTTAGGTCAAACTACATTTTAACAATGTTATTTTAAATTAAATTTTGTTATTGCTTATAATTTATAAATGTTCTGATAGATATTCTTTTAGTTTATAGTACAGGGTTTTAATTCTACTATTTGTATTTTATTTCAATATATTTGTATCTAATTTAAAACAAAAAATTATGCATCCTATTCTTAGAAATATTTTAGCAGTAGTAGTTGGTTTAGTAGTGGGTAGTGCTGTCAATATGGGAATTATTATGATAAGCGGCTCTATTATTCCACCACCAAACGGAGCAGATATTACCACTATGGAAGGTTTGAAAAGCACCATGCACTTATTTGGTCCGGAGCATTATATTTTTCCATTTTTAGCTCATGCCTTAGGTACTTTAGTAGGAGCATTTGTTGCCGCTAAAATTGCAGCAACCAACAAAATTAAATTTGCTTTAGCTATAGGAGCTTTCTTCTTTTTGGGAGGAGCCATAAATGCTTACATGTTGCCTGCACCAACTTGGTTTTTAATTTTAGATTTAGCAGGAGCTTACTTTCCTATGGCATATTTGGGTAGAAAATTAGCTAAATAAATGAGTTTTGAGGAGTTTATTCATTCCGCAGTAAAAAACGGTAAACAAATTACCTTACTAAAAAACGATTTTTTAAAACTTGGCGGAACTACAGATACCAACATTTATTTTGTAGAAAGTGGAAGTCTCTGTGTTTTTGTTATGGACGAAGATGAAGAGCAAATTATTCGCTTTGGTTATAACAATGATTTAATTGTTTCCTTAGATTCTTTTCTAACAGAACAAGCTTCCGATTTTTATATACAAGCAATTAAAAAGTCGAAGATTAGGGTAATTCCCAAACAGCAATTTATAGATTTTGTTAATGAGAGCGGTGAGAACCAACAAATGTGGATTTCCATGCTCGAAGAGTTGGTACTTCAGCAAATAGAAAGAGAAAAAGACATCCTTACCACTTCACCCAAAGAAAGATATAACAGAGTGCTGAAGAGAAGTCCGCAGTTGTTTCAAGAAATTCCTAATAAATTCATTGCCAATTATTTACGAATTACTCCGGAAACCTTATCCAGATTGAAAAAATCTTGATTTCAATCAATTTTTATGAAGTGAAAAGTGAACAATTTTGTCTAAAAAATAGAAGACAATGAAATCAGCAACATTACTACAGGAATTAGCAGCTAAAATTGAACAACACATCAATTATGTTAAATCAATAGAACACCTACCTCTGGAGGTGCTTACTCACAGAAAATCACCCGAAAGCTGGAATGTTTTAGAATGTTTAGAGCATTTAAACCGATATGGCGATTATTATATCCCTGAGATAGAAAAAGCCATAACCACTTCCAACACAACAAGTGAAGCGACTTTTAAAAGCGGTTGGTTGGGCAATTATTTTGCCAATAGCATGCTTCCCAAAGAGAAGCTAAACAAGATGAAAACTTTTAAGGATAAAAATCCTTTAAATAGCAATTTAGATAACTCGGTAATAAGCGTTTTTTTGGAACAACAAACACAATTGTTGGAACTATTGCAAAAAGCAAACAATGTAAGCTTAAACAAAGTAAAAGTGAAGGTAAGTATCGCCCAATGGCTAACAATTAAACTAGGAGATACTTTTCGTTTTGTTATTTTCCACAATGAGCGACATATAAAGCAGATGGAGAGATTAGCCCCCTAATCCCCCGAAGGGGGACTTTTCCAATGCACGAAGCCCATTCATAACCGTCATTCCCGAAATTTTGGAGTGCAACGGAAAAATTATCGGGAATCTCGTTTAATAGAATACGGATAACGCTGATTTGGCAGATAAAAACTGATTAAATTAGCCTCCGCTACTTCAAGCGACCACGCTTGGAGTTTTAATATAGGGTTACTTGCATGGAGTACCACTCAACGCTTTAAATATGGTGCGTTTGGCATTTTAACGTTACAACCTTTCAATTTACTGCTATGTTTATTAATTATTATCATCTTCATTTATAGCACTATCTGCCAAATGCACTATATTTTTTGTTAGGCAAAGTTTTTATTCTTTCATCATTCTAAAATTAGCTATCATATCGAGAAGCTCTGTAAAAGTTTTATAATGTTTTGAGCCTACTCTTTTCCCTTTAATATATGAATGGTCATAATACCCGTCCGCAGTTTTTTCTATAATATTATAACTTATTCCATCATTAAACCATTTATTATTTGGCGGGTGACTTTCCAAATGCTCAACGTAATCCAATTTATCAATATCTATAAAATAAGTAATAGGAATAGATGCATTAATGTTGTATTTTTTTAACAAGTCTACGCCTGATACTTTTCCGTCTAGAAAGTCAAATTGTTCTGTTTTTTTAAATTTAAAATTCTCTAATCCAAGCTTTTTAATTTCCTTAAGGTGATTTTTATTTTCACTGTAATTAATTGTCCAGAACCACAATTGAAGTCCGATATAAATTAAACCAACTAAAACAATTAAACCAATTATTATGTAGCCTACTATTTTTAGCATTCTTTTAAATTTTGCCTAACTCGTATATATACACCTTTTGGTGTGTATATTTATTTTTTGTAAATATACATTTTTTTATAAATCATCAAAAGGGCTTTTACCCCACTAAGTGTAGATTTTTCTATGCTTTATTTATCTACTAGTATATTAATACCGAAACAAAACAACAAAGCCCACATTTCTGCGGGCTTTACTGTTTATTGTTGTTTAGCAATTACGCTTCTAAAATAATTTGGAACATCAGCGGTGCTACAATAGAAGCATCCGATTCAATTACAAATTTTGGAGTATCTACTTCTAGTTTGCCCCAAGTAATTTTTTCGTTAGGCACAGCTCCTGAGTAAGAACCATAACTTGTTGTAGAGTCACTAATTTGGCAAAAATAACTCCAACAAGGAATGCCGTCTAATTGTAAATCTTGGTGCAACATAGGCACTACACAAATAGGGAAATCTCCGGCAATACCACCGCCAATTTGGTAAAAACCAATTCCTTTATCAACAGCATTTTCTTGGTACCATTTGGCTAAATACATCATGTATTCAATGCCAGATTTTACAATGCTTGGCTCAAACATACCTTCTAAGCAGTGAGCAGCAAACATGTTTCCCGTAGTAGAATCCTCCCAACCAGGTACAATAATCGGTAAGTTCTTTTCAGCAGCAGCTATTAACCAAGAGTGTTTAGGGTCAATATCATGATATTGCTCTAAGGAACCATTTCTAATCAATTGGTAAATGTATTCGTGTGGGAAATATCTTTTACCTTCATTTTTAGCTTTTGTCCAAACTTCAATCAATTGTTTTTCAATTCTACGCATGGCTTCCTCTTCGGGAATACACGTATCAGTAACCCTGTTGAAATGTTGATCTAGTAAATCTTGTTCATCTTGTGGAGATAAATCTCTGTAATGAGGCACTCTCTTGTAAAAAGTATGCGCTACTAAATTAAAAATGTCTTCCTCTAAGTTAGCTCCCGTACAAGTAATGATTTGAACTTTGTCTTGTCTAATCATTTCAGCCAAAGAAATACCCAATTCGGCAGTACTCATTGCTCCGGCAAGGGTAATCATCATTTTGTGTCCACTTTCTAAGTGCTTAATGTAAGCTTTTGAAGCATCTACTAAGGTAGCAGCATTAAAATGTTTGTAATGTTTTTCTGCAAATTCTGTAATAGTCATATTTGTTAGTTTATTGTTATTTATGTTCCTCCTCTAACTCCTCCATAGCAGGAGGACTCCCTCCCTTTGGGAGGGTTGGGGTGGGACAATCTCTAATTATTAATCATTATACCCTAAAATATCCAACATTACTTCAGCATTTTGTTCATCTTTAAAAAGATAATCTTCGTACTGACCGTTTTCATTTCGTTTGATTACAATGTGTCTTGGTGAAGGAATAAGACAGTGCTTAATTCCTCCGTAACCACTAATAGAATCTTGATAAGCTCCTGTATGGAAAAACCCGATATAAAGCGGTTCTTTATCCTTATCATCAATTTTAGGTAAATAAATCTCTTGGTTTAAATCTTCCGAATTGTAATAATCAGAGTGGTCGCAACTAATGCCACCAATATTTACTTTGGTATATTCTTTATCCCATTTATTAATAGGAAGTAAAATAAATTTTTCGTGCATACTCCAACTATCAGGAATAGTAGTCATTAAACTATTGTTAATAATGTACCATAGCTCGGCATCATTTTGTTGTTTGTAATCTAATACTTCAAAAACGATAGCACCACTTTCGCCAACAGTATATTTTCCGAATTCGGTATAAATATCCGGATCATTAATCCCTTCAGAGCTACAAACATCTTTAATATTAGCTACAATTTGGTTAATGATAAATTTATAATCATATTCAAAGCCTAAGTTGTTTCTAATAGGTAAACCTCCGCCAATATTAATAGCATTAAGTGTATCGCAATTCTTTTTTAGGTTAGCGTAAAGTTTCATCGCATTAATAAAAGTACTCCAATAATACATGGTGTCTTTTATGCCTGTATCCACAAAAAAGTGCAACATTTCTAACGTTACATTTTTTCTAGGCTTAATATCATTGTTGTAGTAATCTATAATTTCAGAAGCTCTAATTCCCATACGAGAAGTATAGTAAGTAGATTGAGATTCTTCATCAATAGCCATTCTAATACCAATACGAATGGGCGTTTTAATAATTTTCTGAAGTTTTTCTAATTCTTTTTTACTATCCAATATAATAAAGCTGTTGGTAAAACCTTCTTTTTGAAGCAAGGCTATTTTTTGGATGTAACTATCTGTTTTGTATCCGTTATGGATAATTTTTTTGTCTTTATTGATTAACCCTTTTTTGTAAAGATTAAGGATAATATCAATATCATAACTAGAAGATGTTTCTAAATTAATTCCGTGTCTTAGTGTTTCTTCTATTACAAAGTTAAAATGACTACTTTTTGTACAATAACAATAGTTATAAGTTCCCTTATAATTATTTTGTTTAATAGCCTTACTAAAAAGGTTTTTTGCTTTTTTAATTTGATCTCCAATTTTGGGTAAAAAAGAAATCTTAAAAGGAGTTTGATACTTATCAATTAAATACTTAATTGAGGTATCGTTAAAAAATAAATTACCATCCTCAATATTAAATCCCTCTTGTGGAAAATAATAAGATTGGTCAATTAAATCAAAATAAGTAATCTTCATTTTTTATAACTTTTTGTTGCGAAATTAACGGTTAAAAAAGTTTATGAAGTTATTTTTTTATAAAAATTGCTTAATAAATGTAAAATAAGTTTTGCTGTACTTATTTTTACGGTGTTTTATAAAATATTTAGGTATATGAAAAAGATCATCAACACAGCAAAAGCTCCGGCACCAATAGGCCCTTATAATCAAGCAGTTTTGTTAAATAATATGCTTTATACCTCTGGACAGATTGCTATCAATCCAGCAACTAATGAGTTAGTTTTAAGTAATATTAAAGAAGAAACTAAAATGGTGATGGAAAATTTAAAAGCAGTGTTGGCTGCTGCAGAAATGAGTTTTGAAAATGTGATAAAAACAAGTATATTCATTTCAAATATGGATAATTTTGCACAAATTAATGAAGTGTATGGAAGTTACTTTATTTCAGATTTTCCGGCAAGAGAAACCGTAGAGGTAGCTTGTTTGCCTAAAAATGTGAATGTAGAAATTTCTGTAATTGCTGCTAAATAAAAGCTATTAATGATAGAAAATGAAGAGGTAATTGAAGTAATTGGAGCAAGGGTACACAACCTTAAAGACGTTTCTATAAAAATTCCCAGAAACCAATTAGTGGTAATGACAGGTGTAAGTGGGAGCGGCAAATCTTCTTTAGCTTTTGATACCATTTATGCAGAAGGACAACGTAGGTACTTAGAAACTTTCTCTGCTTATGCACGTCAGTTTTTAGGTACAATGGAACGTCCTGATGTGGATAAAATTAACGGACTAAGTCCGGTTATTGCCATTGAGCAAAAAACCATCAGTAAAAACCCTCGTTCTACTGTTGGAACCATTACCGAAATCTATGACTTTTTTAGGTTGCTTTACGCTAGAGTAGCTAATGCTTATTCTTATAATACAGGCGAATTAATGGTAAAATTTACCACTAACCAAATTGTAGATTTAATTGTAGAACAATACCAAGGAAAGAAAATTTTGTTGCTAGCACCTATTATTAAAGGTAGAAAAGGACATTATAAAGAATTGTTTGCTCAATTTATGAAGCAAGGGTTTTTAAAAGTTCGTATTGATGGCGAGCTAATGGAAATGCATCCTAAAATGCAACTCGATAGGTATAAAATTCATGATATTGAATTAGTGGTAGATCAGCTTAAAGTTAAAAATGAAGATTACCAACGTATATTAGCTTCCGTAGAAACCGCACTTAAGTTGGGTGATGATAGCTTAATGGTTTATGAATTTCAGGTGGAAGAAGACAAAAAGAATCCTCCAAAATATAGGTTGTTGAGTAAGAAATTAATGTGTCCTACTACGGGAATTTCGTACAACGAACCCGAACCAAACTTGTTTTCTTTCAACTCGCCTTATGGTGCATGTAAAAAATGTAGCGGTTTAGGTCAGGTTTCCGAAATTGATATTAAAAAAGTGATACCCAACTCCAAACTGAGTATTAAAAAAGGCGGCATTGCACCTTTAGGAGATTACAAAAACAATTGGGCTTTTAAACAAGTTGAGGGTATAGCTGCTCATTATGGATTTACTGTAAACACACCTTTAAGTGAAATTGAAGAAGAAGCATTAGATTGTTTACTCTATGGTTCTTCAGAACCTATTAATATGACGCATGAGGTGGATGGACAGACAAAAAATTACCAATTAGATTTTGAAGGTGTAATCAATATTGTATTACGACAGTTAGAAGAAAAGTCTTCTCCATCATTAACCAGGTGGGCAAGCAGTTTTATGAATAAAATTAATTGTCAGGATTGTGGCGGTAGTAGGTTGAAAAAAGAAGCTTTGTATTTTAAAGTTGATGATAAAAATATTGGAGAAATTGCCACAAAAGATTTAAATGAGTTGGGCAAATGGACTGCCAAGATTGATAAAAACCGTAAGCAGTTTTTTGGCGAAAAGCATGAAATAGCAGAGGAAATTTTAAAAGAAATAAACAAACGACTCCAATTTTTATTAGATGTAGGATTAGATTATTTAACTCTAAATCGAGCTTCTGCAACACTTTCAGGAGGAGAGGCTCAACGAATTAGATTAGCTACTCAAATAGGTTCTCAGTTAGTAAATGTGTTGTATATTTTAGATGAACCGAGTATAGGATTGCACCAAAGAGATAATCAGCGATTGATAAACTCCCTAAAAGGATTGAGAGATGTAGGGAATTCGATAATTGTTGTGGAACATGATAAAGACATTATGTTGGCTTCCGATTATATTATAGACATTGGACCAAGAGCAGGAAAACATGGAGGGCATGTAGTTGCAGCAGCTACACCAAAAGAATTTGTAAAACTTTCTACCAATACGGCAGCATTTTTAAATCATCAAATAAATATTGATGTTCCCAAAAAACGAAGAAAAGGAAATGGCAAATTTATTGAGCTTTGTGGAGCATCGGGTAATAACTTAAAAAATGTAAATCTTAAACTTCCGTTAGGAATGTTTGTTTGTGTTACAGGAGTTTCAGGCAGTGGAAAATCTACACTAATTAATGAGACCTTGTATCCAATTATCAATCAACATATTTATAAAGCTGTAAAAAAACCGTTGCCTTATAAAACAATAAAAGGTCTGGAACATATTGATAAAATTATAGATATCAGTCAGACACCTATAGGAAGAACACCTCGTTCAAACCCTGCAACGTATTCAAATGTTTTTGGAGATATACGTTTATTATTTAGCAACTTGCCAGAAGCTAAAATTAGAGGTTACAAACCGGGCAGATTTTCTTTTAATGTAAAAGGTGGAAGGTGTGAAAGTTGCCAAGGAGCAGGAGTAAAAACCATTGAAATGAATTTTTTACCCGATGTTTATGTAATGTGTGATGAGTGTAATGGTAAAAGATACAACAGAGAAACCTTAGAAGTAAGGTACAAAGGAAAGTCTATTAGTGATGTGTTGAATATGAGTATTGAACAAGCCGTAGTTTTCTTTGAAAATCATCCTAATATTTTACAAAAAATAAAAACATTAAATGATGTTGGTTTAGGTTATATTAATTTAGGACAACCATCAACAACACTTTCGGGAGGAGAAGCACAACGAGTGAAGTTAGCTGCGGAACTAGCTAAACGACAAACAGGTAAAACATTGTATATTTTAGATGAGCCATCAACAGGTTTGCATTTTGAAGATATTAAAGTATTGTTGGAGGTTTTAAATAAATTAGTTGATATTGGTAATACTGTATTGGTAGTAGAACATAATATGGATATTATTAAAGTAGCAGATTATATTGTAGATGTTGGTCCGGAAGGTGGACAAGAAGGAGGGAAGGTTGTTGCCGAAGGAACACCAGAACAATTAGTGAAAAATAAAAAGAGTTATACTGCTAGTTTTTTAAAAGAAGAGTTAAAGTAGCTGAAAAATTTATTCAAAATGGAATTTATAAAGTGGACTTTAAATAGTTTCATTAACTAAAAGATAAAAAAACATAAATTTGCCGACTTATCAAATAAAAAACATTCATGGGAAATAAAGATTACAACGAAGAACATAATAAAATACATCACGATAAAGATTGGAACGAAATAAAAGCTAACGATTCTTGGGCAATATTTAAAATGATGTCAGAATTGGTAAACGGTTTTGAAACATTAGCAAAAATAGGTCCTTGCGTTAGTATATTTGGTTCGGCACGTACAACTCCCGATAATAAGTATTATAAAATAGCAGAAGAAATTGCCGCTAAATTAGCTGAGAATGGATATGGTGTTATAACAGGAGGTGGGCCGGGAATTATGGAAGCTGGTAATAAGGGAGCATTTAACGTTGAAGGAAAATCAGTAGGATTAAACATAGATTTACCTTTTGAGCAGAAACATAACGATTATATAGATCTTGATAAATTAATGACTTTTGATTACTTTTTTGTAAGAAAAGTGATGTTTGTAAAATACTCTCAAGGATTTATAGTTTTACCGGGTGGTTTTGGAACATTAGATGAACTTTTTGAAGCAATTACACTAATACAAACTAAAAAAATAGGTAGGTTTCCTATTGTTTTAGTTGGTAAAGATTACTGGCAAGGTTTATTTGAGTGGATAAAAACGGCTGTTTTGTCTGAAAAAAATATTAGTCCGGAAGACTTAAAACTTATTAACATATGCGATACTGCTGATGAAGCGGTTAAGTGTATTATTGATTTTTATAACGATTATTTGCTTCGTCCCAACTTCTAATTTATTAACATTTCTAAGTTGAAAAAACAAAGATTTTCCTAAGAATTCTTTTAAAGAATAAGCTATGTTTGTTTTGCCTAAAGTTATACTTTTTGTTAATAACTCTAGAAAAAAATTAGGAATATCAATTTTTTGTTATATTTTTATTGCCTGAATCGCAATAAATTATAAGTTATGATTAGAAAAATTACATTTTTTGCTGCATTAATTTCATGTGTAATCTCACAGAAATCCCTTGCTCAGAGCGAGCCAAAGGGTGATGGGTTAAAATATATTCCTTCTATTGGAGCTAATTTTGGAACACTCTCTTACATGGGGAATTTACAAGGTTCAAAAGGTTCTTCTGTTTTTACTTATTGGAGACCTGTTTATGGGGTTTATCTAGAAAAGAAAATAGGAAGCTTTGTAGGCATTACTGCTAATGGAATGTTTGGAACTGTTTCTAAAAGTCAGTTAGATGATGAGGTTTTTCATAATTTTGAAACTAAAGTTACTAATTTTGATTTAAACCTATTACTAGATTTTGATAATGGAAAAATTGTAAATGAAAATTCAGTTTTTTCGCCATTTATTTCTGTTGGTTTTGGATACTTAATGTTCAATCCTAAAGGAGATTTGTTTGATGCAAATGGTAATTTTTATCATCATTGGAGTGATGGGACATTAAGAGATGTTCCAGAGAATATGCCAGGTTCAGATACTTCTTCAATGTTTTTAACAAGAGACCATAAATATGAATCTACGTTAAAAGACTCTACTAATAATTACCCTAAAACAGCATTTACAATTCCATTGAGATTTGGATTGAAATTTAAACTTTCTCCACATTTACATGCGAGAGCTACAGTTGCATATATTTTAACAACAACAGAATATTTAGATAATTTAAGTGGAGGAGGAAGTGATAAAATGTTTCAAACTTCTTTTGGGTTACAGTATAATTTTGCAGGAGCTTCAGCTGCTGACGATAAATATAAAGATTTCGACTTTTCTAAATTAGATAAAGAAGATAGTGATGGAGATGGAGTAGTTGACTTAAATGATAAATGTCCGGGAACAAAATCGGGAATTACAGTAGATGCTACCGGATGTGCTCTAGATAGTGATAAAGATGGTGTTCCGGATTATTTAGATAAAGAACCTAACACACCAGCAGGAACGTTGGTAAACAAAGATGGAGTTACACTAACAGATGCTATGATTGCTGAAGAACATGCTATGAAAGATTCTGTAATTACTGAATACAAAACATTTAAAGCAGAAGACTTGTCTGATGAGGAAATGAAAGAAATACAAGCTTTATACGAGCAAAATAAAGGAGGTCAAATAGGTCAAACTAATATGCCTGCTAAATTTGTTCCGTTAGATACAGATAAAGACAAGTATCTATCAGCAAAAGAAATTACAAATGCAATCGACCAGTTTTTTGAAGGAGAGAATGATCTTACAGCAAAAGATTTAAATGAGTTGATTGATTTTTATTTTCAGCAATAATCTAAAAATAATATAAAATGATTAAACAGTTATTTCTAATAGTAAATTTTGTAAGTATCTTTTTTTACCAACTATTTTTCACTTCAGATGTAACTGTTAAACAAAATATGCCTGCTTCCATACAACCTAATGGTGAAGTAGAGGTAGAGCTTGTAATCACAAAAGCTGATATTGCCGGTTTTGCAAAAATACAACAAGAAATTCCTGAAGGTTTTGTTGTAGAACCCATAGAGACTGCAGGAGCAACCTTTTCATTTAAGGAGCAAAAACTTAAGTTGATATGGATGGCATTACCTCAAAATAGTGAATTTTCTATAAGGTATAAACTTAAAAACGTTTCTCATTCTTCTGGAAAATATACTATTACCGGTAAGTTTTCTTATATAGCCGATAATGAAAGAATGAATGTTGATATTCCAACATCAAATATTACTGTATCTACAGAAGAGTTGGTAGCAGAAGAAACCGAACCATCTTCTAATACAGAAGATGAAGAAAGTCGTTTGCCAGCTTCAAATAATACAGAAACATCCTTATCTGCATCTAGAAATATTGATAATGTTGGTGATAATAAGTTTAAAGTAACACTTAATATCAACAAAGAAAACGTAGAAGGTTTTGCTAAATTATCAGAGTTTATACCAGTTGGATTTATTGCATCGAACAACAACTCAGCAGGAGGCGTTTTTTCTGTTGAAAATAATGAAGTAAAAGTACTTTGGTTATCAGTTCCAACAGAAAATAGTTTTGAAGTAAGTTATTTTATTGAAAGTACTTCAGCTTCGGGGATGCAAGAAATAACAGGAGTTTTATCTTATTTAAAAGGAGAAGAAACGCAAAAGCATCAAATAGTGGCAACAAACTTTTCTGTTGCTGGTGAAAGTTTAGCTTCAAATGATACCGAGGATAAAGAGGTTGAAGAAACAAGTCTTCAAAATAAGGTGGATAATAAAGTAGAGGAAGATATTGAAGATGACCTAGTAGTAGATAATACCGAAGAAAAAACAAAAAGAACTACCCCTGTAACCAATACACCTGCTCCAGAAAAGAATGTTATATATAAAGTACAAGTAGGAGCTTTTAGAGAAGGTATAACTATAGAAAGATATCAAAAGAAATTTAAACTAAACGACCAAATTAATTTAGAAAATCATCAAGGATGGACAAAGTTAATTACAGGTAGTTTTTCTGAATATAAATCAGCAAGAGACAAACGTAACAATTTGAGAAGTAAAGTAAAAACTGCTTTTGTTACTGCCTATAATCAAGGAGAAAGAATTACAGTACAAGAGGCTTTAATGATTACAAATCAAAAATGGGTGCAATAAATTCCCCTTTTTAGACTTAATTGTATCTTTATTTCCCTATATTCGTATTACATTTCGTTAAGTAAAAGAATGAATAAGTATAGTTTTGTTTTTGTATGTATGTTATTGATTGGCTCTTTGCAAATTTTTGCTCAGAGCGATTCTACATCTATTACACCTTCTAAACTTCCAGAAACTACTAAACCTTTATCTTCTATTAATCCTTTTTCACCTACAATAGGGTTGGGGGTTGGCAACTTTAAATTCTATGGCGATGTTTTAGATGCTAATGTTGGTACACCTTTTATCAGTAATCTTGCTTATGATTTACATATCAAGCAACGATTAAATCATTATTTAGCGCTTAAATTTTATGTGCTATTCGGAAAAGTTAGTGCTAATGAGCGTTCGTTAGATAGGAACTTAAATTTTGAATCAAGACTTTCTGTTGGCGGTTTTGCTTTAATGTATGATTTCGGTAATTTTTTACCTAAAAAGCGTTCACTAAGTCCATTTCTATCTTTAGGTATTGAATCTGTTGAGTTTCATTCTAAAACAGATTTGTATGATGAGTTTGGAAATAGATATAATTATTGGTCAGACGGTTCAATAAGAAACATATCGCAAGATGATCCAAATGCTAAAGAAGCAATAGTTATTCAAAGAGACTATGTTTTTGAGACAGACATTAGAGAATCTGATTTTGATGGTTTAGGAAAATATCCGGAAAGAACTTTTGCCATACCATTTGGTGGTGGTGTAATTATGCATGCAACAGAAAATATTGATTTTACTTTAGGTTTTATTATGCACTTTACTTTTTCCGACTTGGTAGATGGAGTTGTAGCAGAAAGTGAAGGAGATAGAATTGGTAGTCAACCGGGCAATGGTTCCAATGATAAATTTTTGATGAGCTCATTTTCTATTAGTTATAATTTCTTGAAACATCAAAAAAATTATGAGATTAAAGACTTTGATGCTCCAATAGACTACCTAGCGTATGATATGGATGATGAAGATGGTGATGGGGTAATTGATTTTATGGATGAATGTGCTTGGACTCCACCAGGAGTTGAGGTTGATGAAAAAGGTTGTCCGTTAGATATGGATAAGGATTTTGTTCCGAACTATAAAGATGATGAATTGGAATCTAGGCCAAATGCTTTTGTAACACCAGCGGGAGTTGAAATGACTGATGATATGATAAAAGATGCTTATTTAAGATATATGGATACCACAGGAGCATTTGCTACTATTGAAAATAGATCAATAACAGCTGGTGAAAAATCTAAAATACAACCTAAAAAATACAAAATTCAGTTAGGAAGATTTACAGAGGCAATAGATGCTGCTTTAGTTGATAAGTTCTTAAGTGTTTCAGACGTAGATATTCAAGAAAAAGATGGAGAAACAATTATTACCGTTGGAGATTACATGAGCTTGAATGAAGCTGTACAAAGAAAAGCAAGTTTAACAAGAGATGGTTTTGATGCTGCTATTGTAGTTGAAGAAACTAAAGACGGAAAATTAGTTTCTGTTGGTGATGAGGCTAATAATATGGCGGTTGGTGATGAGTTTGCTAGTATGGATAATACCGATAAAGTTGTGTTTAGGGTTCAGCTAGGAGCGTTCTCTAAAAAACAACCTAAAGAACAGTTTAATAAATTAGATGGTGTAATTGAATTAAAAGCTGATGATGGGTTATATAAATATTTAGCTCCAGGGGCTTATACGACTATTGAAGAAGCTGCTAAACAAAAAATTAATTTGGCCTTAGATAATGGTATTAAAGATGCATTTGTGGTTGCTTATCAGGGTGGAAAAAGAATTACGCTAAAACAAGCTGGAGTTCTTTCTGCAGCTCAGGAAAGTATTAAACCAAATGCTAAGACCTACGATAAAAACAAAATTGTATTTAAAATACAAATAGGTTCTTACAAAAATCAATTACCTGTAGAAGTGCTTACTAAGTTTATGTCTATAAAGGGAGTGGAGCAAACTCAAATTGAAAATGACTTAACAAGATATACAACAGGTACATTTAAAACGTATGATGAAGCTCAGGCTTATAAAACTACTATAACTGAAGAAAAAGGTATTAAAGGAGCCTTTGTAATTGCTCTGCATGGAGATGAATTAATTCCAGTAAATCAAGCAAGAGAGTTATTAGGAGAATAATTTAAAATTTAGCCTCTATATTTTTCTAATTGTTTAACAACTTTTGCAGGATTACCTGCTAACAGTTGATTTCCTTCTGGAAAAGAATCTCTAACAACTGCACCTGCTGCAACAACAGTATGTTCACCCAACTCTACACCAGGAAGTATAACACAATTGGTAGTTAGTAAACAGTTTTTGCGAATAATTATAGGTTGTTCAGTTATGTATTTATTGTAGTCATTTAAATCATGGTTCTGACTAATAAGAGAAACCCTAGGACCTAACCAAACATTTTCTTCCATAATAATTCCGTTTCTACCATCTAAATAACACCCAATAGCTGTTCCTGGTGCTTTACTTATATATTGTATTTTTTCAGGACACTTAACAATTGATGTTGGATGTACAGGCCAAGGCACATGTTTATTATAGCCAAAAAGTTTTTGGTTGATACCCATTTTTAAAAAATAATAGGTGTAATAATAGTCGTCTTTAACCTTGGGGAATAAAATGTTCATTCCAACTTTAATCAAAGGGTAAGCTATTTTTTTTAGACTATTCTTCATTTGAAAATTATTCAACTTTTTTTTGTTGATATTCTACAGCCTTAACGTCTTTAATTTGGTTAAAGTATATTAATACACTATATTTTCTGGCATTAGGATGCTTGTAAATATCCTCAAAACTTTCATTATTTCTATTTCTAAACTCAACAATATCAACTCTTAGCATATTATCAACAACTTCAGAAAAATATAAAATCATATCCGAATTTGGTTGAGTAGAGTATTGGTATAATGCTAAATCTGTTCTAACAGGATGTGAAGAAAAACCATCTTTATATTGCTCAATATTAGCAGTAAGCTGGGTATTTATAGTATCACTTGTTAGTTTTTCTGGTTCAGTTAAAAATGGAGGTAATCCTAATGGAATAATGGTTGGAGAAACAGCAAACAAGAATAAATCTTTTTTATAATCGAAATACTTATCGTAGTATTTACGCTCTTTTTTGGTGTTGGTAAACTGAATTTTAATTCTATTTCTGATGTAATAATTTCTTGCTAAATAGGTAATCGCACTTAAGTAAAACGTATCTATTTCCTGTATTTGATTATTGGTATTACTAATTAAACTATCATTAATTGGTTGCGAAACAATACTGTCATTTGTTGACGGATTATTCCTTCTAATTCTAACAAAATCGAACATACCAGTTAAATAAAGATTGGGATATTTAGTAATGTATTTTCCTCCATCAGTATTTAAACATTTCCATCTTCCCGATTTCTTTCCATTTTTATATCTTCCATAACATTTTAAATATCGGTAAGCCCAATATTTATGTTTTATACCTTCCTTATAAATACCTTTTATAGCTACTTCTCCTGTTTTATCATAAAAAGTCCATTCACCATTAAGTTTATTATTAGCATAAACAGTTTTTACCATTAAACCTCCAGAAGGATAATAAGCTTTATATAAACCGTTTTGATAATTGCTAGTGTAATTTTTCTCAATAGCTATTTGACTGGTATCATTAGCAAAAACAGCTATAACTTTAGAGAAAACACCTTTTGTTAACGTATCAGTATAAATTACATCATAGGTAACAAAATTGGTATCAATTTGAATAGTTTCTGTCACCACATTCTGAGCTTTCATAGAAAAGCATATGAAGGTAAAAGTAAGAAAGAAAATTTTTTTTTTTAGCATGGTAATTATTGAGTTATGCATTTGCATTTTCTACTCGTTCGTATTTTTCAATCATCTCAAAAACTTTATTTACCATATTCTTAGATCCCATTAAAGCAGGAACTCTTTGGTGTAAAGAAGTTGGTTTAATATCCATAATTCTTTCTTTACCTGTAGAAGCAATTCCACCTGCTTGCTCAACAATAAAAGCCATAGGGTTACATTCGTAAATTAAACGCAATTTACCATCTGGAGAACCGGCTGTTGCTGGGTAGCAAAAAACACCACCTTTTATGAGATTTCGGTGAACATCAGCAACCATTGAAGCAATATACCTGCAAGAATATGGTCTGCCTGTTGAAGCATCTTCTTCTTTAACCCAATCGCAATATTTTTGAAGTCCTTTAGAAAAAGTATTGTAATTTCCTTCATTAAAAGAGTATAGCCTTCCATCATCAGGAGATTTTATATCGGGGTGTGAAAGACAAAATTCACCTATGGATGGATCTAATGTAAAACCATTAACACCTTTACCTGTGGTATAAACCAACATGGTAGAAGAACCATAAATAACATATCCGGCAGCAACTTGTTTGTTTCCTTCTTGTAAAAAATCTCCTAATTGGGCAGGACCATCTTTACTAACTCTTCTGTAAATGGAAAAAATAGTTCCTATAGAAACATTAACATCAATATTAGAAGAACCATCTAATGGGTCAAAAGCAACTACATACTTCCCTTTTTGAGAAATTTCATTATCAAAAGCCATGAAATTATCATTTTCTTCAGAAGCTATCCCACAAACTTCACCACCATATCTAAATGCATTGATGAATTGATTATCAGCATAAACATCTAATTTTTGTTGATCTTCTCCCTGAATATTTTCACTGCCCGCTTTTCCTAAAATATTACCTAACCCTGCTCTTCTAACTTCTTTATTAATGATTTTAGACGCTACACCTATATCATTTAATAATCGGGTTAACTCTCCTGAAGCATAAGGGAAATCAGCTTGTCTTTCTAAAATAAATTCGTTGAGGGTTGTAAAATTAGTCATAATACTATTTTTTCTAAATTGGACTTTTAAAAACTTCATTACAAAGAAATGAAATTATCGTGAATTAACTCAGTTTTACTACTTTTGTTTTATGGAAATCACAATCAGAAAAGCTACAAAAAAGGACCTGCCGGAAGTATTAAATCTAATTAAAGAATTAGCACTTTTTGAGAAACAGCCGCAAGAAGTTACCATTACACTTAAACAATTAGAAGAAGATGGTTTTGGAAATCATCCGTTATATTGGATAATTTTAGCAGAAAATAACAATGAAATTGTAGGCATGTCTTTTTATTATATTCGCTACTCTACATGGAAAGGCAGGTGTTTGTATTTAGAAGATTTGGTAGTAAAAGAAGCATATAAGCAAAAAGGAATTGGTTCTTTACTTTTTAAATCTACTTTAGATGCAGCCAAAGAAATGAATGCTAAACTAATGACTTGGCAAGTGTTAGACTGGAATGAACCTGCTATCGAATTTTATAAAAAGTTTAATGCAGAATTGGATGAGGAATGGTTAAATGGAAAAATAAGATTGTAAAATTAAAATAAATGTTGAAAGTATTTAAGTTTGGTGGAGCTTCTGTTAAAGATGCTCAGGGGGTAAAAAATGTAGGAAAAGTTATCCAGTTATATAATAAACCGCTTGTAGTGGTTATATCAGCCATGGGAAAGACTACCAATGCATTAGAAGAATTGGTGAATGCTTATTACTTTAAAGAAAACGATGTAAATGTGTTGTTGGAAAAAGTAAAACAATTTCATTTTGGTATAATGAATGAACTTTTTGAGAATAAAAACCATCAAATATTTACAGATATACATAATACTTTTGTAGAAATAGAGTGGGAGATAGAAGAAGAACCACAAAGAACTTATGATTACGTGTATGATCAAATTGTTTCTGTTGGTGAATTACTTTCTACAAAAATAGTTAGTGCATATCTTAATGAGATAAATATTAATAATCATTGGATAGATGCCAGAGCTTTAATTCAAACAGATAATACTTATAGAAAAGCTAATATAGATTGGAAGCTTACTACCGAATTGGTTCAATCTTCTATACCGAAAGTAATTACAATTGATAATAAGTATGTGATAACTCAAGGGTTTATTGGCGCAAGTTCAGAGAATTTTACTACCACATTAGGAAGAGAAGGTTCAGATTTTTCAGCAGCAATTTTAGCTTATTGTTTAGGAGTAGAAAGCGTAACTATTTGGAAAGATGTTTCAGGAATGTTAAATGCTGATCCAAAATGGTTTGATGATACTCAACAGCTAGAACACATATCTTATCATGAGGCGGTAGAGTTAGCTTATTATGGGGCAACAGTCATACATCCAAAAACTATAAAACCGCTTCAGAACAAAAAAATTCCGTTATATGTAAAATCTTTTTTAGAACCTACTCTTAAAGGAACATTAATAGATGAGCATACAGAAGGTGATAAACTAATACCTTCATTCATATTTAAAGTGAATCAAGTGTTGATTTCTATATCTGCTAAAGACTATTCTTTCATTGTAGAGGATAATTTAAGTCAGATTTTTGCTCAACTTTCAGCACATAACATTACAGTAAATTTGATGCAGAATGCAGCTATAAGTTTTTCTATTTGTATAGATTTCAGTCCGTTTACCACCATGAAATTTATTGAGGAATTACAACAAGATTATCATGTATTGTACAATAAAAATTTAGAGTTAGTTACTGTTCGTCATTATGATGAAGCCACTATTAAAAGAGTTATTACCAATAAAAATATTTTGGTGGAACAAAAAAGTAGAAATACAGCTCGTTTTGTGATGAAATAAAAAAACCTCATTGTGGAATAAATGAGGTTTTAGTAAAGCATTTTACGATGCTGTAATTAGGTTTGCATGCCTCCACAAACATTTATTACTTGTCCGTTAACATAAGAAGATAAATCGGAAGCTAAGAAAAGTGCTGCATTAGCAACGTCTTCTGGTTTTCCAGGTCTTTTCATAGGGATATCTTCAATCCATCCCTTCATTATGGTTTCATCTAACTGAGCAGTCATTTCTGTTTCAATAAAACCGGGAGCAATAGCATTGCTTCTAATGTTTCTAGAGCCAATTTCCTGAGCGATAGATTTAGTAAAACCAATAATTCCTGCTTTTGAAGCAGCATAGTTAGATTGTCCTGCGTTTCCTTCAATACCTACAACAGAACTCATGTTAATAATAGAACCGTATCGTTGTTTTAATAAGGTTTTTAAAGCGCATTTGGTAATGTTGAATACAGATTTGAGGTTGACATTCATTACTTCATCCCAATTTTCTTCTGTCATTCTCATTAATAAACCATCTCTTGTAATTCCTGCATTGTTTACAATAGCATCAATTTTGCCAAAATCAGCTACAACTTGGTCTATAAAAACTTCTGCATCGCTATAAATAGCAGCATTAGATTTATAACTTTTTACTTTAACGCCATAAGCAGTTAATTCATCAACCACTTTTTTAGCTTGTTCATCTGAAGAAACATAAGTGAATGCGATATTAGCTCCATTTTGAGCAAAAACTTCAGCTATTCCTTTTCCAATTCCTCTGGTAGCACCTGTAATTATAGCAACTTTTCCTTCTAATAATTTCATAATATCTAAATTTATGAGTTATGCATTAACCTTCATTAATTCAGCCATGGTTTGACCTATATCTGCAGGAGAGTCAACTACAGTAATACCACAATCTCTCATAATTTTCTTTTTAGCTTTGGCAGTATCTTCTTCACCACCAACAATAGCACCGGCATGTCCCATTGTTCTTCCTGCTGGAGCAGTTTCTCCGGCAATAAAACCCACAACAGGTTTATTACCATTTGCTTTAATCCACTTAGCAGCGTTAGCTTCTAAATTTCCGCCTATTTCTCCAATCATTACAATTCCTTCAGTTTCAGGATCATTCATAAATAATTCTATAGCTTCTTGAGTAGTTGTTCCAATAATTGGATCTCCGCCAATACCAATAGCAGTTGATATACCTAAACCTGCTTTTACCACTTGGTCGGCAGCTTCGTAAGTTAATGTTCCTGATTTTGAAACAATACCTATTTTTCCTGATTTAAAAATAAAACCTGGCATAATTCCTACTTTAGCACCATCTGGTGTAATAATTCCAGGACAATTTGGTCCTATTAAACGTGCATTAGCAGATTTTAAGTATTCTTTTACGGGAATCATATCTTTTACAGGAATTCCTTCAGTAATACAAACAATTACTTTTATACCTGCATCAGCAGCTTCAATAATTGCATCGGCAGCAAAAGCCGGTGGTACAAAAATAATAGAAACATCAGCTCCTGTAACTTTTACAGCATCTTCTACAGTGTTAAATACAGGCTTGTCTAAATGATTTTGACCACCTTTACCAGGAGTAACTCCACCAACAACGTTAGTACCATATTCTATCATTTGACTTGCATGAAAAGTACCTTCAGTACCTGTAAATCCTTGAACTATTATCTTTGAATTTTTGTTTACTAATACACTCATATTTTTATATTTTCTCAGTTTATTTTTTTGTGAGTTCAAAAGTAGAATTTAAAACTGAAACATACAATAACTTTTTTTAAGTTATTCAACAAACTAATGTTTTGTTTGAATAATTATCGCTTGTAAAATATATAATCAGTTATTAATGGAGTAATGCCGCTATGCTTTAAGTCGGAAATGATTTGTCCTTTATGATGACTGAAATGATTTGCAATGTGAAATAGTATTTGCTCGATAGAGTTATTAAATTCATTACCTTTTGAATTAGAATAAGGAATTATTTCGTTCAGTTTATATTCATTTATAATTTCCAAAGTATCTTTAAAGTTATTAATATCAATTTTTATACATTGAGGAAGCGAGTGAACTTGATGTACATCCAATTTTTCCGTATTTGTGATTCGAGCATTCCAAATTTGGTGTGCATTTATTGTGTGAGAAAAAAGAGGGATTACTTTTTCTGAAAGTATATTTTTATTTTCAATCATTTGTTGTCCTAGTTTTTGATTGAAGTAATGGTGATATTCAAAAATATCTTTAAAAAATGCTTTCATAATATATAATTGATAAATAGAATTTTATATAGATGTGTCAGCACTTGTTATAGTTTGAAAAGTCGGGGTGAGAGGATTCGAACCTCCGATCTCGCGCCCCCCAGACGCGCACTTTAACCGGACTAAGCTACACCCCGAATAATTTTGAGCAAAAATAATAAAAAAGCGTATTGAATATAGTTTGTAAAAAAATAATATCTAATCACTTCATTTTAATTTTTTATTTTTACCAATTATCAACTAAAAACTAGTTATTTGCCTAAATATACTCATCCATATTTATTAATACAAGTGTTTTTGTGGAGTTTTTTCTTCATCTCAACCGCTTATTTTAATAGGTATGCAGCAGATGATTTTTATTTTCTTACTGAAATAAAAAATAAAAGTGTAGTTGAAGTTTTTAATCATTTACAGTTTAATTGGCACGGAAGGTTTGCATCTAATTTATTAATAGCTTCTTTGCTACCTTTTACTAAAATTCCTTATTTTTTAATGGTTTTTAATTTAACTTCTTGCCTGCTGTTATATATAGCTATTACTCGTCTTACCAAAAATGCAGCAAATTTTTATGATATTAATTTAAGGAATAAGTGGCTACTTGCTTTTTTGGCTATGACTGTATTTTTCTTTCTAACACTTTTTCCTAATGATGTTTGGTTTTGGTTTACAGGTTCGATAGTCTACTTATACAGCACTATTGCTTTATTTTTTTTGTTAGGTGTGTTTTTTAAAAAAGAAAAAAACAGTGGAGATTATTTTTTATTGATTATATCTTCTATTTTTATAAGCGGATCTAACGAACCAATGATACTTATTTTGTTATTGTTTTTAGTGGTGTTTGCAGTAAAACAACCATTACAATTTAAAGTACAGTTACCTTATCTACTATCTGCTGTATTGCTTTTTTCAGGTTTGTGTGTGATATTTTTTAGCTCAGGAACTGCTTTAAGAGATGAACTCACACCAAGTTTGCCATGGACAAAGGTAATACTATTTACAGCCTACGCCACGGTAAAAAGTTTGCTGTTTAAACTTCATTATACTTTTATACCTGCCATTTTACTGGCTTTCCCATTTTATATATTAGGTGCAATTGCTCAATTTAAATCAGTGAATTTTCGTCCTGTAAGAGAGTTGCTGTATTCCTTATTACTTATCGTTTCCATTGTAATTATCAATCAGCTTATTGTGGTAATTCCTTTAGGGGCACTTCCTCCCGATAGAGCTACAATGGTTGCTTCCGTATTAATATTAATCTTGTTAATTAGGTATTTATTTTTATTAGGAAATGAAATTAATATTTCAGAAAAGTTGAAAAAAAATATTTTAGCAATAAATACAATAGGTGTTTTGGTGTTTGTTGTAGTTACCTTTCAAATCCATAACAACTATGCAACAGCTTATGATAAGCGTATGGACGAACTAGCAAAAATGAAAGCAAGCATCACTCATCAACACTCTATTTATTTAAAACCATTGCCTTATTCGGGATATTTGCCATCAGCAGAAATAACTACCGATACTACCCATTTTTTAAATGTAGATTTAAAAAGACATTTTAAGTTGAATAATGCCTTAATTTTGGAGGAATAAAAACTATCTATTTAATATGAGTCAAGTTTCTGAAATAAAACTCAACGCTTTTGCATTAGCAGATTTACCACAAATAGCCGAGCAGCTTTTGTCAGCTATAGGAAAGCATAAAATCATTACTTTTTATGGAGAAATGGGAGCAGGGAAAACTACTTTAATTAAGCAACTGTGCAAAACATTAAAAGTCATGGATACCATTCAAAGCCCTACTTTCTCTATTGTTAATGAGTATCTTACGGAAGATAATAAACAAATTTATCATTTTGATTTTTATAGAATTAAAGAAGAGGAAGAAGCTTTAGATTTTGGTGTGGAAGAATACTTTTATAGTGGAAATTATTGTTTTATAGAGTGGCCTGAAAAAATTCCTAACCTTATTCCCGAAAAAGCAGTAAAAGTCTCCATAACACTAACTGAAGACAATAAAAGATTAATAACAATTTTGTATTAATAAATGTTTTGTTTTTAGCTAGTAAAGTGCTTGCTAATTAATAAATTTGTAACTGTTCATTAAGAAAAAAATTAAGGATATGCCAACATCAGATGATTTACTAAAATCTTTAGCCCATGGTTTTATGCCTCAAGAAGAAATGCTTGAAGTGGCTCGTAAAAAAAGTAGTTTACAGATAGGAATTCCTAAAGAAACTTCTATACAAGAAAAGAGAATCCCTTTAGTTCCTGATGCTGTGGCATTGTTAGTAAACAACGGACATGAAGTTATTATTGAAACAGGAGCTGGAGAAGGTTGTAGTTTTAGCGATAAAGATTATAGTGAAGCAGGAGCTCAAATTGTTTATGGTACCGAAGAGGTGTATAAAGCGAACATGATTCTTAAAGTTGAGCCACCAACTCTCGAAGAAATTGATATGATGCAAAATGGACAATTATTAATTTCAGCTTTGCAGTTACCAATTCAGCCAAAAGATTTTCTTAAAAAATTAATTTCTAAAAAAATTACTGCTGTAGCTTTTGATTTTATTAAAGATCCAGATGGAATTTTACCTATAGTTACTGCTATGAGTGAAATTGCAGGAAATACAGCTATCCTTATTGCTGCCGAATATTTAAGTAACCAAAGAAATGGTCAAGGACAAATGTTTGGAGGAATTTCTGGTGTTTCTCCAACAGAAGTTGTAATTCTTGGAGCAGGAACAGTAGGAGAGTTTGCTGCTAGAACTGCAGTTGGTTTAGGAGCTTCAGTAAAAGTTTTTGATAACAATATTCATAAATTAAGAAGGTTGCAAACAGCGGTCGGACAACGATTACAAACATCTATTGTTCAGCCTAAAGTATTATTAAAAGCACTAAAATCAGCCGATGTGGTTATAGGAGCAATTAGTAGTAAAATTGGTAGAGCTCCAATAATTGTTACCGAAGAAATGGTAAAATGCATGAAAGATTATTCTGTAATTGTGGATGTAAGTATTGATAAAGGAGGTTGTATAGAAACTTCTGAAATAACTAGCCATCAAGCACCTGTTTTTGCTAAACACGGAGTGATACATTATTGTGTGCCAAATATTGCTTCAAGAGTTGCTAGAACAGCTTCTTATGCACTAAGTAATGTTATTGCTCCAACAATTTTAGATACAGGAGAATTTGGTGGAATAGAGGCTATGATTCGTTCTTATGTAGGCATTCAAAATGGAGTATATATTTACAAAGGAATATTAACCAATAAATATTTAGCAGAAACATTTAACATGCCTTATAAAGATATTAACTTGCTGTTAATGGCAATGTAAGTTGTTAATATTATCAAATTTAAAAAATGGATAAATTTATACATAGGTTAAAGTATTATTTAATAGGATTCGGATTAGGATGCGTAATGGTTTATGCCATTTTTTATACAGGAGATGATGCGCGTTCTTCTTGGTTGCCCGAAGGCAGAGTGCTAGAGTTTATTGAAGAAACAGAATTGGTTGTAACGAATAAATACATAACTTGTACACTTGAGTGCAACAATATTGCTCTAGAAGATTTCGATAAAACTTTTTTCCAAAAGGCTAAAGTTAATTTTTCGGAAAGTTCAACAACAAGAGAGCCTTGTCCTGAATATCAAATAGAAGGAAAATTAGCTGATGGAAGAGAAGTTATCCTCTTGATAGAAACGTGCGAACCTAGAAGGTTATCTACCGCAGAAGAAAAAGAAGACATTGCAACACTTGTAAATATTTCCTTTGAAGGATTAAAACGAGATTGCCTTTGCGAATAAACTTGTAATTAAATTGCAAGAACACACCTTAAAATTAACTGAATGAGCATTACTCTTATTATTATCATAATTACCGTTATTGTATCTTTTTCTGCCAATAGTAATACTCAGCTCTATCACAAACTACTTTTTAATCCCTATTTAGTTTATAATAATAAAGAATGGTATCGTTTGTTTACACATGCTTTTATTCATGATAAACAAAATATTTTTCACCTTATCTTTAATATGTATGTATTGTACAGTTTTGGAGAGATTGTAGAAACTATTTTAATAAACGAAATGGGAACGATGGGAATTGTTTACTACTTGTTTATTTATATTGGTGGAATTGCAGTAGCATCATTACCGGCATTAGCCCGACATAAAAATAATTACGGTTACAATTCTGTAGGAGCCTCAGGAGCTGTCTCGGCAGTATTGTTTGCTGCTATAGCATTTATGCCTTTTACAGGAGGGATAGGAATTATCTTTTTGCCTTTTACTATTAATCCATTATTGTTTGGAGTACTTTATTTAGCTTATGAAATTTACATGGACAAAAAAAGTAGTGATAATGTGGCTCATGATGCTCATACTTGGGGAGCAGTGTTCGGGTTTTTGTTTACATTAATTTTTGTTCCAGGTGCTTTTATGAATTTTATAGGTCAATTAATGAATGCTCTAAACTTTTAAACTATTAACCTCATGCGTAAAGTTATTTTTTTAGATAGAGACGGAGTAATAAATAAAGAAAGAGGAGCATATACTTTTAAAATAACTGATTTTGAAATAAATGAAGGAGTGGTTGATTTTTTAAAATTGGCTCAAGAAAAAGGGTTTGAATTTATTGTAATTACCAATCAGGGAGGAATTTCTAAAGGAATATATAACAAAAATGATGTACATCTCGTACACGCCCACATGTTAACTCAATTCAAAAAAGAAGGAATTACTATTTTAGAGATTTATTATTGTCCGCATCATTCTGATGTAGAACGATGTATATGTCGCAAGCCTGATTCATTACTATTAGAAAAAGCCATAGCACGTTTTAATGTTGATAAAACTGTATCTTTTATGATTGGTGATAGTCAGCGAGATATTGATGCAGCAACTAAAGTAGGAGTGAAATCTTTTAAAATTGAGCCAAACACCAACCTAAAACAACTTAAAAACTACTTGTTTTGATAGAAAAACGCTACATAAATTATGATGGTTTTTTATATGAAGAAGAAGAGAAGGTATTTACAATAGACAACAGAGCATTTAAGTATGGCGATGCTGTTTTTGAAACCATTAGAGTAATTAACGGAGTTCCCGTTTTTGTTAAAGATCATTTTGCCCGTCTTAAAAAAGGAATGGATTTACTTAGGATGAATGCTATTTCGCTTACTTTTGAAGAACTGCACGAGCAGGTTTTACATTTAATTAAAAAGAACAACATAATAAAGGGAGGTAGGGTAAGAATTACGGTGTTTAGAGTTGGAGAAGGTCTTTACACTCCAAAAAACGATACAAAATCTTATGTAATAGAAGCAATACCCATTTCCAAAAATTTATATGAACTTAATAAAAAAGGATTATCAATAGATTTGTATTCAGATATTAGAATACATCCAACAGTATTAACTCAAATAAAAACTACCAACAAAATTCCTAATGTGCTTACCGGAATTTATAAAACAGAAAATAATTTAGATGATTGTTTAATGGTGAACCAAGATAATCACATTGTTGAAGCTATTAGTTCCAATGTATTTTTATATAAAAATAATACACTTTATACTCCGTCACTTTCTGAAGGCTGTATAGATGGAATTACCAGAAAACATATTATAGAAGTAGCTCAAATTATGGGTATAAATGTAATAGAAGGAACAGTTACAGGGAGCATGTTGTTACAAGCAGATGAATTATTTTTAACCAATTCTATTGCAGGAATAAAATGGGTAGCTTACTATAAAAGCAAACAATATATCAATGAAGCTACAATAGAAATATTGAAAAAATTTAATGAAGTGCTAAGTTAATTTTGTTCTTTATTAAAAAATAATTCCAACTAAATTTTATAGTTCAACATTTAATATGCTTTCTTACTCCGTATGTTTATTTTTGTTGTAATGAAATATAGTTTTATGCAAGAATTAATAGTTAAGATAAAAGAGCAAGAAAAAATTGCCAACCAATTAGAAGTAAATCTATCCGATAGAAAGCAATTGCTTGATAAAGTAAGTGCGTTTGCTAATCAATTTATAGAAGAATTACCCAATTCTACTTCTTTTACTGCAACAACAAAAGCAAGTGATAAATTAGCAATTAAAACACCAATAAGTATTGAAGCACTTATAAAGCTGTACCAATCAGAAGTTATAGATACGGGAATTAAAGCAGCATCTGGCGGACATGTTGGGTACATTCCCGGAGGGGGAATTTACACTGCTGCCTTGGGCGATTTTTTAGCCGCCATTTCTAATGAATATGCAGGAGTTTTTTATGCTTCACCGGGAGCAGTTACTATAGAAAACGAAGTGATTAATTGGTTGAAAGATGTATTTTCTTTTCCTAAAACTGCGGTGGGTAATTTGGCTTCAGGAGGTTCTATCTCTAATTTAATTGCTTTAGCTGCTGCTCGAGATAAACATCAAATTAAAAATGAAAAAATTACTAAAAGTGTAGTTTATTTAAGTGCTCAGGTACATCATTGTATTCAAAAAGCACTAAAAATTATTGGGTTGGAAGATGTCATTATTCGTTATATTGACTTAGATGAAAACCACAAGATAAATACAGCAATATTAGAGCAATTAATAAAGACAGATAAATCTAATGGGTTACGACCATTTTTGGTAATTGCCTCAGCAGGAACAACAGATACAGGAGCTATTGATCCATTAGCAGAAATCGGAAATATTGCTCATCAACATAATTTATGGTTTCATGTAGATGCTGCCTATGGTGGTTTCTTCGTGATGACATCTAAAAAGCATTTATTTGAGGGAATGGAAACAGCCGATAGTTTAGTAGTTGATCCACACAAAGGAATGTTTTTACCTTATGGATTAGGCGCTGTTTTGGTAAAAGATAAAGAAGCATTATTACACTCCAATCTTTATACTGCTAATTATATGCAAGATGCTATGGGGGATGAGTTGACTAATAGTCCGGCAAATGTTTCTCCTGAACTGACCAAACATTTTAGAGGGTTACGATTATGGTTGCCCTTGCAATTACATGGTGTAAAACCTTTTATTGCTTGTTTGGAAGAGAAGTTATTGCTTACTACTTATTTTAGAGAGCAATTAGTGGAACAAGGTTTTGAAGTAGGTCCTGAACCCGATTTATCGGTAAGTTATTTTTGGTATCCTGCTAAAGAAAATGCCAATGAATTTAATAAAAAATTAATGGAACACATCCACCAAGATGGCAGCGTGTTTTTGAGCTCTACTGTAGTGAATGAGAAATTTGTAATACGAATGGCAATTTTATCTTTTAGAACCAAATTTGCTACTATAGACAAAGCATTAGCAATGATAAAAAGAAGTTTAGAAAAAACGAAGCAAGAGTTGGGTAAGTAGTTTAGATATTTCACATCCCACAAGCGTAATGTTTAAGGTAGCTGAGGAAGTAGTATTATTTTTTTATTGTAAAAGATGCAGTCAAACCTACACAAAAGTTTCTAGGCAGTTTATGAACGCCAAAAATTGCTCTTGAATGCTCACCTCTTTTTTCCAAAACATTTATAAATAAATCGGAAGCTCCATTCACTACTTTTGGTGAGTCGTCCCATTTCTCTCCTGATTGAAAATAGGCATCAATGTGATTTAGTCCAACAATTTTATCAAAACCTATCTTCTTATTTATTTGTGATAAAACATTTAAAGCACATATTTCCATTGCTTTATATCCTTCATCAGTTGAAATTTCTTCTCCCAATTTTCCTTGATATAAAAACACTTCATTTATTATAGGAAATTGAATTGCGATATATGCAATGTTTTCTCTAATATTTACGGAAACATAACTCCCGCCTGGTGTAGAAACATTAGGAAGTTGATAACCATATTTCTCTAAATTTTCTTCAGGAGTCATTGTCTTCCTTGGCTTTTTTGTTTTTTATAGAATTTTATAATGTTCCAATTTGATGTTTAAGGCAAAGTCTTAATAGTATTTGCTTTATTTAAATCCTGGAACTTTTCTCATCATAAAAGTAAAAACTAAGGCATAAAACAGCCCCATGAAAACCAATCCAAACATGGTCCAGATGGCTTGAAAATAAGGAGATAAATACATGTTTATTCCTAATATTTGGTTAGATAAAAATGCAGTTAATTCCGTTTTGTTCATAGTTGGAGCTTTTTCTTTAGCATCTCCAGCTAATTTTTCAAAAAGCGGTTGTTTTTTTATTTCAAAAAAATCAGCATCAATTTGAGCATAATACACAAAAGTGATAATGGCTACTAATATAGCTAAAAAAGAAGCTGTTCTTGCTCCAGCTTTAAAATCTTCACCAAAAGTGGGAGGATTGGGGTTGTTTATTTTATTGCTTCTTATACCAAAGAAAACTGCCAATAATAAAATTAACATGTAAATATAGATAAGGTATCTTTCCATATCTCCATGCTGAGCACCTAACGAAAATATAATTAATTTAACACAAAGCGCTACTAAAGAAAATGTTATGGCTACTTGAAAAGGATTTTTTAACACAGTTTAGAAAATTTTAATTTTAAATTGTGAAGGTTGAGTCTGAACCCAATCTTCACAACTTATAAGTATAGTATTATCCATTCATTGAGGCTAAAAACTCCTCATTGTTCATGGTTTTGTTCATTCTGTCTTTTAAGAAATCCATTGCTTCAACAGGATTCATATCAGCAATATAGTTACGTAAAATCCACATACGCTTAGTGATATCAGCTCCCATTAATAATTCTTCCTGACGAGTACTTGATGAAACAATGTCAATAGCAGGATAAATTCGTCTGTTAGATATTTTTCTATCTAATTGAAGCTCCATGTTTCCTGTACCTTTAAATTCTTCAAAAATAACTTCATCCATTTTAGATCCTGTTTCGGTAAGTGCTGTAGCAATAATGGTTAAAGAACCACCATTTTCAATGTTTCTGGCAGCACCAAAGAATCTTTTTGGTTTTTGTAAGGCGTTAGCATCAACACCACCAGAAAGCACCTTTCCTGAAGAAGGAGAAACCGTATTATAAGCTCTTGCTAAACGGGTAATAGAGTCTAACAAAATAACTACATCATGTCCGCACTCTACCATTCTTTTAGCTTTTTCTAACACCAAGTTAGCTAGTTTAACATGTTTTTCTGCCGGCTCATCAAATGTAGAGGCAACTACTTCAGCATCAACATTTCTTGCCATATCAGTAACCTCTTCAGGACGTTCGTCAATTAATAAAATTAACATGTAAACTTCAGGATGATTTTCGGCAATAGCATTGGCAACATCTTTTAATAAAGTGGTTTTACCTGTTTTTGGCTGAGCTACAATCATTCCTCTTTGTCCTTTACCAATAGGAGCAAATAAATCAATTACTCTGGTAGATAAAGAATCTTTTGAATGTCCGGTTAATTTTAGTTTTTCTTTAGGAAAAATAGGAGTAAGGTATTTAAAAGGAACTCGGTCTCTTACAAAAGCAGGCTCTCTGTTATTTATAGCTTCCACTTTAATAAGCGGAAAATATTTTTCTCCAATTTTCGGAGGTCTGATAGCTCCTTTTACAGTGTCACCTGTTTTTAAACCAAATAATTTTATTTGCGATTGAGATACATAAATATCATCAGGCGAGTTTAAATAGTTGTAGTCTGATGAACGTAAAAATCCATAACCATCGGGCATAATTTCTAAAACACCTTCGCTAACAACAATACCATCAAAGTTGTATCCGTGGTCTTCGTTTCTTTGTTTTTCGTTGTTATCTTGTTTTTGATTAGGGTTGTTACTATTGGGATTGTTGTTGTTATTATTGTTAGGATTGTTATTTCCTTTGTTTTGGTTGTCTTGCTGTGGATTCCTAGGTTTATTATCAGCTTTAGGTTTGTTAGTATTTTGTTGAGTAGGTTTTTTTTCGGGAGCAGGAGCAACTTTGTTTTCTACTGGAGCAGTTTCTTTAGCTGGTTCTATGCTTTCTTCTTTTTTTGGAACATTAGTATTGTTTGATTTTGAAGTCTCTTCATCTTTAAACAAGCTTGGTTCTTTATCAGCAGGCAGTCTTTTTCTTTTAGGTTTAGACTTAGCTCCATTTGAAGAAGCAGCCGGAGTTGGTTTTTTAGGTTGTGGATTAGCTTCTTTTTTTACATCAACTATCGCTTTTGGGTTGATGGCTTGTTGATCTAAAATTTGATAGATTAAATCTTCTTTTTTAAGCTTATCTGCTTTTTTAATTTCAAGTTTGTCGGCAATTTCTCGCAATTCTCCAACAAGCTTTTTGTTTAATTCAATAATGTCGTACATAAATTTATAATATGAGATATATGATTTTCTAGATTTGTTATGTTATAATTCAAATATGAAATTCCATTGAGTGTGGAAATAAATAAAAATAAGAGGTTTCGCAATAAGTGAAAGATTAAAATAATAAAGATTGGTTTACACTTATCAGGACTCTGATGGTGCAATATTAAACAAATAAATATTATTTACTCTTTTTTATGATTTTTTTTTTACATTTTTTTTGGATTAATTTATGCTGATATTTTTTTTGAAAGCATAAGCATACAATTTAATAAATAGCTACTTTTGTAGCTTTTCAAAATATAGGCACTCTTAACTTTAATAATTGAATTTGAGTAATTTTAGATTATACAATTTACCCAGTAGGCTTATTTGCTTCATGTTATTGTTTATACTAAGTATTGGTTTTGTAAACGCACAATCGCTTACTAAAATTAAAGGTACTATTGTAGATGCGGACACTAAAGAACCACTACCTTTTGTAAATGTTTCTTTTAAAGGGGCAAATGTGGGTACTACTACCGATTTTGATGGAAATTATTATTTAGAAACGCAGTGGGGAACAGCTACTTTACAAGCATCATTTGTCGGTTACACAACTTTGTCTAAAACAGTACAGTTAGGAAAATCTCAAACTATAAATTTTGCTTTAAAAAATGAGGCTATCATTATGGAAGAAGTGGTAATTAAAGCAGATAAAAAGCGGTATAAAAATAAAGATAATCCTGCTGTTGCTTTGATTAAAAATGTTATTGATCATAAAAATGATAACAGACTGGAATCATTGAGTTTCTATGAATACGATAAATATGAAAAAGTAGAAATAGACTTAAATAATATTACAGACGATTTTTTGGAAAAAGGTTGGTTAAAAAAGAAATTTCAAATAGTATTGGAACATATAGATACTTCTGAAATAAACGGGAAACCTTATTTACCTATATTTTTGAGAGAAACAGCTTCTAAAATGTATTATAGAAAAGATCCTAAAGCTCTTAAAGAATATGAAAAAGGTACTAAACTTACAGGTTTTGAAGGTTACTTAGATGATGATGGGATTTCATTTATAATGGATAAACTTTATCAAGACATCAATATTTATGATAATGATATCTTTTTATTGTCTAACCAATTTACTAGTCCTATTTCGGTTGTTGGACCAACAATTTATCAATATTTTATTATAGACACAGTTGATATTAATGGCTATGAAGCTATTAGGTTAGCTTTTACACCAAGAAATAAAGGAAGTTTTGCATTTGTGGGAGACATGTATATTTTAAATGACTCTACTTATGCCGTTGTTAAAATTGAAATGGGGGTGGCAGATCAAATTAACTTGAATTTTGTTAAGGATATGAAAGTGGATCAGGAATTTACAAAATTTCATGACAGTGTATGGGTGTTAACAAAAGATAAAATTATTATAGACTACAATTTAACTAAAAAAGGTAGAGGTTTTTTTGGAAAAAAGAATGTTCAGTACACCAATTACCTGTTTGATGTTGAAAGGGAAAAAGACATATATTCTCCTGTAGAAAAAATTATTAAGGCAGAAGATGCTAAAGAAAAAACAGATTCTTTTTGGGTAGAAGTTAGAACTGATACGCTTACAAAACAAGAGCAAGGTGTTTATACTATGATTGATAGTATTCAAAAAATACCGGCTTTTAAACGTACCATGGATATTGCTTTTTTACTAATAACAGGATGGCACTCTATCGGAAAAATTGAAATAGGACCTATTAATACTTTTTATAGTTTTAATGATGTAGAAGGATTTAGATTGAGAGGAGGTTTTAGAACTACTACTAATTTTCACAAAAAAATTATGTTTGATACTTATCTTGCATATGGCTTTAAAGATGAAGAGTACAAGTATTACATAGGAGCAACTTATTCTTTTAATAAAAACTTTTTAGAAAACCCTCAAAACAGAATTTTAGTCTCTTATCAACACGAAACGGTTTTTCCCGGACAAAATCTTATGTTTTTAAATGATGATAACTTTTTGCTTTCATTTAGAAGAGGTCAAGCAGATAAAATGTTGTTTTTTGATTCTTATACAGTAGATTACAATAAAGAATTTCATAGTGGTTTTGCATATAATCTTATTTATGAGTACAGAAAAGAGCGTCCCATTGGGAATATGGTATTTCAAAATGATGAATCGCCAAAGCTATTTGATGCTATTAGAACAGATAATGTCAGTTTGAATTTAAGATTCGCACCTAATGAACAATATTATCAAGGCAAAAATTTTAGGTTACCAATTTACAATAAATATCCCATATTTCAATTACGTCACCGACAAGGAATTGAAGGGCTTACTAATGGAACGTTAACTTACGGAAGAACTTCATTTAACTTATTTAAGAGGTTTTACTTATCTATTTTTGGTTATATAGATACCGAATCAGAAACGGGTAAAGTTTGGGGTAAAGTGCCTTTTCCTTTGTTGAACTTACCTCAAGCCAATCAATCGTTTTTTTTACAAGAAGCTTCTTTTAACTTAATGAATTTTATGGAGTTTATGAGTGATGAATATGTTAGTTTTAAAGCAACTTATTTCCCTAATGGGTTTTTCTTTAACAGAATTCCTTTATTCAACAGATTAAAATTACGAGAAGTAGTAGGAGTGAAAGCTCTATTAGGAAGACTAACAGATATAAATAACCCTGATATACAAGCAGATTTATTTAACTTCCCAACCAATGCAGATGGAACACCAACAACTTTTGCCTTTAATGAAGCAATTCCATACATAGAAGTAAGTGCTGGAGTTTCTAATATCTTTAAAATATTCAGAGTAGATTTATTACAAAGAGTTACTTATTTAGATCATCCTAATGTAAGTACACTTTTTGGAGTAAAAGGATTAGGTATTAGAGCTAAAGGAAAGATTGATTTTTAAATTATCTATAATCAGTTTTATACTTGCATGAAGGATACAACCTTTTAATTGATTAATTGTCTCCGCTAGATTTACCTTTAGTAGTTTTAACTTTTACTCTACGTTTTTTGTTATTCTTTACTCGTTGTTTGTTGGCGTATTTTTTCTTTTTTTCTAACTCTTTTTCGGCTTTTTTTGCAGCTTTTTTAGGATTCGTATCGTATTTAGATTGTTTGTCGTATTCCTCTTTTATTTGAACACTAATAGGTTTTTTGTGATTTAATCCCGCATCATAAATTCCTTTTTTCTTGGTTTTATGACTTCGTCCATGAAACATGGAGGATTGATCTATTTTTTTATTACATGAAAATAAAAAAATAGTAAGCAGTATAAGTAGGGTAGTTTTGTTTAATTGTTTCATAAATTTACTTTTCGTACTCTGCTAATAACGTATAAATATCCTTAATTAGTCTATCAACATCTTTTTTCGATGTACCGTCATAAAATCCTCTCAATCTTTTTTCTTTATCTACCAACACAAAATTTTCGGTGTGGATAAAATCATCAACACCGCCATCTCCTTCGGTTACTGCTGCAAAGTAAGTTTTTCGAGCAAGGTCATAAATATGTTTTTTATCACCTGTTACCAGTTTCCATTTTTCAGATGAAATATTAAATTTATTAGCATATTCTTTTAATACAGATACAGAATCTTCTTCGGGCATTACGGTATGCGATAAGAGTAAAATGTCGCTATTTTCATTAAACTCTTCGTAAACACGTAACATTTGATCGGTCATTTTTGGACAAATAGTAGGACAGGTAACAAAAAAGAAATCAGTAACATAAATTTTATCTTCAAAATTTTTTGATGTAACTATTTTTCCATTTTGGTCAGTTAAACTAAATTCACCAACCTTATGGTTTTTAGAAGTTCCTTGTAAGGATTCATCGACTAATTTTGGGTTGATATCGGCAGGATTGTAAATTTTTAAAGGCTTTGGTTTGCTTATCATGAAATAAGCAACAGTAATACCAATAATAACTACAATAAGAGAAGGTATAAGTCGTTTCATTTTTTTTATTTATTTCTCTGCAAAAGTAGCGGTAAAAAGGATATAAAACAACCGAGTATTTTATTCTGTAGCTTTTTTATTTTCGATAATCCCTAACTCTTTGTTAAGAACTTGCTTTAATAAATCACTATCTAATTTTTTAGCAATAATAGTTTTGTCTTTATCTAATAAATAAATTTGAGGAGTAGTAAATACATCATAAGTAGTAGTGTAATTCAAGCTTTTTAAATCGGTATATCCTTTAGCAATATATTCTGTTGCTTTTTGTTTGTCTTCATAAACTTCTTTAGGCACGGCAACATTTAAAAAGTCCATATTATTTTCTCTAATAAATTTTTTCCAAGCCTCATTATGGTCGGAACTTACCGCATATACAGCTACATTCTTATCTTTTATTGTCTGGTAGTACTCAGCTATTTTTGGTAATTCTTTTTTGCAATGCCCACACTCAGGGTCCCAAAAAATAAGAATGGTATAATCTTTATCAATTTTATGCATGTTAACCCAATTTTGTTTGGCAGTATCAAGAAGCATAAGATTGATGGCTGTTTTACCTATTAGTACAGGAACTAACTTTCTGGCTTTGTCTTGTACTTTTTCTATTAGCTTTTCATCTGCCCAAAAAGCTTGTTCTTTAGTATAGTAATTTAAGGCTATATGAGCAAAAACAGCATCCATACCCATTATTTTAGATTTTTCGTAATGGTTTATTAAGTAATGAATGGTGTATTTAAAAATTTCTTTGTTTGCTCTAGCTTTTTCAACTACCCAATCAATATCAGCATTAATAGAGTCAGGGTTAGGGTAAGCAAGTTTGGTAAAATATTTTTCAATTTTATTGTGGTATAGCGGACTTCTAATTAAACGTTCATCACTAAAATCGATATCATCAAAAAAATGTTTTTTGTAATATTGATAACGTGTGTATTGAAGTATAGAGTCGTTTTGTATGGTATCGAAAGCAGTAGTTTCAGGTTCTTTCATCGCTTTAAATAAAGAAGCAACAAAAGTATTAGGATGTTTTTCAATTATAGATAACCTGTAGTCTTGAACTTCTTTTTCAATGTTAGCCAACTGTATTTCTATTTCTTTTTTTTCTTCGGCAGAAGTAGTTTCTTGTTTGTATTTTTCACGGAGTTTGGTAGCGTTTTCTTGTATTTCACCAACATGTAGCAGGTGTTCTAAAAACAATTTATTTTCTTCCGATTTTTTCACCACCATATTTTTAATCGGATTTAATGTATCTGTTTCAATTTCAATAACAGGTTCATCTACCAAAATTTCAAACAATATTCTACCATTATGAAAAACACCATAAATACCACTTTCTATGGTTTTAGTACCTGTAAAATGAGTAATGCTTTTTTCATTAACTTTTGCAGTATCTTTGTAATAACGCTGATTACCGTAGTAGTTAATTAAAAATAAATCGGTGTTTTTTAAACCGTCAATTTTTAGTTTTATGGAGTAGTTATTTTTTTGACCAAAAACAGTAGTCGAAAGACTTAATAGAAATAGTATAGGTAATAATTTCTTCATAATTTTGCTTGGTTTTTAGTAAAGTTCAAATTTATGATTTAATTTGAGCAACAAAAACAGATTAAAAAAAATTAACATATCATTAAATTGCCAAAATACTTACTTTATATATCAATTATAGTGCCTTCGGTATTGGTATGTTTAGGCGTTGTTATTTACTTGTACCAAGAGTATTTGATATTTTATCCTGAAAAGCTTTCCGAAAAACATATTTTTAAATTCAATCAACCGTTCGAAGAGTTTACAATTCAAACTCCTGATAAAGAAAATGTTAATGTATTAATGTTTAAAGCAGAAAATACCAAAGGATTGGTTTATTATCATCATGGAAATGCAGGCAGTTTAGAGCATTGGGGTTTAAAAGCAATTGATTTTACCAGTAGAGGTTATGATGTTTTAATGTATGATTACAGAGGGTTTGGAAAGAGTACAGGAAAGATTAAAAACGAAAAAATGCTTTACAAAGATGCTGTTTTAATCTACAATGAAATTGAAAAAAGATATACATTTGATAAAATTATTTTTTACGGTATATCTTTAGGTTCTGGTATAGCAGCTAAGTTGGCTCATGAAATTACTCCCAATAAATTAATATTGGAGACACCGTACTATAATTTTTATGATGTTTCTAAATTTCATTATCCATATTTACCTAACTCTATTTTATTGCATTATCAATTTAAAACCAATAAATGGTTACCCGAAATAAAAGTTCCCATACATTTAATACACGGAACAGAAGATGAAACCGTTCCTTACGATATGAGTGTAAGACTTAAAAAAATAGGAAAAAACATTGATTTATGTACTATAGAGTATGGTTCTCATAACAATCTAAACACTTTTGAAGAATATCAAAAATATTTAGATAAAGTACTCAATTAAAGGGTTTATCCTAAATCAATTCTAATAAATTATTTATTTAATCGAAATTATTTATACATTTGTCGGAGGATAAGTAAATTTACTTATTAGAAGTACAAATTAATTTACAAAGCATAAAAGTTAAAACAGATTAACACATGAAAAGAAATTTAAAATATGCAATAGCTATTATTGCAGCATTTCCAATGTTAATGTACACATCTTGTACCGAAGATAAACCGATGGAAGAAGAAGTTGAAGTGGAAATTGTTACTGACGAAAAACCACAAAACGAAAAATTTTATCAAATTCCGGCTCCGGATGAAATGTTTGGATTTATAAAAAAATCAGGATTAACTTACAATAAGGCACTTATTAACTCTCCGCAGAAGCAAACGAGCTATACAACACCTTTAGAGCAAACTATGATTTTTGGTGTGTATTCAGCTGATTTAGCTTATACGGCAGCTTATGAAGAGTTTAATGAATCTATTAAGTATTTTGCAATTATTCAAAAAATGGCTGAGAACATTGGTATTTCAGGTGCCTTTAATGAAGAATTGATGAACAATATTAAAAATAACTTAGACAAACCTGAACAATTATTAGAAAACTCTAATGATTCTTATTTTTCTGTTGTAGATTATTTAGAACAAAATGAGCAAGGAGATAAATTAGGAATTATTGCAGCAGCAGGATGGTTAGAGACAGTTTATATAGTTGCTAACTCTATTGACTATAATAAAAATGAAGCAGCTTTGCAAAGGCTAGCAGACCAGAAACTTACCCTTGATAATTTATTGATGTATTTAGATAAATACAACGGAAATACGGATGTTAAAGAAATGACTGCAATGCTAAAAGAGTTAGAAGTAGTGTTCGAACCTGTAGCAGAAAAAGATACTAATTCATCGGGAATTACATTAAAGAAAAAAGGTGAAGGAAAAATGGTGTTAGGTGGCGGAAGTTCATTAAAAATTTCTAAAGAACAATTTGAAGCCATTAAATCTAAAGTAACTGAATTAAGAACTAAAATTGTTAAATAAGTATATCAATTAATAGATAATTCACAATAACAAAATTTAAAAGCTCAACAATGAAAAATATAAACAATATCCTATTAATTATTTCAATTATTGCAATGCCAGTAATTGCTTCTGCACAATACTGTAATCATTTCCATACTAAATATTGTCCACCATCAGAAAGTGGAATGTATAGCTTAAACGGTCAATCTAAAAGTGCTTTATTTAGCAAAGGTCAAACATCAGAGCTAAATGTAATTGTTTATAAAGGTCAGGATTATAGAATATCTTTATGTTTTGATGAGACATTGGGTTCTCAAATTACTTTTAAAGTTTATGAAACAAAAAAAGTTAAAGTTGAAAAAATTATTGAAACAAAAACTATGGAAGATGAGTACGAAAAAGATGCAAATGGCGAGTTAGTTGTTGATGAGTGGGGGGCATATATTCCAACAGGAAATCAAGTAGAAGTAGTAAATAAAGAAACGGTAACTGTAGTAGAGCAACAAAAAAACTTACTTTATGATAATAGTCAGGATGGTTTTGCTACTGAATTAGAGTTTTCTGTAGAAACTACCAGAAGATTAATATTAGAAGTTTCTATTCCCGGTAGTGGTGGAAGTGGAAATACTAAAAACAAACTTATTAAATCAACGGATATGGGTTGTGTAGGTATTCTAGTAGAACACATGACTACTCCAATACAAGGATTTAAAGGAACAGGTTTTTAAATAAATTATCAGGATAACATTTTAAAAAAAAGCCGCATTTGTCGCGGCTTTTTTATTTTTTAGTAATTAATATTACAAAAAATAATCTCAATATAAAATTGAGTTATTTTGTAGCTTATTAATATGCATATTTATGCAAACAAAGGCAACGGTAACTCAATCAATATTAAATGGTATTATCGAAAAAGGATATGCTGTAGTAGATAATTTATTATCCGAAAACCATTTAAATGATATTGTTAATAGGTTTGAAGAATTACAGCAAGAGGATGAGTTTTCTAAAGCAGGAATAGGTAAGCAGGTTCATTATACTATAGACAAGACAGTAAGAGGAGATTTTATTCGTTGGATTGATCCAAAAGATGAAAATGCACCTGTTTTTAGATTATATGAATTTATAAATGAATTAATTATTCATGTTAATAGAACTTGTTATTTAGGAATTAAAGATTATGAAACCCATTATGCTTTTTATCCTGAGGGGAGAGGGTATAAAATGCATAGAGATAGATTTAAAAATAATCCTCACAGAATAGTCTCATTTGTTTTTTACCTGAATAGAAATTGGCAACAAGGAGATGGAGGAGAACTGATTTTATTTGATGAAGATAAAAAAGAGATAGAAACTATTGCTCCAAAAGCTAACAGATTAGCCGTATTTTTAAGTGAAACCTTACACGAAGTAAAAAATTGCAATAACGAAAGAAGAAGTATAACCGGTTGGTTGTTAGATATTCCTACAAAACTTACTTTTTTAGGCTAATAAAAAAATAAATTTTATAAAAAAAGCAGTAATTCAAATTACTGCTTTTTTTTGTTATAATAAATTATCTTTTTTAGAATGGTAAATCATCATTTTCATCTGATGGCATATCTTCAATAGATGGAGTAGCTACAGCAACCGGAGAACCGTTTTGTGGGGCAGCATTTTCGGCAGCGTTAATTCTCCAAGCATCTAAATTATGATACCATTTACCATTAAATTCTCTTGATGAAAGGTTAAAACTTACTTCTATTTCCTGACCAATATTAAAATTAGATAACATACTTAACTTATCTTCTCCAAATAAACTAAAGCAAACATGAGGGTTGTACTGATCGCCTGTATCAATAACAAAACTTTGTTTTTTCCATTCTTTTCCTGCTTTACTTGTCCCCGATTCTAGATTTAAAATTTGTGCTAATTTTCCTTTAATACTAAGTGCCATAAATTGTAAGTTTTTTTATTTTTTATAAATTTATTTGAGATAAGCTACGAAGTTACCAATAACATTTCTATATAAAAAGTTCATGTTAATAACTTATTTTTCTAATTTAATAGCTTCAGAGACACTAATTTTTTTCCCCTTATAAAAAGCAATTAAAAAAGCATCATAACCTTTTTCTTTTACCATTTTTTCTATTTCTTTAGCTGACTTATAGGTAAGAAAATCTCCCATATAGTAACGCCAAACTCCTTCTTTAACTTTTTCAAATTTTAATTCGTTTTCTGTTCCAAAATAATCGGTATCAATTTTTTGTTTAAATAGCCCCATTTGTACTCTATAGATTAAATCAGGAGTTTTTTCAGGTTCAATTTCAGCTGGGATATCTTTTTTTATGGATGGAGTTTTTGCTATAACAATTTTTCCATCACTTAACTCTAGAGAAGCCTTGTACGCATCTAATACGGCATTATTAATTAATAAGGTAGCTTCTTTCGGAGAGTATAAATCAATTTCGGTTTCATTTAGAGCAATAAGTTCATCTAGTATCGCCATTGCTTTTTCTTGATTATTTTTTGCGTTTTTCATTGCTAACAGAGCTACTTTTTCAGAAAAAGAACTATCAGCGATATTGTTAATAGCACTATCACTAAAAACGATTGCTTTTTCACAAGCTAAAAGTGCTTCATGGTAATTTTTTAATAGATCAGCAGAAGTATTTTCCTCAGTTAAATTTTGAGTCAAAAAAAATGCAGCTTGTTTACTATGCTCAGCAGAAGCAATAGCAAGCTTACTCAAATTAATTTCTTGAGCTGAAATATAATTTGTAGCCAATAATAAAATTAAGATAACAAGGTGTTTTAAATATACCATGATTCAAAAATACAATTTATTATTTATGGAATATATTTTTTTGATGCATCCAAAGGGAAATTCATTTAAAAACAACTAAAAATATATCGTTATGAAAAATCTAAAAATTAAATCCATTAAAAATTTAATCGCAGTTATTGCAATTGTAGCTGTTTTTGGTTCATTTATTACCATTAGTGTAAATGGTGATTTTAAAATGAATGAATTTTTACAATCCTTAAAAGTAAAATTAGATAGCTACAACAAAAGCTTTCCTGAAGACAGGGTGTATGTACAATTAGATAAACCTTTGTATAAGCCCGGAGAAACTATTTGGCTGAGCGCTTTTATCAGGAATGCTACTGATATGAAAGCTTCCGATAAAAGTGATATTTTGTATGTAGAACTTATTGATCCCAAAGGAAATGTAGCTCAAAAACACCAATTAATAGCTCATAAAGGTAAAACCAGTGCTGATTTTTTATTAGATGAAAATGTGATGGGTGGAATTTATAAAGTGAAAGCTTATACCAACTGGCAAAAAAATGCCAACGACTTTTTTGAAAAGGAAATTCAAGTGCAAAAAGTGGTGTTACCTCGCTTAAAAATGAAAATGGAATTTCTGAAGAAAGCTTACGGACCAGGAGATGAAGTAGTAAGTAAAGTAGATTTACAAACGTTAGAAAATCAACCATTATCAAATTATAGTGTAAAATATATGGTACAATTAAATGGGCAAAAATTGACGGAAAGTAAATTAACAAGTGACAATGAAGGCTTAGCGTATGTGAAATTTCAGTTACCTAATGAATTGACAACTAATGATGGCTTGTTAAATGTGATGATAGATTATGAAGGAAGAACAGAAAGTATTTCACGCTCTGTACCAATTACGTTGGGAAATATTGAGTTAGGTTTTTATCCGGAAGGTGGAGATTTGGTAGATGGGTTAATTTCTAAAATGGCTTTTAAGGCATTGAATGAATTTGGTAAACCTGCTGATATTAAAGGAATAATTAAAGACAATGAAGGCAATACGATTACTAATTTTGAAAGTTTTCATAATGGTATGGGGGCTTTTAATTTGGAACCTAAAATTGGTAAAACCTATTATGCAGTAATTACTCATCCTAAAGGAATTAATAAAAAATATAGTTTACCAAAAAGCTTAAAAAGAGGATGGACGATGAATGTAAACAATGCTAAAAAAGAAAAATTGGCAATTACTATTCAATCTACCGAAACAGAAACTATGTCGTTGGCTGCTCAAGTAAGAGGAGAAATGTATTTTGCTACAGAGATAAACATTGCCAGAGGAAAAAATGAAATAGAAATTCCTACTAAAGATTTTCCTATGGGAGTAGCTCAAATCACTTTATTCGACTCTAAAAATATTGAAAGAGCGGAACGTTTGGTGTTTGTAAATAAAGATAAAAAATTGAACATTTCTTTAAAAACGGATAAAGCACAATATTTACCCAGAGAAAAAGTGAAAATGGATATTGAGGTTACAGATGAAAGAGGTTTGCCAATGCCGGCTAATCTTTCTTTAGCAGTGGTGGATGATAAATTGTTAAGCTTTGCAGACGATAAATCGAGTAACATTTTATCTTCTTTAATGTTAGAAAACGACTTAAAAACCAAAGTTGAAGAACCTCAATTTTATTTTAATGATAAAGAACCTAAAGCCAATGAAGCCTTAGATTATTTATTAATGACGGATGGTTGGAGAAGATTTACTTGGGAGAAAGTAATGGCTGAAGATTTTCCTGCTATTCAATTTGAAGGAGAAAAAGCAATAATCAAAGGTAGAGTAATGAACAATCAAGGGAAACCTATGGCAAATGCTATCATTAAAAATACCAAAACTAAAAAGACGTATAAAACTACTGTAGACGGATATTTCTCCATTACCAATGAAACTTTGTATCAACCTACTTATTTTGAAGTAACGGCAAAAGACATGAGCCGACAAGGTTTTACAGCCAGTAATTATACTCAAAACCACACGGTTTATTTATACGATCCCAAAGAAATTTATTCTTATAGTAAATCGGTAAGAAACAAAAGAGCTAATGTGCCTGCTGCAGCAGTTGATGTTATGATGATAGAAGAAGAAATGATACAAGTAGATGAAATGGCATTTGATGATGAAATGGCGTTTGATAAGGAAGCAGAACCAGTTGAACAAAACATGGTAAAGGTTAATGTGGATAAAAAAGCTCCGGTAAAAGAAGATAAAAAGAAAGAAGCCGAAAAAATGGAATTAGATGAAGTAGTTATTGTTGGTAATGCTCAAGGAAAAGCCTTTGCCAATCAATTAATAGCAAAAGACCAAAAAATCTTACCAAATGTTAACTATTACAGAGCGAGAGAATTTGCAACTCCCAATTATACCAATAATCAAGAAGTGGATATTAGAACAGATTTTCGTTCTACTATTTTTTGGGATGGAAATATTGAAGTTGGTAATAATGGGCAAGCAACAGTTGAGTTTTTTAACAGCGATGAAGTAACCTCATTTAGAACTATTGTTGAGGGAGTTGGAGTAGGAATGATTGGTAGAGCTGAATACACTCACTTTACTCAATTACCATTTTCTATGTCGGTAAAAGTGCCTTCACAAGTGGTTTTTGGTGATGTAGTGGAAATTCCACTTACTTTAAAAAACACTACCAATAAAGATGTAATAGGTAATTTAATGGTAAAATCTCCTAAAGGGTTTAAAGTATTGAATGTAGAAACGGGGAACCAAATGTTGGCTGCCAATACTACAAAAACGATTTATTTAAATTATGAAGTACTGAACGAAATAGGTGAAGATAACTTAGAAATTAGCTTTAAAGCTAACGGATTAAACGATGCTTTTGTGCAGCCTATCAAAATTGGACCAAAAGGATTTCCGGTGTCTATTGCATTTTCAGGACAAGATTTAAGTAAAACGTATAGTGTTTCCCTTTCAGATGTGGTGGATGGTTCTTTACAAGCTTCTTTAACAGCTTACCCGAATGTGGTAAATGATTTAATGAAGGGAATAGAAAGTATCATCAGAGAACCTTCAGGATGTTTTGAGCAGACCTCTATGAGTAATTATCCTAATATTATGGCAATGAGCTATATGAAAGAAACCGGAATGGATAATCCTGAGTTATTTGCTAGCATCGATCAAAAACTAGATAGAGGGTATAAAAGATTAACTTCTTACGAGACCAAAGAGAAAGGTTACGAATGGTTTGGATCATCACCCGGACATGAAGCATTAACTGCTTACGGTTTAATGCAGTTTAATGATATGAAACACGTTTACGCAGATGTGAGTAATGAGATGGTGCAAAGAACATCCAAATGGCTGATGAGTAGAAAAGACGGTAAAGGAGGTTTTAAGAAAAACCCAAGAGCATTAGACCAATTTGGTAGAGCTAGCGAAGAAGTTACGAATGCTTATATCGTTTACGCACTTTCAGAAGCGAATTATGCTGAAATAAGTAAAGAGTTGGAGGCAGCATATGCTTCTTCAATCGCATCAAATGATGCCTACCAATTAGCTTTAATGACTAATACTTTGTTTAACTATAAAGATAAAAGAGCTGAAAGTGTGTTGAAAGCATTATTGAAACTACAAGAAAAAGACGGTAGTTGGAATGCCAATCATTCTATTACACGTTCGGGTGGCGTTTCTTTAAAAGTAGAAACCACAGCGTTAGCAATGTTAGCGATGTTAAAAGCTGATAAAAAAGATATAGCAGCCATTACCAAAGCAGCAGAGTTTTTAGTTTCTTCAAGATCGGGTAGTGGAAGTTTCGGCTCAACACAAGGAACGGTATTAGCTCTTAAAGCATTAACAACATTTGCTAAATTTTCTAAACAAACCAAAGAATCAGGAGTATTGGAATGTGTAATTGATGGAAAAGTAATCGCTTCTAAAAAGTATGAAGCAGGAGAAAAAAATGCGATAGAATTTAAAGATTTAGATAAGCATTTAAAGGTAGGGAATCAAAAAATAGAAATTCGTTATAAAGATACTAAAAATGCTTTGCCATACACCATGAGCATTGATTATAATACTACCTTGCCTTTATCGTCAAAAGAGTGCAAAATAGCTGTAGAAGCTGAATTAAATACCAATAGTGTAAAAGTAGGAGAAACAGTACGTTTAACCACTAAAGTAAGTAACAAAGAAGACAAAGGAATGCCAATGACTATGGCAGTAGTTGGAATTCCTTCAGGGTTATCGGCACAACCATGGCAGTTAAAAGAGTTGCAAGAAAAAGGAACAATAGGTTTCTATGAAATTACCGACAATTTTGTGGTGTTTTATTTTAGAGATTTAGCTCCTAATGCTTCTCATACTATCAATCTAGATTTAAAAGCGGAAGTTCCTGGTGAGTTTGAAGCTCCTGCTACATCAGGTTACTTGTATTACACCAACGAATATAAATGTTGGAGCAATACAGGAAGTATCACTATTAAAAAGTAAAAAAAGCCAGGAGTCAGAAGACAGAAGTTAAAAGAATAAATTATTTTCAACTTCTGTCTTCTATCTTCGAGCTTCCAACAAAAATAAAATGCAACGATTTATATTCATCATCATTATTTGGACTAGTAGCGTACAAGCTCAGTACCTTAATAATCCTTCTTTTGAAGGGAGACCAACAACAGCCGTCCCTCCAAGTGAATGGATAGTTTATGGTCAGGCAAGCTCTCCTGACACACAACCGGGAAGTTGGCAAGTAAGTAAAGAAGCTTCTCACGGGAATAGTTATATATCTATGGTTGCTCGGGGGTATAGTATCATTGATAGTTATTTGTGGGAAGCTTGTTTTCAGGAATTTAGACAACCTTTGTTAAGCAATCAAACTTACCATTATAGTATCGACTTAGCTTTTGATCCTCATTTTACAGCAGATACCTTTAGCTTTAACAATCCCATTCAATTAAGAGTTTACGGATTATCAGCAACTATGGAAAAAGAATTGTTGTGGACCTCCGGAAAGGTAGCTCATACCGAATGGCAAAGCTATTTTTTTGAACTCACTCCAACTCAACTTACTAATTATTTGCTGTTGGAAGCTTATTACTTAGAAATGCCTAAATACAATGGCAACATTCTAATAGATAACTTACAGTATTATCCAGAAGGTTACCCCGAAGAGCCTATTTTTGTTGAGGAAGATACAGTAGTGCAAAGTGCGTATTATTTTTCAGTAAACCAAGATGGTCAAATTGATAGCATTAATAGCAGGTCGGTGAAAAATCGTAGGACGATGACTTTCTCGGCCAATGAAATTACGTTTACGGTTTGGGATAATCAATCTTTTGATGGAGATACTATTTCACTGTTTTTAGATAATAAATGTGTGTTAGAGAAACATTTGCTTACCAAAGAAAAACACAGTTTTACTTTACAACTTGATAGTACATCTGCAAATAGGCTAACATTATATGCTCATAATGTAGGTAAGATACCACCTAATACCATTTCTTTATTAGTAAGTGATGGAACAACTAAAAAACGATTAGTACTTTCTTCTTACCTTACCAGTTGTAGTGCAGTTGATATTGTGATAGAGGAGGAATAGGTATATAAAAAAACCCGAACAGTTGCTGTTCGGGTTTTGTTTTGTTGAAGTAAAACTAATTACTTAACAGTTTCAGCTAAAGCTTTACCAGCTTTAAATTTAGCTACTTTTTTAGCTGCAATTTTAATTTCTTTACCAGTTTGTGGATTTCTTCCAGTTCTAGCAGATCTTTTAGAAATTGAGAAAGTACCAAAACCGATTAATTGTACGCTGTCACCTTTTTTTAATGATTTAGTTACGTTAGCAACGAAAGCATTTAAAGCGTTTCCAGCATCAACTTTAGTTAATTTTGCATCTTTAGCAATTGCATCAATTAATTCTCCTTTGTTCATAATTTTTAGAGTTTTAGTTAATAAATATTGTTATCGTATCAAAAATAGTATAAATCATTAGTTTTTTAAAAAAGTAGGGAAATAGTTATTAACAAGCTATTAACATTGCTATTACTGACTTTCAGCGATATTAAATTCTTTTCCTTCTAATGCTAATTCGGTATTTTCAAATACATTTTTTGCTTCTTCCAGTAAATCTGTAAGTTGCGTATATCTGTTAGAGAAGTGACCGATAATCAGCTTATTAGCTTTTGCTTGTTGTGCTATAGTGGCAGCATCTTTTGCCGTAGAATGTAATGTTTTCTTTGCCAGCTTTTTATCTTTTTCTAAAAAAGTAGCCTCATGATAGAGTAGGCTTACATTGTTAATTTCGGGTAAAATTTCTTCAAAATAAGCTGTATCCGAACAAAAAGCATAGGAGTAAGATGGCAAAGAATCGTGAGTTAGTAGATTATTTTTGATGATTTCGCCTTCAGGGGATTCAAAATCGGTACCTGATTTTAGCTTGTTAATGGCGTATTTAGGTACTTTATATTTTTCAATTGCTTTAGGATTTATTCTTCGGGTTTTCGGTTTTTCTCTAAATACAAATCCGGTACAAGGAATTTTATGTTTTAAGACAACAGTATTTACGGTTAACTTATCATTCTCAAATATAGTTGAGCTTTGTTCCATATCAACAGCCTTAAACTGTAAAGGATATTTTAAAAAACTTTTGGAGTACTTAAAATGGGTATCGAGTATTGTTTTTAAATCTTCAGGACCGTAAACAAACAATTCTTTTTCTCTGCCAAGCAAATGCATGGTTTGTAGTAATCCCATTAAACCCAAATAATGATCACCATGTAAATGACTGATAAAAATATGATGTATTCTATTAAAGTTGATGTTGTATTTCCTGAGTTGGAGCTGAGTACCCTCACCACAATCTACTAAAAAATAGTGGTGGTTAATGTTTATTAATTGAGCTGTTGGATTTCTGTTAACTGTTGGCGTTGCAGAAGCACTACCTAATATGAGTACACTAAATTTACTCATCAGGTATTATTTTCGTCAGAGTTGACGCTCAACTGCTTCTCATAAAATAAATCTAAGGCTTCGGGTAATGTAGTGGTAATATCTATAATAGTAGTTAGTTGAGAAATGGTCATTAGTTTTTCTACTGCCGGTTGTAAACCGCAAATAATAAAAATACCATTAACCTGCTGACAAAGTCTATATCCGGTTAAAATAGCACTTAATCCTGATGAATCGCAATATATAACGCTAGATAAATCCATTATAATATTTTTCTCTCCTGATTTGTTAATTAAGACTAATTCAGATTTTAAATCGGGAGCAACAATACTGTCTAATTTATCTGTGCTAAAGAAAATTATTGAGTAGTTATCATGTTTTTCAGTTCTAAAGCTCATATTAGGTGATTGATGGTTTAATATCTACAAATATATAAATATAGATGGAAGAAAGAAAATAAATTATTTTTCAGAATTGCTATAAGCCATTATAATTTCTTTAACCAACTGATGTCTAATAACATCATTTTCGTCAAATTGTACAAAACTAATTCCTTTTATTCCTTTTAATACCGAAAGCGATTGCATTAAGCCTGAAGGTTGGTTTTTGGGTAAATCTATTTGCGTAGGGTCTCCATTAATAATAAATTTGGCAGACTTTCCCATTCTGGTTAAGAACATTTTAAACTGACTTTGAGTAGCATTCTGAGCTTCATCTAAAATCACAAAAGCTTTATCTAAAGTACGTCCACGCATAAAAGCCAAAGGAGCAATTTGAATAATTCCGCCATCCATCATTTCATTTAGTTTTTCAGAAGGAATCATATCTCGTAACGCATCATATAAGGGTTGCAAATAAGGATCTAACTTTTCTTTTAAATCTCCGGGAAGAAAGCCTAAGTTTTCACCTGCTTCTACAGCCGGACGAGTAAGAATAATTCTTCTTACCTCTTTATTTTTTAATGCTCTTACAGCCAATGCAACTGCAGTGTACGATTTTCCTGTTCCGGCAGGACCAACAGCAAAAACCATATCGTTTTTATCTATTTCTTCCACCAATTTTCTTTGGTTAGCCGTTTTTGCTTTTACAATAAGTCCGCTATTACCATACACCAATACATCCGCTTCGTTTCTTAGCGTTTCACTGTTTTCTAACGTGCCGTCTTCATTCATTAAACGTTCGATGTTATTTTCAGTAAGTTGTTTGTATTTTAACAGGTGAGCTATTAGTAAGGCTATTTTTTGTTTAAAAGCACTCAATTCATTGTCTTCACCAATGGCTTTTAACTCATTTCCTCTGGCAATAATTTTTATGCGAGGAAAAAACTTTTTTATGGTAGTAAGTTTGGCATCGTTTACCCCGTATAAATCTACCGGGTTAATTTCTGAAATATCTATTGTTGTTTCGTTCAATTATATGGGTTTTAATTCTAATTTTGTAAGCAATTATCATTTGTAAAAATCATTATTTTAATTGAAATAGTAGTTTTTTAAATAGAAGTTTTTATTAACCATTGCATAATTAATTGTTGAAACTTTTTTATGAGCATCATTACACTAACAACAGATTTAGGTACAACAGATAGTTATGTTGCTTCTGTAAAAGGTGCGATATTTAAAAACTACCCTCAGGCAACTATTGTTGATATTTCTCACGAAATACCTGCTTTCGATTTACTAAAAACAGCTTTTCTACTCAAATCGTGCTATGCAGATTTTCCTCCGGGAACCATACACATTATTGGAGTAGATTCTGAAGCCAATATTGATTCGCCACATGTGGTTGTACAATATAAAGAACAATATTTTATTGGAGCTGACAACGGTATTTTTTCAATGATTTTTGATACCGTTCCCAACAAAGCCATTGCATTAGATTTTTCCTTGGATACTGATTTAATTACTTTTCCTACTAAAGATGTGTTTATAAAAGCAGCTTGCCATATTGCCAGAGGAGGAACCATGGAAATGCTCGGAAAACCACTTAAAAAGCTCAATGCAAAACAAATGTTTAGAGCTTTAACTGAAAACAATACCATTGTAGGAATTGCCATTTACATAGACCATTACGGAAATGTAATTACGAATATCTCTAAACAACTGTTTCAGGAATTTGGTAAGGGAAGAGGCTTTAATATTCTTTTTAGAGATTCAGATTATAACATTAATGAGATTTCTAAATCGTATAATGATGTACCTAAAGGAGAACGAGTAGCGCTATTTAGCTCTACGGGCTTTATTGAAATAGCCATAAACAATGGTAGAGCCAATGATTTGTTCGGAATAGAATTTAAAGATACCATAAGAATACAATTTGATGATTAGAATAGTAAAAATGACTTTTCAAGCTGAAAAAGTACCTGCTTTTTTGGAAAAATTTAATGCCAATAAACAACATATTAGAAACTTTGAAGGAGTAGAACACCTTTCCTTATTAAAAGATAAAAAGCAAACCAACATATTTTTTACGTATAGCCATTGGCAAAGCGAAGCACATTTAGAAAATTACAGAAAATCAGCTTTTTTTAAACAATTTTGGAGTGAATTAAAACCTTATTTTGCAGCCAAAGCCGAAGCGTGGAGTGTAGATGCAATTGAAATTTTAGAATAACTCGATGGAACAGCAACGAATAGATACTTTTTTACAACTACAAGGACAAACCAACCCAAGTCCGTATTTAATTGATGTTGAAAAAGCAGAAGGCATTTATATTTGGGATAAATCCGGAAAAAGATACATGGATATGATTGCCGGAGTGGCAGTAAACAATATTGGTCATCGCCATCCCCGAGTAGTGAAAGCCATTAAAGAGCAGCTCGATAAATATTTACACGTAATGGTGTATGGCGAGTACATTCAAGATCCACAATTAGCGTTAGCAGAAAATTTAGCCTCTGTGTTGCCCGCATCGCTTTCCTGTTCTTATATCGTTAATTCGGGTACGGAAGCCAACGAAGCAGCCGTTAAACTAGCCAAAAGAGTTACAAAAAGAAAGCATATTGTTGCTTGCGAAGGAGCTTACCATGGCAGCACACATGGTTCGCTTAGTTTTACCAATAACGAAACTAAAAAAGCTGCTTTTACACCTTTATTGCCCAACGTAGATTTTATTAAATTTAATGATGTAGCTTCTTTAGAGGTGATTACCGAAGCCACCGCTTGTGTTATTATAGAAACCATACAAGGTGATGCCGGATTGATAAAACCTACTAAGGAGTTTATTCACGCACTAAGAAATAAATGTACTGAAAAAGGTGCTTTATTAATTTTTGATGAAGTGCAAGTAGGGATGGGAAGGACAGGGAAAATGTTTGCTTTTGAACATTATGGCGTAGTGCCGGACATCCTCACATTAGGAAAAGCCTTAGGTGGTGGAATGCCTATTGGAGCTTTTGTTGCCTCGCATGAAATGATGCATACTTTAACGCACAACCCTGTGTTGGGGCATATTACCACTTTTGGCGGACATCCGGTAATTGCTGCTGCTGCCAATGCTTGTTTAAATGTGTTGAAAACCACCGACTGGATAGCCCAAACAGAACGAAAAGGCAAGTTGTTACAAGAGTTGCTGTTGAACCACCCGAAAATAAAAGAAATAAGAAGAGCAGGTTTATTTTTTGCCATAGAAATGGAATCGGTTGAAGTAGTACAACAAGTAGTGGACAATTGCTTAAAAGAAGGCGTAATAGGCTTTTGGTTTCTTTCTACACCAACTGCTTTCAGGCTCTCCCCACCATTATGCATTACCGATGAAGAACTAAAAAATGTTGCAACCATTATCCTAAAAGTAATGGATAAGCTTTGATTTTTTTAACGGTTTTTTTGTTATTCCCGTTCAATGTAGTACCAAGGAATATTAAAGAGTCCTTTTTTAAGATCAATTTTTACTGTTTGTCCAATTTGAATTTCATCATAATGGTTGCTTGAAACAGAAATTTCTTCTTTGTCATAATGATGTCCCCAAGGAGTAACTTTTACGAAGTATGTTGTATGTCGCCTGCCTTTTGATATTCTTTTGTCCACTACTTCAGCATTATAAACAGTCGGTTCTGAATTGTCGTAAACACAATTTACTCCATATGTTCCAGCGTAGCTGTAAAGAAGCACATTGAAAATAAGTGATAAATAAATCCAAGTTTTGCTTTTCGTTGTCTTGTCTATAAGCTTATGTGTTGCAAAAAGGATAATCAACATTATAATAAAAGCGATTGCCCCAGGAATAATCATACTATAAAAGGATTCAAATTCATAGTCAAGTAGAACTCTTATTAGAATAATCCAAGCTGCGAAGTCAATAAAGTCAGCTACATCATACTTATCTTTACCATCGTCATCTTTTGAAATTTCAACAAGACTTACAATACTTGGTCTACCAGTCATGCCATTAAGAAAAAGACCAAGAATTGGCATACATAACAATGCTGTAAAAAGTATATCATACGGTTTAGGATAAAATAAAAACCAAAGTCCAAGTCCCATTGTAATATATTCTAACCAATCTAGTTTGTGAAAGGTTAGTTTTGAAAGAGTCACTTTACTTTCCTTTTCTTTCTGTTTATTTTGTTTTCCTTCTTTCATTTTGTGTTGTACTAAAATGGTTTATAACTTTCTGTAGATGGTTTTTATCGGTTTCGAATTACTAAGTCAATTAAGCACAAAGCTTCATTTAGTCACTGAACCGCTACTTTCCAAGACGGCTGTTAGCAGTTTTTTCATTTTAAAAGAATGGACCTGTCGGCACAATTGCCATTAATATTGCCAGAGATACAGTAACGATCAATAGTATTCCAAATGCAATACTTGTCCATTTATATGTTGTCTTTGAAGAGGTATTCTTATAACCAATTATTTGAGCAATAAAAGTCAAAATAGTTTGTAGTAAGATTGAATTTAGAAATATGCTGTTGTATTTATTTACATAATCTTTTTGCTTTTTCAATTTCTTCAAAATGTTTTCGTCCCCACTCCAATTTTTTGGGTTTTTTTGTTTGTTCTTGTCTGCACTTTCCCAATAAGAAACATCAAGTTGAGATATTTTTTTGTCATTGTATGTTCTCCATGTCAAGAAGAAAGAGAGTAGCAAAGTCCATAATAAAACTGTCACAGCCCAATATCGTTTCTCATTCCGATAAATCAATAGTAAAACAAGGTTTAAGGTCAGTATCAGTAAATAGATCATTTGTATGTTTTTTTTGTAATGTCTTTGTAATGAAACTTATAATTTCTACTCAGAAGTCAAATTTATTCTTTTTTATTAATTACCACGAGTTACACTTTGTTAAACTCGCGAGAGCGTGGGGAGAGTTATCACCTTGTCAATGCTGATATTATAATAACCACATAAAGTAAAATATTAAATACTACATCTAAACCTGAAATTTTTCGTTTGATTGTGTCATGACTCCAAGACATTTGTCTGTATGTATTTAGCAAATAGTTTCCAGTCATCTTTTTCATTATAGAATTAAAGATTTTATATGAAATAAGAAAACAAAACAACGTCTTTAATGAAGTGGTTGTAGTGTCTGATATATATTGGTTTATAAAGTTATTCGTTTCAAAGTTAGGACTTCTGTAAATTTTGAAATTCATGTTGTCTTTGGTCAACAGATAAATAAGAAATTGTGCCAGTCCGATTGCAAACCATATATAAAAAATACGATTATTCTCCAAGTCTACGAGCGTTTCAAATACTAAAAGACTTATCGTCACACCAAATGAATATAACAATAAAAATAAAGTTAACTTATCTTGTTCTATGAGTCTTAAGTTGTATGAAGTAATAATAAAAAGTCCTACGAATATTGTCAGTCCGAGCAATATTTTTTGTCTAAATGGTAGTAATGATTTGTTGTTCATAAAATTATAGCTAGTGTGTTTATATAAGAATAGTTGTATTTTTTAAGGTAAATACATACCGATTAGAAAATCCGAGGGGATTTTCAGAAGTAGGTGAGCACAAGAAATTATTTATATCCATTGTTATGTGCTGGGGTTTTTCAATTCGGCATAAATCGGTTAAATGATTGCCAATATTTATCCTTATAAATATTAAAATCTAGCTCAATTTTATTTTGATATTCTTTTTTTATTCCATATAAAACTTTTGATGGTTTTCTAAATTCAATGCAAGCGAAATAGATTTCTCGAACTGAATCAGCTGTTTGTCTTCCAATGTTTAAATAGCCGTCAGAATCTTTTAATTTTGCCATTATTTTTCCCTCAATTTCATTTAGGAGTTGATAGGTGGATTCATTTGACATTCCATTGTTTTTGTTTCCGTCATATTTGATTTCTATTACAACAACCCAAGGATGAGATGCTTTACTATCCCAGCTTAATAAATCTGTATTAATTACTGCAACTAGTGGAAGTCCATTTTTTAGAGTCGCTTCAAGTCCAGAATAATTGTCATTTTCGGTGTTGTGTCTGAAACCTTTGTATTTTTCCACAAACTCTTTTTCTCTCCAAATCAAAAAGTCCTTTAGTTTTTCTAATGGAATTAAGTTAGATGTCGCGTCTTTTGGGTTAATGATATTAACGTTATCAATAGTGGTAACTGAATTTAATTCACCAAGAGAATTATCCAAAGCAAGGTAAATTCCATTTGTCAGTATAGTTCTGTTTTCTTCGTTAAAGTCTTTATGAGTAATTGTAATATCAATTTCATCTGGCATTTGTTTATGGTCGGTTGAATAGAAACTCATTTTACTTTCATCAAATTTATAACCGTCCATTTCAATTCCGTATTGATTTAAGTCAGAAGGTTGTTTGAGTGCTGTAATTTTCCAGTTATCCATTTTTGGTGCAGAACTCACTAACTCTTCGACAAATACGATGTTTTTTATTACTCCATCTGCGGTTAAAATTAATTCCGCTGTATTTTCATCGTACATTCCCGCGAGAAACCAAAAGCCATCTTTTAGTTCGTTAAGTTTAGGTGCAAGACTGTCAAAAAATACTTTGTCGATGTTTCCTTGGTCTTTTAGAACCTTATGGAATTTTTTCTCGTTTTGTTCAAACCATTTCCAAAAATCAGAGCACGAGTTTATTGGTTCCTCTTTTGTACTAAATATTGATTTAAAAAAACTCATATTCTTAATAGTTTAGATTTTTTCAAATATATAAAAAATAGTTTATAAATCATTCAAACAGCTATTTAGGGTTGGAGTTTTTTTTCAAGCGAATGCTTTAAATAGGGTTTGATGTAATCTTGGGGTAGAGGGTGAAGTAAACAGAAAATTTGAATACTTCTTTATTTACTGCACTATCAGATGGGTCTTTCTTCTCGGTTTGAGAACTAACAAGGCAGGCAAAAAGTTTAATGATTGATATCTTGTTTAGTCCTTACTTGCGTTTAAATTGTCCAATAATAGTTGCTTTACTTTCTTTGCTTTTTCATGAGGTTCACCCATTTCTGTCATAATTATATTTTTTATACTGTCTATCGGAATTGTATTACAGCTTGGATGCGATACGTGATACATAAAATAATTCAAGTTATTTATGTTTGTAGTCCACTGCGTAAGTCCATAGTCTAACATACTTGGATCATATTCAAGAATTAGGAAGATAACTTTATTAGTTAGTTTTCTATAAATACCTTGTTCGGTTGAGTCAAGCCCGTTAGCAAATACAGCTATATCCTGATGGTAAAGAAAATTGTTTATTGTATCTCCGTTTGATTTGCGAACATATCCTCTTTTTTTCTTGTGATGGTATTTGTCAAGGATGGAAAGGTGCATATTGTATTTCTCATTCTTTATTGTATCATACACGAAGTCGCAGTCACTTACAACCTCAATGGGTAGAACCTCTATTGATAAAGTGTCAGAATTTTTTAATTCGACATTTATATCCTCAGTCGATGTTGAGCAACTGCATAGTGAAGCAAAAAATAGGATTATATAAAATATGTTTTTCATTGTAGTCTTGCAATACATGTTAATTTATATATGAGTCTAAATCAGTCAGACTTATTTTCAAATATAAATAAAATAACTTATCAATCACCCAAACAGTAATTTAGGGTTGGTGTTTTATTAAACAAGTGGCTTCCAGTTTTCACGTCTGATGGCGTAAACTAATTCATCTAATAATAAGTTATCTTTAATTAAAACTTGGTCAAATTTCCCTTCCAACACAAAGTGGTTCTTTTCTAACACTTTTTGCGAAGCAATGTTGGTTCCATAAGGTCTGGCAAATACTCGGCTAATAGCATAGGTTTCAAAAGCAAAATCAACAATAAGTTTAATAGCATTGCTAATAATACCTTGTCCCCAAAATGGTTCTGCCAACCAGTATCCGAGTTCAGCATTTTTTCTATGAATATCATTTTGCGGATGTATGCCAATTCCACCTACTGCTTGTCCATCAATGTCAATAGCAAAAATATGTACGGGGTCGTCTTTAGTTGCCATTTCAATAAATGCCTTTCCATCTTTTTCAGAATAGGGAAAAGGAAATTGATCAGTCATATTTTTTGCAATGTTCCAATTGTTGGCATACTTCACCAAATTATCTAAGTCAGATATCTTCCAAGGCCTAAGTTTAAATTTCATTTTACTGTTTTATAATTACCGCTAATAAATCAAGTAGGTCTGACTTAATCAGACTTATTTTCAAATATATAAAAAATAGCTTATAAATCAAGTAAATAGTTTTTCAACAGGTATATATTGTTTATTTTAATAAAATATAGTTGGTAAATTAAATATAAATAAATATTTTAGTAGAGTAAAAATCAATATGAATTAAAAATTTAAACGTATGAAAAAAATTTACTTATTAGCAATTTCTATTATGGGTTTTCAGGCAATAAATGCTCAGATTACTAACTATACTACCATTCCTTATGCAACAGGCTTTGAGAGTGGTACTTTAGATAACAATTGGTACACTACTTCAAGTTCTCAAGATGGAAGAATACAAATTTGGAACTCTACGAGTTTAATATGGAGTGGAGATACCGCAAAAGCACATACAGATAGTTTATGGCTAGGTATGGATAATAGTCCGGGAGGAAGTTATGTAACCAATGAAGCTTGGATTGGTTTAGATTTACTAGGCGAAACACAAGTTAGATTTACTTTTTGGTGGGCAGAATGGAATGATGAAACAGAACCACAAGATGGAATTTATATTTCTGATGATGGTGGCACTTCATTTACTAAAGTACTTGATTTAAATGGTGCTTCTTATACTGATTTACAGTGGTACTATTTCGATTTAAATTTAGATAGCCTTAATACTGCACATGGCTTAAGTTTTACTGCTACTTATGTTATAAAGCTTCAGCAATACGATAATTATTATTTTGCAGGAGGAAACGATGGTTTCTTATTTGACGATATTAATGTTGAAAGTACATTAGTTTCGAACATTTCAGAGCAAGATGAAGTGAAAGTAAAAGTTTTTCCTAATCCAACTACAGACTTTGTTAATATTAGCTTAAGCAAGTCAAATAATAACTATTCCTACCAATTATATTCAATAGATGGACAATTAATTGAAGAAAATAATTCAATAAACGAAAACAGTATAAAGTTGAATTTATCTGATTATAATGCTGGAGTTTATTTTGTTAACTTATATAGCAATGGAGAAATGATACACTCTCAGAAACTATTTAAACAATAATAAATAGTCACTAATGAAACAGAAAGAGGCTGATTAAAATAATCAGCCTCTTTTTTTATTCAGTATTCTTTATGTTGTAAGAAAAGTCCTCTAGAGTTTAGAAGTAAGAGAGACTTTTAATTAAACCTTGCTTTACTCTTAACACCACCAAATGGGTTAGGGTAAACGTATCTAAAAGCAATTTCATAAGCCCCTTGTCCGCCCGAAGCATCATTTAATGAAGAAGTGTTTACATCATAACTAAACGTAAGGTTATAATTATCAATTTCAAAACAAAGCATGGCAACTACAGCATCGTTCCAACGGTAAAATAAACCGCCACCCATAGCCATGCCTTTTACATTTTGTGTGTATTTAGATTCTTCTTTAAACTTATACAATACATTAGAGCCAAACATTATTTCATTTATAGCTCCTTGTCGGGAATAAAATAAATAAGGCAATACCGTAAATTTAGGACTTACACCAACAATAGCATTGGCATGCCATATCCATCGGTAATGTAATTGGTCGGCAAAAACATTCTGAAACTCAAAATCGGGCTTGGTTAAGTGGTGCATAGAAATACCACTGTTTATCAGCAATTTTTTTCCCGAAAGGTAATTCTCATCATTTCTGTAAGTCCAAACAATTCCGGAAGTATAATCGGTAGTGCCAAATGATAAATTATCACTACCATTACCTTCGTTAGAAGTGAGTGTAGAATTGTATTGAAAACCATCATACTGACTTCCCCATTTAAGAGAAGCAATAGAAGTAGATCGCTGAAAATAACCTCCCTGAACTCCTAAGCCAAGAGTATTTTTATCATTAATATTTACATGATAAGCAACACTAAGGTTAACTTGAGTGGTTTTGGTTTGAGACTCTCCTGCTTCATCATTAAAAAAGTAAAGACCTCCTGCAAAATAGCCTTTTTTACTACTGTTTTTAGGTTTGAAATTCATATCAAAGCTAGTCATCATGGTATTAAAAGGGGTAGTTATGCTTCCCCATTGGCTACGGTAGTTCAAAATTCCACGCATGGTATATTCCGAACCGGCATTGGCAGGATTAACCAGTAAGGGGGTCATATGTGTTTGGCTTAAGTGAATATCTTGAGCAAAAATGCTGCTCACAAAACACATTGATATGGAGATTAGTAGTTTTTTCATTTCTTTTTAATAGCTAACTTTTTATTTAAAGATGGTTACATCTCCTTTCAACTCTATTTCTTCACCGTTAATTAACTTTGCCTGAACAGTATAAACGTAAACACCTGAATTAAGATGAGTACCGTTATAAAACCCATCCCAACAACCATTAGTATCTTCCGTCTCATAAATTAAAGCTCCCCAACGAGAATACACTCTAAATAATACTTCTGATAAACAGTTACTATATACTTTTAGGCAATCATTATTACCATCGCCATTAGGTGAGAAAGCATTGGGAACATAAACCTCTCCGCAAGTTTCATCAACATAAACCGTTACACAAGCGGAATTAAAACAACCGTCTTTTTGCGTTTGCACACAATAGGTAGTGGTTTCCCTTGGAGATGCTGTTGGATTAGGACAAGTTGTACAAGACAAACTATCGCTTGGTGTCCAAACAAAAGGTGGTGTGCCTTGAGCAAAAATAGGAGTAGATTGCCCCATCATTATAGTGGTGTCTGTATAAGCATTAATAGTTGGTAAAGGTTTTACCTGAATGGTGTAAGAAGTACTATCAACACATCCATTAGTGGTGACAATAACAGTGTATATGGTTGTATCGTTTGGCATAACACTTATGGTAGAAGTAGTATCTGTGGTACTCCATAAATAAGAACCTCCACCCGTTGCTGTAAGTTGGGTAGTTTCTCCATCACAAATAATGTCAGTTCCTGTAATGGTAGCCACCGGTTGAGGAATTAAATTTACAGTATACTGAGCTGAATCTATACATCCAAAAGAACTTGTACCAACAACCGTATAAGTAGTGGTAATAGTTGGAGAAACCGTTATAGAAGGAGAAGTAGCACTGTTGCTCCAAACATAAGAAGAAGCACCTGTAGCTGTTAATGTTGCGTTTGTACCTAAGCAAATAGAATCATTTCCGGTAATATTAACGTTAGGTAGCGAATTTACAGTTACGGTAGCACTAGTAGAATCAAAACATCCATTAGCATTGGTAACAATTACACTATAAGTAGTGGTAGTTGTAGGAGTAACAGTAATTGCAGCTGTAGTGTCTGTAGTATTCCATAAATAACTATTCCCGCCACTTGCTGTAAGTACAGTAGAATCTCCCACACAAATAGTAGTATTTCCTGAAATAGTTGGGGTAGGCAATGGATGAACTGTAACTGTAAATGTGGCAGTATCAAGACATCCACCAACATTTACTTCTACCCAATATGTAGTAGTGGTTGATGGAGAAACAATTAATGAATCTAAAGTAGAATTATCACTCCAAGTGTAAGTTCCACCACCGGAAGCATGCAAAACTAAACTATCGCCAATACAAATGCTTGTATCATTAGCAGTAATACTTGCCGTTGGTTGTGTTAAAATCTGAACCGTTGTAGTATCATAACCCACACAACCATTTGCATCTGTTCCTTCTACCCAATAAGTTGTAGGTGTGGCTGGGTTTACATTTCTAGGATTGGTAGTACTGTTATCATCCCAAACATAGGTGTTTCCACCTGATGCTGTTAATGTTGCAGTAGAACCATTACAAACGCTTGCAGGATTACCATTATTAATTTGAATAGTAGGATTAGGATTTACTGTAATGGTTTTAGTCATGGTTTGTTTATTACCACAAACACCTTCTACAACTAAAGTGTAAGTAGTAGTAGTAGATGGCTGAACAGTGATGTTTTGAGTAGTATCTCCACCTGGCATCCATAAATAAGAAGAAGCCAAATCAGGACCAAATAAAGTAGTAGTGTCTCCATAACAAATGTTTGGTCGTGGTGCAACTATATCAGGAAATTGAATACCAGAGTTTGCGGTTATGGTGTAGCTACAAATATCTCCGGCATAACCATCTATCATTAGGTAATAATCATTACCAATAGTTAGGTTGTTAGCTGTAATGGTAAAGTTAGTAGAACTTTCTTCAAAATTAGATACAGGAGTAAAATTGCAACAACTTGTTGCTGCTTCAAAAATTTGCATTTGAATTCCACCCGAAGGATAATTACCAATCCAGCAGTTACTAATGGCTACATTAAGAATAGCAGTTGTATTTCCTGCTGTAAATTTAATCCATGAGTTATTGTTAATCTGAACATCAAATAAAGGAGCGCCTGTTCCCCAAGGTCCACCTTGCCCGAAAATACCACCGGTATTTGTTCCTGGAGTATAAGTATAAGTTGGAGGGTTGTTTTGTTCTGCATTTCCACGCATATTACAAGGTCTATCTGGTGTGTAAGCTGCGCTAGTAGTTCCGCTATAACCATTCAAATCGCAAATATATAAGGCTGTAGAGCAAAAATCATTTACAGGAGAAGCCACACAAATTCCAAAATCTCCTGTGGTTGTTCCAAATCCCCAATACCTAATGTAGTAAGTAGCTCCTGGTGTTAATCCTGTTGCAGAGATAAAAGGTTTAAAATCATTTCCTGTTCCAGGATAGTTGTAATCGTCAGAACAAGCTATTTGTGTTAAACTACCACAAGTCCCACTATATAAAGCCATTACACCATCATTAATTCCAAAATTTAGCTGTGTAGTTATTGAAATCTGACCATTAGCTGGAACTACAACACTAAACCAAACATCAGCACTTCCGGCACCAAATCCACCTTGTTGTGGAGCAGATCCACCTGCACAAGCTGAAGGAGTAGGAGCTCCCATTGAAGCTGTAGCACCAACTGTTGAGAATTGTAAGAAATTACAATCTGAATTAACAGTAGGTAATGCTATGGCATTACAAGGTTCATCATTAGTCGGTATTGGAGATGCAGAAGGTCCTGTTATACAGATGTCAAACGGATGTCCACCGCCACCATAATAATCATAAACTCTAACAAAATAAATGTTTCCCGGAATTAATCCTACTGCATTTATTACTTCATTTCCGTTCATAAAGCCTGAATCTTCGCACTGTATAGAGCTAAGTGATCCACAACTTGTTCCTGAAAATAACTCTAATACGGGATCCATAGATGAAGATGGATTTACAGTAATAGTTGCTGTTGAGTTAACAGCTGTAAAGCTAAACCAAACATCATCATCAGCGTTCCCCGTACACCCTAGCATTGATTGGGTAGCACCTACTGAAGTAGCACTTGTGTTTATACACGTGGTGTTTACTAATAAATTGATAGCATTTCCACAGTTATCATTACTTGGAGCAGGAGGAGGGTTGGTAACACAAATAGTAAAAGTTCCTGAACCAGAACCAGTACCGTAATGATAAACTCTTATTCTGTAGGTATTGCCTATGGTTAATCCTGTTGCATTAATGGTTTCAGTTTGTCCCGTAAAACCTTGATCCATACATGATATAGATACCAAAGAAGCACAAGTATTAGAAAATAGTTGCACTACAGGATCCATACTAGCACTTGGTGTAACAATAATTTGGTGAGAGGTGTTAGTGGCAACAAATTGATACCAAACATCATCATCGGCATTTCCAACACAACCCGGAATATTTTGAGTTGCTCCAATAGTAGTTCCTGATGTAGGTGAAGAACAGTTAGCAGTAACATTTATAGAAGTAGCAAAAGAACAATTATCTGCTTGGGCAAATAAATTATTGCTTAATGCTATAATAGTAAATAGTATAAATAATTTAAAAAATCTCATAAATCAAGGACTAAGGGTTAATAGTTTCGAATTTTATTTCTTTAGGCATCAAACCGTGCTGAGAAATAATTTTTTTCAAATCGGTAGGCTGAAATAGTATATCTCCCTCAGATTTTCTAGGTTTTTCTTTAACAATTACCACTAATTGACCCAATCTTTTTTCTTCTTTATATTTCACTTTAGTCTCAGAAACATTAACAAGTTGACTTACTTCTGTTTCTATTTCAGAAATGCTTGTAGCCGATAATTCTCCAGAAAAATCATAATAATACATGGTCGTTACTTCTTGTTGATTAGTTGCCGTAGTTTGAGAAAACAAGTTGACAGCACCAAAAATAAAGAGATGAATAAAAAGGACTAATGGTTTAAAAAATTTCATATCAATGATTTATAAATAATTAACAAAAGGGAAAGCAAATGTATAAAATTTTAACCATTGAAAGCAAATCTATTTTCTAACATTGTGTTAGATTAATAATACAATGTAGATAAGATAAGCTATGAATGAAGTATATTATTTACTTTGTTAGTTATGGAATGTTTTTTAGAGTTGAATAGAGAGG
>DEMN01000007.1:274917-392762 GCA_002359215.1 Flavobacteriales bacterium UBA2669 | reverse complement strand
GCATCGGTAAAGTTGGCGGTAAAATTACTGGTTACCCAGCCTGTTGGAGCTGATACTGAGGTGGTGGGAGCGACATTATCCACATTACAAGAATAATTAGCAACAAAACCCGGACGAACAGTTGCACCATCTGATGTAAATCGGAAGGTTAATGTTCCTGTAGATGAAGTAAAGTTGGGAGGCAAGGTTGTTCCTGTAAAAGGACTTCCTGCAATTTGAGGTGCAGCAGTAGTTGCTCCATCATAAATGTACAAATAATCAAACCCTGTTTCTACATCAAAAGATGTAAAGTTTACATTTATTGAGCCAGCCCCTGTAGGAGCAATAGTCCAAGTATAATTTTCATTATCATAATAATTTTTAGTTGGTCCTCCAAAATCATGGATGGTTCCTGAGCAGGGATAGGAAAAACAAGTAGTCATATAATCTTCAATAGCATCCCATAAATCAATATAACCATCATCGTAACCCAATGCCCACATCCCCATCCCACCAATACCAGTGGTATTGATGTGTTCCATTCTTTTTCTCAAACTATTTTCTAAAGAAATAAAACATTGGCGTGGACCTCCATTGTTAAATACATAAATATCCGAATAACTGTCATTATCATACTGATAATTGACAGTAGAATAATTTCCGGAAGCATTAGTTTTAACATCATTATAAAACCTAGCTACTCCATTCCCAGTAGTTGAAGAAGGAACATTTGTGCTACTTGTTGGCCATTCTCTACCATAATAAGGCAAACCTAAAATCAATTTATTTTTCGGACAACCTTTATTTAAATAGTAGGTGATAGAACGAGAAAGATTGTAATTATAAGTAGTACTAAAATGATATAAAGGGTCGTTTGGACCTGCTGTTGTACTTCCTGTCCAATAATAATCATAACCCATAATAATAAAATGATCGACAACACCTGCCATGTTAGCAAAATCAAAAACATTATTCCAATCTACGGCATAAAGTACAGTGCTAACTTCAGAATTGGGAATAGCCGCATGCATTTGGTTGGCAAGAGTTATCATAAAATTAGTAAAGGCCGTTTTATAAGCAGAGGGTAAGCCTTCTATATCAATATTAACACCATGTGCACCTCTACTTTGGATAAGATTAATAAGGTTAGTAATCAACGTTTGTTGAGCCGTTGAATTATTAAAAAAGGTTGCATGATTTGAAAACAAAGTAACAGTTAGTGTGACTTTAGTGTTTCCTGAAGCTAATGCAGCATCTACAGCAGCACTTGTCGCCCAACCATGTGTTGAATTAGCATTTCCTGTTGCTGCATCAACTTCATAACTAAAAAATGAAAAATGGCTTAACAAATCCCAATCGTAATTTTGATAAGCATTACCTACCCAGTAAGGATGCCAGCCGTAAACTACTTTATTTAAAGCACAAGTTAACTTTTGATTTTTTTGTTGCATCTTAGCAGCTGTAGTGTTCTGCTCGTAATAGTTCGCATCAGCATTTCCTAAACTGTTATAATAAGTTAGTTGTTGTTGATGGATAGAAGTTTGTGCTTGTAAATTACCTATTAAGTATTGAAAACTAACGATTAAAATAAAAGCGAATAGGAGATTAATTTTTTGCATGTTTGTAAACTTATGATATTCAAAACAAAGGTAGTAATAAATGTAGTGTATCAACAAAAGTTTTTTGATGGGGAATGTAAATACAAAAGATAGAAATGAACACAAACAAAAAAGCCACTATTTCTAGTGGCTTGTATTTTGCTCCCCCTCTTGGGCTCGAACCAAGGACCCTCTGATTAACAGTCAGATGCTCTAACCAACTGAGCTAAGGAGGAATCTCCGTAAAACGGGATGCAATATTAGTAGAAACTTTTGAAATACACAACTCTTTTTATTAAAAAAATAGATACTTTTTTTGAATATTAAGATTTTGAGCAATTTAGTATTGAATTTTATTTTAGTACTAAAAATTTGCTTAGGTTTACACCATGCAATCTCATCTTAAAATAGCACTAGATAATATGCCTTGGGTATTTATTCCTGGGATGTAACGCTGATGCTTCTTGCATACGTTTGTTGCCAAAAACAAACACTTTTTTCCTTTAACAGGAAACTCAATTTCATTATTCAACTTCTTAAAAATTATACTTATGAGCAAAATTATTGTATTAGGTGCCGGAATGGTAGGCAGTGCTATGGCTATCGACTTAGCAAAAAAACATGAAGTAACCCTTACCGATGTAAACACCTCCACTTTACAACATGTAAAAAATAAATGTAATCAATTGAACATTTTGCAGCTGGATGTTACTCAAACAGCAACATTAAAAACAACACTTCAACCTTTTGATTTGGTAATTTGTGCTGTGCCCGGTTTCTTAGGATTCAATACCCTAAAAAATATTATTGAAGCAGAGAAAAATGTAATCGATATTTCTTTCTTTCCTGAAAATGCGTTAGAACTGCATGAACTTGCCCAACAAAAAAATGTTACTGCAATAGTTGATTGTGGTGTTGCTCCTGGAATGGACAATATTATTTTAGGTTACTATAACGAACAACTGCAATTAACCGATTTTGAATGCTTGGTAGGCGGTTTACCAAAAGTAAAAAAATGGCCTTTCTGCTACAAAGCTCCATTTTCGCCAATTGATGTGATTGAAGAATATACTCGTCCTGCCCGTTATGTGGAGAATGGAGAGATGATTACCAAAGAAGCCCTTACTGATTGCGAATATGTAGAGTTTGATGGTGTTGGCACGTTAGAGTCTTTTAATAGCGATGGATTACGTTCTATTATTTTTACGATGCCACACATCAACAATATGAAAGAAAAAACCTTGCGTTATCCCGGACATGTAGAGTATGTAAAAGTATTGAAATCGAGTGGCTTTTTTGATACCAACCCTATAAATGTAAAAGGCACAGCTATTATTCCATTGGATTTTACTTGTACTGTTTTATTCAACGAATGGAAATTAGGTGAAACCGAAGAAGAAATTACAGTGATGCGCGTTACCGTAAAAGGCACAGATAAAAATGGTAAAGCAACAACCGTCATTTACAATTTACATGATGAATATTGCTCTCAAACTAATACTTCATCTATGGCAAGAACTACAGGTTATACAGCAACTGCTGCAGCCAACATGTTTTTAGAAGGCTTATTTTCCGAAAAAGGTGTTTTTCCTCCAGAGTTAGTAGGCAAGCACGAACCATGTTTCAACTATTTTATGAGCTATCTGAAAGAAAGAGGTATTGTTTATAAAAAAACTGTGGAATAAAAACACTTGTCATTAATTGTAAAAAAGTAATTTCGTCAAAAATTCAATGTACAATGACACAACGCATAAAAATTAAAGATTTATTTGAAAAACAACCTATTGGTGAAGAAATTACTGTAATGGGTTGGGTAAGAACAAAAAGAGGTAGCAAAAACGTTGCATTTATTGCATTAAATGACGGTTCCACTATTAAAAATATCCAAATTGTTATAGAGTTAAATACGAACAATGAAAGTTTAGTTGACAAAGCAACAACAGGAGCAGCAATTGCTGTAAATGGAAAGGTGGTAGCCTCTCAAGGTAGTGGACAAGCCATAGAAATAAATTGTACCACACTTGAAATTTTAGGAGAAGCTAATCCTGAAGATTACCCATTACAGCCAAAAAAACACTCATTAGAATTTTTAAGAGAAATAGCACATTTACGTTACAGAACCAATACGTTTAGTGCTGTGGGCAGAATTCGTCATGCTATGACTTTTGCAATACATAAATTTTTTAATGACAAAGGGTTTTACAATATTCACACTCCCTTAATTACAGGAACAGATGGTGAAGGTGCGGGAGAAATGTTTCAGGTAACTACCCTAGATATTGCCAATCCTCCAAAAAATGAAGATGGTACCATTAATTATAAAGAAGATTTTTTTGGAAAGCCTGCTAACCTTGCTGTAACTGGTCAGTTAGAAGCTGAATTAGCTGCTTTGGCACTAAGCCAGGTATATACTTTCGGACCAACTTTTAGAGCTGAAAACTCTAACACAACCCGTCATTTAGCGGAATTTTGGATGATAGAACCTGAAGTTGCTTTTGCCGATAACAATGATAACATGAATTTGGCTGAAGAAATGCTAAAATATTGTGTTAAATATGCCTTAGAAAACTGTAAAGATGATCTTGAATTTTTAAGTTCACGACTAACAGATGAAGAAAAATCAAAACCACAAGACCAACGTTCTATGGAATTGATTGAGAAATTGCAGTTTGTGTTGGCAAATGATTTCGAAAGAATTACTTATACAGAAGCCATCAATATTTTGAAAAACTCTAAACCAAATAAAAACAAAAAATTCAACTATATTATTGAAGATTGGGGAGCTGATTTACAATCGGAACACGAACGATTTTTGGTTGAAAAGCATTTTAAAAAACCGGTAATAATCACTGATTATCCTGCCGGAATTAAAGCTTTTTACATGAAATTAAATGATGATGGAAAAACCGTTAAAGCAATGGACATATTGTTCCCAGGAATAGGTGAAATTGTTGGTGGCTCTCAGCGTGAAGAAAGATATGATGTATTGAAGCAAAAAATTGAGCAGTTTAATATCCCTCACGAAAGTGTTTGGTGGTATTTAGAAACCAGAAAATTTGGAACAGCTCCTCATGCAGGATTTGGTTTAGGTTTTGAACGTTTGTTACTTTTTGTAACCGGAATGACTAACATCCGTGACGTAATTCCATTTCCAAGAACTCCTAAAAATGCGGAATTTTAATTAGAACCTGTCTATAATGTCCAACTTCTTCGTTATTCTTGTTTTAAAAACCAGTCATTTACCCAAGTAAACTCCTGATTTTCAAAACTTCGAAAGCCTCGAATTTGAACATTATAGTTCAGCCTCTCGATTTTATCGACAAATACTAGTTTAATTAAAAATTTATCCAACAACTTCAAACCTCAAACATTAAACTTGAAACCATTAACAAACAATCATAAAAAAAGGCTGAATACTAAGTATCCAGCCTTTTTTGTTTTCTTCAGAAAAATAAATTATTTCTTTTTCTTAGGAGCAGCTTGAGCAGCAGCAACAGAATCAGCTTTAGCTTTTTCAATAGCAGCAGCAGCTTCTGCCTCAGCTTTTGCAGCAGCTTCTGCTTCAGCAGCGGCAGCAGCCTCAGCTTCAACTTGAGCATTGTAAGTAGCAACAGAATCAGCAACTGCTTTTTCTCTAGCTTCAACTTCTTCTTGGGTTGGACCACAAGAAACTACCATTAATGCAACTAAGGCAACTGGTAGAATAAACATTTTTTTCATAAATAAATTTAGTTATTAATTGTACGCAAAACTATTCTAAGTTTTAATCGCTTTAGCAAAAATGTAAAAATTTTAAAACACTTTTAATCTGATAGTTATATTGATTTTTTGTCTTTAGCCACTATTTATAATCAAAAAAATAGATTACTTCTATCAATTTTTAATTCTATTCACAATATCAGCCCAACAACATTAATTACTTTTACAAAAAATATATTGTATGACTGAAATTAATAGAACACAAGCACCTCCATTTAATCAAGTATCAAGTATTGCTTTTTTAGAGCCTGTTAAAACACAGCTAGACAATGGTGTGCCGGTTTATTATATTTCAGGTGGTAGTGAAGAAATTCTAAAAATCAGTTTTATTTTTAAAGCCGGAAAATGGTACCAACCTAGTCCTCTAATTGCTGCTTCTGCCAACAAATTAATGCAAGAGGGTTCTAAAAATTTTACTTCTGCCGAAATTGCCGAAGGCATTGATCAGTATGGAGCTTTTTTAGATACCGAATTTGCTTACGACAATGCTAATGTTACGGTTTATACCTTGTCTAAACATTTGCCCCATGTTTTGCCATTTGTTAAAGAAGTAATTGCTTTTCCTGCTTTTTCCGAACATGAATTTGAAGTGTATAAACAAAATGCTTACGAAAAGTTTAAAATTAACCTCGAAAAAGTAAGTTTTGTTGCTCACACAGAGTTTATGGAAATGTTGCTAGGAAAAAACAATCCTTACGGAAAGAAAACAGAAGCATATCATTTTGAGCAGCTTTCTTTGGAAGCTATTAAAAAATTCCATCAACAACATTATAATTTTGCTCATGTTACTATTATTGCTTCCGGAAAAGTAACCGACCATGACATAAAAGTATTAAACCAACAAATGGGAAGAAAAGATTTATTAATGCCTTTCACTCCTGAAATTAACTACCCAAGTATTGCTGAAGAATCTAGCTCAGAAAAAACAAAGCACATTTCTAAAGACGGTGCCATGCAATCTGCCATAAGAATTGGAAGGGTGATGCCTAATAAAAACCATCCTGATTATTTTGGCTTACAAATTTTAACTACCATTTTAGGAGGCTATTTTGGTTCTCGATTAATGAAAAATATTAGGGAAGATAAAGGGTATACTTATGGTATAAATGCAGGAATTATGAGCATGCAGCAAGCTGCTTTTTTCTACATTAATACTGAAGTTGGTGTAGATGTAACCGATAATGCGTTGGCAGAAATTTATAAGGAAATTGAATTGCTTCAAACTGTTTTGGTAAGTGATGATGAATTAGCGTTAGTAAAAAACTACATTCTTGGACAAGTACTAAGAAGCTGTGATGGCCCTTTTAATATGGCATCTCTTTTTGAAAATGTTCACTTCTTCGGTTTTAATTTTGAATACTACAACAACTACATCGAAAAAGTAAAAAATATTGATGCTGAAGAATTAAAAAAACTAGCTGAGAACTACCTTAAAAAAGAAGATTTAATTGAAGTGGTAGTGGGAAAATAATTACCCTCTCTTTATTTTTCCCTCAATACTTGTAGTAGAATATCCGGGTAAAAAAGGAACTACAATTACTTCGCCTCCGTTTTGTTTTACTACATCTGAACCTACAATGTATTTTTTGTCGGATGGATCGTTAATAACACTATCATAATCGCCACCTTTTACCAATACTTGTGGCTGAAGAGCTGTAATTAGTTGTAAAGGAGTCGCTTCATCAAAAATAATAACGGCATCTACAAAGTTAAGTGAAGCAATAATTAATGCACGAGAATATTCATCTTGTAACGGACGAGCAGTACCTTTATTCAACATTTTTACAGAAGCATCTGAGTTAATTCCCACAATAAGTTTATCCCCTAAATCGGCAGTTTGTGCTAAATAAGTAATATGTCCTTGGTGTAAAATATCAAAACATCCGTTGGTAAAAACTACTTTTTTATTTTGCCATTGTTCTTTTAACACAGGTAGAGATAAGCGGCTAATAATTTTATTTTTAATTGCTGTTAAATGTGAGATTTCCATAGTCAAACTTATCAATAATTTTATGATTTAGTTGCTAAAGTTCACTTGTTTTTTCGTTTAGCTTCGGAACTAATACCAATGAAATTAATCCTACAATAACAATCATAGCTGTCTGAGCTATCCATGTTGCCCAACCAAAAGCATAACCAACATTATGATCTACTCCATAAAGCGTTAACACAGAACTTATAGCTAAGGGGTAAGCACCAATACCTCCATTGGTTGCAGCTATACTTATTCCTCCCAAAACAAAGGCAGTTACAATTCCTGAAATGGGTAGTGTTTCTACTTCAGGTAAACTAAAAATAGTAATGTAAAACATTAAAAAATACATTGCCCAAATGAATATCGTATGTAAAATAAATTTACCCCTGTTAGGCATAGTTAAAATAGCAATTAGTCCTTGTTTTATTCCTGAAAGAAACTTTCTGAGTTTTTCAAAAAAACTATGTTTTGAACGTTTTAATAACAAATAGGAAACAATTACTACAACAAAAAAAGCTGTTCCTAAAATAAACATTTTAGTAAATGATATTTGTTTAAAGAAACCTAACTCCCTAAAGTAATTGGTTAACATTTCAAACTGTAAGAAAAATACCATAGCAATAAAACCACAAAGCACTAATAAATCTGCCATACGCTCGGCAATTACAGTCCCAACCAATTTATTAAAAGGAATATTTTCGTACTTACTCATTACACCACAACGTAATAATTCTCCACTACGAGGAATGCCTAAATTAGCAAAGTAACCTATCATGGTACTAAAAAAACTATTATGTAATTTTGGTTGGTAACCTAAGTGATTCAAAGGGTATTTCCAACGCCAAGCTCTACTTAAGTGACTTATTATACCAAATATTACGGATAGAATTAAAAAAGAATAATTGATTTCGTTAAATGAAGCTTTTATTTCAGTAATATCTTTATCTGTTAAATCTTTAAAAACTAGCCAAATTAAAAACAACCCTAAACCAAGTGGTAAGATAATTTTAAGAATAGCTATAAAGTTTTTTTGCATCTGACTATGTTGATGAGATGATTATTATCCTGAAAAACAACGTAAAGAAACGAAAACTACTTCAATTTATTAGTAGTTTCATCAGGGAAAATGATAGTAGGTTTAAATTTTTTAGCTTCCTCAAAATCCATTGATGCATAGGTGATAATGATAATAATATCTCCAACTGCAACTCTTCTGGCTGCGGGGCCATTAAGGCAAATGTTTCCAGAGTCTCTTATGCCTTTTATTACATAAGTTTCTAAGCGTTCACCATTATTAATATTTACGATTTGCACTTTTTCTCCCTCAATAATGTTTGCAGCTTCCATTAATGTTTCATCAATAGTAATGCTGCCAATATAATTCAAATCGGCTTCCGTAATTTTTACACGGTGAATTTTAGATTTTAATACTTGAATATTCATAATGTTGGCAAAATTAACAAACTCCTTTAATATAGTTTCTTAATATGATGAATTAAAAAAATTAAAGTCTATGAATAAGTGCTGTATAAAGTGTTGTAAGCTGAGGCTCTGCAATGGCTGCTGCTGCTAAAATTTCTTCCAACGCAACAGGAGCCAAATTTTCTGGGTCGCACTCATCTGTTAGTACAGAAATAGCACAACAAGGCAACCCTAAATGGTTAGCTGCTATAACTTCTGGAACAGTGCTCATGCCTACAGCATCTGCACCTAGTAATTTAAGCATTTTATATTCTGCTCTGGTTTCCAAATTTGGTCCAGGAACGGAAACATAAACACCTTTTCTAAGTGTGATGTTTTTTTCTTGAGCAATTTCTTCAATTAAATTGTTGAGATTTTTATTGTAAGCACAACTCATATCTGGAAACCTCGGGCCTTCTTCATTGTTGTTCTTTCCAATTAATGGATTGGACGGGAACATATTTATATGATCTGTAATTAACATTAGCTCACTTTTGTTAAAGGCTAAATTTACTGCTCCTGCAGCATTAGAAATGAGTAAAAAGTTCACCCCTAAGTTTTTCAATACTTTTACAGGATAAGCAATCTGTTTCATATCATAACCTTCATAATAATGAAACCTGCCTTGCATGGCTATTACAGTTTTACCATTAATTTTTCCATAAATTAATTTCCCCACATGCGATTCTACCGTTGAAACAGGAAAGTGAGGTATTTTATCATAAGAAATTTCTTTAATTATTTCAATTTTCTCAACTAATCCGCCTAAGCCTGTTCCTAAAATTATACCTACCGTTGCATTTTCAATCCCTTGTCCTTTAATGAAATTAAGTGTTTCTTTTAATTGATTTTCCATGAATTTTTTGTATAAAAAAACTGCTTCAAAAATTTTTGAAGCAGTTTATAATATGTGAGTTATTATTTTTAGTTATTAACTTTTCTACCTTTGGCAGCACTTTGGCTTTTTCTGCTTTCGTTGCTTTTCTTCATTTTGTATTTTAAGTAAGCACTTGCTCCACCCGGCATAACATAATAAACTTTTCCGCCATAATTAATTTTACCTTTTCCGTTATTCCATTCTGCACCCATTAAATTGTATCTTCCTCTATTATTAGGATCTCCAAAAACTAAGTATTTATTATCATCGGTAGCATCAAAACTTACTGCCACTTTGTTTTCATCAATTACTTTAACTACAACTCCAGGAGTTCCTTCTTTAATATAAATTTCATCTAATAATGCAGAACTTGAAACTACTAATTTACCATCTTTATCAAATTCCTGAGCTTCATCTGTACGTTCTCCTCGTTGCAAAACAATGTCTCTAGAAACAAAAAACTGTAGTTTTTTAATTCTTTCTTCAGTTAAGTTATACTTTATTTTATCCTCGTTTGTAAATGGAATGCTTGGGCTGCACGCATATAAACCTGCTACAACAATCAACATCATTAAATATCCTAATTTTCTCATGTGTTAAATTTTTTAAGTTTTTGTTTTCTGGTGTTATCAAAATACGTTCCAAAACTACTTATTTTTTCATTGAAAAATGACTTTTATTGTATGAGTTATTTTATACCAATACAGGGGGTTGTCATTGGTTCTATAAATTCAATCGCTTGATGAATGGACGTTACATTTTCAAATACCAACGAAAGCTTGTTATTTTTCTCTTTCATTTTACATATTCGTTGGTTTTGTTGAACAAAACTCAATACATTAGTAAATCTGCCAGATTGAAAATAAGGAGAGTCAGGGTTGTTAATAAAATAGCCTATCAACTTTTTCTGTTTTAATAGTAATTTCTCAAACCCAATTTCTTTGGCTATCCACCTTAGTTGGATAGCTTTAAAAAGTTGTTCAGTAGCGTAAGGAATTTTTCCAAACCTATCTACCAATTGCATTTTGTATTTTTCTAATTCTTCTAGATTATCTAACTCATCCAACTCCTTGTAAATAGAAAGTCTTTCTGCAATGTTGGTGATGTAATCATCTGGAATTAAAATTTCAAAATCAGTTTCTATTTGGCAATCTTTTACAAAGTTTTTGGTTTTTAATTCTTCAGCATACAACTCTTTAAATTCATTTTCTTTCAACTCATCTATGGCTTCTTGCAAAATTTTCTGATACACATCAAAACCAATTTCAGAAATAAAACCACTTTGCTCGGCTCCCAATAAATTTCCAGCTCCTCTAATGTCTAAATCTCGCATAGCAATTTGAAAACCACTACCCAATTCAGAAAACTGCTCAAGGGCTGTTAATCTTTTTCGAGCTTCCATAGTTAAGGTATGTAATGGAGGAGCCATTAAGTAACAAAATGCTTTTTTGTTAGACCTTCCAACCCTGCCTCTCATTTGGTGCAAATCACTCATCCCAAAATGGTTAGCATTTAATATAATGATGGTATTAGCATTAGGAATATCTAAGCCTGATTCAATGATAGTGGTAGCAATCAATACATCATATTGACCTTCTACAAAAGCAGCCATTTTTTGCTCTAATTCTGGACCTTTCATTTGTCCGTGAGCAGTTAAAACACTTACATTCGGACAAAGACGCTGAACCATGCCCGCAACTTCTTTTATGTTTTCCACTCTATTGTTTACGATAAAAACCTGTCCTCTTCTTGAAGTTTCATAAATAATAGCATCACGAATAAGTTCTTCATTAAAAGTAACCAATTTAGTTTCCACAGGTTGTCGGTTGGGAGGAGGAGTATTAATGTTAGACAAGTCTCTTGCTGCCATTAATGAAAACTGCAAAGTTCTAGGTATTGGTGTAGCGGTAAGCGTAAGGGTATCTACATTAGCTTTTATGGTTTTCAATTTATCTTTTACCGAAACACCAAATTTCTGTTCTTCATCAATTATCAACAACCCTAAATCTTTAAATTTCACATCATTTCCAACAATTCTGTGTGTGCCAATTAAAATATCTACCTGACCTTCACTTAATTTTTTTAGTGTATCTGTCTGTTGTTTTTTGGTTTTAAAACGATTAATGTAATCTACTTTACAAGGAAAATCTTTCAGTCTTTCTTTAAAAGTTTTATAATGTTGTAAAGCTAAAATAGTAGTAGGAACTAATATTGCAACTTGCTTACTATCAGTAACAGCCTTAAAAGCTGCTCTTATAGCTACTTCAGTTTTTCCAAAACCAACATCCCCACAAATTAACCTATCCATAGGAAAATCTGCTTCCATATCTTTTTTCACATCTTGTGTAGCTTTTAGTTGATCGGGCGTATCTTCATAAATAAAAGAAGCTTCCAACTCGTCTTGCAAATAGGTATCGGGCATAAACTGAAAACCTTTTTTTGATTTTCTTTCGGCATAAAGCTTAATTAAATCAAAAGCTACTTCTTTTATTTTAGATTTGGTTTTTTGTTTGGCGGTTTGCCATTGTGGCGAACCTAATTTATTTACACTTGGCGGAATTCCATCTTTACCAACAAACTTGGTTACTTTATGTAATGAATGTATACTTACGTAAAGCAAATCATTATTGGCATAAACAATTCTAATGGCTTCTTGTTGTTTGCCATTTACATCAATTTTTTCTAAGCCAGAAAATCGCCCAACACCATGGTCTATATGAGTGATAAAATCTCCGGGAGACAAGCCGTGAAGCTCTTTTAAAGTAAGGCTTTCTGATTTTTTCTTATAACTGTCTTTAAGATGAAATCGTTGGTATCGGTTAAAAATCTGATGATCGGTATAAAGTGCAATTTTATTGTCGTTATCAATAAATCCTTCATGTAGTGTAAGTAAAACAGAATTAAAATCTAAGGCTTTGCCAATATCTTCAAAAATAGCAGATAAACGTTCTATTTGTTTAGAACTATCAGCCAAAACAGACACTTTGTATCCCTGTTCTCTTTTTTCTAATAAATCTTGATGTAATAAGTCAAAATTTTTATTGAAAATGGGCTGAACTTGCAGATTAAATTGAATTTCTAAATCAGCTTGTAACTGAAGTTGATTACCAAACTCAATGGTATTTTTAGCAGCAATATCTTCTGAGAAGTTATTTTTTTGATAGTAAATTTCTTCGGGAATTAAATGTGCCAAAGGAGAATTTTTTACTTTTTTATATGCTTCTTGTGCATTAGTAAAATCTTTTTCTAATTGAGCTGCAATAAGTGCAATATCTTTAGCCCAAACTATAGTATTTTTAGGCAAATAGTTTAAAATAGAGATTCTCATTTCTTCCAATATCGAATTTTGAATGTTAGGAAGAATAGTTACTTTCTGATAATTTTTAATACTCAACTGCGAAACAGGGTCAAAGCTTCTTACAGATACAATTTCATCACCAAAAAACTCAATTCTGTAAGGATTTTCGTTAGAAAAAGAAAACACATCTACAATTCCTCCTCTTATAGAAAACTGTCCGGGTTCTACCACAAAATCAACCCGTTCAAACTGATATTCGTTTAATTTTTCTATTAAATTACTTAATGGAATTTCTTCTTCCACTTTTAGTTTAAGCGTATTTTTTTTGAGTATTTTTTTGGTAATTACCTTTTCAGAAAGTGCTGCCGGATAAGTAACTACAAGCTTGGTAGATGATGATTTGCTTAATGCACCAAGCACCTCAGCACGCATTAATACATTAGCATTATCTGTTTGTTCTACCTGATAAGGATTTCTGTATGAATTAGGAAAAAAAAGCACTTTATCTTCACCAACAACACGTTCTAAATCATTAAAGAAATAGGCAGCTTCTTCTTTATCGTTAAGAACAATAAAAAAATTAACAGGCAAATTTTCATAAACGGCATTTGCATAAAATGCAGTAGCAGAACCCAACAACCCTTTTAAATGAATATGAGAAAGTTCATTCTCTTGAAATTGCTGAACTATTCTTTTAGTCTGAGATATGTTAAGGTAAATAGATTTTATATCGCTTGAATTCATTAGACACAAAATTACTATTCCTTTTTAAAACTACATTTCCCATTTTACATACTTCTTCTAAAATTTTCATCGACAAATAACTATTCTTTGTCAGTAATTAAAATGTTTTCATCTCATAAACAGTAAGTATAAATACCTATTTATTAGTTTTTTTGAAATATTTTTACTTAATTTACATCTAATTTGACTACGTAATTTTACTTATTATGAAACAATTTATACTTATTCTTGTAGCCATCATATTTTATTCAGAAGCTAATAGTCAAGCCATACAAATAGGTACAGGTACAGCCGAAAACACTATCACTCAAGCTTCTCCCATTAATACTTATTTTAGAAGGCAGGTAGCACATTTTGTATATACTCGTCAGGAATTAAATGCTGCTGGTATTTCGGGAGCAAATACATTAACACAAGTGGGTTTTTTTATAACTACTAACCCATTATTTAATATTCCTGGATATACTATAAAAATGAAGCATACTAACCGACAAAATTCTAACAACTTAGGCACTACAGGATGGACAACTGTTAAAAATGCCTTTACTTATGCTCCAGAACCAAGAGATTACGACATGATTATATTAGATAATCCTTTTACTTGGAATGGAACAAGCAACATTGCAATAGAAATTTGTTGGTCTCAAGTTCAGCCTACTTGGGATGCTTCAGGACAATGTAGAATTTATAATGCAAACAATGGGTACAGTTACCGACAAGATGATAATGGAGGAAGTATTTGTGGACAAACACCAAACAATAGAGTGAATTATAAACCTCAAGTTCAATTTATTTTTAAATCAACTTCTACTTGGAACGGTTCTGTAAATACCGATTGGTTTAATCCTAATAACTGGGATGCCGATGTTCCTACTACCATCATGAATGCGTTAATTCCAGCAGGAATGCCAAACTACCCTATAATTACAGGAAGTACAGCCGTATGTAAGGATTTAACAGTAAGTAATGGAGCTACACTTACTTTAAATGCAGGAGCAAATATTAATGTCTATGCTAACTTTAACAATAATGGTACTTTTGTCCCATCAACAGGAAACTTAACATTTAAAGGAGATGTAATAAACAATTTGAATTTAATTGGAACACAAAACATTTATAACTTAACTGTTGACAATGTAAATGGTGCTAATATAAATTCAGGCAATGTAAATTTAACAGGAACTTTAAATATAGGCATTGCTACAGGAAATTTTAATACTAATAACGCATTAACACTCATTTCTGACTCTGCAGGAACAGCTAGAATTAATGAACTAACTACAAAATGTAAATATACATTAAACATGTTTGACAGTTATGGCGACAGCTGGAATGGAGCTTATATTACTGCTTACATTGACAATGTACCTGTAGGTGATTTTTATGCTAAACGTTCAAACTCTTCAAGTGATATTTATGTTCCTACAGGATCAACTCTAAGACTTCGATATACAGCAGGAATTTATGAAAATGAAAATAGCTATACACTTTCCTTAAATAATACTGTTATTTTTAATGATGGTCCAACCCCCTCAACAGGGAATAATGTTTTTAGTACTGTTGCAGCATGTACTTTCTTCAATCCTATTTCAGGTAATATTACCATGCAGCGGTATATAGATGCAGGAGCTACTAATTGGAGATTTATAGGTTCTTCCGTTACAGGCGCTTCTATTGCCGATTTAAGCAGTAGCTTTATTACTAGTGGTTTTCCCGGTTCAGATTTCCCTAATTGGCCGACAGCTGCTAATCCTTGGCCTTCCATTTATTTTTATGATGAAAGTTTACCAGGAGCTCAAAGCAATGGATTTACACCACCTATAAATGCAAATGATGTAATTGGTGTAGGCGAAGGACTTTGGGTTTGGAGTGGCGACACAATTACAGGAACACAACCATTCACCGTTGACGTTACTGGCCCTCCAAATGTTGGTAATATAAGTTTACCTCTTTCATATACCAATTCAGGTTTACCAACAGATGATGGATGGAATATGTTAGCCAATCCTTATCCATCTTCTATTGATTGGGATAGTCCTAACATTTCCAAAATAGGCGTTAATTTTGCCATTTATATTTGGAACCCTGATTTACAGCAGTTTGCCAGTTATGTTGCCGGTTTTGGCACTAATGGCGGCTCTAATATTATTGCTTCTTCTCAGGCAATATGGGTGCAAGCATTTAGTCCGACTGCTAATGTTACTTTTAGGGAAACATCCAAAACAAGTACAACTGGTAGCTTTTTGAAAACGGTAAATAACCAACCTTTTAAAATGATAGCTACCAATGCAAATGGTAGTGATGAGCTTATTATAAATTTTAATCCCAGTGCTACAAATAACTTTGACACTAACCTTGATGCTGCTAAAATGCCCTCTGACAACACCCTTCTCCCTATGATAGCAAGTGTTATGGGTAACAATATGTTTTCTATTAATCAACTGCCGGAGCAAGAAATTAATATCCCTATAAAAATTCTTACAGGTGTTACAGGAACACATATAATAGAAACTGAAAACGTTTCAAGTTTAGAAAACATATCTTGTTTACTATTAGAAGATTTACAAACAGGAAATATCTATAATTTGAAACAAATTAACTCTATAAATGTTACGCTTTATGACACTACTGTTTCTGCTAGATTTTTACTACACATTGGAGCTCCAAAAAATATCGACATCAATGAAATTAGCTGTGTAAACCAGCAAGATGGTAAAATAATTTTTACAAAAAACAGTACTTCTCCTTTTGATATTACATGGAGAGATGCTAACAACAATGTAGTATCATCTAAAAACAATATATTGATGTATGATACACTAAACAACCTTGCTAATGGAATCTATACCATTGAAACTACAGATGCACTTTGTGGAAATACAGTAGATACCGTGGAACTAACCAATCCCTTACCAATAGTGGCAACATTCACCACTGCTAAAGATACTTTTGCTATTAGTGAGCAAATTAACTTCAATAATCAATCAACTAATGCAATCAATTATTTATGGAATTTTGGTGATGGAAATACTTCAACGTTACCCAGTCCAACACATGCTTACATGCAACCCGGTTCGTATTTAGCAAAACTAAGAGCTTCTCAAAACAGCAATTGTTATCAGGAAATTGACAAGCTGATTACCGTTAGTAATACCGTTGTATCTGTTGATGAAATAACATCAAATGAAGTTAAAATATGGACAATAGATAACTATATCCAAATAGAGTTTTTAGCTACTAAAAGATATACTGAAGTTGAAATTAGAGATTTATCCGGCAAATTAATTTTTTCCAAAAACATAACTAATTCAACTTATGAAAAAATCAATACAACCAACTGGAGTGAAGCGGTATATTTAGTGACATTACTAAATGACAAAGGAAGTAAGAAAGTAAAAAAAGTGATAATTAATTAATTTAATCTTCAAAAACTTTAGTTCCTTCGGTGCAGTTTTTACAGATATCTATAGCTTGTCTGTTAGTCAATATGTTTTTTCTAAACAATTGGTACGCCTCAGATTTCCAAAGTTCTTTAAAATTGGATATTGACACATCACCTAACTGATGTTGCGCATCTTTATCAAAACAACAAGGCACCACCTTTCCATCCCAAGTAATTACACATGAACTCCACATGCGCCAACATTCGTTGTGCATTTTGTTTTTTAAAGTGAATTTTCCGTTAGGCAGTTTTTTATAACGGGAATATTTCTCATTCTTCGGAATAAGTGGATTTCCGTTTTCGTAGTTATATACCTGAGCCGTTTTAAAACGAATTTCATCAACACCCAACTCTTTTGCCAATAACTTTGCTTCCTCTATTTGATGTTCGTTAGGTTGCACTACCAAAAACTGAAAAATAACATAAGGCGTTTTAGATTGAAGCTCTTTTTTCCATTTTAAGATGTTTTTTGTTCCAGTCAGCACCTTATCTAACTTTCCATGAATACGATAATTCTCATACACTTCTTGAGTAATACCATCAATAGAAACAATCAATCTGTCCAATCCCGATTCTATTGTTTTTTTAGCTGTTTCATCTGTAAGAAAATGAGCATTGGTTGATGTAGCTGTGTAAATATTATTTTGATTGGCATAAGCTACCATATCCAAAAAATTAGGGTTAATAAAAGGCTCTCCCTGAAAATAAAAATTCAAGTAAAAAACATGTTTTTTTACCTTATTTATGGTCTGTTGGTAAAATGGATTTTTAAGATTCCCCTCTGGACGAGAAAATTGTTTTAGCCCACTCGGACATTCAGGACAACCTAAATTACAAGCTGTTGTAGGTTCAATAGTTAAGCTCATGGGTAAGCCTACTATTTTTCCCGATTTGGTAAGTTTTGAAAGATGATAACTGAAATATAATCCGATAATATTAATCCCTCTGACAAAAGTGATTTTTTTTAAAATGTTAATATTATCATGTTTCAAAAGTGCCATTTGGTAAAGTTAGTGAAAACAAATTGATGTAACACACATCACATTCTACACTTTAGTTTTCATCCTCTTTTTTCAAGATGGCATTCCACCCTTGAGCAGTAAGTTCATGAACCGTATCTCCATTAGAAACAAACTCGTACTTGCCTTTATCAGAAGTTATATGTCCGATAATAGCAACTCTTTTTTGTTCTTTTATCTTCTCATAATCTTCTAAAGAAATCGTGAAAAGCAATTCATAATCTTCACCACCATTTAATGCACAAACAGAAGGGTTTAAATTCATTTCTTCAGCTGTAGAAACCGTTAAAGGATCAATAGGAAGCTTATCTTCATAAATAGTACACCCAACTCCCGATTGAGTACAAATATGAATAACTTCAGAAGAAAGTCCATCCGAAATATCTATCATAGCAGTAGGTTGAACTCCTAATTCTTTAAACATTTCAATCACATCTTGTCGTGGTTCAGGCTTTAGTTGTCTTTCTAACACATAATCGTATCCCGAAAAATCAGGTTGAATAGCAGGATTTTCATTAAAAATTTGTTTTTCTCTTTCTAGCAACTGTAAGCCCATAAAAGCTCCCCCTAAGTCGCCCGACACACAAATTAAATCATTTTCTTTAGCTCCATTTCTGTAAACTATTTCCTTCTTTTCTGCTTCGCCAACAGCAGTTATACTTATAATCAATCCTGAATTTGATGAGGTGGTATCACCTCCAACCAAATCAACTCCATAAATTTCGCAAGCCAACAACATTCCTTCATACAATTCTTCTAAAGCTTCGATAGAAATTTTATTAGAAACAGCAATAGAAACAGTAATTTGAGTAGGTACTGCATTCATAGCATAAACATCCGAAAGATTAACTGTAACAGCCTTATATCCTAAATGCTTAAATGGTGTATAAATCAAATCAAAATGGATGCCCTCTACCAACATATCAGTAGTTACCACAATCTGTTTATTTTTAGATGGAGCAATTACAGCAGCATCATCACCAACACCTTTAACAGAAGTTGGGTTTTTTAATTTTATTTGAGAAGTAAGGTGATTGATTAATCCAAATTCACCAAGATTCTCAATTTCTTTGGGGTTATTTTTATCTTCAAACATGAGGCAAAGATAAGAATTTCATTTATTGAACAATCTATTTAAATTTAGATTTACTTTTTTCACTTTTTCTTTGTTTCAATACCACATTTTAGGTACTTTTGCCCTAATTTAGAATTAATCTAAATAATTGAATTATGATAACAGTTTCAGAAAACGCAAAAAGACAAGCAATTAAGCTAATGCAGGACGATAATGCTCCCGAAGGAAGCTTTGTTAGAGTTGGAGTTAAAGGTGGTGGATGCTCTGGTTTAACTTATGATTTATCTTTTGACCACATCATCAATGAAGATGACAAAGTGTTTGAAGATAATGGAGTTAAAGTAGTCTGCGATAAAAAGAGCATTCTATACCTTGCCGGAACAGAACTTGATTTTTCAGGTGGACTAAATGGCAAAGGCTTTATTTTTAAAAACCCTAACGCTAACAGAACTTGTGGTTGTGGGGAAAGTTTCTCGCTTTAAGTAGAAAGCTCATAAAGTAAAAGCCAAGTGGGCAAAAACTTTAAAAATTAATAAACTAATAAAATGGCATACACAGAAGACGATTTAAAAGAAGAGTTAAAAGATAAAGAGTATAAATACGGTTTTACTTCAAACATTGAATCTGATAAACTTCCTCCTGGATTAAACGAAGAGGTGGTACACTTAATTTCTGCCAAGAAAAATGAACCGGAATGGATGTTGGAATACCGTTTAAATGCTTTCAGAGCATGGCAAAAAATGGTTGAACCAGAATGGGCGCATGTACGTTACCCAAAGATTGATTTTCAAGCTTTGTCTTATTATTCAGCTCCCAAAAAGAAAGGAGATGTGAAATGGGAAGACATAGACCCTGAAATGAAAGCTACTATGGATAAATTGGGAATCTCTATGGATGAACAAAAAGCACTATCCGGTGTTGCCGTTGATTTCGTGTTCGATTCAGTTTCCGTAAAAACTTCTTTTCAAGAAAAACTAAAAGAATTAGGGATAATTTTCTGCTCGTTTAGCGAAGCTGTTCAAAATCATCCTGAATTGGTGAAAAAATACATTGGAACAGTTGTTCCAACATCTGATAATTTCTACGCAGCTTTAAATTCTGCAGTATTCTCTGATGGTTCTTTTTGCTACATTCCAAAAGGAGTACGATGCCCTATGGAACTTTCTACTTATTTTAGAATAAACGAAGCCAACACCGGACAATTTGAAAGAACATTGGTGGTAGCTGATGAAGGAAGTTATGTAAGCTACCTAGAAGGTTGTACTGCTCCATCTCGAGATGAAAACCAATTACATGCTGCTATTGTTGAGTTAATTGCTTTAGACAATGCCGAAATAAAATATTCAACAGTACAAAACTGGTTTCCTGGCGATAAAGAAGGTAAAGGCGGTGTATATAATTTTGTAACGAAAAGAGGTATTTGCCACAAGAATGCTAAAATTTCGTGGACACAAGTAGAAACAGGATCTGCCGTTACTTGGAAATATCCATCTTGTATTTTAAAAGGCGACAATTCTATTGGCGAATTTTACTCAGTAGCGGTAACCAACCACTACCAACAAGCTGATACAGGAACAAAAATGATTCATTTAGGAAAAAATACTAAAAGTACCATTATCTCTAAAGGAATATCGGCTGGACATAGCAACAACTCTTACCGAGGACTGGTGCAAATTCATAAAAATGCTAGTAATGCAAGAAATTTCACACAATGTGATTCGTTGTTGATGGGTGATCAATGTGGAGCACATACCTTTCCATACATTGAAGCAAAAAACAGTACTGCTAAAATAGAACATGAAGCCACTACTTCAAAAATTGGCGAAGACCAAATATTCTATTGCAACCAAAGAGGAATAGATACCGAAAAAGCGATTAATTTAATTGTTAACGGTTACGCCAAAGAAGTATTAAATAAGTTACCAATGGAATTTGCTGTTGAAGCACAAAAACTATTGGAAATTAGTTTGGAGGGATCAGTAGGATAATAAGGAAGCTAAGAAATTTAAAATTGATAATAAAAATATAAATATAAGTGAGCATCGGTTACATCAGTATTATCCGTGTTCTATAAAAATAAGTGAAATGATTAAAATAAATAACTTACACGCCAGTATTGATGGTAAAGAAATCTTAAAAGGAATTAACCTAGAAGTAAAAGCAGGTGAAGTACATGCTATTATGGGGCCAAATGGTTCAGGAAAAAGTACCTTATCCTCTGTTTTAGCTGGAAGAGAAGAATTTGAAGTTACTGAAGGTTCAGTAGAGTTTGATGGTAAAGACTTGCTGGATTTATCTCCAGAAGATAGAGCTAGAGAAGGGTTGTTTTTAGCTTTTCAATATCCGGTAGAAATTCCGGGAGTAAGCAACATCAACTTCTTAAAAACAGCTATTAACGAAAAAAGAGCTTACCTTAACCAAGAGCCTGTTTCTGCAAAAGAGTTTTTAGGCATGGTAAAAGAGAAATCAGCATTAGTAGAATTAGATTCAAAATTGGCTAATCGTTCGGTAAACGAAGGTTTTTCTGGTGGTGAGAAAAAAAGAAACGAAATTTTCCAAATGGCAATGTTATCTCCTAAACTTTCAATTTTAGATGAAACCGATTCTGGATTAGACATTGATGCTTTAAGAATTGTTGCCAATGGAGTAAACAAATTAAAATCACCAAACAATGCTACTATTGTTATTACGCATTACCAAAGATTGTTAGATTATATTGTTCCTGATTTTGTGCATGTGTTATACAACGGAAAAATTGTTAAATCCGGAGGAAAAGAATTAGCGATAGAATTAGAAGAAAAAGGATATGATTGGATAAAATCTGAAAATGTTGAATTATAAATGTTAGGTTACATATCTATTATTTAAAATTCAAAACTTAAAATTTAACATTCCAAAAATGACAACAGTAGAACTAACAAAAAAAGATACTTTCTTAGCCGCATTATCACCTCTTCAGTTTAATGAAGATAGCTATTTTGAAGGCTTACGAAATAATGCAAAAAATGAACTTGCCGAATTAGATTTTCCTACTTCTAAAACGGAATATTGGAAATACACAAGACTAGGAAAAATCGTTAACAATACTTACACACTTGGTCAGCCTGATAAAATTGATATCACTAATTTTTTAATTCCAAACTTAGAAGCACATGTTTTGGTGGTGATAAATGGATATTATTCTCCTGAACTATCCAATTTTACTGAAATAGATAGCGTTACACTAACTTCACTTTCAGCAGCTAAAAAACGGGATTTTGAAGGTTTAAAAAAACATTTCAATCAGTTTACTCAGGATAAAAAAGAAATATTTTTAGCGTTGAACAATGCTTTCCATACGGATGGTATTTACTTAGAAGTCGCTAAAAGTAATAGCGTTGAAAAACCTTACCACATCATTAACATCTCCACAGGAAACAATACTCTTTCGCAAAGTAGAAATTTGTTTATCGGCAATGTAGGTAGTAAGGTAAAAATTATTGAATCTTTTGTGAATGTTGGTGGTGAAAAGAATTTTAACAACCACGTTTCAGAGTTTTTTGTAGCTGAAAATACCCATTTAGAATACAATAAAATTCAAGATAAAAAAGAAAATAACTTTAGCATTGCTACCGAACAAGTTTATCAGGAAGCCAACAGCAATTTTACCATCAATACTGCTACGTTTAATGGTGCGTTGGTAAGAAATAATTTGAACATTGAAGTAGATGCGTCCAATTGCGAAACTAACCTTAACGGATTGTATTTAGGGAAAAACAAAGATCATATTGACAACCACACCGTAGTTGACCATAAAAAACCACACTGTAACTCTAATGAAGTTTATAGAGGCGTGTTAGATGATGAATCAACAGGAGTATTTAACGGAAAAGTGTTTGTTAGACAAGATGCTCAAATTACTAATGCTTTTCAGCAAAACAACAATATTTTACTTTCTGATAATGCAACTGCAAACTCAAAGCCTGAGTTAGAAATTTATGCCGATGATGTAAAATGTAGCCATGGTTCAACAACTGGACAGATTGATGAAGAAGCGATTTTTTACTTACAATCGAGAGGAATTTCGAAAAAAGGAGCCTTAAAATTAATGATTAATGCTTTTGCTAAAGATGCCTTGGAGAGAATATCTATTGAAACCTTGCACGAGTATATTGATGCTAAAATTGAGGAAGAACTTAGTTAGAAAGTTTATAAAGTAGAAAGTTAAAAGTTGACAATAGTCCATATATAATGAAAATAGATAGGTTTGAAGATATAATAGCTTGGCAGAAAGCGAAACAACTAACAATAGCCATCTATAAAGAATTTAATGATAGTAAAGATTTTGGTTTTAAAGACCAAATACAGAGGGCTGCTGTTTCTATAATGAATAATATTGCTGAAGGATTTGAAAGAAAATCAAATAATGAATTTAAATACTTTTTGTTTATAGCTAAAGGTTCATGTGGAGAAGTTCGTTCTATGCTTTATTTAACAGAAGAATTAAGAACAATTTCAAAAGAAAGTTTTGATGAGAAATATAAACTCTCAGAAGAAATATCTAAAATTCTTTCTGGATTAATCAAAACTTTATAAACTTTTAACTTTATGAACTTTATAAACTCAGATAAAATCCGAAAAGACTTCCCCATCCTTCAACGCCAAGTGAACGGGAAACCATTAATCTATTTTGATAATGGCGCTACTTCGCAAAAACCACAACAGGTAATTGATGTTATCAATCGTTATTACCAACACGAAAACAGCAACATCCATAGAGGAATTCATACCTTAAGTCAGGAAGCTACCAATGCTTATGAAAAAGCCCGAACAACAGTGCTGCAGTTTATTAATGCAAAACATAATCACGAAGTAATTTTTACCAGCGGCACTACAGGAAGCATCAATTTAGTAGCTTCGAGCTTTGGCAAAAAACATATCCATGCAGGTGATGAAATTATTATTTCTACCATGGAACATCATTCCAATATTGTTCCGTGGCAAATGTTATGCGAAGAAAAAAAAGCTATTTTAAAAGTAATTCCAATCAACGACAAAGGTGAATTGTTGATAGATGAGTTTAAAAAACTACTTTCGCCTAAAACAAAATTAGTAGCTGTAACACATGTTTCTAACACATTAGGAACCATAAATCCTGTTAAAGAAATTATTAAATTGGCTAAAACGGCTGGAGCTTTTGTGTTGATTGATGGAGCACAAGCAGTTCCTCACACTAAAGTTAATGTTCAAGAGCTAGATTGCGATTTTTATGCTTTTTCAGCTCATAAAATGTTTGGTCCGACAGGAGTAGGCATTTTATATGGTAAAGAAGCTATTTTAAATGAATTACCTCCCTACCAAGGTGGTGGCGATATGATTAAAACCGTAACTTTTGAGAAAACTACTTACAACGAATTACCTCATAAGTTTGAAGCAGGAACACCCAACATTGTTGGTGGACTGGGATTAGCTGCAGCCATAGATTACATGAATAACATTGGCATAGCAAATATTGAAGCTTACGAGCACGAACTATTGAGCTATGCTACCGAAAAAATAAAGAAAATAGAAGGGGTTAGAATAATAGGAGAAGCTGCCAACAAAGCAAGTGTATTGTCTTTTTTGGTAGATGGCACGCACCCATCTGATATTGGAATGATTATCGACAAATTGGGAATAGCTATTAGAACCGGACACCATTGTACCGAACCACTAATGAATCGCTTTGATATTCCTGGAACGGCAAGAGCCTCATTTGCTTTTTATAATACCAAAGAGGAAATTGATACTTTTATACTTGCTTTGGAAAGAGCGCTGAAAATGTTATTGTGAGTTTATAAAGTTTGTAAAGTAAAAAGTTAGAAAGTAAAAAAATGAAGATAGATAGATTTGAAGATATTATTGCATGGCAAAAATCGAAACAGCTTACTCTTATTATTTATAAAGAATTTAAGGATAGTAGAGACTTTGGTTTTAAAGACCAAATTCAAAGAGCTGCTGTTTCTGTTATGAATAATATTGCTGAAGGATTTGAAAGAAAATCCAATAATGAATTTAAATACTTTTTATATATAGCTAAAGGTTCTTGTGGAGAAGTGCGTTCTATGCTTTATTTGGCTAAAGAATTAAACACCATTTCTAAAGAAAGTTTTGATGAAAAATATCAACTTGCTGAAGAAATATCCAAGGTTCTTTCAGGATTAATAAAAACTTTATAAACTTTACTAACTTTCAACTTTATGAACTCCATTAAAGAAACACAACAAGAAATAGTAGAAGAATTCGCTCTGTTTGATGAATGGATGGACAAGTACGAACACATCATTGAATTAGGCAAAGATTTACCGTTGATTGATAAAAACTATAAGACAGACGAAAATTTAATAAAAGGCTGCCAAAGTAAGGTTTGGTTACATGCAGAACTAAAAGCCAGTAAAATAATTTTTACTGCCGATAGTGATGCTATTATCACCAAGGGAATTGTAGGGTTAGTGATTAGAGTCTTTTCTAACCACACTCCGCAAGAAATAATTGATGCCGATTTATTTTTTATTGATCAAATTGGATTGCAAGAACACTTGTCGCCAACCAGAAGCAATGGACTGTTATCAATGTTAAAACAAATTAGAATGTATGCTATAGCGTTCAGCACAAAAGCTGACGCATAGTTGAAAGTTCATAAGGTAGAAAGTAACTTAAATCAACCTTTATAAACCTTCTACCTTTAACTTTACAAACTGAAAAACTATGGAAAATAAAGAACATACCAATCAACTCTCCAAACAAGATGTGGAGTTGCAAATTATAGAAGTACTTAAATCAGTATATGACCCTGAAATTCCTGTAGATATTTACGAGTTAGGATTAATTTATGAAATTAAGTTAGATGAGGAGTTTAATGCCGAAATTTTAATGACCCTGACTTCTCCTTCTTGTCCTGTAGCGGAAAGTTTACCCGAAGAAGTTCGTCAAAAAATTGAAGCACTTTGGTCAGTAAAATCGTGTATAGTTACTATGGTTTGGGAGCCATCTTGGAACAAAGACATGATGAGTGAAGAAGCTAAGTTTGAATTAGGGTTTATGTAAGAAAATAAGCCTTTAATTCAATGTTTTCAATTTATCTTGAGCTCTTTGCTGATAAAATCCTTTTTCATCAATAATTTCTTGTAACAGTTTTTTTGCTTTAACCGTTTCTTTCAACTCAATTAAAGCTAAGGCTTTATTCCATTTTGCTTCCTGATTAAACTCTGTTTTAGGATTTTTTAAAACCTCATCTAATTTACTTAAGGCTCTTTTATAATGCTTTAAATTATATTCTGATAAAGCTCCATAAAACAAAGCGTTTACATCTTTTGGGTGTTTAGCAAGAATCATTTCAAAATCAACTAAGGCATCTTTATACGCTAACTTTTTAAAGTTTATAATAGCCCTTTCTAATACATCTTTATAGGTTTCTTTAACTACAGTTTGGTCTAACGATTTTTCAGCTTCAGCTTTTTGCTCTTTGTTAAGAAAATCAACCGGAGTAGCATCTGTTTCAGCTAATTTCTTAAAATCTTCTTCATTCTGATATTCAACAGCATAATCTACCACTTTATAATCATACAGATAGTAAGTATTTTGAGCTGTTATTCCGGCAGACAAAGAATTTCCGGTTGCTACAGCTTCTTGTTTAGCAGCTGGTGCTTGAACAAATTTTGCTTTTTTTCTATTGGTTTCATTTCTTTGTTTTTCCACCACCACTTTATCAGCATCAGGTTCACTTTCTTCAGAAGTAACAGTTGATGAAATAACTTGTTGATTGTTATTTAACATTTCATTATCGTAATAAGTAGCTTTATTATCATTTTTTGAAAACACGTCTTCCTTAACAACTTCCGCATCCATACTTACAGGAGCTTCATCTGTCAATATTATATCATCCTCTATTCTATCTTTATTGGGTGTTCCTCTATAATCCGGTTTGTCAAAAACACTTGGTGGAGTAGGTTCTTCTAAATTTTCAGTTGCTGTTTCCGCCATTTTTAATGTGTTATCTTCAGTAACTTCATCTTTGTTTTGACTTCTATCAACAACATTTTTCTTATCTTCATCAATTCTTTCTTCTTTAATATAATTTTCTTTTGAAGCAGCATTACTTTGTTCTTCTCCCGTTTGTTGATGAACAGCCATTTCGTTTTGTGTAAACTTATTTTCATCAAACAAATAAATTAAAAAATAAGCTCCAAAAATTATCGCTATAATAGATGCTGCCGCCATAAGCCAACCACCTCTAAAAAAAGGATTTGACTCTCCGGTTGCAATTCTATTGTCGATTTTATTATCAATAGCCAAAATAGTAGCACTATTTGTGGCAAATTTCATTCCTGCCATCGCATCAGAACACAAATCACAATCGAGCATGTGTTTTTCCACCTCGTGCAACTCTTTCTTAGAAAGCTGATGCTTAATATACTTCATCATCGTTTCTTTAGAAATACATGTGGTTGCAGAAAATATATGGTTATGTAATTCTTTCATATCATTTTCAATTATTCACTTCAAATTATTCATTTGTATGGCTAAATTTCTTTTTCCGTTTTGTATGTAACTTTTTACTTGTTTTACAGAGTAACCCGTTTCTTCAGCTACTTCGTTGTAGCATTTTTCTTTCAGAAAAAACAATTCAATACAAACTCGTTGTTCTTCTTTTAATACTGCTATTGCTTTCTCTAAATCGGTTAATATTAATTCTTGTTCAAATTTTTCGCTTATTTCAAATGGAGCTGCAAAAGTTTCTTCATGTTCGTAAGCCGCTTCATATTCATTTACTTTTCTCAACACCGATTTCATTTTTCTTAAATGCATTAAGCAATGATTTCGTGCAACGCTATGTAACCATGATTTAAAATTCACTATTTCATGTTTTTTAAGGTCTTCCATTAAGTTTTCAAAAATCTGCAAAACTGCATCTTCAGATTCGGTTTCGTTTTTCAGGTATTTAAGGCAAACACCAAACACCAAGTGAGAATATCTTTTGTATAATTCACCCAAATATATTCCATCTCCATTGCTCTTATATGTTGCAATAAGCTCGTTGTCGGACAATTTCTGAGGTCTATTTTTCTTAAAGATATTCATTGATAAAGTTTGGTCACTAAAAATGAATTGATAAAGGTATTAAAAAAGTTCAAGGTTTAATAGTAAAAGTTAAACCTTGAACTTTTAGGGATTTACTTAAATTCCTGAGCCAAATCGAAATAACTTTTAGTTTCTACTACAATTACCCCACCATTAACATCTCCATATTTTGCAGGAACACCTCCGGTATAAACTTTCATTGCTCCAATAGCTAATCCGGGAATACCTATCTCTCCATTTATTGATTTCATTCCATCTGTAATAAACTGAGTAGAAGTTGGTCGTGCTCCTCTTATATAAACATCTTTACCATTGTTCGCTAATGTAACCCCCGGCAACATGGTGGCTATTTTAATAGGATCTTTAATGTTTGGACTATTACTAATCTCTTCAATAGTTAACGCTTGTACATGTGGTTCATCTTTACTAATTAGAGGAATTCTATGTGCTACTTCTCTTTCTGCGACAATAACCACCCCTTCCATAGTATAAGCAGCTTCAACCATTTCTATATTTACATACGTTATTTTATCTGATGTTAGTTTTACATTAGTAGTATTAATATCATCATAACCCAAAGAGCTCGCTTTAACAGTATAAACTCCCGAATTCAAAGGCTTAATTGTATATCTTCCGTTGGTATCGGTTGAAGTTCCATAAGGCACTCCGCCAACTTCAACATAAACATTTACATTATACATTGGTTCTCCTGTAGATTTTTCTTTCACAACTCCTTTTATCTCACTATTCTGAGAAAAGGCTGCCGAACACATTATTAATACTGAAAATCCTAAAGCAACCAGTTTTGTAGTTACATTTCTAAATAAGGTTAATTTTCTATTCATCATTTTAGCTTTTAGATGATTGTTTTTGTAATTTCTAGGTTTCATAATTTCTAGGTTTTAGGTGAATATTATGTTTTGTTTGCCCTTTAGATGCAACTACTTTCTAAATTCCATAAAATTTTTAATTTTTTTTATCTCCCTAGATAAATAAACTATATTTATTTTTTGTTATCTTTAACCCGTTGTAAATCACTAACCAACTAAAAATATGATAAAAACTAGCTCTATTATTATTATTCCTAGCTTACTTTTAGTAGCCGTAGGATGTTCAACACAAGAAAATAAAAACCAAGAACCAGAAAAAGAAATTACTCCCGCTTTTGATATTAGTCAAATAGATTCCTCTCATTCTGCTTGTGATGATTTTGAACAATTTGCTGCAGGTAATTGGCTAAAAAACAACCCAGTCCCTGAATCTGAAAGCCGTTGGGGAAGTTTTAATGTGTTACATGATGAAAATGAATTGCAACTTAAAACCATAGTGGAAGAAGCTTCAAGTGCTAAAGGTAAAAAAGGAACAAACTTACAGTTAGTTGGAGATTTTTACACCTCAGCATTAGATTCTACCACCATTAATAAATTAGGTTATGAACCTATTAACCCACATTTAAATAAAATAAACCAAGCAGCTACTTTAGCTGATTTAATAACTACTTCTGTAGAAAACAAAAAAATTGGTTCAGGTGCATTTTTTGGATTTTATGTTTACATAGACGCTAAGAACAGTGACCGATATATTACTTACCTTTCTCAAGGTGGACTTGGTTTACCCGATAAAAGTTATTATTTTCCTAAAGATGAAAGAGGCGAAAACATACTTGCCGAATATGAAAAATTTATCACTAAACTATTTGTGCTTACCGATAATTCGGAAGAAGTAGCTGCCAAAAAAGCCAAAAACATCATCAAAATTGAAACTGAATTAGCTTCCAATTCTATGGATAGAGTTGATTTAAGAGACCCACATAAAACGTATCATAAAATGGATAAAGCAGGTTTGCAAAAACTTATTCCTGCAATTAACTGGACAGATTTCTTCGCTACTGCAGAATTTAAAGATTTTGATACCTTAATTGTTCGTCAACCTAATTTCTTTAAAGCGTTGAACAATTCTTTCAAAAAATTCCCTTTAACAGATTGGAAAGACTATGTTGCTTATCATTTTATTAATGATTTTTCCGGACATCTGAGTATAGATTTTGAACAAGCCGATTTTGATTTTTATTCCACTACACTAAAAGGTGTTAAACAAATGAAACCACAATGGAAAAGAGCTTTAGGGAAATCTAACAATTATGTTGGTCAACCCTTAGGAAAACTATTTGTAGAAAAACATTTTCCAGAAGAATCTAAACAAATGGTATTGGATATGATTAATAATATTTCTGATGTTTTTAAAGAAAGAGTGCGACAATTAGATTGGATGAGTGAAGAAACAAAATCTAAAGCGTTAGAAAAACTAAGCAAATTTAATTACAAAATTGGTTACCCTGATAAATGGAAAGATTATAGTTCTGTAGATATTAAACCAACTACTTTAGTTCAAAATGTGATGAACATGAACTACCACAATTATAAAGAAAACATTGACAGATTAGGAAAACCAATTGATAAAGATGAGTGGGGAATGAATCCACAAAGAATTAATGCTTATTACAATCCTACTATGAACGAAATTGTTTTTCCTGCTGCCATTCTTCAGCCTCCATTTTTTAACCCTGAAGCTGATGATGCTATTAATTACGGTGGAATTGGAGCTGTTATTGGTCACGAGTTTTCTCATGGCTTTGATGATAAAGGAAGTCAATTTGATGGTAATGGGAATCTTAAAAACTGGTGGACAGAAGCAGATTTGAAAAATTTTGGAGAACGTACAGCAAGATTAGTCAACCAGTTTAATAACTACGAAGTAGCCGAAGGCAATAAAGTAAACGGAGAACTTACTCTTGGTGAAAACATTGCTGATATTGCCGGATTAACCTTAGCGTATTACGGTTTACAAAAAGCTGTGGAAAAGAAAGGAAAACCAGAACTAATTGATGGTTTTGATCACAACCAACGTTTCTTTTTAGGTTGGGCCCAGGTTTGGCATACCAATGCAAAAGATGAATTCCTTATCAACCAAGTAAAAACGGATCCACACTCTCCAACAAGGTATAGAATTAATGGTCCATTGGTTAATATGAATGAATTCCATAATGCTTTTGGTTGCAAAGAAGGAGAAATGGTTGCTGCCGATAGTTTAAGAGTTACTATTTGGTAAAAGAGGTTTTATAAACTTAAAAAGGTCGGAATAAAATTGACTCATTCCGACCTTTTTTATTTTTGACTGTTTACCTTTGCCACTATGAACCTGAAACAAAAAGACAAACAATACATTTGGCATCCATTCGACCAGCAAAAAAGTGCTGATGTAATTCCTATTGTGAAAAGCAAGGGAGCTTTTGTTTTTGACGAAGCCGGTAAGCAATACATTGATGGATTTTCAAGTTGGTGGGTAAACGTTCATGGTCATGCACACCCTTATATTGCCCAAAAAATTTATGAACAAGCCTTGGAATTAGAGCATGTTGCTTTTGGTGGATTTACACATCCTCAAGCAGTAAAGCTTTCGGAAAGATTAATTCATTTACTACCAACAAACATTGAAAAAATATTTTTCTCAGATAATGGTTCTACTGCCAACGAAGTTGCACTGAAAATGGCTATTCAGTACTGGTTCAACAAAGGCGAAAAACGTACTCGTTTTATTGCCTTAGAGCATGATTACCATGGAGACACATTCGGAAGTATGAGTTTAACAGCCAGAGGTGGTTTTAACGAACCTTTTGAAACACTGTTGTTTCATGTTGATTTTATTGAACCTCCAACAGAAAAAAACAAATTAGCAGTTTTAAATGAATTTGAAAACCATTTAAAAACCAATAAAATAGCTGCTTTTATTTTTGAACCCATTATTCAAGGAGCAGCCGGAATGTTAATGCATTCACCAGAAATTTTATCAGAAATAATAGGTTTATGTAAAAAATACCATGTGATAACCATTGCTGATGAAGTTTTTACAGGTTTTGGTAGAACCGGAAAATGGTTTGCTTCAGATTATTTTCAGCACAAACCTGATGTTTTTTGTTTGTCTAAAGGAATTACCGGTGGTTTTATGCCCTTAGGAATTACAGCAGTTTCTAATACTATTTATCAAGCATTTTATTCAGATAATACTAAACATACTTTTTTACACGGACATTCTTACACAGGGAATCCATTGGCGTGTGCTGCTGCCAATGCTTCGTTAGATTTATTTGAAACAGAAAATACTTTTGAAAAAATTAAACGCATTTGCCAATTACAAAAAACATTTATTTCAACTATTCAACAACATAAAAAAATTAGAAATGCTCGATGTTTTGGAACTATTGCTGCTATTGAATTACAAACTGAAAGTGAAAGCAATTATTTCAATCCCAAAGGGAAAGAAGCGTATCAATTTTTATTGAATAGAGGCATAATTCTGAGACCACTCGGAAATGTGCTTACCATTATTCCTCCTTATTGTATTTCCGATGCTGAATTAAATACGATTTATCAAGGAATTACAGCTTATTTGAATCAGTAATTCATTTTTTCTTTGTCAACAACTGTTTTTCTTCTTCAAAATTGAGGTGAGGAAATTGAACAGTTAATTCTTGAATTATAGCGAGTTGATTTTTAATAAATTGCTGATGATTTTCACTGTCAAAATCAAAAGACTTATGCGTTGCTACTTGTTTAATTTTTTGAATCTTTTCAACTAATAAAGTTGTTTCTTTCGAAAAATAACTTGCTGTAAATTTTTCCCAAACATAGTTTACTGCTAAATCTGTTGGATGGACTAAATCATCTTTAAAAAAACGATAATCACGCAATTCGTCCATTACAATTTCATAAGCCGGAAAATAAGAGCAATTATCAAAGTTTTCGGTGAGTTCTTTTATGCTTAAATGCAAAACTGACTTACTTAAATTATTTTCCCACAAACCGTCTTTAACATGACGAACAGGGCTAACAGTAAAAACAATATTAATATCCGCATTACTATCTTTAATGCTCTTAATAAGAGAGGTATAAGCTGCAACTATTTCTTCTACTTTCAGTAATCTTTTTGCAAAATGCTTAGCAGGAATTTTATGACAATTAGCAACCATCCCATACTTTTCATGTTCATACACCCAAGCCGAACCAAAAGTAATAAACAAATAACTTGCTTTTTTAAATTGTATATTTGATAAACTAATGGATTGATTAATGTTTTGTAAACATTCACTTTTATTGCTATTAGAATAACTTCCATGATGTTGTAAACTCAACCATTTATCATTGAAAAAAAGTAAATCCTCATCTTTAAAGTTGCTCTTATTTAAGATATGAGTTAAATTATTAGCAATAGAAATAGGATTATAAATTATTCCGAATGGATTTACAACTGTATTAAATTTATTGGAAGTAAGTTTTTCTCCAATATTTTGGGCAAAGCAAGAGCCTAAAATTATTAATGAATCCTTATAATCTATTAGTTTTTTTACCGAAGGAATTACAACTGAAATTGAAAACTTCATAAGTATTTTATTTTCTATAAATCCAATATTCAGGATTTAGTTTTGTCATTCCTTTCCATATTTCAATATGAACAGATGTTCCTGAATTTCCGGTATCATTAATTAATATACCAAGTTCTTGTTTAGTAGAAATCTTATCTCCTTTTTGCACAAAAACTTCACTCATATAAGAATAAACAGATAAATATTCTCCATGTCTAATCATCACTACTTTTCCTTCACCAGGAATAATTGCTACAGAGCTCACTTCTCCATCAAAAATTGCTCTTGCTTTTGCTCCGCCACTAGTGCTAATATCAATACCATTATTATTTACCACAATTCCAGGTAATACAGGGTGATTATGCTGACCAAATTTAGCGGTAATAACGCCTTCAATAACCGGCCAAGGGAGTTTACCTTTATTAGCTTCAAAAGAATTAGAAAGCATCTGAGCTTCCGGAGTCATTGGAAACCCTTTGGTTGTATTTCCGGCTTTTTTAGCTGCTTCTTTTGCTTTACGAATTTCTTCTTCAATAATTCGCTGGATGGCTTTCTGAAGTTTGGCAGCAGCTTCTTCTTTTTTTCTAAGCTTATCTTTAAGATCTTGTTCTTTACCTTGTAATTTAGAAATTACGGTTTCTTGTTGACTTTTTTCTACTGCTAATTTGCTTTTTTCTTGTTCTTCTAAAGAAAGTAGTGCCGCTTTTTCTTGTTTGCTATTTTTTAAATCATTGTTTCTTTTCTGAAGATCTTGTTGTGTTTTAACTATCAGTTCTGCTTGAGATTGCCTGTAAGTAGTATATTGCTGAATGTATTTTAATCTTTTGTATGCCTGATTAAAACTCTCGGCAGCCATCACAAACATAATTTTATCCTTCTGACTTTTATGAATAAAAGCATAATAAATCATTTTAGCATATTCTTGTTTTAATTGTGCTAAATCCTTTTCCATCGCAGTAATAATAGCTTCATTATCTGCAATTTTTTTATTAATAAGTTTTATTTCGGAATGGATAGTTGAAATTAAATTGGCTCGAGCATTAATTTTACTTTTTAACTTAAGTAATTGATCGTAAGTGAGTGCTTTATTTTTTTCCGTTTCTTTAAGCATTCCATTAATAAGAGATATTTCCTTATTCAGTTCTTTTTTTCTTTTTTCTAATTCAGATTTAGACTGAGCAATTCCGTTTGTTGAAAACATCAGCAATCCGAAGCAAAAAAGCAAAAGATAACTACAATTAATTTGTTTGAACAGGCTCATATTTAGCTGGAATTTTAAATATAAATGAAATGTCTTCTTTTTCAATAGATACCTTAGAGTAATCAATTAAAATATTAACTATTTTTTCTGAGATTAACGTTACATCAATTTTCTGAGGAAATGAATTATTTTCTAGTTCCATAAAATCACTATACTTACTCACTAAAGAATGATCGGATTTTGGGGTAGAAAGTACTAACTCAATAATTTTAAAATTTTCGGGCGATAACCATATTGCTTGAGTAAGTTCTTTTAATTTATTTTTATCTTTCTTTAAGTCTTTCCTCACTTTTCTTTTCTTCTCGGTACTAATATAATAAGCATGTTTTTTCTTATCCACATTCGTAATAATGTCTTTCTCTTCTTTCTCAAACTCTATACTATTCCCAACAATCACAGCTTCTAACATTTGATAATCTAGATCGGTTCCAAATTTATTATTAATATAGTCAAAAGTACCTACAAAATATTGTTTATCAATTCTATTTAAAAACATTACACTATCTTTAGTAATTAATACTCTAGCCATTTCAATTCCTAATAAGGGTGTAATAGAAACCCAAATGGCGCTGTCTTTTTTTACTCTGATATGCGCTTTAAAAGAAGTTTCTTTATCATCAACAACCTTTATAGAAGCTTTTGCAGAAAGCACATTAAACTGAAATTCATTTTTTTCGAGGCTGTCAATTAGATTTTTATCAGAAATATGTTTTATTCTACCAAAATCAGTAGTAACAGTTTTTTGTCTTGATTTACATGCAAAAAGACTTATTAAAACTAGTAGAAAAATATATACTAATCGGTTACTTTTATTCATACAATTTACCTTCAGCTATTTTTTTATCCAACCACTCAGAACCTTCGCCTGATTCTTTAGTTTTTTTCCAATATTTTAATGCTTCTTTGGGCTGATTGAGTTGATACAAAACATCTCCTAAATGTTCTAATATTACAGCATTTTTATCACCACCAACACTCACCGCTTTTTCTAACCACTCTTTTGCTTGTACATATTTACCTTGTTTATACAAAATCCAAGCATATGTATCTAAATAATTAGGCTGGTTAGGTTCTAATTCATTACAAAGAGCTGATAATTTTTCTGCGCGTTCCAATTTTTCTTCTCTAAGTGATAAAAAATAACTGTAATTATTTAATACATGTATATTTTTACTGTCAATTTCCAATGCTTTTTCGTATGCCGCATCAGATTTATCATATAATTTCATGCTGTTATAGGCATCTCCTAAGGTAGCATAAAACTGAGTTTTAAGTGGTGGATTATCGATTACGTAGTCTTTTCCTATTTCTAAATATTCAGTAGCCTCTTTATAGTTTTTATTTTCTAACTGTACAACCCCATAAAAAAGGTAAGGTATTGGTTGGTTTGGAAATAATTCTGTTGCTCTCTTGCTATCTCTCTCTAGCCCTTCCTTATCGTTAAGTTCCGATTCTAAAAACAACAATTGATTCCAAATTGGATAACGAGAGTTGTCAAACTCAATGGCTTTTAAATAATTTTCTTTAGCTCCTTCTAGTTTATTTTCTCTTAATAAAAAATCAGCATAAATGGTATAAGCTTTTGCTTCTTCCGGATGTGTTTTTATAAGAATTTTATTCAACTCAAAAGCTTCTTTTTTTAGAGTTGCACTCTTATCAGATAAAGAATAATAAGAAAGTAAAATTTGTACTTTAGTATCTATATCTAAATCTGGACTTTGAAAAGCCAATTTTGTTTCTTCCAATGCTTTTTCATTTTCATTTTTTGCTTTATAATAATCGTATAAAGACAAATGTGCATAAGGATTTTGAGGGTCTTTTTCTAAAATTTGTTGGTAAATTTCAAATGCTTTTTCGGGCATTTCGTTTGCCAGGTATAAATCTGCTAATAATCCTTTGTAATGAATTTCATCAGGATATGCATTAATTAATTTTTGAACCTCATCAGCCGCACTTTCAATATCATTTAACTTAATGTATATTTTTTCTTTTTGTCTTACAATTTCTTCACTAATTCCTATGCGCTTTTCAATTTCATCTAAATTTATCAAAGCGTCTTTATACTTTTCTGAATATAATTGCATTCTTGCCAAGTCAAAATATAAATCAACATTCTCTGGCTCTAATTCTATCAACTTTTCGTACTGTTTTATTGCACTTTCTGTATCTCCACTTTCTTGCAAAGATTGGGCATATTGCAACCTGTACCATTTATTATTCGGGTCTAATTGAACAGCCTTTTCTGCATATTGAAGTGCGATTTGCTGTTGATTAGCCATATTATATAAATTGGCCAATTCATAATGAAAAAATGGTTGGTTAGGATTTATTTTAACACATTTAGAATAAATTACCAACGCTTGTTCGTAATTGCCTAACAGTCTTTGTTTATTAGCTTCATGGAATAAAAAATCTAACTCCAATTTTTGTTTTTCATTAAGTACGGTAGCCTCTTTAATTTTTTGCTTAGAGCTTACCGTATCTTTTTGAGAGTTACACGCAACCAAAAATAATAGTGGAATAAAAAGTTTTATGAATGTGTTTAATGACATGTATATTAGCTTAATTCGTTGTAATCTCCTACACTTAATTCTTGCGCTTTTCCGGTAATTTTTGCAAAATTCCCAACCATAGAATTGGCAATGTTTGCTGTTTGAATTTGGGTGTTTTTTTGTATTAATGAATTATTTATTACTGAATTATTTATTTCGCAATTATCTCCGATAGAAACATGAGGACCAATAACTGAATTAATGATTTTTACATTTTTACCAATGTAGCATGGCTCAATAATTACCGTATTTTCTTTTTGAAGTGAAGCATCAATAATGGTTTCATTTTTAATAAACTCCAAAACGCGTTGGTTAGTATAAACAGTAGCTGCATAGTTGCCACAATCTAACCATTCAATTACTTTTCCGGGAGCAAATTTTGTCCCTTTTTGTTTCATATTTTCTAAGGCATTGGTCAATTGGTATTCGCCTTTTTCTTTAATTTCATTATCAATTAAATATTGTAACTCATTTTTTAGATATGCTCCATCTTTAAAGTAATAAATCCCAATAATTGCTAAATCGGAAACAAATTCTTGAGGTTTTTCTACAAAATCAGTAATAATGTTATTTTCATTAAGTTTTACGACTCCAAAAGCACGAGGATCATCAATTTGATTGACCCAAATAATACCTTCAGCAGCATCATCCATTTTAAAATCTGCTTTAAACAGAGTGTCGGCAAACGCTACTACTACCTTTCCTTCCAAACTATCTTTAGCACACAAAATAGCATGAGCCGTTCCTAATGCTTCTTCCTGATAATAAATACTTCCTTTAGCTCCTAAATTTTCAGCAATGTTTACTAATTGGTTTTCTACTTCTGTTCCAAAATCACCAATTATAAAAGCAATTTCATCCACAGGTTCGCCACAAACTTTGGTAATGTCTTCCACCAAACGCTGAACAATTGGTTTTCCTGCAATTGGTATTAATGGTTTTGGTATGGTTAGCGTATGGGGTCTTAATCTTGAACCTCTTCCTGCCATTGGTACTATTATTTTCATTGTATATTCCTTAATTAAACAATTTATCAGTGTAACAATGAAATTAAAATTGCTACATTGTTAAATTGGTACATTATTAATTATTTCTTTCCTGTACTTCCAAACCCTCCAGCTCCTCTTTCAGTTTCAGCTAATTCCTCTACTAATTCCCACTCAGCTTGCTCGTGCTTAGTAATTACCAATTGAGCAATTCTTTCTCCATTCTCAATTACAAAAGGCTCGTTAGAGAGATTAACTAAAATTACGCCAACTTCTCCTCTATAATCGGCATCAATAGTTCCCGGAGAATTTAATACGGTAATGCCATTTTTATAGGCTAATCCGCTTCTCGGACGAACTTGAGCTTCGTACCCCACAGGTAATTCCATAAATAAACCTGTTTTTACCAATGTTCTTTCTAATGGTTTTAAAGTGATAGAAGCCTCTATATTAGCTCTTAAATCTACACCGGCAGCAGCTTCCGTACCATAATATGGTAGCGGATGATTGGATTTGTTGACTATTTTTATTTTCATGTTTTTTATTGTTAATCAGTTAAAAGTTTGTAAAGACTAGCTTCCTACTTTATACTAAGCGACTAAATTACCACTTTTTTTGGTCTTTCGATGGCGTAAATTGTTCCTAAAAAGGCAAAAATTATTAACGTATGTATAAGATGTTTGGTGTAAAAATTTTCTATGGTAAACTGAGTGCTTGCAAAGTAAAGTAATAGTGCTAAGCCTAAATACATCCCAATTTTAAAATAGTTGTATTTTATGGGATAATGTTTTTGTCCTAAAATAAACGAAATGATGCACATAGAAGAATAACAAATTAATGTTGCCCAAGCAGAACCAACATAACCATAAACAGGAATCCAAATGTAGTTTAATAAGATGGTTACCAAAGCTCCAAAAATACCAATGTAGGCTCCATATTTGGTTTTTCCGCTTAGTTTGTACCAAATAGATTGATTGTAATAAATGCCTAAACTAATATTAGCAAAAAGCAATACAGGAACAATTTTTAATCCTTCCCAATAGGCTTCATTAGGAATAAAATATTTCACAATATCAATATACAACATTACACCTAAAAAGATGGTAGCACAAATTATCACAAAATAAGTCATGATGGTGGAATAAGTTTCTTTGGCATTTTTCTCTTTTTCCTGAGCAAAAAAGAAAGGTTCTGCCGCATACCTAAACGCCTGAATAAAAAGCGTAACAATAATAGAAACTTTGTAACAAGCACCATAAATTCCTATTTGAGTCATAGTGGCTAACTCTCCTTTGTTTTCAAACAACATACGTTTTAGCATAATTCTGTCGATAGTTTCATTTACAATTCCTGCCAACCCAAAAACCAATAAGGGCAACGCATAAATAAACATTTTTTTAAGCAATGCGAATTCAACACTAAATTTAGCTTTTAACATATCGGGAAGCAACAGCAAAAACTTAACAATGCTTGCAATAAGGTTAGCAATAAAAACATAACCCACACCTATTTCGGGGTTATAAAAAGTTTCAATGAGCCAATTGGTTTCTCCAGCTTTATACATCGGTAAACAATAGGCTAAGAAAAATAAATTTAAGCCAATATTTACACCAATATTCGCAAAATTGATAACAGCAAATTTTATGGGACGATTATCTGCTCTTAATTTCGCCATAGGAATAGAAGCAACGGCATCTAAACCAACTATCATAGCAAACCAAGTTACAAATTCTTTATTATTGGGATATTTCAGCCAATTAGCAATAGATTGATCAAACAAAAAAGCCAATGCAATAAAAACGAAAGAAGTGGTGAAAAGCGAATAAATAATAGTAGAATATACTTTTTTATTATCGTGCTCTTGCAAGGTAGAAAAACGGAAAAAAGCAGTTTCCATGCCGTAGGTTAGAAACACCACTAAAAATGCTACGTAGGAGTACATTTCGGTAATAATTCCGTATTGATCGGGCGTAAATTTCGCTGTTCCGATATATATAGGCACCAAAAACCAATTGAGCAAACGTCCAACTATGCTTGTAAGCCCATAAATGGCTGTTTGTCCGGCAAGTTTTTTTAAGGGATTGCTCATTTAATAGAAAGCTTGTAAAGTTAAAAGTTTTAACTAAATTCCGGTTTACGTTTTTCAATAAATGCATTCGTTCCTTCAACAAAATCGGGGGTTCCAAAACATTTACCAAACTCACTAATTTCTATTTCATAACCATTAACACCGTCTTTAAAACCAGCATTAACCGCTTTTATTGCACTTGCAATGGCTGTTGACGAATTGAAAGCTATCTTTTGAGCTATTTTTTGGCAAGTTGACAACAATTCTTCTTGTGTAACTACTTGGTTGACTAAACCAATGCTGGCTGCTTCTTCTGCAGAAATCATTTTGGCAGTCATAATCATTTCCATGGCTCTACCTTTACCTGCTAATTGTGCTAATCGTTGTGTTCCTCCATAACCAGGAATAACGCCTAACGTTACTTCTGGCAAACCTAATTTGGCATTGTCGGAAGCAATTCTAAAATGACAACTCATGGCTAATTCTAATCCGCCACCTAAGGCAAACCCATTAACTGCTGCAATTACAGGAGTGGTTAAATTTTCTACTAAATCAAATAATTTTTGATGTCCCTCTGCAGATAACTTTTTTCCTTCTTCCACATCAAATTGGTAAAACTCTTTGATGTCTGCACCGGCAACAAAGGCTTTTTCGCCAGAACCGGTAATTATGATTACACGAACATTGTTATCTGCTTCTAATGTTTTAAAAGCACTGCTCAACTCTGCTATTGTAACTGAATTCAACGCATTTAATTGATTAGGTCGGTTAATGGTAACCTGAGCAATGCTATTTTCTTGAGTTACTAAAATATTGTTGTATTCCATGTGTTTTAATTTATTTAAAAAACAAATGTAGCTAAAAATTAGCAGAAGAATAAACAAAAAATACCTGCCAGACTTTAAAGCCTGACAGATATCCTATCATAATAGTAAAAATTAAAACTTAGCTGTAAACGAAAACATTAAATTTCTACCTGGAGCTACCAATCCTGAACTATAAGGTCGGTAACGTTGATCGGTTATGTTTTCCAAACCGGCACTTATCACAAATGTTTCTGAAAGGTGGTGCAATGCTTTAAAGTTAAGTGTGTACCACGAAGGCGAATAAGGATTTCCATCAACATCTATAGCATAAATTTCAGTTTTTCCTTTTTCCTCTTCGGGCATGTCATCAAAAGCACGCTCACCGCTGTAGACAACATAAAACTGTAAGCTGGTTTTTTTGTTAGTATAAGTCAACCGAGTTATTCCAAACCAAGGAGCAGCATGTCTGGAAGGACTTGTAGAACCATCTTCCAACTCTTCCTCTCCTACTTGGTAGTTAAAACGAGAAGTGATACTAAAATCGGAATGAAGTTTAACTTCTATGCCTGCTTGCACACCATAAACATGAGCTACAGCGGCATTTTGTATGGCTTGAACCTGACTCAATGTGCCATCATAAACTATGCTATCCATACCATTTAACAAAAAACTCCTTCTTACCATAGCATTATCCAACAAGGTATAAAAAGCAGTTGCATCAATTTTTACCGCATCACCAAATACTTTTGCTATTCCAAAATCAATATTGTAAGCATATTCTGCTTCTAAATTTGGGTTTGGAACTACTACAGTTCCCGGCTCTGAATCGAATACTTTTCCAACATCATCTACATTGGGGGCTCTAAATCCGGTGGATGCATTTAAACTAAACGACCATTTTTCGGTAGGATTAAATTTTAAGCCTAAACTTCCTGTTGTAGAACCATTATTAAGTTTTGCCGTAGTAAACGGGAACGGATAAAAAGTGGTATCGAACTGAGCATCTAAGACAAAAGCATTGTACCTTACTCCGGTTTGCATCAACAATTTATTACTTAAATGAAATTGAGCACTCAGGTATGCTGCATAAGATGTCCAAGTTGCTTGTGGGTAACGGCTAGGACCTGGAACGGTTATTCCTGTTGAAACATCATCATTTGTTCCGAATGAACTCACATCATTATTCACTGCTTCGACACCATAAAACAATTTATTTTTTTCGCCCATATTTTTACTAAAGTCAATATTAACAGAGTAGGCATCAACTTCTTCCAGCCTGTTTTCTCTTTCACTTTTGTTGATATCTCTGCTAATCCTACTTTCCTCAAAATATTGTTGAGCCAATCTTATGGTCATTTCATTATAAAGCGGATTGTCTTTGGTATGAGTAACAGTTAAATTATTCATCATCCAAATTTGAGGACCATAATACCATTCTCCGTAGCGAGGCAATCCGTTTCTAGTGCGTAAGTGCCTGTCGTATCTAGAATAATTTGACGTTTCTGAATAATGAAACCCATATTCAACATCCCATTGATTATTTGGTTTAAAACGAACTTTTTGCATCATATTTAGCTGGGTATAGCCTGAAGGAACTTGTACTTTCTCATCTTCATTTACCATCACTATATCTGTATCATTCTGTTGTTGTACATAATACGGACGCAAGTATTCATTCGGTCCATAAGTTCCCATTTTTAAATTCCCGTAATCATTAGCTGTTATGCTAGAAACTATTGCCCATTTTTTCCATCCTACATTAATGTCGAAATGAGCCGTTTTTTCATTATTGGCAGAAGAATATCGAGTTACGGCTTTTCCTACAACTATCTCTTTCCCCTTTTCGGCAGAAAGCTGTGGTGTAAGTGTTGTAAAACTCATTATTCCACCAATGGCATCACTACCATAAATGACAGAACTTGGTCCAAACAAGACTTCTGTATTCTCAATGGCAAACGGATCTAAAGAAATAACGTTTTGCAAATTTCCGCTTCTAAAAATGGCGGTATTCATCCTTACTCCGTCAACCGTATAAAGCAACCTGTTAGTAGCAAAACCTCTAATCATTGGGCTTCCACCTCCTTGCTGACTTTTTTGTATAAACACTTCATCGGAAATACCTAACAAATCGGCTGCTGTTTGCGGATTTTGTAGTGCCACTTGCTTAGCAGAAATGGTAGTGATTTTTTCCGGAACATCATGTTTATTTTGAATCCAACGTGTTGCAGAAATAACAACTTCATCTAAAGAAAGACCAGCATCTTCTAAAGTAATTTGAAAAGACATAGAGTCTAATGCTGCATAAGATTTTTGGACAGGTTTGTAGCCTATTAATCTCAATTCGATTTTTTCAGCACCTTTAAAATCAGTAATATCAGCTTGACCTTTAGCATTGGTAAAAGTTGCCACACGAGGCTGATCACTAACTATACTTACCATTTCTATCGGTAAATTAGTTTTTTTATCTTTTACAGTGATGGTTTGTGAAGTACTCAACAAAGAAATACAACACAACCATACTATAAGCATGATTTGTTTCATAGTTAATTTTCATAAAAGAACACCAACTACAAAAAGTAGTATGAATGTTCCCTAATTAATAAAAAGTGATTAATTAATTTAAAAAAATTAGCTATGCTGAGGAGGGGGAGTTGTTGGCGATTGTTGCCATAAAGAAAAGTTTTCTGAATAAAGGGTACAATGAGAAATTTCATTTTTCACAACATCCAATTGTATAGTAGTTTTTTCTGAAAAATAAAGTGTTTTAAAGAAATGATTAATTACCTGATTCTTATTATTTTGATAGGGGTTTTGAGCAAAATTTTGTCTTACCAAATTGGCTAATTTTTGATTCAAAACTGTTTCTTCCTTATCCCACCAAACCCAATAATATATTTCATTACCTATAATTTCTTTTTCAACAATATCATACATTTCTCCTTTGTATTGGAATTCTTTGCTGTGTTTCCATTTTACTTGTTGATCAACTTCATTTTTATGGAAAACTAATAACACCAATTCTTCTTTATCGATTCCGGCAATAATTTTATGTTTAATGGCTTTTTTAATGGCTTTACGTTCCATTTTGAGATAAGCAAAAGGAAATATGGTTGCTATTGCAATAATTATTAAAAGAGATATGCTTAATGTCTTTTTCAAAACGAAAAGAGTTTACAGCAAATATACATTATTTATTATTAAACTCACTCATGGTTCTCCCTAGACCTATTGTGCCAAATGCTTTAATAAGCGCTGTAGTTTTTTCTAGTCTCTCTCCGAGTTGAGCTTGTTCTTCCGGAGCAAATTCTCCTAAAACATAATTGATTTGTTTACCTTGAACAAAATCACTACCCACACCAAAACGTAACCGAGCAAAATCTTGGTTCCCTAATACCTGAATAATACTTTTAAGTCCATTATGTCCACCATCACTGCCTTTGCCTTTCAACCTAAGTGTGCCAAAGGGAATAGCAATATCATCAGTAATCACTAATAAATTTTCTTGTTTTATTTTTTCTTGTTGGAGGTAATAGTTTACTGCTTTTCCACTTAAGTTCATGTAAGTAGAAGGTTTTAACAAAATAAATGTTCTTCCTTTATACTTTAATGTTGCAGTATCTCCTAATTTATTAGATTCAAAAAAAATAGTGGATGCCTTAGCTAAGGCATCCACTATTTTAAAACCTATATTATGTCTCGTATTTTCGTATTCAGAGCCAATATTGCCCAATCCTACTATTAAATACTTCATAATTTATATACTATTTATTATTCAGCAGGAGTTGCTTCTGCTTCAGCAGTTGCTTCTGTAGTTGCACCTTCAGCTGTTTCTTCTTCTTCATCATCTTGAGAAGCAGCAGAAGCAGCAGCTCTACTTGTTTTAACAGCAACAACAACAGCATTAGGAGCATCTAAGAAAGTTAATCCAGGAACTGATAATTCACCAACTTTAACTGATTGTCCGATTTTTAATTTAGTAATATCTACTGAAATAAATTCTGGTAAATCTTTTGCTAAAGCTCTTACTTTTAATCTTCTAGTAACAACTCTTAATTTACCACCGGCAAGAATTCCTTTAGAAACTCCTGTTGTTTGAATTGGCAATACTACGTTTACAGGAGTATCTTCTGAAACTTCTAAGAAATCTACATGTAACGTTTGGTCAGATACCGGATGAAACTGAACTTCTTTAATAATAGCTTTTACTTTTTTACCTTCAATATCAAGGTTCACAAAGTAAACATTTGGTGAATTTATAATTTTATTGAATTCTATTTCGTTTACAAAGAAATTTACATTTCCTTCTCCTCCGTAAAGGTTACATGGAATATTTCCTTCCTTTCTAACCTGCTTAGCGTTTGAAGCACCTACTTCTGTTCTTTTAACTGCACTTATTGCTATCGTTTTCATTATTTATTGGTTTTAGATTAGTAAATGAATGATTCACTAATCGATTCGTGATTAAATACTTTTTTAATAATATGAGAAAATAAATCTGCTACTGATAAAACTTTTATTTTACTACTTTGTTGAGATAATGGAATAGAATCAGTAACTATTAACTCTGTAAGTTCTGAATTTTCAATTCTTTCGTAAGCTTCTCCGGACAATATTGGGTGAGTGGCAATAGCTCTTACACTCAAAGCGCCCTTTTCTTTCATAATAGCTGCAGCTTTTACTAAAGTCCCCGCAGTATCTACCATATCATCAACTATAATTACATCTTTTCCTTCAACATCACCAATTAAAAACATATCTTCTATAACATTGGCTTTTTTTCTTTGTTTGTAACAAACGGCTACTTCTGCATGTAAAAATTTAGCATAGGCATTAGCTCTTTTTGTTCCTCCCATATCAGGAGAAGCCATAGTTAAATTTTCTAAATTAAGACTTTTTATATAAGGTATAAATATAGTAGATGCAAAGAGATGATCAACAGGTACTTCAAAGAACCCTTGAATTTGATCTGCATGTAAATCCATGGTCATAATTCGAGTAACCCCAGCAGCAGCTAACATATTAGCAACTAGTTTTGCCCCTATTGGTACTCTCGGTTTATCTTTTCTATCCTGACGAGCCAATCCAAAGTAAGGAATAATGGCAACTATTCTTCTAGCAGATGCTCTTTTAGCGGCATCTATCATCATTAAAAGTTCCATTAAATTATCGGCAGGTGGAAAAGTTGATTGAATTATAAATACATCTGAACCTCTTACCGATTCTTCAAATGATGGTTGAAATTCACCATCACTAAAAGTATTGATAATAACATTACCTAATGGAATACCATAAGAATCAGCTATTTTGTTAGCTAATTCCATTGACGCTCTACCGGCAAATAATTTTACTTTTGCTTCAGACATAAAATTCAGTCGTTTTTTAAGGGCTGCAAATGTAAGAAAATATTAGTATTAGTAAAAAAATAATAACAACTATTTTTTACACCCACAAATCTTTGTTATTGTGCTAGATAACATCTAGTCTCACACTCATTCCTACAACTAAAAAAAGTATAGAAAAAAGTGTTACTAAAATAATGTGCACTGCCATTATTTTTAAGTTGTTTCCTTTTTCGATATTAGGTATAAGTCTAAAATTGGCATTAATTGCTAAGAATATTGTAGCCAATAATAAAAGTAATTTAAACCCTATATGTGTCGCTAAATGTCCCTCAAACAAAAACCAACTTTTAACATCAGGTAAAAGATGATAAGCTAAATAAAAACCTGTTACCACTTGAACTAACAAAGCAGGAATACCAATTTTTTCAAACTTTCTTTCGAAATCTAATAAGGCTTTAAAATCTTTATTTTTTAGAATATTTGGTAATAATATTACTGCCAAAAACAAGTGTCCTCCCACCCAAATAGTCGCGGCTAGTACATGAAGTATGATAATGAATTTATACATAAAAACTAAATGACTTATTCCTCAAAGTTAATTATATTCTCATTTGTAATGTAAAGTAATAATTTCTTACGGGAGAAGGAATAATTCCTGGTCCCGGATACCCTGTCGCTCTACGAGTAAAATACAACTTATTTGTAAGGTTATTCACTCCAAATTCAAATTGAAACACCTCATAGATATAGCGTAAAGACAAATCCATAACTGAATAGGATGGAATTGTTCCTATAATGGCTGTTGGAATAAAAACAAGACTTCCATCAGCAGCTTTTCCTGCATTGGTTGCATCTGTATAATGTTCTTGTACATAAGTATATTGATAACTGATTGCAAAGTTTTTTGTTCCAAAAGTGACGCCTGTTTTAAAATTAATTGGAGGAACAAACTCTACTAATTTATTATTTAATGCAGCACTTTGAGAGTTAACATATCTTGCGTCTATTAGTGAAAAATTAACAAATGTTGTTAATGATATTTTAGAAGTATCAGAAAAAGCCAGTTTCCAAACATCTACTTCTATAGTTGATTCCACACCTTTTATAACAGCCTCAGAAATATTAGTTCTGTATCTATATGGTATAAACGTACTTTCGTCAATTTTATCAATGCTTCCTATTCTATTATCATACAGTAAAACAAAACCGGAAACATCAAAACTTAATTTTTTAGATATCATTCCTCTTATACCAACATCAAAATTATAGCCTGTCTCATCTTTTAAATCAGGGTCTATTCTAAAGTTTCTGTTTACAATTTGCATATCTGCAAAATTGATACTCCTGTAATTTTGTGTAAAGTTAGAGTAGATGTCAACGGTGTTTTTTATTTTATAATTTAAGCCGATTCCGCCAATAACAAAAGAACGAGTACTGGTTCTATTTTCAGTAAAAGTAGTATCAAAAATGGGATTGTTTGCCAAATCATAAACAACTTCTCTAAAACTCCCATTTGCATTCGTATTGATGTATTCAAACCTTACTCCTGGAGTAATACTCAGGTTTTTAAATCTGAAAATATGTTCTGCAAAAGCGGCATAATTTCTACTTGGAAAACGATAGTCTGAACCCTCTAAATTATCAGGATTTACATAAGTAAAATTCGGCATTGAAGTAGTATCCGCATTTCCTTGTCGACTTTTGTTTAACCCTTGATAATATCTTCCTCCAATAACAAAAGCCCACTGGTTATTTTTTACTGAATAAATATTAATCAGCCTTGTTTCGTTTCCAAAATTTTGAAATTCTCCTATTATTAAATCTCTGGGGTCACCTTCAAAATCGGGACGACTGATATTACCCAAAATTCCAAGTGCTTTTCTTGAGGCATGCAACCCAAAAAATTGTGTTTTCAATCTAGTTTTCGCATTAAATTCGTGTGTTAATGATGCTGCAAACAAGTTCCAATCTACTTCAAACCAGTTTCTAGCTCTTTTAGATTGATAGGAGTTTTCATAAAACTCTTTATCTGTTAGCCCTCCTGGTTGTTGTGCCAAGTAGTAAAGTTTAGTATATTGTAAATTCCACGAAGTCTTTTCAGTTATTTGATTAGTAATATTAATAGCTCCCGTATAAACTTCAAAATCTGAGTTTGGGCGAAATTCATTTCCTTTTTTTAATTGAAAATAGCCATAACCTTTCCATTCTCCTTCTTTAAAAGCAGCACTTATAAAAGAATTACTCAAATTGAACGAACCTTTTGTTATTCTGTAAGTTAATTCAAAATCCTTGTCTATAGGACCATCATGTAATTTAAAATTAAGCAGCCCACCAAATTGAGTTCCAAACTGTAAAGAAGCAGCTCCTCTTAAAAACTGAATTTCTTTTATTGCTTCTGCTGGAGGAGTGTAATAACTTTCTGGATAACCCAATGCATCAGCACTAATATCATAACCATTTTGTCGAGTATTAAAATTAGATGATCTACTCGGATTCAACCCTCTACCACCAATCCCTAATTGTAATCCGGCTCCATCACTTTCCCAAATATTAAGACCTGGTATTCTCGAATAAATTTGTCTTCCTTGATTAGTGGCTTTATTTGCATTAATCTGTTCTAAAACAATTACTTCACTTTTTTTTCCTTCACTTAAAATAACCCCATCAATAGATTGCATTCTTCTTATCGTACCAACATTTTCATTTTCGCCTTCTACCTCAAACTCGGTGAGATTTTCAACTTTATTTTTTAATTGTGCATTTAACTTGGTTTCAGGTTTAGAAATTATAATTTGATGTGCTTGTTTTTCGTATCCTACAAAACTAAATTCAATAGTATAATTACCGTAAGGAATATTTTTTATTTGGTAATTCCCATTATCGTTGGTTTGGGTAGCAACGTTAAGTTCTTTGATGTAAACATTAGAAAATGGCAGTTTTTCGTTGGTATTGCTTTTTACTGTGCCAGATAATGTTCCTTTGTTTTGTGCAGAAACAAATAAGGGCAGCATGAAAAATGCTACCCATAAAATTTTTTTTAAAAGATAAGTTGTTCTATATGAATCAATCTCCATCATTATCTTGATAAGTAATCATCACTTCTAATGCATTGGCGGTTTCTACTTTTATGAAAGGCACCATTTGTTGCATTTGCTGATATACATCTCTTACCCCTTGGTTATTATTTATCACTTCAATACTTAGAGGGTCGTTAATATTACCTAATTCATTATTAATATTGGTAAACTGATTATTAATTAAATTAACCAATGGTTGTCCGCCAGATTGAGCTCTAACAAAATTTAAATAATCTTCTAAACCTTCTCCATTAACAGAAGAAGAATAATTTTCTCCTCTAATAAACTTTTGTAAAGCAACTAAAGAACGGTAAACAAATGGCAGGGATTCTGCATGGTGGTATGCTTCTACATGTTCTGGCATAGGTTGTTGAGAAAACCCGTTAAAAACTCCGGCAGGTAATCCTATTTTTCCCTTTCTAATAAAGGTTTCGTAATGCAAACTTATAGCATTAACTATATTACTAACCGAACTTCCTTGTGCATTACTTGCACTATTGGAAATAAAATTAGTGCGATAAGTATTCACCCATTCATTATAAACATAATTGGTATTGGTTTCTATATCATTAATTACATCAACCAAATAAATCCTTGCATTTGGAGTAGCTGTAAAATAATTAACAATATCATTATCAGTATTCCCTGAACCATTTATAAGGTATTCTAGTGCCTGCAATCCTTTTGCATCAAAGTTAGAAGCTAATTGTAAGTTATAACTTCCGGAGGCTATATTATTAATTACCAAATTAGTATCTACAGGATAAATATTTGTTTGACTTCTAAAACTAATGTTTTGTGCCGGACCAAATTCTAGAAAGGCAACATCTTGCCAAACCAAAAGAGCATTTTCCCATTTAATTCTAAGATTAAGTAGTGAGTTAATATCTAATACTGAGTTGAAAGTATTAATAGCTGTTTTTAGTGAATCAACACTTTTAACATATTCATTATAAGCGGGCAGAATGTATCCATCAGCATAATTGGTCAACATGGTCGCTCTATCATACTCTTCAACAACCTGACTTGTAGGAGGATTTTTATCGTCTTTTGAGCAGCCTGCAATGAATAGCAACCCTAAAATAATTACAAATACCGTTATTTTAGATGTATTCTGAAAAATATTTTTTTGACTCATGACATTTTGGTTTGGTTGGCAAAAATAGATAAAGTTTTGAAGTTTAAAACTTCAAAACTTTATCTAAATGTATTATTTGTAGTTAGTATTATAATGATGCTTTTACGTCATTCAATCCTGTTTTTGAGGCAATTAAATCAATTGCTAAGTTAATATTAACAATAGTAACTACACTTAAGTCATTACCAATATACCCTAATGCTGTATCAACTTCTGCTGAAGTTATTGATACAGCATTAATAGAATTATATCCATATCTTAGTCCATCTATAAAAGCAATTGCTTCTGAAAGTACATGGTTTTTAACTATTGGACTGGTAATATTGGCTTTAGCTTCATTTAAATAATGAATAGCCGTTCCTGCACAAACTTTCTCTATTTGATCTCTGATTATTGCAATTTGAGCATCACGAGTTGCATAATCGTTATTATCAATAGCCGCTCTACCTTTTAGAAATGCATTCATAATGTTAGTACCTGTTCCCAATAAAACTTCTACACTACCCTGAGCATATTTTCCCCAAAACCTGTCTGCTCCATTGGTTGGATAATCAATTTCTGAAGAAAAATATCCAAACGCCTCATCCCAGTGATGTTGCATTTCTGTATAAGTTTTTCCCGGAAGTGGAGTAGTATTGTCATCATCTGCAAGTGTACCTAAGTAATTAACAGTCATCTGATTCATAAATACTGCAGTCATTAAACCCTTTTCAATTAATTGTCCATATTCAAACCCATTTCCTCCCATAAGGTAACTTTTAGTTCCATTTGTCCAAACACCTGCTTGCCCGTAAGTTTCGGTAGAGTTAGAAAAATTTAAACTACTAATATATGCTAGCGAATCCATGTAGTTTTCAAACATTGCCTGAACACCTATATCACCTTCTGCTGTTTTATCTTTTAACTGTTTCGTTGAACCAGTCATACCTAATCCAGGAGCATCAACCCAGGTATAACCATTATTAGCATACATATTTTTTAATTGCGTTGCACTAACAGTTGTACCAAGAGTATTAGCGGTTTTCATATAAACTACTAGTTCAGAAAGCATTTCTAAACGTTGTTTTTGACCATCAAAATTCACAGTACTTTGGCTTGAACCATCAACAAATACATAGGTTGTTGGTATTTGATAAGTAGGGCTCCCACCTCCACCACCATTGTTTGCAACAGGAGCTGGAGCATCATCATCTTTAGAGCAAGAAAACATTAGTAATACACTTAACGCTAATATTCCTATTCTATTCATTTTCATAATTAATGTTTTTAGTTGGTTTGTATTTTTAATTAGACTTATTCTAAATTAAGAGTTTGTTTTGATGGCAAAAGTCTAAAAACAAGACAAAACATACAATACCACATTTAAGGTATTTTTAACTAAAAACGTATAGTTACTTAATTGATTTTTTTCTTTTGATAATGTTTACAAAAGGATTAAGAAGGTTTTTAGAAAAAGAATCGTAATGCTGATCCTCTTCTCCCAAACCAAATTTAAGTTCTTTAACTTCTTTTGATTTTATTAATGTGCCAAACAAGTAATCCCAAATAGCCAACCGAGAGCCTAAATTTGAATCGAAATGCTGTTGATTGTTACTATGGTGTATTTGATGTTGATAAGGGCTTATAAAAATATATTCTAAAAAACTAAAATATTTTAATTTAACATGAGAATGCCGTAGGTTAGCACCAAAAAAATAAAATAAAAAATTAAAAATATTAATTCCTAACAACGTAATTAAACTAACATTATCGTTAGCAACATATAAAAATACACCTGTAATTACTCCTTTAATTAATAAACCTCTTAAATTATTAATTATTAATTCTACCGGATGAATTCTATATTGGGTAAATGGGTTAAGCTCGGTTGCAGAGTGATGAATTTTATGAAATTCCCATAAGAAAGGAATTTTATGCATGGCATAATGAATTAGAAAAGAAAAGAAATCATTAACCACTACAATTATTATAGTGTATGAAATAATTAATGATGTTTTAGAAAAGTTAAATGATGATGGGCCAAATTTATTCACTAAATACTCACTTAATCCTTCTGCCATATAAAGAGCATAAATTAACACAGGAGCAAGTATCACTACTTTTACTAAGCTATTAAAAAAGATGAGTGTGTAATCTACCCAAGCAGATTTTCCAAACCATCTTTTTTTACTAAAAAAATAACTTTTAAACGATTCTTTTTCTTTTGTACGGTAATACACATACAAAGCAAGAATAAAGGATGTGATAAAATAAAGCCAATAGGTTCTTTTATTAGCAGAGATTAAATATGCCAACGTTACATCTATAATTTCTTTTATTGCATCTATTATAGCATGGAAGTCCATATAGGAAATAAGTCTATTAGTAAACAAAAATTATGGGAGCAAAATTATTCTTTAATCCCGAACAATACAATACCACATTTAAGTTATAATTCCTGAAATTCAAATGTAGGTGTTCCTTTTACTCCAAAAGTATCATAAAAATCTATAAAATGTAGTTTAAAATATTTTCCTTCGGTACTTTTTATAATATAATTTTGATTACTAAAAATAAGATAAGTTCCGGTATTAAAATCATATTCTTTCCAATCAAAACCAATAGTATTACTATTTTTTGAGAAACTATAAATATTCACATCATTTAATGTTATAGCTGCAAAATTTTTATCAAAAACTTGAGCAACTTCTACTTTATTTCTATTACTTAAACAACCTGTTACTAAATAAGTCATTCCATCATTGTAATAATAATGAGTAAATTGAGTAAAAGTCAAGTCCCATTTTTCTTTTGGAGGCTCAACAGAAACAAGATTACCATTTAATGAAAGAAAAGTAAAATTGTAATTAATGTCTTTAGGAATAGTCATAGAAAAATCGTTTGTTCCATCTAATTTAGAGAAATGAACAACATACAAACTAGCGTTTACTGACAAAAATTCAATTTTACAAAACCCCTGATGAGTTCCTAATTCATTATAACCTCTGTCAATTACATAAACATCGTTTGGAGTCCAATTTTCTATGGCAGTACTATCAATACTTCCTGAAGGCATATCAATTTTAAAAGTTAATCCAACTGTATCGGTTACACTATTAAAACTAGATGTTTGTGCATTTGCTGCTTTCATAAACTTTGATCCATTTAGAATTATTTTATTGCCACTCGGAGAAGTTTCAAACCCTAAATCCCATATAACTTTATGATTTTGTTTTACTAAACTATTCGTTTCTAAATCGAAAAACAACTGATTACGATAATCAGACTCCATTTTTATACTATTGGTAATTACATCTCCCGGATCGTGGGAAGGAACAGGAAGTTCTTCTTTTTCGCAAGAATAAAAAAACAATGCCATTAGTACTAAAAACCCTTGGAAAATATATTGTTGAACGTTATATAAAATATTATTTCTTATCATAATTAACATTCAAATTAAGTTTAATAAAATAAGTTCTACCCATTGCAATCATACTAGTTCCTCCACCACCAGAATGAGCGCCACCTGTAGCAACAGCACCAACATTTTTTACATCAAAAAGATTTTTAGAACCAATCGTAATTGCGATTTTATTTTGAAAAAACTTCTTTCCTAAAGATAAATCAGCCATTTGATAAGGATTGATATAAGTTTGATAAACTTCTTCATTACCATTTATTGCAAAACTTGTTAGCTTGCCATTATATTTATAAAAGAGTGCAATAAAACTCTTCCATTTCTTCACTTCATAATTCATGTTTATTTTATACTCGGGGCTATAACTGTATTTATCAACACCGCTTAAAGAAGCAATCATATTTTCTCTTCCTATATAGGAAACTCCTATACCGATCATAAAATGATTATAAGAAACATTACCATTAAATTGAATTCCATTGGTTGAAAAAGAACCAATATTTACATAAGAATATTCACTTCCTGTTATTTGTGCTAAGGTGATTAAATCATCAATTTTATTATAAAATGATGCCACTTCCACCTTTAACAAAAAGGCTTTTTTTAATCTGGAATAGTTAATAGCAAGATTAAAATTATTAGAAGTTTCTGCTAAAAGGTTATTATTTCCAACGATATTATGGTTTACATCAACAAAATTAAAATACAACTCTTTTAACGAAGGAGCTCTAAATCCTTTTGCATAAGAAGCTCTTATATTTATTTTTTTAAAGGTTTGTTTAACGTTTATAGATGGTAAAATAGGAGCTTCATATTCTGTATTATAGGCATACCTTATTCCCGGACGGATTATAGTACTTTGGAAAGGTTTATATTCTAAACTAGCAAACGCAGCGTAATCTCCAATTTGTTTTGTATTACTTTCAATTCTAACCCCTTCTGCAGTTTCTCTATTCAAATCTATTCCTACCTGATAGTTTACTTTAATACCATCGTTTGCATTAGCAAAAAAAGTTCTGATAGTTATTAAATCAAAACCACTTGTATCTTGATCAGAAGGATTTATGGTTAGCACTTCATTAAGAGTAGTTAAATCTTTAAAAAAAGTATTTTTAACTCTTTCAAAATAATTATAAGCTGCTAAAAAATTTATCTGTTTTTGTTTGTTAAGCTTCGTTTTAAATTGAACTGAATTATCAATTCTTTGTGTGTTATAATAATCATCAAAAGCCGTTTCGTAATAAGGCAAACGAGGCATCCCTCTATTAGTTATTTTTTCATCAAAAGCACTTAACGTATATATTACAGAAGTGTTTTTTTGCTGATATTGGTATTTAAACTTTCCGAAATATTGTTCTTTAGGTTTCCAAGTTTTAAATCTTGTTGAGTCTGCAATAGGTTTATTTTCTTTAAAAAGCGGATCAGTTGCTTTCCACCCATCAAAATAATTTCTTCCTAAACTAACCGAAACAGCATGATTACCAAAAGCCTGAGAAACAGTTCCATCTAAATTATATTTACCTACATTTTCATAATAAGAATTTAAAGAAAATTTTAATCCTTGCTTATTGGGAGTTTTAGTAATAATATTAACCACTCCTGCCAACGCATCTGTTCCGTAGTTAACAGACATTGGTCCTTCTACAATTTCTATTCGTTCTACATCATTTAAATTAAGTTGAGATAAATCAATACTTCCATCTAGTTTTCCTATAACCGCAATGCCATCAATCATTATTTTAACATTTTCGCCACTCATACCTTGCAAACTCATACTACTTCCTAAAATTCCATCTTGAGTTAGTCTAATATTAGTTTCATTTTGAAGTACATCTGTTAGATTTACCGCTCCCATTTTATCAATTTTTTCTTTATCAATAATGGTTATTTTTTGAACGGCTTTTTCAGGATTGTTTTCAGCATATTGCCCCGTAATTACAAAAGAGTTTAAAGAAACTACATCTTCTTCTAATATAATTTTAACTTGTTGATTAGGTGTTAAAACTTTCTGTTGAGTTATATACCCAATAAAAGAAACCTCAACAGTTAATTGGTTTTGATTAGTAAATGGTATAACTGCTTCCCCTTTATTATCTGAAATTATAAATTTATTGGTTTCAATAATTTTTATATGTGCCGATGGAATTGGTCGATTTTCCTCGTCCAAAACGTTTATAGTAGCATTTTGAGCAGTTACCCATGCTGACAATAAAATAAAGAATGTGTTAAAGAAAAAATGTTTCATCAATTAATTGTCATTAAATCACTCACTTCCAGCAATATGTTTGCAAAATTCAAAAGTTCAACTATTGCTAATAGTTCGTTATTAGTTACGGTTATAGCAACTCCTTCTTTATTAGTTCTAATAATGTATTTTTGATTTTTACTTAGACTTTTAATATGTGTTGCTCTTATTTCATTAAAGTAACTGTCAAATTCTTCATATTCTTTTTTAGAGAAATTAAACACCGTATTACCTAAACTAACTTGAATTTGATTACAACAAGAACATTTTGCTATGTATCCAAATTTATTTTCATGTAGTATATATAGGTTATCTTTTCCCATAGTAGTTATGATTTAGCTGTCTTTACAAAATCTTCTAAAGCATCTTCTATTTCTTTTACCTTCTTAACAAGAACATTATCTTCTATCCAAGCATGTGTTTTAATTTCATTATCAAATTGACATAATTGTTTAATCAATACATTGTAAATTGTATGATTTTGAATTTCTTGTTGCTTTTGAAAAAGAAAAATAATTTCTGTTAAATAACATTCACTATTTTCATGGGAATTGATAAAATCTTTAATATTATATTTACTAAAATGGATAAACAAGGCGGGGGTAATAGAATTACTAATGCTTGCTTTATATAGTATTTTAGCATAAGGAAACATTGTTTTTTCTTCAATACGAACATGTTGTTTAAAATCTATTTGAAATTTTAAAAAGAGATTAAAGAGAATTTTTAAGGTATTATTATCTTGAAAATAATCAATTAATAATAAAAAGTTTTGCTCAATTTCAGGAATTAGCTGATTGCAAAAACGTTGATGAGATATTTCTAAAAAATCAACAATTAATTGTACAGAATATTCATCAAAATTTTCAGGAGATAATGTTGTAACTTTTTTTATCGTTTGAATTAACGATTGGTGATAAAAAGGTGTTGTATTTATCATCTTTTTCTTTTTTTATAGTTTATTAAATCTGATATTCCATCTAATATTGCTCCGGTTGGGCATAATAAACGACACCATATCATCGGGTAAATAAGTGTTGCCAATATCGTTAAAACAGACACTATAAACCAAACACTTAAAACGCTTAAACCAAATAAGTCAGGGAATAATTCAAAATTGCTCCAACTTCTTAATCCCAACAATATACCCGACAATAAAATTACTGTTAGAGCAGCCCTAATACGCTTTACCCATTTATTAGAAATAAAAAATTTACGTGAAGTTTTTATAGGGTTTAAGTGAATTAACAATCGTTGTATATTTCCAAACGGACAAACATATTTACAATAAGTATTTTTTCCCCAAATGGCACCCAATAAAACCATTAAAGCGTACAGCCCCATAAATGATGATACTGTTGTGCCTAAGAATGGGTGGATAAAAGTGATATAAGTAAATGAATTATTTAAAAAAAACCCGATATATATAAGCGATAAAACACTTAAAATCATCATGTTTCTTTTAGATTTTTTTATCCATTGCTGAATAGCAAAAACAAACATTAAAAAAATAACCAATAAATGAACCATCCAGATTTTATTTAAAATAGCATCTAAGCTAAAATAATTGATTTCATTAATTTCTGCATAATTAGATATGGGGTAAGGAGTTCCTTTTTCTATTAAAGCAGATACTGTTTTTGCCATTGCTTCAGTAGATAATGTTGCTCCGGAAACAGCATCTATTTGTTGTTTACCTTTAGTAATATTTATCCCTTTAAACTCTTCATAAAACGCGGCATTTTTTATATCTGATAAATAACTCGATGTTTCGTGTGATGAAATATGTTCGATACGTTCAATAGTTCCATCTTCTGATAAAAAAACTGCTAAATTAATCTCTCCGCCATAACCCCTTATGTTTTTAACAATAGCGGTGCTTTCTAGATAAATAATCGTTTTATTATTTTTTGGATTAACAATAGTAGCATAATACATGTCCATAGAAGGATAAATATTAACTAACATTTCTTCTCCAGCATAAGTTTTGGCATGCTCAAAAATTTTGTTTTTTAACTCGACAGATAACCCTGGATTGTGTTTAGCATCCGCTATAAACCCCCAGTGATTATCAGGTGTTTTTTTATCTAAAATCAACCCAAAACCATGGTTTTCTTCTTCTTCAAAATGTAATGTCTTAAATGAAGTTAGATCTCTTTTTTGGTCAACACCATCTTCACCAACAATTACAGGGTTAGAGTATTTAGTTTCTATAGATTCTATGCTTAAAATTTCTGCACGTTGAAGCAAAGGACCGTTTATCCAAAAATATAGAAAAACGGTAGCAACAATAATTGTTGCTACCAATTCTCTAACATGGTTTTTACTAAAAACAATTAACCTATTCATTTTTCTATTAAATATTTTCTACTGTTTGGTTAGAAATATCTACTACCCATTGGTTGATATTAGGATCAGGCAAAATAGCATCTTGTTTATACAACACTTTACCTTCAGCCATATCACATGCTTTTTGAATAATATCCTTTTGAAAATAAGGGTCATTAGCAACCAAAACGGGAATAACAATTACGTTATCTTCCAATTCATGTAATTTTTGAATACCGTTTAAGGTAGGATCAGTAGAATACCCTACCAAATGTCCACACCAAGCATAAGCAATACTTTCATGTCCTGTTTTTATTTTAAGATATTTACCAATTTCGTCTACCATTTTTTCCCACTGTTGGTTATAGTCGGCATCACCATAAGCAACCAATAAAACTGCTTCGTTTCCAGCATTTTCACTTAAGGCATTTACTCTTCTTTCAACATTTTTCTTTAAAATAGTAGTGTAATCTAATGGAGGTGTAATAGTTACTCTTGCATTGGCTTTATATACTTCTATTTTTTCTTTTTTAAGAGTTTCTTGAATTTTAGGATCAACCTGCAAACCACATATTACAGGAATATCGTGTGAATAATGAGAACTAACTGTTAAAAAAATTGGTATCAACACTACTTCGTCAAAACCTTCTTCATCAAACTCTTTTAAACGAGTTGCTATTGATGGTTCAGTGTATTCCATAAAAGCAGTTGTAATCTTAGAAATCTTCGGGTTTTTTAAAACTTCTTCTCTTACTTGTGTTTCTACATCTAACAACATGTTTCTCCATGACTCAGCAACAGAACCATGATTTACCAATAAAACACCTATTTTCTTTTCTTTATTTTCAACTGTATTATTTTCATTGGTTTGTCCGCAAGAGAATAATGCTACAGCTGTTACTAACAATAATGAATTGATTATTTTTTTCATAGTTTCCGATTTTAGTTAAGTTTATAAATTCTCCAAGTCCTTTCTTTAAAAAGAACATGGAGAATTCTGACATTGAAATTGATTATTGAATGATTAATTTTTGTGTTTCTATTTTATTATCTGAAATAATTGATAAGAAATATACTCCGGCATTTAAATTATTTAGTGAAACAGTTGTTTTATTTAACCCTATCGCCAAGTTAAGTTGTTGTTTAACAACCTCTTTACCTGTAATGTCCATAATTGAAATCTGATTTGTATTTGTATTTGCATTAAATATCACATTAACAACATCTTTTGCCGGGTTAGGATAAACATTTAATATAGTTTTTTGAGAGAACTCTTCTCCAAGACCTACAGTCCCGACTAATTCCTTAGTGAAGATATAATTACCATTAGCACTACCTCCAAAACCAGTAAATATAATCTTATAAATTTCAGAATTTACTGTTTCAACAAAATATACTAAGCTATCTTCTATATCATATTGGAAAGTAGTCATATTAAATGTTTTCCAATCGTAACCTATTGTACCTATATCAAAAGTATAATTTTGACCTATATGTGAAACCGTGTTTACATCTATGCCATTTACCTGTGCTACTCTTGCTCCAACATTAGCAAGTACGCCTGTTACTCCATAATAAACGCCTCCACCTAAATCAGTTACATATTTAGTAAACAGCAAATCCCAAGAATTTGAAGTTGGTTCTCTACTTAATTCCTGTTGACTTTGAATTGAGTAATAGCCAAAATTTTGTCCACTATGGTTTGTTTTGGTTACAGTAGCATTTACCAAATTATTTCCATTCAAGTCTGCATATCTAAAATAGTAAACACTACTTTGTAATTTATCTACAATAAATTTTTTATATGCTCCACTAGATAACTTAAGAATAAAGATTCTATCCCCTTCCACAAGATGAGTTATCATGTTATACGTTCCCCAACCTAAATCAAAACTACTTTGAGGTGTTCTATTATTAAAAGCACCTGTTTCCCATGAAGTATCTGCATTTATTAATTGGTTAGCTTGCCAGTTAAACCCGGTTGTATCAACTAAATTCCATTGAGTAGTATCATTTCCGTATAAAAACAATTCCGTTCCTTGACCGCCATTTATTCTAATTGTAGAACTCCCAAAACCAATTCCATCTGAAGCGAATGCTAAGTCCCAATCGTTTCTTTGAATAGATTGTTCATTTCCTGATTGTAAATTATAATACACTTCATTTGTATAAGAAGGGTTTGTCGTTACTGTATCAGTTATTTGTTGTGCAGAAATCGCACCTATAAGAAAAACTGAAAATGATGTAGTAAATAATAATTTTCTTTTCATAATTGTTTGTTTTTAATTGTTATATTTATTTAGACTAATTCTAAATAGAAGCGCAAAGATAAAAACAAACAAAGATTTTTTACAATACCTTAAAAAAGGTATTGTAAATTAAATTATTAATTACCAATTATTTAAGCGAAATAAAAAACAGTAAAATACCTTAAAAAGGGTATTGAAAAAGACAAAATGAAATTACTTTTTTAATTATTATTCTCGATAAGGTTCATTTTAATAGCTTTTTGAACAGCCTCTATTTTATTATGGGCTTTAAGTTTTTTGTAGCTATTTTCCATATGTTTACGAATAGTTGATGGACTAACAATGAGTTTATCTGCTATTTGTTTATGTGTCATCCCATCAGAAATATGAACTAACACTTCTTTTTCTCTGGGAGTAAGTTTTGGAATATTATTACCTTCTTTCATAGGTACAAAGAAGTAGAATTAATCCAATTCTTTCAATACGTCATTTGTCGTATATTGAAGTAGTTAGTCTATATTAAATTGTTTTTCATAGCTTTTTGTACCGCTTCCATCTTATTATGCACTTGCAGTTTCTTATAAATATTTTCTATATGTTTTCTAACTGTTGGAGGAGAAATAAATAAATTTTCTGCAATTAATTGATAGTTCAGTCCTTTAGAAAGTTGCTCTAAAATTTCTGTTTCTCTTTTAGTGAGCGATATTTCTTCTACTTGTACTTTATCTGCTGTTACTTTTTCAGGAAATCTTAATAAGTTCAATGCTTTTGCAGCAATAGAAGGAGTCATTGCCGCACCTCCCTCTAGTACCTGGCAAATTCCATCATGCAAAGTATCCGGTGTAATTTCTTTAAGTAAATAACCATCTGCTCCGGCTTTTATGGCGTTAAAAATATTTTCATCATCATCAAAAACAGTAAGCATTATAATTTTTATTTGCGGATATCTGTTTTTAATAAGCTCTGTAGCTTTTATTCCATCCATCTCAGGCATTTGAATATCCATTAAAACAACATCAATTACATGGTCTTCTTCTAGTTTACCAATAAGTTCTGCTCCGTTTTTCCCCCTAAACTTAAATTTAAAATCATCAAAAAGAGCTAATTTTTCTTCTATGGATTGAGCTAAAAAATTATTGTCTTCTGCTATGGCTATTTTTATGTTCATAATAATTGATGTTTTAGGCAAATTTAGGAGGTAAGTATCTTATAAATAATACGTCATTTGGCTTATTTAATGGGCATTTCTAATAATATGGTTGTGCCTTTTTCTGGTGTAGAATCTATGTTGAAATTAGCTTTTATGGAGGTGGCTCTATTTTTCATATTATCCAAGCCATTGCCTAATTTTACTTCATTAATATTAAACCCTATTCCATCATCCTCAATCTTTAGTATCAGTTTATCTTGTTCTTCTTTAAGTAATACATTTATAGTGGTTGCCGCAGAATATTTTAACGAATTGTTTATAGCTTCCTGAACTATTCTGTAAATGTTTACTCCTTCAATAGCATTAAAACTAATTTTTTGTTTCACATCCACCTCAAAATTAAATGTAATGTTTTCTTTAACAATTTTGGCTGTTTCAATGTAATTATATAACCTCGATTTTAAATCTTCAAAACTTATTTCATCTTTGTTTAATGCCCAAATAGTATCTCTAAGCTGGGTAATGGTTGTTCTACTAAAGTCAGCTATACCGTGTAGTTTCTCTCTAAGTTTTTCGTCTGCTGTTTTAAACAAATAGCCCATATTATCTACCGAAGAAATAATAAAAGTTAGTTGAGAACCTATATTGTCATGTAAATCCCTTGATATTCTTATTCGTTCTTCATGTAATTCATTTTGAAGTGTGATTTTAGCTATTTCATCTTTCAATCTATTTTCTTCAATTAGTTTTTGTTGCTTAAATTTTTGTTGTTTGTAGACATAAACGCTCAAAATAACAATGAAAATTAATACTAAAGCCAAACCTACAAGAGTGTAATTCCTTTGTCTTACCCGTAATTGTTCTTTTGTGATAATAACCTCTTGTTCTGCCAATTGCTTCTCTTTCTTCTCTGTTTCATATTGTGTTCTAATTTCTTCAATTTGTTTATTTGATTCTTCATTAAATATGGAATCTTTATAGACAAGGTAATTTTTATGTGCTTCAAATGCTTCTTTATATTTCCCTAGTTTATCATAGGCTGTTGCTAATCCCAAATAATTATCTCTAGTAGCCTCATTAAAACCTATTAAAGTAGTAAAATCATTACTTTTTTTGAAAAAATACACCGCACTATCATTTTTGTTTAATGAAATATAAACACTACCTAAATTGTTATACAAAATTGCTTGACCTTCCAAATCATTAGATTCAGTTCTTATTTGCAATGCTTTATTTAAGTACTTTATAGCTTCATTATAATTTCCTAATTTCTCTTGTGTAACCCCCATATTACCATAAGAAATAGCAATTAATCTATTTTGACCAAATTCATCAGCTTTATTTATTGCTATAGAGTAATAATGAACAGAAGAATCTAATTCATTCATTTCGTCATAAATATTTCCTAAGTTATTTAGAATAAAGATTTCCTTATCAACAACATGGTGTTTGATGTTGATCTCAAGTGCTTTATGGTAATATTTAATAGCTTCTTTAAATTTTTGCTGTTTGTAATAAATCATTCCAATATTATTAGTAGAAGAAGCTATTCCAGCACTATCTTTAATAGTTTCACGAATTTTAAGCGATTGAAAAAAATATTTTACTGCCTTATCATAATCTCCTTTAGACATCATTACATTTCCTAAATTATTTAAAGATGCTCCAATACCTACACTATCATTCATTTGTTTCCGCATTTCTAATGCTTTTAAGAAGTATGTTTCTGTACTATCATAATGCCCTAAATAAACATGATAAATTCCTATTTGATTGTAAGCTGTACTAAGTTGAGTAGCATCAAACTTATAGTTTGGAATGGTAGTTTTATAAAAACTTATAGCTTCTTCTAATTTACCAGACATTGCATAAACATTACCTATTTTAGTAATTGACAACAAAACACCTGTTATGTAATTTTTTTTTGATGCAAATTCCAACGCTTTATTAGCATAAAACAAGGATGAATCTTCTTGTTGAGATTGGTCGGCCTGCTTTAATAAGCTGGCTACAAGCAAAGAATCTTCATTTGCTTGTACATTTGAAACAAATATTAATAAAGCAAAAACACTTCTTAATAGAAAATTCATTACATTCAAGGTTTAATAATTACTCCTCAAAAATAAATGAATACATCAATTAATCTAAAAAAAACAAACTTTTTATTTATTCTTTTTATTTTTGGATTACATTTGTTCAACCTTAAAAACAATTAATTATGAAAAAAACACCATTTTATTTGGCAACAATAATGTTGTTTATATTAAGTATAACAAGTATTAAAACCAATGCTCAAGCCTTTCAAAAAGGCAATTGGAATATAGATGTAGAATTAGGCTTAGGAATCTATGCTACCGAAACAACATCAAAAATTAGTGCTTTTGGTTTTAATTTTACTGAAACAGATAAGGATGGTACAGCTAGTAGCATTTTTAGAATAGGAGCCGAATATGGTATTTCTAACAAATTTGGGATTGGACTAAAAATAGGTGCTAACAATTATTTTATTGCAGAAGAAGATAGAGACACCTTGAAAAGTGTAAAAAGTACTGATTTCGCCATTCACTGTAATTATCATTTACTCAACGCTGATAAAAATGATTTATTTCTTACCTTAGGATTAGGAGTTACAAGTGCTAACTGGGAATACCAAACAGACCCAGCAATTATTATAGAATCAGCCAGTGGAAAAGGCGGTTATTTTACATTTGGAGTAACTGATAGAGTTTTCTTTTCGGACCATGTAGGCATATTATTTAGTTTGAACTTTCCTTTTATGAGTATAAATGTTGAACCAGAACTGGTAGATAGTGCTAACAATTTTTTAAGTGGTGTGGATTATACTTGGGAAATGGATATGAAACTGAGGGGAGTCTATTTAGGTACAGGTTTAGCTTTGAAGTTCTAAGTTTAATAAAATCCTTAACTTTACATCAAAATAAAAACTACAACTATGAAAAATATTTACTTATTTATTATTGGGACAGCATTGACATCCGCTGCATTAGCTCAACCAACACTTACTTCAAGCAACCATGCTCCTTTAGTAGGAGAGAACCAACTATATTATATTGCTGATAGTAATACTGTTATTGATAACACTACTGGAGCAAACGTAACTTTTGATTATAGTACACTTGCAGGCTACGGGATGTCTCAAACCAATTATTATGTTAACCCTACTACAACTACTTACGCAAGTGATTTTCCTACTGCAACTTACGCTGATACTACAGCAGGATCTCCTGTAAATAAACGCTACGGACAATTAGTTAGTACAGATAGTCTAGTAAACAATGGGATGGTACTAGATATTAATACTTTTGGTGTTACCGTTATTAAATATACAGACCCTGAAAAAATAATGACTTATCCATTTGCATATGGAAATAGTTTTAATGATGCTTTTTCAGGTCAGTTTACAGCTGTTGACTATAATACAACAACAAATGGTAGTGGTACCGTTTCTGTAAATGCAGATGCTTGGGGAACATTATTATTACCAAATAGTGTAAGCATTCCTAATGTATTAAGGGTTGTTCAGTTTGATAGCTTAGTTACCGATACTATTATTTTACCATTTCCTTTGCCAGCTATTCTTCCTATAACTATAAAAGGTAAAATCATTAACTATTACGAACCTTCTGTTAGCAAATACCCATTACTTTCTATTATTGATGCAGAAATTGCAGGAGATTCTTCCAGAACGGTAATTTCTCAATACCCTATGCCTATGGTTGGTGTTGATGAATTAGAAAATAAATTCAATTTGAGTGTCTATCCTAACCCTATCTCCAATGAAAATGCTACCCTTACTTTTGAATTAGCTACTAATGAAAAAGTTGAAGTTACGCTACTTAACCAATTGGGACAACAATTGAAAAATGTATTTACTGGTAATATGCAACCAGGAATGAATACACTTACTATTGAAACAGCTAACTTAGCTAAAGGAGTTTATTTTATAAGTACTTTAATTGGAGAACAAAAAATTACTAAAAAACTGATAGTTCAATAATCAACTATTTAAAACAAAAAAGCGGGAACTGCTAATCAGTTCCCGCTTTTTTTTATGTCTAAATCTGTCCTTTAAAAATAAAAAGAAAGCAACAATCCGGCAGTAGAATTTACATCAAAACCTCTGTCGGAAGTACCTCCTTTAGAATTAACAAAAGAAGATGTTTGTTGTCCACTAACAGGGGTGTCCACTACACTTTCACTTTGGTCGCCCCCTCTTACTGATGCCATATAACCTAAGTTAAATTCTGCTCCAATAGAAATATGTTCAGCAAAGAAATAATTAAATCCGGCTAACACATTTACGCCAAAGCTCATTCCTCCATCTTGCTGAATAATTCTTTTAATTCGTTGCGTTCCTAATTTGTCGGTGATTTCTGTTGTAGCATCAATTTTAGTATTGCCAATTCTGCCAACTACCAACTCACCGCCAACGTAAGGCATTAATCTTCTTGTGCCTTCAAATTGAATTTCGTAACCCAATGCAACCGAAAAATCAAACCTTGTTTCAATAGAGTCAACCTCTCTCCAAGCTCTATTACCTGATAACAATGAAATACTGTCGGCAGCAAAATTATTCTCTCTTTTAGAGTATAACCCCAAGCCAATTCTCAATGCTCTATTATCTTTCAATTGGTATTTTGCCAATACAGTATTGTTATTGTTGATGTCTGAACGAGTGCCTAAGGAAATATTATCTACCAATCCGGTTAAGTTTAGCACAAAACCCCAATCGCCTTTTAATGGTTTTAACGTATCTTGTTTTTCTTGAGCAAAAATGCCAGAAGTAACTAGCAAAAAGCAAACTATCAATAAATTAAGTTTTAAAAAATTATTTTTCATGGTTCTAGTTTTTAATTTAATGAGAATACAAACTAAAAAGATTTTGTTTTATTATCTTTTGGTAAAACTAATTATTTCTTTAACTCTGCTATAAATAATTATTAAAAAAATGAAACGTATAGGACTTATTTCAGACACACATGGATATTTTCATCCGAAATTGGAAAAATTATTTGCACAGTGTGATGAAATTTGGCATGCCGGAGATGTTGGCAATTATGAAGTAATAGAACAATTGGAAAGATTGAAACCGCTAAAAGGGGTTTATGGCAATATTGACGGACAAACCATAAGAACTCGTTTTCCTAAAAACTTACGATTTAATTGTGAAGGAGTCGATGTCTGGATAACCCACATTGGAGGCTACCCAAACAGGTACAACCAAGAAATTAAAGCAGAAATAACCAACAACCCACCTAAACTTTTTATTTGCGGACATTCTCACATTCTAAAAGTGATGTATGATGAAAAACTTCAACTCCTACACATCAATCCCGGAGCAGCAGGACAACAAGGCTTTCATAAAGTTAAAACCATCGTGCGGTTTACACTCGACAATAATGAAATTAAAGATTTAGAAGTAGTGGAGTTTGAATAGAGATTGGATGTTAAAAATTCTCCAAACTTATAAACTACCTTCCCAACTCACGATTAATCGCTAACTTTGCCAAAATCAAAAATTGAGAATAAACATGACAAATCCATTATTAGAAAAATTTAATACGCCTTTTAATACTCCACCTTTTTCAAAGATAAAAAACGAACATTTTAAACCCGCTTTTGAGGCTGCTATTGATAAGGCTAAACAAGAAATAGACATTATTACCGATAATTCGGAAGCTCCCACTTTTGAAAACACCATTGCAGCACTTGATTTCAGCGGACAATTGTTAGACAGCGTTTCACATATTTTCTTTAACTTAAACTCTGCTGAAACAAATGATGAAATTCAGAAAATCGCCAAAGAAGTTTCGCCAATGTTGGCTGAGTTTGGGAACGATGTTGGATTAAACGAACAACTTTTCGCAAGAATAAAATCAGTCCATGAAAACAAAGCAACTTTTCAGCTTACTGCAGAAGAAGATATGTTGTTAGACAAAACCTACAAAAGTTTTGTAAGAAATGGAGCTAATCTTAACGAAGAAGACAAAAAAATACTCAGAGAAATAGATAAAAAGCTTTCAGAAACATCTTTAAACTTTGGCGAAAATCTGTTAGCAGAAATCAACAATTACGAGCTGCACATTACTGATGAAAAAGACTTAAGTGGATTGCCTGAAGGCGTGGTGGAAGCTGCAAAAATGACTGCCGAACAAAAAAATAAAGACGGTTGGGTGTTTACCTTGGCCATGCCAAGCTATTTTCCGTTTATGACTTATGCTGATAACCGTGCTTTGAGAGAAAAATTGGCAAAAGCATCAGGCTCAAAAGCTTTCAATAACAATGGGCATGACAACAGAAACAATGTGTTGACCATAGCTCAATTGAGAGAACAAAGAGCTAATTTATTAGGTTATAAAACCCATGCAGATTTTGTGTTGGAAGAGCAAATGGCTACTTCTTCTAAAAATGTAATGGACTTTTTAAATAATTTGTTAGACAAAGCCAGACCTGTGGCACTTGACGAATACAAGCAATTATGTAATTTTTCTAAAGAAAATGGTGGCCCGGAATTATTAGAAAGCTGGGATGGTGCTTATTATAGCGAAAAACTAAAACAAAAATTATTTGAAATAGACGATGAGCAACTAAAACCCTATTTTCAGTTAGAAAATGTTATTAAAGGGGCTTTTATTGTTGCCGAAAAATTATATGGTTTACAGTTCACCGAAGTATTTGATATTGATAAATACCATGTAGATGTAAAAACCTATAAAGTAACCGATAAAAACAATGAATTAGTCGCTATTTTCTATGGCGATTATTTCCCTAGAGAAGGCAAAAGAAATGGAGCTTGGATGACCACTTTTAACAGTCAGTGCATTAAAAATGGCGAGAATATTCGCCCACAAGTAATTAACGTATGCAATTTTACCAAACCTACTAAAACAAAACCTTCTTTATTAACTTTTAATGAAGTAACTACTTTGTTTCATGAGTTCGGACATGCCTTACACGGAATGTTGGCAAATACCACTTATCCGGGACTTTCAGGAACAAGTGTTTACCGAGATTTTGTTGAGCTGCCATCACAATTATTAGAAAATTGGTGTTACGAGCAAGAAGCATTGGAATTGTTTGCATTTCATTACGAAACAGGCGAAGTTATTCCAATGGAATTGGTAGAAAAAATTAAAGCATCATCTAATTTTATGGAAGCAACAGCAATAGTAAGACAATTGAATTTTGGATTACTAGATATGGCTTGGCACACTACTCCTGCCGATACCATTAAAGATGTAGAACAATTTGAAAAAGAAGCGACTTTGCCAACTCGTATTTACCCAACTATTGATGGAATCTGTTTTAGTGCTTCTTTTGCACATATATTCCAAGGGGGTTATTCTGCAGGTTATTATTCTTACAAATGGGCAGAAGTGTTGGATGCCGATGCTTTTGAATATTTCTTAGAAAAAGGTATTTTTAACCCTGAAGCCGGAGAAAAATTTAAAGAATATATATTATCTAAAGGAGGAAGTGAACATCCGATGGATTTATACGAAAAATTTAGAGGTAGAAAGCCTGATAATGATGCATTATTGAGAAGAGCGGGATTATTAAAAAAAGCACTTGTTTAACCAAACAAAATATTAATTATGGATTTAAGTTTAAAAAATAAAAACGCATTTGTTTGCGGAAGCACTCAAGGAATAGGCAAAGCTATTGCTATGGAATTAGCATTGTTAGGGGCAAATGTTACATTAATTGCTAGAAATGAAGAAAAGCTAAAAATAGTTTTAAAAGAGCTTCCCAACAACCAACAGCAACATGATTATATTGTTGCTGATTTTTCTAATCCAACAGCATTAAAAAGCAATGTGAATCAATATATGCTTCATTCGGATAAAACCGTAAACATTTTAATAAACAACACTGGTGGTCCTGCTGGTGGTCCTATTGAAGATGCTAATGAGGATGCTTTTTTAAGTGCTTTTTCTAACCATTTATTGTGCAATCATATTTTAATGCAAGCAGTAAAAGAAAAAATGAAGCAAGCAGGCTATGGTAGAATTATTAATATCATTTCTACATCAGTAAAACAGCCGCTAAACGGTTTGGGAGTTTCTAACACTATTAGAGGTGCGGTTGCCAATTGGAGTAAAACATTAGCTAACGAATTAGGGCAGTTTGGTATAACGGTAAACAATGTACTACCTGGAGCTACCAATACTGTTAGACTAGAGTCTATTGTAGAAAATAAATCAGAAAAAACAGGAAAAGCTGCCGATGTATTGTTTCAAGAAATGGCTAATGAAGTTCCATTAAAAAGAATAGCTCAACCTGAAGAAGTAGCCAATGCTGTAGCATTTTTAGCTTCTCCGGCAGCATCTTACATTAATGGAATTAATTTACCTGTAGATGGAGGGAGGACGAAAAGCTTGTAGAAGTTTGAAGGTTTTGAAGTTTGAGGTTATTTCAGATAAAAATATACAATTAACCTTTAACACTTTCAGCGTCTTTGCGTCTTTGCGAGAGATAACCATTTTACCCATTAATCGCTTCTACCGATTGTACTTCAGGCAACATGTTCTTAAGCATCTGCTCAATTCCGGCTTTTAATGTCATAGTTGATGATGGGCAACCGCTGCAAGAACCTTTTAACACCACTTTTACCACACCATTGTTGTAAGAATCTAATTCTATAGCTCCACCATCGCTTTCAACTGCAGGCTTAATATACTCATCTAAAATTTTAACAATTTTTTGCTCAAAATCGGTAAAGTTTTTATTTTCAGATGGTTTTACTGTATTGTCTGAAGAAGCTTCACTAACAACTTCCTCTTTTGCAGGATTTAAAAATTCTTCACGAATAACAACACCTTCTTCACTATTCAAATAATCAGTAATAAAATCTCTTAATTCCATTACCACATCTTGCCATTCAATGATATCACTTTTGGTAAGTGTAACAAAATTAGCAGCTATAAAAACACCGTTAATAAACGGAAAATTAAACAACTTTTCTGCTAACGGAGATGGTCCTCCAACTCTTTGGTTTGCCAAAATTTCGTAACTTTTATCGTTGGTTATTAGCCATCTGTTCGACACAAATTTCATGGTGTTTGGATTCGGAGTCATTTCTGCATAAACCGTAAAAGGGGATAATGTTTTTGTAGTTTCCATAAGTTTAAATTTGTTTGTGCAAAGTTAGTGAATTATTGTAAGAATGGGGTAATGAAGTTGCTTAAACAACTTTTAATATGGTTCTGAAAGCAACAAATTTCCCATCATATCTATTTAAGTGTTCTTTTTGCAATTTGGAAGCAAATTCTTCTTGATATTTATTTAATTGTGTTTCATTTTCGCAAGTATATTGAATAGCATAAGTATGACCTTGCTCATCATGTTGCACTGATAAAACCTTACAAATTTTATGCTCGATAAAACAACCTGTTTCCATTACATCAGGAATATGAACTTCTTTCATCCAATTTAACCAATCGCCATGTATTTGATCTTCAATATTGATAGTAACGTTATAAATTATCATAGTTTTTACTTTTTAGTTGCAACAGTTATCACTTCAGAAAACAACTCTTTTAGAGGAATCCCTTCATAAGCAGCCATTTGTGGAATTAAACTTTGTGCGGATAAACCGGGAACAGTATTCACTTCAATTACATGAGGCTCCTGACCTACCAAGATGTAATCCACTCTACACATGCCTTTTAACCCTAAAATTTGATATACTTTATGTGTTATTTGTTTTATTTTAGTAGTCATTTCAGCATTTATAACTGCCGGAGTAATTTCTTGTGATTCACCTAAATACTTTGCTTCAAAATCAAAAAATTCATTTTGAGTTATTATTTCAGTTATGGGTAGCACTTTAATTCCATTTTCAGAAAGATAAACTCCATTAGTAAACTCTCTGCCTTCCATAAAGGCTTCAACTAACACTTCTGTGCCATGTTCTTGCGCTTTTTGAATGGCAGCTAATAACTCATTTCCTTCTTTAACCTTTGATACGCCAAAACTACTTCCTCCATCAGCTGGTTTTACAAAACATGGCAAGCCAACTGTTTTAAGAATATTTTCCGGTTCAACTATTTCATTTTTTCTCACTAAAATTGCATTTGCGACCGTTATCCCTAAACTTTTAAGAAATTGGTTGCATACATATTTATTAAAGGTAAGCGTAGCAGCTAAATGATTACAAGTAGAATATGGTAGCCCTATCATGTCAAAGTAGGCTTGTAATTTCCCATCTTCACCGGGAGTACCATGAATAACTATAAAAGCAAAATCGAATTTAATTTTTTTGTTGTTTACTGTAACTGAAAAATCATCTCTGTTTATAGGTATTTTATTTTCATTAATAAAAGCTACCCAACCCTCTTCATCAATCCTTACTTTAATGGGGATGTATTTTGCTAAATCTATATTTTCAAAAACGGTAGCGGCACTTTTTAGTGAGATTACCTTTTCGTGGCTGTATCCGCCTTCAATTATTGCAATAGTTGGTTTCATTTATGTTTCATAAAATAAGTATTGACAAAATTAGTCTTATAATTTTATGAAACGATTAGGATAATCATCTTTTTCAAACAAGAAAATGTTTACAGGAAGTTTTTATAAAACTAAAAAAGCTGCAACAAATTAATGCTGCAGCTTTTCCAAAACTTATTTACTAGTTATTTATTGAACAATAATCTTTTTAGTAATCACTTCGTTGTTGGTAATAATATTTACAAAGTAAACACCTTTAACATTTCCAATATTAATTTCTTCATTGATTACATTAATATTATCAAAGTTATTTTTCACAAACACTTCCTGACCTTGAATATTAGTTATTCTAATTTGTAAATCGGTTGTATTTTGTGTTGTTAAATTAAGTGTGAATTGTCCTTTGTTAGGATTTGGGTACACATTTAAATCAACAGTTGAAGCTAAATCTTCAATCCCTACACAAGTTGTAATTTCCACTACAATAGTATCTCTTGACACACAATTATTAGTTGAATCAACCACTTCAACAGAAATTGTATGAACGCCCACGCCAAAAGTAGTTGAATCTACTATAAGTGTAGGAGAAGTTGTCTCTGCTGCATCCGACCATAAATAGTTGATATGGTTTGCACCTGCATTAAGCAAAATTGAATCTGTACCGCAAATAGTGGTATCGTTACCCAAATTAACAATTTGAGGAGAACAAACAGTAGCTTCTTGTATTCTTATATCATCCAAAGACATATCTCCATAAAAGCTTGTTCCGGTTTTAATAGATCTAAATCTTACTTGAACAGTGTTAGTAAACCCTAAAAGAATAACATTTCTTTTTAACCATGGATCTGTTGCACTAGTTTGTTGTTCTCCCAAAATTGAATCAACAGTTATCCAATTTGTTCCATTATTTATATCAATGTATAAATCTCCCATAGTTGAACCATACATGTGGTAGTAAAACTCTAACTCTGGTGTATTTAATGAAGAAACATCAATCAATGGAGAATATAATTCTGCAACATCACCTGTTGACCCATCAGACGCTTCTACATAAAAGTAATTGTTTCCACTAAACGCACCTAAAGGACCTGTACTAGAAGATGGAGTAGACCCTGAACCATCAATATTCCATGCATATAAAGTTGTAGTATTTGACGGATTTGTTGTCCAACAATTTTCAATAATTGCATTTGTTGTTGTAGCATGTGTTTCCACATCATCAAACCATGGTGCATTAACAGCTGTACATGGCGTTGTAAATGTAAATGGACCCACCCACAAGCTTGTATCTCCTACACCACATATACTTCTTACATAAAAATCGTAAGCTGTTTGCGGAGCTAAACCTAGCTGTGTATATGGATTAGTAGTTGTGTTTAATCTAACTCCATTACCTAAAGTAAATCCAGATAAAGCCCACTCCAACTGCCATGTAGTTGCAGAACCAACTTCTGTCCATACAAAATCCGTTTGAGATGTGGTTAAGTTATTAACTCCTAAGAATTTTGGCTCTAGGCAAGACGGAGTTTCTAATACACTAACATCGTCAATACTGATATCTCCCAAACCTCCACTACCTTTTACAGCAACAAAACGCATTTGAAGTGTATCAGAAACAGCACCACTTAATATTACTTGTTGTTTTAACCATAGGTCTGTATCTGATGTTTGTTGTTCTCCTTTAATAGAGTCTATTTTTATCCAGTTAGTACCATCAAACATTTCTACATATAAATCTCCAGTATTAGCCCCATACATGTGGTAGTAATATTCTAACATTGGTGTTGTTAATGCTGAAGCATCAATTAAAGGTAATGACAAGAAAGCTTCGTCACCTGTTGATCCACTTGAAGATTCAACATAGAAATAATTATTACCGCTATGAGCTCCCGAAGGACCTGTACTTGCCGTTGGAGTTGAACCAACACCATCAATGTTCCATCTAAACGAAGCAGTAGTTCCAGATGGTGAAGAAGACCAACAGTTTTCTATTGTTGAATTGGTTGTTGTTGCATGTGTTTCAACATCATCTAACCATAGAGCTGTAGTTGGAGCACATAAAGTGGTTAATGTATAAGGATTTGACCATAAACTGGTATCTCCTACTGCACATATACTTCTTACATAATACCTATATTCACTTTGTGGTAATAAACCTGTTATAGTATGTGGATTATTTGTGGTTACTACTAAATTACCAAAACCTTGAGCTACACCTACGGTATCCCAATCTATTTGCCATGTAGTGGCACTCCCTGTTTCTACCCAACTTAAATCTGCTGTTGTGCTTGTAACATTTACCGTTGCTAAACTAACTGGTTGCGAACAATTTGGCGGTGTGAACTCAATAGCTCCTGGATCTGGTGTTACCGCTCTTGTTGTTCCAAAGATATCGGTAATAACATTTACTGATGCATCTGCTATTCCATCTACTAATGGATTACTTGGTGCAAAATCATTTGCTGTCGGATTTACATATAATGGATTTACATCTACTGAATTAGCATCGCCTGAAGTGGCTGTTTGCCAATCTAATAAAGTAGCTTGAGCACCTCCAGCATACCCTAAGTTATTAGTTCCGGCTGCTGCGTTCATATATAATACATTATTGTCACTTATTATAGTAGATGTTGATGTTCCATGATAAACACAATATTTAGTTCCTGTTCCTGCTCTTGTAACTGTAACAATATTGTTTTTAAACTCTATATTAGATGCTGCTGAAGTTTGGTAAAAACCTCTTGTAGTTCCACCAGTTGCATTTTGATCATCCAAAGAAATGGTATTGTGATAATAATGAACGCCATCACTACCATCATTATATAGTGCATAAATGGTTCCATTACTATTGATATTGTATATTAAGTTATTGATAACTCTGTTTTCATTTCCAACAGTAGCATCAACGCCTGAGTGATAAATAGGATAGGAAGTACTTGTTGACACTCCGCCTAATCCTCTAAATGGATCGTGAAATCTATTTCCTTCTACTGTGTTTCTTTCTCCACTTGTAATAAAATAAAGCCCATAGAATGTAGTTACTGATGTTCTGTTTGGACGACTAATATCATTAAAACTAACGGTAGAGTTAGATATACTTCTTAAGTAAGTAGAATAACTATATACATCTTCAATTCGATTATTATTAATGATATTTCCATATGACTCACTTGTTGAAGAAGCACCATTAATGGTGATACCATAATATCCTCCAATAATGTGGTTATTAGTAATCGTATTGTAGGCTCCTGATGCTCCAGCAGTAATTGCACCGGTTAAACTTCCTGAAACCACAATACCTGCATTAGTTGTTGATGTACTTGTAAGTGCCGATGTTAAATCGACTATACAATTGTTTATGGTATTTGAATCAGCATCATTAATCAACTGTATAGCAAAGTTATTGGTAGAAGATTGTGTTTGTACTACTAAACTATCAAAAGTAATATGATCTGCTCCGTCTAATAAAATAATCGAACGTGCTGATGATGTTGTTGTGGAAGTAATAATCTCTCCATTTCCGTTAAAGGTAATGGTATTTACTCCACTTGCTCCTATTATTGATGGAATAGTAATTTGCTCATTGAATGGACCTGAACCTGATAACACATTAAATACAACCGGACCCGAAATACCGCAAGTAATCATATCATTTACTGCATCTGTAAAAGTTAGATAATTACCCGCTGTTCCTATAGTGTAGGTTCCTGATAATTGAGTGGCACATCCAGTTGAAAACATGTATGGCCCTGACCATAAACTAGTATCATTAACACCACATATACTTCTTACATAAAATTCATAATTAGACAGAGGAGTTAATCCTGTTATTTGATGTGGATTAGTGGTGGTTCCCGTAATTGTTGGAATACCTGTTGGTGTAAATCCTGCTGTATCCCATTCTATATCCCAAACGGTTGCCGTTCCGTTCTCTGTCCAGCTTAAATCTACTGTTGTACCTGTAACATTAATAACAGCTAAGTTAGATGGTTGTGGACAGGCTGGCGGGGTAAATTCTATGGCTCCAGGATCCGGTGTTGCTGCTCTTGTTACTCCGTAAATATCTGTTGTTACATTTACTGATGCATCGGCCATACCATTTATAGCTGCATTAGTTGGTGTAAATTGTGCTGATGAAGGGTTAGCAAAAATTGGGTCGTCATCTACTGAATTGGCATCACCTGAAGTAGCTGTTTGCCAATCTAATAAGGTAGCTTGAGCTCCTCCTGAATAGCCAATATTATTGGTTCCAGCTGGTGCATTCATATACAATACATTGTTATTACTTGTAACCACAGATGCTGCCGCATTTAAATAAATACAATATTTTATTCCAGTTCCACCTCTGTTTATTGAAATAATATTATTCTTAAACTCTATATTGGATGCAGTAGTTGTTTGATACAACCCTCTTGTGTTTCCTCCTGTAGCATTCGGATCATCTAAAGAAATAGTGTTGTGATAATAATGAACACCGTCACTTCCACTATTATAAAAGGCATACAGTGTTCCATTATTATTAATGTTATAGATTAAATTATTCACCACTCTGTTTTCATCACCTACTGCAGCATCAACGCTTGAATGATATATTGGGTATGAAACATCTGTTCCAGCTGTTAATGTTCCTGTATAAGCATCATGGATTTGATTGGCTTCAATTAAATTTCTACTACCACTAGTAACAAAATACAAAGCATAAAAATTATCTACAGTTAACCTGTTCATTCTATGAATATCGTTATTAGATATTACAGAGTTAGATATACTTCTTAAGTAAGCTCCATAGTAATAAAAATCTTGAATCGTATTGCCTAATATAGTATTGTTTAATGACTCACTAGTTGACGAGGCTCCGTTTATAGTTAGTCCATAATAACCTCCTATTATCGTATTGTTTGTAAACGTATTGTTTGTTCCTGATGCACCCGCTGTTATTGCACTGGTTAAACTTCCTGACACCACTATTCCTGCATTGGTTGAACCTGTTTCATTCAAAGTAGAAGTCAAATCTACTAAACAATTATTTATAGTATTAAAATCAGCATCATTAGTTAACTGTATTGCAAAATTATTAGTAGCTGATTGAGTAACCACATTTAAACTATCTATAGTAATATAGTCAGCTCCATCTAATAAAATGATAGAACGAGTAGATGTGTTTGTTGTAGAAGTAATGGTTTCTCCATTTCCGTTAAAGGTAATAGTATTTGTTGCACTTGAGTTAATTATTTGTGGTATAATTATTTGCTCGTTAAATGGTCCTGACCCTGATAACACATTGAATACTACAGGCCCTGAAATTCCACACGACATGGCTGCAACTGCTGCTGTAAAATTAGGATAGTTTCCTGATGCGCCAATGGTATATATTCCTCCTGGCAAATTTGGATTTGTTTGTACAAAAACTGCTGTAGTTGTATCTGCTAACGAACTATTTGTACACACAACCTCACATGCATAATAAGTGTCCATTGTTTGAGAAACAGTTTCTGTAAATGATGTTGCACCAGAAATAGGAGTCCATGGTCCTGTTGCTGAAGGAGCCGATAACCATTGGTAAGTTAGTCCTGTACCTACTGTTTGACCTGATAGTGATAAATCAAATTGTTGATTGGCACAAACGTTTGTTGGAGCAGAAGCTGTACCTGCAGTTGGTATTCCTGAACATGGTATGGCTAATATATAAGTAACACCACCATTCACCTGTCTTGGAGAATACGCGTTTGCAGTAGTATTATATGTAAATGCAGAACTTAAATCAGCAACAATAGTTACAGTACCATCAGTATAGGTTGGTTGAACAATACTATTTGTAGGATATACATTAGAAGTAAATTGCAATGCAACCCCAATAGTATCTCCTGCAGCTAAAAATAAGTTTAATGGTACAGGAATGTTTTGAACAATAGGAGAAGTTGAAGTAGTAGTCAAACCAGTCATAGGAGCAGACCCTAATGAAATCCATCCATTTGTTGCATTAATACTTGAAGCACCACCAGGATTTCCATTTACTTTGGTGGTATTATAAAACACTTCTGCTGTCCCTGCTACATCATCAAAAGCACCTCTAAAGTTTTGAATTATAACATCTTGATTGGTGGTAAAATTGAAGATATAGCCTGCGGTAGCACCTCCTGTACTTCCTCCTCCTGACAAAGGAGGGACATTATCAAATGTTATTTGAGCCATTACACTTTGTGTAATAAAACAACTCAAAATTAAATTTAAAAATAATATTGATTTTTTCATAGGATTTATTTTAGTTAAGAATATCTTAATTTAAATTAAAATGTAGCCCACAAAATTCTAGAAAATTTAACATCTTATGTTACATTTTTAAACTTACTAGACGATGATACGTAATTTGACCTATAAGAGTTGCTGTTTTTTAGACGAATATAAGTTTTTTGACTACAACGTAATAACAAATCGATTGTTTTTCAATATACTGATTATTAGTAAATTAAAAAAGCTGTAACAAATTAATGCTACAGCTTTCCTAAAAACTTATTTACTGATTATTTATTGAACAATAATCTTTTTAGTAATCACTTCATTGTTGGTAATGATATTTACAAAGTAAACACCTTTAACATTTCCAATATTAATTTCTTCATTGATTACATTAATATTATCGAAGTTGTTTTTCACAAACACTTCCTGACCTTGAATATTAGTTATTCTAATTTGTAAATCAGTTGTTTTTTGTGTTGTTAAATTAAGCGTAAACTGCCCTTTGTTAGGGTTTGGATATACATTTAAATCAATAGTTGAAGCTAAATCTTCAATACCTACACAAGTTGTTATTTCAACTACAATAGTATCTTTAGATAAACAATTAGATACACTATCTGTTACAGAAACATAAAAAGTATGAACTCCAATTCCATAAGTAGCAGAATCAACAATTATTGTCTGGGAAGTTGACATTAAAGAATCAGACCATAAATATGTAGCATATCCAGCTCCTGCATCCAACAATAAAGAATCTGTACCACAAATGATAGTATCGTTACCTAAGTTTGTAGGGTTAGGACAAACAACATCAAAAATATGAATATCATCAAAAGCAAAACCTTCATCTTGAACAGAACCATCTGACCCAAAAGCAATCCTCAACTGAACATTACTTTGATTATTCAATCCATCTAACATATGTGATGCAGTTACCCAGTTTCCTGAACCGTTACTTGTAGAGTTTCTACCAGACCATCCTTCTTGTTGTCCTCCCGGGTTTCCATTAATGGAATTATCTGTATACCAATTTACCGTATCTCCAACAGCACCAACATTTTGCCATGAAGTACCATTATCAATAGATGATTGTAAAACTACACCATCCCAACTAAATTCAGAATTCCACCAAATTTTCATTTCAATTTTCGGGTTATTTGCATTTGTAAAATCAAAAATCGGACTCAACACCCACGAATTTTCATTAGCATTATAAGTACCATTAAGATTGCCTGTAGCAAAAGCATTAATTCCTGAAGCAGCACTATTTATAACTGTCATTGCAGGAGTACCAAACCCCCAAGAACCATTAGTTGTATTATTTTCACTCCAACAACCTTTCCCATTTTCAAAATCTTCAAAATATGGATATGAGGTAACAATCATACAAGGGGTTGTGAAAGTAAATGGTCCTGACCATAAACTAGAGTCTGCTATTGTACATACACTTCTTACATAAAAATCATAAGTAGTTGCTGGTTGCAATCCTAATTGAGTGTGAGGGTTAGTAGTAGTCATTAATCTAACTCCACCACCTAAGGTAAATCCTGAAATTCCCCATTCTACTTGCCAATTAGTTGCAGAACCTACTTCTGTCCAGCCAAAAGCAGCTGAATTTAATGTTACATTTGAAACATTAAGTGCAATTGGTTGAGGACAAGTTGGTGCTTCTTTAATTTCGATATCATCTAATGACATATCTCCATAATAATTTGTACTTCTAATAGATCTAAATCTAACCTGAATGGTATCTGGGAAATTATTAAGAACAATTTTGCGCTGTAGCCAAGGATCTGTATCTGCCGTTTGTTGCTCTCCTTTAATGGAATCTTTAGCAATCCAATTAACCCCATCAAATACATCAATATATAAATCTCCCATAGTTTGTCCGTACATGTGGTAATAAAAAGACAACTCTGGTAGTGTTAAAGCAGATACGTCAATCAAAGGGGTATATAATTCAGCTACATCACCAGCAGAACCACTTGAAGCTTCAGTGTAAAAATAATTGTTACCACTATATGCTCCCGAAGGACCTGTAGTTGACGAAGGTGTTGAACCAGCTCCATCAATATTCCATCTATAAGCAGATGTAGTATTTGAAGGTGAAGATGACCAACAATTTTCTATCATAGAACTAGTTGTAGTTAAATGAGTTTCCACACTATCTAACCATGGTGCTGTTGACGGTGCACATAATGTAGTTAAAGTATAAGGTCCGCCCCATAAACTTGTATCTCCCACTGCACATATACTTCTTACATAATACCTATATTCACTTTGTGGTAATAATCCTGTTAGGGTATGTGGATTATTTGTAGTTACTACTAAGTTTCCAAAGCCTTGAGCTATTCCTGCTGTATCCCAATCTATTTGCCATGTAGTAGCACTTCCTGTTTCTAACCAGCTTAAACCAGCTGAAGAGCCACTAACATTTATAGCTGTTAAATTAGAAGGTTGTGGGCAACTAGGTGGTGTGAATTCTATTGCTCCCGGATCCGGTGTTACTGCTCTTGTTACTCCAAAGATATCGGTTAATACGTTTGCTGATGGATCTGCTATACCATCTATTAACGGACTGCTTGGTGCAAAATCATTGGCCGTTGGGTTCACATATAAAGGATCGGCATCTACAGAGTTCGTATCTCCACCAGTTGCAGTTTGCCAATCTGTTAGTGTATTTTGAGCGCCTCCAAAATACCCAGTATTATTTACTGTTGTAGGTGTATATAATACATTGTTATCACTAACAATTGCAGATCCTGTTGCATTAAAATACAAACAATACAATGCTCCACCCCCTGAACGAGTTACGGTAACTATATTATTTTTAAACTCTATATTAGAGGCTGTTGTAGTTTGGTAAAAACCTCTTGTAGTTCCTCCTGTTGCATTTTGATCATCCAAAGAAATGGTATTGTGATAATAATATACTCCATCACTTCCTACGTTGTATAATGCATAAATAGTTCCATTACTATTAATATTGTATATTAAGTTATTAATAACTCTGTTTTCATTACCTGTTGTAGCATCTACGCTTGAATAATATATTGGATAAGATGCACTTGTTGATACTCCACCTAGGCCTCTAAATGGATCATGTAATCTATTCCCTTCTATCATATTGCCTTCACCGCTAGTTATAAAATACAGTCCATAAAAAGTACTTACACTTGTTCTATTTGGACGACTAATATCATTGAAACTTATGCTTGAATTAGAGATACTTCTTAAATAAGTTCCATAAAAGTAAAAGTCTTCTATTCTATTGCTATCAACAACGTTGTTCATTGATTCACTTGTAGATGAGGCTCCGTTTATGGTAACTCCATAATAACCGCCTATAATATGGTTGTTGGTAATCGTATTGTAGGCTCCTGAAGCTCCTGCTGTTGTTGCACTGGTTAAACTTCCTGACACCACTATTCCTGCATTGGTAGATGAAGTACTTGTAAGTGCTGAGGTTAAATCAACTACACAGTTGTTTATCGTATTAGAATCCGCATTATTAATCAACTGAATCGCAAAATTATTAGTAGACGATTGTGTCTGAACAGTCAAACTATCAAAGGTAACATGGTCTGCTCCATCTAATAATATGATTGAACGAGCTGATGTTGATGTAGTAGAGGTAATTACCTCTCCATTTCCATTAAAAGTAATAGTGTTTACTCCACTTGCTCCAATAATTGGAGGAATTGTTATTTGTTCATTAAATGGTCCTGATCCTGTTAACACATTAAATACTACAGGCCCGGAAATTCCACAAGTAACCATATCATTTACTGCATCTGTAAAGGTTAAATAATTACCCGCTGTTCCTATAGTATAAGCTCCTGATAATTGTGTAGCACATAAAGTAGAGAACATATATGGACCTGACCATAAACTAGTATCACTTGCTGAACAGTAAGCTCTTACATAAAATTCATAGTCTGTTAATGGGGTTAATCCTGTTAATGGGTGTGGATTGGTTGTTGTCCCTGTAATTGTAGGTATTCCTGTTGGTGTAAATCCTGCTGTATCCCATTCTATATCCCAAACGGTTGCCGTTCCGTTTTCTGTCCAGCTTAAATCTACTGTTGTTCCTGTAACATTGGTTACTCCTAAGTTAGATGGCTGAGGGCAGGTTGGCGGAGTAAATTCTATTGCTCCAGGGTCTGGTGTTGCTGCTCTTGTTACCCCGTAAAAATCGGTTAAAACGTTTACTGACGCATCTGCAATACCATCTATAGATGCATTACTAGGAGTATAATCATTACTTAAAATATTAAGGAACATTGGTTCATCATCAACTGAATTTGCATCGCCTGAAGAGGCTGTTTGCCATGCTAATAAGTTAGCTTGATCACCTCCATAATATCCTAAGTTATTCGTCCCTGCTGGTGCATTTATATAAAACACATTGTTATTACTCGTTATTGTAGATGTTGTTGATCCAAAATAAATACAATGTTTTGACCCTGTTCCACCTCTAGTTACAGATACAATATTGTTCTTAAACTCGATGTTAGATGCTGTAGTTATTTGATAAAAACCTCTTGTCGTTCCTCCTGTAGCATTCGGATCATCTAAAGAGATAGTGTTGTGATAATAATGAACACCATCACTACTTGAATTATAAAGTGCATACGTTGTTCCATTATTATTAATATTATAGATTAAATTATTCACCACTCTATTTTCGTCCCCTACTGCTACATCCACTCCTGTATGGTATATTGGATATGAAGCACTTGTACTTGCTGTAATGATTCCGGTATAAGCATCATGGATTTGATTAGCTTCTATTAAGTTTCTTCCTCCACTGGTAATAAAATATAATCCATAAAAAGTACTTACGCTTGATCTATTCATTCTGTGAATATCATTATTAGATATTACAGAGTTAGATATACTTCTTAAATAAGTACCATAAAAATAAAAATCTTGTATAATGTTCCCTGATATAATATTGTTTAATGACTCACTAGTTGACGAGGCTCCGTTTATGGTTAGTCCATAATAACCTCCTATTATCGTATTGTTTGTAAACGTATTGTTTGTTCCTGATGCACCCGCTGTTGTTGCACTGGTTAAACTTCCTGACACGACTATTCCTGCATTAGTAGATGAGGTACTTGTTAGAGCTGAACTTAAATCTATATTACAGTTATTAATGGTATTAAAGTCTGCATCATTGGTTAACTGTATTGCAAAATTATTGGTGGATGATTGGGTTACTACATTTAAACTGTCTATAGTAATATAATCGGCTCCGTTCAATCTTATTATGTAATTGTCTCCCGTTCCTGTTGTTGAATAGGTTATAGTTTCTCCATTTCCATTAAAAGTAATAGTATTAGTAGCACTTGCTCCAATTATTTGTGGTATCTCTATTTGCTCGTTAAATGGTCCTGATCCTGTTAATACATTAAAGGTTACTGGTGCACAAACTCCCAGTGCTACCAAATCATTAACTGCTGCTGTAAAATTAATATAATCCCCTCCTGTACCTATTGTATATATCCCAGCCAATGCTGGTGATACTGTGGTTTGTAATGTATCGTTTTGATTGATGGTATCTGGTACGTTGTTAGGACTATATGTCCAGAATTTAAATGTTGTTGACGCAGTAAAGTTATAGGAAGGGTTTAAGGTAATTTGTATAGTGGTTGGATTAGTACCTCCATTTGTATCTAGTAAAGTGTAATAAGTCTGAGGTGTTTGGGTTACTCCATTTATCTCCCATGCTACCGAAAAGGTATCTACTTGATTGGTTCCAAAGTTCCCTACTGTTATTGCTATTGGAGTTGTTCCTGAACATGTTCCTGGACTTGGTGTATCTAATGATAATACTCCTATGTTATCTACTCCTTGTTGGTAGGTATAGGAAATTACCGGTACCACGCAAAATGCTGCTGGTCCAGATAAACCTGTACAAATCCCACTATTTACTGCTGATGAACTTTGGTAGGTAAAACTTATTGTACCATCCAAAGCCCATGCATTTATAGAATCTTTGTCTAATGAAATTATTTGTTGTTCTTGCCCACATTGTGATGTTGTAGATAATGTCGCTATTAATGTACCATTCTCTGATAGTACATCTACAAATTCTGTGGTTAAATCTAAATCTCCAAAAAAATCAATCTTTAATGTGCCATTAGAAGTGGCTCCATATTGGGCATTAGTATGCGATAATACTAAAGACCCGCCTGTTACATTAACACATTGTTCAGGTATAGAATCATAATAGTTTCCTGCACTTAAATAATTAAATGCAAACAAAAAACTAATTATTAAAAATGAATAAATTTTTTTCATGGCTCTTATGTTTTTGGTTAGGTTATAAAAAATGAATTTAAAATGAATTGGATACAAATAATTCAAAAGACAAAGTTCAATAAATTTTAACACAACTTGTTAAATTTTACACAACTATTAGACCTTCATACGTCAATTGCCGTATAAAGGTTACTTTTTTTTAGATAAAAACTCCAAAATCAAATAAAGTCTCTTTTTACTCTGGGAGAGATAGTAGTAAAAACCTCATAAGGTATGGTTTTCAGAGTTTTAGATAAAGAAAGAACACTTTCTCTATTATTGAAAAGTAAAGCAACATCCTCTTCAGAACACTCAATATCAGTTACATCTACCATAGTAATATCCATACAAATATTTCCTATAGTTGGAGCTGATTTTCCGTTTATGATTAAATACCAATTGCCATTTCCCAACTGACGATTAAATCCATCTGCATAACCAATAGGGATCGTTGCAATGGTGGACGGTTTTGTCACTTTTCCCATTCTTCCATAACCAATGGTTTCTCCAGCTTGTAAATGATGAATTTGAGCAATTTTGGTTTTTAACACCGCTACATTTTTTAATACTCCGTTTGTAGTTTTATCTTCCGAGAATCCCAACAAACCTATTCCCAACCTTACCATATCATAATGTGCCTCCGGAAAACGAACAATAGCATTAGAATTAGCAATATGCTTATCAATTTTATAATTGAATGATGTTGAAATTTTTTCAGCCATCTTTTCAAATTGCTTTATCTGATTAAAAGAGAAAGTATCTTCTTCATGATTATCAGAAGAAGTTAGCTGAGAAAAAACACTTTCTATAATTATGTTAGGATATTGTTGTATGGTTTTTATTACTTTATCTAATTCATCCATTTTCAACCCCAAACGATGCATTCCTGTATCTAACTTCAAATGAATGTTAAAATTTTTATCTACAGGTAAAATTTTAATAGTGTTAACAAAAGCTGTTAATGATGTTAATGAAAATATTGCCGGAGTAAGTTGGTGTTTTATTACTAAATCAAAACTTTCTAACTCGGGCTTCATTATGGCAATTGGCAGTTTTACTCCTGCCTTTCTAATTTCTACTCCTTCTAAAATATTAGCAACGCCTAAATAATCTACTCTTTGTTCTTCTAAAAATTTTGATAACCCAATAGGACCAAGTCCATAACCATAGGCTTTCACCATTACCATCACTTTAGTTTTAGGTTGTAGTAACTTCCTAAAACAATTGAGGTTATGAGCTAAATTCTCTTTACTCACTTCAAGGACGGTATCGTACTTTAGTTTTTTTATAACGTGCTGTTTTTTGTTGCTTCAAAAGTAAGAAAGTTAATTTTCCTAAATTAAATTCATCAATTTTTCTAGAAATTTTATAATTGACAATTTAAAAGTAACTTCGCCCGAATTTAATTTTAAATCATGGAATACATTATACAAGGCGGACAACTACTTTTAAGCATCTCTATATTAGTGATATTACACGAAGGTGGTCATTTTTTTGCTGCCAAATTTTTCAAAACTAAAGTAGAAAGTTTTTATCTGTTTTTCAACCCTTGGTTTTCCATCTATAAAAAGAAAGTTGGAGATACCGAATATGGTATTGGTTGGTTACCATTAGGTGGTTATGTAAAAATTGCCGGAATGATTGACGAAAGTATGGACAAAGAACAAATGAAACAACCACCACAACCATGGGAATTTCGTGCTAAACCAACTTGGCAACGATTAATAATTATGTTGGGAGGTATAATTGTAAACGTAATTGTAGGTTTTTTAATTTACAGCTTTGTATTAATGGGTTATGGAGAAAAATTTCTGCCTGCCGATGAACTTAAAGATGGCGTTTGGTGCTTAAACGAATCTATTACCAACGAAATAGGACTTCAAAATGGAGATGAAATTATTACCATTAATGGTGAAGCTCCTGAAACCTTTGAACAAATGCAAGAAGAGGTTTTTTATTCTAAAACAATGATAGTAGAACGTAATGGCGAACAAATTTCCTTAAATATTCCTACTGATTTAGTTGATAAATTATTAAAGGAAAGAAGAGGTCCTTTATTTGCCTACCGAATTCCATTTACAGTTGGAGGAACATTAAAAGATTATCCTGCCGCAAAAGCAGGTCTTAAACCAAAAGATAAAATTATTGGAATAAATGATACCCCTATTAATTATTATGATGAATTTAAGGAGAAATTAACTCCTTACATTAACCAAACAGTAAATATAAAAGTAATAAGAGATAACGAAACCATTACACTCCCTGTCGAAATTGCAGATTCAGCTTTTATTGGCGTCTCTCCTTATCCGTATTCCTTAACAGAATTAGAAAAAGAAGGTGTTTATACGCCTAAAACTGTTCATTATTCCTTTTTTGCTGCATTTCCAAGAGGTATTGAAATAGCCATTGAGAAAATTGTAAATTATTACAAGCAATTTAAGCTAATGCTTAATCCTGAAACCGGGGCTTATAAAGGAATGGGAGGATTTGCTACCATCAGTAAATTATTCGGACCGGAATGGGAATGGCAAAATTTCTGGGAAAAAACTGCTTGGATTTCGTTGGTGTTAGCATTTATGAATTTATTGCCTATTCCAGCTTTGGATGGCGGGCATGTAATGTTTTTATTATACGAAATGATTACTAGCAGAAAGCCCAATGAAAAAATTATGGAATACGCTCAGGTAGCAGGCATGGTGCTTTTATTGGCTTTAATGTTGTACGCTAATACCGACTGGCTTAGGTTTTAATTAACTTTTAGTTGTTTACAAACTCTCTTCACTAGAGGTTTTCTCAAACTGATTTTGGCATAATTTTATGGTGAATAGCATTATTTATTCATTAATAAAAATAACCTATGAAATTAATTTCCAAAATTCTATTAGTAATTGCCATTATAAATACCAGCATTTTATCTGCCCAAGAAACTACTACAGGCGATGCTATTATACATGACCCGGCAGCCAAAAATAATGTGTTAATCATTCCTTTCGAAACTAAAATGTACTTTTCGGATATTGATGGAGATTTAAGTCAAAAAAACGAAATGAATTTCCATGAAATAAAAGCCATGTTTCGTGCAGAATTAGATAAAAACCTATTTATCTCACTTAAAGAATATTTTAATCCACTATCGTTTTATACTATGGAACAAGATGTTGTTCAAAAAGAATTGACTTATATCTACAGTTCCATTGGCTACAAATATCAAATAATTGAACCCGAAGTTGTAGAGAAAGAAACGCCTGCTAAAAAGCTTTTCAATAAAATTAAACCTAAAGAAAAAGAACCTCAGGAAGCTACCATTCAAAACGGAGAAATTGTTGCTGAAATAGATAACCGCGAAAAATTTATGAATACCATTATTACCAATGAAAACTTAATTCCCAATTTAAACAAAACCTACGAAAGCACTTATTACGTTTTTATCAATCAGCTAGACATTAAAAAAAGTGCTGATGATGCTTATAAAGCCTCTGAAAACCAATACAAAAGAGAAATAAAAGTGCATTACACCATTATAAACAGCAATACCAAAGAAGTAAGTTCGGGAGCTATTATCTCTAGGTTTAATTCGAGCGAAAGTGATATTAATAAAATCATTAAAATACATTTTCCTCTAATTGCTGAAAAAATTACCCAAAAACTGGTAGCACCAACGCTTCAAGCAGAATAAAACCAACATGTATTTAGTAAAATCATCTTATTTTATTAAAAAATACTACTCCAATTTTATTTGGAAAATTCCTACTGCCGAAAAAATTATTTACCTCACTTTTGATGATGGTCCAACTCCTGAAATTACAGAATGGACATTAACAACATTAAAAAAATTTAATGCAAAAGCTACTTTTTTTTGTATTGGTAATAATGTATCAAAACACCCTATTATTTTTAATAAAATAATGAGAGAAGGACATGCTGTTGGTAACCATACACATCACCACTTAAACGGTTGGCACACCAACAATGAAACTTATCTTACCAATATTAAAAAATGTGAAGAAGTGGTTAAAAGCAAGCTATTTCGCCCACCTTATGGTAGAATAAAAAAATCGCAATATGAGCTAATAAAAAATGATTATCAAGTAATTATGTGGGATGTATTAAGTGGCGATTTTGACCCGAAAACCAGTCCCGAAAAATGCTTAAATAATGTAATTCATAACACCACCGAAGGTTCTATTGTTGTCTTTCATGATAGTATGAAAGCTACCGATAACCTTAAATTTACTTTACCAAAAATATTAGCACATTTTGCAGAACAAGGTTATCGGTTTGATAAATTGGAATTGTATTGAGTGAGGAACTCTTTTAATGATTAATCAACTATCTCTCAATAGCATTTGTAATACATTCAAAAACTAACAAAAAAACTATCAAGATGAACAACATGGAAGTTGAAGGTTCTTGGAAAAGTCGGTTAGGGTATTTCATTTGGATTATTGTAATGATAAACACAATAATTAATTTCAAAGAAATTGAATTAGAAACCAAAACAGACTGGCTTTACTTTATACTTTTTATCTTAGCTACTGGATTGTGGATATATGGAACAATTGTTTTAATCAAAAAGTTTAAAGATACTTTTAGTCAAAATAAGTAAGAAAAAAGATTCCTGTTTCCGTTACGCTGCACAAGGGTGACGAAAAAGTTTGGTTTTGTGCGTTGGAAAAGTCCCCCTTCGGGGGATTAGGGGGCTAATACCCCTTCAATAACTTTCGGAAAATGCTCATATTCTAATTGATGAATTTTATTGGCGACATCTTCATAAGAATCGGTTTCAGTAACAGCACACTTCGCTTGAAAAATAATAGCTCCTTCATCATAATGTTCATTTACATAATGTATGGTAATCCCCGATTCTTTTTCTCTATTAGCAACCACCGCTTTATGAACAGCATCTCCATACATTCCTTTTCCACCATATTTAGGCAATAATGCCGGGTGTATGTTGATAATTTTATTGGGAAAAGCAGCAATTAAATTTTCAGGTATTTTGAGTAAAAATCCAGCCAATACTATAAAATCAATACCTTTATCCTTCAATAAATCGACTAATTCGCCCGATTTTAACTGTTCAGAAGAAAAAACTGCACTTTCAACACCTATTTTTTTTGCTCTCTCCAATACAAAAGCATCTGCTTTGTTGGTGAGAATTAGTCCAACTTCTGCGACAGGCTTGTCTTTAAAATAATTGGCAATGTTTTCAGCGTTAGAGCCGCTACCAGAAGCAAAAATGGCAATTTTATACATGAAATAATAGTATTTTTATAGTCGCAAAAGTAGGAATTAAAGTAATTTTACACCTTTAAAAACACGTGTAAATTCTTAAAACTAAGCACCAATAAAAATTATGTGAATAAAATAGGTACGAATAATCAAAAATAATTTGATTATATTGAGATAAATAATTTTCTTTGCACCTTATAAACTTAAAATTAAAAAACATGTCAGATATTACAGGAAAAGTAAAATCAATTATTGTTGACAAATTAGGCGTTGACGAAAACGAAGTAACAAATGAAGCAAGCTTTACTAACGATTTAGGAGCTGATTCTTTAGACACAGTTGAATTGATTATGGAATTTGAAAAAGAGTTTAATATTGCTATTCCAGACGATGAGGCTGAAAAAATTGCTACAGTAGGTGATGCTATTAATTACATCGAAAACAACCTAAAATAAGCGATTTAAGCTCTATAAAAAATTGTTTAGAAATTGCTTTGGATGTTTAATTCAAAGCTTTTTCTGTTTATAATCAAATTTTTAACCTAACAGATTTATGGAATTAAAAAGAGTTGTTGTAACCGGAATAGGTGCCATTACCCCATTAGGAAATACTTTTCCTGAAACTTGGGAAAACCTTAAGAAAGGTGTTAGTGGTTGTGCTCCTATCACAAGATTTGATGCTACAAAGTTTAAAACACAATTTGCTTGTGAAGTAAAAAACTTTGATGCTGCCGACCATTTTGATAGAAAGGAAGCTAGAAAAATTGATCCTTATACTCAATTTGCATTAATTGCTTCTAAAGAAGCTGTTATTGATTCAAAAATTAACCTAGAAACGGTTAATAAAGATAGAGTTGGTGTTATTTGGGGATCAGGAATTGGAGGTATTAAAACTTTTCAGGATGAAGTAACCAATTTTGTTGGTGGCGATGGAACTCCAAGATTTAACCCTTTCTTTATTCCTAAAATGATTGCAGATATTGCTTCAGGATTAATTTCTATGGAATATGGTTTTAGAGGCCCTAACTTTACCACTGTTGCAGCATGTGCTTCTTCTACCAATGCACTTATTGATGCTTTTAATTATATCCGTTTAGGAAAAGCTGATGTATTCGTTGCCGGAGGTTCTGAAGCTGCCATTTATGAAGCTGGAATGGGCGGATTTAATGCTATGCATGCTCTTTCAACTAGAAATGATTCTCCAGAAACTGCTTCTCGTCCTTTCGATAAAGACAGAGATGGTTTTGTAATGGGAGAAGGTGGTGCTGCTGTTATTCTTGAAGAATACGAACATGCAAAAGCTAGAGGTGCAAAAATTTATGCTGAAGTAATTGGTGGTGGTTTATCTGCCGATGCTCACCACATGACAGCCCCACATCCTGAAGGATTAGGTGCTAAAAACGTAATGCTTAATGCTATTGAAGATGCAGGAATTTCTCCTGAAGATATTGATTACATTAATGTACATGGAACTTCTACTCCATTAGGAGATATTGCTGAAACGCAAGCAATTCTTTCTGTTTTTAACGATCATGCTTATAACTTAAACATAAGCTCAACAAAATCAATGACAGGTCATTTATTAGGTGCAGCAGGTGCTTTAGAAGCTATTGCTACCCTTATGGCTGTTAATGAGAATATCGTTCCTCCAACCATTAATCATTTTACTGATGATGAATCTTTTGACCCTAAATTAAACTTTACATTTAACAAAGCTCAAAAAAGAGACGTTAGAGCTGCTCTTAGTAATACCTTTGGTTTTGGTGGACATAATGCTTCCATTATTTTTAAAAAATATAAAAGTTAATTGTTAGCCTTATTATTCAAAAAAAAATCCCAATATGCGTTGAAATTAGAACGTATATTGGGATTTTTTCCTAAAAATACTTCCATTTACAAACAAGCACTAACACACAAATCTTTGGTTGGTGATGATAAAATTATTCAAAGCAACGAACGCTTAGAGTTTTTAGGCGATAGTATTTTAAGCAGTGTTGTTTCTCATTATCTTTTTTTAAGATATCCTTTTAAAGATGAAGGATTTCTTACCCAATTACGCTCTCGTTTTGTAAGTAGAGAAATGCTTAACTCTCTTGGTAAAAAAATAGGCTTAGCAGAACTTATTGAAAAAAAACCTGAAGAAAAAAGTTTAAGTATTTTAGGAAACGCTTTAGAAGCTTTAATTGGCGCTATTTATATTGACAAAGGTTACGAACATGCCCGTAATTTCATTGAACAAAAATTAATTGAAAATCATTTAGATAGTGAAAAAATTGTAGCTCAAGAAACCAATTTTAAAAGTAGGGTAATAGAATGGTGTCAGAAAAATAAAATTCCATTCGAATTTGAAACGATTGAAGATTTAGAAGGAAATCAAAACATATATACCGTAACTTTGCTTATTAATTCAGAAATTAAAGGTACAGGAAAGGCCTTTTCTAAAAAGAAAGCTGAACAATATGCCGCTGAGCAATTTTATAACGAAATTGCTAATGAAACTTAATTTACAATAGTAGAACAACAATGATAGAAGAGAACGAATTAAAAGAGAAGTGGGAAAGTGTTTTGAAAATGGTTGAAGGTCGTTTTGGTGAACAAATAGACGAACAAACCATACTGTATATAATTGGCCTACAAGAACTAAATAAACCGCATACTGTTTTTCAGAAAGAAGAAAAAGTAGATATTATCCATATTGGCATCTGCACCGTTTTAAGTCAATTTGGTTATTACAGATTTACTGGAAGAGATGAAGATGGTTGGCCTCACTTCAAAAACATCAAAAAAATACCGTCTAACGCCAAAGGACGAAAGCAATTGTTATTAATGCGAAAAGCGATAATTGATTATTTTGAGAACCTGAAAAAATTGTAATAATTACTTTACAATTACTGTTTCTTGGTAGGTGTTCTTTCTACTTCTTTGTCTTTTTTCCTCAATTTTAACTACTTTTTTACCATACAGTGTATCCGTAATAATAGGTTGTAAAAATGAATCTACTCCTTGTTTGTAATAAACAACCTCTACATCTAACACTACAGAGTATTTAAAATCGAAAGTAGCTACACCCGCAGCATCAGCAGTTGTAGTTTGATCCATTTTCTTCTCATCAACAATACAACTTCCACACTCAAAAGGACCATCTGTTGGCCAAGCATGTACTGTTGCTCCTGGTGCAGGAGTTCCATCTTCTTCAATAACATTTACAACTAATCTTGGACCTCTGTCTTTAGCACAAGAGAAGAAAAACACCACAGTAACAAGGGTTAATACTATATAATTTAAAGTCGGTTTCATCTGTTAATATTTTTATTTTATTTTAAAGTCTGTAAAATGGAACTCGCCAACAATAACATCTTTCTATTTTATTGAAAGATTTAATATAGCTCATTTCATGTGTCTATAAATTTATAACTTTTTAATATAAATTCTTAATATTGCAATGAACAAATGTAAGAAATAATATTATCATGTCAAAAAAAATTCTTTTTAGTGTATTAGTTCTTTCACTTATGAGTTTTTCTTTATTTAAAGGAGAAAAGAAAGAAACAAAAGTGCTATTATCTACCGAATACGGAAATATTAAAATAAAGTTATTTAACGAAACACCCCAACATAGAGATAATTTTATAAAATTAGTAAAAGAGGGTTTTTATAATGAAACGCTTTTTCATAGAGTAATTAAAGATTTTATGATTCAAGGTGGAGATCCTGATTCTAAAAACGCTCAAAAAGGTGAATCTTTAGGTGAAGGGGATGTTGGTTATACCATTCCTGCGGAATTTAATACTAACTTAATTCACAAAAAAGGTGCATTAGCTGCCGCTCGTCAACCAGATAACGTAAACCCTCAAAAACGTTCATCAGGTTGCCAATTTTATATTGTACAGGGCAGAAAATTTACTACAGAAGAAATTGAAAAAATAGAAAAAAGTAAGGAAGGAAGAATAAAATACACTGATGAGCAATATAAAGCCTACCAAACCATTGGAGGATATCCTCCTTTAGATATGGACTATACTGTTTTTGGAGAAGTAATAGAAGGGTTGGATGTAGTAGATAAAATTGCTGCTTTAAAAAGAGACAAAAAAAATAGACCAATTGAAGATGTGAAAATGACCATTAAAATCATCAAATAATTATTGATATAATAACAGCATGAAAGATAAAATTCATCAGCTAATAAATGAAATTGACAGTTTTGTAACTGATAGCAAAGAAAATTTAGAAAAATTCAGGATACAATTTCTGGGTAGCAAAAATGTTATCAAAGATTTATTTAATGATTTCAAAAATGTTCCTAACGAACAGAAAAAAGAAGTTGGTCAGCTTATTAATGAAGCTAAAGTAAAAGCTCAGGAAAAATACGATTATATTCTTTCTACCTTATCAAAAGATACAAGCAACACCACAGACGAACTTGATTTAACCAGAACCGGTTACCCTTCTAAAATTGGAAGCAGACATCCTATTTCTTTAGTACGAAATGAAATAATAGAAATATTTTCTAGAATTGGTTTTACAGTTTCTGAAGGACCTGAAATTGAAGATGATTGGCATAACTTTTCAGCATTAAATTTCCCACCGGAACATCCTGCAAGAGATATGCAAGATACTTTTTTTGTGGATGCCGCAAATGGCGAAATGGCTTTAAGAACACACACTTCTTCGGTACAAGTTAGAGTGATGGAAAATGCCAAGCCTCCTATTAGAACACTTTCTCCGGGAAGGGTTTATAGAAACGAGGCTATTTCTGCTCGTGCTCATTGTTTTTTTCACCAAATTGAAGGTTTATATATTGATGAAAATGTTTCTTTTGCCGACTTAAAACAAACCCTACTTCATTTTGCTAAAGAAATGTTTGGTGAAAAAACCCAAATTCGTTTACGTCCATCTTACTTTCCATTTACAGAACCAAGTGCCGAAATGGATGTTTCTTGCTCTGTTTGCAATGGCGAAGGGTGTAATGTTTGTAAATATACCGGCTTTTTAGAAATTATGGGCTGTGGAATGGTTGACCCTAATGTATTAGAAAATTGTGGAATTGACAGTAAAAAATACAGCGGGTTTGCTTTCGGAATGGGTATTGAACGTATTGCTATGCTCAAATTTAAAGTAAATGACTTGCGTTTATACTCCGAAGGAGATATTCGGTTTTTAAGCCAATTTAAATCAGTATTGTAAAGGAATGCACAAAACACAGAAGTGTATTGTTTTTTATAGCTACTACACTTACGTTATATCAAAACCAACATGAAATAAAGCATCTCCCTGATTTACAATTGGAGAATGGTTAGAGCATACTATATAACCATCATGTTTAGAAATTACTCTTTTTTCAAACTCTCCAAAAGGATCAGAAATAGTGCCTAAAACAGTACCTTTTTTAACATAACTTCCAATACTTACATAGGTTCTAAACATACCTGAATACCTTGCTCTCGTCCAGCTTGAGTCTGACAAAGTAATGGATTCAGTTTTCGGATAAGCAGCAATTTCTTTTGAAAAATCTCTTAACCCAATTTTATGCATCACTTTTAATGCTCCGGCAACTCCCACTTTTGTAACTGCTCTATCTAAATCGAGTGCCTTACCTCCTTCAAACAATAAAACCTTAACTCCTTTCTTTGCTGCTTCACTTCTTAATGATTTTGGCAATACTTTAGACAACATAATAAAAGGTGCTCCAAAAACTTGAGCTAGCTCAATCGTTTCTTTATCAACACCTTCAATTCTAATATGGGTATAATTAAATCGTTTACTTGCTCCTGTATGATAATCAATACAATAATCAATTTTAGGAACAATTTCTTTCATAAAAAAATAGGCGAATCTACTTCCTAAAGAGCCTTCTTTAGAACCAGGGAAAACCCTGTTTAAATCACGTCCATCTGGAAATTCTCGTGTTTGATGTAAAAATCCGAAAACATTTAAAACCGGAATACAAATTACTGTTCCGTTAGTTGGTTTATGATAATTTTTGGCAATAATTTGTCTGACTATTTCAACGCCATTTACCTCATCACCATGAATTCCTGCATTTAGTAAAATAACTGGTCCCGGATTTTTACCTCTAGAAACTATAACAGGTACTTCAATGGCTGTTCGGGTATGCAAACGAGCAATGTCAATATTTAGCTGAACGGTTTCTCCTCTGCCAATTTTTTTACCTAAAAAATGAAAAACATCTGTATCCATATAGCTTAATGCTTTACTTTTTTAATTCAAATTTGAACTCGAAACTTTAACCCTTAAACATGTCTCTCGATATATCTAATAATGCTTTTAGCAATATCTTTTCCGGTAGCTCCTTCAATGCCCTCTAATCCTGGAGAAGAATTTACTTCCATAATTAGTGGTCCTTTTTTAGATTGTAACATATCTACACCGGCAACACCTAAACCAAGAGATTTAGCAGCTTTAAGCGCAGCATTTTCTTCATCATCTGTTAAATCGTATAATGAAGCCGTACCTCCTCTGTGTAAATTAGACCTAAATTCTCCTTCTTTTCCCTGTCTTTTCATCGCTCCTACTACTACTCCATCAACAACAAATGCTCTAATATCTGCCCCTCCCGCTTCTTTAATAAATTCCTGAACAATTACTCTAGCTTTTAATCCATTAAATGCTTCTAAAACCGACTCAGCTGCATTGTTGTTTTCAGCCAGCACTACTCCTACTCCTTGGGTTCCTTCTAATAATTTAATTACCAATGGCGCTCCTCCAACATTTTTAATAATAGACTTTACATCTTTAGAATAGTTAGTAAATGCAGTTTTTGGCAATCCTAATCCAGCCCTCGAAAGAATTTGTAAACTCCTTAATTTATCTCTAGAACGAACTAATGCTTGTGATTCTGTTGCTGTAAATACCTTCATCATTTCAAACTGACGAACAACAGCTGTACCGTAAAATGTTACAGAAGCTCCAATTCTAGGAATTACAGCATCTACATCTGTAAGGGGTTTACCCTTATAGTAAATTTGTGGCTTTTTTTTCTCAATAATCAAATCACATTTGGTGTGATCAACTACTATCATTTCGTGTTTTCTTTTTTCTCCTGCTTCAACCAAGCGTTTTGTAGAGTAAAGGTTAGGATTTCGGGATAAAACGATAATTTTCATTTGTAATAACAGAGTTTAATTTGTATCTTCTTTTTAAATTTTTATAATCTTCTTTTTTAATGATAAATTTTTTACTGATGTATCTACAATAAATCTATTGGTTAAAAACTTTCTTCCTATTAATACACTAAATCGCATACTTCCTCTTTCTGAAAGTGTAAACTCTATTGGAAAAGTTTGATTAAAAAGAACAATTTCCGTTGTTATTTTATACCGTTCTTCTACCTGACCATTAGAACTTTTAACCTTTTTTTTTGTAAAGGCGGCAAATGTAATTTCTTTTTCGTGATAATTTTCATGTTCAGGATCTAAAAGATTACATTTTATTTTCTTTTTTCCATTTTCTTCGAATTCAACAATGTTATGACAATGTAGACTGGATGTATATGCTCCTGTATCTATTTTAATTGGTAATTGCGATATATTAAGCAGAGGAAAATCAGCAACATCTTGCCTTCCTATTAATATTTTACTTGTTGTAGTCATTTATTCTAAAATTCAAAGCTATGAAATTAAACTGTAATGAATAAAAAAACAAGTTAAACAAAAAAGCACAATCTAAATTTAGACTGTGCTTTTTTATGTAAAGCTAAAAGCTTATTTATTTTATCAACTTTTCTGTATCTTTCTGAAGACTAAGCGTAATGGCATCTTTGTATAATTTTAATGCGTAAACCAATGATTTTTGAGTAAATCCTCCTTCAGTATAAAAATAGTAATAATAAGATACCGTATTGGTATTTTCATTGTAGAATATTTTTATCAAAGCTACTTCTGTATTAATCTTATTCATCAATTCATACACTTCTTGTTTTTTAGCTCCCTCTACCACTTGGTAAACTCCCGAAAGTGTTACATATCTTTTTTTAGGATCTATATCTAAAAATACAGAATAAACATCCTTTACTTTTACGTAAGTTTCTTTTACTTCCAACACTTCAATAAAAGCATTTTCAAACGTTTCTTTTAATAAATTTGGTGTCAACTCATCACTAGAAATTAGTTTTTGAGCATTTACGATTAAACTTGTAGAGAAAAACAACACCAATAACAACGACAGTTTACTTAACTTGATTGATGAAAGTCTTAAATTTAGATGTGTCATAATAAATAATTTTAATTTTTAAATATTTTAGGCAAACATATATAATTCTAGAATAATAATTTATACGGCAAATGACTTATTTTAATAATAAATAAAGAATTAATAATGTTGAGAATAATGCAAAAGATAAAAATTAGGAGCAGTATATTAGCTTATTATAATTTTAAAATAAAATCTCTGATTAATAAAAAAACATCATTGTATTTTTCCAATTGCAACTTATCGGAAGTATCATCAACATCATGATAGGCAGTTCCTCCACCTAATCCATAAATAAAAAAAGCTGGAATTCCTTTTTGAGCAAACCAAAAATGGTCGCTATTAGGTGCGTTTTTTCGTTTTTTAATTTCAAGAACATATTTTTTTTCGTTGCACGATTCCAACAAGGCATATGCTTGGGGCAAATCGACTCCATTTACCACCATAACTCCATCTATTCCTGTTCCAATCACATCCAAATTAATAAGGAAATTTATTCTCTCTAATTCAAAAATGGAGTTTTCTACAAAATAGCGAGAACCTATAATACCAGATTCCTCAGCTCCAAACGCCATAAAAACCATGGTTTTTTTAGGGGCTTTTTCACTAAAATATTTAGCAAAATTGAGCAACATAGCCACTCCGGCCGCATTATCGTTGGCTCCCGGAAAATAAACCTCATCACCCATTCTTCCTAAATGATCATAATGAGCAGAAACAGCAATAATAGAGTCAGGAAACTCAGTTCCTTCAATATAACCTATTACATTTTGCGATTTAAAATTGCTTATAAATTGTTGGTTAATATTAAGTGCTATTTTCCGAGCATTACGATCTATAACTCCTCTCTTGATATGAAGAATAGTATATTTTTCATAAGAAGTAGCAATGGATTGTGTTAGCTTATTTTCCAATAAAATTATTCCTACAGCATTAAAAACATTAATTTGAAGTGCTATTAAAACTTCATTATCCTTTTCTATTCCTTCATCATCAATTACAATTATTTTATTGAAGAAAAAATCTCTCTTGGTTAGTTTTTGTAATTCTTTTTTAGTGGGTAAATTAGTGGAATTATAATGCACTAAATCAAATTCACCTTGCAACTTGCTTGATGCAGCTCCAACAATATAATCTTTTCCAGGAATGAGTTTTTTACCATCTATAGCCACCTCCAATTTTCCCGAAAAAGTGTTGATGTTATAATTAAAATGCTGTAAAAAACTTTCTTGAAAAGATTTTAACCCTAGTTTTTTGTATTCTTTGGCAATAAAATCTGCTGCTTTTTTTTCTCCGTTGTTTACTGCTCCTCTACCTTCAAAATAAGATGATGATAAGGTGTCTAACATCTTTTTAGCATATTCTACATCCTGACCTTTAGCAGAAATTACAACTAAAAAAAATCCAAAAAAAAATAAACTATTTTTCAGCATCACTTCACTATTTTATTAGCTGAACCTTCTTTCTACCAATATGTTAAACTCCACATAAAAATTATTTTCTTCATCCCAATTATATTGATTTTTGGCAGTAATGAGTTTCTCCTGAGCTTCATTAATGTTACTAGATTCATCAATGGTTTTAATTAAATTATTAAAAGCTTCCATGTTTTTATCAAACAACTCGTTAGCATATAAATACCTATCGTTTAAAGAAAAAGCTTCTTTTAAACTTTTAATAGGTGTTCTGCTTAATTTTTGAGCAACTTCCTGCTTGGTTTTTACATTCTCCACAACAATAGTTGCTTTTTCTTCAATTTTTTCTTGTTCCTCTTGCTGAGTTACTTCAGTAGTTTCAATAACAGGAGCTTCCGGCTCGGCAACTTGTTCGGTAATAGTTATTTCTGAAACAGCACTTTCCGGTGCTACCAATTCTTCTTCTTGAGTAATTGTTGACTCTTGTGAAGGGATAATTTTTTGTTGATTTTCATGAATTTCTAATAAATATTTTAACACAGCTAATCGTTCTTGCATTTTATTTACTTTAGAAATAACCGCACTTACCTCTAATGATGGAATAGGTCTATTTGCAGGAAAACTTTCGGAATGTTCCACAATATTTTTTATTAACTCATTAAGTTCCTGGCGAATTTTCTTTACTTCCATATACAACAAAAAAATTTTATTAATCTACTATTTTGAACTATAAAAATAGTAAAAAAACGATTAGTTTTACAACTTATTAAATATATGTTTTTAGAAAATACCATACACTCATCAAAAAGGAAAGGCTGGATAGAAGTTATCTGTGGTTCTATGTTTTCAGGAAAAACTGAGGAACTTATCCGTAGAATGAAGCGTGCTAAGTTTGCCAAGCAAAATGTAGAGATTTTTAAACCCGAAATAGACACTCGCTACGATGAAGAAAAGGTGGTTTCACATGATGCCAACGAAATTCACTCTACTCCTGTTCCCTCTTCTTCCAATATTATCATTTTAGCCAATAATGTGGAAGTAGTTGGTATTGATGAAGCCCAGTTTTTTGATGATGGCTTAGTAGCAGTTTGTAACCAATTGGCGAATAGTGGCATTCGGGTTATTGTTGCCGGATTGGATATGGATTTTAAAGGGAAACCCTTTGGACCAATGCCACAAATAATGGCTTGTGCCGAATACATTACCAAAGTACACGCTATTTGTATGCATTGCGGAGAATTAGCTAATCATTCTCACAGAATAAATGCCAGCGATAAGTTGGTTCAACTGGGAGAAACCGACACTTACGAACCACTTTGCCGAAGTTGTTTTCAACAGGCAATTAGTAAGAAGTGAAACTGTGTTTTAAAATAACTTAAAAATGACGCTTTTATTCATTTATCTATTCATAGCACTCTTTATTTCCTTTTTATGTTCTATAATGGAAGCAGTTTTGTTATCTGTTCCCATATCTTACTTAAAATCAAAACTTGAAAATGGAGATAGAAGTGCCGAAAGCATGATTAAATTAAAAGAAGACATTGATAAACCACTCTCTGCCATACTTTCTCTTAATACTGTTGCCCATACTGTTGGAGCTGCGGGTGTGGGAGCACAAGCTACCATTGTTTTTGGAGATGCTTATTTTGGAATTGTTTCAGCGGTATTAACCATTTTAATTTTAGTTTTTACCGAAATTATTCCTAAAACATTAGGAGCTAATTACAGCAAAGAGCTTGTAGGAGTTGTTTCAAAACTAATTAATGCTTCTATCATTCTAACTTATCCGCTTGTTATCATATCTTCTTTACTTACAAGGGTATTAGCGCGAAGTAAAGTAGAGTTAACTACAAGTAGAGAAGAAATTTCAGCATTGGCAAGCATAGGAACTCAAGAAGGTATTTTTGCAGATAAAGAAAATAAAATTATTCAGAACTTAATTAAACTAAAAAGCATAAAAGTTTCTGAAATAATGACTCCAAGAGTGGTAGTAGTTATTGCCAACGAAGAGATGACTTTGCAAGAATTTTTAAAAAACAAGGAGTTTTTACATTTTTCAAGAATACCCGTTTATCAAACTAATAAAGATAATATAAGTGGTTATGTTTTAAGAACTATAGTTTTTGAGAAATTAGCTGAAGACCAATTCGACTTAAAATTGAAAGATATTAAAAGAGAAATTATAACATTCCCAAAATCTACCACCCTATTTAAAGCTTGGGATGAAATGTTAGCCAAACGTGAACACATCTCATTAGTTATTGATAATTATGGTGGAATGGATGGCATAACTACCCTTGAAGATATTATAGAATCATTATTAGGTTTTGAAATTATTGATGAAAAAGACAAGGTTGACAATATGCAAAAATATGCGTTAGACAGATGGAAAAGCAAACAAAAAAAATACGATTTGCTTAAAGATGTAAGAAAAAAAGATGAGAACAAGAATTCATAATTTTTTTATGTTCAATCCTTAACTTTTGAGCTAAAATTTTAATTTCTCCACTTTTAGAAGCTAAAAAAATAATCTGTCTTCTTCCATAAAAGATTCCTTTTATTTACATTTACAGTTATAAAAAATGATAAATGGCTATTTACGAATTTAATGGTTTTAAGCCTGTGGTTCATCCAACGGCTTTTGTGCATCCTCAGGCAGCAGTAACAGGCAATGTAATTATAGGAGCAGATGTATATGTTGGTCCGGGAGCTGCCATTCGTGGCGATTGGGGAAAAATAATCATTAAAGACGGTTGCAATGTGCAAGAAAACTGCACTATACACATGTTTCCTGGGACAACCGTTACACTTCATGAAGGGGCTCATATCGGACATGGAGCCATTATCCATGGAGCCACTATAGGTAAAAATTGCTTGATAGGTATGAACAGCGTAGTAATGGACGATGTAGTTATTGAAGATGAATGCATTATCGGTGCATTGTGTTTTGTTCCTGCAAAAATGGAAATTGAAAGAAGAAGTTTGGTAATAGGAAACCCCGCTAAAATCATTAAAAAAGTAAGTGATGAAATGATGGCTTGGAAAACCAAAGGAACTCAACTTTATCAAGCATTACCAAAAGAAGCGTATGCTACTTTAAAACCTTGCGAACCACTTACCGAAGAAGAAGCTAACCGACCTCAACAAGAAAAAATGTACGAAACCTGGAATAAAATTAAAACTAACCCTTAATAACTACAACTATGGAAAACCTTGAACTACTTACCAATCCTTTAATCATTACATTAATTGTTATTGTTGCCATTTGGGATGCCATTTGGAAATTAATAGGCTTATGGAAATCTGCCAGAAACAACGATTTAGTGTGGTTTGTTTGTATCGCCATTTTTAATACCGTTGGCATTTTACCTATTATTTACATTCTTAGTAAGAAAAAAGAAAAAGCTGCTAATGAATAAATTTTTACTGATAACCGCACTTTTATGCTTTGCAAGTATTAACAATGCTACTGCTCAAGTAATAAACGACCCTATTGGTGCTCGTTCAACAGCTATGGGCGGAATTACCACCACGCTTTCCGATTTGTGGTCAACCAACAACAACCAAGCAGGATTAGGTTTTGTTAAAGATTTAAGTGCTGGATTGTATTACGAAAACAGATTTTTACTAAAAGAAACCAGTTACAAAGCAGGAGCTTTTGTTTTGCCTACCAAAACAGGAGCTTTTGGAGTAAGTGTAGCTTCTTTTGGTTTTACCGAGTTTATGGAAACCCGTGCAGGCTTATCGTACGGATTAAAATTTAGTGAAAAATTTGCCATTGGTGTGCAAATGAATTATTTAAGAACGAGTCTAACCCAAGAGTTTGGAAGTAAAAATAGTGTCACTGGAGCTGTGGGACTTATTGGAAAATTAAGTAACGAGATTACATTAGGAGCTCACATTTACAATCCTACCAGAAGCAAATTGGCTGAATACGACAACGAGCGTATTCCCACAGTAATGAAGTTAGGCTTAGATTATCGTTTTTCTGATAAATTAATTTTTGCCTTAGAAACAGAAAAAGACATTGATTTTGATCCTGTTGTGAAATTTGGAATTGAATACCGTATAATAGATATTCTATATATAAGAGGTGGTATTTCTAACAACCCAACTTCTAGTGCTTTTGGTTTTGGTTTAATTATGAAAAACTTTATTCTGGAAGCTTCTTCCTCTTTCCACCAAACATTGGGTATGACTCCCGGAATTTCGCTGATATACAAAAAATCTGACTCGAAATCTTCTAACAAAGTAAAAACAGATTTTTAAATGTTGAAGAACTTAAAAAACATACTATTCTTTTTGTTTTTTCTTATTTTTTGCTTGAACCAAACGCTGGCACAAAATCGTGAGGATGAAAAAAATCAAATTATAGAAACCCGAGTAGAATATTTGTCAGAATCTGATGAAAATCCAGATGCCGATTACACCACTATTTTTGATCAGCTTTCATTTTATTACGACAAACCGCTCAACCTCAACAGAGCTGACTTTGATGAGTTAAGTTCTCTTAATTTACTTAATGATATTCAAATTAATAACCTGCTTATCCACATAGAAAAAAATGGCAAATTAATGACTTTAGAGGAATTACAAACTATTGAAGGTTTTGATATGGAAAGCATTAAATTAATTTTACCCTTTGTAAAAGTTAGTGCCGATATCAATACTGCTCAACTTACTTTTAAAGAACTTCTGAAAAACGGTACCAACCAATATTTTGTGAGAATAGAAAAAGTGTTGGAAGAAAAAAAAGGTTATAGTCCAACTACCGATTCAGCTTTAACAGCAAGTCCTAACTCACGTTATTTAGGTTCTAATGAGCGGATTTTTACTCGTTATCGTTATAAATATGGCAACCACGTTAGTATTGGTTTTACTGCTGAAAAAGATCCAGGAGAGGAATTTTTTACAGGAACACAAAAAAATGGTTTTGATTTTTATTCAGCGCACTTATTTTTAAGAGATAGAGGAAAATTTAAACAAATCGCTTTGGGAGATTACCAAGCTCAATTCGGACAAGGATTAACATTTTGGTCGGGAAGAGCTTTTGGCAAAGGTGCAGACATTTTAATGATTAAGAGAAGTGCTATTGGACTTAAACCTTACGCTTCCGTTGATGAAACTTTATTTTTAAGAGGCGGAGGATTAACCTATGAACTCGGAAAGTTTGAAATAACAGGTTTTTATTCCTATAAGAAAGTAGATGGAAATATAATTATTCAAGACACTTCGGGGTTAGCACAAGAAGAAATTGAAGCCATCAATCAAGAAGGCTTATCTATCTCCTCATTACAACAAACAGGATTTCACCGAACTCCCAACGAATTAGAAGATAAAGATGCTATCACTCAACAACAAATGGGTGGACATGTTGCCTATAAAACGAGAAGCTTAAATATTGGAGCGACAGGTATTTTTAGCAAAATAGATGCTAAATATGAAAGAAGCTTACAACCTTACAGTCAGTTTAGAAACCAAGAAAGCGAACAAGCAAAAGTGGGCTTAGATTACAATTGGATTTATAGAAATTTCAACTTCTTTGGAGAAGTAAGTCAAAGCATAGATGCCGGAAAAGCTATTACATCAGGAGCTATTGTAATGCTCGACCCGAAACTTTCTTTAGCTGTTTTATACAGAGATTTTGATAGAGATTTTCAGCCCATATCAAGTGCTGCTATTGGAGAGAATTCTGCAAATGAAAACGAAAAAGGATTATACACTGGTATTATCGCCAAAATGGGGAAAAACTTTTCGCTAACAGCCTATTACGATCAGTTTAGTTTTGGATGGCTGCGTTTCGGAATTGATGCTCCTTCTAAAGGACATCAATACATAACACAACTAAATTACCGACCATCTAGAAAACTAGAAATGTATATAAGAATAAGACAACGCTTAAGAGACAAAAGTACTCAAGTAGATGTGGATGATATAGATTATTTAGTAGATGAAACGCAAACCAATTACCGTTTCAATTATTCTTATCAAATTACTGAATCTATTAAACTCAAAGGAAGGGTAGAGTTAATTAATTATGATTTGCAAGAATCTCCTTTTGAAACCGGCTACTTGGTTTATCAAGATATCATTTACAAAGCTAAAAGTAGCCCGCTTTCTTTTTCATTTCGCTACGGACTTTTTGATACCGACTCTTATAACAGTAGAATTTATGCTTATGAAAACGATGTGTTATATTCTTTTTCTATTCCTGCATATTATAATAGAGGTGTTAGAACTTATCTTACTACAAGATATCAATTTAAAAAAGGTATAGATTTGTGGTTGAGATATGCGCTTACTTATTTCGAAAATGTTGATACCATTGGAAGTGGACTAGAAGAAATTCAAGGAAATCATCGCTCCGATGTGAAAATTCAATTGAGATTTACTTTTTAGTAGCTGCTACCACATTAGTTTTATACGTATTGATTTTCTAATTTTACTTTTTTAACCTCATTTTATGAAAATTTTAATAACAGGCAGTAACGGACTTTTAGGACAGAAATTAATTGCTTTATTAGCTAATAAAGAAGAAAATACACTGATAGCAACTTCAAAAGGAGCAAACCGAATAAGCAACACAAACGGTTATCAATACCAAAGTTTAGATATTACAAATGAAGATGAAGTTGCTGCTATTTTCAATACTTTTAAACCCGATACCGTAATTAATACCGCTGCCATGACTAATGTAGATAGCTGCGAATCACTACAAAAAGAATGTTGGGAATTAAATGTTACTGCGGTAGAATTTCTAATAAAATATGCTGAGCAACATCAAACACATCTCATTCATTTGTCAACCGATTTTGTTTTTGATGGAGAAAATGGTCCTTACAAAGAAACCGACCAAGCCAATCCACTAAGTTATTACGGAAAATCTAAACTAGCAGCAGAAGAATTAGTACAACAAGCCAACACCAAATGGAGCATAGTTCGTACCATTATTGTTTATGGAGTAGCAGAAAACATGAGTCGCTCTAACATTGTACTTTGGGCAAAGCAAGCCTTAGAAAAAGGTGATCCGCTTACTATTGTAAATGATCAATTTCGTTCTCCAACATTAGCAGAAGATTTAGCAATGGGTTGTTGGTTAATTGCCGAAAAACAAGCAACAGGCATTTTTCATCTTTCAGGTAAAGATTTAATGAGCATTATTGAATTGGTATATCGTGTAGCAGATTTCTATGGTTACGACAAAACCAACATACAACCCATAAAATCAAGTTCTTTAAATCAGGCAGCTAAAAGACCACCAAAAACAGGTTTTATTTTAGATAAAGCCGTTAATGAATTAGGTTATAACCCCTGTTCTTTTGAAGAAGGATTGGCAATAATTGATGAGCAATTAAAAAAGATTGGTTAAATAAAATAGTAACCCCATAAGCCCGCAATGAATAATTCTGTTTTTGAGCAAATTTCTTTTTCTTACCGAAATTCATTTCCGCAAAAAGTATTACATTATTTTAGCGATGTAAAAAACATTGTTTTTCTAAATAGTAACCATACTTCAACCAAAAGTTTTATTGCTATTTCCGACAATAACAAATGTGACGAAAACAGTTGGCAATTTGGTTTTATCAGTTACGATTACAAAAATCAGATTGAAAAATTAAGCTCTAATCATCCTGATGGCATTCAATTTCCTGAGAAACATTTTTTTACCCCACAATTACTATTTGTGTTAGAAGGAGAAAATAGTCAACTATATTATAATAGGGAACGCTATTCTAGTAACAAAATCAATAAAATACTTAACAACATTTCAACTTATAAATTAGCTGATGTGGAAGCAAAACAACCCATTGCAGTTACATCTAGAATTACTAAAGCAGACTATTTAGCTAAAGTATCAACACTAAAAAACCACATTCAGTTAGGCGATATTTATGAAATAAATTTTTGTCAGGAATTTTATGCAGAAGACATACAAATTAACCCAATTGACTATTATTTTTTGCTCAACGAAAAATCACCTACACCTTTCTCTTGTTTTATAAAACAAGATGACAAATATTTACTTTGTGCTTCGCCCGAACGATTTATTCAAAAAACAGGAAGTGACATCATTTCTCAACCTATAAAAGGTACTATAAAAAGAGGTAAAGACCAACAAGAAGATGAGCAGCTAAAAAAAGCCCTTTTTAACGACCAAAAAGAACGTAGCGAAAATGTGATGATAGTAGATTTGGTACGTAATGATTTATCTAAAATTGCTCAAAAAGCATCCGTAAAAGTAGATGAACTTTGTGGTATTTATACTTTTCCACAAGTACACCAAATGATTTCTACCGTTAGAGCAGCATTAAAAGATAACACCACTTTTGAAGAAATTATACAAGCACTTTTTCCGATGGGATCTATGACAGGAGCCCCAAAAATTAGTGCCATGCAACTGATAGAAAAATATGAAGCCACCAAAAGAGGTATTTACTCCGGAACAGTAGGTTACATTACTCCCGAAAAAAATGTTGATTTTAATGTTGTTATACGCAGCATCACTTATAATGCTAGCCGAAAATATTTATCCTTTATGGTTGGTGGAGCCATTACCAACTTATCCGTTCCTGAAAAAGAATATGAAGAATGTCTACTAAAAGCCAAAGCGATGATAGAGGTGTTGAAGGAGTAGGATTTCTAACGTCATTGCGAAGCCTTTGTGATGGGCTTAGTGTGAAAGAGCTGAAGCAATCTGTCAAAAAATCCTGCCTTGTGATAACTAATGAAATGTTACTTTTGCAAAGCGATGTATTTTTTTAATTTTTCCAAATAACAAAAATTCATTGTCCGAGATTTGTTTGCCTAAACGGGGTTTCATTAATACATTAGATTCTTCAAATCCAAATAATTTATCTTCACTTATAATGCCTTTATCATCAATACCGATGATTGCTAATATTGATTTTTTATAGTAATTGCTGTGATTATAAATTAATTTATTATTTTCTCCTTGCATTGCATTGAATATAAAATAAAGTGTATTATTTATTTTTGCTAAACCATAAGATGAAGACTCTACAGTATTGGCAGTAGCTTGATTTTTCTTAATTTTTTGATGCCACTCCACATTTCCTTCAGCACTTAAACTAGTAATAATAATATTATTATGAAAATAAACCGTTTCAGATGTTGTACCTCCATTAGGGGTACTTGTGAATCGAATTCTTGTGGAAAAATTTTCGCCAATTATTATTATTCCTCCGTCATCTTTTAATAGAATATGGTCAAGAAAATAATTTTCCATTTCTATGTTTTTATCTTTCTCTTGTTGTTTTTCTTTTTTTTCTCGTTCTCTTTGACTAATGTCTTTTGTAATAAATTCTAAATCAAATTCATGAACTTTTTCAACTTTAATGGTATTTGTCGCACCGTCTATTTTTGTAATAAAAAGTCCCTTTATACTATAAATGTCCTCTTCTGAATAAAATCCCGCACATATAATATTATCATTATTATCTAGAATGAAATCAAACTCGGTAACAATTTTATTATTAAGACTTAGTCTGTTCTCAATAGTTTTTTTATTAGATGATAGATAACTGAATAGCAAATATTGGTGGTTAGGACTGTATTTAGTTCTGTCCTCTTTATCATCACTATAATTTCGTGCAAGTATGTGAACATCACCTTTATTGTCAATTTTTACATTTTCAACAGTCAATACTTTTTTAATATAAGGTGTAATCAAATGTTCTTTGTTTATCAAATTAAACTGATTATCATAAATATAGAGCATATATTGATTTTTTTCATCATCCTTATTAGGGAAGTTATAATAGATTAAAACTTTTGAAGAATCGTTAGAAATACTGTGATTAAAATCTCCAGGGTCTAATTTATTTAGGCCCTCAATACTATATTCTGCAACTTGTTTTACCTCTTCACTGATTTCAAATGTTGATTTATCAATTTCATATTGACTAAGAATAACTTTTTCTTCTTTTTTGTTTGTTTCTGAAACAAATAAGTAAATTTTATTATTTAGTTGAAAAATAAATTCGATATTTTTCTTTTCTTTTTGGAAATCCAAAACTTTAGATTTTATTAAAATTAACTCTTTATCAAAATGCTCAAGTGTTAATCTAAACTTACCAGCAACATCTTCATCTCCTATATAAAGGTGTACTCCCTGTGTTTCTGATTTAATTATATAAATACCATTTTCATCAGATGATATAACTTGCTCTAAGGTCGAAGATCTTTTTTTTATAGTTTGTTCGATTCCAAGTTCAAATATTACCTTATTTGGTAATTTTTGGGAATAAAGATTTAATGAAAGAATTATGAAAAAGGATAATAAAATTTTATTTGAGAAGTACATATTTCTATTTTTAATAAAAATCAAAAGTACATTTTTTTACTTATTGTGAGAAAATAAATTATTTTGTTCATTCCCTTTACTCTGATTAAATTTACAAATCAACAACCAAAAATTTTCTGACAATTATCTTCTTGCGTGTCACGTAGGAGTTAACTAGCTTATTTCTAACTATAAATATTTATATTAAACTACCCTTACAGATAGGTTCATTCTGAAAGACAAATAACTTAATATTTGTTTTTTATCCTTACCCAACCAAAACTTCCTCTTTTGTTTTTGCTGTTGGAAAATAAGAAAGTAACTTATCTAACACAGCATCTACCAAAGTATCGGGACAAGAAGCTCCACTGGTCAATATAATTTTTACCGATTGTTTTTCGGGAATAAAATTATTGGTAGTTTCTAGTTTCTTTGCATTATAATTAAAATGGTGTATGGTGTGTTGGTTTTCTATTTCATTAGCCGAACTAATAAAATAAGTAGGTAATTTTTCCTCGCACAACTCTACAATATGAGAAGTATTAGAACTATTGTAACCACCCACCACAATAGCAAAATCAGCAGGTTCTTCTAACAAAGCATAAGTAGCTTGTTGGTTATCATTAGTAGCATAACAAAGTGTATCTCTGGTATCTGCAAAATGATTTTTAATAGTTGCTTCGCCATATTTTAGCAACATCACTTGTTTAAAATAATCTGCAATAGCTTGTGTTTCTGTTGCTAACATAGTAGTTTGGTTTACTACACCTATTTTTTCAAAATGTTTTTCTACATCAAAACCTTCAGAAAGTCTTCCTTTAAACTTTTCATAAAAATCGGCAGCAGGAATTTCTCCTAAAATTACCTTAGCAATAAATACTGCATCATTCATATCCTTAATAATAATAGAAGGAGCATTTTGATAGCTATGCGAAAAAGTAGCTCTCGTTTCTTCGTGCTTATGCTTTCCGTGTATAATAATAGTATGATTAGTTTTTCCTAATTTTTCCGATTGTTTCCAAACCTTCTCCACAAAAGGACAAGTAGTATTGTATTTTTCGGTTTGTAATCCAATGGCATTAATTTTTTCTTCAATCTCTATGGTGGTCCCAAAAGCAGGAATAAGAATAACATCATTACTATTAAGTTCTTCCCACTCTACTAATTGATTGCCTTCTGTATCCATAATAAACTGAATACCTTTTTCTTGTAAATCTTGATTTACTATAGGGTTGTGAATCATCTGACTCAACAAAAAAATTCTTTTTCCGGGATTCTCTTCAACTGCTTTGTAGGCAATTTCAATGGCATTTTCTACACCGTAACAAAAACCAAAATGACGCGCAATAAGAAACTGTACCGAACCAAAATCTAATAACGTAGGAGAAAAATCTTTTTTTCGTGGATCGGCATCTTTACGTAAATTTTTAATAGCAGAAATAAATGAGCTTTTATAATATATAGGAATGTCAAATTTTTTCATCTAAAAAATATTTTATGCGATTTACTGAAGGTAGAATGTCTTTTATAAAAATCAAAATTAGGTTTTTCGAAATAGATAAAATTTATTTTCTTCTCCTAATTACTATCACTATGTTAGTATTTATCGTTAAACATCAATATTTTGTCTGTTAATTACTAAAATTCATATATAAAAAATTCCGCTATTAAGATGCAGTTGTTAATAAAAAATACAAAAACAAGTTGAAGTCCCCACAGATTAAAACTTATCTTAGTGTTGATAAAAAAATGCTCCAAAAGATGCTAAAAAATGTCAATACTCTTTCTAAATTGCACAAGCGTTTTTTGATGAAAAATGCATGAATTTAATAACCCTTAAAACCCCTTATCAGAATGGAGAAAACAGTAATTAATGTAGACGAAACTACAAAAACAAACGATGAAATTTTAGTGAACGAAATCGAAAAAAATGAAGAAAACGGTATGAAGATCTATTCACACGAGGAAGCATTAGCTGAAGCAGCAAAATATTTTAATGGTGATGAGTTAGCTGCTAATGTATGGCTTAATAAATATGCCTTAAAAGATTCTGAAGGTAATATATATGAGTCGAATCCTGATCAAATGCATAGAAGGTTGGCAAAAGAAATTGCTCGAATAGAAAACAAGTATGCTAATCCTTATACTGAAGAGGAAATTTATGATGTTTTAAAGGGGTTTAAGTACATCGTTCCTCAAGGTGGTCCAATGACAGGTATTGGTAATGACTTTCAAATAGGTTCATTATCTAACTGTTTTGTTATTGGTAACGAAGGAAATTCTGATTCGTATGGTGGTGTTATGAAAATTGATGAAGAGCAGGTTCAGTTAATGAAAAGAAGAGGTGGTGTTGGTCATGATTTATCTCACATTCGTCCAAAAGGAAGCCCTGTTAAAAACAGTGCATTAACATCTACAGGAGTTGTTCCTTTTATGGAAAGATATTCTAACTCAACCAGAGAAGTGGCTCAAGATGGAAGAAGAGGTGCTTTAATGCTTTCTATATCTATTAAACATCCAGATGCACAACATTTTATTGATGCAAAAATGGATGGAACTAAGGTAACTGGAGCAAATGTTTCTGTTAGAATAGATGATGAATTTATGAGAGCTGTAAAAAGTAACTCAGAATACAAACAACAATATCCAATTCATTCAGACAACCCTTTATATACAAAAACAATAAATGCAAAAGAAGTGTGGGATAAAATCATACACAATGCATGGAAATCTGCAGAACCGGGAATTTTATTTTGGGATACTGTAATCAACGAATCTATTCCTGATAGCTATGCTGATTTAGGTTTTAGAACAGTTTCTACCAACCCATGTGGAGAGATTCCATTATGTCCTTATGATAGCTGTAGATTATTAGCAGTTAACTTATATAGTTATGTAGAAAACCCATTTACAGAACAAGCAGCTTTTAACTACGAAAAATTCAATAAACATACACAAATTGCACAACGCATAATGGATGATATTGTTGATTTAGAAATTGAAAAAGTTAATAGAATAATTGAGAAAATTGAAGCGGATCCTGAAACTCCAGAAGTAAAAAGAACAGAATTAAACCTTTGGCAAAAAATTAAAACCAAATCTATTCAAGGAAGAAGAACAGGTGTTGGTATTACTGCCGAAGGAGATATGTTAGCTGCTTTAGGATTAAAATACGGTACAAAAGAAGCTACAGAGTTTTCTACTGATGTACACAAAAAATTTGCCTTATCAGCTTATCGTGCTTCTGTAGATATGGCTAAAGATAGAGGTGCATTCCCTATTTATGACAGTATTAGAGAAGAAAAAAATCCAATGATTAATCGTATTAGAGAAGCAGATGCTACTCTTTATAATGATATGGTTAAATTTGGAAGAAGAAACATTGCTTTATTAACTATTGCTCCAACAGGAACAACAAGCTTAATGACACAAACATCTTCAGGAATTGAACCTGTATTTATGGTTTCTTACAAAAGAAGAAGAAAAGTAAACCCTAACGATAAAAAAGTTAAAGTTGACTTTGTTGATGAAGTTGGTGATTCTTGGGAAGAATTCCACGTTTTTCACCACAAATTTGTTACTTGGTTAGAAGTAAATGGATACGATGCTGATGAAGTATCTAAAATGGAAGAAGAAGAATTGAACAAAATTATTGCTAAATCTCCTTACCACGGAGCAACAGCAAATGATGTTGACTGGGTTGAAAAAGTTCGTTTACAAGGAGCTGTTCAAAAATGGATAGACCACTCCATTAGCGTAACCGTTAATGTTCCTAATGATGTTCCTGAAGATATGGTAAGCCAAATCTACCTAACAGGGTGGGAAAGTGGTTGTAAAGGAATTACTGTTTATAGAGATGGATCTAGGAGCGGTGTATTGATTTCTAACGATAAAAAATCTGAAAAAGAAGAAATAATCAACCAATTTTTAGAAACAAATGCTCCAAAACGTCCAGAAAAATTAGAAGCTGAAATTATCCAGTTTAACAACGAAAATGAAAAATGGATTGCCGTAATTGGTCTACTAGATGGGAGACCTTATGAAATTTTTACAGGAGCATCAAGGGAGTCATTCTCTATTTTATCTCAAGTAAAAAAAGGATGGGTAATTAAAAGTAAATCTGAAGATGGTAAAACTAGATATGATTTTCAATATGAGGATAGCCACGGTTACAAAACTACTATTGAAGGGCTTTCAAGAACCTTTAATGAAGAATATTGGAACTATGCTAAATTAATTTCGGGAGTGTTACGTCATGGAATGCCTTTAAGCTTTGTAGTAGATATGGTAGATAATTTACACTTAAGTGAGGAAACTTTAAACACTTGGAAAAAAGGTGTAGTAAGATCGCTTAAAAAATTCATACCTGATGGAACAAAGCCAGCAGAAAATACTTGTCCAAGCTGTAAAGAGCCATCATTAGTTTATGAAGAAGGATGCTTAAATTGTAAAAGTTGTGGACATTCTAAGTGTGGCTAATACATTAAACTTATTTTCCTATATAAAAAATCCGAAGAAAAATTTCTTCGGATTTTTTTATTATAACAACCTACTAGTTTTCAATAAAAAAGAAAAATTTAATTTCGCTAAATATAAAAATAATTAATTACTAATAAATTATCTGTTATTTTTGTGGCTTAAAAAATTATATAGGTACGCAACCTTTACAAAAAAAATAGCGTCTCTGTTGAAAATATAAATTTTGGTTAAATTATAACACAAACTCTAAAACTATTCAAATGAAAAAAATTCTTCTACTATTAAGTTTATTTTCGGCTTTTTTTATAACTAACAATGCATATGCATCTCACATTCCAGGAGCAAACATTACATGGACATGTAACCCAAACAACCCTTTAGAATATACTTTTACACTAACCTTATTTAGAACTTGTCCAGGTACTCATCCAGCAACAATGGCTGCTTCCTATTTCAATATTACTAATACTTGCGGATTAACCAACCCTATAGCACCCACTTTTACTCAAGTAGGACAAGCTGTTGATATCAACCAAATTTGTCCAGGACAATTAAGTAGTTGTTCAGGAGGTCCATCAACGAATCCAGGAACATGGATGTATACTTATCAAGCAACAATAACTTTTCCTGCAAATTGTAATTCTTGGGGTATAAGTTTTGACCTATGTTGTAGAGATGCCTCTACAAATACTAATGGTGGATCAGGCAACAACGTTTATGTTCAGTCCCAATTAAATACAGTTACTGCTCCTTGTAATAATTCATCTGTAGTAACAGCACAACCTATTCCATATTATTGTGCAGGACAAACTTCAACTTATTGTGTAACCTCAACTGATATTGAGGGAGATAGTTTATATTATGTCTTAGTATCTCCACAAGGAGGAGCAGGTGCGGTTATTACACATCCAGCTCCATATTCTATTAATAGTCCGCTTCAAAATTCTACATGGGATCCAACAACAGGTTGTTTAACTTTTACTCAACCAACTACAGGAAATTTTGTGGTAAACATTCAAATTCAATCTTATGATGCTTTTGGCAATATGACTGGTTATGTTAATCATGACTTCCAAGTTATTGTGTTAAGTTGTTCTAATCAAGCTCCTACACCACCTCCTGTTATCACTAATGTATCAGGTTCTGCGAATATTAATAACAACACTATTGATTTATGTATAGGTGATAACGTGTGTTTTGATGTTGTATTCAACGATGCTGATCCTAATGATTCTTTACATATTACCACCAACGGAACAACTATACTTCCTGGAGCAACATTTACTCAAACTGGTACTAACCCTAAAACAGGAACCTTTTGTTGGGTCGCTACAGGAGGATTTTCAGGTTCTGTTGTAAACTTTATTGCTAGAGACCAATTTTGTCCAATTGCAGGACAAACCTCTTTCTCAGTTACCTTCAATATTGGCACAGGAGTTTATGCAGGAGCAGATCAAACTATATGTACTGGAAATACCCATCAATTACAAGTGGCTAATGCTACCAACCCTGTTTGGACTTCTATAGCTGGAGACCCTATAAATGTTGGTACAAATATAAGTTGTGATTCATGTACAAATCCAATTATTACTCCTAGCCAAACTACCACTTACGTAGTAACTAGTGATTCTGTACCTGGTCTTTGTAACTTAACAGATACTGTAACTATTACCGTATTAAATGCAGTGGGGCCTCAAATTTCCGATACTGCTATTTGTGCCGGAGGATCTGTTGTTATTGATGCAGGTGCTGGATATACTAATTATACTTGGTCTCCAGCTTGTTGTGTTGGTCAATTTGCTACCATTACAGTTCCCGGTACTTATATCGTTTCTGTTGATACTTTAGTTTGTACACTAACAGATACATTTGTTGTAAGTCAAGCTCCATCTCCAACACCGACCATTACAGGTGATGATTTTTATTGTAATAATGAACTGACAACCTTAGGAGTGTCAGGAAGTTATACTAACTACACTTGGAATCCTGGTGGACAAAATACTTCAAATATTACAACAGGAACAGGAACATACACTGTAACGGTAACCGATTCTAATGGCTGTACAGGAACTTCTCCTGCAGTAACAGTAACTAATTCAGATCCTCAAGCAACAATACTTGGGAATGACACTGTTTGTCCGGGAGATTTTACTACTCTTTCTGTTTTCCCTTCATTTAATGGTTATGTGTGGTTCAACAATGATACTAACTCAACAACGAGTGCAACCATAGGTGGTGTAAGTGTTATAGTTACAGATAATTTTGGATGTAATGATACTGCTTATGCAACTGTACATGGATATCCTGTGCCAACAGCAGCATTCTCAATTGATCCACCAACTCAGGGTCAGCCAGGTATGCCAATTACTTTCACTGACTTATCTTCAGGAAACCCTATAAGTTGGCTATGGAATTTTGGTGATGGAAATGGAAGTACTATCCAAAACCCAACCCATATTTACACTACACAAGGGTTCATGAATGTTAGTCTCTTAATTACAACTGCAGAAGGTTGTCAGGACGATGTCTCTTTAGAATATTTAATACTTTCTGATATTATTATTCCAAACATATTTACTCCAAATGGCGATGGGCATAATGATTTCTTAGTATTCAAAAATTTAGAATATTTTGAAAATAATTTACAAGTATTTAATAGATGGGGAACTAAAATTTATGAAAAAGAAAACTATAAAAATGAATGGGATGGTGATGGTGTTAGTGATGGGACCTACTATTTTATATTAGAGATTAAAAAACATGATGATAGTATTGAATTGCATAAAGGAACAATTACTATTCTTAGAAACTAATAATCTTTTCTATATTAAAATTAATAAAAGTAAAAA
>DEMN01000007.1:0-274780 GCA_002359215.1 Flavobacteriales bacterium UBA2669 | reverse complement strand
TTTTTACTTTTATTAATTTTAATTATAACATTTTGTTAAATTTCATACCTGTAAAAGGCAACTTAATCTAAAATGTTACGTCTTGGAGTTGAATAATTAGTAATTTTGATAATGATTCTTTAATAAAAGAATAACAATGCCAAAATTTCTTAAGATTAACAATATGAAATTTATGAAATCTAATATGAAAAATTTGTTATCAGTATTAATTCTAACATTATTTTTTAGTTTTAATGCTTATGCATCTCATATACCAGGAGGTAATTTAACATATACTTGCACTGGTACACCTAATCAATATTTACTTACAATGGAGTTGTTTGTTAAGTGTCCTAGTACTTTACCTACAACACAAAGTAGTTCATATGTTACAATCACTAACAATTGTGGATTACCCAACCCTGCTTCCGTAACTTTCAATCAAGTTGGGGTACGTGAAGATGTAACACAAACTTGTGCCTCTCAACTAAGTAATTGTCCACCTAATCCTTCTGGAGGAGTGCAAGGTGTATTAATGTACACTTATGAAGCTTTAATAACCTTTCCTGCTGCTTGTGATAGCTGGTCTATTTGTTTCAACCTTTGTTGTAGAGACAATGCTACCAATGTGTCAGGAAATTCAAGTAATTCCATGAATTTTTGTACTACAATAAATTCTCAAACACAAGTTTGTGGCAGTTCTCCAACAGTAAATGCAGCACCAATTCCTTATGTTTGTGCTGGACAACCTGTTAATTATTGTTTAGGAGCAACGGATCCTGATGGTGACAGTATCTATTATTCTATGATTACTCCTACTAGTAGTGGTACCCCTGTAACTTTCAATCCTCCTTACAATACAAACTCTCCTCTTCAAAACTTTACACTTGACCCACTTACAGGCTGTATTACATTCAACCAACCTACAACTGGTAATTTTGTTATCGCTTTTTTAATTGAATCATTTGATGCTAATGGAAACCTTACCGGTTCTGTTGTACACGATTATCAATTTTATGTTATTAACTGTTCTAATGTAACCCCAGCCCCACCTGCTGGAGGGGTTACCCTTTTACCTGGTAGTAATGCTTATTCAACAGGGCCTAACTCTATAGCTATTTGCGAAGGTGCCTCTGCTTGTTTTGAAATGACATTTACGGATACAAATCCAGGAGATATACTAACAATTGATACTGCTAATTCTAGTATTCTCAACAATTTACCAGGAGCTTCTTATACATTGGTAGGAACAAACCCTTTAACAATAACAGTTTGTTGGACAGTACCTCCAGGTTCTCCATCTTATATAAATGGTACTATGACTGTTATTGATGGAGCATGTCCTATTGTAGGGTCTGCCTCTCAGGTAATTGTGATTGATGTAATTAATAGTACTGTTGCGCTTAAAGACACCACAATATGTGGAAACCAATCTGCACAACTGAGTGCTAATGGAGGACAAACCTTTAATTGGACTTCCATAGCTGGTGATCCAATTATTGTGGGAACTAACTTTTCGTGTAATCCTTGTTCAAACCCTATTGCAACTCCAAGTGTTACTACAACTTATGAAGTTACTAGTAATCTTTCCGGTGGATGTAATAATAAAGATACGGTTACCGTTACTGTTGTACCAGATTTTACTATGACTGTTTCTCAAAGTTCAACTACATCTTGTTTATTTGAACCTATTCAGTTAAATGCAAATGTTCAACCTGCAAACCCGGGATATATTTATAGTTGGTATCCGACTAATTATCTTAATAATCCTAGTATCTCAAATCCTGAAGCTAACATTACAGTTCCTGGAACTTATACTTACTACGTAGATGTAACTAACCCGGGAGGATGTACTAAAAAAGATTCTATTACTATTACAGTGGCATCAGTAGTTGCTCCTAATATTAATATTTTAACTCCAGACTCTACGATTGAGTGTGATAGCACTGTTTTAATAAACTTAGATTTAGGTGGTGGAATACCCGCTACTTGTGGTCCAAGTATAACTAATACTTGTTCATCTCCTGCAACACAAATTGCTGTAGGGACGCAGACAGGATCTAATACAACCACATCATATCCTGCACCTTATGGCAATTGGTATAGAAATGCCAAACACCAATTTTTATTTACTGCTGCTGAACTAAATGCAATGGGCTTTATGGGAGGGAAAATAAATGAAATTGCATGGCAAGTAACCCAAATAAACGGTACAAATGTATATAATAGTTTTCAGATCTCTATGAAATGTACACAATTAACTAATTTGACTACATGGGAAACAGGGTTAACTCAAGTATTAAACCCTGTAAACCATGTTGTAAATGTAGGTTGGAATACTCACCCGCTAGATATTGCCTATGAATGGGATGGAACATCTAACTTAGTAGTAGAAATTTGTTATAATAATTTGGCTACTAGTTTTACCAACAATTCTATTACTCCGTGGACAACTACAGCATTTACATCAACTATCTATTATAGAAGTGATGGAACTGCTGCATGTCCTTACACTGGCACCCCTACTACATCGACCAATAGACCTGTAACAAGATTTAATTGGTGTCCAACTACTCCAGATCCAAATGACTTTACGTATGAATGGACTCCTAATTTTGGTATAAATGATACAACTTTGCAAAATCCTACTTTATCGCCTACACTACCTACAACATACTATGTTACAGTAACAAATATTAATGGAGGTTGTATCGATACTGATTCTATTACAATAACTGTTCAATGTTGTCAAATACCACAAGTTTCAACAACAGATGTTACTTGTTATGGTGGTAATGATGGTAAAATAGTGGTTACACCATATTATTTAGTAGGAAGTGAGGTTCAAACCATTACCTATACTGATAGTGCTACAAATACTATTTTACAAACCACACCAAACATGTCCTCTGGAAGTGATTCCCTAGTAAATATTCCAGCGGGAACCTATATAATTACTTCTACAGATACAAGTGGATGTACAACTGATACAACTATTTATATTTATGAACCAGACCAAATGTTTGTTGATAATATTACTGCTGATGATACCATTTGTATTGATGGTACTAAACAAATTAGTGCAACATCTATTGGTGGTACAGGTGCACACACACTTACATGGACAGACAATACTACTAACACAAACATACCAGGTAACGGACCTCATAATGTTAATCCAGTTGTTTCTCCTAGTTGTTATGAAGTTTTTGCAACCGACATCAATGGTTGTTTGTCTGATACACAAGAAGTATGTATCTCATTATTTCCTAACATTATAGGATCATCAACCCAATATACTGATACTGTATGTGAAGGCTTTAGTACTACTTTAGATGTAAGTGCTACAGGCGGTTCAGGAGTTGGATATAACTACGATTGGTATGAAGGTGGTCTATTATTAGGTAGTGGAACTACTATGAATGTTACACCAGGGGCTTCTCCAACTGATTATTATGTAGTTATTACAGACAATTGTACTACACCACCTGATACAGTAGAATACCAAGTTTTTTGGTATGATGTACCTGTATTAGACATTGCTAGAAACAAACCCGATAGTTGTTACCCTATTACAGTAGAATTTAACAATACTTCTGTTCCAAACAACCTTGTTGGCAATACAGTTTGGGACTTTAGTGATGGTTCAACATTATCTGGAAATACAATTACAAACACTTTTAACACTCCTGTTTGTAGAGATTTAACTGTTACTGTAACTACTATTAATGGATGTGTTTTAGATACAACAATAGCAAATTATGTTTGTCCAAAAGATTATCCTAATGCTGATTTTTATGCGGATCCTGAAGAAACAACTTTCTTATTTCCGGAAATTAGTTTTACTAACCAATCTACAGGACAAGGTAGTTTGAGTTACTTATGGGATTTTAATACAGGTGTAGCTCCAGATTCTTCAACATTTACTAATCCAATACATATGTTCCCTGCGGGAATGCCAGGTGAATATAATGTATGGCTAACTGTAACTAACGAACATGGCTGTGTAGATTCTACAATGAGAGTTGTGACTATTACTGATATCTTCCTGTTTTATGTGCCTAACTCATTTACTCCAGACTCTGACAACTTGAATGAAACCTTTAGAGCTTATGGCGAAGGAATTGATTTATCTCAATTCAAAATGTACATTTTTGATAGATGGGGAGAGAAAATATTTGAAACTGATGATATTGAAAAAGGATGGGATGGAACTTATATGGGGGCTCCTGCTCCTGTAGGAACTTACGTATGGAGAATAGAAACTAAAGAGTTATTTGTAAACAGACGTCATGAAATGATGGGCCATGTAAACTTATTAAGATAAACCATTATTTATTAAATAAAAAAAGCGGTTGAGGATACCTCAACCGCTTTTTTTATTTAACTAACAGAGTTTTATATCTCCCAAGTTACTCCGCTATTTACTATCTCATCTATTGATGAAAATTTAGCTTTTGTTTTTTCATGGCTGATTTGCTCCCATAACTTATCATTAAAAGTAGATGCTTTAACACTTCTTATAACTCCAAAAGCAACAGGCATTTCAGGTAATGTCATATTTACTAACATATTATGAAGTGTATCATCTTCACAATAAGCATCATGTATTAAAATATCATTTTCAGTAATCCCATTTTCACCAATAGTAACCACTTCTAGTTTTAATCCATTTAAACGAATTCCTTTATTATTTTCTTTACCAAATATCATTGGTTTACCGTGTTCTAACCAAAGCTGATTATCGAACTTTCCCTCTTTCTCTGTAATAGCCGAAAAAACTTTATCATTAAAAATAACACAGTTTTGAAGAATTTCTACTAAAGAAGTTCCTCTATGCTTTTCTGCTTCAACAAAAACGTCTACCATTTTTTTCGGATCAACATCTACTACTCTTGCAAAAAAAGTTGCTCCGGCACCTATAGCTAATTTCCCTGGGTTAAATGCTTTGTCAACAGTTCCGTGTGGAGATGATTTGGTTTGAATACCAGTTTTTGATGTTGGAGAAAATTGTCCTTTGGTTAATCCATAAATTTCATTATTAAAAAGAATCATGTTGATATCCACATTTCTTCTTAATACATGAACAAAATGATTTCCTCCTATGGCTAAAGCGTCTCCATCTCCTGTAATTTGCCAAACACTTAAATCTGGATTTGCCAACTTAACACCCGTAGCAATAGCAGGTGCTCTACCATGAATAGAATGGAAACCATACGTTTCTACATAATAAGGAAAACGAGATGAACATCCAATTCCAGAAATGAAAACGATATCTTTTTTCTCTTTTCCTATTTGAGGTAAAGCTTTTTGCATAGCACTCAAGATGGCATAATCTCCGCAACCCGGACACCATCTAACATCTTGATCGGTAGAAAAATCTTTAAAAGTGAGCTCTTGGTCTTTAACTAAGTGTTCCATTAAAATAGTTATTTTAAATATTTTGTAGATTCGTTAATTAGTTCTTTTTTAGAAAAAGGTAATCCTTGTACCTTATTATATTGTTGGTAATTGAACTGCGACAATTCTCCTTTAAGTAATCGTACAAATTGACCTGAATTTAATTCACAAACCAATATAGTTTTGTATTTAGAAAAAACTTTTTCCGTATTTTTTGGAAGTGGATTGATATAATTGAAATGAGCGAACCCAACGTTTTTGTATTCTTTAGTTAATTCACTAAAAGCTGTAAGAATACTTCCATAAGTTCCTCCCCAACCAACAATTAATAAGTCTCCTTCTGAAGCTCCTTGAACACTAAGCTCAGGAATAAAATTAGCTACTCTTTTTACTTTTTCAGCTCTAAGTTCAACCATTATTTCATGGTTTTCTGGTTCGTAAGAAACATTACCAGAAACATCTTGTTTTTCAAGCCCTCCAATTCTATGCTCTAGGTCTTTTGTTCCTGGTATAGCCCATTGTCTGGCAAGTTTTTCATCATCTCTTAAATATGGACTCCAACTTTCTTTTTTGTTTGCCATATTTAATGTAATTGGAGGCATATCAGCCAATTTCTTAATTCTCCATGGTTCGGCACCATTAGCAATAAAACCGTCCGTTAATAAAATAACCGGTGTCATATGTTCTAAAGCCAATTTTACTGCTTGATATGCAAAATCAAAACAATTTGATGGCGTACTAGCTGCAATAACAATTACAGGACTTTCTCCATTTCTTCCATAAACTGCTTGCATTAAATCTGACTGTTCAGTTTTTGTTGGTAACCCTGTAGAAGGACCTCCTCGCTGAACATCAATAATTACAATAGGAAGCTCTGTCATCATTGCTAAACCTATTGCTTCACCTTTTAAAGCTAATCCGGGGCCTGAAGTTGATGTAACCGCTAAATTTCCTGCAAAACTTGCTCCTATAGCAGAGCAAATACCTGCAATTTCATCTTCAGCTTGAAAAGAAATAACATCAAAATTTTTATACTTTGATAATTCATGTAAAATATCAGAAGCAGGTGTGATTGGATATGTTCCTAAAAATAATTTTAATTTTGTTGCTTCTGCAGCAGCTAATAATCCCCAAGCTGTAGCTATATTTCCGGTAATACTTCTATATTTTCCTTTTGGTAATGCTGCTGGTTTTATAGTATAATTCGATGGCAATAATTCTACTGTAATAGCAAAATTATACCCTGCTTTTAATGCAGCCTTATTCGCTTTGGCTAATTCAGGGCTTTTAGAAAACTTAGCATCTAAAAAGTTTTCGGTAATATCTAACGGCCTGTTAAACAACCAATAAACTATCCCCAAAGCAAACATGTTTTTACTTCTGGTTCTACTTTTGTTTTCTATATCAAATTGAGCAACACTTTCTTTTGTTAAGCTAGTTATGGGTGCTTGAATTAAATTATATCCATCCAACGTACCATCTTCTAAAGGATTAGAAGTAAATTGTGCTTTCTCAAAATCTTTAACCTTAAAACTATCGCTATCTATTATTATAGTTCCTCTATCTTTTATGGATGTTAAGTTAGCTTTTAATGCTGCTGGGTTCATAGCTACTAAGACATCTGCTTCATCTCCCGGAGAAAAAACTGATGTACTACCAAATTGTATTTTAAATCCACTAACTCCCGCTACTGTTCCCTGCGGAGCTCTAATTTCTGCTGGAAAATCAGGAAAAGTAGATAAATCGTTACCTATAAAAGCTGTTGTGTTACTAAACTGCGATCCTGTAAGTTGCATTCCATCACCAGAATCGCCAGCAAACTTAATTACTACCTCTTCCAGTTCTTCTATATTTTTTGTCATAATAACATTTTTACATTACAAAGTTACTATTTAGAACCTTTACAAATTATTTTGAAGGGTGGTAATTGTTAAGTAAAAATAAAAAACTGATTTTTTATGCTTGTAATTAAGCATTATTTGAATAAATACCTTATTCCAAGAACAAAATGGTAGCGAGATATCTGACTTTCTTTATATTCTTTATCAATTTTAAATGTTTCTCCATTTATTTCCATCTCATTAATATACGTTCTGTTATATGCTACATTTAAACCTATAGCTAAATTTCGCCATAATTTATAATCATACCCAGCAGCAACGTTAAAGGCATAACCATTTGCTTCCGTTTTAAATTTTTCTGTTAGTGTTATATTGTTATTAATATAAAATGTTTTTCCAAAAGAAAAGTCGATATACACTCCACTTGTAAAATCTTTCTGTAACCATCTTAAAACAAAAGAACCTGCAAGGTAATTCATAGTAATATCATCCCTCAATTGCCCTATTAAAGTATTGCCAACTTCATCTACAATTGACATATTATCTACTTGATGTTTACTAGTAAAATTTGAGGCTTTAATCCCCAAGCCATAATTAAACCCTTCGGGAAAATAATGTGCTTCAAAAGTAGCATTATAGCCACTCTTAAGTTCTTTTGAATAAGCATTCTCTTTTGTGTTTTGATAATCAAAATAACCCAACCCATAACTAGCCGAAAACCGAAAAAGTGGAGCTGATTTCCTTGCTATTTTTACTCTTTCTTTTTTTATTTTTTTTACGGTTATTACAGTATCTTGTTGTTCAAAAGAATGATTAAAATAATATGAATTGACTTGTGATAACAATAATGATGAATTATACGGTACACTATCAGTTGGAATGGAAAAAAATATTTTTTGAGCTCCAACACTTTCTATCTTACAATAGACAGTATCATCTCCATTAATAACAATATAATCCTGAGCAATTAAAAAATTGCTTAGCATTATAGCGATTACCAACAAATAATACTTCATTTTATTTAATACTAACATGACTATAAATTATTCTGTAAATTTTGTTCCCATTTCCAAGCAGAAAGCATCATATCTTCAATATTGTAAATAGGTTCCCAATCTAATAATTGTTGAGCTTTTTGGTTGTTAGCATAAATAGCTTGAACATCTCCTTCTCTTCTTTTTCCTATAACATAATTTAATTTTTTACCACTAACTTTTTCAAACGCTTTTACTGCTTCTAACACACTCACTCCTTTTCCAGTTCCTAAATTAATAATGTTATGATTTTGAAAATCTTTATTCTCAATTAGTTTTTGCAATGCCAACACATGTGCCGAAGCGATGTCGCTTACATGTATATAATCTCTAATACAAGTCCCGTCAGCAGTAGGATAGTCTCCACCAAAAATAGTTAGCTGTTTTAATTTACCAATAGCTGTTTGAGTAATATAAGGCACTAAATTATTAGGTGTAGTAAGCGGCAACTCCCCATTTAAACCACTTTTATGAGCTCCTACCGGATTAAAATACCTGAGTGAAATAGCTTTATAATTATTATTTACCATAATAAAATCATCCACTATTCTTTCTCCTATTTGTTTGGTATAAGCGTAAGGAGACTCGGCTTTTTCCAAAAGAGTTTCTTCGGTTACAGGTAACTCATTTACATTGCCATATACAGAACAAGAAGATGAAAAAATTAAGTTTGAAACATTAAACTCTTTTTGACAAGATAAAATATTAATTAATGAATTGATATTATTATCGTAATAAATTAATGGTTTTGCTACCGATTCAGGCACAGCCTTAAAAGCAGCAAAATGGATAATTCCTGAAATATCAGGATTTGCCTCAAACATTTTTTTGGTGGCTTCAACATCTTTTAAATCCACATTATAATATTGAAACTGCTTATTGGTAATTTCTTTTATTCGTTTATAAGTAGCTTCAGAAGAATTCGCATAATTATCTACCGAAATTACTTCCCAATCGGTATTTCCTAATATCTCTATAATGGTATGTGAACCAATATAACCTGCTCCGCCTGTGATGAGTATTTTCATTGTTAATTTTCTTTTTTATAAGATATACTAGTTTGAGTTCACTTGGTAATACTTATTTTTGTAAAAGTAACATATTCTATCAAAATAACACTTTGCGACATACAAAATGCCTTATAACCCAAACAGAAGACTTATATCCACTAAAAGGATATGAAAAAAATTACTTAGTAAAAAGCAAGTCGAGTGGTTTTGTATTTTGCTCTAAAATACCTACCGAAGAAGAAATTTATAACCATTACAACAACTATCCAATAGGTTACGGTGTAGACTCAGCAATTACTACCATTAGAATTAATGAAGTTTTAGATGGTTTTGAAAAATTCAGAAAAACCAACAAAATGTTGGATGTTGGTTGTGGACCAGGATTGTTTTTAATTGAAGCTAAAAAAAGAGGTTGGAAAGTTTACGGAACTGAATTTACTGATAATCAATTAACCTATTTAAAAGACAAAGGTATAAACACCTTGAAAGGAAAACTTAGTGATGATTCTTTTGAAAATGAGCTGTTTGATATAATTATTTCTAGCGAGGTTATTGAACATATTAATAATCCAGTTGAGGAAATACAACAATTTCATCGTTTACTTAGAAAAGGGGGAGTGGTATATATTACTACTCCTAATTTTAATGCCTTAGAAAGATATTTTCTTAAAGGAGATTATGAAATTATTGAATATCCCGAGCACTTATGTTACTATACTCCAAAAACCATAAACTTATTACTAACTCAAAATGGATTTGAAAAATTAAAGATTACTACAACAGGTATTAGTTTAGCCCGAATAAAAAAAAGTTTGAAAAGAAAAAATAATGAATCTACCGAAAATGTTGCTTCTGATGAAGCCTTACGTGAACAATTAGAAACAGGGTATAAACGACATCTTAAATCTTTTATAAATGGACTACTTAATTTTTTCGGAATAGGCAATTCTTTAAAGGTTTGGTATGTAAAAGTTTAATGTTTGAAATCATTATAAATCGCTGCATAAATTTTCTCTGCTATTTCAAAATTTCGGTATTTCTCTGCAATAGGTCTTATTTTGTGGTAAATTTCTTCTCTAGAATTCTTACTTAATAAATTATCTATTTCTTTAATAGCTTTTAAATAAGCTGCTTCATTCAATTCTTCTATCACACTTCCTATTTTATTGTTTTTAATAATGTCGGAATCATCAGAAATATCTTTAGTAATTACAACAGGAAGTCCTAATGCCCAATACTCTCCATCTTTAATGGGAGTACAATATCGTTTTGTAGGAATAGGTTTAACAGGTGTAATACCAAAATCTCCCAAACCAATATAATTCGGAATTTCATGATGAGCCACAAATCGATGTATAATTGTTTTGGGATTAACCTCGCTTTTAGAGGCATAGTTTTCAATCTCTAGTTTAGTATGAGCGGATAATATTAGTGCTCTAAATTTATCTCCCCAATAATTTTCAGCAACTTTAAAAAAATCAAATATATCTTCTTCTAAATAAATGCCTCCAAATTTCCCTGCATACACACCAACAATTTTATCCTGAAGTTTTAATTCTTCCACTAATATATTATTTTTTAAATTAGCTTCAGAAAACAAAGTTAGATTAACACAAGCTGGTTTAACAAATATATTATTGCCATAAAAATGATATTTTTCTTTTGCATAGCTTTTCATTCCCTCCGTTGTTGCAATTAAATACTTGGCTCTTTTAGTTAATCTTTTTTCAAAGAAAAAAAGTAAGCGATAAACCAACCCATTTTTTTTCCACACACCATTTTCTACCATAGTTTCTGCATGTGGTTCATAACTATCAATTATAAGCGGCCTTCCTGTAAGTAAAGACAACATATATCCTATCATACCAGCCGGTGTACACCAACAATGTATCACATCGATCTTTTCTTTTCTAATAGTCTTCAGCAACTTAAAAATAAGTCCCATCCACATCATTAATCCCTTTAAACTTAGTGGGTGATAATCAATAAGTATATTCTTAATTTTAGTGTGATTATTATTTATAGGTTGATTATTTTTTTCAAGCGTTGTAAGAAAAATCCTAGCCTCATTGGGTAGATGATTCGCAATAATATTTAAATAAGGCAAGGTATAAGTTTGAATCAACGCATCATTATAACTCCAAGATGTAATAACTAATATGTTTTTTCTATTTTTCATTAACTATTTTCTTGAAAATTAATGCAATTGATGCAGGATAGGTTACAATTGCTAACAATAAAAAATACAAACCTCGAAGCTTGTTATTACCGTTTTTCCACCAACTACCGGCTAAAATAAGATATAAGTTAGAAAAACATTGTTGCTTAAACCAATAGGAATGAAAAAGTTGTTGTTTTTCACATTTTCTAAATAGATAAATACTGTCTTTTTCGAGTAAATCTACGTTTTTTGACATGTTTTCAGGATGAATTCTATAATTCCATAACGCTTCAGAAATAACACCAATTTTAAACCCATTTGCTAATGATTGAATTAATACATCCTGGTCAGCATTATTAGATAAATTAACATCAAAACCGCCTATTTTATATAAAACTTCTTTTTTAAATACTATTCCTGACGGTGCTGTATTATAGTTGGCTTTTAAACTCAAAAAATCTGCTATTTTTAAATTATTTTCTCCTTTTAAAATCCTATCTATTGGTTTAGATTGTTCATCAATCATTTGACAATAGGAATATACTACATCATAATCTGTTGATGTAAAAAATTTTACCTTTTTTTCTAAATTAGTGATGTGCCAAACATCATCTGCATCTAAAAAAGTAATGAACTCACCATTTGCTACTTCTAATCCTTTGTTACGAGTATCAGACACTCCTGAATTAGACTTATTAATCAATTGAATTCTATTATCTTTTTCTGAAAATTGATTTAAAATTGTAGCGGAATTATCCGTTGAACCATCATTAACAATAATGAGTTCCCAATTAGAATAAGACTGATTAATCACCGACTCGATGGTTTCTGCAATGTATTTTTTTGCATTGTAGCAAGGGATAATAATAGAGACTAATGTTTTCAGATTAAACCTATTTTTTTAGCTGTTTCAGGTTTGCAAATTAAGTAATTCCAAAAAGATGAAACACTAATTTCATCTTTTTGAGTAACTACATCATTTTTATCATCAATATCGAAATAGATATATCCTTTACCTTTAAAAAGTGCATTGAGCTTAACGGCACACGCTTCATCCCAAATTTCTATTAAAAAATCTGATTTAAGTTTATCGAGATATTCTCCCATGCCTTCTAATACTTCAGGCTCATGCGTTTCTACATCAATTTTCATCAAATCAATTCGTTCTATATTGTTTTTATCTATAAAGTCAACTAAGGTAATACATTCTATTTCTAATTCTTTTTGTGGAGTTGTTTCAGATAAAAGCGATTTATTTACCGTAACAGAAGTACAAAAATCATGACCTTCCATTAAAAATACCTTTGCAGTTCCATTAAAATTAGAAGCAGCTTTTGGAACAACTGTAATGTCATAATTATTTATTTCAACATTATAATTCAAATATTCTAAGACTTTAGGGAGCGGCTCAAAAGTATAAACTTTAGCTGTTGGGTTGAATGCTTTTGTAACCAATGAATACAATCCTGTATTTGCTCCAATATCCATTACCACATTAGCATCTACACATAGCTTTCTCCATAGTTTTAGTGATGTTTTTTCCCAACCGTTATCAATTCCTCCCCAAAACAACTCATTTTCTTCTGATGCACCTAAATGGTACATTTTAAATTGATGATTAGCATCTACCTTAACAGTAAAAACACCTTTGAAGTGGAGATGTTTATATATCTCTTCAGGTAAATCCATCCATTTTATCAATGAAAAAATTTGTTTCTTAAATGGAATTGAATTATAAATTTTCTTTACTACTTGCTTCATTATTTATCATATATTTCACACCAAACTTTCATTACTCCAAACCTAAAATCCGTTTCTATTACTTTTAAGCCTGCATCTTTTATTAACTCCAATAATTCTTCTCTATCAAACTCCCAAACATGATCGGCATCTGTATATTGTATTTTATTATTTAATTGGGTTCTATAATGATTCAAATAAGTTTTATCATAATCGGGTAATTCTATAAATATTTTTTTAGCATGTGGCACACACTTTTTTAGGAAGTCTAAAGGCTCATCTATATGCTCTAAAATATGTGATAATATAATTACATCAAACTTTTCATTGCATGATTCAAGATAATCAAAAGCATCTCCGTATATAAATTCTAGGTTAGGTTGGTTATGTTTAGATTTTGCTATTTCTACATCTCCTTTTACATAATCAACTCCTACCACTTTTTCAGAAAAATCAGCCAACTTATTACTCATGTCGCCATATCCACTACCTAAATCAAGCACTTTATCTGTTAATTCAACTTGTTTTTTTATAAAATTAATGGTGTGGTAACGCAATGGATGATTTTCATAAGGAAAGTAATTAAAAGATTCTTCGTGAGCTAATCTATCAAATATCCATTCTAAGGTGAGATATAAATTAAACCTTGTTTTAGGTTTTAATATAACTAATAGTTTTGAAAATCTATATATTAAACTCAACAATAAAACACGTTCTTTTTCTCTTTTTAAATGTAATCCCATTGTATAATTATGTTTTTATATATAAATTAATGTATGAGTTCCACATTCGCTCAAAGTTATACATTTCTAAGGCTGTTTTTTGTCCTTTTTCCTTAAAATCAGCACCATACTCTAATGTATAATTAATGCCTTCTGCCATAGAAGCCGCATCTTTATAGTTAACTAAATATCCATTTTGTTTATGTTGAATAGCATCTAAAGCAGAACCGGTAGGAGTGGAAACTACAGGAGCAGCATTCATCATGGCTTCTGGTATTACAAAGCCAAAAGGTTCGTAATTAGCAGCATGAGCATAAACATCTAATAGTGCGTATAAAGAAGGAATGTACGTTCTATCTACCCAACCTGTGAATACAATATATTCAAGTACATTCAGTTTTTCAGCTAACTGTTGTAGCTCCTCTTTTTGATTGCCCTGACCAACAAATAAAAATAGGGCATCAGGATGTTTTGCTATAACTTCCGGAATTGCTTCTACTATGTAGCGATAACCTTTCCATTCAATTAAACGAGCTACTGTTCCAATAATTTTTTTACCTGCTAATTGATACTTTTCTATGATTTCTTTTTTATAAGTTTCAGATTGTTGAGTAAAAATTTCGGGAGGAATTCCGTGATGAATCATAGTTATTTTATCAACTGGAGCATTTTCTTTCTCAATAATAAATTTTTCTGCTTCTTTAGAAACGGGGACCAAATGAGTGGCGTTTTTATTATTTATTTTATCTGCAAAAACCCATTTTGGGGCATAAAAATAATGGAAAGTTGTATCTTGTTTAGTTACCACTCTTTTCTTAACTCCTGCCAAACGAGCTGCCATCAACCCAGGAAAAGAATCATCAAATAAATGCGTGTGTACCACCTCAGGCTTTAGTTTTTTAAACAAACTATACAATTGAAAAAAGGCGCGAACCATCCCTCTTTTTCTTTTATGGTGATCAAATTTATACCAATAGCAATCCCAACCGTATTTACCCACATCTTCAATCATCTTTGGTTTTTCGGTATAAAGGGTTACAAAAGAGAATTTATGCTCTTTTTGTTGTGCTGCTTTTTCTGCAAACCATTTAAAATAAGGTACGCTAGATTCATTGGATATAACAAAAACAATATGCATTAGTTGGCTGATTCAGTTAAAAATTGTTCTACTTTTTTTATTAAATTATTATAGGTAAATTGTTTGGCAAAAATAATTCGTTCTTTAATAATAAATTGGTTCTCTTCTTCATTTAAAATTTTATTGAGTTGTTTAACACCTTCCTCATGATTCTTATAAGAATAAACCAACGTGTTATTTTGATAATCGATAAACTGTGGGGCTAAAACTGGTCTTCCCAATGCTAAATATTGTAGTAATTTATGATGATTAATATTATTACCATTAACCTCTAAAAACATTGGGGCTATACAAACTTTTGCTTGTGCAATATAATTTTTAAGTGTTTTGAAATATTCAGCTCCATGCAGTATTAAATTTTTGTGCTTATTTTTTAAAAAAATCTCATGAAATAAATCGTTTTTCACATCTCCTATTTTACCAATAAATAAAAATATTTCTTCCGGAAACTCTACAAGCATTTTATCAATTAAGTCAACATCTAATCGATGGTCAATATTTCCAATATATAATATAAAATCTTTTTCGTATTCAATAGTGTTATCATTTATAAACTCTTCCTCAGAAATTCCATGAGACAACTCTAGAATATCTCCATTAAACTCAATATCATTTAATAACTCTTTTGAAACAACAACTAATTTATCTGTGTTTTTCAAAAGTGTTTTTTCTCTGTCATTAATATATTTATCAACTCTAAAATAGATTGTTAATTTAGATTGAAATTGTTTAGGACTAGAAAAACGATAAGGATCAAAAGTCCAAAAAATATAATCTGATACAACATTATTCTTTAGCCATTTTTTTATAGTTTGACTAATAAGAAGTTCATTAATATTGGATAGAAATTCAAACCGGGTAAAAGGAAATCTATTGGTATAATTTAATATTGTTAGTGTTGATGAATAATTAGAGGTACTTATTTTAGTTGAAAATAAATTTTTGAAAACCCATGGTTTAGGGGGATTAATAAACACAACCCTATTTTTCTTAGACAACTCATACGCCCAATTATGTTTAGAGTACCAAACATCTCCCCAAGGTTCATTGGACACGATTAATATATTTTGATTTTCTAATTTCATGTTAAAAATTGCTCTACTTTTTCAATCAGTTTTTCGTAGGTAAATTGTTTTGCAAATTGAATTCGTTGGGCTACTTTTTCATTCGTTTCCATATTGGGTAATTGTTTTATTTTTTCAATTGCCTCATCATCATTTTTATAGCTTATAATATATTCTTCTTTATTAATAACATCATTAAAAATTGGAGAAATTACAGGTTTTCCTAAAGCTAAATATTGTAACGTTTTATGGTGGTGTACTGCATTTCCATGAATTTTTAAATCCATTGGCACTAAACAAGCTTTTGAATAGTATATATAATTTTTTAAATTTTTAAAATGTTCTACCCCATGAACTATTAGGTTGTTGTATTTGTTCTTATAGAAAATATCTTGAGATGATTCGCTAAACAGATTATACTTTTTTCCAATAAATACAAATCTTTCATTAGGAAATTCCTGAAGTATTCTATGAATTAATTCTATATTTAATCTATGATCAATGTTTCCTACATATAAAAAATAATCTTTTTCATATATTACTGTATTAGTTGACACAAATTCTTCTGATGAAATACCATGAGACAATTCTAATACACTTCCATTAAATATTATATCCTTTAACAACTCTTTTGATGTAACTACTAGTTTGTCAATATTATTCAAAAGTTTTTTTTCTTTTTGCACTCTATATTTATCTACTCTAAAATAAATAGAAAGTATAGGAGAAAACAATTGAGGGTTAGAAAATCGATAAGGATCAAAAGTCCAAAAAATGTACTTTTTATAATTGTTGTTCAGCAGCCATTTTTTAATTTTTTTTGAAACAATAAAATTGTTTAATTTATAGATTAAACTAAATCGTGTAAAAGGTAATATGTTTTGATAATCTAATACATGAAGTGATTCACTATAATCGTCTATACAGATTTTAAAACTCCACAAATTACTAATTTTCCATTTAATTGGTGGGTTTATAAAAAACACTTTGTTTTTTTTAGACAATTCATAAGCCCAATTATGCTTAGAATACCAAATATCTCCCCAAGGTTCATTTGAAATAACTAATAGAGTTTGGTTTTCTAACTTCATGTATATTCTTTATCTTATTAAATTAATCATACAAGAGCTTCTTAGGAGATTATTCTCTTGTTTGAGTGATATTTTGCACATGTGAATTTCATCTTTTACCTATTAATTTCTTCAGGGCTGTAATTATTTGGTTATGTCTTGTTAGATAACTTGCAAAATCAAAATGAGATACTGGGGTTTCTTCCATCCAAGCATCAAATATTGTTTCTGAAACACCTAATTTTTTTAATACATAAGCTTTATCTTGTTTGGTTTCATCTGTTTCCCAACACCTTGTTTTTAACTCTTCCAAAGCCTCTTCTCTAGTAATTTGATTAGAACATATCAATGAAGACAAATGAGCTTTACGTTTGTCAATATTAAATTTCTTGGGTAAAATATAGTTCTGATAAAATCTTGTAAAAATAGATTCATTATGTTTAGCTCCATAATTTTTCCATCCAAACTCTTCTTTCAAAATTAATTCGGCTTCTTTTTTATTATAATCAATGTAATCCAACAAATAAATATAATTGGTTTTTCTATACTTTAAATGATAATACTCTTTAAAAAAGGTTAGTAATGGCAATGTTTTCAACCTAACCGATCCATATTTTTTATGTATAGATTTAATATTCAACGCATCATTTTTCCAATGTATCCAAGCTTCTGGTAAAATGAATTCAGAACTTTGGTTATGACCTTGAAAAATATATTTTGTATTAAATTTTTTTGCAGCATCATACATAGTAGCAGAAATAGCATGATCTGTAACCAACTCAATGTCTACAACTCCAGCCTTTAAAAATGACATTTGTAAATCTTTAAATTCTTCCCAATCACACACATAAGTATATAAATCAACATTTAACTTTTTTAAAAGCGTTTCAATGTTTTGAGTGGCGGCTTCGCTATTCCATCCATTATCAAAATGAACAGCTATTGGTCTAACTCCTAATTTTACTAGTTTATATACTAAATAAGCACTATCTAACCCTCCGCTAACTCCAACAACACAATCATATTTTTTAGTTGCTCCATCTTCTTTAATTTTTGTAATTAAACGAGTTAAACTTTCTGGTTTTTTAATATTAACATTACTCTCACTTTGTATATAAGTATAATCATCATTACAATAATTGCAGTTCCCTTCTTTATCAAACCAAATATTAGGATCGTTAGCATTATCCATAACACAACGTTTACACTGAGTATAGAAAAAAGGTAAATTTTTTCTAATTTCAGCTGCAGTAAAATAAGTAGAGTTAATGATTGCTTGCTTTTTCCAATCTTTTAACAATTCAGGTTTATCAAGTAAGTTTTGTAAAATTCCTTTTAATTCATCTGCTCCAGCATAATTGAATACAGAACCTTTTAAGTTTTCCGGAACAATAAGATGAGCAGGGAGTAAACCGGGTAATTCAAAACTCATCATATCATGTATGGCTGCTGTTGGCTTAGTTTTTCCTATATACTCGGTAGTTCCTAAGGCTTTAAATTCTGTCGTACTTGTTGAGAGTACCAAATCTGACGTTTCCATTTCTTTTAGAAACATATCAGGCGTTATTAATCCTTCTATTGGAAAATATTCAGCTATTCCGGGGTGTATTTTATTCGCTTTATCTAATTCACTTACTACCCATTTTCCATAATCTTCTAAGGGTCTTCCTGCAAAAGAAAAGGTAATATTAGCTTGTTTTTCTGCAAAAAAATGAATGGCTTTAATAACATCCTCATATCTCCTTCTTTCTTTATGGATACTTCCTGTTAAAACAATTTTTAAACGATTATTTTCCTTATGAAACTTTTTTCCTTCTCGTTTATGAAAGATAGTAAATGGTATATATAGAAATTTATATTTTTTAAAAAGAGACTTGTCATTATTTCTGATATAATTAAACATAAAATCTTCAACCGCAATATAATCGAAATTGGCAACTATTTTTTGTTTTAATTTTCTCTCTTTATAATATTTGCTAGTTCTAAAACGAGCATTGAGCCAGAAATTAAGGTTATGAATAGTAATTACTTTTTTACAAATTAAATTCTCTGCTATTTTCAAAGCCCCTACAAACCCCTTAAATATTGGACTTAACAGCAGAACTTCTATGTTTTCTTCTTTGCAAATACGTATTACTTTATCATATTCTTCATCTAATCCAGAAATAACATGAAACTTACCATTACAAAGCGCTGAATTATACTCATGCATTTTATCATACATTACCTGAGTAACAAAAAAAAACTTTTCCTCTCCTTCAAACAACTCTGATTGAGTTAACCCATACTGAAAATGTTCTGTTTCTATTATGGCAACTTTCATTTTTTATAGCTTTTCATTACTAAACCGTATAAATAGACAACATCTTGTTTGGTCGGAATAAGTAGATTATTTGTTTTTATAGTCGTTTTAGTTATAACAAAGATATAGGTAATTATAAAGATGGCAAAATAACTTATTAAAGTAGCAATGGCCGCTCCATTAATATTAAATTTAGGAATAAGATAAATGTCAAAAACAACTGTAAATATCAACCCTATTGAACAGGCAATAATGTTAAAAATGTTTTTGTTTGAAGAAACTAATAACATAGAAAACAGTTGTGTTATACAAGAAAACAAAATACCTATAGACAAAATTTGAAAAGGAATTATAGTTGGAGTAAATTCTTCTCCATACATTAAGGGGATGATAAAATAAGATGTTGAAAAAGCTATAACAACCAATAAAAAAAAGAATGAAAAACTAAACCTGCTGATTTGTGCAAATAATATCAATCTCTTATCATCATTACTATTTGATAGCTTTGGAAGAATAACTGACGCAATAGTTACCGATAAGTATAAAATAATTTGAACAATATTAGCTGCTAACGAATAATAACTCAACTGTTTTTCGTCCAAATAATGATTAACTATCCACAAATCCAATCTATAATTAAAAAAATTAACAAACATTCCAATATAAATTAATAAGCTATAAGTTACAAAACCTTTAATTTTATTTACAATAGCGGCATTAAATTGAGGAATAATAGTTATTTGTTTCATATACAAATAAAACCAAATGATACTGTTTAATAGTAATAATATCAATGTAGCAACTAAAACGTAATTAAATTTCTCAACTACTGTAATCTGTTTTTCTTGCAGATAAAAATATAGTATTGGAAATAAAGCCGCATTAATTACACTATTAATAATAGAAACTCTATTAATGATATTAAACTTAGAACGAGCTTGAAAAAAGGAAGTAATTAAATTATTAAAAAAAGATAGAAAAAAAAGAACAAACAGCGAAATAAGATAAGGTATTGTATTATAATTTTCAGGCAAATAAAATGAACTAATATCAAGATAATAAGTAGTGAATAATAGTCCTAATAAAATACTCGAACTTACCAAAAAAATTGCCGATGAAATTCCTGCAACAACTTGCTCTGTATATTTTTTACTTGACACGAAGTAAACTACTCCTGTTTGAATTCCAAAGGAAAAAATTAGTAGAAATAACAGATAATTTGCCTGAAATAAAGAAAAAATTCCTTTTGCTTCTTCACCCAAAATTCTTGTAGAAAATACTCCACTAACAATTCCCAATATAAAAACAGGAATTTGAGTAAGTACAGAATTAATAAGGTTTCTCCCAAGCATTTAGTCAATGTATAAATAACAATAGGCTAAAATAACTAAATTGAATGATAATTTAATTGCTTTTTACCGCTATATATCAAAATATGTCTGATTAAAATATACCTTTGTAACTTATTCAAAACTAAAAATTAGTACCTTTTATTTATGAAAAAAGACATTTATCAACAATGTAACAGATGTGTAATGGATACTTCCGACTCTGAAATTACATTTGATGAAAATGGGTTTTGCAATCACTGTACAAATTTTTTAGAACATACTGCAAAGCAGATGTACCAAGGAACATCAAGCGACCAACAGCTTAATGAAATTATTGAAAAAATTAAGTCTGTAGGTAAAAACCTAAAGTATGATTGTGTAGTAGGTATTAGTGGTGGTATTGATAGTTGTTACGTTGCTTACAAAGCAAAAGCACTAGGTTTAAAACCACTTGCAGTCCACCTAGATAACGGATGGAATTCAGAATTAGCTGTAAGTAATATAGAAAAAATACTCCACAAACTCGATATAGACTTACACACACATGTATTAGATTGGGAAGAATTTAAAGATCTACAACTATCTTTCTTAAGAGCTTCGGTACCGGAAATAGAAACTCCTACAGACATTGCCATATTAGCTATACTTCACAAAGTAGCTGCAAAACATAATATTAAATACATACTTAGTGGAGGAAACTTTGCTACCGAAGGTATTTTGCCCAAAAGTTGGCATTATGATGCTAAAGATGAAAAATACCTGTACGCTATCCAAAAACAATTTGGAAATAAACCTTTAAAAACTTTCCCAACTTTCGGTTTTCTAAAAGAAATGTATTACAAATTTTTTAAAGGAATTAAAATCATTTATTTTCTTAACTACCTTCCATACTCCAAAAAAGAAGCTGTTGCTTTACTTGAAAATGAATTAAATTGGAAATACTACGGTGGTAAACATTACGAATCAAGATACACACGTTTTGTACAATCTTATATACTTCCTGAAAAATTTAATATTGACTACCGTAAATCAACCTCTTCTTCTTTAATTTGCTCTGGTGAAATAACCAGAGAAGAGGCTTTGGAAGAACTAAAGGGTAAATCTTATGATATAAATTTAGTAAATGAAGACAAAGAGTATTTATGTAAAAAATTAGAACTCTCAATTACTGAGTTTGATGCTATAATGGATACTCCTCCTAAAACCCATAATGATTATCCCAACAACAAAAAATTGCTAGAATTTATTTATAATGCTTATCGTAAATTCTTCTAACTTTAAAATTACCGCATTAGTTTTTCTGTTTTGTTTATTTTTGTCAAACATATTAGATTTATAAACAACTATGCCAACATCATTAGTTACCGGAGGAGCAGGATTTATTGGAGCTCATGTTACCAATCATTTAATTAAATTAGGACACAATGTTATAGTCCTTGACGACTTAAGTGGTGGCTTTGAAGATTTTGTAAATAATGAAGCTATTTTTATTAAAGGTTCTGTTACCGATGAAAACCTAATATCACAATTATTTATTGATTATAAATTTGATTACGTTTATCATTTAGCAGCTTATGCAGCCGAAGGGTTAAGTCACTTTATCAGACGTTTCAATTACAATAATAATTTAATTGGCAGCATTAATTTAATTAATGAATCTATCAAACACAAAATTGAACGCTTTGTTTTTACTTCTTCCATAGCTGTATATGGAGCTTTAACCCCTCCTATGCGAGAAAACATGCCTCCACAACCTGAAGACCCTTATGGTGTTGCAAAATATGCTGTGGAATTAGATCTAAAAACTGCCCACGAAATGTTTGGACTAAACTATACCATTTTTCGTCCACACAATGTTTATGGAGAATATCAAAACATTGGAGATAAATATAGAAATGTAATTGGAATTTTTATGAATCAGTTAATGCAAGGTAAATCACTATCAGTTTTTGGTAATGGACTCCAAACAAGAGCTTTTAGTTATATTGATGATGTAGCTCCATATATTGCCAATTGTGTCAACATGAAAGCAACAGAAAACGAAATTTTTAACATTGGTGCAGACCAAGAATATACTATTTTACAATTAGCAGAGACCATACAAAATGCTATGGGAATTAATCAGTCTATAATGCATTTAGATCCCAGAAATGAAGTAGTTCATGCACATGCAGATCATCAAAAAGCAAAAACAATTTTTGGAATAGATAAGTTTACCTCACTAGAAATAGGCATTCAAAAAATGGCCACATGGGCAAAAGATGCCGGAGCTAGAGAAAGTTCAAAATTTGAAAACATAGAAATTACTGAAAAACTGCCTCCTTTTTGGGTTGAAAACTAAGATGACAAAAATACTTTTCTTAACACCTTACCCTACTAACTCTGCTCCGAGCCAACGATTTAGATTTGAGCAATATTTCTCTTTTTTTAAAGATGAAAATATTGACTATGACACCTTATCTTTTTTAGATGAAGCAACATGGAAAATTTTCTATCAAAAAGGATTTTTATTAAAAAAAACATTAGGTATTTTAAAAGGCTTGTTAAATAGACATTTACTTCTTTTAAAAATACATCAATACGATAAATTATTTATCCATAGAGAAGCCGCAATGATCGGTCCTGCTTATTTTGAATGGATATATAGTAAACTTTTTAAAAAAGAAATAATTTTTGATTTCGATGATGCTATTTGGTTAAAAGATGTTTCGAATGCCAATCAAAACCTAAGTTGGTTAAAGTTTCCCGATAAAACAAAATCTATAATTGCTTATTCAAAAACCATTATAGCCGGAAATACTTTTTTAAGTAATTATGCGAAACAGTTTAACGCTAATGTTTATGTTATTCCTACTACTATAGACACAAATTACCATTATCCTAGTAAAAAAACAATATCCGACACTATTAAAATAGGTTGGACAGGATCTTCTACCACCAACAAACATTTAGAGCTAATAAATGATGTTTTACAACATATTACTCAAACTTATTCGAACGTAAAAATTATTATGATTTCAAATCAACCCATTATTAGCAGTAAGTTTAGATTGAAATTTGTTGAATGGAAGCAATCATCAGAAATTGAAGATTTATCTCAAATTGATATTGGCATAATGCCTTTACCTGATAACGAATGGGCTAAGGGAAAATGCGGCTTTAAAGGTCTTCAATATATGGCTTTAGAAATTCCAACTATTATGTCTCCAGTTGGTGTTAATACCGAAATTATCCAAGATAGAAAAAATGGTTTTTTAGCCTCTAACAAAAACGAATGGATAAGTAAACTAAGTGCCTTAATTGAATCAAAAGAGCTACGAGAAACATTAGGAAAAAATGGTAGAAAAACTATAGAAAAAAAGTATTCTATTACTAATCATAAAGATTTTTTAATCTCCTTATTAAAACATTAAGTTCATTTTAACATTCTTTTTTCATCTTTTGCTATGTTATAAATTAAAAACAAAGCACTTACAAAAAGTAATTGAGCTGGCATTTTATATCTAGACAATGCTCCAAAGTTATATGAACTAACTCCTACTATTACCCCAAAAATTGCAGCAAAAATCATCATGAACAATATATCTTTATTTTTAAACATAATTCTAAAAAACTGAGCTCTGTACTTTAATAATAAATAAAGAACAAACAATAATATTAAGAAACTTTCTAATGCACCAATTAATGTTGGTACATTTCTAATTTCCCATATATATGGTCTAAAAAAAGTAACATTAAAAGCAGCAGGTGCAATTTTTAAATATCCTAATGGAGTAAACTCTATTTCTCCTAGTGTATATCCAGATTGATCTTGTGTTCCTGCTAAATATTCATGCCAAGACTGAAATCCTTCTAATGTTTGTTCTAACTTATTAATATCATACTTACCTGCTCCAATAGAAATATTCTGTAACACAAAAAAAGTACTAACTGATATTGTTAATACAATCATAGGGATTAATATAATTCTAATAAAACTTCCTTTTATTAAATTTTTTAAGTTTGTTTGTCCCCAAATTAATAGCGTAGGTAATAAAATGTACAAAATATAAGGCTTAAGAAAAATAATTAATAATGAGGATGTAATTATCAAACCAATACTTAAAGCTACTTTTCTTTTAAAAATAAAAATATTGGAAAAAGCATAAATCATCCATCCCATACATCCCATTGTTACAGTATCCTTCAATACTCCAGAACCCCAAAATATAATAGAAGGAATCATAAAAAAACTAACTAATAAATAGCCACTATATTTAGGATAAAGTTTACAGATGTTTGAATAAGCCATCCATAGCCCAACAAAAGATATAGCTGCAAATAATACTGTTGTAGTGCCATAAGAAAACAAACCTATTATATTAGTTAATATAGTAAGTTTTACTAATACCCAAACATCCCTTCCGTTAATAAAGTCCTTAGTATAATAATCTAAAAAATCCTGAGATAAATTAAGGTCTGAATATGATGTAAACATTAATTCAATTACCCGAAATGGATTATGTGCCGCAAGTTTAGTAATATCATCAGCTGCCTTGTAGTAACTTAAACTATCGCCACCTTTGTAATAATAAACTGTTAATAAAGCAAAAGTAAACCCTCCCACTACTTTTGCTGTTAAACCGATTATAAAATATTTATATTCAGGGTTTTTATCAATTTTAATTCTCTTATAATAATAAGCAATTAAATAAACTATTCCAAAATAAAGTATAGCCAAGCAAGTGTCATACAATCCTAATTTTAAATCATAATATATAATATTTGATTCAGATAACATTTACTTTCTAAAATATTGATTAATTAGTGCTACACACATTTTTATTTTGTCTAACTCCAAATCGAAAAACAAAGGCAACCTTAGCAATCTATCACTTTCTATCTTACTATAATCTTTTTCAAAACAAAAATAAGGATAGTTCTTACCTTTATCACTTAAATGCAAAGGAGAATAATGTGTATGCGCTGCAACACCACTATTCAACAAGTATCTTTCCAATTCATTTCGTTGCTGCTTGTCTTTAAGTTTTATGAAAAAAATATGAGCATTATGCTTATTAATCGTTTCCGGAAAATCTATCACCCCTGAAAGTTTTAAAGGCTTTAATCCTTCTTGATATAATCCATATAACAATTTTCGTTTTTTAGTCACTTTTTTTAATGCCTTTAGTTGAGCCAACAAAAAAGCTACATTAATCTCACTTAACCCATAACTAGAGCCTAGTGTTTTCCATGTATATTCATTTACCTCTCCTGCTAAAAACGCTTTTCTATCAGTGCCTTTTTCTATAATAATATCAATCTTCTCGATTAAACTTTTATTATTTATCAATATAGCACCTCCTTCTCCACACTGAATATTTTTAGTGTCATGAAAACTAATACAACCTATATCACCAAAAGTCCCTAAATGCTGATTATTATAGTAAGAATCAATACTTTGAGCAGCATCTTCAATTAAATAAATAGCATGTATTTTACATAATTCTCTAACCTTTTCAATATTTTTGGTTAATCCGGCATAATGCACTAAAACTATAGCTTTAGTTTTTGGTGTAATTGCTTTTTCCAATAAAGCCTCATCTAAACACATAGTTTCAGGATGGATATCTACTAATACCAATTTTGCTCCTCTTAAAACAAAGGCACTTGCAGAAGAAACAAATGTAAAAGATGGCACAATTACTTCATCTCCTTCATTAATGTCTATAGTTAGAGCTGCTAATTCTAAAGCAGAAGTACAGCTTGCTGTTAACCTTACTGTTTTGCAACCTGTAATTTTTGATAATTCCAACTCACATTTTTTTGAAAAATCTCCCGGATAAGAAAAACTTTTATTTGCAATTACTTCATTTATGTAAGTAACTTCGTCTTCTGAAACAAATGGTATATTAAACGGAATTTTCAAAATAGTTATGATAGAATTGGTTTTTGCTACAAATAACGAAAATAAAATTAAAGAAATAAATGCTTTATTAACCAACTCCATTAAATTATTAAGTTTAAAAGATATTGGTTGTTACGAAGATATTCCTGAAACTGCTGACACCATCGAAGGAAATGCTATTTTGAAAGCAAAATATATTTATGAAAAATACGGTTATAATTGTTTTGCTGATGATACCGGATTAGAAATTAAATCACTAAATGGTGAGCCTGGAGTTTACTCAGCAAGGTATGCAGGAGAAGAAAAAAATGCCGATAAAAACATGGATAAAGTGCTCAAAAAGTTAGTGCCTTTTTCGGATAGAACTGCTCAATTTAAAACAGTTGTTGCATTAGTAATCAATGGCGAAACAACTACTTTTGAAGGAATTATTGAAGGTGAAATCACCAAAGAAAAACACGGGAAAGATGGTTTTGGTTATGACCCAATTTTTAAACCAATCGGCTACGAAATCACTTTTGCAGAAATGCCTTTGTCTAAAAAAAACAACGTAAGCCATAGAGGTCGTGCTGTAAAAAAATTAATTGACTTCTTAAATTCAAAAAAATAAAAAAGAGCATGAAAATCATGCTCTTTTTAAATATATTCAACTAAATTTACAACTAATTATTTAGCTGCAACTTTAAATTTTACAGTAAAAAAGTCATCAATCATTTTGTCACCTAACCCTTCAAAAAACTTTCCTGAACCATATTTAATATCATATAAAGTTCTATCTACTTTAACTTCTGCATAAGCAGCAACTTTACCATCTTTTATATCAATAGTAGCGGGAAATTCAATCGGTTTAGTAATTCCTTTAATAGTTAAATCTGCTTTAACAGTGTAAGTATTACCTTTTTTTTGTTTAGTAGAAATAATTTTTAAAATTGCCTCTCCATGGTTTTTAGTATCAAAAAAATCAGCTGAATTTAAATGACCTTCTAGTTTGCCTTTCATTTCCCCTTCTAAGTCTGAAACTACTATTGATGTCATATCAATAATTACTTCACCACCTACAATTTTATTATCTTCAACCTTTACTGTTCCTTCTTTAATTTCAATTGTACCATTATGTTGTCCGGTAACTTTTTTACCTACCCACTCTACAGTGCTTAAATCTTTTTTAATGTGTAAATGACTGTCGTCTCCGTGGGCTTTTAGCGATAATACTGATGCAGCTAGTACCGCCATACTTAAAATAATTTTTTTCATGATTTCTAATTTTTAAAATTTATATTGCAAATATATGTAATAACATTAAATGTATATACATTTAATGTTTAATTTTTGTTAATTTTTGTTAAGTTACTAGTTTATAAATGTAATTATTTAATCTCTTGACAAAGCTCTATCAATACTCCATTTACCGATTTAGGATGCAGAAAGCATACCAATTTATTGTCAGCTCCTTTTTTTGGTTGTTCGTTTAAAACAATAAATCCTTCTTTAGATAAACGCTCCATTTCTGTATAGATATCATCCACATCAAAAGCAATGTGATGAATACCTTCGCCTTTCTTCTCTATAAACTTATAGATAGCACTTTCTTCAGAGGTTGCTTCTAGCAACTCAATTTTGTTTTCTCCCATTTTAAAAAAAGTAGTAATTACATTTTCGCTTTCTACTGCCTCTGTTTTGTATGGCGACTGATTAAAAAGCTTAGTATAAGTCTCTGTCGCCTTTTTAATATCTTTTACAGCAATACCTATATGTTCAATTTTTTGTATCATATTTTATTTCAAAAAAAATCCTCACTAAAATTAGTGAGGATTTTCTAATATTAATAATTATTTATGTTATTTCTTCACAAAAGTCTCACTCTTATTATCATAATTTAGGTAATAAATTCCTTTTTTAAGATTAGTAACATCTATAGAATTGCCATATCCCTTTTTAACAATATTAGCATAGCTATCATAAACTTCAAACAACGTCTCATCAGTAAAAGTAATAATATCTTTTACTTTTATTGGGCTAAAAGTAATTTCACCTTTGGTGGAAACATAACGAGCAGCTTGAGAATATCTTGGTTTACCTGAATAATCTATTTGCTTAACTCTAAATTTATTTTCACCTGAATGAGGCTCAATTTTAAATTCATATTTATTTTCCGTAGAAGTTCCAACACCATCAACTTCTCCTACTTTAATCCATTTGTTCCATCTAAATTGCTCTACCACAAAAGTTAACTTTCCTGTTTCGTTTGAAGTTGTCCATTCAAAATTACCCTCTTTAGAAATGTTCATATTAACAATTTCAAAAGTACTCTTAGGTTTAAGCACTTCAGGATTTAATACTTTTGGTTTACAATCATCTTTATGCTTAATTTTTACAATAACAGGATCTCCTACTTTTAATTGAAAAGCAGTAAAATCAATTTCAAAAGCACTTGAATTTACTTCATCTGTTGTTACATCACCATTTATAGTTACCTCAAAAGTACAAAAACCAACACCTGTTCCAGCAAAAGGATTTTGCACATATAGGTTTTTGCCTTGGTAATGTCCTTCTAAAACAATTACTCCAGCATAACTGCTAATCACAGTAAAGAAAGCGAGGATGAATGTAAATATATTTCTTTTCATTTTCAATGTGTTATTCTTTTATAGCTATATAAAATAATTAAAACGCAATATTAAGTCCTAATTTGCGATTTTCAAAATATTTTTATGCAATTATAGTATTTATAACAAATAAAACTTTTAATGTTATAAGTATAACTACTTAATTGCGAAACAAAAATAATATTTTTTAACTGAAAACATACCCTATATCAAAAATATTTTTTGATATAGGTAACAAAATAATTAATCCTTAATTTTGGCAGCTATGAGCAAAAAAGGGATTTTACTAATTAATTTAGGCACACCAAACAGCTATAAAATTGTTGATGTTAGAAAATATCTTCGTGAATTTTTAATGGATAAATATGTAATTGATTTACCTTATTTAACCCGTTGGTTTTTAGTAAACGTAATAATAGCCACCTTCAGAGCACCTAAATCAGCTAAAATTTACAAGCAATTATGGACAAAAGAAGGCTCTCCGCTACTAGTTTACGGAAAGAAAGTGCGTGAATTATTACAGCAAGAAGTAGGTAATGATATTGCTGTTTATTTAGCTATGCGTTACCAAAATCCATCGATAAAAAGTGTACTAAAAGAAATAAAAAAAAATGGCATTACCGATTTAGTAATTATCCCTCTTTATCCGCAATATGCTTCTTCTTCCACTAAATCAAGTATTGAAAAAGTAAAGGAAGAATTAACTAAAACAAACTACCAGCCCAAGGTTACATTTATTGAAAACTTTTTAAGCAACGAAAAATTTATTGAAGCCTTTGCCGAAAATGGCAATAAATATTGGAAAACAGGAAATTATCAAAAAGTATTATTTAGCTACCACGGCATTCCTGAAAGACATATTTTAAAAGATTCTGAAAAAGGTTATTGCCAATTAAACGACAAATGTTGTTCGAAATATTCTAACAATAACCGTTTGTGTTACAGGGCTCAATGTTATGAAACCTCTCGATTAATTGCCGCTAAAATGGAGCTAAAAGATGACGAGTATGAAGTTGCATTTCAATCTCGTTTAGAAACTCGTGCTAGAGATCCTTGGTTAAAACCTTACTCCGACTTGGTTACAGAAGATTTGGCAAAATCGGGCATAAAAAATGTGCTTTGCTTTTCTCCCTCTTTTATTGCTGATTGTTTAGAAACAACCATAGAAGTTGGTGAAGAATTTAAAGAGATTTTCCATGAGAATGGTGGAGAAAAATGGCAACTGGTTGAAAGTCTTAACGATAATCCAAAATGGATTGAAGCGCTTAAAGAAATTACTTTATCGGAATTTTAATTTTTATTCTCTCTTCTAAAAATAGCCCTAAATCGACTTGATTTTTAAATTGAATTCCCTTAAAACTGTTAGAATTTTTAATGGCTTCTTCTAGACCAAATTCTTGCTGAGTTTGTGTGTAATAATGTTGCTTTTCAAAATGATATCTTGCTAAATATTCTTGCTCTGTTTGTCCGGGAGTAGGTACTAAAACTGCTTTTTTACCCAAAACAGCCAGATCCATTATGGTGGAATATCCTGCTCTAGAAACAACCAATTTGCTTTGACCTATTTTTTCTAAGAACAATTCTGTTGGTAAGTGGTTATGCACTTCTATATTTTCCGAATGTAAATATTCCGGGATTATATTTTCTGATGGTAATCCTCTTACCAAAACTAATTTTAATGCTGTTTTTTCAGCTTGTTTGGCTACTAAACTCTCAAAAACAGTTCTTTGTGGCTCCGGACCGGAAATTACAACAAAAGCATCATATTTTTGTTCTGAAGACAACTCCTTGTCTGAAAATCTTGATAATGGTTCTATAAAAAAAGTAGGTATCTTATTTAGTTTTTTGGTGTGAGATAAATTTCCACTTAAGTTATTTTCAGTTTCTATGTCAGGCACCCAGCACTCATTAAATTTTTGTATAAAATGATGATTTATTTTATTGAGCCACTTCTTCCCATAAGGAGCTTGAATGAATAATTGATGTGTAATGAAAATAGAAGGTACTTCTTGCGACCAACACCCATATCTATTATCAGAAATTACCAAATCTATTTTATATTCATTAATAATGTTTTGCAATAACCGATGTTCTTTTTTAATACTTCTAAGTAATCCAGGAAGTTGTTGCAGCATTTTTAAACTCATTCTACCATTAGTTGTATAACGAATAATATAACCGGGCAACTGCACAAATTGCAACTGAGGAAAAGTAGTTTTTAATAAATTAAAGGGAGCATTATCTGCAGCAATAATTACATCATGCCCTAAATCCATTAATGCGTTAATAATAGGAACACATCTGGCAGCATGTCCTAATCCCCAATCTAAGGGACAAACCAATATTTTTTTTTGATTATTGATTATTTTTTTTTATTTTCCAATTTAACGAAAGCAACTAAATCGCCTTTATCGCAAGAAGAAAAGCCAAGTGCTTCATAAAAACCTCTTGTTTCTTCATTATCATCAGTCAGCAATACTTTTTGACGAATATTTTTAAATTTCTCCAAGGCTTTCTGTAACAATAAACTCCCAATTTTTCTTCTTTTATGTGATTTCATTACCAAAATATCCTGAATATAAACAATAGTCAATCCATCACCCACCAAGCGAATTAACCCAACTAATTGCCCATTTTCCCAAACAGAAAGCACATAAAGTGAATTACTTACGGCTTGCTGCAATAAGTCTGGGCTATTGGTATAAGCCAACCAATTAGCATCGTTATAGAGGCTTAATAAATCTGCCTGATTTAATTTCTTTTCTTCAGAAAACTCGAGATTGTTCATTTGCAGGTTTAATTAGCTTTTTCTAAACAAATATAATTTAATTGATTGTAATCATACTTATAAAACAAGTAAAATATTATCTTTGTTCAAACTAAAACAAATTGTTATGCTTAAAAAAATTGGTCTTGCATTGTTTGCAATTTTCGTAATTATACAGTTTTTCAGAATTGATAAAACCAATCCTGAAGTTATTGCTGAAAATGATTTTTTATATGCCGTTGGAGCTCCTGAAGAGGTGACTCAAATTATTAAGACATCATGCTACGATTGTCATTCTAATACTACCCAATACCCTTGGTATAGCAATGTTGCTCCTGTTTCTTGGTGGCTGAAAGACCATATTAATGAAGCAAGAGAAGAACTTAATTTTTCTGAATGGGAAACGTTCGAACATAAACGTAAACTAAAAAAACTAAAAGAATGTGTGGAAGAATTAGAGGAAAAAGAAATGCCTTTAACATCTTACACTATTACTCATGGTGATGCTAAATTGTCCGACCAACAAAGAGAATTACTTATCAATTGGTTTAAAGAAACCTTAAGTTATTTTGAAGAAGGTGAAGCTACTGCAGAAGAAGAACCTAAAAGTAATCTTAGCTTAGATAATGGCAAAAAATGGATTGCTAATGTTGAAACTATTGACGGTATTAATAACATGATAGCCATTATTGCTCAACCAATGGAAGAAGATAGAATTATTTTGTTTGTTGCCAGAGGTCAGCAGCTTATGACAGAGTTTGAAACATTAGTGTCTAAATGCAACATGACTGGCGAAGCTCACGAGCAACTTCATCACTATATTTTTCCTTTAAAAGAAAAAATTGAGCTATTAATGAATTGTGAGGACATGACTACTTGTGATTTAACTCAATTAGACATTTTAAGACACTTACATTTATTTAACGAATATTTTGAAGGGGAGAGTTTGCCTAGTTAATTGCTACTTATAAAAATTCATCTCGGTTAAATATTGATAAACCGGTTCTGTAAGTAAATAACGGACATCCTTTTTATCTTTTACCGCTTTTCTAATAAAGCTGGAAGATACTTTCATTACCGGAGCATCACAAAAATGTACATTTGGATGATTAAAAAAATCGTGCTGTTGTTGGTTGGTTTTCAATTCAGATTCTTCTCTTTCTTGCTCTGTTAAAGCTCTCGGATAAACATAAATATGATGATTAGTGATAATTTCTTCATGATTTTTCCATTTATGGAAAGTCCTTAAATTATCCTCACCCATAATCAACGAAAATTCATGGTTCGGATATTTCTCATGCAAATAAATCAACGTATCTGAAGTATAAGATGGTTTAGGCATATTAAACTCAATATCGCAATCTTTTAAATGATTATTATCTTCTATAGCTACCCTTACCATAGCCAAACGATGATAATCTGCCAATAAAGAATTACTTAATTTTAATGGATTTTGAGGAGATACAACAAACCAAACTTCATCTAAATCGGTATACTCTGCCATGTAATTAGCAATTATCAAATGTCCGACATGAATGGGATTATATGTTCCAAAATATAGACCTACTTTCATCTGTTTTATCTATTGTTTTCATCTGTCAGATGTAACTCCCTATTATTAATCATTTTCTTATATAAGAATTTTTTTCAAGGTCGTTTCATCCCTCTATCATTTTGTTAAAAAAGAGTTTACAATATTAAGTGTTTCTTTCTGGGCTTTTTCCAAATTATCATTTACAATAATTACATCGAACCACTTAGAGTAACTCATTTCTTGAGTTGCCTTTTTCAGTCTTTTTTGGATTTTTTCTTCTGTTTCACTTCCTCTGCTTCTCAGCCTTGTCTCTAACTCTTCTATACTTGGAGCCTGAATAAAAATAGTCAATGCATTCTCTCCAAAATATTTACTCAAACTCAATCCACCTTCTACATCTACATCAAAAATTACATTATGTCCTTCTTCCCAAATTCTGGTAATTTCAGATTTTAAAGTCCCATAATATTGATCTTGATAAACTTCTTCCCATTCTACAAATTCATTATTATCTATTTTGTTTTGAAATTCCTCTGTACTCAAAAAGTAATAATCCACTCCGTTAGTTTCATTCTCTCTTTTTTCTCTATTGCATGCCGAAATCGAAAATTTTAAATTTAAATCTTGTGCCAACAAGTATTTAGTAATAGAAGTTTTTCCTGCTCCTGATGGAGCACAAATGATAATGCATTTGTTTTTACTCATAATTCTTATAAAATATTTAATATTTGTTCTTTAATCTTTTCTAGCTCATCTTTCATCTCCACCACAATTTTTTGTAATTCGGAATGATTTGCTTTTGACCCTAACGTATTAATTTCTCTACCCATTTCCTGACTGATAAACCCTAACTTTTTTCCTTGGGAATCCTTATCATTCATAGTGTCCATAAAATAATCGAGGTGAGATTGTAATCGTTGCTTTTCTTCTGAAACATCAAACTTTTCAATATAAAAAACCAACTCTTGCTCTAACCTGTCTTTATCTATCTGATTGCCATTAACAATTTCTTCTAAATGTGCTGTAATCCTTTCTCTAACAGTAATTACTCTTTCTTTCTCATACAACTCTACCTTCTTCAATAATTGTTGAATATTATTAATTCTCAACTCCATTTCTTTTTGAAGCGTATTGCCTTCATCCGTTCTGTAAGCATCAATATCTTGCAAGGCTTTTGTAGTCAATTCCACTATGGTTTCCCACTCTGATTCATCTAAGGCTTGTTTTTCTTCTTTCTGAAAAACATCAGGCATTCCGGCAACAATTTTTATTAAATCGGATTGCTCACCCAACTCGTCAGACAAACGTTTTAGCTCATTATAATAGTTTTTAAATAAACTTTCGTTGATTTGGTAATTTGGTGTGGCAGTAGTTTGCTCAACGTATAAATTAAATTCAATTTTTCCTCTCTCAAGGTGTTGATTGATTTTAGCTCTAAGCTCTAATTCTTTTTCTTTGTAAACTGCCGGAATTCTAACAGAAATATCAGCTTGCTTACTATTAAGCGAACGAATTTCTATGCTGATTTTCTTTTGGTTGATACTGGTTGCGGATTTACCAAACCCGGTCATTGATTTAATCATCTATGATAATTTTAAGATGCAAATGTAATAAACCTAACACTTGAATAACAATAGATGGACACAAAATGCTATTTTTGTTGTTCAACTATAATAAAATAATTGAAAAATTATGAGCAATATCAAATTTAAAATAGAAAACGGTGTAGGAATAATTACCTTAAACCGACCAGATAAATTCAACAGTTTTATACGTCAAATGGCTTTTGATTTACAAGCTGCTTTAGACGAATGTGAGAAAAACCCTGAAGTAAGAGCCATTTACATTACTGCTGAAGGAAAAGCTTTTTGTGCCGGACAAGATTTAGCAGAAGCCATAGATCCTAATCAAACCGAATTACCCAAAATTGTAGAAGAACATTACAATCCAATAATAGATCGATTAAGAAAAATTGAGAAACCTATTGTTTGTGGCGTAAATGGTGTTGCAGCGGGTGCTGGAGCCAACATTGCATTGGCTTGCGATATTACCCTTGCAGCAAAATCAGCAAGTTTTATACAAGCATTTAGTAAAATTGGGTTAATCCCTGATAGTGGTGGAACCTACTACCTACCCAGATTAATTGGTCTGCAAAAAGCTGCTGCTTTAATGTTTTTAGGAGATAAAGTAATGGCTGAAGATGCTGAAAAAATGGGTATGATTTATAAAGCTGTTGCAGATGAAAGTTTACAAGAAGAAGCCCTAAAAATTGCTCAAACCTTAGCTCAAATGCCTACCAAAGGAATTGGCTTAACTAAAAGATTATTGAATGAATCGTTTAAAAACAACTTAACACAACAATTAGCCAGAGAAGGTGAGTTACAAAATGAAGCCGGACAGACGTACGATTACCAAGAAGGTGTAAATGCATTTTTAGAAAAACGCAAACCAATTTTCAAAGGGAATTAATTAACAAAAACAAACATTGGGAACGAAGAAAAAAGATATAACTTATGAATGAAATAAACAAAGTAGGTGTACTAGGAGCAGGCTCTATGGGTTCCGGAATTGTACAAATTGCAGCAACCAACAAACACCAAGTTACTCTGGTAGATTTAAATGAAGAAGCATTAGTAAAGGCTTCAACAGGGTTAAAAAACATTTTATCTCGTTTGGTGCAAAAAGAAAAAATCGATCAGGCTACGGCAGATAATATTATGGGAAGAATTACATTTTCTACCTCAACTAAAGATTTAGCCGAATGTGATTTGATTATTGAAGCCATCATTGAAAATTTAGAGGTAAAAAAGAAAGTTTTTGCTCAATTAGAAAGCATTACTTCTCCCAATTGTATTTTAGCAAGTAATACTTCATCGCTTTCTATTGCCTCTATTGCTGCTGCTTGTAAAAAACCGGAAAGAGTAATTGGCATCCATTTTTTTAATCCTGCACCATTAATGCCCTTGGTAGAAATTATTCCTGCGGTACAAACCTCCGAAGCTACCAAAACAACAGCTCGAGCATTAATTGATAATTGGGGAAAAGTAACGGTATTAGCAAAAGATACTCCGGGTTTTATTGTTAACCGTGTAGCTCGTCCATTTTATGGCGAAGCACTTCGAATTTATGAAGAAGGAGTAGCCGATTTTGCAACCATAGATTGGGCTATGACCGAAATGGGTGGTTTCAGAATGGGACCTTTTACGCTAATGGATTATATTGGTAACGACATTAATTATACGGTTACAGAAACCGTTTTTGAAGCGTTTTATTACGACCCGAGATACAAACCCTCTTTCACACAAAAACGACACTCAGAAGCAGGTTGGTACGGAAGAAAATCGGGTAGAGGTTATTACAATTATGCTGATGAAGCTAATATGCCAGAACCCAACAAAGATAAAATATTAGGCACTGTTATTTTCAACCGAATTTTAGTAATGCTAATTAACGAAGCTGTTGATGCCTTATTCTTAAACATTGCTTCTAAAGAAGATATCGATTTAGCCATGACCAAAGGGGTAAATTATCCTAAAGGGTTATTAAAATGGGCAGATGAAATTGGATTGGAAAATGTGCTTACACAATTAGAAACATTATTTAACGAATACGGAGAAGATCGTTACCGACCAAGTGTATTGTTGAGAAGAATGGTAAGAGAAAACAAAAATTTCTTTTAATTATGGGACAAACACACAAAATAGTAGATAAAATGATGGAAACCGATGCTTTTAGCCAATGGTTAGGCATCGAAGTCATTGAGTCAAAAGAAGGGTATTGCCAACTAAAAATGACGGTAAGACCGGAGATGTGCAATGGATTTGGCATTATACACGGTGGAATAACTTTTTCATTAGCAGATAGTGCATTAGCTTTTGCTTCTAATGCTTATGGCAGATTAAGTGTAGCATTGGAATGTTCTATTTCTTATCCTAATCCGGTAAATGTTGGCGACACCTTATTTGCTGAAGCTACAGAGATAAATTTATCTAACAAAATAGGCATTTACAACATTCCGGTAACTAACCAACATGGTATGTTGGTTGGAGCTTTTAAAGGTACTGTTTATAGAACAGGAAAAGAGTGGGAAATTTAGTTTAGTGTAAAAGTTTATGAGTTTAAGGGGTTAAAACATAAAGATTGCTTCTGCTCCAACACACTCAACTTTCACTATGGCATCGCAATGACGTTGTCATTAAACTTCAAACCTCAAACGTTGAACTTCTTTAAACCAACACCTCTCCATCCATCTCAATAGGTTGAGCAATGTCCATCAATTTTAAAATAGTGGGGGCAATATCTGCTAATTTCCCATCCGCAATAGCTTTGTAATGGTTGTCAATTAAGATACAAGGCACTAAATTGGTGGAATGGGCCGTATTTGGAGAGCCATCAGCATTAATAGCAACATCAGCATTACCATGATCGGCAATAATGATAAATGAATATCCTTTTTCTATTCCTCTATTTACAATACGTTCCACACAATTATCCACTTTTTCTACTGCTTGTACAATGGCTTCATAAACACCTGTATGCCCTACCATATCGGGGTTAGCGAAATTTAAACAAATAAAATCCGCAGGGTCATTATTAATTTCATTAAGAATAGCTTGAGTAACTTCTTCAGCACTCATTTCAGGTTGTAAATCGTAAGTCGCTACTTTTGGCGAGTCGATTAAAATTCTCTTTTCTCCATCAAAAGGCACCTCTCTCCCTCCTGAAAAAAAGAAGGTTACATGGGGATATTTTTCTGTTTCGGCAATACGAATTTGGGTTTTATTATGAGCAGATAGTACTTCTCCCAAGGTATTCGTTAAATTATCTTTATCATAAAGAACATGCACATTTTTAAACGTCTTATCATAATTGGTCATGGTAACATAATGCAGCGGAAGCGTGTTCATGTTCCATTCGTGTTTGTCTTCTTGCGTTAGTGCAATGGTAATTTCTCTACAACGATCGGTTCTAAAGTTAAAACAAATCACCACATCATCCGGCTGAATAATTCCTAAAGGATTTCCTGTTTCATCTACCACTATAGTAGGTTCAATAAATTCATCGGTAATATTATTAATGTAGCTTTCTTGTATGCTTTGCAATACATTTTGAGTAGATTTCCCTTCTCCTTTTACCAGCAAATTATAAGCTTTTTGTACACGTTCCCAACGGTTATCTCTATCCATAGCATAATACCTACCTATTACAGAAGCTAACTTTACATTGGTATGTCGAATTTTTTCTTGAAGTTGCGCTATAAAACCCAATCCACTTTTGGGGTCACAATCTCTACCATCGGTAAATGCATGCACAAAGGCTTTATTTAATTGATGTTGATGAGCCATTTCGCACAATCGGTACAAATGTTTTTGATGCGAATGAATACCTCCATCGGAAACCAATCCCATAAAATGAACACTTACATTATTTTTTTTAACGTATTCAAAAGCAGCTAATAAAGTAGGGTTTTTATCAATGGTTTTATCTTCAACAGCTTTATTAATTTTAGCAAAATCTTGATACACTACTCTTCCTGCTCCTATGTTAAGATGTCCCACTTCTGAGTTTCCCATTTGTCCTTCAGGCAAACCCACAAAACCACCAAAGGTTTTTAGTTTAGCATGGGGATATTTTGCTAAACAAGCATCAAAAAATGGGGTATTGGCATTGTAAATGGCGTCTGATTTGGTTTTGTCTCCCAAACCCCAACCATCCAAAATTAATAAAGCTACTTTTTTTGTATTCATTGGATGTGAAAATAGTAAGTTCGACAAAGTTAAGCTCATTTTTTTAGACCTTTACTTTTTTAAGCAATTAACCACATCGTAATATAGAAATTCCTTAACTCAATAAGCTATAAAAACTATGTATCTATGTGGTTTAATTTTTAAGCTTTTTTACATTTTTGACAGTAGGATAATGCGTAATTTTATGGTGTAATTATTAAACTAATAAAATGAAAAAGACATTGATATTAGGAGCAACTCCAAACCCTGAACGATACGCATACAAAGCCACTGCTAAATTGGCTCAACACGGACATGAGGTAGTACCGGTTGGGATTAAAAAAGGTGAAATTGAAGGTCATGAAATTTTAACTAATTCTCCTACTCCAACTGATATTGATACTGTTACCTTATATGTTGGTCCGGCTCGACAAAAAGAATATTACGATTATGTAGTCAACCAAATTCACCCGAAACGTATTATTTTTAATCCCGGAACAGAAAACCCCGAATTAAAAAAATTAGCCGAAGAAAAAGGCATCGCTACTGAAGAAGCTTGTACCTTAGTATTGTTATCTATAGATAAGTATTAGAAAAACATTTTTTAAAACCTCTCTATCTTTTCCCTGACAAAACGCAGTGAAGGTTAGGGACCCATACTTAGGTATTGGTTAATTAGCTAGACTCCTTATCTCCGCTATGCTTCGTAAGGAGAAAGGTTATTGTCATTTTTCGCTCCAAACCGCTATTTCATTCTCAATTTCTTGTTGTTTTTCAGGGAATTGAGTTAATAATATAGTTTGTTGACTTTTCGCTTTGTCGCAATCTTCTTTTGTGATAGCACATTTTTTAAGCAATGCTAAGGTCAGTCCCATGTTAGCTTTAAAATCATTAGGACGAGTTTTTGTTGCCAACTCAAATTGGTAAATGGCATTGTGAAATTCATTCTTTTTTAATCTGCTATACCCATCATTAATATAAAAATGGAATTTTTTATTGAGTTCTTGTTCTGCTTCAATATCAACGGTAACTACTTTTGGAGTAGAAGTAAAAAATAAATAATTTACCGACCAACCCAAAACAACAAAAACACTCACTAAAACAGTAACAATAATAATATTATTGCGTTTTCGTTCTGCTAAAAATTCCGTTCTAATTTGTTTTTTTATGCGTTCCAGCTCTGCCGGACTAACCTTTTTATCTACAAACTTTAATTTGTAATTGAGTTTTCTTTCCTCATACTTTTTGAGTTGCGTAAACGCAGATTCCTTCCTGAGCAACGAATTGTTGTTCTCAATAGTTTGAATCATTTGTGATACTGCGAAACTCATAATCTTTTACATTATATCTTCTTCACTATAATCTACTATTTTACTTCTCATTTTTATTTTGTCAGTAAAATGTCTCGATAAGGCAATTCTCTTAGAAAACTGACTTTCTTTACTTCCTCTGTGAAACAACTTTATAGCTTTACAGTTTTCATGTTCAAAAATGGTCTTTAACAACACTCTATCAGACAATCCAAGCGAATGACCTATAACAAAAACATCAAATTCTTGTCCATACAAAGTATTAATTAAATCTTTATAGTGCGATTCATTAGGATAGTAAAATGCTTTGATATTTTTCAAATATTCTTCATTATCTTCATCTTCCAAATCTTGATAATGCTTATTTGTGTCATCTCCATATCCAAAAATAATAGTTTCTGGATTGTTTAAACTACCGTGTATAGGAAAATATTCAACATTAACATCAGGGTTAACCCCTTTTAATTTAACTATGCATAACTCTAATAATTTCGTATAATTGAAATTGACGAAAATTATATTATAGAGTTTTTTGTTATTTTCATAATTCCCATTACTGATATATCGTTTAAAATATTTTTGCTCAGGAATATCAAAACACTTATGTAAAACTCCACTATAGTTAAAGTTTGTTGGTATAGACTCATTAACTTCATTTAAGTATTCAACAATTTTAGATTTTAGAAAATCAAAATCTTTGTTCAAATCATACACAGTATATTTGTTAGTAAAACTCTTTTTTTCTTTAGACTCTTTAAACATGTCAATTAACATATCAAAATAAGTTTTTTCTATATCCGTCCATTTTCTTTCAGAAATTAACTCTCCAAAAAGCCTTGATTTTATGATTATTGAAATGAAACAATTTTGTCCTCTTTCAGCGGTAATTCCATAATTCCAACCATTACTACTTTTTTCCCATTTATTTTGAATAGACAAATATTCACTCTCTAAAAGTTGGTTAAGTGAAAAGTCATCAAATAAATCTGTTACTTTTTCTCCGTTATATAATCTGCAGTTATCAACATATTTAACTTCAATCAAATTATCTATTGACCCCTTGTTTAGGTTTATTTCTAAATTTTTAATGTGCTTAATCAAATAGGCTTTTAGAAAATGCTCATACTTTGTTTCTAGTTCATGAACTATATCAAAGCCATTACCAACTATCACCAACCTATTCACAACTTCCCTCTTTTAATACTTTCTACTACTTCCGGGTCGAGCAAGGTGCTGGTATCGCCTAAGTTAGAGGTGTCGCCTTCGGCAATTTTTCGCAAAATCCTACGCATAATTTTCCCGGAGCGGGTTTTGGGCAAGTCTTTTACTATCTGTATTTTATCGGGCTTGGCAATTGGTCCAATTTCTTTGGTTACCAACTCCAACAGTTCTTTGCGGAGTTCGTCTTCATCCACTTCTTTGGCACAAATTACATAAGCATAAATCCCTTGTCCTTTAATATCGTGCGGATAACCTACTACTGCTGTTTCCACCACACATTCATGCGTATCTAACGCATCTTCTACTTCAGCAGTTCCCATACGATGTCCGGAAACATTAATCACATCATCTACCCTACCCGTAATTCTGTACATGCCATCTGCATCTCTGCGGCAGCCATCGCCTGTAAAATACTTGTTTTCGTAAGTAGAAAAATAGGTTTGTTTACATCTTTCGTGGTCGTTGTAAATGGTTCTCAACATAGAAGGCCAAGGAAATTTAATACACAAATTGCCTTCTACTTCCGTTTCAGTCAGTTCATTACCATCAGCATCTACAATGCAAGGCTGAATTCCCGGTAAGGGATAAGTAGCGTAAGATGGTTTTAATGGCGTCAAATTCCCCAAAGGAGAAATCATAATTCCACCTGTTTCGGTTTGCCACCATGTATCTACAATAGGACATTTGCCTTTACCAACATGTTCGTGGTACCATTCCCACGCCTCATCGTTAATGGGTTCTCCTACACTTCCCAACACTTTTAATGACGATAAATCGTGTTGGGTTACAAAAGACAAATCGCACGCTTGTAATGCCCTAATTGCTGTTGGTGCGGTATAAAAAATGTTTACTTTGTGTTTAGCAACAATCTCCCAAAATCGGCCTGCATCGGGCCAAGTAGGAACACCTTCAAACATGACTGTTGTTGCTCCCGCCAATAAAGGACCATACACAATATAGGAATGTCCGGTTATCCAACCTATATCGGCTGTACACCAATAAATATCGTCTTTTTCATACTGAAAAACATTTTGAAACGAATATTGAGCAAATACCATATAGCCACCGGTAGTGTGTAAAATTCCTTTAGGTTTTCCGGTAGAACCCGAAGTATAAAGAATAAACAAAGGGTCTTCAGCATCCATCACCTCAGCAGGGCAATCAGTAGTTACTTTTGCTATTTCATCGTGCCACCATTTGTCTATGTTGTCATTAAAAGCAACTTCAGCTCCTGTTCTTTTCAACACAATGTTGCTGGTTACCGAAGTACATTGCTGTAAAGCTTCATCTACCACCGCTTTAATCGGGATGGTTTTAGACCCTCGATACGATTCATCAGAGCAAATAACAATATTACACTGAGCATCATTTATTCTGTCGGCAAGTGCTTTGGCAGAAAAACCTGCAAATACTACCGAATGAATAGCTCCAATTCTGGCACAAGCCAAAGTAGCAATAGCCAACTCAGGAACCATAGGCATGTACAAACAAATTCTATCTCCTTTTTTTGCTCCATTGCATTTCAACACATTGGCAAAAGCACTCACTTTTTTGTGCAATTCTTTATACGTAATTTTTATAACCTCCTCATTAGGATTGTTAGGCTCCCAAAGAATAGCTGTTTTGTTGGATTGCGTTGCCAAATGCCTGTCTAAACAATTTTCGGTTATGTTTAATTTGCCATTTACAAACCATTTTACCGATGGTGTTTTAAACTCCCATTCTAGTGTTTTATCCCACTTCTTTTTCCACTGAAAAGTTTCAGCAATTTCGTCCCAAAAGACTTCGGGGTTTGCTATACTTTTTTGATATTGTTGTTGATATGCTTCGAAAGAGTTAATTTTTAATGACATAGGTAAAATTTTATTGCGTTTTGATGTCTAAAATTAGACAAAAAAGAGGAAACAACATTTTTAAAATCATGATTTTTTAGAACATTTAACAACACTAATTTTTCTGACTTCTAAGCTTTGTTAAACGGATATTTTATTTACTTTTGTCTATTCAAAAATCAAGACAAAGGTATGGACAAACATTCCTATTTAAGCAATGCAGATGGAGCTGTAATTGAAGATTATTACCAGCGATACATCAATAACCCTGACAGTGTTTCGGAAGGATGGAGAAAATTTTTTGAAGGATTCGAATTTGCTCGTAAAAACTACGACACCGATGTTCCGGAAGGTTTTCAAAAAGAATTTAAAGTCATTAACTTAATAGATGGTTATCGAACCAGAGGTCATTTATTTACCAAAACTAACCCTGTTAGAGCCAGAAGAACCTACAGACCTACATTAGACATTGAAAACTATGGGTTGGAAAAAGCTGATTTGGAAACTGTTTTTCAAGCTGGAAATGAAATTGGTATTGGTCCGTCCAAATTGAAAGACATTATTGACCATTTAGAGCAAACGTATTGTGATTCTATTGGTATTGAATACATGTACATCAGAAAACCGGAAGAGGTAGCTTGGATTAGAGAAAAATTAGAACTGAAAAACAGACCTAAATATTCTGAAAAAGAAAAAAAACATATCCTACATAAACTCAATCAGGCAGTAGTTTTTGAGAAATTTTTACACACCAAGTTTGTTGGTCAGAAACGTTTCTCATTAGAAGGAAATGAAGCCCTTATTCCTGCTTTAGATGCTGTTATTGAAAAAGGTGCTGACATCGGCATTAAAGAGTTTATTATTGGAATGGCTCATAGAGGAAGGTTAAATGTGTTAGCCAACATCTTTAATAAAACCTACGAGAAAATTTTTAGTGAATTTGAAGGGAAAGAATATGAGGATAACCTTTTTGATGGTGATGTAAAATACCATTTGGGTTATTCTTGCGATGTAAAAACCGATAGCGGACATGATGTTCATATGACATTAGCTCCCAATCCTTCTCACTTAGAAACGGTTGGACCGGTTGTAGAAGGAATTACCCGCTCAAAATTAGACACTTATTTAAAAGACGAAAAGAAAGTTGTTCCTATCATTATTCATGGTGATGCAGCCATTGCAGGGCAAGGAGTAGTGTATGAAGTGGTACAAATGGCTCAATTAGATGGTTACAGAGTTGGAGGAACCTTACACATTGTGGTAAATAACCAAATTGGTTTTACTACCAACTATATTGACGGACGTTCTAGCACGTATTGTACTGATGTTGCTAAAGTTACTCTATCTCCTGTTCTTCATGTAAATGGAGATGATGTAGAGGCCGTAATTCAAGCAATACAGTTTGCAATTGAATACCGTCAGACTTTCCATAAAGACGTATTTATCGATATTTTAGGATATAGAAAATATGGTCATAATGAGGGTGATGAACCTAAATTTACTCAGCCTCTATTATACAAAGCCATTGGAAAACACAAAAATCCAAGAGACCTTTATTTAGATAAATTAATTAGTGAAGGAATTATCAGCAAAGAAAAAGCATCCGAACAAGAAAGTGTGTTTAACCAATTATTGCAAGAAAGGTTAGATGATGCCAAACAAATTGAAAGAGCCACTGTTTCTCACTTTTTAAACAGAACATGGCAAGGTATTGAAGTAAGTGATGAGGATTCTTTTTTAACCTCTCCTGATACTTCTTACGATAAAAAGAAATTGATAGCATTAGCCGATAAAATTAACAGTTTACCCAAAGATAAAAAATTCATTAACAAACTTGCTCGACTTTTTGAAGCGAGAAAACAAATGATAAAAGATGACAACTTAGATTGGGCAATGGGCGAACTATTAGCTTATGCAACTTTATTAGCAGATAAACACCCTATTCGTTTTTCTGGTCAGGATGTAGAAAGAGGAACTTTCTCTCATAGACATGCAGTTGTTAAAGTAGAAGATTCTGAAGAAGAATACACTCCACTAAACAATATTTCAAAAGACCAAGCTCCTTTATACATCTATAATTCTTTACTTTCTGAGTACGGTGTATTAGGTTTTGAATATGGTTATGCAATGGCTAGTCCAAATGCATTAACCATTTGGGAAGCACAATTTGGAGACTTTAACAACGGAGCTCAAATTATTATCGATCAATTTTTAAGTGCTGCCGAAGAAAAGTGGAAAACACAAAACGGATTGGTGATGCTATTACCTCATGGTTATGAAGGACAAGGTGCAGAACATTCTAGTGGTAGAATGGAAAGGTTCTTACAACTTTGTGCAGAAGACAACATGCAAGTGGCTAATTGCTCTACTCCAGCGAATTTCTTCCATATTTTAAGAAGACAATTAAAATGGAATTTTAGAAAACCATTGGTAGTATTTACTCCAAAAAGTTTATTAAGACATCCCAAATGCGTTTCTACCGTAGATGAATTAGCAAAAGGAAAATTCCAAGAAATAATTGATGATACCACTGCGAAAGCTAAAGATGTAGATACTTTAGTGTTCTGCACAGGTAAATTCTACTACGATTTATTAGCTAAAAAAGAAGATATAAATGCTGAAAATATTGCTTTAGTAAGATTAGAGCAATTGTACCCGCTTCCATTCAACCAAATTGAAGAAATAGTAAAGAAATACAACAAAACTAAAAAAATCATTTGGGCACAAGAAGAACCTGAAAATATGGGAGCATGGAGCCATATGATGAGGCATTTATCTCACTTAAATTTAGAAGTAATTTCATTGGCAGAAAGCGGTGCTCCGGCAACAGGTTCAGCTAAAGCACACGTGGTAAGGCATACTGCAATTATTGATAAATTATTTGAAAACACATTAGTAAGTTAAAAAACTTAGAAGACGGAAACACGAAGACAAAAGTTTTAAAATATTAAACCTATAAAAATATGGCTTTAGAAATGAAAGTTCCCTCACCGGGAGAATCTATAACAGAAGTTGAAATAGCACAATGGTTAGTAGAGGATGGCGATTATGTTGAAAAAGATCAAGCAATTGCCGAAGTTGATTCAGACAAAGCAACATTAGAATTACCTGCCGAAGAAGCTGGTATTATTACACTAAAAGCCGAGGAAGGCGATTTAGTAAAAGTTGGTGCTGTTGTTTGCTTAATAGATACTGATGCCAAAAAACCAGAAGGATTTGAATCTAAATCTGCTCCAGAAGAAAAAGTGGAAGAAAAAACTGAAACTGCTCCTAAAAAAGAAGAAATTGTACCCAATCCTGCTCCTGCTACAAAAACAGATGTAAAAGCAACTCCTTTAGCCAAAGAAATGATTAGTGCTAACAACATCAACACTTCTAAACTTAAAGGCAGTGGAAGTAATGGGAAAATTACCAAAAACGATATTCAAGCTTATTTAACTGGTGGTATTGACTCATCAGCTATTGCAGGATGGGGTGGAACTCGTGAGCAAGACAAACAAAAAATGTCTATGCTTAGAAGAAAAGTTGCCCAAAGATTAGTTGCTGTTAAAAATGAAACGGCTATGTTAACCACCTTTAATGAAGTGGATATGAAGCCAATAATGGATTTAAGAAATAAATTTAAAGATAAATTTAAAGAAACTCATGGGGTAAGCTTAGGATTTATGTCTTTCTTCACAAAAGCAGTTACAGAAGCTTTACGTCAGTTTCCTGCTGTAAACGGAATGATTGATGGTGATTTCATGATTACTCATGATTATGCTGATATAGGTATTGCTGTTAGTTCTCCAAAAGGCTTAATGGTGCCTGTAGTTAGAAATGCTGAAAAAATGAGTTTAGCTGAAATTGAAGCTGAAATAAAACGATTAGCAATAAAAGCTCGTGATGGAAAAATTGACATCTCTGACATGGAAGGAGGAACTTTTACCATTACCAATGGTGGTGTTTTTGGCTCTATGATGAGTACACCAATTATTAATCCTCCGCAAAGTGCTATTTTAGGTATGCACAACATTATAGATAGACCAATAGCTGTAGATGGGAAAGTAGAAATAAGACCTATGATGTATGTTGCGTTGAGCTACGACCATAGAATTATTGATGGTAGAGAATCTGTAGGGTTCTTAAAAGCAGTAAAAGAAATGCTTGAAAATCCAAGCAGCATCGTTTTTGGAGGTAAAAACCCTGATGAAGTGTTACTTAATTTATGATTGGTGAATTTCTCAATAAAAGCTGGAGTGAAATTATTAACTCCAACACTATTAAATATTTAATTTTTGTAGTTGTAACACTTACCGTTGCTTCGTTGGTATTAGTTATTTTACGAAAAATAGCCACCAAATTAATTAACAGTAATGCCGATAAAATTAAAGTTGACCCTACTAACTTTTCTTTCCTAAAAAACTCCTTAAGTTTTATTATTTACTTTATTGCTTTAATAATTATTTTCCGGCATATTCCAGCATTACGTTCTTTTGGTTCTGCCTTATTTGCCGGAGCAGGAATTCTAGCGGCTATTATTGGTTTTGCTTCTCAAAAAGCTTTTTCTAACATTATTACAGGAATTTTTATTCTAATTTTTAAACCTTACAGAGTAGGTGATGTAATAGAAATTAGTAACGGTAGAATAGGAACAGTAGAGGAAATTACCTTACGACACACCATAATCAAAGATTTTAAAAATGAAAGAATCATTGTCCCAAATACCGTAATTAGTGATGATATTATCATTAACAGTTCCATCACCGACTCCAAAATTCAATGCAGAGTTGAAGTAGGTATTAGCTACGATTCCGATATAGATCTAGCAATGCAAATTATGCGAAACGAGTGCGAAAAGCATCCTTTAATGATTGACAATAGAACACTTGAGGAAACTGCTAAAAACGAACCTATAGTTAAAGTAGCTGTAATTGCTTTAGCAGATTTTTCGGTAAATTTAAGAGCAAGTGCTTGGACAGAAAGTTTCGCTGATGCCTTCCAAATGCGAACAGATTTACTAAAAATCATTAAAGAACGCTTTGACCGTGAAGGTATCGAAATCCCTTTCCCATACAGAACTATCGTTTACAAAAAAGACATCGAGAAGAAGTAAATTATTATCTATTTTCGAATTGAAATAACGTATCTTTGCTTTACAACACTCAAGTAACCAATGAATGTAACCATTGAAAACATACTTTTAATTGGCTCTTTACTGCTTTTTATAAGTATTGTTGTAGGTAAAACATCTTATAAATTTGGTGTTCCAACATTAATACTTTTCTTAGCTATTGGAATGTTAGCAGGGTCTGACGGCATTGGTGGTATTAAATTTGACGACCCTAAACTAGCACAATTTATTGGCATCGTTTCCCTCAATTTTATCTTATTTTCTGGAGGTTTAGATACCAACTGGAGTTCAGTGAAACCCATACTTAGAGAAGGAATTGCGTTATCTACAGCTGGCGTTTTACTTACCGCCTTATCGTTGGGTACGTTTGTGTGGTTATTAACCGACTTTACCATTTACGAAAGTATGTTGCTAGGTTCTATTGTGTCCTCTACCGATGCTGCTGCGGTTTTTTCTATATTGCGTTCTAAAAGCTTAGCTTTAAAAACAAACTTACGACCAACTTTAGAGATGGAAAGCGGTAGTAACGACCCTATGGCTTATGTGCTTACTATCGCTTTTTTAACCTTAGTAGTCAATCAAGATCAAAGTTTGATTTCTATTATACCCATGTTTTTACAACAAATGATTTTGGGTGGAATTGCAGGTTTTGGTTTTGGAAAAATCAGCAAGTTTGTTATCAATAAAATTAAACTCGATTTTGAAGGACTTTACCCTGTTTTAGTAATTGCTTTAATGTTTATCACATTTGCTGCTACCGATTTTTTTGGAGGAAACGGATTCTTAGCCATTTACATTTGTGCAGTGTATTTAGGTAATCAGGATTTAATCCACAAAAAAACCATACTTAAAATGTATGATGGTTTAGCATGGTTGATGCAAATTGTACTCTTTCTAACCCTTGGCTTATTGGTTTTTCCAACTCAAGTAGTTCCTTACATTGGTATAGGCTTATTAATTTCTCTATTTCTGATTTTTGTAGCCCGACCTATAGGTGTTTTCTTAAGTTTAATTTTTTTCAAGATGAAATTAAGAAGACGTTTTTACATTTCTTGGGTAGGTTTACGCGGAGCTGTTCCTATTGTGTTTGCAACATACCCACTTCTTGCAGGAATTGAAAAAGCCAATATGATTTTTAATATTGTATTTTTTATTTCTTTAACTTCTGTACTTATTCAAGGTACCACCTTATCAATTATTGCAAAATGGTTAAATGTTGCATTACCCGAAAAAATAAAACCAATTTCTGAAATAGACAAACTAATTTTAGACCTCCCAAAATCGTCTTTACAAGAGTTTGAAGTATTGTCAGATTTTTACGCTGTAAACAAAAGAATTGTAGATTTAAATTTTCCTAAATCTGCATTTATTGTAATGATTAAACGAAATAGTGAGTTTATACGACCTGGTGGCTCAACTGTTATTGAGGCTAAAGATAATTTAATGGTATTGGCTGATAGCCCCGAAGATTTTGAAAAAGTTAATCATTGTTTATACAATCCTTTTCTTACAGAAAATACAGCTACTGCTGATACTAACTATAAAACAAAGTAATGTTATCTATCAACCTTACATTTCCTACAAAAACGGCAGTAAAAGCCACACAATAATTCGTTTCATTCCAATCGTTTACAGATAAAAGTGTATTTCCATCTACTATTTCAGCATATTCTAATTGTAATGTAGGGATATTTTTAATTGCTTTAACAAAGTTATTCTTCACTTCCTCTACCGTAAATGTTTTAGCTTGTTGCTTGACTTCTTGCAAAAACTTATAAATATTGGCTGCTTGTTCCTTTTGTTCAGGAGTTAATCGCTCATTACGAGAACTCATTGCTAATCCATTAGCTTCTCTAACTATAGGACAACCTATAATTTGAACTGGTAACTTTAGTTGTTTTACTAAATTCCGAACAACAGCCAATTGCTGAAAATCTTTTTCTCCAAAATAGGCCTTGGTCGGTTGTATAATATCAAAAAAACGCTCTAACACCATTCCTACACCATCAAAATGCCCTGGACGATGTTGTGCTTCCATTACTAATGATAGGTTTCCAAAATCGTAGCTTTTTTCTATTTTGTTGGGATAAATCTCTTTAACATCAGGTAAAAAAATAACTAGCTTGGTATCATCAGCAAAAGCATTTTGTATAAGAGCTAAATCTTTATCTGTATGTCTAGGGTATTTTTCTAGATCTTCTTTATTATTAAACTGCGTTGGATTGACAAATATACTACAAACCATTAGGTCATTTTCTTCAATAGCTTTTGCCATTAAAGATAAATGTCCTTGGTGTAAAGCCCCCATAGTAGGAACAAACCCGATGGTTTTATTATCACAAGAAAAAAGAAATTGTTGAAGATCAACAACTGTTTTGAAAATAAGCATAAAAAGCTATTTTATAAAAAGTGTGCAAAATAACATAATTTTTATCATTTCGCTAAGCTTCTGGATGTTTCATATGTACCACTCTTTGTGGGAAAGGAATTTCTACACTACTTTCTTTAAAATATTCATACAACCTCACTCTAATCTGGCTTTTAATAGACTCTACTCTAAAAACTTCATCACACCAAAAAAATACAGAGAAATTAAGTGACGAATCTCCATATTCTTGAAACCTTACCGTTGGAGCAGGATGAGTTAATACTTCTTTTTGACTTTTAACTGCCTTCTCCATTAATTGCATCACTAAATTAACATCTGAAGCATAAGCTACTCCGACTTTAATCTCAAAACGGGAAGAAATAGAACTGTATGTCCAGTTAATTAAATTGTTATTGGTTAGCACCGAGTTAGGCATAATAATAAATGTATCTTCTCGAGTAATAACTGAAGTTGTTCTTAAATTTATTTTTTGTACTCTACCTACAATTCCGTCCACTTCAATTACATCATTTACTTTAATAGTAGAGTCAAACAATAAAATAATTCCTGAAGTAATGTCTCCAAACAAATTTTGCAATCCAAAACCAACTCCTACCAATAAAGCTGCTGAACCTGCTAACAAGACAGTAATATCAACCCCAACTATTTGTAAGCCTATGGCTACAGCCAAAACAACTACAATGTATTTAAAAATAGTAAAAAGTGAATATTTTTTAGGTAAATCTAATGCTGATTTTCTAAAAATGGCTTTTTTTACTACCTTAATAAAAACAAATACACCTAAAATAAAAAGTAATAACGTTATTAAAGTAATTACCTTAAATTGATGCTTTGCAATAGAAAAAAGAGAATAGTCTAATATTTCATTAATGTCCATCATCATTGTTTTATTTTAAATCGTTACCACAATTACTACAAAAATTAGCATTTACACTGTTTTGGTGTTTACACTTAGTACAATTCTTTTGTTCATTACCTGCTCGTGCTACCTCAACAGTGAAAATGGCTGTTGGAACAGCAATAATAGAATAACCTATAACCATCACTACAGCTGAGATAAATTTTCCTAAAGCAGTATGAGGAACAATATCTCCATACCCAACAGTTGTAATAGTGATAATTGCCCAATAAATACTCTGTGGAATACTTGTAAACCCATTTTCAGCTCCTTCTACCACATACATTATAGTTCCCATAATAACTACCACAGCTAAAATAGTAAATAAAAAAGTACTGGTTTTATAAATACTAGAAGCCAATGCTTTTTTTAACGTATTAGCTTCTTTTATGAACCTTACCAATTTAATTATTCTAAACACCCTTAACAATCTTAAAGAACGAATAGCCACCAAAAAATGAATATTAGGTAAAAAGAAAATTAAGTAAGTAGGTAAAATAGCTAACAAATCTACTATGCCCCAAAAACTAAAAATGTAATTCTTAGGTTTAGGACTTACCCATATTCTTAAAAAATACTCTAAAGTAAAAACTCCTGTAAAAAAAAGCTCTAAAATAAAAAACGCATAGGTATGTTTTTCCTCCAAAATGGGTATGCTTTCCAACATTACCGCTAAAACACTTGCCAATATCAACCACAATAATACAATATCAAACCTTTTACCCGATTTGGTATCTGTTCCAAAAACAATAACAAACAATTTGTCTTTAAATGATGACATAAAATATAATAAAAGTTGATTATCACTTTCAAAATTAGTCAATTTTAAGGGAAAATAAATTCTTATTGTAATTCGCATTGAAAATGATAACTTTGCAACCCTTATATACTCTGTCATGCAATTTGAATTAACAAAAGAATTTTTAGATCACCTTAATAATGCTGTTACCGCAGGTGCAGAACAAGAGGTATTGATGTTAATTAAAGATTTGCATCCAGCAGATATTGCAGAAATTTTAGATGAACAATCTTTAAATCAAGCTAAAGCATTTTTCAATTTTTTACCTAAAGAACTAAGCTCTGATGTAATTATAGAGCTAGATGAAGATACTCGAGAAAAATTCTTAGATGCCCTTACTTCTCAAGAAATTGCATCTCAATTCATTGATAACATGGATTCTGATGATGCGGCAGATGTTATCGGGGAACTTTCTGATGAAAAAAGAGATGAAGTAATCTCGCACATTGAAGATATTGAACAAGCATCAGACATTCTTAAACTATTAAACTACCCCGAAGATACTGCTGGTGGTTTGATGGCAAATGAATTGGCAAAAGTAAATTGGAATTGGACTATTGGAAATTGCCTCACTGAACTTAAAAAACAAGCTGAAGAATTAGATAAAATTTACACCGTTTATGTTGTTGATAATGATGATGTTTTAAAAGGTAGAATTTCCTTGCGAAAGCTATTACTTACGCCAAGCAACAAAAAGGTAAAAGATATTTATGATGACGACATCCTTTCTGTAACTCCCGATACGGATGATGAACAAGTAGCCAACATTATGGAAAAATACGATTTAGTTTCTATTCCTGTTGTTGATGAAATGGGTAGACTGCTAGGTAGAATAACCATTGATGACGTGGTTGATGTAATTAAGGAAGAAGCCGAAAGAGATTACCAAATGGCTTCTGGTATTTCTGAAAATGTTGAATCTTCCGATAAATTTTGGATAATCTCCAGAGCAAGATTACCTTGGTTATTAGTTGGTTTGTTGGGTGGAATTGTAAGTTCAAAAATTATTGGTATTTACGAAAACCAAATTCAAATTCATCCCGAAATGGCATTTTTCATCCCACTAATTGCCGCTATGGGCGGAAATGTTGGAGTTCAATCTTCAGCATTAATAGTACAAGGGTTGGCAAATAACTCATTAGGACTAAACAGTGTTTGGAGTAAAGTAGGTAAAGAAATGGCTGTAGGAATTCTAAACGGAATAGTTTGTTCAGCCATCATTTTTGGCTATAACTATTTTTTTGAAGAAACCTTAACCTTAGCTATTACAGTAAGCATAGCTCTTATTTCTGTTATCTTCTTTGCCGGGATTTTCGGAACATTAATTCCGCTAATGCTAAACAAATATAAAATAGATCCAGCATTAGCAACAGGCCCGTTTATCACGACAACTAACGATATTTTTGGAATTTTTCTTTACTTTTTCATCGGTTACTTAATGTATGCCTAAAATTTTATTCATAGATAGTGTTCACTCAATTTTGGAAAAACGTTTAATACAAATGGGATTTGTATGTGAACACGATTATACTTCCTCAAAAACAAGTATTAAAGAGCGTATTTCCAATTACGTTGGCATTGTTATCAGAAGCCGATTTACTATTGACAAAACTTTTTTAGACACAGCTGAAAACCTAAAATTTATTGCTCGCTCAGGTGCTGGATTAGAAAATATTGATGTTGCTTATGCAGCACAAAAAAATATTTCTGTTTTTAATTCTCCAGAAGGCAATAAAGATGCTGTTGGCGAACATGCTATTGGAATGTTGCTGATGTTATTCAACCAACTAAAACAAGGCGATGCTCAAGTGCGTCAAGGAATTTGGGATAGGGAAGCCAACCGAGGCATAGAACTATCAGGTAAAACTGTTGGTATTTTAGGCTACGGAAACATGGGAGAAGCCTTAGCTAAAAAATTAATAGGTTTCGATTGTAAGGTAATTGCTTACGATAAGTATAAAAAAGACTTTGATAGTTTAATCGTGAAAGAAGTATCCTTAAACGAATTGTTTGAACAAACAGACATTCTCAGTATTCACCTACCACTTTCTGAGGAAACCAAACATTACGTAAATACTGCTTTTCTGAATAACTTTAAAAAAAATATTTACCTGATAAATACTGCTAGAGGAAACAATGTAAAAACTGACGATTTAATTCAAGCACTTCAATCGGGAAAAGTATTAGGAGCTTGTTTGGATGTATTGGAATTTGAAAGCAAATCGTTTGAATTAAAACAAACCCACCACGAAGCATTTAACTACTTAAAAAATGCTAAAAATGTTATTCTTAGTCCGCATGTAGCCGGTTGGACAAATGAATCTTATAAAAAACTATCTACTTTTTTAGCCGATAAAATTGAGGGGAAATTCAAGTCTTGAATTACATTTCCAAAATCCAAGCTTTACTATTGTCAGATTTTGCTAATGCCAACGCATCTAAAGCTTGTTGTCTGGTAGTATGACTATTATAACTAACCGTCCACAAACCTTTTCTTTTACCAACTATCCATGCATTAAACCCTTTGTTTTTTAGCTGTTTTACCATCTTATTGGCATTCTTCTTTTCAGAAAAACAACCGGCAATAATATGGTAACGTAAATTGGTTTTATTAATAACTACTTTGGTAGTATCTGCCTGAGAAATATATTTATTTGTTAAAGCAATAGTTACTGGTTGCTCATCTTTTAACCAAGAAAAAATAAGATACTTTTCATCTTCTTTAGCTTTGTTAATTCTTTCTTTTAACGAAAGAACATCATCATGCTCAAAAGTTGTCAAGTCTGTTCTAGGTGAGTAAGTGGCTGCTTTTTCCTCCACAAATGGATTTAATTTGGCGTAATTGATATTTTGCGACAAATCATATTTTGAAGGTATCCAAAAAGCTAAAAACCCTAAAGGAATAATAATAGCAGCAGCGGCAGCCCATTTTCTAACATTACTTTTATGTTGAGGGAGTGTTTTTACTTGTTCAGCAATTTTTTCCTCGTAGTTCTTTCTCTTTATAGGACTAACTTGTATTGGTGTTAATCCATAAGAAGAAAGTAAATAGTTTTCACTTAGTGATGGTTCAAAATGAATTCTATTTTCATTATCCATTACAAAAGCGCCAATATCTCCAAGAGTAAACTCTTTATTCGTTCTCAACTTTGTTTTTGTTGTTAAAACAAAAGCTTCAATTTCTTTTAAGGCTTCATCATAACTTATGTTTTCTTTTTTAGAAACATAATGTGTAAGTAGACCATCATTAGCAATTAAATTCTTATTAAAAGAAATTTGCTTAGATGGTGGATGAAATTTATGCTGAACTGTTTGTATATAAGCCGGCTTATAATTGCAAACAAATCCTCCAAAATTTGGAAGAATCACACACTCATGGTAAAAAAGCAACTGACTTATATGTACTGAAATATCCAACATAACAACTTACGAAGTTATAAATTTTTAAAAGAAAACAAGGCTTAGTTTTAAAAGATTTTTTGCTTCCCGCATCAAATCAAATTCAAATCTTCAGGAACATCAATAGAAATAGCTTCATGGAAAGTTTCTTTCACTTTAATTTTATAGCCATTTTCTAACCATCGCAACTGCTCCAAGCCTTCAGCTTTTTCTAAGCTCGACATCGGTAATTTAGTTATTGCTTTCAACACTTCAGCTCTATAGCCATAAATACCAATATGTTTAAAAAATACTTGATGGGTTAACCAATTTTTTTCTTCAACCCCTCTTAAAAAAGGTAAGGTTTGGCGACTAAAATACAAGGCAAAATCATCAACAGCTTTAATTACTTTAGGTTTGTTGATATTAAAAAGTTCTTCTTGCTTGGTTACTTTCTTGCCTAAGGTAGCAATATCCGTTTTCAAATCTTCAAAACAGCTGCCAACTTCATCAATCTGTTCAGGATTAATATAAGGTTCATCGCCTTGAATATTTATCACCACATCGTAATCTGCATTAAGGTTATTCAGCACTTCAGCGCACCTGTCTGTCCCACTTTGGTGAGCTGCATCTGTATAAACTACTTTAAAATTTAGTGCTCGTGCATGGTTGTATATTCTTTTATCATCCGTAGCAATAATTACATCACTTAAACAAGTCGCTTTTTTTGACTGTTCATACACTCTTTGTATCATCGATTTTCCTTTAATCTCTACCAATGGCTTTCCGGGAAATCTTGTAGATGCGTATCGAGATGGAATGATGCCTAAAATTTTCATATGTGTATATTTATTGTTTTTTATATGTAACTCCTAAATAATCATCTTCTATTGTGAGAAAATTTTACTCATGGTCGTTTCATGTATATATTTTTAATTTACTACTTTGTAAAAATAGTACTTTTGAAAAAAAGAAAACTAAGTTTCGATTAGTTTTCTTAGAGGTACAATAAATAATAAACTAATGCATAAAATAACTGCCGACTATATTTTTACAGGAAATGCTGCTCCAATAAAAAACGGCATCATCCTTATTAAAAATGATGGAACTATAGTAGATGTTATTAATCCAAAAAATTCAACCTTAAGTTTTGATAATGTAAAAAAATACGAAGGTGTTATTTGTCCGGGGTTTATAAATACACATTGTCATTTAGAGCTTTCATATCTTAAAAATAAAATCTCACAAAAAACCACCTTACCCGGTTTTGTCAAAGAATTGGTACAAAAAAGAAATAATTTTTCTGAAGAAGAAAAGCAAGCAGCTATTACTAATGCTGAAAAGGAGATGCTACAAAATGGCATTGTAGCCGTGGGAGATATTGCCAACGGAAATAGTACTTTTCAGCTAAAAGAAAAACAAAATATTTATTACCATACTTTTTTAGAAATATTTGAAATAGCCGATGAACTCGCCAAAAATGCCTTTGATAAAGTAGCAGAACTAAAAGCTACTTATTTTAATAACAAACAAATCAGCATTGTTCCTCATGCTCCTTACTCTGTTTCAAAATCATTACTAAAATTTATTGCTTCTCAAGAAAGTGGTATTTTTACTATTCACAACCAAGAGACTGGCTCTGAAGGAGCTTTTTTTAAAGAAAAATCAGGAAAGTTATATGAACAAATGGCTGCTTTTAATCCTAAAGTAACCACTTGGGAAAGTAAAAAAGAAGGCTCTTTAGCACATTATCTTCCTTATTTTAAAAATGCAACATCGCTTTTATTAGTTCACAATACGTATACAACAAAAGATGATATTGCTTATGCTAAGCAACAAAATATTCCTATTTATTGGTGTTTTTGTCCCAAAGCCAATTTGTATATAGAAAACACGCTTCCTGATTTTACTTTGTTTGAAAACGAAAATTGCACAATAGGTACCGATAGTTTAGCCAGTAATGATAGACTTTCTGTGTTAGAAGAATTAAAAATGATTACTGAAAATACCCCAATCTCATTAGAAAAACTCATCAAATGGGCAACCTATAACGGAGCAAAATACCTCAATATTGAAAGTCAATTTGGCTCAATTACTAAAGAAAAAAAACCGGGAATAAACTTACTGACTAACATCAACTTAGAAGAATTAAAACTAACTCAAGACACCTCTATTGAAAAACTTTATTGAAGCTTATAATGTATAAATAGTTAATTTTTATATTTTTGTACACCCAACAATAAAACTAAAGAACAAACATGAGTCAAGTAAAAACAAAAATAGCTGCACTTCCTTTAGCTGGAAGAATTGTGAGCTATGCTCATTTGTTTAAATTCAGACTTACATCTTATGTTGTTTTATCAGCTGTTTTAGGTTATTTTATCGGTGTTCAAACCATTAATTACACGACACTTTTTTGGCTGATTTTAGGAGGTTTTTTAATTACTGCTAGTTCAAACGCATTAAACCAAGTCCTTGAAAAAGATACCGACAAACTAATGAAGAGAACACAAAACAGACCTCTTCCAGACGAGAAAATGTCAATAGTTCATGCTTCAATAATTTCTCTATTGATGGGAATTGTTGGTGTATTTATTTTATGGTTTGGCATTAATCCACTTAGTGGAATTTTAGGAGCTTTAGCTATAGTAACTTATGCCGGAATTTATACTCCTCTAAAAAGAATCACTACCTACTCTGTTTTTGTTGGAGCTTTTCCGGGAGCTATTCCCCCAATGTTAGGTTGGGTTGCTGCAACAGGTTTTTTTAGCTTAGAAGCAGGAATTTTATTTGCGCTTCAATTTCTATGGCAATTTCCTCATTTTTGGGCTATAGCTTGGAAATTAGATAATGATTACAAAAAAGCGGAATTGAAAATGTTGCCTTTCAACAAAAAAAACAAAACGACTTCTATAATTATTCTTCTAAGTGCTTTAGTGTTATTTAGTGGAAGCTTTTTACCCGAATATTTTAATATCTCTGGAAGAATTGCAACTATAACACTTTTTATACTTGCTGCACTAATGGTTTTTCCGGCAATAAAGTTGGTGAAAACACAAGATGATAAATATGCCCTAAAAATAATGTTAATGTCTTACCTTTATCTTGTGTCATCATTAGCTATTCTTTTAATAGATAAAAACTAATAGACTTGAAAAACAAAACACTTATCATTGTTATTTCAATTGCATTACCTTTAGCAGTTGCTATTTTGTTTAACGTTAAACTTCCTAATGTAGAACCACTTAGTTTTCTTCCACCCATCTACGCAGGAATTAATTCCATTACTGTTTTCACTTTACTATTTGCTGTAATAGCCATAAAAAAAGGCAATAGAAAAGTCCATGAAATTTTAATGAAAACTAGCTTAGCATTGTCTGCTGTGTTTTTAATAATGTATGTAGCTTACCATATCAGTTCAGATCCAACAAAGTTTGGTGGAGATGAGTCAACAAAAATCATTTACTTAATTATACTAATTTCTCATATTATATTATCTGTAACTATTATTCCTTTAGTATTAATAACCTACAATAGAGCACTTTTACAAGAATTTGATAAACATAAGAAAATAGCACGTATAACATTCCCATTATGGCTATATGTAGCAATTTCAGGTGTTATCGTTTATTGGATGATTTCACCATATTATGTTTAAAAATCTTATTAATTGGCATGATTTTTTATTGCCCTTATGAATAAATTATATTTTTAAGTTCTTAATTTGAAACTTTTTAGTTTTTGAATCGTTAAAGTACAATGTTGATTTTTGTCGATTAATATGACATGTTAATCTAAAAGATTTTATTTATTTGTTATTTTTGTTTAAATTTACGTTCCATTAAACTTCATTTTAATGAAATATATATACTACATAATTATCATAGTCTTTATCTCTTCAAACATTAGTGTAGCGGCACAGAAGTTTGAAATAATAAATGGAGATACTATCAACTATATAGACGAAAACAACCTTAAACAAGGTTTTTGGAAAATCTTCGGAAGAATGAAAAAACTTCCTGATTATCAACCAGACCAAGTAGTTGAACAAGGCGATTACGAAAATAGTCGTAAACAAGGTATATGGAAAATGTTTTATCCGAATGGTAAAACAAAAAGTGAAGTTGCTTATGTAAATAGTAGACCAAATGGATATTACAAAACTTACTACGAAAATGGAGAATTAGAAGAAGAAGGAGAATGGAAAAACAACAGAAATGTTGGTAAATTTGTTAGAAAACATCCGAATGGTGAAATCGCACAAGAATTTATTTTTAATGAAAAAGGTAAAAGAGATGGTGAACAAAAGTATTATTATGAAGATGGAGCAGTTATGATTGTTGCTGAAATTAAAGAAGGTAAAGAAGAGAAAGTAACTGAATATTACCCTGATGGTTCATTAAAAGCTGAGAAAGTTTTTGTTGATGGGAATTTAGATGTAACTAACACTAAATTATATGAACCCAAGACTCCTATCAAAGAAGTAACAACAGCTGAAAAAGACCCCGTTAAAATAGTTAAAGTTGATAAAGCTGAAGATGTAAATAAAGGAATTTTTGACGGAAATGGACAGCACAAACTATACAACAAAGACAAACAAATATCAAAAGATGGTTTATTTAAAAACTACCGTTTAATGGATGGAAAAAACTACAAATATGATGAAAACGGAATTTTAATTAGTATTGAATTAATTAAAAACGGAAGATATATTGGTGAAGCACCACTTCCCAAAGATTAATTTTATAATTATTGAATATTAAAAAAAACCCAACTTTTAATAAAAGTTGGGTTTTTTGTTTTATAGATTAACATTATTTTTACCAAAAATTTAAACATGTCTGAAAATCGATTGAAAATCTATAATAGCTTAAATTCTAAAAAAGAAATTTTCGAACCACTCTCTCCTCCTTTTGTTGGACTTTATGTTTGCGGTCCAACTGTATATAATGAAGTACATTTAGGAAATGTTAGAACCTTCATTACTTTCGATATTGTGTATAGATATTTAAAATTTTTAGGTTATAAAGTGCGATATGTAAGAAACATAACTGATGTTGGACATTTAGTTGATGATGCAGATGCCGGAGAAGATAAAATTGAAAAGCGTGCCCGATTGGAAAAAATCGAACCCATGGAAATTGTTCAGAAATACACCAACAGTTTCCATGATGTTACCAAATTATTTAACTTAATTTCTCCAAGTATAGAACCTACAGCAACAGGTCATATTATAGAGCAAATTGAGATGATTCAAGACATCATAAAAAATGGCTATGCTTATGAAATAAACGGTTCAGTGTATTTTGATGTGAAAAAATATGCTGAAAAATATAATTACGGAGAACTTTCTGGTAGGAAATTAGATGAACTCATTGAAAATACTAGAGAAGAGCTAGAAGGTGGAACAGACAAAAAATTCTTTGCTGATTTTGCTCTTTGGAAAAAAGCCTCCGAAAATACCATTATGAAATGGCCTTCTCCTTGGGGGATTGGCGTACCGGGTTGGCATTTAGAATGTTCTGTAATGAGTACTAAATATTTAGGTAAATCTTTTGATATTCATGGAGGTGGTATGGATTTAAAATTTCCACATCATGAATGTGAAATTGCTCAATCTGTTGGTAGTGGAAACGAACATCCTGTAAAATATTGGATGCACGGAAATATGCTTACTGTAAATGGAACCAAAATGAGTAAATCATTAGGTAATTCTTTCTTACCACTTGAGCTAATAGCAGGAAGCCATCCTTTACTAGAAAAAGGCTACTCACCAATGGTGGTTAAATTTTTCTTCTTACAAGCCAATTATAGAAGTACCGTAGATTTCTCTAACGAAGCTTTACAGGCTGCCGAAAAAGGATATGCAAGAATGATGACTGCCATCGAAACATTAGACGAAATTATGCCTTCAGCTACTACATCATTTGATATTGTTGCGTTTATTAATAAAACCAACGAAAGCATGAATGATGATTTTAATACCCCCGTAACTATTGCTAACTTATTTGATGGTGTTAAAATCATAAATAATATAAAAAGCGAAAAAGCTACCATAACAGCTAAAGATTTAACAAAACTAAAAGCTTTATATAATAATTTTATTTTTGACATTTTTGGTTTACAAAAAGAAAGCTCAACTGCTAAAAATGATTATTTAGATGGTATCATGAATATAGTCATGAATATTAGACATGAAGCAAAAGCATCTAAAAATTGGGAACTCTCAGACTTAATCAGAGATGAACTAAAAAAATTAAACATTACTATTCAAGACTCAAAAGATGGCTCAAATTGGACTGTGGAGAATTAACCTATTTCTCTTATTAATATTTAGTTTTTTTATATCTTCTTGTGAAGATGAAAAAAAACAAGAAAAACAACAAATAACACAACCGGAAAAACCAGTAAAAACTGCTTTTATTCCACTTGAAAAACCTAATTTTAATCAAGATTCTGCTTACTTATATGTACAACAGCAAGTAGATTTTGGACCTCGCTTTCCTAATAATGAAGCTCATGGAAAATGTGCTGTTTTCTTAAAAACCAAATTGACCTCTTTTGGTTTTTCTACCCAAATTCAAGAAGGAAAAGCTACCACTTTTAATAAAAAAAACATTACCATCAAAAACATTATAGGAACATACAATCCAGCTGCAACAAAAAGAATTTTATTATTTGCTCATTGGGATACCAGACCATTTGCCGACCATGATGATAAAGATAGAACAAAACCAATTTTAGGAGCAAATGATGGAGCAAGTGGTGTGGGAATTTTGTTAGAAGTAGCTCGTCAGATAAACATTACACAACCTGAAATTGGAATTGATATTATATTCTTTGATGCTGAAGATTACGGACAACCTTCAAGTTTAATGAGTCCTTCATCAGCAGAAACTTGGTGTTTAGGCTCACAATATTGGGCAAGAAACCCTCACATTCCTGGATATAAAGCCGATTATGGAATTTTACTTGATATGGTTGGTGGAGCAAATCCTCAATTTACTAAAGAAAGTATTTCTATGAGATATGCCCCTAATATTGTCAGAAAAGTATGGGATGTAGCCAAAAGGTTAGGACACCAGCATGTATTTGTTGATAAAGAAACTTATTTTGTTGGTACTGACGATCATCAATTTGTAAACGAAATTGCCAAAATACCTAGTATAGATATCATTCATTTTGAAGAACGTACAGGTAGTTTTCATCAGTCGTGGCATACTCATGATGATAATATGGATGTAATAGATAAAAGCACTTTAAAAATTGTTGGAGAAACCATTCTGGGTGTAATTTACAACGAAAAATAATTTTTTTCAATTCCTCCTTGCATTTTAAGAATATTTGTTTACATTTGTGACCTATTTTGACGAATAGAAAACTAAAAATCAATCAATAACCAAAAACAATTAATTAAAATGAAAAAAGTATTAGCATTATTAATGGTTGCAGGTATGTTCTCTCTAGTAGCATGCGGACCATCAGAAGAAGAAAAAGCAGCAGCAGAAGCGGAAGCTCAAAAAATCGCTGACGATTTAATGAAAGGCTTAGAAGAAGCTGTTGAAGAAGAGCCAACTGCTGAAGTAGAAGAAGAAGTTACTGAAGAAGAAGCTACTGAAGAAGAAGCTCCAAAAGAAGAAACTGAAGCTCCTGCTGAAGAAACTGCTGAATAAGCATTAAGATAGGATTAAATCTTATAAAAAAGACTGTCGTTTTAGAACGACAGTCTTTTTTTTTATCAAATTTGCAACATGGGACAAAAAAATAAATTAGCCAAGTGGGCAGATAATTTGACTTTTGGTAATATTTACCAACCAAAAACCGTAGAAGTATTAAATACTAATTATCCTTTAAAAGGAAAATGGAATGCCGAAGTGTTTAAAAATAACTACCCTATTGTATTAGAATTAGGTTGTGGTAAAGGCGAATATTCTGTTGGACTAGCAAAACACTTTCCTAATAAAAATTTTATTGGTTTAGACATTAAGGGTAATAGAATTTGGAAGGGTGCTAAAGAAGCTTTCGAAAAAAACATGAACAATGTTATTTTTATCAGAACCAGAATAGATTTTATTACCTCTTTGTTCAACAAAAATGAAGTAGATGAAATCTGGATTACCTTTCCCGACCCGCAACCAAAAGATCGGTTAGCAAGAAAAAGACTAACCTCTCCTCTGTTTATTGAAAGGTATAAACAAATTTTAAAACCTAATGGCATCATTCATCTGAAAACAGATCACGAAGGTTTTTTTAGATATACGCTAGAAGAAATTGAAGCTCACAACTATCGTTTATTAGAACATACCTTTAATTTATATCGCGAAAAAATTGCCGATTTAGATGAAAAAACACGTGACATACTCTCTATAAAAACGTTTTATGAAAACTTATTTTCTCAAAAAGGACACAATATTCATTATCTAAAGTTTCAAGTAACCAAGTAAGCATAATTATTATTGTTAAAAGATGAATAAAGCGTAATTTTACGAATGAAAATCATCTAAAATAGTTAATTATGCGAAAAATAATTGGTTTAATTATCGTAGTTTTTTTTCTTTTCTCTTGCAGAGAAAACCATATTGAAAAAACAGAAGAAGCTTATCCCGACAAATCTCCTAAGGTAGTTGGTATCTACAAATTAGATGAAAATCAACAAGAAATTAAATTCGAAGAAAAAATATTATTTCCCACAGGAGAACTAAAAATGAAAGGCCCTATAGAAAACAATCTAAGACATGGTGTTTGGGTAGCATATTTTAAATCGGGCAAAAAACAAAGTGAAGGAGAGTTTGTAGATGGAGTAAGGAATGGATTTACCATCGTTTATCATGAAAATGGTAATAAACTTTATGAAGGTTTTTATACCGATGGCAAGGAATCAGGAGTATGGAAATTTTACAGCAAAGACGGAAGTTTGAATAGCGAAAAAAAATTTGATTAAAACTTAATGATTCCAAAGGATACCATAGATGAAATTTTTAATGCCTGCATTATTGAAGATGTTGTAGGCGACTTTGTTACGCTTAAAAAAAGAGGTGCAAATTATTTGGGTAACTGTCCTTTTCATAACGAAAAAACTCCCTCTTTTACGGTGTCTCCTGCTAAAGGAATTTATAAGTGTTTTGGATGCGGCAAAGCCGGAAACTCCGTAAATTTTATAATGGAGCACGAGCATTATACTTACCCCGAAGCACTTAAATACCTAGCCGACAAATACCAAATTGAAGTTGAAGAAGAAGAGCAAAGTGATGCTCAAATACAGGCTGCCAACGAAAAAGAAAGTCTATACATTGTTTCAAATTTTGCTGCCAAATATTTTGCTAACGAACTACTTAATACCGACAAAGGCAAAGCTATAGGGTTAAGTTATTTTGAAGAAAGAGGTTTTACACCCGAAACCATAGAGAAATTTCAGTTAGGTTATAGCCCTGATGAATGGACGGCCTTTACGGATGAAGCTCAAAACGCAGGCTACGATATTAAATATTTAGAAAAATCGGGGCTAACCATAGTTAAAGAAAATAAAAAATTTGACCGATTTAAAGGTAGAGTAATGTTTCCTATACATAACCTCTCTGGTAGAGTATTAGGTTTTGGTGGAAGAATATTAACCAACGATAAAAAAGCAGCAAAGTACATCAACTCTCCCGAATCGGAAATTTACGATAAGAGTAATGTGCTTTATGGAATTTATTTTGCCAAAAAAAGCATTACACAGGAAGACAATTGTTTTTTAGTAGAAGGTTATACTGATGTAATTTCTTTATCTCAAACCGGAGTAGAAAATGTGGTGGCATCTTCCGGAACTTCTCTTACCGAAGGACAAATTAGATTAATTAGTCGTTACACAAAAAACATTACCATACTTTATGATGGTGATATTGCTGGAATTAAAGCATCTTTTAGAGGAATTGACATGATTTTACAGGAAGGAATGAATGTAAGAGTAGTGCTTTTCCCTGATGGAGAAGACCCAGATTCGTATGCTAAAAAAGCTACTACCGAAGAGCTAAAAGAATATATTGGAGAGAAAGCTCAAGATTTTATTCAATTTAAAATAAGCGTTTTATTAGAAGAATCGGGTAAAGATCCTATAAAAAGAGCTGAGCTTATTAAAGACATTGTAAGCAGTATTGCTCTTATTCCTGACCAAATTAAAAGAGCGGTTTATACCAAAGAATGTAGTGTACTGTTAGAAATTCCCGAACAAGCTCTTATCAACGAAATCAATAAAATACTCCGTAAAAAATATACAAAACAATCCTCTACCTCGGAAGAAACAATTACCGAAACAAATTACCAATCTTTTACTCCAACGGAGAAAAAAGATGCTTCCAATACAGATTTATTAAACTGGGAAAAAGAAATTATTCGTTTGCTGATTAATTATGCTGATAAAACCATAAAAGTTAAAGTAATACAAGAAGAAAAAGAAGAAACACGAGAAATTCCTGTAGTTACTTACATTGTTCATTCTTTGCTTGGCGATGAAATTGAGTTTACAACCCCTGTTTATCAAGATATTTTTTTGCTCTACAATACCCATCTTAAAGATGAGAAAATAATGTCTCAACAAACATTAATTCAACATGAAGATACTGCCATAAAAGATACTGCAATTGATTTACTTTCGACAAAATATGAATTAAACGATTGGGGAAAACATAACATTACCGTAAACACAGAAAACAACCAACTCGAAATAGCTGTTATCAACTCTGTGCATGCTTTTAAACTTTGTAAAGTAAAACACCTCATCAAAAAAACACAAGATGAACTTAAAGGAGTTGATGATGAAAATCAACTAAAAATCATCCAAAAAATCATGCTGTTAGAGCAAATTAAAGCTCAACTTTCTGATAAATTAGGGATTGTTATTGTAGAGTAATCCCCTATTCTACCGAAAGGGGATTTATCTAACAATTATTCTTCTTCAAAAATCCTATCTTCTTTATTAAACTTAGGCATTTGTACAGAAAGCACTTTTACAGGAGTTTCAGAGGTTACTTTTAGCGAGTGAAACGTATCTTTAGGGATAATAAAAAAATCACCTTTCTTAATTTCAAATTGCTGTTCGCCAACCATCATTATTCCTGCTCCATCAATAACGGTAATACTTTCTGTATGCTCAATGTGTTTGTGCGACTTTACACTTTGCTTTATCCAAATAAGATAATAAGAAGCGTGTTCATTTTCATAAATCGGTTCAACATGTATATTCTCATAAGTAGTTTGCGGCTCAATAATCTCTAGCGATTGCTTTTCTTGAGCAAATCCTAAGATTGTAAATAAGAGCAAAGTAATAATTAAAACACTTTTCATCCGTAAAAAATTTTATACGTTTCGTGTAATAAAAATAAGAAAAATATCACTCCTTTTTATGTCCGCCTTTTTGGCAACAAGTAGGAAGTTGTTCGTAAGCTTTTTCATTTGCTGGAAGATCATCTGCATCATAACCTATTTTAGTTACTGCATTTTTTAACTTTTCAGGAGTGGTTTTCTTGGGATTATATTCTACTGTAAATACAGCAGTTTCAATATCCAATTTAGATTTTTTCACTCCTTTTTCATAAGCAAAAGCCTTTTCTAATCGCTCTTTACACTCTTCACACTGAGCTGATGTTTTAATTTTTATTGTTGCTGTTTTTTTAGTGTCTTGTGCTTTCACATCATTTACAGAAAAGCTAAAAATGCTTACTAATAGTAGTATAAATAAATTTTTCATGAGATTTAATTTTTATAGTTTATATCATTTTGCTTTACAACACTCATCAAGTTTTAGATAACTTTCGGGAGATGCTTTGATATCGTCTGCATCAAAACCTGCTTCCGAAATTGCCTTTCTAATTTCTTCTGGATTAGTTTTATCAGATCTATATGTTACTGTTATAGTGTTATTTTCCGGGTTTATTTTTACTTTTCTTATTCCCTTATTGTTTCTTATTCCAAAATCAATATTTTTACCACAACTATTACACTGCATACAATGATCGCAATAAATTTTGGTTTTTATAATAATGGTTTCTTGCGATTTTTGTGCGTTAACATCGTTTATAAAAAGACTTAAAACACTTGCTAATAGTATTACAAATAAATTTTTCATATGATTATATTGTTTTATAGTTTATAATTTATTGAATTTATATCTGATTCCTGCATAGGTAATTCTACCATTTATAGAACCCCATATTAAAGAAGCGTCAAAATTAGAGCCAAAAGGATCATTAGCTGCAATAATAGGATTATCTTGCGTAAAGTTAGTCAAGTTTTCTACTCCAACATACACTTCAAAATGCTTAAATGCTCGGGTTACTTGCCCACTAAACATAAAATAAGATAACGACCTTGACGGAATTTGATAGTCTGCCGGATTAGTTTCGGTACTTGGCAACCTGCTCGTTCCAAACCATTGTCCCGTAAGGTCAAACTTCCATTTATCGAAATTAGTAGCATAAGCAATATTCATAAACGCTCTGTTGGTTGGCACTAGTGGTTTTGTTTTTCGTCCACTTTTATAATCGGTTTGAATATCGTAAAACTTATACGCAGTTCTTAACTCCAACTGTTCAGTAATTCTAACATGAAGTTCCACTTGTAAACTATGAGAAAACGATTTCCCATCCAAATTATAAAACACTACTTCGTTGGGGTTTTCCATATCAATCACCACTTGATTTTCAAAATCGGTATAATAGTAATCGGTGCTAAAAGTCATTTCTTTTTTAAACAACTCAAAATTATGAGTTAAACTCGTTCCGTAATTCCAAGCTATTTCAGGATTTAATTCTTCCGTTACCACATTTCTTGAGCTTGCCATAACACTAGCACTTTCAATAAACGGATTAGCTGTTCTAAAGCCTCTTCCTACAGAAAATCTCCATGCCGAAAGCTGTGTAAAATTGTATTTATAATGTAATCTTGGTGTAAAAAAAGCTCCATACATATTGTGGTAATCTCCTCTTGCCCCTAATACCAATGCACTTTTATTTCCGGTATAAGTATATTCTGCAAAAGCTCCCGGAACCACTTCTTCTCTACCAAAAAGTGAATCGTTATAGTTTTTATCATACAGATCGTATTGCATACTTCCACCAAACTTAATAGTGTTATTCGTATTGCCTATAATGGTTTGATAAATAGAATTGAAATACCAACTTGTTTGTTCAGCATTAAATTTTTTATCGCCATAATTCGATTGGTGACTGTGATATTTAAAGTTCTGAATAATGCCTATACTCTTATATTTCTTTTCAGGAAATAGAAAACCATTTTTATTGAACACTTCAAATTGTTTGGTGGTTACCCCAATTTTAAACAGCCTATTTTCATTCGTAATTCGGTTTTGACCTGCTTCTAACTCATCATAAACCCCTCTAAAACCAAATTGAGACATGAATTTTTTACTTTGATATTTCCATCTGTTGAAAAAATTATATTGCGTTTTTATCGGCATATCCAAAAAACTATCATCATTCATATCCCACTCTACCGATTGATTACTAACGTGAGCAAGCGACATTGTACTCCATTTTTTACTCAATTTTTGAGCTCCATGAATATTTAATTCCATTCTACCTTTTTCGTTTCCGTAAACATTTACAAATAAATTTTCTGATTCATCAGGCTTAAGCATTTCAATATTAATCTGACCTGTAATAGATTCGTAACCATTAACTACCGAACCTGCTCCTTTAATAATTTGGATAGATTCTGCCCAAGTTCCAGGGACAAATGTTAATCCGTAAGCTGACGATAATCCTCTAATTAAAGGTAAGTTTTCTGCCTGAATTTGAGTATAAATACCATCTAAACCCAACATTTGAATTTTTTTAGTCCCGGAAACAGCATCCGTAAAGTTTACATCAACCGTTGCGTTGGTTTCAAAACTTTCGGAAATATTGCAACAAGCCGCCTTTTCAAATTCTTGTTTATTTAATTTTTCTACCAATAAAGGATTTACAATGTCAATTTTGGTGGTAGCTTCTTTTTCCACCACTTCAAATTCCTTTAAATCTACATTGCTTTTTAGCTCAATTTTTATAGGCTTTTTAGGAATACTTTTTAAAACTATACTATCGGGTTTATACCCGACAAAGCTTACCATTAAAGTAGCAGGAAATGTATCTGGAACTGTTATTTCAAAAGTTCCATCTGCTTCGGTAACCGTTCCTTTATCGGCATTTAGCCAATATACATTAGCGCCAGGAATGGGCATTTTGTGTTCTCCATTGTGCAGTTCAAATACATTTCCCTTAAGGTTTTGAGAAAACCCTACGGCAATATTGAACAGCAAACAGATAAGAATTATAAGATGATTTTTCATAAAAATTAGATTATTAAAATTTATACACTACTGATTTATGCTGCAATAAGCAGCAGCCAAGTGTAATAATTCTATAATCTAAATACCTGAATAACTTTGAGTAAGTCGTAACCACTTAAGGGTGGTGGCAGCTTATGAAAAAAAGTAAGAAAAGTTGGTTGTATAACGGGTGTTTTAATGGTTTGAGGAAGCTCATTAACCACTAACAAAGCCATTTTTGATAAGTTGATATCTTGAAAATTAACAGTGGAGCTTACATTGTAATCAAACGTTATTTTATCAAAATCGCAGCATTTATTGCTTAACTCGCAATCTGATTGGGGTTTACAATCTTCAAATTCGCCTAAGCTATAAAACGTATCGTTGGCAATATAGCAAGTCATTTTGGAAACACTAACTTGCAAGGATGCAAATAGAATTACCAATGCCATTAAAAATCCGGTGATATGTTTTGCTACTTTTTGCATGAGGGAAAAACTCACTACAAATTTAAGTATTTTTCTGCTTACCCGCTGAAAATGATGTTAAAAAGCTATAAAAAGCCCACTACAAGCGTCATTCTCGAAATTTTGTAGTGCAACGGAAAAATTATCGGGAATCTGTTTGAAATAGTCTTTCTCCTCTTGAGAGGAGATGATGTTGTTCAAAGTTGCGACAGCAGCGAGATTACAACATCAGAGGTGTGTTTTTGTAACTAAACACACTCATAAGCAACAAATATAAATTCGCATTGAGCTACACTCAACGCTAAAGCAATTACGCTCCGTTGGAGCTTAAAAAGCACTTAAGAGGGTTTTGTAAACTATTTTTGATATATCTGGGAAAATAAGTATAACAGTTTTGTGAATTTTATCATATATACTGTATAAGTTACAAGCAACCTTAAATGAAAGACTAAACAATGACGTTATTTTCACAGCGAATAGGAAAAGCACCAATTAAAAGTGTAATACAGACAGAAACTATAGATGAAGATTTAAAAAATGCTTTGTGGAATGGCTTGACGATTTTTTATTGGAAAGGTGAAGTAAAGTATGACAGTATAGAAAGTAATGAAGATTCTGTTCAGGTATTATTATCAAGAATTTGGATTCATTATTTCAAAAAACGTCTTGACGAGAAACCATATTTCTTTAAACGGTATCATGAAGTTTTAAAGCAATATTTTTTTTCTGCTAAGTGGTATGAAGTTTATGATTTTTTAGAGTTTGTTCCACTTAACTATACTCCAGATTATTCTAGTCAGACTAATGATGCTTTCATGGAATATAGTAATAATGTATTGGAAAGAGAAATCTCCGCTTACAGGTTCGTTAACGGAACTTTGACTCAGATTAGCTCAAAAGAAGAAGTTGAATCAATTGAAGAGGCACTTACTATAACGGACAACCTCAAGCCAGTAAAGACACATTTAAATCGGGCTTTAGAACTTTTTTCCGACAGAAAATCACCAGACTATAGAAATTCAATTAAAGAATCAATAAGTGCTGTAGAATCATATTGTTCAATTTTGACAGGTAATCCAAAAGCAACACTTGGGCAAGCATTAAAACTAATTGAAAAAAACAATAATATTCACCCAGCATTAAAAAATTCATTTAGTAGTTTATATGGTTATACAAGTGACGCAGATGGAATTAGGCACGCACTTATAGAAGACGACAACTTAAATCAAGAAGACGCAAAATTTATGCTTGTAGCTTGTAGTGCTTTTATTAACTATTTAAAACAAAAAGAAGCAAAAACAACAAAATGACCCCAAAAATACGAGCTAAGCTCTGCGAAAGCAAAGTAGGAAGCTGCTTAGGTCGAGTAGGTAAAATACCTTAAAAGACTATTTTTGTAGTAATGATAAAACCATCACTAAGCCCCTTGATAAATTGCTAATGCTTCAGTTTAGCGATTGCGAAGGGAAGTAATAATTGAACTATGAAATTTCTTCACTTAATATTATTTCTGGTTATCGTAGTTAGTTCCACTTTCTGCCAAAAAAATTCATTAACAACCTTCTCGGACTCTTTAGACCTATATAAACTTGACAAATATTCAGGAAATTTTTATCTACGAATATGGACAGAAAGACAAATTGTAGACATTTGGCAACGTGATTCTTCAGACCTATTCCCTGGGGGTTACTCTGTTAAGTTAATTAATTGGACATCAGACTATTTTTCAGATAATAATGATGAATTTGCAAGGACATATAAAATGGAGGATAGTTACTGGAGTTGGCAAGCAAATAAAACAAAATATCTAATTGATTCCATCGATATTATTAAACTAATTTCCTCCATTGATAAAAATAACTTACAATCTTATGTTGATCCAAATACACTTATCTTCGAATTAAAAAATTCAACAGGATATAATTATTACAATTTATCCAATGCAAAAGAGCAGTTAAATGTTTCTGATGCCGAAAAGATTGTTGTTTTTATTGATAAATTAAGTGAACTCCTTAATATGAAAAAATACTGGGAAGAATTTATTGAACAAATTCCTGTAGAGTGTTATAATAATGGTGGAGTAATCACTACTTGTAAAACATTAAGTAAAAAAGAAAAGAGACTTCTCAAAAAAAGAAGGAATAAACTACCACTAACATTATCTACATTTTATAGGGGAGTTGCTAGAAATTGAAATAATAAAGCAATTAATAAACTCCCCTAGTACAAACTAAACTCTACTAAACTAAAATGGGAGCTTACTTAAGTCGAGTAAATATAAAATAACTTATAAAAAATAAACCCATAAGCCTTATTTTTGCAGTATGATTTTAACTGACACACACACCCATTTATATTCTGAGCAATTTAAGGATGATATTGATGAAGTAGTGCAAAAAGCCATTAATTTAGGGGTTTCCCGATTTTTTTTACCCAACATTGATAGCGATTATACGGATGCTTTATTGGCTTTAGCAAAAAAATACCCTGATAACATGTTTCCCATGATGGGGCTTCACCCTTGTTCGGTAAAAGCCGATTACCAACAAGAATTAGCGCAGGTAGAAAAAATGTTGTCTGAACATCAAGTTGTTGCCATTGGCGAGATAGGCATAGATTTATATTGGGACAAAACTTTTTTTAAAGAACAACAAGCCGCTTTTCGTCATCAAATCAGATTGGCTAAAGCTAATAACTTGCCTTTTGTTATTCATTGCCGAGATGCTTTTGATGAAATTTTTGAAATTTTAGACGAAGAAAATGACGAAAATATGCGTGGCATTTTCCATTGTTTTACAGGAAATCTGGAGCAAGCACAAAAAATCATCAACTATGGTGGTTTTAAACTAGGCATCGGTGGAGTAGTTACCTTTAAAAATGCGGGGTTGGATAAAGTGGTTGAACAAATAAGTCTAGAACATTTGGTTTTAGAAACCGATGCTCCTTATTTAGCTCCCGTTCCTTACAGAGGGAAACGTAACGAAAGTGCTTACATTATTGAAATTGCTACAAAAGTGGCTAATTTAAAACAAGTTAGTTTAGAAGAAGTAGCTAAAATAACTACCACCAATTCAAAAACTGTTTTTGGAGTATAATTCTCAGGGCAATTTTATTGATTTTTTTGCCCCTATAAAATTTGATTTTTGCAGAATAGTCCTACATTTGTCGAAAAATTATAAATCGTTCATACCATGAGTAAAGGATTCTCAACATCTTCAGTAGGAAGAAAAATTTTAATGGCCTTATCGGGTTTTTTCTTATTATTTTTTCTTCTACAACATTTTGTAATCAACTTTCTATCAGTGCTTAGTGCTGATGTTTTTAATGAGACATCTCATTTTATGGGTACCAACCCACTTATTCAATATATCCTTCAGCCTGTACTTCTTTTTGGAGTTTTATTCCACTTAGGAATGGGCATTTACCTTGATTTACAAAACAAAAAAGCAAGACCTGTAAAGTATGCCATGAACAAACCGGGAGAGAATGCCAGTTGGATGAGTAGAAACATGATTATTACAGGAATTATGATAATGTTGTTTTTAGGTTTACATTTTTATGATTTTTGGATTCCTGAAATTAAAGACAAGTTTATTGATGGTATTTGGGATAACCCTACAAAATATTACGAACACCTAGTTCACAAGTTTGAAGATCCTGCTAGAGTAGGCATTTATGTGTTGGCTTTTGTTTTCTTAGCCTTGCACTTATTGCATGGCTTTCAATCAGCATTTCAATCTGTTGGTTTTAACCACAGAAAATATACACCTATCATTAAAAAGTTAGGAACATTGTATGCCATCATTATTCCATTAGGATTTATTTTTATTGCAATTTTTCATTTTATCAATCACTCGCATTAATCTATTTTAAGTATGTCGAAATTAGATTCAAAAATACCAGAAGGTCCGTTAAAAGATAAATGGACAAATTATAAAAACCACATCGATTTAGTTAACCCTGCTAATAAAAGAAATATTGACATTATTGTTGTTGGAACAGGATTAGCAGGAGGTTCTGCTGCTGCATCCTTAGCGGAAATGGGTTATAATGTAAAAGCTTTTTGTTATCAAGATTCACCTAGAAGAGCTCACTCTATTGCTGCACAAGGTGGTATAAATGCAGCTAAGAATTATCAAAATGATGGCGATTCTACTTATCGTTTATTTTATGATACGGTTAAAGGTGGTGATTACAGAGCTAGAGAAGCAAATGTTTATCGTTTAGCAGAAGTTTCAGCCAATATTATTGACCAATGCGTGGCTCAAGGAGTTCCTTTTGCTAGAGAATATGGCGGTTTGTTAGATAACCGTTCTTTTGGTGGTGTATTGGTTTCAAGAACTTTTTACGCAAAAGGACAAACCGGACAACAATTATTGTTAGGAGCTTATTCGGCTATGAACCGCCAAATTGGTAAAGGAAAAATTAAAATGTATAACCGTCATGAAATGCTAGATTTAGTGTTGGTTGATGGAAAAGCAAGAGGAATTATTGCCAGAAACTTAGTTACAGGAGAAGTAGAAAGACATTCGGCACACGCAGTAGTTATTGCTAGTGGTGGTTACGGAAACGTATTCTTTTTATCTACCAACGCAATGGGTTCTAATGTTAGTGCCGCATGGAAAGTGCACAAAAAAGGGGCTTTCTTTGCTAACCCATGTTACACTCAAATTCATCCAACATGTATTCCTCGTTCAGGAGAATACCAATCTAAACTTACGTTAATGTCTGAGTCATTAAGAAATGACGGTAGAATTTGGGTGCCAAAGAAAATGGAAGACGTTAAAGCGATTAGAGAGAAAAAAATAAAGCCAACAGACCTTAAGGAAGAAGATAGAGATTATTACTTGGAAAGAAGATATCCAGCTTATGGAAACTTAGTTCCTAGAGATGTTGCTTCTAGAGCTGCTAAAGAAAGATGTGATGCCGGTTATGGAGTTAATGCAACTGGTGAGGCTGTTTATTTAGATTTCTCAACTGCTATTCAGCGTTATGGTAGAGAAAAAGCCAATATGTTAGGACTTGAAAATCCAACTGCAGAAAAAATTACTCAATTAGGAGAAGAGGTTATTGAAGCTAAATATGGTAACTTGTTCCAAATGTATGAGAAAATTGTAGATGAAAATCCATACAAAACACCTATGATGATTTACCCAGCGGTACATTACACCATGGGAGGAATTTGGGTTGATTATAACTTAATGACTACCATTCCGGGATGTTATGCTGCCGGAGAAGCTAATTTCTCTGACCATGGAGCTAATCGATTAGGAGCTTCTGCATTAATGCAAGGATTAGCTGATGGTTATTTTGTTTTACCATATACTATTGGTGGTTACCTTTCTAACGAAATTAGAACAGGAAAAATACCTACCAATTTACCTGAATTTGATGCTGCTGAAAAAGAAGTTACAGAAAGATTAGAGAAACTCATCAATAATAAAGGAACTAAGTCGGTGGATTATTTTCATAAAAAATTAGGAAAAATAATGTGGGATTATGTTGGGATGGCAAGAAATGAAGCGGGTCTTAAAAAAGCAATGGACGAAATTGCTCAGATTAGAGAAGAATTTTGGAAAGATGTTTTTGTTCCTGGAGGAATGAATGAACTTAATCCTGAATTAGAAAAAGCCGGTAGAGTTGCCGATTTCCTTGAATTAGGAGAATTGTTTGCTGTTGATGCATTACACAGAAATGAATCTTGTGGAGGACACTTTAGAGAGGAATCTGTTGAAACTGGTGGTGAACAAGAAGGTGAAGCAAAAAGAGATGATGTTAATTTTAAATATGTTGCCGCTTGGGAATATACAGGAAATCCAAGAGAAGCTGTGCTTCATAAAGAAGAGTTGACTTTTAATGATATTGAATTGAAACAGAGAAGTTATAAGTAAGGCAATAGGCAATAGTTGAAAAGGCAATAGTTAGGATGAGTGAAATTAAAAGTTACAAAGATTTATTGGTTTGGGAAAAAGGGATTTTGATTGTAAAACAAACTTATAAGTTAACAAATCTTTTACCTGACAATGAAAAGTTTGGCTTAACTAGTCAATTAAGGCGTGCAGCAGTTTCAATTCCATCAAATATTGCTGAAGGTTATGGTAGAGATTATACAAGAAATTATTCTCAGTTTCTAAAAATAGCAAGAGGTTCATTAATGGAATTAGAAACTCAATTGATAATTTGTAGAGAATTAGAATATTTAACAGAAGAAAATACAAAAGAAATAGATTTATTAATTATTGAAGAAATAAAAATGCTCAATTCTTTAATAAAAAAGATGAATGAATATATAAGTTAAAACACCAGGTAATTAGGTACTTATTCACTAATGCCTATTGCCTTATAAACTATAATTATGGATTTAACACTAAAAATATGGCGTCAGAAAGACGCAAAATCTGAGGGAAAAATGGAAACATATCCTATAAAAGATATCTCAGAACATTCTTCATTTTTAGAAATGTTGGATGTGTTAAACGAAAACTTAGTAAACGAAGGTAAAGAGCCAGTTGCATTCGATCACGATTGTAGAGAAGGAATTTGTGGTATGTGTTCTTTATACATTAATGGTGAAGCTCATGGTCCGGATAGAGGTGTAACCACATGCCAACTACACATGAGAATGTTTAAAAATGGAGATACTATTTATATTGAACCATTTCGTTCTAAAGCTTTCCCTGTAATAAAAGATTTAATTGTTGATAGAGGTTCTTTTGATAGAATTCAACATGCGGGAGGTTTTATTTCTGTAAATACTTCAGGAAATACACAAGACGCTAATGCACTGCCTATTCCTAAACCGGATGCTGATAAAGCTATGGACGCTGCAACGTGTATAGGTTGTGGAGCTTGTGTTGCTACTTGTAAAAACTCATCGGCAATGTTGTTTGTTGCTGCAAAAGTTTCTCAGTATTCTTATCTTCCACAAGGACAAATCGAAAGAAAAGAACGTGTGTTAAACATGGTAGAACAAATGGATAAAGAAGGGTTTGGAAACTGTACCAATACTGGAGCTTGCGAAGTAGAATGTCCAAAAGGTATCTCGTTGGAGTTTATTGCTCGTATGAACAGAGAATATTTTGGGGCTTCAATAGTTTCTGAAAAATAACTAGCTACTCATTTATAAAAGCAGATAACACGTTCTTAAATGGTGCGTTTATCTGCTTTTTTATTTTCTAAAACAATGCCTAAATCTTGGGTCATAACCTGTTTAATTAATTTTTTAATTGCAACTATGCTAGGCTTAGTTTTACGCTATGCTTTTATTAGCGAAATTGATTTTAATTTTAGGTTTTTAACTCACGCTCATTCGCATGTTGCCATGTTGGGATGGCTTTATTTAATGTTATATAGTTTTATTGTTTACCGCTTTTTACCAAACATCAGGAAAATTTATCATTATTTATTTTTTATTACTCAATTTGCTGTAATCGGTATGTTATTTAGTTTTCCTTTTCAAGGATATGCTGCTTTTTCAATACTATTTTCATCCTTACATATTTTTGCTTCCTACTTTTTTGTAAAACTGATTTTAAAAGACCTAAAACCATTTACTACCATCAATAAACAATTTATTCGTGCTGCATTGTGGTTCATGGTTATTTCCACTATCGGCATTTGGTGTTTACCTATATCCATTGTTGTATTTGGAAAAAACTCTGATGCTTATAATATTGCTATTCAAACTTTTTTGCATTTTCAGTTTAATGGCTGGTTTATTTTTGGCATTATTGGTTTATTTATCAAATTCCTAACTAATCATCTAACCAAAAAAAATACCCAATTAAAGAAAGCATTGGGCTGGTTAATTTTATCGGTAGTTTTTACATTAGCTTTACCTATAAATTGGTTTGTCAAACTACCAACATTAAATATCATAAACAGTTTAGGTGTTATTTTTCAACTGATAGGGTTTTATCATCTTATTGTTACTCTAATAAAGCCCTTAAACACCTTTTTATCATCTGCTACATTTTACATTAAAACCTTGGTATATTTTATCCTAATTTCAATGATTGTAAAAGTAGTATTTCAATCCTTTTCGGTAGTACCAGAAGTAAATGAAGCTTCCATACAAATAAGATACTTAGTGATTGGTTTTATCCACCTATTGATGCTTGGAGTGATAAGTGGTGCTTTATTACTTTTTCTATCATTAGAAGGCGTTTTTAACCACAACAAACTATTTGTTCGAATTGGCTTGAGCTTATTTATTTTAGGATTTGTGTTAAGTGAAATTTATTTGTTTTTACAGGGAGCAATGTACTATTTCAATTTAGGCGAAATAACAGCTTATCACAAAAGTTTGTTTGTATTTAGTGCATTTATTGGTGGAGGGGTGTTTTTGTTTTTGTTGAGTGTTTTGTTAAAAAAACAAAAGTAAATTATTCCTCAGCCAACACTTCTTGGTGTATATCTATAGCTGTTTTATAATGTTGGTAACGCTCCATAATTTCTTTTACATATTTGTAAGTGATATGACCTTTACAGTAACCGTGTTTTACCACCTCATCTTTATAATACTTTGGTTTAGATTTATTTTTGAGGAAATAACTGACCTCTTTCCAAAGCTGAGGATTTTTATTGTATTTCTGTGCTAATCGATACGCATCAAAAACATGTCCGGGACCAACATTATAACTCGCTAAAACATATTTTACCCTTTCAGTAGAGTCTGCAATCTTGTCTTCCCACATTCGACTTAAATAACGAATGTACTTTACTCCTGCCTTAATATTTTCATGAGCTGAAGAGGTAGAATCAACTCCATATTTAGCTCCTGTTACTGGCATAAATTGCATCACTCCAAAAGAGTTTCCCCAACCTAATGCATTATTATTAAACCTCGATTCCTGATAAATTAAAGATGCCAACAACTCCCAATCCCAAGGTATTTGTGGTGCATATTTTTTCAATGTTTCATCATAAGGAGTAAGTTGTCCGCTACTCAATGTAAATGACTCATCATTAACTCGTTTAGCATGTTGGGAACGATTATCGTAATATTTTTTATACAATAACTTGAAAGCAACCGTTTTTTGATATTTTTTTAACCAATTGTTAATAGAAATAGTTAAATTATGACTGTTTTTTCTTAAAGCAAATGCTATTTGCTGCTCATTACTCACCTCAACACTTGCTTCAATATTAGGGTATTGCCACTCATTTACTAAAGCAATATTTTTATCCGCAACGGTATAATCTATTGTTCCTTGAGCTACTTGTTCTATAAGTTGTTCCATAGAAACTTCTCCTGGAACTACCTGAATTTTAATTTTCTCACCTATTTCTTTAGATAAACTATGCAAACGCTCATAAAAAGATGATTCTCTTCTAACAAAAACCGTTTTACCACCTAATTCTAATGGAGAGTTTACTAGTGAATCTTTAAGTGATTTTTTAGAAATATTTTTCCAATTTTCGGGTTTACGCTGCACCAGCACTTGTTTGGTAAATAAAATTGGATGTGAAAAATCCACTTGTTTTTTTCTATCTAAAGTAACCGTTAAATTAGCTGCCACAATATCTCCTACTCCGTGGTTTAAATGAATAAATACACTATCCATATTTTTTATTGGAATAACTTCTAGCTCTACTCCCTGACTTTTAGCATATTGATTCAACAATTCGTACTCAAAACCCATAGGCTGCCCTCGATAAATAAAATAACTTGTTGCACTATAATTAATTAAAGCCTTAATTTTACCGTCAGCTCTAATCTCTTTTAAGTCTTTTTTTACCGGACGAGGAAGATTAGGCTCATTAACCATTACTTCTTTACAACTAAACAAAGAAATGCTAAAAACTAAAATTAATATATATGAGAATTTTTTTGTCATAAAAAACGTTCAACAAGTTGTTAATACGTTAGCTTTTCAAAAAATGTTTTTACTTTCTAAAAATACACTTGCATTAATTTTTATCTTAACCCTTGCTACAAGTGGGTTTTCGCAAGGTTTATTTAGTAGTAAATTAACTAAAAGTTTTGCAGCCTTAGAAGTTCATGACTATTTTAAAGCCAAAAAATACTTTGAAAAATCATTAAAGGAAAATCCTGTTCCGGCTTCTTATGGACTTAGTATAATTTATTACAGAAATAACAATCCTTTCCATAATATAGATTCAGCTTTATATTATATTCAAGAAGCATCTTTTCTTTATCCAAAATTAAGTCCAAAGAAAAAAGAAAAATTTAAGGCTTTTGGGGTTGACTCGTCAAGCATTTATGTTCAACATCAATTAATTAATGAAAAATGTTTTGAAGTTGCTAAAAACAAACATTCTATTGCTGCTTATAATAAATTTATTGATTGTAATGTTGAAGCAAAACAAATTGACTCTGCTATTTTATTAAGAAATGAAATTGCTTTTAACTTCGCTAAAAAACAAGAAAACGCTGAAGCAATTCAACATTTTATCGATACTTATCCTAATGCTAATGAAATAAAAATTGCAAAAAATATTTTAGATACTTTAATTTATAAAGAATTTACGCAACCTAATACCATAGAAAACAACCTAAAATTTATTCAGCATCATCCTAACAATCCATTTGTGCCACAAGCCGAAAGAACCATTTACGAACTTTCCACCGCTGATAAAAAAATAAAATCTTACTATAATTTTATAAGAAACAACCCAAAAAACCCTTATACAGCAAGTGCTTGGAGAAATATTTATAATTTATCTATCATCAATTATACTGCTGATAATATTAAAACTTTTTTAAGAACATATCCCGAATATCCTTTTAAAAATGAATTGGTAAAAGATTTTCAAATGGCAAAAACTACTTTCTATCCTTTTATGAAAAACAATAAATGGGGTTTTATAAATGAACATTTGCAAGAAGTAATTCCACCAACTTACAATTTTGCAAACGACTTTAAAGAAGAACTTGCATTAGTAGGTTTAAACGGAAAAATAGGTTTTATAGATAAAACCAATCAACTTATTGTTCCTTTTAAATATGATGAAGCTGAAGATTTTGTAAACGGATTGGCTGTTGTTGGAATAAACGATAAATACGGAATAATTAATCGCTTGGGAGAAGAAATAGTTCCATTAATGTATGACGAAATTGGAACCACCAAAAACAAATTTATTGCTGTTGCACTAAACGAAAAATATGGGTTTATAAATACAAGCGGCAATCTTGTCATTGGGTTAGAATATGAATCTGTAGGATATTTTAACAAAGGTATTGCTTACGTCTTTAAAGATAACAAATATGGCATTATCGATACTAATTTATACTATGTAGTAAAACCTATTTACGATTGGATAGATAATCTGGAAAATGAATTTATTCGCATTAAATCAACACAATTTTACGGTGTTATTAATAGTAAAGGAGACAGTATTTTACCGCCCATTTATACTCAAATTACTGAACCCGAAAATGGTTTAGCGATTGTAGTAAAAGATAATCTTTACGGTTATGTAAATACTACTGGAACGATAATTATTGAAGCCATTATTCCATATCAAGATGGTGTGTTGAATTGGGGGTTGTTTAATGATAAAGGCTATGCCAGACAAATGACGGAAGGAAAAATGGGCTTAATAGATACCACAGGAAAAAAAGTTGTTCCCGCTTTGTTTGAAGATATTGGGGCAATATCAAAGGACTTAATTGCCATAAAAAGACATGGCAAATGGGGATATTGTGATTTTAATACCAAACTTAAAGTTCCATACAGCTTCATCTTTGCAGGAGAATTTATTGATGAAATTGCCATCGTTAACTTTGAAAATAAATTTGGCATTATCAACACTAAAGGCAGCTATGTAATTCCTGCAGAATATGAGTTAATAGAACGATTTTTACCTCAACTGTTTATTGCTGAAAAAAAGGACAAAAAAGGACTTATATCAATTGAAAACACAGAGATATTACCATTTTTATATGATAAAATTGAATTGACAAATGATAAGAAGCTTATTAAATTAAGCACAAAAAATGAAGTTCAATATTTATTGAAATCTACATTGATGAAAGAATGATAGAGCTTTTTAAAACATATATCAGCGAACAGTTTAAATATCCGCTACCGGGAATAAAAACGCATTTAGAAGCAGCTCCATACCGAAAAGCTGATGTTGATGAATTAACCAAAAAACAAGCACGCCAAAGTGGTGTTTTGATTTTATTTTACGAAAAAAATAATATCCTACATACCGTCTTAATTAAAAGAGCTATAAACAATAGTAATCATAGTGGACAAATTGCTTTTCCGGGTGGTAAAAAAGAAGAGCATGATGCAAATTTAATTGAAACCGCTTTGCGTGAAGCTAATGAAGAAATAGGCATTGTTAAAGAACATGTAGATGTCATTGGCAAACTTACCGATGTATTTATTCCTGTAAGCAATTTTTTGGTTGCACCTGTTATCGGTTTTATTGATTATTCTCCCACTTTTACCTTACAAATTAGTGAAGTTTATGATGTAGTAGAAGTCGAAGTTCAAACCCTTATTCATCCCAACACCTTTCAGCAACAAATGGTAAAACTTTCTGGTGGAGTACAGCTAAAAGTGCCTTGTTTTGTGGTAAACAAACAAATTGTTTGGGGGGCCACCGCTTTAATGATTAACGAATTACGATATTTAATAAAAGATTTTTATTGAACTATCTATCTGTTGATTAACAAAAAAGCCGATGAAATTAATTTCATCGGCTTTTTTGTTAATGTAAATTGAGTTGGTTATTTAACCACTACAAATTTGTTAGTAGCAATAACAGCATCTTTATTTTTAATAGTGTAAAAATAAATTCCGTTATTTAAGTTTTCTAAAGACAACGTAAGTTTATCAGCAACTGTATTAGCAGTAGCAACCATTTTACCAGTAATATCCGCTACAATCAATTCAAAACCATTGTTTTCTAATTGGAAAGTAATTTGGTCGTTAGCAGGATTTGGATAAACAGCAACGTTATTGGCATTTAATTCATCTATACCAACAACTAAACTAATATCATTGATATCTCTTGGTAAGATTTTGTAATCTCCGAAAGAAAAATGTCCTATACCAGTAACATTATAATCAGAACCAACAACAGCATTAAAGTGATAAGGAAAAATATCATCATCAGCTAAAAGAGTACCTGATCCGTCATTAATTTCCCACATTCCGAAACCTACAGTATTACTAGTACATTCAGCATTTAAGGTCTGAATTACAACACCTTCCCATTGTTCCATATTGGCATTTCCTGTAGTAGTTACAACAGGAGTTGGCAAGGTATTTCCAGAGTTTAAAACAGTGATGTTTGATACAAAAGAAAGTTCTGTTAATCCATTGTATTCAGCAACAGTACCGGTAACTTCAACACTATCGCCAATAACTAAAGTTGAATCATTTCTTTCGTACACATATATTCCATTCCAAGCTAAAGCACTATCTTGTATAAAGAAAGCATGTCTGTCTGGTCCATTTTTAATAATCCCTGTAATCACACCTTTAGTTGTAACAACATTTCCTACTTCAGGAGAATCTCCATTAGGGTTAGTTGTAAACTGAATGTCATAGATTTTTTTAATGCTAGTAGTTGGAGGTGTTGTTGAAGTAATAGCAACGGAATCAACTAAAATACCGATTTCAAATGGTGCTGGAGCTGTTGTAGGGTCTGTGTTCCTAAGTGATAAAATAAACTCAACGCTAGTAGAGTTAGCAGGAACTGTTACTGTTTGAGAAATCATCACCAAGTTACCACCTGAAGCAGCTGCAACATCAATATAAGGGTTATATGTCCCATAAACGCTATTAGTTACATCATAATAATTTGTTCTTAATTCACCAGAATTTTGGGCTACTACCCACATTTCTATAAGGTAAGATTCTCCCGCTACAACATTCACTGGTTGTGTAGTAAATCTTTTATGAGAGGTTGTAGCATTAATTAAGGACGCCATGCTGGTTCCATAAGTAGCTAATCCTGTTTGTTCTACTACGTTAGCTGAAGTTATACTTGTTGTGTTTCCCATCCAATCTGTTGGATCTCCACTAGCCCAAGAGCTTAAGTTACTTTGAAAAACGGTTTGTCCGAAACTAACTGCTCCGATACAAACGGCTGTTAAAATTGTAAAGATTTTTTTCATAACTATTAATTTTAAGGGGTTAATAAAATTTATCTATTTAAAAAAGTTACCATGTTACTATAATATCATCTACTTCCCAAGTTTTACCACTTGATGCAGTTCCTGTATATTTAAAAGCTAAATATACACCATTGGTTAAGTAAGAATTTAAACTTAACGGACCTCCATTTACCCACGCAAAACCACCTGTAGAAAGATTAGCTCCTAATTGAGTCCATGTGGCTGTTGATGGTGCACTAACTCCATCATAATTAGTTGAAACCAATACTTCCATATTTGGACCTGAAAAGTTGGATGCATTTCTAAAATCAAAAGTAGCATTAGTAGAAGCACTTAAATCAATAGCAGGAGAAATTAACCATGCTTCAGAGGCTACATTTCCACTACCTGTCCAATTAGACATCATTCCATAAAAATTACCTGTTGACCCGGCATCACTTGTTGTCCAGTTGTACGTTCCTGTAAGTAATTGAGTAGTCCATCCTCCTGATGTAATACTTTGATCTTGGAAGTTTTTAGTTAAAGTATTTCCTGGATTTCCCGCACCAAATCTTGGATTATTAAAAATAACTTCATTTGGATTTCTTATTAATAATTGTAACGTACTGTTAAACTGACTAACAATTACTATTAATGAACCACTTCCATTAGGGATAGTATCATTTGCAAAATTAGCATAACCACTTGTTCTAACGATAATAGTATTACCTAAAGAGTCTTCTAACGTTCTACTTTGAGAAGTTAAATTAACTCCATCAGCATAAGTATTTCCTAACTCATTTGAAACAAATTGAACATTTTCCAATTTTATTAGTTTAGCTTGTTGTCCTGTAGTAACCTGAGCAATGCTCGTAAATACGTCCGGTTGTCTATCTTTTTTAGTAGCTTGTTTTATAATGTTATTATCTACATCTACAGAATCTAACTGCATCATTTGGTTATAAGTAGAAAGTATTGTTCCTTTTAAAAATACTCTAACCGAATCTCCTTGGTATAAACCACCGGAAGATAACAATCTTAAATTAATAGCACCTGTTTCGTCTTGAATATAAGCTTCCTTGTAAATATTTCCACTTTGTTCATCCATGGTTACCACTGCAAACATCGAAAGTTCATCGGTTATTTTTAATGGAGCGCCTTGATACATTGCTTTTAAGTCGGCAATAGTAATTTTATTTCCTTCAGGAATAGTTTTGATAGGTGGCGTATCAAAATCTTTTTTACAGCCAACTGAAAAAAGCGAAATTCCAGCTAATAATAGTATTCCTGTTATTTTTTTAGTAATTGTCATAGTGTATATTGTTAGTATAAAATTAATTAATATTTTTAAAATGAGAACGATACCATTGCAAAATAGGTTCTCCCCATCATGTATCCAATCATTGGAGGGAATTTATCTATATTGGCTGTAGTATATCTTAATTGTTCAAATCCGCCTGTTTGGAAATCTTTATTATCCAATACATTAGTAACATTTAAGTTTACGCGAAGAAAGTATTCACCAAACTTCCATGATTTTCCTGCAAAAAAGTTTAATGTATAATTGTTATCTAATTTAGTTTGATCTAAAATTTGTGGTACTTGAGGGTCAGTATCAACAAAATTATCAACAGCAGACTCAGAACGTCTGTCAGGATTTACTTGTAAATAAATATCTGCAAAATAGTTAAAATCTACTCCCACAAACCAATATTTTGGAGAACGATATCTTAACCCAATTGAAGATACTGTTTGAGGTGATTCTCCAATTTTATAGTTTTTCAAATAAATGGTTTTATTTTCTTCCAATAATTTTGTTGAGTTATCTTGAGTAACTGTTGCTGTTGGTCTAGAGTTATAAGTAAAATCTCCCATAGCAAATGTTCCTGTAGCGGTAATCGTAGGTGTTACTTTTACTTCTCCACCAAATTCAACACCAACGAAAAGTTGATCAACTCCTGTCATTACGTAGTTTACGAAAGTGTTTAGCTCATCGTGATAAAAGTTTCTTGACCATAATTTATCTTGAATACTAGTATAGAAAACTGTTGCTCTGGTTTTTACTTTAGGGTAACGAACAATGTAGTTAAAATCTCCGGAAAATACTTGTTCATTTTTAAGTCCGCTTACTACTTCATCTCTGGTTCTAGGTGATAAGAATGAATTTCTTGCCAATGGTGCTCTTGTTAAGTAAGCTCCATTAATACTGAACATGTGTCTCCCTGTAAGTTTGTATACTAATCCGGCTTTTGTTCCAAAATTAAAAAAGTTTTGCTTTTCAGAATCACCATAAGAATCTTCCGGGAAAAGTCCATTTTTTACATTTCCTGTTCTCCAAAATGAGGTATAAGTGGTTGATGCTCCAAAAAACCAATCTATTTTAGCCGAAGTTCCATCTAACTGAGCATAAAGATTTGTGGTATTAATATTAATATCATAATCATATCCAAACTTATCTCCTTCTCTAACTGCTCTATTAGGATTATTTAAATCTGTTTGAGCTGCATCTGGGTCAGCAAAATCTCTTTCTGCAAACTGATCCACATCTACCCAAAAATCCCCCCCTAATAAATCGTCTATAACTTTAAAATTTTTACTTTTATAAATACTACCTTTAATTCCTCCCGATAACGTTAAATTATCAGCTAATTTATGAGTTAATGTAGAATTAAAACCATAATCATAAACATCTTGTCTTTGTTCTTCAACAATGTATTTAGATCTATTCCCTGTTAAAGAAGTTCCCGTTCCATCAACATTATCTAAGGTATAAAGGTTTTTACTGTTAGCGAAATAAAAGTGATCCCAATCTAATTGGGTAGTTGTAGGATCTTGTGCTTGCCATAATGCAGTTTGTTGAGCAAATAATAATTCATTGCCAGGCTCACTGTAAGCACTTGGTAAATTTTTCCAATATTCGGGTCTTGGATCCGCAGCATCATGCCAATTTAAACGTGTATTTCCGCTTCTTCCAAAAGTATAATATACAGAAGACATCAATTGGGTTTTATCGTTAATATCAAAATAGTGATTTAATATTAATCGAGGTTGATGCGTATTTCTTACACGTGAATTTCTTTTTTCACCATCTTGATAACCCCAATAAGAATTGTAAAAATTATTACCTGTTAAATCATATGTTTCTTGTGTGGTAATACTATTTCTACCTTGAACAGTTGGTGCAGCAAAACCCACAAAACCTAAACTGTGTTTATTGTTTAATTTTTTTTCTATAGATACAAAATAACTTGCTCCACTATAAAAAGTACCATCTATATATCCTTCATCTGAATATCTGCCGGAAGCTGAAACTGCTACTGCCATTCCATTGTCCATCATTCCGGTTGAATGCGTAGCCATAATTCTATGGCTATAGGTTCTGTTGGCAAGGGCATAAGAAATATTAGTTCCTTTTCTAATAGCAGTTGGTCGGGCATTAATATTAGAAGAACCTCCAATGCCTCCAAAAGTAAGTGGAGAAGAAGAAATACCGTTTTTAGTTTCTTGGTAACGAGTAATGTCATTTAATCCACCCCACAATGCCCAAATTGCTCTACCTGTTTCAGGATTGTTTAATGTAACGCCATTCATGGTTACCACAAAATTTTCTGAATCATAACCTCTAATTCTGTAACGAGCTACACCAAAATTAAATCCTGCAGTAGAATTAAAAATATCTCGTGAAGATTGTAGTAAGCCAGAAACATCTTGGTTTTCGGCATTTTCATCTTCCAACGCATCTAAAGTTGTTGTAAAAGTAGGTGCCACCCTGTCTATTTCAGAATTAGTGGTGTCTTTTGAATTATTTACAACTTTAGTTGTATCTGTTTGTGCTAACAAATTGTTTGAAAGCAGAAAAAAAACGGTGCTAACCGCAACAATAGAATGTCTAAAAAAATTCATGTATATATAATGATATATCAATAATTTAAAAAGCGGTTAGAAGTCTTACTTGGTAGCTTCCTAGGATGATCACTTTTTATTAATGCGAGGCAAAAATAGTAATATTTAATTAGTAAGAAACAATTTGTTGGTAACTTAATGATTTATTAACCTAAATTTATTATCATCAAAAAACAGCTAAAAGGTATAATTGTTGAATTATGCTTTATTTTGCAAAAAACAATTTTTATGACTAAAAAAATCATTCTTTCTCTTTGGTTAATTATAAGCTTACAGATAGTAGCTTTTTCTCAAAATAATAGTGACAAAAAAAACTATGCAGTAACTTGTATAGGTTTTTATAATCTTGAAAATTTATTTGACACTATTGTTGATCCTGATACCAACAAAATATTACAAGACGATTTTACTCCAAACGGACCAAAAAGATGGAACACTTCTAAATATTATGAAAAACTAAGCAACATGGCTCGAGTTATTTCCGAACTTGGTACAGACATTACTCCTGACGGTGCTGCTATTTTAGGAGTTGCAGAAGTTGAAAATAAATCTGTTTTAGAGGATTTAGTAAAACAAGATCCTATTAAAAATAGAAATTACCAAATTGTTCATTTCGATTCTCCTGATAAAAGAGGAATTGATGTTGGGCTATTGTACAATCCCAATTATTTTAAGAATGTAAGTGCAAAAAGTTATACCCTAAGTATCCCAACTGACAGTAATTTTTTTACACGTAGTCAATTATTGGTTTCAGGAGAATTACATGGCGAAAAAATTCATGTAATTGTTGCCCACTGGCCATCACGAAGAGGAGGGGAAAAAAGAAGTAAACCAAAAAGAATTGCTGCTGCACAATTAGCAAGAGTCATTATAGATTCATTACAACAAGTTGATCCTAATACAAAAGTACTTTATATGGGTGATTTAAATGATGACCCTGTAGATGTTAGTGTTAGAGGCTATTTAAAATCAGTTGGCACGAAAGAAGAAGCCAATAATGGTAAGCTTTATAATCCTTTTGAAGATTTCTTTAAGAAAGGAATTGGCACCTTAGGTTACCAAGATGCTTGGAATTTATTCGACCAAATTATTATTTCCGAGCCACTTTTAGGAGATGATTATTCTTCATTGAAATACTACAAATCAGTTGTTTATAACAAAAACTACCTCAAATCAGACACAGGAAGGTTTAAAGGATATCCTTACAGAACTTATTCTTTTGGAGAATATATTGGTGGTTATAGCGATCATTTTCCTGTATATTTGTACTTAATTAAAGAGATGTAATCTCTACTATTTATTTTTACCGCGTACTCAAACTTTTTTGATGAAATATTTTATTGCCTTATTCTTTCTATTTAGCTCTTTATTCATTACTGCACAAGATACATTAACAGTAATGGCATATAATATCCTAAATTATCCTGCGTCAAACGCTTCAAAAGCGGACACCCTTAAACCTATAATAAAACATGTGCAACCTGATATTTTTTTAATTACCGAACTTACTTCTTTTAGTGGTATAAATCTTATTTTAAATGACGCCCTAAATGTTGATGGTATTTCTCACTATCAAAGTGCTACTTATTATGATGGTCCGGATACTGACAATATGCTTTTTTACAATTCTAACAAACTAGAGCTTTATAGTCAATATGAAATTCCAACATCTTTAAGAAACATTAGTGAATATGTATTGTTTTATAAGTCTCCGGGACTAGGACCTGGTGATGATACTATTTTTATCCATTGCTACATGGCACATTTAAAAGCTAGTCAAGGATGGAGTAATGAACAGCAAAGGAACCAAGAGGCAGTAGTTTTTAAAAATTATTTAGATAATAAAGCTGCAACATTAGAAAATGTAATCTTTGCTGGTGATATGAATATTTATGGAGATTATGAAGCAGCTTTCAATACTATATTGAACGGTGGAAGTGTAAATTTATATGATCCTATAAATTCACCAGGATTATGGCATGCCAATTCTTTTTTTGCCAATATTCATACACAGAGTCCAAGAACTGCAATCTTACCAGATGGTGGTTCTAATGGAGGAATGGATGATAGGTTTGATTGGATGTTTGTGAGTGATGATGTAAGAAGTGGGCACAACTATTTTAAATATATACCGAATTCCTATTATGCTTTAGGCAACGATGGCAATCATTATAACCAATCTATTTTAGCAGCTCCAACCAACACGTCAGCACCTCAAAATATTATTGAAGCGTTACATTATATGTCAGATCATTTGCCTGTAATAATGAAAACAGAAATTGGCTACAATGTGAGTATAAAAGAAGAAGCTACTACGCCATGGAAAGGCTATTATGCAAATCAATATTTTCATTTCTCTTCTGAAAATGTAGAGGAAAAATTAACTATAGAAATTTATGATTTGCTAGGGAAATTACTTCAAACCGCTCAAATCAACAATCAAAATCAATTTCAATTAGCAATAAATAAAAATATAAAAGGAGTGTTTATCTTAAAAATTACTTCTAATAAAACACAACAAAGTTTTAGGCTATTGGCTCAATAAAATGAGGAATACTAACAAAGATGTACTTACTTTAGTTGTAAAAGAAGAAAATACGAACTAAAAAAACAATATACCCTACTATTGAGTAATAGTAGGACATTACAATGAGAGGAAATTATTTTAAAGTACCTTTTTCTTCAGCTTCTTTGTTAAATTTTGCTTGCATTTTTAACCAAACAAACAAGCCTATAAAGCCTAAAATAATAAAAGCTACGTTTAAATTAAAGTATGGAGTTTCTCCTAACCAAATTAATGGTTTAAAGATTGTGTAAAAGAAATCGCCTAACCAGTAAATAAAATCAGTCATAATATTAAATTTGATGCACAAATGTATAAATTTATCTTTAATAAAAGAACAAAATATATACAGTAAATAAAATTATTCGTGTTAAAAATATTCAAATCGAATCAACCATTTGTAAATGTGATTGTTGTTCTTATAGCAATTGCTTTAGGCTTACCCATTTTTTTTACTGAACCTACTGTTGTTGATGCTAATTTATTTCGGTTTAGCGAATTTTTTAATAGCATAAATAACACTACTTGGCTAAGATACATCTTGTGGTGTGCCTTTACTATTGGCATTGGTTATTATTTAAACTATATTGTTAATCGATACAAATTAGTAACCAACAACACTCATGTTCCTTTTATTATTTATGTTGTATTACAAACATTATTTCCTGCTGTACTCATTTTTAGTCCAACTCAAATAATTATGGTGTTTATTTTATTTATACTACACCAATCTAATGAACTTTATAACACAAGAAAAGAAACACTAAAAACCTTTAACCTAGGTTTTTTTATGGGATTAGCAGCTATTTTATATTTACCCATAGGCTTTTTAGCGTTATTGGTTTGGTTTATTATGAGGTATTATAAGCCTCCTTACTGGAAAGAATATATAGTTTCTTTAATGGGAGTATTGGTTCCTTTTGTTTATCTGTTAGCTTATTATTTTATTTTTAATGAATTCTCTATAGATAAAATATTTTTTATCGAAACTGCTACTGAAACTTCAGCACCTATAAATGAAAGTTGGAGTCTAAATCAATTATTATTTTTTATTGTAATGGGGCTTGTTTTTCTTTATGCCTTGTGGCATTTTGTTATTGCTACACAAAAAAGTGTTGTAAGGGTTAGAAAATACAGAAGTGTAATATTATTATTGATTCTTGGCATTGTTTTACAACATTTCATTTTCTTAAAAAATGCAACAATAAATGCTGATTTTTTCGCATTACTAAGTATTCCTTTATCCGTAATAATAAGTAACTTACTCATCGAAATAAAAAAGAGATGGATAGCAGAAACTATTTTTATTATTTTCTTTGTTTTGATGTTGATTAATTATTTGAGATAAAAAAAGCTCCAACAAAAATTGGAGCTTTTTAGTTCTTTATCGTTGATTTTACAAATCAAACTTTATTCCCTGTGCCAATGGCAAACTATCTGAATAATTAATGGTATTGGTTTGTCTTCTCATGTAAATTTTCCATGCATCCGAACCTGACTCACGTCCGCCACCGGTTTCTTTTTCACCACCAAATGCACCGCCAATTTCTGCTCCTGAAGTACCAATATTTACATTGGCGATTCCACAGTCTGAACCAGCATAAGAAAGGAATTTTTGCGCTTCTTTCATGCTTTCGGTCATAATAGCTGAAGATAACCCTTGAGCAACATCGTTTTGTATTTCTATCGCATTTTCAACATCTCCACTATATTTCATTAAATATAATATAGGAGCAAACGTTTCTGCCTGAACAATTTCAAAATGATTTTCAGCTTCAATAATAGCTGGTTTTACATAACAACCACTTTCATAACCTTCACCTTCTAATACACCACCGTCAACCAATACATTTCCACCTTCAGCTTTAGCTTTTTCAATAGCAGCCAAATACATCTCTACAGCAGCTTTATCAATAAGTGGTCCTACATGATTGTTTTCATCTAACGGGTTTCCAATTCTTATTTGCTTGTAAGCTCCAACAATAGCATCTCTTACTTTATCATAAACCGATTCGTGAATTATTAACCTTCTTGTTGAAGTACATCTTTGTCCACAAGTTCCTACGGCTCCAAAAACTGCTCCCGGAACAACCACTTTTAAATCTGCAGATGGAGTAATTATAATGGCATTGTTTCCACCTAGTTCTAATAAAGATTTTCCAAACCGTTCAGCAACTGTTTTTCCAACAATTCTCCCCATTCTAGTAGAACCTGTTGCAGAAACTAACGCAACTCTTTTATCAGTGGTCATCAATTCACCTATTTTATAATCTCCATTAATAATACATGAAATTCCTTCAGGTAAGTTATTTTCTTTTAATATTTCAGCAATAATATTTTGGCATGCTATTGAGCATAAAGGAGCTTTTTCAGAAGCTTTCCACACACAAACATCTCCACAAATCCATGCTAAAGCAGTATTCCAACTCCAAACAGCTACCGGAAAGTTAAAAGCAGAAATAATTCCTACCACTCCTAATGGGTGATATTGTTCTCTCATTACATGTTCAGGTCTTTCTGAAGCAATAGTTAACCCGTATAATTGTCTTGATAATCCAACTGCAAAATCGCAGATATCGATCATTTCTTGTACTTCACCATAACCTTCTTGTAGGGATTTTCCCATTTCATAAGAAACCAATTTACCAAGAGGCTCTTTCAACTCTCTTAATTTATTTCCAAACTGACGAACAATTTCTCCTCGTTGTGGTGCAGGCATTGTTCTAAAAGTTTTGAATGCAGCAGTTGCAGCTTCCATCACTTTTTCATAATCTTCTTTAGTAGTGGTAGTAACTTTTCCAATTAATTGACCATCTGTTGGAGAATAAGAAGCTATTGCTTCGCCATTTCCAAACGAATGAGAACCCGTTGAAGTTCCGTTATTAATTTCTTTTACGCCCAGTTTATTAAGAGCTTCTTGAATTCCAAATTTATCTGCTAATGCGGTAGTTGCCATGTTAAATAATTTTATGTTAATCTTAAAAATGAACACAAATTTAACAAAAACATAGCACCTATTTGAGCTATTTTCTAAAACTTTGAAAAACTATAGTTTTGTTTCGGTAATTTTGTTTTGTATGGAAAATGAAATTTTAAATAGAATAGAAAAAAGTGGTTTAATTCAATTAAATATAGAAGACCTTTATCCTAAAGGAGAAAGAGTAAAAATTGATATTACCGATTTTTTGGAAAATGGTCTTATTTTAAGAGAAAAGCCATTTAGAGAGTTGGTCAATCAAACCAATTGGGATGTTTACAAAAACAAGTATGTTGCTGTCTTTTTTAAAGAAGACGCTATAGTTCCATTATGGGCATATATGCTTATCGCTTCTAAACTTGCTCCTATTAGCAAAAAAGTTGTTGTTGGCGATTTTTCTGTTTTAGAAACGACTATTTTTACTGATGTTTTTAATGCTTTTGATTTTTCTACTTATACAGACAAAAATCTCATTTTAAAAGGTTGTGGTAAATTACCTATACCTAATAATGTATTTATTGAGTTCACGCTTAAATTGCAAGAGCATGCAAAAAGCATCATGTTTGGAGAAGCTTGCTCGGCTGTTCCTGTTTACAAACAAAAAAAGTCTTAATGGTAAACACTAAGACTTTAGAAGTATAAAAAACCTCCAAGCAATCTTGGAGGTTTTTTTAGTATTATTTAGTTAATTCCTAATTTCTTTTTTACTAAAGGTAAAATATCATCAGACTCAATAGAGTACAATACTACTCCCATACTAGAATCTAACACGTAAGTATAATTGTTTTCTTTAGCAACATCATCAATAGCCTGTTTAGCTTTATCAATTATTGGCTGTAACAATTTCTCTTCTTTCTTTTGTAAGTCTGCTTGAGCAGTTTTTTGAAACTCAGTAATTCTTTTTTCTAAATCTGTAATTTCTTTAATTTTATTATCTCTAATAATGTCAGTCATTACATCTTGCTTGCTTTGAAAATCTGCTACTTTAGATTCATATTCTTTTCTCATTGCATCCATAGTAGTTGTCAACTGAGCTGCGTAATCTTCTATACTTTTCTGAATTGTTTCTCTTTCTGGCATAGCTGCTAATAACTCATTAGAGTTAATATGACCTATTTTAACTGATTTTTGAGCAAATACCGAAAAAGACATCGTAATTACTGCCGCTAATAATATTACTTTTATTGTTTTCATAAAGTTGTGTTATTGTTTAATTTTATTTATTTAGAATTATTATGGATGCAAAACTATATTAAATTATTTAAAAATAACTTATTTACCTGGGTCATATCCTAATTTTTTTAAAACGGCATCGCTTTTATTCAATTTAGGATTAGTGTATAACATAGTTAAACCACTTGATTTATCAAAGATGATATCGTATCCGCCCATACTTGCTACATCATTTATAGCATTGTAAATTTTATCTTGAATTGGTTTAACTAGTTCCTGTCTTTTCTTAAAAAGTTCTCCATCAACACCAAATTTTTGTTTTTGGTATTCTTTGGCTTCTTTTTCCTTCTTAATAATTTCCTCTTCTCTCTTCGTTTTCATTTCATCTGTAAGCAAAATTTGCTCTGCCTGATAATTTTTATACAGCTTATCTATTTCGGCATATCTTCTTTCTAATTGTTTTTGCCACTCTATAGATAATTTATCTAATTCCTCTTGCGCTTCTTTATATTCAGGAATATTTTGCAAAACATATTCCGAATCTACATAACCTATTTTTTGAGCAGAAAGTGTGAAAGTACTGCTTAATAATACTATTGCTACTAATGATTTTAATACTGTTTTCATAATTCAATCTTTTAATTGTTTAACATAAAAGTTTACCAACCATTAAGGCTTCCTCCAATACTAAAATGAATTTCTGTTCTACTATTCGGATCTGTTCTTCCGGGAATATCATCAAATCTATATCCCCAATCAAGACCTAACAATCCAAACATTGGCATAAAAATTCTAATACCAACTCCAGCAGATTTATTCACTTCAAATGGGTTCGATTTACCAAAGGTTGCCCATGAGTTACCTGCTTCTCCAAAAACTAAGCCATAAATTGTAGCGCTTGGGTTCAACGAGAAAGGATAACGTAGTTCTGCTGTATATTTAACTACCGTTGTTGCTCCAGTTGTTGGCGACAAGGTTCCGTTGCCATAACCTCTTAATGCTATAATTTCTCTACCATCTAAGTTAAACCCCGTTAACCCATCTCCTCCTAAATAATATCTGTTAAACGGGGATGTTCCTAAACTTTTGTTAAATGCTCCTAAATAACCAAAGCCAAACTTAGTATGTAATACTAAAGAGCGTTTCTCTCCTGCCAATCTAGAAAACCAAGAAGTTTGAAAAGTCCACTGATGAAACTCAACATATTTGTTTTTTTCTTGGATAGACATAGATGAATAATCAGTGTCATCTGGTCTGAAATAAGAATAAGGCAAGGTATGTTTTAACGATAAGGTAACACTAGAGCCCGAACGAGGATAAATCGGTTGGTCAATAGAGTTTCTAGATAAAACATGTCTGAAGTTTAAATTATTTGCAAATCCATCAGAAAAAATAAAAATAGAACCATAATTCTGAAGTACATAATATTGATAGGCTGCTTCATTATATAAAGTAAAATAATCGTCAGGCACTTTTAATCTTCTTCCTAAACCTACAGAAATACCATACATTTTCATGAAAGAACGAGAGTCTCCACTTCCAAAACCAAAATTGGAATGATTTAAACTAACGCTTAATGAATTTGGTTTTCTTCCTCCAAGCCATGGCTCCATAAACGATAAGCTGTAGCTTTGGTAACCAGTTCCACTTGATTGAGCTCTTAAGCTTAATTTTTGTCCATCTCCCGATGGCAAAGGTCTCCAAGCGCTTCCTTTAAAGAAATTTTTAGCAGAAAAGTTGTTAAAAGAAACTCCTAACGTTCCGATAACCCTTCCAGCTCCCCAGCCTCCTGACAACTCAATTTGATCGGATGGTTTTTCTTCAACAACATATTCAATATCTACCGTACCGTCTTCCTGATTTGGTTTCGGTTTCACATCTAACGTTTCTGGATTAAAATAACCTAGTTGGGCTAATTCTCTTTGTGTTCTGATGATATCTGCTCTACTGAACAACTGCCCCGGAGATGTTCTAATCTCTCTTCTTATTACATGATCCTTAGTTTTTTCATTACCTACAACTGTAATCTTATTAATAGTAGCTTGTTTCCCCTCATAAATTCTCAATTCTAAATCTATCGAATCATTTTCTACTCTAACTTCTACCGGATTTACTTGAAAAAACAAATAACCGTTGTCCATATACAAGGAACTAACATCTCTTCCACTTTGATTCATATACAACTTAGCTTCCAATGTTTTTTTGTTATAAACCTCCCCTTTTTGTATGTCTAAGATCTTATCTAATTCTTTTGATGAATGAATACTATTCCCTACCCATTTAATTTCTCTAAAATAATACTTGTTCCCTTCTTCTACTTCAATATGAATAGCAACTAATTTATCATTTACTTTATAAACAGAATCACTAACTATACGAGCATCTCTATATCCTTTTTCATTATATTTTTGAATAATATTCGGTTTACTTTCTTCGTATTTACTAGGTACAAACTTTGACAACGTGAAAATATTATAAAATCGTTTTCTTTTAACATTCTTAAGACTCCTTCTTAACTTTCCCGACTTCATATTTTCATTACCGGAAAAGGTGATATCTTTTATTTTGGTTCTTTTATTTTTATCAATTTCTATAGTTAAAACTACATTGTTTAACCTTGAAGTATCAGCCTCTTGAGTGATTTTAACATCTGTATTTAAAAACCCTTTAGCAACAAAATAGGATTTTATTTTGTTTTTAGTATTCATTAATAAGTTTTCATTTACCACCATACCTGTTGTAAGTAAAATCTCTTCTCTTAATGCTTTTTGTTTACCTTTTTTAATACCTTTAAATTTAAACTTATACAGTCTGGGGAGTTCTTTTACGTTAATATTTAAAAATATTTTAGTGCCTTCAATTTTAACAGCTCTCACCTCAATCTCGCTAAAAAGATTTTGATCCCAAAGTTTCTTAATTGCACCAGTAACCGCATCTCCAGGCACTTTAATTTCTTGTCCTACAACAAACCCCGATAAAGAAATAATGGCTTGTCCACTAAAAGATTCCGCTCCCGAAACTGTTATTCCACCAATTTCATAGGTTTTTGGTGAAGCATAATTTAATTTGTCTAACTCACTTGAAAAAGAAAACTGAGCACTTAAAGCTAATGGTAATAACAAAAGCGTAGCTAAAATAATTTTTATAGAAGCTTTATTAAGTTTTATTAATATGTTATTTACCATAGTAAAGTTAGGTGAGTATTTGTTTAATTATTTAATTGTTCACTGGTAAGACCAAACCTTCTTTCTCTATTTTGGTAATCCATAATGGCTTGAAATAAATTTTCTTTTCTAAAATCGGGCCAAAGAATATTGGTAAAGTAAAGTTCTGAATAAGCAATTTGCCATAATAAAAAATTACTTATTCTACATTCTCCACTAGTTCTAATAAGTAATTCTGGATCGGGCACATTATAAGTAGTTAAATATTTTGTAAGTAACTCTTCATTTATATTATCAATTTCAATATTTTTATTAACTACATCTTCTGCAATTTTTTTAACTGCTTCAGATATTTCCCACTTAGCACTATAACTTAATGCTAAAATCAAATTTAGTCCTTTATTATCTTTAGTTTTTTCCACAGCTCTCATAAGTTCGTTATAACACTCTGTAGGTAAATTATTAAGGTTTCCAATAGCAGAAAGTCTTATGTTATTTTTATGCAATTCATTAATTTCATTAGTAATAGTATTTACTAAAAGTTGCATAAGAGCTGTAACTTCAAATTTAGGTCTTTTCCAATTTTCAGTAGAAAAAGCATATAATGTTAAATGTTTTACTCCTATTTCAGCAGCCCCTTCAACTACACTTTTTACCGAAACCACACCTTTTTTATGCCCAAAAACTCTTGGCTTTCGGTGATTCTTTGCCCACCTACCATTGCCATCCATTATAATTGCAATATGTTGAGGGATATTATTTTTATCTAAATTAATATTTTCCATTGGATGCTTAAAAATAGCAAGACGCAAATATAACAATCACTAATTAATAGGAAAGGAACATTTGTCTGTTTTTCTTAAAAATTTATAACTTAATGAAATTGTCACAAAAGCATACCAATCATTATTTTGAGAATTACTTAGTTGATAGCCATTAAAATGAAGACTTTCAAGTCCATCCACTAAATCTGAATAAGTTTTTCTGTAGGTCCATTCTATATTCAGACCCAAATTCTGAATAAAATTAGATTTTATACCTAACCCAAATGGTATTGCTAATGCTGTTGTTGAAGTACCATAAGATGTGTTAGTCATATTATTTTCTACTTCCGGATTGGTATAAAATCCGGCTACACCAATAAAAACAAACGGTGTAACCGTAGCTGTTATGTCATTATTTAACTGATAAGGAAAAAAATTAAACTCAATTACACCATAAGCATCTAACAAAGTGCTTGCGAAGGAATAATTTCTAGTTTCAAAAAAATTAATATTCTCGTTTGTTTTAATTTTATCTTCAGCAGCAAGTTTAGCATAATGACCACCGAAACGTAACGAATATCTATAACTTAGATTTTTTCTGTAAAAAACACCAAAAGTTGGACGTAATTTATTCATTATATTGGGAGTAGGATTAAGTTCTCCAGCATAATATGCTATTCCACCACCTAAGCCTAGTTCAGAATGTTGGGAAAATAATTTTGATGAAAAAATTATGATGACTACAAATAAATAAAATTTTACGAATTTCATAACAGCTCAACTAACGAGATAAGTAATGAAATATTATATACTTATCGTATCTACAGAAAATAGTATAAAATTAGAATTTAGGAAGGTTTCTTCTACGCTTACTTATCTTGTAGTTTACAGTAATCATACCCATCATATAAGAATCATTATCGCTTTTATCTCCTCTTTGTTGTAAATCTCCATAAAGTGTATGATCAGTAATTCTACCAGAAGGATCTGCAAAATAAGCAGCCTTATCTCCATAGGCTTCTCTTATTTGGTCTGTACCATAATAGTAAGTACTTACATCGTCTATATAATCTGTAAATGTTTTTCTCATACTTAATTCTAAACTAATACTCCATTGACTGAAGTTACGCATTCGTGCCGAACCACCCAAATTACGTTTAATTCCAATTCCATAAGGAATAACTAATGAGAATCCGCTATACTGATCAGGCCCACCTGGCAACCCTTGCCCTTCTGTATGTAACGGCTTTAATCTATGCCAGTCATCTCTTTTATCTTTTCCTTGAGGATCAAACCAAATACCACCAACTCCACCAAAAAGATAAACCTCAAATTTAAACCAACTTTTACCTCTTACTCCTCTTAATTTATATAAATGACCAGATTTTTGCTTAATAAGCATATATTCCAACTGAGCTGAAAGTTCTACAACATGAGATCGAAAATTCAATTGACGTGCAGCTCTTGCAGGCTCTTTAGTAAGTGCATCATCTCCACTAAACCTTAAATAATATCCACTACCTTTTACATACCAATCTCTTCCTAATTGATATCTATAACCTAATCCAACTCCAAAACGAGTTGCACTTGGTTCAAAATCTCTTAATCCATTAGTTCCAATTTGATCAGCACCACCTAAATCTCCTAAAAAATTAGTTGCTCCTATAGCAAAAACATATTCAGTTCGTTGTCTTTTCCAAGTTTGAGCCTGAAAAAAAGAAGGTAACAATAGTAATAAAAGACTAATTAGTAGTACTTGCCGCATGCCTTACATGTTATTTATCAAATAGTTAAAATAAACAGTTTGCAAATATATTACTTTATTCTATAAATACACAATTATTTTTTGGTGTATTTTTTCTAAACCTATAAAATCTTGTAAATTAATTAGAATCAGTCTAAACAAATGTTCAAGGAGAAATTTATTGTATTATTTTTTGAAATTTGTTTTGAATAATAAATATCTATTGTATTTTTGGCGATAATTTTTTATGCGCATAATCATAACCTATATATGATTTTACTCATTTAAATTTAAAGAAATTAATTTTTTATATCAATCTAACAAAAACGTATGGTAGCTTTAGTAGCAATAGTTGCAGTTTTATTAATTGTAATATCTGCTGTTCAAACACTTAAAATAGCAGAACTTTGGGCAATAAACAAAGGTAAAGTAATTTATGAAGTTACTAAAAAACAAAACAAAACTCAAGCACTGCTAATGCTTGTTTTTTTAGTTGCTTATTTTGCATTCTTTGCATGGCAAGTTTGGAAGTGGGGTGATTTAATGCTCCCTGTATCGGCTTCTGAACATGGAGTTGTAACTGACAAACTATTAAATATTACCTATGCTTTCATTATACCTGTATTTATAATTACCCATATTTTCTTATTTTGGTTTGCCTATAAATATGCTCACAACCCTAACAGAAAAGCAGTTTTCTTTTCTCACTCTAACAAATTAGAATTAGTATGGACAATTATCCCTTCTATTGCATTAACTGTATTAATTTTATTTGGATTAAGTAGTTGGAATGAAATTATGACCCCTGTTGATAGTGAGAAAGAACATGTATTAATTGAGGTTCAAGCTCAACAATTTTCTTGGAATGCAAGGTATGCAGGTAATGATGGAAAACTAGGTCGAGCAGGAGTTGAATTTATTGAAGGTATAAATGCAATGGGTATTGATATTAATGATAAAAATGCTAAAGATGACAAAGTTGTTAGAGGAGAGATTCACCTTCCTGTTGGAGTTCCTGTTCAATTTGTATTTAGATCAATCGATGTAATTCATAGTGCTTACATGCCACACTTTAGAGCTCAAATGAACTGTGTTCCTGGAGTTAAAACTCAATTTAATTTCGTTCCTACTATAACTACCAAGGAGATGAAGAAAATTACTAATAATAAGGATTTTAACTACATTCTATTATGTAATAAGATTTGTGGTGCTGCTCACTACAATATGCAAATGGATATAATAGTTGAGAGTAAAGAAGATTATGAGAAATGGTTAGCTGAACAAAAACAATTTGCTGAAAATTAAAATTCTATAGTAAGTAAAAAATAAAGATTTAATTTAAGATATTATAATACATAAATTATATGAGTGCAACACATCATCATCACGAAGAACAAGATTTTTTATTTAAATACATCTTTAGTCAAGATCATAAGATGATTTCTAAACAGTTTTTAATTACTGGATTTCTTATGGGATTCATAGGGATGGTAATGTCAACTTTGTTTAGATTGCAATTGGGCTTTCCTGGAGAAAGTTTTTGGGCTATAGATTTTTTCTTAGGAAGTTGGGCCGAAAATGGAGTAATGGCTCCAGATAAATACTTAGCTCTAGTTACCATGCATGGAACTATTATGGTATTCTTCCTATTGACTGCAGGTTTAAGTGGAACTTTTAGTAACTTACTTATTCCTTTGCAAATTGGAGCGAGAGATATGGCTTCAGGTTTTCTTAATATGTTATCTTATTGGTTTTTCTTTGTGTCAACTATTATTATGTTAATTTCACTTGGTGTAGAAGGTGGTGCTGCATCAGCAGGTTGGACAATCTATCCTCCTTTAAGCGCATTACCTCAAGCAATACCAGGTTCAGGTTTAGGTATGACACTATGGTTAATATCTATGGCAATATTTATTGCAAGCTCGTTGTTAGGTAGTTTGAATTATATAGTTACTATTTTAAACTTAAGAACAAAAGGTATGACTATGACAAGATTACCACTTACTATTTGGGCATTCTTAGTTACAGCTATTTTAGGTGTTCTTTCATTCCCTGTTCTTCTTTCAGCAGCATTATTATTAATTTTTGATAGAAGTTTCGGAACAAGTTTTTATTTATCAGATATTTATATTGGTGGACAAGTGCTAGAACACTCAGGAGGTAGTCCAATTTTATTTGAACACTTATTCTGGTTCTTAGGTCATCCTGAAGTATATATTGTATTGCTTCCAGCATTAGGTATTACTTCAGAAATAGTTTCTACCATGTCTAGAAAACCTATTTTTGGATATAGAGCAATGGTAACTTCAATTTTAGCAATAGCTTTCTTATCTGTAATTGTTTGGGGACACCATATGTTTGTTACAGGTATGAATCCATTCTTAGGAGCAGTATTTACATTTACCACATTACTTATTGCAATTCCTTCAGCCGTTAAGGTATTTAATTACATAACCACATTATGGAAAGGAAATATTATTTTCTCTCCAGCAATGCTCTTTAGTATTGGATTAGTATCAACATTTATTTCTGGTGGAGTTACTGGTTTAATTTTAGGAGATTCTGCTTTAGATATTAATATACATGACACTTATTTTGTAGTAGGTCACTTCCATATTGTTATGGGATTATCCGCAATATTTGGAATGTTTGCAGGAGTTTACCATTGGTTTCCAAAAATGTTTGGTCGAATGATGAACAACACTATTGGATTTTTTCATTTTTGGATAACCATCGTATGTGCTTATGGTGTTTTCTTTCCAATGCACTTTTTAGGTCTTGCCGGTGTACCAAGAAGATATTACACTAATTCTGAATTTCCTCTATTTGATAACATGCTTGACATTAATGAATTAATAACTTGGTTTGCTATAGTTGCTGCTTTTGCACAATTATTATTTGTATTCAACTTCTTCTATAGTGCTTTAAGGGGACCTAGAGCTTCCCAAAACCCATGGAGAGCAAATAGCTTAGAATGGACTGCTCCTGTTGAACATATTCACGGAAACTGGCCAGGTGAAATTCCTGAAGTACATAGATGGGCTTACGATTATAGTAAAGTTGATGAAAATGGTGACTATGTTAATGGAGAAGATTTTATTTCTCAAGTGGTGCCATTAGGTCCAAATGAAAAAGATGGAGGACATTAATTTATACTTAATTAGCTATTAAATGACTAGTATAACATTGGAAAATAACGATTACAAAAAAGAAATTAAACAAAAGACTGCTAAGCCTTTGTTGTGGATTGGTCTAATGAGTATTGTTATGTTCTTTGCTGGACTTACTAGTGCTGTAATTGTTAGTAAAGGAACTGCTGTTTGGGAAACCATACAGATTCCTTCTGCTTTTGCGATAAGTACAGTTTTTATATTATTGAGTAGTCTTACTTTTTATATAGGAGAGCGTAGTTTAAAAAATAATCAATTAACTAAAGGTAAACTCTTTATTTTAGCAACATTACTATTAGGTTTACTTTTTACAGTAACACAATATATAGCATGGACAGATTTATATAAAAACGGTGTTGTTTGGGCAGGGAGTGAAAGTAGTGCAACAGGCTCATACTTTTATGCACTAACAGCTTTACACTTGCTTCATTTATTGGGAGGTTTAATTAGTCTTTTAGTAGTTAATATTAAATCAATAAAAGAAAAATATAACACAGAAAATTTATTAGGTGTTCAACTAAGTTCTACTTATTGGCATTTTCTAACTGCCTTATGGGTGTATCTTTATTTATTTTTAATATTTATAGCATAAATAATAACAAATATGTCAAATTCAACAGTAATGGATAGTAAAACTGCATGGGGAGGAAATAATGTTTCTCCTTATGGTGCAAGTTATGGAAAATTAATGATGTGGTTTTTCCTTATTTCGGATGCATTAACCTTTACAGGTTTCTTATCTGCTTATGGATTCTACCGTCACTATTATTCAAGTATATGGCCATCTGCCGAAAATGTATTTACACATTTTCCTTTTATGCATGGAAATCATCCATTGCTTTATGTTGCATTGATGACATTCATCCTTATCATGAGTTCTGTAACCATGGTATTAGCTGTTGAAGCTGGTCATAGAATGGATAAAAAAGGAGTTACTCTGTGGTTAGGATTAACCTTAATTGGTGGAGCAATATTCTTAGGTTCTCAAGCATGGGAGTGGTATCACTTTATTCACGGTACAGAATTAGGTGCTATTGAATTAGGTAAAGGATATTTTACACTTCCTGATGGAACAGTAGAGTCTACAAAAGGCATTATTGCTCGCTGGACAGATGAATCAAAACAAGCTTTATTATTACCTTGGAAAGATGGTGCAGATTATATTACAATTACTGGAGCTCAACTGAATGAATTTATAACCAATGGAAAAGAAATTCATGGTGCTAACTTAACACACAATGAGTATGGACATCCTTTATTTGGAGATTTCTTCTTCTTTATTACAGGTTTCCACGGAACTCACGTATTTAGTGGGGTAGTAATAAATTTTATTGTTTTTGTTAACGTAATAATGGGTACTTACCAAAAAAGAGGTCATTATGAAATGGTAGAAAAAGTAGGTTTATACTGGCATTTTGTGGACTTAGTATGGGTATTTGTATTTACATTTTTCTACTTAATATAAATAAATTAAACACATTAAAAATCTTATAGATATGGAACATTCACACGATCATCATACACCAGAACCATACAAATATGCTGTTCACCACTCTGAAGAGGAAGGTAAAAAAACCAGAAGAGTAATTTGGAATATGTTTTGGGTACTTTTAGGTATTACTACTGTAGAGGTTACTCTAGGTTTAATATGGAAAAACATAGGTATTTCTTGGGGTGTTGTTAAAATGACCTTTATTATTTTAACCATTGCTAAAGCATACTATATTGTTGCTTACTATATGCATTTAAAACATGAAGTAAAAGCATTAAAAAATACTATCATCGTTCCTTTTGTGTTATTTGCATTATATTTATTATATCATATAATAACTGAGGGTGTTTATTCAGGTATGATGGAAAAGTGGTTATACTAATTAACCTTTAAAATATCTAAACAAAAATTAAAACCGTCTATAAAGAAGATGGTTTTTTTTTGCTCTTTACTTTCTGTTTTTTAACGGGAAGAATGACAAAAATGTATAATTTGTTAGGATAAATTCTCATTAAAGAAATATTTGCTAAGAGAAATCCAGCTTCTTTACTCCAAACAACAACTGAAGTTAATAATAAAAGATAAAATACCAGTTATTATAAAATAAGAAAAGCTCATGCAATGCTTTTAAACGACCTTATTATTTTGATTGAAAGAAGTAAGTAGCTTTTCGACAAACTAAAACCGTTCTTAAGCTGATTTATAGACAAATGGAAAAACTACTTAACTAAAAACAAAAAGAGCCAAACAAAATTGTTTGGCTCTTTAAATATAGATAGGTATATATTTTTAATAGAATTTGTATCTTAAATCAACTACTCCGTATTTATCTTTTAGAGCTTCTAACGAACCCGAAGCTACTGAAGCATATCTACTGTTTAGTTGTTGCTTAATATTGGTATAATCAGCTGTTTCAGGAGCTGGAGTAACTTCTTCAACCAATATCATAAATACGCCTGTACCGCCAATTACCGGTTTTTTAGAAATCTCGCCTTTATTAAGTGCTGCCGTTACACCAATTACTCTTGGTTCTTGACCAATTCCAGGAACTGAATAAGAAGCAAAATTTATTGCTGAATTTGTACTTAATGGTACACCTATTTTTTCAGCTAATTTTTGCATATCCGTCTCTCCTTCCATTTCTTTACTTATTTGCTCACCTTTCTTCTTTTGTTTTGCAGCCATTTCCATTTCTACAGCAATTTGTTCCAATGGAGCTACACCGTCTTCTTTAACTTCAGCTAAATGTGCAACAACAAAAGTATTATCAAACTGCATAGGCTCACTAATAGCTCCTTTATCGCTTTTAAAAGCCCATCTCACTAATTCTCTTGCACTACCAACACCAGCAATAGTTTTATCACCAACTTTAATATCGTTTGCTTCTAATTTTTTATACTTAGCATCTTCCTTAGAAAGCGTTTCTACAAAAGCATCTGAAGAATTGTTTTCTGAATAAAATGTGCTTACCTCAGCAAAAATTTTATCGTAAGTTTCGCTACTTGGAGCAATGTTTAATGCTACTTTAGCTAACTGAACTTTCTTCACTTTTTCACCTTGGTCTAATATTTCAATTAAATGAAATCCAAATTGAGATTGAACAATTACTAAATCACCTTTATTCCCATTAAAACAAGCATCATTAAATGGTTTAACCATTGTTCCTTCAGTAAACCAACCTAAGTCACCACCTTCTACAGCAGATCCAACATCATCCGAATGTTCTTGGGCAAGAGTAGCAAAATCGCCACCATTTTTAATTACTGTTTTTAATGAGTCCAATTTTTTATATCCCGTAGAATCTCCTGGTTGAGTTGCATTAACCAAAATATGTCTCGCTTTTACCGAGTCGGGCATCATCTTAGTATCAGAAATTTTAACAACTACAAATGTGTTGTTTTCTTCATATGGACCAAACATCTCTCCTACTTCAGCAAAAAAGAATGAAGAATCTATATTATAAGGAAAATCATTTTGGTTGAAATATCTTTCGCTTAAAGGCAAGTCTGAATTAAATACAACAAAAGCAGAATCACTTTCGGCAGTTTTAAAATCTTTTGCAATATCTTTAAGCTGCGCCATTATAGCTTCTCTGTCTTCTTCAGAAGGCTCTACAACAAATTTTACAAACTCTAAAGAGCGAGATGATTCTTGTTTAAACTCATGTTTATGTTCTTCGTAATAAGCTTTTATTTCAGCATCCGTTACCGTTACCGAACTATCAGGAATTGCATTAAACCTTTTTACTACATACTTAATTGCTCTCTTTTCATTTTCTTCTTTGTAAGCATTTTTAATCATTACCGTTGTAGCAAACATCCCTTTAGTAATAAGTGTATTGTACTTTGAAGACATTCTTTCTTGAATTAAACCGTCTTCAAACATTAACCACTGATTTTTTCTATCAGCAGGCATGTTGTCTAGCCCTTTTAAAAAGTTAATTACCTGATTAGGATCAAAAACGTTAGTTTCCGGATTAGTAAACGATTGTTTAATTTGAGGATGAGGATTTGGTCCTGTAATCATATCATCTAATTCTCTTGGACTAACATCTAAACCAAGAATTTGATATTGTTTTACCAACAATTCTTCACGAATAATATCATTCCACACTTGTTCTTTAATAGATTCTCTAACTTGAGCATCTGCCGGACCATTATTCATTTCATATTGAGCGATAAACTCATTTAGTTTTCTATCAAAATCTCTAGCTGAAATTTCAACATCACCTATCTCTCCAACATTTGTGTTGCTAGAGCTAAAAAAAGATTGCCCTGACTGAAGCATATCTCCTAAAATAAACGCCATCATGGCTACTCCAATAATGATTAAAAGTAGTGACGACTTTTCTCTGATTTTTCCTATTACTGCCATATTAATTTTTTAAGTTTTTTCGGGTTGCGAATATACGATAGTATTATGATATAAAAAAGTGTTTTTTTATGGTATTATTTTATGATTTTTTGTAATCTACTTTCATAAAGATTTTATTCGTTAAAATAATATCTCTTACAGAATGATGTATCAAAATCTTTCGTACCTTTGGACGCTATTAAAAACACCTCTAAACAAGGTTAAAAACAATAATAATGAATTCAGTATTAGCATTTTTAGGCACCCAAGAAATAATAATTATTGCCATAGTTGTGGTACTTTTATTTGGTGCAAAAAAGATTCCTCAATTAATGAGAGGTGTAGGTTCCGGTATTAAAGAATTTAAAGACGGAATGAAAGAGGGTGAAAAAGATTCTCAAGAAAAAAACGATAAAAAAGAAATAAATTCTTCTGATAACTAAAATCTTCCTCAATAATATTTTTGCGAGGTAGCGTCCGAAAAAGACTACTATGGAGAAAATTTATTCCTCTTTTGAGGCAATTCAACAAGATTTAAAAACTCAACAAACTACTTGCCAGCTTATTGTCAAAGCTTATCTTCATCGTATTGATGAAAATAAACACCTAAATGCTTTTTTAGAGGTTTTTGCTGATGAAGCCCTAGAAAAAGCTAAGCAAATTGATGCAAAAATAACTCAAAACAAAGCTGGCAAATTAGCAGGAATGGTTATCGCTATTAAGGATAACATTTGCTACAAAGACCATAAAGTTTCTGCTTCGTCAAAAATATTAGACAACTTTGAATCACTTTTTAGTGCTACTGTTGTAGAAAGATTATTAGCTGAAGATGCCATTATTATTGGAAGAACGAATTGCGATGAGTTTGCCATGGGTAGCTCAAACGAAAATTCTGCTTTTGGCAATGTGCTTAACCCTATAGATAATTCAAAAGTTCCCGGAGGTTCATCAGGAGGTTCTGCTGTAGCTGTAAAAGCCAATTTATGTTTAGTAGCCTTAGGCTCTGATACAGGCGGTTCTATTCGCCAACCAGCCTCTTTTTGTGATATTGTCGGATTAAAACCTACTTATGGAAGAGTCTCTAGAAATGGGTTAATAGCATATGCTTCTTCTTTCGATCAAATTGGTCCTTTTACCAACAATATTGCAGATGCAGCTTTGGTTATGGAAGTAATGTCGGGAGCAGACAAAATGGATAGTACTTGCTCTGCACAAGAGGTACCCCAATACTCCAATCATCTTAACGATAAAAAAACATATAAAATAACTTATTTCAACAGCTGCATAGAAAATGATGGACTAGATGCTGAAATTAAAGCCCAATTTATGGCTTTTGTTGAAGAACTAAGAGCTGCCGGACATACTGTTGAAGCTACAGATTTTCCTTACTTGGATTATTTAGTTCCTACTTATTATGTTTTAACTACTGCCGAAGCTTCATCCAACTTAGCACGATATGATGGTGTTCATTTTGGCTACAGAAGCCCTAATGCAGTTGACTTAGAATCTACTTACTTAAAATCTCGTTCAGAAGGTTTTGGTGATGAAGTAAAGAGAAGAATAATGCTAGGAACGTATGTATTGAGTTCAGGATTTTATGATGCTTATTACACCAAAGCCCAAAAAGTAAGGAGAATATTAAAAACCAAAACCGAAGAAATTTTATCTGATTATGATTTTATTCTTTCACCGACTTCACCACATACTCCATTCGATTTAGGCAAACAAATTGACGACCCTATAAAAATGTATTTAGAAGACATTTATACTGTTCATGCCAACTTAACCGGCTTACCATCAATATCATTACCTTTAAACAAACATTCAAATGGGTTGCCTTACGGCTTCCAACTTACAGCTAAAAGTTTTAATGAAACAGCATTATTAGCTTTTTCGCACCAACTGCTACAAAACAAAAATTAATTTTTTTCGTTCATTACCAACATATATTTGTTGCGAACAAAAAATACCTATATTATTAAAAACACATGAAATACTTTTTATACATATTCACTCTTTTATTATTTATTTCTTCGGTTATAGCTCAAGATAAAACAAATAAAAATAAAAAAGAAGACACTTTTGAAATATTACCTGATGACCCTGTATTACTAAAAATTGATAGTATGATGATGTCGGGATATTTTGAAAGCTTAGGATTTAATGACAATGCACATAAGGTTAAAAACTATAACCCAGACTCTGTTCCTGTTTTTGATAGCATTATCTATGTAACAAGGTTTAAAAAGCTTAATGCAAATTCACCCTTCTCATTAGTTTACAATGATATTGTAAAAGCTTATGTAAATTTATACGCCAAACGAAGAAAAAAAACTACAGGTAGAATGTTGGGGCTTGCTCCTGTCTATTTCCCAATTTTTGAAGAACATTTAGATAAATATAACTTACCATTAGAGTTAAAATACCTTCCTGTTGTTGAGTCTGCTCTTAACCCAAAAGCAAAATCTCGAGTTGGAGCAACAGGCTTATGGCAATTTATGTACGCTACTGGAAAAATGTTCGACTTAGATGTAACCTCTTATTATGATGAGAGAAGCGATGTATATAAATCTACCGATGCTGCTTGTCGCTATTTAAAACATCTACACGATATGTATCACGATTGGGATTTAGTATTAGCGGCTTATAATTCCGGACCGGGAAATGTAAATAAAGCCATAAGAAGATCGGGAGGTAAAAGAACTTATTGGGAAATTCGTCCTTTCTTACCAAGAGAAACACAAGGTTATGTTCCTGCTTTTATTGCTGTAAATTATGTAATGAGCTATGCTGCTGAACACAATATTTTCCCAATAGAACCAGACATCTCTTGTATGAAAGTAGACACTGTTAATGTAAAACAGCACCTTTCTTTCGAGCAACTTTCTACATTTTTAGAACTGCCTGTTGAGTACATTGCTTACTTAAACCCTTCGTACAAACAAAACTTTATACCTAACACAAAAGGAGCAAATACACTTTGTTTGCCTGCCGATAAAATCGGCACTTTTTTAATGAATGAAAAAACCATTTATGCACTAAAAACGCAACAAGATATTAAAGATAGTATTGCTGCTGCACAAAATAATACTACCGATATTGCTGAAAACAAAGGAGGCAACGAAATAATTTATACGGTTAGAAGTGGTGATTTTTTAGGCAAAATCGCTTCTAAATATCATTGCAGAGTTAGCCAGATAAAAGAATGGAACAACTTATACAGCGACAGGTTAAATGTTGGGCAAAAACTTAAACTTTATCCTAAAGCAAGTTATGCTGCACAAAATAAAAGCAAACAAAAAATTCAACAAGAAAAACTACACAGTTACGATGGCAAATATGAATATTACACCGTAAAAGAAGGAGATAATTTATGGGATATTGCCAACAGATACGATGATGTTACCCTAGAACAAATTCAAGAATTAAATAAAGATATCGACCACAGCAATCTAAAACTAGGTACTAAAATTAGAATCAGAAAAGTAGGATAAAAAGCTAAAAACCATGATGAACAACAAATTCTTATTATTTTTCTTAGTTTCTTTTTCAACCTTATTTTATGCTTGTGATGAAACCAACGAGCGCATCTTGCCTAGTATGTCAGGAAAATCAGGCGAACTTTTAGTGGTAATAGATACAGGCTATTGGAGTAATCAATCTGGAGAAGCTATCAGACAAGCGTTTATGCAAACACAAGTCGGCTTACCTCAACAAGAAGCTGTTTTTGACATTATTCATGTACCCCACAGGTCTTTTGCCAGAATTTTACAAACCAACAGAAACATTATAATGGTAGAAATAAATGCTCAGGAAAAACCAGCTATTTCTATAAAAGAAAATGTTTGGTCGGAAGGGCAATTGGTTGCCACCATAGTAGCAAAAAACGATAAAAATGCTGCCGAAATAATTGAGAAAAACTCCCAAAACCTGTTAGATTACTTTAATGAAAAAGAAACGCAACGACTTCAGAAAAAATACAAAGTCAATAAAAATAGCAAACTGGCTAAGGAATTAGAAGAAAAATTAAAGCTCTCTATGCACATAGATGATTTGTTTTACATAGCAAAAGAAGACACCAACTTTATATGGCTCAGAAAAGAGTATTCTATGGGGGAGCATCCTATTAGTCAGGGATTTATTATTTATACGTATCCTTACGATAATGACAGTATTTTTAATGTACATCAGCTTACTGCAAAAAGAAATGCCATTACCAAAAAATACATTCCGGGAGGTGCTGAAGGTTCTTATATGACTACTTATGAAGAATACATCCCTAAGGAAAGAGAAATTAACCTTAAAGGAAATTATGCCAAAGAATTACGAGGTTTATGGCATGTTCAGGGTGATTTTATGGGCGGTCCATTTGTAAGCTACTCTATGGTGGATGAACACAGAAACCGAGTAATTACTATTGATGGTTATGTTTACGCTCCTAAATTTGATAAAAGAGAATACCTTAGAGAACTACAAGCGTTAGCGTTGACAGTGAGTTTTTAATTTCTATCAAAAAGTTCTCCCAACCTATGACAATAATCACACGCAATCATTTTTTTGTGTGTAATTTTGTATCAAAATAGTTACCATGAAAACAAAAAAAGCAATTGAAACTTACACCATGATGACCGAAATTGTGTTGCCGAATGATACCAACACCTTGGGAAATTTAATGGGAGGAAGGTTACTACATTTAATGGATATTTGCTCAGCAATAGCAGCTCATCGTTGCAGCAACAGAGTAGTAGTAACTGCATCAGTAAATAATGTTTCTTTTGCTCACCCTATTAAATTAGGCGATATTGTAACGTTAGAAGCCAAAGTTTCCAGAACATTTAACTCTTCTATGGAAGTATATATTGATGTTTTTGTGGAAGACCACCGAACAGGTAAGAAAAAACACTGTAACAATGCTATTTATACTTTTGTAGCTGTTGATCAATTAGGAAACCCTATTAGTGTTCCAGAACTTATTCCAGAAACAGAAGAAGAAAAAGAACGTTATGAAGGTGCTTTAAGAAGAAGGCAACTTAGCCTTATCCTTGCTGGTAAAATGAAGCCTTCAGAGGCTACCGAGCTAAAAAAATTGTTTGAATAATCATTAAAATTTCTAAAAAAACACAATATATTAAATATTGTTGATAACTTTGCATCTAAATATCTATATATGTTGATACGATATGACTAACGAACTTACAAAATTAACCCAAGCATCCGAAATGCTAAAAGCCATTGCTCACCCAATTAGGTTGGCAATAGTACAGCTTTTAGAAAACGACAAAAGAATGTCTGTAACAGCAATACATGAAGCATTGAACATAGAGCAAGCTGTAGCTTCGCACCACTTAAGTATCTTAAAAAGCAAAGGTGTATTGAGTGTAGATAGAGAAGGAAAACAATGTTTTTATTTTCTTAAACATCAGCGTTTAGCAGAAATAGTAGTATGTGTAAATAAATGTCAGGAATAAATGGAAATTATAGGTTACATCGCAGCTATTTTTGTTGGAATTACTTTAGGACTTGTTGGTTCGGGTGGTTTTTTAGCATTACCCATTTTAGTGTATCTGTTTCATATTATTGATCCTGAAATAGCAACTGCTTACTCCCTATTTTTAGTAGGCGTTGTAAGTATAGTAGGTGTATTTTTAAAAAACAAGCAAGGGTTTGTAAGCTATAAAACTGCTATCTATTTTGGAATACCAACTGTTATTGCCATTTTTCTTACCAGAAAATTTTTAATGCCTGCCATTCCGGAAGCTATCTTTTCATTTAATGGGTTTATAATTACCAAAAGATTAATAGTGATGTCTCTTTTAGCCATAACTATGATGATTGCTTCCTACTTTATGATTGATAGAAAAAAAGCAGAAAGTGAATTACCTTTGAGCAAAAAAAATAAAACCATGAACTTTTTAGGAGGAATGGTAATTGGTAGCTTATCGGGAATAGTGGGAATTGGTGGTGGTTTTATTATTGTTCCTGCCCTACTTAAAATAGGTAACTTATCCATGAAGATGGCAGTCGGAACTTCTTTATTGATTGTTGCATTAAATTCTGCATTTGGATTTTTAGGAAGTGTTTCTCACTTTGTAATTGATTGGAAATTGCTACTTTTATTTTCTATATTTTCAGTATCGGGAATGCTTATAGGTAACTTAATTTCCAAAAAAGTAGATGGCAAACATTTGAAAGTGAGTTTTGGATGGTTTGTATTATTTGCAGGAGCCATTATTATGATAAATGAATTATTTTTTACTAATTTTTAAAACTATATATGATGTACGTAGAACAACTTTATACCGGATGTTTAGCAGAAGCTGCTTATTACATTGAATCTAATGGCGAAGCTGCCATTATTGACCCTCTTAGAGAACCAACTCCTTACGTAGAAATGGCTAAAAAAAGAAATGCTAAAATAAAATATGTATTTCTAACGCATTTTCATGCCGATTTTGTTTCAGGACATGTTGATTTAGCCAAAGCTACAGGAGCAACCATTGTATTTGGACCAAATGCTCACCCATCTTTTGACTTTCATTCAGGTAAGGACGGAGAGCTTTTCCCTATAGGAAATATCAATTTAAAATTGCTACACACTCCAGGTCATACTATGGAGTCTTCCACCTATTTATTATTAGATGAAGAAGGTAAAGAAAAAGCTATTTTTACAGGAGACACCTTGTTTATTGGTGATGTTGGAAGACCTGATTTAGCTGTAAAATCTGACCTTACAGAAAAAGATTTAGCAGGACATTTATTTGATTCATTAAGAAACAAAATTATGCCTCTTCCTGATGAGATTATTGTTTATCCGGCACATGGAGCAGGTTCTGCTTGCGGAAAAAATATGAGTTCAGAAACTTTCGACACCTTAGGGAATCAAAAAATTGAAAATTATGCCTTAAGAGCCAACATGACCAAAGAAGAATTTATTACCGAAGTAACCACAGGCTTATCTTCTCCTCCACAATATTTCCCTAAAAATGTGGCAATGAATCAAGGAATAAATAAACATTATGAAGAAATTCTTGAGCATGGCTTAACTGCTTTAAAAGCTAAAGAGGTTGAATTTTTAATGCAAGATCAAAAAGCCTTGATTTTAGATGTACGTTCACCTCAAGAATTTGCTGCTGCTCATATTCCAAATGCCATTTTTATTGGTTTGGATGGTGGTTTTGCACCATGGGTAGGAACTTTAATAGAAGACTTAAAACAGCCTATTATTATTGTAGCTCCAAAAGGTAGAGAAGAAGAAGCTGTAACCAGATTAGCAAGAGTTGGCTATGACCATTGTTTAGGATATATAGAAGGTGGTTTAGATACATGGAAAAATGCAGGTTATGCTGTTGAAGCTATTGAAACTATTTCTCCTGAAGCATTTTCTGAGAAGTTACAAGCTAATGATGCTGTTGTAGATGTTAGAAGAATTGGTGAAGTAAATACCGGAAAATTAGTTCACAACAATCTTATTCATCTTTGTTTAGATGATATCAACCATAACTATACCCAACTATCTAAAGATACACCTTATTATGTACATTGTGCCGGTGGTTATCGCTCAATTATTGCTCTATCTATATTACGACAAAAAGGTTTTAAAAACCTGATTAATGTTGAAGGTGGTTTTAGTGGAATTAAAAACTATGGCAAATTACCTTGTGTTGAACAAAGTTGTTCCTCTACTGCTAGTTCTTGTTCCTCTTAAAAATTTAAGCATAAAAAAACTTGATGATATCATCAGGTTTTTTTGTTTATTTAATCACTCCCAGTTCTTTACCCACTTTTTCAAAAGCTGCTATGGCTTTATCTAAATGTGCTTGCGTATGAGCCGCTGATAATTGAACTCTTATTCTCGCTAAATCTTTTGGAACTACCGGATAGAAAAATCCAATAGCATAAATTCCTTCATCTAACAATTTATTAGCAAACTCCTGAGCTAATTTAGCATCATAAAGCATTACAGGGACAATAGCTGAATTACCATCACGAATTTCTAAGCCAATTTTCTTTACACCTGCCTTAAAATAAGCTACATTTTGTTCTAATTTATCTCTTAATTCGGTAGAAGTTTCTAATAAATTAAATACTTCTATTGCTGCTCCTACAATTGCAGGAGATAAAGAGTTAGAAAACAAATATGGTCTTGATCGCTGACGAAGCATGTCAACAATTTCTTTCTTACCCGAAGTAAAACCACCCATGGCTCCACCTAACGCTTTGCCTAATGTAGAAGTAATAATATCCACTCTACCCATTACATTTTTAAGTTCATGAGTTCCCTTTCCTTTTTTCCCTATAAAACCTGTCGCATGAGAATCATCTACCATTACTAAAGCATCATATTTTTCTGCTAAATCGCATATTTCATCTAACTTAGCCACATAGCCATCCATAGAGAATACACCATCAGTAACAATAATACGATTGTGCTGAGCTTGAGCTTTTTTTAATTGCTCTTCCAAATCATTCATATCACTATTTTTATAACGATAACGAGCTGCTTTACATAAACGCACTCCATCAATAATAGATGCATGGTTTAATTCATCTGAAATAATAGCATCATTTTCTCCAAATAGTGGCTCAAAAACTCCTCCATTAGCATCGAAAGCCGCTGCATATAAGATGGTATCTTCCATGCCTAAAAAGTTAGAAATTTTATGCTCTAACGTTTTGTGTATATCTTGTGTTCCACAGATAAAACGTACCGAAGACATTCCATAACCGTGCATATCTAATGCTTTTTTAGCACCTTCAATTACTTTTGGATGAGAGGACAAACCAAGATAGTTATTAGCACACATGATGATAACATGCTCTCCTGAATTTACTCTTACCTCAGCTCCCATTGGAGTAGTAATAATTCGTTCTTTTTTATATAATCCTGCCTCCTCAATATTTTTCAATTCAGCCTGTAATTCTTTTTGTAATTTTCCGTACATTTCTTGAAATGTTTAATTGTAAATTGTGAATGTTGAATAAGTTGATTTAATCCTTAATATTTAAAATTCAACACTGCTTTAAACTGTCATAATATCTTTTTCCTTTGCTACAATAAGTGCATCTACTCTAGCAATAAAGGTGTCAGTAAGTTCTTGAACATCTGCTTCGTAAGCTTTACTCAAATCTTCACTTAATCCATCATTTTTAAGCTTCTTGATTTCATCGTTTGCATCTTTTCTAGCATTACGAATACCAATTTTAGCATGTTCTCCTTCAGCTTTAGCTTGTTTAGAAAGATCTCTTCTTCTTTCTTCGGTAGGAGTTGGAACATTAATAATAATCATTTCACCATTATTTTGTGGGTTCAACCCCAAATTAGCATTAATAATGGCTTTTTGAATTTCTTCCAACATGGCTTTTTCCCATGGTTGAACTGTTAACGTTCTTCCATCTACGGCAGTAGCATTCGCCACTTGAGATAAAGGAGTTGAAGCTCCATAGTAATCTACATAAACACTAGACAGCATTAAAGGTGTAGCTTTTCCTGCTCTAATTTTCACTAACTGAGCATCTAAATGACTAATTGCGTTCTGCATGGCTTCTTTTGCAGTATCAAGAATAAAATCTAAATCTTCGTTCATCTTTTATAGTATTTAAAAATTAAATTAAAACTGCACTAAAGTACCAATTTTTGAATTCTTTTCAATTACTTTTTTAAGATTTCCGGGAGTATTCATATCAAAAACAATGATAGGAAGTTTGTTTTCGTTGCACAAGGTAAAAGCAGTCATATCCATTACAGTAAGTCCTTTTTGATAAACTTCTTCAAAAGTAATGGTAGCATATTTTGTTGCATTAGCGTCTTTTTCGGGGTCGGCAGTATAAATTCCATCTACTCGGGTTCCTTTAAGAATAACATCTGCTTCAATTTCTATGGCTCTTAAACTTGCTGCAGTATCTGTAGTAAAAAATGGATTTCCTGTACCGGCACCAAAAATTACTACTCTACCTTTTTCTAGATGTCTTACTGCTTTTCTTTTTATAAATGGCTCGGCAATTTCTTTCATTTCAATGGCAGTTTGCAAACGAGTTTCCACATCAATAGCTTCTAAAGCTGCTTGTAATGCCATACTATTGATTACTGTTGCCAACATTCCCATATAGTCTCCTTGGGTTCTTTCCATTCCTCCTTCTACTGCCTGAATACCTCTAAAAATATTTCCTCCACCAATTACAATAGCAACCTCAACGCCACTTTCTACCACTTCTTTAATTTCTCTTGCATAAGTTGCAATTCTATTGTTATCAATTCCAAATTGTTTATCTCCCATTAAGGATTCTCCACTTAGTTTTAGCAGTATTCTTTTATAAGACATGTAGTTGATGAGTTTAAGTTTTATAAATTATTTTTTAGACAAAAAAAAAGAGAAAATAAATTTTCTCTTTTTTTAAAATGTTAACCTAACATTATACGCTTGAAACCTGTAACAGATAAATCGTTTTCAGTTTCTTTTAGTATTTGTGCAATGTTCTTTTTGTTATCTGTAATAGACTCTTGGTTTAATAAAGTGTTCTCTTTTAAGAATTTTTTTACTTTACCTTCCGCAATTTTATCAACCATAGCTTCTGGTTTACCTTCAGCTAAAGCCATTTCTTTACCTAAAGCTAATTCATGGTCGATAATAGCTTTATCAACACCATTCTCATCAACAGCCAATGGGTTCATTGCAGCAATTTGCATTGCAATTTGTTTTCCAACCTCTTCAATTTTATCTCCTGATTTGTTGAAACCAACAATAGAAGCTAATTTATTTCCTGGATGGTTGTAAGCGATAGTTGTTTCAGCTTCGATAGTTTCATAAGCAGAAACTTCGATTTTTTCGCCAATAACACCTGTTTGCTCAATAATTTTTTCTTCGATAGTAAGTGCATCACTACCAAATTTTAATTTTTTCAATTCTTCTAAAGAAGCAGGACTGTTTGCAATAGCAGCATCTAAAATAGTGGTTGCAAATTTATTGAAATCGTCATTTTGAGCAACGAAATCAGTTTCGCAGTTTACTACTACTAAAACAGCTTTTTTGCCACCGTTAGTAGATTTAGCAATCACTAACCCTTCTTTTGCATCTCTATCTCCTCTGTTAGCAGCAACTTTTTGTCCTTTTTTTCTTAAAATATCTATAGCAGCTTCAAAATCGCCATTAGCTTCCACTAATGCTTTTTTGCAGTCCATCATTCCTGAACCTGTTTGCTTTCTTAAATTGTTTACGTCTGCAGCAGTTATATTTGCCATTTTTATTTGATTTTAAAAAGTTAAAATTATATTAGTTTATTAGAACGAAGTAAATTATTCTTCTGTTTTAACAGGAGCTTCTTTATCTTGTTTTACTTCTTTTTCAACTTTAGTTTTTTCTTTATCTTTTTTTCTTTCAGATAATCCTTTCGTTACAGCTTCTGCAACAATAGTCATAATTTTATCTATAGAGCTTGATGCATCATCATTACCCGGAATAGCAAAATCAACTAAAGTTGGGTCTGAGTTAGTATCTACTAAAGCGAAAGTTGGTATATTTAATTTTTTTGCTTCAGCAATTGCAATGTGTTCTTTTTTAATGTCCACAACAAAAATTGCAGAAGGCAAACGAGTTAAATCAGCGATACTTCCTAAGTCTCTTTCTAATTTTTCTCTTTGACGTTGAATTTGAAGACGTTCTCTTTTAGAAAGCGTATCCATTGTTCCATCTTCTTTCATTTTATCGATTGAAGACATTTTTCTTACAGCTTTTCTAATAGTAACGAAGTTGGTTAACATACCACCTGGCCATCTTTCAGTGATGTATGGCATGTTAGTAGGTTTAATTTTTTCAGTAACAATATCTTTTGCTTGTTTTTTAGTAGCAACAAACATGATTTTTTTACCTGATTTGGCAATTTGTTCTAAAGCAGCACAAGCTTGGTCTAATTTTGCTGCTGTTTTGTGAAGATCAATAATATGGATTCCGTTCTTCTCCATGAAGATGTAAGGAGCCATTTTAGGATTCCACTTTCTTTTTAGGTGACCAAAGTGTACACCTGCATCTAGTAATTCTTTAAAATCTACTTTTGACATTTTTTTTAATTGTTTACATTCTTTAATACTTCAACTCTTGAGTAGCTCGACAATTTCTTTCGAAGTCTCAACAGTTTAGATACTAAACAATAATTGATTACTTGTTCGGAAAAACCGAACTTATTTATTAGTTTAATTCTAACGTTTACTGAACTGGAACTGCTTACGAGCTTTAGGTTGTCCTGGTTTTTTACGTTCAACCATTCTAGGGTCTCTAGTAAGTAAACTTTCCTTTTTTAATAAAGGTTTGTTTTCTTCACTAACTTTTACTAATGCTCTTGCAATTGCATGTCTAACAGCTTCTGCCTGACCAGTGATACCACCACCAAAAACATTTACTTTAACATCGTAATTGTCTTTTAAATCAGTTGCTACAAATGCTTGTTGTACTTTTCCTTGTAAAACTGTTGTAGGGAAAAACTCTTTATAGTCTTTTTTGTTTACAATAATGCTTCCTTTTCCTTTTGAAAGGTAAACTCTAGCTACTGCAGTTTTTCTTCTTCCTGTTGCGTTAATTACTTCCATGGATTTTATTTAAGTTCTGATAATTTTAATTCTTTAGGTTTTTGAGCTTCTTGGTTATGTTCAGCACCTTCATAAACATAAAGGTTTTTGAAAATTGCTCTACCTAATTTATTTTTAGGCAACATCCCTTTTACTGCAGCCTCAACCATAAATATTGGTTTTTTAGCCATCATTTCTGTTGCTGTACTTGATTTTTGCCCACCAGGATATCCAGAGAAAGTAATATACTTTTTATCATCCCATTTATTTCCTGTCAATCTTACTTTTTCTGCATTGATAACAATTACATTATCACCGCAATCAACATGAGGAGTAAAATTTGGCTTATGTTTTCCTCTTATTAAATTAGCAACTTTAGATGCTAATCTCCCTAGCGTTTCATTTTGAGCATCAACTAATACCCAGTTTTTGTTAACTGTAGCACTGTTTGCTGAAACTGTTTTGTAACTTAATGTTTCCACGTATCTTTATTTTGATTATTAGAATAATACAATATGTCCCCTAAAATGGGGCTGCGAATTTACGACATTTTTTTAAACCTGACCAAAAATTTAAAAAATATTTTCAATAACTTTTGGTCTATTAATGTTCATTTCGTTTTACAAGACTGCAAAGTTAGGGTTTGTTTCATAAAAACAACTTATTTTCTTTTACGTTTTCTTATTTTTTAATTTGGTGATTTCTATCTTGGATAACGCGCTTAAGAAAACCTCAAACGAGCTTGCGAGTTCAACGAAGTTAAACTTCAATCTCAAACTTTCAAACCTTGAACCTTGAACCTATCCCCTCACCATCCTTACATGTGGAATACCATCTTCTAAATATCCTTCTCCTTCCACCTTAAAGTTGTGGTTAGCATAAAAATCAATAAGGTATTGTTGTGCCGAAATAGCTATAGGTAGTTTTTTCCATTGTTGCTCAATAAAACGAAAACATTCTTTCATCATTTTATCGGCAATTTTTTTTCTTCTAAAGGCTTTTTTTACTGCTACTCTACCAATTTTAACTTCATTGTTGGGTTGGCTCGGAGGAACAATTCTCGCAACAGCTACTAACTCCTTATTTATTATTCCCAACACATGGAAAGCAATTTTGTCTGTTTCATCTACTTCCTGATAAGGACAGTCTTGCTCCACCACAAATATAGCGGTGCGTAAAGCAAAAACATCAAATAATTCATCATTATTCAATTCATAAAAAGTAGCTATTTTCCAATTTATTTTCTCCATTCAAGCAAGTTTTCTGAGTTAGTCTTTATTTTACTATTATCCATTAACCACTGTAATACTTTTACAGTTTTATCTTCACGAACACCTTGAATTTTATTTACCAACTCTGTTAATGTTAGCGGCTGCTCATGCAAAAAATCTTTTATTTGGTTAGATACAGTAGAAAATTCCATATCACTAAGTTCTAATTTATTTCTTTCTAAACAAATATCGCAAACGCCACATCTATAAGTGTCTTTCTCGCCAAAATAAGCTAACAACATTTCACTTCGGCATTTGTGCGTAACAGATGAATAATAAATTACGCTTTCCATCTTTTTAATGGCAACTTTTTTTCTTTCATGATAATTGGCTGCGGAAATGGTTACCTCTTTTATATCTAACCTTGGTGTGGTATAAGTTATTTGGGGCAATTGGGTTTGCTTTATATAATCTATAATTTGAGAATTATGCAGGAAATCTAAAGCTTTAATGATGGTTTTTCTATCGGTAGAAAGCCTTTTAGCTATATCATTTTCATCAATTTTAGTATAGTTTTCGAACAATCCTGAATAGGAACGTAGCAAGGTTTTAATGAAAAAATCGTACTTAGAATTTTTTACCTGAAAATCGTACAAAACTGTTTTGTTTACTTCAATTTTTATTCGTGAAGGCTGGTAATAAGCTTCTGATAAGATGATATACCCTTCTTTTTCTAGAAATTTTAAACAATTAAAAACAGTAGTTACTTGTAAATTATATTGTTTGCTAAAAGCTACAATATCGAAATTATAACTCTCCGACAAAGCTGCTCCAATAGGTATTTGATAATAATTTGCCAACGCCTGATATACTTGTTTTATGGTTTCTATTGGCGGAAAACTATTGATAATTCGTTGTTCTAAATCCATTCTGTCGGCTTGTTCAACCAACAAAATAGCAAAAGCTTTTTTTTCATCTCTTCCGGCTCTACCTGCTTCCTGAAAGTAAGCTTCTAAAGAATCGGGCAAATCTAAATGCACTACTGTTCTAACGTCAGGCTTATCTATTCCCATTCCGAAAGCGTTGGTAGAAACGATTACTCTAATATTATTATTAATCCAATCGAGCTGTTTTCTACTTCTTTCATCATTAATTAATCCGGCATGATAAAAATCTGCAGAAACCCTATTTTGAATTAAAAACTGAGCTACTTCTTTGGTCTTTTTTCTACTTCTTACATATACCACAGAAGTACCTTTTACTTTATTTAAAATTTTAAGTAATCTGTTCAGTTTGTCTTCTTCATTAAGCACTACGTAAGATAAGTTTTTACGCTCAAAACTTTTTTGTAATACATTTTCTTTCTTAAAACCCAATTGTTTTTGGATGTCTACCACTACCTCGGGTGTTGCTGTTGCAGTAAGTGCCAAAAAGGGTACATCAGGTTTTAACTCTCTAAGTTTTATAATATTTAAATAAGACGGACGAAAATCATACCCCCACTGAGAAATACAATGCGACTCATCAATGGCAAATAAATTCACATTCATTTTTTCCAAGCGAGCTTTAAAAATATCAGTTTCTAATCTTTCGGGAGATACGTATAAAAACTTCACCTTACCATACACACAATTATCTATAGCTGTATCTATTTCTCTTTTGGTCATCCCCGAATAAATAGCTACGGCTTTTATGTCTCTTTTTTGCAAGTTCTCCACCTGATCTTTCATTAAAGCAATAAGCGGAGAAATTACTACACAAATCCCTTCTTTAGCTAATCCGGGTACCTGAAAACAAATAGACTTCCCACCTCCTGTTGGCAATAAAGCCAATGTATCTTCACCTTTTAATACAGCATTAATTATTTCTTCCTGTAAAGGTCGAAAAGCTGAGTATCCCCAATATTTTAATAAAATTTGATGAATGTCCATAAACTGTATTAGCTGTATTTACTTTTGTAAAAGTACGTAAACGCTAATAAAATAATTAAATGAATCCTAAGCTTTGTAATAAAGTCGAGTTTTAATCATTTATTTTGCAATGTGAAATTCTAAATAAGTTTTAATACTTTTACATACAACAGAACAACGAAGCAATGAGCTCATTTTTAGCATTTATAAAACTTATTCGTTTACCTAACTTATTAATTATTGTATTAACACAATATGCTATTCGATATGGGCTTATTTATGCTATCATAACCAACATGACAGATACCGGAGCAGTTAACTTTCTGTTATCGGAACTCAATTTTTTTCTGTTAAGCTTATCTACTGTGCTTATTGCAGCAGCAGGCTATATTATTAATGATTATTTTGATGTGAAAATTGACAGGGTAAATAACCCTAAAGAAGTTATAATAGGAAAGCATATTAAAAGAAGAGTAGGAATGGGAGCTCACATTGTTATTAATTTCTTCGCAATTATGATAGCTATTTATGTTGCCTATACTATGGGGATGATAAAATTAGCAGCTATTCAAGTATTAGCAGTTGGAGCCTTATGGTATTATTCCGTTTCTTTTAAAAAACAATTACTTACCGGAAATATTGTTGTTGCTTGTTTAGCGGCTTTAGTTCCTTTTGTAGCAGGTTTATATGAAATGTTATTACAATATCAACATATTGATATTACCATAGCTAAATTATTACCCTTTTACGAAAATATGTTAGATGCTAATGATATCAGAAATTTAATTCATCAGAATTTTTCTATTATTATGAAATGGGTGTTAGGATTTACTTTGTTTGCCTTCCTTAGCACCATGATTAGAGAAATAATTAAAGATATTGAAGACTATGAAGGCGACAGAAAATTTTATAGCCGAACCTTACCTATTATATATGGTATTAATACAGCTAAAAAAGTATGTCAATTTATTATCATTATAATGATGGTCTTCTTGGCTTATTTACAATACAGACAAATTTTAATAGGAGATACTTTTTCTCTATTTTATTTCTTGGTATTGGTACAATTTCCTTTAGGTTATTTGTTTGTCAAAATTAAAAAAGCTACTAAAAAAGAAGATTATACATTCATTAGCAAAATCATGAAACTAATTATGTTGTTTGGTATTATTTACCTTGCTGTTTTTAACTACGTTATCACTTCTTTTTAATGCATACAAAACTCAGTACACTTCATATTATTTTAGCTTCTAAATCTCCAAGAAGACAACAATTACTTAAAGATATTGGTGTTGATTTTGAAATACGACTAAAAGAGGTTGATGAGGTTTATCCGTCAGAACTAAAAGGTAAAGAAGTAGCCCTATTTTTAAGCGAGTTAAAGGCAAAAGCTTTTATAAATGACTTACAAACTAACGAAATTTTACTTACTTCAGATACCATTGTTTGTTTAGGTAAAAAAATTCTGGGCAAGCCAACAAACAAACAACATGCTATAACAATGCTTGGAGAATTATCCGGCAAAAAACATGAAGTAATTACTGCTGTAACGTTAACTTCAATAACTAAACAACACTCTTTTGCTGTCTCTACAGAGGTGTACTTTAAACCCCTTACCATAGAAGAAATTACCTACTACATTGATAATTACCAACCTTATGATAAAGCGGGTAGTTATGGCATCCAAGAATGGATAGGCTACATTGGTATTGAAAAAATTGTAGGTTCTTATTTCAATGTTATGGGGTTGCCTGTAAAAGAAGTTTATGAAGAATTGATTAAGTTTTAATCTCTCAAAATAGTAATTGTCCCTTTATGAACGGTATTTTCTTTATCATTCAATTCTAAAATGAAAAAATAAGTTCCATCATTTTGGTCTCCACCATTCCAATCATTCTGATAGCCTGTTTTTTCAAAAACCGTTTTTCCCCATCTATTAAGAACAACCAAACGGTTATCAGGAAAAGCATGTAAGTTTTTAAATACTAAATTATCATTTACTCCATCACCATTAGGAGTAAATACGTTTGGAATTATCAATTCATTTATTACATCAATAATCAATGTATCATAAGCCATACAGCCTCCCGAATTAATAGAGGTAAGCACTACAACATAAGTTCCATTTTCTAAATAAGTATGTGTTGGAGCAAAATCGGTGCTTGTATTTCCATCTCCAAAATCCCAGAAATAAGTAGTTGTATTTTGACTATTATTTGAAAAATTAACATTTAAAGGAGCAATTCCGGTTGTAGGGTCAGCACCTGCAACAGCTGTATGAATATTTACTGTATCAATATTTATACTTCCTGAAACAGTACATCCATTAGCATCCATAACTACAACAGAAACCATTCCTCCAGGAAGACTGTCGGCCGTTTGCGTAGTTTGATTATTTACCGACCAAAAATAACCATAAGGAGCATTTCCCCCCGCAACATTTGCTGTTGCAGTTCCATCAGCAGTATTACAACTGGCAGATGTATGTGTAAGTACTAAACTCATTGAGTCTGGATTAGTAATTTGTATAGTGTCAGTTACTGAACAACCTTGATTATCGGAAGTTGTAACATAAACTGTTCCTGAACTTAACCCTGTTTCGGTATTAGAAGTATTGGACGAAGTTGACCAAGAATAAGAATATGGTGCAGTTCCTCCAGACGAGGTTAATGTAATGGTTCCATCGTTCCCATTATGGCAAGTAATATTAGTTATCTGAATATTATTTGAAATAGGTGCTGGTTGAGTGATTAACACATTTCCTGTTGCAATACATCCATTTGCATCTGTTACCGTTACAATATACTGACCTGCTGATAACCCTGAAGCACTTTGTGTTGTTTGAATAGGGGTAGTATTCCAACTATAAGTATAGGGAGATACACCTCCATTTGCATTAGCTATTGCTGTTCCATCACTACCTCCATTACAAGAGGGCATACCTATCATGGTAGGGTTTACTAATAACGCATTAGGCTCCGTAATTACAACAGTTGCAACAGAAATACATCCTACACTATCAGTTACAGTTACGTTATATGTTCCAGCAGAAAGTCCAGTAGCTGTTGCACTTGTTTGTATAGGGTTGGTATCCCATGAATAAGTTACCGACCCCAATCCACCTGAAGCACTTGCATAAGCAATTCCACTATTTCCTCCGTTACAACTAACATTAACAGAACTATCTATTGCTACTTGTAAACTACTGCCATTGGTTAAAACAAAAGTCGTATCCTTAGTACATCCAGAAATACTATCGGTTACTGTAACCATGTAACTTCCAGGACCTAAATTTGAAATTGTCTGAGTAGTTTGAGGTGGAGTTGTATTCCAAGAATAACCGTAAGTTCCAGATCCTCCATTTATATTAACGGTAATAGAACCTGTATTTGCCGTACAAGGTGGGTTAGTAACAACAGATCCTCCAAAATTAAAATTACCTGCTCCAACAGTAACATAAACAGTATCTGTAAAAGGTATTCCTGCACAACCTCCGGTTACAGAAGCTACATATGCAGTTGTTGAAGTTGGTGTAACCGTAACAGTTGGTCCTGTTGCTAAAACAGTTGAACTACCTACTTCTGTCCACTGAATATTATTAGGGTTTCCTAAAATTACCGGAGAAAATGGAATTACATTTTGTGTATAGCTTGTTCCATTCCATGAAAACTCTCTGCCTTCATTATTTACCGTCCATTGTGAATTGGCATTTCTTCCTGTTACCACTGTTGCTTGTGTACCTCCATTATTATGAGTAGCATGTATAGCCTGACCTGTGTTCCATGTTGTACACAATGGTTTGCTTATAATATGGGTTTGTACCCTACTTCCGTTTTCGTATAACTGAATTTGACTTGAAAACTGTAAATTAGTACAGCTAAACATAGGAATATTACAATATTCCACAACAAAAATTCTGTTTGGAGCTGTTCCAACTGTAGCATATCGAACATTTCCACCAGCTCCCGGATTAATATCTTGCCAAGGACCTAATATTGCGTTTTGAATTTCTGTTGTAGAAGCGTCAGGAACGTTAAAATTAATCGACCACGGTGAAAAATTATTAGCATTGGCTAAATTAAAGGTAATATAATTATTAGATGAAATTACACATTGTGTATAATTAGTTCCGTAATAATTAAATGTAAAACCTATAGGAACAACCCCTGAATGAGTATCATCACTTAAACTTACAGAAGTAGGATTAGATGAGTTTAAAACGGTAGCATTAAAAGTTAAACTACCCGAACAAATAGTAGTATCATTCTCTAAAATAGTAATTTGAGAAAGCAATGAATTACTAAAAATAATTGCCAATATTATACTTAATACTTTTTTCATCAATAAAATTGTTAAATTTTTCAGTTATATCTTTTAAAATAGACGAAAATACAACAAATAGTGTTGCAAGCAAAGCTAAATTTTAATTAACATTGTAGTAACATACTAACTTAAACAAATGAAATACTTTTCAATCCCTATTTTTATTGTTTTGTTCACCTCTACATTTGTAGCCCAAAACCCTATTGAGAAAGAAGGCTGGACACTTACTTTTAATGATGAATTTAATGATACGGTATTGGATAAAACTAAATGGCAAACTTCTTTTTATTGGGGAGGAAGAAATTACGAAAATGACATTGTTTATTATGGGGAACACCAATTTGAATTTTCAGATTCATCTTTATTAATTAAAGCTGAAAAAAAAGAAGAAAAAAGTGGTATTCCATACACTTCCGGACTAATAGATTGCCATTTTTCTTTTAAACAACAATATGGTTATTTCGAAATTAGAAGCAAAAATCCAACAGGCACAGGTTTTTGGCCGGCATTTTGGTTAGTAAGCACCGAACAATGGCCTCCAGAAATAGATATTTTTGAGTTCTATACAAGTCATCCTAATAATTGGAGTACTTCACAACATTGGAAAAACAAAAGAGGAAAAAACAAACGCCAAACCAAAAACTATAAAATTGATGACGATGCTTCGGCAGATTTTCAAATTTATGCAGTAGAATGGACACCAAAAAAAATCACTTGGTACTATAATAATAAAAAATTTCGAACAGCAAAAAGGGGTGTTAAAACCATAAATTTCCCTATGCACATTATCATTAGTAATGCGGTAAGCGAAATGAAAGAAATGAATCTTGAAGAAGCTATTTTTCCTAACTATTTTGAAATAGATTATGTTAGGGTTTACAAAAGAAATGAATGATTATTCTTTTAATTTTATCATTTCAAAAAAGTCATCTGTATAAATTATTGGATATTCGGTTGTTATTTTTGGCTCTTTTTTCTTATCAAGAATTAAATAAGTAGCTCCTCTATTTACCAATGAATCTATAAAAATTGGAGCTAAAAGCTTTGAATGTTCTACTGTCCACCCTCTTCTATTAGTAAAATATAATTCTTGTGGAGATTCTCCTCCGTTAATAATGATTAATGCATCTTTTTCAATTGATGTTGCTACTATTTGCTCTAATTTTAATTTATATTTTTCACTGTCTTTTATAAAAAAATCGTGTTGCTGATTTAAAACACTTTCAAACACAATGATTCCCAACAACACATAACTTAACTTTAAAGGCGCTTTATTTAATCCGTAAGATGCCAAAAATGCCATTACCGGAACAAAAGGTAATACATAATAATTATGCGTTGGAAAAACATTTCCCGTTTTAATAATAAAAGCAAAAAACACGATTACTACTATTAAAAAAGTTAGTTTCAATAACAATTTTTCTTTCTTAAAAAAGAAGATCAATCCAACAATAACAAACAATAAAGCAAGGTAAGACCTCAATGCACTGAAATAAAACTGCTCAAAAGTTTCCGGAATAAATGCTTTTATTTCCATTAACCCTTGTTGAAATGATTTAGGAAAAAACAACTGATAATGATAGGTTTGAAACAGATATTCTACCCAAACAAAATACCAGATATAAGCTAAAATAGTAGTAATTACCAGACTAATTCCTATTACTATTTTCTTTTGATTATTAATAATTGTTGAGAAAAATACCAAGGTATATAATCCGAAAAGATAAATAACAGGAAGCTTACAAAGTACTCCTAATGTGGTAAAGATAAAAAATGACAGTAGTTGTAATTTGTTATTCGACTTTAAAAAGCTGCTTCCGTAATACATTCCTATAAATACCAATGAAACACTTAAGGTGTCAGGCATAATTTTCCTTGAAAAAGAAAACCATAACGAAGCCAATAAAATAATTGCAGCATTAAAAGCAATTTCTTTTGAGAAATAAGACTTTATTAATTTATAGAAATAGAAAATCCCTATGCTAGATACTACTAAATTTATGAGTCTTCCCAACCAATGCGAATAATCGAACAACAATGAAAATAAATAAATTAACCAATTAAAAAATGGAAATTCTGAACCACTAATGCCAGATAATTCCCCAGCCATATCAATTTCAGGATAAAAGAATTCAGCATTTTTTTCTACCATATTTCTGGCAACCATATTAGTAATTACTTGTCGCCAGTTATGCCCTGTTTCTAATGGAGGATCAGTAATTCCTACAAGCCTAACTATAAAAAAAAGAAATATCCAAAATCGAATATTGGTAAACAGTTGTTTTAATTCAATTTTGGATATCATCTATGCGGCTATAATCGCTATAAAGTTAATTCGCTACTTCCGACATAAATTTGATTCTAAGTAAACGCATTTCTTCTTCAGTAAATGCGTTATCAAATTCATACAAAGCATCTTCTATACTATCAGATTCTGCTTCCATAAAGTATTCAAATACTTCCTCTTGGTCGGCTTCGTCAATTTCTTCATTAATATAATAATCAAGATTTACTTTTGTTCCCGATTGAACTATATGCTCAATTTCGGTGATAATATCAGCTAATTCTATTCCTTTGGCATTGGCAATATCATCTAAAGCAATTTTTCTATCTATACTTTGAATAACATATACTTTTAAACCAGATTTGTTTACCACAGATTTCACCACCAAATCCATTGGTCTATCAATATCATTATCTTCAACATATTGAGATATTACTTCTAAAAATTCTTCACCATATTTTTCAGCTTTTCCTTGTCCAACACCGGTTATATTGGTTAACTCTTCAATGGTAACTGGATATCGGGTTGCCATATCTTCTAAGGAAGGATCTTGAAAAATTACATAAGGTGGTAATTTAAGCTCTTTTGCTAATGATTTTCTAACATCTTTAAGAATATTAAATAAAGCTTCATCGGCAGCTCCACTACTTTTTTGAGGAACAATTACATCTCCATCATCAACATCACTATAATCATTTGGTTTTATTAAAGTAATAGAAGTAGGGTTTTTAATAAATGCTTTTCCTTCCTCACTTACTCTTAGTATTCCATAATTTTCAATTTCTTTTGTCAAAAGTCCTTCAATAGTACACTGACGAACAACCGCTTCCCAATATTTATCATCCTTATCAGTATCTTTTCCTGTACCAAATAATTGATGATTGTTATGGTTAAAAGATTTTATTTCTGATGTAGCATTTCCTGCAACAAAATGAGCAATATATTTAGATTTAAAGTTTTCATTTAAGCCTAAAACTGCTTCTAGTAAAATCTTCACATCATCTTTTCCTTCAAATTTTTCTTTCGGGTTAGAACAATTGTCACACATTCCTTGGTCTTGACAATCGCTTTCATCGTATTTTTCACCAAAATAGTTCAGCAATTGTTTTCTTCTACACACCGCTGTTTCGGCATAAGAAACCATTTCGAAAATTAACTGCATACCAATTTCCATTTCAGCAACAGGCTTACCATGAAGGAATTTTTCTAATTTTTCAATGTCTTTGTAACTGTAGTAGGCAACACAAATACCTTCACCTCCATCTCTTCCTGCTCTACCTGTTTCTTGATAGTAACTTTCTAAACTTTTAGGAATATCGTGGTGAATTACATAACGCACATCCGGTTTGTCAATTCCCATTCCAAAAGCAATAGTTGCCACAATTACATCGGCTTCTTCCATCAAAAACATATCTTGATGCCTCACTCTAGAGTGAGAATCTAAACCGGCATGGTAGGGCAATGCTTTAATACCATTTACTTGAAGTAACTCGGCAATTTCTTCCACCTTTTTCCTACTCAAACAGTATATAATTCCTGATTTTCCTTGGTGCTGACGAACAAAACGTATAATTTCTTTCTTTACATCTTTTTTCGGGCGAATTTCATAGTATAAATTATCTCTATTAAAAGATGCTTTAAATACTCTTGCCTCAGTCATACCAAGATTCTTCTGAATATCTTCCTGAACTTTTGGAGTAGCAGTAGCCGTAAGTGCAATAATTGGCACTCTATCTATGGCTTCAATAATGGTTCTTAACCTTCGATATTCCGGTCTAAAATCATGTCCCCACTCAGAAATACAATGTGCCTCATCAATAGCAAAAAATGAAATTTTAAAACTTTTTAAAAACTCTATATTTTCTTCTTTAGTAAGCGATTCAGGAGCAACATAAAGCAATTTTGTTATACCATCTTGCACATCCTTTTTTACTTGTTTAGCCTCAGTTTTATTAAGGGTAGAATTGTAAAAATGAGCTATCCCATCTTTATCAGAAAAACCTCTTATGGCATCAACTTGGTTTTTCATTAGGGCAATTAGGGGCGAAACTATAATAGCAGTACCTTCTGACATTAATGCCGGCAACTGATAACAAAGTGATTTACCACCACCTGTAGGCATAATAACAAAAGAGTCATTTCCGTCTATAAGATTTTGGATAATATCTTCTTGTTCTCCTTTAAATCCATTAAATCCAAAAAATTTCTTCAAATAGTCCGTTAACGGAGCTTCAATAGTTTGCATTGTTTTTATTTATTTTATTTTCTTACTGAAAAATTGATTTTATTAATATTTTCATTTCCTTAGTGTTGACTATTAGATTTTTCTTGATAATGATTATTATGACCCCTGAAAAACCTAGTGTCATTTGGTACTTTAAAAATACTACTAATTTTTCAATTAAAACCAAATAAATTATATAATTTTTTTACCCTTATTTTTTGTTGTGAATAAATTTTACGGCTCTTACCGTAAAAGCCAACCTATAAGTTTTTAATATTGCTGAAACTAATATTCTTAAAAACGGAGACTAATAACATGATTTTTGTATTTACAGGGCCAGAATCAACAGGAAAGACTACTTTAGCCAATCATTTTTCGAGAACATATAATGCTCCTTTAGTAGAAGAATATGCTCGTACTTTCTTAGAAAAACTTAACAGAGATTACACCATAACTGACGTTATTGAAATGGCATCAACACAACTAAAAATAGAGCAAGACGCCATACAGCAAGGTGCTAATGTACTTTTTTTGGATACCGACCTTATTACCTATTCCATTTGGCTAAAAGTAAAATACAATATTACTATTGATTGGGTAGATGAAGCTATCTCTAATCAGCCTAACAAACATTATTTTTTGTGTGCTATTGATGTTCCTTGGGAAACAGATCCCTTAAGAGAACATCCTAACGAAAAAGATAGAGAAACATTATTTCAACTCTACTTATCTTTATTAGAAAAACATCAATATCCCTACACTATTTTATCGGGAAGTTTAGATGAGAGAATAGCGAAGTGTAAAGAAACCTTTGAATTTATCTCCAACAACCAATCTACAAAGTAAAAATCCGCCTATTCTCTTTTTAATTATAATTTTACCTACCTTTGCCCCATCTCATTGGGGTGCCTTACTTTTCAGGCTGAGATTATACCCATTTTTCTTAAGCACTCAAGAAAATAAACCTGATCCAGATAATGCTGGCGTAGGTAGGATAATAAAAATTAAATTAAACAAATACGATTGTTTAGCCCCTTAACTTTCGTAAAAATTTATTTTTTATGCAAAAAATAATGTTTTTGGCGACTATAATGCTTGCAGCAGCAAGTAGTTTCGCACAGTTTTCCATTTATGGAACAATTAAAGACTCCTCAGCAAATCCTGTTGTTGGAGCAACCATTAAAATTACTGATACCTATAAAGGTACTTTTTCTGACAATAATGGTTATTTTAAACTCAATAACTTAGACACCTCGAGTTACATTGTTGAAATTAGCTATATTGGTTATGAAACTAAAAAACTAACAATTGAAAACCTCTCAGAAAATCGTGAATATAAGATTATCTTAAAAGAAAATCGACAAAACCTAGACGAGCTTATTGTTGCTGCTACTAGGGTAAAAGAAAATGCCCCAATAGCTCATTCCAACATTGCTTATAGCGACATTGAAAAAAATAACTTAGGTCAGGATATTGCTTTTCTGTTGCAAAACACCACTTCTTTAGTTTCTACAAGTGATGCCGGTGCAGGAGTTGGCTATACAGGTTTTAGAATTAGAGGTTCTGATGGAACAAGAATTAACGTAACCGTAAATGGTATTCCTATCAATGATGCGGAATCTCAAGGAACTTTTTGGGTAAACATGCCCGATTTTGCGTCAAGCACAGAAAACATCCAAATTCAGCGTGGTGTGGGGGCTTCCACCAATGGTGCAGGAGCTTTTGGAGCAACAGTTAACTTACAAACTACCACCTTAAAAGAAAAAGCTTACGGAGAAATTGCTACTTCTTATGGCTCTTTTAATACCCAAAAATATACTACCAAATTCGGAACAGGATTAATTAATAAACATTGGGCTTTTGATGGTAGAGCATCTTATATTAAATCTGACGGATATATAGACAGAGCTACTTCCGACCTAAAAAGTTATTACTTGTCGACAAGTTATTATGCAGATAAAACCTCTGTTAAAATCATTCATTTTGCAGGAAAAGAAAAAACTTACCAATCGTGGTGGGGAACTCCCGAAAGCCGAATTACAGGGAATAAAGAAGATATGGAAACTCATGCTATGAATAATGGATTGGATTCTGCACAAACACATAACTTATTAAATTCTGGCAGAACATACAATTATTACGAATATGATAATGAAACGGATAACTACCAACAGGATCATTTTCAACTATTACTTTCTCATCAGTTCTCATCTAAATTAAGTGCTAATGCAGCTTTACATTATACTTATGGGAGAGGTTATTATGAGCAATTCAGAAAGCAAGACGACTTTTCGGATTATGGTTTAGATCCTTTTATTGCCGGAACAGACACTATAACTGAAACAGATGTAATCAGAAGACGTTGGCTCGACAACCATTTTTACGGTACAACTTATAGCTTAAATTATACTTCCTCTAAACTTTCTATGGTTTTAGGTGGTGGTTACAACAGTTATGATGGCGACCATTTTGGAGAAATTATTTGGATGGAATATGCTAAGAATACTAATATAAGAGATAAATATTACGACAATAATGCTCAAAAAGAAGACTTTAACTCTTTCTTAAAAGCAGATTACCTTATAGGAGAAAAATTAACTCTTTTTGGAGACTTACAAATTAGAACCATAGCTTATTCTACTAAAGGTATTGATAGCGATTTAAGAGAAATACATGTTGACACCAATTTTGTTTTCTTTAATCCAAAAGGTGGTTTAAACTTTCAGTTTAATGATAAGTTAAGAGCTTATGCATCTGTAAGTGTTGCCAACAGAGAGCCTGTAAGAACCGATTTTATTGACAATCCTGCTGATGAGCAACCAAAACATGAAATGTTAGTAGATTATGAAACAGGTGTTGGACTAAAACTTAAAAAACTATGGCTAAAAGCTAATTTTTATTACATGGATTACACCAATCAGTTAGTATTAACAGGAGAATTAAACGATGTTGGTTCTTCCATTAGAACTAATGTGGATAAAAGTTACAGGACAGGTATTGAAGTTGAAGGAACCTTCTTAATCAGTAAAAAAGTAGCATTGAATGCAAACGCTACTTTCTCTCAGAATAAAATTGAAAACTTTACGGAAGTATTGTATGATTATACTACTGATTTTGATGTTATTGAAAACAGTTACACCAATACCGATATTGCTTTCTCTCCAAATGTTATTGCTGCAGCAAGCATTCATTACAGTCCTATTAAGCAGGTAAATCTAATGGTACAAACCAAGTATGTTGGCAAACAGTTTTTAGATAATACCTCCAACAACAATAGAGCTATAGCTGCTTATCAAACTGTTGATGCAAGAATTAGTTTTATTCTGTTGCCAAAAAAGATGAAAGAGCTTTCTTTCCATTTAATGGTCAACAATATTTTTGATACTATGTATAGTAGCAATGGTTATACATATAGTTATATTTATGAAGATTTAATTACCGAAAATTTTTATTACCCTCAAGCAGGAACAAACTTCCTTGTCGGATTAGTCCTTAAATTTTAATTTCTAGTTAACTTAAATCTACTTTCCTGAAGTTTAAAACTTCAGGAAAGTTTTTGTTAATTAATTTTACGGAATGAATGCTATTCCAAAATTTGAAACAACAAGGTTAAGTCTAAAAGAAATAACCCTTGAAAATATACCAGCATACAAAAAACATTTTGTTGATTACGATGTAATAAGGTTTCTTTCATCAGCTGTTCCATGGCCTTATCCAGAAAATGGAATTGAAGATTTTGTAACCAATGTCATCATTCCTAATCAGGGAAAAAACAGATGGGTTTGGGGAATTTTTTTAAAATCTAATCCTGAAGAGCTAATTGGATGTATTGATTTATGGAGAGAAGGAAAACCAGAAAACAGAGGTTTTTGGTTAGGGAAAAAATTTTGGAACAAGGGAATTATTACCGAAGCAGTTATTCCAATAATTGATTACGCATTTAAAGAACTAAATTTTAAGAAGTTAATATTTGCAAATGCAGTTGGCAACATTGCATCACGAAAAATAAAAGAAAAAACAGGCTGCAAACTACTTGAAATTCAGAAAGGTAACTTTGTTAGTTCCGAATTTACGCATCAAGAAATCTGGGAATTAACGCACGATGAATGGAAGAAAAAATTACCTTAAAAAATCCCTAAAGTTTTTTAGGATAGTAGTACTTTTGGCGCATGATAACACAAGAGCAATTAAAAAAATTAGCCGATCGCCTGGAAGCGTTAAGGGGGTATCTTTGACATACCCGGGAAAACAATACAATTAGAAGAAGAACAGCAAAAAACTGAAGATCCTAACTTTTGGGATAACCCTGATGAAGCCGAAAAGCAACTCAAGGTAGTTCGTAATATAAAGGTTTGGGTAGATGCTTTTAATGAGCTTAAAACCATGTTAGGCGATTTAGAGGTGCTTTATGAATTTCATAAGGAGGGCGAAGCTACTGAAGAAGAAATCGACCATCAATACAGCCTTACACTAGAAAAATTTGAAGATGTAGAGTTTAAAAACATGCTTAGTTCTGATGAAGACAAGCTTAGTGCTGTGCTTCAAATTACTGCCGGAGCAGGTGGCACTGAAAGCTGCGACTGGGCTTCCATTCTGCTTAGAATGTATAAAATGTGGGCTGAAAAAAACAACTACAAACTCACTACACTCGATTATCAAGATGGAGATGTTGCCGGCATAAAAACCGTTACCATAGAAATTGAAGGCGATTATGCTTTTGGTTACCTTAAAGGTGAAAATGGTGTACACCGTTTAGTGCGTGTAAGTCCATTTAATGCCCAGGGTAAACGTATGACTTCTTTTGTTTCTGTTTATGTATATCCATTAGTTGATGATACCATTGATATTGTAATCAATCCCGCAGACATTACTTGGGATTTTGCTCGTTCAGGAGGTGCCGGAGGGCAAAATGTAAACAAGGTAGAAACAAAAGTGATACTTAAACACCTTCCATCAGGAATAATGATTACCAACTCGGAAACACGTTCTCAATTAAAAAACAGAGAAAAAGCCATGCAGTTATTAAAATCGCAACTTTATGAAATTGAAATGCGAAAAAAACTGGAAGCTCGTTCTGAAATTGAAGATAGTAAAATGAAAATTGAATGGGGAGCTCAAATAAGAAGTTATGTGTTGGATGATAGAAGAGTTAAAGACCATAGAACCAATTTTACCGTTAACGACCCAGATAAAGTATTATCTGGCGAATTAGACGGTTTTCTGAAAGCTTATTTAATGATGTTTGGAAAAAATTAAATTTTTAAATGATGAAAATATACCACAATCCTAGATGCAGTAAAAGCAGAGAAACCTTACAAATTATTCAAGATAAAGGTGTAGATGTTGAAATAATTGAATATTTGAAAGACATTCCATCAAAAACAGAATTGTTGGATGTACTTAAAAAACTAAAGCTTGATGCTGAAGACATTATTCGTAAAACGGAAACAGACTACAAGGAAAATTTTAAAGGAAAAAAATTATCTAACGAACAATGGGTAGATGCTATGATAAAATACCCTAAATTAATAGAAAGGCCAATAGTAGTAAAAGGAAATAAAGCCGTTTTAGGACGACCACCTGAAAATGTAAAAGAATTGTTGTAAAAACAACTATGCTTTATCATCTTCCATTCCGGCAAGCTCTCTAACAAATTTAGGAGCAAACTTATTCAAAAAGAATAATTTTAAAGAACCTGGAACAACAACAGTGAATAAAAACATTAATACCCACATGGCTAATAACAGAATAAAGAAAAAGAAAATCCAACCTAATGTTTGCATAACTTGATGTTTAATTTAATTTGTGCGTGTAAAAGTAAAAAAATAACCACTAATATCTCAAAATAATCATTAAAAAAATAAAAAAATGGAATACAGAATAGAAAAAGACACCATGGGTGAAGTAAAAGTTCCTTCAGATAAATACTGGGGAGCTCAAACAGAACGTTCAAGAAATAATTTTAAAATTGGACCAGCTGCTTCTATGCCCTTAGAAATTATTTATGGTTTTGCTTATTTAAAAAAGGCTGCTGCTCATGCTAATTGCGAATTGGGCGTTTTAGCTCAAGAAAAAAGAGATTTAATAAGCCAAGTGTGTGATGAAATTCTTGCCGGAAAGCACGATGACCAATTTCCGTTGGTGATTTGGCAAACAGGTTCTGGTACGCAAAGTAATATGAATGTGAATGAAGTGGTTGCGAATAGAGCTCAAGAATTAGCAGGAGGAAAAATTGGTGAAGGAGAAAAAGCGATTCAACCTAATGATGATGTAAATAAATCTCAATCATCAAACGATACTTTTCCTACAGGAATGCATATTGCTTGTTATAAAATGGTGGTAGAAAGAACCATTCCGGGAGTAGAAAAATTAAGAAATACGCTAAAAGAAAAATCGGAAGCATTTAAAGATGTAGTAAAAATAGGTAGAACGCACCTTATGGATGCTACTCCGCTAACTATCGGACAAGAATTTTCGGGATATGTTTCTCAATTAGATCACGGATTAAAAGCATTAAAAAACACTTTAGCACATTTAGCAGAATTAGCTTTAGGCGGTACTGCTGTTGGTACCGGATTAAACACGCCTGCCGGTTATGATGTATTGGTAGCTGAAAAAATTGCTGAATTTTCGGGCTTACCTTTTATTACAGCAGAAAATAAATTTGAAGCATTGGCTGCTCACGATGCTCTTGTTGAAACGCATGGGGCTTTAAAACAACTGGCTGTAGCATTAAATAAAATTGCTAACGATATTAGAATGATGGCTTCAGGACCACGTTCGGGAATTGGTGAATTAATCATTCCTGCTAATGAGCCGGGATCTTCTATTATGCCGGGAAAAGTAAACCCAACACAATGTGAAGCGTTAACGATGGTTTGTGCTCAGGTAATGGGTAATGATGTAGCCATTACCGTTGGTGGAACGCAAGGACATTATGAGCTAAATGTGTTTAAACCCATGATGGCTTATAACCTATTGCAAAGTGCTGAATTAATTGGTGATGCTTGTGTATCGTTTAACGAAAACTGTGCTGTTGGCATTGAACCCAATTATCCTGTAATTGAGAAATTATTGAACAACTCATTAATGTTGGTTACTGCTTTAAATACCAAAATTGGTTATTACAAAGCTGCCGAAATTGCCAATACAGCACACCAAAACGGAACTACCTTAAAAGAAGAAGCCATCCGTTTAGGTTACGTAACAGCAGAACAATATGACGAATGGGTAAAACCTGAAGACATGATTGGAAGTATGAAATAAATTCCCCAATAGTTTAACAAAATAAAAAATCCGCTGAGCATCAGCGGATTTTTTTTATGAAGGTGGGGTAACGATATGTGTATGAACTATTTCAGGTTTTTTTTGACCTTCTCAATTATCTGGTTTTGACGCTCTAGCTCATCTTTTAAAAATTGTTCCTGAAACTCATCACTTTGTTGTTCCAACATCTTTTTCGATTCTATTGCATGAATAAGGGTTCCTGGCAAGAGAATGGAGTCTACGGAAAGAGAGATGTTTATGAAGTAGGTATTTAATAGTACAAGCTTTAAACTGTCTTCTGTGTCTACGCGTATATTTGGATTTAGTACAGTAACATTAGTATAATCAAATATTTTTTCTGGTTCAAGCATACCAATGGTTTTCCTGAAGGCTAGCTCACACTCTCTCTCAACTGTCCCTTCGTAAAAAGCTCCCACATTGAGATAGTTGGCTCCAAAATCGGTTCTTAACCGACACGTTTTGTCTGGATCGAGCTCAAGAATGATAGTGTAAAACGGAGTAACCTCTAATCCATTAGAACTTAGCACTGCTACCCTCGATCGCAACGTATCGAATCTAGGGTAGTTCACCAACTCTTCCGTACGAAGAACTTTCTGTTCTCCTGTAGCAACTACTTTACATTCATTAGTCATCTTATTGATAAGTAACCCTATTTCTGATTCGTCAACGCGATGTTCTTCATAGGCGCAACTGAATAGTAAACTAGTTATCGCAATGTACAGTATGTATTTAAAGATGTGCATAGTACTTTTATTTGTTTTTTATGACAGTACCTAAGGACAGTTGAGGGGTAGTTACTTTTCTTTTAATTCAATGTCGTATTTCTTTCTTAAGTCGGTCTTTAAATTTAATACAATTGGTTCGAATGATATTGGCAACCTATTTTCTTTTGAATATTGTCTGGCATTATTTTCAAACTCAGTCATATCTTTCCCGCTTCCAAATTTGTCAGAGAAAAAGTTAAGACCAATCATAAAATTCAACGTCACAAGAGTATCGGTTGATTCGAAATAAGCAAATGTCTGTGCAGTGCTAAGTCCCGTGTAATGCCCTAAAGTGTCGTTTTGTTGGTTTGTTATAACACACCATATTTCTTTAGGACGAGAAAACCATTTGTGGTCAATGTATCCTTCAGATAATCCCAGAGTATCTTTCCATGTAATGCTATAAAAGTGCTTTTCGTAGTCTTCAGGAATTACCTCAAACGCCAATTTTAATTTTGTTTTAGAATTGTCTGTTGAATTACTTTTTTGCCCACAGCTAGCGAGTCCTAAAACTATTAATAATGATATGTAAAATTGTCGTCTCATAATTACCGCTAACGGTCTAGTATATGAAAAGTAGGCGGTTTCGAAGCACAAAACTTTCAGTTAAGCACAAAGTTTGATAAGAGCCAAAACCTTTGATTTTATTACTGTTTCGCCTATTTTTTATATACATTGTTACCTACCGTTTTTTTATATTCTTCTGTTGTTTCTTTTATCCAATTAGGATATCTCTCAATTATTGATTTTAATTTACTTGAAAATTCTTTCGAATATTTATGTGTTGAACTAGTCCTACTAGTTGATATTTCTGTATGATATCTCTGATTACCTTTAACCTCTAGTTTCCATAATACAGCTTGGAATTGAAAGTTATTGATATTGAATTTGTCTTTTAAATCACCATATCTATATGGATAAAGAACGTCAGATTTTGGTGCCGTTGATGTGTCGATAATTCCAGTAACTTCTCCAACTAATTTTAAAGTTGGTGCACCTTGGGTTTCTGAAAATTCTCCTTCTTTTATGAATTTTAGTTTATCCGCAATAGACTTGTCCAACAATATTTTTCCTTTTCCAGTGTGAATTTCTCCATTAAAGGTGTCAATTAAATGTATATTTTGAGGACCAACCTGTCCAATCTTTTCTACGTGACTTAACCACAATCTTTTTTCCTTTTCTCTTTCATTTAAAAGTATTTGTGCAAGTTCAGGATAGCAAATTTCTTTTGTTTCTCCTCGATATCTGTAGTATATTGCTGCTTCTCTTAAAATACTCTTATACGTTTTAGAACACACAATTGGCTTTTGTGGTGCTTCTTCCACCCAAAGTCTTCCAAATTTTAAACCGTGAATTTCGTGAGTTTCCATATTCCACAAAACTTCGTGTAAAAAGTATTCACTTATAAATTGATTTATCTTGTTTGGGTCGCAGTCCTCAAATTTTTCATTTTGAAGTCCTTTTAATTCACGTGGTTTGTCTTTAATTCCGAAAATGATTTCCCCACCTTTATTATTCGCCATACCGACAATCGAACGCATATATTCCGCTAACAAATCCCCAAAATGAAACGATTGTTTGAATTCTAAATCATAGCTTTCTCGCTGTTTGATAAACCCTCGGCTATTTAACTCAAATGTGCATTTCATTTTTTCTCAAATGGTAGGTAACTTATATATAGGTCTGACTCAGTTAGACCTATACAACCATATTTGTGTAGATAGGTCTGATAAAATTTAAAAATCTGTCAGACTTATTTTTCTCCAAATGTATAAAAAATAGCTTATAAATCACTAACTTTAAGCCAGATTCCTGATAATTTTCCGTTATACTGCAAAATTTCGGGAATGACGTTTGAGGATGGGGTAAACGCAAAGAGGCAAAGTTTTCACAAAGCATTTTAAAGTTGATTTATCTTATCGTAATTTTAGCCATAGTAAATCCGTTTAATGAATTAGGAACTTTTGTTTTAACCCATTACAAAAAATAATAACCATGAAAACTAAAAAATTTTATCTGTTATTAATAACTATGCTCATCACATCTGTAATGGTAAAGTCTCAAGACAAAAAAGAACCACAAGGGTTAGCTGTTGGAGACACTGTTCAAAATTTTCAAGCCATTGATGCTGATAGTACCCTATATGTATTTAATGAAATGATAAAAAAAGAAGCTATTGTTTTAATTTTTATAAGAGGTCAGTGGTGTCCGGTATGTAACAGACATATGAGTCAGCTACAAGACAGCCTGCAAACCGTTTATAAAAAAGGAGCCAATGTAGTGGTAATATCTCCTGAAAAACCTGAATACATTAATAAAACCATTGAAAAAACAGGAGCTCAGTTTACCATACTTTACGATGAAAATCAGAAAATATCTGATGCTTTTGATGTAACTTTTGAACCTAGCGGAAAAACCAAAGTAATTTACAATACAGTACTTGGTGCCAAATTAAAAGAAGCTCATACTGATGATGCTGAGCGTTTACCAATTCCTGCCACTTTTATTATAGATACGAATAAAGTAATTGTTTGGAGACACTTTGATCCCAACTACAAAAACAGATCTACCATAAAAGAAATTATAGAAAACATCCCCGAAAAAAAGGTTAAAAATTAACTCCTTTTAAAAAATGTGTACCGTAACTTTTTATCCTAATAACAACGAATATATCCTAACTTCCAACAGAGATGAAGTGAAGCATCGCCCTACCTTAGCTCCAAAAAAATACACTATTAACAATCAGGAAATAACTTTCCCGAAAGATGAAGTTGCCGGAGGAACATGGATTGCCACTAACAACAACACAAAAACAGTTTGTCTGTTAAATGGTGCTTTTGAAAGACATCAAAGAAAAGAAAGCTACTCAAGAAGCAGAGGATTAGTTTTACTGGAAAGCTTTTCCTACTCAAACGTTGAAGATTTTGTAAATAATGTAAATCTAAATGGCGTTGAACCGTTTACTTTATTATTATTTGACACTAAAAACACCTTAGAAATAACTGAGCTAAGGTGGGACGAAACCAAAAAACATGTTTTAAAAATAGATGCAACCCAACCACACATTTGGTCATCAAGTGCTTTGTATGATAAGTCCACTCGAGAACAAAGAAAAAAATGGTTTCAACTTTTGTTGGATAAAAACGAACGACTTAATAAAGACCTTTTATTAAAATTTCATTTAAGCAAACACGATAAAGATGCTTTTAATGATATCGTGATGGAAAGAGCCAATGGACTACAAACTGTTAGTGTTTCTCAAATTGTAATGAAAAAAGACAAGGTAGCTACTTTTGATTATTATGATTTAGTCGCTAACAAAAAATACCAACTTACTAACGAATAAACTATATCAAACTTTCGGCAAAAGCTCTGGTTTGTTTATCGGTTGCTACATAATCCTCATAAGTTGGCTGAGCAATAAAAGTAACTTGTTCCATACACTTTTGATTGATTTCGGCAATGTCTAAAAACTTAATTTTATCTTTTAGGAAAGCTTCAACAGCTACTTCGTTGGCAGCATTTAAAATACAAGCCATGTTACCTCCTTTTTCCAAGGCATTAAATGCCAATTGCAAATTTAAAAATGTTTCGGTATCCGGCTTTTCAAAGGTTAATTCAGGGTAATCCATAAAATTAAACCTTGGTGATTTTGAATTCAACCGTTGAGGAAACGACAGTGCATATTGAATAGGATGTTTCATGTCGGGCAACCCAAGTTGAGCTTTCATGCTGCCATCTTCAAATTGAACCAAAGAATGTACAATAGATTGTGGATGAACGATAACATCAATTTGTTCGGGTTTTAAGTTAAATAACCATTTGGCTTCAATTACCTCTAACCCTTTATTCATCAATGTTGCTGAGTCTATGGTGATTTTTGCACCCATATCCCAGTTGGGATGTTTTAAAGCTTGCTCTTTGGTAATATGTTGAAGTTCTTCACGTTTTTTTCCTCTAAACGGTCCACCCGAAGCGGTTAAATAAATCTTCTCAATTTTATTCTGAACTTCTCCTACCAAACACTGAAAAATAGCCGAATGTTCTGAATCGACAGGCAATATAGCCACCTTGTTTTCAATGGCTAATTTATTAATTAACTCTCCCGCAACAACCAACGTTTCTTTGTTTGCCAAGGCAATGGTTTTTTTAGCTTTTATAGCATTAATGGTGGGCAGTAAGCCTGCATAACCTACCAAGGCCGTCAACACTACATCAATCTCATCCATTTTTACAACCTGAGCTAATGCATCATTACCTGCATAAGTCTTAATATCGTGTTCCCAAAGAGCTTCTTCTACTTTTTTGTATTTAGCTTCATCGGCAATAACTACCACATTAGGTTTAAATTTTATCGCTTGTTTTATCAATAAATCTGCATTACCATTAGCAGTAAGTACTTCTACCTGAAATTTATCAGCATGTTCTTCTATAACTTCGAGGGCTTGTGTTCCTATAGAACCTGTAGAACCTAAAATGGCAATTTTCTTTTTCATAATTTTCTCGCAAAGACGCAAGGACGTAGTTTTTTCAATTATAAACTTACTTTTTTAACGATTTTTGCTTGATTTCGTTAAGTAATGTTTCTTTTGCTTGTTTATAAGACTTTATGTTAAGGTAACTTCCATTACCAAGCTCAGCGATAGTTAACATTGATTTTTCAGTCCATTTTTCATTTTTTACACCAACAACCGAAACATTAATTCCATTGCTTGTGTTTTGTTCAACATTCGCTTTATCTTCTTTACTTAGGTTAAATACACCGTCTGTTGCTATAATAATAAGATTATTTCCTTCGGTAAGTTTGTTTTGAGATGCTATTTCATAGGCTTTTTCAAGACCTTGAGCACCTTCTGTTCTTCCTCCAGCAGATAAATCTTGTATAATTTCGGTAATTTGGGCTTTGTCTTTTACAAATTGAGAAGCTAAAACAACATCAACAGAAGAAGCGTAAGTTACAATTGCCAACCTATCAATAGAACGTAATCCGTTCAACAATTCTATCATAGCAGCTTTAAGCAAATCCATTCTGCCTTCTAACTTCATCGAAACAGAAGCATCTATTAAAAAAACAATATTATTTTCGGCATATAATCCAACCGGCATTGCTGCTGTTGAAATAGTATCTTCAGGTGCCAGAATAATTTCAGGCTCAACAATGGTATCAATTTGTTCAACAATTATAGGCTCTTCCGAAGGCTCTCCTAAATAGAAAATTATTTCTCTTAAACTATCTTGATGCACTTCAACAGCTTGTTCACTAGAACCAAAACCTTTAGCACTTGCTACAATATAATACATGTCATTTTTTAGCGTCTGATTGGTTTCTCCCGCTCTGTTTGTTCTTAGCTCTTTATAAATTAATCCATCCCAAATAATTTCTACCAATGCATCAGGAATAGGTTGTTTGGTAGCATTATCAATTACTTTTATAGTAATATCTGTATTTAAGTCTTCCGGTTTTTTTTGTTTTTCAAAATCAGGACATTCTAGTGATTCATTTATGTCAGCTGTTTTGGCAATACCTTCAATAGTAAACGTAATAGGATGATTCTGAACACTTGTCCAAACAGGAACATCAGCTTTATAAGCTCCTTTTCTTTTAGGCGTATATTTTATTCTGATAATTACTGAACTATCAGGCTGAATGGTTTTAGTAGTTACTTTTACATCAACACCATAAGGTTCTTCAATTTTGGTGATTTCGGCAGCCACTTTTCCAGCATTGGTAACTGTAAAATCAACGTACTTTTTATCTTCTTTATTAATTTCTCCGAAATTATGTGTGGATTTATCGAACACCAACTGAGCAACAGCAGCCTGTAGGCTAAATAAAAAAATAATATGTAATAAAAGTGCCTTTCTCATTGGTTAAACAATTGCTTTTAATAAGCCCATTTTTAAACTAAAAGTTTGCCAAAGTTACAATTTGTTTTTTAGTTAAATTAGGTTTAGGAAAACTTAGAACTTTTTTAAAAAATGAGTTTTGTTGAGATAACATAACATCTTTGTCATTCAGGAGGAACCTTGTTTGGACAAGAGATGAAAATTAGTGTTGTGATAATACTTATCAGAGGCACTTGTCATTAATAATAAATTCATACAACTTATTAAAAGTTGTTCAAGTTAAGCTTTACTTTTAAGTTTTTTAAATTCCAGTTTGGAATTTCAATGCTACAACTCAGCAAGATTCCTCCTGAATGACATGAAATGGAAACTAATCTTTACTAAAATGTTTATGATAATCTTGTTGGCTTCTTTTTATTACTTCTAACGCTTCCTCTTTTCCATAAACATGGCTAATTTCCACATTGGCTTTTTCCTCTCCGGGAATAGATTTATAGGTTAAAAAATAGTGTTTTAGTCGGTTGATTAATGATGGCGGACATGCTAAAATATCGTTCCACTTGGCATACACTTCATCACCTTTAAGTATGGCTATAATTTTATCATCCGCTTCATTATTGTCTATCATTCTGAAACCGCCAATAGGAATAGCAGGAACAATAATATTTCCATGGGTAATATTTCTTTCTGTTAGCACACAAATATCTAAGGGGTCGCCATCTCCTAAAACATTCGTTTTACCTGTTTTTTCCATACAAAAAGCTGCTACTTGCTCAGCACAATACGTTTGCGGAACAAACCCATACAAAGCCGGAACAATGTTAGAAAACTTTTGAGGTCTATCTACTTTTAAAAAGCCGGAGGCTTTATCTACTTCGTATTTTACGGAATCACTTGGTGTCATTTCTATAAACGACATTACCATTTCAGGAGCTTGTTCTCCAATAAAAATCCCATGCCACGGGTGTGCTTGATATTTTTTCTTCATTTTTCTTACCTAATCAAATCTACCTGCCAGAACAGCAGTTTCTTTAAATGACTTTACATTACCTTCTAAATCAAAAACCTCTATAAAAATAACATAAATGCCTATACGAGCTTTTTCGTTATAATCGTTAATACCATCCCAACTAAACGTTCCTTTGGTGCCTAACAATTGGCTTTTTATTAGGTTGCGAACTTGCCTTCCCTTGGCATCATAAATTACTACATTAGCTACAAAACCAGGGGTAGAAAACTCGTAAGAAATATTTAACACATCATCTATTCCATCGTTATTGGGAGAGAACGTTTTAGGATCAATGGTGATGGTTCCGCCATCGGTATTAGCAAGTTGGAATTGAGAATTTTCATAACCCGGAGTAGCAAACCCCTCTTCTTCAGCTGCCGAATGCCAATTGGTTCTATCATTGGTTAATCGGTTGTAGTCTATTCTTTCTAAAGAAACACCTTTAACACTATTCAATAAAGAAAAATGCATGTCTTCTTTATAATAAAAACTATCTACCGTAAGGTTGAGGTTATTTACCAATACAACTGTCCCTTCACTGTTGTTATAAGATGGTAAGCTTGACATTTCTATAAATGTTTCGGTTCTAGAATTGATATACTCTGTAGTAATGTTACTGGCATCTTTAGTCAGTAATACAAACTCTCCCGGTAAAATTAATTTTGGAGTGGTGGTAATAGGTTTGAGGTTAGCTACAACATTATTATCAGTATTTGCTAACGACCAATTTTGTAAATCGATAAATTTATTAGAATTGTTGTACAACTCTACAAAGTCGGAGCCTCCGGTAAATGGGTTGAACAGTACTTCGTTAATTACTAAATCGCCATTAAACCCTTGTTCCGGCAAAGCAAAAATTGCAAAGTTGTTGCTTCCTATTGTATTTCCTACACAATCGTAAGCTCCAGTAACTGTAACTGTATATTTTATTTGGAAAGTAAGTTTGTTAGCCAAATCTAACTGTACATTTTTATTGTCAATAATTACAATGTTACTGATGTTAATGCCATTATTAATGCTGTATGAAGCAGCTAACAACCCATCTCTGTCTATAATTTCACTAAAAGTTAAAATTACCGTAGAGTCTGAAGTAGCATTAGCTTCCAACAAACGAGGTAAGGTATTATCAGGATTAGCAGCGAAAACGGAGTTTTGAGCTCCGGGAGTTCCTCCAAACCATTGAATTGAAGCTGACCAATTATCATATTCGCCACATGGGTTGGCAGGATCTATCATTTCTAAAGTCCAACCTCCATCTTTTTTATTATCGTCTTTATACCACGAATCGAAATAATGTACTGAATGAATGATGGTAGTATCAGGAGCATATAAGGTCATGATATCATCCGCATTATTTAATGAAGGTAATTCGCTTATGGTAATCACTTTTCCGAAAGGAGCAAACTGATTTTCGTTAGTTGTTTTACAAACGATTACATACTCTCCGGGAAATATTTTTCCGGGATTAAGTTGTTTCATAGAAGTTAAATCAGATATCCAACAATTAGTTAAATCTATTACCTTATTGGTTGGGTTGTACAATTCTATAAATTCTTGCTCAGGTAAGCCTACTGTTGGTGACGGATCAGGAAAAAGTTCGGTAATAATAATTTCAAATTTTTGAGGGGCTTTTCCAATACCAAAACTAAAAGTAGTTGGGTTTAATGCATTTCCAGAACAGTCAGTTGCTCCGGAAACTGTAACCTGATAAACTAAAGAAGAGTCTAACGTAGGAGTGAAAGTCAGCATTACACTTTCTAAGCTACTATTTACAACTGTATTAGTAAAGGTGACTCCGTTATTAATAGCATAAGTAGCTGTAGCCAAACTCATAGAATCCATCACTTCGTTAAAACTTAATTGAAGTGTGGTCGCAGATAAAACATCAACACCAATAATATTAGGAGCTTGCATATCGGGAGTTGGGTTATACACCGAGTTTTGTGCTGCAGGAGTTCCTCCATCAAGGTGATTAGAAGCTATCCAATTATTAGCATTACTACATGGGTGTACAGGATTAATTCTTTCTAATGTATAACCTCCATCTTTTTTTACATTATCTCTATACCATGCATCAGTATAAGCTACTATATCAATAATATCAGTAGTATTATACATTAATGTAAGACTATCTCCACCATTTGAAAGCGCTGTAAATGCAGAAATTCCAATTACATCTCCATAAGGAGAATATAAAGCGGTATCATTTACATCACATAAAATAACGTAACTATTAGGAGTTAATAAAAAGTTGGGTAATTGTTTTAATGTAGTAGAATTGATAAATTGCCACGAACCTAAATCAAATGTATTGGTAGAAGCATTGTAAAGCTCCACAAATTCTTCTTCAGGTAAACCAACTTGTGGAGTTGGGTCGGCAAAGATTTCATTAAAAATAATATCTCCCGAATTAGGTGTTACCAACACAAAATAGGTAAAAGGCTCCGTTAAAATATTAATAGGGTTGGAAGCAGTATCTTCAACATTGGTAACACTCAAAATATAATTTTGTCCGTTAGTAAAAGCGGTAGCAAAAGTCAAGTGCACTAAGGAGCTATCCGTTGCATTACGTGTAGCGTTGTTTGGATTTCCTATACCATTATCAACACTATAGTTAGTTAAGGTTTGTGAAGTAGTTAAATCAACCGGCTCATTAAAATACACATCTAAATTAGTAGAATTGACTACCACCACTGAATCAATTGCTGGAGGAACATTATCAATAAAAGCACCTCCCGTTACATTAAAATCATCATAAAAAAACAAGGTAGAACGCGTAGAAGTATAATTACACAACACACCAAAATAAGCAGATGAAATGTGGTTGTTGTCGGTAATACTACCTTCTAAAAAGTAGTTGGTTCCGCCCAAGGTATCCGAAAACAATTGCCAGTTGCCCAATTGGTCGCGAGTAACTCTAACACTTAACGTTACAGATGAAGTATTTAATCTTCCGTTTGTCCCGTCTATAATCATAGTTTCGGTTGTTCCATCCTGACGATATAAACTTACTTCATCAGGTGTCCCACCAATTTTTACAAAATAACCGTTAAGTGGATTTTTTAAATCAGCTTGGTCAGCTACCACATAAACCTTTGCAAAGTTGGTAGAGGAAGGATTGAAGCCGAATTCTACATAAAACTCCCAAACGGCATTATTGATAGATTGAGATGGTGTAGAAGCATACATTACATCGTTTATAGCAGGGGCATTCAGTTGAAATTGAAAAGCTCCATTTACATCAAAATTATTGGTATCTCCCGACCAAGTTGGGTTAATAGAAAAATTGCCATCAGAAAAATCATCGGTAAATTGAGCATAACTAACGGTTGATGCTAAAGCAAACAATATGAGAAAAATAAATCGTGTCATGACATCAAAAGTAACCAAATCTCTTTTATTTTTTGTTAATTAACCACTAACAAAATGAAAGATGGTTAATTTTTTTAAAATTTAGTAATAATTGGGCTTTCAAAATAGTGCCTCGAAAATTTAATTGATACTTTTGTCTGAAAATTTAAAACTTATACCCTATTTACAATGAAAATAGCAGTAGTTGGAGCCACCGGAATGGTTGGCAATATAATGTTAAAAGTATTAGCTGAAAGAAATTTTCCTATTACGGAGCTTCTTCTTGTTGCTTCAGAAAAATCTGTTGGAAAAAGTATTGCCTATAAAAATAAGGAATATACTATTATTAGTTTAGAAGCTGCAGTTGCTGCAAAACCAGATATTGCTATATTTTCTGCCGGAGGAGCAACTTCCTTAGAATGGGCTCCAAAATTTGCTGAAGTAGGAACAACAGTAATAGACAATTCTTCTGCTTGGAGAATGAACCCCAACAATAAATTGGTTGTTCCGGAAATTAATGCCAATGTATTAACCAACCAAGATAAAATTATTGCCAACCCCAACTGTTCTACTATTCAGCTAGTAATGGTGTTGAACCCTCTACATAAAAAATATGGTATCAAAAGAGTAATTATCTCTACTTACCAATCTATTACTGGTACAGGAGTTAAAGCGGTGGAGCAACTTAACAACGAACAACAAGGCATTAAAGGAGAAATGGCTTATCCTTATCCTATAGATAAAAATTGTCTACCACATTGCGATGTGTTTACTGAAAATGGTTACACCAAAGAAGAAATAAAATTAATGACAGAACCAAAAAAAATTATGCAAGATGATAGTTTTAGCCTTACCGCTACTGCTGTTCGTGTTCCTGTTGTTGGTGGTCATTCCGAAAGTGTAAACATTGAGTTTAAAACCAATGTTGATGTGAAAGAAATTAGAAAAATTTTACACGAAACTTCAGGAGTAGTGTTACAAGACAATACAGATACAAACACTTACCCTATGCCTATTTATGCAGCAGATAAAGATGAAGTTTTTGTTGGAAGAATACGCAAAGATGAATCGCAGCCCAACACCATAAATTTATGGATAGTAGCTGATAATTTAAGAAAAGGAGCTGCAACCAACGCAGTACAAATTGCCGAATATTTGGTAAAAAAAGAGTTGGTTTAGTTAAAAAAAGAAAAAAATTATACATGAATAATTACAAAACATTACAAGAACTTATTGCTATCGACTCTCCATCTGGGTACACCGATAACGCAAGTAAATATATTTTTGATTTACTAAAAAGCTACGGTTATTCTCCTGAATACACCAATAAAGGTGCGGTAAAATGTGCTTTGGGAAAAAAACCAACGTTGGCCCTTGCCGCTCATGTTGATACATTGGGAGCTATTGTTTCGGGCATCAAACCTAACGGAACACTTTCGTTTTCTTTGTTAGGCGGGCTTTCTTTAACAGGAGCTGAAGGTGAATATGTAAAAATTATTACCCATGATGGAAAAATTTATACAGGAACTATTCTCTTGAATAATCCTTCGGTACATGCCAATAAGGAAAAAGAAAAAACCGAACGTTCTATTAAAAGCATGCACATTAGAGTTGATGAAGAAGTTTATACTAAAGAAGATGTAGAAAAACTCGGTATTGAAGTTGGCGACATTATTTGTGTAGATGTGAAATATCAAGAACTGGATAATGGCTTTATAAAATCACGATTTTTAGATAACAAGGCAGGATGTTTTGTTTTATTTGAATTGGCTAGAAGACTAAAAGAGCAGGGAAAAGAAGTACCTGTAGAATTATTTTTCTCTAACTACGAAGAAGTAGGGCATGGCGGTACAGTTGGTTATTCCCAAAACATAAAAGAGTTGTTAGTATTAGATATGGGTGTTTTAGGTGACGATTGCCAAGGCAACGAAGTAAGTTGCTCCATCTGTGCTAAAGATTCGTCTGGTCCTTATGATTATTCTTTTAGAAAAAAATTGGTGGATTTAGCCAAGGAAAACAATATTCCTTATAAAGTTGATGTTTATCCACATTATGGTTCAGACGGTTCTGCTGCCTTACGTGCCGGAAATGATTTTAGAGTAGCCCTTGTTGGAATGGGGGTAGCTGCTTCTCACGGAACAGAAAGAACACACAAGAAAGGCATTGAAGCCACCATAGATTTGTGTTTGGCTTACATCAACCAATACAATTAAGAAATATGATTAAGTATAACCCTAAGAATTGGTTCGTACATATCCTATCTTTTCAAAAAAGCGATACCATTCGTATTTTATGGAAAGAGCTAATTTTAATGGCTTTACTTACTACCGTTATTTCGTATTTAGAAATTGAATTTATAGCTAAAGCATCATGGCATCGAGAATTAATGGCGGTTTATTCCTTGGTAGGTTTTGTTTTATCATTGTTGCTGGTATTTAGAACCAATACCGGTTACGATCGTTGGTGGGAAGGAAGGAAAAAATGGGGTGAATTGGTAAATAACACCAGAAATTTAGCAATAAAAATATCAAGTTCTTCGGTATTTAACCAACATGATAAAGATTTCTTTACCCGTATGATTCCCAATTATGCTTATGCTATGAAAGAACATTTACGTGAAGGCGTTAAGATAGACGAACTTTCTCTTACAGAAAGCGAAAAACAAGTATTGGAAAATAAAGAACATAAAGTAAATTATATTGCCAAACTTATTTATGATAAATTACACGAAATCAAGTCACGAAAAGAGTTGTCTGAAATAGAATACCTATCATTGGATACCAATTTAAATACCTTTACCGATATAAATGGAGCTTGCGAAAGAATAAAAAACACTCCTATTCCCTACTCTTACAGTTTATTCTTAAAAAAATTTGTTTTTATTTATGTAACCACCATGCCGTTAGCATTTGTAGCTTCTTTCGGATACTGGTCTGTATTAATTACCACCTTGGTTTTTTATGTTTTGGTGAGTATGGAGATTTTAGCAGAAGAAATTGAAGATCCTTTCGGAATTGATGATAACGACTTACCTACCGATGAACTTTGTGAAAAAATTAAAGCTAATATCCAAGAAATATTAAACGATTAATACAAAGTAAATCATGTTAAATTAATAAATATTATTTTTGAATACTGAAATTTAACTAAATGTCGGACAGCATAATTATCATCCCTACCTACAACGAAAGAGAAAACCTTGAAAAAATGGTTAGAAAGGTCTTTTCTTTAAAAAAAGAGTTTCATCTTTTAATTGTAGACGATAATTCTCCTGATGAAACAGCGGGAATTGTAAAAGACTTACAAAAAGAATTTCCTGGCAAACTACATTTAGAAGAACGAAAAGGCAAATTAGGCTTAGGAACAGCCTATATTCATGGGTTTAAATGGGCATTAAAAAACAACTACGAATATATTTTTGAGATGGATTGCGATTTTTCTCATAATCCGAATGACTTAATAAAACTATACAATAGTTGTGCAAAAGAAGGTGCCGATTTAGCTATTGGTTCAAGATATGTAACAGGTGTAAATGTAGTAAATTGGCCTATGGGAAGGGTATTGATGTCATATTATGCTTCCGCTTACGTACGTTTAATTACAGGTATGAAAATTAGAGATACCACTTCCGGGTTTAAGTGTTATAAAAGAAGAGTATTAGAAAGAATTAAGTTAGATAAAATTAAATTTAAAGGTTATGCCTTCCAAATAGAAATGAAATTTACCACTTATAAGCTAGGCTTTAAAATAGTAGAAGTTCCCATAATTTTTACGGATAGATTAGAAGGTACTTCTAAAATGAGTAAAGGCATTTTTAAGGAAGCCATTTTAGGAGTTATTCAAATGAAAATTAATAGCTGGTTTAGAAAATATTAGTCACTTTCTTAAGTCATATATTTTGCTGATTTAAAACATCTTATATTTTCAATCTTTAAAATATTATAAAATCAAACTTATTTCTGTTAAAATTTATATCAAATAAATGTCCTACCTATTAAAATTAGGTACATTTGCTTTTAATTTTTTATTAAATAATTATAAATTAAAAACTTTTTTATCATGTCAAACATGTCAAAACACGAGGCTGAAGTTAAGGCTTTCATGGATCGCATTAGAAGTAAATATGCCCATGAAACAGAGTTCATTCAGGCAGTAGAGGAAATTGCAGAAACAATTATTCCTTTCATTGCCAACCACCCAAAATATGTTAAGGCAAAAATCTTAGACAGAATGGTGGAGCCTGAAAGAACTATTATTTTCAGAGTTCCTTGGATTGATGATAAAGGAGAAGTACAAATTAATACCGGATACAGAGTAGAATACAACTCTGCTATAGGTCCATATAAAGGAGGGTTACGTTTTCATCCATCAGTAAACCTTTCTATTCTTAAATTTTTAGGTTTTGAACAAACTTTTAAAAATGCATTAACTACTCTTCCTATGGGAGGAGGTAAAGGTGGTTCTGATTTCGACCCAAGAGGAAAATCAGATAATGAAGTAATGCGTTTTTGTCAATCATTTATGTCCGAATTATTCCGTCATATTGGTCCAAATACAGATGTTCCTGCTGGAGATATAGGTGTTGGAGCTAGAGAAATTGGTTACATGTTTGGTCAATATAAAAGATTAAAAAATGAATTTACAGGAGTCATAACAGGAAAAAGTTTCAACTGGGGAGGTTCTTTACTTCGTCCTGAAGCTACTGGTTTTGGAGCCGTATATTTCTTACAGTCTATGCTAGCCTCCAAAGGCATGGATATTAAAGGAAAAACCATTGCAGTTTCTGGTTTTGGTAATGTTGCTTGGGGAGTTACCAAAAAAGCTGCTGAATTAGGCGCAAAAGTAGTAACCCTCTCTGGACCTGATGGTTATATTTATGATCCAGAAGGTGTTTCCGGTGAAAAAATTGAGTACATGCTAGAGTTAAGAGCTAGCAACAATGATGTTATTGAACCATATGCTAAAAAATATGGCGTTAAATTTTTCCCAAACAAACATCCATGGGAACAAAAGGTAGATATTGCTATGCCTTGTGCAACTCAAAATGAATTAAAGGTTGAAGGAGCAGAAGCACTTATTAAAAATGGTGTGATTTGTATTGTTGAAGTAGCTAATATGCCAACAACTCCCGAAGCGTTTAAAGTTATTCAAAAAAGTAAAATATTATTCTCTCCAGGAAAAGCTTCTAATGCAGGTGGTGTTGCAACTTCTGGATTAGAAATGAGCCAAAATGCTATCCACTCTTATTGGTCTGCCAAAAAAGTTGATCAACGTTTAAAAAGCATTATGGAATGTATTCACAAAGAATGTGTTAAATATGGAAAAGAAGGTGATCATGTAGATTACTTTAAAGGAGCCAACATTGCTGGTTTTGTTAAAGTTGCTGATGCAATGATTGACCAAGGTGTAGTTTAAATTTTACAGATTATAAAAGATAAAGAGAGACTGTTCCAATTTAGGTTCAGTCTCTTTTAGTTTTATATCCTAAAATCCATTATTTTTGGACTTCTTTTAAAAATTAATCATGAAAAAAATATTCTTACTGATTCTTGTATGTATTCAAGTATTTGTTTTTGCACAAGAAACCTTTGTTGTCAACGGAACACACAACAACATTAATAATTATTATGCATTTACTAACGCTACCATTTATCAAGATTATCAGACCATAATAGAAAATGGTACTTTATTAATTTACGATAGAAAAGTTGTTGAAATTGGTGAAAGCAAAAAAGTTAAACTTCCTAAAAACACAGTTGTTTATGATTTAAAAGGAAAATTTATCTACCCTTCATTTATCGATTTATCCAGCAATTATGGAATGCCCGAGATTAAAAACGACAACAAACCAAACTATGGTCCTCAAATGGAAACCAATAATCAAGGAGCCTTTAATTGGAATCAAGCCATAAAACCCGAAGTGGAGGCAGGTAAATTATTTACTCCTGTACAAAAACAAGCTGAAGAATACAGAAAAATTGGTTTTGGTACTGTACTAACGCATCAACAAGATGGTATTATTAGAGGGGTTTCTGCTTTGGTTACTCTTGGTGATGAAAAAGCTCAACTAATGCTCATTAACGAAAAAGTTGCCGGACATCTTTCTTTTGATAAGGGCTCTTCCACACAAGATTATCCAGGTTCATTAATGGGAGCTATCGCTTTAATTCGTCAAACTTATTACGATGTAGATTGGATGTATAACAACAATCATTTTAAAGAAAACAATCTTTCATTAAAAGCTATTTTAGATAATTGGGAATTACCTCAAATTTTTGAAGTTAAAGATAAACTAGATATTCTTAGAGCAGATAAAATTGGTGATGAGTTTAATACACAATACATTTTTGTTGGTAATGGGGATGAATATCAACGTCTGAAAGAAATAAAAGCTACTGAAGGAAAAATAATAGTGCCAATTAATTTTCCTGAACCATTTGATGTGGAAGATCCTTATGAAGCGTTAAAAGTAGCTTATTCATCTGTAAAACATTGGGAATTGGCTCCTTACAACTTAAAATTATTAGCCGACAGTGCCATCGATTTTACTATTACTTCAGATGGATTAAAAGATAAAAAAGATTTTTTACCTAATTTAAGACAAGCAGTAAAATACGGACTAACGGAAAAAAATGCATTAAAAGCATTAACATATAATCCTGCTCAATTTATTGGAGAATATGCTAACGTAGGAAGTTTAGAAAAAAATAAATTGGCTAACTTCATCATTGCTTCAGAAAATATTTTTAACGAAAAAGCCATCATCCATGAAAACTGGGTGAAAGGAAAACAACACATTATTAAAGATTACAATAATTTTGATGTTAGAGGAAGATATGATGTTAATGTTAACGGTAAATTATATGAATTAAAAGTAAATGGTTCTGAAGACAAACCACAAGGGACCATTTACATTGTTAATGGAAAAGATACAATAAAAGAAAAGGCAACTATTACTGTTAAAGGAAGTTTAATTAACTTGAGTTTCAATGTTGCTGATTCTGTTGCTGAACCTGCTTATTTAAGGCTATCGGGAGCCATTAACTACAACAATGTAATTTGGGATGGAAATGCACAGTTGCCAAATGGAGATTGGGTAAAATGGTCTGCAATCAGAAAAAAAGATGATAAAAAAGATGATAAAAAGAAGGTTGATAATAATGATAGTTTAGCTGTGCCTAACATTAAATACCCATTAATGGCTTATGGACAAGATTCTTTACCAGTAGCTAAAACAATGCTTATTAAAAACGCTACCGTTTGGACCAATGAAGCGGAAGGTATTCTAAAAAATACCGATGTTTTAATTAAAGATGGTAAAATTGCTGTCATAGGAAAAGATTTAGTGGTAGAAGAAGGTGTAGAGGTAATAGATGGAACTAACAAACACCTTACTGCTGGAATTATTGATGAACACTCACACATTGCTATTAGCCGAGGAGTAAACGAATGTACACAAGCAGTAACAGCAGAAGTTAGCATTGCAGATGTTGTTAATTCAGATGACATTAATATTTACCGTCAGTTAGCAGGAGGAGTTGTTGCTGCACAGTTACTCCATGGCTCTTGCAACCCTATTGGTGGACAATCGGCACTCATTAAATTAAAGTGGGGACATTCTCCGGAAGAAATGAAAATAGATACCAAAGATGGATTTATCAAATTTGCTTTAGGTGAAAATGTAAAACAATCTAATTGGGGTCCATTTAACACTGTTCGTTTTCCTCAAACCAGAATGGGAGTTGAGCAAGTATATTATGATGCTTTTACTAGAGCTAAAGAATATCAAGCAAAATGGGATGCTTTTGCCAAACTTAATCCGAAAGAAAAAGACAAAGCCGAAGCTCCAAGAATAGATTTGGAATTAGAAACACTAAACGAAATTCTTAATAAAGAACGTTTTATTTCTTGCCACTCTTATGTTCAATCCGAAATTAATATGTTAATGCATGTAGGAGATTCTATGGGTTTTACTGTAAACACCTTTACTCATATTTTAGAAGGTTATAAATTAGCTGATAAAATGAAAAATCATGGAGCAGCGGGCTCTACTTTCTCAGATTGGTGGGCTTACAAATACGAAGTAAATGATGCTATTCCTTACAACGGAGCAATTATGCATCATGAGGGTGTTTTAACTGCCTTCAACTCTGATGATGCCGAAATGGGAAGAAGATTAAACCAAGAAGCTGCTAAAGCAATTAAATATGGGGAAGTTTCTGAAGAAGAAGCCCTTAAGTTTGTAACCTTAAACCCTGCAAAAATGCTTCACTTAGATGATAGAATGGGAAGTATAAAAATTGGTAAAGATGCCTGTATAGTACTTTGGAACGACCATCCACTATCAGTTTATGCTACTGTTAGTAAAACCATTATTGATGGTGCAATCTACTTTGATAATGAATGGGATAAAGTATTAGCCCAAAAAAATAAAGAAGAAAAAGCAGCCATCATCAATAAAATGATTGCCGAAAAGAAAGAGGGTAAAAAAACGCAACCTGCTAAAAGTAAAAAACCAACGCTTTATCATTGTGATACTGTTGGGGAATGACTTAATATGCAAATTATTAAATGTGTGAATGATTTAAAGATGAATAAAACTTATCGTACAAAACGAAAACTGATTAACTGAAATATAAATTAAACTCATGAAAACAAAAATCATCATCCTATTAACAATATACTTTCAACTTTTCGCTTTTAACTTATTAGCACAAGTTCCTAGTCCGGCACCTCAGCAAAAAGGAGCTGTTTTATTACAAAACGGAATTGCTCACCTAGGCAATGGAGAAGTTATAGAAAATGCTGTAATTGGTTTTGAAAACGGAAAAATTACGCTTGTTGCTGATGCTAGAGTGGTAAAAATAGACCCTTCTTCTTATGATACTATCATTAACATTGAAGGGAAACATGTATATCCGGGAATTATTGCTCCCAATTCTACTTTAGGTTTAACCGAAATTGATGCCGTTAGGGCGACACAAGATAATGATGAAACAGGAATTTTAAATCCTCATGTCCGTTCTATTATTGCTTATAATACAGAATCAAATATTACTACAACTGTTCGCTTTAATGGAGTTTTAATGGGGCAAATAACACCAAGAGGAGGATTAATTTCAGGCAGTTCATCTATCGTTCAGTTTGATGCTTGGAATTGGGAAGATGCCATTTACAAAGAGGATGATGGCATTCATATTAATTGGCCTAATATGTATCAACGTTGGGGAGGAAAGGAAAACAAAGAATACGATAATACCAAAAAAGAATTGCATGATTTTTTTGAAAATGCTAAACCCTATTGTAAAGTAAATAATCATAACGAAATAAATATTCGTTTTGAAAGTGTTAGAGGCTTATTTAATGGCACAAAAAGAATATATATTCATACCGATTACATTAAAGAAATTACCGAAGCCATCACTTTTGTGAAGAAATATGAACTTAAAAATGTAACATTAGTAGGTGCTTATGATGCATGGATGGTAACAGAATTACTGAAAGAAAACAATATCTCTGTAATTCTAAAAAGAGTACATTCTTTACCGGAAAGACAAGAAGAAGATGTTTATTTACCCTATAAAATGCCTAAAATATTGTTTGATGCAGGTATTTTATTTTGTTTAGAAAATGCAGGAGATATGGAAGCCATGAATACCCGAAACTTACCATTTTATGCAGGAACCGCAGTAGCTTACGGACTAACAAAAGAACAAGCATTACAAACTATTACACTAAATACTGCTAAAATTTTAAGTATTGATAAAACTTGTGGCAGTCTAGAAATTGGTAAAGATGCGACACTTTTTGTTTCTACAGGAGATGCTTTAGACATGAAAACTAACAATGTAGAATTGGCATTTATTCAAGGAAGAAAAATTGACTTAAGTAGTCGCCAAAAAAATCTTTACGAAAAGTATAGTAAAAAATACAAACAACAATAAATGGACATTTGCGAAGCAGCCTCATTTGAAAGAGAAAAAATAAACAGACACCCATGGGAATTGGCAAGAATTGAAGTAGTCAAAAACTTTTTAACACCTATTATTGCTCAAAAACCAGCTACCACCATACTCGACTTGGGCTGTGGAGATGTATTCGTTGCGCAACAATTGGCTTACCAATACCCTATAGCTACTTTTCATTGTGTAGACATTGCTTTTACCCCCGAAATCATTTCCACTATTTCAGAACCCGTAAAAAACTTACCCATTTCACTTTATTCTTCTACTCAAGAGCTTAACAACTCTATTTCAAATAAAGTAGATGTAGTTTTATTGTTAGATGTAATTGAACACATTGAAGATGAAATCACTTTTTTAAAAGAACTTAACCAATCAGGGTTAATTGACAATAACACCAAAATTATTATTACTGTTCCGGCATATCAACAACTATTTAGCAACCATGATGTTTATTTAAAACATTTCAGAAGATATAACATTGCCTTATTGAATGATCACCTCCAACAAGCAGGCTTTAAAAGCCAACAAACGGGTTATTTCTTTTTTTCATTATTATTTTTAAGAATCATTCAAAAACTCCTTCAAGGCAATAAAACAATTGATACTGAGAAAGGAATTGGTGCTTACCAATCAAAAGGATGGATAGATACATTTATGGTCAACACCTTGTATTTCGATTTTTTAATTGGCAAATTTTTTAGCGTTTTAGGAATTAAACTGCCAGGATTATCTTGTTTTTCAATATGTCAGCAACAGCCATCATAATACCCTGCTACAACGAAGGAAAAAGGCTAAACCAACAAGCTTTTTTGTCTTTTTTGGCCAATAACAAAAACTACCATTTGTTTTTAGTAGATGATGGTAGTACAGACAACACATTTAAAGTACTAACTGAACTTGAAATCCAAAATCCAACTCAAATAACCACTTTAAAAAATGATAAAAATTTAGGTAAAGGAGAAACAGTAAGGAATGGAGTGTTAGCAGCATACAATACCAATAGCTTTGCCCAAATTGGTTTTTTAGATGCCGATTTATCTACTCCTTTAATAGAATTTATAGCTTTAACTGACTTTCTTACTAAACATAACAAAAAAGCAGTTTTTGGTTCTCGATTAAAACGAGTTGGAGCCACTATTGAACGATCACCAGTAAGACATTTAGTCGGAAGGTTTTTTGCAACACTAATCGGTTGGACAATAAAAATACCGTTTTACGATACGCAATGTGGTGCCAAAGTATTTAGTAATGATGTTATTCCTGATATTATTTCTACCCCTTTTGTATCCCGTTGGTTGTTTGATGTAGAAATTATTTTACGACTAAAACAACTTTTTGGAAAAGAGATTACCACTTTACTTTATGAATATCCTGTAAATGCATGGAGTGAAGTTGAAGGCTCAAAAATTACTTGGAAAGATAGTTTAAAAATTCCCATTGAGCTCTCAAAAATAAAAATGAGGTATTGAAATAGATATTTGTATTTTTATCCTTTAAAAATTTATGTAATAATGAGAAAAATCTACTTAACTCTTTTCTTTATTTTATTTATTGGTAGTGCTTATTTAGCTTATTTAAAGCTAGCGTTTACCCATTCATTACCTAAGTTAAAAAATAATAAATTTGAAATAGATGGTACCCCTTTTACTCCAATAGTATTAAACTATATAGTTTCATGGCAAACAAACGGCAAGGATTATTGGGGTTCTCCAACAGCTGATTATGGGAAACTATATACCAACAAACAAGAAGCTCATAAAACCTTGTTGTCTGAATTTGAATTGATTAAAGAATTAGGATTTAATACAGTAAGAATAGTTAGGATTGGAGAACCTAATATAGATAAAGAATTAGGTACCTTATCTTATCGTTTAAAAATCAATGAGACTAAAGATACTTTAATTAGTTTAGATAATGCCTTGGCTTATAAAAACTATTTTAATTCTATTGATGAAGTATTAAAGATTGCATCTCAATGCGGTTTAAAAGTAATTCTTTTAACCAAACTCTCTCCCAACCATGTTTCTTCTAATAATTATTTACAAAAAATTACCACCCGATTTAAAAACAATAAAACAATTTTAGCACTAGACTTATTTAATGAACCATTATATTTTGATTCTCCTGAAAAAGAAAAAAAAGAAGTATATGCTATTGTTAGCACATGGAATCATACCGTTAAAAGTAACGATATAAAAAGATTAACTACAATAGGGTTAGAAGGTATTAGGGAAGTTTTTAGGTGGGATCCTAACATTCTTCCTGTTGACTTTATTTCTTATCATCCGTACGAATATGAACCGGAACAGGTAAGAAATGAAATTTATTGGTATGGAAAATATACTAAGAAACCTTGGGTAATAGGCGAAACTGCCATCCCTGCAGATAATGATTCTATTACTTATGAAAAACAAGCACAATTTGCAAAAAAGACTATACAACAAACTTTTAACTGCGGTGGGATTGGTTACTCTTGGTGGCAATATAAAGATGTGGAATGGGGTGTTTATCACGCCAATTTTATGGGTATACTTAACAGAAATGGTGAAACGAAAACAAGTATCGGTAAAACCATTAACGGAACACCAAAACCAATTGCAACCCAATTTAAAAATATTGATATAAAAGCAAATCGTGACAGTTGTCTATGTTTAAACAATTATTATAATTACTCTGAAAGTGATTCATTTAGAATTATTGGGATTATGGTTGACCAAAAAAACAACCCTATTGAAGGAGGTGTAGTATTAGCTTGGAATGAAGATTGGACGCATTCTTACCATACCATTACCAAAAAAGATGGTAGTTTTGAATTATTAGGTAGTTATCCATTCTATCACTGGATGGCTTCAGCAACAGAATATACTATGATAAGAGGAGAGCTAAATCCGGATACGGCCTTAGTTCATAATAAAATGCCAAGCATTAATTTAGGAAAATTGAAAATTCAAAAGCTAGATTTAAATTAATACTAATAAAAATCAAGCTCTCCAATATGTATCTTTTAGTAATAGGAAATTCTTTAAAAACACATCTTTTCTTAGGCATTTTAAAGAAAAATTTAGGACTAATATTGTGTTTTTTCTTGTGTATAATCGCACTTATCAGTTTTGATGAATATGGTATTAGTTGGGATGAAGAAACACAACGAAAAACAGGAATAGTAAATTATGAATACGTATTTTCTAATAATCAAGAGTTATTAACTTGGTTCGATAGAGATTATGGCGTTGCATTTGAGTTGCCATTAATTATTCTTGAAAAAACTTTAAATTTAAATGACAGTCGTGATATTTTTTTTATGCGACATCTGGTAACACATCTGTTTTTTTTAGTAGGGTGTTTCTTTTTTTTCTTATTAATTGATTTTTTATATAAAAACAAACTTCTAGCAACCATTGGCTTTTTCCTAATTATTCTCCATCCCCGTATTTATGGGCACTCTTTTTTCAATACAAAAGACATCCCTTTTCTTACTATGTTTATGATTTCTATGTATTTTACAGTAATTGCTTTTAAGAAAAGAACTATACTTAACTTTATATTATTAGGAATTTGTGTTGGCTTATTAGTAAACATCAGAATTATGGGAATAATGATGTTTGCAACCATTTTAACCCTATTAATTATAGATGGTATTGTAAAAAAAGAGGTAATAAGATACTCCAAACTGTTGGTAGTTTTTATTATTTCTTCAACCTTTATATTATATGCTACATGGCCTTTTTTATGGACAGACCCCATAAATAATTTTATTCTTGTTTTTAAAAACATGTCCCAATTTCGTTGGGATTCCTCTGTTCTATTTAAAGGGGAGTTTGTTCAAGTAATGGAAATTGATTGGTCGTATATTCCAATATGGTTTTCGATAACAACCCCTATCGGTTATCTTCTTTTAGGATTACTAAGTTCAATATTTTTATTGTTTCAGTTTATTAAAAATCCATTATCCATACTTTACAATAACATTTTAAGACACAATTTAATTTTCTTCTTTTATGCATTTGCTCCTATTATAGCAGTTATTGTATTACACTCTGTACTGTATGATGGGTGGCGACAACTATTTTTTATTTACCCTCCATTCGCTTTATTGGTGATTTATTGGATAAATTATCTTAAAAATAAAATCAAGTGGATAAATATAATATTCTTAGTATTGTTTTTTATAACCACATCATTTTTTATGATTAATAGTCATCCTTTCCAACACGTATATTTCAATCAATTTGTTACACTTTCTCCTCCTGAATATATTCGAAAGCATTATGAGTTAGACTATTGGGGGACTTCTTATAAGCAATCATTAGAATATATTTTAAAGACAGATCAGTCTCCTTCAATAAATATTTGTTTTGAAAATACGCCTGGAAGATTAAATATAAACATTTTACCTGCTGTAGATAGAAATAGATTGAATTTAGTCGAATTAGAACAAGCCACTTATTTTATTTCTAATTATAGATGGCATCCCCAAGATTATGATTTTCCAGAAAATCATAAAATGTTTTCTATTACTGTTCATAACAACACGATTTCTCAGGTGTATAAAATAACTACAAGAAATTAATACCTAATAATGTATTATTAGGTATTAATTTCTTCTAATCTTTGCTTTTTCGTAATCAATCCAATCAATGTCTGTGTCACTATCTGGAATTGGAGTTAATTTACCAAACTGTTTAATATAAAGTTTTTTTGACATACTATCGTAATGTAATGCTTTGTATTCAAATTGATAAGTTTGAAAAATATTTAACCATATAAAGAAAATACATACTAAGTAAAATAAATTTTTCAAAACCAAGTTTTTAGTTTGAATCCATTGAACAAATGATGCCAAAGGAATTACGAGTAAAGCATAACTCTCTATCAAAACCCTTTGTCCAAAAGTCCCTCCATACCACCAACACCACCAAGAAAAAACAACATAAATATTAAGGATTGTAAAAACTAAAATAGACCATTTTAATTTTTTAATCTTCTCAGAGAGTAGAAATATTCCAAAAATTGCAAAAATCATCATTGGAGTATAAACCAACCAACCTTTTCTAAAACTAAAAAGCCCCTTTATAATTTTTGGGTCGAAGAAATAAAACCCTTCATCTCTATAAGAATAATATAACCAATCTCCTGAAACAATTTTCCAATACCAAAATTGAGGTATCCAAACAGCAATTGTTAACCCCATTATAATAAATATTTTTCCAGAATGTTTTATAAAAAATAAAAATCGATGCTTTAGCTCAATAAAAGATGAAATATTATAAAAAATAAAAAACAATATAATTAATCCATTTGATGGTCTTATTAAAGTTATTAATCCAAATAAAAGTCCAAGCGAGATTGTTCTGAAATAATTAGAGTTTCGATACCAAACAATTGTATTATAAATAAAACCTGCGAATAAACAGAAACTGTAAACATGAGAATTAACAGCCGATTGTGATGAATAAGCTAGTAAATTGGTTCCTAACCCTAAAAGTAACATAGAAATAAAAATTGTTCTTGATGAAAACATCAACACATTGAGTATTTTAACAACTAATATTAACCCTATTAGTAAATAAAAAATAGAACTTAAAAGTAAAAATATTTTATACACCTCAGAAAATCCAGACGCTTCTAAATCAAATATCACAGCTACAGAATGCGCTATAAAAAAAAATGGTGAATATAAAATTGACAATCCACAGGTCATTTTTGCTACCTTATTACCATTTTCATCAGGTTGGTTCCAAAAATAATAATAGTCATCCTCAGCAATATAATAACTATCTTTTTCTACTTTTAAATCATCATAAATAAATGTAGCAGGTAAATAAAAATAATAAAAATGAATATCATGTTCAATAACTCGGTGTCGTTTATTCCAATTTTGAAAACTTAAATCAATGATAATAGCAATAAAAACAACAATAATTATCGCATAATATGGATTGTTAAAAAATTTCATTCCTACAAATTATACTTCAAAATACACCAAATGGCTCTAAAGCCATCTTTCCAACCAATTTTTTTACCTTCTTCATAGGTTCTTCCATAATAAGATATACCCACTTCATAAATTCTGATTTTTGGAATTTTTGCCAATTTTGCAGTAACTTCAGGTTCAAAACCAAAACGTTTTTCTTTTAATGTTAAACTTTTGGCAATATCGCTTCTTATTAATTTGTAACAGGTTTCCATATCCGTCAAATTCAAATTGGTAAACATATTTGAAAGAGATGTTAGAAACTTATTTCCTATAGAGTGCCAAAAAAATAAAATTCGGTGAGGATTCCCCCCCATAAAACGAGAACCATAAACTACATCAGCAAAACCTTCTACAATGGGTTTTAATAAGTAATTAAACTCTCTAGGGTCATATTCTAAGTCCGCATCTTGAACAATTAAATATTCTCCTGTTGCTAATTCTATTGCTTTATGAATAGCTGCTCCTTTTCCTTGGTTAACAGATTGATTATATAGTTGTATAGATAATTCAGCATTGTTTTTAATGTAATTCTCAATTACCTCAGCTGTATTATCTGATGAACAATCGTTTACAATAATAATCTCTTTTTCAATATCATTAATTAACTTAACAGCTTTTATCTTGTCCAAAATAAAATGAATAGTTCTAGCTTCATTATAAGCAGGTATTAAAATAGATAACTTCATTTTATAACTTTAAAAAAACCAAAACTACAATATTTTTTACAATAAAGTAATTTAAAGTCTGAGCCATAAATTAAAATAAGTTTTAATCTATTAACCTTATTCTTCTATATAGTTTAATATTAGTTTTTAGCTTAATTTATATTTACTTTCAGAGTAAGTATAAGCATTATTTTCTATTTTTTTTCAATAGCAGTGGAAGCTTTAAACAAAGAATATGAACAGTAAAAAGATATTGCAACGGCCAAATCGCAAGACTTGGCAGCGTTAATCTGTCACCTTGCCAATACGAAATACCAGAAGCAAATAATATGTAATAATTAATAGCTCCTAAAATTAATAATATTAAAAGTTGATTTTTTGATTGTTTTTTAAAAGCAAGAAGTAAAATTAATGTTGGAACAAACAATATAAGAAACACCTTGTGTAAATGATAAGACCAATAATTATATTCCAACATGTAGGACACCATTCCTTCATTTTTATCTTCCATTTTAACAAAAACAGGTAACCCTTTAATATTTTTCTCAATGGTTCTACACAACCATTTATAATAATGTTCTTTATGTAAAAGAATATATTCGAACTGGTCTCCTATACTATAATTTTCTATCTTAGTATCAATCTCAGGTCTTGGTGTATTTTCTATTTCAGACATTCCTTGAGCAAAATAATAATACTTAAAAGTATAACTGCCAATTGTTGATACAGTAAAATGTTGATGCTTTATTTTTACAAAAGTCATCTGTGCAATTAAAGGTAAAATGGCTAAAGAAAGAAATATAAACTGTTTTGGTTTTATGAGATATTTTTTTAAATAAAAAAAAGGAAAAAACACCCCTAACACAATTAATACAGGGATAAAAAATAAAGGTTTAATAAGTGTCATTAGTACTAATACAAACATCAATCTGTTCAGCACAAAGGGTTCTAAAATTTTTGATTGATTCTCACAAAAAATATATCCCAATATACTTAATAGAAAAATTGTAGTCACTTCTGTGAGTGTATGCATAGTCATTGCGATATAAGACAAATTTGCCGCAATAACAATAGCTCCAATTACTGCAAATAATGTTTTATTGGTTAACTTTTTAATACTTAAATAAATAAAATTGATACTTAATAACCAAAAAACTACCTGTAATAACCATATACCATATACTCCAAACAATTGAAAAGGAATAAAAATAAGCAAAGGAAAAAGTAACGGTCTAATTTGGGTAAATTCAGTTTCTGAATTTCCCTTAAACCATTCCATCATCTCTATATAATTGTAAGCATCAGCAGCATAAAACATGGTATCCTCATTCAAAGGCGATTCCATCTGAAAAATAATAATAAAATAATAACTCAAAGCAAGAGCATTGAGAATGATTATTTCTTTTGGCATTTGCTGTATCCTATAAAAAATACCTTTCAATGTCAAATTATAAACAGCAGTATGTGATTGAAGCCTCAAAAAGTTACTATTATTATAGGGTTAGAAAACCCCTATTATAAGGCTTTTTAAACCTTTAAATATGCTTTTAATCCGTGTAAACCACCCTCTCTACCAAAACCACTTTCTTTAAAACCTCCAAACGGTGATGACGGATCAAACTTATTGAAAGTATTTCCCCAAATTACACCTGCTTTTAATTGTGAAGTCATGTTAAATAGTTTAGAACCTTTATCTGTCCATACTCCGGCAGAAAGTCCATAAGGCGTATTATTCGCTTTTTCTATTACTTCTGCTACCGTTCTAAATGTTTGTACAGCCAACACCGGTCCAAAAATTTCTTCCTGAACTATTCGGTTTGATTGCGAAACGCCTGTAAATAAAGTAGGTTTACACCAATACCCTTTTTTAGGTAAGGAACATTCCGTTTGGTACATTTCTGCTCCTTCGGCTTTTCCTATTTTTAAATAATTATTAATAATATTCAACTGCTCCTTTGAGTTAATCGCTCCAATATCCGTATTTTTATCCAACGGATTTCCAACTACCAAAGAAGACATACGGTCTTTTAGTTTACGCATTACCACATCGTAAACAGATTCTTGTACAAACAAACGCGAACCCGCACAACAAACATGCCCTTGATTAAAGTAAATACCGTTTATAATTCCTTCTACCGCTTGGTCTAAAGCTGCATCTTCAAAAATAATGTTGGCAGCTTTTCCTCCTAGTTCTAATGTTGCTTTTTTGTGTGTTCCCGCAATAGCATTTTGTATAATTTTTCCCACACCGGTAGAGCCTGTAAATGCAATTTTATTTACATCCTCATGATTAACAATAGCAGCTCCCGTAGCTCCTGCTCCGGTGATAATATTTACTACTCCATCTGGCAAACCAGCTTCTTGAATAATTTCTGCTAACTTTAAAGCTGTAAGCGGTGTAGTTTCAGCTGGTTTTAAAACCACAGTATTTCCTGTCGCCAAAGCCGGAGCTATTTTCCAAGCTACCATCAACAATGGGAAATTCCAAGGTACTATCTGTCCTGCAACACCCAAAGGCACGGGGTTTCTATTAGGAAAAGCATAGTCTAACTTATCTGCCCAACCTGCATAATAGAAAAAATGTGCAGCAGCTAAAGGTACATCAATATCTCTGGCTTCTCTAATAGGTTTACCACCATCAAGCGTTTCTATTACAGCAAATTCTCTCGCTCTTTCTTGAATTAATCTGGCAATACGATAAATATATTTTCCTCTTTCACTTGCCGGCATTTTACTCCACACTTCATCATAAGCTTTTCTGGCTGCTTTTACTGCTTTATCTACATCTTTATCATTAGCTTCTGCAATGGATGCTAATTTTTCTTCCGTAGCAGGATTTACCGTATCAAAATATTTTCCTGAACTTGGTTTTACCCATTTTCCTCCAATAAACAACTCGTATTGTTTCTTCAAGTTAATATGGTCGGTGCTTTCTAATGAAGGAGCAAACTCCCAAGTTGAATTCAAATTTATTTTAGTCATGGTATGTTATTGTTTCTGTAAATTTATTTCTTTGTGTCTTTGCGGTTAACCTTCTTAGTCCTTAGAAAAATAATCTTTAGATTGGTATATTCCTGTTGTTTGTTTGACAATTTGCATTAATACGTCATTTGCCAAGCTGCTTGCACCAAACCTAAACCATTCGTTAGTTAACCAAGCATCACCCAATGTTTCTTTTAGCAATAATAAATATTGTAATGCCAATTTAGCATTAGAAATTCCTCCTGCAGGCTTCATCCCTACTTGTATTCCTGTTTTATAATAATAATCTTTAATTGCCTCCAACATTACTGATGTAACTGGCAATGTTGCTGCAGGACTAATTTTTCCTGTTGATGTTTTAATAAAATCTGCTCCGGCATAAATAGCTATATCACTAGCTCTTCTTACTTTGTCAAATGTTCCCAACTCGCCTGTTTCTAGAATTACTTTCAAACGTGCTTTTCCACAAGCTTCTTTAATAACAGCTATTTCATCAAAAACAAAATTATAATCTCCTTCGTGAAATCTACCTCTACTAATTACCATATCTACCTCATCCGCACCACTATCAACAGCAAGTTTTGTATCTAACAATTTCACTTCTCTACTAGATTGTCCGGCAGGGAAAGCTGTAGCTACCGATGCTACTTTTATTTTTGTCCCTTTAAGTGTTTTCTTAGCTGTTTCCACAAAATTGGGATAAACGCATACTGCAGCAACTGTAGGTAATCCGGGCATAGCATCATGTAAATGCATTGCTTTATTACAAAGTTGTACAACTTTTTTAGTCGTATCAGCCCCCTCAAGTGTTGTTAAATCTATCATGCTTAATGCTAATTTCAATCCATGCATTTTGGCATCTTTTTTTAAGCTTCTCGAAGTTATTCTATCTATTCTATCTAATACACCAACCTGATCAATAACAGGTGTTGCATTATAATCTAAAATCACTTTTTTATTACTCATAGTTAAAAAATTGAACTCCAAAGATAAGTAAAAGCCCCGAAGTTTTATTGGTGTTTTATAAAAAGCTATTTTTGTACTTTTTCACAATCATTTTTTCATGGATAACCAAAAAAATATATTTCCAATTTTCGATCAAATAGTCGGAAGAAAAGAAAAAGAACTGTTACTCAACCAAACAGCTAAAGTAATTTGGATGACCGGACTTTCCGGTTCTGGAAAAAGCACCATTGCTATTGCTTTAGAAAAAGAATTAGCACAGAAAGGATTCTTAACTCAAGTCTTGGATGGTGACAATATAAGAACTGGTATCAACAATAACTTAGGGTTTTCTGATGCCGATAGAACAGAAAACATAAGAAGAATTGCAGAAGTTTCTAAGTTATTTGTAAATTGTGGAGTTATTACCATTAACTGTTTTGTTAGTCCAACCAATATCATAAGAAATGCAGCAAAAGAAATTATTGGTGCCGAAAATTTTGTAGAAGTTTTTATTGATACTCCTCTAGAAATTTGCGAACAACGTGATGTAAAAGGGCTTTATAAAAAGGCTCGAGCAGGAGAGATTAAAGATTTCACAGGCATTAATGCTCCATTTGAAGTTCCCGAAAATGCAGCTATTATTGTAAAAACTGCCAATAAAACCGTTGAAGAATCAGTTAATACTATTTCAAAAGATATTTTACCTTTAATCACCAAAAAATAATGAAGTATTTCTTAACCATAATTTGTTTTTTGTTACTTGTGGATAGTTTATTTTCTTCTACCATTAAAAAAGACTCTTTGAGTACACTTGATGGTGAAATATTTACTACTACTGAACTAGAAATGGAAGTTCTGGATAATGGAGAAGTAACGTTTAAAAGAGGGAAGGCCATTCTTTTTACCATTTTTACCGGTATTTTGGGTGGACATCGAATTTACATGGGGACACACCAAAGAACACCTATAATTTATTCTGTTACTTTTGGTGGCTTTGGCATTTTACCGCTTATAGATTTGATTCACCTTATCTTTAAAAAAGATATTTCGGTTTACGAAAACAAAACTCAAATAATTATGTGGAGGAATAATTAACCAACCATGAACTGGAGCCCCACCATAAAAGGATTTAAAGCATACCTCCAGCTGGAAAAATCGTTGGCAAAAAACTCTGTAGAAGCTTATATTGCTGATGTTGAAAAGCTTTTTCAATATTTAGATATGAGTGAAATTCATCTTGCTCCCGAAAAAGTTACCCAAAAACATGTCGAATCTTTTTTAAAATGGGTAAGTGAAATTGGTTTAAATGCCAGAAGTCAATCTAGAATAATTTCAGGAATTAAAGCCTTTTACAATTATTTATTACTGGAAGAAATTATTACTGTTTCTCCTGTAGAATTAATAGAAACCCCAAAAATTGGTAGGAAACTTCCCGAAGTGCTTACCATTGAAGAAATTGATAAACTTATTGCCGTAATTGACCTCAGCACACCTGAAGGGTTAAGAAACAAAGCCATTTTAGAAACACTCTACAGTTGTGGTTTACGAGTTTCTGAACTAATTGGATTACAAATTTCTCACTTATTATTAGATGAAGGATTTGTTCGTGTTGTTGGTAAAGGTGATAAAGAACGAATTACTCCTATTGGTGAAGCTGCTATCAAACATATTATTATTTATATAAAACATGTAAGAAATCATCTGCCAAAAATTGATAAAGCCAGTGAAGATATTTTGTTTTTAAACCGAAGAGGGAAACAGCTTACCCGAGTAATGATTTTTACCATCATAAAAAAATTAACCCAACAAGCAGGAATTAACAAAACGGTTAGTCCACATACTTTCCGACATTCTTTTGCCACTCACTTGGTTGACGGTGGAGCTGATTTACGTGCTGTACAAGAAATGCTAGGACACGAATCTATCACTACAACAGAAATTTATACTCATCTTGATAGTAACTATTTGCGTCAATCTATTTTAGATTTTCACCCTAGAGGAAAGTCTTAATTAGTGAGGTTAAAGTTCATTATTGGAATTAAGCGATAAAAAATCCTTCCCTGTAGGGTACTCAAAAACTTCTAATTGAAAATAAGGGACTGCCGCCAATATATGATCAAAGATATCTGCCATAATATACTCATAATTTGCCCAAGCCTTATCCTTACTAAAAGCATAAATTTCTAAAGGAATTCCTGTTGAAGATGGTTCCAATTGACGTGTCATTATCATCATTTCCTTATTAATTGCCGGATGCTGATGCAAATAAGAGTCAACATATTTTCTAAACAACCCGAAATTAGTCATATTTCTACCATTAATTAATACCGACTTGTCTATATTGTTCTGCTCGTTATGTTTGTCAATGTCTGTTTGACGATGGTCAATATAATCAGCAACCAATTGTATTTCTTTAAATTTAGCTATTTCTTCTTTGGTTAAAAATTTAATACTGGTAGCCTTTATAATTACAGCACGCTTAATTCTTCTTCCACCCGACATGCTCATACCACGCCAGTTCTTAAACGAATCGGAAATTAAATAATAAGTAGGAATAGTGGTAATGGTATTATCAAAATTTCTCACTTTTACAGTAGAGAGATTAATTTCATACACATCTCCATCAGCTCCATATTTTTCCATAGAAATCCAATCACCAATTCTTACTGTATCATTTACACTCACCTGAATACTGGCTACAAAACCTAAAATAGTGTCTTTAAAAATTAACAACAACACTGCTGATAAAGCTCCTAAAGCAGTTAGAAAATGTAAAAAAGGTTTACCGGTAATAATGGAAAAAATAATAATAAACCCAAACAACCAAGTGATAATCATAAACACTTGGATATAACTTTCAATAGGTTTATCTTTAAATGCAGTAATGGTTTTAAGGAAGTCTTTAAATGTGGTTAAAACACTTCTTATCAGCCAAATGCTCATTACCACAACTAACACGCTAACCAACATTTCAGCATATTTTTCTAAATGCGGAAAGTCAATTAAAATATCAGGAATAAAAGCCGAAATAATATAGAGTGTAATTAAATTAGCAAGGTGTAAAAAAGTGTTATTTTCCACTAAAAAATCATCGAACTTAGTTTTTGATTTTGCAGCTAAATTATGAACGATTTTTTCTGAAAATCCTCTTAAAACTTTATAAATTATATATCCTAAAATTAAAAGCAGAATAAAATTGATAATTACATTAGCATAAATTGCCATGGTTTCAGAAATAGCTGTTTGGTCTTTTAATAATCTATAAAAAAATCTGGTTAAAGTTTTTGTTTCCATAATTCCATTTTTTTGCGAAATTACTAAATGTTAGCGTTAAAGGGAATAGTTATTAGTTAAAGTAAGTTCATATATTATTCGTAGCATCAAAACCTAATTATTCCTACTTTTGCTTTCTATGGCAGAAGAATTATACATCAATCAGCAAGTTAGCAAAGAGGAAAAGTATCAAGAACTTATCCCTCAACTTTCTGCTTTAGTTAGCGGAGAAAATGACCCTATTGCAAATTTAGCTAACCTTATGGCTGCTCTAAAACAAGCCTTTAATTTTTGGTGGGTAGGCGTGTATGTTGTAAAAAATGATGAATTAGTATTAGGTCCTTTTCAAGGACCAATAGCTTGTACACGTATAAAAAAAGGCAAAGGTGTTTGTGGCACTGCTTGGCAAGAAGCCAAAACTATTATAGTTCCCGATGTTGACCAATTTCCCGGACATATTGCTTGTAGCTCCTTATCTAAATCGGAAATTGTGATACCGGTTTTCAATAAAAATAAGGAAGTAATAATGGTAATTGATGTAGACAGCGAAAAATTAGCAGACTTCGACCAAATAGATGAAATTTACCTCAACAAAATAGCTAATTTAATTTCCGATTTTGTATGAGGTTAAAAAGGTTCATATATCTTATTATTGCCTTATTAATTTATGGCTGTGCTCAGGTAGTTCCACTTACCGGTGGTGATAAAGATGAAACTCCTCCAAAAGAACTAAAAAGTACTCCCGAAAATAAAAGTATCAATTTTGCTGCAAAAACCATTACCATTGAGTTTGATGAATTTATTAAACTGGAAAAATTGCTGCAACAATTAATTGTTTCTCCAGTAATGGAAAAACAGCCGGAAATCAGCGTAAAAGGTAAAAAACTAGTTATTCAACTAAAAGAAGAACTTACTCCCAATACTACTTATAGCATCAATTTTGGAAATGCTATTATTGATATTACCGAAAATAACCCCATACCGAATTACAAATATGTTTTTTCCACAGGCGATTATTTAGATTCATTGTCTTTTTCCGGTAATGTACTTTTTGCTCAAGACCTAAAACCAAAAGAAAAAGTATATGTAATGCTTTATCAAAATTTAGATGATTCTGTTCCTTATTTAAAGAAACCTAAATATGTGGCTATTACCGATAAAAAAGGCAATTTTTCCGTTTCTAACATTGCAAAAGGAACATACAAAGTATTTGCTTTAGAAGACATTAATAGCAATTATATTTACGATTTGCCCAACGAACAAATTGCTTTTTTTGAAAACTCCATCAACTTAGATACTAACTTATCAAAACAACAATTGTTTCTTTTTGAAGAAAAACAAGATAATCAGTATGTAAAAAAAGTAGAGCATAAGGAATATGGCAAGGTTATTTTTTACCTTAATCAACCTTCAGAAAATATAGTAATAAGCACCAATATAAAAGAAAAAATTAGATGGTATATTGAAGAAAAAAATAATACCAACGACACTATAATACACTGGTTATTAGGTGTAGGTAATTTTAAAGAAGTGGAATATTATGTTAGAGAAGGTAAAAAAATATTAGATACTTCCGTTGTAACTTTTATTGAACAATCAAAATTTAAAGACACTACCTTATCACTAAACTCTAATGTAACTCCTATTTTCGATTTGAATAAAAATATCCTCCTATCTACTCCTCGTCCGATAAATACTTTTAATCAAGAAAACATTACCTTGTTAGAAGATTCTGTTCCTGTTAAATTTGAAATTAACCAACATAACAATACCAGGAACTATGAAATAAGCTATTCTTTTAAAGAAAATACAGATTATATTTTACAAATCCTTCCAGCAACGTTTCAAGATATTATAGATTTAAAAAATGATAGCATTATTACTAATTTTAAAACCAAAAAAGATTCGGATTATGGCAATATTATATTGAACATGGATGTGAATTTTGAAACTCCTTATATTTTGCAGCTGTTACGAAACAATAAAATTATTGACGAAAAATATTTTACTGGTAACCAATCCTTAAATTATCCTTATTTAATTCCAGGAGATTATGCTTTACATTTAATTGTTGACAAAAACGACAATAAAAAGTGGGATACTGGAAGTTATTTAAAAATCCAACAACCCGAAACAGTAATTCATTACCAAAAAGCCATAAAAATTCGCCCAAATTGGGACAATGAAATTATTTGGAATATTAGGCTTTAATTTAACTACATTTTTATAAATTATTAAGTCGAACTTTTAATTTCTTTACGGTTTAACAAAGAAATTGCCTTAGTTTTGCACTAAAAATTAGATTATGCGTTGGTTAAAAAGAATTTTAGGTGGTTTAATAGTGTTTATTGTACTTGCTTCTTTATTGGCAGTTATTACTGGGAATCAACATATATTTAAGGCTGTAGCTACTACCTATTTAGTCGGAAAAACCGGACCAAGTATTAATGAACATCATATTTTTGAGAATAGAAAAGTAGAGGCAGGAACTTATAAACCTTGGTTAATCAGTAAAGATTTTAATAAAAAAACAGATGAAAATCTCCTCAAAGAAATAGAAAAATACGATCCTATTGCATTTTTAGTAGTAAAAGATAGTGAATTGGTTTATGAAAAATATTGGAGCGGCTATGATGAAAACTCACTAACCAATTCTTTTTCTGTCGCCAAAACATTTGTCGCCTTATTGATAGGAATTGCTATAGATGAAGGAAAAATTAAAAGTATTAATACCCCTGTTTCAGATTACTTACCAGAATATAAAAATCATCCTGAACTTAGAATTAAACACCTACTTAACATGAGCTCAGGAATTAATTTTGATGAAGACTATAAAAGCCCCTTCGGGCACATGGCGAAAGCTTATTACGGAACAGATTTGTACGAACTAAATAAAGATTATGAGATAACCGAAACTCCCGGAAAAAGGTGGCGTTATTTGGGTGGAAACACGCTTATTCTTTCATTTATTTTAGAAAAAGCTACCGGACAAACTGTTGCTGAATACATGAGCGAAAAAATTTGGCAACCTTTAGGTGCAAAAAATGCAGCTCTTTGGAATTTAGATAGCAAAAATGGAAGAGAAAAAGCCTATTGTTGTTTCTATTCTAATGCTAGAGATTTTGCTCGTATTGGTCAGCTAATTATTAACAAAGGTAAATGGAACGGACAAACCATAATTAGCGAAGACTACCTAAAACAAGCTATGAATTATCGTCAGGGATTAAAAGATGCTAATGGTAAAATGGTTGATTTTTATGGTTTTCAACTTTGGATAGGTGAACATAAAAACATGAGGTTTTTCTATGCTAGAGGTATTCAGGGTCAATATATTATTACCGTTCCAGAAAAACGCTTAGTTATTGTTAGACTAGGAAACAAAAGAGGAGAAAATTTACCTAATTACCATCCGGTAGATTTGTATCATTATTTAGATTTTGCTCTTCAGCAATAAAAATTCAACACCTTTAAGCATGCAAAAAGTTTTATTTAACGATTTAGGATTAATAGATTACAAAGAAGCTTGGGATTTTCAAGAGCAACTTTTTAAAGAGACCATAGATATTAAAATAGAAAATAGAAAAGACAATACTAACATCCCAACTCAACACCATTTGCTTTTTTGCGAACATCCGCACGTTTATACACTTGGGAAAAGTGGTGATGAAGCACATTTGTTACTTTCGGAAGCAATGCTAAAGCAAAAAGGAGCAACCTATTACAAAATAAATCGTGGTGGTGATATTACCTACCATGGTCCAGGACAAATAGTTGGCTACCCCATTTTAGATTTAGATCTATTTTTTACAGATATTCACAAATACTTACGCTTTTTAGAAGAAATGATTATTAGAACATTAGCAGAATACGGCATTGAAGCAGGAAGATATGAAGGCTACACAGGTGTTTGGCTAGATGCTGACGACCCAAGAAAAGCAAGAAAAATTTGTGCTATGGGCGTTCGTTGTAGTAGATGGGTAACCATGCATGGTTTTGCTTTTAATGTCCATCCCGATTTATCATATTTCGGAAATATTATTCCTTGCGGAATTGATGACAAACAAGTTACCTCCATGTATCAAGAATTGGGCAGAGCAGTAGATATGGAAGAAGTAAAAGAAAAACTAAAAAAACACTTTGCAGCACTTTTTGAAGCGGAAATACACCAAAATTAAAACGTTAACTACCATTAATGGTTTTTATATTCTCCTAACAACTTATCTATAAAATCATTGGTTGCTTCAATGTATCTAATGTGATAATTTCCGGTACTTGGACCATAAAAACCGGTGCGTATCTTTCTTACTTTCCCTTGTTTATCAATAAAAATAGTAGTTGGGTAAGACATAATATGATTAAGCATAGGCAACGCTTTAGCAGCCTCAATTTTACTAGCCTTACCTGCTAATAGAAATTCATATTGAGCGTTAAAATGAGTTTTAATTTTTTCTATATTTTTCTTTGCCACTTCTTTATCATCAGTTCTGTCAAACGAAAGTGCTATAATTTCTAATCCTTCTTCTTTTTTTCTTTCATATAGTTCCGTTAAAAAAGCCGTTTCGTCCTTACAATTTGGACACCAAGGGCCCATAATGTTAACTAAAACTACTTTTCCTTTATACCTTTCATTGTTTAAACTAATGGTTTTTCCTTCAGTATTTTCAAAAGAAAATTCAACTTTATCATAACCATCATTTAAAAAAGTTAATGAATCGGGATGAGCAAGTTCGTAATCATTATCTCTAATGCCTACCCAAGGTTCTTTCCAATGTAATCCCGACCAAAACTGTCCTTTTAAAGAATCTTTTTCTAAGGTAGCTTTAAATAAAAATGCATGCGAACCATCAAAACAAGACAATAGCAATTCGCTTCCATAAACATTACCTTCTAAAAATCGGTAGTCGCCTGTTTCTGTAATAAATGTACCTGTAACTTTATCTCCGTTCTGCTCAAACAAACCAATTGCCGGATAATGTTGATCAGGATTTTCAGCACTAAAATCAACTTTCCATTTTCCGTTAACATCAATTTGTTCGGTAGCATTATTTGTTTTTGGGAAACGGTTTTTGTCTGCAAAAACAGCCGTAAAAGGAACTTTATAATCCGCTTTATCCTTAAACCAATTACCTTTAATATGATTATTATCAATAAATTGTATTTCGTACCACGAGTTAAAAACAGGATCTTCGGCAATAAATTTATTGCCTTTAAAAACAAAATTCTTTACTGGAACTTTTTCATCTCCATTAATAAAAACCACATCTATTTGGTTATTTTTTTTCTGTAAATCGAAAAATACAGGCAATTGTTGTTCAGGTGTTAATTGAAAATTCATCAACCATCTTCCTTCTTGCAATTGCTCTAAATCCATAACTGTATTTATTTTTTGCTCGTTTTCAACACACGAACTTATAAGGGTAAGTAGAATCAAAATTAATTTCCATTTCATATAAACGAAAGTAAATAAAAAGTTTAATTATTATAAAGTAAAACGAGTAAATAAATTTTCAACTTACTAAAGCAAAGTTAAATTTGAATTACCATTCTATCAATTAATCACCTAAAACATGATTTTGAGCTTTAAAATGAGGAATATTACTTTTTTAGTATTTACTTTGTAATATGACACCAAAACATAACAAAAAGGAAAAGTCAGGAAACTTTAAACAATCGCTAGAACAGCAAATTATTTCCATTTTTAACCAAAATCCGACTACTGCACTTAATTATAAAAGAATTAGTAAAGCCTTAGGAATAAAAGATATTTCTAATAAAAAACTAATCAGTATTATTTTAGACGAACTTGCCGAGCAAGGTAGGTTATTTGAGCCACAAAGAGGAGCTTATAAACTAAAAGCATCATCCAACTTTGTAGAAGGTAAAGTAGATATGACTCAAAGTGGTTCTGCTTATGTAGTTATAGAAGATGCTGATACCGATATTTATATTCATTCAAAAAACACTAAAAATGCCCTTAATGGTGATATTGTTAAGGTAAATGTTTATCCAAGTAAAAAGAACAGCAGTAAGTTAGAAGGAGAAATTGTTGAAATTGTTCAAAGAGCCAAAACTCAGTTTATTGGCGTTGTTCAAAAATCTAAAAACTTTGCTTTTTTAGCCATTGACGACCCCAGAATGCCTATGGATATTTTTATTGCCAACGAAAACCTTAAAGGAGCAAAAGATGGCGATAAAGCGGTAGCGAAAATTACTGAATGGCCTGAAAACAAAAAAAATCCTTATGGGATGATAATAGATGTGTTGGGAAGACCTGGTGAAAACGATACCGAAATGCACGCTATTTTAGCAGAATATGGTTTGCCTTACGAATTTCCACCAAATGTAGAACGCGAAGCTGAAAAATTACCTGTAGAAATTACAGCTCAGGAAATTAAAAAACGAAGAGACTTTAGAGCAGTAACTACTTTTACTATCGACCCGGCAGATGCCAAAGATTTTGATGATGCCTTATCTATTCAAAAATTGGCAAACGGAAACTGGGAAATAGGTGTACACATTGCTGATGTTTCACACTACATTCAACCCGATAGTATTTTAGATAAAGAAGCTTACAAAAGAGCAACCTCCATTTATTTAGTAGACAGAGTAGTACCTATGTTGCCCGAAATGCTCTCCAATGGTGTTTGTTCACTTCGCCCACAAGAAACTAAACTTTGTTTTTCGGCTGTTTTTGAGTTGGATGATGATGCCAATGTACTTAACGAATGGTTCGGAAGAACAGTAATTTTTTCAGATAGAAGATTTGCTTACGAAGAAGCACAAGAACGTATTGAAAAAGGCGAAGGAGATTTTGCTAAAGAAATATTAATATTAGATACACTCGCAAAAAAATTACGTAAAAAACGTTTCCAAACCGGATCTATCGCTTTTGATAGGTTAGAAGTTAAGTTTCATATTGATGAAGACGGAAAACCATTAGGTGTATATTTTAAAGAAAGTAAAGATGCCAATAAATTAATTGAAGAATTTATGCTACTAGCCAATAAAAAAGTAGCTGAATTTATTGGTAAACCTTCCGAAAAAAATAAAAAGCCTAAAACATTTGTTTACAGAATACACGATGAACCTAATCAAGAGAAACTGCAAACTTTATCGGAATTTGTGAAAAAATTCGGTTATAGTTTAGCCACAGGAGGAAAAGAAGTTGCCAATTCCATCAACCATTTATTAGAAGAAGTAAAAGGAAAAGCTGAGGAGAACATGATAGAGCAACTTACCATTAGAACAATGGCAAAGGCAATTTATTCTACCAAAAATGTAGGACATTACGGATTAAATTTTTCACACTATTCGCATTTTACTTCTCCTATACGAAGATATCCTGATGTAATGGCTCACCGCTTGTTACAGCATTATTTAGATGGCGGTGGTGATGTAAACTCTGCTAAACTGGAAGAGCAATGTAAACACTCCTCTGATATGGAAATGTTAGCCTCTGAAGCAGAAAGAAAATCTATTAAATACAAACAAGTAGAATTCTTACAAGATAAAATCGGAGAAGAGTTTATGGGAATTATTTCTGGAGTTAGCGAATGGGGAATTTATGTAGAAATCATAGAAAACATGTGCGAGGGAATGGTAAGAATGCAAGATATTGCTAGCGATTATTATTACTTTGATAAAGATAATTATTGTGCTAAAGGCAGAAAAACCGGAAAAGAATACCGAATGGGTGATGAAGTAAAAATTAAAGTAAAACGTGCCGATTTAGTAAAAAAACAACTCGATTTTGAATTGATAGAAGAAGGTTATTATTAGGCGTTATTTGTTAGGTGTTAGGAAGTACTAAAGTTAAATTTTCAACAATTTTTTAAAAATATAACAAATTAAATTTTGTAATATTGCTGCCAAATAAAAGTACTTTATATGTTAGTATTAAAATTTGGAGGAACATCTGTAGGTTCGGCTTCCAGAATGAAAGAAGTAGCCAACCTTATTAATACTCCCGAAAGAAAAATAGTGGTACTTTCTGCTATGGCAGGAACAACTAATAGTTTGGTAGAAATTGCTGGATATCTGTATCAAAAAAATATAGAAGCAGCAAACGAGCAAATTAATGTATTAGAAAAGAACTACGAGCAAGTGGTTAAAGAGCTTTATACTTCATCCACTTACAAGGAAAAAGGATTAGAATTAATCAAATCTCATTTTTCTTATGTTAGGGCTTTTACGCAAGATATGTTCACTCTTTTTGAAGAAAAAGCAGTGTTGGCTCAGGGAGAAATGCTTTCAACTGCTTTATTTCATTATTACTTAGAGGAGCAACAAATTTCATCTAGCTTAATTTCTGCACTAAATTTTATGCGAATTGATGAAGAAGGAGAACCTAATACTGCTTACATAAAAGAACATCTCCAAAAAGAACTTACAACACAGTCATCTATTAATATATTTATTACTCAAGGATTTGTTTGCAGAAATACTTATGGTGAAATTGACAACCTAAAAAGAGGAGGGAGTGATTACTCAGCTTCATTAATTGGTGCAGCTACCAATGCCGAAGAAATTCAAATATGGACAGACATTGACGGTTTTCACAATAATGATCCTCGTATAGTTGAAAATACTAACCCTTTATCAGGACTCTCTTTTGATGAAGCAGCGGAGTTAGCTTATTTTGGTGCAAAAATTTTACATCCATCAAGTGTATTACCAGCAAAATTAGCCAACATATCTGTAAGGCTTAAAAACACCATGCAGCCCGAAGCTCCCGGAACTATTATTTGTAACGAAACTCAAAAACAAGGCATAAAAGCTATTGCTGCCAAAGATGGTATTACTGCTATTAAAATTAAATCTGGAAGAATGTTATTGGCTCACGGTTTTTTAAGAAAAGTATTTGAAATTTTTGAAACCTACAAAACTTCTATTGATATGATTACTACTTCGGAAGTAGCTGTTTCGGTAACCATTGATGACACCAAATTCTTGAATGAAATTGTACAAGATTTAAAAAAATTTGGAACAGTAGAGGTAGATAAAGACCTAAGCATTATTTGTATTGTAGGAGATTTTATTGCCGAAAGTAAAGGATATGCGTTACAAATTTTCGGAGCACTAAAAAACATCCCATTAAGAATGATTTCCTATGGAGGAAGCTTTCATAATGTCTCGGTTTTGGTAAATACTGCAGATAAAAAAGAAGCATTACAATCACTACACAACACTCTTTTCTAATGAACTTTACACCATCAGAAATAAAAAGATTTGAGGAGTTAAAAACACCTTTTTATTACTACCAACTCCCGTTGTTAGAACAAACTTTACAGTTACTTACTTCAGAAGCTAAAAAATACAACTTTCATGTACATTATGCCTTAAAAGCTAATGCTAATAATGAGATTTTAGAAAAAATTAATGCTTATGGTTTAGGAGCAGATTGTGTTAGTGGTAATGAAATTATAAAAGCTAAAGCATGTAGTTTTTCATCGGATAAAATTGTGTTTGCAGGTGTAGGAAAATCTGATGAAGAAATTAATATAGCTTTAGACAACGATATTTTTTGCCTGAATTGTGAATCCATCCCAGAAATGGAGGTAATAGATGAGTTAGCTAAAAAGAAAAACAAAACAGCTTCTATTGCACTGAGAATTAATCCAAATGTAAATGCGAAAACGCATCATTATATTACTACCGGATTGGAAGAAAATAAATTTGGAATTAATTTATGGGAGTTAGAAGAGGTATTAAAATCATTAGAACAACTCACTAATATTAAGTTAATCGGGTTGCATTTTCACATAGGTTCACAAATAACCGACTTATCTGTTTTTAAAGGTTTGTGTTTACGAGTAAACGAAATTCAAGAATGGTTTTATAACCATCATATTATTGTTGAGCATATAAATGTTGGTGGAGGTTTAGGAATAGATTATGAAAATCCAGAAAATAATAAAATTCCTGACTTTAAAACTTTTTTTAAACTTTTTAAAGACCTATTACAACTTCGTCCGAATCAGCAATTACACTTTGAATTGGGGAGAGCAATTGTTGCTCAATGTGGTTCATTAATTACCAAAGTATTATACGTTAAAAGAGGTATCAAAACTAATTTTACTATTGTAGATGCCGGTATGACAGAACTTATTCGCCCTGCTTTATACCAAGCAACACATAAAATATCTAACATAACTTCACAAGCAAAAAAAACAGAAAGATATGATGTTGTAGGTCCTATTTGCGAATCGTCCGATTGCTTTGCCAAAGCCTTAGATTTACCCGAAACCCAAAGAGGAGATTTAATAGCCATTCATTCTGCCGGAGCTTACGGAGAAGTAATGGCATCGGCTTACAACCTCAGAAACATAGTAAAAGCTTACTATTTAGAAAGGTGAAATTCATTTTTTCTAAAATAAATGGTATACTATTTGCCAAACTGTTCATATTTTTAAAAATCATATAACGACTTATTAATTAAGTATATTAATATTTATTTGTACATTTGGAACGTTCAAAAATTTAATATTAATAATAAAAAAACATGAAAAAAATTACAAAAATTTTATTTATTGCGTTATTTATAACGGGAGTTTCTACTGAAGCGTATGCTCAAAAAGAAAAAAAAGAAAAAAAGGAAAAAGACGTTAAAACATTAGTAAAACCTGACGCAGTGGGTCACTCTGCAACAGATGATTACGTTAATGCCTCTTTTAATCTGTATGAAAAAAACCAAGAAATTACTAAAACATTAGCTAATCCAACAGATAATGTTAATGACTTAGGAAGTATTAAATCAGATTTAGAAACACAATCAAAAGAAGCTGCTCAACTGTTGGGAAAATCTTCAGATGTTTTAACCGAAGCAAAATCAATTACTCCTAAAACAAATTCACTAAAAGCTGTTAAAGCTGTGAATGAAGCCACTAAAGCTCTTAATGAGACACAAAAAGCAATTCCAGGACAATTAGAACAAATTAAAAACCAAGAATCTAAATAATTAAAAAAGAGAATTGATTGATCAATTCTCTTTTTTTATAATTTTAATACTAAATGAAAATATATATTTCTTGGTCAGGGTTAATTTTAACTCTGTTTCTTAATCTTCAAATATCTCCATTAAATGCTCAAGAACAGACTTTAGAAAAGGTTGAAGAAAATGAGGTAAAAAAAGAGAAAGAGGATATAACCAAAATTCAAAAAATAGATAAACATACTGAGATTGTAAAATACAGAAGAGGATCTCTACATACAATGATTATTGAAGATGATAATCTTCCTAAAAAAGACTTAATTCTCCGTACATTCAAAAATGCAGAATTTCCTGATAAATACAATAATCATACAACAGACGATAAGTCTTTTAATATAAAAAACTATCAGGATAAAATTAACGAAATTAAAGAAGGTAAAAAGGCGAAAGATAAAGATTTTAGTGCTGCCATTAACCAATATTTTAAAGATACTAAATTAGCCAACAAAATGATTGCTAAGTGGTTTAATAGAAGTGAAGAGGGTGCTTTTGATATGTCATTAATTCAAGAAAGAGGAGCTTATGATGCTTCTGCTCAAGCAGCTGATATGGCATTAAGTACAGAAAGAGGGTTAGACATGTTAAAAGATGCAGGTATTGAATTAATTAACAACACTTTTGTGGTTGTAAACTATTCAAAATTTGTAAGTAACGAAGAAACAGCAAAAATCACTTATGACATAGCTAAAGATGCTGCTGCTAAACTTCCTGCAGCATTACAAGAAGCAGCTTTAGATATTGCTAAAAGTGCCTATGAAAAAGCAAGACAAGGATATTCAATTTGGACAACCGCCTATCTATATCAAATGGAATGGAATGATTCTATTGAAGCTGTTTTTTACATGGATATGTGGATGGATTCTACTTCTATAGACCCAGCTAAAAAGACTATATTTGATAATTCAGATTTATTCCAACTAAAACTTTTAGGATACGAAAAAACAAGAGCACTAATTTCAGGATTAGGTTCAAATGCCGAAAGTGAAGAAATGATAATTGAAAACGCTACTTTAAAATCTATTAATTCTGTTTATAATAAACTTCAAAGAAAATTTGAACCTTTTAGAACAAAAACACCATTAGTTAGCATTGATCCATTAGGAGCTAAAATTGGTTTGAAAGAAGGTTTAGAAGGGGGTGATAAATATGAAGTTTTAGAACAACAATTTGATACTGAAGGAAGAGTTACTTATAAAAGAAAAGGAATTATAAAGGTGGATAAAAAAAATATTTGGAATAATAAATACAATATAGGAGAAGAACCATTAGATGAAGAAGGTAACCCGATAGAAATTGAAAATAATATAGAGTTTACTCACTTTAAAGGAGGTAAGGGTTTTTATCCCGGAATGTTAATCAGACAAATTAATTAACTTATATAAATTAAAAATCAAAAAAATATGAAAACAATAATGAAACAAATAAGTCTATTCTCAACTCTTATGATGTTTTTTGTGTTGACATCAACCGCACAAATCAACAAACAAAAAAAAGCGAATAAAGATACTGAAAATTGGAGGTATGAAATTGAATGTGTTGGTATTGGAAAACCAGGAACCAAAGTAATTAAAGTTTGGTCTTATTCTAAGAAAGCAACAATTGCTATTAACCAAGCTAAGAAAAATGCTGTTCACGGAATTATTTTTCAAGGATATGCAGGTGGAGCTCAAGGTTGTACCAATCAAAAACCATTGACTAATGATCCTGCTTTAGAACAACAAAAAGCAGATTTTTTTGAAGAATTTTTTAAAGATAATGGTAAGTACATGAAGTTTGTTTCAACATCAGGAGATGGAACACCAACTACAATGAAAGTTGGTAAAGAATACAAAATTGGTGTAGTAGTAACCGTAATGGTTGATCTTTTAAGAAAAGATTTAGAAGATGCAGGAATTGTTAAAGGGTTATCCTCAGGGTTCTAATTTAGTATTAACAATAATATAGATTAACAAATGAAAAAACTAGGAATTATATTAGGAAGTATATTAACAATTTTTGTAATAACTTCCGTTATGGAGTCTTGTGGAAATCCACAAAGAAATATGTCTGGAAACTATACCTACGAAACCGAATGTATGGGAGTTGAAATGGATGGCTCTCAAACAGTAAAAGCTTGGGGTATGGGTAGAAACAGAGAAGACGCTGTTGAACAAGCTAAAAAGAATGGTATTAGAGATGTACTTTTTAAAGGTATCAATAATGGAAAACAAGATTGTAATACAAAACCGATAATTTTTGAAGTTAATGCTCAAGAAAAATATGAAGACTATTTTAATGCCTTCTTTACAGATCAAGGAGCATATAAAGAATTCATTACTGGAGAAGATGGCTCAGATATGCACTTTTCTGTAGTTCAAGGTAGAAAAAAATACGAAGATCAAGTAACTTATGGCGTTATCATTAGAGTTCAAAGAGCTAAATTAAAAGATAGAATGATGGCAGATAAAATAATTAAATAATATAACCAAAAAAATAATTTAAAATATTATGAAAAAAATATTACTAGTTTGCAGTATTGCATTAACAGCAATTTCAACTACATTCGGACAAGCAAAAAAACCTACCATTATGGTGGTACCAAGCGATAATTGGTGTATTAAAAATGGTTATTTCATGGAATTTGATAACCAAGGAACAAAAATTAAAATTCCTGATTATAAAAAAGCTTTACAAGAAGATTCTGATGTGCTTTTGGTAATTAGTGCCATCAATAACATGATGACAGAAAGAGGTTTTCCATTAAAAAACCTAGAATCTGTATTAAAAACATTAGAATCAAATGCTGCTGAAGACAATGTGATGACTTCGAAAGACTCAGGAAGTGATATTGAGGAAACACCTATGGATAAACTTAAAAAGGTGGCTAAAGCAGATATTATTATGCAATTAACATGGACAGTAAATACTACAGGTCCAAAAAAATCAGTAACATTTATCCTTCAAGGGTTAGACGCTTATACTGATAAGCAAATTGCAGGTGCTCAAGGAACAGGAGCTCCTTCATTTACAGCAGAAACTCCTGTTTTATTACAAGAGGCAGTAACTGCTCATATTGATAACTTTAATGCTTCTCTTCAAACTCATTTTGAAGACATGTTTGAGAATGGAAGAGAGGTTATTGTTAAAATCCAGAAATGGAGCGATTCAGAGTTTGATTTAGAATCCGAAGTAAATGGTGATGAATTGTCGTATGTAATTGAAGATTGGATGGCTGCTAACACAGTTAAAAATCGTTTTAGTGTACTTGATGTAACAGAAAACATGATGACTTTTGAACAAGTTAGAATGCCACTTCATAATGCACAAGGAAGAGCCTTAGACACAAGAGGTTTTGCTAGAGAGCTAAGTAAGTATTTAGCCGATCTTGGTGTTCCAAATAAAGTAGTTGTTAAAGGATTAGGAAGAGCAACCATTATACTAGGAGGAAAATAATAAACATTTTAAAACCAATTTACTATGAAAAAATTAAACTTTTTACTGGTGTCAATAACCATGTTATTAATCAGTAATAATGCTTTTGCTCAATCAAAAGCATCAGATTCGGAAATGAGCAGACTAATGCTTACTGCATGGGTTCCTGAGCAAATTGAAGGAATGCCAAGTAGTGCAAACAACATGCTTACTAATAAATTAAAGGAAGTAATCACCAAAAATGGAATTTCAGCTAGTCCTTTTAATTCTAGATTTGTTATTTCTGCCAATATTACTGTTTCCTCGAAAGATATACTTCCCGGACCTCCAACAATGCACTCTTATACATTAGACGTAACACTTTATATTGGTGATGGTTTTGAAGGAACTGCTTTTTCTAGTAAAACTATAACAGTTAAAGGAGTAGGTGTTAATGAAACCAAAGCATATATGGCTGGAATCAAAATGATTAAACCTGCTCATCCTGAGGTTCAAGCATTCATTAAAGAGGGAAAAACTAAAATAATAGATTATTATAACAACAACTGTGATTTAATCATTAAAAAAGCCAAGAACTTAGAAGCTCAAAATCAATTTGAAGAAGCTATTTTCCTATTAAGTAGTGTGCCAGATGCTTGTGACGAATGTTTTGAGAAAAGCATGAAAGCTGTTGAACCTATTTATTTAAAGAAAATTGAAAGAGATTGTAAATTGAAATTACAAGAAGCTCAAACTATTTGGAATGCAGCTCAAGATATTGAAGCAGCGGAAAAAGCAGGAGCAATTCTTTCAACTATTGAGCCTCAAACATCATGCTTTACTCAAGTAAAAGCATTAATGAGTAAAATTGAAGCCAGAGTTAAAGAAATTGATGCAAGAGAATGGAAATATATATTAAAAGACCAAGAACAAAAAAGTGAAATGATTCAAGCTATTAGAGATATAGGTGTAGCTTATGGAAATGGTCAACCAGATACTGTTATCTACAAATCCCTTTGGTAATTTTTGTTTAAATTAAACTAAATTAAGATGAAAAAATTAATAATTACGGCTTTACTGTTCTCAGGGTTAGGACTAAAAGCACAACACGACATAAGTACAGATGTTTTAGGTTTTGCTTTTTCCAAATATGGAATTGGCTATGATTACCTAATGAATAGCTCCAACTCTATAGGAATAAACATTAATTTCGCATCAGACAATATGTTTGCAGATGGTAAGTCGATTTATGGAGATGTAGAAAAATATTCTGAAATGAATATTATTCCTGAGTATAAATTTTATGCAACTCCTAACAAAGGAAATGATGGAGTCTATATTGGCGTTTACGGAAAATATAGAAGTTCCAATGCAAAAGATAATGCTTATGCTGTTCAAGATCCAAACGATGCCAATAATATAATTATTGGAAAAACAGACGTATCTACCTCAGCTTTTGGATTGGGCGCATTAGCAGGCTATAAATGGCAATCTAAAGGTGCTTTATTTTTAGAAGCTACCTTCGGTATCGGAAAATTTATAGTTAACAATGTTAAATATAGTGATTCTTTTGCCGAAAACTTGCCTGACGAACAATTTAATGAAAGTGATTACACCCCTTATATCGGAAATGAAATTCCAGTAGATTTAAGACTAGCATTAAAAATTGGTATTAGAATAGGTGGAAATAAATAAAATATTACTCTCTTCCGCCATACAACCAAAAAAGCAAGTGTTTTTTAGCACTTGCTTTTTGCTTTCTAAAAAAAAGCATTAATTTTACTTTGACTATGATAAATAGAACAACTATATTACTTTTATTAAGCTTTATAATTTTTTTGAATTCTTGCGAAAAAATTACTGATGAACAAGTGCCTCTAATTTCAATATCATCACCCTATAATAACCAACAAATCAATGGGAATGACACTGTTTTTATTACAGGTTCTATTAGTGATAATAATGTTGTTAAGAGTGTTTCTATTTCTCTAAGAAACAGTAATGACATCCCTGTTTTGCCTACAATTTCTTATACCCCAAATGAAAAAGATTTTTCGTTTAATACCCCTTATTTTTTCGATGATTTACACATGCCTTCAGGACAGTATTATTTTAGTATTCAGGCAAGTGATGGTAACAATACAACCAGTAAATACATTAATATTTCTTATGGTGAAATCCCAAAAACGAGAACAGGTGTCTTTTTTTACGATAACTCAGGAAATTCAACCTCTATTTATCAGTTAAATGCAAATAGTGCCAACTTATTTAAAACAGTAAACTCAGATTTTTTAGGTGGAGCTGCCAACTCTTATGGTCAACAATTAATTAGTGTTGGACAGTATAATGCAAAAATTATGGCTTATGATATAAGCACAGGAAGCCTAGTTTGGAATACAGCTTATCCAAACTCATCTGTTCCTTATTATACCAATATATTTTTTCATGATAAAGAACTTTATGTAGGAATAAGAAACGGTGAAATCAGAGCCTACAACTCTAATGGAAGTCCTACTTATTTTTCAAATGTTCAAACAAACTATTATCCCGAAAATGGTTTAGTTCATGATAATGTTTTCATTTCTGAAGAAAAAGCCATAGGAAATAATACCAGATTTATTACAGCATATTGGACTAACTCAGGAACAATAATTCATCAGTTGCAACTAACAGAAGATGTAGTTGATATTTTTGCTTTCACTCCAAATAAAGCAGTTTTATTAGCCAATGACTATACTACCAATGATGGTAAAATACAAATTTATGATGCTCAGTTTAATTCAAAATCGACTCCTTTTGGGTTATCAGCAGGAACAATTATTGATGCAGAAGAAATTAGCACAGGAGTTTATTTAATTGCTCAAAACGGAAATTTAGTGCTAGTTAATTCTAATACACACTCTACTTTACCTTATTTAAACGGGATAAACGCTAATAAAATAAAATATGATGCTTTCTCTAACGAGCTTTACGTAATTGACGGAAATACCATTACAGCCTATGATTTTTCATCTAAAAGCGTACTGTTTTCTTATACCCATACTTCACCGGTATTAGACTTGGTTTTTCTATTTAACAAATAACCTTTTATATACTAAACCCTACCATTTGTATATTAAAATCGACCAAAACTATATTAGTTGTTGATTGTGAAACAAAAAATCACTACTTTTCATCAAAAATTTGGAGGTTTGTTAAGATTAACTATCATCATACAACTAATTATTTTTAGTGAAATCTTATTCGCTCAAAACCCTTCTTTCAGTAATTACAAATCTTCCACTTCTCCTTACTTGCAATTTAACGATATTGTAGAACATAAAAATAAAATGCTATTTATTAGCAGCGAAGGTGTTTTTGAAATAAAAAACAATAACTTATCCAAAATTATAACCGAAGAAAACCTTTCTAAATTTATAAAAACACCTAACAACCTTTATGTTTGGAGTATTTATGGAGAAATTTTTGAAATAAAAAACAATCAACTCGTACCTTTTCCTTTTAATAAATTGGTACAAAAACGAGTGGAAAACAAAATAATTAACTCTGTAATTTTTACTGATTCTACTTTTTATATAAGCACAATTGTAGGTAGTTCCTTAATTCAAATTGATTTAAAAACCGAAACCATTTCCAACTTAAAACTAAGTGCTTACCCCTATTATGTTGTAAAGTTTAACGGCAAATTAATTTCCGGAAACAACCAAAACACTTCTAAAAACGAACTTTTTGTAAATACAAATTCCAATAGCTTTACTATTCCATTAGCAGAAGCAGCAGGAAACTCAAGAACAAATGTTGTTCAACTACAAGATAAAACCTACTTGTTTTCTAAACAACACGAAGTGATAAGGTTTAACAATACTAGTTTCTTGAATAGAATTTTTGTAGAAAAAAATGTGGAGTTTATTTTTCAAGATTCACAAGGCAAAATTTGGTTTGCACTAAATAGTGGCGGTATCATTTCTTATGCTGATGGAAGTTTAAAAGAAGCCAATATTACCCGATATTTAGGAAATCAAACCGTTATTTCTGTGGCTGAAGATGCTAAAGGCAACTTATGGTTTGGCACTTCCGGGAATGGTGTTTTTAAACTAGAAAATGAGTTTGAACATATTGATGCTAACTCAACTATAACCTATAGTTCTCCGGCTATCTTTTCATCTACAGAAATTGAAAACGAAAAAGTACAAAGCAAGTTTATTTTAAAAAATTTACCTGTTGACCAGCAAACAGAAAAGCCAATCAACTCCAAAACCATTAGAACAGATAGAGTTAGACAAGATTCTTTGCCTCCATCGGTTTTTATAAACAGTGTGAAAATTAACGGTAAAGACACCACCACATTAAGTCATTATGAATTAAGTCATGAAAACAACGCTATTGAATTTAATATTAGCGGAATAAGCAATAGTCCATCCGGAATTCAATATAAATACATGTTAGAAGGATTTGATAAAGAATGGATTTATACCGTAAATACCTCTATCTATTATACTTCGTTAGCTCCCGGCAGCTATACTTTTAAAGTTTTTGCCATGAACGATTCAGGAATTTGGAGTACCGTACCTTCAGTTATTTCATTTACCATTCAACCTCCATTTTACATGTCAGCATGGTTTTTATTAACGCTTGTTTTTGGTGTAATTATTATAGGATTCTTAATTTACTTTTTAATTCAAAAACAAAATCAACTAAAAAACAAACAAATTGAAGAACAAAAACAAAGAGCATTAGCTTCAGAATTACAGGCTCTTCGTTCGCAAATGAACCCACACTTTATTTTTAATACCCTTAATTCTATCCAAAATTTTATTTCTAAAAACGAAAGCAAAGATGCTTCCATTTACCTGAGTAAATTTGCTAAACTAATGCGGGCCACCTTAGCCAATACTAAACGTCAGCGAATCTCTTTAAAAGATGAAATAGAAACACTTACCTTATACTTAGAGTTGGAACAGTTACGATTAAATAACAAATTTTCATATGAGATTTTAGTAGATGAAACCATAGATACACAATACGAACAAATACCATCAATGCTTATACAGCCTTACGTTGAAAATGCCATTTGGCACGGAATATCGCATAAAGAGGGAAGTGGAATAATAAGAATACAGTTTTTACCGGAAAATGAACATTTATTAAAATGCGTGGTGGAAGACAACGGAATTGGACGTGAAAACGCTATTAAACTTAAGCAAAACACTACTTCACCTTCTTTTGGAATGAACATCACTAAAGAACGAGTAGAGCTGTTAAACTCACTTAATGGGAATCAGCTTTCGGTAAAAATAAACGACCTTAAAATAAACAACCAACCCGCAGGAACAAGGGTAGAACTATATGTACCAATTTAAAATAGTGTATTATGTACAAAGCAATTATAGTAGATGATGAAAAAGGTGGTAGAGAACATTTGTCCACCATCTTAAAAGAGTTTTTCGATATAGAAATTAAAGCTCATGCTTCCAATGCAAAAGAAGCTATTACCGCTATTGAAGAACATCAACCCGATTTGTTGTTTTTAGATATTGAAATGCCAGGAGAAAATGGTTTTGATTTATTAGAAAAATTAGAAAATATCAATTTCGATGTGATTTTTACCACTGCTTATGATCATTATGCTATAAAAGCCATTAAATATAGTGCGTTAGATTACTTGTTAAAACCCATTGATGCGGATGAGCTAGAAGCTGCCATAAACAGGTTTAAATCAAAAATTAGAAACCAAGAATTAACCAATAACAAACTAAAAACACTACTCAATAATTTATCTTCCGGTGATAGCGGACAAGAACAAAAAATTGTTATCCATGATGGCGAAGGATTAAATTTCATTAAAATAAAAGATATTATCAGGTTTCATTCTGAAGGAAGCTATACTGATGTCCATGTGGTTGGTCAGGACAAACATTTTGTTACTTCAAAGCAAATTGGCGAGTATGAAGAAATGTTAGTTAATGAAAAATTTTATAGAATTCATCGCTCATATTATATTAACCTACTTCACGTAAAAAAGTATGTTAGAGGGGATGGTGGTTATGTTGTGATGAGTGATGGCTCCAAGCTTGAAGTATCCCGAAGAAAAAAAGCAGAGTTTATTCAATTACTTTCCCAATAACGGTTTTAGCTTTTTTATCTGCTTTAAACTTAAAAAAAGCATTTAAAAAGATAGCCGATAACACAATAGCCATCCCTACATAAAAACCTGTTGACATTATTTCACTTTCTGGCCACAACAAAACGGCTATAATAATGGAATAAATAGGTTCTAAATTAATGGAAATTACTACCGTAAACGGAGAAATTTTTTTCATTACTTCTACCGACATAATAAAAGCAAAAGCAGTACAAATTATTCCTAAAATTAATAACCATTTTATATCTGAAACTGGAATAAAAAAAGCCTCCATATTACCTAGGTTCATAAAAATTAAGTAACTCGACAAAATAAGCAAAGCTCCTAATAACTCATAAAAAGAAAGTGTTTTGGAATTGGTTTCCTTTACTAAAACACCATTAATTACCGTAAACCAAGAGCTAAATACTGCCGCTACAATTCCCAATATAATCCCTGTTAAATAGCTAAATTCAAAATTGAAAATTAATACTAGACCTACAATAATTAGCAAACCCAAAAACAGCTCATATCCTTTAATTTTTCTTTTAAAATATAACGGCTCAATCAATGCGGTAAATAAAGTACTGCTCGATAAACAAACCAATGCTATAGAAACAGTAGATTGTTTTATCGCCTCAAAAAAAGCTACCCAATGTATAGCAATTAAACATCCTACCATAAAAGTTTGTTTCAATATTTTTTTATTGATTTTAAAAGAATGTTTACTTATTAAAAAATAAATAGCAATAGCTGCCACTCCAATTAAAACTCTATACCAAACCAATAAATACGAGTTGGCAGAAATCAATTTGCCTAAAATTCCGGTTAACCCGAAAATGAGCACCACTACATGCAGCCAAAAATGATATTTATATTTTTCAAACATTTTTTAAGGCATAAAAAAAAGCAAGGATAATTAAACCCTTGCTTTTATTGAAAGTTAATTATATATTATTTTTCTCCCTGATTTTCTTGAGCAGGTACAGGTGCATTGTTCATGTTTGGCATTGTAGGAGCCGCTTTTTCATCAATTAATTCTTGAATTTTAGAATCTCCTGTTTCTCCTTCGCTAACCGTTTTTGTTGGGTTAACAGCAGATGAAGCAATACTCAATACTACCAAAGCAATACCTAATGTCCAAGTTGCTTTTTCTAAGAAGTTAGTTGTTTTTCTAACACCCATAATTTGGTTATTAGCAGAAAAAGCTGAATCTAACCCACCTTTTGGGTTTTGAATTAATACGATCAACAAAAGCAAGAAGCAAATGATGATAACTAAAACTGTGATAAGTGTAAACATTATTTTTGTTTTTGTTTTAAATTTTTAATTTGGGTTGCAAAATAACTGCTTTTTTTTGGATATTTCAAACTTAATTTTTCATACATTTCTATCGCTTTCTGATAATGCCCCTGATCAACGTGGATAAGGGCTAGCGTCTCACTAATCATGTCAGAATTATCTACCACACTTAGCCTTGCCATGTTTATTGGAGAGTAAAATTCGGTCTTTTTAGGTTGAATTTTAGGATCTTCTTGAATAAACTTATTAATTAAATCAAATTTATCGATGTTAGAAGTAGTGGTTTTAGCATCATTAGCAATTGGAGCATCGCCTTTAAAATGCGATAACCATTCAGCAAAAGAATGTGGTGAATCAACATCAAAAGTTGGTTGATTGCTTTTAGCTTTTTCTTTTTTAGATATTGGTTGTTCCGGAGTATTTGATTTTTGTTTGTCTTCTTCCGTTTCCAGTAAAATATAACTATTAATTGCTGCAGCTCTTAATTGCAGCTCTAAAGCATCAATTTTTGTAGGTTCTTTTGATTTTTCTTCTTCAACTTGCTTCGTTGTTGCTTTTTCTTCAACAACTTCATCAATCAACTCCACTTTTTCTTCAATCTTCTCTTCTTTAATCGTTGATTTTTCTACTATTTTATCTTCAACTTTTTTCTCAACAACAGCATGCAGTTGATAAAACAAATGTTGCCTATCGGTGCAATAAACAGCTGCTTTTTTAAGGTATTCTTCAAATAAAATATCGTCATTTTTTTTGAGTAATCCAGCATACATCAAATGAGCAGTTTGGCAATAAGGAAATTCATCCACCACAAACTTGAGCTCATTGGTATTTTGGCTCAACATGGTGGGGTTTTTAATGCCTTCTATAAATTGCGATTGCTGCATAGAGCAAAGGTATAAAAAAGTGTTGAAAGTTTGAGGTTTAACTTCGTTGAACTCGCAAACTCGTTTGAGGTTTCCCTATTTGTCATTCAGGAAGAACATTGTTAGAATAAGAGACAAAGTTAGTTTAGCATTGATGTTTAATAGAATTATTCCGTAATTAATGTGCGTTGAGTATTTCCTTTCAAGTTTCCTTCAATAAATAATTTGGGACTTCCTTACCGCTACTCAACAGGATTCCTCCTGAATGACATGGTATGATACTTTTCTACCTCATAAACTCATAAACTAAACTATCCACCTTCACAACCCATTGTTAATTAAAACTTATTAAAGCAAATTTTTAAGTACTAAACACAATTAATTTTGAAACGAACTTTTAATACATTCAACAAATAGTAAGATGATTAATTGGAAGTTCCATAACACGAATAAAATAGAAATTCATTATTTCCGTTTCATAGCTTATGCGTTGGCTTAAAATCATTGGATATTCATTAGTAGTGCTGTTGGTGTTAATTACCACTTTTAGCATTGTAATGTCTTCTTTTTATGAAAAAGAAATTAAAAAATACATTGTTGAAGCCATTAACGAGCAAGTAAATGTACCTATTGATGTAAAAGATCTTGACTTTTCCGTGCTTAAAAAATTTCCCTATGCTTCGGTAGAGTTTAAAGAGGTGGAGATTGCTTCTACCAACCACATATCACCATTATTAAAAGTAAAGTCGGTTTATTTTCAGTTTAATATTATCGATTTGCTCAACAAAAAATATGTGCTGAAAAAAATAAGCATAGAAAATGGCAGCACCCTTATTTTTATAGATCAACAAGGAAAAGATAATTTTCATTTTTGGAAAACCAACCCTGAAAGTAGCAACCAACCAATTGCTTTTGAATTGTCGGATGTGCAATTTAAAAATATGGATCTTAATTACCTCAACAATTACAAACAGCAAGACATGGGCTTAGTGGTAACTAAAATGAACTTCTCGGGAAATTTTAATGAAAAGAACTATCATTTAGAGACCAACATTGCTTTACACATTAACCAACTAAACAGTAAAAATGAAGCTTTCCTAAAGGATAAAGACATTACTATTGAAGGTAAAATTGAGGTGAACAAACAACAATTAAGTTACAAAATACAATCGGGAGAAATAAGCATAGAAGAACTTATTTTTAAATTAGAAGGCATTATTTTAGATAAAAACGAAGCGCTAGATTTACAGCTTAGCTCCAAAGGAACAGATGTAGATTTTGCTACACTTTTCTCTCTACTTCCGGCACAAATGCAGGAATCGTTGGCGGCTTACGATGCTAAAGGGGTTTTTAATTATCAAGCCCAAGTTTCTGGCATATTTTCGGCTACTAAAACCCCTCATGTAGAAGCCGATTTTCAGGTAAAATCAGGAAATTTAAAAGAGAAAGAATCTGGTTATGAGCTTGCTAATATTACTTTTTCAGGAATTTACAATAATGGAGCAAATAATCACGCACAAACCACCAAGCTAAACATCAACGATTTTAATGCCGATTTCGGTGCGGGGCATATATCAGGAAATTATGAAATTGCCAACTTCCAAAATCCTTATATTCAACTAACTTCAGAGGCCAATATTGATATTGCTATGGCGAAAGAGTTTTTTAAATTAGATTCGTTGGAAACCGCCACAGGAGAGCTTATTTTAAACGTGGCATACAAAGGTTACATCAGCAATTTACAAAAAATTAAAGCTTCGGAATTGCAACAGCTTAATGCTGAAGGTAATGCTCAACTCGTCAACACGCATTTAAAGTGGCAATCGAAACCTTACCAATTAATTAATGCCAATGCTTATTTTGAATTTAACAACAACCTTATAAAAATTGATTCATTAACCACTACGGTAAATCGTTCTCCGGTATATATTTCGGGCGTATTTAAAAATTTGCTGGCATATTTATTTGTAGAAAATGAAAAACTGGAAGTAACCGCTTCTTTTACTTCTCCTAAATTTATGTTGGAAGATTTTTTATTGCAATCTTCCTCTTCCAACCAATCGGAGCAAGAAGTGAGTTTGCCCGACAACATCACCTTTACCTTTACAACACAAATAGATACTTTTTTGTTCAGGCGATTTAAAGCAGACCATTTTAGAGGCGTTATCCAATTGGAAGACAACTTACTTTCGGCTACCGATGTTTCTTTTAATGCCATGGGCGGACATATTAAAGGTAGTATCGCCTTAGATAATGAAAACCCTAACGAGTTGCTTATTACCAGTAATGCTAAAATGTTCGATATTGATATTACCCAACTGTTTTATCAGTTCGAAAATTTTGGTCAGACAGCTTTAGATGCCGAAAACCTAAAAGGTAAAGCTGCCATTGCTGTAGATTTTGCTTCCGTTTGGGATAAACACCTAAACGTAAATAAGGATAAAATTTATGTTTCCTCTACCATTATTATTAAAAATGGAGAACTGTTAGATTACGAACCTGTTATGGCGTTGAGTAAATTTATAGAAGTAGAGGAACTGAAACGCATTAAGTTTAACCAATTAAAAACAGCCATAGAAATTAATAAGCAAGTAATCACTATTGCGAAAACCGAAATACAATCTTCGGCTATTAATTTAACCCTTTCGGGAAGCCACCATTTCAATAACGATATAGATTACCGTATAAAGGTAGATTTAAGCGAAATCCTGTGGGATAAAGCCAAAAAACGCAAAAAACAAAATGAAGAATTTGGCTATGTGGAAGATGATGGTTTAGGAAAAGGAACGGTATTTTTAAAAATTACGGGCAATGTAAAAAATTACAAAGTAAGCTACGATACCGAAGGCTTAAAAAGCAACATGAAGGAAAACATACAAGAAGAAAAAAGAACCTTAAAAAGCATTTTAAACAAAGAATTTGGCTGGTTTAAAAAAGACACCACCATTACCAAAGAAGAACCTAAGAAAAAAGACGGGTTAAAAATTGAATGGGGAGAAGCCGAAGACAACAAGACCAAAGAAGATACTAAAAAGAAAAAAGAAAGCGAGAAGAAGAAAGAAAAAACAGGCTTGCGTAAGTTTTTAGATAAAATTACCCAACCGAATGAAGAGGAAGTGGAAGAAAATGAGGGGTTTTAGTGAAGAACAATACAAATAGAACACTCACAAATTCTTTATGTCATTGTGTCTTTGCCACTAAAGATTAGTATGTTTGTATGTAAATACATTTTTCCATCCATGAAAAAAATTATTGCTTTTTGTTGTTTTTCGGTGTTGTGTTGCCAATTTGCTTTGGCTCAAATCACATTAAATGAAAGCAAAGTAATAGAAAGCAATGGTTACATGATGGAGGCTCAATATTCACCTTTTCAAACCTACTTTGCTTACACTTCCGATAAAAACAAAGTGTTTCTTTTTGATCAATTCCATAATTTACTTTACTCGCATGTTGGCGATACACTTTACGATAGGTCTTCTTGCAAAATAGCGTTCTCTCCCAACGAAAAATATTTGCTTATTGGCAGGTTTAATTCCATTGGCGACATTGCTGTTTATAACCTTATTACCCAAAAAGTAGAACAGTTACTTACTGCCCACAGCGATAGAATTGTAACCATCAATTTCAATCATCAAGGCAATCGTTTTGTTTCTACAAGCATCGATAATTCAGCTAAAATTTTTGAATTGAAAGAAGATAAATGGATAGAAATTCAGGAGATTAAAGGCGAAAAAAGAGTTTACGATGCCGTTTTTTCTTACAAAGATGAATTTTTAATACTATGTGGTGAAGCAGATAAGATTAGCGTATACCAACAAAGTAATGATGTTTACGAACCCTTACAAACACTTCCCACCACACACTGGGGATTGAATTATTTAGATGTTCATCCTTATGAAAATACTTTTATTGCCGGCACTTCTGACCAGATTTGGGAGTATCAACTCTCGGGTAAAAATTTTACTTTGCAAGATTCTTTAAAAGTAAAAATAGGAAGAATAAAAGATGCTAAATACTCGCCCGATGGTAAAAGCATTGTGTTGGCAAATGGCTCCATCATCGAAACGTATTTAAAGCAAAAAAACGGTTGGGCAGAAGGTAAAAAGTTTCCGAGACACAATGCGTATATTCTATCCTTAAACTATAGTTTAGATGGTAAAAGGCTAGTAAGCTGCGGAGAAGACCATACCGCTATTATTTGGGATGTTAAAGGCATTAGCGGTTCTAACTTTTCTAAAATAGTGACTTATTTGGGCAATAGCTTAACCTTTTCGCAAAAAAGCATCCTTACAGAAGATTTTTCTAGAGAAATAATAAAAGGCTTGGATAAAAATTTAGCTGCACCCAAAGATGAGTTTGAGACCAGCAAAGAGTATTGGGAAAGATTGCTAAAAGCCCGCTCGGTTATTTTAGCAAAAATTCAGGAAAAACAAGAAGCTACTTTTGGTTTTTCAAAAGCATCAGCTGACTCACAAGCAAAATTAAAATTGAAGTTAAAAAAATACGATGCAGATAAAGAAATTTATCACATAGAATTTTGCAATACCGAAGCTACTGTTGCTATTCCCAGAGCAGAAGCCAAAGAACTGAAAACTAATGCTAACAAGGCATTAATTGCTGTAAATAAAATCCAAAAGAAGGATGATATACATTTTGAATACAGTAATTTTAGGGTAATACACCCAAGCATAAAAAAAACTTACGAGGTTAGTTCATCGGAAAACCCATTCAATTTTGAACACCTAAAAAAACAAAAAGCTGCTGAAAGTACAACATCATCTATTATATTGCCTGCCGACCAAACTGCACAAAAAGACACTATAAAAAAGCAAACTAATTATGCTCTTTTAATTGCTATTGGAGAGTATGATTCTTTTGATAATTTAGTAAATCCTACTATTGATGTGGGAGAAATAGCCAAAGATTTATCGCAGGATTATGGTTATGTGGTAGAAGTGCTAAGCAATCCCAAGCTGGATGATATCCTTAAAAAACTAAAAACCTACGCCATGATTCCTTATGGAGAAAACGACCAACTGTTTATCTTTTTTGCCGGACATGGATATTACGATGATGTTTTTAAAGAAGGTTATTTAATCGCCAAAGATTCTAAAGCAGATGATATTGCCCACACTTCATTTTTATCACACAGCAATTTACGAACAGTGGTAAATAATATTCCTTGCGAACATATTTTTTTAAGCTTAGATGCTTGTTTTGGGGGAACTTTCGATCCGATAATTGCTTCTGCAAGTCGCTCTACAGGCATGTATAAAGATGTAGAAAAAGAAGACTTTATCCAACGTAAAATGAAGTATAAAACCAGACTTTACCTCACCTCTGGAGGGAAAGAATATGTGCCTGATGGTCGTCCGGGACAACACTCGCCTTTTACCCGTAAATTCTTAGAAGCTTTGAGAAGTTACGGTGGCGAAGACGGTATTTTAACCGTAAACGAAATCCTATCTTACATAGAAAAAGTTGTTCCTCAACCCCGATTTGGAGAGTTTGGTAACAACGAACCTGGCAGTGACTTTTTGTTTATTAAGAAATAGGTGTTTCATATCCACCCCCTATTACTCTTATTTTAACATAAAATAGTTACTAAATAACTCTCAATCCTTTTAAAATTATACCTAATTAACAATTAAATAAATTAAAAAATTCAAATTAAATACTTAAGTTTGAAATAAGGATTCGATATAAACGATTTAAGCATTTTAAGGGATATGAAAAAATTTGTGTTATTAATAACCTTAATTTCTACTTTAGGTGTCTCAGCCCAAAATTGGAATCCAATTAACTTAAATAGTGAATATAATTACAAAATTGATACTGCTCAACTAATTACCAATACAATTTTTGTTGACTCATTTAGTGTCAGTGGTAATGATTCAATTTACTATTTGAATAGAATTATGACTAATTGTGATACCTGTTCTAACACATCCTATAAACTAAAAAACCAACCTCAATTTTTAATGAGACTGGTCATAAAAAAAACAGATAGTCTTTTCATTTTTCAAGATTCTACCGAGTTTAGATTAAACCCTTTAAAAACACTAGGTGAGTCTTGGATGTATGACTCCATAAACAACACAACTGCTATTGTTGATTCTCTTTACACTCAAATTGTTTTTGGTGTTGTTGATTCTATTAAAAGAATTACCTTATCTAATAATCAAACCATCATTTTATCTAAATCATTTGGAATCTTACGTTTCCCGTATGTAAATAACAACTATTTTGTACTTCTTGGGTTAAGAAATAATACTCTTATATTCGGAGAACAATTACCTAGGTTTTGGGATTTTTTCAATTACGAAATTAATGACATTCTCCAATGGAAAGATTATAGTTATTGTGGAGGTGGGGCACACTCATCGAATACAACCTACTTTAAAGGTACCGTTTTATCTAAAAGTATTATTGGAGATACTGTTAGTTACCAAATCCAAGGTAAAAAACACTACAGACACTACAATGATTTTCAAGGAACCACTATTACTAAAGATAGTTTTAATTTAACATTAACTTTTATTGATTCAATTTCACACCTTTCTAATAATTACCCTAACGAAGTGTCAAATAGATCCCCTAATTGGAGTTATTCTCCATATACACCAACTATTTTTTATATGGAAAATGGATTACAGAAAAAGTTAATTGATTTTTTTTATAATCCATTTATGATTGTGAATCCAGCAAATAACCCTGATGTAGTTGCCCCAAGTGGATTCCCATATGGTTTGCCAAAATCGATATTCACAGTCGGGTTAGGAGAATGTATCACATATAGCCCAGGTATATCCTGTATTGATATTCAATGCATGGAAGGAAGAATTCACTTAGGAGATACAATAGGAACTATTTATCCTGATTCTTTTTATGGAATAGATGTAGAAGAAGAGGAAGAAATAAAAAACGAACAAAACAATAACGACTTGATAATTTATCCTAATCCTGTATCAGATCAATTATCAATTAATAACAAATTAACTATATATAAAATAAGTATTACTGATGTATCAGGAAGGTTGGTTATGACAATTAAAGAAAATATATCTGTAATAAATGTAACTAATTTACCGAGTGGTGTTTATTTTATTAAAATAGATACAGACATAGGGTCGGTGACCAGTAAGTTTGTTAAACAATAATATTAAGTGCTTACCTTAAAAGAACCCTTATCCGCAATAAAATAATATTCTGTATTATCATTAAACAGTTTACAAAACTGTTCGTTGGTTAAGGGAGCTTTTTGTGCTATCCAATTGGTTAAGGTAAACACTTGTAAGCCTATCTCACCAGTCAAGAAGGAATGAATGTCTTTTGCTTTAGTATTATAATATTCTGTAGCTCCCAGCCCACATTCAAACAATATGGTAGGTTGATTTTTAAGAAGTAACTCCTTACCTCCTTGCATTACATCAAACTCACCACCTTCTACATCAATTTTAATAAAATGAATAGGAAGATCTGTTGGAATAACATCATCTAAACGTTTTACTTCTACATCAATTTTTTCAATGTCGGGATTATCAATAGCGTATTTTCTTTTATTTATTCCGCTATATGCCGGAGCATTTTTCACATAATGAAAAGTAGTTGTTCCATTTTCGGTGGATAAGGCATAAGGATATATAAAAGCATTTTCAGCATATTTTTCATTCAACACCTTATAAAAATCTGGGATAGGTTCAAAAGCAAAATGTTTTCCTTTTGGAGCGTGTTTTATTAATTCAGACAATATTTCGCCTTTGTGGCAACCAATATCAATGGTATTGGCATCAGAAAATATAACTTTTTTAATGATTTTTTTGGTCAGGCGGTCGTAATGCAAGTTTTTGGTAACATCCAAGTGTAAAAAGTTGAGTAAGTTGCGTAGTATGTTTTTGACCATGAAAAGTGAAAAATTTATTCAAAAAACGGACAAATATAAACTAAATTGCATAAACAAATAGCTCTTTTTCAACGATTGCTTGCATTGGTTTTTATTTGCATTAACAACACTTTCGTTTTAGGGTGGTTAGCTATTTTCATTCTATACCAATGTTCTTTAATTGTTGATGAAAATTTGGTTTCATTTTCTGTTAACCACAATAATTTTTCTTGCTCAGGAAAGTGTTGCTGCATAATTTCATAATCATGGTAAGAAGAAGAAATATAAGACAACTCAGGAAAAATATTAGCTTTTATTTGAATGATGTTTTCATTTAAATTTTCTTCGTTTAATTGGTACAACCCCGGCCAATGCAAATAATAGCTAGTTTGGAAACCACTTTTGGCGAATAGCTTCAACAATTCAGTTTGTGTTGTTTCTACAATAAATTGTTTTTTTGAAATGTTTAGTTCAGCACATAAAAAGGCTAATCTTTCTAATGCTTGTGAAGCATTCTCTGGAGATAAATTTTTGAAATCGAGCCAAAAGTTTAGGTCACTTTCCGTATTTGATTTTAAATAGTCTAACAAATTTAAACCTATAGATTCTGCTGGAGGATGGTTAACATCAAAAACGTTAAGTGCTGAATTAAAAACTACATCTAATTCTACTCCCGAAAATGTGGAGTTAACTTCTTGTAGTTTTTCAATACTATTTACTCTGTGCACCCAAATTTTATCAGCATGTAATTGCTTTAAAAGAAAATCGGAAGTAACCCCCCGATAAGCAATTACTAATAGCGTTGCTAACCCCACGCAAAAAATCAATGTTTTTTTAATAGAAAATTGCATTTATTGGACAGATTTTATTTCAACATCAAAATCAATGTGCTGTTTTACAATTCTTTGTTTAGACTGAAAGTTCGGACTGAAAATACTGTTCTCGCTTTGCATTCCTTCAAACGTAATGCTTAAAATATCAGCCACACTATAAATAAAATCGTCTATCATATATTTTCTATCTGCAAAGCTTCTGTATTTTTCCAATTCGGACTTTTGATTGCTCCAAAATACAAAAGGAATTTCAAACATAGGATAACTACCTATGGCTTCACTATGTCCATTAAAATCAACTGTTTGATAAACATCTTCACCATGGTCGGAAAAGTAAATCATTTGTTGTTTTTCATTTGGGGTAGCGTTCGCTTTTAACAATGAAATAATCTCACTAATTACAAAATCATTATATAAAACAGCATTATCATATTGATTAATGGCGTCAAAAGCTTGTTGTGTTCCAAATGGAGTTGAAGGAGTATCTTTAAACTGATTAAAAATTTTCGGATAACGATTTTTATATTGTGTATGTGTTCCTAAAAGATGAACAAAAAGTACTTTTTTAGTATCTTTTGTCTTTAAGCTTTTTGCTACAATTGGTAGTACTCGCTCATCTAATGAACGCAATTCTTGTTCTCCACCCAAATTCGTAAAGTAGGAATAGTCTGCTGCTTTTGCCACAATAGAAACCATGGTTTCATTTATCCCAACCGGAATTTGATTAGATATCCAATAGGTTTTGTAGCCTGCTGTTTTTACTAATTGAATCAAACTTCCATATTCTTTGGCTTCAGGGTTAGCAGTAGTTGCAAAGGTAAGTACTTTTTCTAATGAGGGAATAGTGTGCGTATGCGGACTGATAACATCATTGAAAACTAAAAGTTCATCTCTCAGTTTTACCAGATTTGGTGTGGTATTTCTATAATAACCGTAAATTCCTAAATGATGCTTAGTAGTAGATTCGCCAATAACAATAATAATTGTTTCTTTTAAATCATCTTCTTTTTTTACAACTGTTTTTAATTGCTTACTTTTTTTTGATGCAGCAAAGAAATTTTTATATTTTTCAACTTCAATTTTATACCTTTCATATCCATTAAAAATTTGAAAAATAGCATGGTATTTATGGTGATTAGCATTAAAATAAAGACTTGTTCCTATAACAAATAAAACTAAACCCAAAGCTATTTTTTTCCATACAGCATTTTGTGTTCTTACCCAAAGAGACTCTATAAATAAAACCAACTTACGAAAGTCATTAAAAATGGCCTTAAATGAACTTTTTAGTGTATATTGCTGAATCGCCTTATTAACTCCAATTAATATAAAAACAGATGGTATTAGCAATATTAGTAACCAAATAAAAATTTCTGTATTGAAATATTCTTTTAAATATTCGGAAGTTTCAGAAGAATTTGTTTCTATTAATATAAAAGCAGTAGAAGGTGTAATTCGTTCCTTATAAATAGAAACATAGGCGACTTCAAAAAAAGTAATTACTAATGTGCTAAGATATATAAAACGCACATAAATAGAGCTTAGTTTTTTATTGGAAATGAAATAAGCAACAAAATACAAAAGCAGGTGCAAAAAAATGATCCTTTCAGGTATAAAGGATTTCCCTGTTTTTTCTGAAACAACATAAGACAATACAAATATTGGATACAATAAAAATAAATAGCTGTATTTAATTAAATGTCGATGAAATACCATTTATCATTACATTAATTAGTTGCTCTAATAATTAATTTTTGTGCTTCAATAAGCTTGTCCTTATTATAAAATTGCACACTATAAATTCCTGATGAAAATTTTTCAAAATTAATTTGCAATAATTCTTTATTTAAGATACTTGCTTCATATACAGTTTGTCCATAAATAGTTGTAATTAATATTTTTTCTACTTCAATTTTAGAAATATCAAAGTTGGCAAAAGAAGTAGAGGGATTGGGGAAAATAAGCACCTTTTTTTCAGAATCAGGTTTCCAAGAAGTTAAGTCATCTATTTTTAAAGGCATAAAATCATTTATAGTATCTAAAGTAAATTGATGATTGGTAACAACAGTATCAATTTCAATAAGCATTACATCTTCAAGACCATTCCCATAACTTTTTGTAAACCCTGCAATTTTCAAGGCTTCATTAGGTTCTAACAAAATACTTTTACTTTCTTCCTCTTTAGTACCTCCAAAAGTAGAAGAACTACCTCCCCAAAAGCCTCCCGGTGTAATTAAAAATACTAAGGCATCTTTTCCACCATTTCCGGCAGCGGTTGTATGTCCGGTATTAAAAAAGTTACCATTAGCCAATTCCACCAAGTCATAAATAACTTCTTCACCAATATTTCCAAAATAGTTTCCCCAAATAGCATTACCGCTACTGTCGGTTCTAATCATGTAAAAATCTTTATCATTATTTGGGGTAAAACTAGTGGTTACTCCTCCTAAAACATAATTTCCATTAGCTGTTTCTATAACTGCATTGGCTTCTTCATAACCTGAAAGACCAAAAGCAATGTCCCAAATTAAACTACCTGTAGCAGTCAGTTTTATCATATACATTTGAACAGAGTCTGTTAAGGTGGTTGTCATTCCTGCCACTACAATACTACTATCAGTCGTTTCCATAATGCTGTTTCCCCTGTCAACCAAGTTTCCTCCAATGGTTTTGGTCCAAAGGGTATCCCCTAAGTTATTTGTTTTAACAATATACACATCCGATTCTCCATTGGTATTATTGTAAGTTTCACCACAAAAAGCAAAGCCACTGTCAGCAGTTTGAACAACATCATAAACTAAATCCCAGTCATTTCCTCCATAGATATTGTGCCATTGAATTACTCCTAAACTATCTGTTTTTATTAATCGAGCATTATAATCGCCATTTACCCCAAAACTATTAGTAGTTGAGGCTATAATAAACCCTTTATCAAAAGTTTCCTTAACCGCATACCCCCAGTCGTTGTTATTACCACCCATTGCCCAACTCCAAACAACATTAATTTGAGAGTCAAGTTTTAGCAAATAAACATCTGTATTTCCTGAAGTATTACTAGTAGTAGAACCAACTAGCACATAACCTCCATCAGTTGTAGCAATTATTTCTTCTGCTTTATCTATTCCTGTTCCACCAATAGCATATAAATGAGCAAGGGTATCTTTTTGAGATAATCCGACCAAGGGTAGAAGTAAAAATAATATGTTGATTAGTTTATACATTTTTATAATTAACCTAAACAAAGGTACTTAAAAAAGTGCTTTAATCCCTAAAAAGCCACTATTGGCAAATGTTGATTTTGGAACAACATAAGCGTTTAAATTATTGGTTCCTACGCATAATTGAACTTTGTTTTTAATCTTTATAGCAGTAGAAAGTCCAATGTTTAGTTTCCCATAGCCACCATAAGAAAGATGCAGTTGACTTAAAAAGTTGGAAGAAAAATAATAGGTGGTATTGGTATAAATATAAGGAAAATAATTGGCTAACAATCTATTAAAAACTCCTATTTCTGCTTTCCATTTTTGATTAAATGTTTTAGTATAGCTTATGTTAACCGTTGTTGGTAAAGCAATTCCATAACTGCCTTGTTTTTGAGAGGTGTAGATATTGTCTAATAACGAATCTTGAGAAATGCTGTTGATAATAGAATCATTAATATCAAAAATAGAGTTGACCTCAATACCATCATAATGAAAAGTTTTATCTGCTTTATATTCTAATGCTTTTTTAGACATTCTAATAAAGCCAATATCCTTAATTTCCACATGGAGTTTGTCACCATTTTTTAATGCAAAATCTTTATACACTTGTGTAGCAATCCCATATCCATTAAATGCTGAAAAATTATTTTTTGAAGTATCTGTTTGATTAAAGGCATAATTTACACTTAAGTCGATATATTTTCCATCTTCTTCAGTAAATAAACTTCCAGTAGGAATGGTTAACGCAATGTGTTCTTGAGCTTTGATAATACCTACATTAAAACCTTCTGATAATATTACCCCATGTTTTTGAGTGATGGCATTAATTCCAACATATACTTTTTGATAAGCAAAATAACTCATATTAGTTCCGGAAAGTATTGCTTCTTCGCCTGCGAATTGTTTGTTTCCATCAAATGCAAGTTTAAATAAATCATCGGTGAAAACCGCATCAATATGTTCAATATGGCTAACACCAACTGTTAATGCTAAATTTGTTTTTTTGAAAAGTGTATCAACTGGAATAGTAGCATTTATATTAAAAATTAAATCTCCTCCCAATCTATTATTGTTGGTGTTAAGTTTATTATAAGCATTGTCTTTCATGCTTCTGTCTATTCTTCCACCGTAAATAAACTTATTCATAAAATCATTATTCATTACGGATGATCCATAAATAAAGCCTGCTTCGGCACTAAAAGAAAGACGTTGTATAGAATCTTGAAAATAACGCATATTATATTGAGCTTGGGAGCTCTCAAAAAACAATATTGTGGTTATTATTAGGATTAAAAACCGCATCATATTATTTAGCATTTACGGTATAAGAAAAATCTCCAACTACTTTTAAATCTAACTCATAATCCTCATAAATTTTAATAAATTGTGGTTGACCTATAGTAGTAAAACTTACGTTGACTACAATGTTTTCAGTATTATATAAATGAATAATATCTTGCTCGGAAAGCTGAAAAACAACTTTAGAAGATTTTTTGGTTGTAGCTCTCAAATTGCTGTTTAAAGCGGCTGCCAATATATTTCCTAATGAATTTATGGCAACTAATTGATTGTTGGAAGCATCTAATAAACTAAGTGAAATAGTTGCATCAAAAGGGAAGCCATTTTCGGCATAGAGAATTAAATCTCCATCTATAATATTTCCTTTATTTTCATCTCTTAAATTAATTTCGGTAGTATCGGTAAGGGTAAGTTGGTTAGCAATTAAAGACAATGGAAACTCTACATTTAAGTTAGTCTTTAAAGGATGTTTTTTGAAAACAAAATCATTGTTACCGGAGATATTACCAAGGGGATTGATGTGTAAAGAAATATCATAAATCAATTCATTGGGAAAAAGTTCTATCATTTGGTCTATATTGGAGTTTGCAGTGGTAATAGAAGTTGTGTGTGTAGTATAATTTACTTCCGGAACACTAAAGGTTCGTTGAGCCCTATTAATGTTCATAGCATTTCCGATAATAGTATGATTTAAAGCACTGTTGGTAGACGTATTGGTATTTACAGCTTCTAATTGGTTAATGGTTAATCTAGCGTCTACACCAATGCCATTTTCAAAAGTTAAGTTTACATTTACTTGATCCAAATCTAGGGTTCCTCCGCTTATTCTATTAAATACATCAAAGGTGGTACTTTCAGGCCCAAAACGAAATTGTTGATTTCCAAAATATCCTCTTACAAAAGCAGGAACAACATCAACCAATTTATTGGTAATAGCTATTTCTTGTCCAGCACTTACCAGTACCGATTGTGTTGCATTTGTATCAACTACAGCAACAGCTCTAGTAACAAAGGTATTTACTTTATTATTATTTATACCTGTAAGATTAAGTTCATAATCGCTGATATCAATTCGGGTAGTAAAATAACCGGGCTGAGAACCATTTCCGGCAGGAATTAATTCTGTTAACACCAACGTGTCCCCATTTTTAGTAGCTGTTGGTATAGTATAAGTTACTATAATTTGTTCTTGAATTTCGCTCCAAATTTCTATCTCAATAAAACCAGATTCTACCAATGCATAATTCAATTGAACATTATTAGTAACATTAAGTGTAACTTCTCTATCAACACTATAAAAAGCATCTCCAGGAGCTGCTAATACAGATAAAGACATAGGAAAAACTTCGTTAATAGTTGTATCCGAAATTCTAAATAAAGAATCCATATCTACATCAAAAATAGAAGTTTCATACACTATTTTTAAAGACGTATCAGGATTGGTTTGTAGTACAGAATCAGGGAGTAAATCTCCAATATTCAGTGTAGTTTTAACCAACGGAGCCAATAAGTCAACATCCCATTCAGGTTGTTCAAAATCTTTTCTGCATGAAAACAATGCTAAAATAACTGTTAAAAAAAGTACTATTTTATTACTGTTTTTCTGCATGAATTAAAATTAAAACTACTTACTGCTTTATAAACCTACCAATAACAGAATTATTGCTATTATCCGTAATTCTATAAATAAAGTTTCCTGATGGTAAATTTTCTGTATCAACCGAAGTTATCGTATTATTAATGATTTTAGTAGTTATTAAAGCTCCAAAAATGTTATAGATTTCTATTGTTCCTTCCATTAAATTGGTTTCAAAATGGATGATGTTATTTGTAGGGTTAGGATAAGCATTTACATCTATACTAGTTTTATGACTTAATGTTGTGATGTTGGTTATCGTTACATTTCTACAAGAACTAGTATCACTACAACCATTTTTAGAAACAATAACAGCATAACTTCCTGAAGCGATAGGGGCATAAAAGGTATTTGTTTCATTAGGAATGATGGTGTTTCCATCACAATCTATCCATTGATAAGTTGCTCCACTTTGATTAGAAAAAATAGTATCATTTTGTAGAGTGGTAGAAGAATCTATAAAGATTATAGTTAAATTAATAGTCATAACACTATCACAACTGGTAGCAATTGAAGGAATAGTATCCAAATAAGTTCCTGTTTGGTAATACATTTTTCCAGCAATGTAAATGGTGTCGCCCTCACAACCGATAGTATTAATTGTTGTATCAACAGGTTGAATAATGTTAAGGATAGTAGTAACTAAACTATCAGTGTTATTGATATTTGTTAAAGTATCTACATAAGTTCCTGTTGCTCCATAAGTATTTGTACCTACAGTTACGCTATCCCCAAAGCACTCAGAAAGTATTTGTACTGTACCAACACCTAAAAAAGCAAAAGTATAAATAGCACTATTACTTACTGTGTTATTCGATTGTACATTTCCAGCATTATTAGCTGTACAAGCTCCATTAACAGTTGAAGGAACATCATCCCATACAGAACCGTCCCACTTAGCAAGAGATAAAATACTACAATTGGTAATTCCACTTAAAGCAGCATCTTCCCAATGAAGTGTTACCTGAACATTATCGGTAGTATTAAATTTGTTCAATCCCCAATATTCTATATTACTTACATTCGAAATAGGTACATTAACGGGAGTTAGCGAACTATAAGGAGTATCAAAATATTCAGCAATAAATTCACTATTTATATTTGTCGGAGCTGAAATAGCCAACCTTCTCCAAAGCGTATCTTTACCTATTGGATAAACAAACGCATCATTCCCAATCTTTCTAAATGGACCATCAACAAAGCTAGAATCATTCCCTAAGGTTGAGGTAGCATTATCAATTAACGTAATTAAATTAATAGTTGAACTGATAATTTTTCCACTAGCAAGTGTTAAACTATTATCTACCTGAATATTTTGATTTAAGGTAATTCCTGTTGAGGTATGGTTTACTACTAAATCATAAAAGGTAATTGATGACGAACCTGAAATTTGTTGAACTGTAGTTCCTGTAAGGTTTACTGTATTATTATTATGAATATAAGCTCCATTATTAGTTATATCTCCTTTAATACTAATATTTGTAGGAGCTACATGGTTTAATGTAAAAGTATTGTTTATAGCTATACTATGAAAATCATAAATTCCGGCTCCTTGTAAAGTGGTATTTCCATTGACAGTTATCGTAGAAAAAGAACCTCTAAAAACTCCACCATTATTCCATGTAGTTGATGTATTAATAGAAAATGTTGAAGCTCCAACCTGAGTAATCGTATCAGTAATTTGTATCGTTTCTATTAAACTTCCATTAAATTGAACATTAGCAATTCCACTTATAATTAAATACATATCAACCGTACTTCCTGCCATATTAATAATATCTCCATTTATTGTAGCATTACCTGATAATAAACGCATTTTTGGACTTCCGCTTCCGGGAGCAGCGCCAAACCAAGAAACATCGCCTGTAGTTAATGTTCCTCCATCCATAAAAAAAGTAGGAGTATAATTACCCACTTCATTTTCAAAACTAATTTCATTGCCTACAGTTACATCTCCATTTATTAACAAAAACAAACTCGATTGGTTAGCATTTCCATCTACAATAGCAAGAGTTTCGGTAATGTTTATTGTACCGCCTGTAACATTACACTGAGCACCTAACTCAACAATAAATCGTTGTCCTACATTTATATTTCCTCCACTAATATTAATAGTAGTGTTGTCTCCTGCAATAAATCTTTGATCAACATTTAATGTCCCACCGGAAATTGTTGTTGCAGCGCTTAAATCAACTATTAACCTACCACTGTTTCCCGGACCAACATTTATTATCCCCGACTGAATAGTCATACTAGAGTTAGCATCTAAAACTTCTATATCTTCAGTAGTGGTTAAATTAGCTTGAACCGTAAGTTGTCCGCCATTTTGAATGATAATATCGTTTGGAGTAAACACAGAGTTTACTACAATAATTGGTGTTGCAGCATTTCCAGTATAATTAGCAGGATCTATAACTATACTTGCTCCATTTAAAGGCCAATTAGACCAGTTAGCCGAATTGTTCCAATCAGCATCAACATTTCCTGTCCAGTTTTGAGCAAAAAGAGCAGTAGAACATAATAAAATTAAGGTTGTTGTAAAAAGTTTCATTGTAATTAGTAATGGTTTTAATGTGGCGAAGTTACTATATTTTTAGTTAGCTGTTTTTGTTGAAATAAAAACTATTAGCTTGAGCCAGTGATGTAACCACTAAATCATTTATACAAAGATGTGGGGGAAGGGTAGCTGCGAAATAAATCAATGATGCGATATCTTCTGCCGTCATAGGCTGATAGCCTTTGTAAACATTTTTGGCTTTTTCTTTATCTCCATGGAAGCGAACCTCTGAAAATTCTGTTTCGGCAGCTCCCGGACAAATTTGTGTTACTTTAATTCCATGTTGCAATAAGTCTATACGCATGCTTTTGGAAATAGCATCAACAGCATGTTTGGTAGCACAATAGACATTACCATTTAAATAAACTTCTTTCCCTGCTGTTGATCCAATGTTAATGATATGACCAGATTTATTAGCTATCATTATTGGCATAATAACTTTAGAAAGATATAACAATCCCTTTATATTGGTATCTATCATTTTCTCCCAATCATCAATTTCACCATCTTGAATTAGTCCTAAACCACTTGCCAATCCAGCATTATTCACCAAGACATCAATTTTTTTCCAAGATGTATCTAACGATAAAATGGATTTTTCTACCGCTTTTTGGTCTCTGATGTCGAAACAAAGGGATAACACCTCTACATTATACTGTTCCGATAAATCTTTAGCAATCTTTCGAAGCCTATCTTCTCTTCTTCCTGTTAGTATTAAATTGTAATTGTTTTTTGCAAAAATTTCGGCTGTAGCTTTACCAAAACCACTTGTTGCTCCAGATATTAGTACTATTTTTTTTGTCATAAAATTATCAAATTGAAAGTAGCAAAGGTAATAATAGTTTAGTTTGTTATTAATTGTTGATTATTTGTTATTGATTACCAGTTCTTTAATTAAAAGACTGTTTTTTAAATCTTAGAATTAAATTTTTATTATTTGTTATATAACAAAATAATGTTAGTTTTGCTGCCTGAAGTTCTTATGAAGACACAATTAAATATCGCTAACCTTTCTATTTTTTCTCCAATTTATTGGGGGCGAATGTGTCATTATATGCCTATTATTTCAATTTTCCATCCTTGGACAATTAATAGGTAATACCACTTTGCTTTAAAGCAAAAACAACAATCAATTTTTATTTTTTTATTTACCAGGTCAGTTTTCGACCAAAAATTATATTCGTTATGTCGTTAATAACAGACACTATATTAGAACAGCTCAATAGCTTGATAGTTGTAGTAAATCAATCAGGAAGCGTGGAATATGTTAGTCCATCAGCAAAAAGAATTTTAGGGTTTGAACCCACACAATTATTAGGGGAAGGCTGGTGGAATTTAACCCGTGATGATGCTGAAGAAAGATTGAGCATAAAGTCACTGGCACTAAAACAGCTTCAACAAGAATCTTTAATAGAAACGATTCCTTATGAACGCTTATTAAAAACTGCAACTGGCGGAGATTGCTGGGTACTGTGGAATATTTCTAAAAGCAATGATAATAAATTGGTTGGAATAGGACACAACATTACCGACAGAAAAAAAGCCGAGCAAGAGTTGCTTGAAAAAAATGTTGAATTACTGCAACACAATAAAGACATGTTGGATAGTATTCAATATGCTAGTAGAATTCAGGAAGCTATTTTGCCTGATGTGCAGAGAATTAAAAATACTTTTCAGGATGCTTTTGTTTTATACCAACCAAAAGATGTGGTTAGTGGGGATTATTATTTTTTCTATCAGAAAGAAAACAAAGCTTTTGTTGTGGCGGTAGATTGTACAGGACACGGAGTTCCAGGGGCATTAATGAGTTTCATTGCCAATGGAATTTTAAAAGAGGTAATTATTAAAAAAGGATTAGAAGATCCTGCTGAAATTTTATACGCTTTAGATGAAGAACTGTTTTTGGCTTTAAATAAAAACTCACAAAATGCTGTAACAAACGATGGAATGGATGTTTCTATAGGTGTTTATGATTTTGCAGAACAAACGTTTTCATACTCAGGAGCTTTTCGTCCATTATTATTGGTGAGAGACGGAAACATAATTGAATTGGAAGCCAATCGCTACCCAATTGGTTTTTATGCTGATGTTAAAAAGAAGTTTGTTACTCAAAGTATTACTATGCAACAAAATGATACTTTTTATTATTTTACAGATGGCTATTGTGATCAGTTTGGAGGCGAACGAAAGAAAAAATTTAACAGAAAACAGTTTAAAGAACTGTTGTTAGCTGCTCAAACGATGGAAATGGAAGAACAAGAAGCTTATTTACAATATGTATTACTCAACTGGAGACAAGAAGAGCCTCAAGTGGACGATATTTTAGTAATGGGAATTAAGGTTTAAAACATAATCGTTATGCATAACGAAAAATGAGTTAATTTTACCGCATGATGAAAGAGGAACATTTAATTTTTGGAATACATCCTGTTATTGAAGCAATTATTTCAGGAAAAGAAATAGACAAGCTTTATATTCAACAAGATATAAAAGGATCAGGAATAACAGAATTGCGTAAAGCTATCAAACAACATAATGTTCCTTTTTCTCATGTGCCTATTTTTAAACTAAATAAGCACGTTAAAGGTAATCACCAAGGTGTAATTGCTTTTATTTCGCCTATCCCATTTTGTGATATAGAACAATTAGTGCCTACTTTTTTTGAGAATGGAAAAACACCATTAATCTTAATTCTTGATAGAATAACTGATGTAAGAAATTTAGGAGCCATAGCCAGAACGGCACATTGTGTTGGTGTTGATGCTATTGTAATTCCTAAAAGAGAATCGGCACAAATTAATGCTGATGCTATGAAAACCTCAGCTGGAGCTTTAAACTACATTCCTGTTTGTAAGGTAGATAACTTAACAGATACGGTATTGTTTTTACAAGCAAGCGGATTACAAGTGGTAGCATGTACCGAAAAAACTAATGACACCATTTATAACGTTGATTTTGCAGGACCATCCGCAATAATAATGGGCAATGAAGAAACCGGAATTGCTAACCAATTACTAAAAGCTGCTGATGCTAAAGCTAAAATACCAATGGTAAATGAAATAGCTTCATTAAATGTTTCTGTGGCTGCTGCGGTAATTATGTACGAAGCGTTAAAACAGAGGATTTAAAGCACTTCTTTTTCTGCATAATAATAAATAAACGCGCCATTTTTTAGCATGTAATCTCTGTTATTTATAGTAATAATGTCGTTTTCTTGGAGTAAATGTAAATTGTTAATTTCTTCATGTTCAACATGAACAGATCCTTTGGTAATTCTTGCTAAATCTAAATATTGAGTATTAACAAAACTTTTTGCTCCACAAAGAAACACTTGTACCGGAACAGTTATTTTATTAATAAACTCATAATCTCTCATTTTTTCATAATTATCTGCAATAAGAACAATACTTTTAGCTTCAGGGAAATATTTTAATCCCAACAACATTGCTTCTACATCATTTTCTTTCGCTTCTCCACCTCCACTACCTCCAGAAGTACATTTGTTGAGAGATTTATTAATTTCTTCACTTTGTAAACTTTTAGCAACATAAATTCCTCCTGTTTCTAAAGGCAGTTTTTTATCAGAACTTTTTGCATCACCATCATTAAAAAACAAACAGCCTTTTGCATTTACATTAGCGGCTTGCTCTTTCAACCAAATTATTACTTGACTATAAAATGGCATCATGCTCCCTGTTGCATCGGTTACAATAATAAAACCTTGTGCATTAGCTATCCGCTTAAAAGCATTTAATACCGTAGAATCTTTTTGTAAACTAGCTAAATACGGGTTTGGAGGAGCTGGTGGATATAAATCTATTTCTATTTTTTCACCCCAAATGGTATCGTAAACATACCCATTATCCCATCGGGTTTCTATATAAAATGGTTTTGGAGTGGTATCATTATTAATGGAATCTTTTTTAGAAAAATTAGTAAATAGGGTATTGATATAATCGTTTTCCTCAACTATAAAATCTGGAGTAATATTAGGACGAAAAGTAACCACAAAACCATGGAACATTTTATTACATTCTTCTCTGGAGTTTCCATCGGTTTGACTAATAAGTTCGTATTCCCACACTGGAAAGTCAAACACTTCTGGAACTAATTTTTTTAGCTCTAACAAACGTTTTTTGTTCAGCTCAATTTGGTTAAATTTTTCTGAAGTTTTGTATTCTGTATAAACCAATTGAATTTTAATAACAACTCTTTCTTGAAGCTGTTTCTTTTGCTCTTTATTTAAAATAATTTCTTTGGCAAAAGGTATTTCAATAAGAATTTGATCTTTATGAATGATGCTTCTGTTAAATGTATTGATGTTCGTAACATTGCTTTTTGCATAGTGATTTACATCAAATCCAACAACAGATTCGAAGATAATTAATAAGGTGAAAAGATAAAAAAATCGCATATAGTAACAGATATGATTACTTTTGTCAAAAGTACACAATCAGGTTAACCCTAAAAATTAAAAATTATTGCAACCCGTTAGAGCTAAAAAACACTTAGGACAACATTTTCTCAAAGATTTATCTATTGCTGAAGATATTGTAAACAGTCTTGTATTAACAGATAAATACGATACAGTTTTGGAAATTGGTCCGGGAATGGGCGTACTAACTCAATTTTTAATTCAACAAAAAAACTATACTACTTTTCCTATAGATGTGGATAGGGAATCTATTGCTTATTTAGCGGATAAATTTCCTGTACTTAAAGGCAACATTATTTATGGCGATTTTTTAAAAATAGATTTAAATGAAATTGTAAACAATAAACCTTTTGCGGTAATTGGCAATTTTCCTTACAATATTTCCACACAAATTTTATTTAAAGTGTACGAATATCGCCACCAAGTACCTGAGTTAGTTGGTATGTTTCAGAAAGAGGTAGCTGAAAGAGTTGCTGCCAAGCCCGGTAATAAAACCTATGGCATTACTAGTATATTACTTCAAGCTTATTACGATATTGAATATTTATTTACTGTTGACGAGCATGTTTTTGACCCTCCACCAAAAGTAAAGTCAGCCGTAATTCGATTAACAAGAAACAGTACCGAAAAACTGGATTGTGATGAAGTTTTTTTTAAAGTAGTAGTAAAAACTGCTTTTAACCAACGTAGAAAAACCATGCGAAATTCAGTAAAAGTATTTTTGAATGAAGAAACCAAACAACACCCTATTTTAGACAAACGTCCCGAGCAACTTTCGGTTGACGAGTTTGTAATGTTGACTAATTTGTTAAAGGGGTAAAAAAAGAACCTTCTAAGGAAGGTTCTTTTTAATAATTGCTTTAGCTATAATAGTTGTAACTATTGTTTAATAAGTTTATAAACAGCATTATTATTTTCACTGTTAATTTTTAAGAAGTAAACTCCTTTACTTTCATTGCTTAGGTCTATAATTACATTATTTGTTACAATATTAGTTTGATTAGTAATAACTTTACCTTCAATAGATGTTACAGTATAATTAGTTTTCTGATTTAACCCATCATTAAAATTAATTGTAATTAAACCATTTGTTGGATTAGGGAAGATAGAAACATTAAAGTTTGTTGATTCTTCATCAATTCCAACAACAACAATATTTTCGCAAGCAGATGTGTCAACACAGTTTCCTACTGTTATTTCTACAGCATAGTTTCCAGTTACTGTTGCTGTAAAGTTCTGAGAAGTTTCTCCATTAATTACTGTATTGCTATTATCACAATCTAACCATCTATAGCTAGCACCACTTTGGTTTGCTGTTAAAGTAGGTGCGTTGTTGGTTACGGAATTATCAATATTTATGATAGTTAAATTAAGCGTAACTATAGAGTCGCATCCATTAACATCCCCCCCTGTTAAAGTATGAGTTGCAGTAATATTATTAGAGGTATAGGTCACATTGTCAATCCATGTATAACTACCACAAGCACTAACAACGTCAGTTCCAGTAGAACTAGTATTTATAGTTAAGTTAAGTGTTACTATAGAATCACACCCATTAATACTCCCTCCAATTAAAGTATGTGTAGCGGTATTGTTACTTGATGTATAAGTTACATTATCAATCCATGTATAACTACCACAAGCACTAACAACGTCAGTTCCATTAGAGCTATTATTTATAGTTAAGTTTAATGTTACTACAGAGTCACAACCATTAACATTTGCCCCTGTTAAGGTATGTGTAGCTGTGTTATTACTAACTGTATAAGTTACATTGTCGATCCAAGTATAACTATCACAAGCACTAATAATATCAGTACCAGCAGTATTATTATTTATAGTTAAGTTTAATGTTACTATAGAATCACATCCATTAACACTTCCTCCAACTAAAGTGTGTGTAGCGGTGTTATTATTTGAACTGTAGGTATTACCGTCAATCCATAGCAATGAACCACATTCAATACGAGTATCAATAGAATTAATAGTTCCATTATTTTGATTAACTTGATTAATAACAGCACCAGAACTTACCCAATTAGAAGTTGTTCCTCCAAGCATAAAATTATTTAATGTTCCATTATGATTAGTAGTGAAATCTGGTAAAGAAGTAACAGCTGAATTATTACCTCCTGCTACTCCTTGGTTGAAATTATAATAAGCTACCAAATTAGGTTGAGCTTGAGTAAACTCTGAATTCATAGAGCTATTAATATCACAAACAGAACGTTTTACATCCCAAATTCTTAATTCATCTAATTCGCCATTAAAATATTGAGCTCCATTAGTTCTGCTACCAATAGTCATAATATTATCATTTCCTGTAGATGAAGAACCTCCGCCATTAGTTGCTTGAAGTATTCCATTAAAATATACTTCTGTTTGTTGAGCTGTACCATTCCATGTACAAGCTACATGTGTCCACTGGTTTAATGACAAAGTTGATGTAGTTACTACTCCAACAGTGTTATTAATATAGAAATATATTTGATTTGTAGCACTAAGAGAAACAGCAATAAAATTAGAAGCATTTAATTGAGCAAAAACTACTCTAGAAAAAGCATTTCCTTGTGGTTTTATCCATGTTTCAATAGTAATGTTATTAGTGTTAATATTTGAAAAAACTGTAGGAAGAGGTGCGGAAACATAATCATTAACACCGTCAAAATGCAATGAGTTTCCAGAGTTTTGAGCATTAGAAAAAGTTATTCCGATAAAAAAAGCAGTAATAAATAATAGAGATTTCATGAGTTTTAATTTTTTTTAGTTCGCGGCAAAAGTATATTAATTTAACTATTAAAAAAACTTTTCTTTTCTATGTTAAATCTCGGTTTAATAATTACCCCAATATTCCCCTAACAATACTAATAACAGCAACACTTATATACTCTATTCCAATAGCAATTACTATAAAACCTATTATTCTTGAGATAGCATTTATTCCCGAAGCTCCCATAAATTTTACAATTAAAAAAGAACTTCTTAAAATAAGATAAGTAGCTAATCCTACCGCAAAAACAGCAGCAATTATAGCTGTTATGTTTAATATACTTTCGTGTAGTTCTCTGTAAGAAATCAATAAAGAAATAGACCCCGGACCTGCCAACATTGGAATAGCTAACGGAGTAAGAGAAAATCGTTCCCTCTTATCTAAATCCTTTTGAACTCTTTTATTTTTTAACCCTTTATGTTTTACAAAACTACCTGTAAGCAAGGCAAAGCCTGAAGAAGTTATAATTAACCCTCCAGCAATTCGGAGCGAGTTTAAGCTAATATTAAAGAATTTTAAAATATAATTTCCTACAAAGAATGCTATGAGTAAAATAACCACTACGTTAATTGATGTTAGCAACGAAGTTTTAGCTCTTTCAGCTAAGGATTCATTTTGGGTTAACCCAACAAATACGGGTACAGTTCCTAAAGGATTAATTACAGAGAATAATGCAGCAAAAGCAAATAAAAATATTTCCATGTTTTTTCTGCAAAGCTACTTTACAAGATATCTATAGTAAATTATGTCTACTTTATTACAATGTTAATTTTATTGCTTAAACAGAGTAGATAAAATCCTTTTTTTGTACTCAATTAAATTGGTTACCTTTGGTAATTAATTATTTATAACACTACATGACATTTTCCGATTTTAATTTTGAAGACTCCGTTAGCCAGGCTCTTGATGCTATGGGCTTTGACAAACCAACACCTATTCAACAACAAGCCATTCCTGCCATTATGGAAAACAAAGACATGATTGCTTGTGCCCAGACAGGAACAGGAAAAACAGCCGCTTTTGTTTTGCCAATATTAAATAGTATAGCCAAAAATGGCTCTTCAGGAAAGGTTTCCACTTTAGTAATTGTACCTACAAGAGAGCTGGCAATGCAAATTGACCAACAAATAGAAGGTTTTAGCTACTTCACTAACGCTACCTCTATCGCCATTTATGGTGGTGGAGATGGAAAAACCTTTGATGCTGAAAAAAAAGCCCTTACTACTGGTGCTGATATTGTTATTTGTACTCCAGGGAGAATTATCTCTCACCTCAACATGGGTTATTTTGATACTTCGGGCATTAAACATTTTATTTTGGATGAAGCAGACAGAATGTTAGATATGGGGTTTAATGAAGACATTACAGGTATTGCTAAAAAATTACCTCCAAATCGTCAGAATTTACTTTTTTCAGCTACCATGCCACCCAAAATCAGACAATTGTCTAATCAATTATTAAAAAATCCAGTAACAATAAGTATTGCTATTGCTAAACCTAACGAAGGCATTATGCAAGTGGCTTATTTAGTTCATAATCACCAAAAAATTAATTTAATAAAACATTTGTTGAGTGGTAAAATGAATGAGCATATTATTATTTTTTCATCTCGTAAAACTTCAGTCAAGGAAATTACCAAAACCCTTACAAAAGAAAATTTACCTGCAAAAGCTATTCATTCTGACTTAACACAACAAGAAAGAGAACAAGTTTTACTCGATTTTAAAAACAAAAAAGTACATATTTTGGTTGCCACAGATATCCTCTCTAGAGGTATTGATATTAAAGGAATTGACATTGTACTGAATTACGATATCCCTTCGGATGCCGAAGATTATGTGCACAGAATTGGACGAACCGCTAGAGGCGACAACGGAACAGGATTAGCCATTACTTTTATTAATGCCGATGATGTTTACAATTTCTCTAAAATTGAAAAGCTCATTGACAAAGAAGTAAAAAAACTAACTCTCCCGGAAGGTTTTGAAGCCGGACCGGAATATAAGATAATGCCTAAAAAACCATTTCAAAACAAAAAGAATCACCACTTTAGAAAAAAGCAAAAATCGTAACTTCGATTAATAAAAAACTGAATTTATGCCCGAGTATCCAGGACTTATAAAATCAAAATTGCCCAAAATTGGCACTACTATTTTTACTGTAATGAGCAGACTAGCTCAAGAACATAAAGCTATCAATTTATCACAAGGGTTTCCTGACTTTGGTAGTGATGAAGCTTTACACAACTTAGTAAACACCGCCATGAAAAATGGACATAACCAATATGCTCCAATGCCTGGTTTAATGAAATTACGAGAACAAATTGCTATTAAAACAGAGCGACTCCATGGGGCTATTTATCATCCCGAAACAGAAATTACAGTGACGGTTGGAGCAACACAAGCCATTTACACAGCTATTACTGCTGTTGTTCATGAAGATGATGAAGTAATTATTTTTACTCCTGCTTATGATTGCTATGAACCAGCCATAGAACTCAATGGAGGAAAATCGGTAATTGTTCAAATGCATGCTCCAGATTATAAAATAGATTGGACACATGTTAGGAAATTAATCAACCCTAAAACAAAAATGATTATAATAAATACACCTCATAACCCAACAGCAACAGTATTTTCTAAAGATGATTTTTTAGCTTTAGAAAAACTTATTGCCAATACCGATATTATTGTTTTAAGTGATGAAGTATATGAACATATTATTTTTGATGAAAACAAACACTACAGTGTATCAATGTTTCCAAAGTTAGCAGAGCGTTCTTTTATTATCTCTTCTTTTGGAAAAACTTTTCATAATACCGGTTGGAAAATAGGTTACTGTATTGCTCCCGAAACATTAATGAGTGAATTTAGAAAAGTACATCAATATGTTGTTTTTTCGGTAAATACTCCTGCACAGTATGCCTTAGCAGAATACCTCAAAAATGAAAGTAATTACTTATCCTTAAGTGCTTTTTATCAACAAAAAAGAGACTTTTTTACTTCTGTAATACAAAATTCTAAATTTGAAATTATACCTTCAAAAGGGACTTATTTTCAGTTATTGAGCTATAAAAATATTTCTGATGAAAAGGATACCGATTTTGTCGTAAGACTTACTATAGAGTATAAATTATCAGCAATTCCTATTTCTGTTTTTTATAACCAACATGTAGATGAAAAAATCTTACGGTTTTGTTTTGCCAAAAATGAAACTACCCTTGAAAAAGCTGCTGAAATAATGAACAAAATTGTTTAAAACTCTTAAACGTAAGTTTTTTATAACTATCTAATTATTATTACCTTTCGAGTTCTAAAATTCGGAAATGCAATTAATTTTTAAAATAAGTTTATTCATTACTCTTTACCTTGGAGTAACAACTAATATCAGTGCTACTGCCCCAACGGATACCACTAAAAACAATCAGCAAATTTATTATTTTATCTCTAACCGAGATGCTAATGATAGATCTTTTGCCATGTATAAAGCTCGTACCAATCAAAGTGGTATTTCATCAACAATTATTAAAGGAAACTTTGAAATAAAAGGCTATCCTCATATGAGAAAAGCAGAAATTTCTGTTTATAATATCTCTACGGATGAATTAGTTGGTGTTTATAAAACCAATCCTAAAACTGGAAATTATTTGGTTATTCTTATCCCAAATGTGAAGTACGAATTTATAATTAATTCTTATGGTTATGCTCCAATAAAAAAAATAGTTGAAATTCCTGCCTACGCCAGCACCAACATAGTAGATGATGTTTCCAGACAAAAAATTACCCTAGAAATAGATGAAGAACCTATAAAACATAGTTTAAATACTTGGATAGTAGAAGAAAAAGAACCCACTCTATTTTTACTTACTGTTTATGATGAAAATCTTGATAAAAAAGAACGTATAGAACTTTATGAGTCAGCAGTTTTTGATACCAAAGAATCAGATAGGAGAGAAATTAAAGAACTTCAATTTGAAAATATTGATGAAGCACTTAAAAAACAAGTTGAGTTAGAAAATAAAAAACCCGAATTAGCTGAAAAAGCGTTCCAAAAGAAAGATTACAAAACAGCCGAACAACTTTATCGTGAGTTATTGGCTTATGATTTAAATGATGCTTTAATCAATTATAAAATGGGAGTTAGTACTTTTCATTTGGAACATAATAAACTTAAAGCACTGCCTTTTCTTCAGCGAGCATTAAATGGTAATAACATTCCTTATGATGTTCATCATTATTTAGGGGTAATTTATCATTCTTGGGCAGATTTTGCCAGAGCAGAAATTGAATTTATAAAGTTTAAAGAAAAAGCTACTCTAAAAGAACTTCAAACACTTAATATAGATAGGTTGTTGGAGTTTTGTAAGAATGGTAAAACTATAGTACAAGAACAATATGATATGGAAATCATTTCCAAAACAACTACCAACATTTCCAAACTGAATAAAGTTTTTCCTGAAGAAATAAATAAAGACAATTTACTGGAAAAAACAGCTTTTTTCATTTCGCCTATTGACGAAAAAAAGAAAGAACAACTTTGGATGTTTAAAACGATTCAAAATGAAATGATACAAACAAGTTATGGCTTAACAGAAAGTAATGGTAAAGATTTATTTGTAAATTTTTTAATTGGTGGAGATAAATGGAGCATCCCAAAAACTTTAGGTAATCATATAAATACGCAATATAACGAAGATTACGCTTATGTAACTCCCGATGGTAAAACACTTTATTTTGCTTCTGAAGGGCATAATAGTATTGGCGGATTGGATATTTTTAAATCTACCCGAAACGAAATTACCCAGCCTTGGGGAAAACCTGTTAATATGGGCTATCCTATCAATTCTCCTTATGATGATTTTATGTTTGTTCCTGCTCAAAATGGAGAAGAAGCTTATTTTATTTCTAATAGAAGAAATGTTGCTGAAAATTATGAGTTGTATAAAATAAAAATGCCCAAACCTCCTTTAACCCTTACTATTATTAAAGGTCATTTTATGACACAAGATTCTATTCCTGATTTTGAGGCGACCATTACGGTTTACAACACCAATAATCAGGAAATAGCAGGTATTTATAATACCAATAGCAATAACGGAAATTACCTGATGGCTTTAATTCCAGGAGTAAAATATGAATTTAACATTACTACCAACTTTGACTATAGAGAACATACGGCTTTTGTAACTATTCCTTTTCAAAAAGAATCGTTTCCATTGAGGCAAAATATCCGTTTGAAAAAAGAAGGTAGATTTGAAATACTAAATGTAGATAATTTTTTCACTCAAGAAGAAGCTGAAAATGCACCCGTTTATCAATTAACTAAAAAAGATTTTGACATTCCAGAAAGCAATCAGAACAAACAACAAAATACAACAGAAAACAAAATAAAAGTGCTTTCGGCAGAGCAAAAACAACTAATAAAAGATGCTCAACAGTTTTACACCAATAAACAATATTTAAAAGCAGCTCAGGCTTTCGAGAAAATAGCTCCACTAATTGATTTAACAGAAAAACAAGCCTATATGTACAGCAAAAGTCTTTTTTATATTTCAAAGGAGTATGAGAAAATTTTAAACTATTTAGAGCTTGCTGCAACAAATAAAGCTATCCCTTACGATGTATTTTATATGTTGGGAAAAACTAACCACTTAGCATACCGATTTGAAAGAGCTGTTGTTGCCTACGAAAAATACAAATCTTTAGCTCCGGAAAATGAGTTAGCAGAAAGAGATATTGAGAATGAAATTGTATTGAGCAAATTTGGAAAAAACATAGTAAATAACCCTAAGCCGGTTGAAGTACTGGAAAAGAAAAGTGTAAAAACGGATAATTTTCACACCATTTATGGCTCAGTTAAAACCAATGCAAAACTATTATTAGCTCCAGATGATATGCTTTCGGATATCGATAAAAAAGAAAATTTTAAACCCATTATGTACCTTAATGAAAACAAAACCATAATTTATTTTGCAAGTTATGGAGGTAATAAAGACAACGGAAAAGACATTTATTTAATGAAAAAATTACCTAATAACACATGGACAACACCTATAAATATTGGAGAAACCATTAATACTTCAGGAGATGAAGATTATCCCTTTTTAAGTGAAGATGGCAGAACAATATATTTTAGTTCTACAGCTCATGGAAGCATGGGTGGGTACGATGTGTTTAAAAGTTCTTGGGATGATAAAACAAACTCTTGGACAACACCCGTAAATTTGGGAGCACCAATAAATTCGCCATTTGACGATTTATTTTATGTAGAAGAAAGATGAACAACCTCAATATAAGCATTATACAAACACTTTTGTTTTGGGAGGATAAACCCAAAAATTTAACCATGTTTACCGAAAAAATTGCCGAAGCTAAAAAGCAACAAGCAGATGTTGTAGTACTTCCGGAAATGTTTACTACTGGATTTACCATGCACTCAGAAGAATTTGCCGAAAAAATGGATGGAGAAACAGTGCGTTGGATGCAAGAGCAAGCAAAACAACACCAAATAGCACTTACAGGTAGTTTAATTATTCAAGAAAATGGTAATTATTATAACCGTTTGTTATGGGTTTTCCCTGATGGAGAAATTAGCCATTACGACAAACGCCATTTATTCCGAATGGCAGGAGAAAACAATTATTTTTCTCCCGGCAAAACAAGGTTAATAGTTGAATTTAAAGGTTGGAAAATTTGTCCGATGATATGCTACGATTTGAGGTTTCCTGCGTGGAGTAGAAACATTCATTTCGATAAAAAAACGAATGAACCGGTATTCGATTGTTTAATTTATGTTGCCAATTGGCCTGAACCTAGAGTTTCGCATTGGGAAAAATTATTAGAAGCTCGTGCCATAGAAAATCAATGCTATGTTGTTGGTGTAAATAGAATTGGTGAAGATGGTAATAACATTCCTTATTCAGGAAGTTCGGCAGTTATAAATTCAAAAGGAGAAAAACTGAGTACTACCCAAGCACATCAAGAAAACATTGAAACTATTACTTTAAATTATGATGAAATGAAGCATTATCGTGAAAAATTTCCAGCTATTCAAGATGCTGATAGTATAATCATTTAATTAATTTTAATATTTTTGCATAAAACTGCTTATGTTTCCAAAAAATAACCAGCCATCAAAAGATAAAAATACACTTAGTGGCATTGTTAGCATAAACGACCTAAAAGAAATGGAGTTTAACGATAAAGAGTTAACTCCACAGCAATATTTAGCTCTAAAAAACTACGACAGATACAGGGTTAAAGAATTAAATAAACAAAAATCAGAAAAAGATTTTCATAAAACTTACCTACAACTTCAAGCAATGGCCAACCTAACGCCTTTTGAAGATTTTTTAAAAGAAGAGTATTTTTAGTTTCTTTTTCTTTCATAGCATTTCCCACCAAACATATCCCCTTAAATCTTAATTTTGGGAAGTTATGATTTACAAAAGCACATCCGATTTAATAAAAGACTTAGAGCAGCACGGACACTTAATTCGCATTAAGGAAGAAGTAAGTGGTGAGTTAGAAATGGCAGCTATTCATTTGCGTGTGTTTGAAAAAGGCGGACCGGCAATTTTGTTTGAAAATATTAAAGAATGTGAATTTCAGGCAGTATCTAACTTGTTTGGAACGATGGAACGCAGCAAATTTATTTTCCGTTCTACTTTTGATAAAGTACAACAGTTAATTGAACTAAAAAACAATCCCATAAAAGCCATAAAATCACCATTTAAACATTTGTCTTTGGGATGGTTTGCGTTAAATTCTTTGCCCAAAAAAGTAAGTAGTCATGACTTTTTAGAAACCACCATAGATAAATTGCCTCTAATTAAATGTTGGAAAAAAGATGGTGGAGCTTTTATTACTTTACCTCAAGTATATTCCGAAGACACAGAAAAGCCCGGAGTAATGAACAGTAATTTGGGAATGTACCGTGTGCAGCTAAATGGAAATGAATATGAACTGAATAAAGAAATAGGTTTACATTATCAAATTCACAGAGGAATTGGCGTACATCAGGCAAAAGCCAACCGATTAGGTAAACCATTAAAAGTCAGTATTTTTATTGGAGGAAATCCAGCTCATACGTTGGCAGCAGTAATGCCTTTACCCGAAGGCTTATCTGAATTAACCTTTGCCGGTGCTTTGTCAGGAAGAAGATTTAGGTACACTTACCAAGAAGGTTATTTTTTAAGTACGGATGCCGATTTTGTAATTACCGGAGAAATTTACCCTAACGAAACCAAGCCCGAAGGTCCATTTGGAGATCATTTAGGTTATTACAGTCTGACCCACGAATTTCCTGTAATGAAAGTCCACAAAGTGTATCATAAAAAAAATGCGATTTGGCCTTTTACCGTTGTTGGTCGTCCTCCACAAGAGGATTCTCAATTTGGAGCCTTAATTCATGAGCTAAGTGGAAGTGCTATTCCTGAAGAAATTCCAGGTTTACACGAAGTAAATGCTGTTGATGCAGCTGGAGTTCATCCCTTACTGTTGGCTGTAGGAAGCGAACGATATACGCCTTACAACACTTTAAAACAACCACAAGAATTACTAACCATTGCCAACCACATTTTGGGTTTCGGACAACTTTCATTGGCAAAATATGTATTCATTACCAACAAAGAAGATAACCCAGATTTATCGTGTAATGATATCGAGAACTATTTCATCCACTTTTTGGAAAGAGTAGATTGGAAAAGAGATGTACATTTTCAGACCAACACCACTATAGACACCCTCGATTATAGCGGAAATACCATTAACAGCGGTTCAAAAGTAGTAATGGCAGTTGTTGGTGAAGTAAAACGTAAACTAATTTATAAATGTCCTATTGATAATGGAAAATTAGTAATGCCTGGAGTAATTGCCATGAATAGTGATGCTTTTACAACTTATGAAAATGCTCAAAAAGAACTTGAAACCTTAAATCTCCAACTTCAAACATTAAACACTGAAGGTATTATGTTAATTGTTTTAGTGGATGATGCTGATTTTGTTGCAACAACCTTAAACAACTTTTTATGGGTTACTTTTACCAGAAGCAATCCGGCAAATGATATTTACGGAGTAAACGAATTTATCAACAATAAGCATTGGGGCTGTGAAGGTCCATTAATTATTGATGCTCGAATAAAGCCACATCATGCTCCAGTTTTAGAAAAAGATGAAACTATTGAAAAGCAGGTGGAAAAATTAAGTAAAAAAGGAGCCTCTTTGTTTGGGATTATTTAATTGAAAAAACATGACAAAAACCCTACTCATACTAGCACATCCGCACTTACAAAAGTCCATTAGAAATAAGCTGATTGCGGAAGAATTGGCTACTGAAAATAAGCTCGAAATACGAGATTTAACAGCTCTTTATCCCAACTACAACATCAATGTAGCTGAAGAGCAAAAAAAACTGGTAGAAGCGGATACCATCGTTTTTCAATACCCCTTATATTGGTATAGCGTTCCGCCTATTCTCAAGTTATGGATAGATGAAGTATTTACCTATGGTTTTGCTTTTGGTAAAGGAAATTACCAATTAGAAGGAAAAAAAATAGTAGTATCTTGTACCATTGGTAGTAATGAAGACATTTATCCCGCTGAAACACTAGAAAAAATATTTTTCCCATTTCAAGGATTGGCTGACTATTGTAAAATGGATTATTTTGCTGAAGTAATCTCTTTTGGAGAGGTTCATGTTCCCGGAGAATCAAAAAGCGGCTTGGAAAATTCAGCAAGAAAACATGCCGAAAAATTGCGTCATTTATTACGCTCAGTAACGTAAGTAACTAATTTTCTTAACCCATCCACTGCCTCGTTTTGTTCCAACTCATTTAAAATGGTTAAAGCTTTATTTTTATAATTGTGCATGGCTTTTTGAGTGTAGGTTATTCCACCATACTGTATTACCAAATCAATTACTTCTTTTACTTTTTTTCTGTTTTCATTATTATGTTTAACCGTAGAAATAATAAACTTTTTATCTTTTTCTGAAGCCACTCCCAAGGTATAAATAAGCGGAAGTGTCATTTTCTTTTCTTTGATGTCTATTCCCGTTGGTTTGCCAATTTCCTCAGAACTTCCACCATAATCAAACAAATCATCTTTAATCTGAAAAGCAATACCGGTATATTCGCCAAACAAACGCATTTTTTCAATGGTTGCTTTATCGGCACCAACAGAATTAGCTCCAGAAGCACAACAAGAAGCTATAAGTGTAGCTGTTTTTTGTCGGATAATGTCGTAATACACCTCTTCGGTAATGTCTAGCTTTCGGGCCTTTTCTATTTGCAGCAATTCGCCTTCACTCATCTCTTTTACAGAATTTGACATGATACGCAACAATTCAAACTCATCATACTCTACTGCTAACAACAACCCTTTAGAAAGCAAATAATCGCCCACCAAAACAGCTATTTTATTTTTCCAAAGAGCGTTGATGGAGAAAAAACCTCTTCTTTTGTCGGCATCATCCACCACATCATCATGAACTAAAGTTGCTGTATGCAATAACTCTATCATAGAAGCTGCTCTGTAGGTAGATTCTGTTGTTTCGCCAAATGCTTTTGCAGAAAGAAAAACAAACATCGGACGCATTTGCTTGCCTTTTCTTTTTATAATGTAGTTCATTATCCTATCCAACAATGAAACACGACTTTTCATAAACGCCCTAAACCTTGGTTCAAACTCATCGAGTTCGTGTTTTATAGGGTGTTTTATATCGCTAACTACAGACAATTTTTTGGGAAATTATTTTGGGACAAAATTACAGATTATTGCACAAGTCGGCATGAAAAATAGGGATTATTCAAGCGTACTTTTTTGTTGCATTAACGCTTCAATTTCTTCAATTTTTCGAGGAGCTTTTGCAGAAAGATTTTCCGGTTCACCATCGGTAATCAAAATATCATCTTCAATTCTAACACCAATGTTCCACCATTTTGGGTCGCAATCCGAACCTTCAGGAATATAAATTCCAGGTTCAACAGTAATCACATTTCCGGGCGTAAGTGGTCCGTACAAACCAGCATCATGTACATCTAACCCTAAATAATGTGAAGTACCGTGCATAAAGTATTTTCTTACTTGGTATTTTTTTTCAATAATACCTAGTTCAACCAATTTGGTTGCAATTATTTCCGTAGCAATATTGTGTGGATCCCAAAATTTATTGCTTTTTACACAGGCTTTTATGGCTGCTTCTTGAGCTGCTAAAACAGTATTGTAAATAATTTTTTGTTCTTCAGAAAACTTTCCCTTGGCAGGAATAGTTCGGGTAACATCTGCCGTGTAGCCTCTGTATTCAGCACCAACATCGCTTACCAATAAATCGTTTTCTCCTAACATTTTTCGGTTGGTAGTATAATGCAACACACAAGAGTTTTCGCCACTTCCTAAAATGGATGGAAATCCAGGATGTTCGGCTCCGTTTTTCTTAAAAAAATATTCAATGATGGCTTCCGATTCATATTCTTTCATGCCTGGCTTTAAGTTTTTCATCAGTTCAATTTGTGCATCGCAAGTAATATCAATGGCTTTACGCAATAAAGCAATTTCTTCTTCCGATTTTATTTGTCTTAACGAAGCCATTATGGTAACTAGCTTCATGTTATCAATTTTGTCACTCGCTGTTTTAGTTTTCATTTCAAATTGTTGAATGAGAGAAGCTAAATCATCCGTTTCCTTAGTATTTCTTACATCTTGTGGTAAAGGAAAGGCTAAAATGTGTTCAAATGTTTCAAATTCGGTTTCAAAATCTGAAAAATCTGCCCCTTCATAAGCAGTTCTTATTTTTAAAAATTCGGTAGCTCCTTTTATACCTAATCTTTTACCATTCCATACTTCATTTTTCATATCTCTTTTTTGTAGAAAAATTATTTCATCGGTAGTTACTCCATTGCCAAAAGTTTGTTCTTCTTTAAATATAATAAGCACTGCATGAGGTTCTCTTAGGCCTGTTAAATAATAAAAATTAGGGTCTTGATGGTATTCAAAATCTACATCATTAGCACGGTTTCTTACCGGATTGGCAAAAAATATAGCAACAGAATTATTAGGCATTTGCTTTCTAAGTGCTTGACGATTTTTAGCAAAAAATTCAGCCGGAAGCAAATCTTCATCATAAGCATATTGCTCTTCTTGCTGTTTTGGCAAATCAATGTTAGTAGGAATTTCTTGAGCAACAAGCACATTGAACGAAATCAGAATAAAGAGAAAAGGAAGTATTTTCATAGTTAATAGTCTAATTAAATGGAATATAAAAATATTCAACAATTGAGCCTAAAGTTTAGCAAAAAAAAACGTTGCTACTAAAGTAACAACGTTTTTAATATCAATAAAGGATTTTTTATAAAATTAAATAATTCCTTTTTGTTGAGCTTTTATAAGAGCTGCTCTAATACCAATTTTATCAATTGTTCTTAGACCCGCAGCAGATACTTTTAAAGATATCCACAAATCTTCTTCTTCTAAATAAAATTTCTTAACGAATAAATTCGGTAAAAATTTTCTTTTAGTTCTTCTTTTAGAGTGAGAAACATTATTACCTGTAATCACACTTTTTCCTGTTATTTGACAAACTCTAGACATTTCTTTTGGCTTTAATTTTTAAGGACGGCAAAGTAACGCATATTTGTTTAAATATTCAAAATATTTATAAAAATTATTTTTGTTTGTTTTTATTGTTCAAGTTAAAATCCTAACAAAGTCATACCAATACTGAAGGCGTGCAGTTCTGGGCCTCTGTTTTTTTCAAATAATGGAGTTAATCCATACGTTGCAAATAGGTTCAATCTTCCATATCCAACTCTTGCTGTTAAACTCACTCTAAAAGGATTCGTGTTAAAATCCTGATTATCTTTATATTTTTGAGTATCTCCGTCCTCTTTATATTTATACTTCATTTTAGTGGTAAATTTATATCCCACAATGGCTCCAGCTGCAAAATGAAAGGATTTGTTTTTGTGTTGTCCCGTATTTATTTCTAACAACAAAGGAGCATTAATATAAAAGGTTTTAAACCTGTTCTTAGAATAATTAATACTGGTATCAATTACTCCCCAAGTGTAATTTTCATTGTACGGAGTAACATTGTCATGTACAAAACTTCCTCCTTTAGAAATTAACTGAACATTGTGTTTGAGCTCGTAATTATTATACTCTATTCCTAATCCTGTAACTAAACCTACATGATGCTGATAAAGTTTTATAAACTGCTCATAAAAGTTAATGCTTACTGTCCATGATTTAGCATAATCTAACTCCATAAATTGAGTAACTTTTGATGGATTGCTCGTATCTAATCCGGCAGGATTATTTAGGTTTAAGCTATTATTGGTATTTACAAAACCATTTATTCCCAAATCTATTCCAGCCCAATGATTTCGTCTTTTTTTTACGGGTTTGTTAATAGAAACCGAATCATCAATGATTAAAACCATTGTGCCGCCCCATTTAATTCTGGTGGTGTCGTTTTTGCTTTTGGTGTTTGTTTTACTTAAGGTATCATTTGGAAGCGTTATAGAAACATTGTCTCCATTTTTTATATCTGCTAATCCAGATTTTTGCAGGTTATTTATTGGAGGATTCCCATAAATTTTCACTTCAGAAACTCCCGAAAGTACTCCCGAAATTTCCTGAACAGCAAACACTTTTACATCAGCAGCTCCTGAAGTAGATAATTTCACTTTTTTAGCTTCAAAGCCTTGTGCCTTTAACTCAGCAGCTCCAGAAAGAGATATAGTAAAGCTTTTTGTAACGCCTTTTAATTCTACAGAGCTTGCTCCGGATGTAGTTAAGTTTACATGTTGAGCTTGAATAGAAAAATCTAACTCTGTTGCTCCACTAGAGTTAATGGTAAGGGTTTCACTGTTAATGGTATTTTTAGATTCAACGGTAGCAGCTCCACTAACTTCAATATCGGTTATAGTAGTATAATGAACATTCACTTGCATATCGCTTGCTCCTTTAACCTTGGCTTTTACATATATGTTTAAAGTACCATTTTTAATTTCTGTGATAAGATTTTCCAAATATTGTTCAGGAACACCAATGATTTCAACTTTCTCTGTTTCTGCTTGAATTAATACTACTTTTAAAGCAGATGAGATATTTATCTTATCAAAACTTTCTACCGTTCTTTCTGTTGTTTGTGCAAAGACCGTTGTTACGAAAAAAATACTAAGTACTATTATTAAAATTCTTTTGTTCATCTGTTTATTTTTTTAACTTGTTTTGTTTGATATTGTTTTTTTGATAGCTATCTCAAAAAATTAATTGGTTTTGAAAGTGTGACGCTTAAGTCACTCTATTTGTTACAGCTTATAAAAATTAATTTTTAACTTTTCTTGAAATAGAGAATTTACCTATATTCAAGGCATATGCCTTAATCTCTCCATCATTATTTTTATTCTTTTTTATATCACCTTTTTTGCCGGCAACTTTTGCCGCTAAATCAGCAACAACTATTTCTAATGGTTGCTTATTGTCAGTTGGCTCTTCCTGAAGAATTTTTTTAGTGGCTTCTTTTTTCAAAAATCTACCAACGGTTAAAACAGGTTCTTTTTCATTAGTGTTATTTACCAACATTTTTTCTTCCTTACGGGATATTGTAGGAAAAATAACAACACTGTCTCTTTCCGCAATATTATTTTTTGTTAATAATTCAGTCTTTTCTAACTCAACAGCAACTAAGTGTGTTTTGTTGGAGTTAATTACAGATTTTCTTTGCTTTTTAGAATGAGCATTTGTAGCTGTTTTGTCAATGTCATTAGTTATTTCTTTCGTTGTAAACAGATTTTTAGAAATAGGTACGGGGTTAAAAGTTGCCATTTGAAATTGATTATCTACAGTTGATCCATCATCTATTCCTTGAATTAAAATAGTCATAATAATAACTGCAGCAGCAGCATTTTTAAACCATCTTAGTGGAATAATAGCCGCTTCTTTTTTCAAAGCTTCTTTGTCTTTAAAAATGACTTTTTTAGATTTTAATTTCGTTTGCTGAAAAAGCTTAAAATCCTTTTTTGCAGTTTTATCTGCTTTTAAGATATATTTTAATGTTTTCGATTCCTGAGAAGTGTTTATTCCTTCTATTTCGGCAATCATTAAATTATCTAAGGCCTCTTTTTTTAGCGTTGCTTTATCATCAAATAGAACGGAATTAGGTTCAAGTACTTCAAAAGCTTGTAGTTCATCCAACTCTTGCTTTAAATCGGGATGTTGCTCCAAAAACACCATTAGCTCAGCTACCATGTTTGGCGATAAGTTCTGCTCTAAATAATCGAGCAAAAAGGCTTCGTAATTATGTCTGTTTATGTTCCTCATAAAACTTGTTCTATACTTCCTAAATATTGTTGTAAAAACTTTCTTCCTCTAAAAATGTAAACTTTAACCTGCGATTCTGATAAACCTGTAATTTCAGCAATTTCATCATATGCATAACCTTCGTAATCTCTAAGCATAATCACTGCTTTTTGGTCTTCCGGAAGCTGATTAATAGCTTGGTGTAATACTTCTTGCAAATCGCTGTAATGAGAATTTTCAAAAAAATCTTCTTCTTTAACTTCCTTAAAACTGCCCATTTTTTTGTCTCTTCTGGTCTGATCTATAAAAGCATGGTAGGCAATAGTAAATAGATATGATTTTTCTTTCCCCGGCTGAACAGTATCTTTTTTATGCCAAAATTTTTCAAAGGTATCTTGAATAATATCTTTCGCCTTTTCCTCATCCTTAATGTTTTTCAACACAAAGCGATAAAGATTATCAGAATAATCATCAACACACTTATTAAATTGGCTTATTGTCAAAGCAAAGTTTTGTTATTTTTGAGTAGGACGCTCGAGCATCTCTAAAAGTTACAGGCAAAAATAAAAAAAGGGAAAACAAAATTGTTTTCCCTCTTAAAATAAAAAAACTAAGCTAATTACACTTTAATTTTTTGATTAGTGATACTATACCATTTTTCAATTAATTGCAACTCTTTACTCAACTGTAATTGTTGTTCTGAATCGTAAAACACAACAGAAATACTTGGGTTGGTTTTATTTTTAAATTCAAAAGACAAGGCTAGTTTGTCAATAACAGACTGACTACCGGTTGAATTTTTGAGGTTGATTAAACTACATTTTTTTACCTCATTTAAACGAATAAATTCTTGCGACTTATTATCTCTAACATTTTTACAAAAACAAAAAACATTACTAGTTTCATCTATTCCTATAGCTAAATCTCCGCTGACTTCGTAGTTGGTCAGCAAAAATCCTTTTTCACTAGCTGTATTTTTTAATTCTTCTAATAATTGTTCTTCTTTGTATTTTTTTGTTTTATACATTATAATAAAAGGCAATAAGCAGGCAACAATAACTAAAGCTCCTACTAAAGCGACTCCTAAATCCATTTTTTTAAATTTAAATATTGAATAATTGCACATTGAAAAAAATATCAATATGCTGAAATTAAATTAGCTGCATTGCAACAAAAAAATGGATATTTACCAGAAACAATGAAAAGGAAAGATGATGTCGGCTACACTAAATAGTGTAACAAAAGAATAAGAAAACCTAAGATAACTATAATACTTATCATTCTGAATTTGATTATTAGTTAGCTCAGCAAATTCATCTTCCAAAAAGACTTCTTTATAAAAAGACGCTAAAGAGCTTAAGTTTATAGTGGAATTCTGAGAAGCAGGACTAGTATAAAGATCAACTTTAAAATGAGCAACATTTAAATCTGATTTATTAGCGTCCGTAATTTCATAGCTTATTTTTTCGTAACTCGCACCTTGTCCATACCAACTAACCGAAAAACAATAAACTGTTATGAGTAGCGTAAACATTATATGTTGAGTTAATATTTGCATTATATTGTAAAAAAATACATGCACAAAATTAACTAAAATGTATATGCCAAATTATTGTATATAAATAAAAAAACGAACCGTATAAAACAGTTCGTTTCTCAAAATAAAACTATGAAAAATTTTAAGTTATTTACTTACATGTTGATGGTAAGATTTATGTGTTTTCTCAAGATGAGAAACATCTCCTGTAGGCATTAATCCCCAAAAAATAACTACCCCTGCTAAAATAAGTGTTGATTTGGCTATTGCTATTATTTTATTCTCGGCTGTTTTGTAGTTCTTAATGGTAAATAAAGGGATGAAAACAAATACCAATAAAGAAAGTCCTGAATAATATGTAATTGTGGCTCCCGGCCAATGCATAATTTTAAAAAGTGTGGCTATACTTAATAAAATTGCTGCCAAATAACCTATTGAGGCGGTTAGCTTTTTCATTTTCCCACTAGCATTATTAATGTCTAATGTAGCCATTAAGGGGAAAACTATTACGCCTATTAGCACTAAGCCAATCACCAATGCTATTCCCGCTCCAGGCATGTGATTAATTTTTAAAAATACACCACCAATAACTAAAAGTGATGAAATGATTCCGATAATTCCTGTTGTTTTTTTCATTTTTCTTTGTTTTAGGGTTAATAAATAGATAGTTGCTTCTTGTATTTCTGAAAAGTGTTTATAACCAAATTCTTGCATGGCCAATTTTAATGAATCCCCAAAAGATTTGCCTTCTTCCATTTTTTGTTCTACCATGCAACATACATGATCTAATAAATCAACTTGAAGCGATTCATAGCTTACGCCATTATCTACAATCAAATCAAAAATTTTGTCTATTTGTTGTTCACTTAGCATTACCATAACTAATATTAGCTGTTGGGTCTAAAATAGATTTAATGGTAACCATAAAATCTAAAAACTCGTCAATTGCTGCAGTTGCCAAGTTTTTACCTTCGGGAGTTAATAAATAGTATTTTCTTATTCTTTTACCAATATTCTCCTGTTCAGTAATTACTATTCCTTCTGCCTCTAATTTATGTAGCAGCGGATATAAAGCTCCTTCAGTAATTTGAATTTTACCTTGCGTTAATACTTTTACCTTACTGGTAATTTCATACCCATACATTCTTCCTTCTTGTTCTAACAATTTAAGGATAATGGGTTTTAATGTGCCTTTTATTATTTCTTTTGAATACATAGGACAAAAATACATAAATTTATTATGTATTTAAGTTTTAGGTAATAAATTTTAACGTCAATTATTTAAATAATTGATTTTCAACAAGAATAAATTTATCTCTGAGAATTACACTTCAATTTTTTTCCATTTTCCTTTGCGGAAAAACCAAATAGCAATAAGCGCATGGAGAGAATGACAAAACGCAATGGTAATAAAAACACCTAATACTTCCATTTGCATGGGAATAGCTAAGATGTACGCCATTGGAATTTCAAGTAATAAAAATACCCCAATATTAATATACATAGGGGTTTTAGTGTCTCCTGCTCCATTAAATGCTTGAATCATTACCATTCCCACCGCAAAAAACACATACCCTAAAGCAATAACTCTTAAGCCTGTACCCGCAATAGTGCTTACGTCTTCGCTAAGTGTAAACCAACTTGCCAGCACATTCCCAAAAAACAAATAAATGATGGTAATGACCGAAAGAAATATTACGTTATACCGTGCAGTTAGCCAAACTGAAACAACCGCCCGTTTTACTTTTTTAGCTCCTAAATTTTGACCAACTAATGTAGAAGCTGCAGCTGATAATCCCCAAGCAGGCATTAAACTAAAAACCAAAATTCTGAATGCAATAGTAAACCCGGCAACAGAAGCACTTCCAAATTCTGCAATAATTCGCGTTAATACAATCCACGCAACTGAATCAATAAGAAATTGTCCCATTCCACCCATAGAAATTTCTATGATACGCCTCATTGTCTTCCACTTTAGTTTAATGTTTTCTTTAAGAATAACTAGGCGATGTTTTCCATTTAATAAATGATATAATTGATAAATTACTCCTATGCTTCTTCCTGTGGTGGTTGCCCATGCAGCTCCTTCCAAGCCAAAACCTTCAAAACTACCTATACCAAAAATGAGTAATGGATCAAGAAAAATATTAATGCCGTTAGATATCCATAATGTTCGCATTGCCAAATGTGCTTGCCCTGCACCACGAAAAGCTCCGTTAATCAAAAACAACAGCATAATGGCTAAATTTCCTGCAAAAATAATTTGTGTATAAGGAACCCCAATAGCTATTACTTCATCACTTGCTCCCATTAATTGCAAAATATTTTCGGCAAACAGAAAACCCAACACAGCAATTATGATAGAAATACCACCTCCAAATATCAATAATTGAAAAGCAGCACTACCTGCAGCCTTAAAGTTTTTTTCACCAAACCTTCTTGCTACCATTGCTGTTGCAGCCATGCTAATGCCTACACCAACAGAATAAACAATAATAATTACTGCTTCTGTTAAACCTACTGTAGCTACCGCATTATCTCCTAATTTGCCGACAAAAAATATATCTACCACAGCAAAAAGAGATTCCATAACCATTTCCAAAATCATAGGAACCGATAAAAGAAAAATACCGGTTTTAATATTAATTTTGGTAAAGTCTTGCTCCTTACCCAAAAGGGCTTCTTTAAATAATTTCCAACTATTCATAAAAATTTTTGAGAAGATAAAAATAATATTTTTTTAAACTACTTACTTTAACTTTTCTTAGCGACTTGTTATTTTTCTTCATTCTTTTTTAAATGTCAGTCCTTTTTCTTCCAGTACCTTTCTTAATATAGGCATACTGGCTTTCCCCATTCCATGAAGCTTTAGTATTTCTTTCTCTGTATAAGTAGCCAATTTTTCTAATGTGTCTATTTCAAGACAATTCAACAATGCGTTTCTTGCGGGAGAAGCAAGTAGTGAGAGAAAGCCTTCAGATGGTTTTTTCTCTTTCTCACAAGTTGGGCAAGTTGGACAATCACTGCTCTTATAGTATTGATGCCCTTTTTTACAAATTCTTAATGTTACTTTTGCTGCTCCCATTTGATTTAATTATTCTAATCAATGTATTATTAAATCTAATAACGACTGAACCATTTATAACAATACTTCACATTCAAACCCGTTTTGTTTAATCAATTCAGGAACTTTATTAAGATCATTATTTGGAGTCATTACCCTTAAAATACGATCACAATCTTCTAAATCAAAAGAAATTGTTGCATCAGGAAAAAATGATTGTATTTTCTGAGCTATACGTTCAGCATCTTTGTGTTGCTGAATATTTGTTTTAAATATTTCTATATTCAAAATCACTTTTCTCTTACTAGCTTATACTTTTTCATCGCAATTAAACATCCATTGCACCCCAAATTTATCTTTACAACTTCCATAATAAGAACCCCAAAACATGTCCATTAACTCTTGTTCAACAACTCCTCCTTCAGAAAGTGCTCTAAACAAACGCTTGGTTTCTTCTCTGGTATCAGGTTGTAAGTTAATGTATACATTATTACCAAATTTTACGTTGAAACCCATAGATTCAGGAGCATCACTTCCCATAAGCATTGAGCCACCAAGAATAGGAAGACAAACATGCATTACTAAATTTTTATCCGCTTCGGGTATAGGGGGCATATCATCAGATGGTGGAATATCACTGAAACGGTGTGTTTTTCCGTCAAACTCACCACCAAAAACGGTTTTATAAAAATTAAAAGCTGCTTCCGTATTTCCCGGAAAGTTTAAGTATGCGTTTACTGTTGCCATAATGTTTAGTTTTTATTGTTCACAAATTGATTTAAGTTTATTTAATGCTTTGGGCCATGTTTCTTCAAAATAAGCCTTGTATTCTTCATTGCTATCTGTATCAACAGCAAGTATTGTTTTTCCGTTTTCACTTGTAAAAGTGTAATTTTCTAATGCTCCTGCCCAACCTTCTATTTCCAGTCCACTTGTTATTTCTTTATCGCCATGAAGTAAGCCTACATGCTCTATAGAAATAAATTTGTTAGGGATATTTTCTTTAATTTTACTTACCATACCTCCAACATTTCCTTTTTCATCTGAACCTATAAAAAGAATTTTTGAACCCTTTTCCCACGAACCTTCAAAATTAGATGTAGGGTTAAATTCTTTTGTCCATTCCTCATACGTTGGTTTGCTTATCATGAGTTGATATACTTTTTCAACGGGAGCATTAATGGTAATTTCAAAATGTAAGCTACTCATAGCTGATGCTGTATTTTCAACATGTTTTTTAAAATTATTTAAAATAGCTTGCCAACCGTCTCGCTGCATTTCAATCGGATTAATATTTTCTGCTTCAAAAGTTTCCGTTACCATTATTTCATTATCCTTTTCAGTAAACGTAACACTTACTTTTCTACCGTCAGCAATGGTATAAACTATCTTTTGATTTTCAATAACCTCATCATACGTTCCTTCAAAATCAAACCCTGCACTTTTATCTTTCGCTTCCATACGAAATAATAATTTTCCTCCCACACGTAAATCATTTTCAGCAAAAGGTGTTTGCCAATCATCCGATGCATTATTCCATTGAGTAATATGATTTGGATCAGTCCAGCATCTCCAAACTTTTTCTATAGGGGCTTTAACCAAAGTTTCTATTTTTATGGTGGTTTTGTCTGTAGCTTTCATAATATAAATGAGTTAGAAGGTGACTAAATTAATATTAACACTACAAATGTAAAGGCTTTTTTTTATAAATAAGAGGTGTAAATAGGACAATGAAAAGGTAGTTTGCGACAAATCTTTTTTTTATTTTTGCTGATATGAAACATGTTTCTGTATTATTACCACATTATGTAAATCTTGCCGGACTAGAAAATGCTAGGCAAGGATTATTGGAAACCAATGAGTTTTTAAAAACACAAGGGAAGTCTCCTATATTTAATATTGAGATAGTGGGTGTTATCCCTGAAATGCACGTTAATAATGGTCAGTACGCTATAAAAGCAGACAAACTATTGCGTGAAATAAAAACTACTGATATTGTTATAATTCCTCCCATTCAGAATAATATTGCTGAAGCGTTACAATTAAACCATGAGTTTTATCCTTGGGTAAATGCACAACACCAAGCAGGGGCTCAAATAGTAAGTTTATGTTTAGGTGCTTTTTTATTGGCTAGTACCGGATTGCTAAACGGCAAAGATTGTGTAACCCATTGGCGTGCCAGCGAACCTTTTAAACAACTTTTTCCAAAAGTAAATTTACTTTCAGATAAAATAATGACAGATGAAGATGGTATTTATACAGGAGGAGGAGCTTTTTCTTCAGCAAATTTAATTCTTTATATAATAGAGAAAATAGTAGATAGAGAAACTGCTATTTATTGTTCTAAAATATTTCAAATAGATGCAGGAAGGACTTCTCAATCGCCATTTATTATTTTTAAAGCTCAAAAAAACCATGCTGATGCCGATGTAGAAACAGCTCAAACATTTATTGAAAAAAATTACATGAATAAAATTATCGTTGATGATTTATGTAATTTATTAGGAATAGGAAGAAGAACCTTTGAGCGTAGGTTTAAAAAAGCAACTGCCAACACCATATTGGAATACATCCAACGAACAAGAGTTGAAGCTGCTAAAAAACAATTGGAATTGGGTGTTAAAACCGTTAATGAAATCATGTTTGATGTTGGTTATTTAGATACCAAAGCTTTTAGAACTACCTTTAAAAAAATAACCGGATTAAGCCCTGTAGAATATAAAAATAAATACAATAAGGTGCTTGTTAGTTAGTTAAACAAATGGGTATAAAAGTCCCATATACTTCCTTTTACTAAACTCTAATTTAGTTTGTAGACGCTTTTTTTGCTATCAGTATGGTATGGATGTCTTTTCCCGTTTCTGATTTTTTATATTCTACATAAAATACTTTTATTGCTACAAAATTATTATCTGTAAGTAGCTTTTTTATAGTATCTAGTTGATAGAAATAAAAATATACTCTATCACCATTATTGTTAACTTGATAATCTGATTTTTTTGGATCTCCTTCAACAAAACTTAAATAGATCAAACCGTTTTCACTTAATAAATTAGAACAATCAGCAACTAGCTTAACAATATCTAAATCTGATAAATAAGGCAAACAAAAACCACCAATTATTCCATTATATGTTGTTTTTAGCTGATCAATCTGCCTGCAATCCATAATGGCAAAACTTGCTTTAGGGTTGTTCTTTTTTGCAAGTTCTATCATATTAGGGGCTATATCTGTTCCTAAAATTTCAAAATCTGGTCTTTTTGATAAGAGGTAGTTAATGATATTACCCGGGCCACAACCTATTTCTAAAATTTTGGCTTTGGGTTGGGTAATCGCATTACAAATAACATCATATGTTTCATTATATAAGTCCATATTCATAAACTTATCTTGGTATATTGAAGCTATTTTGTTCCACGTTTCAAAAGTTTCTTTATACCTATCCATAGTTTATGGTTTTATAAAACAAAAATCGTAAAGCTCTTATTTCTTGATTAAAGCAAGATATTTATCTCTATTCTCAAAAATAACCCAAAGATTTATTGCTAATAATACCAACACCATTGGTAATCCTGAAGGTGCTTGATAAATGTGTGTCAGTATTATGCCTACCATTATCGGAAAAATAACGATAGCTCCTAATGCTCTAAACCGAGGAATAGCAAAAAATAAGCCCCCAACTATTTCCGCAACAGCAACAAGTGGCATCAGCCAACCAATTGTCATAAAAGCTTCAAAAACTTTCATCATAGATTCCGGCATGTCTTCAGGTACTGGCATATAATTAAAAAATTTATTAAGTCCTGCATTAATGAACATTAGTCCAAATAACAGACAGATTACAAACATGATTTTATTTTTCATCTCTATTTATTTTAAGGTTAATACTAAACTAATTCGTCTTAATTAACAAGCTAAAAACTATACCTTTAGGCAAGCACGAAACCCTCTTGCTCCATAATAAGATTCTGCTCCGTTGTGATAAATGAAGGTTTTTCCGTAACGCCAATCGCCAAAAATGGCTCCTCCGAGTACTCTAACATCTGCAGGTGTTGCTATCCAGCTAGATGTTTTTGTATCGAATTTTCCTAATTGTTGCAACTCATGATATTGCTCTTCAGTTAATAATTCAATACCCATTTCCACAGCCATACCAATAGCACTATGTTTAGGCTTATGTTGTTTTCTAGATACTAATGCTTCCGGGTCGTAACAAACACTCCTGCGACCTTTGGGGCTTTCTGCGGAGCAATCATAAAAAACATATTCGCCTGTAGTTTTATCATATTTAATTACATCCGGTTCTCCTTCTGTTTCTTCCATTTTATTTAGCGACCACAATTTTTCAGGATTGGCTTCCAACTTTTCTTGTATTTTCTTCCATTCAAGATTTTTGTGGCGATTTAAGTTTTTTTCAAAACGCGTTTGTAAGGTTTTTAATAATTCCTCTTTTTGCTGCTTAGATACTATTTTTTGTTGACTCATAACTTTTTGATTTTTAGTTAAAAAATTATTTTATGCCCTCCACCTGCTAACACGTATTTTAAACTTCTCTACAATAAAATAGGTTACAGGAACAATAACTAACGTTAAAAAAGTGGCAAAGGTTAACCCAAAAATAACAGTCCAAGCTAATGGTCCCCAGAAAATTACATTATCTCCACCAATATAAATTTTAGCATCAAACTCCGTTATCAAAGAGAAAAAATCTATATTTAACCCTATTGCCAACGGAATTAATCCAAAAACAGTGGTAATAGCTGTTAGCAATACCGGACGTAAACGAGCTGTTCCGCCTTCTACAATAACATTAAACAATTCAGGCAAGGCCAATTTATCTTTTTTTACTAATCCCAGTTCTTTTTTCTTCCTATCTACCAGAAGCTCGGTATAATCGAGCAGCACCACTCCGTTGTTCACCACAATTCCGGCAAGAGAAATAATTCCTACCATAGTCATCATAATTACAAAAGTCATGTTAAAAATAACCAAGCCAAAAAGTACTCCAATAAAACTCAAAAAGATGGTCATTAAAACAATTAATGGTTTTGAAAATGAATTAAACTGTAATACCAACAAAAAGATAATTAATCCCAATCCTGAAAACAAAGCCGTTGTTAAGAATGCCATATTTTTTTCTTGTTCTTCCATTTGTCCAGTAAAATCAATAGTAGTATTTTTAGGTGTTTTGAAATTAGATAACCTAGTTTTGATGGTTTGAACAATTTCCGTAGCATTATATCCTGTTTTAACAGAGGAATACAAAGTAACCACTCGATTTAAATCTCTATGCTTAATAGCAGTGTAAGAGGAGGTATTATTAGTTGTAATTAAAGTAGAAACTGGAATGTCTTTTATCTGCCCATTAGATGGGTCTCTAAATACAATTCTTTGGTTATACAATGCATTTGTATTGTGCTTGTATACTTCATCAAACCTAACAGCAACATCATATTCTTCGCCACCCGTTTTATAAACACTTGCTTTTTCACCATAAAGCGATCTACGCAATTGATTACCTACTTGTCCTACAGAAACACCTAACTCTCCTGCTTTTTTTCTATCTACAGTTATTTCTGTTACAGGTTTACTTTTGTTTACATCAATTTTTAATCCTTCAATACCCGGAATATTTAATTTATTAATTGCATCTCTAAGGTTTTTAGCTGTAAGAATAAGATCATTATAGTCTTTTCCTCTAATTTCAATATTAATAGGATATCCGGCAGGAGGTCCGGCAGCTTCTTTTTCCACAGAAATATTCACTCCTGGATAAGTACCAACCGCTTCTCTTACTTCTTCCATAAAATCTTTACTGTTTTTCCCTCTTCTGAGTTTAGATTCTCTAAGTGAAACTGTTACTTTTCCTTTATGAGGCATCTCAGCATTAGAGCCTCCATCAGTTTGTGGGTTTCCAGCACCTTCCCCCACTTGAGAAACAGCAGATTCTACCATATAGTTATAGCCTGTTTCATCTTTATAATTATCTACTACTTTAAAAACTTTAGCTTCAATTTCTTTAGTTAATTTATTGGTTTTTTCAATGGCTGTTCCTTCGGGATATTCTAAATAAACAAACACTTGGTTGGGTTCGTTATCAGGGAAAAATTCCACTTTTGGTTGTGCAATAGCAAATACAATGAATGAAAGAATTAACAATCCAAATGTTCCAAACAGAAATAGATAAGGCTTTTTACCGCTCAATGCAAAAGATAAAAATTTCTGGTATCTAGCTTCAAGAACAACCAAAATAGTTTCTTGAAAATAATCTGCAGCCTTTACTAACAAATATTTATAAATCCAAAGCATAATAGAAGCAAAAACCAATAAGGTTCCCATACCTCTAAACCCTCCGCCAATAATTAAGCTAAGTACACCAAAAAAGAATAAAATAACACTTAATTTAATTAAGAACTTTTTACTCATAGCTTTTTCTTCAGTTTTCATAAAATCTGCCGTAAGCATAGAGTTGATAAAAATGGCAACAAATAATGAAGAGCCCAACACTATAGAAAGGGTTATAGGAAATATTTTCATAAAATTTCCCATAATTCCCGGCCAAAAACCAAGTGGAACAAAGGCTGCTACTGAAGTTAATGTTGATATGATAATAGGTGTAGCAATTTCACCAATACCTTGTTTGGCGGCAGCTATTCTGCTCATGTTTTCTTTTTGCATTAAACGCAACACATTTTCTACTACCACAATTCCATTATCAACCAACATTCCCAATCCCATAACCAAAGCAAAAAGCACCATGGTATTCATCGTATAACCAATTAAATTTAATAAGGTAAACGACAAAAACATAGACATTGGAATAGCAAAACCAACAAACAAAGCATTTCTAAATCCTAAAAAGAACATTAATACCCCAACAACTAATAGAATTCCAAAAATAATGTTGTTTACTAACTCATCAACTTGATTAATAGTCTTTGTAGATTGATCGTTTGAAGTGGTAACACTTAAATCTTTAGGTAAATAATCACTTTTAGCTTGTTCAAGAATAACTTTAATTTTTTCGACAGCTTCTACCATATTTTTACCTGAAAGTTTCTTAACATCAAGCATTACTACTGGTTTAGAAAACTCTCTCGCATAAGTAGTTTTTTCTTTCTCTTGAAAAGCAATAGAAGCAACATCCCTAAGATAAATTGGTCCGTTTTCGTTTTTAACAACAAAGTTGCCTAACTCTGCAGCATCTTCAATTTCCCCAATAACTCTAATGGTTCTTCTTTGCTCATTCATTACCAAGTTACCCGCAGAAACGGTAGTATTTCCTCCTGCAATGGTGTTAATAATATCATCAAAGCTCACTTTTGAGGCTGTCATTTTATATACATCAACAGCTACTTCAATTTCTTTTTCTTGAGCCCCACGAATATCTACTTGTTTAATTTCAGGTAATAACTCTATTTTCTTCTCTAAATATTCAGCATATTCCTTCAGCTTTTGAACCGGATAATCTCCTGAAATATTAACGTTGATAATCGCAAACTCTTCAGCAATATTTAAATCAAACACGTTAGGTTCAACTTTAGCTCCATTAAAAGTTGGCCAATCTGCTCCTGCTTTTTTTAAGTCAACTTTATCTTTCACTTTAGATTTCGCTTCAGGAATACTAAAACTCTCCTCAAACTCAACAATAATAATAGAGTAATCTTCTTGGGAAGTTGAAGTAATTTTTGTAATCCCACTCAAGTTCTGCAGCTCCTCTTCAAGAGGATCAGTAATTAGTTTTTCCATATCCTCAGAGGTATTTCCTGGAAAAACTGAACTAATATAGATTTTAGTTTCTTTCACTTCCGGAAAGCTTTCTCGAGGCATCGAGTAATAAGCAGATATCCCTGTAATTAATATTAAGAATATCATGAGATAAATAGTCATCTTATTGTCTATTGCCCAAGATGATATTTTAAATTCTTTTAGTTTTTTATTTTTAGCCATTTTTCTTTTACCGTTTTAGGTTATTTTTTAATGAAGTTGGTAATTGTCTGATTACATCTTTTTAATTAAGACCTGTTCTTGTTCCTTTACAGTTCTTGCTCCTTCATCAATAATAATATCTCCATTAGCAATTCCTCCAATAATTTCGGCAACACCATTTTGTATTTTTCCTATTTTAATCAGTCTCTTTTCAGCGTAATTTCTATTTTTCTTTCCTTTCTTCACTACATAAACATATTTTTCACCTTCAGCATTTTCAGAAATAATAGCCTGAGGTAATACCAATGCACTATCGTTTATATAATTGTTAATGCTTAATAATGCTGTCATATTAGGTTTAACCATTTTATTTTCATTGGTTATTGCTATCTCTATTTTAAACGTTCTGTTATTCGGGTTGATGTAGTTGCTTACTTGTCTGATAGTAGATGTAACTGTATCATTTAACACTGGGAAATAAACATTTACTTGAGAACCTGTTTTAATATTGGTAATGTAATTTTCAGGAATTTCTGCTTCAATAAACATATCCTTCAGATTAATAATTCGAAACAATTGATTCATTCCAGGAGAGACTACCTGACCTTGTTCCGACATTACATCATCAATAACACCGCTAAAAGGTGCTGTAATAGTAGTTTTAGCTAACTGTTCTTTCATTTGATTTACTGCTTTTTGCTGTGCCTCATAATTAGCTTTAGCCTGTAAAAACTGAATTTCTGAACCGATTTTATCTTTCCATAACCTTTCCTGACGCTCAAAAGTCGTTTTTGCTAAAGCTAACTGCGTTTCCATTTGCGATAATTGTTGATTTAACCCACCATCATCTATTTTAGCCAATACTTCACCTTTGGTTACAAACTGACCCTCTTTTACCAATACTTTAGTTAAAACACCTGCATATTCAGGGTAAATAATAATGTTTTCTTTAGTTTGTACGTTTCCTTGAATTTGAACATAATGCTTAAAACTAGTAGTAGTAGCTTCAATGGTAGTGATTACCGGAATTGATAAAGAAGAATCTAAATTAGCAATCGCTATATCTAATTTTTCTATCTCATCTAAGATGGCATTTTGCTTAGCTGTCAACTCATTTTTCTTAGCGTTTATTTCTTCAAGGTTTTTTCCTGCAACAATTTCGTCAACAGTTTTTTCTTTTCCTCCACAGGAAATTAAAGTTACTGCAACGCTAATGATGATTAATATTTTTTTCATTTTATAAATATTTTATTGATTGATATGTTAGGTTTAATTGATTTTATTTTTGACCATAAGATTTTTCTAAAGCAGAACGAGCGTTGAGCAAATCTAACACTGCCTTTACATAATTTCCCTCTGCACTAAGCATTTGATTTTGAGCTTGAGTTAATTCCAAACTAGATGCAATTCCTGCTTCATACTTTTTTACTGTTTTATCATAAATTTTTTGAGCTAACGCCAGATTATCTTTCTGGTTATCAAAAGTTTCTTTAGCTGTGTCAAAATTAGATGCTGCTAATTCAGATTGATATTTCAAGTTTTGTTCTATTTCTTTAGCAGAATTTTCCATTTTTTCTAACTCAATCTTTGCTTGAGAAACTTTAGATAATCTTGCTCCACTTGTTAAAATAGGTAGTTTTAAATTTACCCCAACAATAGTTGCCGGAAACCATCTGGCATCGCTACTGAAAACATCTAATTCATTACCAAAATTTTGTTGTTGATGACTAAAAAATGCGGATACTGTTGGTAAAAAAGTATATTTTTCTTTCCTCAAATTCAATTGTGAAAGCTTCATATTGGTAACGATTAGTTCATAATCAATATGGTTTTCAATTTTAAATTCTTTGTCCAAAGCACTGCTTTGATTAACAGCAATCATATTTTCAAACTCATCAGTTAACACCAATTGTGTATTAATATCTAAACCTAACTGAAGGTTAAGTAGTTTTATAGCAAAATCTCTCTGTCCCTCAGCAATTCCCAAAGAGGTTTTCAAAGCATTTACATTCAATTCTAATTGATCTACATTTTGTTCCTCTGTCAACCCGACTTTATACATTGCTTTAGTTTCTCCCAACATTTTTTCAGACGTTTCTAAGGATTGAGTTAACACCAACACATTTTTTTTGGTAGCTAAAACAGTATAATATGCCTGGGCAACAGCATCTTTCAGCTCTATTTCAGTTTTTACTTGACTATTAATAGATAACTCTTTGTAAGTTTTAGCCGCTTGCAAACCAACAATATAAGAGCCATCAAAAATTAATTGCGAAGCAGTAATACCAACAGAGTTATTGTAATTTAATCCAAACTGAAAAGTAGCCAATTCTCCTTCAGGAGCCATTGGGTTAAAAGCATTTGCTGGAGCTACTTGTGTAGGAATATCAATAAAACGTTGGATTTGTCCTTCGGCATTTATCTGTGGTAATCCTATTGCAGTAGTTTCCCAAACTTTCTTTTTAGCAATTTCAATGTCTTTTATGGCATTTTGGTTTTGGTAGTTATTTGCAATAGCATAATCTTGAGCTTCTTTTAAAGAAAAACTTTTTGATTCTTGAGCAGTTGAGGAAAACAACATTCCCAACAACACAACAGTTAAACTTATTTTATAGTGATTCATAAATTTTAAAATTCTTGATTGGTTTGTGCTAATTTTTCTTTTAAATATTCTATTCCTTTTTTACTGGCAATACCTCTAATGTGGTAACGAGCCATTTCTAAATGCAAAGCTTTGTAATTAAAATCCATGGGAGGAAAAAGTTCAACATCAAACATTTTATCTACCATGGTAATATAAAATTTAGAAATAATTTTAGGGTTTGCATTTTCTCTATATAATCCCTCTTTTACCCCTTTTTCAATATTTGCCTCTACTATAGTTGGAATATAATTGCATTTATGATTTTGAAATATTTTCCAAGCTTCAGGATAAAATTTTTGCAAATCGTACATTACTCCTGGTTGTATGTTATGTAGCTTTTCACTTACTTTTTGGTTAATTCTAAGTAACTCATCAATAGCATTTCCTTCATGACTAATGGTTTCTTCTAAAATACATTCTTCATTATCTATTTGTATTTGCACAGTTTGATTTACCAAATCTTTTTTATCTGTTACATACAGGTAAAGTGTTTTTTTAGAAATTCCTAAATGGGTGGCAATGTCGTTCATGGTTAAACTTTTAATGCCATACTTCATAAAAAGATGGGCACAATTAACCAATAGTTCAATATGTTTTTCTGTTTTACTCATAATGTGGACAAAATTAGAAACATTTTTAACATTGGAAACGAAAAATGAGAAAAATGTTTCCTAAAAATTGAAAAAGTACTTACCTATTTGACTTAATATGATTTAAAAATGTGGTGGGAAGCTAAAAAATGTTACCACAAAAGGTTAAAGATGAGTTTTTTGACACTTGGTGAAATATTTTAATATAAAAAAATAAGTATGACCCTTTTTTGAGCTTTATCGTACATGACTTCCTATATTTAGTGCATATATGATTAAATCATATATTAAGTTAGTATCAATTTGAACCAAGCAGAACTGACACCAAATTATTATCATTTTTTATTTGACCTAAAAAAGTCGATGTAAGCGTTGAACTCCCTAAATCTTCCACACCACGACAAGATATACAACTATGAGTAGCTTTTAATGCAACTCCAACATCATTTGTTTTGAGCGTGAATGACAATTCCTGTGCTATTTGCTTTGTCAATCTTTCTTGGACTTGCGGTCTTCTTGCATAAAAGTTAACAAGTCTATGGATTTTTGATAATCCGATAACATACTCTTTTGGAATATAAACAATATTGGCTTTACCTTGTATTGGAACAAAATGATGTTCACAAAATGACGTAAATGGAATATTCAATTCTACCAATGGAGTGTAATACTCATATTCATTTTTAAATAAAGTAATTTTAGGTTTATTTGTTGGATTTAACCCCTTAAATATCTCGTTAACATACATTTTTGCAACTCGATTTGGAGTGTCTTTTATACTATCATCAGTAAGGTCAAAACCCAATATTTCAACTATATCTTTAAACTTATCCGCAATTAACTTAATTTTTGAATTGTCATCTATATCAAAAGCATCATCACGCAACGGATTTTTAGCCGTTACGTGATGATTTGAATTGTTTAAATTTTCTTTTACCAAAAGTGTATTTCCTTTCAATTTCGCCATAATTAATTATTGGCTTTATTATAATTATCTTCAGATAACTTTGCTAAAGAAAAAGCAGCTATTGCCATTACCAAATCTCTTACAGCAACATCTACATAAGACCAACTAAAAATTAAAGTTACAGCAATTGCTACCAACCAAGCAGAAACCACATAAGCACCAATTTTTGTTTTTGTTAAAACAAGTCCTCCAGCAATAATTTCTATAACACCAACTATCATCATAAATGTAGTTGGCTCAAAAGGAAGCACTCCTGCAAAACCTTCAGAAAGGTATTGAGACCAATCTGTTAAAATGTTTGTGAATTTATCTAATCCTGCAACTATTGGCACTAAACCAAATGTGAATTTTAAGATGTTTTTTACTAATTGTACATTCGAGTTCATAATCTTAATAATTTTAATTGTTTATAAATTTGTTACTCCCTTTTGATAGCACAATCCAAAAAAAGATACAAAATTTTGTATCTTTTTTTCAATTTCAGCATCTAAAAAGAAAAAACAGACTAAATATGGAAACAATAAGTATGAATGATTTCAATAATCATAAAATAAAAGAAGAAACTGTAATACAGCGTATTTTAGATGGTGAAAAAGAGTTGTACGAAATGTTGGTAAGGCGGAACAACCAAAAACTCTATCGTATCATTAGAGGTTATCTAAAAAACGAAACCGAGATTGAAGACGTAATGCAGAACAGCTATATTAAGGCATATACCAAGTTGCATCAATTCAATTTACAATCCCAATTTTCAACTTGGTTAATCCGCATTGCCATTAATGAATCATTGGCGGAATTGAAAAAAAAAGGCAAGATACTGTACTTAAATAGTTACCGTCAAAGTACAGATAATAATTTTATTTTAGAGTTCCCAGACTACAAACAATTAAATCCACAAGAAAAAATGACACAGAAAGAAGCAAAACAACTGTTAGAAAATGCTATTGACCAATTGGAATTAAAATATAGAACAGTTTATATAATGAAAGAAATGGAAGAAATGAGTTTAAAAGAAATTGCATCCACTTTAGACATAAGTCTTGCCAACGTAAAAATAAGATTACACCGAGCAAAAGATATGCTCAAAGAAATACTTTATAATCTATCAAACACCAAAGATATTTTTGAATTTGGCTTTAGTAAATGTGACAGAATAACGGAGAACGTAATGAAAAAAATATAAAATATCTGTGCCTGACAATTTATTATAAAAAATACCGATTTTAAGTACATATTCTAAAGTGATTTTCATAAATCTACGGTCATTACTAAACTGAACAGTTAGCGTATAAAATTCGCTACTTTTCACGTACGAAACCGTTAGTCCATTTTACCTCAACCTCACCCTTTCACAAACTCTAAAAAGGTATTGAACTGAAGTGTTTTATCAAAATTATTGATAGCAAATTGGTAGGCTTTATCACCCATTTCGTGACGTAAGGTTTTATCATTAATGAGCTTTTCTATTTGGCTAGCAAAAACTTTCACATCAAAAGCCGGCACTAAAAACCCGGTAGTGTTGTTATAAATAAGCTCCGGGTTACTGCTGATATCAAACGCAATACAGGGTAATTGATGTGCCATGGCTTCGGCAAGTACAAATCCAAAACCTTCCCATTTAGCAGTAGAAACAAAGATGTCTAGCGTATTCATAAATTCATTCATGTCTTTTACAAAACCCAATAATTTTACCTCGTTTTCTAAGTGATTAGCTTCAATTAACGCTTTTAACTCATTATGCCTTGGTCCGTCTCCAGCAATATGAATTTCAAAATCCAAGTTTTTAGCTTTTAAAATACTAGCGATATCTACCAAGTAATGTTGTGCTTTTTGGGTTACTAACCTACCTGCATTTCCAATAATTATTTTCGGAGAGGAATTGGTTTTTTCTGTTGTAGTAAAAGCCGAAAAATCAATAGCATTATAAATTATTGCCGACTTTTTGGTATTGATAATGTCCTCAAAATTTTTAACCATTAAGGCTTTTGTTGCAGCAGAATTAAAAATAAAATGCGTAATTACTTTTTTAAATAACCAAGTAGTAAGGGTTTTCTTTTTTACCTCAACAGCAATACCTCTGCGATAAACAACTGTTGGTACTTTAGCCATATAAGCCGCTAATCCGCCTGTTTTTAAATCCACCGGACTATTAAAAACTACCGTAGTAATTTTATTGTCTTTAAAAAATTGGGTGAGTTTTTTTACTTTAGCCACCGACAAAAACCCCAACTTGCTATTGCGAATAGGAAATTGCATCACCTTTGTTGAGGCTAACTTTTCATTTAACACACTGTGTGGCGAGGACACAAAAAATGTTGGAATACCTTGTTCGCTTGCCATAACAGCAGCTTCATAATGCCATTTTTCTCCTCCACCCCAAAAAGTAGTAGTATTAAAAAAACAGATATTTTCCGGTTGCGAATTCAAGTTATTTTTTGCTTTGTTGTAAGTGCTTAAGTTTGTTGTATTTCAAATATTTAGCGTAAGCAGAGTTTTTACAAATAATATAACCGTACTTGCCATCTAATATTCCTAATTTTAGAATATAATCTCTAAAAAACTTGAATACCGTTTTATAAACTATTTTGAAATCACTGCTTTTTATGCCTTTTTCAAAAGCTGCTTTTGAGCTGATATCTGTAAAGTAGGCTATTTGTTTTAAATGCTCATCAATACTATTAAAAGAATAATGTAAAATATCTGCATTTATATGCTGCGTAGTTGTTCGAGGTTGCATTATTACTTTATCATGCGGATTAACACCTCCCCATTTTCCTTTGTTTCTATTCCAAAGGCGTGTTTTTTTATCGGGATACCAACCGCAATATTTTATCCATTTGCCACAAAAATTGGTTAACCTATTAAAACTGTATGCATCTTTTGAGCAATTGGCTTTAATATGCTTCACTTCTTCTAATAGCTTTTCAGAAAGTGCTTCATCAGCATCCAAAGAAAGTACATAATTGAAGTTGGCTTGAGCAAGAGCATAATTTTTTTGCTCAATATGTCCTTCAAAAGGATGTTGAATAAACGTTACTTTATATTCCGAACAAATCTTTTCGGTATTGTCGGTAGAAAAAGAATCTACTACAATAATTTCATCAGCAATGGGTAGCACAGATTGGATGCAACGAGCAATGTTTCTTTCTTCATTGTAGGTAATAATCACAACCGAAATTGGTGTTGACATGAGGTGCTGATAATGAATTTATAAAAAAAACAAACAAGTTTAATTTTTAACTAAAAAGTCATCTTTTTTAATAGTAATTTCATCAAAAGTAGCAAATTGAATGTAAACAAACAATTCTTTATTAATGTTGGCATACATTCTATCTACATCAAATTCAAAAGGTTCTCCACTAACAGGGTCTAGTGTTTCTCTAAAGTTAGGCATGTGGTAGGCCACTACTTCATTAATTTCTCCATCAACATCAGTAACTGCAATTCTTATAAAAGGTTGAGAATTAAGTACAGAATCAACTAATTCAGGTTTCGATTCAGTATCAACCATTTCATAATAAATTTTTTCGTAGCGTTCTAAATATTCCAAAATTCTATTAGCAGGAGCTTTCACTTCTTGATTATTTTTATCTATCATAATAAACGAAGTATCTTTTTTTATAATGGTAAAAGATTGCTCTGGTGTTTCGTAATAAGTAACTTCTAGTTTTTGAATGTCTTGAGGATGGTATTTAAAAATAGCCGCATCTCTCCATTGTTGGCTATCAGTAAAAAAACGAGAATATAAAAACCCTCTAAAACCCGGAATATGCATAATAAAAGGAACAGTAGATTTTACGCCTTCTGTCTCCAACAACATATACGTTCCTGTTTGATCCATAGTAGAGTTTCCCATATAATAAACCTTAGATGGTTGACCTCCACCTTGGTAAATTTCTACTTTAGTACCTTTTGTGGCAATACTCTTTATAATATTATCTTGAGCAGATTTAGGAACCGGAGCTTTTACAGCTATTCTGCTAAACGTCTTCATTAATAACCTAATATTATCTGGTCTGGCATCGTACTTATTATTTACCATCCACGATTTTTCTCCTTTCACTAAGGTAACATGCTTTCCTTGGTTATCTACAATAAAAATTTTAGTAATAGAACTAGTATCTTCAACAGCAAAATCTAATTTCGCTCCTTCAACATTATAAGTTGTATTCCCCTGATTAAAATACAAGTAAGCAGCTACAGCTATAGCAAGTAATAAAACAAGAATAATTATTTTGTTGTTATTTTTCATATCTAGTAATTTTTATTTGGTATATTTTCTCTTTCTATAAAAGAAGTGTGCAATACCAAACAGCAACATTATTGCTACAGGTAAAACGGTATTAAAAATTTGCCATATAACTTTTTCATCTTTAATAACAGTATGGTCTAAAAGTCTTATTTTAAATTTCTTCGTTCTTACACTCATCAACCCGTTATCATTACACATATAATTCATTACATTAAGCATAAAATCTGCATTACCGTATTGTTGTTTAGTATATCTATCTAATCCTAAAGCCATGTATTCATTTGTTCTTGGATTTACCGCATTTTTAGCAATATCTCCATCGGCAATAACTACCATTTTGTTGGATTTACTTTTTTCTCTAAAAGCAATTTCATTGGCTTCTAAAATTTGTGGCGGCACTCTATTTTTAAATACCGATTCAAAACTACCTTCAAGCAATGCTGCTGCAACTTGATGTCCTTTATTAAATTGATTTTGATCGGGTTCAAACCTTAAAAACGATAAACTTACTCTTGTTGGAGCACTAGATATTTTGGTATACTGAGATGACTTTAAAAGTCCGATTTTAGTAATTCCTGCTTTGTTAATCGTATCAATGGTACTGGTAAATTCTCCCTTAACAGCATTAAGGTTATTTACTATTGGGTGACTGTTTGCAGGAGTTAATAGTGGGAAAAAATACCAAGGATAAAGCTCTGTTTTAGGTTGATTTCCCACCATACCTGTAACAATTGGTATGGGTGCCGATTGTAAATCCTGAATAAGGTTGGCATTTACCCTAACTCCATAGGTAAATAATTGGTCATCTAAATTTAAATCTTGAGGGATAGCCATCGTCACATCCGAAGTTCTAAGACTGTCCATACTAGCAAATACAGGATCTATCATCCAAACTACTTTTCCGCCATACATAATGTATTGGTCAATAATAAATTTATCTTTTTCAGAGAATTTTTGTGTTGGTTTGGCAATAATAATAGCGTCATACTTTGGGTGAACAACAAATTCCTGAGTAGAATCTTTCATGGTTCTTTCGGTAAGGCTGTATAGCTCTCCGTTTAACTTAATTCTATCTATGCTATAAAACTCTGCCAATGAAGTAGATAAAGAAGCTACTTCATATTTATTCAACTCTCCATGTCCATCAATAAAAGCAATTTTTGGTTTTAATTCTGTGGTAAGGTTATAAATAGCATTGGCAATTTCATACTCCAACCCTTCAATAGAGCTGTTTATCATGTTAACCGGATTGCTGCCTAATTTACTTTTTAGCAACTGCACAGGAATTTCTTTTCCTTTATAAAAAAAGATAGCTCCCGGCCAAATCAGTTTATTAGAAAACCCATCGGTAGTTTTTTCATTTAAATCTGTAGGTTGTAAGCCTTGCTTAAAAAGCTGCTGATAAATTTCCTTGGTAATTTTTTCGTCACCACTTTCGGCAGGATTGATAAATTCATAATCTAAATTATCGTTAGAATATGCTCTGAATTCATCCAACATCTCACGCGTTTCGTCACGTAATTTTTTGTACGCAGCAGGAAAATCTCCTTCTAAGTAAACTTTTACATAAACAATATCATCTAAGTTTTTTACTAATTCTTTAGAAGCATTAGAAAGCGAATATCTATTTTCTGAGGTAAGGTCAAAACGTTCAAAAAGCAATGATGCTGAAAAGTTGATTAAGACAATCACCAAAATCCCTATTGCTAAAGCTGATAAATCTCTATTTCTATTTGCGTTATTCTTTACCATTTTCTGCTTGCCAATACGGTTTTCGTTAATAATAAAAACAAAAAGATAACACTTAAAAAATAAATTACATCCCTGGAATCAATTACTCCTCTACTCATTGAACGGTAATGTTCGTTAATTCCCAATTTGATAATAAATGCATCAATAGATCCAAAAAGCTCTAACGCACTTATAGCATCGAAACCTGCGTAGCAAAAGAAGCATAAAAACACCGCTATTAAAAAAGAGATAATTTGATTATTGGTAATGGCACTCGCAAATAAGCCTATGGCAACAAATACGCTTCCTAAAAACAATAAGCCAAAGTATGAACCCCACGTTCCTCCTGTATCAATATTTCCGGGAGGGCTCCCTAACTGGTAAACAGAATAAAAATAAACCAAGGTAGGTAAAAGGGAGAAAAAAACCAATGAAAAACCGGCTATGTATTTGGCTAACACTATCTGAAAATCGGTAATAGGCTTGGTTAAAAGCAATTCTATGGTTCCTGTTCTGCTTTCTTCAGAAAACAAACGCATGGTTATGGCAGGAATTAAAAACATAAACACCCAAGGACCAATATAAAAAAGCGAACCGATGCTAGAAAAGCCGTTATCCAACACATTATAGTCGCCAGGAAAAACCCACATAAAGAGACCTATGGTAGTAAGAAACACTGCAATAACAATGTATCCGACCAATGATCCTAAAAAACTTCTAATTTCTTTGTTGATGAGCGTTAACATCTATCTTATTTCAGGTTTTTGTTGAAAAAAACCAAAAGTACAATTTTTTATGCGACTTAAAATTTAAAATTTGTTAATGAAAAGCCACTTTTCGGAAAGTTTTTAAAATAATGCTTTGTAGTCGATTAAAAAATCGTAAATTTGCACTCCATTTTGGGAGAACGAGACAACTTTATTTAAAGATATATCGCGGGGTAGAGCAGTTGGTAGCTCATCGGGCTCATAACCCGAAGGTCGTCCGTTCGAGTCGGGCCCCCGCTACTAGAAACCTCAGAGCAATCTGAGGTTTTTTTGTTTTAAAAACTCCACTTCACTGATTGTTAAGCTATTTTTTATATATTTGGAGAAAATAATACTTCTAAACAAAAACTAACAAACATTGAAATTTATACTATGAAAAATAAGGTTGTAAATATCATAAAAAATACTTTCTTAATAGGTTTTCTTTTTGTTCAAGGAAGTTTAATCTGTCAAAACGAAGCTAATAATTGGGGTTTTGGGGCATATGCTGGTCTGAGTTTTAACAATGGAACTGCTACTGCTCAAACCACATATACTCTAAACCAACAAGAAGGATGTTCGAGTATTAGTGATAGCCTTGGTAATTTACTTTTTTATACAGATGGAAGAACAGTTAAGAATAAGAATCATGTAACAATGTCAAATGGTTTTGGTTTAGAGGGAGATAATAGTAGTACACAATCTGCTTTAATCGTAAAGCAACCTGGTAGCAATTCCATTTACTACCTTTTTACTATTTCAGATGAATTTTTTACTGAAGGACTTAGATATAGTATCGTTGACATGTCATTACTGGGAGGTATAGGTGCGGTTACATCAAAAAATATTTTAATAAAGGGGCAAGCTCGTGAAAAAGTTACAGCCATCCAACATCAAAATGGAACGGATTTTTGGATTGTAACCCATTTACGAGGAACAAATAGTTTTAATAGTTTTCTGTTATCGTCAACAGGTTTGAATATGACCCCCACGGTTAGTAATATAGGGGTTAATATTAATAATGGTGTTGATGCTATTGGTTGTATAAAGTCTTCTATAAATGGGAATATAGTAGCCGTGGCTCGATGGGGATTGAGTATTGTTGAGATATTCAATTTCAACAAATCTACAGGGGGATTAAGTGGTTTAAAAACAATATCTAATTTGATTAAACCATATGGCTTGGAATTCTCTCCTAATAATAAATTCCTTTATATTGCAGAGAATATAAATACAGGCAGTAATGTATATCAATACAATTTATTGGCTGGATCTGCTACGGCAATAGAAAACTCTCAAGTAACTTTAGGTAGTTACAGTGCACAAATTGGTTCGCTTCAATTGGGACCAGATTACAAAATATACGTTGCAAAATTTAATGCTGGTACGCTTGATGTCATTGATGAGCCAGACTCTTTAGGTATATCTTGTAACTATATTACTAATGGAATTTATTTGTTAGGTAAAAGTTCAAAAATGGGATTATCCAACTTTGCTCCCTCCATTCTTCCTGTTTATAGATATACTAACCAATGTTTTGGTGACTCAACCTCTTTTACCATAATGCAAAATGATTTTGATTCTGTGTTATGGGATTTTGGTGACGTACCTAGTGGGCCAAACAACAACTCTATGGATGTTAATCCGAAACACCTTTTTACAGATACAGGTATTTTTAATGTAACTCTTATAAGGTATAAAAATAATAGCAGCTCTATTAAAAGCTATTCCATATATATTTCACCTTTTCCTATAGTTTCTGTAGGTCCGTTTAATCCAGATACGATATGTAATAATGAAGGTTTAGTTATTTTACCTGTTGGTACTCCATCAGGTGGTAGTTATATGGGAAATGGTGTAAGTGGAGGTAGTTTTAATCCTGCAACAACAGGGGCAGGAACTTATGATATTGTTTATCTCTATACAAATCCTTATGCATGTATAAATGCTGATACTACTACTATTACTGTAAACTCTTCTTTTATTTCAAACCAAAACACTTCTGTTTGCCAAGGAGATAGTGTTCTTATTTATGGTAACTATCAAAGTATAGCAGGAACTTATTACGATAGTTTACAAACGATTAATGGTTGTGACAGTGTATTATCCATAACCCTCTCTATAAACCCAGTTTATTTGTCAAATACTAACAGTACAATTTGTCAAGGAGACAGTATTCTTATTTATGGTAATTACCAAAGTATAGCAGGAACATATTATGATAGCCTGCAAACAATTAGCGGTTGCGATAGTGTATTATCAACAACATTAACAGTAAACCCACTACCAAACGTCACACTAAACAATTTTAATCCCGATACAATATGTAGTAACAGTAACACGGTTACGTTACCAAATGGTTCACCATCAGGTGGAGTATATTCAGGTACGGGAGTTAATGGTGGTGCTTTTGACCCTAACACAGCAGGATTAGGAACTCACAGTGTAATTTACACTTATACAGATGTCAATTCTTGCATCAACAGCGATTCTACTTTTATTACAGTAGAACAATGTGTTGGCATAAATGATTTAGCAAATGATTTAGGCATCTTAATCTATCCGAATCCTAATACAGGGTTATTTACTATTGAAAAAAGTGAGATAGATAAAGAAGTTAGCATAAATTTATTGGATGCTTCCTCAAGAGTTATAATAAATAAGATAATTCCAAAAGGACAACAAAAAATAGAAGTTGACATTACTTCGTACAGTAAAGGAGTTTATTATCTGCAAACAACTATTGGAAAAGAAGTTTTTGTAAAACAGATTTTAAAAAATTAAAAACCCAATTTGCCAAAAATCACTATTTTTCATAATATTTTTAGTCATAAAGAAGTTAACAACAAAACGAAAATATAACATAATCGTTACTCTCTACCAAAACAATCACCATTTACCAAGCCTTTTAATACTTTTAAAATAATAGCAACTTTTTATTTCGTTATTTTGCATTTTATTTCAATTTTATTAAATGCATAAATCAGGTTTTGTAAATATTATAGGTAACCCCAATGTTGGAAAATCAACATTAATGAACACTTTGGTAGGCGAAAAACTGTCTATTATTACTTCTAAAGCACAAACTACCCGACACCGAATTTTAGGGATAGTGAATGATGAAGAACATCAGATTATTTTTTCTGATACGCCCGGTTTTGTTGATCCTAAATACAAAATGCACGAAGGAATGATGACTTTTGTCCGTTCTGCCTTGTCTGATGCTGATGTGCTTTTATTTATGGTTGAGGTGCAAGAAAAAGAATTAAAATACCAAGAAATATTAGAAAAGCTAAAGAAAACCGATGTGCCTGTATTGGTATTAATCAATAAAATTGACTTAGTTGACCAAGCTTTTTTAGAAGAAAAAGTAGCTTATTGGCAAGCAATATTGCCTAACGCTAAAATTTATCCACTATCGGCTTTGCATCAATTTAATGTAGATCAGATTATGCTCGAAATTAAAAGTTTGTTACCCGAAGCTCCTCCTTTTTACGATAAAGACCAACTAACCGATAAACCTGAAAAATTCTTTGTGGCAGAAATTATTAGAGAAAAAATTTTAATGCACTACCAAAAAGAAGTTCCTTACTCTTGCGAAGTTGTTATTGAAGAATTTAAAGAAGAGCCTAATATCATCAGAATTAGAGCGGTAATAATGGTTATAAGAGAAAGTCAGAAAGGCATAATTATCGGACATAAAGGAAAAGATTTAAAACGTATAGGCACTCTAGCTCGTAAGGAAATGGAGCAGTTTTTCGAGAAAAAAGTCTTTTTAGAAATGTATGTTAAAGTAAACAAAGACTGGAGAAACAACGAAAGACAGTTAAGAAACTTCGGTTATTTGAATTAAATATAAAGCAGAAAATAAACAAATAAAATGGGTAATATAGTTGCAATAGTAGGTCGTCCGAATGTAGGAAAATCCACCTTATTTAACAGACTAACCACATCAAGAAGTGCTATTGTTGATGAAGCAAGTGGTGTAACGCGAGATCGTCACTACGGAAAGGTAGAGTGGAATGGAAAAGAGTTTTCTTTAATAGATACCGGAGGATATATTAAAGGTTCTGATGATATTTTTGAAGATGAAATTAGAAAACAAGTGCTTATCGCTATTGAAGAATGCGATTTAATCATTTTTGTGGTAGATGTAGAAGTAGGAATTACCGATTTAGACACAGAAGTTGCCAATTTATTAAGAAAATCTAACAAAAAAGTAGTGTTGGTTTCCAACAAAGTGGACAACAACGAACGAATTTTAGATTCTAACGCTTTTTACGGATTAGCCATTGGCGATGAAATATTTAGTGTTTCTGCCATTAGCGGTAGCGGAACAGGAGATTTGTTAGATGAAGTAGTAAAACATATTGACGACAACCCTATTGAAGAGGAAGAAAGCGATGTGCCAAAAATTGCTATTGTTGGAAGACCTAATGTAGGTAAGTCCTCTTTGTTAAATACCCTTATCGGGAAAGAAAAAAACATTGTTACCAACATAGCAGGAACCACCAGAGATTCACTAACTACCAGATTTAACTCATTTGGTTTTGAATTTGATTTAGTTGATACTGCAGGAATTAGAAAAAAAGGCAAAGTAAATGAAGACATAGAGTTTTACTCGGTAATGCGTTCTATTAGAGCAATAGAAAATGCTGATGTATGCTTGCTTATGATAGAAGCTTCTGAAGGTGTTATGGCTCAGGATATGAACATTTACAACCTTATTATTAAAAATAAAAAAGGCGTTGTCCTATTGGTAAACAAGTGGGATTTAATAGAAAAAGAAACCAACACCTCAAAAGAGTTTGAAGCTGAAATAAAACACAAATTAGCACCGTTTACCGATGTACCTATCTTATTTATTTCTGCCATTAACAAACAACGTGTTATAAAAGCTTTAGAAGAAGCTACTAAAGTGTATAAAAATAGAGTTAGAAAAATAAGTACTTCCAAACTCAATGAGGTAATGTTGGACATTATCAACCAAAGTCCACCTCCATCTATTAAAGGAAAATGGATAAAAATAAAGTTTGTAACGCAATTGCCTACCTATTCGCCAGCCTTTGCATTTTTCTGTAATTTACCTCAGTATGTAAAAGATTCTTACAAAAGATTTTTAGAAAATAAATTGCGAGAAAACTTTGATTTTAAAGGAGTTCCTATTCAGATTTTTATGAGGAAGAAGTAATAACGCTATTCTCACAACGTAGTATGTATCCCAATTTGAAGTTGATTTTTACCAACAACATTGGTAAGTTGCCTCATCATTCCTGCTTGAAATTTTAAATTTTCGGTTAATTGATAGCCTAGTGCCATATAAAATCGATTTCTATCAAATAATTCAACCTTTCTATCATTCCCTATAGAACGTTCTCCATTGATAAACAATTCGTTGTACATAGAAAAATAAAAAGTAGTTGGTATCAACTTTTCTTGATTCAAAGGAATATTTACAGCAAAAAAATGCCTCCAACGTGTTCTAAAATCCTGATTTTGTACAAAACGCTGCTCATAACGAAAACGTTGCGTTACATAAACTCTTGAAAACAATTTGTTGGAAAATACGAGTTGCTGATAAACTCTACTTTCATAAGATTTGGAATTATCACCCACACCAAAAGCACCGGAAGTAATGTGGGCATATCCTAAGGTCAATTTGGTCTTAGTTTCCGAAAATTTATAAGACAATCCTCCCCGCAACATTAATTGCTCTAAATCTCTACCTGCATCAAAATTTCTGTGCTGAATATCACTTTCAAAACCAAAGTTACTTGTTTCGGAGAATTTACCATCTAAAAACAGCATGTACCAAGCACCCAACTGGTTTTTATCTGTTTGAGCTTTAACAGAAAATGAAAAAAATAGGATTAAAAACAATAACGAAAACCGGTTCATTTTAATAGTGTTTTGGTCTGTTTTCAAAATTATTAAAATGAAATGTTTTGCCCTAGCCTGCCACCTAAGATTAACAATTATTAACCTTTAACGACTATTTTCTCTAGTCAGCTTTTTTCTGATAATATTTTCCACTTCTGAAATAGCTACACGTTCTTGCTGCATGGTGTCTCTATCTCTAATGGTTACTTTGTCATCTTCAAGAGATTCATGATCAACGGTAATACAAAATGGTGTTCCAATAGCATCTTGTCTTCTATAACGTTTTCCAACAGAATCTTTCTCATCGTACTGACAATTATAATCGTACTTTAATAAATCCATTATTTCACGCGCTTTTTCCGGTAGCCCATCTTTCTTTACCAAGGGCAAAACAGCTGCTTTATAAGGAGCCAAAAATGCAGGAAGTTTTAATACCGTTCTTTCCGAACCATCTTCTAATTGTTCTTCTTTATAAGAAGAAGAAAATATTGCTAAAAAAGTTCTATCTAAACCAATAGAGGTTTCTACCACATAAGGCACATAGTTTTGATTAATTTCCGGATCAAAATATTGCAATTTTTTACCTGAGTGTTTTTCGTGTTGCTTCAAATCGAAATCTGTACGAGAATGAATTCCTTCTAATTCTTTAAACCCCATCGGGAAATTAAATTCAATATCGCAAGCAGCATTAGCGTAATGAGCTAATTTAACATGATCGTGAAAACGATAATTTTTTTCATCAATTCCCAACGAAAGATGCCAATTAATACGCTCGCTTTTCCAGTATTCGTACCACTTCATTTCTTCACCAGGACGAACAAAAAATTGCATTTCCATTTGTTCGAACTCACGCATACGGAAGATAAACTGACGAGCCACTATTTCATTTCTAAAAGCTTTACCAATTTGAGCAATTCCAAAAGGAATTTTTAAACGACTCGTTTTCTGCACATTTAAAAAATTTACAAAAATACCTTGAGCCGTTTCCGGACGTAAATAGATCTTATTAGCCGCTTCGGCAACAGAACCTATTTCCGTTGAAAACATAAGGTTAAACTGTTTTACATCTGTCCAATTTTTAGAACCACTTAAAGGACAAGCTATTTCTAAGTCTTCAATTAATGTTTTAATGTCAGCTAAATTATCATTTTCCATAGCCGTTTTAAACCTACTTGTAACTTCATCTATTTTAGCCTGATTTCTTAAAATATTTGGATTAGTAGCTCTAAATTGAGTTTCATCAAAATTATCTGCAAAACGTTTTTTGCCTTTTTCTACTTCTTTTTCGTTTTTTAAACGAATTTTTTCGATGTATTCTTCAATTAACACATCGGCACGGTATCTTTTTTTAGAATCTTTATTGTCAATCAATGGGTCATTAAATGCATCAACATGTCCCGAAGCTTTCCAGGTCTCCGGGTGCATAAAAATAGCGGCATCAATACCTACAATATTTTCGTGCATTTGCACCATAGATTTCCACCAAAAATCTTTAATATTCTTTTTTAGTTCAGCACCTAACTGCCCGTAATCGTACACAGCACTAAGTCCGTCATAAATTTCGCTTGATGGAAATACAAAACCATACTCTTTGGCATGGGAAATAATTTTTTTTAGGTTATCTTCATTTGTTGTCATGCCGCAAAATTATACTAATTGTTCACGTTAAGAAAGAAATACAAAAAAAATAAAATAACTTAAAAGATTGGAGATTATACCCTAATTTTGTAGCGTCATGAAACGTCTTCTTAAAAACATATCGTTATTACTTTTTTTCTTACTATCATCAGAAATAATTCAAGCACAATGTGCTATGTGTAAGGCTGTTGTTGAGTCTGAATCCGAAAGTGGAGGAGCTATAGCAAAAAGCGTAAACAACGGAATTTTATATTTAATGATTTTCCCTTATTTATTGGTTGGAGTTGTAGGCTACTTTATCTACAAAAACTACATTAAAAAAAGCACTAATACGAATTAACACTCACCTAAAAGATGAAACAAGCTGTTTGTTTATTAATTTGTGTGTTATTTTCAAATTTATTAATTGCCCAACCCGAAAAGGTTGAAAATGAGTTTAAAGAAAGTTTTTCTAGCAAACCAAAATTTGAATTTAAATTTGATTCTCGTTTTTCGTTTTTAAGAAATACTGAAGTAAAGACAACGGGTATAAAAATTGGACTAAGTTTTAAAAGAAAATTCAATGTAGGATTAGGAATAAATCAGTTGCTAATCCATTCTGAGTCTGAAATAATAGAACAAAACGATACCATTCCTGTTAACCTTAATTACGGTTATTTTTCTCCTTATTTTGAGTATGTATATTTTTCGTCAAAAAAATGGGAATTTAACCTATCAACCCAAATAGGAATAGGAGAGGCTAGTTTTGAATATACCAATGCTGAAGGAAAAAAATCTAAGACAGACAAAACCACATTAATTTCTTATGAACCGGCTATGTTAATTGATTATAAAATTATAAAATGGGTTGGAATAGGTACAGGAGTGGGTTACAGATTAATTTTATTTAAAAATGGGGGTATAAAAGAAAATTTTTCATCACCAGTTTATGTTATAAAACTAAAAGTTTATTTAGGAGCCATTGTAAGATCTATTACAGGGAAAGAAATTCCTGCCGAATGATTTTTTGAATTAAATTAGCTACTAATTTTGGAATATACTTACCTTTGAAACCTATGAACGAAAATTTAGACGCAAATAAAGCTAACATGTCTCCTACAGAAAAGGAGATAGAAAAAGTGTTGCGACCATTAAGTTTTGATGATTTTACAGGTCAGAAAAAAGTAGTGGAGAATCTAAAAATTTTTGTTTTAGCTGCCAACCAAAGAGGAGAATCTTTAGATCACGTTTTACTTCATGGTCCACCAGGATTAGGAAAAACAACATTAGCAAACATTATTGCTAATGAACTTCAAGTTGGGTTTAAAGTAACTTCAGGTCCTGTATTAGAAAAACCGGGTGATTTAGCAGGTTTATTAACAAATTTAGAAGAAGGTGATGTATTATTTATAGACGAAATCCATCGTTTATCTCCCGTTGTTGAAGAATATTTATATTCAGCAATGGAAGACTATAAAATAGATATAATGATAGACACAGGGCCTAATGCCCGAAGTGTACAAATTGAATTAAATCCATTTACTCTTGTTGGAGCAACTACCAGAACGGGCTTGTTAACAGCTCCACTTAGAGCTAGATTTGGTATAACTTCTAGATTAGAATATTACGATACTGATTTATTAACTAAAATTATTCATCGTTCAGCAGACATCATAAATGTTGGCATAGAACAATCAGCTGCAGAAGAAATCTCAAGAAGAAGCAGAGGGACACCCAGAATTTCTAATGCTTTACTAAGAAGGGTTAGAGATTTTGCTCAAGTTAAAGGAGATGGTAGAATAACCAAAGCAATAGCTTTAATGGGCTTAGATGCACTTAATGTTGACAAAAATGGATTAGATGAAATGGATAATCGTATTTTAAATGCTATAATTGACAAATTTAAAGGAGGTCCCGTTGGATTAACTACTATAGCTACAGCTGTTAGTGAAGAAGCAGGAACTATTGAAGAGGTTTATGAACCTTTTTTAATCAAAGAAGGCTTTTTAATGCGAACTCCCAGAGGTAGAGAAGCTACCGAAAAAGCATTCAAACATTTAGGAAAAGTATTTTCTAAAACCGACCAAGGAAAATTATTTTAATTTCTAATGCACCCAAACTAAGTATTTATGCGTCATGTGCATAACATGCACAAAACTAAAATATGAAATATTTAAACTTACTTATTTTATTAGCGGTATTTCCATTAATAACAAAAGCTCAGACTCCTTGTAATTTATCTAATTATGGTTCAATACCTAAAATATCGACAACAAGTTATCCGTACTTTAGTGCCGGATCGGGAGTTACAGTAAATGCTAATGCTCCAGGAGTTTCGACATTAAGTGATATTTCTTATTCATGTAACGGACAATCTTACCCAACATCAAACCCAGCATGGTGGTTAAATAGTGCCACCCAAACCATTACACTCTCTTTTAGTACTGCGGTTTCTTCTATATCGGTTATTTTTAATGGGGTAAATAGTTGCGAAGAATTTTATTTTGGATCTAATTGTGGAACTGTTTCCTTGTCTAATTTTTGCACATCAGGTTATTCATTAATAAATGGAGGGACAGGACTTGCTTATAACGGAGCATCAACATCTGGAAGTATGGTAACTATTTCGGTTTCTGGAGGAGCTACCGTTTTCACTTTAACTCACAATGGTTGTGGTTCAGGTTCAAGAATTGCTTTAATGGATTGTATTGTTCCAGCAACAGGTGGAGGAAGCACAGTAATTGATTCTATTGCTGATATAACTGTTTGTAATGGAGATATTGTTCCTGCATCAAACTATACTAGCACACCTACAGGAGCTACTTTTACATGGTCCAACTCTAATATAGCTATTGGCTTAGCGGCTTCAGGAACTGGAAACACGCCTGCTTTTACGGCTACTAACACTACTACTGCTCCTATTATTAGCACTATAACAGTATCTTCCCCTTCAAGTGGATGTAGTGGAGCTCCAACTCCAGTAACTTACACTATTACCGTTAATCCCTCACCTATAATTAATCCAATAACCAACATTACGGTTTGTAATGGAGCTAATGTGCCTGCTTCTGCTTTTACTTCTACTCCTGCCGGGGCTTCTTTTGCTTGGACTAATTCTAATGCTACTATTGGCTTAGCTGCTTCGGGAACTGGTAATACACCTGCTTTTACAGCTTCTAATTCTACAGGTAGTGCTGTTACTTCTACTGTTTCTGTTACGCCTACTCTTAACGGTTGTGTGGGTACGCCTGTAACTTATACCATCACTGTTAATCCTACTCCTCCTACTCCTACTGCTGCTGATGTTACTATTTGTCCTAACAATACGGCTACGCTTACGGCTACTGCTCCGGGTGGTAATTATGAGTGGTACAATGCTGCTAATGGTGGTACCCTACTTGGTACAGGTACAAACCTTACTACTCCTATTTTAACTACTACTACTACTTATTATATTCAAACTACTATAAATGGATGCAACAGTTCTAGAGATAGTGTGACTGTTTTTGTGCTTCAATCACTAATTGCTAATGCTGGGATTGATACTACCGTTTGTATAGGAGATTCTTTGGTTTTAGGTGGTAACCCTACTGGTTTTGGAGGAAATGGAGGCCCTTACACTTACACTTGGACTCCAACAACTGGACTTTCTAATCCAACCGATCCAAATCCTATATATACTCCTTCTGGACTAGGAACTGTATCTTTTACCATACAAGTAGATGACGGTAGTGGCTGTCCCACTGGTTTTGCAGCTATTAACATAACAACTGTTTCTTGTTGCCCTGCTGTTATTGCAAGTACTTCTATCGGGGTTGCTAGTTGTTCTTCTGTTTGTGATGGCTCTGTTACTATTAATGTTGTAGATTCTGCTACTCTTTATAGTATTGATGGTGTTAATTGGACACCAAACAACACCTTTAATAATTTATGTGCTGGCAATTATACTGTTTATTCTACTGATGGCAACTGTTCTGATTCTGTTAACATTACAATTAGTGCTAACCCTCTACCTCCAACCCCTACTGTTGTTGGTCCTGATACCATCTGCTCTAATGATGTTTTAACTCTAACTGCTAATGGCTCTGGTAATGGACTTATCTCTTGGTATGCTGATGCTAATGGAACTATTTTAATTGATACTGGTAATGTTTTAAATTACTCTCCTTCTAACTCTTCTGGTTATATAACCATTTATGTTAGTGAGTCTTCTGGAAATTGCGAAAGTATTCTTGGTTCTTTCACTGTTTTTGTTTATCGCATTAATGCTGTTATTAATGCTACACCTACTTCTGGTATTCATCCTCTTGAGGTGACTTTTGGAAACAATAGCGTGGGTGCTAATTATTACTTCTGGAGCTTTGGTGATGGCGATACTTCTATCGCTTTTAGTCCAACTCATATCTATTATAATGAAGGTTCTTATCAAGCTATACTAGTCACTACTAATGGTCTTTGTTTTGATACTACTTACATCACTATAAAGGTTTCTTCTGTTTCTTCTATCTTCATCCCTAACGTATTTACTCCTAATGGTGACGGAAATAATGACTTTTTTGTCGTAAAATCTATCAATTTAAAATCTATTAAGGGACAAATCTTAAATAGATGGGGGCAAACTATGTTTGAATGGGACGACTTTAATAGTCAATGGAATGGTAAAAGTTCTTCAGGATCTCTTGCTCCTGATGGTACTTATTTTTATATTATCAATGCTGAGGGTAATGATGGCGAAATCTATAATAAAAAAGGCTCTCTTTCTCTCATTCGATAATAATTTTACCTATAAAAAATCTATTAGGCATCCAATATAAGTATTTTTACGTCAAATGCGTGTTGTTTTTACCTATTAATTACAAAAAACAATCACAATACATAAAAAATGATTATGAAGTATTTGAAAGTAATTATATTATTAATGTTATTTCCATTGATAACTAAAGCTCAATCCCCTTGTAATTTATCTAACTATGGTTCAATACCTAAAATACCAGCAACAAGCTATCCCTACTTTAGTGCTGGTTCTGGAATTACAGTAAGTGCTAGTACTATAGGAGTATCTACTTTGAGTGACGTTTCATATTCTTGTAATGGACAAACTTTTCCTACATCAAATCCAGCATGGTGGCTAAATAGTGCTGCTCAATCTATTACTTTGACTTTTAGTGCTCCTGTTTCATCAATATCTGTTATTTTTAATGGTACAAATAGTTGTGAAGAATTCTATTTTGCATCAAATTGCGGCACAGTTTCATTATCAAATTATTGCGGATCAGGATATTCATTAATTAATGGCGGTACTGGATTATTGTATAACAATGCTACTACTACAGGAAGTATGGTTACAATATCTGTTCCAGGAGGAGCAACAGTTTTTACTTTAACTCACAACGGGTGTGGAGCGGGTTCAAGAATTGCTTTGATGGATTGTATTGTTCCAGCAACAGGTGGAGGAAGTACTACCATCAATCAACCTGCTAACATCACCGTTTGTAATGGTGCTAATGTGCCTGCTTCTGCTTTTACTTCTACGCCTGCCGGGGCTTCTTTTGCTTGGACCAACTCTAATACTGCTATTGGTTTAGCTGCTTCGGGGACTGGTAATACCCCCTCTTTTACAGCTTCTAATACTACCACTGCTCCTATTACAAGTACGGTGACTGTGTCTTCTCCCGCTAGTGGTTGTAGTGGAGCTCCAACTCCAGTAACTTATACTATAACTGTGAACCCCTCACCTGTGGTTAATCCTATTGCTAACATCAC
>DEMN01000002.1:5836-46023 GCA_002359215.1 Flavobacteriales bacterium UBA2669 | reverse complement strand
CCTACCGACTTAAATGGGTTTTAATTTTTACTTACAATTATAAACTTAAATATAACTTAGATTAAATATGAGAAATTCAAAAATATCAATTGCTATATTGGCCACTGTTCTATTTACAGCTTCTCAAATGTATGGAGGTAATAAAGATAGAGCTGGTGAGGCTGGTGCTTCTCAATTGTTAATTAATCCATGGACTAAAAGTGTAGGGTTTGCTGGAGCTAATACTGCTTCTATAACAGGGTTAGAAGCGATGAGTCTTAATATTGCTGGTTTGGCTTTCACTAATAAAACAGAATTATTGTTCACATATAAAAATTATTTATCAGGTAGTGATATAAACATTAATTCTTTTGGTTTTTCACAAAGAGTAAGTGAGACGGGAGTGATTGGAATGGGTGTTATGTCTATGAGTTTTGGAGATATTGATGTTACCACTGTTGATAATCCTGAAGGTGGAATAGGAACTTTTTCACCTAGTTATTTAAATCTTGATTTTGGATATGCTCAAGCTTTTTCAAATAGTATTTCTGGAGGATTATCTGTTAAAATTATTAGTGAGTCAATATCAAATGTTTCTAATAGAGGTTTTGCTTTTGATGCGGGTATTAGATATAAAACAGGAGAAAATGATAGAATGAAGTTTGGTATAGCTTTAAAAAATGTTGGACCTACTATGAAAGCATCAGGAGATGGATTGTCTTTTACAATAGAGGATAATTCAAGTGGATCAAATATTTCCGTTTCTAAAAACCATAGAGTTGCAGATTTTCAATTACCGTCACTATTAAATATTGGATTATCTTATGACTTTTATATAGCTCCTTCGGTTGATTCAGTTTCTAAAGAAATTTCTTCTATGCATAGAGTAACTGTTGCAGGTAATTTTACGGCAAATTCATTTACTAATGATCAGTATAAACTTGGTTTAGAATATGCTTTTAGAGAAATGTTTATGATTAGAGCCGGTTATACTTTGGAGCAAGATACTTGGTTTGATAGTGAAAAAAGAATCAATGCTTTTACCGGACCTGCTTTTGGTGCATCTATAGTTGCTCCACTAGGAAAAGGAGGCTCAACATTTAGTTTTGATTATGCCTATCAAACTACTGAAAGTTTTGAAGGAACACACAGTATAGGTGTAAGATTGAATATGTAATTAATATATTAAATATAAAACAAAATTAAAGAGAGCTCAATTTTGAGTTCTCTTTTCGCATTATAAACTTTATGTCACAGATTAATTATTATACAAAAGAAGGCTTAGAAAAGCTAAATCAAGAGTTACATCAACTTAAGTCTATAGAACGTCCTAAAATTTCCGCTCAAATTGCAGAAGCAAGAGATAAAGGGGATTTATCTGAAAATGCAGAATACGATGCAGCTAAGGAAGCTCAAGGTTTATTAGAATTAAAAATTACTAAGTTAGAGAATATTATAGCTAATGCTAGAATTGTAGATGAATCTCAATTAGACACCTCAAAAGCTTTAATTTTATCTAAAGTTAAAATTAAAAACGTGGCTAATGGAGTTTTAATGGAATATACATTAGTTTCTGAAAAAGAAGCAGATTTAAAGGCTAAAAAAATATCTGTAAACTCACCTATTGGAGAAGGTTTACTAGGTAAAAAAGTTGGTGACATTGTTGATATTAATGTACCTACAGGTACTGTAAAATTTGAAATAGTAGAAATATCTAGATAATGAGTTCAATATTTACCAAAATAATTAATGGTGAAATTCCTTGTTATAAGATTGCTGAAAATGATAATTTTTTGGCATTTTTAGATATATCTCCTTTGGCTAAAGGACATACCTTGGTAGTTCCCAAAAAAGAAATAGATTATATTTTTGATATTGATAGCCCAACCTATCAAGAACTTTGGAGTTTTGCCCAAACTACTGCTAAAATGATAGAAAAAGCTATTCCTTGTAAAAGAATTGGCGTGGCGGTTATTGGCTTAGAAGTTCCTCATGCTCATATTCATTTAGTGCCTATTAATAATGTGGAAGATATAAATTTTTCAAAGGAAAAATTATCTCTTTCTACGGAGGAGATGAAAGCAATTTGCGATAAAATTATTAGAGCGTAGCTTATTTTATTTCCAAGATTATTTTCAACAAGCCCAACTTTTTAGTTTATTCTTAATAACTTTGCACTTCATTTTCAAACAGCGTTAAAGATAAATGAGTGATCCCATCAAACATGAGTGTGGAATAGCATTGGTAAGACTATTAAAACCACTAGAATTTTATATTGAAAAATATGGAACATCGATGTATGCATTAAATAAAATGTATTTATTGATGGAAAAACAACACAATAGAGGTCAGGATGGAGCTGGATTAGTTAATATAAAATTTGATGTAGAACCCGGTGACAGATATATTAGTAGGTATCGTTCAAATGATAATCAGCCTATAAAACATATATTTGATAAAGTAAACAATAAATTTAGAAAAGCGTACCAAAAATATCCTGATAAATTAAAAGATGTAAAATGGTTAAAGAAAAATGTACCATTTACTGGAGAAGTTTTTTTAGGACATTTAAGATATGGAACTTATGGCGGTAATTCTATAGAAAATTGTCATCCATTTTTAAGACAAAATAACTGGATGACTAAAAATTTGGTTGTAGCCGGAAACTTTAACCTTACCAATGTAGACGAGCTTTTTGATATTTTGGTAGATATAGGTCAACATCCAAAGGAAAAGTCAGATACGGTTACAGTAATGGAAAAAATCGGTCATTTTTTAGATGTAGAAAATCAAGAAATTTTTGATAGATATAAAGCTCAAGGTTATTCAAGAAAAGAAATATCATCTTTAATTGCTAAAGAGTTAGATATTCAAAAAATCCTTAAAAATTCTGCTGTTGATTGGGATGGAGGTTATGCTATGGCAGGACTAATAGGACATGGGGATGCTTTTGTTTTAAGAGATCCATCAGGGATTAGACCTGTTTTTTATTATCATGATGATGAAGTAGTCGTAATTACTTCAGAAAGGCCAGCAATTCAAACTGCTTTTGATGTTAAGGTAGAAAATATTAAAGAGATTAAACCAGGACATGCTCTAATTGTTAAGAAAAGTGGTGATATTCAAGAGAAATTAGTTAGAGAGCCATTAGAAAAAACTGCTTGTTCTTTTGAGCGAATTTATTTTTCTAGAGGAAGTGATATAGATATATACAAAGAAAGAAAACAATTAGGAAGAAACATCTGTACTCAAGTATTAAAAAGTATAGATAACGATATGAAAAACTCAGTATTTTCATTTATTCCTAATACTGCAGAAGTTTCCTTTTATGGAATGATGAAAGGAATGCAAGATGAGCTGAATAAGGTAAAACAACAGAAAATTCTTGCTTTAGGAAGTAATATTACTGATGAAAAACTGAATGAAATTCTTGCTTTAAGAAATAGAATTGAAAAAATTGCTATAAAAGATGCAAAATTAAGAACGTTTATTACACAAGATGATGATAGAAATGATTTAGTAACACATGTTTACGACATCACTTATGGTTCTGTAAAACCTACTGATAATTTAGTTATTATTGATGATTCTATTGTAAGGGGAACAACTTTAAAACAAAGTATTTTAAGAATTTTAGATAGGTTAAACCCAAAGAAAATTGTGGTTGTTTCTTCTGCTCCACAAATTCGTTATCCAGATTGTTATGGAATTGACATGGCTAAATTAGGGGATTTTATTGCTTTTCAGGCGGCAATTGCTTTGTTGCAAGATACTAATCAACAACATATTGTAGAGGAAGTTTATAAAAAATGTGTAGAACAACAAAACCTGCCAAAAGAACATATTAAAAACTATGTAAAAGAGATATATGCTCCTTTTACTGCAGATCAAATTTCAAAGAAAATCACTGAGTTACTTACTCCTGAAAATATGAAGGCAGAAGTTGATATCGTTTTTCAAACTATTGAAGGCTTGCATGATGCTTGTCCGAACCATACAGGAGATTGGTATTTTACAGGCAACTATCCTACTCCCGGAGGAAATAAAGTGGTGAATAAAGCACTTATTAATTATTATGAAAATAAAAATGAAAGAGCATATTAAGATTGTCAAAAGGTATAGTTATTTTTATACCGTTTTTAATATTCAATACTAAATTTTAGTCATGAAGGAATTAATTGAAGATTTTACCAAGCATATACAGCATTCAATAGAATTAAATAAGAATACCACATTAACTGCATTTAACAAAGTTTTTGATAATGTACTTATTTGTGGGTTGGGAGGTTCTGGTATTGGAGCTACAATTATTGTTCAAGTAGTAGCTGATAATGCCAAATTACCAATTTTGGTAAATAAAGATTACAAAATTCCTCAATTTGTTAATGAAAATACCTTGGTAATTGCTTGCTCTTACTCAGGAAATACAGAAGAAACATTAGAGATGATAACTCAAGCTGAACAAAAAAATGCGACCATTGCTTGCGTAACATCTGGTGGTAAATTAGCAGCTTTGGCTATTGAAAAAAAATATAACCATATTTTAATTCCTGGTGGACATCCTCCTAGAGCTGCATTTGGGTTAGCTTTTCCTTCTTTATTTAAATTATTGAATTATTATGGGATAATTAATTCCGACTATTCAAATGAATTTAACAAGGCCATCGAGTTAATTAATGAAAATGAATCGCTTATTTTAGTTGAAGCTGGAGCAATTACTGAAAAACTATATAAAAAAATTCCAGTTATATATGTAGAATCTTCTTATGAAGGTGTAGCAGTACGTTTTCGTCAACAAATAAATGAAAACTCTAAAATGTTATGTTGGCACCATGTAATTCCAGAAATGAACCATAACGAATTAGTAGGCTGGGCAAATAAAAATGAAGGTTTAGCAGTAGTAATTTTCAGAAATGAAGATGATTATTACAGAAACAAAAAAAGAATTGAGGTAAATAAAACTGTCTTTGAAAAATATACCTCTACCGTTATAGAAATTCACTCAAAGGGTAATTCAAAATTAGAAAGAGCTTTATACTTAATTCATTTAGGAGATTGGATTTCTTATTTATTAGCTGAAAAAAATGGAGTAGATGTGGTTGAAGTAGATGTTATCACTTATCTTAAAAACGAATTGTCTAAAATTTAATACAACATGACAGATTTTAATCCTAACGATGTTGGTGTTGCCAATGGAAATATTTTTGGGCTGCCATATTCACTTGATGATAGCGAAATTGTTATTATTCCTGTAGCTACAGATATAACTTGCTCTTTCAACAAAGGAACTGCAAAAGCTCCACAACGAATAATCGAAGCTTCTTTACAAGTAGATTTATTTGATATCAATCTAGATAAAGCTTGGGAGAATAAGGTGTTCATGTTGCCAGTAAATAAAAAAGAAGCCAAGCAACATAAAAAAGTAGGTAAAATTGCTTCGGAGTTAATTGCAAAATTAGAAGATGGAGAAGTATTTAATACTGAAGATGAGGAAATATTAGCATCAGTAAACGCTTATTGTAATGAGATTAATAATCATGTTAAACAAACAGCTTTAGCATACCTTAATCAAGGGAAATTAGTAGCCGTTTTAGGTGGAGACCATAATTCTCCGTTAGGATTAATACAAGCATTGGCTGAAAAGTATAATGATTTTGGAATTTTACAAATAGATGCACATGCTGATTTACGTGTTGCTTACGAAGGGTTTGAATTTTCGCATGCATCTATTGCTCATAATGCTTTACAATCAAGTCAGGTTTCAAAATTAGTTCAGGTAGGTATTAGAGATGTTTGTCAGGATGAAGTAGATTATATTAAAAACTTAAAAGGAAGAATTACTACTTTTTTCGATTGGGATATAAAAGCACAGCAATTTGGTGGTAAAACTTGGGAAACTATTTGCGATGAAATTATTAATGAGTTACCACAAAAAGTTTATATTACATACGATATAGATGCCTTAGATCCAAAACATTGTCCAAATACAGGAACGCCCGTTCCAGGAGGTTTTGAATACGAACAAATTAATTACCTAATCAATAAATTAGTAGAGAGTAAAAAACAAATTATTGGTTTCGATTTAAATGAAGTGGGTAATAGTGATTGGGATGCTAATGTAGGTGCCAGAGTGTTGTTTAAATTATGCAATTTCTTGAAAAAATCGAATTTGTAATTTCATTCTTAGTATAGATTTTAGTAGATTAGTGCTGATTTTAAGTTACTAAACTCATGCTTACTGACTTTTTTAATTTAATATTTCCGAAATTATGTGCTGCATGTGGCAATACTTTGCTAAAGCAAGAATATATTATTTGTACTTCTTGTCAGCTAAATTTACCTAAAACTAATTTTCATTTATATCAAGATAATGATGTGTGTAGAATATTTTGGGGAAGAATTCAAATAGAAATGGTTGCTGCTTTTTATAAGTTTAATAAAAAAAGTAAGGTGCAACATTTACTACATCAATTAAAGTATAAAGATAACAAAGAAGTTGGAGAGTTGATAGGAGAACTGTATGGCTACGAATTAAAAAAAGCTCCTTTATATGAGGGAATTGATATTATTATACCAGTTCCATTGCATCCTAAGAAGAAAAAAATAAGAGGTTATAATCAAAGTGAGTGTATTGCTAGAGGACTTTCTAAAACTATGGATGTTGAATTAGATACCACATCGGTTTATAGAAAAGTACACACGCAAACTCAAACAAAAAAAGCCCGTTACGACCGTTGGGAAAATGTAAATTCTATTTTCGGAATAGATAATCCCGAAAAGCTTAGGAATAAAAAGGTATTAATAGTTGACGATGTAATAACAACCGGAGCAACTATAGAAGCTTGTGCAACTGATTTAAAAGCTCTAGGTTGTAAAATTTATGTAGCTGTTCTCGCTTCCGCGTAAGATTTTGACTTATTCAGTTGAAAAAGCCTCCCTTTTAGGGATTAATGGCTTTTATTTTAAATCACAGCATCTTCGTATTTTACAATTAAAAAAAACTAATTTTGCACCCTTATTATTAAAGTAAGCAATATCGTATATGAAGAATATCAGAAATTTTTGTATTATCGCTCACATCGACCACGGGAAAAGTACCTTGGCAGACAGGCTTTTACACAAAACCAACACCATTACCGACAGAGAATTGCAAGAGCAAACACTTGATGATATGGATTTGGAACGTGAAAGAGGGATTACCATAAAAAGTCACGCCATACAAATGGATTATACTTTTGAAGGTGAACAGTATGTGCTAAATCTTATTGATACTCCCGGTCATGTAGATTTTTCTTACGAAGTTTCTCGTTCTATCGCTTCTTGCGAAGGAGCTTTACTTATTGTTGATGCTACTCAAGGAATTCAAGCTCAAACTATTTCTAATCTATATTTGGCGCTAGAACATGACTTGGAAATTATTCCTATTCTTAATAAAATGGACTTAGATAGTGCCATGCCCGAAGAAGTGAAAGATCAAATTATTGATTTAATTGGTTGCGATAGAGAAGATATTATTGCTGCTAGCGGCAAAACAGGCATGGGTGTAGATGAGATTTTAGAAGCTGTTATCAAGCGCGTTCCTGCTCCACAGGGCGATCCTAATGCTCCTTTTCAGGCATTAATTTTCGATTCTGTTTTCGATTCTTATAGAGGAATTTACGCTTATTTTAAGGTAAAAAATGGTGAGATTAAAAAAGGCGATAAAGTAAAGTTTGTAGCTACTGGAAAAGAATATTACGCTGATGAAGTTGGGACATTACGATTAAAACAATTTCCAAGACCAGTGATAAAAACCGGTGATGTTGGTTATTTAATTTCAGGAATTAAAGTAGCTAAAGAGGTAAAAGTGGGTGATACTATTATTACTGTTGATAGACCGGCTCCTGCTATTCAAGGGTTTGAAGATGTAAAGCCTATGGTTTTCGCTGGAATTTATCCTGTAGATACTGACGAATTTGAAGATTTACGTGACGCTATGGAAAAGTTGCAGCTAAATGATGCTTCATTAACTTTTGAGCCAGAATCTTCTGCTGCTCTTGGCTTTGGCTTTCGTTGTGGTTTCCTAGGAATGTTGCACATGGAAATTATTCAGGAAAGACTTGCTAGAGAGTTTGATATGAATGTGATTACTACTGTTCCTAACGTATCTTACAATGCTTATTTAACTAAAGATAAAGAAAAAGCAGTTATTGTAAATAATCCATCAGACTTCCCCGATCCAAGTAAATTAGATAGAATTGAAGAACCTTACATTAAAGCTTCTATTATTACCAAATCGGAATATGTTGGTGCTATTATGACCTTATGTATTGAAAAACGAGGAGAACTAACCAATCAAGTATATTTAACTACAGATAGAGTAGAACTAAATTTTAATGTTCCTTTGGCTGAAATTGTTTTTGATTTTTATGACAGATTAAAATCTATTTCTAGAGGATATGCTTCTTTTGATTATCATCCTATAGGGTTTAGACCATCGCAATTAGTAAAGATGGATTTACTACTTAATGGAGATCAGGTTGATGCTTTGTCAGCATTGGTTCACAAAGACAATGCGTATGATTTGGGTAAGAAAATTTGTAAGAAATTAAGAGAATTAATTCCACGTCAGCAATTTGACATTGCTATACAAGCAGCCATTGGAGCTAAAATTATTGCTAGAGAATCACTTTCTGCCTTAAGAAAAGATGTTACCGCAAAATGTTATGGCGGTGATATTTCTCGTAAACGAAAATTGTTGGAAAAACAAAAAGAAGGAAAGAAAAAAATGAAGCAAATTGGTAATGTAGAAATTCCGCCAACGGCATTCTTAGCGGTACTAAAGTTGAATGATTAATAGGCTAGTTTAAGTCACATAGAAAAATGCTGCCGAAATATTTTTTATAAATTAATGTGAATCCAAAATTAACAAAATTCACATTAATTATCCATCTCCACTAAATCCTTTTCTAAATCGAGTTTACGAAGTTTTGGAAATTTAATACTCGTAAAAAGTACCACTAACAAGGTCATGCTACCACCAAAAACCACAGAAGCAACTGTTCCCATTAGTTTAGCAGCAACACCACTTTCAAACGCCCCTAATTCATTAGAAGATCCTACAAAAATAGAATTTACTGATGAGACTCTACCTCGCATATTATCGGGTGTCTTTAATTGTAAAATGGTTTGTCTAATTACCACAGAAACACCATCGAAAACACCACTAAAAAAGAGGGCAACTACCGATAGCCAAAACCAACTCGATAAGCCAAAAAGAATGATGCACAACCCAAACCCTGCAATAGCTCCCAATAATTTTAATCCTGCATTTTTATTTAATGGAAAATAAGCTACTGCAATAAGGGTAATGAAAGAACCTATTGCAGGAGAGGCTCGCAAAACGCCAAAACCTTGCGAACCTACATGTAAAATGTCTTGAGCAAAAATAGGCAATAAGGCTATTGCCCCTCCAAAAAGAACGGCAACCATATCTAAGGTAATGGCTCCCAAAATTACTTTGGTATTAAAAACAAACTTCAATCCTTCTTTTAAACTCTGAAAAATAGGCTCTCCGATTTTAGGATTTAATATAGGTTTGGGTTTTATGAGATATAAAAATAACATGGATAATGCTGCAAACCCGAAAATGATAAACATTGAACCATGTACTCCAAACCATACAATAGCAAAACCTGCCAATGCAGGACCTAAAACAGATGCTATTTGCCACACAGAACTGCTCCAAGTAGCAGCATTGGCATACGCTTTTTTAGGAATAAGTAAAGAAAACATAGAAAATATGGTTGGACTAATAAACGAGCGCACAATTCCTCCAAAAAATACTAATCCGTAAGTTGCCCAAACAATATGTTGGGTAGAATAAGCTTCAATTACTTTTGGTAAAGTGATAACAAACAAACCAAAACTAATTAGCATAAAACCAGAGATGCATAGCATCAACAGTTTTCTTTTTTCTTTTTGATCAACTATATGTCCGGCAAATAGTGCAAAAGATATGGCAGGAATGATTTCCATAAGTCCGATGATACCTAATGCTAATGGGTCTTTAGTTAAAGAATAGACTTGCCACTCAATTACTACGAACTGCATGGTCCAAGCAAAAACTAAGGCAAAACGTAAGAATAAGAATAAATTAAATTCTTTATATCGGAGTGCTTCGTAGGGGTCTTTCGTCATTTAAAAGAAAACTTTCGGCAAAGTTAACTTAAAAACTAAACACACGTGAAATGTTGAAGCCTAATTTATATTCGCCTTTATCCCAAGCAGAATTGGTATAAGATAAAAAGTCATTTTCAATAATTCCGGCAGAATTAGTGACGTTGATATGAAAAACATGTCCTCCCGTTTCTATTTCTATACCAACACCTAAAGCATCATAATAGTTGTTTCTGCTGTCTCTAAATTCAGAAAAAGGCAAAAAATAATCAATAACAAAAGACGTTCTTTTAGAGATTTTAAATCTGCCTGCAAAACCTAATGCAAATAAATCATTTTCATCGGTCGAACCATTTTCAGGATGAACATTTCGTTTGTCTACAAAGTTTCTGTGTACTAAAGTAGGTAAAATTTCCAATGAAATAGCATTGCTTAATTTACTCGCAATAATAAGTTGATGAACATAAGATAATCTATTTACAAATTTATCTTCTGGGATTTTTGCTACTGCAGCAACAGCTATATTTGCATAATATGCTGCTGAGATAGGCATTCCTCCTGTTTTTTGGTCTAAAAACCGATATTTTATATTCCCATCAATGTGTTCTTGTGTTTTACTTCTTCCTATTCCAATGCTAATTCTATCGGTTAATCCATAATCAAAAGAAAAACGTATGTTAGTCGCATTATCTAATCCCCACAAAGAATGATGTCCTTCGGCTTTTCCTATAAGCATATCTCCAAATCGGTGGGTAATATTAAATTCTAAGGTTTTCTTTTTGGTAGTTTCTATGGTATTAGCATTAATAAGTTTTTTGCCTTTAAAAGTAGCGGTTACTTTTTCTGAAGTAGTTTCTTGTGCTACTTCTTCCTCTAACATATTCAATAAATCCTCCTGAGCAAAAGAAACCAACGAACATAGTAATATAAAAGAGAGAAAAATGGATTTTATCATAAAATTATTTTTTTGCAAAATTAATATTTACAGTAACTTTTACAACTTCTGCAATATTTTTAACTACTACTGAAGGAATTTTAATTTTATGATCTTTCAACGCCACATCAAACTCGGTAGTCAAATTTATTTTGCCGTTATTAATGGTTAACGTTCCTTTTATTTCTCTTTCAACCGTTACTCCATGTATATCCAGTGTTCCTTTAGCAGTAACTTCATAGGTGCCATCTTTAGTAAAATCTACTTCATCTACTATCTTTCCTTTAAACACAGAAACTTTATACTTATGGCTTTCCATATAATTTTCATTAAAATGCTCTTCCATTAAAGGTTTCTCGAATTTAAAGCCTACATTGGTAACTATAAAAGCAACTTCAGCATTTTTAGCATTAATAAGTGCTTTTACATCTTTGTTAATGGCACTTATGTTTTCTACAGGAGCTTCAGAAAAAAATGAAATTTCTCCATCAGTAGCTTTGTATAAGTCTTGAGCTGATAAACTTATAGAGCTAACTAATAAACATATTATAATTGTAATGGTTCTCATAGCTTAATTTATTGAACGGTTATTGTACCTGCCATACCGGGCGCATGTACATCACATTGGTAATTATAGTTTCCTAACACGGTAAACACAAAAGTATATGTCCACGGGCCATTTGCAATAGTATTGCCAAAACTTGCAGGATTAGTTGGAAAAGTAGCCTGGGTTCCATTTATATTATGAAACCCTGAGATGTTGTCAAAAACAACAGTGTCGCCAACACTAATAGTCAAGCTAGAAGGGGTGAAAACCATCCCTGAAGCAGTAACTGTATATTTTTGATATGTTGCATTTGGATTGATGGGAGCAGGAATTTCTTCCACTTCATCAAAACTATTGTAGGCACATCCTGAAAATAGAATAATGATAACTAAAAAAATAGAAAGTTGCTTCATTTTTATTGAATGATTAGTTTTTCTATCAATTTGGCATCTCCTAATTCAATAGTTAGAAAATAAATTCCTTTAGGTAAAGCTTTTACATCAAATCTGTTTGTTTGGCTAACAGTTTCTGAGTAAGTTTTAACCAATTGTCCTGTAATATTAACAAGTGAAACTGATTTTATAGTTTTTTTTGTATCTATAGAAAAATAATTTGCTGCAGGGTTAGGATAAACATTAACTTTAGTTTCTTTTTGTAATTCTGTCACTGATGTAGCTGGTTGAACAGAGATTGTACCTGACATATTAGCTCCATGAACATCACACATATATGAATAGTTTCCGGTTACAGTAAATACAAAAGTATAATTCCATGGTGCACTTGCAGGTGAATTGCCAAAACTGGCAGGATTAGTTGGAAAAGTAGCTTGTGTACCATTTATATTATGGAATCCTGAAACATTGTCAAAAACAACAGTATCTCCCTGATTAATAGTTAAAGCATTTGGAGTAAAAGTCATTCCGGATGCTGTAATAGTATGTTTAGTTTGCGCATTAACAAAAGTAATCGCTAGTAAAGAAAAAGATAATAAAAATATTTTCATAACATGATTTTTTAGGGTTTTAATATAATTTGTATTCTACAAATATAATGATGAAAATCATATTTTTGATAAAAAAATCATTTTTTATCCTTTAAGTATCTGTTTTACATAGGTTTGTTTATTCTAGAGCTCCTTTGTTTATCCATAGTTGAAGGGTGTCTTTTTCTTTCTGAGTTAATTCACCATTATTAGAATTCGAGGGAGGCATAGTTTCTTGGATTAATGCCCTTGTATGTATTTTGTCAATTTGGTTTTTAACTTCATTATAGTTGGTCAAATAAGGAAGATGAACAAGTTGGGAGGCTGTTGGAGAATGGCAATTATTACATTTGTTATCAATAATTTTTTTTGTATGTTGTGTGTAAGTTAAAGTTGGTTGTGGAAGTTCATTATCATTATAATAACAAGAATACAATAGGCTCAAAATAATAGTTACACCGAATAATTTTCTCATTCTTTCCTTAATTATGCTCATTCAAAAGTAATCAATTAACTATTTATTTTTCTAAAAATCTAAAAAAACACTTCGGTTGATCTATATTACTTCTTCTTTGTTTTCTTAAATAAAGAAACTTATAAAAATTTATACTATTTTTATTTTTTATTTTTAAAATTCATACTATGAGAAAAATAGCACTAATTCTTGTTTCCTTAATTCTTTTAACTGTTGGATGTGATGATCATAAAAGAAATGAACCAATCAATCCTGCTTTTATTGCTTATATATCTGGATTTACTTCAGGTATCATTTCCAATCAATCTACCATAAAAATTAGTTTAGCTGAACCTTCTGTTCACGCTCAATATGACAAAGCTATTGATAAAGATTTATTTGACTTTAGTCCTGAAATTGAAGGTGAAGCCTATTGGTTAGATGAAACTACTATTGAATTTAGACCAGAAGCTCAGCTCCCTTCCAATACTTATTTTAAAGCGGAGTTTTATCTTTCAGAGATTGTAGAAGTTGAAAAAGATTTAGAGACTTTTGATTTTGATTTTGAGACTTATAAACAAGGGATTAACTTACAATTTTCGGGAGTGAAAGCCTATGATAATAATTCACTAAAATGGCAGCAAATTACCTATGAACTTACTACTGCCGATTTTGCTAATGCTGAGAACTTAGAAAAAACTATTTCTGCAACTCAAAATGGGAAAAAATTAACCATTTCCTGGAATCATGGTATTGGGGAAAGACTACATACTTTCTCTATCGATAGTATTAATAGAACAGAAAAAAGAGGCGAAGTAGTTTTAGAATGGAATGGAGAAACAATTGAATCAGAAGAAAAAGGACAACAAAATATAGAAATTCCACCCTTAGGAGAATTTAAAGTGATGGATTTAAAAGTTATTCAACAACCGGAACAAACCATTGTTATTTATTTTTCTGACCCCATTAGTACTACTCAAGACCTTAATGGATTAGTCTATTTGCAATCGGGAGAAGCCTTGCGTTTAGCTGTTGATGAAAATACTTTAAATGCCTATCCTGAAAAAAGATTAATGGGCACTTCAAAAATTATTATCGATAAAACAGTAAAAAATTCTATTGACTATCCATTAATTGAAGGGTTTGAAAAAAGCATTTCTTTTACCAGCCTAAAACCTAATATTGAACTAGTTGGTGAAGGTGTTATTTTACCAAGCACAAACGGTTTAATTTTTCCTTTTAAAGCGGTAAGTTTAAGTGCTGTGGATGTAAAAATTATTAAAATTTTTGAAAATAACGTTGCTCAATTTCTTCAAATAAACCAGCTTAATGGAAATAGGGAAATGAAACGAGTGGGTAGAATTGTTCATCAATCAGAAATGAAATTAAATGCTACTAAAGCGATAGATTATGGAAATTGGAATACTTTTTCTATTGATTTATCTTCTTTAATTAATGCTGAACCAGGAGCAATTTACAGGGTAGAACTTTCTTTTCGTAAAAAACATTCCCTTTATCCTTGTGAAAATACTACTGACGAACTTGAAGAAATTGATTTAGAAGATGAGCGCGAAGCATTAAGTTATGATCAACCAGGCGATTACTATTATTATGACGATGATTATTACTATTACGATGATGATTATAATTGGAACGAAAGAGATAATCCTTGCAGCAAGTCTTACTACTCTAGAAATAACCGAAAAGTAGCCAAAAATGTATTTGCCTCCGATTTAGGGATTATTGCCAAAGGTGGTAATGGTAAAACCCTTACAGTTGCGGTAACAGATATTAAAACTACACAACCACTTGCAAATGTTAATATTGAAATTTACAATTATCAAAATCAATTGATGAAAAAAGCCACTACTAACAGTGATGGTTTGGTGGACATTGATTTAAACAAAAAACCTTTCTTGTTAGTTGCCAAACAAGATAAGCAGGTAGGTTATTTACGTTTGGATGATGGTTCTGCACTGTCAGTAAGTATGTTTGATGTAGGCGGAGCAACGGTTAAAAAAGGAGTGAAAGGATATATTTACGGAGAAAGAGGTGTTTGGCGTCCGGGCGATTCTCTTTTTGTATCCTTTATTTTAGAAGATAAACTAGGAGTGCTGCCGGTAAACCATCCAGTGGTAATGGAGCTTTATACTCCAGAAAATCAACTCTATTCACGCAAAATTAAAACAACAGGCGAAAATGGTTTTTATGATTTTAGAACTAAAACTGATGATGATGCTCCCACAGGAAATTGGTTGGCAAAAATTAAAGTAGGTGGCTCTTCATTTTCCAAAACCTTAAAAATTGAAACCATAAAACCTAATAGACTAAAAATAAATCTCGATTTTAAAACACAAGTCCTTAAAGATAATCAACCTATGACTGGTGATATGGAAGTAAAATGGTTGCATGGAGCCATTGCCGGAAATATTAAAACAGATGTAGAACTGATTTTAACGCAATCTAAAACAACTTTTAAAGATTACCCGGATTATATTTTTGATAATCCCGCTAAAAGTTTTGATTCAGAAGAAAATATGATTTTTGATGGGAAACTAAATAGTGAAGGGAAAGTAACCATTTATCCTAAAATTAATGTAAAAAAAGAGGTAGCTCCCGGAATGTTAAAAGCTAATTTTAAAATTAGAGCATTTGAAAATGGAGGTGAGTTTAGCGTAGACAGACAAGCGATAGATTATTCTCCATATAGAGGTTATGTAGGAGTTAAAGTTCCCGAAGGTAAAGGTTGGAATGGAGCCTTGTTTTCAGATCAATCTAACTTAATTCCTATAGTTACGGTTGATGAAGATGGCAAGCCTGTCAGCCGTCAGAAAGTAAAAATTGAAATTTATGATGTGTATTGGAGTTGGTGGTGGGAACGCTCAGATAATTATGATTTAGCAAGGTATGTTGCCAATCGTTCTAAAAATTTAATCAAAGAAGAATATATCAATACCACTAATGGAAAAGCCATTTTTGATATGAAATTTGATAGAGATTATTGGGGAAGAAAATTGATAATTGTTACCGATCCTGTTACCGGACATAGTACCGGACAAACTTTTTATATGTCTTATTCCGGTTGGTGGAACAGCAATTCAGGAGATAATCCGGGTGGTGCCGAAATGCTTTCTTTTAGTTGTGATAAAAAAGTGTATCAAGTAGGTGATGAAGTAAAAATTGAATTACCTAATGCAAAAACAGGAAGAGCATTGTTAAGTGTAGAGTCAGGATCATCCGTTATTGAGAAAAAATGGGTAGATGTTTCTGCAGATAACAACACTTTTACGTTTAAAGCTACTGCTGATATGGCTCCTAACGTTTATGTAAATGTAACGTTGATTCAACCGCATAATCAGGTGGAAAATGATTTGCCTATACGTTTGTATGGCATTCAGTCTATTGCTGTGGAGGATAAAGCCACACATCTTAATCCTGTTATTAAAATGCCGGAAGAATTAGCCCCTGAAAGTGATTTTAAAGTAACGGTAAGTGAAAAAGAAGGTAAAAAAATGACTTACACCATTGCTATTGTGGATGATGGGTTGTTGGATTTAACCCGATTTAAAACGCCTAATCCATGGGAAACATTTTATGCCCGAGAAGCTTTGGGAGTTAAAACCTGGGACATGTACAAGTATGTGATGAATGCTTTTTCGGGAGAAATGGCAGGGTTACTAGCTTTAGGTGGGGATGATTACATTAATGCCAAAGGTGGTCCGAAAGCCAATAGGTTTAAACCTGTGGTAATTTATGCAGGACCTTTTACTATCGAAAAAGGAAGTTCAAAAACACATACGTTTAAAATGCCTAATTATGTTGGTTCGGTAAGGACAATGGTAGTAACAGGTAATCAAGGAGCTTATGGATCAGCAGAAAAAACCACTCCGGTAAAAAAGCCTTTAATGGTATTGGCTACCTTGCCTCGAACATTAAGTCCTAATGAAGAAGTGAAATTGCCTGTAACTGTTTTTGCCATGGACAAAAAAGTAAAAAATGTTTCCGTAAAAATAGAAACAAATAGTTTACTTAAAATTACAGGAAGTAAAACACAAGAACTTACTTTCTCACGCGAAGGCGATGAAGTGGTAAACTTTGATTTAAAAGTTGCTGAAGCCTTAGGTGTTGGAAAAGTAAAAATTACCGCTAAAAGTGGTAATGAAATCGCTACTTACGATTTTGAAATTAATGTTAAGCCGGCAAACCCTGAAATTACTTCGGTAATTAATGCCATGGTAGAACCCGGAAAAACTTGGGAATCTACTTATATGCCTGTAGGAATGAGAGGAACAAATAAAGGGACTATTGAAGTTTCAAAAATTCCTCCAATTAATTTAGAAAAGCGTTTGCAATATTTAATCCGATATCCTCATGGATGTTTGGAGCAAACCACATCGGGCGTTTTTCCTCAATTGTATTTAAGCAGTTTATTGGATTTAGACCAAAAACAAAAAGCCGAAATTGAATTTAACATCCGTGAAGGAATTAATAAAATAAAGAAATTCCAATTGTCTGATGGTGGATTAAGTTATTGGCAAGGAAATACCAATACAAACGATTGGGGAAGTAGTTATGCCGGACATTTTATGTTAGAGGCTCAAGCAAAGGGTTATAGTTTGCCAACAGGATTTTTATCTAATTGGATTAAATATCAAACCAAATTGGCAAATGCTTGGCAGTCTCGTGGTGTCAATAAAAACAATTATTACTACTATGGTCAAAACGATGAATTAATGCAAGCTTATCGTTTATATACATTAGCCTTAGCCAAAAAACCTGCATTAGGAGCTATGAATAGAATGAAAGAGATGAAGCAATTATCAGTTTCAGCTAAATGGCGTTTAGCGGCAGCTTATGAACTAGCAGGAAAATCAAGCGTAGCTAAAAAATTAATTGAAAACATTTCAACTACTGTTGAATCTTATAAAGAATTAAGCTATACCTATGGAAGTTCAGAACGTGACCAAGCCATGATTTTGGAAACTTTAACCTTAATGGGAGAAAAAACTACAGGACAAAAAGTGTTGAAAGATCTTGCTAAACAATTAGGTTCTGAAAGATGGTTTAGCACACAAACCACTGCTTATAGTTTAATGGCTATTGCTAAATTTGTGGGAGTTACAGGAACACCTTCTGAGCTTAATTTCGATATTTACAACAATAACGACAAAACAAAAAATGTAAAAACTACTGCAAGTATTGCTCAGGATAAACTCGCTGTAAAAGCTGGAAAAGAAGAAAGCATTAAGATTAAAAACAACACCAACCAAACTTTGTTTATTAGTCTTACTTTAAAAGGAATTCCATTGGAAGGAGATAATAGTTCTGCTGAAAATGACCTGAAAATGAATGTGAAATACCTCGACATGAATGAAAATGAAATAAGTGTTGACCAATTGAAACAAGGTATGGACTTTATTGCAGAGGTTACTTTCCAACATCCGGGAATAAGAACCCATTACAGAGAAATGGCATTGCATCAAATTTTTCCATCGGGTTGGGAAATTAGAAATACCAGTATGGATTTAGTAGAGACCAATAAAATTGCTGATGTTCCCACTTATCAAGATATTCGTGATGACAGAGTTTACCTATATTTTGATATTGATAAAAACAAAACCAAACGATTTAGGGTGTTGTTAAATGCTTCGTATTTGGGTAAGTTTTATTTGCCGACAGTCTATTGCGAAGCCATGTACGACAATGAAATCAATGCCAAAAAAGGTGGTAAATGGGTGGAAGTAGTGCAGTAAAGATGTATAATTACATTAAAAAAATTATTTTAAAGTATAAAAAGTTAGTAATCATAAGCATTGTTCTACTAACTTTTTATGCTTTTCTCCTTCCCAAGCAATTATTTAAACAACCTACCAGTACTATTGTTGAAGATGTCAATGGTAATTTGTTAGCTGCTAGTATTGCAACGGATGGTCAATGGCGATTTCCCGAAAATTCTGTTGTTCCTGAAAAATTTAAACAGTGCATTATTCATTTCGAAGATGAATATTTTGAATATCACCCAGGAGTAAATCCTGTTTCTGTGGTAAGAGCATTGTGGCAAAATATTACTTCCGGTAAAGTAAAAAGTGGAGGGAGCACCATTACAATGCAGGTAATTCGATTGGCTCGCCAACAACCTAGAACCATTTTAGAAAAGAGTTATGAAATGATTTTGGCAACAAGGTTAGAAATCTCCAAAAGCAAAAAAGAAATCTTGGCTCTTTATACATCTCATGCTCCTTTTGGCGGAAATGTAGTGGGGTTAGATGCCGCTGCATGGCGTTATTATGGACGTTCACCTAATAAACTATCATGGGGAGAAACAGCTACATTGGCAGTGTTGCCAAATGCTCCTGCATTAATTTATCCGGGAAAAAATCATGAATTACTACTCAAAAAACGTAATCGTTTGTTGGATAAATTACAGCTAAAAGGAATTATAGATGCTGAAACTGCTGAATTGGCAAAAGCAGAAGAATTACCAACAAAACCGCATTCACTTCCTCAAATTACACATCATTTACTGACCCGATTAATAAAAGAAGGACATCAAGGAGAAAATATTCAAACAACTATTGATATTCACTTGCAACAACAACTGAATCAAATTGCTTCTAATTATCATCATTTACTCAGCCAAAATGAAGTACATAATTTGGCTATTTTAGTTACAGAAGTAAACAGCGGAAAAGTATTAGCGTATGTTGGGAATTCTGATTGTAAGCATGAAGAGTCGGGTGTTAAAGTGGATATTATTACTGCTTCAAGAAGTTCCGGGAGTATTTTAAAACCTTTTTTGTATGGAGCGTTGTTTAATGAAGGCGAATTATTAGCTGATGCATTGGTACCTGATGTTCCCACAAGAATTTCGGGTTATGCACCACAAAATTTTGATAGAACTTATGATGGTGCTGTTCCTGCAAGTAATGCGCTAACTCGTTCATTAAATATTCCGGCAGTAAAACTATTACGCAGCTATGGATTAGAAAAATTTTATAGTAACATACAAAAATTAGGCTTTACCACTATAAAAAAACCGGTAAATCACTATGGCTTATCTATTATTTTAGGAGGAGCAGAAACCAATTTATGGGAGTTAAATGGCGTTTATTCTAGTTGGTCGAGGGTGTTAAATAACTATAGAAAATACGATTATCAGTACAATGCTAATGATTATCGTATGCCTTATTTTATAGTAAATGATAGTGTATTATCTCAAAAAGAGGAGTTGAAACAACATTATTTATATGATGTTTCCAGTATTTGGCAAACCTATGAGATACTGGCAAATGTTCATCGTCCGAGAGAGGAAAAAGGTTGGGAACATTTTACTTCTTCTAAAAAAGTAGCTTGGAAAACAGGTACCAGTTTCGGACATAGAGATGCTTGGGCTGTAGGGACAACGCCCGAATATACCGTAAGCGTTTGGGTAGGAAATGCCGATGGAGAAGGTCGTCCGGGCTTGACAGGTACATTGGTTGCAGCACCTATTCTGTTTGAAGTGTTTAAAAAATTATCACAAACAACTTGGTACGAACCTCCATATAACAACTTATCTCAGTTGGCGGTATGTTCTAAAAGTGGCTATCTGTATGGAAATAATTGTGAAAAAGCAGATACTATTTGGACTCCAAATTCAGGAATAAAATCTAAGGTTTGTCCCTACCACAAATTGGTTTATTTAGATAAAAGTGAGCAATTTCGTGTAAATGATGAATGTTATTCAGTAACTGATATGCAAATTAAAAAATGGATGGTATTGCCTCCTATTATGGAGTTGTTTTACAAGACAAAAAATCCAAATTACAAATCACTTCCGCCATTATTAAATAATTGTTATGAAAACACTACTGTAAAAATGGGCATCATTTACCCTGAAAATCTTACTGCTGTTTTTATCCCTAAATTATTAGATGGAACAAGAGGTAAAGTAATTTTTGAAGTAGCTCATGCCAATCCTAATGCTACCATTTTTTGGCATATTGATGATGTATTTATTGCTCAAACTACAAGAGAACATAAAATTGATATTCAATTAGCGTCCGGAGAACATCTGTTAACACTTGTTGATGAATACGGTAGTGAACTTATCCGAAAATTCAATGTGTTGGAGAAAAAATAATTGACTAATTTTTTTAACTAAAAACAATTATGATTTTTAACATAATTATTCTTTTTAGTTTAATTATTTTTGGGCTTCAATTTTAATTACTAAAAAATGGCAGACGATAGATTTCAAGCTCCTGATTATTATAATTTAGATGAGCTTTTAACAGAAGAACACAAACTGATTAGAGATACGGTAAGAGCATGGATAAAAAAAGATGTTTCTCCAATTATTGAAGAATATGCTCAAAAAGCTGAATTCCCAAAACAAATTATTCCGGGATTAGCAGAAGTTGGTGGTTTCGGACCTTATATTCCAGAAGAATATGGTGGGCCTGGCTTAGACCAAATTGCTTACGGATTAATTATGCAAGAATTAGAAAGATGCGATTCAGGAGTTCGTTCTACTTCATCTGTACAAAGTTCATTGGTTATGTATCCTATTTGGAAATACGGCAATGAAGAACAAAAAATGCGTTTTTTACCTAAATTGGCTACAGGAGAATTTATGGGATGCTTTGGATTAACTGAACCTGACCATGGTTCAAATCCAGGTGGAATGGTAACCAATTTTAAAGATATGGGCGACCATTATTTATTGAATGGAGCCAAAATGTGGATTACCAATGCTCCTATTGCTGATGTAGCAGTAGTTTGGGCGAAAAGCGAAGAAGGTAGAATTCACGGACTATTGGTAGAAAGAGGAATGGAAGGCTTTACTACTCCCGAAACACATGATAAATGGTCGTTGAGAGCATCTATTACCGGAGAGTTAGTTTTTGATAATGTAAAAGTCCCTAAAGAAAATTTATTACCTAATAAATCCGGATTAGGAGCACCTCTTGGTTGTTTAGATTCAGCTCGTTATGGTATCGCTTGGGGAGCTATAGGTGCAGCAATGGATTGTTATGATTCAGCACTTCGCTATTCTAAAGAGCGTGAGCAATTTGGAGTGCCAATTGCTTCTTTTCAGTTGACACAAAAGAAGTTAGCTGAAATGCTTACAGAAATTACCAAAGCACAATTATTAACTTGGCGTTTGGGAGTGTTAAGAAATGAAGGCAAAGCTACTTCAGCACAAATTTCTATGGCAAAACGCAACAATGTAGATATGGCATTGAAAATTGCCAGAGAAGCACGCCAAATACACGGAGCAATGGGTATTACTAGTGAGTATTCTATTATGCGACATATGGCTAACTTAGAGTCGGTAATTACTTACGAAGGCACACACGATATTCACTTGTTAATTACAGGTATGGATATTACCGGAATTAGTGCTTTTAAGAATGATGGTACTCAGTTTAGTTAATTATAATTCATAATTACTTACATAACCCGACCAAAAACTTGGTCGGGTTTTTTGTTTTATATTTAAAAAGAAATATATTCCTCTGGGTTTAGCGGAATACCATTGTACCACAACTCAAAATGCAAATGAGGACCTGACGAAAATTCTCCAGTATTTCCTATAATGGCAATAATTTCTCCGGCACTTACTCTATCTCCAACTTTTTTGTGCAAAATAGAATTGTGTTTGTATACTGAAATTAAATTGTTTTCATGTTGTAGCTGAATAACGTAACCAGATTCGTTGGTCCATTCGGCAAAAATTACTGTTCCTTCTAAAGTAGCTTTTATAGGTTCATTTTTAGGTGCCACAATATCAGTTCCCAAATGTTTATTAGCAGATTTCATGTTAAAGGAGTTAGTAATAGTACCTTTTAACGGACTATAAAAAATAAAGCTGCTTATGGTTGATGGATTTTTATTTGCCGAAGCAAAAAGGTTATATTTTTCCTCGGTTTCTACCATGGTTCTTAAAATAGAATCTTCCTGACTTCTAAGGTTGGTAATGCTTTTATAATCTAAACTGGAATCTATATGTGTTTCCTGATTAAAATCTATAGGATTTCCCTGAATAATGTTTTTAATATTATCAATATACAACTGTTTTTCTGCCAAAACAACTTCCATAGAATCTACTTTAAGTGCATTTTGTAGTCCTGTTTTCCTAACATTTACATTGGCATAACCAGGAATAAACTCTCTAAGTGGTGTAAAAGCAATTAACAAAGTAACGGCAGAGATTAAAAAAATGATAGAAACGCCAACAATAGAAAACACATTAAGCCTAGATAGCCGAAGCGAAACTTTTTCTTCAAAAGTATCATCATTCAGAATTACCAAACGGTACTTATGCTTCAATTTTTGAAACTTCTTTTTCTTTGGTCGACTCATTTATTTTAAGCTGCTATTAAAATTATTTTGACAAATGTAGGTAAAAACTAAAAAAGCCATTACTCAAACCTTAGATAAAACAAAAATGTTAGCTTTTTTTAACAGCCTCAAAACGCAAAAAAAGTTGCGTTATTAAATCAACTTAAAAATCATCACTTAAAATTTAATTAGCTAAATTTGTCGGTTCAACTAAGTCAATATGACAGAAAACCAAAGAAATTATTATTTTGGTAATCATTTTGACAACCAATAGAAAAATAAAAACATATAATGTCAGCAGAAGGATTATTAGGTAAAGTACTAAAAACATTTTTAGGAAGTAAAAAAGATAGAGATATAAAAGAATTATCTCCAATTATAGATAAAGTTGCAGCTGTTTACCCTCAGCTAAGTTCATTAAGCAATGATGAATTAAGAGCAAAAACAACTTATTTCAAAGAAAAAATTAAAGAGAAAACCAGTGCGCTGGAAAATCAAATTGAAGAATTAAAACAAAAAATTGAGACAGATGCATCATTAAGCATTAGCGAAAAAGAAAAAATTTATGCTGAAATTGATGAATTAGACAAGCAAGTGCTTACTCAAATTGAAGAAGCCTTATTGGAAATTCAGCCCGAAGCTTTTGCAGTAATGAAAGAAACTGCCAGAAGATTCTCTCAAAATGAAACCATAGAAGTTACTGCTTCGCAAATGGATAGAGATATTGCTGCCATTAAAGATAATGTAGAAATTAATGGTGACAAAGCTACTTACTACAACTCCTGGTTAGCTGCCGGTTCCGAAATTGTTTGGGACATGGTACATTATGATGTTCAGTTGATTGGGGGTTCTGTATTGCATCAGGGGAAAATTGCTGAAATGATGACAGGAGAGGGGAAAACCTTGGTAGGAACATTACCTGTTTACCTCAATGCATTAGCAGGAAGAGGTGTCCATTTAGTAACTGTAAACGATTACTTGGCAAAAAGAGATAGCGAGTGGATGGCTCCTTTGTTTGAGTTCCATGGGTTAACGGTTGATTGTATTGACAAGCACCAGCCCAATTCTCCAGAAAGAAGAAAAGCCTATTTGGCAGACATTACTTACGGAACAAATAATGAGTTTGGTTTTGATTACCTTAGAGATAATATGGCTCGTTCTCCGGAAGATTTAGTACAGAGAAAACATCATTATGCTATTGTGGATGAGGTGGATTCTGTATTAATTGATGATGCAAGAACGCCATTAATTATTTCCGGTCCAACGCCTAAAGGAGATAAGCATGAATTTTATGAATTGAAACCAAGAGTAGAAAAGTTGATGGCTGCACAAAAAGCATTTGTGAACACTGCTTTAACTCAAGCCAAAAAATTACTTGCTCCTGCTATCAATAATGAAAAATTAAGCAAAGAAGCTTTAGAGGAAGGTGGCTTAGCGTTACTTAGAGCTCACAGAGGTTTACCAAAAAATAAAGCCTTAATTAAGTTTTTGAGCGAGCATGGGATAAAAGCTATCTTACAAAAAACAGAAAATTTTTACATGCAAGACCAAAACAAGGAAATGCATAAAGCTGATGCGGAGTTGTTTTTTATTATTGATGAAAAATCTAATTCTGTAGAACTTACCGATAAAGGGATTGATTTAATTACCGGAACAGGTGACGATCCTAATTTCTTTATTTTACCGGACATTGGTTCTGAAGTAGCTAAGTTGGAAAAATCGGTTAGCAACGAAAAAGAAAAACTTGCTGAAAAAGATAAAGTAATTCAAGATTACTCTATAAAAGCAGAAAGAATTCATACCATCAACCAATTATTAAAAGCGTATGCCATGTTCGAGAATGATGTGGAATATGTGGTGATGGATAACAAAGTAAAAATTGTTGATGAGCAAACAGGTCGTATTATGGATGGAAGACGTTATTCTGATGGTCTTCACCAAGCGATAGAGGCAAAAGAAAATGTAAAAATTGAGGCGGCAACACAAACCTATGCTACAGTTACGCTTCAAAATTATTTTAGAATGTACCACAAACTTTCGGGTATGACGGGTACTGCTGAAACTGAATCTCAGGAGTTGTGGGATATTTATGAATTAGATGTTGTTGTAATTCCAACCAACAGACCTATACAAAGAAAAGATAAAGAAGATTTAGTTTATAAAACTACCAGAGAAAAATACAATGCCATTATAGATGAAATAGTGGCTTTGGTGGAAGCAAAAAGACCAGTTTTGGTGGGAACAACTTCTGTTGAAATTTCTGAATTGTTAGGTAGAATGCTTAAAATGAAAGGCATTAAACACAATGTATTAAATGCGAAATTACATCAGCGTGAAGCAGAAATTGTAGCAGAGGCAGGAAAGCCTGGAGCGGTAACCATAGCCACCAATATGGCTGGTAGAGGTACCGATATTAAATTGGGCGAAGGTGTTAAAGAAGCTGGTGGTTTAGCTATTGTTGGTACAGAAAGACATGACTCTAGAAGGGTTGACAGACAGCTTAGAGGTAGAGCGGGACGACAAGGAGACCCGGGTTCTTCTCAGTTTTTTGTTTCATTGGAAGATAATTTAATGCGTTTGTTCAATTCTGAGCGAATCATTAAACTAATGGACAGAATGGGTATTGAAGAGGGTGAAGTGATTCAACACTCTATGGTAAGTAAGTCTATTGAACGTGCTCAAAAGAAAGTAGAAGAAAACAATTTCGGTATTAGAAAAAGGTTGTTGGAGTATGATGATATTATGAACGCTCAGCGTGAGGTAATCTATACTAAAAGAAGAAAAGCCTTATTTGGCGAAAGATTGGGTGTTGAAATTTCTAATATGATTTATGATATTGCTGAAGCTTTGGTAGAAGAAAATCAGGAAATGAGGGATTTCGAAAATTTCCAATTAGACTTAATCAGATACTTATCTATTGAGAGTCCTGTAGATGAGAAAACTTTCTTAGAAAGCAAACCGGAAGAACTTACAGAAGATATTCATGAGTTAGCTTACAATCACTATTTAAGAAAATCTGAAGCCTTAGCAGAAACAGCTTTTCCGGTAATTAAAGATGTTTATGAAAACCAAGGAGCAACGTATGAGAATATTTTAGTTCCGATTACTGATGGAATAAAAAGCTTAAATGTTCCTACACCACTTCAAAAAGCGTATGAATCTCAAGGAAAAGAGTTGGTTAAATCTATAGAGAAAGGTGTAATTCTTGCCATTATTGATGATAACTGGAAAGAGCATTTAAGAGAAATGGACGACTTGAAACAATCGGTTCAGAATGCAGTTCATGAGCAAAAAGACCCCTTATTGATTTACAAATTTGAAGCTTTTAAATTGTTCCAATCTATTTTGCTAAAAATGAATAAGGAAATTGGCAGTTTCTTAATGAAATGCGGATTACCTAAACCAAAAGATGGAGAGATTAAAGCAAAAGAAGCTACTCCGGCACCAAAATCGGATTTAGATAAATTGGAAACTAGCCGACCAGATAATGCAGGTAATCCGGCACAACCAAATCAACAAGAAAAGCCAAAAGCTCAACCCGTAAGAGTAGAGAAAAAAGTGGGTAGAAATGATTTGTGTCCGTGTGGAAGTGGAAAAAAATACAAACAATGCCACGGAAAATTAGAATAATATCTCTTTTTCTTTTTGGATTTGTTTCTTCAATTTATTCACAAGAAAAAGAAGATCAAAAAAATCTCTTTTTTGAAGCGGAATATGCTGCCGGAAAAATTATTCCCAATTTTTTCGACAATTTTCCGAAGAATTCCATGCAAAATACCGTGTCTTTTTCTGTAGGAAACTACAGAACAGATACTACCAAATGGGAAAGGTATTACAACTTTCCTGAAGTTGGTTTTAGCTTAAATTTTTCTCATTTTGGCAATAATCAAATTTTCGGACAACAAGTAAGTTTAGCAAGGTTTATAGATTTTAGTGTTTTTAATAAGTCTAAACACAACTATCATCTAAAATTAGGCTTGGGAATGTCTTATTTTAATAAGACTTATCATCCTATAAATAATCCTGAAAACATTATTGTTAGTGCTCCTTTTACTTGGGATTTTAGAATTGCGTTGAACAGAGAAATTCTTTCGAGAGATAAATTTTCCTTAAAACTTGGGGTGGGATTGGCGCATCAATCTAACAGTCATGTTAATTTACCCAACAAGGGAATGAACTCTTTTTTAATAGGGATTTCAGGACAGTTTTATGAAAACGCTAAAAAAGAAAGACCTGTAGTTAATAATGATTATAATCGTTCTAAAAAGTCTTTTGTCAAATTCCGATACGGATTAGGTTATCATGAGCAAAGTGAAAATGAAGGTCCTGTGCAAGGCATTAATCAACCTGTACATTCTGCTTCATTAGGTTATGGATATACGATTAATCATCATTCAAAAGTGAGTGTGGGTTTTACCTATCGGTTTTATCAGCATTATTACAATGATTTATCTGCTAACAGAGGCGAAAAGTTGAATGGTGACCCTACTTTACAAGCTTCCAACTTTATTTTATTTGTAAACAATGAATTCCTTATGGGACATGTAGGATTAGATTTAGAATTGGAATTTAACTTATACAAACCCTATTTTAATTATCACCATCCTTCAAAAGGTGTAATTTCTACGTTGAGACAAATCTTATCTACCCGTAAGGGATTAAATTTCTACGCTAAAAATACCAACTCGCTACCAAAAAGCAATTTGTTTTTAGGTGTTTATGTCAACACCAACATGGGGATTGCCGATTTTTTAGAGTTCAGTATAGGGTATAATCATAATTTCTAAGTAATTTTTCTTTACCGTCACTACTAAGTATTGTGTTGGACTTTTTGAGCTGGAGCTGAAGTAGTCTTTTTGGATATCTGTAATTTTATATAAACCAATTACCTCCTCTCCTTACGAAGTGCAACGGAGATAAGGAGTCCAGCCTAATAACCAATGCCCAAATAATAGTAAAGATAAAGTAGAATAGTACTGGATCCCTGATCTTCACTTCGTTTCGTCAGGGAAGTATAGGCGTTAAGTAAAGATTGCTTTGTTTCCCGAATTTTTGGAACAGGCTGTGCCTCAAGCTCAAAGACAGACAAACAATAAACTCATAACCTTATAAACTATTAAACTAACTATTAACTAACTTAAAAAAATATTACTTTTACAGCCATGAACCCATTATACATAAAAGCATTACACATCATATTTGTAGTCACTTGGTTTGCCGGGTTATTTTACATTGTGCGTTTGTTTATCTACCATGTAGAAGCCGAAGACAAAGAAGAAAGTGCCAAAGCCATTTTGCAAGAACAATATAAAATCATGAGCAGACGCTTATGGTATGGCATTACTTGGCCATCGGCAATATTAACTGCTTTTTTTGCAGGTTGGTTGCTCTATACCAATTTTGGGTATTATTTATCGCAACCGTGGATGCATGTTAAACTTACCTTTGTAATGGCATTGTATGTTTACCATTTTATGTGTCATCGTATATTTGTTCAGTTGCAACAGAATAAAATTAAGTACTCTTCTTTTAAATTACGCATTTGGAATGAAGTAGCTACCATCTTTCTATTTGCCATTGTGTTTTTGGTTACCCTCAAAGAAGCCATGAGTTGGGTTTGGGGAGTGGTAGGTATTGTGCTTTTTGGCGTTTTGCTGATGTTAGCCATCAGAGCTTACAAAAAAATGAGAGAAAAGTAGGTTGATGTGTGGATTGAAAATTTTCTGTTTATAAAATTTTGAAAACTCATTTTAAAGGGCTGGAATTATTTCTACTTTTGAAAACAAAAGAAATTTATTATAATTCTTTTAAAAGTAAATATCTATGAAATTTGGTAAAACAATAAAAATTTTTCTTATTGATGGTGATCCTAATGGAAGAATGAGTTGTGAACTTTCAAATTGGTCAGGAAAAGCATATAAAATCCCAAGAATTAAAGTTAAAGATTGTATTGACCGTGGAGACCTTACAAGTACGGGAGTTTATTTGCTTTTTGGAAAAGATGATGATGGAAAGGATAAAGTTTATATTGGAGAAGCAGAATCCATTTTAATACGACTTAATCAACAATTAATAAAGAAAGAATTTTGGAATGAAGCTATTGTTTTTATTAGTAAAGATGAGAACTTAAATAAAGCTCATATAAAATATTTAGAAAATAGATTATATGACATTGCAAAATTAACTAATAGATATAAAGTTGATAATTCTATTGTTCCGACACAATCTTCCATTTCTGAACCTGACAGAGCAGAAATGGAAGAATTTATTGAAAATATTAAAATGCTTGTTAATACTTTAGGACATAAAGTATTTGAAGAAAAAAGAGAATTTAAACCTAAGCAAAAACAAGCAATCTTTTTTATTAAAGCTGCTCGTGGTGCGGATGGTCAAGGAGAACCTACTTCTGATGGCTTTGTAGTTTTAAAAGGTTCGAAAGCAGCTGCTTCAATTGTTAATTCTATGACTTCGAGTTTTATTTCTTTAAGACAAAAACTTATTGACGAAAATGTTCTTATTAATCAAGGTGAATATTTAGAGTTTTCAGAAGATTATATTTTTAGTAGTCCGTCAACAGCAGCAGTAATTGTGATGGGACGAAATGCTAATGGTCTAACTGAATGGAGAAATAAAGAAGGTAAGACGTTAAAAGACTTTGAATCAAATACAAAAATATCTAAAGCTTAAAAGTAGGTTCTAAAATTTAAAAAAGTAAAATTTAAATATAATCCTATCCCACCAAAACCTTATTTTTATTAATCACCCCATACACTTTGCCGTTCAGTTTTTTACCGATAAAAGGCGAGTTTTTAGATTTAGAAACAATATCGCTAGTAGCAAGTTTAGTTTCGCTGTTGGGGCTAAATAAGGTAAGGTTGGCTGCTGTTTTTTCTTTGATTTCAGGAATGCTTAGGTGCAGCAATTGGCGTGGTGAAACGGTTATTTTTTCAATAAAATGGGCTAAGGGCAATTTGTTTTTAATAGCGGTATGAGCAACCGCAAAAGAAGTTTGTAAGTTAATGATGCCAAAAGCCGCATGGTCGAACTCACATTTTTTGTTTTCAATATTTTCGGGAGTGTGGTCGGAGCAAATAATGTCTATCGTTCCTTCTTTCAATCCTTTAATCAATTCTTTTTGGTCGTCTTTGGTTCTTAGTGGAGGCAACACTTTGTAGTTGCTGTCAAAAGTTTCCAATGCGGTTTCGTTTAGTAGTAAGTGGTAAGAATTTACATCGGCAGTAACTTTTAGTCCCTTGGCTTTGGCTTGTTTTATCAGTTCTACTGATTTTTTTGCAGAAATATTGGTTAAATGAATGGCTGCATCGCAATATTCAGCTAAATAAATGGCTCTTGCTACTTGCAGTTCTTCGGCTAAAGATGGAATGCCTTTCATTCCCAGTCGAGTGCTTACTATTCCTTCGTTTATTTGTCCGTTGTTAAATATATTTTTTTCGTTAGGAAATTCCATTATTAACCCGTTGAATGATTTGGTGTAGAGCATGGCTCGGGTAAGCAAACTTGGATTTTCTATGCTTTTTTTATTGTCGGTAAAAACTACTGCACCGGCATTGTGCATATCGTACATTTCGGCAATTTCTTTTCCTTCGGCTTTTTCAGACAAGCATCCGGCAGGATAAACATTTACAATAGCATTGGCGGTTTTGTTAATTACATATTCAATTCCGGATTTGCTATCGATAGTTGGATAAGTATCGGGCATGGCAACAACACCTGTGAAGCCACCTAACGCAGCAGCTTTTAATCCACTGGTAAAATCTTCTTTGTGTTCATTCCCTGGGTCGCAAAAATTAGCTCTAAAATCGAACCAACCAATAGAAACGTGCAAATCAGGATAGGAGAGTTCCTTGTAGTTCCCTGAATTTTTAATGGATTTAGCTATTTTAACGATAATTCCTTTTTCAATAAGAATGTCCATTTTTTGCCCATTCAAATTTGAGTTGTTGTCAACGATTACTGCCGATTTGATTAGTATGTCCATGTTGTTAGTTGTTACTAGTTATCTCTCGCAAAGACGCTAAAATTATTTTTATATGAATCAGTAAAATCTTTAATTTCTAATTTCCAATTTATTTCATCAACCTTATTAAAGCAATTTCTACTGCTAAGAAAATAAGTGCTAAAATAACGCAAATTTTCCAATATTTTTTCCCTGATTCAATTTCGTTTAGTGCCGACTTAAATGAAACTTCGTTAGCGTTAACAATGTTGGCGTTTAGTCCGTACTGTGTTAGTTGGGTGGTTAGCTCACTTTCGGTTAAACAGGCTAAATCAGATTCTTTTCTGTTGTAATTAAAAGCAATACCCATTTCTATGGTTTCGTTGCTAAGTAAATAATTGCCTGCAGTGGTAATTTCGTTGCCAAAGAAAATGGAGGTAGTATTTTGTTCGCTTTTAATTTTTGGAATAATCTCCATGTTGTCATTTTTCAGATGGAAAACATTGTCTTTAACATTGGTGTTGATATTGATGACATTGTTTTCTCCAATAATAAAATAATTTGGATAGGTTGGTTGACTTAAAAAAGCAATGTTGTACAATACCGGAACAAAAAGTGCATGATTGGCAAAGTTCGTAGCAGTTTTGTTAAGACTTGAAGCACAAAGATAAACATGTCCTTTATTAATTTTAAAATCACTAAGAAATGGCGTTCCGTTGTTAAGTGTTAATACATCACTTCTGAAAATGGTATTAAAATCTGCCAACGCATAATGATTTTTAACCAATGGAAGGTTTAGTTTCTCAGCTTCTTTTTTCTCAAAAACATTATTAAAGATAGGATGTTCGTAGTTAATATCTCTTACTTTTAATGAGGAGGTATCGTTGGTTAAATAAGGATTTATCTGAAAAGCATTCGTTAGCAACTGATAGCTTTCTAAATTCATTTCTTCTGCAGGGAAAACTAACAAGCTTCCGCCATTTTCTACAAAAGATTTTAGCGTTTGAACCAATCCGCTATTCAGTTCTTTAAGCTCATTCAGCACAATTAAATTAGCTGTTTTTATGAGTGAATAATCTAGCTGACCAATAGCTCCCGATATAAAATTAAATAAGCTGTCGGTTTGGTAAAGAGCAGGGATAGCCTTGCTTTCAGCAGCTTGTTTGTCGTGAATTTCTAAAACAGTTATCTGACTAGCAATTTGATAGGAGAAATGAAAAGTATCATCGGTAACAACAGGATGGTCACGTAATTCAATTTTTCCTTGTTGTATGCCTTGCTGTTTGTTTTGATAATTAAAAGCAATGGTAGTTTTATCGTTAGCTTTAACAGAAACACTTGTAGGCGTAATTAATTGCTCATTGATAAATAGTTTTACGGGAATATTTTCTACGTCTTTTTCGCCTTTATTCACTACAATGGCTTTTAATTCTTCCTGCTGATTAAACAAGTGAGTAGGCGATTCGAACCAACAACTATCAATATATAAGTTATCTATTTGGTTTCCCACAACAGGAATCAATAACCAATTAATGGTACTGTCTTGTTCCAAGTCGTTAAAGTCGCTAATGGTTTTTTGGAAATCGGAAAACAGGTAGAAATATTTATTGGCAATTTCTGCATTGTTAATGCCTTCTGTAGCTCTGGAGTATATGGCAGAAAGATTTTTAGTTTGAGGAACAATTTTTATTTGCTCAATTTTTTCTATGGCCTGCTCTTGCGAAAGTAAACGATATTCGCTTGAGGCAAAGGAGTTGGTATAAACCAAAAACTTATCTGAAGCACTATAGTTATTAACCACTTCGGCTGCATTGAGTTTAGCTTCATCAAGCAAAGCACCTAAATTTCCTGTGCTTTCCATGCTGAAAGAATTATCTACATAAATGCCCACTACTTTGTTTTTAGGGGAAGTTATTCCGCTGTTGGTGGGGATATAAGGTTGAGCAAAAGCAAAGACTAAGAAACTTATCGCTAAAATTCTGCTGATAAGAATTAACAGGTGTTTTAGCTTAGATTTTGATTGGGTTTCTTGCGTTACTTCTTTTAAAAACTGAACGTTGGAGAAGTAAATTTTTTTAAATTTTCGGAAATTAAATAGGTGAATGACAATAGGGATAGCTATTGCAAAAAGGGCATAAAGAAATTCCGGATAAACAAATTTCATTTAAAGGCAAAGATAGAAAAATAAATAGTTTAATTAGGTTAAAAGTTTATGAGGTTAATAGTTATTGGTTTGGCACGGTTAACAAATAATCATTAACTTTTTTCAAACCTACTTATACCAACCCGAATACATCACATAGCTTTCGGCAATTCTTTTAATTTCTCCTTCGGAAAGTTCTTGGTTCATTTCTTTCACTTTTTTGGCAGGTACTCCGGCATAAATGCAGTTGGCTTCTACATGTGTTCCTTGAGTAACAACAGCTCCGGCAGCAATAATGGTGTTACTTTCTACCACCACACCATCCATAACAATAGCTCCCATGCCTATTAGCACATTGTCTTTTACGGTACAACCATGCACTAAGGCATTATGTCCGATAGAAACATTATTACCAATATTAGTAGGATGTTTTTTATACGTGCAATGGATTACAGCTCCATCTTGTACGTTTACTCTGTTGCCCATGCGGATATAATGCACATCACCTCTAATTACTGCATTGTACCAAACACTACATTCATTTCCCATTACTACATCACCAATAATAGTTGCGTTCTCTGCAAAAAAGCAGTTTGCTCCAAATTCAGGAGTTTTGTCGTTTATTTTTTTTATTAATGCCATTTTTTAGTAACCGTATTTATATTAAAACCTACCATTTATAGGTTAGTTGATGCAAATCATTGTTTGTAAAGGTAAAAATTCCTAAATTGCAAAAAGATTTACAAGTAAAATAAAAATCTCATACAAAGTTACAATATAAATTTTGCTTTGAGACGCAACTTAGTTGGTGAAAAATGAGTCTAAGTGTTACATAATTAATTCTTTTCTGTATGAAAAAATATTATAGTTTTTTAATTTTAGTAGTATTTGTGTTTAGCTCTAATATATATGCTACTCCTATTACAATAGGAACAGGAACAACTACCAATACAACTACAAGTTATCCAGCACCTTATGGTAACTGGTATCATGGAGCAAAACATCAGTTTTTAATTTTAGCTTCGGAGCTTAGTGCGGCAGGAATGACGGCTGGAAATATTAATAGTCTAGCTTTTGATGTAGCTCAGGCTCAAGGGACTCCATTACAAGGATTTACTATTGCATTAAAATTAACTTCTACTTCTACAGTCTCAGCTTTTGAAACGGGTTTAACAACCGTTTACGGACCTCAAACTCATACAGATGTTGTGGGTTTAAATAATCATATGTTTATAAGCCCTTTTTATTGGGATGGAACTTCTAACTTATTAGTAGAAACTTGTTTTAACAACACCTCTTGGACTAATAATGCAATGATTTATAACTCTACAACTTCATTTACAAGCTCCATTTGGTATAGAGCTGACAATCCGAATGTCTGTACATCTTCTTTGTCAAGTGTGACTGGAACTCAAAGACCTAATATGGTTTTTGATTGGATAGCAGCCAATATCCCGCCTTCAAGTAATTTTTCTGCAAGTACTACATACACTTGTTCGGGAGTGGTTTCTTTTACAGATTTGTCCACACAAAACCCTACCTCTTGGTTATGGAATTTTGGAGATGGAAATACTTCTACACAGCAAAATCCTACACATACTTATGTCTCTGGAGGTACTTATACAGTAACATTAATTGCTTGTAATGCTTTTGGTTGTGATACTTTAACTATGAATAATTTAATAACCGTAAATCTTTCTGGAAGCTCACCAATAGCGGCATCTTGTACACCTAATACATTAACTTATTGTTGTGGTTTCGGAATTACGCAAGTAGATTTTAATACTATCAGTAACTCATCTACAGATGGTGCAGCAGGATATAGCGATTTTACTTGCTATCAAACTACAGTTTTTGAAGGTGCTTCATATACATTATCAATAGGAAGTTCAGCTCAATCTACTCAAAATTATGCCGCTTGGATAGATTTTAATAATGATGGAGTTTTTAATAATACTACAGAACGTGTTTTTACCGCTACCTCTCAAATGAACACTTCAGGGAGTGTTTCAATTCCATCCGGAGCAGTTTTAAATACACCTTTGAGAATGAGAATTTCTGCTGATTATGATTTTAGTGCAGCTCCTACTCCATGTGCCAATTTAGATTTTGGTCAGGCAGAAGATTATACGGTTATTATTACCCAAAACCTAAATGCTCCAATAGCTGCTTTTAGCTTATCACCTAACCCAAGTTGTAGTGGAACAACTTGTTTTACTGATCAATCTCAAAATGTACCGACATCATGGTTGTGGAATTTTGGTGATAGTAATACTTCTACACAACAAAACCCTTGTCATACTTATGCGGCAGATGGTGTTTATACAGTAACGTTTATTGCTACCAATACCAATGGAAGTGATACTATTACTCAAACTGTTAATATTACAACGGCAAACCAAGTGTTGTCTGCAAGTTGCACACCTTCTACGCTTTCTTATTGCTGTGGTTATGGAATTTTAGATGTCAGTTTTAATACCATTTCTAATTCATCGGCAGATGGTTCAGAAGGATATAAGGATTTTTCTTGCTCTCAACAAACAACGCTTAATGAAGGGTCTTCTTATGTTATAAATATTACTACAGGATCAAGTAATGCTCAAGATACTAGAGTTTGGATAGATTTTAACAATGATGGTGTATTTAATAATACGAATGAATTAGTACTTACTATAAACAATGCTTTTAATCCAATAGGAAATATTACTATTCCTAGTGGAGCAGTTTTGAATACACCTTTAAGAATGAGGATTACTTCTGATGTAGTTGGAAATGTTCAAAATGCATGTGGCAATTCTAATTTCGGTCAGACAGAAGATTATGGTGTTGTTATTCAACCGAACACATCACCACCTACAGCTAATTTTGTAGCTTCAGACACCAACACTTGTTCAGATACTATTCATTTTACAGATTTATCAACGAATATTCCAACTGGATGGACGTGGTATTTTGGAGATGGAAATACTTCTGCACAACAAAATCCATCACATTATTACACCAATCCTGGAACTTATACAGTTAGTTTAGTTGTTACCAATGCTTTTGGACAAGATTCAGTAGCAATGGTAAACTACATTACTATAGAGTGTTTTAATACTATGCCAATTAGTGGATCAATTGTAATAACAGACTGTAACGGTACGCTTTACGATGATGGAGGGGCAAGTATGCCCTATTCAAATAATACCAATGGAGTGGTAACTATTCAGCCTACTGGAGCAGCACAAATAACATTAAATTTTGTGTCTTTTAATTTTGAAAGTGGTTTTGATTCGCTGTTTATTTATGATGGACCAACAATAGCTAGTCCTATTTTGGGAGGATTTTCTGGAACCAACTTACCAGGAATAATTACATCAACAGGAGGAAGTATAACTATCAGACAAAAATCTGATTTTACGGTTGTGAGGCCTGGTTTTGAATTGAATTGGTTCTGCTCTACTAGTAGTTCTAATAATATGCCTGTAACAGGAAACACTTCTTACACCGATTGTAATGGAACTTTGTATGATAATGGTGGACCATCGTTAGATTACTCAAACAATACTGATGGAACAGTAACTATTCAACCAGCAGGAGCAACTCAAATTACACTTACTTTTGGAACATTTGATTTTGAGAGTGGATTTGATTCATTAATTATTTATGATGGACCAACAACGGCTAGTCCTGTTTTAGCGGGGTTGTCAGGTAATGCCTTGCCTGCACCTATTAGTTCAAGTGGAGGAAGTATTACCATAAGACAAAAAACTGACTTTACGATTGTTCGACCTGGTTTTCAATTAAATTGGACTTGCTCTACAGTTGGAATAGATGAAAATTTATTGAGTACAGACATAAATGTATTTCCAAACCCAGTTTCGGATATACTTCATGTTGAAGTAAATAATTTTAATATTGACATAAAAGAATTAGTATTGGTAAACACAGTAGGGCAAGTAGTAGATATAATTGTTCCTCAAACTAATATTTTTATTTATGAGTTTAGTGTTGCTCATCAACCCAAAGGAATTTACTTTATGAATGTTATTTCAGACAAAGGAGTAATAACGAAAAAAATTATAGTTCAATGATAAAAAGAGTTTTAATACTATTCGTTGCCATTATTAGTAGTGGTTATTTGTTTGCATCCCATTTGGTAGGAGGAAGTTTAGGTTATGAATACATGGGTCAAGTAGGAGCAAATTATAGATATAAAATTATCCTTACAGTATATAATAATTGCGATAATAATTCTCAAATACCAATACCTGTCGCATCACATAATGTCTCTATTTATCAACAAGATATAGGTGGAAATCCAATGGGCGGTGGAAATAAAAGTCTTTTTCAGACAGTCTCCGTTCCTATTGTAGACTCTAATTTAGTTCAACCTCCTGTTTCTAGTGGTTGTGCAGTAGGTCAAAGTGTTTGTATTTATAAAGCTGTTTATGAAACGTTGGTAGATTTACCTTTAAACTTTAACGGTTATCATTTATATTTTGAAAATTTTGCTAGAAATGCTGCTATAACCAATTTGTTAAACCCCGGAGGTACGGCTATGGCTTTTCATGCTTATATAGCCCCTTCGTTGGTAAATAACAGTTCGCCTGTTTTTCAAGATGATCCGGTTCCTTTTTTATGTGTAAATGATACAGTTTCTATATTGAATACTGCTATAGATCCTGATGGAGATCAACTGATTTTTTCTTTTGTAACGCCTTTTCAAGGCGCAGGACAAGCTCCAAGTCCACTTCCATGGACAATTCCAGCGGTAAATTATAATGGTGGTTATTCAACAGCTCAGCCTTTTGGTGCAGGAGGTTTTTCTTTTATTAATGGGGCTACCGGGTTAACACAATATATGTCGCCTACAACAGGCAATTTTGTCGTAGCCGTTGAAATTAGAGAGTATAGAAATGGAAACTTGATTGGAGTGTCAAGAAGAGATTTACAGTTATTAGTGATTACTTGTCCGCCTAATCCCGCTCCAAACTTATCAAATACAGGAGGAAGTGGAGTAACACAATACACTATTAGTGAGTGTGATAATTTAACATTTCCTATCACCTTTACAGATCCTAATGGAGATAGTTTAACATTAACTGCTACAGGTCAAATTTTTGATCCCAACTTTATGAATCCTCCTGCAACTATTAATTCACCAGTTACAGGAGCAGCAACAGTAACTTCTAATTTTAGCTGGACAGCTCCTTGTGGTTCTGCCCAAGCATTACCCTATCAATTTTCAGTATCAGCAACAGATGATGGCTGCCCTCCAAAAACTACTAATGAAGTATATCAAATTACTGTGGAACCACCAACACCACCAGATACCATTATTGGACCTTTAACAGTTTGTCCAAATACAACAGCTTCATATACTACAAGTCCCATTTCCGGATATACGTTTAATTGGGTGGTAACAGGAGGAACGGTAGCTTCGGGGCAAGGAACAGATTCTATAACGGTTAATTGGGGAAGTTCAGGGACAGGTACAATTACTTTGAATAGCTTAAATGGTTGTGGTTGCCCTTCAGATGTAATAAGTATTAGTGTAAACATTTTACCATCTCCTTTCGCTGATGCAGGAAATGATACCACCATTTGTTTGGGAGATAGTGTGCAGTTAGGAGGTAGTCCAACAGGACCAGGTGGCTCTACTATTACGTGGTCACCAACAACTGGCTTATCTAATCCAAATATAGCGAATCCTATAGCTTTTCCTTCTTCAACTACCACTTATATTGTAAGTGTTGATAATGGTATTTGTCCAACAACGGATACGGTAACAGTTTTTGTTGGTTCAGCATTGATTAATGCAGGAAATGATACAACTATGTGTATTGGTGATTCTGTTCAATTAAGTGCAACTGGAGGCGTAAGTTATTCTTGGTCACCAACAACAGGGTTGTCTAATCCAAACATAGCTAATCCTATAGCGTTCCCTAACACCACCACTACTTATGTGGTTACTGTTACTGACTCATTAAGTTGTACAGGTGTTGATTCGATTACGGTAACAGTTGTTAGTCCACCCGTAATCACCATTACCAATGATACCACGATATGTGACGGAGCTTGTGTGCAGTTAAATGCAACAGGCGGAACAAGTTATAGTTGGTCGCCAACAACAGGTTTGTCCAATCCAAACATAGCCAACCCAATAGCTTGTCCAACAGTAAACACAACTTATGTAGTAACAGTTAGTAATGCAGCGAACTGTATGAATACAGATAGCGTAACTATCACTTTAAACCCGTTGCCAACGATAACAGCAAGTAATGATACTACGATATGTGATGGAGCATGTGTACAATTAAATGCCACAGGCGGAACAAGTTATAGTTGGTCACCAACAACAGGCTTGTCTAATCCAAACATAGCCAATCCAACAGCTTGTCCAACAGTAACTACCACTTATGTAGTAACAGGAACAGATGCGAACAACTGTACCAATACAGATACAGTTGTGGTAACAGTAAGTCCATTACCAACAGCTAATGCAGGTAATGATACGACTATATGTATAGGAGATAGTGTTCAATTAAATGCTACAGGAGGAGCAAGTTACACATGGACACCAGCAGGAAGTTTAACCAATCCAAACATAGCAAATCCGATAGCCTTTCCTAATACTACCACTACTTATGTAGTAACCGTTACAGATGGTTTAGGATGTGTTGATACAGATACAGTTATTGTAACAGTAGCAAGTCTGCCAG
>DEMN01000002.1:0-5527 GCA_002359215.1 Flavobacteriales bacterium UBA2669 | reverse complement strand
ACTGTACCAATACAGATACAGTTATGGTAACAGTAAGTCCTTTGCCAACAGCCAATGCAGGACCAGACACGAGTATTTGTGGTGTAGGCTCAGTAGTAATAGGAGGGTCACCATCAGGACCGTCAGGATCAACTTTTAGTTGGAGTCCTGGGACAACATTAAATGACAGCACTTTGGCAAATCCAACAGCAAGCCCAATAGTAAATACTACTTATGTGTTAACGGTTACAGATACCAATGGTTGTGAAAATGCAGATACTGTAAATGTCACCATTAATACTCCACCAGTAGTAGATGCTGGAAATGACACCAATATATGTACAGGAAGTTCAGTAATAATAGGAGGGAATCCAACTACACCATCTAGTGCATCTACGTACAGCTGGACACCAGCAGGCACCTTAAATAATACAACAATAGCTAATCCGACTGCTACACCAACAGTAAGTCCAACTACTTATTACGTAACTGTTACCGATTCGGTAGGTTGTACCAATATTGACAGTGTAACTATAACTATCAATCCACTTCCAACGATAACAGCAAGTAACGATACTACTATATGTGATGGAGCATGTGCGCAGTTGAATGCAACAGGAGGAACAAGTTATAGTTGGTCACCAACAACAGGCTTGTCTAATCCAAACATAGCCAATCCAACCGCTTGTCCAACAGTAACTACAACTTATGTAGTAACAGGCACAGATGCGAACAACTGTACCAATACAGATACAGTTGTGGTAACAGTAAGTCCCTTACCAACATCTAATGCAGGAAATGATACGACTATTTGTATAGGAGACTCAGTTCAATTAAATGCTACAGGAGGAACAAGTTACACATGGACACCAGCAGGAAGTTTAACCAATCCAAACATAGCAAATCCGATAGCCTTTCCTAATACAACTACTACTTATGTAGTAACCGTTACAGATGGTTTAGGATGTGTTGATACAGACACAGTTACTGTAACAGTAGCAAGTCTGCCAGTAATCACCATTACCAATGACACTACGATATGTGATGGAGCATGTGCACAATTAAATGCAACAGGAGGCACAACTTATTCATGGTCGCCAACAACAGGCTTATCCAACCCAAATATTGCTAACCCAACCGCTTGTCCAACAGTAAATACGACCTATGTAGTAACAGTTAGCAATGCAGCGAACTGTACGAATATAGATAGTGTAACTATAACGATTAATCCACTTCCAACCATAACAGCAAGTAACGATACTACGATATGTGATGGAGCATGTGCACAATTAAATGCAACAGGCGGAACAAGTTACACATGGTCACCAACAACAGGGTTGTCTAATCCAAACATAGCTAATCCAACCGCTTGCCCGACAGTAACTACAACTTATGTTGTAACAGGCACAGATGCGAACAACTGTACCAATACAGATACAGTAACAGTTAGTATAAACCCTTTACCTACAATTACTGCAAGCCCAGATGTTTGGGTATGTGTAGGAGATTCTGCTCAAATTTTTGCTAATGGAGGAACGAGCTATACTTGGTCACCAACAGCAGGATTAAGCAATCCTAACATTTCTAATCCTATGGCTGCTCCTGCGAATACTACTACCTATGTAGTAACAGGAACGGATGTTAACGGTTGTTCTAATACAGATAGCGTTGTAGTTACAGCAAACGATACGGTGCCTATTAGTTTAGCTAACGATACTACTATATGTTCCGGAGATTCAGTTCAGTTGGGAGGAAATCCTACTTCTGTAACCGGAACTACCTTTAATTGGTTTCCAGCTGGTTCGTTAAATAATCCTACTTCAGCAAACCCAATAGCTTTCCCAACAGTTACTACTACATATTATGTTACCGCTACTAACGATACTTGTTCCACAACTGATTCAATAACGATTACGGTACATCCAATATCTAACATTAGTGCAGGAAATGATTTGAGTATGTGTTTTGGAGATACTGTTCAATTGAGTGCTAGTGGAGGAGCTAGTTATGTATGGTCACCGGGCAATTCACTTTCGGACTCTACTATTTTCAATCCGTTGGCTTTTCCAACAGCAACAACTTCTTACATCGTTAATGTTTTAGACACAAATGGATGTAACAACAGTGATACTGTTTTAGTTACTGTAAATCCATTGCCAACCATAAATGCAGGAAATGATGTGTCAATATGTGATGGAGATACTGCTCAATTACAAGCTACAGGAGCTTCGAGCTATCTATGGACGCCAAGTGCAGGTTTATCGGATACTACTATTGCTAATCCGTTGGCATTTCCAACTGTTACTACTTCTTATGTTGTAACAGGAACAGATACCAATAGCTGCTCAAATACAGATACAGTAGTAGTAAATGTAAATGCTTTACCAACCATAACAGCCTTTAGCGATACAGCAGTTTGTTCGGGAGTTTCAGTTCAGTTAAATGCTACGGGTGGAAGTGCTTATACATGGGTTCCTGCTGCAACATTAAATAATGCTAACATTCCGAATCCAATAGCATCACCTATTACCACTACTACTTACCAAGTTACAGGTGTTGATACGAACGGATGTTCAAATGTTGATTCTGTTACCATTACCATTAATGCCTTACCAACTATAAATGCAGGTACTGATGTAGCTATTTGTATAGGAGATACTGCTCAATTGCAAGCTTCAGGAGGAAATGGATATCTATGGACACCAAGTGCAGGCTTGTTGGATACCACTATTGCAAATCCGTTAGCTTTCCCAACTGTTACCACGACTTATATTGTGATGGGTACAGATACCAATGCTTGTGAGGGAACAGATACTATTGTGGTAACCGTAAATCCGTTGCCTACAATTAGTGCCGGATTAACCGATACGGTTTATATTTGTAATGGAGACTCAGTTCAATTAAATGCTACAGGAGGAACAAGTTATGTATGGACGCCAAATACCAATATCACTAACAATACTATTGCTAATCCGTTTGTTTTCCCTCCAGTTACCACTACCTATTATGTAACAGGCACAGATGCAAACACATGTAGTAACTCTGACTCTGTGGTAGTAAGCGTATTTGCTATACCTAATTTAACGGATACAGTTCTTTGTGTTGGCGATAGCATTCAATTAACAGCTTATGGTCCACCGGGAGCAACTTACACATGGACGCCTCCAACTGATTTGTCAAATCCTAATATTTCTAATCCATATACATCAACTACGGTAACCATTACTTATACAGTTACTGTTCAGGATACCAATAGCTGTATTGACACAACACAAATTACGGTTACTGCCGAAGATAAACCAAATGCTGCTTTTACAGTAGAAACAACACCTGCTTGCGATGGAATATTAGCTGTATTTGATAATACCAGTACGGGAGCAGATAGCTATTTATGGTTATTTGGAGATGGTAGTCAGTCGAATGAAACGCACCCAACCTATACATTTACTTATGGAGCTTCGTTTACTACTATTTTAAATGCGTATAGTACCAATGGTTGTTTAGATACAGCTTCATTTAATATTTCATCATTAAGTTTTGAAGAACAATTTAATTTAACACCACCAAGTGTATTGACACCTAATAGAGATGGACATAATGACGAATTTAAATTAGATTTACCCGAAGCGATTAGTGCATGTACTAACATTGAAATCTTTAACCGTTGGGGAATGAAAATGTTTGAATCTAAAGGACAAAATATTGGTTGGGATGGAAGGACTACTGCTGGTGAAGAAGTTCCTGATGGTACCTATTTCTATATTGTAGATGTAAAAGGTATTATTAAGAAAGGCTCTATTACCTTAATGAGGTAGTTCAGATTGTTTGAGTACCAGGGAATAAAATAATTTTTGAAAGCACTATTTTTTTAGTGATATTTGCCCCTGATACTCAAACAACTTTTTAAAAACATGAACAAATTATTTTTACTTGTACTAAGCATTAGCCTTTTTAATTCCTCATTTGCACAACAGCAAAGCTTACCAACTAACCCTCATCAAAATGCATTCGATGTAGCGTACCAACAATATCCACAAGTTCCAAAAGGAATGTTGGAAGCAGTTTCGTTTACCATGACTCGTTTTCGTCATATAGAAAATGAAGATCAAGGTTGTGCTGGATTACCATTGGTTTATGGTGTGATGGGCTTAACATTAGATGGTGAAGGTTATTTTAAAAATAACCTGAATTATGTTGCTCAATTATCAGGAATAAGTGTTCAGCAAATAATAGATAATCCACAACAAAATATACTTGCTTTTGCAGCAGCTTATAATGCCTTATTACAGCAAGTAAGCGGCAATAAAAGTAATGTTGAAAATCATGTTTCTATTTTAGCTACACTTAGTGAATTGCCTTATAATGGGTTACAACAAGATTTTGCGTTAAACTCACATTTATATTCGGTATATAGTTTCTTAAATGATAAAGCAGCACAAGCTCAGTATGGTTTTCCACAACATAACTTTAGTTTGGAGAAAATTTTTGGCAAAGAAAATTTAAGAATTTTAAGTGCTAAGTATGTAAAAGTTACGGATGAAACCGTAACAGATGCCAATGGAAATGCTTATCAAACTTCCAGCGTAGGTAATAAATCACCTGATTATCCACCAGCACTTACTAACCTAACATCATGTAATTATAGTTCCAGAAATGGAGTAGCTGTTTCTGCTGTAACCATTCATACCATTCAAGGAAGTTATGCTGGAGCTATTTCTTGGGCGAATAACTGTTCTTCTAATGTTTCTTATCATTATGTGTTACGTTCTTCAGACGGACAAATTACTCAAGTGGTTTTAGAAGCTAACAAAGCTTGGCATGTAGGATCAGAAAATCCTTATACTATTGGTTTTGAACACGAAGGATGGGTAAACGATTCTACATGGTACACTGCTGCAATGTACCAATCTTCTGCAGCTTTAGCCAAAGATATTACTCAAAGTGGTTATGGAATTAGTGCGTTGAGAACAGCTTATTTTCCTTGGTCAAGATTTACAAGATACAACGTTGCAGGAATTCCAGGAAGTTGTGTGAAAATTAAAGGACATCAACATTACCCTAATCAGTCTCATACTGATCCGGGTCAAAATTGGGATTGGGATTATTACTACAAACATTTAAATAATACTACAACAGTTACTAATTATACAGCATCTTCTGGAACAATTACTGATTTAGGCGGAGCAAGTGGAAATTATACTAATGATGAACGTACTTTGCAATTAATTCAGCCGACTGGTACTAACCAAATTAACCTTACCATTAATCAGTTTGATGTTGAAAACACGTGGGATTACCTTTATATTTATAATGGAACTAGTGTGTTTTCGCCAAAAATAGGAGAATATACAGGGACATCTATTCCTTCAACTTTTACTGTAAACGGAAGTGCAGTGTTAATCGAGTTTCGTTCTGATTGTGCTACAACAGCACCGGGATATAGTATCAGTTGGAATGCTGTTTCTCCTGATATAATTCCACCCACCACTTCAATTTCAGCTCCAACAGGCTGGGTAACCAGTAACTTTACCGCCAACTTTACCGATGC
>DEMN01000003.1:485-21566 GCA_002359215.1 Flavobacteriales bacterium UBA2669 | reverse complement strand
AACTAGCTAAAGAAAAAGCAGAAGCTGAAGCTAAACAAAAACGCTTAGATGAAGAAGCTAAGGAAAAAGAAATGGAAGAATATCGTAAAAAAATGGAAGAAGATAATGCTATTGCAGAAGCAAAAGCTAACGCCAAGGCTGAAGAAGAACGATTAGCTAAAGAAAAAGAAGATGCCGAAGCTAAAAAACAACAAGAAGAAATGGAAGAAAATGCCAACGAAGCTGGTTTTACAATAAAGTCTTCTTCCTCAAACAATACTTCTAATAAAAAGAAAAAACTATCTAAAGCTGCTAAACAATTTTCCAGTGGCAAAAAAATTAAATTATAATTCCTAACTCAATTCTAACTAATATGAAATTTCATAAACAGGGGTATCCTTCATTAATCATCGTACTTTTATTTTCAATTATTTTAAATAGTCTTATTTATTTTTTTGCAAATGATATTGCCATTCTTAAATGGTTAGGATATGCCATTTCTGCTTTTTTAATCATAGTTATTCTTCAGTTTTTTAGAAGCCCGAGTAGAAACTTTGTTATAGGAGATGGAGAAATAATCTCTCCTGCTGATGGAAAAGTAGTAGTAATTGAAGAAGTAATGGAAACAGAGTATTTTAATGAAAAACGTTTACAGGTTTCTGTGTTTATGTCACCTATTAATGTACACTTAAACCGCTACCCAATTTCCGGAATATTAAAATATTTTAAATATCATCCTGGAAAATATTTAGTTGCTTGGCATCCAAAAGCATCTACGGAAAATGAAAGAACGACCATAGTTGTTGAAGATAAACAAGGAAGAGCTATTTTATTCAGGCAAATTGCAGGAGCTTTGGCAAAGCGTATTGTTTTCTTTGGTAAAGAAAATACTGATGTAAAACAAACGGATGAGTGTGGTTTTATAAAGTTCGGTTCTCGAGTAGATTTACTGTTGCCTTTAGATGTTGAACTAAATGTGAAATTGAACGATAAAGTAAAAGGAGGTATTTCTACCATTGCAAAGTTTAAATAAATCAATTTTAAACTCCTATTCCAATAAATCTTTTAAACGCTCTAACGATTGTTCATTATTTTTGGTATTCATAGCTTTAAGAATAGCATATTTTTCTCTTGGCGTTAAATGCCAACTTAATGAAACCCTGCTCTCTTCATTTTCCAATTCAAAATCAATAATATGAATTTGTTGTTCAATATCATTACCTAAATACTGTACCATATCATCTAAATTATAATCTTGTATAGTAAATAAGTTGCTATAAAAACTACCTATCGGTGTAGAAAAAGTCTCTGCAATACTTCTTAAAGGACTATCGGCTACTCTTTTATTCTTTTCCTTATCTCTAATTTGAATAACGATAACTCCTGAAGTATTTTCATTTATCCACTCCTTAAATGTATGTATATATTTAAAAGTGGTTAAAGCTCCATAATTGTCTCTTACTCCTGCATCCATTACTTCTATTTGCGGGCTAGTGGGAAGCGTTACACTGGGCATTATATAAGGAAATGTAGCGCTCATTCGAATAGCACTAGTAAATTTTAAATTCATTGCATCTTGTTGTTTAAATAATCTAGTAAACTCTACATTTTCAACTATTGGATTATTTAATGTATTGCTTTTAGGTAAATTATAACTTAAATATGATATTGGTTGACTAGCAATCAGTAGCCTTCTACCATCATTAGTAATGGTTGGCGCAAATATCATCATTGGAATTTCAGCAGTCTTTTCGGGAGCTATATAGTCCCTCATCCTTTTATCTAAAACATTATTGGTATTAATTAACAACTGACGTTCAAAAGCATATCCTCTATCTTTTAAATAAGTATATTTCCCATCATTATACGTTTTCATCCTTATAAAAAAATCATTTGTTGCAATACTAAAGGCTATAGGGTTTAACAGGTCTCTTCCCATATTTTCAACGTGTTCATAGCTGTTTTTAAAGTTTGTTTTATCTTGTTTTTCTTGTAAATACAACTCACGATAATAAGCTGCTCCTATCATCCCTCCTGATGAACCTGATATAAGATGAACATTTTTAAAAAATTTATCATCGAAAATACTATCTAAATGATGTAATGTAAAATAAGTCCACATCATTGCCCTAGAGCCTCCTCCACTAGTATTTAAAAAAATTAACTTTGGTCTTTTTTCATTCGTATTCTTTTTCCAAGAATTTAAAATTTCTATACTATTTTGTTTATCGTTTTTTATATGTTCTTCGTTCAATCTTAGTTTATTCAATTCTTTAAGCGAATATTCAGCTTTGCCTGTATTATAATTCAATCCATAAGCCATATTGGCATAAGAAAAAACATGATTCTTAGATAACATATTGATAATTACCAACAAAATTATAAATGCAAAAGTCGTCCATCCTTTTAACCAAGTATGTAACGCACTTAATATTATTAAAATCATAGTGAAAAATAATATAACACTTGCACTTGCAGGAATAATAAAAAAAGCGTTTTCATGAAAAAGTCCTAACACAATATAAGAGATAAACACAAGTATTTCAAAAAAGGATGCATTTAAGTGATTATGTTTGGTTATAGAACGTAACATTTCTGTATCATAATGAGAAATATCTTTAGCTGGTTTAGAACGAAATGGAGTATTTAAATAAGATTCTACGTGCCATTTTTCTCTTTTTCTTAAGAAATTATAAAGGCTTTCATCTCTAAGAAAAAGTGTGCTTACAGGTTTTCCACTTTCTTGATCTGGTTTTATTCCTAATAAAGCAAAAATATTTTTATTCGTGGAAAGAAAATAAGTTAATGAAACAATAACATTTAGTGTGTAACCTATAATAATTCCTAAAATGTAAATAGATATTTCCATTGCTGAACTATTCTCATTTTCAAGGTGATATAATATCACTTTATAGATATAATAAAGCATGAAAGTTAATGGAATTAATGAATTATTAATACAATACACTACAAAAGGTCTTCTGAGCGAAGCTATAAACCGAAACCTTCCACTATTAATAATATAGCCAGTAATATTGTAAGTCATAACAAAGCCTCCAATAGAAAACCCCATAATCATATACGACCAAAAACTTATAGTATTTAAATATTCAGGTGCTAAAAAAAGATAAGGAATACCATATTTATTAGCAAAAGACTCACTAACAATACTAAAAAGTATTATCCAAAACAGCAGCAATAAATGGTTTCTTTTTAGATTTACTAAAAAGAGTTGAACTGGAAAGAAAAAAACTATTTTCCGAATCATTTTAAAATTGAAATCATAAAACAAGCACAATAAAACTTATGCTCTCTTACGAAGAATAATAAGATTGGTTTTTATCTAGTAGACTTATTTGTTAGCTTCTCGATTAATTTTCCTGAAAAAGAAATAAAGAATTTAAGCACATCATAATACAAAGTAATTATTAAGATTATTGACATTAGCCAAATAATTATTATATTGTACCAAAAAGTATCTATTGTTAATCCAAAAATCTTTTTTACAGGTGCATAAAAATGAGCTCTTACACCATCCGGCTCTAAATATACAGGATCTATCTTCTGATATAAATTACCTTCAAATTCTAAAATTCTATTCAGTTCGTTTTTATTTTTAACAAAGTCAGATAAAGCATCATTAGTATATTCGTTTTTCATTTCAATAAATAACGCTTTTGAAGTAGAATCTGTATTTAACTTAGTTGCCAAAGCATCTTTCTTTTTATTCGCCTTTTTAAATATCTCTAAAAAATGACTATTCAATTCATTTAAATAGTTATGTGTTTTTTGAATTACTGATGCATCCATTTTTTCTGGATAAAGGTTATCTACCAAATTAAATTGCACTGATGAGTTATTGGTATTTTCTTTAGTTATTTCATTTCTAAGCAACAATAACGCTTCTTCAATATATTCTTTTTTATCAGGGTTATTAAGATTGTTTTCAACTCCACTAATTTTTTCTTTCAATTTTGATAACCAAAAATTCTTTTTAAATTCAGCTTGTTTAAGATCTTTATCTAACGCATAAAATCTAGACTCAAATTTATTATCTTTAAATTGATGTACCGCAATTGCTTCATAAGCCCAGCGAGATGCCATTACCTCTCCTACTAAAGGAACATGGGTTGGATTAGTAACAACAGGATTCAATTTATCAAACTTAACAATTACACCACTTAACAAAAGTTGAGGAATAACTAAAAATGGAATTAAAATATAAATGGTTACGGCAGAGTTAAAACTTGCTGAAATATTTAATCCCATCATATTGGCAAAACAAGCAGTGGTAAAAAGTACCGACCAATAAGCAATATTCATCCCTTGTATACCTAAAATGTAGTTTCCTATTAATACAAAAGAGAATGTTTGAATGGCTGATATAACGAACATTATGGTTATTTTAGAAAACAAATAACTCGATTTGCTCAAGTTAAGAAACTTCTCTCTTTTTCTTATTTTTTGGTCTCTAATTATTTCTTCCGCACTAACTGTTAAACCTACAAATAAAGCAACAATTACTGACATAAACATATATGCCGGAAGGTTTTCATTTTCTCTAAAAATATACCCTAATTCATTACTATTATCTGTATTATAATATCTAACCAAAAAAGCCAAAATGAAAGCCAAAACAGGAGCTTCCAAAAAGTTAATCATTAAATATTGTTGATTGGTTAATTTAGAAAGTACATCTCTAATAATAAACACCTTAAACTGATTCCATTTATTAGGTATGTTAAAACTTATTTTTGGAGCTGTTACAATTTCTTTAGGTTGTTCAGCAAGTTCTTTAGGCTCTATTAACTCTAGGTATTTTTTATACCATTCTTTTGGTGTAATTTTTCTATTTTCCGTGGCATGACCATATTCATCCACTACTCTAGCTTCAATTATATTAAATATTTGCTCGGAATTTACATTACCACAAGTAATACATTCACTTTCGTTGCTATTTACATGATGTACTTGTTCTTTAAAATAAATCACAGCATCTACAGGGTTTCCATTATAAATTGGATACCCTCCAGTATCTAAAATCAATAAATTATCAAACATTTTAAAAATATCTGACGAAGGTTGATGAATTACTACAAATACTAATTTACCCTTAAGTGCTAACTCTTTAAGTAAATCCATTATGTTTTCAGAATCTCTAGAGGATAGTCCTGAAGTTGGTTCGTCAACAAACAATACAGATGGTTCTCTGATAAGCTCTAATGCTATATTTAACCGTTTTCTTTGTCCTCCACTAATAGTTTTATCTAAAGGACTTCCAACTTTTAGATCTTTAGCTTCATAAAGCCCAATACTTATTAACACATCCGCCACTTTTTTAACCAATTCATCTTCAGATAAATCAGCAAAACATAAACGGGCATTGTAATATAAGTTTTGAAAAACGGTTAGTTCTTCAATTAATAAATCATCTTGAGAAACATATCCAATTACTCCTTCAATCTTATCAGGTTCATTATGTATATCTATACTATTAATACAAATTTTTCCCGTTGTAGGAGCGTAAGAACCATTAAGTAAATTTAATAATGTAGATTTTCCTGCTCCACTAGCTCCCATAATTCCTACCATCCTTCCCGACTCTTCATTAAAGCTAAAATGATGCATTCCTACATTTCCATTTTTAAATTTATAGGTAATATTTTGGACGCTGAATACTATTCTTTCTGCATCATCATTATCAAAAAACTTGGTAATAATATCGCTATAATAAATGGGTTGAACTTTAGAACTTCTTATAGAAGAACCTTGGTTCAACAAACTAGACTGAGCTTTTCTTAAAATAATTCCATTAAGATAAAGTGCATTTTTACCAAAGTAGCGTACAAAAAATAAGTTTACACTTTCAATTTTTATTACTCTAAGCTCTCCTTCTAACCCATCCGAAAAAATATGTTTACTTTTTTGTAACTTATTTTCTTTATAATTATCCACCACCAATAAATTAGGAGAATCTATTGGTTCATGTATGGTGTTTTTAATGAATTGCAAACATAACCCGTGTTCTTCTTTAGATATATTAAACGTTTCTGAAACAGTAGAAACAAATTCTAATTCTTGATCTGACGGGTTATTATTAGCATAAATAAACTCTAATAAACGAATAAGTACAATAATTTTTTGCTTTTGAGCAAGTTCTTCATTAATTTGAGTACAGATTAAAAGAATTTTTACAGAATTTACTGAAGTTCTCTTTTGTTTTTTTGAACCATCTGCTTTTCGAGTTTTTTCTTCAATAAATTTATCATAAAGAGCTAAATATTCTTCAACCAATTGCTGATTAAGTTGTTGAGTTAAAAATGAAATTACAATCGCTCTACTTTTTTCTGATGTATCTGTAGCTTCAGATACAATTGAAAACAATTGCATTAACGCCTTGAGTATTCGTTCGCTCATCTATGTTTTATTTTAAAAAAAAAGGCATTATTTTATCTCTAAACAATGCCTTTAAGTTTTATCAGAATTTATATTATTGTTTAAATCCAACTAGTAAAACTGCACAACCAGAAGCTGAGACATTAGGGTCTAACTGAGCTTCGATAATACAATCTAATGTGTTTGTAATTTTGAAATCCCAATAAGGCGCATTACTGTGTTCTTTATTAGTAAAAATTAAATTTCTTTCTCTATCGTAAACAGAAAAAATTAAATTTCCATCAGAAAAACCGCTACAAGCAGCAAATCTATAAGTACTACCACCATAAAGAACCATGTTGAATTCTGCAATTTCATCATCTAACAAAAGAGCTCTATAGTTTTGTCCGTCAGAAATGTATTGTTTAGATATATTGTTCTCACACAAAGTGGCAACAGTATCACACGGAGATTGAGCAAATAGTGTATTAAAAGAAAAAATAGTAATTGCTACTACTAATAATTTGAAACCTGCTTTTTTCATTTTTATTGTTTTTATATTGGTTAAAATGGCGTTACCCATTTAATATCGTTTGTTTATTAACTTAATTTTATTAACTGATTAGTTCTGCTCTAATTTTTCCAATCTTCTCAGTAATTTGTTTCAATACTTCAGGAGAAATGTTAACTGTTGTAGTACTATTTATAATCGTAGTTTTTTTAGCAACATCAACAGTAGGTTCAACAAAAGTATAAGTTATTTCCACTTTTTCAAAAATATCATTCAATTCCATTAAATCATCAACCAAAGTAGAAAATTCAGGCTGATCATAATAAGGAGTTAATAATTTAATTAAGTTATAAACTGTATTTTTTTGTTCTCCTACTCTATTAATTATTTCTTTATTAGAAGTCATTTCTGCACTATTAGTTGTAAAATACAAACTTTCTACCCACCCTCCAGCAAGTACTAATGCTCCAATATGGTTTTGATCATTATTTTTTAAATACTTATCACTAGATTTATAGGCTTCAGAAACTAGAGAAAGAACTGAATCTTGGTTGCCAATGTTTTTTTCGAAACGCTCAACTAATTCCATATCAAAAGCACTACTAACTCCTAAATCATCCCCCAAGGTTTTAACTGCAGTAAGAAAAGAAATTGCATCTTGAGTTTGGTCGTAAAGTGTTACATACCCCAAATCTGCTCCATAAATTCCTAAGTTAACGGCTTTTTTAAAGTTAGTCGAATAACCCGTAACCTTTGATGGCACATTTAAAATATCTTTATTGTAAGTTACTCCCGCACCTTTTATAAGGTAAGCTGTTTGAATTGGTGATGGAATACTAAAAACTTTACCATCCAATTCCAATAATTGAGTGTTATTAGCGTTTTTTTCTTCTACCTCTACTGTTTCAGTTGAGTCATCTTTTGGTTGATCATCTCCACAACTAACAGCAAAAAATGCTGTAAGAGATAATAATAATGCTTGGTTCTTTAAATTAAAACGTGTTGTCATTTTTATTGTTTTAGAAATTTTTCTATAGATGCAAATAAACAAAAAATCTTCAATAGTAAAAAATATTATTATATATCTATTTAAAAATCATTACTAATCGTTAAATATTTTACTATGAATGAATAAATACCTTAATAATATCCCAAAAATTATGGCAACAATAAAATAAACAATTGCCACAAAATATTCCTGAAAAATTAATTTTCCGATAAAAAACAAGGTAGAATAAGTTAAAATTACCGCACTTATCCAACAAAAAAACAACATAGGTATTTGAGATTTCTCTTTGGTCATTCCCAACTTTTCTCTAATACTATTCCAAGCACCTTGCGGCTTTACTTGTAAATAAAACTTCTTTAAAGTAGCCTCTTCTTCTTTTGGTGTTAAAAAAGTTACTATTATCCAGATTATAGTGGTAAAAACTGTTGTAAACAACAAAACGCCTTCATTATCAATAAATGGATTACCTGCATTACAAGTCCTTTCAAACAAAGGAGCAATTAAAAATTTAGCTAAAGAATAACCTAATACAGGAGCTAAAGTAGCACTTATCTCACTCCATATATTAATTCTACTCCAATACCATCTTAAAATTAAAACTGCTCCCAATCCTGCCGATGAAGCTATTAAAAATCTTGCTGCTCCATCTATAGTTTCTATAAAAGAGGTAATAACTAATGCTATCACCATTATCATAACCGTGAAAATACGCCCCACTTTTACCATTTTTCGCTGGTCAACCTCTTTTTTATTTTCTTCTAATTGTCTTTTATACAAATCATTGGTAAGATAACTCGCTCCCCAGTTTAATTGTGTTGATATGGTACTCATATAAGCTCCTAAAAAAGCAGTAAATATTAATCCTCTCAAGCCTATTGGCATAAAATCTCTCATCGCCATTACAAAGCCATTTCCTGCATTTTGTTGAGTAAGTTCAGGATAAACTACCAACGCACAAAGACCAACGATTATCCATGGCCATGGACGAAGTGCATAATGTGCTATTTGAAAAAACAAAGTAGCCAATACAGCACTTTTTTCATTTTTTGTACTCATCATTCTTTGAGAAATATACCCACCTCCACCAGGCTCATTACCAGGATACCAACTTGCCCACCATTGCACTGCAACAAATGATAAAAAAGCCCCAATGGTTAATCCAAAAGTTCCAATACTACTACCTAGATTATCACCTATGTTAGGAAAAAAACCAAAACGCCAAGCTGGTAATTTTTCTTGTAAGCCTGTCATACCTCCTACTTCATCAGAATTCAACATAATGATAGATAGAATAATACACCCTGCCATGGCCAATACAAACTGAACTGCATCTGTAATAGCAACTCCAAGCAATCCCGAAAGTGAAGAGTAAATGGCTACAAACACCAATAAAATACTTATAATAATAAAAGCTGTTTGATAGTCTATATTTAAAAACAACATTAATATCTTCAGCATAGCTGCATTTACCCACCCTATAACAATACAATTAAAGAAAACACCTAAATAAAAAGCCTTAAAGTTTCTGAAAAGCTTGGCGGCTTTCCCTGAATAACGAAGTTCTATAAACTCCAGTTCTGTTAACACATTGGCTTTACGCCACAACTTAGCAAAAAAGAAAGTAGTTAGCATCCCTCCTATCAACATATTCCACCAAAGCCAATTACCAGAAACTCCATTTTGTCTAATTACCTCTGCCACCCACAAAGGCGTATCTGCAGCAAACGTAGTAGCAACCATAGAAATTCCGGCTACATACCACGGTAAATTTCTTCCAGCAAGAAAAAAATCTGTTAATGAACCACTCGATTTGCCTTTAAACTTTATTCCTATATAAAGACTAAGTGATAAAAACAATCCTACAATTATCCAATCTATTGGTGCTAACATAATTTTGAAAAAATAATCCGAAAAGTAGTAAAGTTTATTCAAACAGTCTTAATTTAGATTTTTTGATTATTAACATTCTTAAATTAATAAACCAAATGCATCAAATAGACCTTCAGCAAATCCACTCTTACTCTAAATTGGAACTTATTGCCAAACAAGTGGTAGAAGGTTTTATTACAGGTTTACACAAAAGTCCTTTTCATGGTTTTTCTGTTGAATTTGCCGAACATAGGCTTTACAACACAGGAGAATCTACCAAACATATTGATTGGAAATTGTATGGCAGAACAGAAAAACTCTTTATAAAAAGATATGAGGAAGAAACTAATTTAAGATGTCAGATTATTATTGACGCCTCTTCTTCTATGTATTTTCCTGAAATAGATTTTAATGCCGATAAATTCAATAAAATTAAGTTCTCCGTTTATGCTGCTGCTGCAATTATGAATTTGCTAAAAAAACAACGAGACGCTGTTGGTATAAGTATTTTTTCAGATAAGTTAGACATTCATTCACCCACCAAATCGAGCAGCGTACATCATAAATACCTTATTCATGAATTAGAAAGTTTAATAAACGTACCTAAAAAAAACACCAAAACATCATCTATAAATGCACTGCACACTATTGCAGAAACGGTTCATAAACGCTCATTAATAATAATTTTTAGCGATATGATGGAGAATGTTGCTGATGATGAACAATTATTTGCTGCTTTACAACATTTAAAATACAACAAACACGAAGTAATTCTTTTTCATACTTACGATAAAAAATTAGAATTGGATTTTGAGTTTGAAAATCGTCCTTATCAGTTCATCGACCTAGAAACAGGCGAAGAAATTAAGGTTCATCCCAATGATGTAAAAAAAAATTACATTGAAAATATGCAAAAAAGAAAAAAAATGCTCCAATTAAAATGCTTGCAGTTCGGAATTGACTTTGTTGAAGCAGATGTAAATCAAGGATTTAATTCTATCCTTCAAAGCTATTTGATAAAAAGAGCAAAAATGATGTAATTTTTTTTTAAAATCTTTTGCAGATTTAAAAATTGAAGTATATTTGCAGCCCTCAAAGGGAGATATTTTTTAGATATCAAAACGTTCTTCTCATTTTTTGAAAACATTTTTTAAATTAAGAGAAAAATAAATTTACTTTAATAGTAAAGGTCCGGTAGTTCAGTTGGTTAGAATACCTGCCTGTCACGCAGGGGGTCGCGGGTTCGAGTCCCGTCCGGACCGCCAACAAAGAAATAGTCTGCATGGCTGTAGACTACAGAAACCCCTAAGGTGTATCAATACTTTAGGGGTTTTGCTTTTAAATTACTTTTCTATCTTTGTAAAATGAAAAAAATATGTTTTAAAATATTAGCTAAAATTAATAAAGCCATTTTACCAAGCTACACCAAAAGAAGACTAGACTTAAGTAAAGCCTCTAAATTTCAATTGGCTATTTTCGGGTGGAGAATTTATGTTACCAAAAGAGCTTTATAACTTTTTCTAATTTATTAACAAGTAAGCTTAATAAAAAACACTTAATCTTTTCGTATTTTTGAGCAAATTAAAAAACAAATAATATGAAAAAAATTACACTTATAGGCACCTTTTTACTAAGTGCTTTATGTTTTAACAACTTACATGCTCAAGATCTACCAAAACCAAGTTCTTCGGCAGAAGTAAAACAAAAAATTGGTTTAACAGATGTTACAGTGGTTTATTCCAGACCAAATGTTAAGGATAGAGAAATTTTTGGCGGACTAGTTCCATACAATGAAATATGGAGAACTGGTGCTAACATGAATACTTTAATCACTTTTTCTGATGATGTCAAAGTAGAAGGAAAAGAAGTGAAAGCTGGAACTTATTCCATTTTCACTTTCCCTGGCGAAAAAGAATGGAAAGTTGTTTTTAATACCGAAACCAAATCATGGGGAACGGGTAGTTATGATGAAACTAGCAATATTTTTGAAGCAACTGTTACTGCTAAAGAAGGTTGTCACCAAGAAACCATGGCCTTTTCTTTTGAAAATGTGCAAATTGAAAACGGTATATTACAATTAGCTTGGAATAAAACTCTTATTCAATTAAAAATTGATGTTGATGTGAAAGCGAAAGCATGGAAAAACATTGAAACTGCAATTGCTGAAGTTACTGATAAAAACAAAGCCAGTGTTTATAGAAACTGTGCTAAATACTGTGCAGATAACAATATGGAATTAGATAAAGCTTTAACTTGGATAAACGAATCTATTAAAGCTCAAGAATACTGGTTTTCTTATTGGGTAAAAGCAGATATTTTACATGCAAAAGGTGATAATAAAGGTGCTATTACTAGTGCAAAAAAAGCGATTGAATTAGGCGAAGCAGGTGCTAAAGAAAGCGGTAAACCTTTTGCTTACAAAACAAGATTAGAAGAAGCTATTAAAAACTATAAATAAGTTTGTACCATTAAACAGCTTACAAAAAAGGTTATTTTTATGAAAAAATAACCTTTTTTATTTCTAAGAACTCTCCCATCCTTACAGAATAAGTATATTTGTCACCTAAAAAATTATTAAAAATAAATATATGAAACAACTATTGTATATAGTAGCATTTAGTACATTACTTTTTGCTTGCGGAAACGAAGAAGAAAGTCAAATTACATCAGATTTAATTAATAACCCAATAACTGCAGCTGACTCTTCGGGTGTTAACCAAGACAATTTACCATTTTTTGAGTTTGAAGAAGAAGTAAAAGACTTTGGTGAAATTACTCAAGGAGAATCTGTTAAAACAATATTTAAGTTCAAAAATGTAGGAAAAAGTAACCTAATAATTTCATCAGCCCAAGGAAGTTGCGGTTGCACAGTACCACAATGGCCAAAAGAACCAATTAAGCCGGGAGAAAAAGGAGAAATTGAAGTAGTTTTTAATTCCGAAGGTAAATCAGGTTTGCAAAACAAAACCATTACCTTAGTAGCTAATACTATTCCTAATACTAAAGTTATTGCTTTAAAAGGAGAAATTTTAGCTCCATCATCTAAATAATATTTTTTACACCTATAAATTAAAAAAATGAACACAATTTTATTAATGGCATCTCCAGAGGGAGAACAAGGCGGAGGACTTCAAACAATATTAATGTTTGGTCTTATTTTTCTAGTATTTTATTTCTTTATGATAAGACCTCAAATGAAAAAACAAAAAGACCTAAAAAAGTTTAGAGAAGCTCTTCAGAAAGGTGCTAAAATTATTACCATTGGAGGTATTCACGGAAAAATTATTGAAGTGAAAGACGAAATAGCAATTATTGAAACGGAAGGCGGCAATAGATTAAAAATTGAAAAAGCTGCTATAGCGAAAGAGTTTTCAGCTGAAGAAATGGAGAAAAATTAATTTTCTCCATTTTTTATCCTAATAATCATGAATAAATCGGTTACAAAATCCATTATTATTGGACTTACCGGTGGTATCGGTAGTGGAAAATCTACCATTGCCGAAGTTTTTAATACCTTAAAAATTCCTGTTTTCAATTCCGACCTCGAAGCTAAACAACTTTATTCCCACCCTGAAATAAAACAACAAATTATTAAGCTTTTTGGAAATGTTTATAACGAGCAAAATCAACTCGACAAAAAAGCCTTAGCCAATATTGTTTTTAATGATGATGAAAAACTTCAACAACTCAACAACATTATTCATCCGGCAGTAAAAAAACTTTTTGAAACTTGGGTAAACAAAAATAACCAAGCTCCTATTTTAATTAAAGAAGCAGCCATATTAATAGAATCGGGTGCTGCCAAACAGGTTGATAAAATTATTGTTGTTACTGCTCCCAAAAAAGAAAGAATAAAACGAGTAATGCAGCGGGACAATGTTTCCGAAAAAGAAGTTATCGTAAGAATGCGTAAACAACTCCCCGAAGAAAAATTAATTACTCATGCAGATTTCATTATTAAAAATGATAACCAACATTTGGTAATTCCTCAAATTTTAGATATCGTTAAAAAACTTAACAATACATTAATAACCTGAGTTCAATTATTATCTAAATTTTTTTTCTACTTTTATAACATTGATTTTGAACAATAAATGTTATGGAAATTATCAACTCTGTTTTTTCATGGTTTATAAAAAAACGCATTCATCAAATGGAGTTATTTATGAAATATCCCATTAATGTTCAGCACGAATTACTTTACAAACTACTCTTAGAAGCTAAAAACACCGAATGGGGAAAACAACACGATTATCAAAACATTAACAACTATCACGATTTTATAAATAAAGTTCCGCTCCAATCTTATGAAGATATAGAGCCTTATGTTTCAAGAATTAAACAAGGTGAACAAAATATATTATGGCACTCCGAAATTAAGTGGTTTGCAAAATCATCCGGCACAGCTACAGGTAAAAGCAAATTTATTCCTGTTAGTAGAGAATCTTTAGAAAACTGTCATTACAAAGGAGGTAAAGATTTATTGGCAATTTATCATCATAACCATCCAAATTCTAAACTAATTTTAGGAAAAACTTTGGTAGTTGGCGGAAGCAGCAAACTCAATCAATTTAATGGCGATTCTTATTTTGGAGATTTATCTGCCATCATCATGAAAAACTTTCCGTTTTGGGTAGAAATTAGAAGGGTTCCTGAATTAGCAATTGCATTAATGGAAGAATGGGAAGAAAAAATTGAAAAAATGGCAATCAGCACTTCTAAAGAAGATGTTTCTAATATTTCCGGTGTTCCTTCTTGGACCTTAATTCTATTAAAAAGAATACTGGAGCTCAACAAAACAGACAATTTATTAGACATTTGGCCAAATTTAGAATTATATATGCATGGCGGAATAAATTTCTCTCCTTATCAAACACAATTCGAGAAAATTATTCCTTCTACAAACATGAATTATTATGAAAACTATAATGCTTCAGAAGGCTATTTTGGTATTCAAGATCAATCTAAAATTAAAGAAATGTTGTTGATGCTAGATTATGGCATTTTTTACGAGTTTATTCCTGTTGAGCATAGTGAAGAAAGTAACCCAAAAACGTATCCTTTAGAAGAAGTTGAACTAAACAAAATTTACGAAATGGTTATTAGCACTAATGCCGGTTTGTGGCGTTATAGATTAGGAGATACAGTTCAGTTTACATCTATTGCTCCCTTTAGAATTAAAGTAGCAGGAAGAACCAAGCATTTTATAAATGCTTTTGGTGAAGAATTAATGATACATAATGCCGAAAAAGCCATTGCTGTTGCTTGCGAAAAAACCGATGCCATAATAAATGAATTTACCGCTGCTCCTGTTTATTTTGAATCTAAAAAATCAGGAAAACACCAATGGTTAATAGAGTTTGAAAAAACTCCTGATAATTTAAACCACTTTGCTGCTATTTTAGATGAAGAACTTAAAAAACTCAATTCTGATTATGAAGCCAAACGACATAAAGACATGATTTTATCTCCACCAGAGCTTATAACTATTACCAAAGGAACTTTTCACCAATGGTTAAAATCTAAAAACAAACTAGGTGGACAACATAAAATACCTCGCTTATCAAACAACAGAAGTTTTGTTGAAGAAATGTTACAACTATTACCAATAAGTCAATAAATTTATTCGTTTTAATATTCCAAAAAATGGTATAATTTTAGAGCTTATATAAATTCACTTATAATTTAATCTGTTATGCAAAAACAACTAACAATACTAATCGTTCTGGCACTTTCAACCCTTGTATTGTTTAGTCAACCTAAAAAAGTAGTACTAAAAGGCATAACTTTTACCACCGACCAATTCGGAAATTACTACGACATTAATGACGTTGAAATAAAAAAATTCAATATAAAAGGAGAGCTTCAATACACTTATAGTAACAATTTATTAGGTAAAATAGCTAGTGTTGATGTAAGTAGTCCCATGAAAATTATAGTATATTTTAGAGATTTTACTAAAATACTAATTTTAGACAATACTCTCTCTCCTACTTCTACCGTTATAGATTTAACTCAACTCAATTTAGAAGAAACATCATTAGTTTGTCGCTCATACAATAACGGAATGTGGTATTATAATCCGTTAAGGTTTGAACTTATCCGAAAAAATCAAGATTTAACCACTTCCAACACTTCAGCCAATTTAAGTAACTTACTAAACAAAAACATCCAACCTAATTTTTTAGTAGAACACAACAACAATGTGTATCTAAACGACCCTAAAAATGGCATTCTTATATTTGATAATTTTGGCACTTACCTTAAAACTATTCCTATTTATGGATTAAGCACTTTTCAGATAAAAGAAAAATTTATAATCTTCATAGCTGAGAACAGTTCTGTGATGACTTATGATTTTCTTAGTTTGGAAATTCAGCAATATGAATTAACTATCCAAGAACCTATAAAATCTGTTAGATTAGAAGGAAAATACATTTACCTTCAAACCAAAAAAAATGAACTTCTTATTGATAAAATCAATTAAAGAATAAAAATAGCTTATAAAAACTTCTATTTTTGTACTTTTAACCACAATAACAGAAACTAAATTTTATGTTAATATCAATAGCAGGGAACATAGGTTCCGGTAAAACTACTTTAACAACTCAATTAGCCAAACATTATAAATGGGAACCTCATTTTGAAGATGTGGATGACAACCCATATTTGAACGATTTTTATAACGACATGCAACGTTGGTCATTTAACCTACAAGTATATTATATGACTAGCCGTATCAGTAAAATTCAAGAAATTAGAAAAGGTAAAAAAACGGTTATTCAAGATAGAACAACTTATGAAGATGCCTACATTTTTGCTCCTAACTTACACTCTATGGGGTTAATGACCACCAGAGATTTTGAAACTTATTTTTCACTTTTTAAATTACAAGAAAGCTTTATTACACCTCCAGATTTATTGATTTACTTAAGAGCCTCTGTTCCTACCTTAGTAAACCAGATTCAAAAAAGAGGTAGAGATTACGAAGAAAGTATAAGATTAGATTACTTAAAGCGTTTAAATGAAAGGTATGAAGCGTGGGTTTCTACTTACGATCAAGGTAAGCTTTTAATTATAGATGTTGATAATAATAATTTCTCAGAGAAGGCTGAAGATTTGGGAACTATTATCAATTCTATCGATGCTGAACTACACGGATTATTTGAAAATAAATAATTCTAATTATCAATATTTCAACAACAACATTTAATTTTTTTAATCATGGGAAGAGCTTTTGAATTTAGAAAAGCAAGAAAGTTTAAAAGATGGGGACAAATGGCTCGTACTTTTTCTAGAATTGGTAAAGACATTGTTATTGCGATTAAAGATGGTGGTCCTGATCCAGAATCTAACTCCAGGTTAAGAGCTGTTATCCAAAATGCTAAAGCAGCCAATATGCCTAAAGAAAACGTTGAAAGAGCTATAAAAAAAGCTACTTCAAAAGACGTTTCTGATTATAAAGAAGTTATACTAGAAGGCTATGGTCCACACGGAATTGCTGTTTTAGTAGAAACAGCTACAGACAATAACAACAGAACAGTTGCCAACATTAGAAGTTACTTTAACAAATGTGATGGAAGCCTAGGTGTTTCGGGATCTGTAATTTTTATGTTCGACCATACCTGCAACTTTAGAGTAGAAAAATCTGGACTTGATGTGGAAGAACTTGAACTAGAACTAATAGATTATGGTGCTGAAGAAGTTTTTGAGGATGAAGATGGTATAATTATATATGCTCCTTTTGAGAATTTTGGCTCCATCCAAAAATATTTTGAAGAAAAAAATATAGAAATTTTATCTTCAGGTTTTGAAAGAATTCCTCAAGTTACAAAAAAATTAACTCCTGAACAAAAGGCAGATATAGAAAAATTACTCGAAAAAATTGAAGAAGACGATGATGTACAAAATGTATATCATACCATGGATGAATCTGAAGATTGATAATTTGATTAAAGATTTCGTACCTTTGCATTTCAATTTTTACAATAATACATGCATACTGAAGGAGTAAAGTTTAACCCAAACAATCAATCCGAATTTATTAGAGAATTAAGAAAGAGAGTAAACCTCTATTTTAAATCAAATAATATTTCTAGATTTGGAAATAGCAACATGGTTATTAAAACCATTTTTATGTTGCTATTATATTTAGTACCTTATTTTTTAGTAGTTTTTAATATTTTTGATAGTAACCTAGTAGTATTACTGCTTTGGGTTATTATGGGAACAGGAATGGCTGGCATAGGTTTGTCCATTATGCACGATGCCAATCATGATGTATATTCAAAAAACAAAAAAACCAACAAATCACTTGGCTATTTAATCAACTTAGTTGGCGGAAGTTATATTAATTGGAGAATTCAACACAATGTGCTACACCATTCATTTACTAACATTCATAACCATGATGAAGACTTAGATTCAGGTGGATTAATGCGATTTTCAGAACATCAGAAAAAATATAAAGCCCATCGTTTTCAAAAATATTATGCTTGGTTTTTATATGGTTTATTAACCGTTTCTTGGTCCTTAAAAAAAGATTTTATTCAACTGAGAAGATACCATAAAATGGATTTGTTAAAAACACAAGGAATAACTTACCAAAAAGCATATATTAATTTAGTTATTGTTAAAGCACTTTATTTCTTACAAATATTAGTTATTCCTTTAATCTTTGCCAACCAACAATGGTGGTTAACCTTAATTTTCTACTTTGTAATGCATTATGTTTGCGGATTAATATTATCTACCATTTTTCAGGCAGCACACGTAGTAAACGAAACTTCATTTCCACTTCCTGATGATAGTGGAAATATTGAAAACAATTGGGCAGTACATCAATTACACACTACTGCTAACTTTGCCGAAAACAATAGAATTTTATCATGGTATGTTGGTGGGTTAAACTTTCAAATAGAACATCACTTGTTTCCAAATATTTGTCATGTACACTACAGAAAAATCTCAAAAATAGTCAGAGAAACTGCTCAAGAATTTCAATTACCTTATTATTCCAATCCAACTTTTTTCGGGGCATTAAAAAGCCATTACCAATTATTAGCAAAGTTAGGAACACAATAAAAGAAGTAATATTTTATTTCATTTAGCTAAACTATCCTCTTATATTTGGTGTTTTTATTTTTTTTAAGCAACTTTTAAAGAATTTAAGTAGTCTTTATTGTTGTATAATTCAAAAACCTAATATGATATTAAAAAATCTAATAATACTTATTCTATTTTCTTCTACAGTAGCTGTTTCTTTTGCTCAAAGAGGAAAAGATGGAGCTAAAATTGTTTCCACAACAGAAGTAGTAAATGCTTATACTATGCTTACTGCTGATGCTAATGCTGGAGCTACAAGTATAACTGTTACTAACAGTGCTTTGTCAACCAATTTTAGTAACCCTCTTGCTCAAGGCGATTTAATAATGATTTATCAAGTTCAAGGTGCTTCTGTTGAAGATACTATTGCTAGTCCAAATATTAATTCATCAAAATTTTATACCACTTGGGGAAGGATTACAAATTATAATAATGCAGGAAATTATGAATTAGTTCAAGTTGCCAGTGTACCAAATACAACAACCATCAATTTAGATTGTCCATTGTCTTTAAGTTATACCGCTAGTGATAGGGTTTTAATAATTAGAGTACCTAGATATACTACCCTTACTATTAATAATGGGGGAAACTTAACAGCAACTGCTTGGAATGCTACTAGTGGAGGTGTTTTGGCTGTAGAAGTTTTGGGTCAAACCACTATAAATGCAGGTGGTAAAATTGATGTTACCGGATTAGGTTTTAGAGGAGGAACTGCTTTAACAACTAGTTTTTCAACAGTTTATGGAGGACTACGATATGCAGATGCCAATCAGGCAGAAGGAGCTGAAAAAGGAGAAGGAATTGCAGGAGATCAAAGTATTTATGCTACTTTTAATGCAGGAGGTGCCGGTTATTGCAGAGGAGCAGCAGCCAATGCTGGTGGTGGCGGAAATGCCCATAATGCAGGCGGAGGTGGTGGTGCCAACGCTGGTAACATAAATAACTGGAATGATGGTGTTGGAAATCCAGACATCAGCAATGCCAACTATATTACTGCTTGGAACTTAGAACCAGTTTTATCTTCAACAACCACCTCTTCCGGAGGAGGAAGAGGTGGTTATTCTATTTTAAGAAATAACAGAAATGAACTTACAGAAGCACCTGGAAATACGAATTGGGGGGGTGATAATAGACGAATAGCAGGTGGGCTTGGCGGAAGACCATTAGATTACTCTACCGGAAAAATATTTATGGGAGGCGGTGGTGGTGCCGGAGATGGAGATAATGCTTACGCTACAGATGGTGGAAATGGTGGTGGAATTATCTTTTTATCTACCTATGCTGATATTACAGGTGCTGGAAAAATTATTGCTCATGGAGCTAATGGTGTAGATATTAATCCAGGAAGTGCTGGTTTTGGACAACTTGCCGGAGGAGATGCTCCCGGAGGTGCAGGTGGTGGCGGTACCATCATTTTAAAAACTACAGGAAATGTAACCGTTACTGATAGTATTGCTGCTAATGGTGGTAATGGTGGTAACCAAGTTTTAGTTGCTGGTGTTTTTGCAAGCATTGATGAAGGAGAAGGACCTGGTGGTGGAGGTGGTGGAGGCTACATTGCTATTTCAGCGGGAACGCCCAACCGGTTTGCTAATGGAGGAATAAATGGTGTAACTAACTCACCTTTTGTATCTCAATTTCCTCCTAATGGTGCTACCATGGGTGGTGTTGGTTTACCAAATGAGACCATAAATAGTTTTGATATTATCGTAAATAATGATTCTACATGTAGTAATTCAACTGCAACTTTAAATGCTTCCTTAACAGGAACAGCTCCAAGTGGCACTATCATAGAGTGGTTTGATGCTCAATTTAATGGTAATTTAGTTAACACAGGTACTAGTTTTACTACTCCTATACTAACTGCTAACACAACTTATTGGGTGAGAGCTTGTCCAGCTCCTTACTTAATTCCTGTAACAGCTTATGTTGTTCCATGTAACTTTCCTGTAGCTGCACTAAGTGCTTCCGATTCTACCATTTGTATTAATGATTGTATTAGCTTTACTGACTTAAGTATAGGAACACCTACCAGTTGGTCATGGTACTTCTTTGGTTCTTCTACTCCTACTTCATCACAACAAAATCCAACTAATATTTGTTACCCAACTGCCGGAACTTTTGATGTGGCTCTTGTAGCTAGTAATTCTGCTGGTTCTGACTCTATCTTTATGAATAATTTCATTACCGTTAATCCTCTTCCTACAGTTGTAGCTAGTAACGACACTACTAT
>DEMN01000003.1:0-224 GCA_002359215.1 Flavobacteriales bacterium UBA2669 | reverse complement strand
CAGAATACAGATAACGTGATTGTTACTGTCAATCCTCTTCCTACAGTGGTAGCTAGTAACGACACTACTATTTGTAATGGCAGCTCTGCTACTATTTCTGCTTCGGGGGCTAGTACTTACTCTTGGGATAATGGTTTAGGTGCTGGGCAATCGCATACCGTTAACCCGACAACAACTACCACTTATGTGGTTACTGGTACAGATGCTAATGGTTGCCAGAATAC
>DEMN01000010.1:85929-86081 GCA_002359215.1 Flavobacteriales bacterium UBA2669 | reverse complement strand
GTTCTCTCAAGCGCCTTGGTATGCTCTACCAGTCCACCTGTGTCGGTTTAGGGTACGATCTCATGATGGAGCTATTTCCAGGGACTGATTAGCGGCCCACCCAATCCAATAAGGGTGAACAACCTTCACAATCCGTCACTTCCATCTGGCCC
>DEMN01000010.1:85279-85677 GCA_002359215.1 Flavobacteriales bacterium UBA2669 | reverse complement strand
ACTAGTGATCTCTCCACGGGATCGCTCACGCGCCCGCTTCATCGAAAGCTCCTCTCCTCCAATGCACCCCGAAGGATGCTAAGGAGGAATGGAACTATGTCACACTACGCTCTGCTACCAGTGCTATGCACTCCTCGGCTTCGGCTCATGGCTTGAGCCCCGTTACATCTTCGCCGCAAGACATCTTATTTAGACCAGTGAGCTGTTACGCTATCTTTAAAGGATGGCTGCTTCTAAGCCAACCTCCTGGTTGTTTTGGACGTCTCACCTGCTTTCCCACTTAGCCATGAATTGGGGGCCTTAGCCGGAGGTCAGGGTTGTTTCCCTCTCCACTACGGACGTTAGCATCCGCAGTGTGTCTGCCATCTAGTACTTCTCGGTATTCGGAGTTTGGTTAG
>DEMN01000010.1:82528-85008 GCA_002359215.1 Flavobacteriales bacterium UBA2669 | reverse complement strand
TTCGGGTCTGATCCATCTAACTCGACGCCCTATTAAGACTCGCTTTCGCTGCGCCTACACCTATCGGCTTAAGCTTGCTAGATAGACCAAGTCGATGACCCATTATACAAAAGGTACGCCGTCACAAGACTGGACACTAATGATAACCTTATCTGCTTGGGATGGAGACACGGTATTGCACCGTTTCGATACCGGGATTGGCCTCGTAGATCTCCGCGTTTGACCGATGGTCATAGCTCAGCGCAAAGCGCCAGCCGCGGGACGTTTCAAAGCCCAGCTCCACCCCTGACCGGAATGCAAGCATTCCACCCAGATCAAAGCCGCCGTTATCGAAGTACAGCCCCGGCATTGTGTGCAGTTCGACGTAGAAGCCGCTCTGCCACAGATCAATCCGGTAGGTCGCGCCGTAGCCGACCCAGGCCTCTCCCTTTTCGCCCACTGAAAGCCCGACCGCATGACCGAAGGGACCGTTATGGTGCCCCAGATCGTAGCGCATGTAGGTTTCAGCAGCAGGTTTGGCCCGCCGTTTTACCACTTCACCAGCCGAGACGGCCAGCCGTGGTGTGACATCCGACCGCCCGAGGCAGCCATCTGTCGTTCCGCAGTGTTCCTGTGTCATGTCGGTCAGACCGAGCACGATCAAAAGCACTGCAAAGGTTCCATCCGCCATGTTTTTACCCTATCTTGTCGGCTACTTGACGGCGATTGCCGCTCAATAACCGCTTTCGATAAAGCGCTGACATGGCTGAGATTGTCATTAGAGTCCAGTCAAGCTCCGACTGATTGTAGGCGTTCGGTTTCAGGAACTGTTTCACTCCCCTCGTCGGGGTGCTTTTCACCTTTCCCTCACGGTACTGGTTCACTATCGGTCTCTCAGTAGTATTTAGCCTTACCGGATGGTTCCGGCAGATTCACACAAAATTTCACGTGTTTCGTGCTACTCAGGATACTGTTAGGTAATAAAACGATTTCGTCTACAGGGCTATCACCTTCTTTGGCTTAACTTTCCAGTTATATTCTACTATCATTTTATAGTCCACATTACAGTCCTACAACCCCAGAAATGCCGTAACATCTCTGGTTTGGGCTTTTCCCGCTTCGCTCGCCGCTACTAAGGGAATCACTATTGTTTTCTCTTCCTCCGGGTACTTAGATGTTTCAGTTCTCCGGGTTTGCTTCCTTTACAGGATAACTGATCTTCTATCAGTTGGGTTGCCCCATTCGGAAATCTACGACTCACGGGTTATTTGCACCTCATCGTAGCTTATCGCAGCTTATCACGTCCTTCATCGCCTCTGAGAGCCAAGGCATTCACCGTACGCTCTTATTTACTTTCTTAACTGTTGTTTTTCTTTTCTATAATTTCTTTCATGATGTCAATGAACTTGTAGTATTCTATAACTTTCGTTATTATATACTCTCTGTGGAGAATATCGGAGTCGAACCGATGACCTCCTGCGTGCAAGGCAGGCGCTCTAGCCAGCTGAGCTAATCCCCCATTTCCTAATGTTGAATTATGAATGTTGAATTATGAATTATTTTTTAATTCTTACTCATACTTCTAAAATTTCCAATATTTTACTTTCTAAAAAAAGAACGTTTTCTTTTTCTTTTGTAGTCCCACGCAGATTTGAACTGCGGACCTCTACATTATCAGTGTAGCGCTCTAACCAACTGAGCTATGGGACTGTATAAAAACAACCACAGCTCAAGGATAGCCCGCAACTGAGCTTGTTTTTGGTCTAATATTTTATATAAAAAAAATGAAGAAGATAAAAAAGGTAAATATCATATTAATATTGCTATTAACATCGTGTATTTTTTCTCTAAAAAGGAGGTGTTCCAGCCGCACCTTCCGGTACGGCTACCTTGTTACGACTTAGCCCCAGTTACTGGTTTTACCCTAGGCAGCTCCTTGCGGTTACCGACTTCAGGTACTCCCAACTTCCATGGCTTGACGGGCGGTGTGTACAAGGCCCGGGAACGTATTCACCGCGTCATGGCTGATATGCGATTACTAGCGATTCCAGCTTCACGGAGTCGAGTTGCAGACTCCGATCCGAACTGAGACGAGCTTTTGAGATTAGCATCTAGTCACCTAGTAGCTGCTCTTTGTACTCGCCATTGTAGCACGTGTGTAGCCCTGGACGTAAGGGCCGTGATGATTTGACGTCATCCCCACCTTCCTCTCGGTTTGCACCGGCAGTTTCTCTAGAGTCCCCGACATTACTCGCTGGCAACTAAAGATAGGGGTTGCGCTCGTTATGGGACTTAACCCGACACCTCACAGCACGAGCTGACGACAACCATGCAGCACCTTGAAAAATGTCCGAAGAAGGTCTAGTTTCCTAAACTGTCATTTCCCATTTAAGCCCAGGTAAGGTTCCTCGCGTATCATCGAATTAAACCACATGCTCCACCGCTTGTGCGGGCCCCCGTCAATTCCTTTGAGTTTTAATCTTGCGACCGTACTCCCCAGG
>DEMN01000010.1:0-82441 GCA_002359215.1 Flavobacteriales bacterium UBA2669 | reverse complement strand
GTCAACTTAGTGCGTTAGCTGCGCCACTAAGACTTCAAGAGTCCCAACGGCTAGTTGACATCGTTTACGGCGTGGACTACCAGGGTATCTAATCCTGTTCGCTCCCCACGCTTTCGTCCATGAGCGTCAGTTATAGTTTAGTGAGCTGCCTTCGCAATCGGTGTTCTGTGTCATATCTATGCATTTCACCGCTACATGACACATTCCGCCCACTTCATCTATACTCAAGAAAAACAGTATCAATGGCAGTTCTATCGTTAAGCGACAGGATTTCACCACTGACTTATTCTCCCGCCTGCGGACCCTTTAAACCCAATAAATCCGGATAACGCTTGGACCCTCCGTATTACCGCGGCTGCTGGCACGGAGTTAGCCGGTCCTTATTCTTATAGTACCTTCAGCCTCGTTCACGAACGAGGGTTTATTCCTATATAAAAGCAGTTTACAACCCGTAGGGCAGTCTTCCTGCACGCGGCATGGCTGGTTCAGACTTTCGTCCATTGACCAATATTCCTCACTGCTGCCTCCCGTAGGAGTCTGGTCCGTGTCTCAGTACCAGTGTGGGGGATAACCCTCTCAGGCCCCCTACCTATCATCGCCTTGGTGAGCTGTTACCTCACCAACTAGCTAATAGGACGCATGCCTATCTCTAACCACCGTAGTTTTAATAAATTAATGATGCCACTAATAAATATTATGGAGTATTATTCTTCCTTTCGAAAGGCTATCCTCCTGTTAGAGGTAAGTTGCATACGCGTTACGCACCCGTGCGCCACTCGTCAGCAAATTAGCAAGCTAATTCCTGTTACCGTTCGACTTGCATGTGTTAGGCCTGCCGCTAGCGTTCATCCTGAGCCAGGATCAAACTCTCCGTTGTAATTATTCTTAAATGTTCTAAAAAATTACTACGCATTGATTTTACTCAAGGATATTTACCTTTTTTTCTCTACTTCAATTTCTTCAAAGAACTCTCTGTTTCTCCCGATTCCCTCTCCCTATTCCCCATCATTTCGTCTCAAACGGGCTGCAAAAGTACAACTCTTTTCCTTTTCCCAAAACTTTTTATAACTTTTTTTTTACTTTTATTTTTTCCACCCCTTAATCACCTGATTGTGAATACATTTTTTTAATCTTTTTTTGTGTGTTTTTCTCACACTTGATTATTAACCTCTCTATTCAACTCTAAAAAAATTATAGAAAAGATATTAATATCTACTTTACTGATTCTATAAAAGCCATAGTAACTATAATATCTTCGGGAGAGGTGATTTTAATGTTTTCTTTATTACCGCTTACTAAATAGATTTTTGCACCTGCTGCTTCTACAACACTTGCATCATCGGTAAAGGTATCTGTAAATTCTTGTTGGTAGGCTTTTTTTATGAGAGCTGTTTGGAAGCATTGTGGGGTTTGTACAATTTTGTAACACGAGCGTTTTACTGCTTTGTTGTCTGTTTTATCTACATGACGAAGTGAATCTACTACATCTACTACTGGTATGGCATTTCCGTGCTGTTCTGCTGCATTAAAACAATTAACTATGGTTGTTTTACTAACTAATGGGCGAACTCCATCATGTATTGCTACAATACCTTCTTCATTAACTAAAGTTAAGGCGTTTTGTACGGAGTGAAAGCGTGTTTTTCCTCCTGCCACAATTTGATGTGGAATTTTGGTAAACTCCTTTTTATAACAAAGCTCCTCCCAAAAGTCGAATTGATTTTCGGGAAGAGCTAGTATGATTTGAGCTTCCGGATAAGTGGAATAAAATTTCTCTATGGTATGCATCAAAATAGGTTTACCATTAAGTTCAAGAAATTGCTTGGGAGTGTTTTCTCCCATTCGTTCTCCTTTACCTCCGGCAACTATTATGACGTATTTATGCATTGGTTAGTTCTTCTTCATTGAAGAATTCATCTGCACTAGCGGTAAAAGTGTTTCCATTGTTATCATCTTCATCATAACTATTATTAGTATTATTATCATAGTTATTATCTTCTTTCTTTCTACCTATTGAGCGAATGTATGCGTTTAACATACGATGAATTTTTTCAATTTCTTCTATTAATTCATTTTGTGTTGTTTCGTCTATAAGACCTCTTTCGTTAGCTTTTATAGCCCAACCTTTGGTTTCTAATAAACAACCTCTTGAAATATAGCAATAATGTTTTTTGTCTTTAAAGTTGTATCTTCCGTAACCTGATGCAATGTTAGAAGAAATAGCATCTGCAGCTGTTACAAATGATTTTCCTACGGTTTCTTTGTTAAACCCTTCCCATTTTTCTACAATTTTCCACACGGTAGATTCTAGGTTTAGGCATTCTTGGTAAAGTTTAAGGTCTTCTAGTTTCATAATTTTTATAAAGTTTACAATTTAATAATTTACTTAGATAATCAACATGGCATCACCATAGGTGAAGAAGCGATATTTTTCTTTTATAGCTTCTTTATAGGCTTTCATCACATTATCGTAACCACCAAATGCAGTTGTCATCATTAACAATGTTGATTCGGGCATGTGGAAATTTGTTATCATACAGTTAGCAACACTAAAATCATAAGGAGGAAAAATAAATTTATTTGTCCAACCTTGGTAAGGTTTAAGCAATCCATCTGTTGAAACAGAAGATTCTATTGCTCTCATTGATGTTGTTCCTACTGCACAAATTTTTCTTTTTGCTTTTTTAGCATTATTTACCTTAGTAACACATTCTTCATCAATAAAAGCTTCTTCTGAATCCATTTTGTGTTTAGTAAGGTCTTCTACTTCTACCGTTCTGAAAGAACCTAAACCAACATGAAGTGTAACAAAAGCGAAACCTATCCCTTTTATTTCTAATCTTTTCATTAGGTGTTTACTGAAGTGTAATCCTGCAGTCGGAGCTGCAACTGCACCTTCGTTTTTAGCATATACTGTTTGGTATCTTTCCGCATCTTCTGGTTCTACTGCTCTATTGATGTATTTTGGAATTGGTGTTTCTCCTAATCTATTGATGATTGCTTTAAAATCTTCGTAAGAACCATCGTATAAAAATCGAAGTGTTCTACCTCTTGAAGTGGTATTATCTATTACTTCAGCAACTAAATCATCATCACCAAAATAGAGTTTATTTCCAATTCTAATTTTTCTTGCTGGGTCAACTAACACATCCCACAAGTAATTTTCTCTGTTTAATTCTCTAAGTAAGAAAACTTCAATTTTGGCACCTGTTTTTTCTTTGTTTCCATACATTCTTGCTGGAAAAACTTTCGTGTCGTTCATTATCATTAAATCACCATCATCAAAATATTCAATGATGTCTTTAAACATACGGTGTTCAATTTCTCCAGTGTCTTTGTGTAAAACTAATAATCTTGATTCGTCTCTTTCGTCAGCCGGTTTATCGGCTAGTAACTCCGGTGGTAAATTGAATTTAAATTTTGATAATTTCATCTTTGTTTTTTAAGTACTAAATTGGTTAAAAAATAAGTTTACAAATGTAATAATATATCTATTAAATACAAGTGTATAAAAAGCTAATTACTGTCTTTTTTTAACTAAAAAAGCCTATTACTTAACTAAAATAGTAATAGGCTTTTTATTTTTGAAAACAATATTATTTTAAAGATTCTGCTCCTGCAACAATTTCTAAAATTTCGTTTGTAATTGATGCCTGACGAGCTTTGTTATAAACTAACTTAAGATCATTTATTAAATCAGTAGCATTATCTGTAGCTTTATGCATAGCTGTCATACGAGCTCCATGTTCTGAGGCCATAGAATCTAATAATGCCTTAAAAAGTTGTGTTTTTAGCGACTTAGGAATTAACTCATCTAAAATTGCTTTCTTTTCCGGCTCATAGATGTAATCTACTGTATTACTACTTGATGTTTCGTTTACTTCAGGAGGTAATACAGGCAAAAATTGTTCATTTTGCAAAATTTGTACTGCTGCATTCTTAAACTGATTGTAAACCAAAACCACTTTATCTACTTTTCTTTCAATAAAAAGGTTCATGATTTCCTCGGCAATAATCGAAGTATTTTCAAATGTAAGGTCGTCCCAAATTTTTTCGGTATCTGCTTTAAAAATCGGACTAAGTGAAAAACTCGTTTTCTTTACCGCATCTTTAAATTTTTTTCCGATAGGTAGAACGGTTACATTGCTATCTTTATAAGTTGTTTCAGCTAATTTAATTGCAGATTTAATAACGTTGTTATTAAATCCTCCGCAAAGACCTCTATTGGAAGTTATACCAACAATAAGTACATTTTCGACAGTTCTTTGGTCTGAAAAAGCTCCATCCATACTATCTAAACCAGCACTAATGTTTGATATAATTTCTTGCATTTTATTAGAATAGGGACGCATTTGAACAACCGCATCTTGGGCTTTTCTTAATTTAGCCGCAGAAACCATTTTCATTGCAGATGTAATCTGTTTTGTTGAATTAACAGATACAATTCTATTTCTAATTTCTTTTAAGTTTGCCATTTAGTTCGTAAAGTTGAAAGTTCATAAAGTTGAAAGTTTGTATAGAATCTGTCCTTTCTGCTTTATAAACTTTTTAATTTTTGACTTATTTATATTTAGCAGTTAATTCAGCACAAGCTTTATCTAATACAGAAGTAATACTATCATCAAACTTTCCTGCTTTTAATAAATCTAATGTATCTCTATGTTTGTTGTTTAAGAAGCTAATAAATTCTGCTTCGAATTCCTTTACTCTATCAACAGGAACAGCATTAATTAACCCTTTTGTTCCAACATAAATAATAGCAATTTGATCTTCAACAGTAAAAGGAGTATGTTCTGCTTGTTTTAAGATTTCAACATTTCTCTTTCCTTTGTTTAATACAGACATTGTTGCCGCATCAAGGTCAGAACCAAATTTAGCAAATGCTTCTAATTCTCTGTATTGAGCCTGATCTAATTTTAATGTTCCTGCCACCTTTTTCATTGATTTAATTTGAGCATTACCACCAACACGAGATACAGAAATACCTACGTTAATTGCCGGACGAACACCTTGGTTAAATAAATCAGATTCTAAGAAGATTTGACCATCAGTAATAGAAATTACGTTGGTTGGGATATATGCAGAAACGTCACCTGCTTGAGTTTCGATAATTGGCAATGCAGTTAAAGATCCTCCACCTTTTACTAAAGGTCTGATAGATTCAGGTAAATCATTCATTTCTTGAGCAATACTATCAACATTAATAATTTTAGCTGCTCTTTCTAATAATCTTGAGTGAAGGTAGAATACATCACCAGGGTAAGCCTCACGTCCCGGTGGTCTTCTTAATAATAAAGAAACCTCTCTATAAGCAACTGCTTGTTTAGATAAATCATCATAAACAATAAGTGCTGGCCTTCCTGTATCTCTAAAGAACTCTCCAATTGCAGCTCCAGCAAATGGAGCGTAGAATTGCATTGGAGTAGGGTCTGAAGCATTTGCTGCAACAATTACTGTATATTTCATTGCCCCAGCATTTTCTAATGTTTGTACAATGTTAGCAACAGTAGATCCTTTTTGACCAACCGCTACATAAATACAGAATACAGGTTCTCCTCTATCATAAAATTCTTTTTGGTTAATAATGGCATCAATAGCAACAGAAGTTTTTCCTGTTTGACGGTCACCAATAATTAACTCTCTTTGACCTCTACCAATTGGAATCATTGCATCAATGGCTTTGATTCCTGTTTGCATTGGTTCAGCAACAGGTTCTCTGTAAATTACACCTGGAGCTTTTCTTTCAATAGGCATTTCATAAGTATCTCCTTCAATAGGACCTTTTCCATCAATTGGAGTTCCTAAGGTATCTACTACTCTACCTAACATTCCTTCACCTACATTAATAGAAGCAATTCTGTTCGTTCTTTTAACATTATCGCCTTCTTTAAGTCCTTCAGAAGAACCTAATAATACAGCACCTACATTATCTTCCTCTAAGTTAAGTACTATTGCAGAAAGTCCGTTATCAAATTCAATAAGTTCACCTGCTTGAACGCTAGATAATCCATAAATTCTAACAATACCATCACCTACTTGAAGTACTGTTCCTACTTCTTCAAGTTGAGTTTCTGTTTTGAATCCGGCTAATTGTTGTCTTAAGATTGCTGATACTTCAGCTGGTTTTACTTCGGCCATTTTATATTATTTTATCGTTATTATAGTTTTTAAAATTCTTTTACATAAGGGTTATCATCAAATTCCATCTCTAAATTTAAGAGTTTTCTTCTGATGCTTTCGTCCAATTGTTTATCTTCTATTCTTAGAATTAAACCACCAATTATATCTTTATTTACAACTTCTTCTAATTCTATTGTAGCTTTTTCTGTTTTATTGATTTGAGCAATAATACTTTGTTTTTGCTCGACAGAAAGAGGTACTGCAGTAGTTACTTTTGCTATTTTAATATTATGATGTTCTTTATATAAACTGATAAAAGAAACCGCAATAGCATAAAGAATAGCTTCTCTTTTTTTTCTTAAAATAATTTCTACGAAAGCTTTCGTTACTTCGGAACTAAATGAGTTATAAAAAACCTCTTTGATAATAGCTTGTTTCTTATCTCCTCTGATAACAGGGCTCTTAAGTAAAGTTATGAAATCAGGATTTTCATTACAAACATCCTTTATTAAGATCATATCTTTTATCAATGTTTCTAAAGCATTTTGCTCCTTTCCTAAGTCTATTAAGGACTTAGCATATCTTGATGCTACTTTCGAATCTAACATTTTAGGTATTAATTTAGTTGAATCTCATTAACAACACTGCTAATCATAGATGATTGTTTTGCTTCAGAAGAAAGTTCTTCTTTTAATATTTTTTCTGCAATTTCAATAGATAAAACAGCTACCTGATTTTTTAATTCAGTAACAGCAGCCATTTTTTCATGCTGAATACTTTCTCTTGCTGATGCAACAATTCTCTCTGCATCTTCATTAGCTTTAGTTTTAGCTTCTGCAATAATTTTATCTTTTAATGTACGAGCTTCTTTCAATATTTCATCTCTTTCAACACGAGCCTCTTTTAATAAATCTTCATTAGCAGATTTTAATTCAGCCATTTCTTTTTTGGCTTCTTCAGCTTTATTCAAAGCATCTTCAATTGATTTTTCACGCTCATTTACTGCATTTAGAATAGGTTTCCAAGCATACTTTTTAAGTAAAAAAAGTAACACTAAAAACAATAGTGTTTGCCAAAAAAACAAACCTACCGAGAATTCATTTATTAATTTTTCCATATCTTTTTATTAAATTTTAAATTTTAAGAATCAACCGTAACCAATCGTTACGGTTGATTCTAGATTAGTTAAACTGCAAATAATGCAGCAAATCCAATACCTTCAATAAGCGCTGCTGCAATAAGCATAGCTGTTTGAATTTTGTTAGTAGCCTCAGGCTGTCTCGCAATAGCGTCCATTGCTGAACCACCAATACGTCCGATACCAATACCGGCTCCGATTACTACTAAACCTGCACCTACAATCGCTGGAATTTCCATAATATATAAAATTTAAGTTAATAATTACAAATTAAATGATGATTTACCTTAATGGTGGTCATCATGTTCTGCCACTGCTCCTCCAAAATAAAGAGCTGTTAGCATGGTAAAAATATATGCTTGTAAAAAAGCTACTAGCAATTCTATGATAGACAAAAATAATGTCAACCCTAAAAATGCTCCTCGTGCAAACCAATTTTGAAAAACAAATAGCAATCCTACTAAACTCATTAACACTATATGTCCTGCTGAAATATTTGCATACAAACGAATCATCAATGCAAATGGCTTAATAAAAACTCCTAACAATTCTATTGGAGCTAATACAAATTTCATTGGTACAGGTACTCCCGGCATCCAGAAAATATGTTTCCAATAATCTTTCTTAGAAGTAAATTGAGTAATTAAAAAAGTAATTAATGCCAAACAAAATGTTACCGCTATATTTCCAGTTACATTAATTCCAAGTGGTGTTAACCCTGTTAAATTAATAAACCATATAAAAAAGAATACAGTTAACAAGTAACTCATGTATTTTTTATAATGTTTTTCACCAATGTTTGGGATAGCAATTTCATCTCTTACAAACAACACTAATGGCTCCATAAATTTACCAACTGCATTAGGTATATGAGATTTTTTGTATGATTTAGCAAATCCTCTAAACAATAAAAATATAAGTAAAGAAATCAGCATTACACTAAAAACACTTTTTGTAATAGAAAAATCTAAAGGCTTAGCATTTGTTACATGATGATTTTCATCCATAGATAACGTTCCTTCAGCATCTGTTTTGTAGATTTTATTGTGATAAATTTTATAGTAATTTCCTTTTGATTCAGCAACAGCTTCTCCATGATGAAATTTTGACGACATAAAAACGTGCAAGCCATTATCCCATAAAATTATAGGCAATGGAAATCCGTAATGTGTATTGGTAGTTTTATCTGTAAAAAGATGAAAATCATACGCATCTTGCAAGTGATGCATAATGTCTTGTTTAATTTCTGATTTAACACTGTTTTCTTCCTTTGCAACTTCCTCAGAAGCAATAGTTAACGATGGCGTTATTAACAATAAAAATAAAAGTAACTTGAATATTTTTTTTCCTTGCATATCAGTCTTCAAAAAAAGGTTGTTTAAAAACGCTGCAAAAGTAATTATTAATATCTATTTTCAAAGCATATTCAAAAAAATATTTACCACTTATTTCCAACCTCCTGAACCCCCTTTATTTAACAACCTAATCAGCACTATAGTTTCTAAAAAAAGACTCACTGCATATGGTATAAAAAAGGCTGCAAATTCTAATTTATCTACCTTACCATCTTCATGATAATCAGGATGAAAAAAAATGAAAAACACTACAAACTTTAGCATGCTTACTGCCATGAAAAAATAACCTAAACTTTCAGCAAATTTTTTTCTGAAATTGAATAGAAAAACAAAACTGCCAAGGGTGATACTAAAGTTAACGAAATAAGCTAAAATAATTTTATTACCAAACAATGGTAAGTCTAAGAAATATAAAAGAAAAAGGTGTCCACAAAAAACTACACCTAGAGATATTAATAACAGAAGAAAAAAATTAACAGTAACTCGGTTCATTGTTTTTCTTCATCTTCTTCTTGATTAATTTTATTTACTTGTTTTAACACTGTATATAGTGCTATGGCAACACTCAAAATAGTTAGCCCTATAGTAAACCATTTTTTATCGGAAGGATATTTTTCATCTAACAACTTACCTGAGTATGCCCCTAAAAAAATAATCACCCCCATCTGAACTGCTATACCTGATAGCCTAGCAAACTTATTAAACGAGTTGAACTTCTTGGTGGGCTTCTTTTTTTGCTCCATTTAGTTGAGTATTGTTTCCATTGCCCATGTTACAAGTTCCTGAGAAGTTTGCTCCCGGTTCAATAGAAAGCTTTTTGGTGTTGATTTCACCAACTATGTTTGCTGTAGATTTTAATTGTAATAATTCTTCAACATATATTTTCGCATTGATATTTCCAGAAACATCAGCATTTTTGCATTTCACTTCTCCTTCTATTACTCCTGAATTGCCAACAACCAATTTTCCTTGAGAAACTAATGTTCCATTTAAAGCACCATCAATTCTAATATCACCTGAGCAAGTAATATTTCCTGTAATTTCAGTTCCTTTCTGAATAATATTAATTTCAGGACTGGTTATTTCTTGTGTTTTTGCCATCTTATTTGAGTTTTTGGTAAACATTATTTACGTTAATAAATTAAGTTTTCAGCGGACAAAGGTAATTTTTTATTCTTTTACATTAAAAAAATCTTTTTATTCACATCTAAAACATGGTTAAAATTAGCATATTTATTTTATGCTCACATCAAAATTCTTGTTAAAGAAGGTTAAATAATAAGGAATGTCTTTGTCTTTATAAAACAAATTAAAATTATCACTTGAAATAATAAAAGTAGGGTATTCTTTAGCGTTTAATTCTTGTAATGAGGTTTTGTTTAGGATTAATGCTTTGTAGTAATTAATCACTTTTTCATATCCTTTAATTGGTTTTATAATTATAATCTGACTTTTGGCATCTAAAAAAATACTTTTTACCGGCTCAAAAGTAAGGTCGCTAAAATTATTTCTATTAAAATCTACTATTTTATTTTTGTAAGTATTGAGCTCTTTGTCAATATTTGGAACCACGACTACAACTAAAAATTCTGTGTCAAAAACATGTTTATAAGGCACTTCTTTTTCCGTTTCAATATCAACTTTAATTCCTTCTTTCATCAATTTAAGAATTTTAACTGCCTCTGGTTTCGACTCGGATTCGGGATGATTTTCAATAAATGTTTCCAATGCTATTTTAAAAGTATCTCTCGGCATAGTATACCCTATTGATAATGCTGCCAAAAAATCAAATTTATCTTGAATATGATTCTCAGCAAAAATAGTTGTCGCCCTATCGCATCGCATAATAACTTTATCATAATGTCCGTCTTTAAAAAGCTCGTAAACAATAGAATAATAATTATCTACTCTTCGTCTGTTTTCTCTGGTTACTTGATTATAAGTAGGATCTAAAATTATTTTAGCATATTCACTTTCTGGGTAATTTCTGAGTACTAAATTTTTATACTTCTCCTCCATTTCATCATCTTTAATTAGTAAACTAATTCTATAAAGGTTAAACCAAGATGGAAGCACATAGCTTGATGTATCGTAATCTAAAATCAATCTTTCAAAAGATTTTATAGAGTGTGGGTAGTCTTGAAAGTCTTCTTTATAAATATTTCCTAATGCAAAAAGTGCCTCAATAATTTTATTGTGAGAAGCTTTCATTTTTTTATCCGTAAGTGGTAAAAATTGCAGGTAATATTCGGGAGTGATTTTTTCGTTTACTTTTGTTCCACTTGTGTCGGTTTTAGAAGAATCATTTTCGTTTGCTATAGATTCCTCATCAGGTATTAAACTTTCTTTATTACTTCTTCTCCAATTGTCTTCTAATTTTCTATCTCCCCATTTTTTTCTAAAGTCCGAAAATCCAAACCCCATAGTATTTTGGTTATAGAAATACCATTCACCTTTGTTAGTTCCTCCACCCGGAACATTATTCTCCATAAAATCTACACTATTATTATTACTTTCGGCTAACTGCTTTTCTTGTTCCTCTTTTTCAGCTTTTGCAATTAAATCATCAATAACCTTAGTTCTAAATTCTACATCAGTTGCCATTCTTTGCAGACTATCTTCTTTTTGTACAATAACAATATTGTCCGCCAATTTTTTCAATGCTTTTGTTCGCATTTCAATTTTTTCATAGTCTTTATACTCTTTTGGCAATACAGTTAAACAAGTATCATAATAATTGTACGATTTTAAGTATTTAGGAATTTCATAAAAATATTGACCCAACCTTAAATAAGTTACTGCTTTTTGTTTAGTATTTGTGGTACTGTATGCAGCAGATTTTGTAAGATAATCTATAGCTAATGAATCTTTTTCTTCTTTAAAAGCAATATCTGCCAAAGCATAATAAATCTGATCTTTATAATCTTCATTCTTTTTATCTTTTAGCATTTTTCTAAGCATTTTTTTAATGCTACTCTGCCCTTCTCCTTCTGTATCAAAAGCTAATGCTCTACTGATTTTTGCATTAAAAAGCATTTCATACCCAGGCTTCAATTTTATTACTTTACTAAAATAAATAGAAGCTTGTTCAAACTCTTTTTGTTTTAGCCAAAGCTGAGCTAACACATAATTGAATCTTATTTTATGGTGTTTCTTCCTAGTAGTTTCCAATGCCTTTTCGAGGTGTTTTATGGCTTCTTCTCTATTGTTTACCCGAATATAATAATCAGCAAAAACAGCATTAAATTCGCTAGCAAACTGTTTAGGAATACTTTTCTTTTCTTCTAATTTTTTCAGGATAGCTTCCGCTTTATTCAATTCTTTTAATTCCAAATGAGTTCTTGCTAACCAAATTTGAGCTTCGTAACCGGGCGGTTTTTTATTATAGGCCTTCGCCACATATTCAAAAACTTCTAGCGCAATATAAAATTCTTGTTTATAAAAACGAGCCCTCCCCATTAACATATAACAATCATCAATCCACCTAACATGTTCTTCATTTCTAATATATATGGAATGTCTATCAATTACATTGGTGGTTTTATCTATCACTCTTTCCATATTGGGAAACATGCTTTTAGATTTTGCTTCATCAGGATAAATAAATATTGGAATAAGCTCAGAAAAATCATCGTTGTGTTCTTCTCGCAGCTTTTTCACATCTGCTTTCATAATTTCTCGGGCATTAAAATACCCATTATACCTTGCTGTGGTATTATGATAAGCTCTTCTGGTAAAAGTATTTTTCTTTCTTGAACAAGAAAGAAGTACCAATAAAAGCACAGATGTTATTAATATGATTTTTTTTTGCTTCAAAAAATAAATTTTGTGTTGTATAACTACAAAATACAGCGTTTAGTATAAAAACATGCGAAGGTACTTAAATTTATATAGTCCGCACAGTTACAAAAGTGCTATTTTTTATTTGGAGTTAATAAATATTTCTTAATTCATTTTCATTATTGCTTCATTTAAAAGTATATTTGTTACCTCTTAAAAGTGGCATATCGTTTATGGAAAATTACATTGTTTCAGCTAGAAAATATAGACCGGTAACTTTTGATACTGTAGTTGGACAGCACTCCATTACTTCTACTTTAAAAAACGCCATTAAAACAGCACATTTAGCACAAGCATTTCTTTTTTGCGGACCACGAGGAGTAGGAAAAACTACTTGTGCAAGAATTTTAGCCAAAACCATTAACTGTTTTAATATTACTCAAAATATTGAGGCGTGCGATGAATGTGAATCATGCAAATCTTTTAATGAAGGACATTCTTTAAATGTGTATGAACTCGATGCTGCATCTAACAACTCAGTTGATGATATTAGAGCTTTGATAGATCAGGTGAGGTTTGCTCCTCAACTTGGCACACATAAGGTATATATTATTGACGAGGTACACATGTTGTCTCAAGCCGCTTTTAATGCTTTCTTAAAAACATTAGAAGAACCTCCAAAACATGCTATTTTCATATTAGCTACTACCGAAAAACACAAAATTATCCCAACAATTTTATCTCGTTGTCAGGTTTTTGATTTCAATAGAATTCAAATTGAAGATATTGCCAACCATTTGGCACACATTGCTGAACAGGAAACTATTGAAGCTGAAAAAGAAGGCTTACATATTATCGCTCAAAAAGCAGATGGAGCCTTAAGAGATGCTCTTTCTATGTTCGACCAAATCGTTAGTTTTTCGGGAAATAAAATAACGTATCAGGATGTAATTGATAACCTTAATATTTTAGATTACGATTACTATTTTAAAATTACCGATGCTATTATTACTAACGACATTTCTAATGCGCTATTAATTTTTAATGAAATATTAAATAATGGTTTTGATGGACATAACTTTATTAACGGATTATCTGAACATTTAAGAAACTTATTGGTTTGCCAAGATAATGCAACAGTTAATTTATTAGAAGTAGGCCCTTCTATTAAAGAAAAGTACTTAGAGCAATCTAAAAAAATAAATCTTAATGATTTAATTTCGTTTTTATCCATTACTTCCCAAACAGACACTACTTATAAAAGCAGTAAAAACAAACGGCTTTTGGTAGAAGTAATGTTAATGCAACTATGCAGTAGAAACTACTCGCAAGACGAAAAAAAAAAGCCCATAATTAACCTCCCTTTTTCTAACAACAAAGAGTTAGCAAAAGCTGTTGAGAAGCATGAGGGTGTTGTTGTTCAACCTAAAAAAGAACACCCCCAACCAACACCAACAGTTGTTAATGAGCCTGTAATTTCCCTTAATAAACCTGAAACACCAGCGGTTGAAGAAAAAAAAGTAACTTACAATCAACCTTTAAGCAGTTTTCAGTTGTCCGGAACCATTTCTATAAAAGAGCAACTTGCCGAAAAAGAAAACTCCGGCAAAAAAGAAGATAGCTCAGAAAAACCTACCGCACCTTTTACAGAAGAAGCATTCTTAGCTCAATGGAAAATTTATAAAGACAACCTTTTATCTGATGGTCAGATTATGTTTGCTTCGGCTTTTGAGAACGCTCCTGAAATTGAAGGCACACTAATAAAAGTTATTGTAGAAAATAAAGCCATAGTTGATGAGTTTACTGCTCAGAAACCTGATATCTTAGACTTTTTTAGAGCTACTCTAAACAATTATAGTATTGATTTTGAATTGACCATTAATAAAGACAAAGCCAATAAAAAAGCGTTTACTCCAGAAGAAAAGTTTGAAAAAATGTCGGAGAAAAATCCTGTTTTAAAACTATTAAAAGATAGGTTGGATTTAGAGGTTGGATATTAAATTTTAATTTCTAAAAAAATGCAGTTATCTAAACCTAAAATCTTATTTATTTCATTTTTTCTTATCACATTTTCTATATATAGTCAAAAATTGGAAAAAATTGGCTGTTATTTTAATATTGAAGACCATGTAATTGACACCATTCTTTTACACGACAGTTTAAAAGGCGGTCCTCTTTGTAATTATTTAAAACAATGGTCTATTAATTCCAATTGCCCAATCGTAAATGGTGCATATTATTATGTTTTTTATGATAAAATGACTGAGCAAGACAAATTAGTTTTTGATAGTATTCCATATTATTTTAAATTGTATAAAAATGGTAATTTGATTCTTGAGGGACAAAAAAATATATATGGTAATTTAATAGGAGATATCAAATATTACAGAGAAAATGGAAAATTAGAAAAAATAGAACATTATAACGTTTATATTTATTCTTGGAAAGATATAGAAGTTATTCCTTGTGATGCAACAAACCCTGAAAAAACATGGAAATATTATAATGAAAAAGGTATTTTAGAAAAAGAAATTGAATATCAATTTCTAGAAGATAAAGGAGAAATAATTAAAATTAAAAAAACTAAAGCTTATAATAAAAACAAAAAAATCAAATCCATTATTGAAGAAAAAATTAATAACTGTGATGAATAAAAAAGTCCCAAATAAATTGGGACTTTTTTATATTCTATTTAATGTGTTTTTATGTTCCAAAAACACTACTAGCAACAAATTCGTGTGTTGGATTAGTGATTAATACGGGAATCTCAGCATCGTTAGCAATTACTTCTTGTTCATCACTACCAAAGAAATCAGGCAATAAAGCTCCTTCTTGTGTATTTACAATAACAATTAAGTCTGCATCCATTTTAGCAGCGTATCTTACCAATTGTTTTTTAAAGTTTCCGCTTCCTTCTACCGCTCTGTCTATTTCGTAAGGTAAATTTTTCTCATCGAAATATTTTTTAGCAAAACTTAATTCCTGATTTAATTTTTTCTTTAAAAACTCATCAGATTCAGAATCAGCAAAAATATGGATTCTGCTTTTAAAATGCTTAGCAATACTTGCTGCAATTTTTAATTTCTGTTTCGTCACATCTGCATGATCAATAGGTACAACTATATCATCATAAGTATCTGTTGCTGAAGGTTCTTTTTCTTGGACTACGATAAATGGTACTTTGGAATGAGAGATTACTTTTATAGCGTGGCTACCCAATATTTTTTGCATTCCTCTTGCTCCATGCGTTCCCATTACAATATATCCGGCAGAAATTTCTGATGCAACATCTCCAATATCTTCAAATATACTTCCTATTCTTACAACTACATGCATATTAACACCATACTTCCCTTCTGCTTTTAATGCAATCTCTTTTAGTTTTTCACGGGTTGGTTCAACTTCTTTTTGTTTTGACACAACATGTAAAAGATAAACATCACCATTATAAGATTTTGCTACTTGTGCAGCATGACTGATTGCACAATCTGCAACAGATGTAAAATCATGAGGAACAAGTACTTTATAAATTTCTTTATCCATAGAATTGTAGTTTTATTGAAATTATTCCGAACAAATATAATATTATTCTTATTATTTTAAAGAACTTATCAAAAAGTTTTTTAAATATCTTTTAATTTAAAAGTCTCCATAAACTTCGTTGTAAAATCTCCTTTTCTAAACTTCTCATCTTGCATTAATTGTTGATGAAATGGAATAGTAGTTTTAATTCCTTCTACAATATACTCATCCAAAGCTCTTTGCATTTTCAATATAGCTTCCTCTCTAGTTTGAGCTACAGTAATTAATTTAGCAATCATAGAGTCGTAATAGGGAGGAATAACATAACTTGCATAAGCATGTGTGTCTATTCTAATCCCATGTCCTCCGGGAGAATGATAGGTTTTAATTACACCTGGGCTTGGTCTAAAATCATTAAAAGGATCTTCTGCATTAATTCTACATTGAATTGCATGAAGTTGTGGATAGTAGTTTTTACCAGAAATTTTATCTCCGGCAGCTAATTTTATTTGTTCTTTAATTAAATCAAAATTAATTACTTCTTCAGTAATGGTGTGTTCCACTTGAATACGCGTATTCATCTCCATGAAATAAAAATCTCTGTTTTTGTCCACTAAAAACTCAACAGTACCAACACCTTCGTATTTAACTGCTAAAGCAGCTTTTATAGCAGCTTCTCCCATCTTTTCTCTCAACTTATCCGTCATAAATGGTGAAGGTGTTTCTTCTACTAATTTTTGATGTCTTCTTTGGATAGAACAATCTCTTTCTGAAAGGTGACAGGCATTTTTACCATCTCCTGCAATTTGAATTTCAATATGACGAGGCTCTTCAATAAATTTTTCCATGTACATTCCGTCATTTCCAAAAGCAGCCGCAGCTTCTTTTCTGGCAGAATCCCAAGCAGCTTCCATTTCCTCTTCATTCCAAATTACACGCATACCTTTACCACCACCACCGGCAGTAGCTTTCATCATTACAGGATATTTTATTTTTTTAGCCGTTGCTTTTGCATCTGCTAAATCTTTTAACAATCCTTCAGAACCTGGCACAACAGGAACTCCTGCTTTAATCATAGTAGTTTTTGCAGAAGCTTTATCTCCCATAGCATCAATCATTTCTGGTGATGCTCCGATAAATTTTATTCCATTTTCCTGACAAATTTTTGAAAATTTGGCATTTTCAGATAAAAATCCATATCCGGGATGAATAGCATCAGCATTTGTAATTTCAGCCGCTGCAATTATATTAGGTATATTAAGGTAAGATAATGAGCTTTGAGCTGGACCTATACAAACAGCTTCATCTGCAAATCTAACATGCAAACTATCTTTATCTGCAGTAGAATAAACAGCAACCGTGCTAATTCCCATTTCTTTACAAGTTCTGATAACACGTAAAGCTATTTCACCTCTATTTGCAATTAATATTTTTTTAAACATAATTTAAATTTGGAAATTAAACAATTTGAAAATTTGAAAACGAATCTATTAAGATAGATTAAAGTTTGTTCAAAATATTAATTTAACTTGGATCTACTAAAAACAATGGTTGGTCATACTCAACAGGAGAACCATCATCAACTAAAATTTTAACGATTTTTCCGCTAATTTCAGCTTCAATTTCGTTAAACAATTTCATTGCTTCAATAACACAAACTACTGTTTCGTTTTTCACCTCATCACCAACACTAACATAGTTAGGCTTGTCAGGAGAAGGTTTTCTATAGAAAGTTCCAATCATTGGAGACTTAATAGTAACATAATTAGCATCTTCACTTGGTGCTTCTTTTGCCGGAGCAGCAGGTGCAGCTTGAGGTTGTGCCTGAGGAGCAGCAGCTGCAGGAGCTTGCTGAGCTTGTTGTTGCTGTTGTGGTTGAACAACTTCTTGTCTGATTACCTCAACAGTTGGCTGATTACCTCTTTTATAAGGAGGAGTTTTTATTGTGATTTTAAAATCTTTGTTTTCAATTTCAACTTCACTTACTCCCGATTTTGCAACAAATTTTATTAGTTCTTGAATTTCTGATGACTTCATAATTTATTTGTTTTTGTTATTTTATTTATTTGTATCGTAAGCCCACTTTACCCAAATAGCTCCCCATGTAAATCCACCACCAAAAGCAGATAAAATTACATTATCTCCTCTTTTAAGTTGATTTTCCCATTCCCACAAACATAAAGGTATTGTACCCGAAGTGGTATTTCCATAACGCTGAATGTTAAGCATCACTTTTTCGTCACTTAACCCCATTCTTCTGGCTGTGGCATCGATTATTCTTTTATTTGCCTGATGTGGTACTAACCAAGCAACATCATCACTGGTTAGGTTATTTTTTTCCATAATTTCAGCAGAAACATCTGCCATATTAGTTACAGCAAATTTAAATACCGCCTGTCCTTCTTGATGAATGTGGTGTTCTTTATTTTTAACCGTTTCTATTGTAGGTGGGTAAGCAGATCCTCCTGCTTTTTGATGTAGGTGTTGAAATCCTGATCCATCACTTCTTAAGATAGAATCTTTCACTCCAAAGCCTTCTTCATTTGGTTCTAACAACACTGCTCCACATCCATCTCCAAAAATGATACAAGTCGTTCTATCTTCATAATCTACCAAAGCAGACATTTTATCTACTCCTACTACCACTACTTTTTTATGAGATCCTGATTCAACATATTTTGACCCTGTTGTTAATCCGTAAAGAAAACCTGAACAAGCAGCATTAATATCAAAGCCAAAAGCATTAGTTGCTCCAACTTTATCTGTTATAATATTGGCTGTTGCCGGAAAAATATGATCGGCCGTTACAGTACAACAGATTAATAAATCTATTTCTTTTGGAGAGATACCTCTTTTTTCACACAATCCTTTCACTGCCTCTGCAGCCATTACTGACGAGCCTTTACCTTCGCCTTTTAATATTCTTCTTTCTTGAATTCCTGTTCTTGAAACAATCCATTCATCAGAAGTGTCTATCATGGTTTCTAATTCCTTGTTTGTTAAAACATAATCAGGAACATAACCTTTAACAGCAGTAATTGCGGCAGTAATTTTACTCATAATTTAGTTTTGCTTTAAAGTGGGTATTCTATTTTGAAAATGATTTTCAAAATTAGAAGAGATTTATAAAAAACAAAAACTTACTGAATTAATTCAGTAAGTTTTGCTAGTCTTTTCTTAGATAGCTACTGTTTTTTCAACTGCTAACTTACCTCTGTAATAACCACAATCACCACAAACTCTGTGATAAAGAACTGGTGCTCCACAGTTTGAACAATTTACAACTGTTGGCGCAACAGCTTTGTAATGAGTTCTTCTTTTGTCTCTTCTCGTTTTCGAGGTTTTTCTTTTAGGATGTGCCATTTTATTTTAGTTTTCTGTTTTTAAATTTATTAGTTGAGCCCATCTAGGGTCGATTTCTGCTTCTTTTTGTTTTGTATTCTTTACTTGTATTTCTTTAAGTTTTTTTATTATCTCCGGATTACATTCACTTTTTTTGTGCTTTCTTCTCTGAGGAATATTTATTTGAATAAACTCATAAATGTATGGAGAGACATCAACTTGATGCTCACTTTCCGGCAAGATAACTATTTCATCCGTACCTTCATACATTTCCTCTCCAAACTTTACAATTAAATGTTCCTCACACTCCACTTCAATATCTACCGGCTCCAAACATCTATCACAATCTACATTAATTTTTCCTTTAATAGAAAAATTTAGTAACATCATGGTTGATTGTTTCTCTAATACTAATTCTACTTCAAAACTTGCATCATTGTAATCTTCATTTTCAAACAAACTAAAGAACGTTTTGCCAACTTTAAAGTCAAACTGGTGAACTCCTTGTTTCAACCCTGAAAAATCTATCGTGTATTCCTTTTGAAACTTCACTTAATTCAGTATTAATGAAAGCGGACAAAGTTATGAATTAATTTCTTTGTAAAAAAAGTATAAAGTGTATTTTTTAATCTCTCTTAAATTCAAGATAAAAATCACTTGTTAATAACTCATAATCAAACGAATAAACATGCCTTTTATCAGTCTCTATAGTCAAATTTTCAACCACTAATACAGCTTCCTTTCTCGAAAACTCTAACAAAACTCGTTTGCAAGCTTTTTTTGGATTGGGAAAAACATTCATTTTCTTATTTAAATATAATGAATATTTTTTTGCAAGCTCAACAAAATGTTCTGCTTCTTTTGGTAACACGACCGAAAAAACACCTTCCGATTTCAACAAGCGATTAACATGAAAAGCCAGTTGTTCAAAAGGAAGTAGCGAATTCTGTCTAGCAATATTCCTTTTCTGTTCTTTAGGCTGATAAGTATTATTAAAAAATGGCGGATTAGAAATTATGGTGTCGTATTTTTTATCGGGAGCATAATCTTGCAACGCTATATGATGAGCAAAAACACGATCGTTCCATTTACTATTAGCAATATTAATTGTTGATTGAATAAAAGCATTTTCTTCAATATCAATAGTATCTATCACAACATTTGGATTTCTCTGAGCCGCCATTAAAGCCATCAACCCTGTTCCGCTACCAATATCCAACACATTTCCATCATTTATTTTTGCCCAAGCACCAAGCAATACACCATCAGTACCTACTTTCATGGCACACTTATCTTGTTCTATAAAAAATTGTTTGAATTGAAAGTCTTTACTCATCTCAAAGGTAATTTATTCCAAATAAATATCAATTAAGCCTTCGGGAGCATTTGTTTTGATTAGTTGTTTTTCGCGATTAACTTCAACAATAAAATCATCGCTAACAGGAATAAGAATTTCTTTATTATCAGGAGAAATAATTTCTAACACTGCCTGATGAGGATAATCCAACACTTGATTAATTATTCCTAAACTTCCTTTCTGCAAATCTTCAACAGTAAAACCTACTACTTCATGGAAATAAAATTTATTTCCTTTTAATGGTGGAAGCATACTTAAGGGCAAATACACTTCTTTAGCAACAAGGTTTTTAGCCTCATCAACTTCTTCTACACCATCTAATTTTATAACAACAGTATTGTTATTTTGCAAGGTTGTTTTGGTAACAAAAAAAGGAACCAGTTGGTTATCCATTTTGTTTATTCGGATAAAAACTGATTCCAATTTCTTGTAAGCATTTGGTTGATCAACATCAAGTTTTACAACCAATTCTCCATTTTTTCCATGCACTTTAGAAGTATAGCCTAAATAAAAGGTTTCTTCTATTTTCATGTATAATTATTAATCTTCTTTTTTCTCTTCTTCAGCAGGAGCCTCTTCAGTTGCCGGTGCTTCTTCTTTTACTTCAGCAGCTACTTCTTCAGCAGGAGCTTCAGTAGCTTCTTCTACTACAGGAGCTTCTTCAACCGGAGTATTTTTAGCAGCTATTTCAGCAGCTTTTTTATCTTTAGCTTCTTGCTCTGCTTTTAATCTAGCTTTTTCTTGCTCTTCCTTAGATTTAGAAAGGCTATCTTTTTTACCTTCAATTTTACCTTCTTTGTCTTTCATCCAAGCTTCGAATTTCTTATCTGCTTGTTCTTGAGTCATAGCTCCTTTCAACACCCCTCTATCTAAGTGGTCTTTGTGAAGCACTCCTTTATAAGACAATAATGCACGACAAGTATCTGTTGGTTGTGCACCTGTTTTTACCCAATACAATGCTCTATCAAAATCGATATCGATAGTTGCCGGGTTAGTGTTTGGATTGTAAACACCTAATTTTTCAATGAATTTCCCATCACGTGGGGCTCTTGCGTCTGCTACAACAACATGGAAAAAAGCATATCTTTTTTTACCGTGACGTTGTAATCTAATTTTTGTAGACATCTTCTAATGTTTAAAAATTGATAAATAAATAATTAGTTCTCCCAAAATAAATTGGGGCTGCAAATTTACAAATTAGTTTGAATTATACAACTTTTTAATTAATTCTTGTTAACTAAGCCTATTTATTCGTGTTTTTTGAATAAATTTTGATAACATTTGCCCTTCAAAATTACTTTATATCTTTTTTAATGTGCGGAATTAGCGGCTATATCTCCAACAAAAAACTTCCTTTATCGGCAATGATAAATACATTGCACCATCGAGGCGTTGATGCAATCGGAAATATTGAAAAAGAAATCAATAACCGCTATGTAGGTTTGGGTCACAACAGACTAAGCATTATCGACCTTTCGGAAAACGGCAATCAACCTTTTTCATCTCCCGATGGTAAAGTACATTTAATTTATAATGGTGAAACGTACAATTTTCAGGAATTAAAAACCACTTATTTAGCAAACGAAAAATTCATCTCCAGTTCTGATACAGAAGTATTGTTAAAACTCTATTTACTTAAAGGTATCGATTTCGTTCATTTGCTAAATGGCGATTTTGCTTTTGCTATTTTAGATGAAAACATCAACCAACTTTATTTGGTAAGAGATCGAGCAGGAGTAAAACCTTTGTATTTTCATAAAAATGAAAGCTCTTTGGTTTTTGGATCAGAAATAAAAGCCATTATAAAAGCGGGAGTTCAACCTCAACTAGACACCGAAAACCTAATGAATTATTTTGTTTTCAAGTATTCTCCGAAATCGGAAACCTTGTTTAAAAACATTTTTAAACTTCCGCCTGCTCATATTGGTACTTTCGATTTTAATTCGGGAACTTTTGAAACAACTGGTTATTGGCAACCAAAAAAGCAAAGTAATTATAGCAATATCTCTTATCCTGAAGCTCAAGAAGAACTCCGTAACTTAATGCAAGACGCTGTTGAAAAAAGATTAATTTCCGATGTTCCTATTGGCACTTTCCTATCCGGTGGAATTGATTCTTCTATTATTGCCTCTTACCTAAAAAACAATACTAATATTAAACATTATTGTGCTGGAAAAGCTGCCGAAGATTTGAAAAAAGAAGGCACTACCTCTGATTATTACTATGCTGAAAAATTAGCTAACGAATGGAACTTGTCACTTTCTAAAATAGCCATTGGGAGCGACAATACCACACTTGAAAACATTAGAACAACCATTCAATACAGTGATGATTTAATTGCTGATGGTTCTCAAATTCCTTCTTACCTAATTACACAAGAAGCAGCTAAACATTCAAAAGTTATTTTATCCGGTATGGGCGCTGACGAACTTTTTTTAGGTTATGCCGGACATCAACTCGCATTGATAGATGGTTGGTTACACAAGATGCCTTTGTCGGTAAAAATTTCTCATGTATTGGCTAATCTCGATCAAGGAAAAGGAAAGTTTAAAGCTTTTAGAAGGTATTTACATAAATTGGGGAAATACCATAACTACCCCAATTACCGATTTGGCATTTATACCATTGTAGGAGATTTTGAAAATGCAGCTAGTATTTTTGGCAACAACAAAGAAAAAACCATTGATTTACTTTCTTCTTATTTTCCTGAGGAACAAAACCCATTTGATGCGTTTACCGATTTTGAACACGAAAATTTCTTACAAAAAAATGTAGCTTATTTTGATAGAATGACTATGTCAAATTCTATTGAAGCTCGTGTACCTTTTTTAGACTACAGAATTATAGAGTTGGCTTATGTCCTGCCGAGAAATTACAAACTCAATAAATTTGGAAAAACAAAAGCTGTTTTAAAAGATGCTTACAAAACTGCTTTACCTAACTATATCACCAACCGAAGAAAAGCAGGTTTTGGCATGCCTTTGAGAAGTATTTTTAGCTCCGAAGAAAAAATAAATGAACTCCTCGACAAAGACTTTTTCCATCAAATCGATGGGCTTTCCATGGTGCATATTGAACGTATCATTCAAGCTCATTTACGAGGCGAAGAAGATAATTCTGCACTCATTTACGCCCTTATTTCTTTTCAGGAATGGTATAAAATGTATATTGATTGATTTTCAAACCCGATAAAAAGTATCACCCCTTTTACTTAAAATTATAATCAGAAGTACTCATTATTTTTTCACCGTTTTGGGTTTCCTTAAATATTTTTATCTGCTTACCTGCATTATCATATTCATAACGTGTATAAAAATTTTCATTGTTGATGCTTGCTCTAACTAATCCTAACCTTTCATCATAAAGATAACCTGAAAATTGTGCATCGACAGGATGGATTACTAAATCATCAAAATATGCATTTCCTCCTGTTCCCGGATTTTCTAAGTAAATCCTAACATCATTATTTGTTCCTCCAGTAGAAAGATAGTTAGACGGTACTTCAAATATCAGGTTTAATTGTATCCAATTCCCTATCTGAACACCCTCAGGACTATCTTTTCTTATGTTTTTACTATCTGTCTGATTACCATCCAATTCAAAAACCAAACGTACATCATCAGGACTATCTTTATGCACCCATACACTCGCAATGTATGTTCTGCCCACTTGTATTCCTCTTTCAAAATCTTCTCCTGAAATAGTTACATTGTCCACCACAGCTTTAAACATAGAGCCAACACTTGAGTTTCCTAATTCTAACATAAAATCTCCTGTATGAGGTTTTATCAACCCAACGGTTGTTTTTTGAACACCATTACCTTTCTCTATCTCTCCATCAAAATGAAAAACGCCTGTTTCTACTTCTTTTATACTTTCAAAACTTGAAAATGCAAAACTGGTGTAGTTACAATTACTTACTTCAGCTATCTTAAATCTATTGTCATAGCCATATTTTGAAGCATTATATACATTTTTCATATCTTTTTTCTCAAGAGCAATAACGCCTCCGTCTTTATCAGCAAAAAGTGAATTAAATGAAACTTTTTTCCAGACTGGATTGGTAATAGTACCTCCGTTAAATACGGAAGATTCTACTGGACTCCAAACAGCATTTTCTACTGTTGTTTCATATTGGTCTGTTGTTTCATTCCAACTTCTTACTACTAAATTATTAGTCCATAAGGAGCTATATCCTCCATTTGGATTTGTTCTCTCATCTTGAATAGGTATCAATAAGTTATTATAATCTTCATCAGTAGTTTTCGCTCCCATATATAAATTTGTTTCATAAGCAAAGACTGTCTGTTTATTTGTTGATACAGTTGGTGTTGTGGTAATTATATTTTTAGGAGCACCTGTAAAATTATCCCTCCATAAGTAATCAATGGTTGTTACAATACCATCTTTAAAATTTATTTCTTTTTTTATGTGGTTATTATATGTTTTTTTCCAATGAATTCTTTTAAATACTTTATTAGGAGAGCCTTCTATTTTTTTAAAATCATAAAATAATTCATCTACCATTCCTCTAGGTCCAGTTATTTCATCAGTATATTCATAGGTTGTTTTAGTTACAACATTATCATTATTATCATAATTAGCAACCGATTGTATTCTCCCGTACATTGATTTATTCTCATTGACTACATTAAATGAATAATTAATTTCTGTTGCAGGAGAGTTGGTATTTAAAAATATTTTTTCTGGTATAGTTGTTATGCTAAAAGGATCCATATTTTTATAAACATATTCTGTGTATCCTGTATTTTCAGTTGTTGTTCCTATATAAACTTTTGTTTTTGCATAACCTACATTAGGCGACATTGCATGTCTATCGATAATTGCTGTAGATAAATTAATTTGATACCCTTTGTTTCTTCCAAACAAGTCTGGCTCTGCAGTTGCTATCCCATCTGTATATTTATAAGTAAGTTCATATTTGTCTGATGAAATGGGATCTGTTATAGATATGTTTTTCACACGTGTTCCTCCACCATAAACTTCATCTAATACCAAATATATATACCCAAATAAAAGTCTGTTTCCTGCTGGTGTTGGAGGTGTTGGATTTAAATTATCACAATTATATGAACCCTTACAAATACTTGTTTTACCTCCAGAATATGTTGAACTAAAAGTACTTGGAGTTCCTATTCCTCCTGAAGTATGGTTAGCAGAAAAAGCATCTGTATAATAAGTATTACAATTTCCACATTGATATGATGGCGTATATGTTGTATAACCTAAGAACAAATATTTTTTTAATGCATTTGAATAATAAAAATCAATATCACTATTATTAACGGATAAACTAGAATATTTTACATGAGTATTATCAGAAGCAAAAGTAACATCATTAACCCTAAAAACTCGGGTTGGCTTGTATGATCTTCCCATTTGTCCATCATAAGCAATTCCGGTATAATCATCTGATTCATACAAAATATCAATCTGTGCACCTGTTGGAATTATAATTTCTGTTAATGACCATGCATCAACTTTATCATTGTCATCGGTTATATACCCATGTTTTACAGTAGCATCATAATTATGCTTATAATTTCCATAAATATCATGCTTTTCATGGTTAAAATCTGGATTATTAACACTATAATCAAATAAATAATCTGAGATTATTTTTTCATGATTTAATTCGTATTGACTAATCTTGTTTAATGTTAACTTACCACTTTGTTCAGCACTAGTTGTAGAAGCATAATCTTTAGTAATATAAATAACTTCGGTAGATGGATTCCCTCCTCCAAATTTTACTTCTGTTTCATTATTAAATGTATTGTTTATATTGTTATATAATTTTTGATTTAAATGATAATCATAATCAAATTCAATTGTTTTTAATGCATGGGTTTCAATTGCAGTTTGATAATAATCATAATCTTCCGTACTTAATGTATTTGAAGTATTTGCTACCGTTGATAAACCTGAAAATAAAGTAGAGGTTACAGCTTGAGAATTATTAAAGATATTGTTATTTATAACATCATCATTATCCATCAATACAATGTATTTTAAATGAAGTGTAGGTGTGTAGTATCCACTACTATTAGCCGCTCCATGATTATCACTGCTAACATCTTTTATAAAATAAGCTGTCTGTGTAGCAGTTTTTATATATTCAGGATAATAAAGTTCTTTATTTCCTTCATAAACAGTCCCTTTAGGAGTAAAAAATTCGCCCACTGCACTATTAGCAGATATGAATCTCGTAGTTACATTTGCATGATAACCGTAATATGGGCTTTTATAATTGTATTCATCACTCCATTTAGAATAATTAATATTTACCCAATAACCTTTATCTCCTTCATCTGGATAATTATTGTTATTACTATCTTCATAATTATAACTTGTTATAGCAGTAAGTTTCCATGTGTGTGCATATTTGTTATTTTTAACATGTCTATTTACTTTCGAAATTTCTGCGTAATAATCAAACTCAAAATCTACTATTTTTTCATCTCTAACATAAACAGGTAATGAATAATGATAAGTCATTCCATCAGGAGTTGTTATACGAAAAGCTCCTATTCCTTTTGGGTCGTATTTAGTAGTATTATTTCTATCACTATTATTTATTGTAACAATTTCATAATCTAAAAAATTTGCTATATGAGGACCAGTTGTTGTATGATGGTTATAAATTTGTTCATTCGTAAAATATTCAATATAATTTGCAGCGTCATAAATATTTTCATTATTACTTCTATTATACCACTTATTGTTGTCTGTACCTGTAGGGTCTGGAAATGCCGTGTAATTAAAATTAGGTGATGTCCCCATATCATCAGGAGCGGTGTAGGAGTACCATGTGTTATCTTTAGTTAATTTATTACTTAATTCTGCCATTGGTTCATTAACAAATCTAAAAACAGGATCTTTAGTGAACTCTCTCATAGTTGTTCCATATCCTGCTGCCGCAGATGTGTAATAGGTTCCTGATGAAGAACCAGGGAATGCTGGGTATTCTGCATAATCAAATAAAAATGGACGCATTTCTCCTCCTAACCCAGGACCACTAACATAATAAGCATCAAAATCAGGAAATGTAAAAGGAAAATCAGTATCGCCCATACCTCTATTAGAAACATATAAGTCTAAATTTTTATCTAACACAGTTGATAGATTGTAAAATTGTTTGAAATATAAAGCTCCAAAATAATATGAACTATCTTCATTTTCCCAATCAGCATATTCCGATGTAATTTTATCATGATCGTATATAACCTCAGTAAAATCATCGGGCATTCCATTTACTTGTCGTGTAATTTCTCCAATATTTAAATCCCATCCCAATCCTACCCAACTTGCTTCTTGATTCATTTTTATTCCTCCAGAACTATAATTTATAACCAAAGGAAATGATTCTCCTTGTGGACCACTAACCGATGTTAAAGGAATAGAATAATTAAAGTCTCCTGTAAACGGGTTTACATGGCTACTCAAATCCTGTGCAGGTGCTTTTTCTTGTGCTTTAAGAATAAAAGAACTAAGTAATAAAGCTAAAATACCACTAGCATGTCTAATTATAAGTTTATTAATTATCATATTAATTAATTTTTAATGAGTTTTAATATTTCTTTTTTGTTTTCGGATATTACTTCTAAAAAATAAATCCCCTGTTGGAATTTTTCTATATTTATTTTATTAGTATTAGCTAATTGAGATGTCTGTAATAGTTTACCTTCAATTGAATAAAAATTAACAATTGAAACAGATTGATTATTTGTTTGTACAGTAACATAATCATTGGCAGGGTTTGGGTAGATAGTTATATCATTTTGTTGTTCATTTTCAAAAAGATTAGTTGTACTGCTACAAGAAATATTATTATTAGTATATAAATTTTTAATATGATCTACATATTGGATAAAAAGATTTTTTCCCGGCTGAACTCCGGTTGTAGTATTGTCTTGTGCAAAAATGTATGCTATTTCCAATTCAACAACATTTCCTGGTTCAAAAGTAATTGGTCCCATACTCCCAACACTTTTGTTATCAAGTGTTCCTAAAGTACTATTGTCTTTTGTCCAAGATGCTTGAGGAAATCCAGAAGTACCATAACCATAAGAATCTGAACTTCCGGGATAAACAAAACGTGCTGGAATGTTTACAGTTATATGAGGTTCATGTCCAACCCAACCATATTTTAAATGTGTAGTATCAGCCCAATAAGCATCCATTATTCCATGTAACTGAAATGCTGTAGATGGTAATCGTAACCATGGAGAAGCTCCTCCTGAAATATGGTGCATGAAAGAAGTCATTCCTAGCCTTTCATTATCCATTATTCCATCTCCAAAACCTATTCCGTTTGGTCCTTCATTAATAGGATTATCGCTACCATCATTGTCTTTATATGGCCCTGCCAATATCACAACTCCTTGTGTTGGATGATAATCTCCATATCCTAACGTTGACCCAATATTTACATCTGTGGCTTCTTCGTTAAATTGAAAATAACAACCTCTGTTTACATCACATTGTACATATTCATTTGTTGGGTTACCTATATCAATATCTGACCACATGCCAAAATAAAAATTATTATAAGTGCTAGTGCTTTTATTAATTATTTTATAATCAACGAAAATAGTATTATTAAGTGCTTCATCATTATTACATCCATAAGCATATACCATTTGGTGAATTTCTGCTTTAATAGGTTGTCCTCCACTAAAGTTATGTGTAGAATAATCGTTATAAATAATATAAGTTGCCATGTCTCCTTTTATATCAGGATAATCACCATCTAATGGTTCATAAAAATTATCATTATTAAAATCAATAAAAGGTGCTAAATGATGTTCATACCCCATGCTTACATTGCCATGAGCGGGCCAATCGGCAATATTTGAAGGAACTACATACCCAGGATCAATAATTACTCCGGTAGTTACTCCTATATGGTAATCAATTTCTGTTTTGGTTACTTTCCAAACTTTGTTGTATTGTGCTTCTACAGAAGGGTCTGTTGTGCCTAAGTTATTAAGAGGGCCATTATAAAAATCAGTAGTATCAATAAAATATGAACTTGCTGCTAAATTGGTAGCATTACCCAACCATAAATTAGCAATATAAACACTATGTTTTCCACTTCCTTTTGGGGCTTCAAAACCAGGTAGAAAATTATTAGGATCTCCAAATAAAAATCCTTTGGTATTTACTCTCGCATTAATATTATTTATATCTATTTGCTGAGATGTTTGGGTAAAACTATTTAAACAGCAAAATAATAAAGTAGATAGAAGTATTAAGTTTATTTTTTTCATCTGTAGATATTTATTGTTTTTTAGTTGTCATATGAAATAGCCTTATCTTCATTGGTGTTTGTTTGCAACAAACAAGTTATTAGTAGCTATTTCATATTATTTTAAAATGTTATTTGTAGCCCCACACCATTATGTGCAAACCCCATATTAATATTGAACTTTCTATATTCGCTATGTTGATTACTTGCATTATAAATGTTTACTGCTTTTTTAGCTCTTTTTGTATATGCACTAGACAAGGGAATGGAAGCAATAATTAATCCTGCACCAACTCCCAGTAATATTTTGTTAGGTTCTCCCCCTGCCATGGCTTGCCCTAATGGAAAACCAAATAATAAACCACCGGGAATAGCCAATACATTTGACACATCTGCATTAGCTTTGGCTTTTTTCATTTCTTTATACGCTTCTGCATTATCTCTAGTAATTTTAAGTAATTGTATAGGTTTTAGCTTTTTTCCGTTCTGATAAAATTTAACACTTAAGCCTTGTTTAATCGTAATTTTATTAGAATCAGTTTGTGCATAAGCTATCATATTTATACTTAGAAACAATGTATATAGAATTAGTTTTTTCATTTAATAAATATTTTGGATTTAAAGACTAAAAAAATAATAATACCACTCTTAATACAATTTTTAATAATTTAAATACAAATTCCACTAAAACATCAATGAGTTATTAATTTAAAGTTTTAATAAAAATAGTTTTATTAGGAGATGGAGTAAATTTATTAGTGTCTATTTCCAATTCTCTTTCTATCTTATTTTCTTCAATATCAAACAAAATCAATTTAAATTTTGATTCGATATCTATTCCTCCAATTATTTTATTTTTATTGTGTAAAAATTTATAGTTATAAATCAGGATAGAGTCATTAGTAAATGAGTAATTAATAGTTTTGTTTTTATAATCAAAAATATAAAAATGATAATTTCCAAAAAGAAAGTTATCATCCTTATAATTGTAAGCAGATTTTCTCAATAATGGCGTAGGTTTTTCATATTTTCTTTCTCTTTTTTTAAAAGGTTCTTTTCTAGGAATATCTGTTACTTGGATATTCATTTTTTCTATTTCTCCAGTTTGAATATTTAATAAGGCTACAAAATTTTCTTTGTAGGGTTTTCTTTGTAATTGCATATTTTGCGATTCAAAATAATTACAATTCTCATCAAAATCAGGAGTTTTTCCATTATAATTCACTTCTGTTTCTACAGAAATTAACAAAGTGTTTTTAGAAATATATTTTAAATCCTCAACCCAACTACTTACACAATTGTATGTAATTCTCCTGAAATTATTCCCATCAATATCAACTGAAAAAATATCCAGACATCTAAAATTATTTTTAACTACATCTAATGTGTCATTATAAAATGCTCCTCCAATAAAATAAATAGTACTATCATTTTTACTGAAAATAGTATTTAAAATATAGATATCTTTATCAAGTATTTTTATACATTTGGTACCATCCGAATTAATAATATATAGTTGACTTTTATCGCCAAATATAGAGCCTCGTTTAAAAATTACTTTTTCCCCATCGTTAGAAACAACAGGAGAGTAATCGCTATTATTATCTTCAGTAAGTTGAATTAGTTGACTAGTTTCAATATCCATACTACATATAGCATTCCCTTTAGATGAACTATAAGCAAAATAGATTTTTCCATCTGATGAAACATCTATGTCTGTTGGAAAAATGATATCTTGAGAATCAGGCATGTATTTAGTAGAATTCCCTCTTAAGGTTACGAAATCCCATAATTCACCACAACCAAATACTAAAGTTACAGATGATAAAACTAACACTTTTTTATATCCTGAAATCGAATTCATTTTTTAATGATTTATAAAATAAAAATTATAATAGTAAGAACTTTTTAATGTTGTAGTAACTTGAAATGCAGTTCTTATTAATCTGGCAGATTGAATTACATTTTGATTATAACTTCCACTACGGATAATTTGCGACATACCACGTATAAGGCTATAGTCAGCTGACGTAACATTTGTGTTAAATAAAACACCTCTTATTCCATCTGCTCCATTTTCAAAATATGCTAAATCGTGTGCGAAACCTCCAAATTGACCATCTCTTCCATCTAAAATCCCTAAATCTTTATAAAATCTGAATTTATGGGGCGATATTCCACCACTAGGACTATTACCTGCATAATTTGCCAATCCTGGTTCAGAATTTAATTTCTGATTAAGTTTAGTGTTGGTAGCTTCATCATATATTTGTTTAAGTTCTTCTTCTGAATAATTACTAGGAGTTCTATTTGCTGCCCTTAATTTATCAGATAATGTAATGACATCTGAAAAATTTCCTACTGCTCCTAAACTATAGCCAGCATTATCAAAACCAGAATTTCCTTTTTCTCCTAAATACCCCCAATCATTTTGAGAAAAATTATAAGAAGCAATACCTAAAGAAACACTAACATCACTAGAGCCTTGGGTATAAGCAAATGTACCTATAGAGTTAAATAAAGACCCTCCTGCAATAGCAGCAGTATTAGCAAAAGGCATCCCCGAACTAGCAAGGCCAGTTGCAAAACCTCCAGAAACACCTCCAACAAAAGCTCCTGCCGCCATATACCCCCATGTTTTTTTAGACCCAAAATCCCAACTTCCAGGATTATAACTTCCATTAGCAAGAGATCCTCCAATATAAGCACCAATAATTACTGGGATAAACCACGCTAATTCTCCATTAGGGTCAATCATTGTTACAGGTATATTCCCCATACCCAAATAAGGAGAATAAAATTGGTTGGCAGGGTCAGTAGTTATCCAACGCCCTAAACGGGCATCCCATTGGCGGGAACCAAAATGATGAAAACCGGTTTGGTCTAATTCTTTTCCTTGGTAACTTAAGTTTAATTTATCTAAGGTACTTATGGCGTTACGCCCTGGCATTACCATACCAAACGGGTAAAAATCGCTTACACTTAATAATTCTATAGCACCCATGTTTTCTCTAAAGGTTGCTCTTACATTACCCAAATGGTCGTAGATAAAATAACGGCTTTCCTCTGTATCGGGGTCATACATCCCTATAAGTTTAGTTCCTGTTATGCTATAATCTTGTATGATATTACTTGTCGTTACATCCCTCTCATAAGTACTAATTAAATTACCTCCTATATCAGTAACATAAAATATCTCTTTATCGGCATTTCCCGAACCATCATAAATGGTTTTCTTAAGGCGTTGTCCTAAAACATTATATTCAAATTTTAATTTTAAATAACCTGTGCTGGTTGCTTTAATCTCTTTGGGTAAGCCATTTTGGTAATAGGTATATGTTTCATCATCTCCCACACTTGCTATTGCTTCTCCTATAGCGTTGTAGGTATAATTAGCAGCACTTTGGTTTTCTATATCTGTAGTATAGCCTGAAGAACCTACCGCATCCGTTACATAAGTTAAGCGGTTATTTATTTTTACTACATCATTATCAGGTTGGGTAGTTGTTGCGTAATGATAATCTAAATCATCCATACTTATTCCTGTAGTACTATTTCCGTTACGTACAAATGTTTCTATATTACCATTTTTGTCGTAAGTAATCCCACTAATTTTAAATTGATTATTAGCATCGGCATCAAAAGTAGGAGGAAACGGACAGTTGTACACATAATTATTGTTGTGATTACAAGAATGTGTATAATCGCCAAAAGTAGCTCCGGTAATCCAATTAAAGTCGTTATAGGAATACTGATATACATTTTGCTTTCCTGAGGAAGTTAAATCTAACCCTAATGTGGGTTCATCCGTATTCCATCTGATTTGGTTAATGGTTCCTGAATATTTTTCATTGGTACCCAATCCATAATTTACAAATGTTCCGGCTCTTATATAATCTGCTGTATGATAGTCAATAGTCATCCCAAAAATATCTGTATAAAACAAACTTGTCCCCTCACCATCTAATCCCGGGTCTGAAAAAGTTGGGTTCCCAGATTCAATTCCCAAATTAGGAGAATTGATGGCTTTTAATTTTCCGTCTATGGTGTAAAGATAATCAATTCCTTGTAATTTGTCTCCCACCTCAGTTCTTTTTAATCCTCCATGTTGGTAGTAAGAATAATTGGCTTGTTGGTCATACGTTAAGCCATCAGTGCTTGTTTCTACTTTTATCAGTTGCTGACCATTATTGTAAGCATAGCGATGTTCAAAATATTCTGTTTCATATTTTTGATAAATGGTTTTTGTTACATTACCTGCTGCATCATATTCATAATCGATGGTTTTATAATCAGCAATGGCTGCATCTATGATATATTCTATCGTCCAAACTACTCGTCCATACATATCATAACTATACCACATAATACTGTTTTCATTCCATATTTTAGACACTCTTCCTAGTAAATGTTTTTGTTTATAATTGGTATAAGGAGCAGTATTAAAAGGATAATAAGGAGAGGTATTTTCATCTGGTAAATCGTATAAAGTAAAAGTTTGTTCTGAACAATAGGTATCATTTAGCCCATCAATTTCATCAACAACGGTCAACACAGAAGTTTCTCCCGGATTGAGGGCAGGTAATTCATCTTGATTTTGAAATTGCAAAGCAGCACTGTTTGAATAATCGAAAACACCTGACTCAATAGGTCTTCCTGCTCTGTCATAATTTACATAACTAAATTTCTCATCTATTTCTTGTTGTGCATCTTGAGAAAATCTCACATTGCCCTGAATATCATAAACATTTTCTGTTATTCCTGCATCGGGAGTTGTTGTTTTTACCAATTGATTAAGCACATCATACTCGTAGGTAGTCTCCATTGAATGAGAAATGTCATCATCTACTTTAGGGCCTGTATTATGTTTTAATCTAACCCAAATTTGCATAAACTGAGCGAAATTATGAACCCAATCATTATCATCAAACACTTCATAAGCATTTGACGTGTTGTTTTTTCTAACCTCAATAGATTTTAGGTTAACATATATATCCTGATTATAATCATTTAACACTCCATCAGGAATAATCACGTTGGGTTGAGTAAAAGATGAATAATCCCAATAATACTCACAATTACAAGTCTTATATATTTGAGGATAGAAAAAGTAAGAATAGCTTCCTGGTTGAACTGAACCATCAGATTTAACAAACATGGTATTTGTTCCATCACTTATCATAAGCTCTAACTCCATTTTAAATGTAGCAAATAATTTAGGGGGATTATTTTCACATGGACCAGGTGGGTTTACCGTACAATTATCTCCTTCATCAATACCTGTTTCACCACAATCTTGTACTCCATTAAAGCAGTGCCCATCGCAAGGATCTCCTCCAGGTACATAAGCAGCATTACCTCCGTAGTAATTATCTACTATAAAATTTTCTGTACCTATAATATTTCCATCACGAACTAATACAGGCGTTCTTTGGTTTGTAAATAAAAGTGTATCTATCCCCGAAGTATCCTCACTTGTTATAACTCTTGAATTATTATAAGATGAAGTACGTTCAAGAAAATCTAACATTGTGTTAACTAATCTACCTGATTCTATATTATCATCAACCCCTGATGGATCAGTATAATTTCCACCAGAAGAACACCCTCCATCATAATTTATAGGGTTCAACATGGGGTAAAAACTAATATCAATGTTATGTGTTTGAGTATTTGCATGAGTATAAATACTAGATGTTGTGGTATTATACTCATCATAATTATACACATAATCATTAACACTAATAGGATCAATAGTATATGATTCTAAAACTTCATCATAAAAATCGTAATTTACCCAATCTGTTTCATAATTATAGCCAATACTAGGATCAATTCCAGAACAATCTACACCCTCTGGTGGAATATTTTTAATTAAGAGCCCTTTATTATCATAATAATTTAAAGCCCAATGAGAATAATCTATCATATACGAAAATGATTGATATGGCAAATAAGGCCCCCTATTTCTAACAGGATATACATTATTAATATAATTAGATGTATAATCATAAGATAGTTTTAAATAAAGTGATTTACCACTATATGGTGGATTAAAAGTAATCGCTCCGTTGCCTGCTACTTGAAAATCGGTGCCCTCTATTAATTCCACACCAGTTAGTAAATCTGTTATCTTAATTTCAACAAAACTTATTAAGCTACAGCTTCTCGAGATATTTAAGCGAAAGTACAATTGTTGACCTGTAAAATGGGGAAGATGAATAGAAACACTTCTCCCTTTATAATAATCTAAATCGTGTTTAACAGGTACATTCATACAATCATTATCTATACCGCTATAACAGGTAGCTATAACATTTTCAAGAGCATCTGTATAAGTTACTTGTTCCAAGCCATCTGCATCTATGGTTATAGTTTTTGTTAAATTTTTATTATTACTAAAATTAACTCCATAAACATAATCAAGTTCGTATCCAGCAGTACCATAAAAAACAGTAGTTTCATGTCCACTTCCCATTTTGTAATTTTCACTAATTCCTGCCATTCTTTTAGGTCTTCCTAAGGGGTCGCTATAATATTCTACTCTTGAATAAGGAAATCCACTAGTTGCTACGTAAGGCTCTTCATCATTATCATTGCTAAAATACCAACCTAAAGTTCCTTTAGTTGTTGCATCTACGGCATAAGGATTGTCAATTTCTCCTGATAATGCACTAGAGGTATTAGGTAAATCAAATTTAGAAGCATCATAAGGATCTCCACTATTTGCAGTAATAAAGGTTGGCTTATAACAAAAAGCACCGCTATAAATAGGTGCAGAAAGTGTACTAATTGCTAACCTACCAAAAGAGTCATAAATTTTTTCTGTAGCCATTATTTTATTGGTAGAAAAATTTCTAACTTGACTTTGTATAGAACGCCCAATATTATCAGTATAAGTGATACCTTCATCTATTACTACTCCATTTTCATCATAACTTTTATTAGACACCCAATGATAATCATTATATTGAAAACATTTTGATACATGATTTGTAACTAATTCACTTAAGTCAAATATTATATTGTCTCCCTCTAGAGATAAATATGGTATAATGCTATATTCATAGGAATCTGTTTCGTCTGTAATGAGAGCAAAAGCTGTTTCAATTTGATTGTTTTCGTTAAAAGTAATAGAAATAGCAACAGCATTAACTTGATTAGTATCTGCAAAGTTAATAGTTACCAATTTATTTGTATCCAAAGCTGATAATTCAAAAGTATCAGTTGTTTGCATAAAAAAATCTCCCCCAACTCCCATTCCACTAATATAGTAAGTAGTAAAGTCTTGTCCTACCGTTGAAGCATCAACACTAAAATTAAAAATAGATGAAATATAAGCTCTCATCTTATCTGAACCTGATGGGACATAGGAATATCCTGATTGTAAATAGATTTTTTCTGTTGCTCTATGTGTCTGATTCCCAAATTCAGGTTGATCAAGTGTTATAACGGATTGAGAAAAAGCTATTGTGGTAACTATTGTTAACAATAAACTTATTCCATAAGCTTTAAATTTAAACATTCTTTTACATTTAGTGCGTTATAAAAAAATAGTAATGTGATAATTATATCATGAAACTAATTCTGAATTCATTTTTTACTTTGATTTAGCTCAATCAATTGCTCAATTAATTTTTGTTGTTCTTCTATCAATTTTTGTTGATTTTCCGATACTTTATTCTGTTTATCTAATTGCTTTTGTTGATTTTCTGCTGCTTCATATTGTTCATCTAATTGCTTTTGTTGTGCGATAGTGTAAAGCGTTAATTCTTCTATTTTTTGTAATAAAATAGCATCCATTTCTGCTATGTTAATTCCTTTTTTTGCTACTTCTTCAGCTGAAGGAACATTGGGTAGGTGACTATACTTGTTAATATATTCTTCTACCTGAGCAAGTGTATTTAACTTGTAATCGGTGTTAAAAACAAAATCAGGCCATGTTGAGGAAAAACTAACTTCTACTTCTTCTGCACTTATTTTACCTGCTACGGCAAGCAAAGAACCGTTTGTTTTGGTTGTGCCTATGCTCATGGTATCAGAAAAATGAGACATTCCGTTTACATCAAATGTTCTTATTGGACTGCTAGTGGCTATCCCTACTTTTCCGAATGTTCCTACTCCTGTTGATGGTCCTACAAAAAGTGTAGCGGTATCGCTATAAAAACCTACCACTAATGAATTAGATATATTATTTTCTAGTTTATTGCTACCATCAACACCTTTCCCTAATATGTAAGTACTTCCATTTGTTGTTTTTAGATGAGTTCCAATAGCCATACTATACCCTCCTACTGTTTCAGATTGATACCCAAACACTAAACTTCTTAATCCTGTAGTTTTTGTCAACTCTCCTATAGCAACACTATAGTTGGCATTTGCGTCTGCATAATGACCAATGGCAACAGAAGATGTATTTTGAGCCTTAGCTCCAAAAGGAGCTGCAAATGAATAATTACCGCTTACGGAATTACCATAGCCAGTTGCTAATCCAAATGCACCAGAAACGGTATTAGACAATCCAAAAGCAGAAGAGTTACTCCCTGTAACATTATTACTAGAACCTGCTGAAAATGAATAACTTCCTGATCCTGTATTCGAATTACCTGTTGAACTACTATTGTTACTTAAGGTATTTGACCCATTATTTATTTGAGCGTTTAATGTTGTTATACATCCTGCAAAACAAAATATTCCTAATAAGAATAGATTCAAAAAACTATATTTTATTTTTGTTACTTTTTTCATAAGTCTTAGTATTTAAAAGGTTCTTTTTATTTTTTTAATTATAAAAGTAAATCATATAAGCTATTAAATATAAATCAATAATAGCATCACTTGTAACAAATAATAAGTCGCCATTTGAATTATATATTTTACTACTATATTCTATCTTACAGATTTGATTATCTTGATTATCTAATAGATTAATTCTTCCATGTTCAATATATTGTATTTTACCAATTAGAATATTACTGGAATTTTTAATTTCATTTCCAGAAATGGTTACTAACAGTTGATCACTAGCATCTTTGACTTCTCCTGAAAGTTCTACTTTTGCGATTTGTTGCCCATTTGAATTTTTAATTTCTCCATCAATTGATATAAATGCTATAGTTGACTCAGATGTATCTTTAATAACAACAACATCTTGAGAATGTAGTGAAGAGGTAATAAACAAGACACAAAAAGTTATCACCAGCTTTTGAAATAATAATTTATTCATAATTTAGATTTTTTGTTAAACAATTAGTTGCTAAACGTAAATAAAAAAATATTAAAATCAAAGAACTGGTCAATCCATCTAACCAACGGTCGATTTTGACCAATGAACGGTCATTTTTTTTTAAAATTATCGGATTATTTTTTAAATATTTCTAAAACCATATTGTCATACTAAACATCAGGTTTAGTTATAAATATTACTCATAAAACTTTTTAGAGGCATTCCAATACACATCCATTTCTTCCAGCGTCATATCGCTTAGCGTTTTACCCTCTTTTTTAGTTTCGGTTTCTAAATATTGAAAACGGTTAATGAATTTTTTATTGGTTTTTTCCAAGGCATCTTCGGGATTGATATTCAAGAATCTTCCATAATTCACTACTGCAAAAAGTAAATCGCCATATTCTGCTTCAATACGTTCTTGGTTTTGAGCATCCACTTCTTCTTTTAGCTCATCCATTTCTTCTTTTACTTTTTCCCAAACTTGCTCTTTGTTATCCCAATCAAAACCTACACCTCTGGCTTTATCTTGTATTCTTATGCATTTTATTAATGCCGGAAGCGATTTTGGTACGCCTTCCAACACAGAAGTTTTACCTTCTTTCAGTTTTAATTTTTCCCAATTGGATTTTACTTCTTCTTCATCTTTAACAGTTACATCGCCATAAATATGAGGGTGACGATGAATTAATTTCTCGCAAACACCATTTAACACATCTGCCATATCAAAATCATTGGTTTCTGAACCAATTTTAGCATAAAAAACAAGGTGTAACATTAAATCGCCTAACTCTTTTTTAATTTCTTCCATGTCGTTATCCAAAATGGCATCGGTAAGTTCATAGGTTTCTTCAATGGTTAGGTGACGAAGACTTTGCATGGTTTGTTTTTTATCCCACGGACATTTTTCTCTCAGTTCATCCATAATGGTTAACAAACGTTCAAAGGCTTTTAATTTTTCTTGCATCATAAAAAATGGTATTTCGGTTTTATCTTCTATTTTTGTTTAGTGGTAAAAATGATTTTCAAATATCGACTATTTTTATGTCTTTTCCTTAGTTGGCAAACATCATTTTCTCAACAGAGCGTTCCTGAATTTGGAATTGAAGAAACCGTTCATTATGGTTCTATCTTACCTCATCGCCCAATAGTAACCGAAATTATTGAAGGACATTCTTTTATTTATGAAGTTTCTTTTTATAAAAACACAAATGGAAATAAAGCGTGGCAACAACTCTTTAATTACCCAAAAATTGGTATCTCGGCCATGTATCTAAATTTAGGAAATAAAGAAGAGTTGGGTAATTCCTTTGGCATTTTCCCTTATATTCAAATTCCGTTGAGCAAACGAAAAATTAGATGGGAACTTCGTTTTGGATATGGTTTCGGTTATGTAGAAAAACCTTTTGACCGTGCAGATAATTATAAAAACATAGCCATAGGTTCTAGGTTTAATGCACTCATAAATGTAAATTCTTTATGGAAAATCCAGGCTTCTAAACATATTGCTTTTTCTGGGGGTATTTCTTTAGTCCATTTTTCTAATGGTTCTTTTGTACGTCCAAACTTAGGTTTTAACGTCTTTTCATTAAATACAGGTGTTTCTTATAGTTTCGGTAAGGATAAAGACATTCAAACAACTACCCTTCCTAACAAAGAAAAAACATGGGAACATTTTATAGTTGGCAATACCGGATTAAAAGAAATCCCTCCCGTAGAAGGTCCTAAATACTACATCGCAAATATTGCTTATAACATAGTGAAACCGATTAATAATAAAACCTCTTTTGGTTTTAGTGCTGATGTTTTTTACAACAAATCAGTAGAAGCATTAATTGAATATAATGACAATGTAGAAGCATCAAAAGCTGATAATTTAAGAACCGGACTTGGAGTAATGTATGGAATAAACATAGGAAACATAATGCTTTCTCTACATATGGGCGGATATATTTTACCAAATTACAAAGAGGATGGTTATTTTTATCATAGAATAAACTCTAGATATAAAATAAACGACAACTTATTTTTTAATTTAGGATTAAAAAGTCATTGGGCGGTAGCTGATTTTATTGAAGTAGGTATAGGGTTTAAATTAAAATAAATGCAACTTGTTTTAAAATATAGAATTTTCTTTTTTGCAATTATTATGATTGTGCTAAATGCTTGTGTAAAAGAAAGTGCTTGCATTAAATCTACCGGAAAACAAGTTGTAGAAACAAGAATTATTGGGAATGACATTACACATATTATTTTAAAAGATAAATTGAATTTGGTGCTCCGTCAGGATAGTACTCCTTCACTTACTATTGAAGGCGGAGAGAATTTATTAAAATATGTTAGAGCCAGACAAAAAGGAACGGAATTAGAATTGAAAAACGATAACAAGTGTAATTTTTTAAGAAGCTACAAAGAAGAAATTACAGTTTACCTATCCTTACCTAATATAAAGTACATCAATTATACAGGCTTTGGAAATGTTAGTAGCTTAGGAGAGCTAAAATTAGACGAATTTACTTTTGAAACACGCAACGGAACAGGAAGCATTAATCTTACAATAGATGTTCAAAAAATAAATATTTTACAACATACCGGTCCGGCAGATTTCACTTTAAGTGGAAAAGCTAAGTTTACTTATTTATTTTCAGGAGGTTCAGGATGGTTAACTTGCAAAAATTTAATTAGTGAGAACGCTCATGTCAATCATGATGGTACAGGAGATATAACTCTAACAGCGACAAATAGTTTACTCATAGAATTAACCTCATTGGGAAACATTGAATATTACGGAAACCCGAGCGTTACTATTAGTCAACAAAGCGGAAAAGGAAAACTGATTAAGAAATAAAATTTATTTTCCTAAAAGTGCTTTTTTTAAATTCTTATCAGCAGGTACATCAGAAAGCCAAATACCAAACAATGCTTTTTTAAAATCAAGTCCTTCAATTTTTGCCATTAATTTGCCATTTTTAACAACTAAAGTTGCTTTATTAGGAACATAAAAAATATCAAATACATCACCTTTTTTTATTTCATCTTTAAACGCTCCAATAAACTGATCTATTTCTTTTTGGATGGAAGCAGTTTTTCCATTAGTAGAATTTTTAAAGCCTTCATTAACGGCACTTATCATTTTATCACTCGTAATTAAAGAAGAAACAATTTGCAATTTTATAGCGATATGTTCATTGGCTTCAACAATTTTTTTAGCATCAGTAGATTTAGTTTTAATATATAACCCTGCCACATACATATCCATAAATAACTTTACTCTGGCACCTGCCCCATTAAGCTCTAATTCTGTTTCGCCAACTTTTACTTTTTTAGGCATGGTAACATCACCAATAGTAATTTGAGCTTGAGTTATAGTTGTTGTCAAAATCAGTAAAACAAGTAACAATAATTTTGAATTTTTCATAGCTTTTAGTTTATGTCGTTGGTAAATCTCCTTCTTCAGGTTTATTTTTATCTCTAATCTCTAAGTTTATATCTTCTAAATCTTCTTCGCTGGTTATTTTTTTATCTGCTTTGGCATGAGCAATACTTGCATTTAACTCATAACCAATTAACAAAACTAAGGAATTAAAATAAATCCACAATAAAACTACAATTAATGTGCCTATAGAACCATACACTTTATTATAATTAGCAAAGTTGTTTACGTAAAATCCAAAACCTGCAGAAATCAGTATTGCTAAGCCTGTCGCTAATGTAGAACCTGCCGACATAAACCTAAATTTACCACCTTTTAAGTTACCAAAATAATAAATGGAAGATATGCCTGTAAAGAACAAAATAAGTAAGGTAAGCATTTTAATTACGGCAAGTGACCCTAAAGAAATATCAGCCGGAAGCCACTCTTGAGTAATTAAATAATTAATAATTACTTTATAGAAAACCATTAAAAAAATAGCCAACACCATTAATACAGTTAGGATGCCTAATATTAAAAAAGAGGTTAATCGTTGCCTTATAAAACCTATTTTTTTCTGTAGTGAATGATAAGAATGATTAAACTCTTCAATCATAGAGTTAACACCATCGCTTGCAAAGTATAGTGCAAAAATAAATCCTAATGAAAGTAAGGTATCATGTCTTTTATGCACCAAATCGTCCATCGTGCTTCTAGTCATTTCAAATGCATCATCTGGTAACAATCCTTCTAAAAGAACCAATAAATTATTATAAAAATCATCAATAGGAATATAAGGTAATAGGGAAAGTAAAAAAATTAATGCAGGAAAAATAGCCAAGAAAAAACGAAAAGCCAATGCTGCAGCTCTTGTAGTTAAAGAGCTTTCTTGCATACCTTTAAATAGAAAAGTTAATACTTCAAACAGTGGGATTCCATCAAAACCAGGTAAAACAATTTTTTTCGACCAAGCAATAAGTTGCTTCACCACTTTTAAATCGAGTATTTTTTTTACAATTTTTGATGCCATACAGCTAAAATAAAAAAAGCCTATGTTTTTTCAAACGTAGGCTATAAAAATATTTCTTAAAAAAGAAAAGAATAAACTTAATTACTCTTCAGCTTTTCTTAATTTCTCAACATAGATAGCTTTAATTTTCTGTGCTCTGTTAATTACAGAAGGCTTATCGTACTGTTTTCTATTTCTCAATTCTTTGATAGTCCCAGTTCTTTCGTACTTTTTCTTGTACTTCTTTAAAGCTCTTTCGATGTTTTCACCATCTTTAATCGGTATAATTATCATTCCTATTGTGTTTTTAAAATTATTAAAAGGGCTGCAAATTTAAAGATAAAATTATAATCTGCAAGTTTTTTTATTTTAATATTTCTCTTGATATAACTAATTTTTGAATTTCTGATGTCCCTTCTCCAATAGTACAAAGTTTAGAGTCTCTATAAAACTTCTCTGCCGGAAAATCTTTAGTATATCCATAACCTCCAAAAATTTGTACTGCGTCTGTAGAAACCCTAACAGCAACCTCAGAAGAATAATATTTAGCCATTGCAGATACTTTAGTAACAGGCAATCCTTTATCTTTAAGGTCTGCTGCTTCATAAATTAACAATTCTGACGCTTCAATATCAGTTGCCATATCTGCTAACTTAAAAGCAATTGCCTGAAATTGAGAAATTGGTTGATTAAATTGTTCTCTCTCTTTAGAATAAGCTAAAGCAGCTTCATAAGCTCCTTTGGCAATTCCTAATCCTAACGATGCAATTGAAATTCTTCCACCATCTAAAATCTTCATTGCCTGAATAAATCCTTCTCCAACATTTCCCAACACATTATCTTTATGCACTCTACAATCTGCAAATATTAATTCAGCAGTTTCGGATGCTCTCATTCCTAATTTATTTTCTTTTTTTCCTGATGAAAAACCCGGAGTTCCTTTTTCAATAACAAAAGCAGTCATCCCTCTTGAATCACCTTTTTCACCAGTCCTAGCAATTACTACTGCAATATCTCCAGAAATAGCGTGAGTAATAAAGTTTTTAGCACCATTTAGCACCCAATAATCGCCATGTTGTTTAGCGGTGGTATTCATTCCTCCAGCATCAGAACCTGTATTATGTTCTGTTAATCCCCAAGCTCCAATCCATTCAGCAGTTGTTAATTTAGGTAACCATCTTTTTCTTTGCTCTTCATTGGCAAACATATAAATATGGTTGGTACAAAGAGAATTATGTGCAGCAACTGAAAGTCCAATAGAACCACAAACTTTTGCAATTTCAGAAACTACCACAACATATTCACTGTAACTCATTCCCGAACCACCATATTCTTGTGGAACAACTGCTCCCATTAAGCCTAACTCTCCGAGTTTTTTAAATACTTCTACAGGAAACTCTTGAGTCTCATCCCATTCCATCATCTTTGGACGAATTTCTTTTTCTGCGAAATCTCTAATCATGTCAGCAATCATTCGCTGATTTTCTGTATATTCAAAATTCATATTATAATAAGTTAAGTTACCTTCTTTATTTCTAGAATGAAATTAAGTTGATAATATTGTTTGTATATTTTTTTAATTTTTCACTTCCTTTTAAAAATTCCAATTCCACTACAAAAGAAAAACCGGATACGTTGGCATGTTGCATTTGTATTAATTCTGCTGCTGCTGCTGCTGTCCCTCCTGTTGCCAACAAATCATCATGAATCAACACATTCCAATCTTTTTTTACCACATCTTGATGCATTTCCATTGCGGCTGTTCCATATTCTAACTCATATTCATAAGAAACAGTTTTATATGGTAATTTACCTCTTTTTCTAATCGGAATAAATGGAATATTTAATTTGTTAGCCAATAAAATTCCGAAGAAAAAACCTCTGCTTTCAATTCCTACAATAGCATCTAAATGCATTTTTTCTGTTTGTTTTGCCAACTCATCTACAATTTCCGAACAAAGTTGTTGATCTAAAAAAATGGGAGTAATGTCTTTAAATAAGATACCTGGCTTAGGAAAATCAGGCACTTCTCTTATGGCTTTATCTAGTTTTTCACGAATCATTTTCGATTTTTTATCGGCTTACAATTTTAAGCACTTATTGTTTGGCTGGCAAGTGTTTTCAAATTATTTTTTTAGGTGTTGTAGCTATAAAGTCTTTCAAGTAAAACGGTTCAAAATAAGCTACATCTTCTAACTGATTATTAATTAGTTTCTTTAACGCTAATTCATTAATTTCTATAGCTGATGGTAATACATTTTTATTAAACAAAGCATTTTTATTTTCTGCAAATAATGTTTGGCATTTTTGTGCACCATCGCCAAAAAACAATATTTTTTGGTCAGTTAAAAATTTGCTGAAAGAATTTTCATCAATTATTTTAGCTGAAATGGGTTCTATTAACTCATTGTTAGCATCATAAATAGCAGTATAAACCTCCATTCTTCGGGCATCTATCATCGGACAAAAAAGCAAATTCTTATCTGTGGTTTGTTTTGCCATACGCAATGCCATTGCTTGTAAGGTGTCTATTGCAATTAATGGCTTATTCAACGCATAACACAATCCCTTTGCTGAAGAAACTCCAATTCTCAATCCGGTATAAGAACCAGGTCCTTTACTTACCGCTATGGCATCAATATCATTAAATTTTATATTGGCTTTTTTTACCACTTTTTCTATAAAGTTGGTTACATTTTCGGCATGACTATATTCTCCTCCAAGCTCTTCAATAGCCAATAACTCATTGTCTTTAGAAAGTGCAATTGAACAAACTTTTGTTGCTGTTTCTATCCCTAATAGTATACTCATTTTAATTCTCCATAATTTTAATTTCTACTCTTCTGTTAGCACTCATTTCTGCTTCCGACTTCGGGTTTGGATGCAACATTTGCGTATTGCCATAACCAATAGAGGCAATTCGGATAGCTTCAATTCCGTTTTCAATTAAATATTCTTTAACTGCTTTTGATCTATCTTCAGAAAGAGTTTGATAGTCTTTTGTATTTCTTTGGTTAGGACCATTTACGTGTCCTTCCACTTCTATTTTTACATTTTTATTAATTTCCATAAAAGCTAATAAAGCTTTTAAATCGCCCGAAGCTTGAGGTAAAAATTTAGCTTGGTTGCCATAAAACTGAATGTTTCTTAAGTTTACTTTTCTGCCTTTTTGTATTTTCTCTAATAATACGGTTTGACTAAAAGTAGTCCTGTTTGAAGTAATGGTCACTTCTTCAGAATAAATTAAATAACCCGGAGAATTGGTGCTAATTGTAAGCTTATATTTACGTTGAGGAACGTCAACAGCATACGTCATAATATTACTTTTTTCTACCAATTTTTTTCTCAATCCATCAATAATAATATTACCGGCAACAGGTTTATTAGTTGTTTTATCTTTTATTTCAATACTCAACGAAAGTATATTGGTTTCAGGTATTGCTTCTTCAATTATTACCTCAGGTTTTTCTCCTGCTACATTAATAGTTAAAGAGTGACTTCCTCCTGCTCTTTTAGAGTTGTTTACTACCAACACATATTGTTCGTCTTTTTTAACTAAGAGCGATTTACTGTAATTATCGTTAATTCCGGCAGTTACAAAAGGCATGTTTCCATCTTTAGAAATTCCTGTATTAGCACTTCTGGAAAGGTTACTCCGTATAGGGGCGATTTTTTTAGCTTCAATTCTTTTACAAAATAAATTTTTATGCTCAAACAACAAAAAATCCCAATCGTTCCCTTCATCAAGAGATAGAATATCAAATGATAATTCTCCATCATAAGGAATGGATATTAAATACCAAATGGTGTTTTTTTCAATTTCAAAATTTAGTGAGTCGTATAAATCATTGCTTTCAAACTCTAAGGTTTCCCCATAACCCGAAATGTTTTTGGCTTCATAAAATGTATCTGTAAGGTGCAAGATTTTAGAACAATCGGCATATTGAGCATGACTATTGTTTAAGAAACAAAAAAACAACACTAATATAACTATGTGATAAATCTTTAACATAAGCAATCCACAAAATTAAGGATTGTTTATAAAAGAAATTTTCGAGCCAAAAGAAATAGTTTATCTACTTTTTTCATTTTCCAAAGCTTCATCTACCAAGGTAAGTTCTCTGAACCATTCTTCTCCAAACCTTCTGATAAGCGGTTCTTTTAAAAATTGATAGGTTTTTACTCCAAGCTCTTCTCCTAATGTGCAAGCATCTTTACAAATATCCCAATAGGCATAATTTACTGCGGTATAATCTGCAATTTTAGACAACCTTACAGGAAACAAATGGCAAGAAATGGGTTTTTTAAATGATGTTTTTCCATCTACGTAAGCCTGCTCAATAGAACATTTGGTAATGTTTTGTTCATCAAAAAAAACAAAAGCACATTCTTTTCCATTTACCAATTGAGTAACATAATCGCCATCGGTATCCACAGTATATAAATCTTCTTCTAAAGCAGCTATAGATTTTTCTGACAAATAAGGTTTTACTACTTCAAAAACATTTTCTAACTCCTCTAATTCTTGATATTCTAAAGGTGCTCCGGCATCTCCTTGTACGCAGCAAGCTCCTTTGCAAGCACTAAGATTGCACACAAATTTTCTTTCTAAAATTTCTTCGGAAACAATGGTGTCTTGGATTTGGATCATTCTATAATGTTAATTGGAAATTAAATAGTTAGGATTAAAGATTTTTTAGGATGTGGATGGTTTTTTCCAACATATCATCCGTAAAATTCAAATGCGTTACCATTCTGATTTGTTGTGGACCAAAAGCGATAGTTAAAATACCTTTTTGTTTTAGCTTTTCGATGATATCCGAATGAAGGTATTTAGCATTGATATTTGCCACCACAATATTGGTATCTATAGGCATAAGACTATCTACAAAGGGTAAATTTTGCAAGGCCTCACCCAATAATCTTGCTCTTTTATGATCATCTTTTAATCGCTCTACGTTATTTTCTAAAGCATAAATTCCTGCCGCAGCAATAAATCCTGCCTGACGCATTCCTCCGCCAAATATCTTTCTTATTTGTCGGGCTTTTTTTATGTCTGCTTTGCTCCCTACCAACAATGAACCCACAGGAGCTCCCAATCCTTTCGACAAACAAATAGAAATAGTATCAAAAGCATTACCGATATCTTTGGCAGTATAATCACTTTCTACAATGGCATTAAAAATTCTAGCTCCATCCAAATGAAATTTCAATCCTTTTTCTTTACACAAAGCAGCAATTTCTTTCATCTCATTAAGACTATAAATGCTCCCGCCACCTCTGTTCATAGTATTTTCCAAACTCACTAATTGCGATTCAGGCTTGTGTACATCATCCGGATTAATGGCTGCTAAAATTTGATTCGCTGTTAACCTGCCTCTGTCGCCCGAAATAAGTTTAGTTGCCAACCCTGAGTTAAATCCAATTCCTCCGCCTTCGTACTGATAAATGTGAGAAAGTTCATCACAAATTACTTCTCCGGGGGAGTTCGTATGAATTTTTATGGCTATTTGATTGGTCATAGTCCCTGATGGACAAAAAATACCAGCTTCTTTGCCAAACATTTTTGCTGCCAACTCTTCTAGTTGGTTAATGGTTTCATCTTCACCAAAAACATCATCGCCTACTTTGGCGTTCATCATTGCCTCCAACATGACTTTAGTAGGCTTGGTTACCGTATCACTTCTTAAATCTATAAACATAAAGCAAAGGTAAATTTTTAATTTATTTTATTGGTATTAACTATGATTATAAAATTTATGTAAAATTCGAATTTTTCAATAAAAAAGCCTCTAAATCAAACGAATTAGAGGCTTTTTTGTATTTAGTTTACTTCTTATGAAGCAGCTTGTAACTTTATTAAATTCAATGCAGAACCTGCTCTAAACCAATCTATTTGTTGTTGGTTATAAGTATGGTTCAATTTAACTTGTTCTTTAGTTCCGTCTGCATGAGCTAACTCTAAAGTTAATTGTTTGTCAGGAGCAAAGCCAGCTAAATCAATAAAGTTGAAAGTATCATCTTCTCTAACTTTATCGTAATCTGCTTCATTAGCAAAAGTCAATCCTAACATCCCTTGTTTTTTAAGGTTAGTTTCGTGGATACGAGCAAAAGATTTAACAATAACAGCAACAACACCTAAATGTCTTGGCTCCATTGCAGCATGTTCTCTAGAAGAACCTTCTCCATAATTATGGTCTCCTACAACAATACTTGGTACTCCAGCAGCTTTGTAAGCTCTTGCTGTTGCAGGAACTTCTCCTTTTGTACCTGTTAATTGATTAACTACTTCATTAGTTTTTTCACCAAAAGCATTTACAGCTCCAATTAACATATTGTTTGAGATATTATCTAAATGACCTCTATATCTTAACCAAGGACCCGCCATAGAAATATGATCGGTAGTACATTTACCTTTAGCTTTAATTAATAGTTTAGCTCCGGTAATATTTTGCCCATCCCATGGTTTAAAAGGCTCTAATAATTGTAGTCGTTGAGAATCCTCGTTAACTAGAATTTCAATACCACTTCCGTCAACGGCAGGAGCTTGATAACCGTTATCTTCCACATCAAAACCTTTACTTGGTAATTCATCACCGGTTGGAGGATCTAATTTCACTTGTTCCCCTTTATCGTTTGTCAATGTGTCTGTAATCGGATTAAACCCTAAATCTCCTGAAATAGCAATTGCAGCAACCATTTCAGGTGAAGTTACAAATGCATGTGTATTTGGGTTTCCATCAGCTCTTTTAGAGAAGTTTCTATTGAAAGAATGAATGATGGTATTTTTTTCTTGTTTGTCAGCACCGGCTCTGTCCCATTGTCCAATACATGGTCCACAAGCATTGGTAAAAATGGTGGCGTTCAAATCTTCAAAAGGTTTTAACAAACCGTCTCTTTCAGCAGTATATCTTACTTGCTCAGAACCAGGATTAATACCAAATTCAGATTTTGTTGTAAGTCCTTTTTCAACAGCTTGTTTAGCAATTGAAGCAGCTCTAGCCAAATCTTCATAAGAAGAATTCGTACAAGAACCTATTAATCCCCAATCTACTTTTAAAGGCCAATCGTTTTTAGTTGCTTTTTCTCTCATTTCAGCAATAGGAGTAGCTAAATCCGGAGTAAAAGGACCGTTTACATGAGGAGATAAAGTTGATAAATCAATCTCTATCACTTGGTCAAAATATTTTTCAGGATTAGCATAAACTTCATCATCACCAGTTAAATGTTCAGCAACTTTATCCGCTAATTCAACAACATCAGCTCTATCTGTAGCTCTTAAATATCGTCTCATGGCATCATCATAACCAAAAGTAGAAGTAGTAGCTCCTATTTCTGCACCCATGTTACAAATAGTTCCTTTCCCTGTTGCAGAAAGTGATTTAGCTCCTTCTCCAAAATATTCAACAATAGCACCTGTTCCACCTTTAACGGTAAGAATACCTGCTACTTTAAGGATAACATCTTTTGCAGACGTCCATCCATTCATTTTTCCGGTTAATTTAACCCCAATTAATTTAGGAAATTTAAGTTCCCACGCCATTCCAGCCATTACGTCAACCGCATCAGCTCCACCAACACCAATAGCAACCATTCCTAAACCACCTGCATTTACAGTATGAGAATCTGTTCCTATCATCATTCCTCCCGGAAAAGCATAGTTTTCTAACACTACTTGATGAATAATACCTGCTCCCGGCTTCCAGAAACCAATTCCATATTTGTTACATACAGAACTTAAAAAGTTAAATACTTCGTTGTTTTTATTTAATGACTCTTGTAAATCTTTAGTTGCTCCAACTCTTGCCTGAATAAGGTGATCGGCATGAGCAGTTGAAGGAACAGCTACTTTGCTTTTTCCGGCTTGCATAAATTGCAATAAAGCCATTTGAGCCGTTGCATCTTGCATTGCCACTCTATCGGGAGCAAAATCTACATAAGATTTCCCTCTTTCAAAAGAAGTTGTTGCCACGCCATCCCAAAGATGAGCGTATAATATTTTTTCTGATAAAGTTAGTGGTTTACCCACCACATTTCTTGCTGCAGCAATTCTAGAAGGAAACTTCTCATATACTGCTTTAATCATTTCAATGTCAAATGCCATGATACGTTAGTTTATAATTTATAAATGAATAAAATACTTGTAAAATGAAGCTTGAAGTGAATAAATACTCTTGCCAACGCCAACTTAACCCATGATGGATATTCCAACTCTTTTGCTTTCTTGCTGCGAATTTACGAATTTTTGATTGCTTACAAAAATATATTTTAGAAAGTTTACTAATTTTTGAATGCATCACCCAAAACGTTAAATCTTTTTAAAATTTACTGCTTTAAAAAATACATACACCTAAATTAGTTACATTTGTAACCTTTTTAAACTACTAAATAAATTAATGATTAATCAAAATATATATGGATATGAAATGGCTCGTATTTCAGAAGTTTATCTAAGTACATTGTCATCTATTATGAAGCCTTTTGGTATCGAAAGGTATTTTGCTCCATTGCTTTTTTTATGTGAGAATAGTGGAAAGGTTACCCAAAAAGATTTAGCTGAAGCATTAAAAAGAGATAAAGTTTCTACTATGCGTATGGTAGATTATTTAAGTGAAAGAGGTCTATTGATTAGAACACAAGATTGCAACGACAGAAGATGTCAGATTTTAAAAGTTACTGATAAAGCATTGAAACTACTGCCTAAAATTAAAGAAGGTGTACAACAAACCAATGATTTGTTACTTAGGGATTTTACCGAAGAAGAAAAAGTAAGTTTTAAGAAGAGTATGGATAAACTATTTACAACCATAGGTAGTTTACCAGAACCTGATTTTATAGTTAAAGCATATAAAAGAAATAATAAATAAACGATGATTAAAAAATTTAAAAACATAGCGATAGTTGCCCTAACAGCAATAATCTGGTCTTGTGGAGATGCCAAAAAAGACGCTCAACAAGGCCAGGGAGGCTTGCAAGTAAAAGGAGTTAAAGTAACTGCACAACCTTTTAATAGTGAAGTAAAAACCACAGCAACTATAATGGCTAATGAGCAAGTGGAATTGAAAGCTCCTATTGCAGGACAAGTGTTAGCCATTTATTTTGATGAAGGAGCTACCATTAAAAAAGGACAACAACTCATCCGTATTGACGATCGCTCTTGGAAAGCTCAATTAGTGGGTGTAAACGCTGCGTTAGAGAATGCTCAAAAAGATTATGAACGTAAAAAAGAACTCTTAGCAGTTGAAGGTAGCAGTCAGGAAGAAGTTGATAATGCTTTTTCTACTGTAGAGACTTTAAAGTCTCAGGCAGAAGAATTAAAAGTAAACATTGATTTAGCCAATGTTAAAGCTCCTTTTTCAGGAAAGTTAGGCATGAGAAATTTTAGCGAAGGGGCTTTTTTATCACAAGGACAAGTAATTACTTCTCTTACAGCAATTGATAAGCTTAAGGTAGACTTTACCATGGCTCAAAATCATCAGAACAGTATAGCAATAGGTAAAAAAATAATGGTTCTAATTGAAAATGACACCTTAGAAGCTGAAATTTATGCAATTAGTCCGGTGGTTAGCGCAGATTCCAGAACGATAAATGTTAGAGCAATGCTAAAACAAAAAGAAGATAAAATGTATATGCCGGGCGTTTTTGCTGAAATTATTATCACTACCAATTTTATTAATGATGCTTTATTAGTTCCAACACAAGCTATTGTTCCATCCATAACCGACCAAACTATTTATGTAGTAAAAGATGGAAAAGCACAGAAAAAAATTGTTCAAATTGGTAACAGAACTAAAGATTTAGTACACATTACAGAAGGTTTATCTGAAGGCGAAATAGTTTTAACAACAGGACTTTTACAAGTTAAAGACGGAATGCCTGTAACAGTAGAATTAATAAAATAAAAGAATCCGATGACATTATCAGATATAAGTATAAAAAGACCTGTTTTAGCATCTGTTTTTGCTATCATCATTGTGATTTTAGGAATAGTAGGCTACTTGTCATTAGGCGTGAGAGAATACCCTAGTGTTGACCCACCTGTTGTTACGGTTACTACCAATTATGTTGGAGCTAATGCAGAAATTATCGAATCTCAGATTACAGAACCCCTTGAAGAACAAATAAATAGTATTGATGGAATTAAAACGCTAAGCTCCAATAGTACAGATGGCAGAAGTACCATTACCATTGAGTTTTTACCCGAAATGGATTTGAATAATGCTGCTAATGATGTGCGAGACAAAGTTTCTCAAGCAGTTAGAAATTTACCTCCTGATGCAGATCCTCCTATTGTAAACAAAGCCGATGCTAATGCTGAAACCATTTTATCTATTACAGTACAGAGTGAGAAAAGAGGTTTGTTAGAACTTTCTCAAATTGGAAATAATATTTTTAAAGAAAGATTACAAACAGTTCCCGGAGTGAGTAGCATCAGAATTTGGGGAGAGAAAAAATATGCCATGCGTTTGGAATTAGATCCGAGCAAAATGCGTGATTATAATGTTACTCCCATTGACATTAAAAATGCCTTAAGCAAACAAAACATCGAATTGCCATCAGGGAGAGTAGAAGGTGCAGAAACAGAATTAACTGTTAGAACTATCGGAAGGCTCTATACAGTTGAGGAGTTTGAAGATTTAATCATCAAAGAAGAAAACAATACCTTAATAAGATTAAAAGATGTTGGCTCTGCCCGATTAGGAGCCGAAGCTGAAAGAACATTGTTGAGAGGAAATGGTGTTATACCTATGGTGGGAATTGCTTTGCAACCTCAGCCCGGCTCTAACTATGTAGAAATTGTTGATGAAGCTTTTCGTAGATTGGAAATCATGAAAAAAGATTTACCCGAAGATATTCAGTTAAATGTTGCTTTAGATAAAACTGTTTCTATTAGAAAAGCCATTAGTGAAGTAAAATCTACCATCGTATTGGCTTTTATTTTGGTGTTGATGGTTATTTTCTTTTTTTTAAGAAACTGGCGAACTACCTTAATTCCAATTGTTTTAATTCCCATCGCATTGATAGGAAGTTTTGGAGTTTTATATGCTGCTGGATTTTCCATTAATGTACTTTCTTTATTAGGATTAGTATTGGCAACAGGTTTAGTAGTGGATGATGCCATTGTGGTAATGGAAAATATTTATACTAAAATTGAAGATGGTATGCACCCTATGAAAGCTGCTTTCCAGGGATCAAGGGAAGTATTTTTTGCTGTTTTAGCCACCTCCATCACCTTAGTTTGTGTGTTTTTACCTATTTTCTTTATGCCAGGTTTAACAGGTGAGTTGTTCAGAGAATTTGCAATGGTGGTTGTTGGAGCTATTGTAATTTCTACTTTCATTACACTTTCGCTAACACCAATGATGAGTTCTCGAATGTTAAAGAAAAGCAAGAGAGAAAATGCTCTAATGCGTGCTTTTGGAAGAGCAGTTAATAAAAGCACAGAAAAATATACAGTATCATTAGCTAAGTTTATGAAAAAAAGATGGTTGGCTTTTCCAATTTTCATAGTAATGTTAGCCAGTATTTTCTTTATAGGTTCTCAATTACAATCGGAATTAGCACCAATGGAAGACAAAAGTCAGTTGCGTATTGTTTCTACAGCTCCCGAGGGAACTTCTTATGAAGCGATGGATGCTTACCAATATGAGTTGATGAAAATTATGGACACCATTCCTGAAAAAGCATTTTTACTGGGTGTTACCTCTCCAACTTTTAGAGCTTCAACTGCTGCCAACTCTGCTTTTATCAGAATTACCTTAGTAGAACCATCTGAAAGAAAAAAATCTCAGGCTCAATTGGCAGGAGAAATTAATCAAATTTTAAAAGATCATACTTTCGCAAAATCTTTTGTTATTCAAGACCCAACCATACAAACCAGTGGTGGTGGATTTAATAAATTGCCTGTCCAGTTTATTTTACAGGCTCCCGATTTGGAAAGATTAAAGGCTGCTTTGCCTGTTTTTATGGATAGTGTCCAAAATAGTCCTGTTTTTTCCATGTCACAAGTGGACTTGAAGTTTAACAAACCGGAAATTAAAGTAAGTATCAATAGAAATAAATCTGCTTTAATGGGTGTTACCATAGCTGACATTGCTCAAACTTTGCAAACATTTTTAAATGAAGAAAGATTAGGTTATTTCATTAAAGATGGGAAGCAGTATTTTGTACTTTCTGAAGCAAAAAAAGATAAAAAAGACGAACCCTTAGATTTACACAAAATCACCGTTCGCAATAAAAATGGTGAAATGGTTACCCTTGATAATTTAGTAGATATCGAATTAACTAGTCGTCCGCCTTCTTTATTAAGATACAACCGTTATACATCTGCTACAGTAGAAGCCGATTTATCTCCAGGATTTGCTTTAGGTGATGGAATTGATGAAATGCGAAGAATTGCATCTGTAGTTTTAGACGAATCATTTAGTACAGAACTAGCGGGTACTGCTTCTGATTTTGCTCAGAGTTCTAACAGTACACTTATTATTTTTGTTTTTGCATTAATTTTAGTTTACCTAACATTGGCAGCACAATTTGAAAGCTTTAGAGATCCTCTAACCATCATGCTCACCGTTCCTTTAGCGTTGGCTGGTGCTGTTTTAACTTTATGGGTTTTTGGGCAAACTATCAATATTTTTAGTCAAATTGGGATGATTGTGTTAATAGGTATTGTTACGAAAAACGGAATTTTAATTGTAGAATTTGCCAATCAGAAAAGAGATTCCGGAATGTCGTTAAAACAAGCAGCTTTTGAAGCAGCATCACAACGTTTTAGACCTATTTTAATGACAAGTTTATCCACTGTTTTAGGAGCTTTACCAATTGCATTGGCGTTGGGAGATTCTTCTACTAGTAGAATTCCTATGGGACTGGCAATTATCGGAGGGTTGCTTTTATCATTAGTATTAACATTATATGTAATTCCTGCTTTGTATACATACATTGCAAGTAAAGAGAATAAAATTATAGATGAAACCGACTTTCAATAATCATAATAAAAATAAGAGGTTCCATCTGACCGATTTATTAAAAACTGAAAATATTCAGATGAAAAGGATTTTAATTAATATTAATATAGTTGTTTTAGTAAGCTTTAGCTCTTTAGCAAATGCACAAACATTGCAAGAGTTGATTAATATTGCTTTGGCTAACAACTATCAAATAAGAGTGTTGAAAAATGAAGCTCAAGTTGCGGCTAATAACAACACGATGGGCAATGCCGGGCAATTACCAACAGTTAGTTTGGATGGTGCCTATTCCACTTCTTTTAACAATACCCGACAAGAGTTTGCTGATGGTTCGATTAGAGAAGGTAGTAATGCTAAAAATACTAATGTAAACTTATCTGTTTTAGCCAACTGGACTATCTTTAATGGTTTTAGCGTTTATGCAAAAAAAAATCAGTTAGGATATTTAGAACAATTAGGAGAACTCAATTCTAAATTTTACATAGAACAAACTGTTTCAGATATCGTGATGGTTTATCATCAGCTGTCTTATGAATCGCAATTACTAAAACATTATCAGCAAACGCTTAATATTTCTCGTTTCAGATTAAATTTAGAGCAAAAAAGAAAAGAAATTGGCTCGAGTACTGCTATGGCTTTCGGGCAAGCCTTGGTAGATTATCAAACAGATAGTATTATGTTATTGAATCAACAAAATACTATTAAAAACCTTGAAATTGAATTGAACCGAATTTTAAGTAATGATTTAGAAAAAGATCTTAGCATTTCTAGTGAAGACTTTACTTTGCTACCAATTCCTGTAAAAGAAGAACTCTCTAAAATGGTAGAAAGCAGCAATAATCAATTGGAGCAACAACGTCTACAAGAGTTAATTGCTGAAACAGAGTTACGTATTTCCAAAGCCAATCGCTACCCTAAAATAGATTTGTTTGCCGGTTATCAGTATTCAAAAACTTTTTCGGAAGTAGGTTTTTTTAGCTCTAATCAAAACTACGGACCAACTGTTGGCGTAAGTGTAAGTTTTAATCTGTTTAATGGTGGAGCAGTAAACCGAGAAATCAAAAACACTAAAATTTTTGCTGAAAATTCTCAATTAACCAAACAAGATGTTACTCAAAATATTAATGCTGATGTATTAAAACTTTATAACGAACACGTTTCTTTAGGCGAAAGAATAACATTGGCAAAAAGCAATGTAGTTACCATGCAAAAAGTATATGAAACTGCCTCAGAACAATTAAAAAAAGGAGCTATAAATGGTTATGATTTTCGTCTAACGCAATTAACTTTACTAAATGCCGAACTGATGTTAATGCAATTGCAATTGGCTTCAAAAGCAATAGAAATTAGTCTAAACAGACTTTCCGGGACAGTGTTGAGTACTTATATGGATTAAGGGGTTTAAGGTTTCAAGTTTGAGGATTGAACGTTATGATTACTTTGAACTGTAGACTGTAGACTGAAAACTGATAACCAATACAGTCTATCAATAACTCATTGTTTAAAACCACTTTTTATTTTAAACACAACTAACTCAGATTAACATTATTTTTGTGTAGTTTCAATTTAATTTTATAATGTACTCATCGCAACATCAATATCGTTTATACCTTTTACTTGCTACATTTGTATTGTGGAGTTGTAAAACTACTCAACCACTTCCCGAAAAAAAGAAAACCACCACAAAAAACAATACATCTGCTGTAACTATTGTATTTGATGAATTAGAAGAAACTGATGAAACAAAAGAAGAAACTGCAGTTGCTGAACCAATTTTATCTGAAGAAGAATTAGAACTTAAAACCAAATACGCTGAATTATTAGAAGCTGCTCCTAAAGAGTTAGAGCTTATTGAACTATATGCTTTTATAGATGAGTGGCTAGGGGTTAAATACAAATATGGTGGAACTACCAAAAAAGGCGTAGATTGCTCAGGCTTTACCAATATGCTTTACAATAAAGTATTTAATAAAGAATTGCCTCGTTCATCTTCCGATATTGCAACTGTTGCTAAAAGTGTTTCTAAAAATGAACTTAGTGAAGGTGATTTTGTTTTTTTCTCAATAAGAAGTAATAAAGTTGATCATGTAGGTGTTTATTTAACCAACAATAGATTTGTGCATGCTAGCACTTCTAAAGGGGTAATTATTTCAAATTTAGAACATCCTTATTATGCCAAACATTTTAAAACTGGAGGGCGATTAGAATGAATGTATTAATAACAGGAGCAAGCAAGGGAGTTGGTGCTGCTTTAGTGAAACACTTTGCAGCCCATACAGATGCCACTATTATTGCTTTGGCAAGAGACATCAAATTACTGAAAAACTTGCAAAATTTTTGTACTAAAACATATCAAAAATCTATTCATGTTTATAAAGTAGATTTAAGTCAACCTGATTTTCAAATACCATTAAATGTTATTTTAAAAGAACATCAACACATTGATATTGTCATCAATAATGCGGGATTTTTAGCTCATGTTCCTTTTGAAAAAACAGATATGCAAACTATTCAGCATACTTTCCAAGTAAATGTTTTTGCTCCTATGTTACTTTTACAAAGTGTATTTGCTCATCTTGATGCAACAAAAAAATGTCATGTAGTTAACATTGGCAGCATGGGTGGATTTCAAGGTTCGGTAAAATTCCCGGGATTGGCTGCTTATAGTACCTCAAAAGCTGCTTTGGCCAATTTAACCGAGTGCTTGGCAGAAGAATATAAAGGTAAAAATGTATTTGTAAATTGCTTGGCATTAGGCTCGGTGCAGACAGAAATGCTTAATAATGCTTTCCCTGGTTTTAAAGCACAAACTACTGCGGAAGAAATGGCTAAATTTATTTTTGATTTTACTACTCAACAACCTGTTCTCATCAACGGAAAAGTTATTCCTGTATCAGTGGATACACCTTGAGGAAAAAACAGCTCTAAAAAAATTTATCCACATATTTGCTAAGAACATACCTATAAAAATGAAAAAACTATTTTATATATTTGTTGTGAAGATATTTTTTCTTTCTTCTTTATACTCTCAAAACGCTTCATCAAACTATGATAGTTTAAAAAATGATGCTCAAGTTAACATTGGAGATATTACAGTAATTGAGTTTATTGAAGCTCTTATAGTAAACGAAAGGAAGAAAGATGAAATATCCGTTCTTTTGGTTAGTGGAACTGCTGATTCAAATTGGATAAAAAAATCTGATGTTGAATTCCTTATGAGCTTGATTGATTCTAAGCAGGATGCAAAATGTATTTTTAACATCAATGCTTCATTCGTTCCAAAAGGTAGGTCAACAATTGGCGACCACGCTATCAGATTGATTGAAGTTTACAAATCTAAAAAAGAATTCCCTGACGAATTTCTTATTTGTCCAAAATATAATCGTAAAAAAAGAAAGGAAATAAAAAAATGGTGGTTATTAGAAAAAGACAAATAAATCCAATATTAAAAAACTTTAGGAACAAAAATCAGCATTCCTACCACCAAAGCAACTATAGCACTTATTAAAACGGCTGCTGCTGCAATGTCTTTTGTCATTTTAATTTTTTCGTGTCTTTCCGGTGAAATAAAATCAGCTATATTTTCAATGGCGGTATTTAGTAATTCTGTAAGCAAAACTAATCCGATAACAATGATTATTGCCAACCATTCTGTTGTTGATAGCTTAAAATACAATCCGGCAGCAATAACCATTATTGTTGCTATAACATGAATTTAAAGTTAGGCTCTTCTTTAAAAGCTATCTTTAACCCATTAAATGCGTGTATAAAGCTTTTTATTCTTCGCATAATTAAACAAATAATTCCTCCAGCACCTCTTTCGTTTTTAAGGCATCAAAATTTACTGCGTGGATTTTATAGAAATCCAATAACGCTTGTAATAGGCTTGCCCTTAATTTATTATTGATAACGGTATTTTCAATTTCTTGATAATGGTATTGAATAATACCTAACACTATTTTCGATGCTTCTGAATCTATATATGCTGGATGAAAAGGCTTTATGGGTAAAAACATACCTTCTTGCAAATCGAAATATTTATTTTCTGCGTTTAATTTAGTGTTTACTTGTGGCGGAAATCCTAAGTATTTGGCAAAAAGTGTTAAAAAATAAATATGAAAATTAGCATAATTTTTTTCGGTTACATCCAACACCTGAACGCTATGATATAAAAAATGAAACAAATCGCTATTTGGTTCCTCTTCTCTAATGGTTTTATAAATAACCTCTGCAATAAAAAAAGCAATACTGCCTTTATAAACGTTAAAAGGAATGTCCCGAAAAGGAACATCTAACTTAATGTCTTTAAGTTGTTGTAATCCTTTATTTTCTTTGTGATAAGCATTTACATCAACTAATGACAGAGGTTGTAAATAAGCAAATTTATTAGCTGATTTTTTACTTCTTACCCCATTAATGATATAAGACTGCAATCCGAATTTTTCAGTATAAATTTTGGCAATAATACTTTTTTCGCCATACTTAAACTGATGAATTACTATTCCTTTAGTGGTGTGGAGCATATGGGGTTGAAGTTGTTTATTATTTATTATTTATCAATTGTTCAGTCTTCCGACTTCTAACCTAATTAAGTATAAGGATTTTACCCGCTTTCTTCTGGCTACCATCTTCACTATTAGCAAAAACCATATAAACACCAGATTTTACTCGTTCTCCATTAATGTTTTTACCATCCCAAATTGCTTGACCACCTAACGAAGTAGTTTCATAAACAATGTTACCTTCAATATCTGTAATTTTTACATTTGAATTTACCACCATTCCCCTAATGGCTATTGTTCCATTAAAATCAGGTTTTACAGGATTAGGATAAACAAACAATTCGTAATCGTCTAAGGCTTCAGTAGCAGTGCTTTTATAAGAAAGTAACCCCTTACTTGTCGCAAAAAACACTTCTCCTGTAGTGTGGTTAATAGTTATATCTAAAATATGATTCGAAAAAAGCGGACTATTATCTTCAGTAAAATGAAAAACCTCTTCTGTACCGTCAGCACTCATTAAAAATACTCCGGAATTTTGTGTGCCAAACCATTTTCTATCAGCTCCATCTACAGCTATTGCTGTTACAGATTCTGTACCTAACAGAATTTCTACATTTCCATCTTGTTCAACAAAAATCTGATTGGTAGTAACTTCTCCATCAAAAACAGCATCAGGAGAAAAGATTACAGCAACACCTTCATCGGTTCCCAACCAAATTTTACCTTCTAAATCTTGTTCAATACAATAAATAGCTGTTCCAGGAATATTTCCCGTGTTAGAACTTCCTCCCAAGGTAATAACTCTATCATCGGTAGTTATATTAAATGTTTTATTTTCATCAAAAATGATAATACGTTTGTTTATAGGTTCAACTATCCATTTATAATCATTTCTATCCACTAAAGCACTAGAAAAATAACTTCCCGAACTGCCTGTAAAAGCAAAACTATACCAATTATTATCGGCTGCTTTTACATGTAATAATTTATTATTGTTTGGAAATGAACTTGTCACCCACAAATTATCATCACTATCAAAATTTAAGGTTCCTACTTGAGTTGGCCCAAAAAACACACTGTCTAATGGGGAATTTCTGGCATTATATACTCTAGTAACTTGGTCGTTATTTAATTCTATCAATCCATTAGACCATGAACCTACAAATACATTATCAATATTTTTTGGATGAATAGCAACAGCAACAAGTCCGGCCAAAATACCACCTTCTGGATTTTGTATGGTTTGCGGAAATTTTACCCAAGTTCCTTCTTTTCTATGATTAATATTATTCTGACTTACCTGATTAACAAACCCACCGGAAACCATCCATAAATTATCATCTCGCATATCTAAAGCATAAGAAATTGATGTGGAAGGACCATCAGGAGTTATAAATTCAACAGCATTACTTGGTGTAACTTTTACTAATCCTTTAAAATTATCGGCAAACCAAAGATTAGCAGATGCATCGAGTGTTACCTCATTAGAGACGCTAGAAACTCCGTTATAAGTAAAAATTTCTCTCAGAGGCATTAAATTTTCATCAAAAATCTCTGTAGAATATAATTTATTAACTGCTAATCTGTTACTCGATAATACCTGTAAATTCTCTACATCCTGACCTATTGTAGAAAAGTTTTGCCATACTCCGTTAAGATTAAAAAATATGGTATCTCCTAAACTAACAGCTGCATCATTAACAGCAAACAACATGTTGGAAAAATACACGATACTACTGAACTTTCTATTTCCTAAATCAGGCAAAAAACTCCAATTATTAAAGTTGGATAAGTTAGGATTGTTAAAATCTGCAAAGAAAATACCATCATCAGAAGCTGCATAGATATATTGGTTATCCATAGTTACTGCATGTGTAACCATGTCTACTCCCAAAGCACCATAAAAATAAGTATCGGCAACTTCTTTTCTATCTGTATCTAACACCACAATTCCAAAATCGGTAGAAAGATAAGCGTATTGATTTTTTAAATAAATATGATTAATTTTTTTAGAACCCATTATACCACTCATAGTAATAAACGGTATGTTAGTAATCGCGTTTTCTGTATCTAAAATATCAATATTTCCATTTTGATAGCTAATAATTACTCTTTGATTGTAAGGATTATATTTGATTTTGCTCAGCCCTATATCCGATAATCCATTAACTAAATTTAATCGTTCAACACTATTATCCAATTGAGAATAGATAAATACAGCTGAATTAGTCGCACAATACACTTTTTGATTACCGTAACTAACTGAAATAGCATCACTATAAGGCAAATGATCTCGCCAAGAACCAATAGGAATATCCTGAGCCCTGAGGTCAATAAAAAGCAATAGGCTAACTGCCAGAGTAAGTAACTTTTTAACGGTATTAAAAAACATAGTTGCTTTAACAGATTTGGAAAAACTTTATTGTGTAAAATTAATGAAAAAGTAACAAGATAAATGCAGTTAAAATGGATGTTAAACATCATTAAAATTAAAAACCCCTTTACTTCTTTCGAAATAAAGGGGAATTTGATAAGAAAAAGGTAACATGAATAACTTTCAAAAGCAGATATTCATAACATATAGACGTATTGAAAAATAAATTGGTTGCTTCAATAAAAAAATAGTTAAGCTATTGTTTTACAAGTTCTATCTATTTGATTTTAATAGTTTATCCAAAAAAGTTTTTTATTCTTCTTTTTTAATCTTAAGAATGATAATTTTGGGCAGAAACAAAAAATATACAATATCACAATATGTCAGAAACAATAGAAAAAATCAAATGCCTTATTATAGGCTCAGGTCCTGCGGGATATACTGCTGCAATTTACGCTGCAAGAGCAAACTTAAAACCCGTAATGTATATGGGAATGCAACCGGGTGGTCAACTTACCACAACTAACGAAGTAGAAAACTTCCCCGGCTATCCTGATGGAGTTACCGGACCTGAAATGATGATTCAATTGCAAAAACAAGCCGAAAGATTTGAAACAGATGTACGTACGGGTTGGGTTACTAAAGTAGATTTTTCAGGATATCCGCATAAAGTTTGGGTGGATGACACCAAAGAATTGCATTGTGATACCGTAATTATTGCTACGGGAGCATCTGCAAAATATTTAGGAATACCTTCAGAGCAAAAATACTTAGCAGCAGGCGGTGGTGTTTCTGCATGTGCTGTTTGTGATGGATTTTTCTATAGAAACCAAGAAACGGTAATAGTAGGAGCGGGAGATTCTGCTTGTGAAGAAGCTCATTATTTATCTAACATTTGTAAAAAAGTTACCATGTTAGTAAGAAGTGAAAAATTCCGAGCTTCAAAAATTATGGAAGAACGTGTGAAAAGAACAGCAAACATTGAAATTCTTTACAACACAGAAACCGTTGAAGTATTAGGCGAAAATGATTTGGTAACTGGTGTAAAAGTAAAAAACACACAAACCAATGAAGAAAAAGTAATTCCTTGTACAGGATTTTTCTTGGCTATCGGACATAAACCAAATACAGATGTATTCAAGCCTTATTTAGAAATGGATGAAGTAGGTTATATTAAAAATATTCCTGGTTCCTCAAAAACCAATGTTGAAGGTGTTTTTGTTTCAGGAGACGCTGCTGACAAAACCTACAGACAAGCTGTTACTGCCGCTGGAACAGGCTGTATGGCAGCTTTAGATGCAGAAAGATTTTTGGCTTCAAAACATTAATAAAATTCATTTAATCTATACAGATAGCCACTAGCACTAATAAATTTGTATGTTAGTGGCTTTTTTTCTTGCTAAAAAGCACTGAAAGCATCTTTTATGTGGTTTATAACGATATTTTTTTCGCTCATCACAATAGCAATAACATCAAAACGAGCGTTGAGGTCAATTTCATTTTGCTCTAAATAATAATTTGCTCCTTCAATAAGGTGTTGCTGTTTGGGTATAGTTACCGCTTCTTCAGGAGAACCAAAAAAATCAGTAGCTCGGGTTTTTACTTCCACAAAAACAATCTCATTATTATCAATAGCAATAATATCTATCTCAAATTTATGCTCGTGCCAATTAGCAGCAACAATTTTATATCCCTGACTTTCCAAAAAAGTCAATGCCTTTTCTTCTCCTTGTTTGCCTAAATCGTTATGTTGTGCCATTTTTTTTCAAAAAGTAAGTGTTGTTCCTCCTTCCTCCACTTTCAAAACTACTTCATCACCCATAATTAAGGTACGATTATCCGCTAAATGCCCGGCTGGGAAACCAAAAGCTACCGGATAATCATATTCCGCTACGATGTTTTTGATGATGTCAATAGCTGAATGTCCATAAGGAACAGCATTATCATTCATATCAGTCATACCACCAATTAACAAACCTTTTAAACCGTGTAACATTCCTACTCGATTAAGGTTTTGCATCATTCTATCAATATGATAAAGGTATTCATCCAAATCTTCTAAAAACAAAATCTTACCCTCAGTATTAATTTGCGAAACTGTTCCCGTAAGGCTATACAAAATAGACAGGTTTCCTCCCACCAGCTCACCTTTTGATTCACCTAATCGATTATAGGGATGTGAAGCACATTGATAGTTTAAAGTTTTGCCAAACAATGCATCTTTTAGCGATTGAAGTGTTTCCGATGTATTTGTACTAAAATTTATGGGCATAGTTGCGTGCAAGGTAGCTATCTCAAAATTTTGATTAATATGATTATGCAACACCGTTACATCACTATAACCAACTATCCATTTGGGTTGTTTTTTAAAATGTGAAAAATCTATTTGATCAATTAATTGCACTGTCCCATAACCACCTCTGGCACAAAAAACCGCTTTTATTTCATCATTATTTAAAGCTTGTTGTAAATCGGCAAGTCGTTGTACTTTTGTACCTGCAAATTGATGATCTTCCGCAAACAAATTTTCACCTAAAACTACTTCTAATCCCCAATCCGTTAACAAATTAATTGCCGGTTGTACTTCTTCCAAACTTATTTTTCGAGCAGTTGAAATGATACCTACTTTATCGCCTGTTTTTAATGCTTGAGGTTTTTCCATAGTGAATTGTCAATAGTATCATTAGTAAATGTACTTTTGCAAAAATAATTATTATTGTTGTTCTAACAACATTGTGAAATTCATGAGTAAAACAAAAAGATATACCATTACTGCTGCATTGCCTTATGCCAATGGTCCTTTGCACTTAGGACATATTGCTGGAGCGTATTTGCCTGCTGATATTTATGTGCGTTATTTAAAAAGCCAAAGACATGATGTGGCTTTTATTTGTGGTTCTGACGAACATGGTGCAGCCATTACACTTAGAGCCAAAAAAGAAGGAAAAACGCCTCAACAAATTGTAGACGAAAATCATCAAATTATTAAAAAAGCTTTTACAGATTTTGGAATAGATTTTAGTATCTATCACAGAACTTCTTCTCCCATCCATCATGAAACGGCTGCTGGTTTTTTCAAAGATTTGAATGATAAAAATGCTTTTACTCAAGAAACTTCAGAGCAGTTTTACGATGAAAAAGAACAACAATTTTTAGCCGATAGATACATTATTGGTACTTGTCCGAAATGCAACTACGATAATGCTTATGGCGACCAATGTGAGAAATGTGGCTCTACCTTAAGTCCTACGGATTTAATTAACCCCAAATCTGCTATAAGTGGCAACACGCCTATTTTAAAAGAAACCAGCCATTGGTATTTACCGATGAATAAACACGAAGATTGGCTAAGAAAATGGTTAGAAGAAGGAAAGTTAGATAATCAATTCCATCATGACCCGAAATTGTGGAAGAAAAACGTGTTGGGACAATGTAAATCATGGATAGATAATGGCTTACAAGCTCGTTCTATTACCAGAGATTTAGATTGGGGGGTGAAAGTACCTATAGAAGGTGCTGAAGGAAAAGTTTTGTACGTTTGGTTTGATGCTCCAATTGGTTACATCTCGGCAACCAAAGCATGGGCAGAGCAAAACGGTAAAAATTGGGAAGATTATTGGAAAAAAGAGGATACCGAATTAATTCATTTTATCGGGAAAGATAATATTGTATTCCATGCTATTATTTTTCCTATTATTTTAAAAGCTCATGGCGATTATATTTTACCAACTAATGTACCTGCCAACGAATTTTTAAATTTGGAAGGTGATAAAATTTCCACCTCAAGAAATTGGGCAGTATGGTTGCACGAATATTTAGCAGATTTCCCAGGAAGACAAGATGAATTGCGTTATGTGTTAACTTCTATTGCTCCTGAAACCAAAGATAGCGAATTTACTTGGAAAGATTATCAAGCAAGAGTAAACAACGAATTAGTAGCTATTTTTGGAAATTTTGTGAATCGAACAGTGGTACTAACACACAAATACTTTAATGGGTTAACTCCATTATTAAACAATTGTGATGAAATTGATAATGAAGTATTAGCTGCAATTCCAAAAGCAAAAGCAAAAGTTAATGAATTAATTACTCAATTTAAGTTTAGAGATGCTCAAACTGAAGCTATGACTTTAGCTAGAATAGGAAACAAGTATTTAGCAGATACCGAACCTTGGAAGCTCATTAAAACTGATGAAGAACGAGTAAAAACCATCTTAAACATTAGTTTGCAAATTTGTGATGCATTGAGCGATATCTTCCTTCCTTTTCTTCCACAAACATGTTGTAACTTAAAAAATATTTTAAACTTAAAAAGTGATGAAACTATAAGTACCCAGCATCAAATTGGTGAAGCAACATTGCTCTTCCAAAAAATTGAAGATGATCTAATTGAAGCACAAATTAAAAAATTAAAAGAATCGAATAAAAAACAATCTAATCCAAAAGCAAACCCCATGAAAGACGAAATTACTTTTGATGATTTTACCAAAATGGATATTAGAACAGGAACTATTTTAACCGCAGAAAAACATCCTGATGCCGATAAATTATTAAAAATGACTGTTGACACAGGAATTGATGTACGTACTATTGTTTCTGGAATTGCTGAACATTATGCTCCAGAAGAAATTATTGGTAAACAAGTTTCTGTTTTAATCAATTTAGCACCAAGAAAAATTCGAGGGATTGTTTCTCAAGGGATGATTTTAATGGCAGAAGACAATGAAGGAAACTTGGCATTTGTTTCTCCAGAAAAAACATTAGATAACGGAGGGGAGATTAGGTAGATTGATTAATTAATAATTAAAATTTAGAAAATAACTAGCGTCTCTGCGTCTTTGCGAGATGATTACCAATAACGATATAACCCAAACAATGAAAGACAAAAAAAATAACTCATCAGACAAAAAAAAATCTTTTGCAAAGAAGCCTACAAATAAAAGAGGCGACTTTAAAAAGAGACCTCCTAGACAAGCTCCTTTGCCTAAAGTTGATGACGGAAAAATTCGTTTAAATAAGTTTTTAGCTAATGCCGGAATATGCTCTAGAAGAGAAGCTGATGTGTTAATTCAAACAGGAGTAGTTGAAGTTAATGGTAAAATCATAACAGAAATGGGATTTAAAGTTTCTGATACAGACAAAATTGTTTGTGGTGGTGAAACTCTTAGACATGAAAAGAAAGTGTATTTGCTAATGAACAAGCCTAAAGGATTTGTTTCTTCATTAAACGATCCATACAACAGGAGAAATGTAGTGGAATTACTTGGAAAACTAAAACAAAGTGTTATTCCTGTTGATCCATTAGGGAAAGATGCTACAGGCGTTTTGTTTTTAACCAACGATGAAGAATTGGTAAAAAGACTAACTCATCCGAAACAACATATTAAGAAAATTTATCAGGTAGCAACTTCTACCAATGTTTCTAAAACACACTTGCAACAATTAATTAATGGTGTAGATTTAGAAAACGGTCTTACCAAAATGCAAGAAGCCACTCATGTTGGTGATGGTGAAAATAAAAAGCTAATTGGTGTAGAAATTCATTCTTCAAAAAATAACATCGTAAAAAAAATGTTTGAACATTTAGGTTATGAAGTTTCTAAATTAGACAGGGTTTATTATGCCGGTTTAACTAAAAAGAACTTAGCCAGAGGTCAGTGGAGGTTTTTAACGGAAGAAGAAGTTAATTTACTTAAAATGACTACGCTTAATGTAAAGATTTAATCTACATCCACATACCCTCTTTTAATTGCATACTTAATTAATTCTGCTACATTATTAAGTCCTAATTTATCCATAATATTTCTTCTATGGGTTTCTACGGTTCTAGAACTAATAAATAATTTATCAGACACTTCCTTGTTAGTAGCCCCAGAAGCTACCAACTTAATCACATCTATTTCTCTTTCAGATAATTCATCCACTTCAACAGTTTGTCCTTTTTGTTTATTCATTAAAGAATTAATCATGATATTAGACACCTCAGAACTGAAGTATTTTTTTCCATTAGCAATAGTTTCTATTGCACTAACTATTTCATTTGTATCAGCATCTTTTAATGCATAACCAAAAGCACCTGCATCAATAATACTTTTAATATAAGGTTCTTCGTTATGAACAGACAACACTAATACTCTAATATTTTCGAAAGAATTTGTAATTATTTTAGTAGCATCTATACCATTCATTTCAGGCATATCAATATCCATTAATACCACATCAATATCCTTATAATTTTTTTCTAAATAATTAATTGCTTCTATTCCTGACCCTGCTTCTGCCACTACCTTAAATTGTTTATGTCTTTTCAACATCAATTTAATGCCATTTCTTATTATTAAATGATCATCGGTAAGTAGAATTCTAATTGGATTCATAATGCGAAAAATTATATGCCTAAACTCAATAAGCAAAACTATTTCTACTTATTGAATGATGCAATATACAATTTTTCAACAAAACATAATCCTTTGTCAAAAAAATATTTTTTATTTATTTACTAAGGTTTGGTCAGTTGCAGAAGAAAAATCTAATAAATTTGAATATGTAACTTCTTCCCTAGAGGTAATTTTTACTCTAAAAATCCTATCACTTGTAGTTGTATCATCAATAATGAAGCAGTATAACAATGGTTGGCTGTTCGGAGACTTTACCCCTTCCTTAGTAGCAACCTCATTAAAATTAACACCATCGAAAGATGATTCTAACGCATAATCTACATCCTCTCTATTTTCTTGAATTAAAAACTTAAAATAAAACTTATTCTGAATATACTTTGCGGTAAATTGTTTAACTATATATTCAAGAGTTGGCTCAAAAGTAACTTTATTAACTACCGCTTGTGCTCTAAGTTTATTAGTGGCAAACAATAATAAAATTGCAATAATAGAAGCTATAATTGCTTGCTTTAATGGGTTAAGTTGAATGCTAATTTTCATAATGTATAGTCTTTGTATATTATTAATAACTTTTTCAATTTTCAAACCTTATGTTTTTTTTGATTAAGTATACCTCAAAGTTCGCTCACATATAGGTTTCAAAAAAGCGTAAAACACCTGATTTTAAATAGTGAAAATACTTAGTCTATTAAAACTATATTAAGTGTTTTTAACTCTCCATCACTTCGGTTAATACCCAATTCATTTTCAGCATTTATACCGTTTAATTCAGAATAATTACCACCTATTTTTACATTATTGATTATAAAACTATAACCCAAACCCATGAAAAATTTATTATCTCATTTTCTTACTATTTCCTTCTTATTAATAGGTATAAATAGCTTAGGCAACAACAATGCCTTTAGATTTAAAATAAGTGGCAACAATTATACTGATGAAACCATTATAAGAATGTTAAATAATGCTACAGAAAATTTTGATGGGAATTATGATGCATGGAAATTATTCAGTCCCAACACTAATGTCCCTTCAATTTATACGCAAATAGCTCCTGGACAAGAGTTATCTATTAATGCCCTTCCTGAATACAATACAGACAAATCCGTAATTATATATACGAACATTCCAGCTTCAGGCACTTACACCTTATTAATTGAAGAAGTTTTTCCATTAACTGCCAATTATAAAGTTAGTTTAACCGATATTTCTTCTAACACCCACTATACTATTTTAGGCGACACTTCTATTGTGTTTACGCTTAATCAGCAGCAAGAAGTAGCTACCTTTACTTTTAATATTTCTACAGCTCTTTCTGTAATTTCTACAGACGAATTATGTTTTGGTAGTAGCGATGGAACGATAAATTTAATAAAGCATGGCAATTCGAATTGGGATTACGAAATTCTTGATTTTTCTAATACTGTCTTATACTCAGGAGCAGCAACTACCGATTCTATACATATAAATAATGTAGCTGCTCAAACTTATTTAGTAAGAAGTTTTAATAAAGGAATTGTCGATGAAACAATTATTACCATTAATACTCCTGCACAAATCATCTCTGATTTTGATTTAGATAAGGATACTATTTATTTAAGTGAAGGAGGGATTGTTAATATAACTAACCAATCTCAAAATGCTGTTACTTACTCTTGGGATTTTGGAGATGGAGGTTACTCAACAGCTATTCATCCTAATTATATTTATGCTGCAGTTGGGAATTACACTATTGTTTTGAACTCTTTAAATGACAACTGTACAGAACAAAGTTCTAAAAATATTACTGTTTTAGCATCTCCAAACGTTGTAACTTCTGTTGAAAGCATCAAAAAAAATCAATTCATCTTACAAAATTTTGGAAGCGGAAATTATCAACTTATTTCTCCAAACCAAATTTTAACAATGATTGCTATTTATGATATCACAGGTAAATTGGTAGCTAATGAATCTAATAAAAAACTTACTTATAATTTTTCACTAGAAAATCATCCTAGTGGCATTTATATTATACACGCATTATTTAAAGATGGGACTATGCTTACTGAAAAACTATGGAACAACTAAAGAACTTGAAAAAACAACCCTCAACTACAATATTGTAGTTGAGGGCTGCAACCTATCAATAAACAATTATACTTACTTGCCTACCGATCTCTTTTCTTCTGATTTTGCAGGTAATTTATTTAATGCTTTAAAGGTGCCGTACTTAACTTTATCTTCACTAATTTTCATCCTTTCTTCATTACTTAAATTATCTTCCAACTCATTTTTTCTTTTGTTTAAAGCATCCCACAACACATCTACTTCATCCCAATCCTCTCTTGTATATTCGTCCTTATGTAAATCTACAATCTCTACAAAACTAGAGTAAACATCTACAATATTTGAAACTGTAACTGCTGATAAATCCATATCACCCTCATTAGTTAAAACAGCTCCATACAACTTTTGTAAATTTTTATCAAAATCCTTTTCTTTCATTTGAGCGTTATACTTTATCTTTAGCTCTTCATAATCTTTCTTTAACTGCTCATATTCCTCTTTAATTTCACTTTCTAGTTCATCTGTTTTCTGATCTATTACTGTTACTTTTTCTTTGTACTCTTTTTCAATTACTTCCCAATTTTCTTTCACATCTTCTTCACTTTTTGCTTTTAAGTCAGTAATAAAAACCTTAAATGATTCTACATCTTCATTCTTTTTATACCCATTATTTCCACAACCTACAGATGAAAATATTATTACTGCTATTGCAGTTAATACTCCTAGAGCTTGTTTCCATGATTTTCTTTTTCTCGTTTTCATAACATTTGTTTTTAGTTAATATTTAATTTAGTAATAACAAAAGTATAGGTTATCAATAAAAATAATATTGAGGGAGACAACAAGTGTAGTTGATTTTAATCAACTGTATAAAAAATATATCAATGATGTCTTAACTTAAATTACATTAAAGTAGAAAAAATACACTATATTTGAATTTAAATGTACCACCTTAATTCAACTCAATTTAAATGCCTAAAAATCACGTTTATAGTGAAAATTTTACAAGTATATTAAATGACTTTTTTCATGGAATTGTACTTTTAGACAATTTAGGAAGAGTGTTAGAAATCAACAAAGCAGGGTTATTACTACTCAATGCTAAACCAGAAGAAGCCTTAGGAAAAGAAATTGATTTATTTTTTCCTAAAAAATATAACACTTTAATTGCAAACTATTTTATTACTTGTTCAAATGAAAACCTTAAAGACTACGGCAAACTTGAGTTAGAAGTATTTCATCCTGATAGAGAAAAAATTGTTATAGAACTAGATTTTAATCAAAATTTTGTAACTGAAAATAATAACAAAGTTTATACTATAGGTGTAATAAATGATATTACAAAAAGAAAAGATTTAGAGAAAGAAATAGACAAACAAAAAAAATCTAATACTGATATATTAAATAAGTTAGAAAAAGAACAAGAGTTAAATGATATGAAATCAAGATTTATATCTATTGCTTCTCATGAGTTTAGAACACCGTTAGCAGGAATATTATCTTCAATGGATTTAATAGAAAGATATTTAGCTGCAGAAGCTGACCAATGGAATAACTTTGTACATAAAGAAAAAATAAAAACACACTTTGTAAAAGTTAAAAAATCAGTTAAAACCCTTACTAATACGCTTAACCAATTTTTATCATTAAGTAAATTAGAAGAAGGAATGTTAGAATTTAAACCTGAAAAATTTGATATTGAAACGCTAATAAAAGAACAAATAGAAGAATTTCTTTTATTAAAAAAAAACGGGCAAGCCATTTCCTATAAACATTTAAGTGATAACAAAGAAGTTTTCTTAGATAGTAATATGATAAGGCAAGTGGTAAACAACCTAATGTCAAATGCTATTAAATATACACCTGAAAACAAAAAAATTGAATTGACAACTAAAATTTATCCCAAAAAAATTGAACTAATAATAAAAGACGAAGGTTATGGAATACCTAAGGCAGAACAAAAAAATTTATTCAACCGTTTTTTTAGAGCAAAAAATGTAATTAATATACAAGGAACAGGATTAGGTTTAAATATTATAAAAGAATATGTAAATTTAATGAATGGCGATATAGATTTTGAAAGTGAAGAAAATAAAGGATCAACATTTTACATTACTTTTTATAAATCAAATAGCAGTAACAGAATAAAATAATTTACTAAAAATAAATAAAAAGCATATCTAAATTAATATATTGTAAAAATGAAAAAGATACTATTAATAGAAGACGATCAAGTGATGAGAGAAAACATAGCTGAGTTAATAACATTAACTGGATATGAAGTAGAAGTTGCCGAAAACGGAATGATAGGTATTGAAAAAACAACCTCTTTTAAACCAGATTTAATTATTTGCGATATAATGATGCCAGAATTAGATGGATATGGAGTATTATATATATTAAGTCAAAAACCTGAAACAGCTTCTATTCCTTTTATATTTTTAACTGCAAAATCAGAAAAAGACGATTTGCGAAAAGGTATGGAGCTAGGTGCAGATGATTATCTGTTTAAACCATTTGATAGTACTGAACTAATTAGAGCAATAGAAAGTCGATTAAAAAAACATAATCTCTTAAAAAAAGAATTCAGTAACAATAAGCAAGGTATTCACGATTTTTTAAATGAAGCTCAAAAAATTCTATCCTTGGAGGATTTAACGCAAAAAGCACATCAATTTAGTTATTCAGCTAAAGAGCTTATTTTTAAAGAAAATGAACATGTTCATTTTATTTACTATGTAGAAGAAGGTCAAATAAAAACATACCGTTATAATGATGACGGAAAAGAATATATTACAGCTATATTTAATGAAGGCTCTTTTTTTGGATATCAACCTATTTTTGAAGATCGTACTTATAATGAAATAGCAGAAGCTATAGTAGATACCAAAGTCTTAAAAATTTCTAAAGATGCTTTTTTATCATTAATTTATCAAAACAGAGAAGTTGCAAAAAAATTCATCATTCTTATTTCCAAAAATCTAAGCAATAAAGAAGAAGAGTTGATGCATATGGCATATAGTTCTGTTAAAAAAAGAGTATCTAAAAAACTTCAAGAATTATTAGGTGATAAAGACGAAATTTCTATATTAAGATCTGACCTTGCAAAACTAACTGGTACTACAAAAGAAACTCTAACTCGTACTATAACAGAATTTAAACAAAGCAACATTATAGAAACAGATGGTAAAAAAATTATTCTAAAAGATCGAGAAAAGCTCCAAAAGATGGATCTATTTTGGTGAAAATTCACTTATCATTTTCTAAAAAAATTGATTTAAATCAACCTGTTCCATAAAAGACAATCAACATTTTTTTTAATTATAGTGCTGAACTTTGAGCTGTATAAAGCAAAAAAATATGCCTAATGAAAAAGCTAAATACGAATATTCTTATTCCTGAAGAAAAATTTGAAAAACTAGCAAAGCACAATAACTTTTATTGTATTTCTTTATACATTCCTTTAAAGAATAATGAAAAAAAACTAGACGGAAAAGAGATTTTAAAAACCCAAATAGAACAATTAACTTACCTTTTAGCAAGTGAAAATATTAGAGGACATGAAGCAGGAAACTATTTAAACCCAATTAGGCAGCTTTTAAACATAACTGATTTATGGTTTACTAGTAAGGAAGATGTTCACCCTAAAACATTAGTCATTTTTGCTAATGAAAACAGCATATATCACTTTAAAATAAATTCTTACGTTGAAAATCAGCTCTACATTACTTCTAACTTTTATCTGTTACCATTATTTGAAAAAGCAACAAAATACGAAATAAACGAAAATTTTAATCAAGAGAATCTTATTATAAATAGAGTAGAAAAAATTATACCCCTAGCATTTGAAGGAAAAATAGATACTTTATATGTATCTTCCACCAATGGAATCTACGGAGTATATGATAACGATAACAAAACTACTATGATAGATGAAAAAAAAGGAAACACAAATATGTCTTTATTAAATCTAGCTGCTCTTCAAACTTATTTACACAAAGGAAAAGTTTGTTTAATAGATCCTAATAAAATGTCATCAAAAGGTGTTTCTATTCAGGCTATTATTAAAGATAAAAGTATACCATAAACCAATATAAATGAAACTCCATTAAAAAGTTTTTTATTTTAAGAAATATAATCAAAAATAACTATGGCATTTTTTAGCAACAAAACAAAAACTATAATTTTATCAATAATTGGGCTTTTTATTATAGTTAGGTTAGCGCTTCCTTATATATTATTAAAATACGTAAATAAAGCCCTTTCAGATATGGATGGCTACCACGGAAACGTTAAAGACCTTGACGTAGCTCTATTAAGAGGTGCTTTTACATTGAAAGGATTATCTATTGAAAAAGAAAACTCCAATATTCCAGTACCTTTTCTTAAACTAAATGAAATTGAATTGTCCATTCATTGGAAAGCACTTATGGATGGAGCAATTGTTGGTGAAATTATTGCTAATGAACCCATAATCAACTTTGCCATTGATTCAACAGGAGAAGAAGCTCAAACAGGGGTTGAAAATAATTGGGTACAAACATTAAGAAACATTACTCCTGTTGAAGTTAATCTTAATTTAGTAACTATTAATAACGCCCAAATTTATTATAAAGATTTTAGTCATTCTCCAATAGTAGATATTTATATAAAATCTTTTAACTTAAAGGCTACAAACCTTTCTAATGTAGTCAACCAAACAGAAAAATTGCCGGCAAGTATTTATGCCCAAGGGACATCTATTGGTGGTGGTAAATTAATTTTTGCAGCCAATGTAAACATCCTTAAACCCATACCCGATTTTAATGCCGATTTTAAACTAGAAGATGCTAACTTAACTAGTTTAAATTCATTTACCGAAGGCTATGCTAATTTCGATTTTGAAGAAGGAATGTTTTCATTATACAGCGAAATGATAATGGATAATGGAGTTTATGACGGCTATATAAAACCTATTATGACTGACATTAATCTTATTAAAAAAGGAAGTGATAAAGAAAAATCTATTTTCAATAAAGGATATCAACTCTTTCTGGATGTTATTTCTGAAGTCTTTGAAAATCAAAAACACAATAGTTTTGCAACTAAATCGCCTATTTCAGGAAATACAAACAAAACAAAGGTGAATGTGTGGGTAACAATTGGTAATACTTTAAAAAACGCTTTTATTAAAGCTTTACCAAAAAAAATAGATAAAGAGCTTTAATTTCTCCTTTTTAAGGAAAAAATTATACTACACCCATTTTCCTCCTCTTTATAAAATTTTTAAATACTTTTTTGTATATTGATTAACATCAACACTAAAGCTTGATTTCTATCAAAACAAAACCAATTACTTAAGATTAATTTTACTATTAAGAATTTATTATTAACCTTAAAAATTTAAAATTATGAATAGCACAAGTAAAATATTATTGGTTGCCTTAGGCGGAATAGTTTTAGGCGCAACAGCGGGAATTTTATTAGCCCCAAAAAGTGGTAAAGAAACACGAAAAGACCTTATGAATAAAATTAATGAATTAAAAAAACAAATTACTGATATGTTAGCAAAAGGAAGTGATACCGCTTCAGAAACTATTGATGATATGAAAAAAAAGTTATCTGCAATGGAAGAAGAATTGAAAAGTAAAAAAAAAGCTTAAAATAACTAAACTCTACTTAAAATGGAACAGATAAAAAAGGAAGCATTGAAGTATCTTGAAATGCAGATAAGGTATTGTAAGTTTGAACTTGTGGAGCAATTAGCTGAAAAAAGAGCTAGACTAATGGTAAGAGCTCTTTTAACATTGATTGTATTAGTATTAGTGTTTTTTTTAGGACTTACATTAGCTTTATATTTAAGTGAAATATTAGGTAGTTTATATAAAGGGTTTGGTGTCGTATCTTTATTATTTGCATTGTTTACAATAATAGGATTCATTATCAGAAAGCCCATGATTAATTTTTTCTTCAAAGATTACTTAGATAAAAATATTCCTTCTTAAAATTTACTCAATGAAACAAACACAATTTCATATAGAAAAAAAACTTTTAAAAAGCAAAATTGCTGTTCAAGAACAAATACTAAAGTATGAAATAGAAAGAACATTGACCCCAAAAAAAATTATATTAAAAATAATACCGAGTTCAATAAAAAAAATGTTAGGGTTAACAGATTCATCAACGAATAATACAGCACCAACAATTGCTAATTTAATTGTTAAAATACAAAATACAATTGGAAGTTTTTCTCAAATAGTAACAATGGTTAAGCAGTTTCGATCACAAATGAATGATAAAAAATAACAATGCGACTACTTAAACTAACTTATATTCAGTACTTTTTTTACACATTACTATCTTTGATAGCTTTTGGTTTTATTGTTAAGACATCTAAAATTGTGTTAGCACCATTAATATTGGCTATCATTATTAGTGTAGCTTTATATCCTCTACTTAATAATATTCAAAAAAAAATCAATTCTCGATTCTGGTCAGTTACATTACTTATCAGTTTGCTGTCATTATTCATAGGTAGTTTATTTTATATAATGGCTATACAGTTTAGTAATTTTTATGACGATTATCCAGATATCAGTGAAAAAATAATGGTTCTCATTAACCAACTAGAAGATATAATACAAAGCACATTTGGTTTAACCAATTTTAATATTATTGAAGAGGTAAAAGAAAATGGTGACGAGATTTTAAAATCTAGTACTAAAACAAGTCCTGTTTCTTCATTTTTAAAAAATATAAGTGGCTTAGTTACTTATATTGTTCTCATTCCCATATACATTTTTTTAATGTTGTACTATAAATCTGCTATTAAAAGATTTATACAAATGTTGTTTGAGCTAATGAGAATAAAAGCATCTCGCGTTATCAACGAAATTTCTATATTAGTCCAAAATTATTTAAAGGGAATATTTACAGTTATTTTAATATTAGGAACAGTAAATAGTGTAGGGCTGTTTTTATTAGGCGTTCCCTATGCATTTATTTTAGGATTTATGGTAGCATTTTTTGAAATTATTCCTTATATAGGTATTCTTTTCGGCAGCACCATTGTGCTATTTATATCTTACCTTGACCAAGGAGAACCACTTACTTTATTATATATTGTTATTTTATTTTCTATAGTTCAATTTATTGAAGGAAATTTTTTGACTCCAAAAATTGTAGGAAACAGAGTAAATCTCAATCCTTTGATAGCAATAATTGCCTTATTAATTGGTGAACAGATATGGGGAGTTGTTGGTATGATTATAGCCCTTCCTAGTGCATCTATCATGATTATGATAATGAAACATATGAAATCTAATGCTTTCTATCAAATTGAAAAAAAACCAACAGAAGAAAAAAACTAATCCAACCTATTCTTTCAGACAAAAAAAATAAACCTTATATATTAAAAACTTGATCAAAATCAACTTTAATCTAATTGTACATCAACATTATTCAACTCAAAACCTACTATCTTTACAGTAATATTAATCATATAAAACTATATATTATGAGCGCAACAACAGATAAAATTAAAGGAAACTGGAAACAACTTAAAGGAAAGTTAAAACAACAATATGGAGAATTTACGGATGATGACCTAATTTATACTGAAGGAAAAGAAGACGAGTTAATTGGTAGAATCCAAGAAAAAACAGGTAAGGCAAAAGAAGAAATAAAAAAAGTAATTGATAAGCTTTAAAAAACTCTAAGTAAATAAAAAAATAATATTAATTAAAAACAAAAATTATGAGAAGTTTATTATATATCGTAGCTGTAATCCTTGTCATAGGTTGGCTAGTAGGTTTTTTTGCCTATAGTGCAGGAAACATAATTCATATATTATTGGTTATAGCCATAATATCATTTTTATTAACTTTAATTAAAAGAAGTAGTGAGTGAGCCTTAGCTAAAATAAATCACAGGTAATAAATTTATTAAAAACAAAAAAACCTTTTCAGAAATTCTGAAAAGGTTTTTTTGTACTCGAGGCGGGACTTGAACCCGCACGCCCTAATGGGCACAAGATTTTAAGTCTTGCGTGTCTACCAATTCCACCACTCAAGCAACTATCTTACATAAATGAGCGGGAGACGGGATTCGAACCCGCGACCCCGACCTTGGCAAGGTCGTGCTCTACCAGCTGAGCTACTCTCGCTTAAATGTATTAATGTGCTTTAAAGAACATCCCTTAAAAAAGGAATGCAAAAATAGATATTTTTTTATTCCTACAAAATTTTATCCCTTATTTTTTATAGTAGGAAATTAATCCATTTTATTTATAAATGCTAATGAATACGTTAGCACTTTTTTAGCTGCTTCAGAAAGTTGTTCTTCTTGGTGAGGATGACTAATATCAAAGGTATGATTGGCTCCTGTAATTATTTTCAAAACAGCCTTTTCATTCCACTCATTAAGTTGCTTAGCTTCTTCAATACTTACTGTTAAATCACTATCTCCATGAATAATTAAATGTGGCTGATTAGCCTTTTTAATGGCATTTTCTATTTTGTATTTATCCTTATTGGCAAACAAATCTTCTACAAAAGAATAATACATTGGCATTTGCTGCTTTGTACGAGTATTTTCAATATAAACCACTCCTTTAGTTTTCCATTCGGATAAATCTGATGGCAACCTTCTTTCAAAATCACTGATGGCAGCCCATGTAATTATTGTTTTTATCCTAACATCCATGCTAGCTGCTAACATGGCTATTCCACCACCTCTACTATGTCCTATTAAAGTAATGTCATTAATATCTAACTCCTCTTTAGGCAATTCTTCTGTTGTGTGTATCCAATCTAATACATGTGAAACATCATTCAACTCTTTAGTAATAGTGTTTTTCCCAAAAGCATCTAAATCCGGGAAATCTATTGGTTGTTCAACAGTTCCTCCATTATGAGAAAAATTAAACTTTAAAAAAACACATTCATTTGTGACAAAAAAATCCATCACTTCGTTAAAGTGTCCCCAATCCTTAAATCCTTTAAATCCATGAGCAAAAATAACTATTGGTTTAGGCTTGTTATCAGATTTAAGCCCAACATCCAACACCATAGGTTTTCCTATAGTATTATTAATCAGTATTTTATTTCTTATTATCATTTACATTAACTCATTATGCAACATATATAACAATTACTTCGTCTTGAACGATGTATCAATTTAGATCTTATACACTTATAACTATTTACTTTACTATTTATTAATTATAATAACATTTCAAGATTGAACACAAAACAAAATTATTAAAACATATGATAACGAAAGTAGTTAGGTAATTTAAATAATGTTGTAGTTATTGTATAAACTACTATAACTTCTTTTTCATTAATAATCAACACCTTTTCATTATCATTGTTACTATTTTTTGTTTCTAAGTATTTTTTATTTTACATTTGAAAAGATAATAAACCAAATTTTTATGAAAAAATTATATTTTATTTTATTAGTTATAATTCCAAGTTCATTGTTTGCTCAGTTTAAAACTGAATATCATCAAAATGGAGATCCAAAAACAGAAATAATAGATGCCGATGGTATGAAACAAGGTACATGGAACTATTATGATTTTAATAATAATCTAGTTAGAATTGAAAAATTCAAAGATAATCAACTTATTAAAAGAACTTCAATCGTTAATGGAACAGAGTTCGATACACAATCTTTTTCTGTTATAGAGATGAATGTTCCATCTAATCTTTCAGAGATTGAGACAACAATACAACAATCAGATGGCGAAATAATCATTGATGAACAAGGTAATATTCTATCCATATATTTTTACTCATTAGCCTCTTCATTAAACAAAAATGATATTACCATAGCTTTATCTAATTTCATTAAGAGCAACTATACAAATACAAAAAATACGATTTTAACCTTTTAATATTATTATGAAAAAAATATATTTATTCTTACTACTAATCCCTTCATTTTGTTTTGGTCAAAACTTAGTACTAAATCCAAGTTTTGAAAGTGTTAATTTAGCAAATTTACAATGTTCCTGGTATACTAGTGAAGCTCAGTTTACAAATGCTATTTCAAATTGGGATTATCCAAATAATGGTAGTACTGATATTTTTCATACAAGCTTAGCTACATCTTGCTATTGCAGTCCTTTTTCTACTAATGCCTCATCACCTGGCACCCAAGCACCGAGGACTGGAAATGCAATGACAAACATTGTTGTATATGGTTCTGGAGGATGTACTCCTTATCGAGAATACTTACAAGGAGAATTATCAACTCCTCTAACAGTAGGTACAACATACAATGTAAGTGCTTATGTTTCTTTAGCAGATAAATCAAATAGAGCAACAAGTAATATTGGCTTTAAATTTACTACTGCAAGACAAAACACAGGAAGTATGTGTGTATGGATAACAACTCCTGATGTTTATTATACTGGTACACCAATAACTAATAAAACAGGCTGGACACTAATTTCCTTCACTTTTACCCCTACTGTTGCCGGGTTACGCTACTTTTCTTTTGGAAACTTTTTCACTGACGGAGCTACAACTACAACTTCTGTTAGTGGTTCTGAAGGGACAATCCGATATTTTGTTGATGACATATCAGTAACAACAGCATGCCCTACCCAGTCAGCTACATGGACCAATCCATC
>DEMN01000012.1:561804-1054761 GCA_002359215.1 Flavobacteriales bacterium UBA2669 | reverse complement strand
ATATGGTTAGAATCGGAAGAAGGGAAGGGTAGTACATTTTATTTTACGTTACCACAACAAATTTAAATTATTAAATATGAGATTAGTAAAATAATAAAGAAAATTATTAATAATTTAGAGGACAAAGTTTATTTAAAAATAGAAAAGATGAAATAACAATTTTTTATAGAAATTTATAAAAATTACTTATTATGAAAAACATACACATTCTATTAGTTGAAGATAATGAAGGTGATATACTATTAACCACGGAAGCTCTTGAAGAGAAAAAAATTGTAAATAAAATTAGTGTTGCCAGAGATGGGCAAGAAGCATTAGATTTTATTTTAAAGCAAGGTAATTATAAGGATGCTCCAATACCGGACTTAATTTTATTAGATGTAAACCTACCCAAGAAAAACGGACATGAAGTGTTACAAGTTATTAAAACTACCGAATCAATTCAACAAATACCAGTAATAATGCTTACAACATCATCTTCTGAGAAAGATATTAACCTTTCCTATAAACACCACGCAAATTGTTATATTACAAAACCTGTAGAGGCAGAAGCTTTTTTAGAAGCAATAACCTCTATTGAAGATTTCTGGTTAACTATTGTGAAATTGCCAAAAAAGTAATAAAATATGGAAGTAAATGCTTTAAAGTATACAGTTTTAGTAATAGAAGATAATCTTGGCGATTTTGTACTTATTCAAGACTATTTGGAAGAACACCAGCCAACACCGATAATTTTAAGAGCCACAACATTTGCAGAGGCAGCTGATGTTTTAGAAAAAACTTCTTATAAAATTGATGCAATATTATTAGACTTATCATTGCCTGATAAAAGTGGCGAAAATTTAATAGAAGAAATTCTTGTACGCTCCAAAGATATTCCAGTAATTGTTCTTACAGGCTATTCAGATGAGAAGTTTGCTGTAAAATCGCTTTCATTAGGTATAGCAGATTATATTCTTAAAGACGAATTAACTGCAATAAATATCCATAAAAGTATAATATACGGAATCGAACGAATGAAAAGCTTAGCAAAAATTAAAACTTCCGAAAAACGCTATAGCGACTTGTTTCAATTTACTCCTTTTCCAATATTTATTTGCGAAAAAGATACTTTCAAAATCGTTCAAGCTAATGATAAAGCTATAAAACAATATGGTTATTCTGAAAGTGAATTGCTTGACTTGGTTTTTTGCAAATTATTTGTGAATGAAAACGAATACAAAAAGTTTAATAATTATTTAAAATCAGAAAAATCTAAACCTCAATTTTCTGATGCTAAAGAGTTTAAGCAGAAAACTAAAAAGAATAAAATTATAGATGTAGAAATAATTGTAAATGAAATTCAATTAGAAGAAGATAAAAAATACTTTTCTATAATGATAAATGATATTACCGAGAAAAAACAGTTTGAAGATAAGTTAACCAAAGCAATTATCAATACACAAGAAGAAGAAAGGTTTGATATAGGAAGTGAATTGCATGAAAATGTTTGCCAGATTTTAGCAGCTACCAAAATTAGTTTAGGAATGATAAAAGATGAAATTAATGGAGAAGCTGCTGATTGGTTGATTCAATCTCAGGGATATATAGACATGGCAAATAAAGAAATTAGAAGTATATCTCATAGGTTAGCACCTGCTTTCTACGAAAATATAAATCTTGAAGAAGCTTGTTTAACACTTATTAAAACCTTTAATCCGGAAGATAAATATAAAGTCAATTTTTTATTTGACAATAGAATAAAAGAGTTGGGATTGAATAGAGAGTTGCAACTGAATTTGTATAGAATTTTACAAGAACAACTCAAAAATATTATTCAATACGCTAAAGCCTCAACAATAGATTTAGAAATTCTTGTAGATGATGACAATACTTTGGTGATGAATATAAAAGATGATGGTATTGGATTTGATTCAGAGAAAAAAATGAAAGGTATAGGCTTAGCTAATATGAAGCGAAGATCCATGCTTTTTCAAGGAGATTTTACATTAGAATCATCACCAAATAATGGTTGTCAAATAAGTATAGAAATACCTATAAAAGAAAATGTAAAAGAAAAAATTAAGGTTAAATGATTTGGTAATAAATAAATACTTACATTTGCAGCCTTAAATTTAAAACATACATAATAAACATTAAAAACAATTTTAGCATGTATTTAGCATCAGAAAAAAAACAAGAAATTTTTAAAGAATTTAGCGGAGACGCTAAAAACACAGGATCAACAGAAGGGCAAATAGCTTTGTTTACCTATAGAATTAGTCATTTAACAGAGCATTTAAAGAAAAACAAAAAAGACTTTAGAACTCAAAAAGCTTTGTTAGATTTAGTTGGTAAAAGAAGAAAACTATTAGATTATTACAAAAACAAGGATGTTGTAAAGTATAGAGAGTTGATTAAAAAACTTTCAATAAGAAGATAATTGAAAATGAGTTTTTCAAATTCGTATTAAAATTTATAAAAGGGGGAGGCAAATAGATTGTATCCCCCTTTTTGTTAAAAAAAAAGTAACCAAAAAGAAAACACAAGGTGTGTTTTTATAAATTAAATAAATAATAAATAAATTATGTCAAAAATTGGAATTAAAAAATCCTACACATTAGGCGATGGAAGGTCCATCGAAATAGAAACAGGTAGATTAGCTAAACAAGCTCATGGATCTGTAGTTTTAAAAATGGGTAACACCATGTTATTAGCAACTGTTGTTTCAGATAAAGAAGCAGCAGAAGGAACAGATTTTTTGCCACTTACAGTAGAATATAAAGAAAAATACGCCTCTGCCGGAAGATTTCCTGGAGGTTTCTTAAAAAGAGAAGCACGTCCATCAGATAGCGAAGTATTGGTTTGTCGTTTAATTGACAGAGCTATACGTCCGTTATTTGCAGATGATTACCATGCAAACACGTCAATAGTAGTTCACCTTATCTCTCATGGAGATGATACTTTGCCAGATGCTTTAGCATGTTTAGCAGCTTCTGCAGCTCTTGCTGTTTCTGATATTCCATTTAACGGACCAACATCAGAAGTGCGTATTGCAAGAATAGATGGAAATTTTGTAATCAACCCTACAAGAGAAGATTTGGAAAGATCGGATATTGATATGATGATTGCTGGAACATTAGACAACATTAACATGGTGGAAGGTGAAATGTTAGAAATATCTGAAGCAGAAATGCTTGAGGCAATTAAAATAGCTCATGTTGAAATTAAAAAACAATGTCAATTACAATTAGATTTAGCTGCTGAGGTAGAAAAATCAAAAGTAAAAAGAGATTATACTCATGAGCCAGCTCCTTTAGCTGATTTAGAAGATAAAATTAGAACAGCTATTTATGATAAATGTTATGCTGTAGCTAAAGAAGGTAATGCTGATAAAAAATTAAGAGGAGAAAAATTCAAAGCAATTAGAGAAGAAGCAAAAGCTTTATTATCTGAAGAAGAATTAGAACAAACATTTTTATTAAAAAAATACTTTCACGATATTGAAAAAGAAGCAATAAGAGATTGTGTTTTAGCAGAAAGAACTCGTTTAGATGGAAGAAAATTAAATGAAATTCGTCCTATTTGGAGTGAAGTAGATTATTTACCTGGAGCACATGGTTCGGCTATCTTTACAAGAGGAGAAACTCAATCTTTAACTACAGTTACCTTAGGTAATAAAATGGATGAGCAATTGATTGATGCTGCTACTTATAGAGATACTTCTAAATTTCTTTTACATTATAACTTCCCTGCATTTTGTACAGGAGAAGCTTATCCAAATAGAGGAACAAGTAGAAGAGAAATTGGACATGGAAATTTAGCGATGAGAGCTTTAAAACCAATGTTGCCAACAGGTTCAGAAAACCCTTATACTATAAGAATTGTTTCTGAAATTTTGGAATCTAACGGTTCTTCATCTATGGCAACTGTTTGTGCAGGAACATTAGCATTAATGGATGCGGGTGTACAAATTAAAAGACCTGTTTCCGGTATTGCAATGGGATTAATTTCTAAGGGAGATAAATACGCTGTATTATCTGATATTTTAGGAGATGAAGATCATCTTGGAGATATGGATTTTAAAGTAACAGGAACAACAGAAGGTATTACTGCTTGTCAGATGGATATTAAAGTAGATGGATTATCTTACCAAGTGTTAGAAGAAGCATTAGCTCAAGCCAGAGAAGGAAGATTACATATTTTAGGAGAAATTGCTAAAACGATGTCAGCTCCTAATGCAGATTACAAACCACACACACCAAGAATCACTCAAATCAGTATTCCTAAAGAAATGATTGGAGCAGTAATTGGACCAGGTGGAAAAATTATTCAGGAAATACAAGCTTCTACAGGAGCAACTATTACCATTGAAGAAAAAGATAACAAAGGCATTGTGGATATTATGACTAATGATGGCGAAGCAATGAAAGCTGCTTTAGCAAGAATTAAAGCAATTACTGCCGTTCCTGAAGTTGGTGAAGTATATAAAGGTAAAGTAAAATCTATTACTAACTTTGGTGCTTTTGTGGAAATTATTCCTGGAAAAGACGGATTACTTCATATTTCTGAAATCAATTGGGATAGAGTAGAAAAAGTAGAAGATGTGTTGAAAGAAGGACAAGAAATAGAAGTTAAACTGATAGAGGTTGATCAAAAAACAGGTAAACTAAAACTATCAAGAAAAGTACTTTTAGAAAGACCTCAAAAACAAAATGCAGAACAATAAAATGATGTTTTGTAGTAGTACAATAATAAAGAGAAGCTGTGTTTATTTACAGCTTCTCTTTTTGTTTGTAGCTTTATCTTCTTGTTCAAATGCTCAGGTTCAAATAGTTCAAGTTAAAGACTTTGGAGAAAATAAAGGAAATTTAAAAATGTACAATTATGTGCCTGAGAATTTGCCTGAATCAACAAAAACTCCGTTGGTTTTAGTGTTGCACGGTTGTACGCAATCTGCAGAGCAAATTGCTAGTGAAACAGGATGGAATAAATTAGCAGATAGTTTACATTTTATAGTTGTTTATCCAGAACAGCGAATGATAAACAATGCGGGGAAATGTTTTAATTTTTTCTTAGGTTTTGAATCTAAAAAAGATAAAGGAGAAGTGGCGTCTATTAAAGAGATGATAGACTATACTTTTAATCATTATCATATCGATAGTAATCAAGTATTTATTGTTGGAATGTCAGCCGGAGGAGCAATGACGAATGCGCTGCTAAATGCTTATCCTACTATTTTTAAATCGGGAGCAATGTTAGCAGCACCTTCCAATTTGTTTGATAAGAATACTTTACCACCAGAACAACAACCTGTTGTTGCTATTGTTCAGGGTGAAGATGATATTATTGTTCCGGAAAAGAATTCTGATAAAATATTAAATCAATGGGTAGAAAAGCATCAACTTGATACTGCTAATAATGAATTGTTTACCAATTATAAGGGAGTTGATGTGTTGTATGCACAGTATTTTTACAATACTGATGATGAACTAAAAATTATTTTGTTAAAATCTAAAAAGGTAAAACATAAACTTTTAATTACCGAAGGAGATTCTATTCATCAAGGAGGTAAGCACGATTTTCATACTGATGATATTGGTTTTCATTCTACTTATTGGTTAGCTTCATTTTTCGGATTGACAAAAGATGCAATTTCATTAAAAAAAGTAAGTAATTAGTAGGTGATTTCAAGCATCAAAAACAATAGATTTTTACTAATTTCGCAACACTTAGTTCGTAAATCAATAAATTATGGAAATAATAGAAAAATACACACCGAAAAATAAAATTAGAATTGTTACCGCTGCTAGTTTGTTTGACGGACATGATGCAGCTATCAACATCATGCGTAGAATTATTCAAGCTACAGGTGTTGAAGTAATTCATTTAGGACATGATAGAAGTGTAGATGAAGTAGTAAATTGTGCCATTGAAGAAGATGCGAATGCTATTGCTATGACTTCTTACCAAGGCGGACATGTGGAGTATTTTAAATACATGTATGATTTATTAAAAGAAAAAGGTTGCGAACACATTAAAATATTTGGAGGAGGAGGAGGTACCATTCTTCCTTCAGAAATTGAGGAACTAGAAGCTTACGGAATTTGTAGGATTTATCATCCCGACCATGGTAGAGAAATGGGCTTACAAGGAATGATTAATGATATGATACAAAAGTGTGATAACTCAACTCCGGCACTTCCGAAAACAGATAACCTTACTAATTCTCTGAAAAATAAAAATATCCCAATGATTGCTCGATTAATTTCTTTAGCTGAAAATAGACATGAAGATTTTGAGAAAGCATTCTCTTCTGTTTCAATAGGAAGTGCACCTGTTTTAGGAATAACCGGAACAGGAGGAGCAGGAAAATCTTCGTTGGTAGATGAATTGGTAAGACGTTTTTTAATTGATTTTGAAGACAAAACCATTGCTATTGTTTCTGTAGATCCTTCTAAAAGAAAAACAGGAGGAGCTTTGCTTGGCGATAGAATTAGAATGAATGCTATTAAAAACGAAAGAGTTTATATGCGTTCATTAGCTACTCGTCAGAGTAATTTAGCATTGAGCAAGCATGTTGCAGAAGCCATTCAAGTATTAAAAGCTGCACAATACGATTTAATTATTTTAGAAACTTCTGGTATTGGTCAGTCTGACACTGAAATTATGGATCATTCGGATGTTTCACTATACGTAATGACACCTGAATTTGGCGCTGCCACTCAATTAGAAAAAATTGATATGCTTGATTTTGCTGATGTGGTTGCCCTCAATAAATTTGACAAACGTGGTGCGTTGGATGCATTGAGAGATGTTAAAAAACAATACAAACGTAATCACATGCTTTTTGAAGCTTCAGATGATGATATTCCTGTTTATGGAACCATTGCTTCCCAATTTAACGACCCGGGTATGAATCAGTTGTATAAAGTGGTGATGGATAAGTTGGTGGAGAAAACCAACACTGATTTGACTTCTACTTTTGAAATTACAAAAGAAATGTCGGAGAAAATTTTTGTTATTCCTCCGAGTAGAAATCGTTATTTGTCTGAAATTGCAGAAAACAACAGGTCTTATGATAACTGGGTGGACGAACAAGTGGCTATCGCTGATAAGTTATATGCCATCCACAATACACTAGAAATTCTTAAAGGAAAAGATGAAAGTATTGCCAAGGTTTTACAAGCAGAATTTGATTCATTAAAGCTCAATTTCGATCCTAAAAACTGGATAATTATTGAAGAATGGAACGATAAAGTAGCTAAATACAAAGCTCCTTTTTATAAATTTAAAGTAAGAGATAAAGAATTATCCATCTTAACACATACAGAAAGCTTATCGCATACGCAAATACCTAAAGTTGCCTTACCAAAATACAAAGGCTGGGGAGATGTGTTGCGTTGGAGTTTGCAGGAAAATGTTCCGGGAGAATTTCCTTACACTTCTGGATTATTTCCGTTTAAACGTGAAGGAGAAGATCCAACAAGAATGTTTGCCGGAGAGGGTGGACCGGAAAGAACCAACAGACGCTTTCACTATGTAAGTTTAGGAATGCCTGCTAAGCGTTTATCAACCGCTTTCGATTCGGTAACACTTTATGGTAATGATCCTGCTATTCGTCCGGATATTTATGGGAAAATAGGTAATTCAGGAGTTTCTATTTGCTGTTTAGATGATGCTAAAAAATTATACTCCGGTTTTGATTTGTCGCATCCGTTAACATCGGTGAGTATGACGATTAATGGTCCTGCACCTATGTTGTTAGGCTTTTTTATGAATGCCGCTATCGACCAAAACTGTGAAAAATATATCAAAGAAAATGGCTTAGAAAAAGAAATTGAAGCAAAGATTGCAGCCATTTACAAGGAAAAAGGCACCAAACGTCCCGCTTACCAAGGTGATTTACCGGAAGGAAATGATGGATTGGGACTGATGTTGTTGGGCGTAACAGGCGACCAAGTGCTTCCTGCGGATATATATAACAAAATAAAAGCAGAAACCTTAACCAAAGTAAGAGGAACAGTACAAGCAGATATTTTAAAAGAAGATCAGGCTCAAAATACCTGTATTTTCTCTACGGAATTTGCTTTACGTTTAATGGGCGATGTACAAGAATATTTTATTAAAGAAGGCGTAAGAAACTTCTATTCCGTTTCTATTTCGGGGTACCATATTGCTGAAGCAGGAGCTAACCCTATCACGCAATTAGCATTAACCTTGGCGAATGGCTTCACTTATGTGGAATATTACCTAAGCAGAGGAATGGACATTAATGCTTTTGGTCCAAACTTATCTTTCTTCTTCAGCAATGGTATAGACCCCGAATATGCTGTAATCGGAAGGGTAGCACGTAGAATTTGGGCAAAAGCCTTAGCTAAAAAATATGCTGCCAATCCAAGAGCTCAAATGTTGAAATACCACATCCAAACCAGTGGTAGAAGCTTACATGCTCAGGAAATTGACTTTAATGACATTAGAACAACACTACAAGCCTTGTATGCGATTTATGACAATTGTAATTCGCTACATACCAATGCTTACGATGAAGCGATAACTACACCAACAGAAGAAAGTGTGCGTAGAGCCATGGCAATTCAGTTGATTATTAACAGAGAGTTAGGCTTAGCGAAAAACGAAAACCCACTACAAGGTTCTTTTATTATTGAAGAACTAACCGATTTAGTAGAAGAAGCAGTATTAACTGAATTTGACAGAATTACCGAGCGTGGTGGCGTGTTAGGAGCGATGGAAACCATGTACCAAAGAGGAAAAATACAAGAAGAAAGTTTGTATTACGAAACCTTGAAGCACAATGGTGAATTCCCGATTATTGGTGTAAATACTTTTTTAAGTTCTAAAGGCTCTCCAACGGTTTTACCTAAAGAAGTAATACGAGCTACCGAAACAGAAAAGCAATACCAAATAGGCATGTTAAATGAGCTACACAAAGGCAATGCAAATGTGGTAGCGGAACAATTAGCCAACTTACAAGAAGCAGCCATTAAAAACCAAAATATTTTTGAAGTACTAATGGAAGCCACCAAATATTGCAGCTTAGGCCAAATAACCGACAGCTTGTTTATGGTGGGCGGGCAGTATAGGAGAAATATGTAAGCAGAGAGCCAAATTTTGCTCTGCATAATATGTGAATCGCTAATCCCCCCAACTAAGCGTAGTATTTACTACGCTTCATATAATAACAACAAAAATATAAACAGATGAAATACCGTACTTTCATTATTATTACTTGTGGGTTAATGTTAAGCTCTTGTGCTTCTATGTTTAATGGAGCAGTATTGCCAAACCAGTGTAAAAGATGCGAAGTAATTAATAAATATAACCAAGAAGTACTAACGTCTTTTGAAGGCTGCGGCAGTGAAAACACCAAGTTGGAAGAACAAGCTAAAATAGCTGCCTACGACCTTAGTCGTGATGGTAAGCTCTGTAACTTAGAAGTAGTGTGCGAATCGTGGAAAAAAGAACCTGAAGCAGAAAATCAAACAACTCCAACGGTAAACCAAAAAAGAGAGAACTAAACTCAACTAAACGTAGTTTTTATTAAGCTAGTTATGGTAACAAAGATTCCTGCCTGCGCAGGAATGACGGTAGGAGGGAAGGAATTATTTTTTTAATAAATGACAACATTAAATAAAGATGTAATTATTCTTATTGGACCTATCCGTAGTGGAAAATCTACGATAGCCAATTTACTTTCCGAAAGGTTAAACTTACCTAGGTACGGAATGGATAAACTTCGTTTTGAATACTACAAAGAAAGTGATTATAATGAAGTAGAAGCTGAAAAAATAAACAACAACAATGGTTTTTTAGCACTATGCGAATATCGGAAACCTTATGATATTTATGCTGTTAAAAGAGTTTTAAAAGATTGTGAAAAAGGCATTATTGATTTTGGAGGAGGTTTGTCTGTTTACGAAGATGAAAAACATTTACAGCAAATTACAACGCTTTTAAAACCATATAGGGTTGTTTTATTACTTCCTTCCGAAAACAAAGAAGAAAGTCTTGAAATACTGAGTGTACGAATGAAAGAACAAGAATATCAGGATTACTTCTCCAAAAAAGCTATTGAAGATAGAAAAGAGTTAAATCATCTTTTTATTAACCATCCTTCCAACCAACTTTTAGCAAAATATACTTTTTACACTAAAAATAAAACACCTGAAGAAACTTGTAATGAAATTATAAATTACTTTAATTCATAGATTTACCAGAACCTAACAAACCAACCAACCCACACTGTCATTCCTGAAATTTTTGAGGTACGAAAAAATTATCAGGAATCTCTTTCATTTTCAATAATAAAGATTCCTGCCTACGCAGGAATGACGTAAAAAGGAAAGGAATGAAGTAAAAGGAGAGAATAACTATAAGGGGATTATCTAAAATCTTCAACATCATTAAACAAGTCTTTTAATTCAGGATTAAACTCTTTGATTAATTTCTTTTTCCATTCACGTTTCCATTTTTTAAGTTGTTTTTCCCTTTGAATAGCAATATCGATTGTTTCATAAAATTCATAATACACTAAATCAACACACTTATATTTGGATGTAAAAACAGAACCTTTTAGCTCTTTATGTTGAAAAATTCTACCGTATAAATCGGAGGTAACTCCAATATACAAAACAGTTCTTGATTTGTTTGAAACGATATATACATAACCTCCTTTTGCAGTCATAATCAAAAATAACTTTTTTCTACTTTATTATAATTTTTATTCACAAAAGATTTCTGTTTCCGTTGCACTCCACAGGAATGACGCAGAGAGAAAGAGCATCATAAACTAAAAGCACTAAACCAACCTACAACGTCATTCCTGAAATTTTTGAGGTACGAAAAAATTGTCAGGAATCTCTTTTATTTAAAATGATAAAGATTTCTGCCTACGCAGGAATGACGAGGAAGAAAAAGGATTGCAGGTTACAAATCAATAATTCTCTTTTTTAATAATATGCTTTAACCATACTAGAAACAATACAGCAAGTAGCAGCAAGGCAACCATGATGTACCAAGTAATTTCATAGCCAAAGAAACTTATAAACTGCATTCCGGAATTGTGAGCAAAAATATGTGACACAGAAAATGCCATGGTAAACAATGCCATATACTCGCCTTGATTGTTGTGTTTTGCAGCTCTATCCATTGCAAAAGAATTTAAAAACGGAAAATTGAGCATTTCTGCAAACGACATAAAAATCATCCCTATTGCTAAAACACCTACCCAACCTAATAAGTTTAAAATTAAAAAGCTTAAAGCAAATAGGAGGGTGCTATATATTAAAATGCTGTACTTGGAGAAACGTTCTTTATCAAAGAAACTCACCAAAGGCATTTCTATAGCAAAAATAAGTATGCCATTGAGAGACATTAACCATCCAATCTCTTTTTCTGTTAGGTGATGGACATCATGATAATAAAGTGGAATAGTAGAGAAATACTGTAAGAAAGCAAAACCAATAAGCAATAAAGCGGCTAAAAATATCAAGTAAGCTTTGTCTTTGTAAGGAGAGCCTTTGGTACCTTCTTCTATTTCTTTAATGTTGTTTCCTGCACGTTTTTCATTTAGCACATAAAAAAACAAAATTCCTGCAGCCAAACAGCTGATGCCATCTATCCAAAACAAACCTGAATAACTGATGGTATAAATGATAAAACCTCCTACAGCCGGACCTACGGAGAAACCTAAGTTAATGGCTAATCTTATTAAGGTTACGGCTCTGGTTCTATTTTCAGGTTTGGCATAAGCTGCAACCGCCACAAACAATGCCGGACGGAACAAATCAGCTACTAAAAGCAAGAAAAAAACGGCAATACAAATTCCCCAAAAAGTGGTGATGTATTGCAAACCAACAAACATAAAACTTGAAACAACTAAACTCCAAAGCATTACTTTGTAAAACCCAAATTTATTAGTGAGTTTTCCTCCTAACCAAGCTCCACAAACAGAGCCCAAGCCAAAGGCAGTCATCACCCAACCAACATGGTTTAAAGTGAATTTTAAATGCTCAGTAAGGTATAACGACATAAAAGGAATAACCATGGTTCCGGCTCGGTTAATTAGTGTAATTAACGATAACCACCATACTTGAACGGATAGTCCTTTAAAAGAATTTTTATATGAATGGGTTAATCTTAAAATCATGGTTAATAAAAAAATCAGCTTAGTAAGTGAGCATTAAAATCATACAGATTCTTAAACTAATCACTTACTAAGCTGATTGTAAACAACTATTTGCTTACAAATACAAGGACAAAATTAATTAAATTACAGTTTCTTAAATGTAAAGTTGTAATAATAAACATCATCGTTATTTTGTTGATTTTCAAAACGAAGAATACTTAATTGTTTGTAGGTTTCTTTCATTAACTTTTCGTTAGAATAGTTGGCTTCTAAAATTTTCACCTTACCGGCTTCATCAATTTTAAAGCTAATTTTAACAAACTCTGTTTGGTTTTTCTCAATTAAAAATTGATTGGCTTCAAATTTTAATTCTTTTTCGAATTTCTTTTGTACTGATGGATGGTTGTTGGCAAAAATGTTTAGTGCTAATAAAGCTGCTGCAATAATAAATACTATTTTTTTCATTTTGTTAAGTTTTTTATTTTTTAGACTATGACAGTTTGATATCTTATTTTGTTACAGCTTAATCTAAATTTTTAAAATAATTTTTACAAATGGAAAAAAGAAACTAGTTGCTAATAGGTGTAAAATAGAGATGAGAAAATAGAATAAGTTTGTTTACTTTTATCTTTAAAATTAAAAATATACTAATGCAAGAAGAGATAACACCCTGCCCAACGTGCAAATCGCCTTATGGATATCCAACTGAAAATAATTTATTTGCTTGTCCGGAATGCGGTTTTGAATGGAGTCCTGAAGAAATGGCGGCAGAAAATGAATTGATAGTAAAAGATAGTAAAGGAAACATTTTAAAAGATGGTGATGCTGTAGTTGTTATAAAAGACTTACCGGTTAAAGGAGCCCCTAAACCTGTAAAAGCTGGAACAAAAGTAAAAAGTATTCGATTAGTTGAAGGTGACCATAATATTGATTGTAAAATTGATGGTTTTGGTTCTATGGCATTAAAATCTGAATTTGTAAAAAAAGCTTAAAGTTATTGGTAATAAATAACAAAAAAAGCACCTGTAATCTTATAAGGTGCTTTTTTATGTAGTATTATACTGTAATAAATTTACTTCTTGAACTCCATTAATGTTTTTTTGATAATATTTACACAATCTAATAATTGTTCTTCGTCCATTACTAAAGGTGGAGCAAAACGAATAATATTTCCATGAGTAGGTTTAGCTAATAAACCATTATCTCTAAGTTTTATACAAATATCCCAAGCAGTTGAGCTATCTTCGGTATCATTAATCAAAATGGCATTTAATAAGCCTTTTCCTCTAATGGCACTTACCAAGTCTGTTTGCTCAATAACTTTATTCATTTCTGTTCTAAAAAGTTCTCCTAAACGGTAAGCATTTTCTGCCAAGTTTTCATTTTTAATCACTTCCAAAGCAGCTATAGCAACTTTTGCAGCTAATGGATTACCTCCAAAAGTTGAACCATGCTGACCAGGTTTAATAACTTCCATAATATCGTTATTAGCCAATACTGCTGAAACAGGATAAACACCACCTGAAAGTGCTTTTCCTAGAATTAAGATATCCGGTTTAACGTTTTCATAATCGCATGCTAAAATTTTACCTGTTCTTGCAATACCTGTTTGTACTTCATCAGCAATAAAAAGTACATTATTTGCTTCACAAACTTCTTTAGCTTGTTTTAAGTAACCATCAGTAGGAACATATACTCCGGCTTCACCTTGAATAGGTTCTACTAAGAAACCTGCAACATCTTTTTCTTCTCTTAATACTTTAATTAAAGCTTCAATGTTATTGTATTCAATACTTACAAATCCTTCTGTATAAGGACCAAAGTTTTTTCTTGCATCTTCATCATTAGAAAATGATATAATAGTAGTAGTTCTCCCGTGGAAGTTATTACCACAAACAATTATTTTTGCTTTGTTTTCAGCTATGCCTTTCTTTTCGTAGCCCCATTTTCTACATAGTTTAATAGCTGTTTCTACAGCTTCGGCTCCCGTGTTCATTGGTAACACTTTGTCGAAACCAAAAAATTCAGTCACATATTTTTCGTAAACACCTAAAGTATCATTATAAAAAGCTCTAGAAGTTAATGTAAGTTCTTTTGCTTGCTCCATAAGAGCATTAATAATTTCTGGATGACAATGTCCTTGATTAACAGCAGAGTATGCTGATAAAAAATCGTAATACTTTTTTCCTTCCACATCCCAAACAAAAACACCTTCTCCTTTGGCTAACACAACAGGTAAAGGATGGTAGTTGTGAGCTCCATATTCGTTTTCTAATTCCATTGCCGCTGTTGAAGATAGCCTGTTTTCAGTCATTGTATTCATAATATAAGTGTTTTTAATTGTATTAATTACTCAAAATTAAGCATAATGCCGACAAGAAAAAAGGATTTTATTTGTTCAATTTAGAAATGTTTTTATCTTGAACTTTAGCTAAAAGAAACAACATAGTAATAGCTCCAATAGTAGCGTAAAACATATCCGATTGAGTATCCCAAATATAACCTTGTGTACCTAAAAAAGCGTCAGCATTTTCGCCAGAAAAAAGAGCTATCCACCATTCTAAAAATTCGTAAACAGCACTAAAGCTTAAACAAATACATACCACCACAAAGTTTAACCATTTTTTGTTAGTTATAATGTTTTTTCTCATAAATAGTTCTCGTACTATCATAGCAGGAATAAAGCCTTGAGCAAAATGCCCAACTTTATCGTAATTGTTGCGAGACAAATCAAAAGTTTCTTTAATCCAATCAAAAAAAGGAACTTCTGCATAAGTGTAATGCCCACCAACAAATAAAATATAGCTATGAATTAAGATAAAACAATAGGTTAGGAAGGTAAATTGAAATTGTTTAAAAGTAAAAGTTAAAATAATTAGTCCTAAAACTGCTGGAAAAACCTCTAATCCCCAGATAAAATAATCGAATGGTTGTATACTCGACCATATTAGACCAGTAAAGAATAAGATAATTAGTGTTAGATGCTTATTCATTTTCTTGCGGAAGTGGTTGTTTTTGTTTTTTCTCGTTCTTGTTTGTGATTAAACCTAACATCATCATAAAAGCAGTTAAAATAATTACTTGTATAATAAGGGATCTATTTACTAATTCAATAGTTTGTGATGGAGTAATAACCAAAAATAACAAAATAGTGATAAGTCCTCTTGGAGCTATTAATAATAATGGACGTAGCGGTAACCTAGAAAATTTAAGTTGAATGAATCTGAAAATAAAAATAGCACCTACAATAGCTCCTGACCATATTAAAGATTCTTGGTTAATTATTTCTGCAGTATTCATTAAATAGCCGAAAAGCATAAAAAATATGGTTCTAATAAGGAAAGTTCCTTCCATAACTATTTCCTTAAATTTCATTACTTCGACATTTAGCTTGTCAGGTTTAGCTTTTTTTATCCATTTAATATTATTTAATCTGTCTAGATTTCCTAAAAATATTCCAAATAGTAAAATAAATATTAGTGCCGGAAGATGAAACATTTTAGATATAGCATATATCGTTATAATAATTATAATAATAGGGACAAACTTAGTATGATTTTTTATTTTGCTTAAAAGAAAAGCCAAACCAAGTGTGGCAACAAATGAAATAACAATTATTAAAAGAATTTGTAAGGCAAAATTCCCAAAAGCTGCTCCATTTATATTTTCATTTAGGGCTATAAAATCGAAAAATATTACTCCAAAAATATCAGACAAACTACTTTCATAAATAATAAATTCTTTACTTGATTTAGTAATGTTTTTTACACTAGGGATAGCGATGGCACTACTTATAATAGAAAGCGGAATAGCATTTATTAAACTGTCTTTATAAGAATAATTTCCGAAATAATAAAAAGCATAAGCCAAAATAAAACTTAATCCAACTGTTTGAATAAGTGAAGCAAAAACAGATTTTTTTATTAGTGGATAATTAGATTTTTTAAACTCCAATTCTAAAGAACCTTCTAAAACAATTAGAATTAGACCAATTGTTCCAAAAATAGGGAGTAATGAAGTTAAATCAGGAATAGAAATATCTAAAAAATGAAGCAATTGCTTAGCTGCCCAGCCTAAGGTAAGTAATAAGATTACAGAAGGAATTTTTGTTTTTGGAGCACTAAGATCAAATAAGTAGGCTATAATAATTAAAGCACAGATAGATATGATGATAGGTATAGTCATAAATTTAGACAGCAGCAAGCTGTTATTTTCCAAAAATAATTAAAACTCACTACTTTTATGGTAAGTAGTACTTTAAATTTATAAAGAAACTTCAGCTTTAATATGTGGATGTGGGTCATAATTTACTAACTCAAAATCTTCATAGGTAAAATCAAAAATATTTTTAATATTAGGATTGATTTTCATAATAGGTAATTTTTTTGGAGTTCTTTTTAGCTGAAGTTGAGCTTGTTCAATATGGTTGTTGTATAAATGAACATCACCAAAAGTATGTACAAACTCACCAGGTTCTAAATTACAAACCTGAGCAATCATCATAGTAAATAAAGCATAAGAAGCAATATTAAAAGGTACACCTAAAAAAGTATCAGCACTTCTTTGGTAAAGCTGACACGATAATTTTCCATTGGCAACATAAAACTGAAAAAAAGCATGACAGGGTGGAAGGGCTGCTTTTCCATTAGCTACATTCTCTGCAAAAGATACAGATGTGTTAGGTAAAACACTAGGGTTCCATGCCGAAATCATTAATCTTCTACTATTGGGATTTACTTTAATTTGCTCGATTAAATCAGAAAGTTGATCAATTCCTTCGCCATTCCAATTTCTCCATTGGTAACCATAAACAGGACCTAAATCACCATTTTTATTCGCCCATCCGTTCCAAATATTTACACCATTATCTTTTAGGTAAGTAATATTGGTATCTCCTTTAATAAACCATAATAATTCGTGAATAATAGATTTTAAATGTAACTTCTTAGTGGTTAAACATGGAAACCCTTCATTTAAATCAAATCGCATTTGGTATCCAAAGCAACTTAACGTTCCGGTTCCTGTTCTATCACCTTTTTGTACACCATTTTTTAAAATATGATCTAATAAAGTTAAATATTGCTGCATGTTTTTTTTATTAAAATTCTGAAATACAAAAGTCGATTAAAAATGATTTTAATTCAATAGTTGTTAATACATTTTGATAACTTGTTGTTGTTGGTAAAACATAGAATTAAGGTTGTAAAGAAAAAAGCATAAATATTTTGGTATATTCAATGTTTTTGGTCTAAATAAAAAAACAGTTATTCAAAATGAAAATAAGTATTCCAATATTCATATAAGCTGAGAGTATTATTTATAGGGAGTGCAGGAAGAGGTGTTACTAAAAAGCACTTGAAAATTCAGTTTGTGATTTAAGTTGTCAAAAGTTAAATGCTAAAGAAGAAAACATTTTATAGTAAACAAGATGTGGATGGTTAGTTTTTGATGAAATGGGTTAAACTATTTGTCTAAAATCTAAAAAAAATAATTGTTCAACCAATTTCATCAATTATCTTTGCACCACTTATGGAAAAATTATTGATTATAGATTTTGGATCTCAATATACGCAGCTAATTGCACGTAGAGTGAGGGAATTAAATGTGTATTGTGAAATATATCCCTTTAACAATTTACCTAATGTGGATGAATATAAGGCGGTTATATTATCTGGAAGTCCGTTTTCGGTGAGAGACGAAAATGCTCCTAAACTAGATTTATCAAATATTAGAAAGAAAAAACCTTTGTTGGGAGTTTGTTTTGGTGCTCAATATTTAGCTCAAAGTAATGGAGGAGAAGTGTTGCCTTCTGATACCAGAGAATATGGTAGAGCAAAATTAGATTTTACAAGTAACGAAAGTAAGTTAACTCATGGAGTTAGTTCAAATTCGCAAGTATGGATGAGCCATGGAGATACAATAAAGTTATTACCCCCAAATACTACCATTATAGCAAGCACTTCAGATGTAGAAAATGCAGGTTTTGAGTTTGATGGTGAGGATACTTTCGCTATTCAGTTTCATCCTGAGGTTTATCATACAACTGAAGGAGCAAAAATTTTAAAAAATTTTTTGGTAACTATTAGCGGTTTTTCGCAAGACTGGACACCAGATGTATTTGTAGATACAACAGTAGAAGACTTAAAAAATAAGATTGGAAACGATAAAGTGGTGCTTGGTTTGTCAGGAGGAGTAGATTCTACAGTTGCAGCAGTATTGTTGCATCAGGCTATAGGTAAAAATTTATATTGTATTTTTGTTGATAACGGATTACTTCGTAAAAATGAATTTAATAGTGTATTAGAGCAATATAAACATTTAGGACTAAATGTGAAAGGAGTGGATGCTAAGCAAAAATTCTATAGTGCTTTGGCAAATATTTCTGACCCTGAATTAAAAAGAAAAGCTATAGGTAAAGTATTTATCGATGTTTTTGATGAAGAGGCTCATGCTATTACTGATGTAAGTTGGTTGGCTCAAGGTACCATTTATCCTGATGTTATCGAATCTGTATCGGTAAATGGTGGAGCCTCGCAGACTATTAAATCACACCATAATGTTGGCGGCTTGCCAGATTATATGAAGTTGAAAATTGTAGAACCTTTGCGTTTATTATTTAAAGATGAAGTGAGAAGAGTAGGGAAGTCTTTAGGATTAAATGATAATTTATTGGGCAGACATCCTTTTCCGGGACCGGGATTGGCAATTCGTATTTTAGGAGATATTACTCCAGAAAAGGTACAACTATTGCAAGAGGTAGATTTTATTTTTATAGAAAGTTTGAAAAAAGCGAATTTATATAATGATGTTTGGCAAGCCGGAGCAATCTTGCTTCCTGTACAGTCTGTAGGTGTAATGGGTGATGAGAGAACTTATGAAAAAGCAGTTGCTTTACGTGCTGTAGAATCTACAGATGGTATGACAGCTGATTGGTGTCATTTACCTTATGAGTTTTTAGCGAAAGTTTCAAACGATATTATTAATAAAGTAAAAGGAGTAAACAGGGTGGTTTATGACATTAGTTCTAAACCTCCTGCTACAATTGAGTGGGAATAACTTTTAATACAAGAATGTTTAAATTTGTAAATGTGAATTTACTTCGTAATACAACTGTTAGCGTATAATCTATTAAACTATTGAAAAAATACATCATTATATCACTCGGAATACTTTTATTGCTAACAACTACAATAGTTGCACAACAAACAGATTCTTTAGCAATTCATAAAATTAAAGGAAAAGAATACTATATTCATGTGGTGAGTAAAGGAGAATCGCTTTATGCTATTCACAAAAAATACGAAGTTCCTATTGATATTATTAAATCAGAAAACCCGGGTGTTAATGATGGTTTAAGTATAGGCGAAAAAATATTTATTCCTGTAAGTAAGTATCAAGAAGAGCCAAGTCATCCTAATGGCAATCTTATTCAACATAAAGTATTGGCAAAACAAACGCTTTATTCTATTGCAAAAATTTATAATGTTAGTGTAAAAGAAATTATAGCTGTTAATCCTGATATGAGTGAAAAAATTGAAGAAGATCAGTTCATTAATATTCCTGTAAAACAGATTAAGCAAGTAAATAATAAAAAAGATACGAATACGCTGATTAAGCCTTCCGGTTGGAAAGTGCATCAGGTTAAAAAAGGTGAAACATTATATTCGCTTAGTAAATTATATGAGGTGAGTATAGATTCTATTAAAGTTATTAATAATGGACTAGCTGAAGGATTAAAAGTAGATGAAAAAATATTTATTCCTATAAAACAAAATAGAACAGTACACTTTCAACTACATAAAGATACTCTGAGTGCTACTTTGCAAGAAATCCTTCAACAAGCTTTTGATTCAACTGAAAAAAATCATTTTACCATTGCTTTAATGCTTCCTTTCTATGTAGAACAAAATAAAGAAATTACAGAAAACATAGGTGCACTACAAGATAAAAATGTTTATCCGAAATCTAGATTTGCTATTGAGTTTTACAATGGATTTTTATTTGCCTTAGATTCTATTTCTACTGTTGGTAAATCATTTGAAGTACTTGTTTATGATACCAATGGAGATGATTCTCTGCGTATTTTAAAATTACTGAAACAAATTGAAGGTAAACCGCTAGATTTGATAATTGGTCCTTTGTACCAGTCTAATTACGAAGTCATTGCTCAATATGGGAAACGCAATCATATTCCAGTTGTTAGCCCTGTAAAACAACCCAATAAGCTGCTTTTGGGTAACGAAATGGCTTTTAAAGCAATTCCATCGCAAGCAAATGTTGTTGAATGTATTTCTACACTTTTGGTAGATAGTTTTAAAACTGCTAACATTATTGCTTTAGAACATGCTAATTCTTCGGAAAAATCATTAATAGAATCATTAATTAAGGCGTATAAAAATAAAATGTTATTAAACGTGGATGATACATTGGCGTTTACTCCTATTAATAAATTGAAAATGGATAGAAATTTTGCTGATTTAGTTGTCAAATTATCTCCTACAAAAAATAATGTGATTTTTGTGCCTAGTTCAAAACAGGCTTATATTACCGATTTGTTTAGTTATTTAACATCTACCTTAAATAGAAGAGAGTATGAAAACTACACAGTAACACTTATTGGGTTAGAAGAGTGGTTAACTTACGAAAACATAGAATTAACTTCATTTGATTTACTAAATGTTTACTTGCCTGTTCATAGTTATATAAATTATGATGATTCTATTACCGCAAATGTTATTAATAAGTTTGTTGTGGAAAGAGAGTTTTATCCATCTACCGTTAGTTTACTGGGTTTTGATATGGCGTATTATTTTGGAACTTGTTTAATGAATTATGGTACTATTATTAACCCTGTTATTAATAACTCTTATAACCATAATGGAATTTCGATGAATTTTAATTTCAGAAAAACAGGAATAGAAAGCGGTTTTGAAAACCAATCTTCGTTTTTAATTCACTACCATAATTTAGAATTAGTAAGGGTATATTAAATCTTATTTTTTCGCTTTAAATTTTTTTAAAAGAACTAATTTTGACAATTATTATTTATGATTGTTAAAATAGTTCAAATTGTTTAATTATAGTAGTTTTTTTACGCTTCAGCAAAAAGATAAACCCATATTTTATTGGTTACTGTTAGGTTGTTTGTTAGTTTTTGTAATGGTAATCGTTGGAGGAATTACCAGATTAACCGGCTCTGGATTATCTATGGTAGATTGGCATTTGATGATGGATGCCATCCCACCACTAAACAAAGAACAATGGCATGAAAAATTTGAAGCCTATAAATTGTTTCCCGAATATCAAATTGTAAATTATCACTTTACGTTAGAAGAGTTTAAAGCTATCTTCTTTTGGGAATGGTTGCATAGGCTGCTAGGAAGGCTGATAGGAGTAGTTTTTATTGTTCCTTATATTTATTTTCTTCTCAAAAAGAAGCTTTCTAAAAAGTTAATTATTCAAACCACTATATTACTAGGAATGGGGGCTTTACAAGGTTTTATAGGTTGGTGGATGGTTAAAAGCGGTTTGGTTAAAGACCCGGATGTTAGTCATTTTAGATTAGCAACCCATTTAATTACCGCTTTCCTTACTTTTGCTTATACTTTTTGGGTAGCTCTAGGCTTACTTGAGCCTAAAATAGATTTTTCGACTAAATTTTTGGATATTAAAAAGTGGCTTAATTTGTTACTGATTTTGTTGATAGTACAAATAGTTTATGGAGCTTTCGTGGCAGGGTTAAATGCAGGGTTTATAATGAATACTTGGCCAAAAATGGGCGATCAATGGATAAATGATGCTGTTTTCGCTATTAAACCATTATGGAAAAATTTTACTGAAGGATTGGCAGGAGTTCAATTTATACACAGGTACTTAGCATTAATTGTAGTTGGAATTATTGTCTTTTTATGGGTAAAAGCCGCGAAGCACCAAGTTAATATCGCTCAGCAAAACGGATTGAAACTATTATTGTTAATAGTGTTCATTCAGTTTTTATTGGGAGTGTTTACACTTATCTATGCTGTGCCACTTTGGTTAGGAGTAGTGCATCAAGTAGGAGCTTTCTTTTTGTTAGCTGCAACAGTTTTTTGTGTATTTCTTTTTAAGGAGAAGGTAAGAGGGGGTAGACAATAGAGTTATGCAAGCCAAAATAGGAAATAAAGTTAAATTTATAAATGATGATGCTACGGGGATTATCACTAAAGTTGTTTCCGAAAAAGAATTAGAAATAGAGGACAATCACGGATTTACGATGCGAGTTTCAATAAATGAAGTTATTGTTATTGATGATAATGAAGATATTGTTTATACTGTAGATAATACTGAATACATTAATCAAATAGATTTAAGAAAAGAAAAATTTAAGTCGAAATCTAAACTATTAGACAAGTATAAAAAGCTCAACAAGTATAAATACGAAAACACCTTAGAAATTGATTTGCATTTAGAAGAGTTAGTTGAGTTTCCTACAAGATTAGAAGATTGGCAAAAATTATACACACAAATTAATCATGCCAAAAAATGTGTTGAAGCAGCTCAATCAGAAAATATTCCACGCATTGTATTTATCCATGGAAAAGGAACAGGAGTATTGAAAACAGAATTAAGAAATATGTTGAGTAATACCTACGAACTTCAATTTTCTGATGCTGATTACAGAGAATACAGCACCGGAGCAACAGAAGTATATTTGAGGTAAAATTATTGAATGATTAGCTTTTCAGTCTGCTGAGTACTTGCTGTACTAACGGTTACAAAATATAAGCCTTTTGGCAATCCTTCAATAGCAGTTTTAGTATTATCACTAACAAAAGAAGTCATTTCTTTTCCTTCAATATTTTTCACACTTATTGTGATAGTAGAATTGTTTTTACTAAAATTATGTTCAACTGAAACGCTGGTATTTTCCATAGCTGGATTTGGGTAAACAATAATTTTAGTGTTCAATTCTTTTTCTAAATTTACAGCAACAATATTAAAGTATTCAAATTTCCCGTCAAAGTCAGTTTGTTTTAATCTGTAATAAGTAGTTCCATTTAAAGGATTTAAGTCAGTGGAAGTATATATTTCCATTTTATTACTGTTTCCGGCACCAGCAACATATAAAACTTCTTCCCAATTATCAGCATCAGCACTTCTTTCAACAGTAAAATAATCATTGTTAATTTCAGTAGCAGTTTGCCAATTTAAAATAACCGAATTACCATAAGGTGTAGCATTAAAAGCAATTAGTTTAATAGGTAGTGGGGCAGTTCCAAAAGATACTCCAGTTTGAGGGCCATCTTTACTTTCCCACACACTATTATTTCCAAAACGAATAAAATTTGTTGCTCCATTGTATGTGTAAGAATCTAATAAACCTGTTGAAGTAATATTAACATATGCATTTTCTGGCAACCTAAGTTTAGAACCATTTTTAGAAAAATATAAAATTCCTTCAATTAGGATAGAAATTTTGTTGTTACAATGTTGTAAATTAATGTCAGAAGAAATATCTACTTTATGTGTAGCACCAATAACAATGGTGTCTTCACATGATGGAGTTCTGTTTAAATCCCAAGTAGAACCTTGAGACCAATCGCCAGAAGAAATACTGGTAATTTTTGTTGAAAATGAATTTAAAGAACTTAGGATTAGTAGAGAGAATAAAATAATGCGCATGGTAGTTTGTTAAGTATAATTTTTAGTTTGTTGTAAATAATGTGACAAAGTTACCATAAATACTTAGTGAGATTTGTGCGAATTACTTAGTGAAATAGCAATAAATGTCAAATGAGTTTTTAGGTTTTTTAATAAATTGTTGATAGTAAGAATATTGATTATATTTTATTATGAAAAAATAAAAATATTTAACTAAAAATTAACTAAAACCACATCAATATTAACTTTTATAATCAGCTGAAAATGAGTTAAATTAAGTAAAAATACTTAGTTAAAATAAAGTGTTTAACACAAAATTCTTCTTATATTGAGATAGGAATTTAAAGATTACTTAATAATCAATTTTTTGCTGTGAATTTTATTTTCGGAAGTAGCTACAATAAAATAAATCCCTTTAGGTATTTCATAATCAATAGGAACACCTATTAATTCATCTTTGTTGATTTTTATGTGAACTTTTGAGTAAAATTCTTTTCCTTGTAAATCTCTTAGTACAACTAAAACTTTATCAGTTGAATTAAAATTATGATTGATAGAAATATTTCCACCTTGGTTTGCTGGATTAGGAAAAATACTTATTTCATCTTCTTCAATGGAAGTGTTATATTTCACAGGAACAATATTAAAATACTCAAACCTACCATCAAAGTCTGTTTGTTTTATACGATAGTAAGATATCCCTGATATAGGATTAAAATCGGTTTCTGTATATTCTATAATTTGACTGCTGTTTCCAGCACCATTTATTATTAGTACTGTTTCCCATATTTTAGTATCAACACTTCTTTCAATAGTAAAATAATCGTTATTAATTTCAGAAGCAGTAACCCATGTTAGTAAAACAGTTTTTTCAATAACTAAGGCATCAAAATAAACTAAATTAATAGGAAGAGGAGCTCCGTAACTTATGGGGCCTGTTTGTGTTCCATCAGCTTTTCTCCAATAAACAGTACCACATATTTCAAGAAAATTAGCACTTCCTCCACCTGCCGGAGCTGATGCACTTAAGGAACCACCACTATTAATAATAAAACCTGAATTACAAGGAAGTTGTAATTTAGGACCATTTACTGGGAAATCTAAGGTACCATTTACAACTACAAACATTGGCGTTCCACAACCCGGTTCAGAGTAATTTTGTTGATTTCTAATAGTAACAGTATGTCCTGCAGTAATGGTAATAGTATCACCACAACCCGGTACTCCAGGAACACCATTACAAACCCATGTATTGGGGTCATCCCAATCTCCCGAACCAACACTTACACAAGCAGCAATCACTTGAGTTTGAATAAAAAAAAGTACTATTATTAAGTGATTAAGTTTCATTTAGCTAAAATTTCACTCCTCCAAAGCTAAGTAAAATTACTTAATTAACAAAAATAAAAATACTTAGTTTGTTTATAGTATTTAGCTTAAACTTCTTCTTAATATTGAAAATAGGAATTTAAAGATTACTTAATAATCAATTTTTTGCTATGAATTTTATTTTCGGAAGTAGTTACAATAAAATAAATTCCTTTAGGTATAGATAGATTAATAGGAATAGTTATTAGTTTATTATTTTTAATTTGGATGTTTGATTTAGAATAAAATTCTTTACCTAATAAATCTGTAATTATTACAATAATTTCTGAACTCGGTTTGAAATCATAAACTACTATGTTTAATATTTCACCATAAGAAATAGGGTTTGGGTAGATATTAAAACCTGTCAGATTATTTTTTTCAAAGTTTATGGGTACAGTGTTGAAATATTTATATTTTCCGTCAAAATCAGTCTGTTTTAATCGGTAATAAGATATACCATTTAAGGGGTTTAAATCAATTTCAGTGTATTCAATTATTTGATTACTATTACCTGCTCCGTTAATGGTTATAATATCTTCCCAATGTTGAGTATCAACACTTCTTTCAATAGTAAAATAGTCGTTGTTAATTTCAGAAGCAGTAACCCATACTAGTTGAACAGTATTTTCAGTTGTTAAAGCATTAAAATAAACTAAATCAATAGGTAAAGGAGTTGTTTCTGAAGTAAGAATGAATTCATTTCTTCCTGAAAGATTGTTTTTAACAAGAACGTCTGTAACCATATTAAGTGTAGCAGATAAATTATTCCATGCATTACAAGTTATTACTGCATTTGTTGCTCTGTTCGCAAAATCTAAATTAGGTTCGTTAATAGCGTGAACATATGGGTTATTAGCATAATTGTATGTTATATTATAAGTTGGTATTCCAGCTGTTGTGCTACCATCTATAATAAAGACACCGAAATACCTATCATTAGCACCCACACCAAGAGCACCACAAGTAACATTTGGGGTATTATTTTCTCCATAGACATGAATTCCAGAAGGTGTTCCTGTAATATTAGATATAGTTAATTCATCTTGCCCACCAGGGTTAATAAGGTTGATAGATGTGGCAAAAGGTAATCCTGTAGTAGTATTATAACTATTAGAACTAGTATTGCCTAATGCAGCACCAGAAGCTATCCAGTCAGTAGCAGGAGTCATACTTATTAAAGATCCATTTACATTTCCTGTAGCATCTATTGTTGTTCCTCCAGTTCCATCATCTAATCGGTAATATCTTACTAATCCAGTTTCATTTCCAATTAATTTTCTACACATATTAGTTCTAATTTCTCCTTGTGTTCGTGAGGTACTCCAAACTCTAAATTCATCAAGATCACCCGAATACCAACCATAAGGAGATCCGCCTAACAATCCGGAAGGAAAAACATTATTTTGATTAGAAGTTAACCCATCTTTTACATTAATACCATTTAAATAAAGACGAGGTCTTTTGTTAATATAAACAATAGCAACATGATTCCATCCTGCTTGAATGAGAGAGCCACTATAACTTAGCAAACAAGGCATATATGAAGCCTTATGTTCATAAACTTGGATAGCGTTTGAACCAATAGAAACACCAGCTCCTGCATTACCCCAAGATCCATTACCTCCTCCTCCGTGCTGTGGATAAACAGCATATCGCTGACCATTACCGGTTGTTCCGGAAATATGATTTACACCATTTTGTTCAGCCCTTAAGGCTATAGTTGCTGAAGCGTTAAACCAAAATTCAATAGTAAAGTTATTTGTTATAGCTGTTAAGTCTGCAGCATGCCCTTGAACATTATCATTTATACCATCAAAATTTAAAGCATATCCAGCGCCTTGTGAATAGATATTTAAAGAAAAAAATAGTGTTACTATAATTAGTATGGTTTTCATAAGAATGAGTTTGGTAGGATAAAATTAAGTAAAAACACTTAATCAACAAAAATAATAATACTTAACCTAGAGTGTTCTATTTTTAATCTGGATGAATAGTTTTATAGTATAAATTAAGGGGTATATTTTATTAATTTTACCATGTTATTATTATGAAACAATTTACATCAACAATTTCTAAAAAACCAGGGGTTTATCAGTTTTTAGATAAAAATGGAAAGATTATATATGTTGGTAAAGCCAAGAATTTAAAGAATAGAGTTAGCTCTTATTTCAATAAAATACATGAGAATGGTAAAACAGCTATATTGGTTAGGCAAATTGCAGATATCAAAACTATAATTGTTGAAACAGAAATTGAGGCTTTGTTGTTGGAAAATAACCTCATTAAGAAATATCAACCTAAGTATAATGTAATGCTTAAGGATGATAAAACCTATCCATGGATTTGTATTAAGAATGAACGTTTTTCAAGGGTTTTTTCTACAAGAAATATAGTAAAAGATGGTTCTGAATATTTTGGGCCTTATGCTTCTGTAAGAATGATGAATACTATTTTGGAGCTTATCCGAAAATTATATCCATTAAGAACATGTAATTATAATTTGTTGCAAGAAAATATTGATAATGATAAGTTTAAAGTGTGTTTAGAATATCATATTGGTAATTGTAAAGGTCCTTGTGTGGGAAATCAAACAGAAGAGGATTATACAGAAGCTATTCAGAATATAAAAGCCATTATTAAAGGAAACATACATGGTGTAATTAAGTACTTAAAACAACTCATGAAGCAATATGCTGATGAACTGTTTTTTGAGAAAGCTCAGCTGATAAAAGAAAAAATTCAGCTACTGGAAAATTACCAAAGTAAATCTGTTGTGGTTAGTCCGACCATTAATGATGTAGATGTTTTCTCTATCATTTCCGATGAGAAATATGCTTATGTAAATTACTTAAAAGTGATTAATGGAGCTATTATTCAGGGACATACCATTGAGTTGAAAAAGAAATTAGAAGAAACAGATGATGAATTGTTGCAAATAAGTATAGCTGAGTTGAGAAGCAGATTTAATAGTGAATCTAAAGAAGTAATTGTACCTTTTAAACCGGAGTTGCAAGATGAAAATATGAAGTTCTTAGTTCCGCAACGAGGTGATAAAAAACAACTATTAGATCTTTCTGAACGCAATGCTAAATATTACAGGTTAGAGCGAAAAAAACAACAAGCTAATGTAAATCCTACCAAACATGCAGATAGAATTTTAGAAAAGTTGCAAAAGGATTTAAGGATGAAAGAAAAGCCTGTACATATTGAGTGTTTTGACAACTCTAATATACAAGGAACAAACCCTGTGGCAGCTTGTGTGGTTTTTAAAGATGCCAAGCCCAGCAAAAAAGATTACCGACATTTCAACATAAAAAGAGTGGAAGGTCCAGATGATTTTGCCTCTATGACGGAGGTGGTTTACAGAAGGTATAAAAGTTTAATTGAAAACAAGGAGTCGTTACCCCAACTAATTGTGATAGATGGAGGTAAAGGTCAACTGGGAGCAGCTTTGAAAAGTTTAGACCAATTGGACTTAAGAGGAAAAATTACTATTATAGGTATTGCCAAACGATTGGAAGAAATTTATTTTCCTAATGATTCGGTTCCTTTGTATTTAAACAAAACTTCAGAATCCTTAAAATTAATACAGTATTTAAGAGATGAAGCTCATCGCTTTGGAATAACCCACCACCGTAATAAACGCTCTAAAGCAGCCATCAAATCAGAACTGAGTGAAATAGAAAGTATTGGTTATAAAACCACTCAACAATTATTGTGGAAATTTAAATCAGTAGCCAATATAAAAAAGGCTTCTTTGCAAGAGTTAGAGCAAGTTATTAGCAAAAAAAGAGCAAAAGTAGTGTATAATTATTTTAACGAATAATTAATATTTATTATTTGTTTTCTTCAAAACCTATCTTTTTTGTTAAGCAGTAAATTGTAAAGCATTTCTCTGGCTCTGAATAATTGAGCTTTTACTGTTCCTAAAGGAAGTTCAGTGGTTTCAGCTATTTCGTCATAAGACAACTCTCTAAAATAACGTAAAACAATTAATTGTTTGTAGCGTGGCTTCAAATGATCTACCATTTCACGCATAATTCTAATCTTTTGCTTACGCATAAATTTTTCTTCCGGGTTTAAGTTGTTTTCCTTAATATCGAAAGTAGAACTATTACCTTCACCATCTTCAAAACCTTTGTCTATTGAAAAGGTAATCATCTTTTTTTTACGTATAAAATCGATACAATTGTTGGTAGCAATTTTAAAAAGCCAAGTGCTAAATGCATAATCGGGAGTATATTGATGTAAGCGGTTAAATGCCTTACCAAAAGCTTCAATGGTTAAATCATCAGCATCATCTTGGTTTTTAACCATTTTAAGCATCATATAAAAAATAGAATCCTTGTATTTTGCTAATAGTACGGCATAAGCTTTTTCATCCTGATGGTCTCTTGCTTTCACAACCAATTCGTAATCTATTTGAGCTTTGGGAGATAAATTTTTACCTAATTCCATTGGGTTCTCTTTTTTATAAAATTTGAAATTACTAAAATTGGATTAAAAAACATGAAAAATAGTTCAAATAGTGGTGTATAAATTACAACGTCTTTATTTCCCAATTGTTTAGTAGAAAACCTAAAGATAAGCATTTGAATGATATATTTCAATAAAAATAGACCAACTATTAGATGAATATAGGGAATTTTAAAGACTAATAAAAAAAATAGGCCTATAAAAATTAAATTGGAAAACATAAAAGTTCCTAACAGCAATTGGTGTTTTAATTTATAATATGTACCACTTAAAAAATGCCGTTGTTTTTGGCGTATCCATTTATTAAAAGTAGTTTTTGGTTTAGAAATAGTATGGGCTGCAGCGTTCAAAACAACTTGCGTGTTATTGTGGTTAGCTACTTCATTTACAAATAAATCATCATCACCCGAAACAATATGATGGTGAGAAGCAAATCCTTTATTGTTAAAAAATACATCGGTGTGATAGCTTAAATTTCTTCCAACACCCATATATGGAAGCTTACGCAAAGCATAAGAAGTATATTGAATTGCTGTATAAAAGGTTTCGAATCGTATTAATTTGTTTAGAAAACCAGGCTGTTGCTCATAATTGCCAACTCCTAAAATTATTTTCTTTTGAGGATTTTCGTAAGCAGTCATTAAACTTATCCATTGGTTTGAAGTGGGTTTACAATCGGCATCGGTAAGTAATACTATTTTATTTTTTGCTGCTTTTATTCCTAAGGTTAAAGCAAATTTTTTATTACCATAAAAACGATCGCTATCAGGAACCGTAACTATTTTAAGGTTGTTATATTGTAAAGAAAATGCTTTTAATACATCTTGCGTATCATCAACTGAGTTATCATTAACAACAATAACTTCAAAATCGGGATAATCTTGAGATAAAATAAGAGGTAGAAATGCTAACAAATTTTCTCTTTCGTTTTTAGCACAAACAATTACAGAAACAGGTGTAGAATGCTTTTTTAGTAAAGGCTGTTTGTAAAAAGCAATTTTTGTAAAAAAATACAGGTAATAAAATATTTGAACAAGAAATAGGAGTATAAACAAAATAACCAACCAATCCCAAATAGAGTGGGGAGGGAAAAAGGAAAAAATGTCTTTTAACAAGTCTTGCATTATAAATATAATTCAATGTCAAAAATAAAGAGCTATGTCCGTACTAAATAATTATCTTTGGCGAAGTTTTTAGACATGCATCGTTAATAAGTTTTGAAGGTGTATTTCTCATGAAAAAGTTAATAAGCAGCTATAAATGAAATTTAAATTAGAAAAGAAAGATCCGCAATCAAAAGCGAGAGCAGGAGAGATTACTACCGACCACGGAATTATTAAAACCCCCATTTTTATGCCTGTAGGAACGGCAGCAACTGTAAAAGGGGTTCATCAACATGAGTTAAAAAACGATATAAATGCCCAAATAATTTTAGGAAACACCTATCATTTATATTTAAGACCAAAGTTAGATGTTATTGGAAAGGCAGGAGGGTTACATAAATTTATGAACTGGGAAAAACCAATACTTACAGATAGTGGCGGATATCAAGTATATTCGTTATCAGGAAGAAGAAAAATAAAAGAAGAAGGAGCAACATTTTCCTCTCATATAGATGGTTCAAAGCATTTATTCACTCCGGAAAATGTAATGGACATACAACGAACTATTGGAGCGGATATTATTATGGCTTTTGATGAATGTACACCTTATCCGTGTGATTATAAATATGCCAAAAACTCTATGCACATGACGCATCGTTGGCTTAAACGTTGTTGCGAAAGGTTTGATGAAACAGAAGGTTTGTATGGCTACGATCAAACACTTTTTCCAATAGTTCAAGGGAGTGTTTACAAAGATTTAAGAAAACAATCTGCCGAAAAAATTGCTTCTTTTGAAAGAGAGGGAAATGCTATTGGCGGTCTTTCGGTAGGAGAGCCCGATGATGAAATGTATGAAATGTGTGAAATTGTAACAAATATTCTTCCAGAAGACAAACCTCGTTACTTAATGGGGGTGGGTACACCAATAAATTTATTGGAGAATATTGCCCTAGGAATAGATATGTTTGATTGTGTGATGCCTACAAGAAATGCTCGTAATGGAATGTTATTTACGCAAAATGGTTTTATCAACATTAAAAATAAAAAATGGGAAGCAGATTTTTCGCCAATAGATGCTGATGGAACAAGTTATGTAGATACTTTTTATTCAAAAGCGTACCTTCGTCATTTAATTATTTCTAAAGAAATATTAGGAGCACAAATTGCTACTTTGCACAATTTAAGTTTTTACCTTTGGTTAGTTAATGAAGCAAGGGAACATATTTTGTTAGGAGATTTTACAACATGGAAAAATAAAATGGTAAAACAATTGGCAACTAGGTTATAGTTTAAATGAAGATTATTGACGCATATATTATTAAAAAGTTTTTAGGAACGTTTGCTTTTACCATACTTCTTATCATACCGATTATCATTATATTTGATTTATCGGAAAACTTACAAACTTTTATTGAACGAAAGGCCTCTGTTTCGGCAATATTCTTAGATTATTACCTCAATTTTGTCCCATTTTTAATTAATCAGTTAAGCCCTATTTTTATATTTATTACGGTAATTTTTTTCACATCTAAAATGGCTAGTAATTCTGAAATTGTTGCCATACTTGCAGGTGGGGTAAGTTTTAGAAGATTGTTAAAGCCTTATTTAATATCGGCAGCTATACTTACTATCATCTCTTTTTATCTTAACAATTTTGTTATCCCCGAAGCAAACAAAGAAAGAATTGCATTTGAAGAAATTTATAGAAAAAATAAATTTAGAAATGTAGATAGAGATATTCATATGCAAATAGGTAAAGAAACGTTTATCTATATGTCGAGTTACAATGCGGATATTGACATGGGAATAGATTTTTCTATTGAAAATTTTAATGAAAAAGGAGAATTGACTTATAAATTAATTGCAGATAACGTAATCTGGGATACTATCACTCATAAATGGCACATTGGTAATTATTATGAAAGACATATTAATGGATTAGATGAAGTGGTAAATATGGGTGTTTATAAAGATACAACACTTAACCTAAAACCTGAAGAATTTAAAAGAAGAAAAAGTTTTGTACAAACAATGGGATATCAAGAATTAAATGACTTTATAGATGAAGCTGTATTTAAAGGTTCTGAGAAAATTACTCGTTATTTGGTAGAACGACAAACACGGTTTGCGTATCCTTTTGCGACATTTATTTTAACAGTTATAGGTGTTTCTATGTCAAGTAGAAAGGTTAGAGGAGGAATAGGTTTACATATTGGCCTAGGCTTATTAATAAGTGCTTCTTATATTTTATTTATGCAAATATTTACTTCGTTTGCACTTACTTCTGGAGCATCTGTATTGGTGGCTGTATGGACGCCTAATGTTTTGTATGGATTATTAGCCTTGTATTTATTAAAAATTGCTCCTAAATAAATTAGCTGTTTTAGTGATTGGTTGTTAAATTTTCATTCATTTACAATAAAATCAGTTAAAATATTAAAAATTATCAAAAAAAATTTGTTAATAAGTATGTTTTTTGTATGACAAAGGGTTGTTTTTTAGTTGGTTAACGCTAAAATGTAGACTGTATAAGGGTTTTCACTTATTAACAAAAGGAACATTTTGAATTATTTTGTCGTTAAAGAAGTAAACCTCTAAACTTCTACGCCATGAAAACTATCTACTCCCTTTTGTTTTTCGGTGTTTTTTTACTACTCTTTGCCGATAACAACCTACAAGCACAAACCCAATCATGTGGTTGTGACAATACAGTTCCAACATTTACTATTAATCTTTCAGCAAATCCAGATACAAGTTATGCTATACAATCTACTAGAAATGGCTACTGTTGTTCTGCATCAGGACCTGCCAGATGTATTAGTTTTAACATTACTGTTAGTCCGGGAGCTAATCAAGTAAATTTTGATGTTTTTAATCCCGCACCTCCAGGTGGAGCTTTTTACCAAGTAGGGTGTGGTGCTCCAACATCTTTGGGTACACCTCTTTGTATTGATACAGGTGTGGTTAATTTTTGTGTAACTTATTGCAAATCAGGAAATGATAATGCTACTTATGTAGTAACTACAACTAAAACTTATGGAGCTTCAGATGACATTACCGTAAGAGAAGGTTGTAGTAAAGATTTAATTGTTAAAGGTTTAGTTGAGTCAACCGTTACATGGAATTCTATTTTTCCGGGAAATTATGGAGATTTTAATAATTATTTATCCTGTACTTCGCAATGCGATACAACAGCAGTAACTCCCGTACCAACAGCACCTCCTTATGTAGATTATCAAGTATGTGGAAACTTAACAACATGTAGTACTGGAATGTTTATTTGTGATACGGTTAGAGTATATACTTTGCCAGAGTTAGAAGTAAATGTTACTCCACAAAACGTAGTTATTTGTCCAGGAACAGGAAGTGCAGTACTGACAGCAAGTGTTGCTAATGCTCATCCGCCAATAAATTATATGTGGAATACAGGAGCTACTACGCCATCAATTACGGTTACAAGTGCAGGTACTTATTTTGTTAGTGTTACAGATACCTTGTCGGGATGTCCCGCTGTTTCTGATACAGCTTATGTGATTAATCCACCACCATTTCCACCATTAAACCCAACTAATAATGGACCGCTTTGCGTTGGTGACCAATTAAATTTAGGTGTTGACACTGTGCCAGGAGCCACTTATTCTTGGTTTGGACCAAATGGTTTTACCTCTTCAAGTCAATATCCATCAATACCTGTTGTTCCATTAAATGCTTCTGGAGCATATGGCGTGGTTGCCATAGTTAATGGTTGTTATAGTGATACTTTTTATACCAATGTTGTAATTAATCAGATACCATTTGCACCAACAGCAACAACTAATGCTCCAGTATGTGAAGGAACAAACATACAATTACTTGCCTCAAATGTGGTTAATGGAGTTTACAACTGGACGGGAGTTAATGGGTTTACAAGTACTCAACAAAATCCAACAATTGCTAATGCTAATATGTTAGATACAGGTTTTTATAGTGTAAATGTAATGGTAAATGGTTGTACAAGTGCAAATACGGATGTTTATGTTGAAGTAAAACCAACACCACAAGTAATTCTACCTCCAAATATTATTGTGTGTCATGGAGCGATTGTTCCTCAAACTAATTTTTCTGGAACGGTAAACAATACTACTTTTAATTGGACAAACTCTAACCCTAATATAGGATTACAAGTAAATGGTAATGGGGGTATTCCTCCATTTACAGCAAATAATACAGGTACAGCTTCAGTTACTTCTACAGTTACTGTTACACCAACAGCTAATGGTTGCCCTGGTCCGTCAGATAATTTCTATATAACTATTGATGCAACTCCTGCGGCTAATTTTTCTTATTCTAACGTATGTGAAGGAACACAAACTTCATTTACAGATTTGTCCCAATCTAATGGTGGAACAATAGTAAGTTGGGCATGGGATTTTACTAATGATGGGGTAATTGATAATACTAATCAGAATTCCTCAAACGGATTTCCAACAGCAGGGACTTATAATACTCAGTTGCATATAGCAACATCTTTAGGTTGTAAAGACTCAATCATCATTCCTGTAGTAGTTGATCCAATTCCTGTGGCTAATTTTGTTGCTGATGCAGTTTGTTTTAATCAAATAACTAATTTTATTGATTCATCTTCCATTGCTACTGGAGGAATTGTAAACTGGCAATGGGATTTTGGTGATAATTCAGGAACATCAACAAATGCAAACCCATCATATACCTATAACTTACCTGGTACATATAATGTAAACTTAACCGTTATATCGGATAGTGGTTGTATAAATACCTACACCAGTTCTATTGATGTTTATGATAATCCTGTTGCAAACTTTACGGTAAATAATGCTTGTTTAGCTGATGTAGTTCAATTAAATGATATTTCAACAGTAAACAATTCTTCAATAGTTAGTTGGGCATGGGATTATGAAAATGATGGAGTAATTGATGATACTAACCAAACAACTCAAAACCTATATCAGAGTGCAGGAGTTTATAATCCTTTATTAATAGTATATTCAGCACAAGGTTGTGTCGATACCGTATTAAAAACGGTAACTATTCATCCTATGCCTGAAGCAGAATTTACTTTTAGTAATCAGTGTTATGGAACTACTATACCTTTTGTAGATGGTACAACTATAGCAAGTGGAAATGTTTCAAATTGGCAATGGTATTTTGGAGATGGAAATACCTCAATACAACAAAGTCCTCAACATAATTATAATGCAGAAGGAATTTATTCTGCCACATTAGTAGTAACATCTAACAATGGGTGTAAAGATACTATAAAGCACTTTGTTGAAGTGTGGCCAATTCCGGTGGTGAATTTCTCACCAACAGAGGTTTGTTTTAATACGCCTACTCAATTTACCGATTTAACAACAGTATCAAATAATTTCACACAAAACAATATTGTTTCATGGAATTGGGATTTTGGTGATAACTCAGGAACAAGTGCACAACAAAACCCTATTTATCAGTATAATTCTGAAGGAAAATTTTATGCAACGCTTACTGTTGTTAGTAATAATGGATGTGCTAATAGCCAAACATTAGAGATTACTGTTAATCCAATACCTCATGTTGATTTTATAGCAGATATTACTCAAGGATGTTCTCCTTTAACCATAAACTTTACAGATAATTCTTCTATTGATACCCTAGGAAATATTTCAGGTTGGCATTGGGACTTTGGTAACGGAAATACATCTTCAGCTCAAAGCCCAAGTGGAGTAGTGTTTAATAACCCATCCCATACTAATACAGCTTATTATAATGTTATTCTTTCTGTTACTTCAGATAAAGGTTGTACAATTACTGACTCTATGAGTCAAATGCTTACTGTTTTTCCAAAACCTTTGGCAGATTTTGCCTATTCTCCTGAAGAAGCTAATATTTATGATAGTGAAATTACTTTTACAGATTTATCTGTTGTAGCTAATCAATGGCTTTGGGATGTAGGAGATAAGGGAACTACATTTACCAATCAACATCCTGTGCATCATTACACAGATTCGGGTGATTATTATGTTACTTTATTTATCGAAAACACTTTTGGTTGTAAGGATACCACACAAAAGAAAGTAAGAATAGAGCCTGCTTTTGCACTATGGATACCTAATGCATTTACGCCTGATAGTGATAATAAAAATGATTATTTCTTTGCTAAAGGATATGGCATAGATGAGATAGAAACTTTAATTTTTGATAGATGGGGTGAATTAATATTTGAAGGTAATCAGCTAGATTCACAGTGGGATGGAAGGTATAAAAATGGAGAAATTAAGCAAGATGTATATGTCTATAAAATTAGAGCGAAAGATATTTTTGGAAAGTGGCACGAATACATTGGTAAAGTAACCGTAGTAATTTAAAAATAAAAACCAGCTAAATTTAGCTGGTTTTTTTATGGAATTGTTTTATCTGGAGATAACCAACTTTTCGGTTATTGTAGAATTAGTAAAATTCAGATCTAAAAAATAATAACCATTACTATACTCAGAAAGAGATAATAAAATATGGTTGTTGCCTTTCTCAATAGTCCCACTATAAATCTCTTTAATCATTTTACCATTGATATTTTTTAAACTGATAGAGACTTGTTCTTTCTTTAGAGATTGAAAATCTATAACAATTGATTCTTTTGCAGGATTAGGAAGTACTTTTAATTGATATATAGGCGAAACATTATCATTAATACCAACCATTAAATTATCCTGATATTCTATTTGAGACCCTCCTGGAGTAGTTGTTACCTTTAATACAGGGACACCTGAGCTTGCAACTAACCATTTGTATTCAATTTGTTGTGGCCTTGGAAAACTAAATCCTGTTCCAAATTGAGATGTATAAAGTGTGTCAGTAATATTTAAAATAGATTTTACTCTTAAGCAATTGAAAGTTCCATAAGGAGTAATAACAGTTCCCCATCCATCAACTGTATCGACACGCTCTTGAAATTGACCATAATCGCCTACCGTTGGTATGGAAACTAAAAACTCAGAATAAGAAGTATTGTTGTTGTTATAATTGAGCGGAAAAACATATTGAATATCAACAGGAATTCTTCGTGTAGATGATGGTACTCCATTTATATTGGAACCAAAACCAACATTAGCATATTGAGAAGAAGCGTTTTTGTAAAAATCGTAAATATCAGTAATGTTTACTACTTGAAAATTTATATCATTTCCTTTTATTGCATAATTGGCTTTATGATTGGGGTATAAAAGAAGATTGTTAAAATAATATTGGTAAGCAAATGGTGTTGAAGATACAGTTACGAAAGTATCAGAGCGTTGAATGGTTGCTTGAAGTTGAGAATAATCCCATAAGAAATTAGTACCAGTAAGAGCAGGGTTATTTCCTTGTAAGTTAGAAGTAATACTAATATGATAAATATCGTTAACATTTGGCATATCATTATTAGAAATAATAATTTGTGCTGAAGAAATTAAACTCAGCGTTGTTAATATTAAAAGAAAGATAATTTTTGCCATAATAAGATTTTCATTATTAGCGGAATAATAAAAAAATAAAGATATAAAAAAAACCGATAACATTTTTATTATCGGTTTTTTTTGTGGAGTCGGAGGGATTCGAACCCTCGTCCAAACAAGGAAATCGTAAGCTTTCTACATGTGTATTCTTTTATTAATTGTTAGGAATAAAACAGGTAAAAGACAACCAATTTTAATCTTAAGTTTCTGTTGTTTAACCTATGCTTAGAAACATCACAAAGGCTAGTCTGAAAAATTGATACTCCTTAACCAAAAATAAACAGACAATATTTTTGAGGAGTAATGGTCCTGCCTACTGTACTTCAGCGAGGATGAAGGTTATCCGACTTAGTCGTGATTACGCAGCCATTGCATAGTTATCTTCGCCAGTTAGCGATTTGAGAGCCGATATTTACGAGCCAACTCACAATGCTCGACATGCTTACCTAGTCATTCATCTTGCTGTCAAAGCCAAAAACGACCCCATTTAGTAATATTCCAAAGAACTTATACAAAGTTAAACTTTTTTACTCATATCATAAGTTAACAATTGCTAAAAGAAGCGTTTTAGCTTATATTTGCGAATTATTAAAGTTTTTAAATTTATAACTATGAAAATTGGCATTATAAAAGAAGGGAAAATTCCTAGCGATGAAAGAGTTCCTATGTCTCCTGAGCAATGTGCTGAAGTGAAATCTAAATTTCCTGCTGTGGAATTGGTTGTTCAAAAAAGTGATGTAAGAAGGTTTAAGGACGAGGAATATACTAATGCAGGTATTGAAGTTGTTGAAAATATTGATGATTGTGATGTCTTGATGGGGGTAAAAGAAGTGCCTATAAAAAATTTAATTGCCAATAAAACCTATTTTTATTTTTCCCATACCATAAAAAAACAACCATACAACAGAGCTTTGTTATTAGAAATGATAAACAAAAATATTAAAATGGTAGATTATGAAGCCATTACAGATATTGAAGGAAGAAGATTAATAGGTTTTGGAAGATATGCCGGAGTTGTTGGTTGTTATAATAGTTTTTTTGCTTACGGTAAAAGAGAAAAAACTTTTGACTTACAAAGAGCTTATTTGTGTGATGATAGAAAAGAAATGGAAGCAGAACTTAAAAAAGTGAAACTTCCTAATAATTATAAAATTGTGATAACGGGTGGAGGTAGAGTAGCAGGAGGAATTGTTGAAATATTAGATGTTATCGGCATTAAAAAAGTGACTCCAGGTGAGTTTCTAAATCAGTCATTTAATGAGCCGATATATACACAGCTTAATGTTCATGATTATAATAAACGAAAAGACGGAAAATCGTTTGATTCTCAAGATTTTTTTGATAATCCTACTGAATTTGAAGGTGATTTTTTTCGATTTGCTAAAGTTGCCGACATGTACATTTCAGGTCATTTTTGGGATGAAGAAGCTCCGTTTATTTTTTCTCGTCAAGATGCAAAATCTCCTGACTTTAATATAAAAGTGGTTGGTGATATCAGTTGCGATATTGACGGACCTGTTGCTTGTACATTAAGACCATCAACCATAAAAGAACCGCTTTATGGTTATGATCCTCAACAAGAAAAAGAAGTAATGTTTGATAATGTTGATGCCATTACTGTTATGTCAGTTGACAATCTTCCTTGTGAATTACCCAAAGATGCATCTGCTGATTTTGGCAGAGAATTTATAGATAATGTTTTACCTCACTTAATTGATGATAAACTAAACATTATTAAAAATGCTACCATTTGCGAAAATGGCGATTTAACAGAAACCTACGAGTATTTAAGAGACTATTTAGAAGGGATGTAGGGCTTTTAGTTCATCAAATCTTCAATTTCTTCAGCTTCTAAAGGAATATTTTTCATTAAATCGAAAGGTTGTCCGTCATTGGTTACCACCACATCATTTTCTAAACGGATGCCTAAAGCTTCTTCTCTTATGTAAATTCCAGGCTCTACCGTTAGTACCATTCCTGCTTCTAACGGTCTGTTTCTGTTTTCTACATCGTGTACGTCTAATCCTAGATGATGAGAAGTTCCGTGCATGAAGTATTTTTTGTAAGCCGGATTATTAGGATCTTGTTTGGCAATATCATGTTTATCAAGTAATCCTAAATAAATTAGTTCATTTTCCATTATTTTGCCTACTTCTTTGTGGTAGTCATCAATTTTAGTTCCCGGAACTAACATGGCTGTAGCAGCTTTCATCACTTTAAGTACAGAATTATAAACATCTTTTTGTCTGTTGCTAAATTTCCCGCTTACAGGAATACATCTGGTCATATCAGAAGCAAAGTTACCGTATTCAGCACCAACATCCATTAAAATAACTTCTCCTTCTTTACAGGTAGCTTTATTTTCTACGTAATGTAATACACAAGCATTATACCCTGAGGCAATTATAGGTTCATAAGCAAACCCTCTAGAACGGTTTCTTAAAAATTCGTGCATGTATTCTGCTTGGATTTCATATTCTGTTACGCCAGGTTTAACAAAGTCTAATACTCTTCTAAAACCTTTTTCAGTAATATTACAAGCGTGTTGAATCATTTCAATTTCAGTAGTGGATTTGATAGCTCTAACTGTTCTCATGATAGGAGCTAGCCTTTCGTATTGATGTAGTGGGTATTTGGTTTGACAAAGTTTTCTAAACCTATCATCTCTTGTCTCAACAGTATTTACAGCTCTTAGATGTTCATTTTGATTAAGATAAATGGTTGTTGCCTCTGTAGTTAATTGATGGAAAACTTGTTCAAATTGGCTGGTCCAAAAAACAGTTTTAATGCCTGAAAGAGCCGTAGCTTCTTCTTTAGTAAATTTAGCACCCTCCCAAATGGCAATTATTTCACTGGTTTCTTTAACAAATAGTATTTCTCTATGTGCCGGATTATTAGCTTCCGGAAATAATATAACTATCGATTCCTCTTGATCAATTCCGGAAACATAAAGTAAATCGTTATTCTGACGAAAGGGCATGGTCCCATCAGCATTGGTTGGCATAATATCGTTTGAATTGAAAACAGCCATAGATGCAGGTTGCATCATCTCTGTTACTCTTTTTCTGTTGTTTATAAATGTTTGCTGATTAAGAGGATTGTATTTCATGTGTTTATATTTTTTTGTTGTAATAGCAATTATGCTATAGATTACTGTATTTTGTTGATGTATTTAGAGCGTTTTTAACTCTATAGGAAGCTTAACAATATCACTAATATCTTCACCCATAGATTCCATGTCTTCATCATCTTCATCATAAAGCCACACTACTTTTACGTTTTTTGATAGTGTTGATTGATAGTTGGCTAATTTTTTAAGTAAGATATACATACACTCGGTTGAATGTGTGTTTAAGTAATCGAGGTAAATTTCTAATGTAATTTCTTCCGGAGATGTAGTTATGTAAGTATCTAGCCAATTTTCTATAGGTTTATAGAAGTTAATGGGATGTTCAGGAATAGAGCGTCCCCAAATTTTTAACAAGTTGGTTGTTGCATTAAAATCTATCTTGGGAGTATTAATTGTTCCTTCAATTAGTAAATTATCCATTCCACAAATTTAAATTTAAATCTGAATTTAGAAAAATTCTAAGGTTTTAATTTATCTTTAAATTTCTTTTTAAACTTTTCTACCTTAGGCTTGATAATAGCAGAGCAGTATGGTTGTTCGCCATTTAACTCAAAATAATCTTGATGATAATCTTCGGCAGGATAAAAATTGGTAAAAGCTGTAATCTCGGTAACGATAGGGTTGCTAAAGGTATCGGAACTGTCAAGTTGTTGCTTGTATGCTTCAGCAATTTGTTTTTGAGCATCGTTGTGATAAAAAATAGCAGAACGGTACTGAGTACCAACATCACCTCCTTGTTTGTTTAGGGTTGTAGGGTCGTGGGTTTGCCAAAAAACTTCCAACAATTCTTCTGTGGCAATAATGTTAGGATTGTATATCACCTGGCAAACTTCTGCATGCCCCGTATTTCCAGTGCATACTTCTTTGTAAGAAGGATTTTTTACAGTTCCGCCAGTATACCCTGAAATTACTTTTTCAACTCCTTTTAATTGATCGAAAATAGCTTCGACACACCAAAAACATCCGGCACCAAGTGTTATGGTATCTGTTGTGGTAGTATCATTAGTATTTTCTGTAGGTTTATTGTTATTTTTTGCTTCCATATTACAGCTAAATATTGTAAAAATTAATATTAAAGTAAGAGTTGATATGATGGTTTTTAACTTTTTCAAAATTAGTTATATAATTTTGTTGGTTAAGATTTTTATTTTTTCAAAAGTAGCAGCTGTAACATTAACCAATGGTAAACGAACTGTATCACCTGTAATTCCTAAAACTTTTAGCGTAGCTTTAATTCCGGCAGGGTTTCCATCACAAAATAAATAGTTGATAATTTCAAAATGTTGGTAATGCAATTTTCTGGCATTTTCTATATTGCCGTTTAACGCTTCATTTACCATATCAGAAAATCCTTTAGGAAAAGCATTGGCAATTACAGATATAACACCATCTCCACCGCTAGCAATAAAAGGTAGGGTAAGAGCATCATCTCCGGAAATCACTAAAAATCCTTCAGGTTTTTGTTGAATAATCTCCATACATTGTTCTAAATTTCCGGAAGCTTCTTTTACAGCTATGATGTTTTTAAAATCATTGGCAAGTCGTAAAGTTGTCGCAGCAGCTATGTTAGAGCTTGTTCTTCCCGGAACATTATATAAAATTATGGGTAAAGGAGACTTTTCAGCTATCGCTTTGTAATGTTGGTAGATTCCTTCTTGGGTAGGTTTGTTGTAATACGGACTAACTGAAAGTAGTGCATCAACACCGGTAAAGTCGGTAGTTGAAAGAGCATCTAGAATAGCTTGTGTGTTATTACCACCTAAACCAAGTACTATGGGTAATCTGTTGTTGTTTACTTTAATCACAAAAGCCAATACTTGCTTTTTTTCTTCGTTAGTTAAGGTTACCGATTCTCCAGTTGTACCTTGAACTACTAAGTAATCTACTCCGTTTGTAATGAGGTATTCTACTAATCTTTCTAATGCATTATAATCTATGCTTTTGTCTTGATTGAAAGGAGTAATAATGGCAACCCCTGTTCCTCTAAATTTTTCCATTTGGCTAATAATTTCTTTTTTACAAAGTTTTGTTTTTATTTCCACAATACTTACTAATTTGTCGAAAATTTTTATAATAAATTACATAAAAAAGAGCATTAACTAATATTAGTTAATGCTCTTTTTGTAGCAATAAGTTATAATACTCTTACTTGATATCCTTTAAAATATTTTGATAAAAAGCTCCTAAAAGAGGTACGGCTTTTCTTTCGCCATTAACAGCTCCAATAAGTCCTAATATCCAGAATATAAAAATTCCGATATAGCACAAGTTAATTAAAATGGCTATCATCCATCCAATAAATGGGATGAAAACCAATATAAAACTTGCAATCATCATAGAAAAGCTAGTAAGATAAATTCCTAATGCTTGTCTAAGGTGGAATGCACCTAATTCAGATTTATTTCTTTGTTCACTGTGCATTACAAAAGCGATGATTAGTCCAATTAGTGTAATGTAGCTAACAATTGCCACTGTTTTCCCCGGGTCTTGTGTAGGAACAGCATTGTTGTTTGTAGTTTCTTCCATATTTAATTGTTTGTTTTTTAGTTATACATCAAAACTATAATTTTTATTTTAAAATTAGCTAAGGTATTGCTACTAAATTTCAACAACTTCATTCGTTTTTAAATACAAAATATAACCTTTAAAAGTAAAGTTGGCATAAGCCGGAATTTTACTGATGACATCAATATAGTTGGTTATTTGTTTTTTATGTTTATTGTTTCTTTCGCCTGTTTTGTAGTCGATTACATAAGCAGTCTGTTGTTTTATAACCACTCTGTCGGGCTGGAAAACTTCACCGGAAGGTAATAAAATAGAAGTTTCATTTTTTACTTCATCTACATCATCAAACAAAAAATGTATAGCAGGATTACTGAATAAATTTTGTAGTTGAACCAATAACTCTTTAGATTCTTCAATGGATATAATACCTTTACTCACATACCTGTTAGTTGTTTTTTCAATATCAGCGACTGTTTTAATATCAGCTAAAATAGCATGAATGGAAGATCCATGTTCGCCAATCTGTTCCGGATTTTCAACTTCCCAGACTTTTGGAGCTTGAAAGCTTATTTTTATTTTTTCTCTCCAATTGTTGTGGATGATCTTACCAAACTTATCGCTATTGCTTTGTTCAGCTTGTTTTTCGGTAGTATCTTTCTTGTTAAATAATCCGAAACGGTACGTGGGTACTGCTGTTTTAATAGGAGTGAAGTTAGTACAATAGTTATAAAGAAACTGGTTGGCGGCAACTTTTTCACTCTTTTTTGGAACATAGTTAGATAAAATATACAACCTGTCTTTTGGTCGAGTAAATGCTACATAGAGTACATTTACAAGGTCTAATATAGCTTTATTTTCTTCATTTTGATAAATATAAGCGTATTCGGTGTTTAAAATATCTTTATTCATTGGGAGTAGGGCAACAGGCAATTTTTCTACCGGTGTTTTCTCTATCCAAAACATTCTATTATTGCCCCTTGCTGCATTATTGGCAAAAGGATAAATTACAATTGGAAATTCCAATCCTTTAGATTTATGAATTGTCATAATGTTTACCGCTTCAATTCCTTCAGGGATGATGATGGAAAACTTTTCACTTTTATCATTCCACCATTCAACAAAACTGTTGATAGAATTGCCTTTTTTTACGGTAAATTCATACACTTTATCTAAGAAAAACTGAATGTAAATGTTGGTTTCATCAGACAAAGAAAAATGGTTAATTAAAAATTCGGTTAACTCATAGAGCGAAAACTGGTTGATGATGTTTTTATCTAACTCTAAATCGTTCATTTTTAAGAAAGTTGCCAATACATCTTCTTTTTTTGATGATGAAGAAATAAAGAGTTCAAAAATTGCCGCATCGTTGGCTAACGAATCCGGCATTAGAGAAAGCAACGCCAATTGAATACTTTTTTCGTTAGGATAGATTAAGTATTTTAAAAAAGTAACCAAAAAGTTAACCTCTTTAGAGTTGTTTAGCAACAAGCTTTCTGAAGAAATAACATCAATATTATTATCCAGTAAAAATGAAGCTATTTCTGCCGCTTCACTATTGGCTCGTGTAAGAATGGCAATATCGTTTAGTTGGTAACCTTCTTTTGTTAGCTGATGAATTATCTGTAAGGTTTGCTGTGCATTTAACTCTAACAATTCTTCTTTATCATCGGTTTCAAAAAAGCTTATTTCTATTCCTCCACCGGTATTTTCAGGATTAAAACCTTGGTTAAGGTCTTTATAAAGATTTTGATATTCCTCCGGCATTTGTTGGGCTACAAACTGAAAAAACTGGTTGTTAAAATCAACAATTTCGGCAGTAGAACGAAAATTATTGTTAAGATTTTTTCTGTTGATGTTTCTATCAAAAGAAGCATTAATGGTATGCAGTTCTTTATTTATAATGCCTGTTTTTTCTACAATTTTAGGGAATTGAATAATTTGCTCTACTTCGCCACCTCTCCATCTGTAAATAGATTGTTTGGCATCTCCAACCACCATGTTAAATCTGTTGTTAGCTAAAGAATTATCTACCAACGGAATGAGATTGAACCACTGAATTACAGAAGTATCTTGAAATTCGTCAATAAGATAATGGTAATATTTTTCACCCAAACGTTCATAAATAAAAGGAATAGATTCGTTAGCAATTACATGAGCAATTTTTTTATTGAAATCGGAGAAACTAAGTACATTGTTTTCTTGTTTAATGTTTTCAATAGATTTTTCAATTTCATTAATAACTGCCAGTACAAAAATATTTTTATGGATAGATGTGGTAATAAGGTAATCGCTGTATTTTTCTACTTTTAAATTTTCTAATCTATTGTAGAAAGAAGTAAGTTCATTAGTTATTCCATCAATGATTTGCTTTATATTTTCAGGAGTTTTTTGTGCATACCAATTTTGTTCGCCACCAAACATTTTAACAATAGAATTTGTTGGTGGTTCGTAGTTTTTGTTGATGTGTTTGATGAAGTATTTAGGGATATAACTTGAACTAAAATCATTATCGGCTAAGCCTTTAGATTTTATTAAGGTTAAGGCTTCGTTAGCTATTTTTTCAGTTTCATCTTCAAAGGATGTAATAATGGTTTCCAGCTCTTTTTTTATGAGGTAAAAATCATCAACTGATAATTCATTAAGTTGATTGGCAAAATAGCTGCCGTTTTCCTGTAAAAGAGTTTGGGCAAAGTTTATTAAGTCTTTTTCAATATTCCAGCCGGCTTCTTCATTAGCTTTGTACACAGAAAAATCAACCATTAATTTGGTTATTTTATCATCTTTTCCAACTTGAGCAATAAGTAAATCAACTGCTTTTGTTAAAACTTCACTTTCTTGCAGTTCAATTTCAAAATTGATGGGCAAGTGCAAATCGTGAGCAAAAGTTCTAATGATTTTATGGGTAAACTTATCAATGGTACTGATGGCTAAATCATTGTAATGATGAAGAATATGTCGTAAAACAACTTCGCTTTTATTAATGAGTTTTTCTTTTGTTATTCCAAGTCCGCCCTCAGCTTCACTTAGCAATAAATCGTTCATTAAAAAATTGGAAGTACCTTCTAATGGTTGGTCTGATGCAAAATCTTCGAGTGCCTTAATCACTCTTTCTTTCATTTCTGCGGCAGCTTTATTGGTAAAAGTTATGGCAAGAATATGTTTGTAATAAGCAGGAAATTCGGCATTTTCAGCCAATACACGTAGCAAAAATTCTTTTACTAAAGTATAAGTTTTTCCGGATCCGGCAGAAGAGTTATATAGGACTAAGTTTCTCAAATTTATAAGTTTTTAGCAGGATAATATTTCTGCTAAAGAAAGTAAATCGGTATTAATTTTTTGATGGTGTTTGATGGCTTTTTCAAAAGGAGTGTAGGCAATTTTATTGTTTACAACTCCTATCATAAGGTTTGTTTTGCCATCTAACAGAGCATTAACAGCAGCATTTCCCATTTGGCTGGCAAGTACTCTATCCATAGCCGATGGACTACCACCACGTTGTATATGACCTAAAATAGTTACGCGAGTATCAAATTTAGGATGATGTTCTTTTACATGTTTGGCTACTTCGTTGGCTCCTCCGGTTTCATCACCTTCGGCAACAATTACTATCATGCTCGATTTTCTACCATGTCTGTCGCTATCTAATTTTTTAAACAGTTCATTAATGTAAGAGGGAGTTTCAGGAACTAGAATTGCTTCAGCACCAACGCCAATTCCGCTTCGTAAAGCAATAAATCCGGCATCTCTGCCCATCACTTCAATAATAAATAAACGATTATGAGAGTTGGCAGTATCTCTAATTTTATCTACTGCTTCAACTACTGTATTGAGTGCTGTGTCATAACCAATGGTGTAGTCTGTTCCATATAAATCATTATCTATAGTTCCGGGAATACCTACAAATGGGATGTTAAACTCACTATTAAAAATAGCTGCTCCTGTAAAAGTACCGTCACCACCAATGGCTACAATGCCATCTAAATCATGTTTTTGAATGTTTTCAAAAGCTTTTTTTCTCCATTCATATTCATGAAATTTTTTACATCTGGCACTTTTTAGAATCGTTCCTCCTCGCTGTATAATGTTTTTAACATCTCTGGCACCAAAAGGTTCAATATTTCCTTCAATCAATCCTTTATAGCCTTCATAAATACCATAAGCCTGAATGTTGTGATAAGCACAAGTTCTTACTACGGCCCTAACCGCAGCATTCATTCCCGGAGAATCACCACCGGAGGTAAAAACACCTATTTTTTGCATTTTTTATCTTTTTAATTAGACAGTTTAATTAGCTCTTGAGAACGTTGATGACGTTCTACAGAAAAATCGTTATCGTTTTTTATGATATAATTTATGACTTCTAAAGTACTATTTCTTAAGGAAACATCATTGGGTGTTAATAAGAATTTTTGAAATAGTAACTCTTCGAGCAGTTTAAACTTGGTTAAATCGAAATCATGTTCCGCTTTAAGTGTGTCAATTAATTTGTCTTCAGGGGTTTCTAAAATGTTTTTTAAATTAATTTTTAGAAAATCATTAGCAAAGTCATTAAGGGTTTCTTGAATTTTTTCGGGTTCGTTGTTTTGTTTTAAAAAGAGGATTTTAGCTAACATTTTAGCCATTTCATCAAAATATCGTTGAATGTAATCCTTTCTAATCATTTACAGCATTTTCTGTTTTGTGTGTCTTTTTTGTCCCTCGATACATTTCATACTGAATAAATTTACATTCCAAACTTCCATTAAATAATTTTAATTTTTTAGATGGTCTTAGTCCAACATTTTTAAGGGCTTCCATATTGGAGCTTATTATCCATGCCGACCAGCCACTAAATTTTTGTTTAAGTGTATCACCAAAATCGGTGTAAAGTGCTTCAATTCCATCGCCAATTCTTTCTCCGTAAGGTGGGTTAGAAATGATTATACCAGCTTCTGTAGTTGGTGTGTAGTCTTGAAAATCAGATAATTTTAAGCTTACTTTGTCTAATAGATCAATACTTTTGAGGTTAGCTCTGCACATACCTAACACTCTTCCTGAATTGTCCACACCAATAATTCTAGTGTTGGAGAATTTTCTATTGGTAATAGCTTCGTCTTTTAATTTATTAAAAAGTTGATTATCGAAATCTTTCCAATTAAAAAATCCAAATTCTTCTCTTTTAAGGTTGGGAGCAATGTTAAAAGCTATCATGGCAGCCTCTATAAGAATAGTTCCTGAGCCACAAAACAAATCAAGTAGAGGAGCTTTTTTGTCCCATCCACTCAATAAAATCATGCCTGCGGCTAAATCTTCCTTAATTGGTGCTTCGCTACGACTTTCTCTGTAACCTCTTTTAAAGAGAGTATCACCAGAGCTGTCTAAACTTACTACACAATTATTTTTTTGATTGATGTAAAGGTTAATTTTAATGTTGGGGTTAAATTTTTCAACATTTGGTCTTCGGTTAAATTTTTCTCTAAATCTATCTGCAATAGCATCTTTAGCTTTTAATGCAGGGAATTGTGAGTGATTAAATAGGGTAGAAGAAACTACTGCATCAATAAAAAAAGTTTGATCTACATCAAAAATGTTTTCCCATTCCATTTTTTTGATTTGGTTATACAAATCATCACTATCTTTAATAGGAAATTGATGTATCGGAACTAATAATTTATTGACTGTTCTGAGCCATAAATTGGCATTATACAATAGAGCCTTGTCTCCTTTAAAGGAGACACTTCTAATTCCTTTCTCAATTTGTTGAGCTCCTAATTGAGCTAATTCTTCAGCAGCAACATCTTCTAAACCGAAAGAAGTTTTGGCTACCATGGTAAACGGTTTTTCTAACATGTTACAAAGATAGATTTTTTTACAGAGAACTACTATGAATCTTTATGAAGCCTATTATTTTGTTTTATTAACAAAGCAATAAACCGATTGAAAATCGCTCTATACAAAATTCCTTAATTTTGGGACTTTCAAAAAAATAAATACATGCAACATTTCATTATCATTTTTTGTTTGGTCATTACTTTTTTAGGATTCATACCAAAAGCAAAGGCTCAAGATCCATTAACAGCAGGAGAAATAAAGTTAGCATTAAATAAACTTAATACTTTAGGTAGTGTACTTTACTTAGCTGCTCATCCTGATGATGAAAATACTCGATTAATTGCTTACATGGCAAATGAAAAATTGATGCGTACAGGTTACCTTTCTCTAACTAGAGGTGATGGTGGGCAAAATTTAATTGGTACTGAGCAAGGTGGTTTAATGGGTGTTGTACGTACACAAGAATTATTGGAAGCTAGAAAAATTGATGGTGGCGAACAGTTTTTTACCCGAGCTGTTGACTTTGGGTATTCTAAAACTCCTGAAGAAACTTTTGCTAAGTGGGACAAGCAAAAAGTGTTGGCAGATGTAGTATATGTCATCAGAAAATTTAGACCAGATGTAATTATTACTCGTTTTCCAAAAACCGCTTATGCAGGTCATGGTCACCATACTGCTTCGGCAATATTGGCTGAAGAAGCTTTTGATTTGGCAGCAGACTCAACTGCATTTCCTGAGCAACTGATGTATGTAGATGTTTGGCAGCCCAAACGGTTGTTTTTAAATGCCAGCACTTGGTGGGATAAAGACTTGCCGGAAAAAGCTAAAGACAATCCAGATTACATTACGGTTGATGTAGGAACTTATAATCCTTTATTGGGTAAAGCTTACAGCGAAATAGCTGCAGAAAGCAGAACCATGCATAAGAGTCAAGGATTTGGTGCAGCAAAAGTAAGAGGAGTGCAAGATGAGTATTTGGTGTTGCAAAAAGGTGAAAAATTTGAAGATGATGTTTTTGATGGGATAGATTTTTCGTGGAATAGAATAGAAGGAGGGAAAGAAATTAGTGCGTTAATTCAAGGGGCAAATACCAATTTTGATGCTGAACATCCTGAAAAAATCGTTCCTATTTTACTGAAAGTGTTTACAAAAATTAATGCCCTGCCTTATAGTTCTTGGAAATATGTTAAGTTGGCAGAAGTTTCTAAATTGATAAGCTCTTGCATGGGACTACATGCTGAATTTATTGCCGATGATTTTAGTGCAACACCAGGAACTTTGGTTAATGGTGTAATAAATATCGTTAACCGAAGTAATTTAAAGGTGAAACTTACCAATATTGGTATTATGGAAAAAGACAGTACTATTAACTTAGAGCTGCCTAAAAATGAAATGCAAAACATTAATCTACCCTTTGTTTGTGAAAATGAAACAAACACCAACCCTTACTGGCTGAACAAACCTTATGAAGGAATTTTTGAAGTTGCTCAGCAAGATATGACTGGACTTCCTCAAAACTTAAATAAACTTTATGCTGCCATTATGTTAGAGGTAGAAGGAATATTTTTTTACACAACTCAACCTTTGCAGTATAAATGGACAGACAGGGTAAAGGGGGAAATTTACAGACCATTTATAGTGTTGCCTAAAATTACTGCAGCTGTTGCTGAAAATGTGTATGTTTTTTCTGCTAATACACCTAAAAAAGTAGTGGTAACGGTAAAGTCGCATGAAAAGAATAGCAATGGAAATGTAAACTTAGCTTTACCAAAAGGCTGGAAAGCTAGTCCCGAATTAGCTGATTTTTCTATTGTTGAAAAAAATCAAGAGCAGCAATTAGTTTTTATGGTTACTCCTTCTGCAACGGCATCTGAAGTGGAAATGAAAGTATTAATAAATAATGTACCGGCAAAAGAAGCTATTTTTATTGAATATGACCATATTAAAATACAAACCGTTTTAAAAGAAGCAAGAGCTAAAATGGTTCGTCTAGATGTAAAAACCAATGGACAAAAAATTGGTTACATTATGGGAGCGGGAGATGAGGTGCCAAATGCTTTGGAACAATTAGGTTATCAGGTAGTATTGTTGGATGAAGATAAATTGAAAAATGGAAATCTATCTCAGTATGATGCTATTATTTGTGGTATTAGAGCTTATAACACCAATAAATACATGAGTAATGTTTACACGACAATTATGGATTATATTAAAAATGGAGGAAATTATATTGTTCAGTACAACGTAAATAGAGGGTTGGTAACCGATAAAATTGGTCCATATAACTTTAACATCAGTAAAGATAGAGTAACTGAGGAAGATGCTGATGTTACTTTTGTAGATACTAAACATTCTATGCTGAATTACCCTAATAAGCTTACCGCAGATGATTTTGAAGGATGGGTGCAAGAAAGAGGCTTATATTTTGCCGATGAGTGGGACGAAGAATTTCAGCCAATTTTAATGATGAATGATAAAGGGGAAACGAGTAAAAAAGGCAGTGTTTTAGTAGTTCATTATGGAAAAGGAAGCTTTATTTATACAGGTGTTTCATTTTTTAGAGAGTTACCTGCCGGAGTGAGTGGTGCTTTCCGATTGTTTGCCAACATGGTAAGTTATAAGCAAACTGAAAGTATAAAGTAGTAGAGTCTTTTACTAACCCAAATATCTCTCCTTACGAAGCGTAGCGAAGATAAGGAGTTTAATATAGAAATGGATCCCTGATCTCCACTACGTTTCGTCAGGGAAGAAAAATGAATTTGTAGTGTCGAGAAATAAGATAAAAAAAACTGCCAATCTCCTGATGTAGAAATGACAGTTTTTTTGTTATTTTTTTAAACTTTTAAGGTTTATGGCCATTCAGGGGTATCCTCATCAGACCACAAAACGCTCCATTGAATTTCAGAAAGCACATCATCTTCAAACCATAGATTAATACCTGCATTTAAAAAACTAACTAGTTTTTGATTTTCGCCTTCTTCAGAGAAATCTTCTAAATAGTTTTCACCTAAATCCATATTTTCTGTTTCAGCTAAAGTTTCATCAACAGATAACCCGATTAATTTTTTGCCTTTAATTGTAGCTTCAGGAGAACTTGTAGCAACAGTGGTTAAACGCCACCCATCTTCTTCATCAAAAGAAAAAGAAGTTTCTAATTCATCATAATGCCAATCTTCTGTTTGGTAATCTTCATCTTCAGTAGCGTTGTATAATTCTTTTTCTGTAGGTTCTCCTAAAATTTGTTTCAATTGGTCTCTTTTGCTTCCAAAAGTAATGTTGCTAATACCTTTGCCTGCTTTTATTTCGTATGAAAAATCACTCATAATTTTAATTGTTTTTGTGTACTGCAAAGGTACAATGCTTATTGGATATAAATAGCTATTGAGTGAATTTTTCATTAAAGATATTTAAATTCATTCAATAAAATAGATTAATCTGTTACATTTGCAGCTCAAAAATTTTATAAGAAGAATATGGCGTTAAAATGCGGAATTGTTGGTTTACCAAATGTAGGAAAATCAACCTTGTTTAATTGTTTATCAAATGCTAAGGCTCAATCGGCAAATTTTCCTTTTTGTACTATTGAACCAAATGTTGGGGTAATTACTGTTCCAGATGAAAGGCTAAATGAATTAGAAAAATTGGTGAAACCTGAGAAAGTGCAACCAACTACTATAGAAATTGTTGATATTGCCGGATTGGTTAAAGGAGCTAGCAAAGGGGAGGGTTTAGGTAATAAATTCTTAGCAAATATTAGAGAAACGGATGCTATTATTCATGTGTTGAGATGTTTTGATGATGGCAATGTGGTGCATGTAGATGGTTCTGTAGATCCGGTTAGAGATAAAGAAATTATTGATACTGAATTACAACTAAAAGATTTAGAAACTGTTCAGAAAAAATTAGATGGTGTAAAAAGAAAAGTACAAACGGGTGATAAATCAGCCGTTAAAGAAAATGAAGTATTACAGAGATATGCTGATGCGTTAAATCAGGGAAAATCTGCTAGAACAGTTGAAGTAACCAAAGAAGAAGCTGTTTTTGTAAAGGATTTACATTTGCTTACCAATAAGCCGGTTCTATATGTTTGTAATGTTGATGAAGGTTCTGTAGCTACAGGAAATGAATATGTAGAAAAAGTAAAAGCAGCAGTAAAAGACGAAAATGCAGAAGTATTGGTAATTGGTGCTCAAATAGAAGCTGATATTGCTGAGTTAGAAACTTTTGATGAACGTCAGGAGTTTTTGCAAGATTTAGGGTTAAGTGATGCAGGTGTAAGCAAGTTGATTAAAATGGCTTATAAATTATTGAATTTAGAAACTTATTTTACTGCAGGTGTAAAAGAAGTTAGAGCTTGGACAATTAAGCATGGAATGACTGCTCCACAGGCAGCAGGTGTTATTCATACCGATTTTGAGAAAGGTTTTATTAGGGCAGAAGTAATTAAATATAATGATTTTATTTCTCTTGGCTCTGAAGCAGCAGTAAAAGAAGCCGGTAAAATGGCGGTTGAAGGGAAGGAATACATTGTGCAAGATGGAGATATTATGCACTTTAGGTTTAATGTTTAAATAATTAGTTTAAAAGGTTAAAGTTTATAAAGTTGAATTAACAAAAAAGCCTAACAGAGAACTGTTAGGCTTTTTTATTGTACATGTTTTTTTATTTTCTGTCTCCTAAAAATCTTAGTAAGAATAGGAACAGGTTTACAAAATCTAAGTAAAGGTTTAAAGCTCCCATAATGGCTAATTTATTCGTTTCGTCAGTGCCATATTCTACACCAGTTCCAATTCTTTTTAATTTCTGAACATCATAAGCAGTAAGTCCGGTAAAGATTAAAACACCTAATATACTAATGATGTAGTCCATGGTTTCACTACCCATAAACATATTTACCACACTAGCAATGATAATACCTATTAACCCCATCATTAAAATAGAACCAAATTTAGTTAAATCAGTTTTGGTAGTGTAACCCAGTAGGGCCATTACACCAAAAGTTCCGGCAGTTATGAAAAAAGTCATAAAAATAGAACTAGCGGTATAAACTAAAAAGATAGTACTTAAACTAACACCCATAATGGCAGAGTAAATTATAAATAAGATAACCATTGCCATGGAAGAAAGCTTTTGAAAACCAAAAGACATCAATAATACAAAACCTAAAGGGGCAAACATTACAATGTAGCCAAGCATATTCATACTAAGGCCTCCTTCAGCAGTTGGGCTGAATAACATGCCTACCAATTCTAAATCTGTTCCAAACCAATAGGAAATAATACCTGTAATAGCTAAGGCAGAAGCCATATAACTAAATACATTAGACATAAAGGTTTTAACCATAGTCCCGCTAAATGGAGCAGTTTGCTCTATCGGACTTTTAATGAAATTCTTGTTTTCCATATTATATTATTTAAATTTTATCTGTTTTTTATTATCAATTTATTTACCACTTGTAAAAATAAGTCATTATGACAGTTTGTTAGAGATTAAGCTAATAAACTCTTTACGGGTACTATCTTTCTCAAAAGCACCAGTAAAAGAAGAAGTAGTAGTTAGTGAATTTTGTTTTTGGATACCTCTCATTTGCATACACATGTGCTGGGCTTCAATAACTACCGCAACGCCAAGTGGTTTAAGTGCTTCTTCAATACAGTTTTTAATATCATCAGTCAATCGTTCTTGCACTTGTAATCTTCTGGCAAAAGCATCTACCACACGAGGGATTTTACTTAACCCAACAATATGTCCGTTAGGAATATAAGCAACATGAGCTTTTCCAAAGAAAGGCAACATGTGATGTTCGCATAATGAGTAAAGCTCAATGTCTTTAACAATTACCATATGTCCATGGTCTTCTTGAAACATTGCTGATTGAAGAATTTCTGTAGGATTTAAATCATAACCATGAGTAAGGTATTGCATAGCTTTAGCTACTCTCTCTGGAGTTTTTTGTAATCCTTCACGATTAATATCTTCACCAAGGTTAGTAATAATGTCAGAATAACTTGCTGATAGTAAGTTGATTTTTGTTTCGTTGTACTGTTCAATTTTTTCGTAACCATCCATATTGTTTTGGCTAGTCATGTTATCGTTGTATTTCGCCATGAGTTTTATTTTCCGTAATATTCAATATAATTGTTTTCTGTTTCAGCAACTTTAATGCAGTGCAATTCGCAATTTAATTCATTTATAAAAGGTGCCAACACTTCCCAAAAAGCAATTGCAACATTTTCTGTAGAAGTTATTTTCCCTTGCATAAATGGAACATCTAAGTTTAGGTTTTTATGATCTACTTTACTAATAATATGCTCACGAATTATTTTACTTAATACCTTTAAATTAACTACAAATCCAGTTTCTGGATTAAGGTTGCCTTTAACAGTAACAAAAAGCTCGTAATTATGTCCATGCCAATTAGGATTGGAGCACTTTCCAAAGACTTCAAAATTTTTGGTGTCATCCCATTCCTCAATAAATAGGCGATGAGCAGCATTAAATCTTTCTCTTCTAGTTAGGTAAATCATATAGCAAAATTAAGCTAATGATTTTAATTGGTTGTTCTTTTTAAGAAAATGAGTATAATACTTAACTAATTTTATGAAATGGTAGCGATTTAACTAAACAAAGTTATATTTGTGACTTGTAAATATCATGCTATCACTATTAGATGAGATAATTTATTACTACATATATTATTAATGCATTTTTTTAAAAGAAATATAGATTATATAGTTACTTTCTTTATAGAGTTTTTAATTGTACTTCTTAGTTTTTTAGTTTATCGTATAGCAAGTGAGTATATGACGGAGTATGGTTTTAGTGAGTATACTCTATCCAGAAGGAGTATTTCTTTTTTACAACCTCTTTTAATGGTAGGGTTGGGAGTTGCTGTTCCAAGGTACATCAGCATTTATTCTAATAGAAACTCTATTTTTCCTACCGGATTATTGCTTTTAGTTATTTCAGGGTTTGTTATGCTTTCGGTTATCGGTTTTAATGCGGCTTATTTTGCTGAAATATTTTTTGGCAGTGTTAATTATAGTAGCTATATTTTTCCCTTAGTTTTATTATTGTTTGGATATGGAATACATGCTATAATCTATGGATTTTTAAGGGGTAAAAGAAATATTTACTTATCTAATTTTGTTCAATTAATTCACATAGGAATTTTACCTGTAACTATTTTGTTATACACTAACCAGGTTAAAGAATTACTGTATATAAATAGTTTTTTATTGTTAATTAGTTGTATCATTTTTATAGTTATCACAGTTAAAAAATATCATCCTAAACTTAAAGTAAATAAACTAATAGCAGATACTAAAACTATGTTGAGATATGGACTTCCAAGGGTTTTGGGAGATTTTTCACTTTTAGCATTAATCACTTTACCATCTTATTTCGTGTTAAATTTTCAGCAAGATTTGTTATTAAGCGGAGACGTAGCGTATTCAATGACTTTAATCAATTTAGTAGGTACAGCTTTTGGCCCACTAAGCGTTGTATTATTACCAGAAATTGCTGAATTTTCAAGAGATAAAAAATTACATTTGATAAAACAAAGATTTTATAGATTTATATTTATGAGTATATCATTAACAATAGTTGGATATCTCATTTATTATTTTTTATCGGATTATATTTTAACAATTTTATTAGGAAGTAATTACAGACCATCAATAGAAGAAATATCCATTATTGTTTTACGAGGAAGTTTTGGATATGCTTTATATATTGTATTAAGAAGCTTTTTAGATGCAATAAAAGTTAAAGCAATTAATTCTTTTAACCTTACTGTGGTTTTAATAATTTATTTATCATTGATAACGGCTTGTTATTATTTAAATAGATCATTTAATGATTATTTATATGCTTTTGTTTTTTGCATTAACTTATTGGGTTTATTAACATTAATACAAGCATTTAGAGCAATTAATAGCCTTAAAGGTTAAGGTAGAATTATATTAAAAGAATTTTTATATGCAAAAAATATTGAATTCACTTTTTTTTGAGCTAACAGTTAAACAATGGTTATTTATCTGTTTGGTCATATCAGCAGCTATAGGGGCTGGTATTAGTTATGGAAATGTTTATCTTTTTCATATATTTTTAGTGTTAAATGTTTTTTATATTGGGATATTAAAAATAAACCATTTAAAGGAGAAATTTAGTTATGTGTTAGACAAGAAAAATAAGATGAATTATTTTTTTGTATTCTCAATAGTATGGTTCCTACTGTTACTTCCTTTTGCTGAAAGTAAATATTTTGCTATAAGGCATTTAATTTTTATAACACAAGGATTCTTATTATGTCTAATTGTTGTAGAAAATGTGAGAGACTTTTCAAGATTTAGATATTTATTTAAAGGATTGAGTGTAATTTATATAATAGCATTAGTTATTGGTGTTTTAGAAAGTCTACAAATTTTAAGATGGCCTATATCTAGAATATCAAAATACAACCATTTATTTGCAAGAGAAAATGAAATTTTTGAGATATTAAGTAAAACAAAATATCCTGAGTATGTTAACTCTATGCCAACAGGCTTTCATTGGAACCCTAATGATTATAGTACATTTGTTTTATTAGGATTACCATTCTTTTTGTTGTGTAAGAACATTTATGTTTCTTTAATTGGATTAACAACAACCGTTTTGTTAATTTTAGCAGCTGGTTCTAAGTTGGCATTTTTGGGAGTTATAGTAATCATTATTGTATCTTCTTTTATACTATTTAAAAAGTACTACAAGAATATTCTTTACTTATTTTTTTTAGTAATTTTTATATCAACAAATGGATTTACTTTATTACAAGGTGAATTTTTAAAAGTAAATGAGATGCAAGGATTAGTATTACCTTGGATGCCTTTACCAACTTCTCCTGATAAAATTGTAGATGATTTTGATCATTTAGATAGTAATTCACAAGGATATAGAGTAATGCTTATACAAGAAGGAATTGAGATGATTAAAGAAGATCCTTTGTTTGGGGTTGGTGGAGGAAATAGTCAGTATTTATTACAAAAAAAAGGAGGGGTTGGGTTTGATAAACTAACCAACATTCATAATTTTTGGTTTGAACTATTAATAGAAGGAGGAATTATATATTTTTTAGTGTTCGTTTTTTGGTGTTGGATTTTATTAAAATTTCTATTTAAACACCATAAAAACAATAATATAAGCGAAGAAAAAAGATATTATATTTCTGCTTTTTTCCTCTCGAGCATAGGGTTACTTATTTCGGGTGTTGCATCTAGCAGTATGATCGCTTTTTTACCGCTATATTTATTTATTGGAGCTCTTGTTGCACTTTATCACATAATAAAAACAGATGAAAATATTATTAGCCTCTGATATAAACTCTGCTCACACTCAAAAGTGGGCTATAGCACTTGCTAAACAAGGAATAGAAGTGGGCGTTTTTTCTTTTAGAGCTCCTATTTATAATTGGTTTTCAGAAAATAACATTGCGGTTTTTTGTATTAACAATTCATTTAATCATTCAGAAAAGTTAGGTTCTAAAATTTTATATTTAAAACAATTACCATTTTTAAAAAAATGTATTAAAAAATTTAAACCAGATGTTTTACATGCTCATTATGCATCAAGCTATGGACTATTAGGTGTTTTAACAAGTTTTCATCCCTTATTTGTCTCTTTTTGGGGGACAGATGTTTTTGAATTTCCAAAAAAATCGGTAGTAAACAAGCTGGTTTTTAGTAAAATACTTCAAAAAGCAGATGTCTTGTTTTCTACAAGCAACTTTATGGCTACTGAAGCTCAACACTATACAGAAAAGACGATTAACGTTATTCCTTTTGGAATTGATACTACTCTTTTTAAGAAGTTAGAAGAGCTTAATAACAATTCTAACCAGTTAATTATAGGTACAATAAAAAGTTTGGAAGAAATTTATGGGATAAAGTATCTAATTAATGCTTTTAAATTGTTGAAAGATAAATATCCGGAAATACCATTAAAATTAATGTTGGTTGGAGATGGAAGTCAATCAGCAATGTTAAAAAAGTTAGTAGTAAATTTAGGTATTGAGAGTGATGTTGATTTTGTTGGAAGGGTAAAACATGAAGAGACCATTCTTTATCACAATAAGATTGATATTTTTGTTAATGTTTCTTTGTTTGAAAGTTTTGGGGTTTCTGTTTTAGAAGCCTCTGCTTGCGAAAAACCAGTAATAGCAACTAAGGTGGGTGGTTTAACAGAGGTTGTAGGTGATGGTGTAACGGGAATGCTTATCCCTCCAAAATCTATAGAAGAAATTACACAAGCTTTAGAAAAATTGGTGTTAGATAAACCATTAAGAGAGCAAATGGGAAAAGCAGGAAGGGAAAGAACCAATAAATTTTTCAGTTTGGACAACAATACAAAACTAATGATTAGTTATTATAAATCAGTAAGTAAGGATAAATGAAACTACTTATACTCACACAATATTTTCCACCGGAAGTAGGAGCTCCACAAAACAGATTATTTGAGTTGGCAGTGTTGTTACAAAAAGAAGGTATAGACATTACAGTACTTACGGCAATGCCTAATTACCCTGCTATGGAAATACATAAAGCGTATGTAGGAAAAAAATATGCTTATGAAGAAATAGATGGTTTAAAAGTACATCGTTCATCTATTTATGTCTCTAAGTCTAAATCAATAGTTAAAAGATTACAAAACTATTTTTCATTTGTTTGGTTTTCCTATTGGGTAGGAAAGAAAAAACTAGAAAAAGAGTACGATTATATTTTTTGCGAGTCGCCACCTTTGTTTTTGGGGATCTCGGCTTATTTACTTTGCAAAAACAAAAATGCTAAACTAATTTTTAATGTATCCGATTTATGGCCAGAAAGTGCTGAAAAATTAGGATTGGTTACCAATAAGCTCTTCTTGAAACTAGCTACTATTTTGGAAGAATTTCTATATAAAAAATCAGTATTAATAACCGGGCAAACTCAAGGGATTGTTAAAAATATAAGCGGTAGATTTCCTAATAAAAAAGTGTATTGGTTACCCAATGGAGTTGATTTGTCATTGTTTAATCCAGAAAAGATAAACTCTGAATGGAGAAAAGAAAATGGATTTTCAGAAAATGATTTGCTACTACTGTATGCTGGAATAATTGGCTATGCACAAGGGTTAGACATTATTTTAAAAGCAGCTGAGAAAACCAGAAACAATGCTGAAATAAAATACCTATTGTTAGGTAGTGGGCCTGAGAAAGAACGTCTGATGGGGCTGAAAAGTAATTTGAATTTAGAAAATGTATTTTTTTTAGATTTAGTGCCAAAATCTGCAATGCCTAAAATTGTTAAAGCTGTTGACGTAGCTCTTGTTCCATTAAAAAAATTAGATTTATTTTTAGGAGCTATTCCCTCTAAAATATTTGAGAATTTAGCCATGAAAAAAACCTTACTTCTAGGGGTTGATGGTGAAGCAAGAGAACTTTTTATTAATCAAGGAAAAGCAGGTCTTTATTTTGAGCCTGAAAATGAGGAAGAATTGGTGAATAAGATAAATCAATTAAACAACAATAGAAATGAATTGATTTTATTTGGTGAAAATGGAAGAAATTATGTGCAAGAATTTTTCAACAGAAACAAAATTGCAAAAGAATTTACTAATGAACTAGTGAGCCTAAATAACTAAATATGGATGAAATTGATAAAATAAAAGAAAGGTACAAATCTAGACAGACTGCTGAGATTAAATCTAAATATGCTCAGGGAAATACTTATAGCAAAAACATTGTTAAAGAAAGAGAGCTTCTATATGCGTCTGTTTTAACCAATAAATTTGCTAAAATAGAAGATATAAAATTATTAGAGATAGGAGCAGGTGAGGGATTAAATTTGAATGGTTTTATGAGTTTGGGAATTCCTAAAGAAAACATTACGATTAATGAACTTTTAGAAGATAGGGTTGTAGTGCTTAAACAAAACTATCCTGACATTAAGGCTTATTCAGGTAATGCACTTGATATTCCTTCTTCAGAGCAATTTGATGTTGTTTTTCAATCTACCGTTTTTACCTCTATATTAGATAAAGCATTAAAGCAACAAATTGCCAATAAAATGTTGAAATTGGTAAAACCTAACGGCATTATTTTGTGGTACGACTTTGTTTATGATAACCCTAACAATAAAGATGTAAAAGGAGTTAGTAAACAAGAAATAAGACAACTTTTTGCTAAGGCATCAAAAATAACTATCAAAAAAGTAACTTTAGCACCACCAATAGGAAGAAGAGTAGGAAACCTTTATGGAATCTTAAATGGACTTTTTCCTTTCTTAAGATCACATGTAGTAGCTGTTATAGAAAAATAAAAACTATTTACTTAAGTAATCAATTGCATTTTTGGTGATTAACTGAATTTCTTTGTTTTCTCCATAATTTTTCTTCAAGCACCAATCTTCACTTACCAAACTTATGATTTCCCCACTTGTTTTAGTTGGCTGAAAAATAAAAATGCCTTTAACACCTTTGTTATCGTAGTATTTAGCTTTGTTATAAGCTATAATTTTTGCATCAACAACTTTCATTTTTGAAGTATCAATTATTGGTTTTCCATTTTCCCAATTGGTAGGTAAGGAAATATTTAAATAAGTTTCTACATTTATTTTAGCTACTCCTTTTAATATAGGATGATTAGCATGGTTAATGATTAAATTGCCCGATTTATCGGTAAAACCACCATAAGCATAGGTAAGAGGTGTAAGTGTAGTTGTACTATCATTATTTTTAGCGAGATAACCTTGCCAACTTTGTATGACGTTACTTTCAGGATGAATTAGAGTGACTTTTGAGGTGGTTGAGTTGTACCAACAAATATTGTTTTGATAATAAGACGAAATGATTAATAAGTTACCTCCATTTTCAACAAAATCATCTATGTTTTGCTTCATTTTTGAAGTGAAATAAGTTGCTTTCCCATAAATAATGAGGAGTTGTTGATTATTAAAATTGGTGTTGTCTTCCAAATCAATATCGGTAATGTAATTGGCATCTATTTCAGTAAACAATTTTTTTAATCCTTTGGTGTAGTTATCTTCATAAACAGTTCTTAAAAAACTGGTGGTTGCTGCTTTAACATCAAAGACAGCTTGGTGTTGGTAAGGTTGGTAAATAAGGTTATTCATAAAAGGATACACAACAGTTATTTTGTTTGTGGATGGTTGTTTTACAATTAGTGGGTGTTTGCCGTTAATAAAATAAATGCCCGATTTTATATTTTCTGGAATAATAAATGTTCGGTTAGTAGTATATTGAAAACCCTCGGTAAGTACTTCATTTTCATTAGTTGTTTCTTGTCCAAATGGAGTATTAATAGAAAAGACCTCTTTGTTGTTAATATCAATTATAGGAATATTGATGTTGAAAGGAAAAACTCGCTGTGAAGAATAGTAAAGCGTAACTTCATCTCCTGAATGGTAAGATGGTTGGTTGGTGTAACATTCGTTTAATAGTAAATCAGAAAAATTAATTTTAAAAATTATAACTAATAATAAACCTATTAAAACAATTATCTTTGTTGCTTTTAAATTGCTAAACATTAACAGTGAATTTTGATACCGTCAAATATAAGGCTAATTATTATTTGTTTTTACTACTGGCATTTATAATTCCTTTAGAGCGTAAATTAATTCCGCCCATTATCATTTTATTATTCGTTTCAAGTTTACTAAACGGAAGTTTTAAATTCAAAGAAAAGAAAGGAATATTAGCATTAACCTTGCTTTATGTAGCTTATGTTGTAGGGCTAATTTATTCTACTAACCTTAAATACGGCTTGTTCGATTTAGAAGTAAAACTTTCTCTGTTGCTTTTTCCTTTAGTGTTTTTTGTTTCAAAAATTGAAATGAAAAAAGTAGCGGATAATATCCTAAACTCTTTTATAGATGGTTGTTTTGTGGCTAGTATCTTAAGCTTAATTTCGGCTGCAATTCAGTATTATTTGTATTCAGATATCAATTCATTTTTTTACGGAGAATTAGCCTTGTATGGTCATTCCAGTTACATGGCTATTTTTTTATGTTTTTCATCAGCACTCATCTACATCAAAAATATTAAGCAAGGCAATAAAATCAGTTTTCCTAAAAAAGACTTGTTTTTGCTGGCATTGTTTTCCTTAATTATTTTCTTTTTAGTCTCTAAAACAGGAATTATTTCAATTTTACTTATTCATTTTGCTTTTATAGGGTATTTAATAATTAAGAACAAATTATACCTTAAAGGAACTGTTGCATTGGTATTAATTTCTACGCTGTTATTTGCGGGATATAAAGCTTTCCCAGAAGTAAATAATAGGTTTAACGAGTTGTTCACTACAGTTTTTAGCGAAAGTGAAGAATTAAATTCCACTTCTTCTATAAGAACAGAAATTTGGAAAACGAGTGTAAAAATTTTGGTTCAACATCCATTTGGTGTAGGTACAGGAGATGTAAAAGATGTGTTGGTGGAGTATTATATGAATTCAGGATTAGATTATGCCGCAGAAAAAGAACTAAATGCTCACAATCAGTTTTTGCAAATAGCATTAGCCACGGGAATTTTAGGTCTGTTGGTTTTATTGCTAATGATTTTTTATCCGCTTTATTACGCTATAAAAAACACGCATATCATTTACATTGTTTTTTTAGGATTAATTATTATTAACTTTTTAACAGAAGCGATGTTAGAAACATTAGCAGGAGTAGTGTTTTTTGCATTTTTTAATACCATGCTTTATACTACATTTGTGCAAAATAAAATAAACAGATGAAAATTATAACGATAGTAGGAGCTAGGCCTCAATTTGTAAAGGCAGCTGCTTTAAGCAGAGCAATAGAGAAACATCCAGAAATTGAAGAAATAATCGTGCATACAGGTCAGCATTTTGACGATAACATGAGTGAAGTATTTTTTAGAGAAATGGAAATTCCTAAACCAAAGTACAACTTAAATATTAATAGTGTTGGACACGGAGCTATGACGGGTAGAATGTTAGAACAGATTGAAAAGATATTATTAGAAGAGAAACCTGATTTACTGTTGGTTTATGGAGACACAAATTCTACAATAGCTGGAGCGTTGGCTGCTAAAAAATTACATATAAAAGTAGCTCATGTTGAAGCAGGTCTAAGAAGTTTTAATATGGATATGCCAGAAGAAGTCAATAGAATTTTAACCGATAGAATTTCTGATTATTTATTTTGTCCGACACAAACAGCGGTAGATAATTTGCAAAAAGAAGGATATGAAAATATTGATACAAAAATCATTAAAAGTGGTGATGTAATGCAAGATGCAGCCGAGTATTATTCTCTTACTTCTGCTGAAAAAGCTACCATCGCCAATACAATAACGCACGATAAATTTATTTTATGTACGCTTCACAGAGCTGAAAATACGGACAATAAAGTGAATTTAACAGGAATAATAGATGCGTTAAACACCATTAATAAAACAGTTCCTGTGGTATTACCACTTCATCCGAGAACGAAAGGCAAAATTGCTGATTTAGGACTGAAAATGGAATTCGACACCATAGATCCTGTTGGGTATTTTGATATGATTGAGTTATTAAAGAAATGTGCCTTAGTAATGACGGACAGTGGTGGATTGCAAAAAGAAGCCTTTTTCTTTAAGAAAAACTGTGTTACCGTGCGAGAGCAGACAGAGTGGGTAGAGTTGGTTGAAAATAAGGTAAATGTGCTTGTTGGAAGTGATACAAAAAAAATTATAGCAGGAGTAGAACAAATGTTGGGGCAAAAAGCAGATTTCACCATAGATTTATATGGGAAAGGAAAAGCTTGTGAAAATATTATACAAGAATTAATAAATTAGAAATTAAAGACGAACAATAATCAATAAATAATATGATTCCATTTTCACCACCACACATTAATCAGCAAGTAATAGATGAAGTAACTAAGGTACTTCAATCGGGTTGGATTACTACAGGGCCGAGAACTAAAGCTTTTGAAAAAGAAATTACAGCTTATTGTGGTAATAAAAATTCACTTTGTTTAAACAGTGCTACCGCAGGCTTGGAAATTATTTTGCGTTGGTTTGGTGTAAAAGAAGGCGATGAAGTGATTTTACCTGCTTATACTTATTCGGCTACGGCTAATGTGGTAATGCATTGTGGAGCTAAGCCTGTTTTTGTAGATGTAAATCCTCATGATTTCAATATTAATGTTGCAGCAATTGAAAAAGCTATCACCTCAAAAACAAAAGTAATTATGCCGGTAGATTTTGGTGGATTACCTTGCGATTTTGATACAATTAATGCTTTAGTAAGCAAATACAAAAATACATTTGTTGCCACTACAAATGAACAAAAAAAACTAGGAAGAATTTTAGTTCTTTCCGATGCAGCTCATTCTTTTGGAGCAACTTACAAAGGTAAAAAAACAGGAGCTTTAACTGATGTCTCTGTATTTTCTTTTCATGCTGTAAAAAATCTAACTACTGGCGAAGGTGGAGCAGTAGCACTTAATTTACCTGAGCCTTTTAATAATGATGAGATTTATCAAACTTTATGTGTAAAAACCTTGCACGGACAAAATAAAGATGCATTAGCAAAAACACAAAAAGGTAACTGGAAATACGATATTGTTGAAGCCGGTTATAAATGCAACATGACAGATATTATGGCAGCTATTGGTCAGGTAGAGTTGGCAAGATACGATAGCGAAACTTTGCCGAAAAGAAAGTATATTTTTAACCAATACTTTAAGGCTTTAAAAGCCTATGATTGGGCTGAGTTGCCTGTTATAGGTAATGAAAACTTATCAATAGAAACTTCTTACCATCTTTTTCCATTAAAGGTAAAAAACATTACTGAACAGCAGCGAGATGCTATTATTCAAGAAATTTTTAATCAAGATGTATCTGTAAATGTTCACTTTATCCCTGTGCCTGCTATGAGTTTTTATGTCAATTTAGGATATAATATTAAAAATTACCCTATAACATTGGATAATTTCTCTAGAGAAATCTCCTTACCTGTATTTTATGATTTAACAAACGAGCAGATTCAAACGGTTATAAAAGCAGTTGTTAATGCTGTAAACCAAATTGTTGGGTAATGAAGAGGTTAATGGACATATTTTTTTCATTTATTGGATTAATTGTTCTATTTCCTTTGTTTTTGGTAATTGCTTTAATAATTACCTTAGACTCTAAAGGTGGAGTGTTTTACAAACAAACCAGAGTAGGGAAAGGTGGAAAAGATTTTAAGTTATTTAAATTTAGATCTATGGCTGTTGATTCTGATAAAAAAGGTTTACTTACTGTTGGTGGAAATGATAGTAGAATTACCAAACCCGGTTATTTCATCAGAAAATATAAAATTGACGAATTGCCGCAGTTAATAAATGTTTTTATTGGTGATATGAGTTTGGTTGGTCCTCGTCCTGAGGTTAGAAAATATGTTGATTTATACAACCAAGAGCAACAAAAAGTACTTTCTGTAAAACCTGGGATAACCGATTTTGCAAGTATTGAATTCATTAATGAAAATGAAGTGCTAGGAATTTCAGAAAATCCAGAAAAAACATATATTGAAGAAGTTATGCCTATTAAGCTGAAGCTTAACTTAAAATATATTGAAGAAAAAAGTGTTGTGACTGATATCAAGATTATATTCAAAACCATTGCTAAAATTATTAATTAGTAATTGTGAATATTAATATTAAGTTAACCCGATTTCAGTAGTAGAATTTTTATAATTTTCAGTTTTAAATTAATGAGTTGGATTAAATACATATTTCAAAATAATTTTCCACGATGGATGGTGCTTATCATTGATTTGGTAATTTGCTTTTTTGCCATCATAATCGCTTATTTAGTTCGTTTCAACTTCAATATTCCGGAAGTAGAAATAAAAGGATTTCCTTTTGTTTTTAGTGTAATTATTGGCGTGAGACTATTAAGCTTTTTAATTACAGGAACCTATAAAGGGATTGTAAAACACACCAGTTCTAAAGATTCTCAACGCATATTTATAACGCTAACAATTGGCAGTTTAGCTTTTGTTGTGGTAAATCTTATTTTTTATTATGGCATCAATAAAACCTTTCCTATACCATTTTCTATTATCATTATAGATTATATGGCAACCCTGTTTTTAATGATAACGCTAAGGGTGTTGTTTAAATCTATTTACACAGAAATAATGAATCCCTACCGAGAAAAAAGCAACGTGATTATTTTCGGGGCAGGAGAATCAGGTATTATTACTAAAAGAACGCTTGATAAAGATGCAGGGTTAAAATATAAAGTACTGGCATTTATGGATGAAGATGCTAAAAAAGAAGGAAAGATTTTAGAGGGTGTAAAAATCTTAGGATTAAACAAGTTAGATGATTTGTTGAGTAAAGAAGATGTTGCTCATTTAATTATATCGGTTCAGCAGCTTTCTAGTGCGAGAAAAAAAATGCTGATAGATACTTGCTTGAAATACGATACCAAAGTGCTGAACGTGCCGCCTGTTTCTAACTGGATAAACGGACAGCTGAGTTTTAAGCAAATTAAAAAAATTCAGATTGAAGAACTGTTGGAAAGAGAACCCATTAAACTGAGTGAAGACAACATTAAACAACAATTATCTGATAAAGTGATATTGGTTACTGGGGCAGCAGGAAGTATAGGTAGTGAAATGGTAAGACAAATTGTTCATTTCAATCCAAAAAAAATTATTTTGCTCGACCAAGCGGAATCGCCACTATACGATATGGAACTAGAATTGGGCGATGATCCTAGCCATGTTCCTTATGAAATTGTTATTGGAGATATCAGGAATAAAGAACGTATGGAAAACCTTTTTAAGACTTTCCAACCTAGCTATGTTTTTCATGCTGCGGCTTACAAACATGTTCCCATGATGGAAAACAATCCTTCGGAATCTATTTTTACCAATGTGTTGGGCACAAAAGTAATTGCAGATTTAGCCGTACAGTACAATATAGAGCGATTTGTGATGGTTTCTACAGACAAAGCAGTAAATCCAACCAATGTAATGGGAGCGAGTAAGAGAATAGCGGAAATATACATTCAATCGCTTAGTACTACTGCAAATACTAAGTTTATTACCACTCGTTTTGGAAATGTATTAGGCTCTAACGGTTCGGTAATTCCGAGGTTTAGAAAGCAGATTGAAAGCGGAGGGCCAATAACCATCACACATCCGGATATTACCCGATTTTTCATGACTATTCCTGAAGCTTGTCAACTAGTGCTAGAAGCAGGAACATCAGGAGAAGGAGGGGAGATTTATATTTTTGATATGGGTGAATCGGTTAAAATACTCGATTTAGCTAAAAAAATGATAAAACTATCAGGGTTAACCTTAGATAAAGACATTAAGATTACCTACACAGGACTTCGTCCAGGGGAGAAACTATATGAAGAATTATTGGCAAACGAAGAAAATACCATTGCTACACATCACAATCAAATCATGATAGCGAAGGTTAGAAAATATGATTTTCAAGAAGTGGATGCTAAAATTAATCAACTGATAAGCAGTTTTAATGCTCAAAACAACTTTCAAATTGTAGCTCAAATGAAGGCGTTGGTACCTGAATTTAAGAGTAAAAACTCTGTTTACGAGGAGTTGGATAAGTAAAAATAAAAGCCTCCTAAATCCCCCGAAGGGGACTTTTCCATAGCACAAAACCCAACTTTTATCGTCATTCCCGAAATTTTGAAGTGCAACGGAAAAATTATTGGGAATCTGTTTGATTTGAGAATCTAATTTATAACATAAAACCAATAATTATTCTATATCTTACAAATAAGTATGTGAACTAACATTTATTCGAAGAAGTTTTTTGTTAGTTAATTGGTTAAATTTTATAAATTTGGAGGAAATAAATTTTAATATAAAATATTCGCTATTAATTATGAAAAGTAGCGTATATCCTAGTGTAATGTGTAACATAAATCAAAATAATGCTATCTGTAAAAACCCTACTTGAACTATCTGAAGTAATCGAACAAATGTCTCATAGTGATATTGATAGGATTATTTCTGTATTTGGCTTTACGCGTAGAGCTCCAATAGAAAAACCTTCAAAAACCACTAAAAGTACTGATATCTTTATTGAACTTAAGAATAAAAATAATACAGGACCATTTGGTGGAGACCTCAAAATGGAACTTCTTCAATACGTAATTGAAAGATACTTTAAGAATCATTCGTTTCGATGGGAAGACGGAGATGTGATATATGGAGGAAATGAAGGAACTATAAGGTTTGAAAACGCTTTTTCTCGTGAAAATCCTGAACTAGCAAACGCACTTAAAAGAGATGGTTTTGTTGTAGAAGGTAAAAAAATTAAGAAATTACTTCCAAATGAAATTGAGGAAGCAAGAATTGAATCTGAATTAGAAATTTTACTGTCAGAATTTGGGTTTGAACAAAGTAAGGGGCATTTGAATCAAGCTATTGACAACCATTCTTCTAGCAATTGGGCAGGTGCAAATTCTCAATTCAGAACTTTTATAGAATCACTACTCATAGAAATTGCTAACCGAATACTTCCAGACAATAATTCGAAATCTGCACTAAAAGTAATAAAACTTTTAAGCACAACAGCTAATCCAAAATTCATATATGAAGAGTTAAATGAATTTGACTCTTCAGATAAAAAAGCATCTTATTTGGAAGGGTTTTGGGCTCGTCTAAACCCTGAAGGGTCACATCCAGGGCTTTCTAATGAAGAGGATTGTACTTTTCGTTATCACACATCAATTGTTGTAGCACGTCTTTTACTAGCTAGGTTAAAAGAATATGTATAACAGCCTCCCTCCGCTACCTCAAGCGTCCACGCTTGGGGTTCTTATACACCTCCAATTTTCAATTAAAAAAACAGTTAATTTCATGGTTAATAAATTAACATTTCTATCACTTACATTTTTAAGAATTTTAGCGTAATTATTTATACATTTGTTCCTTATTTATTTTAAAACATACAATTTATGGAAGCGACAGCATTAAAAGATATTATTTTAAAAGACAAACACATTGCCTTGGGAGCTAAAATGGTTCCTTTTGCAGGGTTTACCATGCCTTTACAATATACAGGTTTAACAGACGAACATTTAAATGTTAGAAATAATGTTGGTGTTTTTGATGTGTCGCACATGGGAGAATTTATGGTAAGTGGTGAAGGAGCGTTGGATTTAATTCAAAGAATTACTTCAAACGATGCTGCGGTATTAACTCCAGGAAAAGTACAGTATTCTTGCTTCCCTAATTATGATGGTGGTATAGTAGATGATTTATTGGTGTATATGTTAGCTAAAGACAACTACATGTTGGTAGTTAACGGTGCTAACATCGATAAAGATTGGGAGTGGGTAGTGAGGCATAATTCTAACAATGTAAGCATAGAAAACATTTCAGATAGAATTTCTTTGTTGGCAGTACAAGGACCTAATGCACAAAAAATGTTGCAACCTTTAACCAATATGAGTTTGGACATGACTTATTATACCGTTCAGCAAGGAACTTTTGCAGGGGTAGAAGATGTAATCATTTCTTCAACAGGATATACCGGAGCAGGAGGTTTTGAGGTTTATTTCCACAATAAAGATGCAGAAAAAATTTGGGATGCTATTCAGGAAGCAGGAAAAGCGGTAGATATGAAAATGGCCGGATTAGCTTGTAGAGATACCTTAAGATTGGAAATGGGTTTTTGCCTTTACGGAAACGATATTAACGATACAACATCACCAATAGAAGCAGGGTTGGGATGGATAACCAAGTTTACGAAAGATTTTGTAAATGTAGATTATCTTAAAAAACAAAAAGAAGAAGGCGTAGCGCGTAAATTAGTTGGCTTTGAGTTGATAGAAAGAGGTATTCCTCGTCAGCACTATCAAATTGTAGATGCAGAAGGAAATGTAATAGGTGAAGTAACTTCAGGAACACAATCTCCATCCTTAAACAAAGCAATAGGTATGGGCTATGTAGCAACTCCTTTTGCTAAAGTAGATTCAGATATTTACATTTTAATAAGAGATAAAAAAGTAAAAGCTAACGTAGTGAAAATGCCATTTTACAAAGGATAAATATTTCTCACTATTAACAACTAACTAATAACCATTAACTTTTAATCAACACATGGGAGAAATATCCTCCGGAAATATTAATAACGTAGAAGTGTGCTTTTCTCCGGCATTATTTCCAAGCTATTTTGATAACAACAATTGCGTGGTAGTAGTAATAGATATATTAAGAGCTACCTCTGCCATTTGTGCTGCTTTTGAAAATGGGATTAAAGGACTTATACCGGTAGAATCTGTGGAACAAGCTATCGCCTACAAAGAAAAAGGTTTTTTAGTGGGAGCAGAAAGAAATGCTCAGGTAATGGATGGATTTGATTTTGGAAATTCTCCGTTAACCTTCTCTGACAAGAAGTTTAAAGACCAAACCGTTGTGCTTACCACAACTAACGGAACAAAGGCTATACATGCAGCTAAAAATGCCCATAAAGTAATTATAGGAGCATTTACAAACTTAGATGCCGTTTGCGATTATGTTGAAAAGCAAGATAAAGATGTGTTGCTTTTATGTGCCGGTTGGAAGGATAGGTTTAATTTAGAAGATTCTCTTTTTGCAGGAGCAGTAGTAGAAAAAATAAGCAAAAATTTACGTTTTACCGATTTGGGCGATGGAGCTATAGGAGCACTTAATTTATACAAAAATGCCAAGGGTAAATTATTTGAGTTTTTAGGGGAATCTTCTCACAGAAAACGATTGAGTAATTTAAATTTGGAAGAAGATATTGTTTATTGCTTAACTTTAAATAAATCTAAATTAGTTCCTGTACTTAAAGGAGATACATTAATTTTAGAAAATAATGAGGAGACTGCTTCTGTTGGTCAGTTAGCCTAGCAAAACGAGAGGTGCTAAATTTCTCTTAACAAGGAAAGGTTGTTTAGGAAACTCCATCTGACTAACCTTAAAACAAGATACATGAACAGATGAAATTTCTTTATAAATATATAATGTTGGTAATAGTCTTCTTAATTGGAGCGTATTACATTTACCAACCATCTATTTATTCTTGGGGATTTTTTGGGCACAAAAAGATTAATCGAATGGCAGTTTTTACCTTGCCGCCCGAAATGATTAAGTTCTACAAAAAAAACATAGAATACATTACTGAACATGCTGTTGATCCGGATAAAAGACGTTATGCGGTTGAAGGCGAAGCTCCCAGACATTACATAGACATTGACCATTATGCTGAAGATGGGCAAGATCCTTTTGAGGTAATGCCAAAAAAATGGTTCGATGCGGTAGACAAATTTACCGAAGATACTTTACAAGCTTATGGAATTGTGCCTTGGCACGTTAACTTTATGGTGTTACAACTTACCAAAGCATTTGAAGCAAAAGATTACGATAGAATTATTAAAGTTTCAGCAGATTTAGGACATTATATTGGCGATTCGCATGTGCCGTTGCATACTACTAAAAATTACAACGGACAATTAACTAATCAGAAAGGCATACACGGTTTTTGGGAATCTCGTTTGCCGGAGTTAAAACACGAAGAGTATGATTATTTTGTGGGTAGAGCAAAATATGTTGATGATGTATTGGAAGATGTATGGGGAGTAGTAAAACTTAGTTTTGCTGCTAAAGATTCTGTGTTGGGTTTTGAGAAACAATTGAACGATGAATTTCCTGCCGATAGAAAATACAGTGTAGAAAATAGGGGAGCAGCTTTAATGAAAGTGTATTCCGAAGAATATTCAGATAGGTACCACGAAATGCTAAATGGAATGGTAGAGAGACGTTTAACGGCATCTATAATAAAAGTAGGTAGTTATTGGTACACAGCTTGGGTAAATGCCGGACAACCCAATTTAGATGAGTTATTAGAGAAAAAGCCTTCCAAAAAGTTTATTGAAGAAGCGGAAGAATTAGACAACTCTTACAACAGCAATAAAATTAAAGGTAGAGAACACGACCATTAATGGTTTATAGTTCAGTTTTTTTGAATGTAAATTCTTCTACCCATTTTTTATCCCCACTGTGTAGGTTGAGTTTTATTGTTAGTTCATCTTCTTTTCTACTATAAGTTAGTCCATTAAAATAAGCGGTGGTTCCTTCAATTTTTATTAATTCAAAAGTTATCCATTTATCTTTTTCTTCCCAAGGACTTAAATCTTTGCTAAAATGTTTCAATTTTAATGATATGTTGCTATCCAGCTGCTCAATAACCATGTATTCTGTAAAAACAACCTTTCCATCTTTTGAATAACGAAAAATTCCTTGCATGGCATTATCCATCTGAGGCATCCAAACTTCATCACAAGTTCCGCCTAAACCTTCTCCTGTCCACAATTCGGTTAGCCATGTTAATTCACTTAATTGGTGCTTTTGTTTTACGGTAGCAGAATCTAATGTTAATACTTCTTGACTAAAAGCTGCTGTACTAATAACTAATAAGCTTGCAATAGAGATGAGTTTGGTTTTCATGTTATTAATAAAAAGTATAATTAAGTATTATTGAATTATTAATTTTTTATATATCATCTCATCATTAGTTGTCTTTATATTTAAAAAATAAATACCTTTTGGTAAGTTTGAGATGTCAATATTTGATTTGTTATTGCTAACAATTTTAATTACATCACCTGTAATAGAAAGGAATTTAATTTCAGAAATAAGAGAGTTATCATTATTTATAATTGATATTGAGGAGGAGGATGGGTTTGGGTAAATCACAATCTGACTTTCGATATCTGCATTAATCTTATTTGATGTTATTATACAAGGTATATTATCAATAATAGTATTTGAAGTAGAGTTTGTAATTACTGGGGGATTATAATCAAAGTATATTTCACATTTATTGTTAATAACAGTGTTGTTTGGTAAGTTTTGTAATGGATTGATTTCAAAAATTATAAATCCATGACTTTCAGGTTCGTTGGTAGTGCTATCAGGTAAATAAATATTATCAAAAACAAATTTTAAAACATTTCCAGATAAAACTTCAGTTTGCATTTGATGGCTACTATTTATAATATTAATAGAATTAATATCTAAAAATTGACTAATAGTATCAATTACAAATATATTAACAGCTTCAGCATTACCAGTGTTCTGAAAACGTATTGTATAAGTAAGAGGTTGTGTAGGTAATATGTATTTTTCTTCACATTCTCCTTCAGGATGTACTTTTTTATCATTAGGGTCATAGCCATTTAAAACAGGAAAACAATATTGTTTAATATTGTTTAAGGTATTAGCGTCTCCGTTTATTGGAGTTATAATTAAATCAAAGCAAACTGTATCACCAATAGAAGCAAATGTACTAGTTGTTAAAAATACCTGAGGTTGAAATGATATGGAATTATAAAAAAGATTATTGAAGTTCCAAGCAACAGTATCTCCATTAATATAATCAGGGTTGATGGAAGAACTATCAAAACTAACTAGGTTATCAATTACCAATATTACTTGACCTGACGTGTCTACACATCCACTGTTTAGAGCTTCAATCCAAAGCGTAGAATGAAAACCAACTCTAAAATTTGTAGACACTAAAAATGCATTTAAATCAAAAGAATTAAATATTGTATATTCGTTAATAATTTTTGTTTTAGAAACTGAACAATTATTTGCGTCAGTTAGAGTAATTGTATATATTCCAGAAGAATTAAATATAGCATTTGAATCATAAATAACAGGATTAGTATCCCATGAGTAAGTATAAGGTGGTGTACCACCTATGCCATGAGTAAACATATATCCTAAAGAATCATTGCAAGTTAAATTATAAGTGCTATCGACAACTATTGATAATTCTGAACAAATATCTTGACTTAACTTTAATACAAAGACATCTTGACCTCCATTTGAGGTTAAATTATTAACAGCACTATCTGGATTAAAATCAACTATATCTTGAAAAAAACCTGTTAAGAAAACTTCTTTAAATTGATTAACTAAAACTGAATAGCCTTCGGATGGTGAATTTGATCCAATTTTTTTTACCCATATTAAATTTCCATTGTTGTCTAGTTTTTGAATAAATATATTAGATCCCCAACCAGCAGCGGACAAGTTAGTGGTGCCAATTCCAGGGTCAAAATCTACGGTTGAATAAAAACGACCTGTAGTGTAAATATATCCATCTACGTCAACAGATATGGAGAATCCTTCATCAATACTTGTTCCTCCAAATGATTTAGCCCAAACAAAATTACCAGAAGAATCCAGTTTAAGAATAAAAACATCTTTATCACCATTAGAATATAAATTAAAAACACCTGAATTTGGGTCCGCATCTATTGTATCGGTAAAGAAACCGGTAATAAAAGTATTTTTATTGACGTCAACGGCAATACTGTTACCATTACAAATACCACTTCCACCTATTCCCTTTGCCCACATTAAGGTACCTCCTGAATCTAATTTTTGAACAAAAGTTTTTTCAATACTATTATAAACTGGTAAAAGGCACTGTCCTGTATCAGGATCAAAATCAGGTCCGCCTGTATAAAAACCAGTATTATATACATTACCAGAGTTATCTACTGCGATTTCAAATCCTTTGTTCCAGCCATTAGAACCATCTGATTTAACCCATTTAAAACTACCACTAGAATCAAATTTCAACGTAAATATTTTACTTATAGTATTATTTATTACGTACGTAACTCCTGTGTCAGGATCAAAATCTACACTTGAACCAAATCCTCCCGTAATGTATACACCTCCATTATTATCGTTTGTAATATAATTTTCTCTTCCTAAAGTAGGTATTGTTTTTACCCAAATAAAACTTCCAGATGTGTCTAATTTTAATATATAAATATCTTGTTGTCCACTTGCAGTAACATTATATACTCCGACACCTGGGTCGAAATCAACTACTCCTGATCCAAAAACTCCTGATATGTATAAGTAGCCACTTGTATCTAATGAGATAGAGTATGCTCTCTCATAGTACTGACCACCAATAGATTTTGCCCAAACAAAATTTCCATTAGAATCAAGTTTTTGCACAAAAACATCTACCCAACCATTGTTAGTTAAATTAAATACACTAGAACTAGGATCCATGTCAATAGTACCCATAAAAGTTCCTACTGTATAAATGTTTTTATATTTGTCTATAGCAATAGAGTTTCCAAAATCTGAATTTAAACTACCGAATGATTTTGCAAATTCATATGTTTGTGAATATAAGTATAAGTTTGAAACTAATAAATATACAATTAGAAAAAAAAACCTCATAAACTTCTGGCGTTAGTTATGACAAAGGTACATAAAAAAGCCTCACAAAACACAACTGTATTAACAACTAGCAAGCTTAAAATAAATTGATAATAATTTTTTATTTAGACTTTAGCATTTTTAAAGATGCCCATGATAGAAATAGTATTAATAATATTAGAATTCCCCATAACCAACCATCGTTAGAGAATATTGGTTGTTTAACTTGTTCTTTTTCATGAATAATTTTTTCTTCTTCAGAAAGTTTTAATTCTGTTAAATCTGTAGGTATTTTATCTTTAAAATTCACAATGTCATAAGAAGGAGCAGAAGAAGATGTATTGCCATAATACAAAAAGTAATCACTTGATAGATCACTAAATCGAGCAATTAACTTATAAACAAATCCTTTTGTTGTAACAGTATCAATTGTTAGAGGAGCATTGTTGTTATTGTAAATAATAATTTTAAGCTTATTTAAAGATATTGGATTGAAGTGAAATTCATTGGCTTCAGTTGAGCTCATAATACTACTTGTTAAGGTAATGTAGTTGTAAATCCAACCTTTTTCAGTTTGCACACTGTCTTTTAATTGTTTAATAATAATAGGTCGGTAATAGTCTAAAGTATCAGCAACAGTCAAACTAAGTTTGTTAATAGGATATTTATTGTGAAGTTCAATGTCAATTTCCGTAGTGGTGTTATTATTTTTTTGAGCCATTTTTTTTATAGCACACCGGTGTAGTGCTATTTTTTCAATTGTTTGTAATGATAGGGTGGCTTTTTTCAAAACAGGAACTTCATTGCTTTTAATGCTTATTCGGTAGTAGTTGTAGTTGGATTTAGGAAACTTAATATTAGTATAGTTAAAGTCAATTTCATTATTATGAATAGATAAAACCCTATATTTTTTGTGAATTGTAAACCATTCATTTTGGTTGTTACTGCCTTCTAAATGAATATTCCAATCAAAGTTTTTATTTTCGAAGCTTAAATTGATTTCGTTAATAATTTTATCAATCGGAGTTTCAAATGTCCAGAAATAGCCATTTTGGTTGTTAGAAGCATTAATTAATTTAAAAGAAATCTCCTTGTATGTATATTCATTTGATGGTATCGATACAATAAAAGGTACTTCTGAGGTATCATTTGTAGTGTTAAACCCTATAATTCGTAAGTCGGAAAAGTTGGTATTAATGCTGCTAAATATAGCCTCAGGTAAAACCACTTCATGCCATAAATTAGATGGCGGAGATAACTTCCTTTTATAATTATGATTTTCAATCTGAGCGTATAGACCAGAAAAACACAAAAGAAATATCAGGAAGGTTAAACTAACTTTTGGCTTCATCAGAAATTAATGTTTTATACTTGTTGTACAAGAATGAAATGATTAATAAAAGTACACCTAAAGAAACAAACACTATTGTTTTTGCTATGGTATTTAAGTGTGAAATATCGTAGAAAAATAACTTAATTAACGTAATTGAAAACAAACTTATAGCACCTATTCTTAAATATTTTCTCTTTTTCACTAACCCCAAAATAATAAGTAATAAAGCATAAATTCCCCACAAAATACTTATGCCGAGTTTATATGATTGCGAAGAATTGAAATAATCCATCCAATGAATTAACTCACTACTGGCAACCCATAAAATACAAGTGTGTAGAATCAATTCGAAAGGAATAGAGAGCTTAATTTTGATGTAAGCTTGTTTTATTTCTTTATAAGTTACATAAAAAAGAAGTGCTAAAAACAAATAAGCAATGTATCTCACCCAAAGGTTAAAAGCACTTGCTTCATAATACTCCATAGTTTGATAAAGATAAGAAGTTCTTAATACACTTAGAACATAAAGTCCTTGGGTAAGGAAAATTAGTATGGTAAAAAAGTTGAGGATTAAATTAGTACCTCCTAAAATTGGATTCTTAGTCTTTTTAATATTAAAAATAGTTAGAAGAGAGAAAAATAATATGGAGAAAATAATTACAAACAATGATTTAAACCTTAATAAATCATAATTATTAATGCTTGTGTCATAATCACCCCCTTCAACTTGTTGAATTATCTCTGAGCTATTGTACAGTTGCTGCCAATAATTAGTAATTTCTATTCTAAGTGTAAAATACAATGAAAAGAGAAATATAAAAATGGCTGAAATTTTTATCATGTGACCAAAAACATTACTATTACTACTTTCTGAATGGTTTTTAATGTTTTTGTACGAGAAATAAGTAATGAGACCAAAAGCAAAAGAAAATAATAATGAAGTAAGAAAATGGATGTTTACAAATGCAGTTATCTTATTATACGAAAATAGATAATGATAACTTTCCCAATCTTGTAAAATACTAAAAAAAGCAAGTAACATTACAGGAAATGACAGGTTGCGATACGTTTTTATATTGTTTTGAGTGCCAATTAAAAATAAAACAGCAGCTTCTCCCGCCCATAATAAAGAAACCCAGTTGCCGTCTAATTGTACCGGAATAGTTATGGTGATGAAAGTAAGTACCAAACCAACCAATAAATGAAATAAGTTTTTATCGGCAAGTTGTTGTTTGTAAATAACAAATCCAGTAATAAAGTGAATAAGAGCATTAGATATAGTGAATAAACCTAGTAAATTATCGGTGTTGTTATTATTAGTGAAGATGTTATAACCTAGTCCATAAAAAATGAAGGCATTAATAAGTAATAAAACCACATCGCTGGCATTAAACTTTTCTTTAGCTATTAGTTTATATGACAAAAATGTAACATAAAATATAGTAAAAAAGATAGTTAAGAAAGATAGGGCTAAAGAAAAGTGTACATCATTTTCGTACTTAAATAAAAACCATGATAAAAATATTAGCCAGGTAAAACCAAATGCCGAATAATATAAAGGTTTCCAATATTTTTTAAATGAAATATAGAGAATACCTATATTAATAATGGTCATATAGCTAAATAAAATCATTACTTTTCCGGAGCCATCACTTAGTAAAAATGGTACAGCATAAGCTCCAATTAGACCAATATGAGCAATAACCTGAAGGTTGTATTGTAATGCAGCTAACACAGTAAAAATGGTAAATAAAACCATTAGTCCAAATGAAATTTCTTGAGACATTAAGCCATATAAACTGTAGGCTACAAAAGTTATAAAATACATTATTGTCATAGCACCACTTAATAATACAGCGCTATAGCTTTTGTATTTTTCTTTTAATTTAAAACCAATACCAAGAAGAGCAAAGCCAAATAAATAGCCTAATATAATTCGTGTTAGAGGGTTGATTAAATTGTTATCAATGGAATACTTTGCTCCAATAGCAACTCCAATAACAGTAATTAATATGCCTATTTTATTGATTAGATTTTCTCCAATAAAGCGTTCAATGTCTGTTTTTTTCTTGACTTTTTCTTGTGGTGGTAAAGTTTTTTCAGGTTTTGCGGGAATTATTGGATGAGGCGTTTTTATTTCCTTAGTAATATTAATTTCGGGTGTTGGAGGTGTGTTTAATGGTTCTTCAGTTTTAGAGTGTCGGAGATTAGCTATTTCCGTTTTTAAATGGTTAATTTCCTCACTAAAATCTTGATGTTTCTTTTGAAGTTGCTCTAGTTTTGCTAGTAGTTGAGCTATTTTATCATTTTCATTTTCCATTTAAGCTTTTTTTTGTTAGGTCTTAAATTACTTGAGGAATACTTAACCAAATATAAAACATTCTTTTTAGAAATCAATTTTTTAGAGAAAATAAAAAAAGCTGTCGCAATCGGACAGCTTTTTCTTATAAATTAATGAAAAGAAGGTTATTCTTCTACTTCAATCATTTTGAAAGGAACATTAATAATAGCTTGGTAGTCTTCACCTGCTTCTAACATATCCTCATCATCCTCTTCGTAATACCAGTTAATGATTACTTCACTATTACCATTAATTGCTTCTAATTTTTTTAAAACATCCAAAACACATTTTGAAGAACTTGTGTTGAAATATTCCAATTGAATATCTACAGTTGTTTTAGATTGAGGATTATTGTTATAAGCATCTAATCCTTCAATTAAAGGTTTATAAAACTCTATAGAGTTTTCAGGAATTGATCTTCCTCTTAATAACAAATATCCTTCACCAGGTTTAAATTCAATGGTTGGTGTTTTTGGTGTTCCTTCTAAAATTAATATTTCCATATCTCAATTTATTATTTATTTAACTTTTTCTTCTTTGTTTTTGTTCTGAGCAACTTTTACATTTAAACTAAAGAATGTAAGTTTATCATCAACATTATCAAAGCGGTATTCTAATTTTTTTCCTGACTTTCTGGCAATGTCTATCATTCCCAGACCTCCACCTCCCTTTGAGGACATTTCTCCATTGTTTAAAACTTCTTTGTAGTAAGTTTTAAGTTGTAAGCTATCCATGGCGTTAATAGTATCCAACCTTTTTTTCATAGGCTCAACATTATCTTTAACCATATAGTTCCCCGTCATAATAGAGTATTCATCGTTTTGTTTTTTTATCATAAACAAAGCACTCTTTTCATTAATAGGGGTGGTTAAATCATCGCTTTCTAAGTGGTGGTAAAGATTTTGCAAACATTCTACTAAAATGTTATAAACTTTCTTTTTAACAACAGGAGGCTCTTCTAAAGTATCCATTTTAGATTCCATTATTTGAAGTATAGATGTTAATAAGTCGGATGTAACTTCTCCTTTAAAAGAAAGCATTATATTACCTTCCTCCATTTTAGTATAAAAATCATGTATGTTCTCCATCAACTAAAATTTTCGATTTCAAAGATATTAAATCAAAATTATTTAACAAGTTTTTTTGGTATTATTTTAATTTAATGTAAAAAAACACATCATTAATAGATAAAAAAAAATAGTTCAGCGAAAAATAATCCTGTTTTTAGTTTATAATCATTAATTAACAATGAGTTAAAATCTTGGATAAAAGTAGTACTTTTTACTACATAGATTAATACTTTTGTCTTTTAATTATAAATATGGAGGAAATTTTAGATGATAAAAATTGGTTTGAGGCTTGGTTTGATACTCCATACTATCATCTTCTGTATAAAAACAGAAATTTTAAAGAAGCAGGTTTTTTTATTAATAATTTAATAGATTATTTAGTTCCTCCCAAAGAAGCATCTCTACTTGATGCCTGCTGTGGAAAAGGAAGACATGCACTTTATATGAATCAACTTGGATTTAATGTAGATGCTTTTGATTTATCGGCCAATAATATCGAACATGCTAAAAAATATGAGAACAATAAATTGCATTTTTTTGAAAATGATATTAGACAAGTATTAAATCAAGATAAATATAACATTGTATTTAATTTATTTACCAGTTTTGGTTATTTTGATAATGAAGATGATAATATACAAGCAATTAAAGCATTATCGGACAGTTTAAAACAAGATGGAGTGTTAGTGATTGATTTTCTTAATGCCCAAAAAGCCATTGAAACGATGATAAGCAAAGAAGAAAAAAAAGTAGATGATTTAACTTTTAAAATTAAGCGTAAGATCAAAGATGGTTTTATTGTTAAACAGATTTCTTTTGAAGATAACGGCAGAAAATTCAGTTTTGAGGAAAAAGTTAAAGCACTTTATCAAAAAGATTTTATAAATTACTTTAATCTTGCAGGATTAAAATTAATTAAGGTTGCCGGAGATTACCAATTAAATGATTTTGATATTCATACCTCAGACAGGCTAATACTTTTTGCTAAAAAATAAACTTATGGAAACGAATTATACTTATCTTATTCTTTTTTTAGCAGCTTTTTTAAGTGGAGGAATTATAGTGTTTGTAAAACCTAAAATGGGGTTATCTTTAAAGTTATTACTATCCTTTAGTGGAGCGTATTTATTGGCACTTTGCTTTTTGCATCTTATTCCCGAATTATATGTAGCACCATCTTTTCGGGTAGGACTTTTTATTTTAATTGGTTTTGTTTTTCAATGGTTTTTAGAAGTTTTCTCAAAAGGAATAGAACATGGTCATTTTCATACACATCCACATGAAACCAAATCAGTATTTCCCTATGCTATTTTTATAAGTTTGTGGCTACATTCTTTTGTAGAGGGAATGGCACTTATAGAGCCGGAACATCACCACCATCACGACCATGAAAATTCTTCTTTATTATTAGGTATAGTAATACATAAAATTCCTATAGCCATTGTATTAGCTTCTTTGCTGTTAGCTCAGGTAAAAAACAAAATGGTTATCATTGGCGGAATAATAATGTTTGCTATTTCCGCACCTCTAGGTTTGTACTTAGGGCAGCATTATGGGAGTTTGTTTTTAGCAGATATAACGGTGTTAATGGCATTGGCAGTAGGTGTATTTCTACATATTTCTACTACTATTTTATTTGAATCTACCGAAAACCATAAGTTCAATTTTAAAAAATTCGGGGTTATTATTCTAGGGTTTATTTTAGCTATTGTTACGCTTTAGTATTTTTAATCAAGGCATAATAGTTGAACAGCGTAATTCAATGAAATTTCAAATTCTATCCATAATTTTAATTTTCTTTTTAGGGTTGCTCACTCTAAGTGTACTGGCACAGAATGAAGAAAATCCTGTTTTTCTAAACCAAAAAGTTCCTAAATCAGATAGGAGTGATGTTGTTTCTCTTTCTAGGTATTTAACCAAAGATTTCAGTAATGATTCAATGAAAGTGGTTTCTATAGCTAGTTGGATAGTAAGAAATATTAGTTATGATTATAGAACATTAAAGAGTGGAGATTGGAAAAAGAGAAGTACAAAGAAAATTTTAAAAAAAAGAAAGGCACTTTGTGGAGGATTTTCAGAGTTGTTTAATGAATTATGTTTTGAAGCAGGTATAAGGTCAGAAACTGTAATTGGTTATACTAAATCTTGGAATTATGAACCTTATGATAGTTTGATAAGAGCAGAGCATGCTTGGAACATCGTTAAAATAGATGGAAAGTGGGTACCAATTGATTTATCATGGTCAACTGGTTATTTTGTTAGAAAAAAGCAAAAATGTAGAAAGAAACTTTATTTGTGGTTTAATATACCATATACTATTAAATACAAGTTTATAAATGAGCTTACATACAAATACATGTTTGCATCTCCTAACCAATTTATTAAATCTCATTTACCTTTACAGCCCTACTTTCAACTTTTAAGAACTCCTGTTCCTTTAAAAGTATTTGAAAAAGATAGTACCAACCATTACTTAAATAGTACTGATGAAAAGTTCGAAATGAACTTTGATTATGAAATCTCTCGTTATAATGGTTTGTCAGAAAAAGACAGACACTTAAAAGGTGCAATTCAAGCTCACGAGTTTAATAAACAAAACCACAGAATATTAGGAATAGGTTATTATAATTATACTACCGAATTACAAAATGAGATAGACCCAAAACTACCTGAAGAAAATCAAATTGAAAGCTTGGACTCTTGTTTAGTATTGTATAAAACATCAAAAGAGATGTATGGAGAGTATGCAAGAGATACTAAGCGTGAATACAAAAGAAGAAGGGATAGAAATAATGGATTTAAAAAATATTTACTTGACGAAAATAGAGATTATATAAGCAAGTTTAAAAATAACTATAAAAACCAAAAAAAAATTCATTATAGAACCATTGTAAATATTAATAAATCTAATAGCTTATCTAGAAAGTACCAAAGAAAGTTAAATAAAGTAAGTCCTAACGGATTAAAAAAAATTAAGAGACCTCTTAAAGAAAATGGAGTTAAAATAGCAAAATCAAAAGCCTTAATAGTTTCGCTCGATTCCTTAGAGAATTTAAATCAAGCCAACTTAAAATTTAGTTTAGAAAACATGTATCAAAATATTAATAAGCAAATACTCACTAAAGAAGATCTTCATAAAGAACTTTTAAAAGGTTATGAATATAGTAGAGAAATATGTAAAATCATTTATCCTTACAGATATAACTATAGTGAATACAACAAGAGTTGGATAGATTCGGTTAAAGATGTAATTGGTCATAGTTATGAATGGAATAAAGAGATTAACGGTTCTATTCTACAAGCTTATGATAGTTTAATAGCATTAAACGATTCTATTGCAAATTTTTACAATTTTAGGTTTACAGATAATTATCAACAACAATTAAAAAAGTTGAAAAATTTAAAAAGGCTAAATATTAATGACATGGCTGAAGATAGTAGTTATTATAGAGTGTCGATGGATTTAATTGCTAATTATCAATTTATGATAGAGGTATATGATACAATAAGCCAGATAAATAAACTTAGACAAAGTGAATTAAAGGATTATATACTGTGGAATAAAAAAATTGTAAAGCAATTAAAAAGAGAGATTCGATTAGAATATAAAAGATTTCATCTTATGAACAGGCATTACCGTAAATGGTATAATTTTTATAAAAATCAAGCAGCTCGCCTAAAAAAAGAAGTTACAAATAGGGAGTTTGTGGTAAAACAAGAAATAAGATATTTAAAAGAGCAAATTAAAATTAGGGATGCTAAACTTAAAAGTCAAAAATAATTTAATTTAAGTTTGTTTTTAAACAAGATTGTCACTTCTTACTTGCATCAAACAAAATGGCTTTTTCCTCTTTGCTTAAGCTGTCATAACCTGATTTAGATATTTTATCTAAAATAGCATCAATTTTTTGTTGGTTAGCTGCTTTTTGAGTATTATATGCAACATCAGATTTAGTTTTCCCCGGATTTTTATACACCACCTTCATTTTTCTTTTGGAAGAAAATAAATGCGCTATATAATTGAGTAAACGATTTACTCCTACAGTAATGTCTTTACCGTTTCTTAAACGGTAAATAAAATAAAAACCGAAAAAAGCTCCGCCTAAGTGGGCAATATGTCCGCCAGCATTACCTTGCGGAATACTAATAATATCCATAATGACATAAAACAGCGCTATGTATTTCAGTTTTACGTTGCCTAAAAGCATTAATCTTACCGTATAGTTGGGAACATAAGCAGCAATAGCAATTAAAACTGCCATTACAGATGCTGAAGCTCCTAAAGCTAAAGCTCCCGAAACAATTTCATTAAATACAGGAAAAATATTGAAGGTAAGGATAAATAAAAGGCCTCCTGAAATTCCGCCTAAAATATAAGTGCCGATAAGTTTTTTAGCATCCAAAAATTGTAAGAAAATTTGTCCACCAAAATAAAGGATAATCATGTTGAAAGCTATGTGCAAAAAGCCTTCGTGTAAAAACATGTAAGTAATTATGCTCCATGGCTTTAAAATTAGCTGACCAAAATCAGCAGGTAATGCTAACCAATATGCTACCATGCTACTACCCGAAACACCTGTGAAAAAGAAGATGAGTAAACCGATAAGGTGCACCAAAATAAAAACGGCTACATTAATAAAAATGAATTTTATCAAGGCGGTTCCTGTTTTATATTGATGTTTTAAATCGTCTATGATGCTCATAATTTAATCTTATTAAGTTTTAAATAGTTAATAAAACTTATTCCTATCAGCATTCCAATATTTTATAAGAATAAACCCAAACAGCATACCTCCTAAGTGAGCAAAGTGAGCTACGTTATCGTTAGGGTTGTTGGCAAAACCTGCATATAATTCAAATATTCCATAAAAAATTACGAACCATTTGGCTTTAATAGGTATAGGAGGGAAGAGTAACATTAATTCGGTATTAGGAAACAGCATTCCAAATGCTAATAAAATTCCAAAAACAGCTCCAGAAGCTCCAACAGTGCCTATGTTTATTAAAATGTTTGCCTGAGCAGCAATAGGGTCAGTAAAGTTTTGTCTGTTTTGTAAAATTTCATAACCGTTATTAATAATATAATCAAATTCTTCAGGGCTTAATAAATCTCTAACAGAAATTAATCGAATATAAGCTACTAAAATCTGAATAATTCCGGCACCAATTCCGGTAGCCATATAATAAATTAAAAATCTTTTTGGTCCCCAAACTTGTTCTAATACTCTACCAAACATCCATACAGCAAACATATTGAAGAAAATATGCATTACGCTTCCATGCATAAACATGTAGGTAATTAATTGATGAGGATAGAATTGATTGCTTTCTATATAGTGAAGTCCTAGATAGCCTGTAATATTGATACCTTGTTGTTCTAACAAAACAGTAGCTAAGTAAAACAACACATTAATAATCAGTAGGTTTTTTACAACGGGTGGTATATTTCTGAATAAACTTTCAAACATGCGTTTTAATATTGAAATTGATGATTAAGATCATCTATGTTTAGTGTAATAATAATAGGTTTTCCGTTAGGTAAGTGGTAAGGCATCTGACAAGCAAAAAGCTGTTCCACTAAACTAAGCATTTCGGATTCAGATAGTGCTTGTCCATTCTTTTTAGCAGCACTTTTAGCCATTGCCATTGCTAATGCTTCAAGATGAACTAACTTAAAAGTACTTTGCTGTATTTTAAATTGTTCAATAAATTGCTCGAAAGTAGCCAACAAGTTTTGATTAGCAAATTCGGTAGGAACACCATTAATAACAAAAGAAGTTCTACCAATAGCATCAAACTGAAAGCCCATTTTTTTAATATCTTCAGCCATCTCATTCAATACTTCTGCATCTGCATTACTCAAATCTATCGTTTCCGGAAAAAGCAATTGCTGAGAATTACCTTTGCCTTGCTCTAAGTGTGATGAAAACTGCTCAAACAACACTCTTTCGTGAGCTCTTTGTTGGTCAATAAAAAAGTAATTCTGATTAAGTTGAGTAAGAATAAATTTTTGATGAATTTGAAGTACAGTTGTTTTGCTGACTTGTGTTTCTTCATCCCAATTGGGCGAAAAAGTCTGAGATTCATTGTTTTTTTCGGATGCTGATGTTCCGTTATTAGCATCTAAAATGATCTGAGTGTCTTTCTCAAAATCATTAAAAAGACTATCCCAATTTTTGGTGTTGGGCTTTTCAAAAGTAGGTTTTGAGTTTTCTCTTTCCTTATCAAAAGGATTAAAATTAGGATTTACCCTAATGGTAGGCATTTTTGCAGCCTCTTTGTATCGAGCTAAGGGGATATCAAAACTTTTTTCTTGTTCAAAATCTAAAGTAGGTGAAATATTATTTTTTCCTAATGCTTGTTTTATAGCTGTTCGTAATATTGCATAGATAGAACGTTCATCTTCAAACTTAATTTCTGTTTTAGTAGGGTGGATGTTAATATCAATTTTTGACGGGTCAACATGTAGGTTAATAAAGTAAGATGGAAATTGGTCTTTATTTAATAGTTGGTCGAACGCATTTTGCACTGCGTGATTTAAGTAAGCACTTTTTATAAACCTATTATTAACAAAGAAATATTGTTCGCCTCTGGTTTTTTTCGCAAATTCCGGTTTGGTAACAAACCCATCAATGGTTACGATATCTGTTTGTTCGGTAAGAGGAACTAATTTCGTATTGTATTTATCTCCATAAACTGCCACAATTCTTTGTCGAGCACTTCCTGTAGAAAGATTAAAAACTTCATTTCCATCATTATACATACTAAAAGCAATGTCGTGATGTACCAATGCTACTCTTAGAAATTCATCCATAATGTGTTTGGTTTCCACACTATTCGATTTTAAAAAATTTCTTCGGGCAGGTACATTAAAAAATAAGTTTTTTACTGATATGGAAGAACCTACTGCACAACTACAAGCTTCCTGACTTTTAAATTCGCTACCTTCAATAATTAGTTGCGAACCTAGTTCGGCATCTTGTTTTCTTGTTTTTAGCTCAACTTGTGCAATTGCAGCTATAGAAGCTAATGCTTCTCCTCTAAAACCTTTAGTATTTAGACAAAATAAATCATCGGCAACTTTAATTTTAGAAGTGGCATGACGCTCAAAACTTAACCTAGCATCGGTTTCCGACATTCCCGAACCATTATCAATAACTTGGATAAGGGTTTTTCCGGCATCTTTTATAGAAAGAAAAATGTTGGTAGCTCCGGCATCTATAGCATTTTCCATCAACTCTTTAACAGCCGATGCAGGTCGTTGTACTACTTCTCCGGCAGCAATTTGGTTTGCTACATTATCCGGTAAAAGTTGTATAATATCTGCCATAGTTTTTGCTAAGTTTTGCCGTCAAAATTACTAAGAACAAATGAGTTTTTACCTATCCTTTTTTAGCGAATAGTTAACAATTTAAAATTGTTTAGTTAGCAAGTTTTTCTTTAAGATACTTTCCTGTTACCGATGTTTTTGCTTTTATCATATCTTCAGGAGTGCCTTCAAAAACAAGCTGACCGCCATGTTCGCCACCTCCTGGACCTAAATCTATCACCCAATCGGCACATTTTACAACATCTAAATTATGTTCAATTACAATAATAGTATGTCCTTGAGTAATAAGTCCGTTAAAGGATTTTATTAATTTATTAATATCATGAAAATGCAAACCTGTTGTAGGTTCATCAAAAATAAAAAGTAGTTTTTCCTTACTGTTTTTCTTGCTCAAAAACCCGGCTAATTTCACACGTTGAGCTTCGCCACCACTAAGCGTATTAGAAGATTGACCTAAATGTACATAACCCAAACCAACTTCTTGTAAGGGGCTAAGTTTTTCTGCGATTTTTTTTCCTTGATCTTTAGGAAGTTGCTCAAAAAAAGCAATGCCTTCATCTATCGTTAAATCAAGAATATTGCTAATGTGTTTGTCGCCAATTTTTATATCCAACAATTCTTGCTTAAAACGTTTTCCTTTACATTCATTACATTTTAAATGGATGTCTGCCATAAACTGCATTTCTACTGTAATTTCTCCTTCGCCTTTACAGGTTTCACATCTTCCCCCATCAACATTAAAAGAAAAATGTGCGGGTTTGTACCCTCTATTTTTAGATAGCGAATGATTAGCGAATAAGTTTCTTATTTCATCATACGCTTTTATATAAGTAACAGGATTGGAGCGAGAAGATTTTCCAATAGGATTTTGGTTGACATATTCTACAGCATTAATTAAATTAACATCACCGGAAATACCTTTTATTTTTGTGTTTTTATCAGAATAACCGTTTAAATATCGGCTTAGTTGAGGCAATAAACAGTTTTTTATTAAAGTAGATTTTCCTGAGCCACTAACTCCTGTAACAGCAGTAATAACACCCAATGGAAAAGTTGTAGTAATATTTTTAAGGTTGTTTTCTTTAGCTCCTTCTACCACAATTTTGTTTTTCCATTTTCTGCGTTTTTCAGGAACAGGAATTTCAAGGGTTTTATTAAGGTAGTTGGCTGTTAAGGTGTTGTCTTTTTTCAACAATTCATTAAAATTTCCGCTAAAAACTACATTTCCACCTAATGTTCCGGCTTCCGGACCAATATCAATAATTTCATCGGCAGCCCGCATAATATCTTCATCGTGTTCTACTAAAATTACTGAATTTCCTAATTGTTGTAATTGTTTAAGCACGCCAATAAGTTGCTCGGTATCTTTAGAGTGCAGACCAATACTGGGTTCATCTAAAATATACATAGAACCAACCAAACTACTTCCTAAAGAGGTGGCTAAATTTATTCGTTGCGATTCGCCTCCAGAAAGTGTTGATGATAAACGATTTAGCGTTAAATAACCTAAGCCTACATTTTCTAAATAACTTAGTCTGTTGTTAATCTCTATCAGCAATCGTTTAGAAATAGTAGTATCACTTTCCGACAGCTTTAATTTTTTGAAAAAATTGGATAGCTTATCTATAGGCATCAATACCAATTCGGCAATAGCAGTTTTATTAATTTTTACATAGTTGGCGTCTTTTCTTAAGCGAGTTCCTTTGCAATCGGGACAAGTAGTTTTTCCCCTGTATCTTGCCAACAAAACACGGTATTGAATTTTGTAGCTGTTGCTTTCCACCATTTTAAAAAAATCGTTAATTCCTTCGAAGTAGGGGCTTCCCTTCCATAAAACATCTTTTTGTTCAGGAGTAAGTTCATCATAAGACTTATGGATGGGAAATTTTTCTTTAGTGGCATTTAAAATAAAATGTTCTTTCCATTGCTGCATTTTTTCACCTTTCCAGCAAACAACAGCATCTTGGTAAACAGACAAGCTGCCGTCAGGAATAACTAAATTCTCATCAATTCCAATAATGCTTCCGTAACCTTCGCATTTTTTACAGGCACCAAATGGATTATTAAAACTAAAAAAGTGGACAGAAGGTTCTTCAAAATTAATACCGTCCATTTCAAACTTATTGCTAAAATGGGTAATAACAGGTTGTTCATTTTTGTATGTAAGTACCTGACATTCGTGTTTACCTTCAAAAAAAGCAGTTTCAACACTATCGTAAATTCTGCTGAGTTGTTCCTCATCATCTGCGGAAGCAACAAAACGGTCTATTATTAAATAAGTGTTATTGATATCTATTTTTATATCTTGAGTTTTGTCAATTCTTAGCATTTCGTTATTAAGCCAAATTCTTGAAAAACCTCGTTGTAATAAGGAAGAAAGTGTTTTGTCTTTAAATTCAATTTTAGAGAGTAATATTATTTTTTCGCCTTCAGCTTGTTGGGTAATAAAATTTACTACATCTTTTAAAGTGTGTTTTTTTACTTCTTTGCCTGAAACAGGGGAGAAGGTCTTACCAATTCTGGCATAAAGCAACTTTAAATAGTCATAAATTTCGGTAGAAGTACCAACGGTAGAGCGTTTATTTACTGTATTTACTTTTTGTTCTATCGCAATGGCAGGAGCAATTCCATGAATGTAATCTACTGCCGGTTTTTCTAATTTTCCTAAAAACTGACGAGCATAAGCCGAAAGACTTTCAACATATCTACGTTGACCTTCAGCAAAAAGCGTATCGAAAGCTAAAGAAGACTTACCGGAACCAGAAACACCTGTAATAACTGTAAATTTATTTCGAGTGATGGCAACATCAATATTTTTAAGGTTGTTAACTCTTGCTCCTTTAATTAAAATGTGTGTTTTAGCCGTTTTTTCTTTAGTAAGGGTTTTGCTCATTTATTGAAAGTAAGTAAAGTGTAAAATGAAGTCTCAAAATTACACTTCTTTTTATACAACATCAATCTGTTTTTTTCATAATAGAAACGACTATTAAGTAAAAATTTTCTTATCCAGGAGGATGATTATTATGGAAGTTCCATCTGACCGATAAAAACAATAAATATAAACAGATGAAACACTATCTTTGCACCATGATAGAAATGCAAAACATAATAGAAAACGCCAAAAACATAGTGATAACAACCCATAAAGGACCTGATGGAGATGCTATTGGTTCTTCGTTAGCGTTGTATCATTTACTAAAGCAATTAGATAAAAATGTCTCGGTAATAGTTCCGGATCCTTTTCCTGATTTTTTACATTGGATGGAGGGAGCTGATCAAATTATTTGTTTTGATAAAAACCAAGAACAAGCAGAAAAATTAATTGATGCTGCCGAAGTTATTTTCAGCTTAGATTACAACGCTTTAAACAGAATAGGTGATATGGGAAGCGTTATAGAGAAAGCAACAGGAATTAAAGTAATGATAGATCACCATCAAGATACACAGGGTTTTGCTCAGCATTATTTTGTAGATACCGATTGTTGTTCTACAGCTCAGCTAGTTTATGAATTTATCCATAAAATCAATAAAGAACAGTTGCTGAACAAAGCAATTTCTACTTGTATTTACTGTGGAATAATGACAGATACCGGTTCTTTTAGATATCCGTCCACCACTGCTGAAACACACCGAATTATTGCTCACCTTATAGAGTTAGGTGCTGAAAACGCCATGATTCATCAGGAAGTTTATGACAATAATACTACCGACAGATTAAAGTTATTAGGATATGCATTGAGTAACAAAATGAATGTTTTTGAAAATCATCACTTGGCATATATAGCACTTTCATCAAAGGAATTGAATGATTTTAATTTTAAAAAAGGCGATACCGAAGGTTTGGTAAATTATCCCTTATCTATTAAAGGCATAAAAATGTCAGTTTTATTAACCGAAAAAGAAGATGGAATAAGAATTTCATTCCGATCTAAAAATGAGGTTTATGTAAATAAAATAGCTCAAGAACATTTTGGTGGTGGCGGACATGTGTATGCTGCTGGAGGAATTTCAACTTTATCACTAGAAGAAACCATTAAAAAACTAGAAGGAATACTTTTAAAATGAGATTTAACAAACATATAGGCAATTACTTTTTTATAGGATTGTTCTCTTTGTGCTTTTTATCGTGCGAAGAAGAAAAACCTATAGAAAAGCCTAGTCCTAGCCAAGTAAAAGAAGCATTAATAGAAGCTAATAAGCAAGCGGTAGAGAAAGAACAGCGACAAATAAACGGCTATATTGAAAGAAGAAAGTTGGATGTAATTAGCACAGGAACAGGGGTACATTATCAAATAATAAAAAAAGGTGAAGGAGAAAAAGCGGTAGAAGGAAAAAAAGCAGTAGTAAGTTATGAGGTAAGCTTAATAGATGGGACAATAGTTTATTCTACTAAAGAAAAAGGACCAGAGGAGTTTACTATAGGAGAGGATAATGTAGAATCTGGATTACACGAAGCAATTACTTATTTACATGTTGGCGATAGAGCAATCATTATTATTCCATCATACTTGGCTCATGGCTTGGCAGGAGATTTTGATAAAATTCCTGTTCGCTCTACTATCATTTATAATTTAGAGCTAATCGCAATTAAATAAAGTACCATGCAAAAACTATTTTTTCTTTTAGGTATTTTGCTATTGTTTTCTTGCGTGAAAAACAATCAACAAACTACAGAACTAACAGATGGTATTTCTTACCAACTCTTGGCTTTTGATGACACAAAAAAAACTTCATCAAACAAGGAGTTTGTGAGTGCATCATTACAATTGTTTGATGGCGAGAGTTTGCTTTTTAACAGGTTTCATCAACATACATTTGCCATTGAAGGAGAATTGTTTACTACCTTATTTTCAGTATTAAAAGTAGGAGATAGTGCTGTTTTTAATATTACACCCCAATGGATAACTAACTATTTTTTTGAGCTTCAATTGCCTGCAATTACCAATGATACCTTGCTTTTATACATTAAAGTAAACCAATATTTTTCTGAGAAAGAACATCAGGTATTTTTGAGTGAACGGGATGATGATTTAGTAGAGCATGAATATATTACTTGGTATGTAAACAGATTTTTTAAATCAGAATACACTAAAAGAGGAGGAGTATATGTTTTTCCTATAAATAAAACTGATGGAAAAAAAGTGGCTTATGGAGATTTTATCAGGATAAAGTATAACGGTTATTTCTTAAACCATGTGCCACTTGATAAAGTTGCTGAAGGAACGGTGTTGGATTTTGAGTACGGAACACCCAACCAAGTTGTTAAAGGAATAAATATAGCAATAAAAGGAATGAGAGTTGGTGAGAAAGTGAAAATAATAGTACCTTCGCAACTTGCTTTTGGAGAATATGGTTCCTCAACAGGAATAGTACCTCCAAGAACTCCATTAATATTTACACTGGAGTTGAGCGAAATAATGAAATCTTTTAATCAATAAATAAAAACAATTTAAATTTAACTATGAAAAAAATTACATTACCTGCATTAGCTTTACTGACGTTAGCAGCGTGCAACAATTCTGGTTCGGCTGATAAAAAAGTTGAACTTACTACAAATATTGACTCTGTAAGTTATGCTATAGGCATGAACTCAGCAACCGGATTAAAAGAAAATGTTCCGGAAATTAATATGGATGCTTATTTGAATGGGTTTAAACATCAAGCAGATTCAGGAGTTACTTTAATGACAACTGAGGATGTTGATATGGTTTTACAAGCTTATTCTATGAAAAGACAGATGAAACAAATGGAAGAGCAACAAAAACAACAAGAAGCTCAATATGGTAGTGTTAAAGAAGAAGGAATTAAATTTTTAGAAGAAAATAAACAAAATCCTGATGTTAAAGTTACTGCAAGTGGTTTACAATATATTGTATTGAAAGAAGGAAAAGGTAAAAATCCGACAGCAGCATCTGTAGTTAAAGTACATTATCATGGTACTACACCTGATGGAACAGTTTTTGACAGTTCAGTAGAAAGAGGTGAACCGATAGAGTTTGGATTGAACCAAGTAATTGCAGGATGGACAGAAGGTGTTCAGTTAATGAAAGAAGGTGCTAAGTACAAATTCTTCATTCCTCAAGAATTAGCTTACGGAGCTAATGCTCCACAAGGCGGACAAGGGCCAATTAAACCTTTTATGCCACTAGTTTTTGAAGTGGAGCTAATTCAAGTAGTGAAGTAATAAATTAAACAAAAGTGCATTTGGAAAGGTTTTTCTCTAAATGCACTTAAGTTAACCTAATAAAACTAAATAGTATGCATAAACTAATCATTAAAGTAAGCTTATTGTCTGCAGTGGTATTAATAGCGTCAGCTAATGTACAGGCACAGAAAAAAGATAAAAAAGAGAAGCAAAAGAAAACTAAAACAGAAAAAGTTGATAAAAATGCTTTCCAACTGAAAAATCAGTTAGATTCAGTAAGTTATAGTGTTGGATTAAACATGGGAGCAAGTATTAAACAAGAGTTTAGTGAGGCAGAATTGAAAGCTTTAATGAAAGGTATTGAAGCTGCTTTTACTGATACTAATTATTTGATTACTCAAGAGCAATCTCCTGAAGTTATTCGTCCATATTTTCAGAAAAAACAAGAAGCTGCTCAAGCTGAAGAATTAAAACAGTTTGAAAGTGTGAAAGCTAATGGACTTAAGTTCTTAGAAGAAAATAAAAAGAATAAAGATGTTAAAGTTACTCCTAGTGGGTTGCAATACATGGTAATGAAAGAAGGAGAGGGGAAACAGCCTATTGCTACCTCAAAAGTTAGAGTACATTATACTGGTTTAACTCCTGATGGAACTGTATTTGATAGTTCTGTGGAAAGAGGTCAACCAGCAGAATTTGGATTAAATCAAGTAATTCCAGGCTGGACAGAAGGTGTTCAGTTAATGAAAGAAGGTGCAAAATATAAGTTTTTTATTCCTCAAGAATTGGCTTATGGAGCTAATGCACCACAAGGTGGAAAAGGACCAATAAAACCTTTTATGCCGTTGGTTTTTGAAGTTGAATTAATTAAAATATTAGATTAATAAATACTGTTAAATAAACTTAAAGTCCTAAGATTAACTTCTTAGGACTTTTTTTTGTATAATAATACTGATTAGAAATAATTTAAACTTTAAAAAGGTTTTTATATATAATTCAATGATTACATTTGTCCTCTTTTTTAATAAACTATGAGAATAATAATTGCCGGAGCCGGAGAAGTAGGTTTTCACTTAGCAAAAATGATGTCGAGCGAGTCGCAAAACATCTATATTATTGATGAAAATGAAGACCGAGTAAACTATGTACAAGCTCATTTAGATGTGTTTTGTGTGTTAGGAGATGCAAAAGATTTGGAAGTTTTAAAAGAAAACAAAATCAGTTCTTGCGATTTACTAATAGCAGCAACATCTTCTGAAGAAACTAACTTACTAGTTTGTATAACCGGAAAAAAATTAGGAGCAAAAAGAACCATAGCCAGAATTAATAATTATGAGGGTATTGGTACTAGTATGCGTGTATTTTACGAATCTTTAGGTGTAGATAATATTATTTCTCCTGTAGAGTTAGCTTCAAAGGAGATAAATAGGTTAATTACCCAATCTGCTTTTACTAACGATTATGAGTTTGAAGGAGGAAAACTTTCTGTTTTTGGTATCCCCATTTGTGATAAGTCGCCACTAAAAGATAAATCTGTTGTTGAAACAGCTTATTTAAATCCTAACCGTTCTTTTAAACCTTTATTTTTGTTAAGGGGAGAAAAAACAATATTAATACAAGCTTCTACCGAATTGAAAGAAAACGATATTGTTTACTTTATTTCTACACCGGAAAGTATTCCTTTAATCACAAAAATTTGTGGTCAACAGTTTTATGATATTAAAAACATTATGATTTTGGGAGCAAGTAGAATAGGTGTGCTTACTGCCGAAATTCTGGAGAAAGATTACAATGTAATTTTAATTGAAGAAGACAGAAATAAAGCCACAAGAATAGCAGATCAACTAAAACATACCCTAGTTATAAATGCTGATGGAACGGATGTCTCTGTTTTAGAAGAAGAAAACATAGCCGAAATGGATGCTTTTATAGCTGTTACTGGAGATTCTGAAACCAACATTATTTCATCATTAATAGCTAAATCTCATGGCGTTAAAAAAACCATCGCAGGAGTAGAAAATATAGATTACATCAACCTTTCTCACAATATTGGAATAGATACACTTATCAACAAAAAAATTATTGCTGCGAATAATATTTTTACCTACTTAAGAAAAGGTGTAAGTGCTATTGCTAATTTTCATGGGGTAGATGGAGAAATTATTGAATTTAATGTTAAAGCCAATACCAAAATACTCTCAAAACCTTTAAGAGAACTAAAACTACCTGAAAATGTTGGTGTTGCAGGTGTTGTTAGAAATAACAAAGGGTTTATTCCCTTTGGTGGTTTTCAATTAGAAGAAAACGATAAAGTAATTGTATTTTCGAATAAAGAAAGTATTTCAGAATTAGAAAAGTTCTTTAATTAAACGAAAGTGTCTCGAAACCTGATAAATATTAAAGTTGTATTCAATGTTATAGGTAATCTTATCATAATTACTGGATTATTGATGGCAACAGCTATTCCTTTTTCTTTGTATTATGGAGAAGGAGATTTATATCCATTAATTTTATCTTCTTTAACAACTCTTTTTTTTGGACTAATCATCAAGTTAAGAACTCAAAAACATAAAAATGATGAAGTTAAAAAAAGGGAAGGTTATCTAATTGTAGCTTTTGGTTGGTTAGCTATGACCATATTTGGTTCTTTGCCTTATGTATTTTCTAACGCTATTCCCGATTATACTAATGCTTTTTTTGAAACCATTTCGGGTTTAACGACAACAGGGGCTTCAATTTTAAATGATATAGAATCCGTTCCCAAAGGAATTTTGTTTTGGCGGAGTATGACACAATGGATAGGTGGTATGGGAATTATTGTGTTAACCATTGCTATTTTACCACTACTTGGTGTTGGTGGGATGGAATTGTTCGCTTCAGAATCACCCGGACCTACCAAAGATAAAATTCATCCGAGAATTAAAGAAACAGCGAAAAGATTGTGGTTAATTTATTTTTCATTAACGGCTATTCAATGTGTGTTACTACTTTTTGGAGGAATGGATTTTTATGATGCTATAAACCACTCACTTACTACAATGTCAACAGGTGGGTTTTCTACCAAACAAGCAAGTATAGGTCATTTTGACTCTGCCTATATTCAGTATGTCGTTATTTTGTTTATGTTTTTGGCAGGAACAAATTTCACCTTACTTTATTTTGGTTTTAAGCTAAATTTTAAAAAATTTTGGATTAATGATGAATTTAAATGGTATGTAGCAGCTATAATAGTATTGTGTTTTGTGATTTTTCCTACGGTATATTTTGTGTATGGTAGAGCTGATGGTGTTGAAGCCTCTTTTAGAGCGGTATTGTTTCAGGTAACAAGCATCATTACAACAACGGGGTATGCTACTTCAGATTATACTTTGTGGGGTTCTTTTGTAACTTTTTTGTTTTTTCTATTATTATTTACTGGAGCAAGTGCTGGATCTACAAGTGGAGGGATGAAATTGGTAAGAATAGTATTATTAATGAAAAATGGCTTTTTAGAGTTTAAAAGAAGATTGCATCCCAATGCTGTAGTTCCGGTACATTTAAATGGAATAGGAGTATCTCAAAAAATTATTTATAACCTATTGGCATTTGTGTTTTTCTATCTCTTTTTATTTGTAACAGGATCTATAGTCGTTACTTTTTTTGGAGTGGATTTTATTGATGCATTAAGTGCTGTTGCTACCTCTATTAGTAATGTTGGACCAGGTATTGGTAGTATTGGTCCTTCATTTTCATTTTCTCACTTACCCGATGGTGTAAAATGGGTGTTATCCTTCTTAATGTTAGTAGGAAGATTAGAGCTTTTTACCATTACCATTTTATTTACCCCTTATTTTTGGAGGTTGAAATAGTAAAATAGAAACTTATAAGCGATTAATTTCGTTGAAGATAACACGTGTTTAAATCAATAATCATGAGAATTATTTTAGCCATTTGTATTTTATTTTGTTCAGAATTGGCTTATTCGCAGTGGAGTTCTTTTTATACTAGTCAAAAAGCTTACTATCAAATTAAAGAAAGTTATTCATATCCTGCCGATACTACTTTTCATCAATTTCATTACGATACCATAATTGACTATGGGAGCTTTAAAGTGATGCATTCCAATTATACTAATCGTGATTTTAATGGGTGTTATGATGTTGTGAATCATAATATTGGAAATTCTATTTATTCTAAGTACTATATAAGACCAGATTCAATCCTACTTAAAAATGATACTACATATTTTATTTATCAACTTTACCAAGGACAGGCAGATTCTATTTTGTTTTTAACAGAAAGCCAACCTAATGATACTTGGATAGCTTCAATTAGTAATTCTGCTAATTATAATCGCTTAGAATTTACATGCGATAGTGTTGGTGTTGGAAATGTGTTATTAAACATCAACGATTCATTAAAGTTTTTCTCTGTAAAAGCGTTTCAAAATTCAGCACCTGTAACGTCTGTGTATGATAGTTTGACTATTATTTTATCAAAGAATTATGGTTTTAAACAATTAATAGCATTTAGAGATTACAACCAACAAGCATTTAACTTAGTTGGGTTAGATTCGACTAACATAAAAACAGGTTTTTCTTATCCTGATTTTTCAACTTATTTTCATTTGTCTGTTGGTGATGTTATAATATGGAAAGAACATTCGCCCATTGCAGGTCCATTACACATGGGGTATACAAAATACCATAAAGATTCTGTAACCAATTCTCTTATTACTCCAGATTCTGTCATTTATAATTTCGATAGAGTTACAACTGGAGGGGGTAATACTTCTTCTTTTACAAGTAAATTTTATAGAGAAAATCTAAGAGGTCTAGAAATGTCAAGTTCTGTTTATGTGTTAGAAACAAGTTTGACAGCTGAAAATTTTGTTGGAGTTTATTCGGTGGGTAATTATTACAAAGATTTATATGAAACTTCGGGAGCTTATGTTAGTGATGATACTATTATTAATCGTAAATATTCTTTTGTGGGACATTTGTTTGACACTTCAAATTGCTCAATGGGATATGTAACAGATAATGGGTATGATTATGAATACAATACCTATTATGGATTAAATAGTTTTAAACATTATAGTTTTTATGATGTGTATTTTACAATTGAAAGTTCTTTGATTGATGGCGTTCAAATAGGTGATGATTGGGCAACCATAATAGCTTCAGTAGATGAAAATGACATTGATAAATTAATTCAAATATATCCTAATCCGAGTAATGATGGTAATATAACAATATTACATGAAGAAATTATTAATTCAATAGCTGTTTATAGTATTGATGGAAAACTTATCCTTACCAAACAAGTAAATAATAATGATTTCCAAACAAATCTTGTACTACCAAAGGGAGTTTATTTTATTCATATTGAAAAAAATAATTCTACTTTGCGTGTCGCCAAAGTAGTGGTAACAGGATAACTTTTTTATAAATACTACTGCTTCCAAAGCAATAATCCGTTCATAAAAACTTATTTTTGCAGCGAAAATAACGCATGTTTGCGAAAAATGATATTTTAATGAACAACACCAAATCTCAAGCACTTTATAGTAAAGGACAACAACATTTAGTAGGAGCAGTAAACTCGCCCGTTAGGGCATTTAAATCAGTAGGGGGAAATCCATTGTTTATGGAACGAGCTTTTGGCTCAAAAATTTACGATGTTGATGGTAACGAATACATTGATTTAGTACTTTCTTATGGGCCAATGATTTTAGGTCACGGTAATAATAAGGTAATAGAAGCAGTACAGAAACAAGTTTGTACAGGCTTTACCTTTGGTGCAAGCACAGAAAATGAAATTGTTTTAGCAGAAATGGTGTGTAATGCCTTTCCGGGAATGGATAAGGTTCGTTTTGTAAATTCAGGAACAGAAGCAGTTTTGAGTGCTATTCGTTTGGCAAGAGCTTATACGGGTAAAAATCATATTATAAAATTTGCCGGTTGTTATCACGGACATTCAGACGCTTTATTAGTTGCTGCCGGTAGCGGATTAGCAACACTAAGTATTCCGGGAAGTAAAGGGGTGCCTGCTGATGCAGTTAAAAATACCTTAATTGCCGAGTACAATAATATTGAGTCTGTAAAAAAACACATTAATGAATGCAAAGATGTAGCAGCTGTATTTATTGAGCCTATTGCCGGAAATATGGGGGTAGTATTGCCTTCTGATCATTTTATTAAAGAGTTAAGAGAAATTACTAAAGCTGCAGGAATCTTGTTGGTAGTAGATGAAGTAATGACAGGTTTCCGCTCTAAATTTGGTGGAGCTCAGGAATTGTTGGGTATAGTGGCAGACATTACTTGTTTGGGTAAAGTAGTTGGAGGTGGTTTTCCCGTGGGAGCTTATGGAGCAAGAAATGAAATTATGCAAATGGTTTCTCCTTTAGGCGATATGTATCAAGCAGGAACCTTATCAGGAAATCCTGTAGCAATGGCTGCCGGAATTGCTACACTAACGGAATTAAAAGCTCAGAACCCTTACGAAAAGTTTAATCAGCAAGCAGCTATTATTGAAAAAGCTTTGTTAGATGCTGCTGCTGAAAATGGTATAGCATTGACAGTAAATCGATTTGGATCGATGATCAATCCATTTTTCTCTGCTAAAAAGATTACCAATTTTACAGAAGCTCAAGAGTGTAATACCGCTAAGTTTACTAAATTCTTTTGGGGATTAATAGAAAATGGTATTTATATTCCACCAAGTCAGTTTGAAGCTTGGTTTTTATCATCCGTTATTTCTGATGAGGATATGGAAAAATTAATTAAAGGTATTAAAGCAGCTATGGTATTAGCTAAATAAAAAACAATAAACAATGACAACTTTCAACGATAATTTTTTAAAAGCTTGTAGAAGAGAAGAAACTCCATATACACCACTTTGGTTAGCTCGTCAAGCTGGACGCTACCAAAAAGAATATATGAAAATTAAAGAAAAGTACAGTATTATTGAAATCAGTACTATTCCGGAAGTGAGTGCAGAGGTTACTTTGTTGCCTATCAACCAATTTGAATTAGATTCCGCTATCATATTTTCGGATATTTTAATTCCACTTGGACCTATGGGAATAAGCTTTGAATATAAAAAAGGCTATGGTCCATTAATTCATAATCCAATACGAACAGTTGCTGATGTGGAGAAACTTAAAGTGGTCGACCCTGCAACAGAAATGTGGTATACCGGTAAAGCATTAACTATTTTAAAAGGGGAATTAAATGTGCCTTGTATTGGTTTTGTTGGAGCTCCGTTTACCTTAGCAAGTTACATGATTGAAGGTGGGCCATCTAAGAATTATGAAAGAATGAAAGCTTTTATGTATAATGAAAGTAAGGCTTGGCACTTGTTGATGGATAAATTAGGTACCGTTATGGCGAATTACTTAAACTTTCAGATTGAAAGTGGAGCAATGGCGGTACAAATTTTTGACAGCTGGGTGGGTGCTTTAGATATTGACGATTACAACGAGTACGTTTATCCACACGTAGAAAAAATGATACAGGTGGTGAAAGAAAAATATCCTACGGTTCCATTAATTTCTATGGGGGTAAATTCAGCTCACCTTATACCGAGTTTACGAAAAGCTAATCCTGATGTTATTGCTATTGATTGGAAAACCGACCTTGCTAAAACTTGGGAAGACTTAAATTACGAAGTAGCAGTACAGGGCAATTTAGATCCTACTGCTTTATTTGCCGATTGGGATATTATTGAAGCCAAAACTAAAAAGATATTAGACTCTGTAAAGGGGAAATCTGGCCATATTTTTAATTTAGGACACGGTATTTTACCAGGGACGCCAGTTGAAAATGTAAAACAGTTGTGCAAATTTGTGCATGAATATACAAGAAAGTAAATGAGGGAGTTTTATCCACTATCTTTTTAATCACCACATAAGTACCAATCCTGCTTTGAGCGTAGGCGAGATCATCTGTACAGATGTCCCAACATACCTTCTCTTACTTCCATTTCTACGCCAATACTTTTATAGAGGTATTTTCTTAGTGTTTTTGTATCTACATTGCTTTTGCAGATTTTTATAAAGTAATCTTGAATAGAACAACGTAAATACAATTCCCTTTGTATTTGGTCACTTTTCTACCTTTATTTATAAACTCTTTTTCAATCAACTGGCAATTGGTGTGGCCTTTATCAGAGTCTTTCTCTTGTAAGTATGCTTCTGAAGCATTTTACAAGAGTTTGAAAAGATAAAAATACCGGATAAAATTAAAACTTATTCTATAACTGATGAAACTCTTCAAAAGTATTATCGGAATAAAAGACCACTATTTTTTGAATTTTTTTATCGCTTTCATTTTTATTGGATGATGTAGGAGAGGAGGAGGGGTGGTAAGTCGAATTAGGAGCAATTTCTACCTGATTAGTAGGAATACTTTCGTTGGTAGCGGTATTTCCTGTCAGTAACCAATCAGAACTCACTTTTGGAAAAGCAGCTAATACTTTTTGAATAAATTCTAAACTAGGTTTATTTCGTCCGGAAAGTATATGAGAAATACTCGAACGTTGCACTTCAATTTTGTCGGCAAAAGCAGAAGCTGATAAATTATTTAGCTTCATAATGTATTGCAATCTTTCAGTAATATTCATGTTTTTTTAGAGTGTTACAATTGTAAATCACAATTAATGTTACAAATGTAAACATAAGTTTTTAGTTAGGCATGTTACAAATGTAAATTATTTATAAAAGCCGTATTTCAACTTATATTTTTACTTTATGTAACTTATGTTAAATATCTGATTATTAAAATTAAGGATTGTAAATTCATATAAGATGATATTACTGCGTTACATTTGTAATGTATGGTATACTATTTTAATTCTTTTTAGGTAGAATTACTGTTTACATTTGTAATGTTTATTGTTTTTTGGATGTTACGAATGCACGAATGTTTTAGTATAGCATTTGTCATACAGGAAGTAACTATCTTTTTGTAAACTGAAAGTTAAATAGTGGATTGAATTATTATTTAGAATTAATATTAAGATGGGTTTTTCCTGAAAGACAAAATCAATCAAAAATGAAATGCCGTTCATGAAATTTTTAAGATGTAAATAAAATTATTGGAAGCCTTTTTGGTTGAAATGATAAAAATTCCTGTTTCCGTTACACTACACAGGAATGAAGTTCAGAACACGGCAATACTAAATATTAGACGCATCAGTACAAAACTACCCCAAACGTCATTCCTGAAATTTTTGAAAAAAAAATTATCAGGAATCTTAGTTGGGATAAAATGAAAATTACTTTTCATGTTTGCTCTATGTGTTATAACGGTCTGTGTATGGTGCGTATCCCGCAGGGTATGCACTATACACCATGTTGTAGGGCGTTTTTTATTCTAGTTATTTCTTCGTTTGGAATACTTCTCCAATCAACATTTGTATCAACTTTCAACTCAACATTCAATCCTGATTTCACAATGTCCTTAATGTGAAGGAACCACTCTGAAATAGTCCATTCGTTCATCGGTGTAGATTTGAAAGCCTTTTGAATTTCGTCCCAATATACTCCCGCAGCTTCGCGATAAACGTACTGGTACATAGGGTTGCCTTCTCCAATTACTTTTAAAAGAAGTTCATTCTGGTCATTAATGACTATTTCCTTTATGATTTCCTTTTTAATTTCATTTCAGGAATTCTCAATTTCAAAAAATTCTTCTTTATCAACTCGGTCTGCGAAATCTCAATTGTTTGTTCTTCTCGTCCGTCAGCTTTCCAAATTGTCAAAGCGTTGACCGTAAATTCAATTGTATCATACATTCTTGGTGGTGAAAATGCTGAGTCGAAGTCAGTCCAAATGGTTGTTTCTAATTTCTCCAATTTGGTCAAGTCGCAGTTGTGATTTGAAAAGTGTTCTGGCAGCCAATCCAAATAATCATTTAGCAACTGTTTACTTTCCTTTGATTCAGCTTTGTCGGGTTGTATGGTCTTGTTGATAATATCAAACGTTGTCTTAGTTTCAAGTCCAAGGTTGTACAAGTCAATTAAAACGTTCACAGAAAGTCGTCCACTTTTCATGTAGTCAATGCTCATGAAAGAATGAGTGAAATTGTGAATTGCCGATTTATAATTCTTGTACTTCATTGTCTTTTTTCAAATGCCCTACAACAACCGGATAAACGTACCGGTACGTTTATCCGCATTGTATCTTTATCCCAAATGTAGTAATTCAATCGGACTTTTTATAGTTTTTATGTTATTTATTGCTACTTGAGTGTAAATTTCTAATAGCTATAACACTATGAATCTACCTGATTAAAATCTATTATTGGTGCATTCGTGGCTATTAAATTGAAAAAATGTCAGTCATTTTACAATCGTTTTGGGTTTAATTAGTCAATCTGTCATTAAATAGGTGGTGGCATGTGGTTTGACTAAAGAGAAAACTGTTAAACTTAAAAATTAAAAGACTATGGCAAAAGGAAAAATTAAGGTTCAAACGGAGAACATCTTTCCCATTATTAAAAAATTCTTATACTCAGATCACGAAATATTTTTAAGAGAATTGATCGCTAATGCTACGGATGCGACTAAAAAGCTACATTCGTTAAGTGCCTTGGGCGAGTTTAAAGGCGAAATTGGTGATGATACCATAGAAGTGAAGCTGGATAAAGCTGCCAAAACACTTACCATTAGCGACAAAGGTATTGGTATGAGTGATGAGGAGATTAAAAAATACATTAATCAAATTGCTTTTTCGGGTGCTGAAGAGTTTGTTAGTAAATTCAAAGATAAAACTGATACACAAAACATTATTGGTAAATTCGGTTTAGGTTTTTACTCTTCTTTTATGGTTGCTGAAAGGGTAGAAATCATTTCTAAAAACTACAAAGACGAACCTGCTGCTCATTGGGAGTGTGATGGTAGTCCTGAATATAGTTTAAAACAAGGCAATAAAGAAACTCGTGGAACAGATATCATCTTGCACATTGCAGAAGATTCTACTGAGTTTTTAGAAGAACATAGAATTTCATCTTTATTAGAAAAATACTGTAAGTTTATGCCAATTGCTATAAAATTTGGCACTAAAACTATTTATGAGGACAATAAAGAAGGTAAAAAAGATAAAGATGGCAATGTAGATCAAGTTAAAAAAGAGGTAGATAATATTGTTAATAATCCATCACCAGCATGGACGAAAACGCCATCAAGCTTAGAGGACAAAGATTATAAAGACTTCTACAGAGAGTTGTATCCAATGAATTTTGAAGAGTCTTTGTTTCACATACATTTGAATGTGGATTATCCTTTTAACTTAACGGGGATTTTGTATTTTCCTAAGATAAAACCTAACATGGAAGTACAGCGAGATAAAATTCAATTGTATTCTCGCCAGGTGTTTATTACCGATTCTGTTGAAGGAATTGTACCTGATTTCTTAATGTTGTTACATGGAGTTATCGATTCTCCTGATATTCCGTTAAATGTTTCTCGTTCTTACTTACAAGCTGATGGAGCAGTTAAAAAGATTTCGAGCCATATTTCTAAAAAAGTAGCTGATAAGCTAGAAGAGTTATTTAAAAACGATAGAGCAGATTTTGAGCAAAAATGGGACGATATTAAAGTGTTTATAGAGTATGGGATGCTTTCAGATGAGAAGTTCTTTGAGAGAGCTCAGAAATTCGCTTTATACAAAACAACAGATGGTAAGTATTATACCATGGATGAGCTTACCGAGAAAATCAAACCCTTACAAACAGATAAAGACAACAAAATTGTGTTTTTATATGCTAGTGATGTAGAAGAGCAACATTCGTTTATAGAAGCAGCTACCAATAAAGGTTACGAAGTAATTGTGTTAGATACAGCACTTACTGCTCACTTAGTGGGTAAGTTAGAGCAAACGGTAAAAGACAGCACTTTTGCTCGTATAGATGCGGATACTATTGATAAATTAATAAACAAGGATGAAAAAATTCCTTCTAAATTATCTGATAAAGAACAAGAAAAGCTAAAACCAATTATTGAAGAAGTAGTTCCAAAAGAAAAGTTTACCGTACTTTTTGAAAGTATGAATGAAACAGATCAGCCTATGACGATTGTTCAGCCGGAGTTTATGCGTAGAATGAAAGACATGAGTAAAGTTGGTGGAGGAATGAATATGTTTGGTGGTGCAATGCCTGATTCTTACAATTTAGTGGTAAATGCTAATCATCCTATCATCACTAAAATTTTGAATGAGAAAGATGCAACGAAGCAAAAAGAAATTACCAAGCAGACTGCTGATTTAGCCATGCTTTCGCAAAACATGCTGAAAGGCGAGGAGCTAACTAAATTTATCAAACGTAGTTTGGAATTGATTTAACTGACATTGCGAAGCTTTTGGGGTAGAAAAAAGTGTTGGTGCTGAAGCAATCTTTTAATTTAGAGTTCTGAATAAAAGGTTGCTTCGCTTCACTATGTTTCGCTCGCAATAACGTAAAATTGTGAATAAGATTTTGTAAGAAGCGAATGACAACTCCCTCACATTAAATACATTTGTATAACGATAACTAAAATTTAAAAAACAAAAACATGAAAAAATCAATAATTGTATTAGGTGTCTTAGGATTACTTATTTTATGGCTAGTATTCTCAGCAATTGGCACATACAACAGTATGGTAACCAAAGATGAAGCTATTGATGGACAATGGGCACAGGTAGAAAACGTTTACCAACGTAGAGCCGACCTTGTTCCTAACTTAGTAAATACAGTAAAAGGCTATGCTGCTCACGAAAAAGAAACCTTAGAAGGAGTTGTAAACGCTAGAGCTAAGGCTACCTCTACTACTATAAATGCTGATAATTTAGATGCGGCAGCTTTGCAAAAATTCCAAGCAGCTCAAGACGGATTAAGCTCTGCTTTATCTCGTTTAATGGTGGTTGTTGAAAGATACCCTGACTTGAAAGCAAACCAAAACTTTTTGGAATTACAAGCTCAATTAGAAGGTACAGAAAACAGAATTGCTAACGAACGTATGAAGTTCAATGATGCTTCTAAAGATTTCAACACTTACATTAGAAAATTTCCAAAAAACATTTATGCAGGAATGTTTGGTTTTGAAAAAAGAGCTTATTTTGAATCTACCGAAGGTGCTGATGTAGCTCCAACAGTAGAGTTTTAACTTTTCGTAAACATTATCCTTGTAATCGATGTAGCCCAAAGTAAAACTTTATAAACTTTCAACTTTTAAACTATTTATGCCTCAAGATTTATTTACCTTAGCTCAGCAACAAGAAATAGTTGCCGCCATTAAAGCAGCAGAGAAAAACACTTCCGGAGAAATTCGTGTCCACATAGAAAAAAACTGTAAAGAGGATGTACTCGACCATGCTGCTTTTATTTTTGATGAATTGGAAATGCAAAAAACAGCATTACGCAACGGAGTACTCATTTATTTAGCAGTAGAAGATAGAAAACTAGCTATTTTGGGCGATGCAGGCATTAATTTAAAAGTGCCAAAAGGATTTTGGGATGAAATTAAAGATGTAATGATCTCCAATTTTAAAGAAGGTAAATTTACTGAAGGCTTATCGCAAGGGATTATTTTGGCAGGAGAGCAGTTGAAAAAACACTATCCGCACGATAAACACAATGATGAAAATGAATTGAGTGATGAAATTTCTTTTGGAGGTCAATAATGAAACAACTATTTTACATATTCCTATTTTTATTTTCATTTTCTGCTTATGCAGCAAAAGAGGAGAAATGCTTGTTAGATCGACCGGCAAAACAAGACTTGGTGCAAGATTATGCTAATGTTATTGATGCCGAATCTGAAGCTCATTTACGTAAAACTCTAATCGCTTTTAATGATACTACTTCTACTCAAATTTTGGTTGTTACTGTTACCGATTTATGTGGCTACGATAAAGCAGAGTTTACTTATACCTTGGGTGAAAGATGGAAAGTAGGTCAAAAAGGAAAGAACAATGGTATAGTAATAATGATAAAACCCAAAGAAATTGATGGGATAGGAGAAACATTTATAGCTCCCGGATATGGCTTAGAAGGAGTTTTACCTGATGCTATTGCTAAAAGAATAGTAGAGAACGAAATGATTCCTTACTTTAAAGAAAAAAAATATAGTTGGGGAATTATTGCTGGAGTAAATACAGTAATGTCGATTACTTCAGGAGAATTCTCAGCGGATGAATATGCCAAGAAAAACTCAGCAGGGTGGGCTCCATTTGTTTTTGTATTGTTGTTTATTATTTTCTTTGTGATATTAAAATCTAGAGGAGCATCAAAATATGCAGCCTCTAACAATTTAGGTTTCTGGGCTGCTTTAATGATGATGAATGCTTCTAATAAAAGTCATGGTGGTTCTTTCGGCAACTTTAGTTCCGGTGGTGGATCATTTGGCGGATTTGGAGGTGGTTCTTTCGGTGGTGGAGGAGCAGGAGGAAGTTGGTAAGTTAAGGAAAAGTAATTCCTCTGTAATTACTTACTGCTACAGGTTTTAGATTAGCACCATAAGAAGCATTAATTACTTCCATATATTCATTTGCTATCATAGCATAACCTCTAGAGTTTGGATGAATACCATCAACAGAATAAAAACCACCTTTAATAAACTCTGTAGTAAAGTTAATTCCGTCAAAATTGAATTCATTTCCGCTATTAAGGGTTTTCATAAATTGATACATATCTAATACCGCATAAGCTCTTGCTTGAGCAGAAGCTCTAATTTCAGCATTAATAGCATTAATATAGTTCTTTACAATAATCACTTCATCTTTATCCAATACTTGTTGATGAGGCAATGGATCTTGCATCGTTAGCCCTTTTCCTTCTTTAATTAGAGAGGAAGAAGAAAGCAATAATAAGTCTTCTTTTACTGCTTTTCTTATAATGTTAGTATCGGCTCCTTCTTTAATCCAAATATCCTTACCCAATACTTCTAAAGTAACTGTATTAAAAAATGGTGCTTCAGTAATATCATGTACTGTAGCACAAACGCCACCACTGGCTGTTAATTTTAAGGTATCTAACAAAGCATCATATTTTGTTCTAAAACTAGCAACTGGAGTAAGAATAGAAGAACCACTAACATCATCACCACCGGCATTTGCCCATCCCATAACATCATGAACACCTAACCAACAAGTAAAAAAGGTAGCTTTACTGCTTTTAACGTGTTCAATATAATCAACAGGATTGCTAATGCTTCCAAAATTTAAAAACCTACCGTAAGGACTAATAGGTTCTCCGGCAACGCAATTCCAAGCTAACTGACCAGAAGGTGTGCTTCCACCAAATAAAATATAATTGGTAATAGCATCGGTAGTGTTGAAAGAAATAACATTTCTAACATTTAAACCACCTATGGCTAAATTATTATAAGCTGTAGTTTGGTTCGTCCAAGTAAGAAAAGAAGGGTCGTAATTGATAGCTAAAGGGTGGTTGTCATTTTCTTGACAATCGTAAGCTTTTATCACTTCAATTTTTTCATTTAGAAAAGCTAAGTGCATGTAACCCGAACCAGCTCCTGTAACCAATGGTTGTTTAAATGAAACACCCATTTGAGCAGCAATAATAGCTGGGTAAGAGTTCTCTTGTTGTTGAAATTCGTTGTGTAAACCACCATCTTGAAAACCCTGAGTAAATGAGCTTCCTATAGATATGTAGTTAGAAAAATCAGCACTTCCCGAATCGGGTGCTTCATAAGGATCAAACTCGGTTTTGGTGCAAGATGCAAAAGTTAAAATTGCAACAGAGATGTATGTAAGTTTAGAAAGTTTCATTATTCAGCAGTTGAAGTAGAGGGTTTAGATTTTCCAGATAATTTAATGTTTAACGCTAATCCGTAAACATTCACTTTTCTTCTGTAAGTACCATCAAAATTAGCGGCTAATAATAAGTCTCTTCGTTCAGCACTTTGTCTGATGAAAGAAAAGTCGACAGAAAATTTTTCATTAATTTTATAACCAAAACCTCCTGTGTATGCAGTTTGGGTAATATCCGGTAATTCAGGACTAACAAAACCTTCTTTAATAGGTGAATTATCCATGTATATACCACCTCTAATGCTAAATTTGTTTTTGTAAGTAATATCTAAACCAAAACGGTGAGTAACTACATCTTGCCAGTCTTTTACAGTTTTAGATTCAGGAGTTTCTTTATTATCAAATTTAAACGTTAGCGTATCGTAAGAAGACCAGCCTGTCCAATTGAAATCATAAATTACAGTAAACAGTAAATTTTCGTTGTACTGATGTTGAACACTTAAACCTGCTGTAAAAACCTGAGGGAGAGTAAGTTTAGAGGTGAAGCCTGTTCTAGTAGGAAATTGTTCTTGAAGAGCGACCGGTATATCAGTAAACTCAGCCTCTCCATTAGATAAATCGATAGGCATAGCAGAACGATAGCTTAATCCTAAATTAAAATCAGTTTTTTTACTTCCACTTTCTAAGGTTAAAAAGTTAGAGAAAACACCAATGTTGTAACCAACACCGTCACCACTTCCTGTTAAACTTGCTTTACCTTCAGTAGTTGTTGAAGAACTTACAGGTATCGCTTTTTCAGTAGAGAAGCTTCCTGTTGCATAAACAAAACCAGCACCAATGCTTATTTTATCGTGTAATTTGTAAGATACAGTTGGTTGAAACATAAATGTTCTAAGGCTAATATTTTGGATAATGTATCTACCTTGCCAGTTATCTTCATAAGAAGAACTTGAGCCAAACTGATTATTTACTAAAAAACCAACATTAAATTTTTCATTCAGTTGAGATGAGTAGTAAAAATGAATAGGAGTAGCTCTAGGAGAAGTTTGATTAGTGTTTGCAACCTGAGGTGTTTGTACAGAAACATGAGGATCTACCAAATTAGCTCCAAATGTAAATTGATGACCCGTTAGTGAACTCATAGCTCCTGGATTATAAAAAACTGCACTTGCATCATTTGACAAGCCTGTAAAAGCACCTCCCATAGCAGCAGCTTTTAATCCTTGTAAGTTTAGTTGAAAACCTCCTGCAGAAACAACAGTTGGAGTGATTAACAATAAATTTAATAGTATTTTTTTCATTTCGTTATTCTCAATCTTATTAACAATGTCGTGAGTAATTTTTTCTCACAGTCATTTTATTTATTTACAATAAATCTTTTTGTAATTCTTTCAGCTTGATAAGTAAGCTGATAGAAATAAACACCATTTTCGTAGTTGTTAGCATTAAGTGTGTAAGTGTTTTTTCCAGAACTTGCACTAATTTTTTCTGTTTTAATTTCTTCACCTAATAGATTAAAAACAGTTAATTCAACAACTTCAGCAGTTGGTGTATTAAATTCTATAGTTGAAGTATTACTAAATGGGTTTGGATAGTTTTGAGTAATAGCAAATTTATTTTCTGCCAATTCATTAACATTAACTGTTGAACTTGTAGTGTCAACAATATCAATATAATAATAATTTACATCAAAAGGTTGAGTTTGTGTAAGGCCAAAGACAGTAGCGTAGGTAGTTCCGTTAACATTAATTGGATAGTTTCCGGTATCTGCTACTGTAGGATTGCCTGTTATTAACATACAACTAGATGTTCCGCCTAAAAATTTAAAAGGCAATGCGTTTTCATTTTCAGAAACAATGGTAAACCCAGGAGGTAAACCTGTAACAGAGGTAACAATAACACTATCAATTGGAACTGTAGTACAAGGAGGGAAAGCAATAACAATACAAGTATCGGCAGGAGTTACTGCTGTTATCACTTCGCTATATGGTTGTCCTACGTAGGCAGTTGGTAAGTTTGTAGCACTATCCGGATATACACCTGGAGCAGTATATTGACCATCAGGTATACAATTTTGAGCTACAATAGTTGACGTAATAGCAATAATTGCTAATAAAGAAAGTAATGTTTTTTTCATAAGGTTAAATTTAGTTTAAATTAAACTCCAAATGTATAAAAAAATATGAAGAGATAAAATAAAACTTATAAACGATAATAGAATAAGTGGTTAATAAATAGCGACACCATTTTCTGTTGCTATCCAAACTTTATTAGAGAGATCTATAGCCATTTTATTGACATAATTGTTGGGTAGGTTTGAATTAGAAAAATTGAAATATATCCACTCAGTAGTAATAGGATTAAGTTGAGCAATGCCTTGTCCAGACATTCCTAAGATTACTTCTGTAGAAGATTTTACTATAACTGAACGTACTAAATTTAAAGGCAATCCCGAGTTTTGCATATTAAAAGTTTGCCATATACTACCATCAATTTTTGTTAGTCCGCCATTAGTAGCTATCCAAATAATACTATTGTCGAAAGTAATATCAAATACAAAAGGATTAGGTAAGTTTGAATTTCCAGGGGTATAATTAGTAAAGTTACTTCCATCAAAAACAGAGACTCCAGAACCTGTTCCTATCCATAAATCACCGTTTGTATTTTCCTCAATAACGGAAACAGAGTTGTTTGGTAAATCCGAGTTGGAGGGAGTAAAAACTTGCCAATTACTTCCGTCAAAAGAGGCTAATCCGCCACCTGAAAAAGTACCTATCCATAATTTACCACTCATACTTAGTGTTAAAGCTCTTATTTTATTAGCAGGTAATAGAGAGTTGCTTGTATTATAGGTGGTTGTTATTCCGTTGGTATAATTTACTAATCCATTATCTGTTCCTATCCAAGTAGTTGTGCCATTAGATTGTACACAATTAATTTTATTACTTGGTAATCCTGCGTTTGTTGTATTCAGTATCGACCAATTATTTCCATCAAAAATAGAAAGACCATTATTAGTAGCGATTTTTACAATGTTTCCAAGGATTTCAATGTCATTAATAAAGTTAGCGGCAATTCCCGAATTTGAAGTTTGATAAATGGATGAAAAAATTTGGGGAGGATTTGTAGGTTCATGAGTTGGAGCAACAGTATTCGCTTCTTTGTTACAAGCAAACAATAAAAGTAAAATAGAAAAAACAAGATATATTAAATTGTTTTTCAAAACAAAGTGGTAATGATTAAGTTGCTAAGGTATAAAAAATAGTTAACTTACAACTTCTCTAAGCTTTATTTTTTTCTCGTAGTCTAATATTAATAAGTAATACAGAAAAACTCCAAAAAAATAAAGAGCAGCAGTTATAAGGAAGACATAGACATATTGTAATCCTATTTGTCGTAACACTTGAAAAATAACTGAACTGATAAACCAACTACCCGACCAAACAGCTGAAGTTAAAGCACTCATCATTTCTTGATTTCTTTCACCAACATAATCCATTACTATATCAGAAGTCATTGGTCCGGCCATATTCATTAATGGTTGTCTGATTACATAAGCTGCAACGGCAATATATATAGCCCATTCAAAAGACATTATTTCTGTAAATGCTAATACAATTAATGCAATTATAGCAATGGTTTGAGTAAGCGGGACAGCTAACTTATAGCCTAATTTGTCTTTTATTATAGGAACATAAAGCACCATGCTAAACACAATTAAAGTAGCAAATGCACTAATAATCGCAAATTCGTCAGAATCTAATCTGTGAATTTTAAAGAAAAACAAACCTATAAAAGGTATAGTTAGTCCTGCACCTACAGCAATAACAATAGTTGGGATTAGTGCTTTAAAAATAATTATCCAATCAAATTCTTTAAGGTTCGTTCGTTTTTTCTTGAGTTGAGGAATATTTTCACTAAATTTTATTTTAAAGATGAAGAATGTACCTATAAAACCGAGTGTACAGATAACTTGCAAGATTAATTTTTCATCAAACAATTCAGGGTTAATGTTTTTTAAGCTGAAAATTAACGCCCCGCTAAAGATGTTTGCCAAGCTCCATGTGGAGTAACTCAATGTAATGGCAGCGGTATGTGTTTCTTTTTTTGCATTTCTTAAAATATAAGGTATGGCAGAAATTTGTATTCCAATAAAACTTACCCCCCAAAAAAACAATACAATATACAGTAAGAATGATGCTTGTTGTGAAATGGCAAAAACAATAAGTAAAGCAAGAGCCGGGGTTAAAAAAGAAGAAATGTAAAATATTGGTTTTAATTTTCGTCCTTTAATAAACAAACCCAAGGGAAATGCAAATAATAAGACACCTAAAAACCGGAAAGAAACAAAAGAAGCACTTTCATGATCTTCGTAGCCAACTTTTTCCATATAAATCAACATAATAGCCATAAATGCACTATTAATAAGTTGTAGAAAAAATTCAGCAACGATAAACTGAATAATATGTTTTTCTAGTTGTTTATAATGTTTTACGAATGAGAACATTTAGACTTTTTTAAACGATTAACAGGTAATCATTCATGTTAATACCATTAAGAAATGCTGCGGCTGTCATTCTTTTTTTACCTTCTGGTTGCAATTCTAAAATAGCAATAAAACCATCTTTAACAGCAATTTTTAATTCATTTTTAGTGAAAATGATTTCACCAATTCTATAGTTATGATTTTCTTTTAAAGCTTTAGATTTAAATATTTTACAATTAATCACCTTATTTGTTGGTTGATGCGTGAACTGGGTAAAAGCAGTAGGGTAAGGACTTAATCCTCTTATATGATTATGGATTTCATTTAAAGGTTTTGTCCAATCAATTTTACAAAAAGGTTTAAAGATTTTATAAGCAAGCTTTAAGTCTTTACTATTATCTTGAGAAGTGGTTTGTATATTGTTTTTTGCTATAGCTGTTAAGGTTTTCACAATCAAATTAGCACCAACTTTCATTAATTTATCATGTAATTCACCGGCAGTTTCATTATCTTCAATAGTTACTTTTTCTTGAAATATAATCTCTCCGGTATCTATTTCATGTTGTAAGAAAAAAGTACTTACTCCAGTTTCTTTTTCTCCGTTAATAATAGCCCAATTTATTGGAGCAGCACCTCTGTATTGAGGTAAGAGAGAAGCATGTAAATTAAAAGTTCCCATTTCGGGCATGTTCCAAACTACTTCAGGAAGCATTCTGAAAGCAACAACCACCTGAAGATTAGCATTTAATGCTTTTAATTCATTAAGAAATTGTTTATCTTTAAGATTGGTAGGCTGCAGTAAAGTAAGCTGTTGTTCTTCAGCATAAATTTTAACTGCAGATTTAGAAAGTTGTTGACCTCTTCCTGCAGGTTTGTCAGGAGCAGTAATTACCCCCACTACATTAAAACCAGCTTCTACTATGCTTTTTAATGAAGCTACAGCAAAATCAGGTGTTCCCATGAAAACAATACGTAAATCTTTATTCATTAACTTAAGGATTTTTCTTACTAACTTTTTTAGCATAAGGTAAATAAGTGGGCAAAGCTGCAGAACCATACCAGTCGTAAATTTCTGCTTCTAAAAATGATTGAGCAACAGCAGGATCGGTACTCAAAAACTTTTCTACTTCTTCTTTATTTTCTGCAATAAAAATGAATAATCCTCTATATTGCTTCTCATTTTTGCCAAAAGGTCCTGCTACAATTAACTTGCCTTCTTTTACCAATTTATTAATATTGTCAAGATGTCCTCTAAAGGCATCACTTATTTCTTCTTTGTTATCAGAGGTGTTTGTACCTGTTTTAAGAATCACAAAATAATACATTCTCATACCATAATCATCAGCTTTTAAGCTATCTGCTAATGCTTTATCATAGTGAGTTGAGTCTATTTGTGCTTTTACGGAAAAACAAGAGAATGTTATTAATAAACACAACGTAGCTAGGTATTTCATGTATTGAAAGATTTAGTTAAGTTGCAAAAATAAAGAATAATTGGAGTAGAATGAGGAAAAGTTAAACTAGATGTTTTTGTTAAATTAATATAATTTAACAAAAATAAAATACTCCTTCATACTTAGAACAAACGCTTTAATAGGTAAATTTGTCGCCTAATTAAAATGAAATGAGAGGTTTTTGTTTGCTAGTTTTATTAAGCGTATTGTTGCTTTTAAATGCCAATAATATAACAGCACAAAATTATACAGTTAGTGGAACTATTACAGATGCATCTACCAATGAGCCTGCTGTTGGGGCTACGGTTTATATTAAAGAAACTCGTAAAGGAACAGCAACTAATGATAAAGGTTTTTATTCTTTAAGTCTTCCTAAAGGTAATTACACCCTAGTAATTTCATATATAGGTTTTAATGAACAAGAAATTCCTTTAGTACTTAATAAAAACACTAAAATTAACCGCAAAATTGAACCAGCTGTAATTACTGCTGAAGAGTTTACTGTGGTTGGTGAAAAAGAAAATCAGAATACAGATGAGGCTGTAATGAGTACAGTAGAATTAAAAATGGATAAGGTAAAAACATTGCCTGCTATTTTTGGTGAAGTAGATGTGTTAAAAACCATACAGTTGTTACCAGGAGTGCAAAATGCAGGTGAAGGAAACTCCGGGTTTTATGTTAGAGGTGGTGGACCTGATCAAAACTTAATTTTGCTTGATGGAGCTACTGTTTATAATGCATCCCATTTATTTGGTTTTTTTTCAGTTTTTAATGCAGATGCTATTGATGAAGTGAAGTTGGTAAAAGGTGGTATGCCTGCTGAATATGGCGGAAGATTATCATCTGTTTTAGATATTTCCATGAATAATGGGGATATGAAAAAATATAGAGTTGATGGAGGTATAGGTGTAATTTCATCCAGATTAACAGTACAAGGGCCAATAAAAAAAGATACGGCCGCTTTTTTGGTTTCTGCCAGAAGAACTTATGCTGGAGATTTAGCTCAACCTTTTGTTAGCGACTCTTCAAAATTTAAAGGGAGTAACTACTATTTTTATGATTTTAACGCTAAATTCAATTATATATTATCATCAAAAGATAGATTGAGCTTGAGTGGTTATTTGGGTAGAGATGTGTTTACTTTTAAAAATTCTGATGATGGTTTTGAACTGAATACACCATGGGGAAACAGTATAGTCGCTTTAAAGTGGAGTCATATTTTTAATGATGAATTTTATGGAGATGTTACTGCTTCTTTTACAGACTATAGGTTTAAGGTAATTGCCAAACAAGATCAATTTGAGTTTGGATTATATTCAGGAATTACTGACTATAATTTAAAAGCTGACTATACTTATTTACCTTCTATTTTACATAAAATAAAGTTTGGAGGAGCTTATACCTTTCATAAATTTACTCCTAATAGTGCAGAAGTAAGTTCTGCCGATGTTGAATTTAATACTGGAGATGTAATTATTAACTATGCTAACGAAGGAGCTTTGTATGTTTCTGATGAATGGGATATTAGTGAAAAATTTAAAATTCAACCTGGACTAAGATATACCGTTTACCAACATATTGGTCCATTTAAACGCTATATTAATGATGAAAGAGGTGCTCCTCTAGATACTATTGAGTATGATAAAGGGGAGACCGTAAAGCTGTATCAAGGATTGGAACCAAGATTTATTACTCGTTATGCTTTTAACGATAAAGCTTCTGTTAAAGCTTCGTTTACACAAAATTATCAATACATTCATTTAGCTACCTTAGCTTCGGTTTCTTTACCTACAGACCAATGGATACCGAGTACTGAAGTTACTAAACCTCAATTTTCTACTCAATATGCTTTAGGTTATTTTAGAAATATTTTTAAAAATAAATGGGAAACATCTGTTGAAGTGTATTATAAGGATATGAAAAATCAAGTAGAATATAAAGATGGAGCAATGCCTCAGGATGATAGTGGAACGAATGTAGATAATAACCTTACTTTTGGTAAAGGTTGGTCGTATGGAGCTGAGTTTTTCTTAAAGAAAAAAGTAGGAAAAATTAATGGTTGGATAGGTTACACGTTAGCATGGACAAAAAGACAATTTGATGATTTAAACAACGGGAAACCATTTTACCCAAGATACGATAGAAGACATGATGCTTCAGTAGTTTTTAATTACGAAATTTCCGACCGCTTAATTTTAGGTGCAACTTGGGTTTATGCTTCGGGAAATGCTCTAACACTTCCTGCAGCTCGTTATATTATAGAAGGACAAGTGGTAAACGAGTACGGAGAAAGAAACTCTTACAGAATGGAAGCTTTCCACAGAATGGATGTTGCTTTAACATTAAAAGGAAAGGAAACAAAAAAGTTTAAATCGAGCTGGAATTTCTCTATTTATAACCTTTACAATAGAAAAAACCCTTATTTCATTTACTTCTCTAATGAAGGAAATGTTTACAATGGCAGTTTAGATATTAAAGCAAAACAAGTTTCATTATTTGGAATAATTCCTTCCATATCTTGGAATTTTAGTTTTTAAAACCAATTATTATGAACAAATTAAACCATATTACCCCTGTTTTATTGCTACTTATGCTAGCAATGGTGTTGGTTTCTTGCGAAAAAGAAATAGAAATTGATTTGCCTGATGCTCAAACCAAATTGGTTGTTGAGGGAAACATAGAGCAGGGCAGACCTCCTTTTGTTATTTTAACTAAAACATCTCCTTATTTTGAACCAACAGACATCAACTCTTTACAAACACTTTTTGTAAGTGATGCATTAGTAACAGTTTCTAACGGAACTAATACGGTGCAACTTACAGAAATTTGTACCAACCAATTACCTGATTCACTTTTACCCGCTGTTGCAGAGTTAATAGGTGTTTCATTAAGTAACTTACAAACTTTCGGGTTTTGTCTTTATACTACCTTAGATTCTACTATTTTTGGTGAAGTAGGCAAAACATATTCCTTATATATTTCCTCAGGTGATGAAGTACTGACTTCAACAACAGAAATTCCACCATTAGTTTTTATGAATAGTTATTGGTATAAAGATCAGCCGGGTTACAGTAATTTCGGATATATTTGGTTTGAACTTTCAGACCCTCCACAATTAGGAAACGCTTATAGGCTTTATACTAAAAGACTTGGAAAGGACAGCCGTTTTATACCTATCTTTGGTTCTGCCTTTGATGATCAATTTATTAACGGACTTACTTTTGAAGGTAATTTTGGTAGAGGTAAAGAACCCGGTTCTCAAGCTCCTGATGATTTAGCCGAAACATCATATTACTATCAACAAGGTGACACGGTTATTATTAAGTTTTGTACCATAGATTATTATCATTTTAAATTTTGGGAAAGTTTTGAAGCTGCAGCTATGAGTTCCGGAAATCCTTTTTCAGCACCAACTACTGTTACCACTAACATTGAAGGTGGTGGTTTAGGTGTTTGGGGGGGGTATGGAGTAACTTACGATACACTTATTTTAGTGGATTAAAACAAACTCAATTGACTAGTCGGATGACAAAAAGCAGTTAAATCATAAGCCGGCCAAACTTTGTCTTTTAGGTATTTTTTTCTGGCTACATCAAACATATTTTTTATCATTACTGCTGTTTCTCCGTGTAGTTTTAGTCTATTCTTTCCTTTACTCTCTAAACTACCATTATTTATTTCTTTTATCTGATTCAATACTTTATCGGCTCTTTCCGGATAAGTTTTGCGTAGCCAATCTTCAAAAATTTCAGCAATTTCTCCATTTAGCCTAACTGTAGTGTAGCCAACAGATAAAGCTCCTGATGCTGCAACTTTTTTAACAATATTAGGGATTTCATGACTGTTTAATCCGGGAATTATAGGAGCCACCATCACATTTACAGGAATATTATTGGCAGATAACAACTCTAATGTTTCCAGTTTCTTTTGTACAGAAGCAGTTCTTGGCTCTAATAAGCTTCTTAATTTATTATCGAATGAAGTAATGCTTAAGCTTACATGCACTAAATTCAATTTTGCTAAAGGAATCAATAAATCAATATCTCTTTGAATCAACGCATTTTTAGTGATGATACTCACAGGATGTTTGTATTTTAAACATACCTTTAATATTTCTCTTGTAATTTTTAGCTTTCTCTCTATAGGTTGGTAGCAATCGGTATTTCCTGACAACATAATAGGACTGACCTTCCAATTTTTGGTGTTAAACTGTTTTTCTAACAATTTAGGAGCTTCAGGCTTGTAGATAATTTTACGTTCAAAATCTAATCCTGCTCCGTACCCCCAGTATTGGTGACTTTCCCTTGCATAACAATAAACACAACCATGTTCGCAGCCCTGATATGGATTCATAGAATAAACAAACGGTACAGTAGGGCTATACACTTTGTTGACTATCTTTTTAGGAAATTCTGCAATGTATTCGGTTTTAGTATCTTCCAAAAAAGGCACATCAATACCTTCTATATGTTCGTTTATATAAGCGGTTTTAGCAAATTTGTTGTTTACCTGTATTTGACTTCCTCTACCTCGCATAGTTTTAAATTATTTTACAAATATAACTATAATATGTAGATTATTTGACTTATATTTGTAGTTATGATGAAAATTTCAAAAAACATCAAGCATTTACGAATGTTAAAAGGCTTGACACAAGAGCAGTTTGCTCAAGCAATAGAGGTTACTAAATCTAGAATTGGTTCTTATGAAGAAGGTAGATCTGTTCCGCCAATAGAAACACTTATTGTGTTGTCTGAATTTTTTAAAATTCCGATAGATGCACTGGTAAAAAACGATTTAACCTTAGCCCAAGATGATACTTTTATGGATATTGGTAATCAGCGGATTTTATTTCCTATAAAAGTAGATGCTAACAATAATGATGTAATTGAAGTGGTTACCAAAGAAGCTTCGGCTGGCTATTTACAAGGTTATACCGATACTGAATACATTGCTGATTTACCCATTATGAGTTTAAATTTTTTACCAACAGGAAAACACAGGGCTTTTCCTATTAAAGGAGATTCTATGCATCCGTGGGTAAAAGATGGTGATGTAGTAGTGGGAGAATATTTAGAAGGGCCTCACCAAGTAAAAAACAGTTATTGTTATATTATCCTTACAAAAAATGACGGATTAGTTTACAAACGAGTATTTACGGATAGGATGGAGGAGGGAATATTAATGCTCTCATCTGATAATAAAATGTATGAACCTTACATGTTGCATTTATCTGAAGTATTGGAAATATGGCAATTTAAACTCAATTTATGTATTGGGCAGTATCAAGAAGATGAAATTAATCCGGCAAACATTCTTAATTTGATGAGAAGTGTTGGTATAGAGCTTAAAGATCTTAAACACAGAGTTGAAAAGTTAGAAGGAAACTAATTAGTTCACTTGTATTAAATCTGTTTCCTTTATTATTTCTCTAATGCATTGAACTAAATAAGCTATTTCATTAGTGCTATTAAAAGCCTGGAATGAAAAACGAATAAAACATTTATTACCATGTTTCATAATAGGAATTTCAATATGATATTTATTGAATAACAATTCTTTTAGTTTTTCCGGTGATGGAGTTGTTATTTCAGCACTACATATTTGTCCATAAAATTCTTTATTTAATGGTGCTAAGGGGTTAGTTTTTAGTACTTCAAAAAGAGTTGGTGCAACAGATAGTAATTTCTCTTTACAATCCTCTGCCACTTTTTTCCAGTTATGTTTTTCCATAAATTTAATGGCTTTAGGAACTGTTAAATAAGCAGAAAAGTCTCTGGTGCCATTAAATTGATGGTAATCAAAAAACTGCGAATCAGATGGGGAAGTACTTTCATACCCCCAACTAATAATTAGAGGATCTAGCATTTTTTGGAACTCAGGTTTAGCATAAAGAAAAGAACAGCCTTTGGGAGTCATCATCCATTTATGACAAGCTCCGGTATAAAAATCTGCTTCAATTTCACTTAGGTCTAAATCAATATGTCCCGGAACATGGGCTCCATCAATAATAGTAATTAGTCCTCTTTTTTTAGCTTCCTCACAAATTTCTTTTACAGGCAAAATAAGAGCTGTGCTACTGGTAATATGACTTATGAAAACTCCTTTGGTTTTATCAGAATAGCCTTTCCAAAACTCTTTTAAGAAAGCTTCTTTAGACTGAATTGGTAAACTTATTGGTTGTTGAACATATTTAGCTCCTGAGGCATTGCAATAAAAATTCCAAGTTCTATCCAGGGCTCCATACTCTAGGTTAGTAGTTAAAATTTCATCTTCCAGAGAGAGTTTTATATTTTTAGCCAATATATTAACAGCAAAAGTAGGATTAGGAACAAATACAAGGTCAGATGAATCACAATGAATATAGTCAGCTAAGCTATTTAGTGCAGTTTTCACATAGTTAATACCATTATGAGCAATAAACTGTACGGGTTCTTTTTCGAGTAGGTATTGCCATTTTATATAGTCTTCAAAAATTTCTTTAGGACAAGCTCCAAAAGAACCAAAATTCAGGTAAACAATATCTTTGTCAAGTAAGAACAAGTTTTTCATAACTTAATTACATATAGGTTAGGATGTTAAAATTAAGATTTATTTAGGTTTTAAAATTAATTCGAAATGAAGTAATTAAAAGCAGTGAAATTCATAAATACAGCACATAAAAAGCCTACCTTTGCAGCCTGAAAGCTCAAAATTACATGCAATATTCAGATTGTGTGTGAATTAACAACTAAACTATACAATGGCAAAATCGCAACAAACCTACAACAAAAAAGAAAAAGAGAAAAAAAGATTAAAAAAACGTCAAGATAAATTAGCCAAAAAAGAAGAACGTAAAGCCAACTCATCTGATGGCGACTTCGATAGCATGATTGCTTATGTTGATGAAAACGGTATGATTACCGATACTCCACCAGACCCCAACAAAAAAAAGAAAGTTATTAAAGCCGAAAACATTGAGTTAGGCGTTTCTAAAAGAGTAGATGAAGAATTTAATCCTAATAGAAAAGGAAAAGTTTCTTTTTTCGATAGCTCTAAAGGGTACGGATTTATACTAGATACCGATAACCAAGAAAAATATTTTGTTCATGTTAGCGGATTAATTGACGAAATTGGTGAAAACGACAAAGTAACTTTTGAACTAGAACAAGGTCAAAAAGGACTGAATGCTGTTCGAGTGAAGAAAGTGTAAGAAATCTAATATTACAACAAACGTCATTCTCGAAATTTTCAAGGAATCTAGAAAATTATCGAGAATCTTTTATTGTTTAAAATTTTTGCTTAGATAGGAGACAGGAATGACGATTAAAATAAGAGAATAAACAAAAGAAAAAAACTTAAAACAAGGTTGTTTGGTTGGTCTCCAATTCCAGTAATTTTTGTTTACGCCAAATACCACCACCATAACCGGTTAAACTACCATCAGAACCAATAATGCGGTGACAAGGAATAATAATAGAAATTTTATTTTCTCCGTTAGCAGTGGCTACAGCTCTTATGGCTTTTAAATCTCCTACAGCAATAGCCTGTTCTTTATAACTTCGAGTAACACCATAAGGAACTTTCAATAATTCCTTCCAAACTCTTAATTGAAAATCCGTTCCTACCATATCCAATTGCAAATCAAACGTTTTAAGTTCACCATTAAAGTATTTTTTTAACTGTTCTTCTGCTTGAGTAATCAAATCGGATGTTGCATTAATCAATACTACTTCCTCACGTTTATTAAACTGATCAAGATGTTTGGCAATGCGTTGTTCATTATTAAATTCTAACAAGCAGATTCCTTTGTTGGTAGCTCCAACAGTTAACAAACCTAATGGAGAATCTATTTGGTGAATATAAATCACTATCATACCAACAAAAGTAATTGATTAAAAGTAATTTTACGAATTCAATTTATCCACATTATGAGCAAAACAAAAGTATCCATAGGTAGCGTATTTAAAACCATTATTTGGCCAAGAAAAAAATTACTTTTTGTGGGGTTAATCCTTATTGTAATTAGCCGTTTAGCAAGTTTAATTCTTCCTGGAGCTTCTAAGTACTTAATTGATGATGTTATTGTCAATAAAGATTTTGATAAACTATACACTATAATCCTTGTTGTTGCTGGAGCAATTTTGGTCCAAGCCGTTACTTCGTTTTTGTTGACCAAACTATTGAGTGTTGAAGCACAGCATTTAATTGCTCAATTGCGAGTGAAGGTGCAGCAAAAAATATTGAGTCTGCCTGTTAGTTTTTTTGATAACAGTAAATCAGGAGAGTTGGTTTCTAGAATTATGACAGATGTAGAAGGTGTAAGAAACATAGTAGGAACAGGTTTAGTGCAATTGGTAGGAGGAACACTAACTGCTGTCATTTCTTTGATACTATTAATAAAAATTAGTCCAATGATGACTGCTTATGTGCTTGTTCCTGTTGCTATATTCGGATTTGTTGCTATGAAAGCTTTTGGATTTATTCGCCCTATTTTTAGAGAACGAGGGAAAATAAATGCAGAAGTAACTGGTCGATTAACAGAAACTTTAAATGGGGTAAGGGTGGTAAAAGGTTTTAATGCTGAGCAACAAGAAATAAAAAGTTTTGAAACAGGGGTAGAAAAGTTGTTCTTAAACATTAAAAAAAGCCTTACTTCTACCGCTTTAATTACCAGTTCAGCTACTTTTTTACTAGGGCTTGCTTCCACAGGTATTATGGGAATTGGAGGATATATGATTATGCATGATGAATTAACTTTTGGAGATTTCTTGGCATTTACCCTTTATTTAGGATTTATGATAGCTCCTATAGTGCAGATGAGCAACATTGGTAGTCAGCTAACAGAAGGTTTTGCCGGATTAGACCGAACAGAAGAAATTATGAACATGGAATCGGAACACGATACAAAAGAGCGAGTGATAGAGTTGGAAGCAGTAAATGGAGATATCGCTTTTGAAAATGTGTCTTTTGCTTATGAACAAGACAAAGAAGTAATTCGCAACATCAATATTCATGCACCCAGAGGTTCAGTAACGGCTTTGGTGGGCTCTTCCGGTTCAGGAAAAAGTACCATTGCCAGTTTGGTTTCGTCATTTTTAATACCACATTCGGGTAAAATAACCATAGATGGAAAAGATTTATCAAAAGTCACCTTAAATAGTTATAGAAAACATTTGGGAGTAGTACTACAAGATGATTTTTTATTTGAAGGTACGATTAGGGAAAATATTATTTTTCCTCGACCAAATGCTAGTGAAGAAGCTATACAAGAAGCAGTAAAAGCAGCTTATGTAAATGAATTTACCGATAGATTTGAAAAAGGCTTAGAAACTGTAATAGGGGAAAGAGGTGTTAAACTTTCGGGAGGACAACGACAACGGATAGCTATTGCTAGAGCTATACTGGCAGATCCTAAAATATTAATTTTAGATGAAGCCACCTCTAACTTAGATACCGAAAGCGAAGCGTTGATACAAGCTAGTTTAGGGAACTTAATGCAAGGTAGAACTACATTTGTAATAGCACACCGATTAAGTACTATCCGCAAAGCTGACCAAATTTTAGTAATAGAGAATGGAGAGATAAAAGAAAAAGGTAACCATGATGAATTGATTGCTAAACAAGGACGTTATTTTGAATTGTTTACGTATCAGTCGAGGATTTAATTAGTCAATTAATAAATTAAGTTTTATTCCACTTTTAGTTAAAAAGAAAAAAAAGCTTCCTTTCTTATAGTTACTCAACTCAGCTTGATTAGATAATATAGCCAATCTTTTTATTGATTAAAATCAATAAAGAAGGTGATTGTTATTACTTTAACTGTAGTGTTACTCCTTTATATTTGTCAGTTAGAAAGAGTGATTAGTAATATTTTTAGTTATTTATATTCCAGATATAATCATGAATAAAAAACGCTGGTTTAGCTCAAGAACTTATATGATTGGTTTATTTATAATGAAAATTCGAATAATAATTAATACCTATGTTTATGAAAAATTCGATATCTTCTCAAAAATTTAAATTTCGTGATTTACCTCACTTGTTAATAGATACAGCTAAAGCATGGAATAATGCTGATCCTTGGAGATTAAGTGCTATTATTGCTTATTATGCAGTACTTTCCTTACCAGCATTATTAGTAATCATTATTAATATTGTAGGTACTATATGGGGAGAGGAAATTGTTCAGGGAAAACTAACCTCTGAAATAACCATAGCCCTTGGTAAAGATGTGGCAGATTCTATTCAATCGATGATTAAAAATTCTAAAATTGAAGATAAAAGTTTTATTTCTTCTCTTATTGGTATAATTGTATTAATATTCGCTTCTACAGGTGTATTTTATCAATTACAAATCTCATTGAATAAAGTTTGGCAATTAAAACCAAATCCAAAAGCAGGAATATTAAAAATAATTACCGATAGAGCTAAAAGTTTCGGATTTATAATTGTTATTGGTTTTTTACTTTTAATAAGTTTTATTGTTAGTGCAGGAATTTCTACCATTACCAATTTTATTAATGATACTTTGCCTGATTTTATGTTGTACATAACCAACATTATTGATATTGTAATATCATTGGCTATCATCTCATTATTATTTGCCTTAATGTTTAAATTTTTACCCGATGCTAAAATAAGGTGGAAAAGTGTATGGCTGGGAGCTGTAATAACAGCTGTTTTATTTGTAATAGGAAAGTTCTTATTGGAACTTTATTTTGAAGAAATGAATCCTGCTTCCACTTATGGAGCTGCAGGATCCATTGTTTTAATTTTACTTTGGGTTTCTTATTCAAGTCTTATCTTATTCTTTGGAGCAGAATTTACTTATATCTACAGTAAAAGATATAATTTAAGCATTCAACCTACTACAATTGCTATCAAAGAAGAATCTTAGTTGATTAATATCAATTATAGTGATTGATGTACATTTCTACATCTAATTTATTCTAATATTATCTTTATAGATAATTTAAGTAATTATAAACATCTAAAAAACAAATGTTATGAAAACACTAAAAACCATAAGTCTATCGGCTCTTATTTTATTAGGAGCGTCATCAAATTTAGTCGCAAAAAAAACAGATCATGATAAAGTTAAAATTAATGAAGAGGCATTTAACAGTCTAACAAAACAAGATCAAGCTAAAGCATTAGATATTCAAACTCATTTAAATGAAATTTATTCAACTGATAAAACAAACTTGTCTAAAAGTGAAAAAAAAGAACTTAAACAAGAATTAAGAATATTGAAAGAAGAAGTTGACTCAATAAATCAGAAGTCTCATAATGGTCATGTTATATATATATCTACCGGAGGATTAATTATAGTTATTTTACTTTTAATTATTCTACTATAGGATTTGAAGATAATGTTTAAGTTTGCGGTAAATGAGCAAACAATATGAACATATTTTTTTCGATTTAGACAGAACGCTGTGGCATTTTGATGAAAATTCTAAAAATGTGTTGAATGAAATCTTTGTGAAATTTGAGTTGGATCGTTTTATCAGTAATCCGAATGAGTTTATTAAAACCTATGAAGTTATTAATGAAAAACTTTGGAAGCAATATAGTAGAAATAAAATAGACAAAGAAAAACTTCGCTCTGAAAGATTTTACCAAACCATGCTAAAATATGGTGCAGATGATAATGCTATTGCTGTGCAAATAGGTGATTATTACATCAACCATTCTCCACAGCAAACCGTTTTGTTGCCTTACACCATTGAGACCTTAGATTATTTGAAGAATAAATACGTGTTACATATTATTACTAACGGATTTGAGGAAGTTCAGTTGATAAAACTGAATAAGTCGGGAATAATGAATTACTTTAATCAGCTTATATTTTCTGAAAAAGTAGGAGTGAAAAAACCACATCCACTAATTTTCAAAAAAGCCATTAAAAATGCCAATGCTCATATTAACAATTCCATAATGATAGGGGATGATTATTATGCTGATATTTATGGAGCTAAAAGAGTTGGTATAGATAGTATTTATTTTAATTTTAATAATTGTTCTCACCAATATGATGTTGACAATGAAATTAATTGCTTAAGCGAGTTGACTGGTTTGCTTTAGCTGTTATTTTTCATCATCTTTTTCTTCACCAAACCATATCATTGCATACCCTTTTTTAATACCAATACCTATAGCATTCCATTGTTTGTTTTTCCAATTGGCTTGATTTATTATTACATTATTGTGTGGAGCACTAGTCTTCCAAGTGTTTAATGCATTTTTAGCAATTTCAGGATCATTTTCTAGAGAACTTGAATAAGAAATTTCATATCCATTACCTTTGTAAGAGGTTAATTCTCTTGGTTTACTCCACATACAAGCTGCTTTTTTATGGTCGTTAGTGTAGCAACAAGAAGTCCAATTACCTTTATCTGACCAACTATGTAAATTACATTTTGAAGTGACAGGTTCATTTATAGCCAAATCTTTAGCATGAACTTGAGCTACAAAAGTAAGCGATTTAGAAAGAGGAATAGGAGGGAGTTTGTGTACTTTTCTATAAGTATTTATCAGCTGATAAAGTTTCTTTTCATCTTCATTTAGTTTTGTAGTTGAAGATGGTTGTTGAAAAGCATAAAAAATAATAACCATTAAATAAGCTAACTTTTGCATAGTTTAATTTTATATTTTAGAACGAAATTCCAAAATATAAAATTGTGTGCTTATTTAATGATTATTAACAAAATGAGATTGTCTTTTTTATTTTTCAGTATCTTTTTCTGAGCTAGTATCTGCTTTTTTAGGCTTTTCTTTAACAACAGTCATGACTAATTCTTTAGTAACTTTATCCAATTCTACTTTAATAGTATCTCCTTCTTTAATTTTTGATTGGATGATTTCTTCAGCTAACGGATCTTCCAAGTATTTTTGGATGGCTCTTTTTAAGGGTCTTGCTCCATAAGCAGCGTCATAACCTTTATCGGCAATAAAGTCTTTAGCATCGTTAGCTAAATCAATTTTATACCCTAAGCCTTGAATACGTTTGTATAAACTTTCTAATTCAATATCAATAATTTTAAAAATATCATCTTTTGATAATGAATTGAAAATAACAACATCGTCAATTCTATTAAGAAATTCAGGAGCAAAGGCTTTTTTCAATGCATTTTGAATAACACTTGCTGAATGTTCATCAGCAGATTCTTTTTTAGCCGAAGTAGCAAAACCTACTCCCTGACCAAAATCTTTTAACTGACGGGCTCCAATATTGGATGTCATAATAATAATAGTATTTTTAAAGTTGATTTTTCTACCTAAACTGTCAGTTAAAATACCATCATCTAATGCTTGTAATAAAAGATTGAATACATCCGGATGCGCTTTTTCAATTTCATCAAGCAATACAATAGAGTAGGGTTTTCTTCTTACTTTCTCAGTAAGCTGACCACCTTCTTCGTATCCTACATATCCAGGAGGAGCACCAACTAAACGAGAAACAGCAAATTTTTCCATGTATTCACTCATATCAATTCTAATAAGTGCATCTTCACTATCGAATAAATATCTAGCTAATACTTTTGCTAATTGAGTTTTACCAACTCCAGTTGGTCCTAAAAAGATAAAACTTCCAATAGGCTTATTTGGGTCTTTAAGTCCAGCTCTATTACGTTGAATAGCTTTAACCACTTTTTTGATAGCATCATTTTGGCCGATAACTTTATCATGAATTTCATCAAACATTTTAAATAAACGATCACCTTCTGCTTGAGCCACACGTTGAACAGGAACTCCTGACATCATAGAAACAACTTCAGCAACACTTTCTTCTGAAACAGTTTCTTTATTGTTTCTAGTTTCTTCCTCCCAAGCTATTTTGGCATCATCCAATTCTTTTAAAAGTGTCCTTTCTGTATCTCTTAGCTGAGCAGCTTCTTCATATTTTTGACTTTTTACCACATGACTTTTCTTGGCCTTTATTTCATCAATTTTTTTCTCAATCTCAATAATATTTTTAGGCACTTTAATATTGGTAATATGTACTCGAGAACCAGCTTCATCTAAAGCATCAATAGCTTTATCCGGTAAATGTCTGTCAGTAATATATCTATCTGTTAACGTTACACAAGCTTTAATAGCATCTTCTGTATAAACAACATTATGATGGTCTTCATATTTCTCTTTAATATTTTCAAGTATCTGCATAGTTTCTTCTACTGTAGCAGGGTCTATTACCACCTTTTGGAATCTTCTTTCTAAAGCACCATCTTTTTCTATGTATTGTCTGTACTCATCAAGAGTTGTAGCGCCAATACATTGAAGTTCACCTCTTGCTAAAGCAGGCTTAAACATATTAGAAGCATCTAAAGAACCTGTAGCACCTCCGGCACCAATGATAGTATGAATTTCATCAATAAACAAAATAATGTCAGGAGATTTTTCCAATTCATTCATTACCGCTTTCATACGTTCTTCAAATTGACCTCTGTATTTTGTTCCTGCTACTAAAGATGCTAAATCTAAGGTTACAATTCTTTTATTAAATAATACTCTAGAGACTTTCTTTTGAACAATACGTAAAGCCAATCCTTCTGCAATAGCAGACTTACCGACACCAGGTTCTCCAATTAAAATAGGATTGTTCTTTTTTCTTCTACTTAAGATTTGAGAAACTCGTTCTATCTCTTTTTCACGCCCAACAATAGGATCTAGCTTACCATCTTCAGCATATTTAGTTAAATCTCTACCAAAATTATCCAATACAGGAGTTTTTGATTTGCTTTCTGAACCTTTTGAAGGACTTCCGCCTCCACCCATAAAACCTTTCCCGCTGTCATCATCGTCATCAGATGAAGCTCCCGGAAATTCTGATTTTGGGTTAAAATCTTCTGACGAGTTTAATATCATAATTTCTTCTTTTACTTTGTCGTAATTAACATCAAATTGTTGTAATGTTTGTGTAGCCACATTATCTTGGTCTTTTAATATAGACAACAATAAATGTTCTGTACCAATTACATTACTTTTAAACAATTTGGCTTCTAAATAGGTTATCTTTAATACTTTTTCTGCTTGTTTTACCAATGGAATATTTAATAATTGACTAGGAATTCCTGAACCGGTTTTAGTAGAAAGTTCAATTTGTGCTCTCAAATCTTTCGGATTTACGCCTAATGATTCAAGAATTTTCACTGCCAATCCATTACCTTCTCGTATAATTCCTAACAAGAGATGTTCTACTCCGATATAGTCGTGCCCTAATCTCAGGGCTTCTTCTTTGCTATAAGAAATTACATCTTTAACTTTTGATGAGAAATTTGCATCCATATACTTTCTATTATATTTTACACCCTAAAATTAGGATTATTTCAAGTAAGTCAAAAATAATTATATACTAATATCTATTAAAAATATATAATATGTCTTTTTCAACAGAATTTTGTTAGTAAATAAGCGTTAAAAATTTGTCTTTAAAAAAGGCTTATTAGTACTTTCGGGAGTTCAAAAAATCAGTACTAATTAAAATGTAAATTACATGATAGAAGGCGAAAAAATTATTCCGATTAATATAGAGAAAGAAATGAAATCTGCCTACATTGATTATTCAATGTCGGTTATTGTGTCTAGAGCTCTTCCTGATGTGAGAGATGGTTTAAAACCTGTTCACAGAAGAATTCTATTTGGAATGATGGAATTAGGCGTTAGATCAAACGGTGCGCATAAAAAATCAGCTAGAATCGTAGGAGAGGTACTTGGTAAGTATCACCCACATGGTGATACTGCGGTTTATGATTCTATGGTACGTATGGCTCAAGAATGGTCGTTGCGTTACAGGCTAGTTGACGGACAAGGTAACTTTGGTTCTGTTGATGGTGATAGTCCTGCTGCAATGCGTTATACCGAAGCTAGACTACAAAAGATAGCTGAAGAAATGTTGGCAGATATCGATAAAGAAACGGTTGATTTTAGCTTAAACTTTGATGATACGCTTCAAGAGCCAACCGTATTACCAACAAGAATTCCTGCTTTATTATTAAATGGTGCTTCTGGTATTGCTGTAGGTATGGCAACCAACATGGCTCCTCATAACTTAACTGAAGTTATTGATGGAATCATTGCTTATATAGACAATAGAGAAATAGACATAGATGGCTTAATGGATCACATAAAAGCACCTGATTTCCCTACAGGTGGAATTATTTATGGTTACCAAGGAGTAAAAGATGCTTTCCATACAGGTAAAGGCCGTATTGTAATCCGTGCAAAAACTGAATTGGAAGAAACAGATTCAGGAAGATTTAGAATTATTGTTAACGAAATTCCTTACCAAGTTAATAAAGCTGACATGATTAAAAAAACAGCTGACTTAGTAAATGATAAGAAAATTGATGGAATTTCTGATATTAGAGATGAATCGGATAGAAACGGGATGAGAATAGTGTATGAACTTAAAAGAGAAGCTATTCCGAACGTTGTTTTAAATAATTTATTTAAGCAAACAGGCTTGCAAACTTCTTTTAGTGTAAACAATATTGCATTGGTAAAAGGTAGACCGGTAGTTTTAAATTTAAAAGATATTATTGTTGAATTTGTTGAATTTAGACATGAAGTAGTGGTTAGAAGAACTACCTACGAATTAAGAAAAGCAGAAGAAAGAGCACATATCTTAGAAGGGTTAATTATTGCGTCCGATAATATTGATGAAGTTATTAAAATAATTAGAGCATCTTCTAGCCCTGATGAAGCTCGTGATAACTTAATGGAACGATTTAATTTATCAGATATTCAATCTAGAGCAATTGTTGAAATGAGATTGCGTCAGTTAACGGGGCTAGAGCAAGATAAATTAAGAGGTGAATACGAAAGTATTATGGCTTTAATTACAGATTTAAAAGACATTTTAGCTAACGAAGATAGAAGAATGCAAATCATTAAAGATGAATTGTTAGAAGTAAAAGCTAAGTATGGTGATGAAAGAAGAAGTGTAATAGAATATGCCGGAGGAGATTTTAGTATTGAAGATATGATTCCTGATGAAACAGTTGTTGTGACTATTTCTCACTTAGGATACATAAAAAGAACTTCTTTATCTGAATACAAATTACAAAATAGAGGAGGAGTAGGAGCTAAAGGTTCTGCTACCAGAGATGAAGATTTCTTAGAAAACTTGTTTGTAGCTACAACACATAATTACCTATTAGTATTTACCGAAAAAGGTAAATGTTACTGGATGCGTGTATTTGAAATTCCTGAAGGTACAAAACAATCTAAAGGTAGAGCCATCCAAAACTTAATAAACATTGAAACTGACGATAAAGTGTTGGCTTATATTAACGTTAAGGATTTGAAAGATGAAGAATACATAAATAACAACTTTATTATTATGTGTACTGAAAAAGGTGTGGTTAAGAAGACTACCTTAGAGGCTTACTCTAGACCAAGAGTAAATGGTATTAATGCTATTACAGTGAGAGAAGGAGATAGGTTATTAGAAGCTAAATTAACAAGTGGTTCTGATGAAATTTTATTAGCACTTAAATCAGGTAAAGCAATTCGTTTTAATGAATCTACTACTAGACCGATGGGTAGAAATGCATCAGGAGTTAGAGGTATTAGATTAGCCAACGAAAAAGATGCTGTAATTGGAATGATAGCTATAAATGATAAGAGTAGAAACATCTTGGTAGTATCTGAAAACGGATATGGAAAACGTTCTGAATTAGAAGACTACAGGGTAACCAATAGAGGTGGTAAAGGGGTTAAAACCATTAACATTACTGATAAAACAGGTGGTTTAATTGCTATGAAAGATGTGTCTGATAACGATGATTTAATGATTATCAATAAATCAGGATTGGTGATACGTTTAGCTGTAGATTCTTTAAGAGTTATGGGTAGAGCAACTCAAGGAGTAAGATTGATTAACCTAAAAGGAAACGATAGTATTGCTGCAGTTGCAAAAGTTGAAAAAACTGAAGAGGAGGAAGAAATAATACTTAACGAAATAGAAAATCAAGATACTTCAATGAATGAGGAAGATATGGACAATGGCAAGGATGTTGATGTTTCTAACGATGAAGAATAAATAAAATTGAAAATTAAAAAACGATAAAATGAAAAAAATACTGATAACAGCTGCTGTAATTGTTGGATCAACGGTAGTATTTGCTCAAAAAAATCAAGTACAAACAGCATATAGTTTTAGTAAAGCCTTTGATAGAAACGGAAAATGTTCTGAGTTACAAAATGGGTTAGAAGCTATTAATATTGCTATTCAAGATGAAACTACTAAAACATGGGTTAAAACATGGATGTATAGAGGGAATCTATATTATAGTGTATTGTTACCAACAACCGATCAAAATTGTAAAGACCTTTATAAAGAAGCCTTAGATGAAGCTACAGATTCTTACCTAAAAGCGTTGGTATTAAACTTTGAAGATCCTGAATTAAAAAAGTTAGATTTGAACAAAGAGGATGGTAGTGATATGATAAAGTTTATTACTGCATTAAATAGTAATAGCAAGGTTGAATATCAAGAGTTTATGATGACAATTATAGGTGGAAGAATGCCCGGTTTAGCAGGAGAATACGCTAATAAAGGAATAGAAAACTTCCAAGCTAAAGATTACAAAAAAGCACAAGAGAATTTTGGAAAATCTATGATGTTAAATCAACTTGCCGGAAAAATGGATACGGTAATGATGTTTAATACAGCATTAGCTTCTGAATATGCTGAAGATTATGAAGCAGCAAAACAATTGTACAATGCTTTAATTCAGTTGAAATACAATGTGGATGGTAACGGACCAAGTTTATATCAGTCACTTTCTAGAATTCACAAAAAGGAAGGAGACAACGAAAAATCGTTAGCAGTTTTACAAGCAGGAAGAAAAGCTTACCCAAACAATCAAGCATTAATATTCGAAGAAATTGATTATTTCTTACAAGCAGACAAAGCTCAAGAAGCATTAACAAGCTTAAATACAGCTATTGAATTAGATGCTACCAATGCTTTTCTTTATTATGTTAGAGGAACTGTTCAAGAAAAACTGGAAAATAAAGATGCTGCTATTTTAGATTATAAAAAATCATTAGAGTTAGATCCTAAACAACATGATGCAGCTTATAACTTAGGTGCTTATTACTTTAACAAAGGTGTTGATAAAATTAATGAAGCAAATGATTTGCCTTTAAGTCAGTCTAAAAAGTTTGAAGCAATGAAAGCCGAAGCTAAAAAAGACTTTGAAAGTGCTATTCCTTATGTAGAAATGGCAAACAAAGCAAAACCGGAAGATGGCGATACTGCTACTATGCTAATTAAACTTTACACTCAAGTAGGTGAGTACGAAAAAGCAAAAGAATTAAAAGCGAAATACCAATAAGCTTTATTCAATTAAGTAATTTTAAAAAAGAGGTTGTCTTAAAAGACAACCTCTTTTTTTGTCGTAGATTCCTGCCTTTGCAGGAATGACGTACAGAGAACGAGAATGATGTTAAAACTATTTCAGCATTAATTAACCTACAACGTCATTCCCGAAATTTTCAAGGAACGTAGGAAATTGTCGGGAATCTTTTCTATCGTTAATCAATTACAATTCCCAAGTATTCTCCATCAAATGACCCCGATAAGTATCGGGCGGGGAGATATCTTGTAAGTTAGGAAATGTAACGCCTTTCATATTAAGATAAGCTCATATTTATGTTAAAATTGATTAATGCTTAAAAATCTGATTAAAATCATTTCTAATTATACAATAATTAATGTACCTTTGGTTATAATAATTAACAATTAAACAACATAATTAAAAAATACATGAAAACAGTTCTTCTTCCAACAGATTTTTCTACCAATTCTAAGAATGCAGTTAATTGGGCACTAAATTTTTACCAAAGTGAACAAGTGAAATTTATATTAATTCATTCTTATTTTTCACCGCAATCTGGTTCTAGTGCCGTAGTTTCTATTAATGAAATATTAAGAAAACAAGCTGTAGAAGATTTGATAAAATATAAAAAAGAGTTAATAGATACCTTTCCTAACAATAAGAATGAAATTGTTTGTAAAGAAGTTTATGGAGATGTACTTCATGCTATAAAATTTATATCTGAAGAATTAGATAATGTAGCAGTTGTAATTGGAGCTAAAGGAATGAGTGCTATGGAAGAAATATTTATAGGAAGCAACACTTCGGAAATTGTTAAAGAAGCAGACGCTCCTGTTTTTGTTATTCCTGAAAATGTAGTTTATAAAGAAGTAGAAAAAGTTGCTTTAGCAATAGATTTTCAAGATAATCTTAATGCAAACACTTTAAATCCATTAAAAGGTTTATTGGTAAATAAAAAAGCTGTATTACGTGTTTTCTACATAGAAGATGAAGATGCTAATATCGCTGAAGAACAACAAAACAAAGTAATAATAGATTTAGAATCAAAACTCAATCAAAACATCGAAGTTATTAAAATAAATGAAGAAGATCCGTTAAGTGGAGTACAAAAATTTATTCATTCACATAAAATTGATTGTTTAGTAACAATAAACCGTAAAAAGTCTTTTTTTGAAAGTTTATTTCATAAAAGCTTTAGTAAACAGATAGCCCTTCATACAGACACACCATTATTGGTATTGCATGATTAATAATTCACTTTCTTAACAAAATTATATGATGACCATACTTTTGCCTACGGATTTCTCTAACAATGCTAAAAATGCCATTTTTTATGCATTAGAACTTTATAAAAATCAGGAAGTTAATTTTATATTAATGAATGCGTTTCATCCAACACACGATGATATGGCCAATAGTATTACTGGTGGTTCATTAAATGATTTGTTAAGCCAAGTTTCTGAAAAACAATTACAAGAATTAATTGCTGAGATTAAATCAAAAAAACAGCTTAACAATAAAAAACATTCGTTTAGCTTTAAATCTGTTTATGGAAGTTTAGTAGAAATTATTGACACTTTTGTTGATAAACATCCTATAGATTTAATAGTAATGGGAGCAAAAGGAATGAGTGCGGTAGAAAAAATTGTTTTTGGAAGTAACACTTATGCAGTAATTAAAGAAGTGGATTGTCCTGCTTTAGTTATTCCTGATAAAGTTAGTTATTCTTCTCCATCAACTATTAGCATTGCTACTGATTTTAAAGAAATTAAAAAGAAAAACATATTTGCTACATTACAACCTTTGGTAAAGGATTTTAAACCGGAAATTACTTTATTTAATGTAACGGAAGAAATGAAATCGATTGGTGCTGACGAAAAACAAATGGCTCAATCTATTACTAATATCCTTGATGTAGAGGATATTAAAACTTCTTATTTTAAACATGAAGATGTAATTTATGGTACTAAAGAATATGTTAAACAACACAATACATCTTTAATGGTACTGGTAAACAAGAAAAGAAACTTCTTTGAAGATTTATTTCACATTAGCTTTACCAAACAAATTTCTTTTCATGCCGAAATTCCATTATTAATCTTACACGATTAATTTAAAAGCCAATTATTGGCTATAAAATATGGATTCTTTAACACAAATTGTACTAGGAGCTGCTGTAGGTGAAGCTGCTATGGGTAAAAAAGTGGGCAATTGGGCTATCCTTTGGGGGGCTGTTGCCGGAACTATTCCCGATTTAGATGTTTTAGCCTTTCATTTTACTGATAATATTACTGCTCTCGAAATCCACAGAGGGTTTACCCATTCGCTATTTTTTAGTGTGCTTTTTGCACCAATTTTTGGTTTTATCATCAGTAAAATTCATAGAAAGCTAAACGCCACCTGGAAAGATTGGACCCTACTGATGTTTTTAGGCTTTTTTACTCATGGCTTGTTAGATGCCCATACTACATGGGGGACACAACTCTTTTGGCCGCTAGATTATCGCTTGGCTTACAAAAATATTTTTGTTATAGATCCGCTATACACCATACCGTTTTTGTTTTTCGTGATTTTAGCCATGTGTTATAAAAAAGAAAGTAAAAAGCGTAGCAAATACAACAATTTAGGACTAATCATCAGCAGCAGCTATATGGTGTTAACGTTAGGTTTTAAGTGGATAGGACATCAACAATTTACTAAAGCCTTAGCTAAACAGGAAATAGACTACAAAGCAATAGCCACCAGACCAACTCCTTTAAACGCCATACTTTGGGGAGCAAATGTTCAGCTTAAAGATGCATATATTATTGGTTATTATTCATTGTTTGACAAAAGCGACATTCAATTTAGCGAAAAAATTCCTAAAAATTATCACTTATTAAAAGAGGTGCTTCACGAAAAGAAAGTACAGCAATTAATTAAGATTACCGAAGGTTGGTATGCTGTTGAGCAAAATGGCGACACGCTTATTTTTAAAGATTTGCGTTTTGGTCAGAACGATATTAACAATATAAAAAGCAACTTTGTTTTTAGTTTTGAATTGTTTTATGACGAAAATGGTGAATTTCAAGCTATAGAACAAACTAAAAACATTAGAGATGGCAAACTACTTCTAAAGGCCTTACTTACCAGAATTAGTGGTGTTTAATTCATTAATAATCTTATCTAAAATAAATCCAATTTATAGAAAACCCAGCAATTAGCTAATCATTAAGTTTATCCAAATCCCTACGCACTTTCTTGGTAGGACGACCTTTAATCCCGAGTAGTTTGTTTTGATGTTGTTGTTGCTGAACTTCTTCTAAAAGCTGTAAATCTGCTGCAGTGGTGGTTTCTAATAAGTATTGATTCACTAATTTAGCTCCAATACGCGATTTAGGAATATCCAACACCTTAAAACGTCTCCAAATAGGAATTATTTTAATGCTAATTTCATCACCAACAGTAATAAGCTTGCTTGGTTTTACAAAATCACCGTTAAGTTTCACTTTTTCGGTATCGCAAGCTTTTGTGGCTAATGTTCTGGTTTTAAACAAACGTACCACCCAAGTATATTTATCTATTCTCATGGAAGCTGCCAGTTAAATTCGTTAAATAGCTTAAGCCAATCTTCAGGAAAATTAGCGGTAAAAATCATTTTTTGGTGGGAGAGGGGGTGTTCCAATTCAATTTTTTGAGCATGTAAAAACAAATAATGGCAGTTAAATTGCGTTTCATACATACGATTATGGAATCGATCTCCATATTTACAATCACCAACTATGGGATGATTGATTTTATTCAAATGCTTACGCAATTGGTGCATGCGTCCGGTTTTAGGAAGTAACTCCATTAAACTATAACGCGATTTCTCATAAGGATGAACAGGAATATCCAACTCAATAGAAGATACAGTTGTATAATGGGTTAAGGCTGCTTTATAAACTCCGGTATCATCATTTTTTACAGGAGAATCAATTTTTCCGGCAGGCGGACTAAAACCTCTGACAATGGCAAAATATTTCTTTGTAATACGATTATTGGTAAATAACGCCTGAAATGGAGCTACAAAAGATTTATCCTTTACTAAGAGCAATATTCCCGAAGTTTTTCTATCCAAACGATGTACAGGAAAAAGTGGAAAGCCTAATTGTTGTTGTAAAAATTCCAACAAAGTTGTTTCCGTAATGTTTCTGGCGTAGTGCGATTGATGAATTAAATAGTTATTGGGTTTATTCACTACCACTAATAAATCGTCTTCATAAACAATTTCTATGGTATCTATTGCTGGTTGGATGGAAGTATTCATTTCTTTTGCAAGATACTAACGTTATAGGAAATAAGACTAAATGATGTTCGTTTGGATATTAAAGTTCTTTTTTTACATCGTTAACAGCTTTTTTTGATTCTTTTCCAACGTATTTTATCGGTTTACAAGCTAACATCACCGACATTAGGGTGGTTAGTAGCATAAATTTGAATGTTATTAGTCTTAATTTCATGGGATACGATATTAGGTAAGTGCTGTATTTCCAAAATTACACATTTAAATTCATGCATTTCAGAAAGGATGGGTATTAACTAAATTACTCATTAACAATTTTTATGAAATCAACTAAGGGTTGTACAGACGTATTCATCTCCTTTGCAAGATACAATTAATAAAAAATATACATACATAACTTGATGAAAGTTATATTACCTAATGCTAACTTCGCTATTAAAATTCAATAATTTACTCCGTGCAATGTAACTTTTTTCATTTTCGTTACACTTATTATATAGAACACACCTTTTAAAGTGTTATTGATGATTAATAAAAAACAACAAGAAAAATTTCTAATACTCTACAAACCAATTCATGATAGGTTTGAACGCTTCTGCAGGGCAAGGGTTTTTGGAAATATGGAATATCAAGATTTAATGAATGATACTTTACTTGTTGCTTTTAAAAAGTTTAATACACTTAAAAATGAAAAAACTTTTTTATCATTTTTAATAGGTATAAGTATTCGTTTATTAGCTAATCATCACAAAAAAATAAAAGAAGATTTAATAGTTGAATCTAATTATGACTATCATCAAGATGTAAATGCCAATACTGAAAGAGATACTGAAATCTATTTTCTATACAAAGCATTAGCGTTGCTCCCTGACGAACAAAGAGAATGTTTGGTGCTTTTTGAGATTACAGGTTTCTCAATAAAGGAAATTATGGACATTCAAAACTCCTCCGAATCGGCAGTAAAACAACGATTAAAAAGAGGACGAGCTAAGTTATTAGAGCTATTGACTTTTGAATCAAAATACCAAACTAAAGAGGATAGTCATGAATAATAATGATACTAATAAAATGTTGAACGATTTATTCAACAAAGCCAAAAACGAACCTTCAAAAGTATCTTTTGAAGCAACTAAGGAGCGATTTATAACCTCTGTTAGCAATAAAAACAATGCTACAAAAGGCAACAATTTTGCTCGATTTTTTAACCTTAAATTAATTATTATGATAGCATCAATAATAACAACTATTACATTGGTATTAGTTATAGTTTTAAAACCAATAAGTACAACAAAAACAACAGATAAGGAAAACACTACAAATACATCAACTGTAAAACCAACAATAAAGAATGAAAAACAGGTTTTACAAGAACAACAACAAGTGATAACAGAATATTTACAAAAAGTAGATAGGTTAACACCTAAAAACATCACCTTAAACCAAGAGAAAGTTCTACTTATTCCGTCAGATAGCTTAAAAAAATACAAAAAAGCATTAGTAGCATCGGCTCGTATTTCCGAAATATTAGATACCGCTTATCGGTTTCCGAATTTAACACCTGATGAAATTGCTGCTAACAACAAACAAAAAGCAAAAATGGTAAAACAACTTATTAAATTAGATAAAAAACAATATGCTTTTATTCCTTCAGGTACGTTTAAAATAGAAGATAAAAATTGGTCGGTACAGGCATTTTATATGCAAACTACCGAAGTTACCAATTTAGAATACCGAACTTTTTTATTCGATTTATTAATTACCGACAGAAAGGAAACATTTTTAAAGGCAAAACCTGATCAAGCCATGTGGGTAAAAGAATATCCAAATGCTTTTAATAAACCAATGCAAGACAATTATTTTTCACACTCAGCATATAATGACTACCCTGTTGTTGCTATAAGTAGGGAAGGGGCAGAAATGTATTGTAAGTGGTTAACTGAAGAGGTAAACAAACAAAATACTGAACCCATTAATGATATACGTTTGCCAAGTAATTACGAATGGATGTACGCAGCATCTGATGGAGGTAAACATTTTCCTTATCCATGGGGAGGACCTTATCTTAGAAACTCAAAAGGATGCTTTTTGGCCAATTTTTATCCAATGAAAGATAATTATATAGCTGATGGTGCATTTCATACAACTAAAGTATATTCATACATTCCCAACGATTTTGGTTTGTATTGCATGAGTGGCAATGTGGCTGAGATGGTGTATTACGAAGATGAAAATAATTTACCGGGAACTAGAGGCGGTAGTTGGTCGAGTATAGGACAAGAGCTACAAATAATTGAAGGAAATGATAGATTTAAAGAAAGAACCAAACCTTCTGTAAATGTTGGTTTCAGACCGGTTATAACTTATTTAGGAAGAGCAAAAGCACAAATAAATCCTCCAGGAACAGTTAAAATAAAAGACAATATTTACATAGATGAAACGGAAATAACCAACTTTAATTGGCGAGAATACATGATGTGGTTGGAGAAAAAACACGGAAAAAACGCTATCGAATACAAAAATGCATTGCCCGATACCTTAGTTTGGAAAGAAAAAGAATCGTTTAATGAACCTTATACTCAATATTATTATAGTCATCCGGCATATAATGATTATCCTGTGGTTGGAATAAGCTATGAACAAGCCGTGCAATATTGCAAATGGCGAACGGAACGCGTAAAAGAATTGTTTGAAACCAAGATGTTGACTGATAAAAAGAATGTGTATCCAACTAACTTCGAATACCGATTGCCAACAAAAGAAGAATGGGAAGCAGCAGCAAAAATTGGTTATTCTGAAAAAACACAACAACAATTGAATACTAAATACAAAGGACAAATTTTAGCTAATTTGAAAAGGAATAAAGAAGATAATGTGGTGGTAGCCGGAAATGTTCCAGACAATGGAGATATAACAGCTCAGGTTAAATCATATTGGCCAAATGCCGTAGGGTGTTATAATTTAATTGGAAATGTAGCCGAAATGATTAATCAACAAGGATTAGCTAAAGGTGGTTCATGGATTAATGATCCAAATGAAATTTCTATTGAAAAGGAGATAACTTATACCAAACCAACAGCATGGTTGGGTTTTAGATGTGTTGCCGAAATTAAGTAGGTGTAATTCTTTAACTAAAAGCTCCCTAAGTTTTCTTTATTGAAGATAGGGAGCTGTTTAGTTTATTATTGCGAGTTTGGAAAACTATATTTAACATAATATAAATTATAGGACAAAACGCTATTCTTATTTATTTAAGCGTTTAACGCGTTTGTCAACTATAATGGATATTATGTCTGCGTTCGTGCCTCACTTGCTTTGCTTATGGCAGCAAAGTAAATAGAACACACAAGCCAACGCTTCTTTAAATTCTCGTATTCAAGGTAATTCTCCGTAAATTTAAAAATATTCGATTATTCGTGAGTTGTTTATTTTTTTAATGGAACTCATGAACTCCATTTCATTCCGTTTCTCAGGAAGTTTAGATTTTTAAGCGGTATATCATTTTACTCATTCTTTTTTATTTTAAATTAATGTATTCGTGAATTCCGTTTCCCTCCATTTGTCCTATAATTAGCCATTATGTGTAAATAGCCGCACATGCCTTTCTTTTTTAAAAAATTTATTCTTTTGCCATCGCTCAAAAAAATTATGTGGTAGTTCACTTGCATACAAAAAATGCGTTTGCCTTAATAATTTTAAGGCTTTTTTCGCATTTTTTTATGCTGCGTTCACTGGCTTGTTTGATTTATTCTTTTTTCTTGATAAAAAAGAACCAAAAAATCAAGAAAGAAATATGCTATCTACGCTCTTTGTATAAATGCTAAAACAATATAAAAGTAATTGTTTGCTACGCAACAAAAGGACAAGCCCCTTTTATTTGTTTCTACGCATTTATCCATTCACGCCAAACGCTTGCCCGCATTTCTTTCGTGCCAACACGCCTTTCTATTTAACATAATCACATCTTTCTGTCACAATTTTTTGTATTGTAGTCATTGTTAATGACCATGTCCCTCACCTTCTTCTTCTTCTGTATTTTTCATTTTAGCTAATAATGAAAAAAGTCCTTTGTTTTCTATATTACTTCTTCAAAGGAAAAGTATTTATAAGCTAATTTATTAAAATCTCATTTTTTGAATCCTAACCGCATTTAAAATTGCTAACAGTGCCACCCCAACATCAGCAAAAACAGCCTCCCACATAGTTGCAATACCCCCTGCACCTAGAGCAAGAACAATTAACTTTATTCCCATTGCTAAAATAATATTTTGCCAAACAATTCGCTTGGTTGCTTTACCTATTTTTATAGCGGTTGCTATTTTAGATGGATGGTCGGTTTGAATTACTACATCAGCCGTTTCTATGGCAGCATCACTACCTAATCCTCCCATTGCCATACCTACATCAGACATTGCTATTACAGGAGCATCATTAATACCATCACCAATAAAAGCTATTTTTCCACCTGCTGCTTTCAATTTACTGACTTCATTAACTTTGTCTTCTGGTAATAAACCACCAAAGGCTTTATCCAATCCTAATTGTTTTGCTATTTTATCAACTACAGATTGCTTGTCTCCTGATAACATAACCACTTCTCGTATGTTAAGATGATGCAATGCTGTTATGGCTTCTTCAGCGTCTTCTTTTATGGTGTCGGCAATAGTAATATAACCGGCAAATTTTCCTGCGATGGCTAATAGAACTATCGTGTCTGTTATTTCCGAAATTTTTTCATCATAAGTAACATTAAATTTTTCAAGCAATCTGCTATTTCCTGCTAAAATAGTTTGATTGTTTAGTTCACCTTTTAAGCCATGACCAGAAATTTCTTCCACATTTTTTATTTCAACCTTTTTAAAATCGGTTTCGGCATACTTTACAATTGCTTCGGCAATTGGATGGGTTGAATAGGTTTCTATTGCAGCTGCAATATGGAGTAATTCTTTTTCCGATAAACTTTCTGAAACAACTTTTTGTACTTCAAAAATTCCTTTGGTCAGTGTTCCTGTTTTATCCATAACCACAGTATCTATTTCGGTCATTTTATCCAAATAATCAGAGCCTTTAAAAAGAATGCCATTACGAGATGCCGCTCCAATACCGCCAAAATAACCAAGCGGAATGGAGATAACCAAAGCACAAGGACATGAAATAACTAAAAATACTAAGGCACGATACAGCCAATCGTTAAAGACATAATTATCTACAATAAAATAGGGTAAAAATGTTAGAGCTACTGCCAGAAATACAACAATAGGCGTGTAAACTTTAGCAAATTTGGAAATAAAGAGTTGCGTTTTTGCTTTTCTACCACTGGCTTCTTGAACCATTTTAAGAATTTTAGAGAGCTTGGTATCTGCATAAAGTGCTGTTATTTTTATTTCTGCTACGGTATTTAAGTTAACCATTCCCGCCAATACTGTATCTCCTTTTTTCTTATCATCGGGTACTGATTCTCCGGTGAGTGCTGCGGTGTTAAAAGAGGCCTTTTCTGTGATTAGTTCTCCATCAAGAGCTACTTTTTCTCCCGATTTTACTTTAATTATTTCGCCAAGTTTTACTTCTTTTGGATGTTTAATTACTGTTGTTCCGTTTTCTACTACATTCACTTCTTCTATTTGTAATTTCAGTAGTGATTCTATGGAGCGTTTCGCATTGTTAACAGCTGCATCCTGAAATAACTCTCCAACAGCATAAAATAACATAACCGCCACACCTTCGGCATATTCGCCAATAAAAAAAGCTCCAATCGTTGCAATACTCATTAGAAAAAATTCATTAAAAACATCTCCTTTAGGTATGCGAGTTATTGCTTTCCATACCACAGGGCCTCCAATTATTAAATAGGCCATTCCAAATAAAAACACTTGAAAATAGGTGTTAAACCAAGCCATTTCCAATTGATCAAATGTTACCCCTGTTAATAATATAACAAGACTTACAATTGAAGGGAGGTATGCTTTATACTTTTCAAAATAATTTTCTTTTTTTGGTTTTATTTCGTCTGTTAAACAAACTTCTTTTGAACAGGCTTCACTCATAATTTTTTGAGTTTAATATTTGAGACATAATTCAACTTATTATTTAAATATCTTTCAGCATCACCAATTGTTTGGAGTTGTTCTACATCGTTATCAGGTATAACTATATTAAATGCCTTTTCAAATTCAATCGTTAATTCTACCAAATCGAGTGAATCTGCTCCCAAATCATTGGTAAAATGTGTTTCGGATTTGATGTCCTCCTGACTAATACCAAGTGTATCAATCAGGAGGTTGTCAAATGTTGTTTTGAAATTTTCCATAATGTTTTTTTATTCTTGCTTATTGTTTTACCCATTTTTTAATCTCTAAAAACTGTTGTTCTTGTGAGGCAATTTGAATGGAATAGATGCCAGCAGGATAATTAGAAACATCCAATTGCATTGTGTGGTTTGTTGAAACCGAATGCAGCATTTGCCCATTAGCATTATATACCATAATGGTATATTCTCCTTGAGCACCATCTATTTTTCGAATGGTTAATTGATGAACTACCGGATTAGGATAAATATTGAAACTTGCCTTTTCAAAATCCTGTTCTTTTGCAGATAAGACGATTGTATTGTCTAAAGCGCATTCCGCTATTGTTGCATAGGCCAATTTGGCACATTTTTCATAAAAGGGTAGGTTAAACTGTCCCAGCAAATCTGCCGGAGTATGCCAATAAGGGTTAAAGTCATTATCGTATTCTTCATTAATGCCTATTGCTGTAAAACCATTGTTCCAAAAAGCTGCATGATCTGTGGCTCCAGTTCCGGGATTCACAATATGTAATCCCAAGCCAATAGAATAGACTGAATCGGCTTCAATAGCTTTGTCCGCTAATTGCAGCGAATTGGCCACCGGCCTTACGTGTAAATCTGCTAATGAGTCGTTGTTACCATCCCATCCCAGCATATCCATATTGATATAACCGAGAATTGTATCGTTATTTGAAGCCGCAAAAGAAGCATAGGCATTGCTTCCTATTAGTCCCTGCTCTTCTTCATCCCATAAAGCAAAAATGACGGTAAACGGAAAATTGTAATTGGAGAATATTCTTGCAGCTTCTATGACGGCTGCCGAGCCGCTGGCATTATCATCCGCTCCCGGAGCCACTGTAGAACCGACATTATCGTAATGTGCACCAAGTATAAATTTTTTGCTTGGATATGTTGTTCCAATTTTGATACCCAGTAAATTTTTTCCTGTCGCACTAAATTGGAGGGAATCTACTTGTAATCCATAGTCTACAAATTTTTGCTTTACAAACTGAAATGCCTTTTCATTGCCGGGCTGGTTTTTATGGCGTGAAAAAATTGTATCAGGAACTCCGCCAATGATTACCTGTTCTTCTCCTGTGAGTTGTTTCACAAAGAAGGTCATGGAATCCATACGGATATCATTCAAGATGTTTTGAACGATGGGATTTTGTGCTTTTCCGACTAAAGTCATTAGGACGAAAAAATACAATACTATTATTTTTATATATTTCATGTTTTCGTGTTTTTATTTTTATTAAAATCTGAACTGGCATCTTGTCCATTTTTTATTTTAATCGCTCTTTCTATGGAGGATACATAAACGATTCCATCACCCGTTTCATTTGTTCTGCCGTTTTGTGTAATAATTTGAACGATGGTGTCCACATCATTTGCACTGCAAACCAATTCAAGCTTAACAAGCTCGCTATCGGTAATGTGAAACCGCAGGGAAGGGGATGCTTCTTCGTTTTGATAAGTGCCTGTTCCTTCACAAGTATTAAATGTAACGTTATAGAAACCAGCACTTTTCAGTGCTTCGAGAATAAGAGTCAACCTAGTTGTTCTTATAAATGCTTTTATTTCTTTCATCTTTTTTAACTTTCCAAATTAATGACTATGTTCCGTTTCTCCTTTGCCCATTTCTGCTAATAGGTAATATGCTCCGTTACCTGCTATTTGAGCATTTTTCGGTAATGGTTTCAACAGTTTAACTTCTGTATATCCATTGCTGGTAGCACCCGTAATTACTTCTACCATTTCAAAACCCCACTTGCCTTCTTCATGTCCTTCATGGTGTTCGTCTTTGTCGCTTTCGTGTGCGTGTTCCTCACTATTTTGTTCTTCTTTTTCATGCCCATGATCGTGTTCTTCGCCTTCTTTTTTAACAAAAATGTAGGTTTTGCCTTCCTCAGTAACAATGGCATGTTCAGGAAGTACATCCGTTTCTACATCATTGGCAATTATTTTACCTTTGATGTACATACCAGGTAAGAGTTTTACATTTTGGGTTACAATATTGGCATGAACGTGTATTGCTTTTGGATTTTGTTCAAATGCCGGGCTTATGGCAAAAATTTTCGCTTCCAATTCTTTATCAGCTACTCCCGTAGTTGAAAAATATATTTTCTGCCCTACCTTGATTTTATCCATATCCTTTTCAAAAACCATAAGGTCTGCATGTATTTTTTCATTATCAACGATTTCAAATACTTTGGTAAGCGGTTCGATGTAGGAGCCAACATTCGTTTCTACTAAACTTACTATGCCATTAATAGGTGCTGTAAGATTTACCAACGGGAAAATTTTTCCTTTGGCTACTTCCGAACTGTTGATGCCTATCATATTCAACTTTGCTTTAAGTGCTTCAGCATTTGATTTACTGTTGAAATAATCGGCACTTGTTTTTTGAAAATCTTTACCAGAACCTACTTTTTCTTCGTATAGTTTTTTCTGTCTTTCGTACTCTTTTTCAAGGTATTCCAAGCTGTTTACCGTATTGATGTAGTCTTGCTGTAATTGAATAAAATCAGGATGTTCTAAAGTTGCCAATACTTGTCCTTTTCGCACTTTATCGCCTTCAAAAACATTTATCGTTTTTACGATTCCGCCAATTACGGGACTTACATCTGCTTTGTCTTGCGGAGCTAATTCTAAAGTTCCCGAAGCAGTTACTGCAATATTTAAGGTTCTTTTTTCTAATTGAACCATTTTTAAGCCAATGGCATCCATTTGCTGCTCGGTTAAAGAAACAATATCTTCTTCGCCATGTCCTGCTTCTTCATGTTCTCCGTGTTCCTCTTTTTCTTTAGGTGATGAAGAACCGCAAGCAGACATCAGGGCTGCTATAGTTACAATTCCGATGATTAATTTTATGTTCGTTTTCATGATTTTTATTTTTAAATTTTTTAATAAATGATTACCTACCTGCTAAATATTCTATGGCAATTATGGATTGATTGTATTGGTTAAGAATAGCCAGATAGGTGTTTTTAATTTCAAGCCCATTGTTTAACCCTTGAATGTATTCTACATAATCAATTGCTCCACCTTCAAAACTTTTGGTGGCGTTTGACAATATTAACTCTGCTTGTGGCAGGGCATTGGTTTCGTAGGTTTCAAGGGTGTATTTGTATTTTAAATAATCCTGAACGACTCTTTCATACTCTCCCAATAATACAGTTTGGTAATAATCCGCTTCTGTTTCTGCTTTTTGCTGATTCAGTTTGGCTGCTTTTATGCGTGCTAAATCCGGTTTTGCCCATAGTGGAATTGAAATGGTGGCTTGTAAGCCTGTAAACCGCTGACTGCTTCCAAAAAACTGGTCTGTACCATTAATCGTATAGTTCCCAATTAAAGATTGATTAAAATAACCAATGGAAAAATCAGGTAGAAACTGTGCTTTATTTAGCGACTTTTCTTTTTCTCTAACTGTAATTAGATTGGTTAAATAGCCCAAATTGGGGTTGTTGGCAATAATTGCTGTATCTAAAGTGAGTTTCAATTCCTTCTTAGAATTAAAATCGTCAATAATATCAACAGGGTTGGGACTGTTTAAAAGGGTTTGAAGCCTTTTTTTGTAGCTTTTTATATCTGCTTCATTTTGAGCAATAATCGCTTTTATAGCGGTTACTTTAGATTCAGCCGTTACTTTTTCGAGCAAGGTTCCTGCTTCTGTTTGATACCTTAATTCGGCTGCTTTTAAAAACTTTACATACATACTATCTTGATAAAGAAGTAGTTTGTTTCTATCCATCAAATAAGCAAGTTGATACCAGGTTAATTTAATTTCCTTAATTAACTCGTTCTCCGTAATCGCTTTTTCAAACTCACCGGCTTTTATGTTGGCTTTTGCCAATCCGTTTTTACTCGAATAGACCGTAGGAAATTGAAATTTTTGGTCTATCGAAAACGCAAAATCATTTTCAAAACTGTTATATTGCCCATATTGAACACCAACATCGGTTTTACCCAAATCAAAGGCTGTTCCTTTCAAGGCTCCTAAGCGTTCAATTTCGGTTTCAGCGGCTTTTACATTTCCGTTATTACTTAATCCAAAGCTGATTGCCTCATCTAAAGTGAGCTGTTTTACTTCACTAACTTGAGCCTGAGCGGTCTGACCAAATAAGGTAAATGACCCAATCAAAGGAATTATCAAAAGTGTAGCGATACTGGTTCCGCTAATATTGAAACCTTCATTGGAATCCTTTTTTAGCCTTTTACGTTCCGCTCTTGCTTCCACTATATTGTATAGAATTGGGATGATAATTAATGTTAGGATAGATGCCGTAAGCATACCACCGATCACAACAGTTGCCAAAGGACGTTGTACTTCTGCTCCGGAAGAGGTAGAAATAGCCATTGGCAGAAAGCCCAATATATCGGTAGTTGCTGTTAAAAAGATGGGGCGAATCCGCTCTTTTGTCCCCTTAATTATCCGCTCTTTTAAACTCATACCTTCTTGTTTGAGTTCGTTCATACTACTTATGAGGACGAGACCATTTAACACCGCAACCCCAAACAAAACGATAAATCCAACTCCGGCAGAAATACTGAAAGGCATGTCTCGCAACCAAAGAGAGAATATACCACCTATTGCTGAAAGTGGTATTGCCACATAAATCATAATAGTTTGGCTAAACGATTTCAAGGCAAAGAAGAGGAGTACGAAAATTAATGCCAAGGCAATAGGTACTACAATTATTAGTCGTGATTTTGCTCTTTGCAAGTTTTCAAATGAACCACCATATTTGATGTAATAACCCGGTGGTAAATCCAGTTGAGCATCTAACTTATCTTGTATCTCGTTGACCACAGATTCTACATCTCGTCCTCTTACGTTTATTCCTACATAAGTTCTACGATTAGTGCCTTCTCTTGAAATTTGCATAGGACCTCCTTGATAGCTTATACTTGCTACTTCTTTTAAAGGTAGCTGCTGCCCATTAGGTAGTTCTACATAAATATTTTTGAGGTCATCAATACTGGTTTTATGCTCATCTTTTAGTCTAACAACTAAATCAAACCGTTTTTCGCCTTCAAAAATAACCCCTGCTACTTCGCCACTAAATGCTGTTCTTACAATCGTATTCAGTTCCTGAACGTTTAAACCATATTGTGCCAGTTTCTCACGTTCGTATTTAACCGTCATTTGGGGTAAGCCTTTTGTAGCTTCTACTTTTATATCAGCTACTCCTTCCACCGTTCCTATAATTTCTGACATTTTTTGTGCGTAACTCGCTAAAGCATCCAAGTCTTCACCAAAAAGTTTAATGGCAACATCTTGCCTTACACCAGTCATTAATTCGTTAAATCGAAGTTCCAAGGGTTGCGAAAATTCATAATTCACTCCCGGTATAAAGGCTAATTTATCTTTGATTTTATCAATGAGTTCTTCTTTGGTTTCAGCAGAAGTCCATTCAGACTGTGGTTTTAGGATAATGAACATATCGGCAATATCCATTGGCATAGGGTCGGTAGGTAACTCTGCCACTCCTATTCGAGAAACCATTTCGGTTACTTCTGGGAAATTATCCAATATGGTTTTCTCAATTAAAGAAGATACTTTTTCGGTTTCCTCTAGAGAACTACCAGGCTTTAATAAGGCTTGCATGGCAATATCTCCTTCATCCAATTTTGGAATAAATTCTCCACCCATTTGTGAAAAAGTAAATATTGCCAATACAAGAAAAGCAACGGAAATAGAAAGAATGAGTTTTTTTCTATTTAAAGCTTTTTGAAGCAGAGGCTCATATTTATCCGCCATCCAATTGATAACCTTGTCTCCCCACATTACTTTTTGAGATGGTTTTTTACTCATAAAGAGAGCTGAAACCATAGGTACATAAGTTAAACAAAGTATCATTGCACCGATTACGGCAAAACTGAATGTCATTGCCATAGGTGTAAACATTTTACCTTCTACTCCTTGTAGTGTTAGAATAGGAATAAACACAATTAAAATAATAAGTTGCCCAAAAAAAGCGGCATTCATCATTTTACTGGATGATGTATTGGATATTTCATCCAAATCTTGTTGTGAAAGTCGTCCGTTCACCGTATTTCTAACCCTTTGTGAAATATAGAAGACGACACTTTCTACAATAATCACCGCTCCATCTACTATAATTCCAAAATCTATTGCTCCTAAACTCATTAAGTTTGACCAAACACCAAAGATGTTCATCATAATGTAAGCAAATAATAGCGAGAGAGGTATGGTAGATGCGACTATTAAACCACCTCTGAAATTTCCTAAAAACAACACCAATATAAATATGACAATCAAACCTCCTTCTAACAGGTTGGAAGAAACTGTACTGGTTGTTTTTTCAATTAAAGAAGCTCTATCAATAAAGGGTTTAATGCTAATGCCTTTTGGTAAGGATTTTTCAATTTCTACCACACGGTCTTTCACTCTTGCAATTACATCATTAGAGTTTTCTCCTCTTAGCATTAATATCATTCCACCAACTGCGTCTCCTTCTCCGTTTTTGGTAAAAGAACCAAAACGCACCGCATGACCAAACCTCACAGTCGCCACATCCTTTATTAAAACAGGAATATCATTTTCGGTAGTAACCACAATGTTTTCCAAATCTGTTAATGATCTGGCTAAGCCTTCTCCTCTGATAAAATTGGCTTTGTGGTCTTTTACAATGTATGCACCCCCTGTGTTTTCATTGTTAAGTTCCAGTGCCTTAAAAATATCGGCAATGGTAATATTCATACTTCTTAACCTGTCAGGGTCAACGGCAATTTCGTATTGCTTTATTCTTCCACCGAAACTATTTACTTCTACCACTCCCGGAAGCATAGCCATTTGTCTTTTTACTATCCAATCCTGATAAGTCCTTAAATCAGTGTCAGTGTATTTATCTTTATATGCAGAATCTACTTGTAAAGTATATTGATAAATCTCCCCTAACCCAGTTGTAATGGGGCCCATAAAAGGCTCTCCAAATTTTTGAGGTATAGAAGCTTTTACATCGGCCAATTTCTCCGAAACCAGTTGTCTGGGCAAATAAGTGCCCATATCATCTTCAAACACAAGGGTTACTACCGATAATCCGAAACGAGAAATAGAACGAATTTCAGTAATGCCAGGGAGGTTAGCCATAGCGACCTCCACCGGATAGGTTACAAATTGTTCAATATCTTCGGTTCCGAGATTTGGAGAAGTGGTAATTACTTGCACCTGATTATTAGTGATGTCAGGTACGGCATCTATTGGTACTTCTTTCATGGAATAAATTCCAACACCAACCCAAGCCAACATCATCAACCCTATGATGAGCTTGTTCTTTATTGAGAATAAAATTATTTTGTTAATCATAATGAAATATTTTCTTGTTAATAGAATACAATAATGTCTTCTTGGAAAAATCCAAAAAGAAACAAACAGATTGCTATTCCGATACTATCGGTCGGCTACAATCGCTTAACAAGAAAATATTGGGGGTCCTCTATGAGGGGAGGATTTGATGAGCGACAATTGATACTCATCAATAAAAGCAGTGTTAAATTCTTGATGTGATTCGACTATGCTAGGTTCAACAAAAACAGCAAATAAAACTGCTATGATTTTTGTTTTTGATAAAGATTTATACTCAGTATTATTTATTTCTAATGTGGTAAACTGTTGATGAATTATGTCAGATTGCGGATGTTCTAATTCACTTAAAAAACATTCAACAACACACAATATATCCTCACAAGTATGTTTTTTAATAGTAATATCCTTACCATCTATCACCTTGGTTTGAACATGATTATGATGCTCATGTTGAGAATCAGCTTGATTAATCTCAACGTAATCCATTACTTCATTAATACAATGACAATGAGGAATTAATTCAACTGCAAAAGCAAATGAATAAGTCAATAATAAAAAGACAGCTATTATTGGTTTAATTAATTTCATTGGTTGCAAATGTATCGAAAAGTTTCGTATATTTTGAGATGTGTTATAAATTTATTAAGGCAAAGTTGAATTATTTGGGCGTGCCCTAAAGGTCGGGCTATCCGCTATATCTTTCTGTGAAAAACAGAAAGGATGCCGCTTCTATCCCTCACGCAGCTAAAAAATAAGTAAAGCAGAAAAAGCTTTACCCATTTTTCGCTAAAAGGAAAGCGGTATATAAGCGTTAAAAATTTGCTTTAAATGAACCGCAAATTTTCAACCCTTACATGAATTTTTTTAATAATTTTTTTTGCCCTTTTTAAAGAATTAATTCTTTAAAAACCTAAGCTATATTAACATAACGCAGTACATTATAGGACAAAACGCTTTCTTATTTATTTAAGTCTTTAACGCGTTTGTCAACTATAATGGATATTATGTCTGCGCTCGTTCCTCACTTGCTTTGCTTATGGCAGCAAAGTAAATAGAACACACAAGCCAACGCTTCTTAATTCTCGTATTCAAGATAATTCTACACAAATTTAAAAATATTCGATTCTCAGGAAGTTTAGATTTTAAGCGGTATATCATTTTACTCATTCTTTTTTATTTTAAATTAATGTATTCGTGAATTTCGTTTCCCTCCATTTGTCCTATAATTAGCCATTATATTAAATAGCCGCACATGCCTTTCTTTTTTAAAAAATTTATTCTTTTGCCATCGCTCAAAAAAATTATGTGGTAGTTCACTTGCATACAAAAAATGCGTTTGCCTTAATAAGGCTTCATTTCGCATTTTTCTATGCTGCGTTCACTGAGCCTGTTTGATTTATTCTTTTTTCTTGATAAAAAAGAACCAAAAAATCAAGAAAGAAATATGCTTCAACGCTCTCTGTATAAATGCTAAAACAATACAAAAGTAATTGTTTGCTACGCAACAAAAGGACAAGCCCCTTTTGTTTGTTTTTACGCATTTATCCATTCACGCCAAACGCTTGCCCGCATTTCTTTCGTGCCAACACGCCTTTCTATTTAACATAATTATATGTTTTAATAGTTATTAGCTTGTTGATTTGAGTTTTCTACATTCGGTTTCTTTGGTTAGAGCTTGGTTGCTCTTCGCTCTCTTTATAAGGGAGCTTTTTTTGTTCAAAAACTAGATTAGATTTTGTACTTGATTGACTAACCGATATTTATTCAATTCATCCATCCCATTCTTAAACACTTTAATTTCCCAATTTGCGAAATGAGCAAACATTTCGCTTTGCGAATTATCTTTAAAGATATAATCATCTGGGGTTGTAAAAATTTTTGAAGGAATCAAAAACGACCCTAATTCTTCTTCATTCATAAACAGAATTAAAACAATCCATAAATTATCTTTTAGCTCCCCTAATTGTTGTTTAGGAATTTTAATGCTTCTTTGCTTATCTAATTCGAGTATTTGCAAATACAATTCATGCTTATTTCCTGATTTGGTTTTGACAATAAAATCTACTCCTTCCCTCCCACTCTCGTTTTGAAATACTTCTTGCTTGGCTTTCATAAATTCAGCCATCATAAAGTACTCAGCGTATTTTATCAATTTAATCATTTACGACAAAATTAAACATTATCGGCATAAATCTTATCCAATGGATTTACACAGGATTTCAATTCTGTTTTGGCAGCTTTGATATATCGCAATGTTGAATGAAAGCTTTTATGCCCTAATATTTTCTGAACGGTGTACAAACTTTCTCCTTCTTCGTTATTCTTGTTTTAAAAGCCAGTCATTTACGAAAGTAAAATCCTGACTTTCAAACCTGCGAAAGCCTCGAACTCAAACATTATAGTTCAACCTCCCTAATTTGCGGAACGATACTATTTATAGTTATAAGTAGTTTGTCCATACTTTTCTTAAAACTTACTTTTTCTTTTTCGGTAAAATCTCTAAACAACAAATCATTGGTTTGTTGTAGTCCTTCTTTAATTTTAGGCAGTAGTTCCAAAGCTTTATCAGTAACTTCTAAAATCTGACATCTTCTATCGTTGCAATCTTGTATTCTAATCAATAGACCTTTTTTACTTAAATAATCTACCATACGCATAGTAGAAACTTTATCTCTTTTTAATGCTCCAGCTAAATCTTTTTGGGTAACCTTTCCACTATTTTCACACAAATAGAGTAATGGAGCAAAATACCTTTCAATGCCAAAAGGTTTCATAATAGATGACAAAGTACTCAGATACACCTCTGAAATACGATTCATTTCATATCCATATATATTGTGATTAATCATTAATTTATGTAGTAGTTTAAAAAGCTTACAAATGTAACTAATTTAGGTACATGTATTTTTTGGGGAAGTAAAATTTAGAAAGATTTAATGTTTAATTTGTTTATCCTTGATTAAAATTTGATAGATTCGTTAATTTCAGAAAAAGAGCCAGTAAGATAATAAAAAAAATAAGAGATTTCCATTAAAATTTCTATCCTACTTAACAAAAAGTAACTTTTCAAATAAAAAAATCACCTCTTCTTTTCTTCCCATTGTTTAAATAACTTAGGCATCTCTACTTCCATATAATTCATGAAATCAATGATTTCTTTTAAAGAATGGTTAAAATCCAAAGTTGATTCTGATCTAACACTTAAAATTTCTTTAAACAAACTATTCAATTCAAATATACTATCGTTTACTTCTTTTAACTTACTCTTCCAACTAATAATTAAACTACGAAAATATCGTTTACGATCTCCCATCTTAGTGATGTATTCGATTCGCTTTATTTGAATAAGTGCATTCAAAGCATTACTTGTTGCACTTTTACTCAAATTCAGTGTGGTTCTTATTTGATCAAAAGTTAACTCAACCTTATCAGAAATCAATAATAAAGCTAAAATCTGAGAAGCGGCTGGTGTATATCCCAATCTCTCATGAATAACAATAGCCTTTTCTAAAAGCTGTTGCTGTTTGGTTGTTAATTTGACTTTACCTTCCATATTTGCAAATTAAACTATAAATATTCATAATTTAAACCTAAATGTGTAATTAAATCTTCGCCTTGTAGATGACGTAAGGTGTTTTGTAACTTCATTTCTTGTTTAAAAATATCATGCATTGGTTTTAAACCATGTGCTTTTTCTTGTGGAGATTTAAAGTAAAATGACAACCATTCTTGAACACCACTCATATTTGAACGTTGAGCCAAATCCAAGAAAATAGCTAAATCCAATACTAAAGGAGCAGCTAAAATAGAATCTCTACATAAAAAGTCGATTTTAATTTGCATAGGGTAACCCATCCAACCAAAAATATCAATATTGTCCCAACCTTCTTTATTGTCGCCTCTTGGTGGGTAATAATCGATACGTACTTTGTGGTATAAATCTTTGTATAAATCAGGGTGTTTTTCTGGTTCTAAAATATCTTCAAGCACACTCAATTTAGAAACTTCTTTAGTTTTAAAACTGGCAGGGTCGTCTAACACAGCTCCATCTCTGTTTCCTAAAATATTGGTAGAAAACCAACCGGCTATACCTAAGTTACGTGTTTTTAAACCTGGTGCAACAATTGTTTTTATTAAGGTTTGACCAGTTTTGAAGTCTTTTCCGCAAATTGGAACATTGTTTTGTTTTGCTAAAGCAACCAATGCAGGAATATCAGCAGATAAGTTAGGAGCACCATTTGCATAAGGTACTTTTTCCATTAATGCTGCATAGGCATAAATCATACTTGAAGGTATGTTTTCATCATTGTTTCTTAAACCATTTTCAAGACTTTCGATGGTTTGATGAACAGCACTTTCTTGAATGTATATTTCTGTTGAACCACACCATACCATCACCAACCTATCGCAATTGTTTTTTGCTTTAAAATCACGAATGTCCTGACGTAATTGCTCTGCTAAATCCATTTTAGTAGCACCTGTTTTTACATTTGGACCATCTAATTTGATAACGTATTTTTTATCAAAAACCGCTTTCATTGGTTTAATAGCTTCCAACTCAGGCTTTAATTGCTCCAACGTATATCTATCTAAAACTCCTGCATTAACAGCAGATTGATACACATTGTCGTTAAACAAATCCCATCCACCAAAAGCAATATTTTTAATGTCAGCTAATGGAATAAAATCTTTGATAAGTGGAGTGTTGTTATCAGTTCTTTTTCCGATTCTAATTCTTCCCATTTGAGTTGTTGATCCAATTGGTTTAGAAATACCTTTGTTTACTGCGTAAACTCCAGCTATAAAGGTAGTTGCTACCGCACCCATACCAGGTAATAAAATACCTAATCTTCCTTCTGCACTTTTAATGTTTAGATTCATATTAAAAAATTGTTCGTTAATTATATAATATTTGTTGTAGTTGAGAAATGTTATCTGTGATTATAAAATCAGGGTTCTTATTAACAGCTTTAACTTGATTGGATTGTGTTTTTATATCAAAAACAGCAATTCTAACACCTTGTGAGTGAACATATTTTACATCTTGTTTTGAAATGTTATGATTATTTGCTAAAATGCCATACCATCTATTTTCTTGAATCTGTTCAATGCCCCAATTTACTTTATTAGTTTCAATCATTAATTTTAGATTAGCATCTTGTTGACTCAATTCTTTTAATAGATTTATATCACCTGAAGCTATATAAGTGTATTCATGATACTGATATTTATTTACAATATTAACTATCTTACTAGCATACACTGAAAAAAAATCAGCAGGATTATATAAAGAATTATCGTATAACCAAGACCTTAAATCTAAATGTAATTGTGGTTTTATCTTTTGTTTAGAAAACTTTTGTAAAACAGTTTCTAAAGAAACAACATGTTCATCTATAAACAAATTTGCATAAATATCTCGATTATATTTAATTTCTGTTAATTCTATTAAATTATATTCATAAACAAACCCTATTCCATCTGTAGAGGTTTCTAGCCTATCATCATGATATAGTACTAATTGTAAATCTTTTGAGAGTTGAACATCAACCTCCACTCCATCTGCTCCATAAACCTCAATAGCTTTCATAATACTTATCATTGAATTTTCGGGCAATTGGGTACTTAGTGTCTGAAAACCTACTCCTCCATGTCCAATTACATATATAAAATCTCCATTAAGGTTATGAATATCATTAATATTTACCTTTTTACAGGATGAGATTATCATCAATAACAACAACATTATAATTCTAGAATTCATAACTAAGCAGCCCTTTTAGCATTAAATTATAACCTATGTAATTTTCTTTTTTGCCTTCTGAAAAATTAAAATATCTTTCTGAATAACCGCCCACTCCTATAGAGTTTCCAACCCATATCTTATTTATTATTTTTATTAAAAACCCATTACTTACTACATATTCATGAATAGTATTTTTATTGGAATAATTCCTATTTTTCACATCATATACTACATTATTGTAGTTAATAGATACGAATGATTTAATATTAGATTTACTCAGCATAAAATATTTATAATCCACTACCAAACCTATAGAGGTTTTATATGGGAAATAACTAGATTGAAAAGATGTTTTTACACCAATACCTAAACTATGTTTTTTATAAAACCCATTGACTTGTATTCCCCAATTAATTCCAGAATAACTTATATATGGAGAAGTTTCTACTCCCCATTTCAGTTTTTCTTTATCCTGTGCTCCCAAAAAACTATTTAAGAAAAAACAAAAAAATAACAATATGACTATTTTTTTTAACATCTTTTTACTATCATAATCTTATATTGAGCTAAAGTTGAAATTGTCCACATTAAAGGATAGGGAGCAATAACAATTACACCACCTAAAACAGCATCTAAATAAAAATGGTTAGCTGTTATTACAATTACCAATAGCACAAATAATGGATAAATTAATACTAACCATTTATAGCTATTTTTTGCATACAAAATAACAGCAATAGCAATTAAAAAAGCATTACCAAAATGCATGGATGGTACGGCTGCATATTGGTTGAAAAATCCTGAAAAAAACCCATTATATAAATTAACGTTACTTATTTGTAGTAATGTATCAGTAAATCCATATTCGCTAAGCATCCTAGGTGGAGCACATGGATAGGTTATAAAAAAGATAACAGCAATACAATTGGCTATAATAAACCCATTTCTTATCCAGTAATATTTTTTGTTGTATTTTTTAAACAACCAAACAAAAAACACTACTGTTGCGGGTATATGCACATACATATAAAAAGTATTTAAAATTTTTATCAAACTAATTTTTGAAAGAAATAAACCTTGAATTATTGGTTCGGTAAAAATTCCTAAATTTTTTTCAAATTCAATTAGTTTGCGAGCATTTTCAAACGCTGTGCTTGCATCTCCTATTGCAATGTATCGTGATATTTTATAAAAAATTAAAAACGAAATAAATATAGACAACTCGATTATTCCATTTTTCCCGAGATATTTTAATAAAAAATTTTTCATGTCATGCAAAAAAATGCCTTCTCTTTCCATATTCTGTATTGATTTGAAAAACACTATCAATTAAAAAATACTCATTACAAAACCATGGAAATGAGAAGGGCTTTTATTTATACTATTTTTTGTGCCTTCTTACCTGCACCATCAATTATTATGTGGTTTAATTAAAAATGGTGAGGTGCAGGCAGAAGGACTTAATTGTTTTAATTCATTTTTGCCGATTCTATTAATTCCAAATCCAACACATCCTTTTCATACATCAACTCTTCAATGGATTTCTTCTTAGAGAATTTAGCAAGTATAATGTCAAAAATGTTATAAACTACAGGCACAACAATTAAAGTCAAGAAAAGAGAACTGGTTAATCCACCAATAATTACCCATGCCAATCCGTTTTTCCATTCAGCTCCTGCACCTGATGCTAATGCTATGGGCAACATCCCTATTACCATGGCAATTGTTGTCATTAATATAGGACGCAACCTTGCATGGTTAGCATCTATTAATGCTTGTCGGGTAGATTCTCCTTCTCTTTTTCGTTGATTGGTAAAATCTACCAGTATAATTGCATTTTTGGCTACCAAACCAATTAACATAATTAATCCGAGTATGGTAAAAATGTTAAGTGTATTGTTGGAAAGTGCTAATGCCAGTAATGCTCCTATTATGGATAAAGGTATAGAGAACAACACTACAAAAGGGTACACAAAGTTGTTGTATAATGACACTAGAATTAAATAAACCAATATAATTGCTCCTAACAACGCTATTCCTAACGATCCAAACCCTTCACTTTGTCTTTCTTTGTCTCCTCCCCAAATATAATTTACGCCTAAAGGTTTTCTTATCTCTTCTAATTTTGTTTCCCACTCGGCTGCAATGGTTCCTGATGGCCGTCCGACTGCTTGTGCCTCAACGGTAATTGAAGTACTTTTATCTCTACGTTCTAGCTGACTTGGTCCTGATGATTCTGTTACTTCTGCAAATTGAGTAAGTTTTATTTTTTCTCCTTTGTTATTGTAAAAGAAAATGTTTCTTACATCATCAATGCTCTTTCTATTAAAATTAGTGTATTGGATATTAATGTCATATTCATAATCTCCTTGTCTGAATTTGCCTTTGGTATTCCCATTAAATGCTGTTTGCATGGTTGCTCCAACGGTTGATAGTGACAAACCTAATGACGACATTTTATCTCTATTCACTTTTACATTAATTTCAGGATTTCCGGCTTCTACTGAAAGTTTAACTTCTGTTGCTCCATCAATGGTTCTTAATGCTGCCATTGCTTGTTCTGCATAATAATTAACGCTATCTAAACTTGAACCTCTAACTACCAATGATAAAGGAGCCATTTCTGCAGTTCCTAATATACTTACCGGAATGGTTTTTACCTTTGCTTCATAAATTAGCGGTTTTAATTTGTGTTTAATTTTGGCTGCATAAATGCTCGCCTCATCTTCTCTCAGGTGTTTATCAATTAACTGAACGGTTATTTCTGATTTATAGGATGGTGATTGTGATGATCCCATTTCTCCGCTTGATTGTCCAACAGTGGTAATTAATTTTTTAACCTCTTTTTGCTGAGCTAAAAAGGCTTCTGCTTTTTGTGTGGCAAAATTGGTTTGTTCGATAGATGCATCTTTTTTCATTTCTAATTGAACAATAAATTCACCTGCATCTCCCTTGGCAAAAAATTCACCACCGATATAACCACCTCCAATTAAATAAAATGAAGAGAATAGTAACACTAATGCTAATCCTAATGTAATTCTTTTATGATTTAATGACCACTCTAATATTCCTGTAACCCAATGGGTGAACTTTTTTAATCCGTTTTCAAAAGATATTACCATTCTACCGAAAAGGGTTTTGTTACTTAATTTTTCTAATTTACCAAACCGAGATGAAAGCCATGGAACAATGGTAAATGAAGAAAGTAAGGAGAATAAAGTTGCTATTGATACTGTGATACAAAATTCTTTTAAAATTTTAGCAGCAATTCCACTACTTAATGCAATTGGAACAAAAACTACGACAATTACTAGTGTTATTGATATTACAGTAAATCCTATTTCTGAAGTAGCATCGTAAGCAGCTTTCACCCTATTCTTACCCATTTCCATGTGTCGATAAATGTTCTCTAATACCACAATAGCATCATCTACCAAGATACCTACCACCAATGACAATCCAAGTAAGGACATTAAGTTCAATGTATATCCTAATAAATAAATCCCTATAAAAGTGGCGATTAATGAAGCAGGTATTGAAACCATAACAATAAGAGAATTTCTAATGCTGTGCATAAAAAACAACATTACAATAGCCACTAAAATAATTGCTAACATTAAATCGAAAAGTACAGCATCTGCGGAGTCTAATGTATAGGTAGATTTATCATTTGCTACATCTATTTTTAGATCCACACCACTATAATCTTCTTCAATTTTTTTAATCTGTTCTTGTATCGTTTTACTTACCTCAACTGCATTGGCATCGGTTTGTTTAATTACTTGAGCGATAATGGCACTTTTTTGGTCTACTCTCGCAATTTTCTCCACTTCTTTTTCTCCATCTTGAACATCTGCAATGTCTTCTAATCGTATTTGTGCTCCATCTTTGTTTTCGAGAATTACCAATTTCCTCAATTCTTCTACAGTCTTAAATTTACCCGATAATCTTATAATTACTGACTGATCTCGTGTTTTTACACTTCCTGTAGGGAAATCTAAATTAGATGTTAAAATTGCATTTTGAACTTGCAATAATGACAATCCATATCCTTCTAATTTTAAGGCGTCTATGCTTACTTTTATTTCTCTTTCTTGTCCTCCAATTAAATTAATTTGAGCTACTCCATCTGTTCGGGAAAGAATAGGAGCTAATTCTTTATCCATCAAATCGTAAAACTCCGTAGCATTCATTTGTGAAGTAGCCGCCAAAGTCATAATTGGCAAATCATCAATAGAAAATTTGTTCAATGATGGGGGGTCTGCATCTTCAGGTAAATCTTTTAGAATTACATTAATCCTTCTTTGAGCATCATTAATGGCATAGTCAACATCGGCTCCATCTTTTAATTCAACAGTTACCATTGATACACTTTCAAATGATTTGGTATCAATCTTTTTTATTTTTTCCATAGAAGAAACAGCATCTTCTATTACTTTTGACACAGTACTTTCCACTTCACTTGGTGATGCTCCCGGATATACGGTAACTACCGAGATAACTGATGTACTGAATTTAGGAATCAGCTCATAATTTAATGAGGAGTAACTTAATAAACCTCCTAATGTAAGTACTGTAAACAGTACTATTACCAAGGTTGGTCGTTTTATTGATATTTCAGCTATTTTCATGTTTGTCTTTTTATCTTAACTAATTGTTAAACAAGTAAGTTATATACTCTTATTTAAAACTGTTACTTTAGTTCCATCTATAAGATTTATCTGACCAGTAGTAACCACTACTTCATTTGCTTTCAATCCTTTTAACACTTCTACTTCATCTCCCAAAATTCTTCCAGCTACTACCTTTTTCATTTTTGCTACTCCATTCTCTACCACAAAAACTTCGTTGTTGTTAACACTTCCTACAAAAGCTGTTCTAGGTATTATAAGTTTATCGTTACTTTCTTTATAATTAAATACTACACTGCCATACATTCCTGCTTTTAGGTTTAAGGTGTTATCATTATCTACTTCAACTTCTATCGGGAAGTTTAAAGATTGGTCTGCTTTGTATGCAACAAATAATACTTTTCCTGTAAATTCTTTATCTGGAAAAATGCTGGATTTAACTATTACGGTATCTCCTACTTTTATATTGGCTACCTGAGTTTCGTTTACCGCTACTCTTAGTTTTAATTTAGAAACATCAACCAACTCAAACAATGGCATTCCGGGGGAGGTATAAGTGCCAGTTTCTATGTATTTTTTGTTAACATAACCTGTAATAGGTGCTTTAATTTTGGTATCATTATACCTAATTTTTGCTTGCTCTAATTGAGCTGATGCATTTTCTAAAGCCAATGTTGCCTGATCTAATTGTTGTTGCGTAACACCTCCGTTTTTATATGAATTTTCAAATCGTTCTTTGTCTTTTAATAACTTGTTATAAACTTCTTGAGCATTTTCTAACTCGACACTTAATTTATCTGATTTAATTGTTGCCATAACTTCTCCTTCTTTAACAAAGTCTCCTTCTGCAACTAATATATCTACTATTCTTCCTGATATTTCGGATGAGAAATCGAGTTGTTTGTTGGCTAGAAATACACCATTTGCATCGTAATTCATGGTAAGCTGTTTTGCTACAACTTTATATGTTTCAACATTTACAGACCCAACCGGTTGTGATACAACATCTATTTTTTCTTGATTGGATTTTTTGTTGTGATTAAGTACTACCGAAATTAAGACTAAAGATAAAATAACTACTAGAGTTGTTATCAATATGTTTTTTCTTTTTTTTGTCATTTTTATTATTATTAAATCAAATGGTTATTTTATTAAATTTTTAAGATTTCCTGCTGCTTTTATTAACTCAATTTCGGCTATTTTATAATTTAACATAGCCATCAAATAATTGTTTTCTGATTCTGTTAGCGATGTTTCTGATGATAACAAATCATTCAAACTTGCCAGTCCGTTATTATAATTTACCTTAATGCTCGATGCTACTTCTCTTGCTAATTCCACATTCTCTTTTTGAATGTTTAAGGTAATTAGACTATTTTCTATTTGATTTTTTGCATTGGCAACTGCAAAATTTAATTGATTGGTTGTTAAAGCTATATCTTCTTGTATTATTTGGTTAGCAATTTTAGATTGCTGTATTTTTGCATTCGTAGCAAAGCCATTGAATATGGGAATTCTTAGATTTAAACTAATTGAAGCAACATCAAACCAATTAGTCTTATCCCCTGCTGTATAAGGAAACTCGTCACTCAACCCTTGATAAGAGTAGTTTCCATTTAACGTAAGCGTTGGGTATCTTCCTGCTTTTGTAGCTTGAAGCTCTATTTGTAATAATTTTTGTTGTGTTTCTAACATCATCATTTCTGTTCTGTTTGAAATGTTCACGTTTTCTGCGATAGTTTCATTTTTTTTAAACGATTCTGTTTTAGAAAGGGTAATCGTTTCTGCTATTGGTATTCCTGCTATTAGTTTTAGTTGGTTGACTAAAATATCTAACTCATTTTGTAAATGCTGATGTTGACTTTTAAGATTAGAAACGGTTACTTTTAATCTATTTTTATCTAGTTCTTTTATTAGCCCATTTTCGTATTGAGTTATAGCTATATCTAATGTTTTTTGGGTGTTGCTAATAGTAGTATCTACTACACTTATTTTTCTTTGTTGAATTAAAATTGCATAGTAAATCGAAGTAACTTGCTCTATAATTGCTTCTTCAGTAAGAGAAGATTGTAGTTCAAATAGTTCCTGAGAGGTTCTTGCTGCTTTTAATCCTGCAAATACTGATTGATTAAATAAAACCTGCGACACACTTACTCCAATATTAGTATTCCATTTTTGACCTAACGCCACCAATATTGATGTTCCAGGCTGTCCAAAAAATTCTCCAGGCAACACACTCTGTTGTAATAAAGGACTATGAACTAATCCCCCATTACCTACTACATTAGGTAGTGCCGAAGCCCAAACTTCCTTTGTTATATATTTACTATTTTCTACATTAAGTTTAGCTTTTTTTATTTCATGGTTAGTGTTTAATGCTATTTGTAACACATCTTTTAATGTAAGATTTGTATAGTTTTCTTGCTGAGCAAAACTTTCTATACTCATCAAGGTCATAATTAATAATGTTAACCATCCTACCTTACTACTTCTTTTTTGTTTTTCGTTTATCATTTTTATTCTAAAAAATTCAATCATTTAATATTTTTATGCTTCATTAACTTCTAAGTATTTATTTATCAAATAGTGCCCTTTAATGGTTGACATTCCATACAACACCTGAAGAAATAATTCTCTAGAAACTTCTTTTTTATTAAAGTTTGATGAAGGAAATAATGTAGCGTTTGAAGCTATTTGCATCTGTTCTATTCTTAACTTTGAAATTATTTCAACATTAATGTTATTTCTATACAAGCCTTCTTTTATTCCTCTGTTTAAATTATTCTTAATTCTTTTAGTCAAAAATTCATTTTTATAATTTTTAAATATCTCCCACGATTCGGAATAATATCTTTTCATTTCAAAAATGACTTTATAGTTGAATTGCTGAAAAATAGATTTTAGACTATTGATATATATAAGTACTTCTTGAATAGCATCATCAGCTTCTCTTTCAATTTTCTCGCAATTTTGCTCATGCTCTTCTATTAATTTAACCGTGATAATGTTTATTATTTCTTGTTTATTATTAAAAGAAGCATAAAGTGTTTTTTTAGAAATTCCCAACTCTCTTGCGAGATCATCCATAGTAATACTCTTTAACCCATATTTAAAAAATAAGTCTTGAGCTTTTCCTATTATTTGATTTGAAATATTCATTTTAGTTCTTAAAGAACAAAACTATAAAAACTATAAGAACTAAAAAAGTTTTTTGTGTAATATTTTTAGTAATAATACTCAAAATGTTGATTTATAAGCAATTTAATTTGATTGATTTGATTATAAACCATAGATATAATTAATAAAAAATCTATTTTTATTAATTTAATTCAAAAAATGGTTCTTTATTTGAAGAACCATTTTTTGAATTAAATAACTTATTATATATTATGAAATGGGGGCTATTTTATGGTAGCTGATATAAGACGCGATTAAAATTCCCAGAAAAATAATTGCCATAATTCCAGTTGATATAGGATCGCCACTAGCTGTATGAGCAATAAATGCAGAAATAAATGTAATGGCAAACCCTGCATACGCAAATCCTTTTACCCGAACAGGACTTTTGGGTACGATTAAAATAATGGCTCCGATTAGTTTTGCAATACCTAATTCTATTCTAAAATAATCCGGGAACCCTAAATGCTGAAACGCTAACTTCATATCGGGATTTGCTACATAGTTATAAGCACTAAACAACATCATAAATGTTATGAGACCGGTTGTTATCCAGTAAGTGATTTTATATTTTTTCATATCGTATTTTTTAATCTAATGTTATTAAAAACTCTTCTTTAGGTGTTCTTATCTTTTTTAAATTAACTAACCAATCATTTTGGTCGTCCCGATACCCTAGTGTTAATATCAGTACACTTTTTAGTCCTTTTTTTTCTAATCCCAACAATTTATCTACCGCTTCTGGATCAAAACCTTCCATAGGTGTCGCATCTACTTTTTGTTCTGCTGCTGCTGCAATTGCCATCCCAAACGAAATGTAAGCTTGTTTGGCAGCATGATTAATGTGATATTCTTGAGGTTTTGATGAAAAAAGACCCCATAGCATTTTTTTATAATCGTCCATTGCATTCGCAGGTACACCTCTTTCCTCTACTGTTCTTCTAAATACTTCAGAAATTCTTTCTTCGGTATAAGATTCATGTACCGCAAAAATTAACACATGAGAAGCATCAACAAGCTGGCTTTGGTTCATTGCTATTGGTTGAAGTTTTTCCTTCAACTCCTTATTACTAACTACAATCACTTTATAAGGCTGTAAGCCTGAAGAGGAAGGAGCTAACCTTGCTGCCTCCAATATATAATCTACTTTTTCTTGAGGAACTACTTCTCCATTCATTTTTTTTGTGGCATAGCGCCATTTTAAATCTTCTAATAAACTCATAATATTTTTTTGTTTTTTATATGCTAAAATTTCTATTTTACTTATAATCTGAAAGAGGATAACACTCTTAGTTATTTCTTAATTTTAGGAATAAACCTGTGTCAAAAATTCTTTTACCGTAGTTGGTTTTCTACCCAACAATTTTTCTAAATCGGTTTTAAATGTCTCAAATTCCCCTTGTCTGATAGCTTCAGAGAAGTCTGCCGTCATTTTCACGTATTCTATTGGCACACCTACATCTGATAAAGCATCAACAAAAACATCTACTGGTGGACTTACATAATTAATTTCTTTCCCCACTACTTCACTTAAAATTTTTGCCATCTCAGGAACTGATATATTCTCGGTATTACTAAATGCATAATCTTTGTTTTCATGTCCTTCGCTAGTTAATACATTTGCAATTGCTTCAGCCATATCCATACGCAAAGCAAATGCAGCCTTTGTATCTCCAGCAGGTAAGAAAACACCTGTTGTCAGAACATTTTCACCAAAAAACATGGGCAAAATATCTAAATACAAGTTGTTTCTAAAAATGGTGTAATCCATTCCACTTGCTTTAATTAAGTTTTCGGTATTAATATGTGCCGTAGCTACTAAATGGATTGGTGAAGTTTTTGTTTCGTTTTTACGTTCAAAGCTGGTGTAATAAATATGCTTAACACCTGACTCTTTTGCTGCTTTTATTACATTTTCTTGTTGGTTTCCTCGCTTTTCCAAATCACTACCCGAAACTAAGAGCAACTTCTCAACTCCTACAAAGGCTTTTGTCAATGAAGTATAATCATCATAGTCGCCAATTTTAATGTTAATACCCTTAGCTTTTAATTCTTCTACTTTTGCCACATCCCTTACAAGAGCTACTATATTGTTTGCAGACACTCCTTTTCTTAGAAGAAAATCAATGGTTGCCTTTCCAAGATTTCCTGTTGCTCCTGTTATTAAAATCATAATTAATTTGTTTTAATTTTTTTATAGGACAAAAGTATTTACATTTGCTATACAAAAGTAACTACTATACAAAAGTATATCGATATACTCTTGTATAGTAATTAATAAAATAAAGATATTTATGAACGAAGTTTTAGAATTAACCCGCGTAAAAGAATGTTCAGGAGAATATGTATTAGCTATACATGATACTATGAACGTTATCAATGGCAAGTGGAAATTACCTATTATGGGATCATTATTATATGGAAAAAAAAGATTTAAAGAATTAGAAAGGGAAATCCCTGGCATTACACCTAGAATGCTTTCGAAACAATTAAAAGATTTAGAACTGAATAGTATTGTTAAAAGAACTGTTTACAACACCACTCCTGTTACTGTTGAATACGAATTAACTCCTTCTGGAAAAGAATTTAGAAGTGTATTAGACGTGATGGTAGAATGGGGAATGCAACATAGAAAAAGGGTGTTAAAAAAAATAAGATAACCTATCGTAACTCTCTTTCTATAAAAAACAGGAATTACTGTTATATCACAAAAACTATGATTTTTTCTTTATTTTGGTAATTTTCTTTGAGGATATTCTCAGATATAGAAGTTCTTATTGCAATATTGTTCGCATAGCACGATTAACTAATGCTTTATTATATTTACTTTTTATTTCATCTTCAATTTTCATAACTCAAATTTCATTAAGAACTTAAAAAATGAAACTTCAACCTAATTCCAACAAATACTCTTTTGCATCTTATATTTTATTTCCTATTTATAACCTATTAACTTTTTAATATTTACTACGAATATAGTAATATATGTTTAAACATATTAAAAAACTATAGTAAAACAACAAACAAAATCATTAAAAGACTTTAATTAATTAAAGTCTTTTAATGATTTTCAAACACAAATCTTCATAGTTCTTTACTTTCAGAACTATAAAAACTTATATTTGCAAAAAAATCAAGAATATAACCTACTCTGTTAAAAATTACTTACTTATTACTAGCAACCGATTATGTTTTATGTTCTTGCTTATACAAACGAATAAAAATTACAAATGCCCCTAATACATGACACTTCCATTATTTTGTGCATATATGGAGTATAGAAAGAGGCACAAAAATCAAATAAAAAATGAAACAAATCCAATTATTGCTACTTCTTCTATTATCATCAAGTCTTTTTGCCCAAGAAAAATTCACCCTTAGTGGAAATATTAAAGATGCTAGTAATGGAGAAGATTTAATTGGTGTAACTATTCTTGTAAAAGAATTACCAGGAACAGGAACAGTCACCAACGTGTATGGGTTTTATTCACTAACCCTTCCAAAAGGAGAATATACGATACAATATAGTTTTATCGGATACAAAACTATTCCCCTTAAAACGAATCTAATTCAAAACATTAAAAAAAATATTGAATTATCGGAAGATTCAGAAACCCTAGAAACATTTGAAGTGAGTGCAATTCAAGAAGACGAAAATATAAGATCAAATGATATAGGTATTACTAAAGTGGATATTAAAGAAATAGAGAGTATACCTGTGTTATTTGGAGAAAGAGACGTGATGAAAACTTTACAATTAATGCCAGGAATTAAATCAGGAGGAGAAGGAAGCGCTGGTTTCTTTGTTAGAGGAGGAAGTTCAGATCAAAATTTAATTTTATTAGATGAAGCTCCTGTATATAATGCATCACACTTACTTGGATTTTTCTCTGTATTTAATTCTGATGCCATCAAAGATTTAAAACTTTATAAAGGAGGAATGCCCGCAGAGTATGGTGGTCGTCTATCGTCAGTAATGGATATAAAAATGAAAGATGGAAACTCTAAGGAAATGGAAGTAAGTGGAGGAATTGGTTTAATTTCTTCTAAATTGACCATCGAGGCCCCCATTGTGAAAGATAAAGGTTCTTTCATTATTTCAGGAAGAAGAACCTATGCTGATATGTTTTTAAAATTTTCTAATGATGAAACTCAAAGAGATGCTTCCTTATATTTTTATGATTTAAATTTAAAAGCTAACTACCAAATTAACGAAAATAATCGATTATTTCTATCTGGATATTTTGGCAGAGACAATTTAGGATATAGTGATCTATTTGGTTTCAATTGGGGAAACGCAACAGGAACATTAAGATGGAATCATTTATTTAGTGATAAATTATTTAGTAATACTTCTTTCATTTATAGTCATTACAATTATAAAATTGAAATTGGTTCAGCTGGATTTAAAATAGCTTCTAAAATAGAAGATATTACTATTAAAGAAGATATGGATTACTTTCTAAACGATAAAAATAAAATCAAATTCGGAGGCAGTGTTGTTTACCACACATTTGATCCTGGAGAAGTTTCATCTACCAAAGAAGATGCTTTGTTGAATGACACAAAAATAGAAGATAGATATTCTTTCGAGAGTGCTTTATACTTAAGCAACGAACAAAAATTTGGAAGCTTATTTACATTAACTTATGGTATAAGGTATTCTAATTTTACACAAATTGGACCAGGAGAAATTTACACTTATGATAAAGACGGAGATATATCAGACACCACTAATTATGATAAACTTGAATCAGTTGTAAGCTACAATGGACTAGAACCAAGAATAGCTGCTAACTATAGCTTAAGCGAAACAAGCTCCTTAAAAGCTTCCTATTCTCGCTCTTATCAGTACCTACATTTATTATCAAACTCATCTAGCGGCAACCCAACAGATGCATGGATGCCAAGTAGTAATAACATCAAACCTGAAATTGCTGACCAAGTTTCTTTAGGCTATTTTAAAAACTTAAAAAATAATGCCTATGAGTTTTCTGTAGAAACTTACTACAAAATTTTAGACAATACCATTGACTATAAAACTGGAGCAGAAGTCACATTAAACCCTACAGTTGAAGGTGAGTTATTGTACGGGCAAGGAAGAGCGTATGGGATAGAATTCTTTTTAAAGAAAAAGAAAGGTGATTTTACAGGTTGGATAAGTTATACTTTAGCACGTAGTGAAAATCAATTTGAAGAAGTAAATAAAGGGAGTTGGTATCCCGCAAAACAAGATAGAACACACGATGTTTCTATTGTAGCCATGTATGCTCTAAGTGAAAGAGTAAAACTATCCTCTTCTTTTGTCTTTTATACAGGTGGAGCAGTAACCTTCCCAACTGGGAAATATGTTATCGATAATCAAACTGTTAACTTATATTCTGATAGAAATGGTTCTCGAATGCCTAACTACCATCGTATGGACATTGGTCTTACCTTAGATAATAAAAAGTTTAAAGAAGTGAAAAACTTTGAAACAGGAGAAGTAAACAAAGTAAAAAAGAAGGTAGAGTCTAGTTGGAACTTCTCTCTTTATAATGTTTACGGCAGAGAAAATGCCTATTCTATTACATTCCAAGAAAACGAAGATGACCCTACTAAAACAGAAATCATCCAACTTTCTTTATTTAAAATAATACCATCAATTAGCTACAACTTTAGATTTTAAGATATTTTAATAATTATACCATGAAAACATTAAAAATTACATTAATAGCAATATGTGCAGTAACGATTCTTACTTCTTGTGAAAAAGAAATTGACCTAGATTTAGCTAATTCAGAACAATTATATGTAGTGGAAGGAATTGTACACGATAGTTTAGGCGATAACTATGTATTAATTTCAAAAACAAGACCATACAACAACAATAACGCCATTGAAAAAGTATCTAATGCTAATGTTCGAATTGTAGATAATTTTGGCAACACTTTTACCCTATATGAAATTGCTCCAGGGCATTATACAGATAGTACACTTCAAGGAATTACCAATAGAACTTATAATTTGATAATAAATGCACAAGGAGAAACAATAACTGCAAATTCCCAAATGTTTCCAAGAGTTAATATTGATTCGCTTTCTTATGAAGAACTTACAGAGGCATTCTGGGAAAACCCAAATATACCAGAATATAGAGTACGATGTCATTTTACAGACCCAGTAAACACTGAAAATTTCTATCGATTAAAAGCATTCTTAGGAAGTGAACAGGAAGATGGTTTTTTATCATTAAATGATGAGTTTTTTGATGGAAGCGCAACTTATTTCCCCATTTTCGAAAGTACTTTTTATCAAGGAGATTCTGTTAACATTCAATTACTTTCTATAGATGAAGTTAATTACAGGTATTTTACTGCTTTAACAGCTTCACAAGGAGGACAAGTTCCGGGGAACCCAATAACAAATCTTAATGGTGCAGATGCTGTTGGGTATTTTGGAGCCTATGCTAAAAGTAGTCAAAATATTGTTATACAATAACGTAACTATAAAGGACTTTTAATATTATTAAAATGACCATGCTTTGACTTCTATTAATTCTATATTATTCCCCTGTTTTACTAGAATATCTGTTCTAATAAACAAGCCATCTATTAAAAATGCTGCCTCATAAATAATTACATTTTCCTGCTTTAAGAGTTCTTGTGTTTGTTCCCATAAAAGTTGGTAATCCCAATCATTTCCTTCGATTAAAACACCATTTGGATTATGCATTCTAGCCAATTCTTCTACTTGAAAACCTCCTTCTGCCAATGCTTCTAAAAAAGTGTCAGATACTTTTGTATCTGCATATTCCTTTTTCTTTGTATAATAAAGTTTATTTGGACATTCAAGACCAAGTTTAAATCGAGATTTGGTAAGTACTCTCATTTTCTAATCGTTTAAATTTTTGACTCGCGTTATGATGTAACTATTCAATCCTTGTCCTGATTCTGCTAATCGTTTCATGTTTTCTACATGTTGCTGTCCTGCTTTTCTATAACTCCATCTATAAGATTTCTTACCTCCTTTAAAAACAACTATTACATAATCGATTCCTATTTCATATCCTGCAACCCCTGAATTACCGCCTAAATTTTTATACCGTTCCATAATTATTTTTTCCCTTTCATAATTTTCTTAGCCATAGTTTTGTTGCTAGTACTTTTACCTGCTGCAGCTCTTCCTGATGTTGTCCTTTTGTCAAGCTTGGCAGCTTTAGTTACTCTTGATATTTTTTTTGCCATAATTTCTATTTTTTCTTTTTCCCCTTCCCTTTTAATAAGGGTTCGGTGTATTGGTTATACAAATCGAATAAAAATTCTATCCGAGCAGTTTCATTGATAAACGCTTGTGGTCGGTAACACAAATCCACCGCTTTATCTAGCTCTTGATGAGCTTTTACCAATTTTGGTGGCATTGTCAATGGGTCGTATAAATCGGCAAGGCTACTATCTGGAAATTCTGTTCGTATATCTAACACTTTTTGTGCTTTGGTTTCTACTTCTTTTTTGTTTTTAATGCTTGGATCTATTGGCCAAGGATAATTGTTGTAAACAATCTTATTTGAATATCTGTAATCACTTTTTAAGCGACCACATGTATATTTCACCCAAGCCATGTGCATTTTTGAAGTTAAAACACCAAAATGGTAGATTTCTGCATTTGGCACAATTAAACATAAATTACTTGTAATTACATCAGCGGGCATAAATCCTATAGGTATATACTTCCTTCTTTCGGAAGAAACACTAGGTATTATAATGTAATCAGTTTCTGTATGTGAAATAAATCCAAATAATGTTGGTGTTGATGCTAGCTCTACCGTTGCTGGTCTTGTGCTACTTAATCTATGTTGTTTAACTAATTCAATTCGTTCAATAACTTTTGGTAGCTGTCTTAATTCACTAGGTTGTATGTCTTTTAACCAAAGACAATATCTATTAATGTTATTTATAAATTCACGACTGCCAACAAATTTTCGGATGTAAAGTTTACTCTTTGGTTCTATTTTAATAAGCTCTTTGTATTCATCTTCAGTAAATAAAAAGCCACCTCCATCATTTGGCTGATTTCCAAATGAAATTTTAGGAATTTTACAAATAGAAGTTGTTCTACTTATAACAACTGAGTCGTTACTTTCTACAAGATAAGGGTTAATATTTTTCGCTTTAATTTCATGAGGTACAGCGTTGATGTCTTCATATTCAAAAATTGATTTGTTTTTAACATCATAATTAGCAAAACCTATAATCACTACATGCACAGCGGCATTTCCTTTTGCTTCATTTTTCCAATTAAAAGTTCGATGAGCGAAATGTATTTTAATGCTATAATTATGAAACAATTCATTCCATAAAATACCTACTTGTTCTCCTTGTGCAATAGAATTTGTTGATACAAAAGCTGCTTTAATTTCCGTTTCCTGAATATATTGTGCTGTCAATATATACCAAGCAGCTACATAGTCTAATACTCCAAACCCTTTTATTTTACCAGCCACAAACTTCATATCTTCCTTTTGACCCTTAGACTGATATTTTCCACCTAAAAAAGGAGGATTCCCAATAATGTAACTCAATTCATTTTTTGGTACTACCTCTTCCCAATTAACCCTTAAAGCATTTCCATTTACAATTTTGGCGGCTTTTTTAAGAGGTAGTCGAACAAAGTACTGCCCAAATTCTTCACTTATCAGCATATTCATTTGGTGGTCCATTAACCAAAGTGCTACTTCAGCAATTTTTGCCGGCCATTCATCATATTCAATTCCATAAAACTGGTCAACATCTAGCCAAATAATTCCCTCAATATTCGTTGCTAATTGTTTTTTGTGTAATTCTCGCAGTATTTCTAATTCAAGTAAACGTAATTCTCGATAAGTAATAACTAAAAAATTACCACAACCACAGGCAGGGTCTAAAAATTTTAGCGTAGATAATTTATGATGAAATTCTTGTAGTTTTTTGGTATTGCCTTTTGCTTTTTTAAATTCCTCATGCAATTCATCTAAAAACAAAGGTTTTATTAGTTTTAAAATGTTAGTTTCAGAGGTATAATGAGCACCCAAGTCTCTTCGTTCTTTAGGATTCATCACACTTTGAAACATACTACCAAAAATTGCAGGAGAAATTTTACCCCAATTCAAAGCACTGGCTTCGAGCAAAATATCACGCATTTTACTATCAAAAGCCGCTATAGGTAGAGGTTCTTCAAATAATTTACCGTTTACATAAGGAAATTGATTAAGGTCTTCATCTAAGTTTTTTTGGCGTTTATTTTTATCGGTATTTAACACCTGAAAAAATTGAGCTAACATTGCTCCTAAATCACTGCCATCTTCTTTAGTCTTTTCATCAATAAAGAATTTAAAAATATCTTTTTCAAAAATACCTGTATCATCAGCAAATAAACAGAACAGCAAACGCACTAAAAATACTTCAAGGGGATGCCCTTCGTAGCCACTTTCTTCAAGTTGGTCATGTAACCTACCCATTAAATAAGCAGCTTTAATGTTTACAGGGTCTTCTGCTTTATAAGTGCGTTTTTGATAACCCGCAATAAAGCCAAACAATTTTACATTTTTGTGAAAATCTTTGATATGAAATTCTTGCTCTATGCGTTCATCTAAATCATAAAGCTTAAATTTTTCAAAATCAGAAACTAAAATATATTTAGGTAAATCATGGTCTTTTATGCCTGGAAAATAATCATGTGCTTGAGTAAAAGCTTTTTCTAAATCTTTTCCTTGAGATTTGTGTTCTACCAATAAAACACCTTTCCAAAATAAATCAATAAAGCCTTGATTTCCACTTATTTTTTTAACAGGCTCTTCAAAGGTGGCAACTCTTCTTCGAGAAATACCAAAAACATTAAAAAAGTCATTCCAAAAAGAATCTTTTTCTGCTCTTTCTCTTTTTTCACCTTCCCATTCTTTTGAGAATTTTAAAGCTCTATCTTTTATTTCATTCCAGCTTAATACTGCCATTTTTTAATTAAAAATGCCAACAAGAACTAAAACCTGATGGCAAAAAAATGTCAACAATTATGGCTGTTCTATAAGGCTATAAACAAAGTTTTTTTATTGTGCCAAATATAGATATTTAGCCGATATTTTATGGACTAATTATAACTAAAGTTATTCACTAAGTAATAATTAGAGTATTTTATAGAAAGTATGGGTTTAAAAGATTCTATTAAGGCAAAGTTGAATTATTTGGGCGTGCCCTAAAGGTCGGGCTATCCGCTATATCTTTCTGTGAAAAACAGAAAGGATGCCGCTTCTATCCCTCACGCAGCTAAAAAATAAGTAAAGCTAAAAAGGCTTTACCCATTTTTTGCTAAAAGAAAGCGGTATGTAAGAGTTGGAAACATGCTTAAAATGAACCGCAAATTACCAACCCTTACATGAATTTTTTTAATAATTTTTTTTTGCCCTTTTTAAAGAATTAATTCTTTAAAAACCTAAGCTATATTAACATAATGCAGACCATTATAAGACATTTAAATATTATTTATATATTTGCAATTCAACTACTTAAAAAACTAACTTTGTAAAAAATAAATCTATGAATAACAACTTCTACATCAATTGTAATTTCAATTACACCACCGTAAATCAAATTTACATAAAAAAATCTAGGTTATATTTTATATGTCGATGTTAAGTTAAATTAGTAATAATGTTAAGTTGAATCTGGAATTCAGTCTTGATAAAAATCAATTTCTTTCCTGTATCAATTCATTTAGGCATCTAGTAATAGCTTGCCTAATATCGTCAGCTTCGGTCGAACCTTGTCCTTCGGCTGTACATGAACAAACTAGTGAATTGGTCTTTGCAGAAATAAATTGAATAGTTACTTCAATTGTATATCCACCTAAACCAGTATTTCGTCTTCCGCTTTCACCATAGTTAACTATTAAGGTTTCTTCTGTCAATTCGGATTTTAGTTCAGGCAATCTAATCAGTCCTTCTTTTGATATTATGCCTGTAATCACGTCACTTGGATTAACAGTTTTACTTGAAGAATAATACTGTCCATTAAATGTTGCTCCCGAACTTGAAGTCAAACTGTTTGTCGGGGTAATATATATGTATTTGTAATTGAGAATGTTTCCATTTTTAATACTTGTAGCTGGTCTTAAGGATGCACAACTGCTTATCCATATAGTCATTATGAAAATTACGAGGAGCCCAATTAATTTTGATTGTCTATTCATTTGTCGATGTTATGTTAAATCGCTACTAGATAAATTAAAACTTCTTCTATTATTAGGGTAATACTTTTTATAAATTTCTGGTATCATACTTTTTAATTGATTACTAAAGATTTCTAGACCTGGAACATGATCTTCATATTTATAATGCCTTAGATGAGTGAAATCAAACGGAATTTTGTCTATTTCTTGAGTTATTAAGATAACAGGTTTACCTAATGTATGAGCAATTCCCAATTCATACATCACATTAGGATTTCTTCCCGTCACATCTGCAATGATAAAAGCAGCCTGATTTATCTTTACCCATATATCTTCTATGATTATTTGCCCTGTCAGATTATCAGCTCTTAAGCATTGTAACCCCATTTTTTCAATATTCTCCCTAATATAATTTTTATATATACGATCTGACCATTCTTCTGTAAAAGGCATTAATACGAAACATAAACCTTCATCTACTTGTTCGATTTTTGAACCAAATATGTTTTCCTTTTTTACTTTATTTGATTTTGATAAATATTCGTCATAATGATAATACTCTTCAGAATTTTTATTTTTAGCTTTATAATAATCATTAATAACTTCCTCTATAGACGTAAAGTTTAAATACCTTTCAAAAGCTTCTCTTTCTGTTCCTAAATTAATTGATTTAAAACCATAGTAATCTTTGTTACTTGAAGAGCTGCTCCAAAAACCGCCATATTCCCCGATTAACTTAAATACCATTCCAACGTCAGAAACAGACAAGTTTGTAGATTCTGCTACACTTTGTGCTTCTATATTTTCTGTTTCAGCGTCTTTATCTTTAAGCAACAGTTGTTTTATTGCCTCAAGAACAGAATTAGCTTTTTCTATTATTCTATAATTTGGATCAATAAGATGAATACCTAACAGGGTAATTTCAACACCTCCATACTGCACCACCCTATTATCAATTTTTGCAGAGTCAAACCCTAAAGGTAATTTTTCATACAATTCAATTCTAAGAATTCTATAGGATATTTTTTCGTTGTTCTTAATTTTTCTCCATAAATGGGTTACCCATATTTTTTCAGATTTATTTAACTTAATTTTTGGCAATTCTAATTTCATTCTTTTGTATCAATTAAGGTTTGACTGATGATAAATTCTTCAAAATACAGGCTAGGTTTCGCATTGTAAATGTTACCATATCTTTATATTTAAAGATAGTACTCCAATTTAACTTTATCTTTCGTTGTCCCCAAAATAATAAAAACACCTAAACCGTATTGGTAAACACCCTTCTTATTTGTAAAATCTTTTAATTTTTGTCTATCAGATGCTCTACCATTGTATTTTTTCGGTCGTTTAATTTCTATAATCAGCAAGTTATTCCAGTTGTTTCCTCGTTTATGCAAGATTAAATCAGGCATAGCTCCATTTGGTTTTGATAGAGTTCTTTTAAAATCGTCTTCATTTTTATTATATTCTGCATCTAAATCGTAATCTTTGAAATCAGTATTATCATTTTTCAGACATTCCATAATTACCCCTAAACGAAAAGCTATACTCCTTTCTCCTACCGATTTTTTTATTAACTCAAAATCTTTTTGGTAAAGTTTATCTAAAGCTTGTGTTACTAATCTTTTTAATTCATTTATTTTTTCTGGAGATAGTTTCATTATAGATGAATGTTAGTTACCTTGAAAATCCCATTGTAAATGTTACCATAACTTCTTAACTAAAGGTCAGAAATATAAGTAGTCTTTTTATTTCTTGTATTAGACTTTGTTCCTTTTTCTTTGCTTTTACATTCTTTTTCTATAAAGGCTTTAATAGACTTTGTGTAATCTAACGTATAAAAAGAAATTTTCTTTAAAGCAGCTTTATTAAGAATGATTTCAGACATCTTATTGTTATTATAATAAAAAATTAGAAAGCCTCTCTCCTAGTTTAAAACTATCGAATAGTTGCTTTTTTCATTAATCAAAGTTAATGAAATTTGTTCTAAACAAAAGTGTTAGTATAAAGTTGAATGTTGTGGTTATTCTAGAAATGAATATTTAGCGACTGTTTTATCATCTATATTAAGTATTCTTCCGACAGCTCTATTACTTAAGCCCATACGCTTGTATCTTTTTATGCTTCTGATAGTTCTATTTGAAATTGAAGGCCTCCCTCCCACCTTTCCTTTTAACTTAGCTCTTTCTAATCCAGCAATTACTCTTTCTGAAAGCCGTATCCTTTCTTGTTCAGCTAAAGCTGCTAACAGAGCCACAATAGCATCTTTGAATATACCGGTTGAATCTATATATTCTTCTTGTAATGATTTAAACTTAACACCGGACTCATCTAACCTCTGCAAATATTGAATTGTTTTTCTAGAACCTTCTCTTGAAAACCTATCTAATGACCAAAATAGCAAAAGATCATAATCACCTTTTGCAGCTTTTGAAAAAATAAGTTTAAACCCCTCTCTCGTATTTGACATTCCGGACTCATTATCTATTACTTCTTCAATAATAGTGTAATCTTTAAATTCACAATATTTTCTTAGCTGTAATAATTGGTTTGAAACATCTTGTCTTCCACTTTTTGTAGAAACCCTAGCATATATTAAAACTCTCATAATTTTATTTTACTGCGGAAAAAACGTATTAAAAATTGCATTAATTGAAGCTTGTGGTAACAAGGTTTAATTATTTAAAATCAACTGCGGATTAATCTATAGTTTTATCCGCATCCTTTTTACTTGATAATTCTTGATCAAATAAACACCTTTGTATAAGCATCTCTATTTTTCTCCAACTTCTTTTTTCGTAAGGGCTTTTTAATATGTTGTTTAATAATGTCTTCTCCATATCTGTCTTCCCTAAATTTTCATTTTTAAAAATAGCTTTAATTTCAGCATTTGTAGGCCTATTTAGATTTGCCCAATAACTCACTCTGGAATAAAATTCTTCAACCCCTTCAATCTCGTCTTGAACCCAATCAATTATATTTTTCTCAAAATTTTTAGGTCCGCTAATTACAATTCCACAATTGTATAATGTAAGATTTCTCAATTCATGAAAATAACTCAATCTACTTTTATTAAACATACCTGCTTCATCAATAATTATAAGATTTTTAGACCCATTATTTTCTAGTTCCATTTTTATTTCTCTTAAAATTTCTGTAACTGATTTCTTTGTATTTGTATTTTGATTTTTAATACTATTTAATATCCGGTTATACATTTCTTTAGATGTAACAGACTTCCCTAATTCTATGTAAAACACATTGTGATTTGTTTTAGTAAAATAATTTAATGAAAAAGTCTTGCCTATTCCAGGAGGTGCAATCACTCCTATCATTAAATTATTTATCATAGCTTCGTTACAAACTTTTTGAACAAGTTTAAAGTTATCTAATTGGTGTATCTTAAATTTAAACATAGTTAGTTTAATTTGTAGGATTAATTACAATTCTGTTTATATCAAATGCTTCTTTATCTATATCAGAAGAACTACCTGAGTAATTAATTTGATTTAATTCAATAATATCATTAAGTTCTGATGTACTTATCAATTCTTTATCATGAATTTCTGGTAAAATGGCTGTTGATGGAATTTCATCGATATTGTTATAAAACTCATCTTCTATTGAATTTAAATTCTCAAGGGTTTGAACTTTTAAATTTTGATTTTCTTCTGCTCTTTGTTTTATAAATTCCTTTTCTTTTTGAGACCAATCACTTTTGAGTACTGATACCTTGTAATCTTCTTGTACTTTACAGATAAACTTTCTGTTTGAGTTTGCATTAAAAATGTAAGCTGAAGATGAATCTTTTGGATTATAATAAATAAAAACTCTTGTTCCATTTAATGACAACCTATATCTTTCGGGTATAACATACTTAAATGTTTTATTTTCGAAATTAAATTTAATAGTTGATTGTTTTATTTTAATAGTAGTTTTATTGTAAAACATTAAGGCAATATGCTCTTCATTAATGTTTATATACCTTTTTACTTTCTGTTTTAACCCCTCTTTAAATATTTCATTTGGAGATTGTTGTTTATTGAAAGAAATTGTAGAATTAAATTCTACAACAGAATCGAATAATATCTTATATATATCTTTTACACTATTTAAGTTTTCGTTTTTCCATATTTCCTTTAATTTTTCTTTTGAAGGATGAGCATATTCTCTTTTTGACTTAATCCCTTCTCCTAAATAACTATCAAATTGCTTAAAAAAAGATGATTTTAGTGTTCCTATTGTTCTTTCTACTTTCCCTTTTTCTTTCGGATTAATAGCTTTACAAGTTTTCCATTTAGAACCTAACGAGTATGTATATTCTTTTATCGTTGATAATTTAGAAGATGTAAAAGCAGTTCCTTTATCATGAACAAACATACTTGGGATTTGTCCTGTTTTTGAAAAAGCCATTAATAAGGCTTCTAAAACTAAATCTGCATTCTCTGTAAAACCTAAACTAAAACCTATAATTCTATTTGAGTAAACATCAATAACAATAACAAAACTCATTCTAACTACTTTATTACTATTAGGTAGCGTAACTAAAAAAGGTAGTTTCGAACCATCCATCTCCCAAACGCTACTTAAATAATTATTGTATCTTGATATATAAGGACTTATTGTGTTGTTAAAATATTCTACCCCATATCTTTTCAAAACAGATTGGTTATTTATTATAGGTCTTGATAAAAATTCTCTTATGGTTGAATAAGAGATTTTTTTTAACCCGATCCTTATTCGTTCATCATTTAATTGATTATAAACCATCATTTTTGAAGGGTTGTTGCTTTTTGCATATAAATACAACGTTTTTTTCTGCCAAACTTCACTAAATATTAAATTATTAGATTTTTGTCCTAACAAAGCGTGTGGTAATACATCTTCTATAGCTTCTTCTTTACATCTGTTAATCTTTGCATGAAATGATGAGTATGAATTAACACTTAAAACTAGATTATGTTTGAAACGAACTTCTTTGTAAGCATCAAACAACTTCGTTAAACAGTTACCTTGTCGTGATAGCTGAATAATTTCACTTACTAAAGCATGTGTTTTTGCTAACTTAATTCTCATAGAATCATCTATAGGAAGTTTTTCATAATAAGGGAAATATCTTCTCCAATATTTGTTTATACTAACATTGTATTTTATTATGATTGATTCTATTTTTTTATTTAAATAATGGTTTAGAATATCATATTCTTGAACTTTTTGAATGGGAATATCTGATTCTCTGGGTAAAGAATAACGTCTTACAGTATTTAGAGGTATAGATTGATACCTTATGAATAGATATCTTTCACCTACTAATTCTATTGACTCCCAACGAATACTCTTCCCTTTGTTAAAGGTTGATACCCCGGAGTCAATTGTTTTTTGAGGAACATTTTTGTCTAATAAGAATTCGATTGACCCCCACAATTCTTGGTTAATCAATCTGAAAAGATTAACTTTGTACATAAATATAGTAATTTTAAAAAAGATGTGCTTTTATTGAATGTAGCGCCAACTACTTCAATAAACTAAGGCTCATCTTTTTTTTGGTTAAAAAAGAAATTTAATTGCTTCAAAAATATAGAAAAAAAAGTGCTTAAAAAGCCTATTTGTTTGAGAATTAACTAAATCTGAAAGTTGTCCGTAAGTTAGTCGTAAGTTGTCCGAATTAGAAATTACTTAAATATTTATATTATTGACTATTTCCCATATTTCAAGCAAACTGTCACTTCTACTTTTATTTTGTAAAGGTTTAAAAGAGTTATTCTTTAGAATAGGAAAAGTATTTATCTTATAATCACTCCTTAAACTATCTGAAGAAATTGTTCTTTTCTTAAATAAAAAAGTTTCAGATATATTTTTATAAATATTACCATCCATTGCTACTATTTTTTTTTGAATTAACAAATTAAACAAGTAAGCCAATGAATATTGATTATCATCACACCATTCTACTTTTAATTTGCCCTCAAGAAATTCTCTCTTTTTATTACTTATAGCACAAATGAATAAGTTAGAAAAGTCTTCTTTATTATTAATGTAGTGATTACTTAAGAGATTTTCTGCTAAATAATCTAATTCTTTTTGAAATTTTAAAAATTTAAATTGATAGCTTTTTAAAGTAATCTTACAAGAGTGGGTGGTTTCTTTATTATAAGTTATATTTTCTATTGGAGAAAGAACAGGTTCTTCAAGCTCAAAAAATACATTAGGAAACAGTTCATTTCGTCTATCATCATAATAATTAATCATAAACTTAACAGAGGCATCTTCACTTCTCAGGTGAAGATATCTTAATTTATTTATCTTATTATTAATAATTTCTAATTCTTCTTTAGGGACAATTTTATATTTTTTTATAATATAGTCATGTAAAATAAATTCTAAACGAACAAGTAAATCAATATTATTGTAACAATAATTCATTTTAAATTTTCTAAACCATCGAAGCTCGTTTTTATTTAAATCTAAGATGCGAGTACTTATTTTTTCATTAAAAAAAATAATTGGGGTTTCACAAATTAAAATTGGATCTTTTTGAAAAAGAAAAAAATCTTGTATAAAGTCATCAAAATACTGATACCCTAAAAATTTACTGATGATTTTTAACTTAAATTGATCAATATCTATTAGTGTAGTAGTAACGTTTTTTTTTATTTCATCAATCGTTATTTCCATGGAGAAGAGAACCTAAACGACTAAATTAATTATAGTTTATTAATACAAATGATTTGGATTAACAATAAAATATTTCATTATTACAACTTTTCACTTTAAATGTCACAAAAAAAAAGAATTAGTTATTTTAATAATCTAATAAAATTTTCGTGAAGGTTTTCTTTTTCAAATTCCTCACTTCTAAAATTTTTATATTTAACTAATTCTTCAGTAATTAAACTAGCTGAAATTGGAGTGCTCAACTGACCATTTATTTTTGTAAATGGTCCGTCAGTTTCAATCAATAACCTATCAATTGGTATTCTATCTATAATTCTTCTACCATTTGATGAATGTATCATATTATAATTAATTGAAAAATAGTATCCAAAATCGATAGCTCTTTCTAATTCTTTTAAATTATCTGAAAACCAATGCAAAATAATTTTACCCGGAAATTTTGCCCCTACAATATCAATAACATCCTTTGATGCTTTTCTGCTATGAATAGTTAGAATTTTATCTCCCTCATCCGCACAAGCATTAATTATTTGACTAAATACTTTTTTTTGTAATTGATAATCGCTAGGTGCTTTATTACTATTGTCAAGCCCTATCTCTCCTATATATTTCGTTTTTGAAATCAACTTCAAAAACATATCCACTTCCTTGTGTCTCTCTGCCGCTAGCTCAGGATGAAGACCTAATGCCGCTCTTATGTATTTTTTATTAGAGGCAATTTTTTCAGTATAAAAAAATACTGAAGGGCTATTGGTAACCGCAATTGTATATATTCTATTATTTTCAATCTCCTCTGCAACTTTTTCAGGTGATTGTATCAAATCAAGATGAAAATGTGTATCATGGTATGCCATATATTACTTTTTCAAAAATACTTTAACTTCTTCTATTCCTCTTTTATACATGTCTATGTACTTTAAAAGTTCATCATTATCTTCAAACGGAAGAGGTCCAGAGCTAAGAATATTAAACATCAATGACATCTCTGTTTTGCCTTTCATCCTCTCTAATGCTAATTCGAACGCTCTAGTATCACTTCCTGATTTTTTTGTTGGTACAATTTTTAAATTTAAAAGCTTTGTAAGATATTCTGTTCCTTTAATACCTCCTTTATTCTCTGCGGCTTGCCGGATTATACATGGTACACAATATCCGCATTGAATTCCTGACTTCAAACCCTTTTTCCATCTACTATTATCAGAATGGGAACATGATATAGTAACTGAATTAACTTCCTTTAAAAAGGGTAAATTTTTACATTCAACTGCCATTTCCCCTTTTGTTTTAAATTGATAAGGATTAACAATCTTATTCTCAATGTTAAGTTTTATTGCAATTTGATTAAGTAATGATAAATAGTATGGATGTGTTGTTCTTGTACTATGGCTACTTAATCTTGTACCCGTAAGCGGAATATTTAAAGAAATCAACCCATTTTCAGGTATTATTAGCTCAGTTTTTTCTCCTAATGAATTTGCAACAACTAAACCTAAACATATAAAGAGAAAAGATCGGGCTCTTGATGTGTTTTCTGTTGAAACACCCTCTGTTTTCACCTGATTAGGTTGAGGCTGAACACTAAACCTATGAAACTCGAAAGAGTCATTTCCATATTTTTCAAATAATTTATCATATAAAAGTTTTTGTACTTTTCCTTCCCCACCTCTTTTGTAATGGCTGACAAAAACTATTTTTTTCTTATCCTCCAAATTATCTATAGCATTAATTAAAGAATCCATCCCACCTGAAAAAAGAGCAACAGCCTCAATTTTTGAATTATACGAAGGCACTATTTCTTTTTGACTAGGTTGAACACTTTCACCTTTTCTAAATATAAACTCCCACTTGTCTCCACTTAAAAAAGACATTAATTTTTCAAATTCTGCTTTAACTGACGTCCAATTATCTAAAGAGTTTACAGGGGCATAAACTTTCAAATGGCGACTCCATCCCTGAAATCCGTATCGAGCCCTTGATATGACTTGATCTGTCGTATAAAGTCCAAGAGCAAAATGCAAAAGATCAAAAACATTATCACTAGGTTTCAGTTTGCTATCATTAAGTAGTTTAAAGATATTCGTACTAAGAATTGTTTCTCTACCTTGTTTCCATGTTTCTATAGTGATTTTGTTTTCCAGAATTGGAATGTCAAAATCATCATTAGTGTCTTTTTTAAGTATAATATTCCAAGTTTTCATTTTTCAAGTGTTGAGTATGCTGTATTAAATATTTTTTCAATCATTTTTTTGCCATCGCCTTCCGTTATATCAAAAGTTACCACATCCATTTTTTTGAATCCATTTTTCACTTCATCTCGAACAAAGTTGCGCATTTCATTTTCTAGTCCAACTGCTTCATTTTCCGTTAGATTATTCTTTTCTAATGCTATTCCTGCTTCATATACCCATTTTTTGAAAATATATGCACTGACAAACTCAACAACTGTTTCTTTCAATGTTTCTGAATCAAGCTTATCCAAGGTGTCTAAGTCTTGATTGTTTTCAATCATTCGCTCACAAAGTTTATCAAAAGCCATCATTATTGCAGCTCTAGCAATTGCTTCATCATTTGTAGAACCAATAGGAGCAATTTTATCAGCTATCTTAGCAAATACTTCCTCAGTAGATTTTCCAATGCAATCTGTCAGATCATACTTTTCTAAAGTTTCTTTAAAGCCAACCTGTGAAACACCTCCCCAGAAATTAATAAAATTGTTTCCAGCTTTAATTCCCGAAATGGAGCTTTTAGTAGCCTTTTTATGCCCCCCAGTTGAACGAATATAGGATTTGACAGCTCCCTTTAATGAATAACCTTTTCTATTATTAATATAATGAGAAAGTGAACTTTTCGCTCCCCTCAAACTATTAGCATACTCGATATCACTAATTTTATCATTAGTTTGATTACTTGAACTATCTTGTTCTCCTTCTTCTGAGTTATTATCATTTTCTTGCGATTCTTGTTCATCATCCGAAGAACCAGAATCATCTATTCCTGTTGCCCAGCTTGGTAGCAAAGGGCTCTTTCCTTTTGGTCCTGAACCTGATATAGATGTACCCATTTTACTTAGTTTTTAATTTGTTTTTAGCAATTTTAGCAAGGGATTTATTGTGTTTACTATCACTCCATTCTTGTAAAATTCTTGCTGCTACTTGATTATGTTCTGTATTATCCGTTAGAGACTGCAACCATGTTGTTGCACCTATAGGTAATATTTGGTGAGGTAATTTTTCAATATATCCAAGCAATTGAGATATAAGTTCCTTTCGAGATTCACAAAAATCAAACAACTTCTTCAATGTTGGATTCTCTCCAGTTTGTTTATCCTCATATTTTATTTTTTCGCACAGCGATTCGAATATAGCAGAAGCGTCTCCTGCATTTAATGATTGCGTTTCTTTTAATCCCACATTTCTTATAGTTTCAGAATCACTCATTATTTTTCTTAAAACCTCTTGAGCTTGTGAGCTCATGCGTTGTAAGTTAATGCCTGAAACTGATAACTTATCCCTTGAAAAATAAAAATAAGATTGTAAATCAACTCCTACTAAAGAAGGTTCAGAAGCAAGCCAACTTTTAATCCAAGAATCATTTAAGTACGCTTGTTGTTCTAATGTAAGTTTTTCTATTTTTTTATTCGCTAATTCATTTGATTTTGCAATTTCTTCTAGAGTTACCATATCAGAGATGATTCCAGAATTTTGTGCTTGTTGCTTATAATATGCTTTAAAAGTTTCAGATTTAAAATATTCAAGTAGCATTAATTTAGCTAGTATTCGTTTATTAAGCTCTTCGCCTTTAGATTTTGCCATTGTTTGTCTCAAAAGCATGGTATTCAAGAATCTTTTTGTTTGCCTTGGATTACCATTTAAACCAACAGCCAATACTGGAATCAATTGAGAGGATAGTAAAAGAGCTTCCTTTAGCTCTTGACCTACTTCATTAACAAAATCATTTATATTATCAAGATTGAAATTGAAACCAAATTGATCTTCGTTTTTCTTTTTTAGTACACCATCACGGACAAATTCAAATTCACCCACATCAGTATAAAGATTTGTAAATAAAAGATTTACGTATATCGCTAGCTCCATATCACTTAAAGGAGGTATACGAATTGGGTATTGAATTAATTTTTCTAAATAATCACGTCCTACTTCTGCATTATCTCCAGGTATTTCAGGAAACCTTCTTCTAACGGCATATTTTATAAGTCTTTCATCAGCTCCAATAATAAAAGCAGTTTTTTTAGCAAATAAAAATAGTTTGATTGCTTCTAAAGTTTCAATAACGGTGTCATATGAACACCTATCTAAATCATCTATAAAAACAATGACTTTATCAATTTTTGTTTCTTTTATTAATTCTTCAAAATTTAGATGGAACTCCTGAATATTAGTTCTAAGAACTTCATCTGGATCGTTTTTATCTTTCTTATCTTTTATGTACTGTTCATAATCAATAGACCCTATTTTTCCGAGAGCTTCCGTTGATGCAGTCATTGCTAGACCTGCTGGTCCCATAGCCAAATAACCCATTCCGTGTTTTACAGCTGAGCGACCAAGTTTTAATAAATCAATTTTTTTTAGAAGTTTTGCAGCAATTTTCAGTGCTTTTTCATCAAGAGTTCTCTTTTTTATTATTTCATCAACAATCCTACCCATAAGCACAGTCTTAGTATCTTCGTAGCCTTCAAATAACCACCCGTTGAAATTAATTGTTAAAATATCCTTTTCTGCTTCAAATTCATTTTCAATCATTTTCATTAAACTCGACTTTCCACTACCCCAATCTCCAAACACACCGATGCTGCAAGGAAGTAAATTATCGTTTTCAATAATATTTTTAACAGCACTAACCATGTGTTGAAAATCTATAAAGTCAGAATTTGTTTCGTTATCGCTCCACATAAATAAATTGTTATTAAGTTGTATAAGGTTTTGATGGTATAACTTTAATTTTGTATCCCTTCCATAAATTCTCTGGGCATAATTCAAGTATTTTTGCCTCAACAGTTGGATGATTTTCAAGAATTGCAATTTCTATAATTTGTTCTTGCTTTGTTTCAATTACTCCAACACCTATTACACCATCAAAAAAAATAATTTCTTTCTCTAAGATTTGTTTTGCTTCGTTTATAGTCATAATTATTTTATTTGATATCCCCATTGTTTTAATTGTTGAACTACTAAATGCTGTTGATTTGCAAGTGTCCATGTTCCATTTCCGGCAAATAAAAGCCCCAGAAAACTATTATCTGAATACGACCTTATTAATGAGCCAGAGTCTCCCCCCAAACTAAAACTATTACTTGGTATTCCTGTAGTGATTTGTATTTGATCTACAAACACAGCGTCAACACTTCCAAAATTAATTTTGGAAGTGTAATTAATAGAACGCACTTGTCCAAAAGTTTTACCTGTGGTTGCACCAGTTTTATATACTTTTTCTCCTATAATTGCTTGTCGATAGGTTGCAGAACCCTTAGGGATTGAACTCTCAAAACCATTTAATTGAGCTACGGCAAGATCCAATCTATTTTCTCCTGTTGTAATTGGAACATAATCTTTAAGTTCTCCAATAGGATATGAAGTCTGTTTCATGCTATAAATTGAGTCGCCTATCTCCGCACTATTTGTGTCAGCAAGCACATGATTATTACTAACAATAAGTGGTGATTTATTATCAGTATATGGAAGCATAAAAAAGCCCAAAGTTCCATAAGAACCTGATTTTGCTAAATTTGAATGACCAATTTTATCTCCGATATTTAAAGTTAATTGTGTACGGTATTTTTCTACCGGAACAACATTGACGTATTGATGATTTAACATTAGTTTACGACAAATGTCATTTTTTAAACAACCGCAATATGCTGATGCATTAATTAAATTATTAGCAATTCCAACTTCTAATGTAGAATTATTGCGAATAATACCTACTGATAAAACATCATTAGAACTTCCATTATTAGAAAAAGATGAAGAGAATAAGTTATTCGACTTGTGAAAGTCAAATATGGATTCGTTTATAAATCCTATACCGTCTGAATTAGAACCAAATAGTAAGTCTTCAAAATAGTTTTTTGCTTCGTAAAGTTTATTCATAAATAAATTGTTTTTTATCCTTTAATATTTCTTGGATCATTACCATGAGAATCTTTTTCTCTTATTCTGCCATTCTTTCCGTGTATTAATAATTCCGAAGATTGGTTTTTTGCAATTTCTCTTGCCACATCTATTGCTTCTTTTTGTGTGTTAGTAACTTTAGTTGCTTTAGTGTTACCCGCTCCTTTTACTTGCCAACCGCCTTGGTGTTTAGTTACGTGTTGATTTTTTCCTTTACTCATAATCATACTTTTTTATTAATTAATAATTGATTTTCAATAACTTCCATGCCAAAATTAAATTCATGACATATAGTCATTTTATTTAAACATTTTTAACTTATTTTGTTATCTTATAATAAGATGCTATCGTGTTTTAATAATTTACCATTGGATGGTAATTTTTTTTATTTCTACAGCATTTTATAGTAACAAGCCACAATGGAAGAAACAAAAACTATCGCTTCTGAAGAACTATTAGCCGAACAGTTAAATAATCGTGATTGGGATGACTTTTGGCTGAAATTGATGGGGCGTTGTGCATGGGTACTTCGAAAGCGATATAATGTTAAATGGTCTAATGAGGAGCTAAAAAGTTTCTCCCGTGATGCTATAAGCGAAATAGTCAATAAGGTCTTTATAACAAAAAAACGAAATTGGAATATTGATGCCTACCCTGATTTTGAAGATTTTATCGTAAGTGCAGTTGATAGTCAGATCAACAATATGCTTAAAAAGCTCAAAAAAGAAGTAAAGGTCGGAGAAAATGAGTTTTTGATGAATCAAAATGGAGAAACGAGCTCAAATATTGAGGAAACCATTATAAGTAAAGAATTAAGAGAACAATTGTTTGATGAATTACAAGCTAACGGTGCTGACGACAATGAACTATTAATATTTGAATGCTTGGTGGATGGCATTGAAAAACCTGAAGAAATTAGGAAAACGATTGGGCTTAGTGAAGAAGATTTTCATAACGCCTGGAGGCGGTTCAAAAGAAAAAGAGAAGTAATTAAACAAAAATTAGTGACACATGGATACTAACAAAAAAAATAAGACTATTCTGGAAAGAATTGATAGTGTTGAATTAGAGTTGCTGCAGAATGATACTGAATATGCAAAGCAATTTCTAACAGAAGAAGGTATAGACCCTGAAGAAGAATTACTTTTTTCAAATCAATACATTAAGAAAATTCGTTTCATGGTGACAGGCTTATCCAATAAACAAAGAGATCAAAAACTATTAGATATCGCTTTTGAGAGAATAAAAGACGTAATAAAACAAAACTCAGAAAAAGCCTCTGAAGCATTAATTAATTTACTTCATACAAAAACACCATCTTTTCATTACAGAAAACTTGAAAATTGGTCAGATGATGAAATTCGAGATGTATTAACTGATGTTGACCTTGTAAAGCTTATGGAAGAATTAAAAAAGGGAAAATAACGAAATGTCAAAGGGTAAGTCTGTAGCACAAAAATTAATGAGCGAATGTGGTATTGATGACCCCACGAAATTTCCTTTAGATTTAATTGTTTTCGGTAGAGGAGCAACACTAATTGAGAAGCCTTTGCAAAATTCTGAGGGAAGAATTGTTTTTGGTGAGCACTCAGCAATTATTACAATAAATTCGAATATTCCATACGAAGGTAAAAAACGGTTTGTTATAGCACATGAACTTGGCCATTATGAAATGCACCGAAATGTTATTACAGTTCATAATGATACAGATGCTACATTAGAGTACTTTAAGAATGGTCACCAAGAAACAGAAGCTAATGAATTTGCATCTGAATTATTAATGCCGGAACATTTGTTTAGAAAAGAGTGTGAAGGGAAAAAATTCAGTCCTGATTTACTGCGTCAACTGTCAGAAAGGTTTCAAACAAGCATTACTTCCGTTGCATACAAATATTTTGAATTGGGATCTCATCCTATTTGCTTGTTTTACTCACACAACAATCAAGTGAAGTATTGGAAACGACCTGAAAACTATCCTCATTTTATTAATGATAGAACTAAACTTACTCCACCTGAAGACTCAGTTGCTTTTGAATTCTTTGATGAAGGAAAAATTTATCCAAAAGAACAAAGCAAACAACCTATTTGGAAATCAACTTGGTTTGAATTAAAACACTGGGAAGATGATAACAATTTTAAATTTTATGAGTATTGTATTATTACTCCTAGATATAACACTGTACTTAGTGTTGTTTGGGAAGAGCTAAAATGATTGTATCATACCATAAGAAAAAAAGAACAAACTTAACAATTGGGAGATTTCAGAATTTTTTCAGTTAAATTTCAGTTTTCTAAAGATTTTTAAAAAACCATTATTTCAGTAATTATTTAAATAAAAACCTCATAATCAATAATTAAAGCTTGTTTTTGTTATTTTTTCTACTTGCGATTTTGGTTATAAACTATCTTGTTTTTCTATATTTAACTTAATATGAATTTTCTACCAAACACATCCTAGATGATTGTTTTTATTAGAATGTATGAAAATGAAATTTTAATCCATAAATCTTATTTTAACTTAATACTGACATATATCTTCTCTAGTGAAAAGATTTTTAAAATTTTTAAAAAAGATCTTCTTTTTGTAATTATATTTTATTGGAATAATATTGTTTAAACCAATCGGGAACGATGTCATTATCAATTTTATCCCAATTCTTATTATTATCTTTATCTAACTTAAAGTGAGCAAATAATGATTGTTTCCCTTCACCATCTACCGAATTGTCAAAATAAAATGCTTGATAAGCATATTGAGATGCTTCATGAAGTAAATTCATTGAACGATAATACCTATCAGTTATTTTATCTTTAGGAACATCATGACCACCTTGTTTAACCCTTACTTCAACACGATATTGATTAATTGCAGGAGATTTAGTTGAAACAAAATACAAATAAACTTTATATCCCGCTTTCACAGCTTCTTTCATAATATCTACCTTACTGGGATGTGAAAAAACTGTTTCAAAAGAGAATTTTTTTCGCTCTGATAATAGCTTTTTTCTTAATACATGTGCAATTATTTGTGCTAAATGTTCATCAGCATTTAATTTCACCAAATAAATGCTATTGTCTTTAAGCTTAAAGGACGATTTAAATAGTTTTTCATTAAAACTATTCCCAACTAAGCCTGAATCCATGGCAATTCTCACGAATTCATCTTCCAAAAGAGTTATCTTGTATTTTTTGAGAGAACATTTACCTTTTCTCAGTTCTTTGGCGATTAAATCAGCATTTATATAGATACCAAAATCTATAGGTACATTATTAACTTTATAGTTTCGTACTTTATTAATAATAGTACTTTTCCCAGATCCATTTGGACCAGCGAAAACCCTCATTCTTAATACTTCTTTAGTCAAGGATTAGTTTTTGATTTTTGTTGTTTACCTCAATTTTCTCAATTTTTTCAACAGTTCCATCCTTATATTCTTTCACTACCCATCCATCTCTAGCAACAACAATATAACCCAAAAGTTCCATAGCTTTTTCTGAAGCCTCTTGAAATGCTTCTGTTGATTTACGTATTAAAATACGTTTAGTAAAATACGGCTTATTTTTCTTTGAATCATTCATAATTACCCCAAAGTTACGAAAATATGCATATAAATGTTGCACCAAAAACTAATATCTCCTCTCCCCTTCCAAATGTAAGAGCAATTTAATTGTGCAGCCAATGGCTGCAAAAAACTTTTTTGCAAAGCTCATTTTATTTGCGTATATTAGTACGTATGAATATATTAAGGTACATATGGACTAAATTTAACCAAAAGTTATTGTGGAAACAACGCAGAACCTATGTGTTACTTATTCTAATAGCTCTGGGAATGATAATAGCGGCTATTGTGTATTTTAAGCTATTCTAACTCTCATTAACTCCAACTTGGTAAAGTGTTGGGCGTGTTTGTAAAGTTTATTCATATATTTTGCAATCTGTTTTCAACTAAATTTCCCAATTTCACTAATAATTCAAGAGTAAAAACTGTAAGAAAAAAAGAAAGAAGATAGCCTAAAAAAACTATAGCTATTATAAAATCTAAAAGTAGTGAGCTTGTTTCATTGGAAAACGAATTAAAATAAATTAAAGTAAACTGAAGTAACATCATTAAAAGTAAAAAGGGCATTAAGTATCTTTTATCTGAGGACAATTCTTTTAGATGATTAGACATTTTAAAATACGCATCATATTTCTTTCCTTTATTCTTTTTACCATCTTCTGTCAGCTCAATAGCACCTGTTTTAACTAAAAATTTATCAAATTCTACAGAAAATTTTTTATCGATATCTTCGTCATCACCAACTTTCTTTTTAAACCATCTCCATATAAGATTTACGATTTGTGCAACTAGTTTTTTATTTAACCAAAGCACTACAAAATAACCAATGTTGTAAAATATACCCCATGAAGCAGCGAAAAAAAATAAGCAAATTAAAAACCTGCCTGTAATAACAAAGTCAATTAAAGCGTGATAATCTGTAATCTCAATAAGTTTGAAGTCTCCAACAAAATATTTATATAAATATGATGCGAAAACCATTGAAAAGATACTTTGAAAAAAATAAAGAATAATTCGAATTCTTTTATCAATTCGCAGTGTAAAAAAATGTAATACTAAATCTTTCATTTGCTTTTAATACTTGGTAAATACAGCGTTTATTTAAATTTTATTACATTGGTATTTTTGTTCTGTTGTGAGAAAGTTTTTTTACAAATAAGTCTAATAATTCGACTATTGCTGCTGTTGTATTATTTAATACATCTTTAACAAAAGTATCAACTTCTAACTCCAAAATTAATCCTCCATTCTGTGGTTTCTGAAATCCAGTCGAAGAGTTAGAATTTGGTTGATTTTCTTCATATTTTGTAATAATATATGTATTGTGATTCGTGTGGTCTAAATGGCTAGAATAACCATGAATAAAACTATTTCTCAATCTATTTATTGTTTCAAGATATTTATCTAAAAATTGACGATGGGTAATTATCCAATTGTAAAAATCATCATTTTTACGATATCTTAAATCTACTAATTTATCCCAATTTAGAATAAATAATTTTAATGTTATACTTTGGTAAGGAACTCTGTTTCCGTCATATAAAACGATTTTTTTTAGTAGTGTTTCTATTAGTTTAACAAGTACCTCATAAATTGAAGAAATCGTTAAAATAAATGTTTGAAAATTAGTATCAATATATTCTTTATAAAGTTTTGAATCATTTATTTCTATTCTATTCTTTAAAACATTTGTTGAGTAAAAAAATTCAGTTTCAATAATCTTATTTGAAGTCATAGAATCATTTACAATAATGCTTCTTTCGTATTCTGAAGAGAAATATGTAAAGTAAATAATTTCTGCCTTTCTCAATTTACTTTCAATTGAACTTATAATATTTTCAATATCTGTAATATTAAATTTTGAAGGTTTAAATGAATCATGCAGAGTTTGCTCATACAATCCATTAGAAATTTTATTTCCTATGGCATAAACAATAGCATTTTTCTGTACACTAAAATCTGAAAGAGATTCTCTTACCATAATTCTTCTCCTTCTTCATCTTTTACTCGATCAATATCTGACTGTACAGTTTTCAATACATTTTGTAAAAAAATTCTAATCCTCAATTCACTTACTTTAGAACTATTTAGAGTTTTCTCTAATAATTCTTTAAGTTGAATATCAACAGCGAATGGTTGTCCTGGTGTTCCTGTTTTAACACCAAAAGTTGTTAAAGAAACGTAGCACTGGTCTGTAATTTTTTTAATTTGTTTTTCGTTATTTAATTTTTCAAAACTAACTTCTAATATCTTAATGACTAAATCTATAAGGTTTTCATCTTTTTCTTTAAATTCAGATAATGATTTTATAATGTTTAGCAGCTTTTGATAATCTGAATCATATTTATCAATAAGTTGAATGTACAACTCTTTAAGATTAATGTCTATATATTTTTTCGGAGAAAATAACTCTATTACATTTATGGCATAAAAACTTTCATATGATTCAAATTTTAAATTAATGAACCAATCTAATACAGTTTTAAAAATTTCTATTTTCTCTTCTTCAGAAATACCTTGTAAGATTGCGTTACTTGTATGTGTTGGCACAAAATCATACCCTGACAAACTTTTTTTTCTGATAATATAATTTCGTTTGTACAAAAACCTATTTTCAATATAATCAAGCACCTCTTTAAACCCATCCTTTCTAATTATTTTATTCAAAGTGCTTTCTACTCTATAGGGTATATTAAAACTTATTGTATGTTTTAAAAGTAATTCTTTAATTTCAGGATAAAATTTTTCTTCAAAAGGTTCAATTGATAAAAATAAACTATCAAGATGTCTTTCATTGCAAACAGTTAGAAATTTTTTAATTTCTTTTATCGCAATTTTCTTATCATAGAAAAATAAAGTTGGTAATGTTGATGCAACATAAAAGTAGTTTTCTATTGTAGATTTTTTTATGACATTTAGAATGATTTCAACATCTTTTTTATTTAAAACTTTATCATTATTTAGTTTTAAATGTACATCGGAAATACTAAAAGAATTATAGATATTTAGAATACAATTTCTTGCTTCTATATTTTCTTCATTCAAAATATTCTCAATATATTCCCAGAAATAACTTTCTTCATTTTTTGAAAATCTAATTTTTTTTAATAAAACTGGACAGTAAGTCATTACAAATCCTTTATCTGTTTCCCATAAATAATTAATAAACTCTTTCGTTTTTATTAAATCTTGAGATATAGTATCTAAAAAATAATAAAAATAATGTGGTGTATATTCGCTTTGCTCAAGAACTTTTATTAATGCAACTCCTAAGTCTATTGCTGAATTTGATTCGACTAAATTTTGAGACTCCGATTTGAATTTTTGATTTTCATCATCTATGCTTCCATCGTATTTCGGATTGAATAAATCGAGTAATTTTTCAGCTAAATCATCTTTAGACAGGTTATTATTTATTTTGTCAATAATTGAATTATATGATTTATCAATCCCCCATTTTTTTAACCAATATAACTGTTCTTTAATTTGTTGTTTTTGTTTTAATTCAAGTATGTTGTTTTTAGAAGAAATTGAATTTAAAAAGTTAAGGACTAAATCTATTTCCTTTGTTCCTTTATAAGATTTATTTCTAGTTGAAAAAATTTCACTAGGTACTTTTACTATTATTTTTAGCACTTCTGCCCTAATTACATTATCTGTTTCTGTATTAAATATCTCTATAAGAAATTCTATAGCATCTTTTCTAAGTTTTGTTACAGACTTGTTTTCAGGAATATTGATAGTATAAATTTGAATAGAATGTTTTTTTAATATATGGGGCTCTGTACCTGTGAATTCAAGTTTTAAAATCGCTTTAATTGCTTTTAATGCAAAATATTTAAAGCCATTCTTCTTTTTTAATTCAGCTTTACTTGAAGAAAGAATCCAACTTTGTCTTTTGCAATTAAAATCATCAAAACTATCACTTCTACTAAATTTTGCAATATTTGACACCAGCCCTTCATCTTTCAAAATTTCATATAACTTTCCTGAATAAGAGTATGAATATTGATAATAAGTTTCTAATTGAAATAGATTACTTAAAATACTTTTCAAATTATTAATTACGGAATCAAAAGAATAATTTTTGTGGTTTAAATCTTGTTGGATTTTTTTGTTTAAAGAATGGTTTTCATTAGAATAAATATTAATTACTTTCTCAACTGCATTGGCGGAAATAGAAGGTTTTAAGTAAGTTATGGTATTTACAGTTTCTAAAATTTTTACGAGTTCATTTTGATTAGAACAAGTATCTATTTGATTTATATATTCTTTAAGAAGATTTTCTAATAATAGGTTATCACCATCATGTTGACAGGCATAACCAATATTTTTGATAATATTATCTATATAAATTCCATATCCAAGTAGTTTGTTTTTTAACCAGTTTTTTTTATTGATTTCTTCTTCTAATATTAAATCGCTGTACATATCTGGATGAATAGCAAACTGATATCTCCCAGATATAATGTTTTGATTTTTTAAATTTTGAAGAATGATTTCAACATCTTCACTTGGTATATCTTCGTTTGAAGATATTAAATCTATCAATTTATTATCTTCAAAATGTATTGGTTCTATTAATGCAACTATTTTAATGACCTTATCAACTATTCTTTTCTGTATCTCATTTTCTTTACTTATAGTTTTAGAAAAATCATCAAAATGTTGCTTTATATATTCATTTAAAAATGAATCTTTTTTAATTTCAGCTAAGGGGGTTCTGTTTTTAATAACCTTTAATAAAGTCATTATCATTATAGGTACACCATGTGTCAATTCAACAAAATATTCTAGATATTGTACAATTCTATATACATTTAATTCTCCATTCAAAAACTCTATGGTTTCTTCTTTTGTTAAATGGGGTAATTTTATTTGTTTTACTAAATCGGTTCTATCATTTATTGTGACTTGACTAATCAATTCTTTCAGAAAATAATCTCGTACAGTCAATACTAGCTTAACTTTATTTTCTTTAATTCCTTTTAGAATAGTTATTAAATCTGCAATATCTTTTTTATCAAACTTATCTGCATCATCTATTAAAACAATATAATTTCTTTTACCTGTTAACGCTTTTTTTAAGTCTTCAAGGTCAATTTTATGTGTGATTATTACTAATGCTATCCAATTATCATTACAATCAATATATTGTCTAAAAAATTCAACACAGAGCCTTGTCTTCCCAATCCCAGCTTCTCCACTTATTATTGCTACCTTTTTTGAATCATCATTAATAAACTTATTCAGTTCTTCAATTTTATCATTTCTATGGTAGAATTTATTAGATAATTCGTACGTAGTGTTGATATTTGAATTCAATTCATTCTGAAAGAATTCTGAATATTCCAAAATTAAATGCTTTAATTCGTTTACATACCATAATCGTACAATTGGATGTCGAGTTAAAACAGTATGAATTTTAGCAGCATCCCATATATCAAAAACAACATTACTATTTGTTTCCTTAGCTATATTCTTAAGCTCTTTGTATTGTGTCGCCCCAATATCTATGTTAGTTATAAAAATAATATAATCCTCATCTTGTACGTTTTTATTTAGATCAGATTTTATATCATTTTTTATACTGTTGATATTGATTTGTCTTCCTGTTTCGGGATTTTTAAACTTAGCTTGAAACCTCCATTTACCTTTCTTATTATCATACTCTCCTTCAAACAACCCATCAACACCTTTATCCTTGCCTGGTGCACTAAAAGGAATATAACTCTTACCAAATTCAAAGCTTAATAAATCATTACAGAAAACCTGAAACTTATCACCATTAAAATCTAACCAATTTATTGTATTCATTCGCCCCCCTCCACAATTTTAATTTCTTCCTCACTTAACCCATAAAGCTGATAAACCATTTTATCAATTTCTGCATCTACCCTATTGATTTCAGATTTTAAAGTTTGGGCTTTTTGTTTCTGTTCGTTAAAGTATTGCATCCATTCGGCTTCTTCCGATAAACTCAATTGAACTTTGGCTTTTTTTAATTCTTTTAAAAAGTCCTTAAATTCTAACTCGTGCCAGTTTTGCAACTTGGTCGTGAGTTTTTCGATTTCAAACTTACTTTGAAGTAGGTCAGTGAATTGAGTTAGTAATTCTTGTATCTCTTTTGCTTTTGTTAAAAGTAATTTTGTATTCGAGCCTAAATTATTTGAATCAGAGCAAATGTTCTCTGGAATCGGAAATGACCCGAGATTATCCAAGCTAATTTTTGCGAATACCTTGCCTTTAATATCATGCAACAAACGGTAGAACTTAGTTGCTGGTTTTGAATTTAGAACTGCTAATAAAGGCTCTAATTGAAATCCTTTTTCTTTCTCATAAATCCCATGAACCAGTGTATCAAAATAGTAGTTATTTTCATCTAAACAACCGATTAGGGAATCGCCTGTTTTTCGTACTACAATTTTTTTATTCTCGAATAAGTCTGGTGAACGTAAAGCAAAATCTATTCTATTTTGCTTATTCATTCCTTCTTTCGATTTTATATCATCAAGGCTAATATTTGCTCCAATGTTTTCATCGTAATTTATATAATCACCACCCCAAGTTATGTTATAACGAGAAATTTCCTTACCCCAGATTATTGGTTTATGTTTTTCGGATTCTTTACTTCCAGAAATTAGAATTTGCTTTATATTACCAGGGTTTAAACCATTTTTTAAGGAATAATACTGTTTAATTGGCTTTAACTTGTGAAGCTTTTTCAATAATGATTGTGAATCAGATGAAACAACTGATATTTCACAATTAGGAACATTTAAGAAAAAGTCTTGTGGTACTTTATTTTCAATAACACCAAATTCCGTAACAAAATTCTGAATCTTATCCGCAACTGCCAGTCTAACAATATTTTTCTGATTAATTTTTTGTTTAATCGTAAATTGTAGTAATAAACTGCTTCCTACTTCTGCATCTTCAAATACTTTTTCTGTAATCGTATATATTTCATTCAATTCTGTTTTTTGTATCAATTCCTTTCTTATTGCTTCGTAATAAGTATTGAACAATAAAGACTTAGGAATGATAAAATGAATTATTCCTTTATCAAAAATTTGAAGCATTCTTTCAATAAAAAGTATATAAAGATTCGTTTTGTATTGAGTTAAAGGAAAATATTCATTGTAATAACTTTGAGTTTTTTTATCAATCAAAATCCCATAAGGCGGATTTCCAATAACCGCATCAAAACCGCCTTTTTCAAAAACAGTTGGAAACTCTTTTTGCCAATTAAACGCTTTCTCTCCTGCTACACTTGGGTCGTCAATTAAAGAGTTACCACATTTAATGTTGTTGTTTAACGTAGTTAATTTTCTACCTCTTTGAGCAGTACGCAACCACAACGAAAGTTTCGCTATATCTACACTTTCTTCGTTGATGTCAACACCAAAAATGTTTTTCTCTAAAATGTGGTTGCTCACATCCTGAAACACAATACTTGCTCCAAAAAGCTGTGCTTGCAGTTCATCAATATAAGCGTGTTCTTCCATTAAAAACTCTAACGCCTGATTTAAGAAAGCTCCCGAACCACAAGCAGGATCGCAAATGGTAATGTTCAATAACCAATTTCGGTAAGCTTGCAGGTTCTCCCCCAAACTTTTAATGGTTTCTTTTTTTCTGTTTCTTCTGCCCTTTGCGTATTCTTCATCAATAATACCCAATTCGGCTTTCTTTTCTTCACAGAGTTTGCCAACGGTATTGTCAACAATGTATTTAGTAATGTATTTTGGCGTGTAAAAAACACCGTCTTTTTTTCGTTTGCTTTTGCTTTTATCTATCTCCTGTCCTTCCAATTCGGCAGTAATGTTCTCAATTTCGTTCAGCGAGTTTTCAAAAATGTGTCCGAGTATATTTACATCTACCTCACTTTGAAAATCGTAATTGGTCAATTTCATTACATGCGGATGCAATATTTCATCATCTAATTGAATGCTGTCCAGCACTTCATCAGGATGAAATAAACCGCCATTGTAAGCAAAAATATCATCAACGGTTTTCTGTCCTTTTCGCCCGGTATCGATATACCCGAAATACTGTTTAAAAATGTCGTACAAAGGTTTGTAAGCATCTTCTTGTTTCAAAACCTCCCAACGTTTTACAATTCGTGAAATAGAATTAGGAGGCAACAAACCGCTGTCTTCGGCAAAGAAGATGAACAAATAACGGTCAAGCAATTTTTGTGTTTTCTTAAAGAGTAATAATTTATCTTTTGCACGGCTGTTCTTTACCATGTTTTGCCACATATCATTTCTGAAAGCAGCATAATCTTTATACAGTTGTTTGGTAATTTTTTCTTCTTCAAGTAAACTTTCTTCTTTTACTTTTAGCGGAACACCATTCAGTAAATTGTCGGCTCTTAAACACAGCCAAAGCAATTGAAATTCGGTTTCGGTAAGCGTAAAAAGGTTAAACTCTAAATGTTCTACCGAATGATGAATAAAGAAACGTAGTTTTTCAAAATTGGAAGTGATGACATACACACAACCCGTTTGGTTGTTTTTGTAATTAAACGCCTGAACATTTATCTTATCTAAATCTTTGGTGTCCGTTCCTTTCAGTTCAATAACTCCCAAAGCCTTTCCATCTTGCAAAATTGCACCATCACATTTTTTCGCTCCTTTCTCGTTTTTTAATTCGGTAGTTAAATTAAAATTCGGTTGAGGATTTAAGGTGTAACCCAATATATCAACAAATAATTCACGTAAAAAGCCTTCTTGAAATTGCTCCTCTTTGGCATCTCTAATATTTTGCTGTATGGCAGGATTATGAAAATAAGCAGTAAACTTTTGGTAAGCAGCTTTAACCGCTTCCACATACTGTCCGTTCAGGTGTTTATTGAGTACCGAATTTTGAAAAAATGCCATTTACCTATTCTTTTTTTTGAATGGCTAAAAATAAAGATTCTCAACAAAAGAATAAAGATTTTTTATTAACAGGTTTTGTACTTTGTAACTGGTTTGTCAGCTTATTATATATTTTCCACTCACCAATTACTCTAAAAACAAAAAACCTAACAACATGAAAGTTATTAGGTTTTTATTAGCTTGTGATCGCGAAAGGATTCGAACCTTTGACCGTCTGCTTAGAAGGCAGATGCTCTATCCAGCTGAGCTACGCGACCTTTCCATAAATTAAAAAAGGCACTGAAGCCTTTTTTAGTCGGGGTGGCAGGATTCGAACCTGCGACCTCCTGCTCCCAAAGCAGGCGCGATAACCGGGCTACGCTACACCCCGTTTGGTGTCAAAAAAAAACGTTTCTTTTTTGGAGGTGCAAATATAGCACTACTTTTTACTTTACGAAACAATTATATAAAAAAAATAATGCAAATGCTGCTTTGTTTTATATCGTGCTAATTTAGTGTAGATTAAAATGAGTTTAACTGCCTAATTTTTCAAGGTGTTTGATGTATAATTGGTTAATTATACCATCTGCCAACCCTACTTTCGGTACAAACATGTCTTTAACTCCCGCTTTTTTCATTACCGTAAGGTATATTTTAGAGGCATGTGTAATCACATCGGCTCTATCGGGACGTAATCCTAACTTCAGTTTTCTTTCTTCAAGTGTGTGCTCGTTTAAAAATTCATCCATCTGCTTAAGCTTGGCATATTTCAAAATTTTATAATTGCTCAGTCGACACAGGGTATAAATAGAATTGATGTTCCCTCCCGTTCCGATTATCATGTCTATGGTATAATTATCCCTCAACTCCTCAACCCAACTTTTCATTTCCAACCAAGTAGATTTTTTTACCATATCGTTTTTTAATCGAATGGTTCCTATTCTAAATGAATGAGAAGTAATTTTTTGTCCTTTACTGAATAAAGTTAATTCCGTACTTCCTCCACCAACATCCATATAAAGATAGGTACCATTCTGATCTATTTTTTCAGCAACGTGCGTTTCAAAAATAATATCGGCCTCCATGTTCCCTTCAATAATGTTGATATCTAAATCGGTTTCGTTTTTAATATGAGCGGCAATTTCTTTTCCATTGGTAGCTTCTCGCATGGCAGAGGTAGCACAAATCTCAAAATCTAACACACCATAAACTTCTGTTAAGTGTTTAAAGGCAATTAAGGTTTTAAGTAATTTTTTAGCATTGACAGGAGAAATGGATCCGCTAGTAAAAACATCCTCCCCTAACCTAATGGGTAACCTTACTAAAGATATTTTTTTAAGTTGTGGGAATGTTTCTGTTGGATATACTTCGCAAAAAAGTAATCGGACAGCATTAGAACCTATATCTACAGCAGCAAATCTCATAAGTGGGATAAAAATACACTATTTTTTCTGCCGTAGATATAATTTCTTTTATAATTTTTCAAAAGCTCATCAACATTTTACTTTATTATTGAAAACCACTGAATACTAATGTTAGCAAACAGAAACTAGTTAACCAAAAAATTCATTTACAGTTCCAGTTCCCTGTGTGAGGGCAACCGAACAAACGGTGCGAAATCCGGAGTAATCGAACCGGGAAATGCGTTGGCTTGTGGGTAAAGATTACGAAGGATTTGGCGTTTGTTCTTGATTTTTGGCTCTTTTTATCAAGAAAAAGAGCGTAAAACCTTTTTTTTTAACTTCCGTCTTCGGTCTTCAAACTTCCTAATACTTCCACCTATTAGCAATAGCTACCAACGAAAGCATTACAGGAACTTCTATTAATACTCCGACAACGGTTGTAAGTGCCGCTCCGGAATTTAATCCGAATAATGAAATAGCTACTGCTACGGCTAACTCGAAAAAGTTGCTGGCGCCTATCATGGCTGCCGGAGCACAAATGTTGTGTCGCAATTTTAAAAACCTGCCCAACAACCAACTTAAAAAGAAAATGAAATAGGTTTGTAAGGTTAATGGAATGGCTATTAACAATATATTTTGTGGTTCGTTGACTATTTTCCCTCCCTGAAAAGCAAATAACAGTATTAAGGTAATTAGTAATGCTGCAATAGAAACGGGTTTGAGTTTCGCTAAAAACTGTTCTTTAAACCAAGTCTCCCCTTTTGTTTTTATCAAGTACTTGTTAGATAGATATCCGAAAAATAAAGGCAACACCACAAACACCACAACAGACGTAATTAATGCTTGATATGGAATGATGATTTCCGCTGATGATGAACTACTTGCAAATATAGAAATATCGAAAAAATAAAATAAAAAGCCTACAATGGGAACAAAAGCAAATAACAAAATAATATCGTTTACCGACACTTGTACTAAGGTATAATTAGCATCTCCTTTAGTAAGGTAAGACCACACAAAAACCATAGCCGTGCATGGAGCTGCTCCCAACAGAATGGCTCCTGCTAAATATTGCTCGGCATCTTCGGGGCTAATGTATGCTTCGTAAATTTTATAGAAAAAGATAAACGCAAAAAAAGCCATGGTAAATGGTTTGATTAACCAATTGATGACTACCGTAAGCCCTAATCCTTTCCAGTTAGAAGCTACATTTTTTAACGATGAAAAATCTATTTGCACCATCATAGGGTAAATCATTAGCCAAACCAATATGGCTACAGGAATATTTACCGTTGAAATGTTCCAACTACTTAATACGGCTATGTGCGTTCCGAACCAGTTGCCTATTAAAATTCCTGCTCCAATACAAAGCAATACCCAAAGGGTTAAATAACGCTCAAAAGTTCCCATTCAATTAGCTTTAGAAAATTAACAACAGTTTGAATTCGGATCGCAACAGTTTTCGGTTTTTTCGGCATAAACCGTTACACTGTAAATACCGAAATCCGGAGAATCATAATACTTCGCTAATGCCTCTTCAGATAAGTATTGAGCTACAATATCTTTAGGCAACACAATACTTTTTTCTTTTTGAACGGTAATGTTTTTAAAGCCTGCATTTTTAATGATGTCTAAATATTCATCCAATTGAATAGCTCCGGAAACACAACCGGCATACATTTCAGCATCATTTTTTAAGTCCTCCGGCAAATTGCCTTTAAGCACCACGTCCGAAACAGAAAAATGTCCACCAGGTTTTAATACTCTAAAGGTTTCCTGAAAAGCTTTGTTTTTATCGGGAACTAAATTTAATACACAATTACTAACCACCACATCAATACTGTTGCCTCCTATTGGTAAGTTTTCAATATCCCCTTTTCTAAACTCCACATTGTTAAAGCCTAATTTATCAGCATTTGTACGAGCTTTTTCTATCATGGCATCTGTCATGTCAACTCCTATTACTTTTCCTGATTCGCCAACAATTTCTCGGGCAACAAAACAATCGTTTCCGGCACCGGAACCTAAGTCTAATACTTTATCACCTGTTTTTATTTTCGCAAAAGCCGTTGGTAAACCACAACCTAAACCTAAATCAGCATCCGATTGATACCCTTTTAAAGCAGAATAATCCTCTGCAAAAACTGCATAATCAACAGTTCCGCAACCTCCTACTCCACAGCAAGAATTAGCGTTTTCTGTTTGAGATTGATTGGCTATTTCACTGTACTTGTCAGCCACCATTTTTTTAATGTTTTCTGATGTTTGCATATTGTATATTTTTTTAACAACAAATTGTTGCTGATAGATTAATAATATATTGATTAATAATGTTTTGAATTAACTTTATTTTTTCTTCGTTTACACAATAACACGTTTTTACGCCTTCAATTTCACCTTTAATTATCTGAGCTTCCTTCAGTGCTTTTAAATGTTGCGAAATGGTAGATTGAGATAAATTCAACTCATCTACTACTTCACCACAAACACACGTTTTTCGCTGTATTAAATATTCTAAAATGGCTATCCTTGCAGGATGGCCTATTGCTTTAAACAATTGAGCAATTTCTAATTGAGCGGCTGTATAAGCTTCTGTTTTTGTTGTTCCCATGGTTGTAATAAAGATTATATCGCAATATTACGATTAACATCTTAATTACATCTCAAAAAACTTCAATTATTTTTTTAACCATAAGTTTATCCGTTAACAAATCAGGAGATTAGAAAATTAAAAGCAACTATTATTTTTTGATAAAATCGAATAAAAAAGGAATTCCTCTAAAAAAAGCTTTTTTTAAAAGGTATATTTATAAATTTGCATCACTAAAATAAATACTATGGCAAAAAAATCAACATTCTCGAAAGAACAATACCTTAAGTGGTATGAGTCTATGTACCTGATGCGTAAGTTTGAAGAAAAACTTAGTCAACTATACATTCAACGAGTATTTGGAGGATTTCTTCATTTATATATAGGACAGGAAGCGGTTGTTGCCGGAGCTGTTTCTGCAACTCGTCCTGAAGACAACATGATAACTGCATACAGATGTCATGCCCACCCTATTGGTAAAGGAACTGAAATTAAATATTTAATGGCAGAGCTTTACGGAAAAAAAACAGGATTATCTAAAGGTAAAGGTGGTTCTATGCATATGTTTGATGTAAGCAGAAAAGTTTTTGGCGGACACGGAATTGTTGGAGGTCAAATTCCTTTAGGAGCAGGCTTAGCTTTTGCGGATAAATATAAAGGAAATGACAACATTACCATGTGTTCTATGGGAGATGGAGCTATCAGACAAGGAGCATTACACGAAGCGTTTAATATGGCAATGACTTGGAAATTACCTGTTATCTTCATTATTGAAAATAATAAATACGCGATGGGAACTTCTGTAGAAAGAACATCTAATGTTACTGAATTACATAAAATAGGATTGAGTTACGAGATGCCTAGTGAGGCTGTTGATGGAATGGATGTTGAAGCTGTGCATCATGCTATTGAAAAAGCAGCCAAACATTGTAGAGACGGAAAGGGGCCTTATTTGTTAGAAATGGAAACGTACAGATATAAAGGACACTCTATGTCTGACCCCAGAAAATACAGAACTAAAGAAGAAGAGGAGCAATACATTAGCAACGACCCTATTGAAAAAGTGTTGCAAGTAATAAAAAAGAACAAATACGCTACCGACAAGCAAATTGAAGCAATACATGAAAAAGTAAAACAAGAAATTGTTGACGCTATTAAATTTGCTGAAGAGTCTCCATTTCCGGAGCCGGAAGATATGTATGAAGAAATTTATGCTGAACCAAACTACCCGTTTATTAAAGATTAGTTTGCAGATTAATTAAAAATAAAATTAAAAACCAGGCTCTATTTAGTGAGCAATAAACGATACAGAATATGGCTGAAATAGTTAGAATGCCCAAATTAAGTGATACCATGACAGAAGGTGTTGTTGCAAAATGGCACAAAAAAGTTGGTGATACGGTTAAAGAAGGTGACTTATTAGCTGAAATTGAAACAGATAAAGCTACCATGGAATTCGAATCTTTTGTTGATGGTACGTTATTATATATTGGTGTTAAAGAAAAAGATGCTGCTCCTGTAGATACTATTCTTGCTATTTTTGGAGAAAAAGGAGAGGATTATTCAGCTCTTTTAAAAGAGGAAGATAAAACAGAAGAAAAACCACAAGCTACTGAAAAAACTGAAGCTAAGGCTGACAACAAAAAAGAGGAAGCAACCGAAAAAATAGATACTTCAGAAATTAAAGCAAGTATTGTGAAAATGCCTAAACTAAGCGACACCATGACTGAAGGTGTGGTAGCAAAATGGCATAAAAAAGTAGGAGACAAAGTAGCTTCAGGAGATTTATTGGCTGAAATAGAAACCGATAAAGCCACCATGGAATTTGAATCTTTTGAAGATGGAGTGTTATTATATATTGGTATTGAAGAAGGTGGCTCTGCTCCTGTTGATGCTATTTTAGCCATTATTGGAGAGAAAGGTGCTGATTTTGAAACCTTAATAAAAGCAGAAAAAGCAGGTGCTAATAAAACGGAAGAAAAACCAAAACAAGCCGAAGAAACTAAAGCACAACCAAAAGAAGAAATAAAAACAACCAGCACTGCTTCTACTCAAACACAAAACAATACCGCTACAGGAAATAGAATTATTGCTTCTCCCCTAGCAAAAAAGATTGCTCAAGATAGAAACATCAACTTGTCTTTATTAAAAGGAAGTGGAGATGGTGGAAGAATTATAAAATCTGATGTTGAAAATTATCAAGGTGGCACGTCAGCTACTTCTTTTATTGGAGTTGAAAAATATACTGAAGAACCGGTTTCTCAAATGCGTAAAACCATTGCAAGAAGATTAGGCGAAAGTAAATTTTCTGCACCACATTTCTATTTAACCATAGAAATGGATATGGACAGAGCCATTGATGCCAGAAAATCTATTAACGAAATTGCTGCGGCAAAAATATCTTTCAACGATTTTGTTATTAAAGCTGCTGCTTTAGCATTGAAAAAGCATCCAAAAGTGAATGCTTCTTGGTTGGGAGATAAAATAAGATATAACGAACATGTAAACATTGGTGTGGCAGTAGCTGTTGAAGAAGGTTTATTGGTTCCTGTTGTTCGTTTTGCTGATGGAAAACCGTTGAGCATTATTACTTCTGAAGTAAAAGAGTTTGCTCAAAAAGCAAAAGATAAAAAACTTCAACCTCAAGATTGGGAAGGAAGTACTTTTACCATTTCTAATTTAGGAATGTTTGGAATAGATGAATTTACCGCTATTATCAACCCACCAGATGCTTGTATTATGGCTGTTGGAGGTATTAAAGAAACGCCTGTAGTTAAAAACGGACAAATTGTTCCGGGAAACATTATGAAAGTTACGCTTTCTTGCGACCACAGAGTTGTTGATGGAGCTACCGGAGCTGCTTTCTTGCAAACCTTTAAACACTTAATGGAAAATCCGGTTATTATGTTAGGACAACAAAGTATTTAAACTTATACATTATAATTAATGAAAAAGCCAAGTGAAAGTTTCTCACTTGGCTTTTTTTATACGTTATAGTTTATACTGTTTGCTTTTCAATAGAATTCAATCTCAATAAAAAATGTTTAGATTAAGCCCATAAAAAAAGCAGCTTTCAAACTATTGAAAGCTGCTTTTTAAGATTAACTAAGTAAGATATTAATGAAGGATTACTTTTTTAACAACAGTTGCTTTATCTGTAGTTAAGCTTATAAAGTAAATACCTTTATCGTTTCCACTTAAATCAATAGTTTCTACTAAACTTGCTGAATTGGTGAAATTGTTTTTAGAATAAACAACCTTACCTTGAACATCAACAATAGTTAACGTAGTTTTAATAGTAGCCCCATTAATCATTACATTAAGTAGTCCATTGGTTGGATTGGGATAAATTGCAATAGCATTTTCATTTCCTAACTCATCAATATCCGTACACGTTTGGAAAGTGATATTAATATCATCCGTATATATACAACCTGAAATAACATCAGTAACAGTTACAGTAATGTTATAAGTTCCGTTACCGCCCATTAAAGTGGTATCAATTAACTCGGTTTGAGTAGTACCACCTGTTGACCAAGAATAAGTGTAATTACCTGCACCTGCATCAAGTAAAATGTTTTGGTTTGAACATAATGCAGTATCAACACCTAAGTCTAAACCAATAGGCATACATGGAGGAGTTGTGAAAGTAAATGGACCAACCCAATTACTAGTATCTCCTAACCCACAGTCAGCCTGAACATAGTAATCATAAACAGTTCCGGGAGTTAGCCCTTGTAATAAATATGGTTTAGCAGCTACTGCTTGAGGGTTACCTGTTCCTAATGTGAATCCGGTTACATCCCACTCAATGTTCCAGTTAGTAGCTGTTCCATTTTCTGTCCAGTCTAACATTGCTGAAGTTGGTTGAATGTTAAATGCAGTTAAGTTAGAAGGATCTGAACAAGTGAATGCATCATAAACTTCAACATCATCAACCACATTTGCTCTACCAAAGTTATTAATTCCCTCAAATGCTATCTGATAAGTTGCAGAAGGGTTTGGTAAGGTTAAGGTATCAGCTGTCCAAGTCGGAACATCAGTTGTATAATGAGCTATTTGTGTCCAAGTACCAGTAGTACTAGTTCTATAATATACTTTAAGCTCATTTTGATCCGGAGACCAAAATTCTTGACCATAAAAGAAAGCTAATTCTGGGCTATTTACTGAACTTAAATCTAATACAGGACTCACTAATTTAACAACTGGTGAATTAGTTCCTGATTGACTAACAAATCGTGCATTTTCAGTACCGCTATATGCAGTTGTAATAGCACCTCCTGAAGAACCTGTAGCATATGTCCAACTTGCTGTTCCTATTTCTTCAATTTGTGTCCAACAATCACGTGTATTACTTGTTGCTTCAAAATCTTCCAAGAAAGGGAAAGTTGTAACAGCACCACATGCGGTAGTAAAAGCAAATGGCCCTGACCAATTACTAGAATCTGAAACACTACAGATAGCTCTTACATAAAATTCATAAGTTGTATTTCCTGTTAATCCTGTTAAGTTATGAGGATTAGTTGTGGTTCCTACTATAGTTGGGATTCCTGTTGGAGTAAACCCTGCAGTTCCCCATTCTATGTCCCATGTTGTGGCTGTTCCATTTTCTGTCCATCCCAAATCTGCTGATATAGCTGTAATAGCTGTTGCTGTTAATGTTGATGGGGCAGGACAAGATGGAGGAGCAACTATACTAATTGTATAATCTTCAAATTCACCTCTTGATATTGCAGCACATGGGTCTGATGGGTTATTTGAATTCCAATCAGCTGCAATTCTCATAGTATAATTACCTAAACTTGCACCTGTAGGTATATTAATAGTATTAGTGAACGGTCCATTACTATAAGCAGTAGTGTTGAAAAATTTCTCTGTTGAATTGTCGAACACTAAGTCATTATTCCAGTCTATCCAAATTGAAAAACCTACGGTACCTCCTACAATTTCGGCATTAAAATCGAAACTACCGTTAGGATAACTCTCTACTATTTGAGCCGTTGCATCTAAATAACCACCTGTGGTAAAACCTGTAGATAAATTAGAAATATTTACAGAACCACCTATTGTAGTAAAGTTATTTACATAAGTAGAAGATGAAGTACTTGAAGGAGTACAATATCCAGTGAAAAAACTATATGGACCAGCCCATGTACTTGTTCCTGAACCACCACAATCGGCTCTTACATAAAATTCATAAGCTGTATTAGTAGTTAATCCTGTTAAGTTATGAGGATTAGTTGTGGTTCCTACTATAGTTGGGATTCCTGTTGGAGTGAATCCAGTTGTTCCCCATTCTATGTCCCATGTTGTGGCTGTTCCATTTTCTGTCCATCCCAAATCTGCTGAAGTTGTTGTGAAATTAGAAGCTGTTAATGCTGATGGAGCAGGACAAGAAGGAGGAGCAGCTATACTAATCGTATAATCTTCAAACTCAGCTCTTGATCTTGCAGCACACGGGTCTGATGGGTTATTTGCATTCCAATCAGCAGTAATTCTCATTCTGTAATTTCCAATAGCAGCACTAATAGGTATATTAATAGTTCCTGTAAAAGGACCATTTCCAAAAGATGTAGTATTAAAAACTTTTTCTGTTGAATTATCGAATACTAGGTCATTATTCCAATCTATCCAAATTGAAAAACCTACGGTACCTCCTACAATTTCGGCATTAAAATCGAAACTACCGTTAGGATAACTCTCTACTATTTGAGCCGTTGCATCTAAATAACCACCTGTGGTAAAACCTGTAGATAAATTAGAAATATTTACAGAACCACCTATTGTAGTAAAGTTATTTACATAAGTAGAAGATGAAGTACTTGAAGGAGTACAGTATCCTGTATAAAAGGTAAAAGGACCAGCCCATGTACTAATACCACTACCTCCACAATCAGATCTTACATAAAAGTCATAAGAAGTGTTTGCTGTTAATCCTGTTAAATTGTGAGGGTTAGTAGTTGTACCCACAACATTTGGAGTTCCTGTTGGTGTAAAACCAACTACTCCCCACTCGATATCCCAAGTAGTTGCTGTACCATTCTCAGTCCAACCTAAATCTGCTGATATATATGTCATATTAGTTACATTTAGAGCAGATGGTTGAATACATGTGGGAGGCATAAATTCTATAGCTCCTGGATCTGGAGTTGCAGCTCTTGTAGTTCCATAAAAATCATTAGCTACACCAACTGCTGCATTAGCCATTCCATCAATAGATGGGTTACTTGGTGTTAAATCATTAGCTGACAAGTTAACATATAAAGGACTTGCATCTGATGAATTAGCATCTTGAGATGAAGCTGTTTGCCAATCTACTAAAGTATTTTGAGCTGCAGAATAATAACCTAAATTATTAGTTCCAGCTGGTGCATTAATGTAAAAAACATTATTATCACTAATTATGGTAGAAGTTGTCGAACCAAAATAAATACAGTATTTGGTTCCTGTACCACCTCTTGTAATTGTAATAATATTATTCTTAAACTCAATGCCTGAAGCTATTGTAGTTTGATAAAAACCTCTAGTTGTACCTGAAGTTGAATTAATATCATCTATAGAAACAGTATTATGGTAATAAAATACTCCATCACTTCCTGAATTATATAAACCATAAACTGTAGCATTTCCTGAAATATTACGAATAATATTGTTGGTAACTATGTTTTCATTTCCAACTGTTGCATCTACTGATGAATGACCTATTAAATAAATTGTTGGTGTACTAGTTGTACTTCCTAATGGATTGAATAATTCATTAGCATTTGCTAAATTATTTTCACTATTTCCTGTGTAATAAATTGCATAATATGCTGTAGTAGAAACAGATGTTCTGTTTGGACGACTAACTTTATTATTAGAAGTAATAGTATTATTTACTGCACTATGGTAAATTCCATAATAATATACATCTTGTACATCATTGCCTGTAATGTTATTATTATTTCCTCCAGCAATTGTAATTCCATAATACCCCCCAATTACTGTATTATTAGTAATAGTGTTGTAGTTTCCTGTTGGTTGTGTTGTTGATGTTGCACTGGTTAAACTTCCTGATATAACAATTCCCGCATTAGTAGTAGCTGTACTACTAATGGCAGCTGTTAAATCAATTGTACAGTTATTTACTGTATTAGAATCAGCTCCACTTGTAAGCTGTACAGTAAAGTTATTAGTAGACGATTGTGGTACTAATATCAAATCATTAATGGTTACGTGTTTTGCTCCATCTAGTAAAATCAACGAACGACTTCCTGTAGCAGTTGTAGAAGTAATAGTTTCTCCATTCCCGTTAAAAGTAATAGTATTGGTAGCACTTGTTCCTGTTATAGGTGTAATGGTTATTTGTTCGTTATAAGGACCTGAACCTGTTAGCACATCAAATACAACCGGTGCAGAAATACCACAAGCTAATAAAGCATTAACAGCATCTGTAAATGTTGGGTAAGTTCCGGTAGCACCGATAGTATAATTTCCTGCTAAAGGAGTTCCACAAGTTGTAGTAAAACTAAATGGTCCTGACCATCCGCTTTCTGTTCCCCCACAATCAGCTCTTACGTAAAAATCATACGTTGTTAAGTCTGTTAACCCTGTTATGTTATGTGGGTTTGTAGTTGTTCCTACAATAGTTGGAGTTCCTGTTGGAGTAAATCCGGCTGCACCCCATTCTATATCCCACATTGTTGCAGTACCATTTTCTGTCCAACCTAAATCAGCAGAAGAATTAGTAATATTTGTTACTACTAAACTTGATGGTTGGGCACATGCCGGTGGTGTAAACTCTATAGCACCAGGGTCTGGAGTTGCTGCTCTAGCAATACCATAAAAGTCATTAGCAACACCAACTGTAACGTCTGCTATTCCATCAATAGGAACATTAGTTGGTGTTAAATCATTGGATAAAATATTAGCATAAATAGGATCTGCATCTGATGAATTAGCATCTTGAGATGAAGCTGTTTGCCAATCTACTAAAGTATTTTGAGCTGCAGAATAATAACCTAAATTATTGGTTCCTGCTGGTGCATTAATATAAAAAACATTATTGTCAGTTGTTATGGTAGAAGTTGTCGAACCAAAATAAATACAATATTTAGTACCCGTACCACCTTTAGTAACCGTAACTATGTTATTTTTAAATTCAATATCAGAGGCAGTAGTTGTTTGATAAAAACCTCTAGTAGTTCCTCCTGTTGAAGCGGCATCATCTAAAGAAATGGTATTATGATAATAATGCACCCCATCACTACCAGAGTTATATATGCCATAAATAGTTCCATTCGTGTTAATGTTATAAATTAAATTATTAACTACCCTGTTTTCATTTCCAACAGTTGCATCAACCGAACTATGAAAAATTGGATAAGCTAAACTTGTTGAAGCTCCTCCAACACCTGTAAAAGCATCATGAATTTCATTAGCTTCAATAAGGTTGTTCTCTCCACTAGTTATAAAATAAATTCCATAAAAAGAGCCCAAAGGTGATCTAGTCATTCTTGACATTTCATTATTACTAATAGTAGAATTAGAGATACTTCTAAAATATAAACCATAAGTATAATAATTCTGAATATTATTATTAGTAATTGTATTGTTTAAGGAATTAACACTTGAAGATACTCCATTTATAGTAATACCATAATAACCTCCAATAATAGTATTATTAGTAAAAGTATTATTTGTACCTGAAGTACCTGCATCAGTTGCTCCATCTAACGTGCCAGAAACAACTATACCAGCATTGGTAGTTCCTGTACTCGAAAATGTAGAAGTTAAATCAACAGTACAATTGTTTATTGTATTATAGTCTGCATCATTAGTAAGATGAATACCAAAATTATTAGTAGTTGATTGAGAAACCAAATTTAAGTTATCAAAAGTAATATAATCAGCACCGTCTAAACGAATGATGTAGTTATTAGGGGAAGTTGATGTTGAAAAGGTAATGGTTTCTCCATTTCCATTAAAAGTAATGGTGTTAGTAGCATTTGTTCCAATTACAGGGGTAAGCGTTATTTGCTCATTGAAAGGACCTGAACCTGCTAAAACATTAAAAATAACCGGTGCAGAAATACCACAAGATAAGGCGTTTACTGCATCTGTAAAAGTAGCATAATTTCCTGTCGTACCAATAGTGTATGTACCTGCTAATTGAACAGCACAAGGAGTTGTAAAAGTAAATGGACCAACCCAAGCACTAACTCCATTCCCACTACAATCAGCTCTTACATAATAATCGTAGGAAGTTTGTGCTGTTAAACCTGTTAAATTATGAGGGTTAGTGGTTGTCCCTATAATAGTTGGTGTACCTGTTGGAGTAAATCCGGTTGCTCCCCATTCTATATCCCATGTGGTAGCTGACCCATTTTCTATCCAAGCTAAATCAGCAGAAGTTGCTGTAAAGTTAGTAGCTGTTAAAGCTGACGGATCTGGACAAGCAAGATTAGGATTACCATCAATAGTGAAATCATCTATATATAGCTCCCATTCATTTAATGATACTGCTTGGATCGCAATGTAAATATTTTGTCCTTCATAAGCTGATAAATCATATTGATACATCGTCCATGTTGATGGTGCTGTTTGTAAAGAACCAGCCAAATTAATTGTAAAATCACCAACATTAGTTCCTGTTGTAGAAATTAACACATTAAAATCTTCAAGAAAAGTAGCACTTCTGCTTTTCGCATAAAAAGTTACTCTATCAGAAACTAAATCTGTAACCGCAATTTGTGATGTAATTAAATAATCGTCATGCGCAACATTTATATCATAATCAATTCTTGCTACTTGAGTGCCACTATTTGCTGTACCTGTACCAGGTGTTGTAAAATACCAAGTATTGGCATCTCCATTATTAATTACTGTCCATCCGGTAGGAGTTCCCGCACCTTCAAAACTTTCGGTAAATTGAGCCATCCCTTGCCAACTTATTAGTAAGAGAAAAGCCATAAACATTGTAAATTTTTTCATAGATATAATTTTTAATTAATATTCATTTATTTTTCAAACTCTTAAATAGAATTATTTTGTCAAAGTTAATTTATTGTAATGAAAATAAGCTTTTGTTGCGTACTTTCATTACCGATAGTTATTAACAAAATGTTCATAAAATGTTAAATTATTTAATCAGTTACTTTATTATTAAAAAGATGTACATTTGCCTTAATGCAAACCAAAATTTCTATCATAACCGTTTGTTACAATAGCGAAAAAACTATTGAAGATACTATTCAATCGGTAATTAATCAAACTTATGAGCATATAGAGTATATTGTTGTTGATGGAAAATCTTCTGACTCAACACTTTCCATAATAAATAAATACAAAAACAACATTTCACTTATTATTTCTGAAAAAGACAAGGGTATTTATGATGCCATTAACAAAGGAATTGATTTGGCTACCGGTGAAATTATAGGAAATTTAAATTCTGATGATTTTTATACTGATAATAATGTGATTGAAGATGTAGTAACCCAGCTACAGCAAACGAATGCTGATGGACTTTATGCTGATTTGAATTACGTTGACAGTGAAAATACCAATAAAATAACCCGCCTTTGGAAATCTAATGAATATAAAAAAGACATGTTCTTAAAAGGCTGGATGCCTCCCCATCCTACTTTTTTTGTTAAAAAGGAAATCTATCAACGATATGGCAAGTTCAACCTTGATTTTACTTCTGCTGCCGATTACGAATTGATGCTTCGCTTTATTCATAAACACGAAATTTCATTAACTTATTTACCTCGTGTTATTGTAAAAATGCGTGTTGGTGGAATTAGCAATGCAAGTTTAAAAAATCGAATTCGTGCTAACAGAGAGGATAAAAAAGCTTGGCTAATAAATGGACTAAAACCCCATCCTTTTACTTTAATTCTTAAACCTATTTCTAAATTAAGTCAGTTTTTAAAAAAGTAAAAAAATCCTATTAAAGATGATGATACTTTTCTCCATTAATAATGGTGAAAGCCCTGTAAAATTGCTCTACAAAAAATAACCTTATCATTTGATGCGAAAAAGTAAGTTTAGATAAGGCAATTTTAGCACTTGCTCGTTGATACATGCCTTCTGAAAAGCCATAAGGTCCGCCAATTACAAAAACCATGTTAGTGCCTGCATTTAGTGCCTTTTGCATAAAGTTTGAAAAACCTACAGAATTGAACTCTTTTCCATTTTCATCCAATAAAATGACTACTTCATTAGTAGTAATTTTTTCTAAAATAGCCTTGCCTTCTAATTCTTTTTGGACTTCAACATTACTTTTTTTACCCAATTTTACATCATTAACAATAATAAATTCAAACTGAATATAATGCTTTAACCTCCCTAAGTACTTATCTATACCTTCTTTTAAATAAGTCTCGTCTGTTTTGCCTATTGCAATTAATCTAATCTTCATGAGGCTAAATTAAAAAATTAATTTACATTTGTTTCTATAAAATATAGCTATGGCTTAATGGCTTAGTTTTTGCTGACTTTTGAAAAACAAAAACACATGAAACAACTGATGAAAAAATCATTACTCATAATTACTTTATTTACTGTTCTTACAGCATTTATAAATCCTATCATCAATGAAAATATTGCAAAAGCCTTAAAAAATGGTAATGCTACTTCCATAGCAAGTTTTTTTAACAACACGGTTGATTTAACTCTACCTAAAAATGAAGGTGTTTTTAGTAAAGCTCAAGCAGAAATTATTCTAAAAAACTTTTTTACAGCAAATAAGCCTTCTGATTTTAAAGTGGTTCATGATGGTGAATCTAAAAATAACACCTTATACTCTATTGGTAATTTAATTACAACAAACGGTGTTTTTAGAACTTATATTCTTTATCAAGAAAATGGAAACAATATTGTAATTCTTGAATTAAGAATTGAATCTGACGAATAAAAAATCAAAACATCTTACCTTAATGGATATTAATAATTTAATTGAAATGGCCATTGCTGAAGATATTGGCAGTGGTGACCATACTTCCTTATCTTGTATTCCTGCTGATGCTACTGGAAAAGCTCAACTTTTAGTAAAAGAAAAAGGCATATTAGCTGGAATGGAAGTGGCTAAAATGGTTTTCCAACGAATTGATAAAAATTTAGTTTTTAATCCGATTTTAAATGATGGAGACCATATAACACTTGGAGATATTGCATTTACCATTGAAGGTAAAAACCAATCTATTTTAAAAGCTGAGCGAATTGTGTTAAACTTTATGCAACGCATGAGTGGTATCGCCACTAAAACCAATGATTATATACAACTAATTAAAGGTTTTAACACCAAAGTATTGGATACTAGAAAAACCACTCCCGGCTTACGTTTAATTGAAAAAATGGCGGTAAAAATTGGTGGTGGACAAAATCACCGCATGGGGTTATACGATATGATTATGATTAAAGATAACCACATTGATTTTGCAGGAGGAATTGCAGCAGCTATTAATAAAACTAATGCTTATCTTAAAGAAAATAACTTAAATTTAAAAATAGAAATTGAAGCTCGTAATCTTTCCGAACTCGATGAAATTTTAGCGGTAGGCCATGTGGATATAATTATGTTAGATAATTTTTCTTTTGAAGACATGCGAACTGCTGTAAAAAAAATAAACGGGCAATATAAAACCGAAGCTTCAGGTGGTATTACCGAAGCTACCATAAGAGAATACGCTGCTTGTGGAGTAGATTTTATTTCCGTAGGAGCATTAACCCACCAAATTAATAGTTTAGACTTGAGTTTGAAAGCAATTTAATTTGTTAGTTCATTAATCGCCAACCAGCTCATTAAACCAATACTTGTTTCTATTGCAGCTTCATCAATATTAAAATTGGGTGTATGTAGACCAGAATTGGGTTTGTCTTTAAAAGCTGTGCCTAAGCGATAAAAACAAGCAGGTATTTCTTGAGAATAATATGCAAAATCTTCAGCTGTCATTCTTACATCTAACTCTACCACATTGTCTTTTCCTAAAAATAGTTCTGCAGCTTCTTGTGCTTTTGCTGTAAGTTCTTCATCATTCACTAAAAAAGGATAGCCTTTTCTAATTTCTACTTCACACTTCCCTCCCATTGCTATTGCTGTTTGTTCGGCTATGGTCATTATTTTTTTATGAGCAGCTTTTCTCCATTCCTCATCCATGGTTCTAAAAGTTCCTTCTATATAAACTTTGTCGGGAATTACATTAGTAGCTCCATTGGCTTGTATTTTCCCAAAAGAAAGCACAGAAGGTGTAATTGGATTTGCTCCTCTGCTTACTACTTGCTGAAGTGCCACTAATGTTTGAGCTGCAATCATTATCGGATCTACATTTAAATGAGGCAAAGCTGCATGTCCGCCTTTACCAATAATGGTTAAATACAATTCATCGGTAGAAGCCATGTACATTCCCTTACGAAAACCAACTTTTCCAGCAGTTAATTGGGGATAAACATGTTGTCCAAAAATAGCAACAGGACTAGGGTTTTTAAGTACACCTTCTTTTATCATTAAAGAAGCACCTCCAGGTAATTTTTCTTCACCCGGCTGAAAGATACATTTTATTGTTCCTTCAAATTTATCCGTTAATTCTGATAGTATTTTTATAACGCCTAACAAGGAAGCAGTATGAACATCGTGTCCGCAAGCATGCATTACGCCTGTATTTTTAGAACAATAATCTACTTCATTTTCTTCTTGTATGGGAAGTGCATCAATATCTCCTCTTAGGGCAATTATTTTTTCATCAGGGTTCTTTCCTTTAATGAAAGCTACTACACCTGTTTTCACAATTCCTTTCTGAAATTCAACCTTATATTCAGTTAATTTTTGGCAAATAAACTCAGCTGTATTGTATTCATTAAAAGAGAGTTCCGGGTACTGATGCAAATGCCTTCTTAAAGCAATTACTTCTGCTTTGTAATTGGTTGCTTTTTGTTTTATTAGCTGAATAATTTCATTCATTTTTTAAATATCTAAACTAAGTGAAAGATAAAAAATAGGTTTTTTGTTAGAAACACCATTTTCTACTCCCCAAGCCCAATCTGCTCTTACAAAATACCCTAATAAAGTTGTTCTCATTCCAAAACCATAACCTGCTACTATTGGATCTATATTTTTAAAGACAGTAACTTTTATCGGTCCATCAATAATCACATCTTTGTTAATTCTGTTTTCCTTATCCCAAGGATTCACACCATCCCAGGCACTTCCTGCATCAGCAAAAGCTATTAGCTGAAAGTTTTCTACAAATTTAGAACGTATTGGTCTTCTAATAAAATATTTAAATACAGGAACTCTCAGTTCACTGTTAATTACTGCAAAATTTGACCCTCTACGAATATTTTGAGGAAATCCTCTTAAATTGGCTGCCAATGCTTGATATCGGTAGTTTTTAGTAAAGTCTATATCTTCCTGATTGATAAACCTGTTTTGACCTCCTAAAGGAATCCATTCATCCACACTTCCCATATAATAAATCAATTTTTCATTTCCGAATGAAGCACTTGAAGCCAATCTGTTTACCCAAACAATTTCTCTACTCAATTGCAAAGAATGTCTTAAGTCTAATCCCAATACTTGTGTGTTTCCAATTGTTCCATCTCCTGTTGTATTGTTTTCAAAAACTTCTTGATAATACTCTCCAAACAACTTAAACTTAGTACCAAAATAGATATTCGGCATTTTATGCCTGGAATTATCAAAAACATAAGCCATTTTTATAACTCCTCTAAATTCATTTAAATTATTAGCCTCGAGAGCAAACTGATCCGTAGATTTTACAATAATATTATCATTTCTTATACTTGCAGTACCTCTTATGCTAGCTACTTCACTAAAAGGATATTTTAATGAATAATGCAAGGTGTTAGTAGCTACTCCAAAAACATTTAATCCGTTAGTAGCACTAAAAGTAGTTCTGGCAAAAGTGTATTCTTTATCCCATCTTCTTACTAAATTTTGGTAAGTCATAAAATACTCTCTTGTTCCTGATGAAATTCTTACACCACCATAAATCTTATGATCTTCAAATAAATCTACTGTCCCTAATTTTATTAAACCTCCTATTCCCGGCCCATTAAAAGCGCCTCCCGTAAATAGTTGATATTCTCCATTAACAAAACTATTACTTAACCTTAAAGCTGAATTATCATTAAAAAAGGACAAGTTGTAATTCCGTTGGTTGGGCATTTTAAATTCTTCAGGCAAAGAATCTATTTCAGATTTCCGTTCGCCAATTACAATGGTATTTTTCTGTATAGGAGTAGTTTTTTCACTATCAAAAACATAATTTGTTATATCAACTTCTTCCTGATCTATGTTGATTACTTCTGATGAATACTCTACCGGTTTTAACAAAATAGAATTACTTCTATCGGGCAAGTTTGTAGGCAATTGTTCATTTTGTAACGAGTCTTTTTGTTGTTGTTGACTAATACTATCTAAAATAGGTTCATTAATGTCGTTCGATAATAAATGATATTTAAAATTATCCACTAATACAGTAGTAGAAACACCTCTAGAATTTATAAAATGTTCTTTTATACCTCTACTAAAAATGGTTTTTGCAGGCTTGGCATCATAAAAATGATGGTAATGAATACTGGTATCAATATGTGTAATAAAACTGTCTTTTACAGCACTAAACTGTGTATTTACTCTGTTTTGCTCTCCTAAGTAGTATACTGCTGAATCATAGCCATAAGGTAGACTTTCTGAAAATCTAATAGACTCTGTAACCCTGGAAAGGGTTTTATCTTCCGAAAGGTAATCTAAAATCCAAACATCTCTTTTATTATAAAACAACTCTAAGTTAGCAGGTTGATACCCTAAAGAATCGGTTAATCTATTAGAAGTAAAGATAATTTTTGTTGAGTTCTCAATAAATTGAGGCTCTATATCATCAAATAAATCATTGGTAATCTTTTTATGAGAATTAGCTCCTATATTATAAAGATACAAATCCGATTGTCCTTTATAAACACCTGAAAAAACCATTTCTCTACCATTATCATGGTAATCCATTGCAGTTACTTTCTCTAAATTAAATAAAGCTTTCACTTCCAACCCTCCGGAATTTATATCGAAATAATACATTTTTAAAAAACCTTTTTCCTCTGTTACAAACGATAATATTTCACTTGCTGGGTGCCATGCTAAAACGGGATAAGAATAATCATTTACCCTATCCAACTTAAATTCTTTTTTAAAAATTTTGTATTTTTTATCATTATCCTTATAATAGATGTAAATCTTATACTGCCCTAATTTATTGGTTACGTATGCAAAGTTATTTCCATCATTACTAACTTTAAATTGAGAATAATCTCTCCTTTTCTTTATCTTAAACAATTCATTCTTCTCATAAAACTCTTTAGGGGTTTTATCGAGGTTTTTAAATTCAGATTTGTAAAACTCCAGCCATTCTTTTGTAAGACTTTTGGTAGATACTCCCAACACATATAAAAATCCTTTATCTACACTTTGTGTAACCCTTGTCATATATAAAATATTGGGAATTACAGCTTCTCCATAAGTAGCGGTAATGTAAGCCCAAAGGGAATGACCGGCAACAATAGCATCTTTATCAGACAATCGGTTAAACCTTTTATATTTACCAGACATTACACCATCTCTAACACTATTTTCAATTTCAGAATCCCAACCTTTAGAAATGTAAGAAGTTAATCCTAATTGGTACCAATCAGGTAAGGTAAGTAAAGTAGAATTTTTTATTACTTGTCGCCAGTTGCTGCCATAAACTTGTTGATTGATAAGTACTCTTGCTATTCCTTCTTTAATTTGAATATCAAAATCTTCATGATTGCCATTAAAATAAAGAAAAACCTTCTCTCCCATTATGGAGGTAATTCCGCCCAACTCGCCATTCTCTAAAGAAAGTCCCACATTACTTTGTTTAAAATGCGATTGTTTGTTATAAATGATAAATTGAATTTTATCCACTAAGTTAAACTCAAACAACTCCTCCTGTTCGGGGATATACTTTCGGGCAACTTTTGCGGTATATTCTGCTAATTCTTTCCCTCCGGTATAGAAGTAAGTTTCATATTGCTGATAACGATAAAATTTCCATTCAAAATAATCATATTGAACACGGTTTTTACCAAAGCCAACTTTGGTACCATTATAAAACTGAGCATCCACCTGAGTTGTAGCTAGTAAAAAAATAGTACTTAACAATAAAATATTTTTGATGTTATTTTTGATAAGCGTGTTCAAATGTTTAGCGTAAAAATAAGACTTTTTGTAATGAATGTGATACTTTTACATTTCCAAAAATCAAAATTAACAATTATGCTTAACTTACAATCTTTTGTGTTTAACGGTTTTCAAGAAAATACTTATGTGCTTTTTGATGAAACCAAAGAATGTGTGATTATTGATCCGGGATGTTACACCGTTGCTGAACAAAACCAATTGGCAAGTTTTATTATAGAAAATGAATTAAAGCCCGTTAGGTTGCTCAACACACATTGCCATATCGACCATATTTTAGGCAATAATTTTATCGCTAAAAAATTTAATCTAGGGTTAGAAATTCATAAAGAAGATTTACCTGTACTTTTAGCTACAACAGATTACGGACATTTATATGGTTTTACTGTTGACCCTTCTCCTGAACCTACCCGATTTATTGAATCAGATGAAATTATCCGTTTTGGAAATACCGAACTAGAGGTTAGGTTTACTCCTGGTCATGCTCCCGGACATGTAGTTTTTATAAATCATTTAGAGAGATTGGTAATTAATGGTGATGTGCTTTTTTATAACAGTATTGGCAGAACAGATTTACCCGGTGGCGATTTAGATACCTTATTAAATAGTATTAAAACACAACTTTTTACCTTGCCGGATGACTATGTAGTGCATACCGGTCATGGTCCATCTACTACCATTGGTAACGAAAAAAAGTATAATCCTTTTGTTGGTGAAAACGCTAGTTAGTTTATTGGTTTAAAGAATTAATTATTGAAGAAAAGGACCGAAATATCTACTGAAAAAGTTGTAAAAAAGTACCAACCGAAAAAAGATAAAAGCATGACAGTTATTACTATTGTTATTGCTGGTTTTTTTATTGGTAGTATGTGGTGTGTAGCTTATTACCCTTATACTTTAATCAATTTTTATGACTTTTCTAAGGTGTTTATATTTTTGGCAGTAATTGGTTTTTTACTTCCTTTAAGGTTTTATACTAAATGGTTTCATTTTACCAAATATGAAGCCTTTATGTTTAATCTAATGGGGGTTGCTCCATTTGTTTGTGGAAGTTTATTGTTATTGAATTATTATTTTTATACCACAACGTTTACCCATTTTTATTTTATCGAAGAATACTTTATAGAAGAACAACGCACTATTTCCACTCTGGGCATTGAAGCAGAAAGAAACCTTATTACCGGAAAGTATAAAATTATAGGACTTTCCTACCCTAATGAACATGATTTTTTGCAATACAATTTTTATGAAATTGAGATTAGAGAAGGAATCTTAGGTTTTAAAACGGTTAGTAGAGATCTAAATGTAGCTTTACCTGAAGAAAAATGACAGAAGTAGCAATTTAAGCTATTTCATTCAAGAATTAATCCTTCAATATGAAACCCGTGTTTGAAAAACTCAGTAAAAAATAAGTAGCTTTGTTTTTAGCCATTATAAAAATAATGACATACAGACAAATGGTTAACTGTGACTACTGAATAATGAGTTAAACACATGAAATTAATTTATCAAATAGCTTTATTTTCCTATACAATTCTTATTAGAATTGCTTCATTATTTAATCACAAAGCCAAACTATGGCTTAAAGGTAGAAAAAATAGTTTCCCTTACCTTGAAACACAAATTAAAAAGGAAGATCAAATTATTTGGTTTCATTGTGCTAGTTTAGGAGAGTTTGAACAAGGAAAACCACTCATGGAAAAAATAAAAAACCTTCATCCTGAGTATAAATTGCTTGTTACTTTTTTTTCTCCTTCAGGTTATGAATACCGTAAAGACAATCCTTTAATAAACTATGTTTGTTATTTACCAATCGACAGTAAAAAAAATGCAAGAAAGTTTATAGAGCTGGTAAACCCCAAACAGGCCTATTTTGTAAAGTATGAATTCTGGTATTATTATTTAGCAAATTTACATCAACAAAATATCCCAACATATTTAATTTCAGGGGTTTTTAGAGCTAACCAACCGTTTTTTAAATGGTACGGAGGTTTTAACAGAAAAATGCTTTCTTTTTTTACTCGCTTTTTTATACAAAACAAAGTTTCGGTAGATTTATTGAATAGTATTGGCTTTAACAATGTCACCCAAAGTGGTGATACTCGTATAGACAGGGTTTATGAAAACTCTCAATCTCCCACTCCGTTGCCAATAATTGAAAAATTTACCAATAAAAAACCTACTATAATTATAGGTAGTTCGTGGGAAAAAGAAGAAGAAATTATTAGCACATATATTCAAACTACCGACAAGGAGTTTAATTATATTATTGCTCCACATGATGTTAGTAAAGCACATATAGATAACTTAATAACAACACTCGATAGCAATCACCTGCTCTACTCGGAAGCTAACCAAAGAAATGCTACACAACACAATGTTTTAATTATTGACAATATTGGTATTTTGGCCAATTGTTATCAATATACTGATATTGCATTAATTGGTGGTGGATTTTCAGGTTCCTTGCACAATATCTTAGAACCTGCGAGTTTTGGTAATGCCATAATATTTGGTGAAAAACATTGGAAATTTCATGAAGCACAAGAACTAATTGATAATTATGCAGCTTTTTCTATTGGTAGTTTAGATGATTTTATAGCTATAGTAAACCATTTAATGTTGAAAGAAAATCTACAGGACACTAAAAATGCAGCTACAAAATATATTAAAACCAGTGTGGGTGCTACCGATAAAATTTGGGAGATAGTGAAAATTAATTTTTAATTAATGTGTTTTTGTCATGGTATTTGGAGTACAAATAATAAAGTTAGCAATACCAATGCTTTCAGCAGATAAAGAATCTAACTGATCTTGTTCTACAGCAGCAATAGTTACTACTTTTAAACCACCTTTCTCTTGGTTTAAATACCAACTTATTCCCTCAAAATTATTAGAGTGATAAGTACCATTATAATGAATAAATGTCTGACCTTTTTTCCAATTTTTTAAAATAAAATGAGCCATAGTCGCATCTTTTATAGCTTGTGCTTTAGGTAAATTTTCACCCCCATGCCCTGCGGCCATTTCCATCATTTTTTGGTAGCCAGGTAAATCTTTATCATAAGCTATTGGTAATGGAGCAATAAATTGTCTACCCTTATCTGTTAAACTGTTTAATGCTCCAAAACCATCCTTATAAACCATGTTAGCATATCTTCTAGGGATATTGGTAGCAATAAAACCCAGTTGATTTTTTAATGCATAATCCATTAATGGTTGATAATCAGTTTTATTATTTGGCCAAAGTTTCATTTCCTTAGCAAAAGTCTTATAATCATATTTACCAGACAAATATTCATTAATAATCATTTGATTATCTGCTTCAAACATTTCTGCTCCTAATACAATATCTTGATTAATTTCTTTATGAACATCTTTAGTTAATTCTAATTGAAGCCAATGATTAATCGGATTATTATGTAATTCTCCGAAAAGAATAATATCAGCTTCTTCAGTAGCTTTTAAAAGCTTTTTATAGTTGGTTTTTTTACCTTTTTCGTTAAATAGTTCGTAAGCAGGTTTATCGTTAATAAATGAAAACGATGCTAATACTGCTAATAAATAAATCCATTTTTTTTCCATAGTTATTTTTTAAAGGTACAAATATAAAAACTAATAGTATTATAAATGACGTATAAAATATTCTTTATGAAAGATTTATAGAGAATTATACATCCCAGTTTATTCTATAATCTGATGTTTTTTATTGTCAACTACATTACTTAGGTTCCATTCTATTTGCTGAATAAAAGCTTTAATTCTTACATTACAATCAATTTTTGTGCAAATTTCGCACGATTTAGGTTTACAATAATCCGAATGTACAAATAACTCTATATTATTTCCATATTTTTTTTGAATTAACGCCTCAATAGCATCAACTTCTTCATGAGCTTCTTTTACAGTTAAATACCAAGGCACTGTTAAATGACAATCAATATGCAGGCCACTTCCAAATTTTATAATTCTTAAATTATGTAAATCTATCCAATTGGGCACTCTGTTTTTATTCAGCGTTTCAACCATATCTTCTAACAATTGAGTATCTGCTTCATCCATTATTCCTGCTACAGATTGTCGTAAAATCTTAACTCCTGTAAAGATAATAATAATACCAAAAATCATTGCAAAAACACTGTCTAACCAATATATTGATGTGACTTTAATAATAATCAATCCAATGATAACCCCTAAGGTTGTGTATGTATCAGAAATTAAATGTTTACCACTAGAAATCAAAGCTATGGAATTATTTTTTTTTCCTTTTTTAACTGCCAAATAGCCTACGACAAAGTTGGTTACTCCTGCAAAAACAATTAATACAATACCTATATCTATTTGTTTAATTTCTTGTGGATTGATGATATGGTTGATTGCTTCAAAAATTATCCATAATCCGGCAAAAGCAATCATTACTCCTTCTATTCCCGCAGAAATAAATTCTACTTTTCCATGTCCATAAGGATGATTTTTATCTTTTGGTTGAGCGGAGAGATATAAACTGTATAACCCAATAAATGCTGCAATAACGTTCACTATTCCTTCCAAAGCATCGGTTAGTATAGCGACAGAATCGGTAATGTACCAAGCAGCTAATTTAATAGCCAATAGCACTACCCCTACAAAGGCAACAATTTTCTGAAAGTTATAATTTTCTCTTTCTATTGGCATAAATATTTTTCGTGTAAAACATTAATATGATGTTGTTGATGTCCTGCAATTACAAATCCTATTCCTAATACAGATAGTTTATTACCACTCATCACACCTACTTTTTCTAACATATTTTCATCAAAACTCTTAAACAAGAGAATGGTAGTTTTTCTGACAGCAAAATATTCTTTTCTAATGCTTTTAAAACTTCTATTATTCGCATTAGAATGGACTACATATTCGTCATGATTAAACCCCGGTAAGGCGGCTTGTTCATTTCGGGCAAAACATAAAGCTCTGTAATTAAAAATTCGTTCTGTATCTATAATATGAAGCAACATTTCCTTAATAGTCCATTTATCTTCAGCATATTTATAAGTGGTGTTTTCTTCATCTAACAATTTACATAATTTTTTTAATTTTTTAGTAGCTTTTTTTAAAGCAGCAATTACATCATCCTCTTCAACCATACTTATATAATTTTTAAAATAGGCTGCAAAATCAGCTGAAATGAGTTCTTCTTTCATATACAATTATAGATTAATTTATTTTTTATAAAAGTAACATAAATCCTTTTAAAAATAAATGAATAAAACCTATTTTTGGAATCCATTAAAATAAAAAAGATGTATAAAATAAAATTTGGAACAGACGGATGGAGAGCCATCATTGCTAAAGAATATACGGTAGATAACCTACTTAGAGTTGTTTTAGGAACTACTTCTTGGTTAAAACAAAGAACCAGTTCACCTTCTATCGTTCTTGGACATGATTGTCGTTTTGCAGGGGAATTATTTGCAGAATGTGCTGCAAAAGTATTTGCTAATAATGGCGTTAAAGTATACTTAGCCAAAGGCCCTGTGAGCACACCAATGGTAAGTTTAGGTGCTTTTAAACAAAAAACTTCGTTGGGAATTATACTAACAGCATCACACAATCCGCCATCTTACGCTGGTTTTAAGCTAAAAGGTTCTTTTGGTGGTCCATTGCTTCCTAAAGAAATTCAAGAAGTAGAAGATTTAATTCCAGACAATAATAATGTTGATATAGATAGTTTACAGTTAGAAGATTTTGTTCAATCAAAAATGGTCGAATATATTGATTTAGAGACGATGTATGTTAACCACGTTGAAGAAAATTTTGATATGGAAGCTATCCGTAACTCAAATATGAACTTTGCTTTTGATGCCATGTATGGTTCTGCTCAAGATGTAATGAGAAGATTAATGCCAGACATTGACTTTTTACATTGTGAACATAACCCTGGTTTTAATGGTACGCCACCAGAGCCTATTCATAGAAATTTACAAGAGTTTTCTGATTTAATAAAATTATCTGACGGAGAAATAGATTGCGGATTAGCAACTGACGGAGATGGCGATAGAATTGGTTTATATAACAGTAAAGGTGTTTTTATAGATTCTCATCATATTGTGTTGTTATTAATTAAATACTTGGTTGAAGAGAAAAAACAAACAGGAAAAGTGGTTATTTCATTTTCTTTAAGTCCTAAAATTCAAAAAATGTGCGAGCATTACGGTTTAGATTATGAAGTTGTAAAAATTGGATTTAAACATATTGCCGGTATTATGCTCGAAGAAGATGTTTTATTAGGTGGAGAAGAATCAGGAGGAATTGCAATAAAAGGTCATATTCCTGAAAGAGATGGTATTTGGATGGGGCTAGTAATTTGGGAATACATGGTAAAATCAGGTAAAACCTTAGATGAATTAATTGAAGAAGTATATAAAATTGTAGGAGCTTTTAAATATGAAAGAATTGATTTGCACTTAAAGGAAGAAGATAAATTACGTATTGTAAACAATTGTGAAAAAGGAGTTTATACTTCATTTGGTGATTTGGAAGTGAGAAAAGTAGAAACCATAGATGGTTTTAAGTATTTTTTTGATAATGATGAGTGGGTAATGATTAGAGCCTCTGGAACTGAACCAGTTTTAAGAACTTATGCAGGAGCAGAAACCAATGAAGCCGCTTTTAAGTTATTAGAAAAAACACATCAAACTATCAATAAAAAATAACCATTTTGCTAGCTTCATCCTTCCAAAATAAGCTTATAGAAGCCGGTTGTGATGAAGCTGGTAGAGGATGTCTTGCCGGACCTGTTTATGCTGCAGCTGTAATTTTACCAAAAAATTATAAGAACAGTTTACTAAACGATTCTAAACAACTTTCTGAAAAAAAGAGAAATCAACTCCGCATTGAGATTGAAAGAGACGCAATAGCTTTTGGTGTTGGTATTGTTGATAATGAAAAAATTGATGAAATTAACATTTTAAAAGCTTCTTTTTTGGCGATGCATATGGCTGTTGAGCAACTTAACACCACACCAGAGTTACTTTTAATTGACGGAAATAGATTTACTCCCTATCCTTCTATTCCACACAAGTGTATTATTAAAGGAGATGCAAATTTTTTATCTATTGCCGCAGCTTCGGTTTTAGCTAAGACTTACAGGGATGAGTTTTTAGAAAAAATGCACCAAGAATTTCCTGTTTACGATTGGAATAAAAATAAAGCATATCCCACCAAAAAACACAGAGAAAGTATTATTAAACATGGTATTACACCTTATCACAGGAAATCATACAACTTATTTCCTAGGCAACAAAAGTTAGACTTGGAGTTTTAAATTTAATTTTTCTGCAACACTATGTCTTTAGATATATTACTTCTATAAGCGTCTTTACCGTAAATTTCAATATCTTCCATATACAGTTTGTAACCTGGAACTTCTACTAATAAATTAAATTTACCAGGTGGTAAAATAATAATAAACCTTCCTGTATTAGGGTTAGGTAAATATGATCCATACTCTTCATCAATTTGTAAATCTAATACAGAAATGGCTGCATCAGTAAATATCTGAGAAGAATCTGAAGTAGTTATAAACCCTTTAACAACAGTGTATTCAGGATCAACTTCGTTAAAAGTTACACTGTAGATATCCAAATCTCCTAATCCACCTGCTCTTAATGTAGAAATATAACCTGTTCTACCGGATTTAGATTCTCTGTAATTCATATTATCTTCAGGAGTATTAATTGGGTAGCCAATATTTTTAACAGTCGTCCAGATTCTTTTTACATTATCCCAAGAGGCTTTAAAAATATCGTAGCCTCCCATACTAGTGTGACCTTTAGAGCTAAAGTATAATGTTTTACCATCATTAGAAATATTCGGAAAATCTTCATCAAATTTGGTGTTAATGGTAGGTCCTAAATTTTGTGGTAATCCCCATTTTCCGTTAGGCAGTTTTTTAGTAACATAAATATCTACGCCTCCATAACCACCATCTCTGTTACTGGCAAAAAACAATTCATTTCCATCAGCAGCAATGGAAGCAGCTATTTCATGGTCTGACGAATTAATTTCAGACGGTAGTTTTTCTAAATTAATTACCTTTTCATCAGCTAACTCTGCAATAAATAAATCACCATAGTGGTTATCATTTTCAAAATAGAAAAGAATGTATTTACCATCTGCTGATAAACCCACAACCTCTTCATTTCCATCAAGCATATTAATGTTTTGATCTAATTTTCTTGCCTTTTGAAATTCACCATTTTTAGCTTTAGATATGTATATTTCAGAGAAATAATTGCCATTTTCCATTTTTAAGCTTCCGTCATCCCTTTTGGAATTGTAAACTATAAAAGATTCATCTTGAGGAACAAATGGATAATAATCTGGTCCGGAAGAATTAATTTGACTCCCTAAATTATTAAAAGAAACATCTAATTGGAATTTCATCAATTCAATAGCATTATAGCAATATTCTATTTGTTTAGCTACATCTTCTGCAGAAATTACATCACTTTTATTTAGTTCTCTAAATTGCTCAAACATGTTTATGGCATCGCTAAAACGATAAGCATAATGGTAGGCTCTTCCCAATAAATAAAAAGCTGTTGGATTAGGTTTTTCGCTTTTCACCACTTTTTCTAAATAGCTTACTGCATTAGATTTATCTATGTTGGTATTTAAGTAACAAACTCCTACTCGGTAGTTAAACAACATATCATCAGGAGTTTCTTCTAAAAGAGCAAGATATTCATCAAGAGCTTCAATAAAATTATATTTATCAAACAAATTTGCAGCTCTTTTTACAACGGTTTTATCTTGAGATTTAGCTGAAAAAGAAATAATTACAGCTATAGTTAATGTTAAAAATGATTTGTAATTCATTGATTATAAATTTAAAAAAGGCAAATTTAATGCTTATTTAGGTAAGGTGCAATTAATTTTCGTAAGCACCTAAATCTGGAGGAGAATTTCTTGGGTTTCCATCTTTATCAGACAAAACACCTACTGTCTTACCTGCATTTGCTGCTGGAGATGTTGACCAGATTTTATAGTTGTTATTCAGATAATCTACAAAAATAGTGGCTGTAGGATTTTGAATTATCCCTACATAATTTGCTCCTGCTAAACTCTTAGTAGAACGAACAATAGAATAGTCAATTTTAAAATTAATAACTCCCGGTGCTAATACATCTGTATTAAATTCTATTTCATTATTTCCTTCAATAATGGTATTCACAAAAACAGCTGAATCTATATCTCTTACCTGTACATTCCCATTTGCATCTTGATAATAATTTTGAAGAAAAACGGCAGAGCCATCTCTTGTTCCCTGATCCCAAAAATTGGCAATAGTAGTATGATAAAATTTGTAATTTCCTCCTCCTCTTAAAAATATACTCGACTGACCTGCTTGGGTAATTAACGAGTTGGTATCTGTTATTTGGTAATTGGTGGCTAATAAATTTACCGCTGCTGAATTGGTTATTTCACAGCCATTTAATCTTAATTTATTAACACTTGTTGGTGCTGTTGGATTAAAAGGTAAGGGTTCTGCCTGAATTCCTATAAAAGCATTTTTAATAATAGCATAATTAATAACATTATCTGAACTACCTTCATTTATCCATATTCTATCCCACTGTCCGGAAATATCCTGATAAGTATATTCTAACCTTGTTCCCTGAAAAATAACCGGATCTGATGGTGTTCCATTAACCACTAAGTTTCCATCTTTATATACCCACAACCCCGAATTATTATGTAAATGTACTTTTACTCCCGGGTCTATTACCAATTTATCTAACGAATCTATAACCAAATATCCTACAATAACATAAGGCTTATCGTTTACCCAATTAGCCGTTACAGGTGGTAAACTTCCCGAGCAATCCCCATCTAAACAAGAATAAGGTGGTAAACCATTTACATATTTTTTAGGTGTAAAATAATGTGCATTTTGTCCCCAAGCCATTAAATGTACTTTTTGATTATTGCCATTAGTGGAAAAAAGCAGCTGTTCTTCAACAACAAAGGGAGAAAGCACACTATTAGGATCTATGGTTACTTCTAAAAAAATATAAATACTATCTCCTGCTCTGACTTCTACATTACTATGCTGATTTCCTGAAAGTCCATCTACATTAATTCTGAATTGAGAGTTTGCACCATTTTGTAGACGAATATCTGATATAATTAAATTATCAGAATTTCTATTATACACCTTTATTCTTTTGGTAGTAGAACTCATGGTTGTAAAAACCGTGTCGAACAAAAGGGTATCTGTTGAGAAAGTTAATTTAGCTCCTGAATCAGTAGTAAAATCATCTTTTCTACAAGAATAAAACATGGAAGACAATAACACAAAAATAAGTGCTATTGCAAAAAAATAAGTATGGTTTTCTATACGCATGAGTGCAAAAATAGAAAACTATTACGTTGATTTATTGAAAATATTGTTTTTAGTTCTTTTAATAACCTATTTATAAAAGATTTTAAACCGAAAAACATTCTTTATTCAGCCATGTTTTCATTAACTCAACCATTTCTTGTTGTAGAGCTTGACCTTTATCCTCGTTGTATTTATGTTGTAAATCAATTTTTAGTTTGTCCATATCTGCTCCATTGGCTTTTTCAGCTAAAAACCAATTTTGAATTACAGTAGGTCTCGGTCCCCAAGTACCTAACATATTAAGGTTTTTATCTAAGGCAATTAATTTAGGAATTGATTTGGACCCATTGGTAAGGAAATTATTCATTACTTCCGGATGTTCATCTCTAAAGATTAAACGAAAAGAAATAGCCGGATTAGCTTCAGCAATTTTTGCTAGAACAGGAATATTTTGAGCAGCATCACCACACCACGTCTCCGTTAACACTAACCAAATCATTTTATCATTTAAACAATCAACCGTTTCCAATACTTTTTCAGAAGGAGTTGTTGTTTTATAACTTCTTTTTAATCGAGAGAAATTAAGTTTAGTGTATTCAACAAGTGCTTCAGATTGGTCTTCTCCTGAGGTTGAACCTTTTGCTACTTGTTTTTCATGTAGTTGATAATATTCCTCAAAAGAAATACTTTTGTTGATATGTTCTTGTGTTATCATAGTATAAATTTACACTTACAAAAGTACATGTTATTAAACGAGAAACTATAATTAATATCATTGTATAAGTTAAAGATTATTAAATGGAATTAAAAAAAACTGCCGATGGTTCACATACCTTGTTTGTCCCAGAACTAAATGAAACCTACCATTCTATTCACGGAGCTATACAAGAATCTCAACATGTATTTATAAAAAATGGCTTACTTTATTTTAATAATAAAGAGACTATAAATATTTTAGAAATAGGGTTTGGAACAGGACTAAATGCCTTACTAACATTATTAGCAACAGAAAGCTCCTCTCAAATGGTTAATTATGTTTCTCTAGAAAAATTCCCACTTTCCAATGAGCTTGTCCAACAACTAAACTATCCTACTCAATTAAAAATCAAAGCAACTCAAACTGCTTTATTTAATAGCCTACATAGTTGCAAATGGAATATTAACACTCCTATTTCTGAAAATTTTAATCTATTAAAAATTGAAGACGATTTAGCAAATTTACAAATCACTACAACCTTTGATCTTATTTATTTTGATGCTTTTGCTCCCGAAAAACAAGCCGAATTATGGACTGCTGAAATTTTTTTGAAAATTTATAATTTTTTAAAACCTGGAGGGATTTTAGTAACCTATTGTGCTAAAGGAGTTGTAAAAAGAACTATTAAGTCTGTTGGTTTTCAATTAGAAACATTACCCGGCCCACCAGGAAAGAGGGAAATGATAAGAGCTATAAAAGGTTAAAATAATCTGCTCGCAAACACTTCTTTTATAAAAAGGATTTGTTAATTTTTATATTTTTTTGGTATCTTAGCCACCCATTAAATGAAAAAGGTAAGTTTCCATAAAATTTTATTTCATATATTTTTACTATTACTGACAGTAAATTTACATGCTTTTTCTTATTCAGAAAAGGGAGATAAAAAAGAAGAACGCACAAAAAAAGATACTGTTTCTGCATTGGTAGTTTCTTCTACTAGTCCTATTTACCCTTCTATTTCTGAACTTTCTGGAAATCAAATTATTCAATTAATAGATTCCTTATTAGAATTAGACCAAATTCCTAATGGTATTTTAAAAGAACTTAACGAATATGCTGAAAATAGGTTGTTAGAACATGATTATTATAATTCACTTACTTATTTTTATGATGACTCTCCTCTACCAGCAAACTCTGTTTATCAAAAATGGGATACCAAAAATATTTTTCCTTATGATGAAGCCATTTGTAAAAATGATACTACTACCCTTATAACTTTAACTGATTCTATCAATTTTTGTAATTATCACCCACCATTAATTGATCCTGTAATTACTTCTAATTTTGGTTGGAGAGATGGAAGGACACATAGTGGAATAGATTTAGACTTGGAAGTTTGGGATCCTGTTTATGCTACTTTTGATGGAATGGTACGAGTTGCTCTTTATCACCCTGGTTATGGAAGAGTTGTAATTGTTAGACATTATAACGGCTTAGAAACTTTATATGCTCATTTACATAGATTTAAAGTTAAAGCTGGAGACATTGTTCATGCTGGTCAAGTGTTGGGTTTAGGCGGTAGTTCGGGTAGATCATCAGGAAGTCACTTACATTTTGAAGTGCGTTATAAAGGTAAAGCCATAAACCCTAAAGCTTTAATTGACTTTAAAAATAATAACATTATTAGTTGTTCTGCAGAATTAATTAAACAAAAGTATGATTATATTGCTCTTCCCACTGGAGTAGAATACCACACCATTGAAAGAGGTGATTATATGTATAAAATTGCCGACAGATATGGATTGTCTGTAAATGAACTTTGTGAAATGAATGGTATTAGAAGAAACAAATTGTTAATAGTAGGTAGAAAACTACGCATCAAGTAAGGATAACAAAGTTTTCGTCATATTGCTCCAAGCATATTTTTGTTTTTCAATCTCTACTCCTTTTACAAATTCCACTTCTTTATTGTTAGAATAAAAATCTACAATAGCATTGGCAACACTTGCTGCATTAGGTTCAACAACATACCCTACTACATTATTGGGAATCATTTCTTTTAAACCGCCTACATCTGTAACCAACATCGGTTTGTTAAAATGATAAGCAATTTGTGTTACTCCACTTTGTGTGGCTGTTTTGTAAGGTTGCACAACCATATCGGCTGCACAAAAATAGTTAACCACTTCATTATCGGGAATAAACTTATCTACCAATATTACACTGTCTTGTAATTGATGTTGTTGAATTAATGTTTCATAAGACAATTTATCATCATAAAATTCACCTGCAACAATTAATTTTACTTTAGACTTATTTATACGCTCATCTGCAAAAGCATTGATTAGTGTATCTAACCCTTTGTATTGTCTTATTAAACCGAAAAATAGTAAGTAACTATAATCAATTGATAATCCCAATTCATTTTTGGAGCTAGTTTTATCTTTAATTTCTCCAAAATTATCGTACAACGGATGTGGTGATAGTTTAGCAGGAGTTGATGATGTAAAGGTTTTTAAGTCATCCATTACTTGTTGAGACATGACTACAAAACCATCTATTTTGGTAGCGAAGTATTTCGTTAACGCACTATCTCCTATTCTTTTTTCGTGGGGAATAACATTGTGAGTAATGGCTAATAGCTTAGTGTACTGGTTTTTCTTAATCTGTCTGGCTATTGTGCCAAAGCAAGGAGCAAAAAATGGCATCCAATAGTTAAAAATTACAATATCTGGTTGAGCTTTTCTAATTTGCCTGCCCACTTTTAGCCAATTTAGCGGAGAGGTAGAGTTGATTTTTCTATTAATTTTTAAGTTCTCAGGGATTTTAGCTTCTGAAAATTGTGTTTTACCAGGAAAAAGTATGTTGGGATATTGAGTGGTAAAAGTGATGATTTCAACTTCATGACCTTCTGATTGGAATTGTTGAGCCAATCTTTCGGAAAACAAAGCTATACCACCTCTAAATGGGTGTGCAGGGCCTATAATAACAATATTCATAGACGATTAAATTTCTTTTTCTATTTGGTATTTATTTCTGTGTACAGAAGATCTGGAAATCAATTCTCCTAAAAATCCTGAAATAAACAATAAAGAACCTAAAATCATAGATGTAAGTGCTAAATAAAACTCAGCTCTATCTGCCAGTAATCTTGCACTGGTATCAATAAAAAGTTTATTTACTCCTAACCAAAGTGAAATTAAAAATCCGATTAAAAACATAAAAGTTCCTAATGTACCAAACAAGTGCATGGGTCTTTTACTGAACTTAGCCATAAAGGTAATAGACAACAAATCTAAAAAACCATTGATAAAACGTTCGATACCAAATTTTGTAGTTCCGTATTTTCTTTCTCTGTGTTGTACTACTTTTTCAGTAATTTTTTCAAATCCTGCCCATTTGGCTATAACAGGAATATAACGATGCATTTCGCCATACACCTCTATGTTTTTTATTACTTCTTTTTTGTATGCTTTTAGTCCACAGTTAAAATCGTGAAGGTTTTTAATGCCCGACATACGTCTGGTTGCTGCATTAAATAATTTGGTAGGAATAGTTTTGGTTATCGGGTCGTAACGCTTTTTTTTCCATCCGGAAACTAAGTCATACCCCTCTTCTACTATCATTTTATATAAATCAGGTAATTCATCAGGACTATCTTGTAAATCGGCATCCATGGTAAAAACCACATCGCCTTCAGCAGCAGCAAATCCAACATTTAATCCGGCAGATTTACCATAATTTCTTCTAAATTTAATGGCTTTAATCCTACTATTTTTAGCTTTCAACTCTTCAATAACCTTCCAAGAGTTGTCTCTACTACCATCATCAACAAAAATAATTTCATAAGAATAATGATGATGAGACAATACATTGTGTATCCACTCAGCTAGTTCCGGTAAGGATTCTTCCTCATTATAAAGAGGAATTACAACTGATATATTTAATGCTTCGTTCATAAGCTTCAAAACTAATTAATTTTTTTCTTGAATTAATCGGTATGTTTTAAAAGATATTTCTACTTTTGCGGTGGGCAAGTCTTATACGACCAGCTCCTGCTGAACTTCCCCAGGCCGGGAACGGAGCAAGGATAGGTGGTTGAGCGGTGCGATGTAAGTAGCTTGCCCACTTTTTTCTATAAAATCCCATCATTTATTAATATTTCATCCAACTGTACATCATGTGCTTCTGTTGGTACTTTTTCTACTTCCTGAAATGGATAAAAAATGCCTATCTTCTTTGCTTCTTGATGGTTAACAATGAAATTATCGTAATAACCACCTCCATAACCTAATCGGTAGTTGTTTTTATCGAAAGCCAAACCGGGCACAATAATTAAATCAAAAGTATCATTATAAACTACTCCGCTTGCAGGATGTGTTGTACCAAAAACACCTTTCTCTACTTTGTTTAAGTCGGTTAAGACTAAGTTCTCCAATTTTCTTTTAGGTAGCGTTTTGGGAACAACTACCGTAATCTTTTTTTCTAAAAGTGACTTTAGTAAGGGATAAATATCAATTTCTTTTCCCATGGGTAAATAAGCATGTATTTTTTTGTAGCCATTTTTCAAAATAATGTTTTCCAGCTGCTCACAAATCCATTGATCATATTTGTTTTTAAGCTCTCCATTCGTTTTAGCTCTTCTAACCAGCATTTCTTGTCGTAATGCTTTTTTTTGTGCTATAATGTCAATATTATCCATAACTAAACGTAAATTTTCTGATACAAGTGATTGTATTTACTTAAAATGTTTTTACGCTTCAGTTTTAATGTTGGTGTTAGTTCTCCTGCATCAATAGAAAGTGGTTCGCTAAGCAATTCAAATCGTTTAATTTTTTCGTAGTTAGAGAAATTTTCATTTAGCTCCTCCACTTCTCTTTCAAAACGTTTTATTACTTGCTCGTTGGTAATCATTTCTTCATTGGTTGCTGCTTTTACATTTTTTCTGTCGCACCACTCCTTAAGAAAAGCAAAATCAGGCTGAATTAATGCAGAAGCAAACTTCTCCCCTTCTCCAATTACAATAATTTGTTCAATAAATCTTGATTCTTTAAATTTATTCTCCATTACTTGTGGTGCAATATACTTTCCTCCGGAAGTTTTAAATATTTCTTTTTTTCTGTCTGTTATTCTTAAATATTTACCATCAACCAACTCTCCTATATCTCCTGTATGGAAATAGCCTTCGCTATCAAAAACTTCTTTGCTTACATCAGGCAAGTTATAATAACCAAGCATAATACTTGGTCCTTTCACTATAATTTCACCATCTTCGGCAATTTTAACATCTAAATTATCTAAGGGTTTTCCTACTGTCCCTATTTTAGTTCCTTCTTTTAACAAAGAATTTACCGCTATAACAGGAGAAGTCTCTGTAAGTCCGTAACCTTCTAAAATAGGAATTTGAGCTGCTGTAAATACTCTAGCTAAACGAGCTTGCAGAGCTGCTCCACCCGAAACAATGGCAACTACATTTCCTCCCAACGCTTCTCTCCACTTACTAAAGATTAATTTATTGGCAATTTTCAATCGGAAATTATACCACCAACCTTTATCTTCCATTGGGTCAAATTCTAACCCTAGTTCTAATGCCCAGAAAAATAATGCTTTTTTAATACCTGATAAATCAGAGCCTTTAGCCACAATTTTATCATATACTTTCTCTAATAAACGAGGAACTGTGGCAAACAAATGTGGTTTTACTTCTTTTAAATTATCTGCTATGGTTTCTAAAGATTCTGCATAGTAGATTGAAATTCCTTTATAAATAAACAAGTAATCTATCATTCGCTCAAAAACATGACAAAGCGGAAGAAAACTCAATATTCTAAAGTCTTTCCCTATAGGTAACCTCTCTTCAGAAGCCAATACGTTTGCTACCAAATTTTGATGTGAAAGCATTACTCCCTTTGGTTTTCCTGTTGTTCCGGAAGTATAAATTAAGGTAGCTAACTCTTCTTGTTTAATAGCATCTTTTAATGCTTTTATAGAAGACTCATCTCCGTCCTTTCCTAACTCCAATACCTCTTTGTAGTTGCTTTTGCCTGCAATTTCATCATAAGTATAAACATGCTTTAATTCAGGCACATTGCTTTTAATATTTTCAATAGATGTAAGTAATTCCTGACTTGATACAAAAACAGCTTTAGCTCCACAATCATTCAATATATAAACATAATCTTCTTCTGTAATGTTTGGATAAATAGGCACATTTACTACTCCTATTTGTTGGGCTGCTAAATCGGTTAAATGCCACTCTGTTCTATTGTTAGAAATAATGGCAATTCTGTCGCCTTTGTTAATTCCTAATTGTAACAAACCTAAACTAAAATATTTACTTTTTTCTACAAATGCCTCTATAGAAAGTGGTTGCCATTTACCGTTCTCTTTTTGTGTGAAAGCATCTGTTCTTGGTGTGTGTTGTAATTGATAATAATAAAAATCACTAATTGTTTTAACCTGATTTATCATGTTTTCAAAGTTTTAGAAATTGAAGTGCGTAAAGATAAGCTAATTAAGTTTTAAAATCAATAGCTCTCAAATCAATTAAGTAATTTAGCGGCTCCTACTAAAAAGATTATTTATTTTGTCGAGAAGAATTGCTGTAAGCATCATTATCATTATAACGGTTATCACCGGATTTGCAACTTACTTAGCATCAGGTTTAAAGTTCGATTATGATTTTGAAAGCTTTTTTCCTAAAGAAGATACCGACCTCGATTATTTCTTAAAATACAGAGCAACTTTTAAAAATGATAATGATTACATGCTTATTGCCATTGGTAATAAGGAAGGTATTTTTTCCGATAACTTTTTAGAAAAAGCAGATCGGTTTACTGCAGATTTAGAAAAACTGCCTCACGTGGTTAGTGTTATTTCTCCTACCAACATTAAACAACCTGTTTTTAGTGCCTTTGGTTTTATGGAAATTCCTTTGCTGCATGTTGGAGAACCTGAAAAATATAAAAACGATTCCATTAGAATTGCTAAGTCTAAAGAATACATCAATACGCTTTTCGCTCCCGATTTCAAGTCTATTTCTATTGTAGTAAACAATGTTGACATCATTAATAAAAAAGAATCTGATGCTTTAATTTTTGCTTTAGAAAAACTAATACAACAATATGATTTTGAGATAATTCACTATGCAGGAAAAATAAGAGGTCAGAAAGCTTATTTAACCATTATGGATAAAGAAGTAAAGCTTTTTTTGTTGGCTTCTGTATTGCTGGTTATTATTTTTCTGATTATTAGTTTTCGTTCGTTTTTCGGAACGGTCATTCCTATTATTACTGTTTTTATTGCTATTATCTGGACCTTAGCTTTTATGTTTTTATTAGGCAAAAAACTGGATTTAATGACCATGTTGCTACCTACTATTTTGTTTGTTGTTGGCATGTCGGATGCGGTACATATACTCAACAGGTTTATTGAAGAATTGCGAAAAAACAAGTCTAAAAAAGAAGCTATAAGAATTACCTTTAAAGAAGTTGGATTAGCCACTTTACTAACTTCCATTACTACTGCCGTGGGCTTTTTCACCTTAATTGTTGTGAGTGTTGTGCCTGTTAAAGAGTTTGGAATTTACTCCGGTATTGGGGTTATTTTCGCCTTTTTAATAGCCACTACCTTATTACCCGCTATTTTAACACTATCAAGACCTCCGGCTATTATTAAGCACAGGAAAAAAGAAATGTTTTGGAATCTATTTTTATCTAAAACTTTATTGATTACACTAAGACATCCTAAAAGAATTGTAGTAATTTATACCCTTATCTTAGCAACTTCCGTAATAGGCATTTTTCAACTAAAAGTAGATTTTCATTTGTTAGAAGATTTACATGAAAGTCACCCACTCCAACAAGATTTTAGGTTTTTTGAAAATACCTATTCAGGAGTTCGTCCTTTTGAAATAGCTATTCTGTTAAAAGACACGCATCAGGTATTCGATTATGAAGTAATAAAAGAGCTTGATAAAGTTGAGAAATACCTTTACGATGATTATGGTGTCAACTTTTTACTCTCACCTGTGGCGGTTGTAAAAATGATTAACAAAGCCCAAAATACTGGAAATAGTAACGCTTACAAAATTCCTGACACTAAAAAAGAGTATCATAAAATTACTAAATGGTTAAAAAATCCATCTATAAAAAACCACCTTAACAACCTTATTTCTCCTGATAAAAAGACCATTCGGTTTACAGGAAAAATGCACGATGTAGGCAGTTATCAATCACGTATATTAAATGATGATTTTGACACTTTTTTCAACCAAAATATTCATCCACAATATTTTAATTACAACATGACCGGCACAGCTTTGCTGGTAGATAAAAACAATAGTATAATGGCTTCTAACATGATTATTGGTTTATCCATAGCTTTTTTATTAATTGCATCACTCATGGGAATTTTGTTCAAATCGTTTAAAATGGCGCTTATTTCACTAATTCCTAACGCTATTCCACTTATTATTATAGCAGGAATTATGGGTTTTACGGGTACATCTATCAACATGTCTACTTCTATTATTTTTACTATAGCTTTTGGAATTGCTGTAGATGACACCATACATTTTTTGAGTAAATACAAGCTTCAGAGAGGAATTGGCTTAACGAACTTATATGCTATAAAAAGAACTTTTCTTTCTACAGGAAAAGCCATTGTACTTACCTCTATTATTTTATGCAGTGGATTTTTATCATTAATGTTATCCGATTTTAAAAGCACTTATTTAATTGGTGTTTACATTACACTCATTTTAATTGTTGCTGTAATAACCGACTTATTCCTACTTCCTATTTTGCTTTTAAAAAGAAAGTAATAAATTATTTCTCTTGTGTTCTTCAGGAATCCAGCTTAATTACTGGTTTAAAATAATAATTAAATTTATTAATTTTTAATTAGCCAATTACTTTCTGTATGATAGTGAGTCACAAAAGAGCTCTTCTTTTTAAAATGTAAAGCAAAAGTGAGAAAGTAGATAATAATATAATAACTGGGTGTTGAAATATATTTTTTTCACTATACTTCTTGTCTCTTTTTTACTAAGTAAGAAGAGCTTGTATTTATTTTACAAATTTCTTCTTAGAGATTTTGATTTTTAATTTATAGTGTTATATTCGTAGCCTTTGATAGACACTAGCATTGATGGATAAATTAAAATATTTTTTTATAGGTGAACTTCTTAATAATGAAGTAAATCCCTATGAAAAAGCAAAAATTGAAACTAACCACTGTTTTTCATTTTTTGGATTCATTTGTTTCTTTTCTGTGTTTTTAATCTCTTTTTTCATTAAAGCTTACCCAGTAATGATTCCAACAGGGGTTTCGGCTTTCTATTGTTTAACACATCTTTTTGTATTAAAGGTTACTAAAAACATAAAAATATCATCTATCATTTTTACCACTCTTATTTTTACCATTTTGTTTGGTAATATGTATTTTAACAACAACACCATCCACTTTGGAGGTGCTTTTTGGATAGTAATTTTAATCTTTTTTGCAGCTTTTAATTTAGGTAAAAAAGGAGGAATCATTGTTGCCGGACTAAGCCTAGTTGCTTATGCTGTCTTTGCTGCTTTTTTTCTTCACTCCCACATTATTGCTGCTGCTACATTTCCAAAAGTGATTTTTTACACTTTAGGTTTAGAAGCTACTGTAGCTGTTTTCATTATTTTTTATTTGCTCAATACCTTTATTAAAACCAACCGACAAATTACAAAAGAGCTTAAAACAAGTAATAAACATCTTGAAGCTCAAAACAAATTGGTTAATGAGCAACACAGTGAAAAAATTATCATGCTGAAAGAGATTCATCACAGAGTAAAAAATAACTTACAAGTAGTGAGCTCTATGCTTAGATTACAATCCGATAAAATAGCAAGTGATGAAGTTAAGGTGATTTTTGATGATGCTCAACACAGAATTCAGGCAATGGCTTTGGTTCATCAACGCATGTATCAAACAGAAAATTTAGCTAAAATTGATTTAGAAACCTACATTAAAGAATTAGCTACCGACTTAACTTCTTTACACTGCACCACTCAAGATGTAACGTTAAATATTAACACCAATTTTTCTGAACTAAATGTAAAAAACATTGTTCCTTTAGGATTAATTATTAATGAATTAATATCCAACTCTTTAAAACATGGTATTAAAATAAACGGGAGCATACTACTCTCTTTTAATAAACAAGATAAAGATTTAATGTTTACCTACAAAGACAACGGTGTTGGTTTTGATGAAGCAACACTAAAAAAAGGTTTTGGAATGGAATTGATAGAGATATTTGCTTTACAAATGGACAGCACCTATCAAATGAAAAATGAAACTAATAAAGGCTTAACCTACGAATTCAATATTCCTCTAAATTAATTTAATTAACAAAAAAACCGAATAGCTCTACTTGCTATTCGGTTCTTCTTATTTAATTAAGTATCTTGGTTATTCTGTGTGGTTAGTACCTAAATCATCAAAATCAACATCGGTGAAAGTGCTAGCAACTTTTTCTACTACTTCTTCTCCTTGTTCTAATTTAAGTTCTTTAATTTTCTCTACGGCTTCTTTTAAACCATCAGAAAATTTTTCTAAATCTTCTTTGTATAAAAACAATTTGTGTTTCTCGTAGCTAAACTTTTGGTTGTCGCCATTAAACTTTCTTTTACTCTCTGTAATTGTCAAGTAATAATCATCAGACTTTGTTGCCTTTACATCGAAAAAATAAGTTCTTTTCCCGGCTCTTACTACTTTAGAAAATACTTCATCTCTTCTGTTTTCATTGTTTTCATTCTCTTCCATCATGTTTTAATTTATTAGTTAAACTTATTAATGCGTACAAATCTATTATTTATTACTAAAAAATAGAAAATAAAATTACTATATTTTTTAAATAAATCAGCAATAATGAAAAAAAAATATAATTTTAAGTAGCTTAATTTCAATAGATTCAATTTTATAGTGTGAGTTTCATTTATCTTAAGAGCCAATCAACAAGCTATAAAGTAATCATATTAGAGTAAAAAAGTTGTTGGAAAGGCAGGAGAAAACAAATTTATAATAGACCTACTGAATAAAAAAATTAAATACGCTAAATGCCGTATTTCAATAATAGTACTATGCACATATTTTTGTTATTAAATATAAAACATAAACCATGAAAAAATTTAACTTAATAATCTTTAGCATTTTTTTAACAATAGGACTAAATGCTCAATGGGCACGAACCAATGTTTCCATTAATAACAATGTAACCATTGAAGATATGTGTGTACACAATAATGAATTGTATGCTGCTGTATTTGATAGTGGTTTAGTAAAATTAAACACCACCACTCAGCAATGGGAGACCGTACAAAATTCACTACCACCAAGTTCTAATAGTGCTCACATTACTCATTTAGCTAGTAGTGGAAATAGTTTATATGCGTATGTAAATAATCAAACTTGTGCTAGTACTACCATTTATAAAAGTACTGATAACGGAGTTACGTTTGTTACAGATTCAGCCGGACATCCTCTTTACGGCTCTTTTCCAGCTCAATGTGCAGGACAACCTTTTGATGTTGCCAATGTTTTTGTATTAAATGGAAAGTTAATTAACGTTATTAATGGTGGCTTTTATAGCAAATATCCTTCTGATCCTGCTTGGGTAAAAACTACGGATCCAAATGTAACATTTGGTGAACAATTTAGTGAATATAATAACACCTGGTATGTATGGTCAGATAATTATAAACTACACACTTCTACTGATAATGGTCAAACATGGACCACTCCAACTAATAGCGGTTTACCACCAATGTTTTATGCTAAAGTGATGAATGTAAATCCTACTTCAGGAAGAATTTATATTGCCGGGAACTCACTTTCTACAAATGCATACAAATTATTATACAGCGATAATGAGGGCTTGTCATGGGATAGTTTACCTATCAATCAATACTTAGGATTAGATTGGATTGGTCAAAAACAAAAATTACATGGTATGATAAGTAATGGAAATAATATTACTGCTATGCTGGTGAATGATGCGAATAACTCACATCCAAACGTAATTAAAAGTACTGATGGTGGACAAACTTTTAGTGTAGATACAATAGGTTTGCAGCCAAATGCTTTTGGGACAGTGTTAATAAGTAGAATGCTTTATTTTAATGGAGACCTTTATTTAGCCCCTAACTACTTTGATATTTATAAACAAGGAACATCCAGCACAAGTATAAATGAAGCTAGCAAAATAAATGTTCAAGTATATCCAAACCCTGTTACACATAGTTTACATATTAAAAATGATAATCCAATTACATCAATTGATGTCACTAATATGATAGGAGAAATATTATTAAGTGAAACACCACTGTATAATACTCATTCCATTAATTTTGATACTTTTCCAAGTGGAATATATTTTGTGACGATAAGTGCAACTAATCAAACACAAACATTGAAAGTTGTAAAAAAATAAAAACAACTTACAAAAACCCTTTTTAGTTTATTCTCATATTAAACATAAACTAAAAGGGGTTTTTATTATTTCTTTAAATAAACGATTATAATATTTTAAAAACTATTATCACCCTCTCTATTCTTAGTCTGAAGCAAAGTAAAAAGTGATAGCAACTAAGAGTTTTAACTAAAAAAACTTATGTTTGTGCTTCTTTACAAAGATTTTTAAATTTTGCATATGAAAAATATTATACTGTTATTATTGCTAACTTTTTTACTTTGCTCATGTACCAAAGAAGCTTCAAACCATGGGGGTTCTACTTTTGATACAGGAGGGGGCTCTAATCTTGCAAGCATTACCAACACTTGGTGGCATCTAGATAGTGTTGTACACCCTTCAGTTACGATAAATAAGGATAGAATTTATGAGTTCGGAAATAGTAATTGTAAAATTACAAACTATGAGTTCAATCCTTCGGGGAGTATTTCAAATCATTGGTTTCTTTATAATTCCAGTTCTAAAAAACTACGTCTTCAAGGCACAGCTGTAAATGATACCAATGATTATACAGTAAATATACTAACCTTTAATAAATTAGTATTTATAAATGACGCAAGTCCATTCGAAACTTATCATTTATCAAACTAAAACATAAGCCTCATAATTGAGCGTATTTATATTTTAAATTAATTACTTAAAATAGAAAGACACGTTTCATTCCCACCCCTCATTCCTCGCCAAAAAATAATTTTGTAATTTTATAGCTATTCGCTTTCAAAAGAAAGTACTTTGGAGTTTACAGATAAGAAACAAAAGACAAAATGGCAATAATTGGCAATATTATAAAAGCATTTATTGATTTAAAGGGTACTATTACCTCGGAATCAAACCCTGTTGAAGAGCAAAAAAATGCTTTGAATAATCTACTAAATGAGGCAAAAGATACTGCTTTTGGCAAACATTATAATTTTCAAGAAATCTTAACTGATGAAAACCCTCTTGAAAAATTTGCACAGACTATACCCTATCACGATTACGAAGCCATGAAAGACAAATGGTGGAACAAGGTTATTGATGGACAAAAAGATATTACCTGGCCGGGAGTTCCTGATTATTTTGCTTTAAGCTCCGGCACTACCGGTAAAGAAAGCAAACGTATTCCTGTTACAGATGCTATGGTTGATGCTATACGACAAGCAGGAATTAATCAGGTATTTGCTTTAAAAAACTTTGATTTACCGGCTGATTTTTTTGAGAAAGAAATTTTGATGTTGGGTAGTTCTACCGATTTAATTGAAAAAGACGAACATCTTGAAGGTGAAATAAGTGGTATTAGTGCCAGTAATATTCCCGGGTGGTTTAGTGGCTACTACAAACCCGGAAAAGAAATTGCAAAAATTGATGATTGGGATAAACGCGTTAAAAAAATAGCCGAAAAAGCAAAAGATTGGGATATAGGTGCTTTAAGTGGAATTCCTTCTTGGATAGAGTTAATGTTAGAGGCGGTTATAAAATACCATAACTTAGATACCATTCATGATATATGGCCAAATTTACGGGTTTTCACTTCAGGAGGTGTTGCATTTGGTCCTTACGAAAAAAGCTTTAATAAGCTTTTAGGGAAACCTATTTTGGTGCTAGATACCTATTTAGCATCTGAGGGTTTTTTAGCATTTCAGGATCGTCCGGATACTAAAGCAATGAAATTAATAACAGACAATGGTATTTACTTTGAGTTTGTTCCCTTTAAACCGGAATACATCAATCAAGATGGGTCTATTGTGAATGATGCTCCAAGTTTAACGATAGCAGATGTTGAGTTAAACCAAGATTATATATTGATTATATCAACCGTAAGTGGTGCATGGCGTTATTTAATTGGAGATACCATTGCTTTTACAAATATTGAAAGGGCTGAAATTATTATAACGGGAAGGACTAAGTTTTTTCTTAATACAGTTGGTTCTCAACTTTCGGTAAATAAGCTAGATAGTGCTATAAAGCATGTAGAAGAAAAATTAGATGTGAGCATAACGGAATATACTATTTGTGCAAAAAGATTTGGTGAAGATTTTTATCATTCTTGGTACTTAGGTTCCGACCAGATGGATACTGACAATGATAAAATAGCGGAATTGATAGATGCTTATTTGTCTGAGGCGAACAAAAACTATAGTGTTGCACGATCTAAAGCATTGGCAGGCGTAAAGGTTAATGTTGTGTCTCCAAAAGTTTTTCATGAATGGAGTAATGCGAATAAGAAAAAAGGCGGGCAGGTAAAAATGGAGCGTGTTATGGGTGAAGATAAATTTGAGGAGTGGGAAACATTTGTGAAGAACAATTAGCTTAGCTGTCGCTGTCGTTTTCTGCTACAATATTCATAATCTCCTCAGGAGATAAATAGAATTTTTTCATTCGTAATTTGTACTTATCATCTATATCTGCGTGATTAAGAATAAAGTTTTTTGTTTCTAAAATATACTCTCCCATTCCCCTCTTAACGGCATACGTATCTGCCATACGTTCTGCTTCTACAATATGGTTTTCTAATAATAAATAACGTATTCCAAACCAAACTAAATTTAAACTACTCCTGTGTTGATAGTCTATAATGTGTCCTAACTCATGACCAAACCAACCAATTAACACATCTGAGGGTAAATCTTTAGTTTTAAACTTTCTATCTGAAATTTTAAATGTTTTACTGATGTAAATATAATATTTCCGATGTTTTTTACTTTTAAGTAAGCTACCAAAATCAGGCTGTGCCTGCATGGTAGATTTTTTTATATCTTCTTTAAACTTAATTTCTATAGGTGTTTTTTTTAATTCAGGATAATAAGAAAATGCTTTATTAATTTCTTTAGATAAAATTTCAGGGAAAATATGTTTTATTGATGTACTCATTGTAAGTCTCGCTTTTTGGTGTAGTTCTAAATTTAACCTTTTTTTATAGCATTTCAAAATTAGAGCGAGCTTTATAGTTAATTTATGGAAAAATTAATGATAATACAGTATGATTAGAATTGAAAGAGAAGGTAACGGACAAAAATGCAGCAATTGCAGAGGTGAGGTTTTAAACCTCGTTATTTGATTTTAAAAACCACTCCCTATTTGGTTGCTGTAACAACTGTAGACAACAAAATAAACTGCATTAAAATGATAAATCTAGTTCGTCTTTCAACTTTAAATTATCTCCTCCACATACAGACCAATTGTATTTATGCTCCAAATTGCTTTTTGTAAAATTTGCTACATATCAATTTATTTTACGCTTTACTTTTTAATTACTATTTATCCTTAATCATTTATTATTTAGTAATTTTGGTAGGGAGTATTTTTTATGAAAACAACTTTTAATAGTTCATATGACAAAGTGTTTAAGGCTTGTATCTCTGCCTTAGATAAACTAAATATGTCAGTGGAATATTTCAATAAAAATAGTGGTATTATTGAGGCAAGTACTAAAGCAACTTTTCTATCATGGGGAGAAGATATTAAAATTCATATTATTAGGGAAGGGGGAAGGACCGTTGTAAAGGTTAAATCAGATGCGTCAGCTCAATTAATTAGTTGGGGAAAAGATTCCAAAAATGAAAACGATATTATAGATGCTTTAAAAAAGAAATTAAACTAATGAAACTGTTTATTAAACAATGTAACTCTTGTCAAAATCGGATTAATTTATCCATTGAAGCTAAAAGCAGACAGACTCTTAGATACATGTATGGAGAAACCATAACCATTAAATGCCCAACTTGTGGTAATATCCATAATTATTACCCGTATCAGGTCTATGCAGAAAGTACAGCAAAAGCTGTTGTTGGTGGGGGACTTACAGGTGGGTTAGTTGGTTTATTAGGGGGGCCTATAGGGTTTTTAATTGGTGCAGGAATTGGAGGAGCAATAGGAAATGAAAATGATAAAATTGATAGAAAAAACGTAGAAAAATTCAATTCCAGTTGGTAAAACGAATCTTTAAATATATACATAATAGATGGTCGGGGATTTGCTTAGCTGTAATTCTACCTATAGCAGTAATATCTTTGGTTTTATTTCCAGGATTGTTAACTCCTTTTACAGACCAGTTTAAAAAAATTGCCGAAAGCCCAAAACTATTTTATGTTATTATTGTTGCTAGTGGTGTATGGGGTATTATACATTTAATACTGGTTTCAAAAAAAGGAGTTGCCAAAGAGCATTTGCTTTTTAAAAAGGTCGGTCCTATGTTGGCTGCTCCTTTGACTTGCTTAACATATGGAGTATTTATTCATGCTTCTATACAGATTATTTATATATTTTGTTACGACTCCAATACAATGCTTAAGTACGAATCACTCGATAAGACAACCATTACTTTTGTAATGTTAAGCATTGTTACATATTCATTTCATGGTATGTCCTTAATTATTATGGATATAATTAATTGGAAAGATGTGCAGGCAAAACAAGGTCAAGTGATGGAGGAAGATAAAACAGCATCCTAATGAGCAAAAAGAAAGGTATTTTAGACGATCATAAAAAAATTGGAAAAAAATTAGTTCCACCATTAGCTCAATTTCAAAATTTAGATACTTCTAAAAACTCTAATTATTATGAAGGAGTTGTACCAGAAGCTATTTGGATAGCATTTATTAATAAATCTTATGGTTATAACACGGGGATTAGACTATTTACGAAGTTTTTAGAAACAGTTATAAATATTAAAGAATCAAAAAACACTCCATATTATATAAGTTGGTATTATGATTTAGATGATGAAACCGCTAAAAAAATTCGAAGCAAATTTAAAAGTGAAGGAATTTATAACCCTATTAATGAAGCTTTAACACCTCTTCTTAATGCATATCCTAAATGTCCATTAAATAAAGTTTTTGAGAATCATACTTCCCATTCTGAAAATGATGTAACTAAAGTAAAAGATATGTTATTGTTACTCGTTGATAAAACTAGCACTGAATCAACATTTCTTTTGGCAAATACTTTATATTTTTTAATGATTAATGGAAAGATGAAAGTAACCAAAGATTCTCTTTTAGCAAAGTTGCCTTTAATTCAAGATTATCCTAATTCAGAAATTTCCAAAATGATTGCTAGTGCTGTTAGAGCAACTTCCAATCTTATGTTTAATAAACCTATTATTGAAAGAAAAAATAATACTTGGGTAAATTATTTTTGGAATAGAGGTTTAGAATTAGAAGCATGTGAAATATGAGTGCTAAAAAGAAAAAAACTATAAATATTACATCAATTATTGATGACTATTGTTCGTTACTTAAAAAAGAAATGCAATTTAGGTGGAATAATTGGTCAAAGGATTTATCAAAAAAAGAATTATACGATGTTGTAGGGGCAATTTTATCACGGCAAGTATCACTTTCAATTGGTTTAGCTGAAAATATTAATATGTGGAATGGGAATTTAGCACCAATAATTCTAAGGAGTATGGCAGATAATCATATTAACTTAGAATGGATTTTAAATGATATTGATAATCGCCCAAGAGAATTTATACTTCATGGATTAGGTCAATTAAAATTAGAAATAGAACATAGGAAGAATCAAATGGAGAAGGATGGGGAAGATATAAAAGCTGATAAGTATCTTGAGTATATGGAAGCTTTTCTTAATTCACAGAAATATTCTTTTTTAACTGAAGTAAATTTAGGCAGTTGGTCAGGAATTTCAACTAGAAAAATGGCTGAAGAATGTGGTTCTATAGACTTTTATAATTATGTTTTTCAACCTTTTAGTTCTTGTGTACATAGTACATGGGGGCATATTTCAAGATATAATTCCGAAATGAGCATTAATCCATTACATAAGTTTTTATTTAAACCAATAATGCTTCAATATGAACCAGACATACACTATCTAGAGTTAGCTGCTCGATATGTTGATAAATCATTTAATTCATATGATAGAAAATTTAAACTAAAAGAAAAAACTGAGTCATCTTATAATTTTTTAATAAAAGAACTAGATAAATTAATAGATGATTCTAATTAATGAATATTTATTATATATCCTAAAATGGGGTTACTAAAAAACCCCTAGTAGAAATACTAGAGATTTTGTTTTAAAAAAACCTATTATTTATGATTTAGGTGTTAATTGTACATAACTCCCATTTTAATGTAGTTTATTTCACTCTTTCCTCAATCAATTGTATTATTTCCGCTTGTTGTTCGGGTTGGAACCAATGGTAATCGTTATCGTTTCTTTTAAACCAAGCTATTTGTCTTTTAGCATACCTGCGGGTATTGGTTTTTATTTTTTCTACAGCTGCTGCCAAGGTAGTTTCTTCTTCAAAAGAAGCAAACAATTCTCTGTAGCCAACTGTTTTTAAGGCTACTTTATCTTTGTAGGGATGTACTTTTTTAGCTTCTTCCAATAAGCCTTCTTGCATCATGATGTCCACCCGCTGGTTAATTCGCTCATTTAATTCTTCTTTTGGTCGGTTTAAGGCTATTTTAATGGTGTTAAATGCTCTTGGGTTCTTCTTGCCTTTACGTAGTGAGGAATATTTCTGCTTGCTCAGCATACAGACTTCTATTGCTCTAAACAATCGTTTGGTGTTGGCTAAATCTATTTCGTTATAAAAATCTTCGTCAAGCTGTTTTAGTTTTTCTTGAAGCAATTCAATACCGTACTTATCTTTAAGGGCTTCCAGTTCTTTTCTAAGTTGCTTGTCTCCTTCGGGCAAATCATCATCAAAGCCATCACAAACGGCATCAATGTATAATCCGGAGCCACCGGTAAGAATAACTACCTCATTATCTTTAAAAAGCTGATTGAGCAACTGTAACACTTGCTGTTCGTAATCGTTTACATTTATTTCATCATGAATAGAATGGGAATCGACAAAGTAGTGCTTCACTCCTTTCATTTCTTCGGGAGTAGGCTTGGCTGTACCAATGGCTATTTCTTTATAAAATTGTCGTGAATCGGCAGAAATTACCGCTGTACGAAAATGTTGTGCAAGTGCTACTGCTAAAGCTGTTTTACCAACAGCCGTAGGTCCTGCAATAACCACTAAAAATTTGGAATTCATTTTTATTTATTGGTAGTCGTCAAAATCATCAAAACCTTCAAAAATATCATCATTAAAAGGTTCTTCGGTATTTTTTAAACTGTCTTCATCCAATCCTTCAGCTTTCAATATTTCATTCATAATTTCTTCATCAGAAAGCACACTGTTTCTGGTATTTTGGTTGGGGGCAGCACCTTCACTATAAACCAATTGAGGAAACTCACCTTCTTTTTCTTTCACCGAAATTTCTATCAATTCAATAAAGAAATTCCACATGTTTAAAAAATCGTAGGTATACAATAAATGTCCGCCAACACAATTAATGATAGATTTTATTGGGGTATCACTCATTTGCAATACTTTTTCTTCATCAGACATGCTCATGTCAAACAAAGAAATTTCCTGACCTTTATTCCAATCGTAATCACTTAAATAAAAGGAAGCCATTTGTTCGTTATCAAAACCAAATGCTTTTAAAATAGATTGGTGAAATGCTTCAAAGTTTTGGTCACTCTTAATCTCAATGTCTCTAAAAACTTGTTTTTCTCCTTCAATCAGAACTCTAAACTTATAAATGCTCATTGCTGTAATAGTTATGCGGTTTTTAAATTTAATTCTTTTCCTTTTTGAAGCATTAGCTGATAAGCTGCTTCGTAGTTATTTTCTATATCGCCTTCTAAAATGGCTTCTTTTATGGCTTCTTTAATAATGCCTATTTCTCTGCAAGGCTTCAAATTAAAGGTTTCCATAATCAATTCACCTGTTATAGGTGGTTGCCAATTTCTTAGCTGATCTTTTTCTTCAACTTCTTTTAGTTTTTCTTTAACTAATTCAAAGTTAGCCAAATATTTTAAGACTTTTTGCTTATTCTTAGAAGTAATATCTGCATTGCACAAAGTCATTAAATCATCAATGTCTTCTCCCGCCTCAAACAACAACCTTCTAACAGCACTATCGCTAACGGTTTCTTTTACCAATGCTATTGGTCTGAGGTGGAGCCTTACCAATTTCTGAACATATTTCATTTTGGCATCTAACGGAAGTTTTAAGGCTTTAAAAATTTTAGGAACCATCTTAGCTCCTTTGTCCTCATGTCCGTGGAAGGTCCACCCTACTTCTTTGTCAAATCGTTTGGTTGCCGGTTTGGCAATATCGTGCAAAATAGCAGCCCATCTCAACCACAAATTATCTGTATTGGGAGCAATATTATCCAGCACCTGTATGGTGTGGTAAAAATTATCTTTATGGGCTTTTCCGTTAATCACCTCCACTCCTTTCAGGTTGTCCATTTCCGGAAAAATGATTGCCAACAACCCCGTATCAAACAATAACTCAAAACCTACAGATGGTTTTTTGGTGAGAATAATTTTATTCAACTCATCAATAATTCTTTCTTGAGAAACAATTTTAATGCGTTCTTTATTCTTAGCGATGGATTGCAAAGAGCTTTCTTCAATAATAAAATTTAATTGAGCCGCAAAACGTATGGCTCGCATCATTCTTAAAGGGTCGTCTGAGTAAGTAATATCAGGATCTAAAGGCGTTACAATACGTTTGTTTTTTAAATCATCAATTCCATTAAACGGATCAATTAGTTCTCCGTAATTGGCTTCATTTAAACTAATGGCTAAGGCATTAATGGTAAAATCTCTTCTGTTTTGGTCGTCTTGTAAAGTTCCATCTTCTACTATAGGTTTTCTGGAGTTTCTCTGATAAGATTCCTTTCTTGCTCCAACAAATTCTACTTCATAATCTTTGTACTGCAGCATGGCTGTTCCAAAGTTTTTAAAAACAGTTACCTTGGTAGCGTTTCCTATTAATTCAGCTACTTTTTCGGCTAAGGCTATTCCTGAACCTTTACAAACAATATCGATATCTTTACAAGGTCGATTTAACAAAAAATCCCTAACAAAACCGCCTATCACATAGCTTTCTACCCCTATTTCTGAGGAAGCTTGTTTAATCACTTCAAAAACCTGATGGTCTAGTAATTTTTTTATTGATTCGATACTTCTACTTACTGTCATTACTAAAAGTTAAATACTAAACTAGCTCCATGCATTATGTTATTATTGGCTGTTAATTGTGTAGTTGGAACTATTCTTAATGAAAGGTTATCGTTTTTGGGGAAAGAATACAAGTGTGCATCAACACTGGCATCCACAATGTTAAGAGCATAAAAAATACCCGCCACTATAATGGATAAATCTCTATTTCGTTGGTAAAAATCATAGTTAGATTCTAAACTTTGAACAGATAAGCGACCATCAAATTCATCAATAGTATTAGGGTCATCATCTAATCGTTTACCTAATGCTGTTTTAAACCTGTTAAAGGTTTTGTTATTTTCTACTGCAAAATAAATAGAAGTTCCTATTGCTCCGTAAATTATAGGGATTTTCCAATATTTTTTATTGTAGGCTTGTCCCAAACCAGGGACAATGGTACTCATAATAGCAGCTTTTGCCGGAGAATGAGGTTTAGCTATGTCTATCAATAAGGTATCAGGAACTTTATTGTTATTGGAGTTAACCGCTAAAGAGTCTTGAGCGTAAATAGTGTTTAAACTAAATAGCATCAGCAAGAAAACTAATTTTTCTAAAACGATTTTCGCCATACTATATGAGTTTTTTTGTGCTTTTATGATTGAGCAAAGAAGTCATTTGAGCAATAGCTACTTCATTAAGTTGCTGCAATCGATTAGGCTGTTTGATGCCTTGGTTAATAAGTACCGCATTTAAACTTTCTAAATTAGATAGCACTACCAATTGCTCAATGTTTGCTGTATCTCGAATATTTCCTTTTTCGTTAGGATTTTCATCTCGCCATTGTTTAGCTGTTTTACCAAAAAGTGCCATATTGAGTACATCAGCTTCATTAGCATATACAAAACTAATTTGTTGCTTGCTTAAATTTTCGGGCATCAATATTTCTTTAATGGCATCGGTATGAATATGATAATTGACTTTTGTTAAATGGCGTTGATAATTCCATTCTAAATTTTGACGGCTGCTTTCTTCTTCTTTTAACCTTTGGAATTCATTTATCAAATAAAACTTAAATTCAGCACTTATCCATGTGGCAAATTCAAAGGCAATATCTCGATGTGCAAATGTTCCTCCATATCGACCTGATTTTGAAATGATACCTATGGCATTGGTTGCTTGTATCCATTTTTGAGGAGTAAGTGTAAAACTATTTGAACCTGATTCATTTTTAAACGCATCGAATTCGATGCGTTTAAAATTCGGATTTTTCAATTGTTCCCATAAACCACAAAATTCAATGGCACTTCTGGTCCGCATCCAATTTTGAATAATGTAATTAGTACGATCTGCATCCCTATACCTTGCCATATCAGTAAGCGATATATAGTCATTTGCTTTATCCGAATAGAGGCTTATTTCCCTTCCTTTTACTTCTATTTTCTTATTCTTTGCCATGTTTCTGGTCTTGCAAATAGTTGTATTGCTTTATTTTTTAACAGTCTTCTCATTTTAAAACAAGATATAACATTAAAAGTTAGTGTTATTCACTATTAAAATCCTAATAATTCAGCAATTCTCTCTAAATCATCTTCGGTGGTAAACGGGATAATCAACTTTCCTTTACCTTCTTTATTTTTTTGAATTTGCACTTTAGTTTGTAAGATATTGCTTAAGTCTTCCATTATTTTTTGATTGGTAAATGATAAGGTTGATGGAGCTTTTGAAGTAGATTTTTTCTCTACATCTTTTACTTTTTCATCTTTAACCAATTCTTCTACCTGACGAACTGAAAGTCCTTCCTGAATAATTCTTTTGGCAATTTGTAATTGCTTTTTTTCTTCCGTAATGTTAATTAACGCCCTTGCATGTCCCATAGAAATTTCTTTAGTTCTGATGGCTAATTGTATTTCAACAGGAAGTTTAAGTAACCTAAGGTAATTTGCTACAGTTGAACGTTTTTTACTTACTTTTTCACTCAGTTGTTCTTGTGTTAAATTACATTCTTCAATTAGTTTTTGATAACTAAAAGCCACTTCTATCGCATCTAAATCTTGTCGTTGAATATTTTCAACCAACGCCATTTCTAACATTTCTTGGTCATTAGCAATTCTAATAAAAGCAGGAATTTCTGTTAATCCTGCGATTTGAGATGCTCTAAACCTTCTTTCTCCTGAAATCAGTTGGTATTTATCATAACCTAACTTTCTAACCGTTACAGGCTGTATAATTCCGTGTTCTTTAATCGATTCTGAAAGCTCCAATAAAGCTTCTTTCTCAAACTGCGTTCTTGGTTGAAAAGGATTGGCTTCAATTTGAACAACGGGAATTGTAGATACAGAGCCAACCACATGATTGTTACTTTCCGGTAAATCTAATCTCGATTTTGATGTTATATCGGTATCGGCATTTTGTAATAATGCACCTAACCCTCTTCCTAATGCTGGTTTCTTACTCATCTTCTAAGGCTATAATTTTTTCTTCTTCACTCATTTTAGTCATGTTATTCTTTTGAAGAATTTCTCTGGCTAAATTTAAATAATTGATAGCACCTTTACTGCTTGCATCGTGCATAATAATGGTTTTACCATGGCTTGGAGCTTCTCCCAAAGTGGTATTTCTTTGTATAATAGTATCAAACATCATGGTTTGAAAATGTGTTTTAACCTCTTCCACTACTTGGTTAGACAATCTCAATCTAACATCATACATGGTTAACAACAATCCTTCTATATCCAAATCCGGGTTTAATCTTTCTTGAATAATTTTAATAGTGTTTAGTAATTTTCCTAAACCTTCTAATGCAAAATATTCACATTGAATTGGAATAATAACTGAATCTGCTGCTGTAAGCGAGTTGATGGTAATTAACCCTAATGATGGAGAACAATCTATGATGATAAAATCATATTTGTCTTTAATGCTGCTAAAAGCATTTTTCATCATGTGTTCTCTGTTGGGCATGTTAATAAGCTCTATTTCAGCTCCAACCAAGTCTATATGAGCAGGTAAAATATCTAAATTAGGCGAGTCTGTATGCAAAATAGCATCTGAAGGATCAATTTCATTAATTAAACATTCATAAATACTATTTTTAATGTTACGAGGGTCAAAACCAACTCCTGAAGTTGAATTGGCCTGAGGGTCAGCATCTACTAAAAGTACTTTGTACTCTAAAACTCCTAAACCGGCAGCTAAATTAATGGCTGTGGTAGTTTTTCCTACGCCTCCTTTCTGGTTAGATATTGCAATAATTTTACCCATAGTTGTTATTTTTAGTTTATGTATTGTGTAACGTTTTTATTAAAGTTTTATGGTTTCCCCGATTTCAGGCAAAATTAATTCTTTACCACGAGATTTGAATTTATCTATCGCTTCATTTTTGTTAATTTCTATGTATCCAAACGTATCGTAATGAACGCCAATTATTTTATTACAGTTAATAAATTCTGCGGCTGTTATTGCATCCTCTATTCCCATTGTAAAGTTATCTCCTATAGGTAAAACTGCAAAATCTAACTTCTCAGAGTTTCCTATTAATTTCATATCCATTGTAAGAGCCGTATCTCCTGCGAAATAAAAAGATTTTGAAGCATTTACAATAAAACCTCCTGGATTTCCTCCGTAACTTCCATCGGGCAACATGCTCGAATGAACTGCATTAGTATATTTTACTGTACCAAAATCAAATTTCCACTTTCCACCATGGTTCATCGGATGCACATTTTCTATTCCTTTTTTCTCGTACCAACTCACAATCTCAAAATTAGAAACCAATTTTGCTCCTGTTCTTTTGGCAATATTTTCAGCATCTGCTACATGGTCTTCATGTCCGTGAGACAATAAAATGTAATTAGCTGCTAAAGTAGTTACATCAATATGTGCTGCTTTAGGGTTGGGCGAAATAAAAGGATCGAAAAGTATGGTTTTATCTTGTGTTTTAACAGAAAAACAAGCATGTCCGTAAAAAGTTAATTCCATAATATCTAGCGTTAAAATTCAATGCTATACAAATTAACTTAAAAGTAGTTAGAATATGAGGCGAAACGCTATGATTTTACCAACTACTTTTAAACATGCTTATGTTGATTTATTTTTGGCGTAATAATTTCGCAGCTTCTTTAGCGAAATAAGTAATAATAATGTCTGCTCCTGCTCTTTTTATAGAAAGTAAGGTTTCCATCATCACTTTCTGTTCGTCTATCCACCCATTTTTACCGGCTGCTTTAATCATAGAATACTCACCACTGACATTATAAGCTGCTATGGGTAAATCAAAATTATTTTTTAAATCTCTGATGATGTCCAAATAAGATAAAGCCGGCTTTACCATTAAAATAGCCGCTCCTTCATCTACATCAGCCTGAGCTTCTTTAATAGCTTCATTCCTGTTGGCAGCATCCATTTGGTAGGTTCTTCTGTCGCCAAAACTTGGTGTGGAATCTGCCGCATCTCTAAATGGTCCGTAGTATGCCGAAGCATATTTTACCGAATAGCCCATTATAGGAATGTGTTGAAATCCATTTTTATCCAATTCGTCTCTAATTTCTCTCACAGCAAAATCCATCATGCCTGATGGAGCAACCATATCTATACCTGCTTTTGCTTGAGCCAACACTTGTTTTCTTAAATTTATAAGTGTTAAATCGTTATCCACATCATGATTACATAATACACCACAATGTCCGTGGTCAGTATACTCACAAAAACAAACATCGGCTATTACTTGTAAGTTGGGATATTCTTTTTTTATTTGTCGGATAGCTTGTTGAATAATACCTTCCTCATTCCAGCTTTCAGAACCTTCTGCATCTTTATGTAAAGGAATCCCAAATAAAATAACCGATTTTAATCCCAACTCCACCACTTCATCTAATTCTTCTTTTATCCTATCTAATGAATAACGATAAATACCGGGCATAGAAACAATTTCTTTTTTTATATTATGGCCTTCTTCAATAAATAAAGGATAAATAAAGTCTGTAACTTGCAGATGTGTTTCTCTTACTTTTGCCCTAATTTCTTCGTTTTTTCTATTATCTCTAAGTCTGGTACTCATGTTCATTAATTTAACTATTACCTAACCAATTCTATACTGTCCGGATTAATTTTTATTTTCTTACCGCTATAAAGTATACCTACGGCTTTTTTAAACGCTTTTTTACTAACTTTAAAAGTACTATAAATCAGTTCGGGAGAGCTTTTGTCTGTAATATTAAGTTTGCCGTTTTGCTTCAGTAAGGTTTCGTAAATAGCATTAGCAATATTTTCTAATTCATCTAACTTTGAACTGTTCAACGTAATGTCTAGCTTATTGTCGGGACGAACTTTCTGAACAAATCCTTTTAATTTATCTCCTATGTATATTGGACGAAAAACTTCATTTTCGAACAACATCCCTAAATGTTGGTTGTTTACTACTACTTTATAGCCTAAATCTGTATGTTGTGCTACTAATAAAGACACTTCGTCTCCTTGTTTCAAGGTAATTGGGTTTCTTTTTAGGTGTTTTTCAATTTTTGTACTACCCACCATTCTGTTGGTTAGCTCATCTTTATACAAATAAACTGGATACTCTTCACCAACTTCTATTTTATAAAACTGCTCAGAATAAGGTACTAACAAGTCTTTTTCAACTCCCCATTCAAAAAAAGCACCTACAGGAGTAACATCTACTGCTTTTAAAAAATCACATTGGTGCATTAATATTTTAGGAATTAATGTAGTAGCAATAGGTCTGTCTTCAGAATCTGTGTAAACAAACACTTCTAATTTATCTCCAATTTCAAAATCTACCGGAACATATTTGTGAGGCAACAAAATTTCTTCTCCCTCTTGTGTAAGTAAATATATTCCTTGTGGAGTAGTTTTTACACTTTCTAATTCAACAATATTTCCTATTTCTTGCATATTTTAATTCCTTAAAAAAACTAATTCTTTTGGTGATGATGCTTCTTCATTAAACAAGTATCCGTCAGTATCAAAAGCGGTTAGTTCTTCAATAGTTTTTATTTTATTTTTCATGATAAATGCTGCCATAGCCCCTCTGGCTTTTTTGGCATAAACCATTACTGTTTTATATTGTCCGTTGGTAAAATCTTTAAATACAGGAGTAATTACTGGTGTTGCTAATTTTTTCTTATTAACGGCTTTAAAATATTCGTTAGAAGCCAAGTTAACCAACACCTTATCTTCATTAGTTTTTAGCGTATTATTAATCTCCTTAACAATCGTATCTCCCCAAAACTCATATAAATTACTTTTCCTACCTATTTTTAATTTTGTTCCCATCTCTAATCGGTAAGCATGAATAGCATCCATAGGTTTTAAAACACCATACAAACCCGATAAAATTCTTAAATGTTGTTGAGCATACTCTAATTCATTTTTCTTAAAAGAAGTTGCGTTTAATCCAGCATATACCTCTCCTGTAAAGGTAAACAAAGCTTGTTTGGCATTTTCAGTATCATGGTTAGTAGTCCATTGTTGGTATCTTTCTACATTCAGCTGAGCCAAATCATCACTAATTGACATCAGGTTTTGAAGTTTTTTAGGACTATATTTTCTTAATTCTTTTATTAATTTTTCTGAATGTTCTATAAATTGAGGTGTTGTAAACCAATCCGGTTTTTCACCTTCAACTGACAGTTTTTTTGCAGGAGAAATAACTACTAACATAAATGATTAACGATTAATTTTTTAACGTACAAAAGTACTTTTAAAATCACGAACGATTTTAATTAAAAAGGAAAATCTATTTTTTAGGATAACAAACAAACCATTTTTTAACCGGTCGTGCTAAAGCAGTAATGTTTAAGGTATCGGCAGCTTCAGAAATATCTTTTACAGTATTGTTTTTCAATAAAATATTTATCTTATCCATTTTAGGATTATATGCATTATTTTCTATTGCATCCTGAAAAACAAAATATTCTATTTCTTTCTCTGATATTTTTAACTGTTTAGAAAACTTTTCTTTAATAGTATTAAGCTCATCTTTAGCTAAGCGAGTATCGTTAATAACTACTTTGTACAAGTTTCTGTTCACCATCATCTTACAAAGTTTTGATAAAATCTTATCTGAATGGTTTTGCCAAACTTTTACCGAAGTCATTATGTCATAATCATCCAAATTGGCAAATTCATCCAATAATTTAGGATTATTTTTAAATGACGACAAATCATGCTGAGCATACAAAAAAGTTCTTAAAGATGGCGTGCAAAACAATTCCTCATTGTTATTCGCCAATTTTTTTGCTCTTTTTAAAATATTTACCAATAAGTTTTCTGCCGACAAAACAGTTTTATGCAAATAAACCTGCCAATACATTAATCTTCTGGCAATTATAAACTTTTCTATGGAATAAATTCCTTTTTCCTCAATAGCCAAATGATCGTTATGCACCGTGAGCATAGTAATGATTCTCTCTGTACTAATCACCCCTTCCGAAACACCTGTAAAAAAGCTGTCTCTTCGCAAATAATCCAATCTATCCATATCTAACTGTCCGGAAACTAATTGATGTAAGAACTTTTTAGGATATTCGTTTCTAAATATTTTTAAAGCTACATCCAATTTTCCTTTAAACTCCTGATTAAGTTTATCCATAAAAAGGGTAGAAATTTCTTCATGAGAAATACCATTTACTATACTATGTTCTAAGGCATGAGAGAATGGTCCGTGACCAATATCATGCAATAAAATTGCAATGGTAACACCTAATGCTTCTTCATCTGTAATTTCATGACCTTTAGAGCGAATTACATCAATGGCTTTGGTCATCAAATTCATAGTACCCATAGCATGATGAAACCTAGTATGCAAAGCTCCCGGGTAAACCAAATGTGTTAATCCTAATTGTTTAATTCTTCTTAATCGTTGAAAATAAGGATGTTCTATTAAGTCGAAAATAATTTCATAAGGCAGGGTTATAAACCCATAAATAGGATCATTAAAAATTTTCTTTTTATTCACACTTGGCATACTACTTAGCGTTAATATTAGTTAAATATGATAACTAAAAATTATTTGAAGCTTCAAAAGTACTATTTTTGAAGTATTCTCTATTGAATTAATTTAGAATCCACTTTAAAACAATAAAAACATGAACAATATAACCATACTTTGGGCTGATGATGAAATAGATTTACTAAAACCCCATATTTTATTTTTAGAAGAAAAAGGATATGAAGTTGTTGGAACTCAAAGTGGTGACGATGCAATTGAATTACTTGATAAACAACGAGTTGATATTATTTTTTTAGATGAGAACATGCCCGGCTTATCAGGTTTAGAAACCTTGGAGTTGATAAAAGCTAAATTCCCGAGTATTCCTGTAATTATGATTACCAAAAGTGAAGAGGAATACATTATGGAAGAAGCTATCGGTTCTAAAATATCCGATTATTTAATAAAACCTGTAAACCCAAATCAGATTTTACTTTCTATAAAAAAGAACTTAGATACCACCAAGTTAGTTAATGCAAAATCTACTTCTAACTATCAAAAAGAATTTAGAGAAATTGGCATGCAGCTAAACGACAGGCTTGACAAAGATGAATGGGCTGAATTGTATCAAAAACTAGTTTATTGGGAATTGGAGCTCGAAAAATCTAAAGACAGTAGTATGGAAGAGATTTTTGAGATGCAAAAAAGTGAAGCCAACAAACAATTTGGAAAATTTGTTGAGAAGAACTACACTGATTGGCTCACTAATCCAGAAGATGCCCCGATAATGTCACATAACCTAATGGCGAAATATGTTTTCCCTGAATTAAAAAAAAACAAAGAACCTTTATTCTTTATTGTGATAGATAATTTGCGTTACGACCAGTGGAAAGTATTACGACCTATTCTATCCGAAGATTATTGGATAGATAAGGAAGATGTTTTTTATAGTATTTTACCTACCACTACTCAATACTCTAGAAATGCCATATTTGCAGGAATGATGCCTTCAGAAATTGAAAAACGTTTTCCGGATAAATGGATAAATGATGAGGAAGAAGGAGGAAGAAACCTGAATGAAAAGTTTTTTGTAGAAAACCAACTTGCACGAAGTGGTTTTTCAGATTCTAAAATCACTTACAACAAAGTACTTAATGTAAGTTATGGCAACAAAGTATTACGAGAAGTTCCATCTATGTTTAATGCACATTTAAATATTATTGTTTACAACTTTGTGGACATGCTTTCTCATGCCAGAACAGATACCGAAATTGTAAAAGAATTAGCAACAGATGAAGCTGCTTATCGTTCTGTAGTTAAATCTTGGTTTGAACATTCTACTTTATTAGATATTTTAAAAGAAATTGCAGCTCGTGGAGGAAGATTAGTGATAACAACCGACCATGGTTCTATAAGAGTGAAAGAAGCTTCAAAAATAGTTGGGGATAAAGATACCAATACCAATTTAAGGTACAAACAAGGAAAAAGCTTACAATATCAGGAAAAAGAAGTGTTTGCTGTTAAAAATCCGGAAGAAATTCATTTACCAAAAGTAAATGTTAGTCAGTCGTTTGTATTTGCTAAAGACGATTACTTTTTTGCCTATCCAAACAATTACAATCATTATGTAAATTATTACAAGGATACTTTTCAGCATGGAGGAATTTCTCTGGATGAAATGCTAATTCCTGTAGTTGTATTGAGTGCAAAAAAGTAATAAGTAATTTGCGAAACTTACTTTCAAGGACTTTCAATAAAACATAATGTTAGACTGCTAGTAATCTTCTAGACAATTTATTAGTTACTTATTTAAACTCATCAACTGTTCTTCTAGCACTTTAATTTTTGCTTCAGCATCAGCTTTTTTCTTTTTTTCTGCTGCTACAACTTGTTCTGGTGCTCCATTAACAAACTTTTCATTGGCTAATTTTTTATCTACAATAGCAAGCAAACCTTTAGCATATTCCAAATCAGTTTTAATTTTTTCAATTTCTTCATTAGTTATTTTTCTAGCTATTGGGATAACATATTCAGTTGATTTAATTACAAATTTTTCAGCTGTTTTTTCCCCTTCATCATTCCATTGGTCATCATAATACAAGTGAATATTACCTAACTTAATAATCAACTCTTTAAAAAATAAATCGTTATTCGACTTAACATATAATGTCAAATCTTGCTTTGGTGACATGTTATATTTAGCTCTAATATTTCTAATGTTTGAAATTATTTCTTTACCATCTTCTCCTCCTTCTATTGCACTTTCATTAATGTTCCCTGCTTGAGGAAAATCCAACAACATAATGGTTTCACCATTTTTTCTTTCTTCTAAATTTTGCCATAACTCTTCAGTAACAAAAGGCATAAATGGATGTAACATCTTCAACAACTGCTCAAAATAAGTAATTGTAGCTTTTAATGTTATTGCATCTATTGGTTGTTGATATTCAGGCTTTACACCCTCTAGATACCACGAACAGAAGTCATTCCAAATTAGTTTATATGTACTCATCAAGGCATCCGACAAACGATATTTTGAAAAGTTATCATTAATAGCTTCTAAGGTTTCATTCATTTTAGATTCAAACCATTCAATAGCAATTTTAGCACTTTCGGGTTGTTCTAGGCTAGTGTCAACCTCCCAACCTTTTACCAAACGGAAAGCATTCCACATTTTGGTAGAAAATTTACTACCTTGCTCACAGAGTGTCTCATCAAACAACAAATCGTTTCCTGCTGCAGCACACGATAACATTCCAAAGCGAACACCATCTGCTCCGTATTGATCTATTAATGCCAACGCATCAGGCGAATTCCCTAAAGATTTACTCATTTTTCTGCGTTGCTTATCTCTTACCATTCCAGTAAAATAAACATCTTTAAACGGCTTTTCATTTTTAAACTCATAGCCTGCAAAAACCATTCTAGCCACCCAAAAGAAAATAATATCCCAACCAGTTACCAATACATTAGTAGGGTAATAATAATCGAAATCTGGTGAATTTTCTTCAAAACCATCAAACACAGAAATGGGCCATAACCATGATGAAAACCATGTATCTAATACATCTTCATCTTGAATTAAATCCTTTTCTGCTAAATTATTATTGCCTGATTTTTCTTTAGCCAATTGCAAAGCTTCTTCTTTGGTTTTGGCTACTACAAAATCTTTTTGCTCATTGTAATAAAAAGCCGGAATTTGCTGTCCCCACCACAATTGACGAGAGATAGGCCAGTCTCTAATGTTTTCTAACCAATGTTGGTAAACATTTTTAAACTTAGCCGGAAACAGCTGAATATCATCATTCATTACATGTTCTAATGCTGGTTTTACCATTTCATCCATCTTCACAAACCATTGCAAAGATAGCTTTGGCTCTACTACTGTATCAGGATTTCTTTCAGAATAACCAACATTATTGGTAATTTGTTCTGTTTTCTCCAACAAACCTTGCTCTTGCAACAAATCAGCCGTTTTTTTACGTACTACAAATCTATCTTCACCAACAAATATTCCTGCTACTTCGCTAATAGTACCATCATCATTAAAAGTATCTATCACTTCCAAACCATGTCTTAATCCAATTTCATAATCGTTAGTATCATGAGCCGGAGTAACCTTTAACATTCCTGTACCAAATTCTTTATCAATATAATCATCGCAAATAATAGGAACTTCACGATTAACCATAGGAACAATTACTTTCTTTCCATGTAAATGAAAATACCTATCATCTTTTGGATGTACACAAATTGCTACATCGCCCATAATGGTTTCGGGACGAGTAGTTGCAACAGTTACATAGCCTTCTTCACCAACAATTTTATACTTTACATAGTATAAGTTGGAATTTACTTCCTTACGGATAACCTCTTCGTTAGAAAGCGTTGTTTGAGCTTTAGGATCCCAGTTTACTATTTTCCAATCTTTATAAACATAACCTTTGTTGTATAGTTCCACAAATGATTGAATAACCGCATCAGATAATTTGGACTCCATAGTAAAACGTGTTCTCTTCCAATCGCAACTTGCTCCTAAACGTTTTAGTTGGTCTAAAATAATACCTCCGTATTTTTCTTTCCACTCAAAAGCATGTTCTAAAAACTTTTCTCTACCGATATCTCTTTTATTAATTCCTTGCTCTCTCAACAGATTTACTACTTTCGTTTCTGTAGCAATGGAAGCATGGTCGGTACCCGGTACCCAACAAGCATTGTAGCCCAACATTCTAGCCCTACGAATCAATACATCCTGAATGGTATTATTGAGCATGTGTCCCATGTGTAAGACTCCGGTTACGTTTGGTGGAGGAATTACAATAGTATATGGCTCTCTTTCATCCGGAACTGAGCTGAAAAAATCATTTCTCATCCAGTAGTCGTACCATTTCTTTTCAATATCAGTAGGGTTGTATTTATTGTTGATGCTCATTAATAAAAAAATTAAAATTGAGCCGTAAAATTACATTAAAGATTAACAACAGCAAAGTGTTATATTTGAGAATTGAAAAATAAATTTTGTTTGTAGATTACTGTTTTTTTGACTAAAAAAGATAATAAGAACTTAATGGTTTTAATGTCAACATAAAATCTTAAACCTATACAGGTTCTCTTAACTTTTCATAAATAAAAAATAGTATCAAAAACTTTTTTACTTTTGCTTATCTAATTGAATACTCTCAAAAAGATAAAAATGGCGGAAGAAATTAAAGCTCAAAAAGTAATTTATACCATTATTAATCCATTAATTAACTTACTGGTTAAACTTGGTATTACTCCCAATATGATTACTTCTTTTGGATTAGTTTTAAATATGTTGGCTGCCGTCATTTTTATTATCGGAGCTAAATATGCGGACCGTACCGACATGAGTTATGTTGGTTGGGGCGGTTTTACTATTTTAATTGCCGGTTTGTTTGATATGATTGATGGAAGGTTAGCAAGGGTTGGTAACATGTCGAGCAAATTTGGAGCTTTATACGATTCTGTTTTAGATAGGTACAGTGAAATGGTAATGTTTTTAGGAATTTGTTACTATTTAGTAGCACACAGTTTTTTCTTAAGTTCGTTATTTGCTTTTATAGCACTTATTGGTTCTATGATGGTAAGTTACATTAGAGCTCGTGCCGAAGGTTTAGGAATTGATTGTAGTGTTGGCATGATGCAACGTCCGGCAAGAGTAGTTACCATAGGTACTTCAGCCATGTTTTGTGGTATTTTTTATTTCTTTTTTGATATTATAGAACCTGTTAAAATTGCTAAATCACCACTTATTGTTTTTGAAAATATTACTATATTTACATTACCTGTAACTTTAGTTGCTGTACTTTCTAATATTACTGCCATACAACGGCTCAATCATTGTAGAGTGGAATTATCAAAAAAAGAAAATTTATAATAATGCAAAAAAAGTTTAAAATAACTTATCTCTTTCTTTTCTTGATAATGACTTCTTTCATTTTTAATGACGATAACTATCAGAATCGTATTAAAGTTTTTGAAGGTTATCCAATTCCTAAAGATGATAAAATGCTTTTCTACATTCAAAAAAGTTATAATACCAATACGGTAGTTTATGCTGCTAACATTAACTCTAAAGGAAAATTAGATCCAAAAGAACCAGTAATTGTTTTTTGGAGAAGATACCAAGAGGGTGGACATAAAAGAGAATTAAAAGCCGTTGAAAAAACTTTTGGTTATGGCGTAAAAGCCAAGCCTTTAAAAGATAGAGAAAATACTTATGTTTTTTCACTTGTATCTCTTAAAGATATGAATTTTGTAATTACCCAAGATAAAAATGGACATCCAGAAGTAGCTACTATCATAAATAATAAACCTGCCCGTATTGAAAAGGTTTTTGTAACTGCTGAGCATGTAAGCATATTACCTAAGATTTTTGCAGTAGAAGTTTTTGGGAAAGATATTAAAACTGGTAAACCACTCTACGAAAAGATAGTAAACAAAGAAGAGTAATTTATTTTGAAAATCAATAAAACCTTAATACTACTTGCTCTTTGTCTCCTCTATTTTTTATGGGTTTATTTTTTTGTAGGACTTAGACCTGATCATTTCGCAATACTATTTATTGTTTTAGGAGGATATTTAACCCATGTTTATACCAGAAAATTAGTCTCCGCCTTTTTTATTTTTATTATTTACTGGGTTATTTATGATTCTATGCGAGTTTTTCCTAATTATGAATTCAATACCATTTATATTGAACAACCTTATTTATTAGAAAAAGAGTTGTTTGGCATTGAACTTAATAATCAACTTGTAACACCCAATGAATATTTTTTAACCAACAACTCTACTTTTTTAGATGTGCTTAGTGGATTTTTTTACATCAATTGGGTACCTATTCCATTACTATTTGCATTGTATTTGTTTTATAAAAACAAAGAACTTTTAATTCAGTTTTTAGCAGCATTTTTATTTGTTAACCTATTAGGCTTTATAATTTACTACAGTTATCCTGCTGCTCCACCGTGGTATTTTCATGAGTACGGAACAGAAGTTATTTACAATACTCCAGGTAATGCAGCAGGATTACTTCGTTTTGATACGTTTTTTGGGATAGATTTATTCCGCTCTTTATATGAGAAAAATGCCAACGTATTTGCGGCCATGCCTTCATTACATTCTGCGTATCCAATAATTGTTTTATTCTTTGGAATTAAACAAAAATTACGTTCAGGAATTATTATATTTGCCCTCTTTTTAATGGGAATTTGGTTTGCAGCAGTATATTCATTTCATCATTATATAATTGATATACTAGCAGGAACCTTATGTGCTTTAACTGGCTTATTCATTTTTGAACGGATAATCATTAAAAATAAAAAAGTAAAGAATTGGGTAGTAAGCTACTCGCAAAAAATATAAATAACTAAATAACAAACATGGCATCAAACATTAAACAACCAGAAGGTAAATTAGGTATTCTTTTACCAGGAATGGGAGCTATTTCAACAACTGTTATAGCTGGAGTCCTAGCGGTTAATAAAGGAATTTCTAAACCCATTGGTTCAACTACCCAAATGGGAAGAATTAGAATTGGTAAAAGAACAGATAACAACTCTCCGTTAATTAAGGATTTTATTCCATTGGCAGACATTAACAATATTGCTTTTGGAGGATGGGATATCTTTGAAGATAACATGTATCAAGCAGCTGTTAATGCAGGTGTTTTAGATAGATACTTATTAGAACAATTAAAACCAGATTTGGAAGCTATTAAGCCAATGAAAGCCGTTTTTGACAAACATTACGTTACAAAACTAGATGGACCAAATGTTAAAAAAGCTGCTACAAAGTGGGAATTAGCAGAGCAAGTTCGTCAGGATATTAGAGATTTTAAAGCTAACAACAATTGTGAGAGACTAGTAATGGTTTGGTGTGGTTCCACAGAAATTTACATCCAAGAAAGTGAGGTTCATCAAACAATTGAAAGCTTAGAAGCTGGTTTAAAAAATAATGATGTAAATATTCCTCCAAGCATGATTTATGCTTATGCTGCCATTATGGAGAAAGTACCTTACGCTAATGGCGCACCAAACCTTTCAGCTGATATTCCTGCTTTAGTTAAATTAGCTAAAAACAATAATGTGCCAATTTGCGGTAAAGATTTTAAAACTGGACAAACCTTAATGAAAACGATAGTTGCTCCAGGATTAAAAACACGTAACTTAGGTATAGCCGGTTGGTTTTCAACCAATATATTAGGAAACAGAGATGGAGAAGTATTAGATGATCCAAATAGTTTCAAATCAAAAGAAGTCTCAAAGTTAGGTGTGTTAGAACAAATTTTAGAACCAGAACAAAATCCTGATTTATATAAAGATTTATACCACAAAGTAAGAATTAACTACTATCCTCCTCATGGAGATAATAAAGAAGGATGGGATAATATTGATATCTTTGGTTGGTTAGGTTACAAAATGCAAATTAAAATTGATTTCTTATGTAGAGATTCCATTTTAGCTGCACCACTTGTTGTTGATTTAGCTATTTTCTTAGATTTAGCTCAACGTGCAAATATGTCGGGTGTTCAGGAATGGTTATCATTCTACTTTAAATTCCCACAAGAAAAAGTTGCAGGGTTAAAACCAATGCATGATATTTTTAAACAAGAAATGAAATTGCTTAACACGCTAAGACACCTACAAGGAGAAGAATTAATCACTCATTTAGGATTAGATTACGAAGATTAATTTTAAATCTTAACAAAATAGAAAAGAGGCTAAAACATAATTTTAGCCTCTTTTTTTTATAACTTTATCAACTATTTAACTAAAATAAGCTAATGATGAGAATTTACCTTTTTATTTTATTATTCTTTTTGAGTTCTTTAATTTCTGCTCAGCAAACTATTAACGATAGCATTTTTCACAATGGCATTTACCGAACTTACATTTTATATGTTCCAGCTACTTATAATGCTGCTAATGCAACTCCCTTAGTATTGAACTTTCATGGTTACACAAGCAATGCTAATGCACAAATGTATTATGGAGATTTTAGAGCTATTGCAGATACTGCCAACTTTATTTTAGTTCACCCTATGGGAACTTTAGATTGAAATAACCAACCCTATTGGAATGCAGATTGGGGAGGAACTGTTGATGATATCGGATTTACAGCTGCTCTTATAGATTCACTATCTGCTCAATACAATATCAATCAAAATAGAGTTTATAGCACAGGTATGTCTAATGGTGGCTTTATGAGTTATACCTTAGCTTGTTCTTTAAGTAACAGAATTGCAGCTATAGCTTCTGTAACTGGTTCCATGAATGCTAATCAATCATTAAATTGTAGTCCACAACACCCTACCCCCGTTATGGAAATTCACGGTACGGCAGATGCTACAGTTCCTTATAATGGATCAACTGGAATTGCATCTATTACTAGTGTGCTAAATTACTGGGTTAATTTTAATCAATGTAATGCAACAGCTGTTTTTAGTAATGTGCCTAATATAAACACTTCAGATGGTTGTACTGCCGAACATTATGTTTACCAGAGTGGAAACAACGGTATAGAAATAGAACATTATAAAATTATTGATGGAGGACATACTTGGCCGGGAGCTCCCGTAAATATAGGCGTTACTAATCATGATTTAAACGCTTCCGAAAAGATATGGCAATTTTTTGCTCAATATGATCTTAATGGAAAAATAAACCCTACCTACATTAACCAAATTGGTTCAAATACAACTGTAGAAATTTTTCCTAATCCGACTGAAAATTTTCTGACCATTAAGACCATGAAAAACCTTACTAAAGCCACATTAGTTTATGATTTAACTGGCAAATTGGTAAAAACTATTGAAATAAATCAACTTAGTTTTTCTTTAAACGAGTTAGATAAAGGAATTTACTTTATTCAACTTAACATAGAAGAAGAAATAATTACTAAAAAGTTTATTAAAAATTAGTATCCTCTATTTTTAAAAGCATAAAAAAAACACCTTGCAATGCAAGGTGTTTTTTTTATGAATGTTAACCCTAAAATTATAAATAAGTTTGAAGGTTATTAGTTCTTGAAAGTCTTTTCAATCTTCTTAAACCTCTTTCTTTTATTTGTCTAATTCTTTCTCTAGTTAAACCAAAATGATTTCCTATTTCTTCAAGCGTCATTTCTTTTCTGTCGCTAAGTCCGTAGAACAACCTAATAACTTCGGCTTCCATTCCTTTTAAGAACTGTAATGTTCTTTCAATGTCTGTAGATAAAGACTCGTGAATTAACAAATCATTTGGAGCAGGAGAATCTTCACTTTCTATAACGCTTACCAAACTATTGTTATCATCATCATTAGCCATTGGTGCATCAAGAGAAGATTGCTTTTTAGACATTTTTCTTGAGTTTTGGATTTTCTCAATATCCATATCTAAAATTTCGCTCAATTCCTCATCTGTAGGTTCTCTTTCCATAGTTTGTTCAAATTCACTTGAAGCTCTATTTATTTTTTGAATTTCACCTAATCTATTATGAGGTAATCTAATGGTTCTTGAGTTATCAGCAGCAGCTTTAAGGATACTTTGTCTAATCCACCATACAGCATAAGAAATGAATTTAAACCCCTTGGTATGATCATATCTTTTGGCTGCTTCTATCAATCCTAAGTTTCCTTCATTAATTAAATCTTCTAAAGTAAGACCTGTGTTTTGATACTGTTTTGCAACAGAAATAACAAACCTTAAGTTAGAACGAACTAATTTATCTAAAGCTCTCTCGTCTCCTTCTTTGATTTTTTGTGCTAACTCTACTTCTTCATCAGCTGTAATCATACCCTCACGAGAAACCTCTTGCAAATACTTCTCAAGTGACCTGCTTTCTCTTTTGGTGATTTGCTGTGTAATTTTAAGTTGTCTCATTGTTTAATTTTTATAACTTTTTATTGAATTTTTAAATGCACTTATGATAACGACCGAATGTCTATTTTAGTTTCTTTTTTAGTATTTTTTAACATATAATTAACTAACTTGATTTTACTTATTAGCTCTGCTTCTTGATTATCACTTTACTATCATTAGCAATAACTTTCCAATTATCATCAAAAACTTGACTAATATAACGACTATATAATGCTAACCTTGCATTTCTACTTCTTTCTTTTTCTTCTTGACTTTGCTCTCCTGTATATTCAAATTGTGTAATATTAGGATGTTCTTTTAAATAAACCTTAACCACTTCAACAATAGTTCTCATCACCCTATACATCTCTCCTTTATTTGTTAAACTATATTCTTCCCCATCATATTCTTCATTGGTTACACCAAAAACTAACGAAGTATGTAAAATATTATCTTCTTTTCTTCCAAACCTCACTTCATAATTTACACCACTACCAGTTGTAAAAGAATATATAGCTCCACTCTTAATGTTCGGATAAACAATATCATAAGGAACTATCTTACTCATTTTCTACAATTTGTCACATAACTTTATTTCAGACTGCGAATATTCAAAAAAAAAATAAGAATAAAAAAATTAATTTATAATTGTTTTCATTATTCCTACCTTTGTTTTAAACAAATTATAAATAAATGGCTAAATTAGGAAAGTGGATTGGTGGTGGGTTAGGTTGGGCTTTTGGTGGTCCTATTGGGGCAATTTTAGGTTTTGCTGTTGGTTCTGCAATTGATAGTTCTATTTATACTGATGTAGAAAAAATGGACAACCAAACCAACAGAAGAAGAAGATACTACACCTCTCAACCAAATGATTTTGCAATAAGTCTTATGGTACTTGTCGCAGCGGTTATGAAAGCAGACGGAAGAGTACTTAAGGCAGAGTTAGATTTTGTAAAACGTTTTTTTAAGAAGCAGTTTGGGTCGGAAAAGACACAACAACACCTTATTACGCTAAGAGATATCTTAAAAAAGGATATTCCTATTGAAGAAGTTTGTGTTCAAATTAGAACTTTTACAGTAATGTCTGCTAGAATACAACTATTGCATTTGCTCTTTGGTGTTGCTTCTGCTGATAGTGATATTAGTCAACAAGAGTTAGACGTAATTTCTAGAATTAGTGCTTACCTTGGAATCCCAACACATGATTTTAATTCGATTAAAGCTATGTTTGTAAAACAAAAACATAGTGATTATCAAATTTTAGAAATAGAGGCTTCTGCTTCTGATGATGAAGTGAAAAAAGCTTATAGGAGAATGGCCGTAAAATACCATCCTGATAAAGTTAGTCACATGGGAGATGAATTTCAACATGCTGCTAAAGAAAAGTTTCAAAAAGTTCAAGAAGCTTATGAAAATATAAAAAAACAACGAGGAATTAAATAGCTCATTTTGGAGAAAAAAGAAAAAAATCAATTTATTGCAGCTTTATTCCTTCCATCGGTATTGGTGTTCACAATGTTTATTGTTTTTTTAATTGAAATCATATTTAATGTAAGTTTTAACTCTTATGGAATTTATCCAAGAAAAGTTTCTGGATTAATAGGTATTATTTTGGCTCCTTTTTTACATGGAGATTTTTCTCACTTGCTTAACAACTCAATTCCGATACTAATTTTAGGGTCGTCCTTATTTTATTTTTATAAAGAAATTGCTCTTAAAGTTTTTCTTTGGGTTTTTATTATGGGTGGAATTTGGACATGGATGTCTGCTCGAGAAGCTACACATATTGGAGCTAGTGGTGTAGTTTATGGTTTGTTTTCTTTTTTGCTTATAAGTGGTTTTATACGAAGAAATATGCAGCTTATTTCTATTTCATTTTTTGTGGTATTTGTTTATGGTAGTATGGTTTGGGGAATTTTTCCTATTAAAGTAGAAATTTCTTACGAAAGTCATTTTTGGGGTTTTATTGCCGGAGCAATTTTATCTGTTTACTACAGAAAGCAAGGTCCACAAAAAAAAGAATATCATTGGGAGGAAGATGATAATGACGATGAACCTCCTACTCCTACTGAAAATCCTCCATCTCAAGAAATTACTTATCATTATGTTTATAAAGAAAAATAAATTAATTGTAAATCAATTTTTGACAATAATGTTATTTTTTTAGCTTTGTAAAAAAATTACAAAAATGAGGTTAGGACAATTAGCAAGACAAATTAACATTTCAACAGATAAAATAGTAAGTTTTCTTGAAAAGGAGAAAAAAATTACCATTAACCCACATCCTAATGCTAAAATACCTGATGAGCATATTGATGCCATTACCAACAACTTTGTTGTGATAGAAGATAAAATTACTGTGAATAAAAATGAAAAAACTGCAACAAAAGCTAAAGAACCTCCTAAAAAAACAAAAAAAGAAACGGAATCTGAAAAACCTGTAATAGAAAAAATAAAAGTTGTTGAAACCATTTCGGCTGTTCCTACTCCTAAAATTATTGGTAAAATTAATTTGCCAGATAAATCTAAAATTGAAGTAAATGTTGATGGTGTGGTTTATACCGAAGAGGAGTTAGAACAAAAAAAGAAAGAAGAAAGAGAGGCTATTAAAGCTCAAAAAGAACAAGAAGCAATAGAAAAAGCGAAGCAAAAAAAATTAGCCGAAGAAAAAAAACGTATTGAAAACGAAAAAAGATTAGCTGAACAACTTCGATTAAAAGATTTGCAAGATAAAGAAGCTAAGTTACTTTCTGTAGAAGAACAAAATCGAAGAAAAGAAAAAGAAAAGAAAAAAGCTGACCAAGAAGCTATTAGAAAGAAAAAGGCTAAAGAAGCTAAAAAACGTTTTTATGAGCAACAGTTAAAAGAAATTGAAAAGAATAAAAAAGTAAAACAAAAAGCTACAACTAAAAAGCAAGAAGAAGAAATTGTGCTACCAAAACAACCAGTAATTATTGAAGAAGAAACTCCAAAAAGTTTTTGGGGTAAATTTTTAAAATGGTTAAACACCTAATTTTTATCTCCAAAATAAATTTCTACTTTTTTAAGAAAATCACCATAGATTAAATTATTGGTGGCTATTAACTCTTTACCAAAAAGAAAGTTGTTGTTTCCAGAAAAATCTGTTACTACACCACCAGCTTGTTTTACTATAACTGCACCAGCAGCTACGTCCCAAGAATTAAGACTGTATTCATAAAAAGCGTCAAATCTGCCACAAGCAACATAGGCTAAATCTACAGCTGCCGACCCCAACCTTCTTAATCCTCTAGATGTTTTCATTAAGTCTTGAAACAGCATCATGTATTCCTTTTGTTTTACATAATTAAAATAAGGAAAACCTGTTGCTACTAATGAATTCTCTATAAGAGCAGTAGGAGAAACTTTAATTACAGCTCCATTTAAATAGGCATTGCTTCCCTCCCACGCATAAAACATTTCATCTAAGTTAATTTCATAAATTACACCTAAAACCAATTCATTATTTCTTTGCAATGCTATACTTATTGAAAAGCAAGGAATTGAATGGATAAAATTAGTTGTCCCATCTAAAGGATCAATAATCCAATTATAGACTACACCTTTTTTTACAAGAGTTTCTTCTTCTGTTATAAAACCTGCCTCAGGAATAAGCATAGCTAATTTCTTCACTATCATTTCTTCCGCAGTTTTATCTACATATGTAACCAAGCTGTTTTTAGATTTTGTTTCTATATCATCTATTGTTATTTTTTGTAATTTAATAAATGCTCCTACTTCTCTGGCTAAACTATTTACTTCTTTGCAAAGGTGTTCTAAATCTATCATCAATTTATTTATGTTTTTATTAATCTACAATTTCAGCTCTTTTTGGTTTTAACGCATCTCTAACCATATAAACCTGACTTTCTTTTACCAATAAATAGGCAGTAGTATGGTTTGGATTTACTTGTTCTATGCCTGTTTCCCTTAATAATAAGTTTTCTTTACTGGCAAACTCTGCTAAATGTCTTTTATGGTGTTCTGCAAAATGAACAGCATCATCACCATTAAAATCCCAAATAAGTTTAATCGTTCTTTCCATTTTTTAATTATAAAGCTCAAAATTAGCTATTTTATTACTTTTCTATATCATTTTGTGTTTTAACCACTGAATAACATCTATATCCGAAACTGTTGATGTGGTTTTATCTAATTTTTCCAATGCAGGTAAATTTTTTGCTATAATTTTTTGTTGTTGTTTTTCATCATTTGTTTTTGAAAGTGCCAACAACACCAACAAACATTTTTTATCAAACTCTGTTTGTAAATGATGTTGTTTTAAAAATTCTATAGTAGATTTTACTAAATAAGGAATGAGTAGTAAGTTTTTTAATTCATGATGTATAAGTATATTAAGTAAAAAAGCGGCCGCCTTTACATCTACTCGCAAATTTCTTGATGTAATATTAATAACTTTATTTATCCATAATAAAGCATTTTTATAATTCCCAACATTAAAATAAATTAAAGCTGCATGATAATTTAATAAAAATGAATGTTGAATGTTAATTAGTGTATTTATATCTTCATATTTAGTTATTGTATTTTCAATAAAAGTAATAGCTTTTTCATAATCTTTTCTTTCCATATAATAACCAAGTTCAAACAAACATAAAGAGGAAAAAACACTCGCTTTTTCATGAGGCATTTTAAAATTAAATGTTTTTAATTTTTCAAGGTATTTATTAAATTCAGGATAATCATGGTTAACTAAAAAGTGAGTAAGAACATTATGAAGTGCAGCAATATAATGAATAGGATTTTCTTCAATAAGATGAGGATTAGCTTCAAGAAAGTTTACTAATTGTTTTCTAAATGCTTCAGATTTTTCCATGCAGCCTATTACCCTATAAAGCACACCATTTAATACATAATAATTATATTTTGCTTCATTAGATTGTGCTAAAGAAATATCAGTTAAAAGAGGGTTCTTTAAAAATGCATTGTATCTATCTTTCTCATCTTCACCTCTCACTAATTCTGATTCTTTCATCATCAATTGAGCAGTATTAATAAGCTCTCTATATTGAAGAATATTTAAATATTTTTGAATATTCTGTTTACTACTATCTTCTAAGGCAGTTTTATATGTTTCATTAAGTTTAAAAAGAGCATTATGAATTCTACCTTCCCAATAATTTAACTCTTCAAGAACTAAAAAAAAATCGTACCGCTGAGCTATTTTAGTAGTTTTTAAAATAATCTTCTTTGCCAAGTTATATTGTCCTTTCCAAAATAAAATCTCAATATCTATTAATAAATTTTTACATTCAATATTCACTTTTAGCCCTGCATGATATTGTCTTAATTGTTTAAGAATAAATTGTTGTAAATAATTTTTAGCTACTCCAAATTGATTAATAAATTTTTCATTCCTAAACTTTACCTTGAGCACTTCTTCATCATAATTCTTTTGTCTTTCAATAGCATCAAAAAGCTTCATATAAGTTTTATCTCCTTGATGAAATTGAGCATTAAGTCTTATAAACCTTTTCTCACTTTTTGAAAGGGAATGAATTAGATCATGTAAAACATGTGTTTTTTTCATATCAACTTGTTAATTTTTACAGATTTACAACAATATAGTTAAATTTAAAACAATATTAATTTTTTGAATACTAAATATAAAATAACTAAAAATATTTTATTTAATAATAAAATAATAACAATAACTCAATTTAGAATACTAATAATGTATTAAAATTAAGATATGTTTTTTTTTATACAGCATCTATATTCGCAAAAAAATATTTTATACTATTCTCAAAATCAATATAAAAATGAAAAAAAGTTTTATTATCATAGTATTTACTATACTATCTATTGGAGTATTTAGTCAACCTAAATGGACTAACAATCCGAACTCAGAAAGGGCTTTTCTAGAAAATAAAGGACAATACGATGGAAGGAACTGGCAATCTACCAACCAAATAAAATATGCTCTTAGTCAGCAAGATGGTTGGTTTACATTCTTTTCTAACAAAGGTATAACTCACCGAATTGAAAGATTGGTTAGAAATCCAAAAAAGAAAAAAGGAGAAGGAGATGCTAACAATAATCTTCCTAGTAGAATTCACTTAAGCGAATTTGTAAACATAAGTTTTGTAGGTGCAAATAATAATGTAAAGATTATTGCCGAAGAAAAGACCAACCATTACTACTCTTATGCTGTTAAAGATTTAAAAACAAATGATGTAAACAACGTCAATAATGTAAAAGGATATAAAAAAATCACTTATAAAAACATTTATAACAATATAGATATTGAATATACTTTACACCCTGATGGTGGTATAAAATATAATGTAATCTTGCATCCGGGAGCAAATCCTAATGAAATAAAAATGAAGTATGAAACTTTTCATACTAATCATTTAGATGAAAAAATTGATATCAAATTAAATTCTCAAACAGGACAATTAGAAATTAACACGGCATCCACTAAAATTATAGAACATAAACCACTTACTTTCTATCAAAACTCCAAAACTGTAATTCAATCAGAATATGTTTTTAGTAACAATATTTTAACCTTCAATTTAGGGAATTATGACAACTCTCAAAAAGTGGTTATTGACCCTTGGGTAGTTACACCTAATTTTAATGCCGGAGATTTTACTAGAGAAGTAGAAACAGATGCTACTGGAAATGTATATGTTATTGGTGGTGAAATACCAATGGAGCTTAGAAAATACGGTATTGCAGGAAACTTAATTTGGACATACATCACACCTTGGGATACAAATGGTGGTGATTGGTTGGGAACATTAGCAACAGATGCTGCCGGAGTAAGTTATATTACACAAGGTACTGGTGCTGAAATAGAACGTGTAAGTACAGCAGGAGCTATGGTTTGGCATGCTAATGCAACTGGGATTTTTAACATAACCGAATATTGGACCATTACTTTTAATTGTGATAATACCAAATTGATTGTAGGCGGTACAGGAGGAACAGGATTAAATTTTCAAGCCAAAATATATGATATGGACTTGAGCAACGGTAGTGTTTTGGCTGATGTAACCGTTGGTACCCAAGGTGGTTTTACCCCAGTTGAAGTTCGCTCTATTGCCCCTACTAAAAACTCCAAATATGTTTATTTAACTCATACTGAAGTTGGTGCTATTAATCAAAATTTAACAGCATGTAGTTCTATTCCAGATTTTCAAGTTGACAATACCCATCATTTAGGTTACAAATGCGAAAACTATCTATCTGCATCTCAAAACGGTGGAGGATTAAAGGCAATTATTGCTAACGATAATTTTTTCTATACACACAGAGGAGATAGAATTTTACAATGGGATATTAATACTGGAGCATTATTAAATAATGTTGCTTTACCTGGAGGAAGCTCTAACAATACATTTGGGAGAGTTGTTCATTGTAGCGGATTAGATGTAGATGCTACAGGAAATGTATATGCTGGTTCTATGGATAGAGTTGTAAAGTTTGATCCAAACTTAAATATTCTTTCTCAAGTTAATACTACAGGTGGATTTACTGTTTATGATGTAAGTGTAAATTCCAACGGAGAAGTTTTAGCTGTAGGTGCATTATTAAATAATAGTACTTCAACAGGGCGAGGAGGAAGAATAGAATCTTTAAATATGACTGCTGGTTCTCAATATGCTACAGTTTGTTGCGACCCAAATTTTTGTCCAATCAATACTTTATGTACTACCGATGCTCCAGTTTCTTTAAATCCAAACACTCCGGGAGGGGTTTGGAGTTCTACTCCTACAACACCTGGACTAAACACGTTAACTGGAGTATTTGATCCTTCAGTTTCAGGAGCTGGAAATTTTGTAGTTACTTATACTTTAGGTTGTGGTTCATTTTCCTATACTATTTCTGTTAATGTATGTTCATCTTTGTCTGTCTGTGTAGAAGCAAACGGAGATTTGACGGTAAGTAATGGAACTCCAGTTTATACATGGGATCAATGGACTCCTCCATCAACAATTACTGTAACAAACCAAACTCAATGTACTAGCTGTGGAGGAACATGGACATTTGGAAGCTGTTACAACCCATTCCCTATACCACTAAACTCTTGTAATGCTCCTGGTTTTTGGACTACATTTACAACTGGCTCTACAATAACACCTCCTCCTGGAATTGATACACTTAGGGTAACTGACAGTTTTGGTAATTTTATTATTATTAATGGATTAGCTAATCTTCCGGCTTGTAACCCAACTGCTTGTGATGCAACAATTACTGCCGCTGGTCCTTTTTGTGAAAATGATGCTCCCGTAACGCTTTCTGCTGTTGATCCAGGAGGAGCTTGGAGCGGGACAGGGATAACCAACACTTCAACAGGTATTTTTGATCCAGGCGTAGCAGGACCAGGAAGTCATATAATAACTTATTCTATTACCGGTTCATGTACTGATACCGATACAGAAACAATAGTTGTTAATGCTCAAGATGACGCTTCTTTTGGTTATTCTCCTACTACTTTCTGTACTACCGATCCTAATCCTACTCCTACTATTACAGGAACTTCTGGTGGTACTTTTACCATAGACAATAGTGGGGTAATTAACGCATCTACCGGTGAAGTCAATATTACCGGTAGTGGTATAGGTGCTTTCAATATAACTTATACTACTAATGGTACTTGTCCTGATACTAGTACTGTAACAATAAACATCACCTCAGGAGCAGATGCAACAATTACTGCTGCCGGTCCTTTTTGCGAAAATGCCGCTTCAGTAACTTTATCAGCTGTTGATCCGGGGGGAGTTTGGAGTGGAACTGGTATAACCAACACTTCAACAGGTACTTTTGATCCTTCTACTGCTGGTGCAGGAACTCATCAAATTATTTATACTATTTCAGGTTCTTGTGGGGATGCTGATACTATCTCAATTGTCGTAGACGCACAAGATGATGCCTCGTTTAGTTATTCTCCTACTACTTTCTGTACTACCGATCCTAATCCTACTCCNNGCTTGTCCTGATACTAGTACTGTGTCTATTAACATAAACAATTGTACTTTACCACAACCAATTGCTAATTTTTCTGCTTCGCAAACTAATATCTGCGAGGGTAATTGTATTAATTTCATAGACTTAAGTACTTCATCAGCTACAGGAGGAATTACAGCGTGGAGTTGGACTTTTAATGGTGGAACACCATCAACTTCAAATCAACAAAACCCAACTAATGTTTGTTTTGCAGCAGCAGGAACTTACACTATTTCATTAACTGTTACAGATGCTAATGGTAGTGATGATAGCACTATGACCGCATATATTACAGTAACCAATTGCACAACACCTACAGCAGGATTTTCTATCTCAGATAATGAAATTTGTGCTGGCGAATGTATTGATTTTACTGATATGAGTACAGCTGCAACAAGTTGGTTATGGACCTTTAATGGAGGAAGTCCCTCAACATCTACCGACCAAAACCCAACTAATATTTGTTTTGGAACTGATGGAGTTTATTCTATTGAGTTAATTGCCTCAAACTCGTTTGGTTCTGATACAATTACCGATACAGTAACAGTACATCCAACACCAATTGTTAATGCTGGAAGTAATGTTACCATTACTTTAGGTAATAATACCATTTTAAACGCAACTGGTTCTAATGGAAGTTATTCTTGGACACCTCCAACTTGGCTAAGCTGTCCTACTTGTCCATCTACTACTAGTACACCTGAAGAAACAATCACTTATACAGTAATTGTTGTAGATTCAAATGGCTGTAGTGCTTCAGACCAAGTAACTGTATTTATAGAATTTGAGAATGTAATTTGGGTACCAAACATATTCTCTCCTAATGGAGATGGCAGCAATGATATACTTTATGTTAGAGGTAAAGGTGTTGCTGACTTAAACTTTTTTGTTTATGACAGATGGGGTGAAAAAGTATTTGAAACAACTAGTTTAGATATTGGTTGGGATGGTAAATTTAGAGGCAAAGATATGAACAAAGCAGTTTTTGTGTATTACCTCGAAGCTACTTTTATAGATGGTAGTAAAGTAACAAAAAAAGGTGACGTAACTTTAATAAGATAAATAATTATGAAATATAACGTATTCACAAACATCCGAAAAATGAACTATTCTATAGGTAAAAAAACAAGTCTCCTCATTGCACTATTCTGTCAAGTAGGAATAATTTCAACAACAGAAATAAAAGCTCAAGACATACACTTTACTATGTATGACGCAATGATAATGACCACAAATCCAGCAACAGCAGGTGTCTTTAACGGTGATTTTAGAGGTGTTTTAAACTATAGAAGTCAATGGGGAAGTATTTCCAATCCATATAAAACTTATGCTATAATGTTTGATGGTGGATTATTAAAAAACAAATGGAAGAATGGATATATAGGAGCCGGAATAAGTGCTTTTAAAGATGTTGCGGGAACAACTAATTTTGGAACAACTAAAATTAATCTTGCTCTTTCAAGTGTTTTATTTTTAGACGATAAAAATTCTGCATCTGTAGGTTTAATGGGTTCTTGGGGACAAACAAGTATGAGTCCAGATAATCTAGAGTGGGATTCACAGTTTAATGGACAAAATTTTGATGCATCACTAAGCTCTAATGAATTGTTTGCTTTTGAAAATAGTAATTTCTTTGATTTTTCTGCAGGTGCTTTATGGTCTTATGGCAAAGGTGCAAAAACATTAAGCTCTCAAGATGAGTTCAATATTCAATCCGGAGTAGCTTTTTATCACATTACGCGTCCAAACCAACAACTAGAATTTGGAGAAGTAGATAAACTATATTCTAAATTAGCATTTCATACTGAAGCTCATATAGGAATAAGTAATAGTAAATTGGCTTTCAGACCAAAATTTTTAGCTTACTTTCAAGGACCAACGAGACAACTATTAGGAGGTTTAATGGTTAGATATACACTTCAAGAAGAATCTAAATATACCGGTGCTTTTAAAGGTGCTGCTATTTCATTAGGAACATACTATAGGTTTGGAGATGCCTTTGCTCCTGCTGTAGAAATAGAAATTGCTAGTTTTTCTCTTGGTTTTGCCTATGATTTAAATGTTTCAGGATTGACAGCTGCAACCAATGGAAATGGCGGTCCTGAAATATTTATCCGTTTTATTAATCCTAACCCTTTTGTTTCCGGTAAAGGAACAAAGAGCCGAGCTAGATTTAATTAACTAATTTACTACTCTATCTAACAAAAAAAGCTGTTGTTTTGTAAACAACAGCTTTTTTTATTGAAAATAATTATAAAAACTATTTCTTAATAAATAATTGAGATACTCCATTTACATTAACAATGTAAGCTCCATTTGGAAATCCACTTACATTTACCTTTAACATGTTTTCGTTTAATGTTTGAGTAAAAACCACCTGACCTAACGTATTTGTAATTTCTACTACATTATTAACTGAATTCATTTCTTTTAAATCAATAGTAATAAACTCTATAGCTGGATTAGGATAAACCAATAACTCTATATTGTTTTTAACAAATTCATTAACCCCCACAAATGTGCTACAATCTTTTTGATTAGGGTTTTTAAGGTTACTAGGGTTGCAATCTAAAATATTATATAAGAAAGTAGTTAAATTAGTGTTTGTTGTATCCAATATTGGTGTAGAATTAGCAAATGGAGGATGGTCGCTTCCTGTATATGGATCTAAATGATTATAAATACCTTGACCGTCCATTCTAGTATTTATTGGTCCACTACCATAAAGATTAACCGGTGTAAAACCATTTAAAGGCTGTCCGTAGTTATATAAAACGGTTTGGTCTCCATAAGTATGACAGGCGTACAAAGGAACATCATTACCATCTATCCATGCAGTATCAGCTACTCCACCTGCAAAGCCGAAAGTACCTGCAGCTCTAGAGCAGTACCCTGGTGTTCCACTACTACCTTCTAACCCACCGATTTCGCCTAACCAAGTTTGCCACTGAGTAGGTAATTTATTTACATCATCACCATAAACCAAATTAAACGCCAATATTCCTCCTGCTGAAGTTCCTCCAATAAAAATTTGCTCTTCATCAATTTTGTAAAGATTAGCATTAGCAGCATCAGATCTAAAGTAACGAATTGCAGCTTTTCCGTCCTGAATTGCTCCGAATACTACTTTAAACGTAGTTTCTTCTGCTAACAATGAAAAAGCACTAGGTGCCAACCTATAACTAATAGAAGCACATACATAACCTTTTTTAGCTAGTTCTGTAGCAAAATGAACTAATTCTGCCGAAGACCTTGATCCTCCTGAAAAAGAACCTCCATGGGCAAAAATAACCAACGGTCTCGATGTTGCAGTATCTCCTTGTGGTTGATAAATGTCCATAAACAAATCAATCACATTATTATTTAAATCCATATTACTACCATATTGCACGGTAGTTACATCTACAGTAGTGTAAATATTAGTTTGGTATCTACCATTACATTGAGCAAAAACCTCTATTGAACCTAAAATTGCTATTGTAAATAAAGTGTAAATTTTTTTCATAATTTTTTGTGTATTTAAAATTTGCAACTAAAATAAGTTATTTTTTATAAAAATAAGCCATGTAACACATTTATTTTATTTCTTCGTATTTTTTTATTCTTGAAAAATATTTTTACTTTGCCACCTTTAAACATCTAAAAATGAGCTGGCATAAAAAATTAGGTCCAGGATTACTATACGCTGGAGCTGCTATTGGAGTTTCTCACCTTATTCAATCTACAAGAGCTGGAAGCGATTTTGGATATCAACTTATTTGGGCAATTTTGATAGTTATTATTTTAAAATATCCTTTTTTTGAGTACGGACCACGCTATGCTGCCATAACAGGAAAAAATATACTTTATGGATATAAAAACCTAGGTAAGTGGTCAGTAATTTTATTTTTCTTGATTACATTCTTTGGAATGTTTATCATACAATCTACCGTTACCACAGTTACCGCAGGAATTGTTGCCGAGGTTTTTCATATACATTTGCCAATATGGAGCATTGCTTCACTCGTGCTTTTTATTTGCTGTCTATTTTTATTTATCGGAAAATACAAAGTATTAGACACAAGTATGAAATTTATTATAAGCCTACTTGCTATAGCTACCATTAGTACTTTTTTAACTTCACTCTTTGGAGATTATCAACAAAATAATTCACTAAAAACAATTTTTTCTTTTTCTAATAAAAATCACATATTATTTTTAATTGCTCTTATGGGTTGGATGCCGGCTCCTTTTGATATCGCTGTTTGGCATTCTATATGGACTACAGAAAAAACTAACCACAATAAAGACACATCTATTAGCTATAAAGACATCATGTTTGACTTTAAACTAGGTTACTGGACTACTTTAATTCTTGCTATAGCTTTTTTAGGATTAGGTGCAGTAAGTATTTATGGCACTGGTGTTGAACTTTCTGCAAATGGAAGTGAATTTACAAAGCAATTACTTCAAATTTATACTTCCAATATTGGTGAATGGTCTTATATAATTATTGCAGCAGCAGCATTAACAACTATGTTTAGTACAACTTTGACTTGTTTAGATGCACAACCAAGAGTTATGGTAGAAACTTCTGCGATTTTATTTAATAAAACTCAAAATGAAGCTACTTCATTTTATTGGCTATGGCTATTTCTGCTAGCTTTTGGTAGTATCGTTATCATAGCATTTTTTTCGGCAAACATGAAAATGTTAATTGATTTTGCAACAGCAATCGCCTTTTTATCTTCTCCAATATTAGCTATCCTCAATTATTTAGTTATTACGGGAAAAGATATTCCCAAAGAAAAACAACCCTCTACTCTACTTAAAACAATAAGTATTATAGGAATACTTTTCTTTGTCTGTTTTAGTATTTATTACTTTTATGTTTATTTTTTCTAGACATTTTTACCTACTATAAAATGGTAATTAAAACTCATTTTTAACTAACAACAAACTGTTTATTTCATTTCTAATTCAATAGCTTAAATGTAAATAATTGCACTATTTTTGAGTGTATTTTTTTCAATACTCAATATTGTTTATATATTTACGATCAATTTAAGAAGTAACATGAATTTTATATCAACCAATTATATTTCAAAAGTCTATTTATTAATTTGCATACTGTTATCACTTAGTAATTCAGCCCATGGTCAAAAATCTTCCCCCGAAATTGAAAAAGCTATCTCTAAAGCAAAATTTAATATAGAAGTAAATGATTACCGTGGTGCTTTAACCTCTTTAAAAGAACATTATAACAAGGACAGTACTGATGTAAACTTAAATTACCAAATGGGAATTTGTTATTTTAACTTACACGAATACGAAAAAGCAGAAAAACATTTTAATCAATCTGCAACATCAGTAAGTTTAGAACTATTTAGATATAAAGCGGCTACAGCTCATGCTAACAGTAAGTTTAAAAAAGCAACTAACTTTTATAACGGATATAAATTAATTGCCGGAGAAAAAGAGCTTACCAATGATGATATTACACGTTACATTAATCAAATTTCTTATGCAGAATTGGCTTTAAAAAACAAAAGAAACATTTTAGTAGAGAATTTAGGAAGTAGCATAAACTCTGAATTTGATGATTGTGCTCCGCTAATAAATGCCAACGCATCATTGTTATTGTTTTCTTCTAACAAAGAAAATTACATGCATAACATTTATCAAATAACTGATTATAATAAAAGTAACACTCAAGTTGAAAAACTAAATAATAATATTAATACCGCCCAACAAGAAATTACTGCAGGCATGTCTGCTGATGGACAGACCCTATTTTTTCAAAGAAATAATAAGTTTCTTATTGCCGGAAACCTACAAGTTACTCAAATGGGACTAGAAGAATGGGAAGATCCGAACGAACTTCCTGTAGAAATTAAATCAGCTTTTAATGAAACTGGCGCATCTATTACTATAGACAATAAAACAATCTATTTTTCAAGTAGCAGACCGGGAGGTTATGGCGGAAAAGATATTTATAAAGCTAACCGATTACCAGATGGAACATGGGGAAAAGCTCAAAATTTAGGACCAATCATTAATACCCAATTTGACGAAGACTACCCTTTTATTTTTAGTGATGGAAAAACGTTATATTTTAGCAGTAAAGGACATCAAAATATGGGTGGGTTTGACCTATTTTTTTCCACAGTTTCTAATGAATCTTGGACTAACCCAGAAAATTTAGGCTCCCCAATAAACTCTGTTAGAGATGAGTTCTCTATTGTTTTAGCAGCCAATGGAAAAAATGCGTTCTTTTCATCAACTAGAGAAGGTGGATTAGGTGGTATTGATTTGTATAAAGCTTTTATAAATGACCCTCCTACTAATTTAATTGTCTTAAAAGGAATCGGATATGATAAATCATCGAACAAATCTATTCCTGTAAAAGCAACTTTAATGGAAGATAACAAAACCATAGTGGGGATTTACAATGCAAAAGCAAGTACAGGTGAGTTTGTAATGATTGTTGCCCCTGATAAAAATTATAATATTTTAGTTGAGGCCGATGGATTCCATCCGATTACCGAAAGTATTGATTTTAATATAAAAAATCAAGAACCAATCGTATTTTTATTAAATAAAAAATAATTAACCTTTAAATATTTACGTTATGAAAAAAACATTATTTATACTCATATTACTTATATCAAACAACCTATTTGCACAATCTAAAACAGAATTTACACTTACGCTAAAAGATGGAAATATCGTAACAGGAACAACAAAAGTTTCTAATGTTTTATTAATAACCGATTATGGTAAATTAGATATCCCAATAAAAAACGTATCTTCTATTTCTTTAGGAATTCATCCTGATAATAGTTTAAAAAACACTATTGTTAATCTAGCCAAACAGTTGCAAAGTGCTATAGAAGATAATAGAAAAAAAGCTTACGACCAATTGGTTAATTTAAAAATAAGCGCAATCCCTGTTATTGAAGAAGTACTTTATTCAGAAACTCAAGAAACACCTATTCATTATGATTATTCTCTAACTACTGCATTGTCTGAATTAAAAGCTATTCACAGTGTAGGAAATAGCTATTCTACAAAAGATATAATTACTATTGACTACGAATACAGCATGGGTGGAAAATACGATTTTTCTACTGTGAGTTTAAAAACAGAATACGGTGATTTAACTATTCCCAGAGAAAAAATCGAGAAAATTGACATCCTTTATATAGACGCATCTGCCGATAGTAAAACGTTTAAATTGATGGCATCAACTCATATCAGTTCTAATCAAAATGGCGGTTGGTTAAAAACGGGGATTGTAGTTAAACCGGGACAAAACATTTCTATGACAGCTTCGGGAGAAGTTGTGTTAGCAAGCCTATCAAATAATGCTTATAAGCCTGATGGCTCTGTTAAAAATAGTAGTTCAGATGATTTTAACACAAATAGTAGTACTTCAACAAGTCCAGCTTACGGAAATGTAGTATTTAAAATTGGTGATTCCGGAACAGTAACAAAAGCGGGAGCTAAGTATAATGGCAAAGCAAGCGCTGCAGGAATGTTGTACATTTCTATTTATGAAACAGTTTATAATGCTTCGAATACAGGCTTCTATGTAACCAATGTTACTGTAAAGTAACCAGTAATGGCAACTAAAAATAAATATTTTTTTTATGTTGCACTATGTTGTTTTCTCACTGCTTCTTGTCAAAATAATACTACAAAATACGATACGTTGGTTGTAAATAGTGCTGAAAATAATAGTTCCGTTATAGATACTATTGATTATAACTATGCATGGCTTAATAAATATAAGTATAAAGAAGCTTTGTGCAACAATGTTCCTGTACCATTAGGTTTTAAGAGAACAGAATTTAATCACAACTCTTTTGGTGATTGGCTTAGACATCTTCCATTAAACTTAACAGACAATACTGTTTATTTACACAGTGGAAAAAAAAAATACAATCAATCGGCACAATTTGCAGTCATTAATATAGATGTTGGAAATAAAGATTTACAACAATGTGCTGATGCTGTAATGCGATTAAGGGCTGAGTATCTTTTTGCTACCAATAAAACTAATCAAATAAAATTTAATTATACTAATGGAGCTACTATTCCTTTTAAAAAGTGGAGCGAGGGTTTTTATCCTAAACTACAAGGAAACAAAATGGTTTGGATAACTTCATCAAAAAACAATACCACTTACCAAAGTTTTAGAAAGTACATGGATAATATATTTATGTATGCAGGAACTGCCTCATTAAGTAAGGAATTAGTTAACGTCAATTTATCAAACATGAAAATTGGTGATGTATTTATTAAAGGAGGTTTTCCAGGACATGCTGTTATTGTTATCGATATGGCAGAAAACCCTACCACAAAAGAAAAAGTTTTTATGTTGGCACAAAGCTATATGCCCGCTCAGAATATTCATGTTTTAAAAAATCCTAATAATAATTCATTATCACCTTGGTATTCAGTTGCCGACTGTAAAACAGAAATTTCAACTCCGGAATGGACATTTACTCCTAACCAAATGATGAGATTTAATGATTAATTTTGCTTAACATGAAAAAAGTATTAATCATAACCTATTACTGGCCTCCAATGGGTGGTGGCGGGGTGCAACGTTGGGTAAAAACCACTAAATACCTCAGAGAATATGGTTGGGAACCTATAATCTACACTACCAAAAATGGGGAAATAGCCATTCAAGATAAAGAACTACTAAAAGAAATTCCGGAAGGTATTGAAACCATAAGAACCAAGATTTGGGAACCATTTGGCTTATATAAAAAATTATTAGGCAAGAAAAAAGAAGAAGCTCTTTTGCCCGGAATGAGTCAATCTAGTGAAGGAAGTTCTTTTTTACATAATTTATCGCTATGGATAAGAGGTAATGTTTTTATTCCTGATGCCAGAAAATTTTGGATTAAGCCATCTTCAAAATTTTTAATTAATTATTTAAAAGAAAATAAAGTGGACGCCATTATTTCTACCGGACCTCCCCACTCTACTCATCTTATTGCTAAAAATGTGATAAAAAAACATACCATACCTTGGTTGGCAGATTTTAGAGATCCTTGGACCTTAATAGATTTTTATCACAAACTTAAACTTAGCAACTGGGCAGATAAAAAACACAAACTATTAGAACAAGAAGTATTACATACAGCAAATGAGGTGGTTACTGTAACCTGGAGTTGGGCAAATGATTTTAAAGAAATTTCGGGAAGAGTACCTGTAGTAATTACAAATGGTTACGACCCGGCAGATTTTACTGCTGTTGAAGATGTAGTATTGGATAAAAAATTCACATTAACACATACAGGGTCATTAAATGAAGATAGGAATCCTCATGCTTTATGGAAAGTACTTGCTGAACTTGCTCAAAAAGATGAACAGTTTAAAAATGATTTGGAAATAAAATTTATTGGTCAGGTAGCTGCTGAAGTGATTCAATCTATCAACCAACATCAACTTCAAAACAACTTAAAATTAGTAGGAAGTTTACCTCACAACCAAGTAATTGAGCAAATGATTAGCTCTCAATTGTTGCTAGCGTTGTTGAATAACACACCAAAAAATGATGGTATAATTCCAGGTAAATTATTTGAGTATATTGGAGCACAACGACCAATTGTTGCCATTGGAAAACCTGAAGGTGATGCAGCTAAAGTGATAAAAGAAACTCAAGCAGGAACATTAACCGGATTTGAGGAGGTTGATTCGCTTAAAGAAATTATTAACCATCATTATGCAGCTTATAAATCCAACAGTTTAAAAGTAAATAGCAAAGGGTACGAAAAATTTAGCAGAAGAATTCTTGCTAAATCTTTCGCTGATGAACTCAATAAAATAAGTGCTAATCAATAATCATTTTTACAATATGTTCAAGTTTCATCTTTTTATTTTAGCCAAATTACCAAGTGCATTTTTTACAGGAGTTAGGTTAAAATCAATATCAGAAAATACCTGTTCATCAACCATTAAACATCGTTGGATAAATCAAAATCCTTTTGGTTCTATTTATTTTGCTGTTTTAGCCATGTCTGCAGAACTTACCACAGGAACCTTAGTACTTCAAAAAATAAGAAACAGTAAACAACCTATCTCCATGTTGGTAACACAACAAAAAGGTACTTTTCTTAAAAAAGCCAAAGGCAAAATAACCTTTACATGTAATGATGGAAAAATTATAGCTAATGCCTTGAAAAGTACTATAGCAAGTTCTGAAGGACAAACTTTTTGGATGGAATCAATAGGGAGAGATAAACAAAATGAAACGGTTGCCATTTTTAATTTTGAATGGAGTATCAAGTTAAAAAACCCAACAAACTAACAATCAAATAGATATTTAAATTATTTTCAACATTGTTTTAAAATTAATTTTATGTTAAAAATTTTAATACTATAAAAGCCCTCCAATCGAGAAAAAGGGATTAAATTTGCGTACCTATCAATTCACTTTTAAAAGCATCTCGATGAGACAATTAAAAATTACTAAGTCTATTACCAACAGGGAAAGTGCTTCGTTAGACAAGTATTTATTAGAAATTGGTCGAGAAGGACTTATAACTGCTGAGGATGAAGTAGAATTAGCTCAACGCATAAGAGAAGGAGATCAAATTGCTTTAGAAAAATTAGTTAAAGCCAATTTAAGATTTGTTGTGTCTGTTTCAAAACAATATCAAAACCAAGGTTTGTCCTTACCTGACTTAATTAATGAAGGTAACTTAGGATTAATTAAAGCTGCTCAACGCTTTGATGAAACAAGAGGTTTTAAGTTCATTTCTTACGCTGTTTGGTGGATTCGTCAGTCTATTTTACAAGCAATAGCCGAACAGTCCAGAATTGTACGTTTACCGCTTAATCAAGTTGGTTCATTAAGCAAAATAAAAAAAGCATTTTCTAAGCTAGAACAAGAGTTTGAAAGAGAACCTTCTATAGATGAAATTGCCAACTTATTAGACATCAGTATAGATAAAATCGATGGTTCTATTCAAGTTTCGGGCAGACATGTATCTGTTGATGCTCCTTTTGGAGATGATGAAGACTCCGGAAGTTTACTAGATGTTTTAACTGATAATGATGGTACAAGAACAGACATTTTATTAATGCAAGAATCTTTACATCAAGAAATTTGCAGATCACTGTCAAAGTTAACTGACAAAGAAAGATCAGTAATAGAATTATTTTTTGGCATAGGATGCAAACAACCTCTTTCTCTTGATGAAATTGGTGAAAGTTTTAATTTAACACGTGAACGTGTACGCCAGATAAAAGAAAAAGGTATTAAAAAATTAAGAACATCCTCAAAAAGTGATTTACTCAAAGCCTATTTAGGATAAAAAAATATAATTATACATTAAAAATCAATTAAAAATTTATCATGGAAATTCTTGACAAAAACAAAACCTACGAAGAAAATCTAAATGAATATGTAAAAAGAGAAAAAGCTGCTGTTAAGCTTATTAGTTCAATAGGACATTTAATGTACGAAAAATCTATTGAGTTAGTACTTTTTAGAAATCCTTTAGTAGACATAAGCATCTCAGATGTTTTAAACCTACACTCTAAAGCGAAAAGCATTACTTTTAATCCTGTTGATATTTTTGACACCTCCTCTTTAGCTAAAGAGCTAGAAAGCTTAGATATTGCTCCATCAAAAATAGATATAGGCAAATTAGCTGCTGAATGGCATAACGAAAAAGCTAACTATGCTTCTCAAACCGACTTCTTAAAAGATAAATTAAAAGACTTTATTGCTGCTGAAGGTCGTCAATTACAACCAAAAGATGTTGTTTTATTTGGTTTTGGAAGGATTGGTAGGTTAGCCGCCAGAGAACTAGTAAAACAAGCTGGAAAAGGTCAACAACTAAGATTAAGAGCTATTGTTACTAGAAAAGTAACTGACGATGAGATTATTAAAAGAGCTGCTTTATTAAGAAATGACTCTGTACATGGATTATTCTCAGGAACTGTAGATGCTGATACTGAGAATAAAGCACTCATCATTAACGGACAAATTGTTAAAATAATTGAAGCTAACAATCCTGAAGATGTTGATTATACTGCTTACGGAATTAATGATGCTTTATTAATTGATAATACTGGTGTTTTCTCTAACAGAGAACAACTTTCTAGACATACTCAAGCAAAAGGAATTAGCAAAGTATTACTTACTGCTCCAGGTAAAGAAGTACCTAATGTTGTTTACGGAATTAACGAAAATACTTTAGATATTGAAAATGAAACTATTTTCTCTGCAGCTTCTTGTACTACCAATGCTATTTCTCCAATTCTTTATGTAGTAGAAAATGAATTAGGTGTTGTAAAAGGACATATAGAAACCGTTCATGCTTACACCAACGACCAAAATTTATTAGATAACATGCATAAAAAACCAAGAAGAGGTCGTTCTGCAGCTATCAACATGGTAATTACTTCTACTGGTGCAGGAAATGCTGTTACCAAAGTAATTCCTTCTTTAAAAGAAAAATTAACCGCCAATGCTGTAAGAGTTCCTACTCCAAATGGCTCTTTAGCCATTCTTAGTTTAGAAGTTAAAAAAGAAACTTCTGTTGATGAAATTAACGAACTAATTAGAAAAGCTGCTCTTCAAGGAGGTTTAGTAAATCAGATTAAATACGAAAACGATCCTGAATTAGTATCTACAGATATTATAGGAAACATTTGTTGCTCTGTTTATGACAGTAATGCAACCATCGTTTCTAACGACAAAAAAAATATAGTACTTTATGTATGGTACGATAACGAGTTTGGTTACACTAAACAAGTAATTCGTTTAGCTAAATATATTGCAAAAGTTAGAAGGTTAATTTATTATTAATCCCAACTTTTATCAAGAAATAGGGTGAATAAACTAGTTTATTCACCCTATTTCTTTTAACTCATTTTTTATATCACTCTAATTACATTTACCATGGCTGTAAAAAGAAACGACAACAAATTCAACAACATCATTAAAGATTTACAAGGAAACGACACCCAAAAAGTATTAACCGCTATAAAACAACTCCGAAAAAGTGGTAAACCGGAAGCTATTGAGCCACTTTTAGATGTTTACTTAGTAAATAAAGATAGCGAAGTTCAACAAGCTATTACCGAATTATTGTTTGACTTAAAAGCAGAAAATACCACTCAAGCAATTATTAATGCCATAGAAAATGACAAGTACTTTTCTATCAAAACCTTTTTAATATCTATTTTTTGGCAATCCGGATTAGATGCAAGTAATCATTTAAGTTACTTAGTGCAAGAAGCTGTAAATGGGGATTTTAATGTTTGTTTAGAAGCATTAACAGTAATAGAAAATTTCGATGCTACTTTTGGTGAAGATGAAGTAAATGACTTAATTTTTGATGTAGAAGAAACCATAGATATCGAAGAAAATGAGGAAAAACAAAAACTATTAATCAGTTTGAGAATGGTTTTACAACAATTAAATGTTGAGTTTTAAGAAAATTACAAAAGTTGCATAATAGTTGTTTTATAATTTATTAACTTTCTTTGCTAAACTTTTTACTTAAATTTGTTAGCCTCACTTTATACTAAAATTATGATCATAAAAAAAATCTCACTTCTGATAATAACACAATTTTTTGTGTTATCTATTTTCACACAAAACCTACTTACACCAGGTGGTCAAAAAATTGAAAACTTACTTCAACTTATCAACTACGCTTATGTTGATTCTACAGATGAAGAAAGAATAACCGAAGCAGCCATTGTTGCTTTATTAAAAGAATTAGATCCTCACTCTGTTTATATCCCTGAAAAAGAACTCAAAAAGATGAACGAACCTTTAATCGGAAATTTTGAAGGTGTAGGGATTCAGTTTAATATTTTACACGATACACTTGTAGTAGTGTCTCCTATTCCCGGTGGACCTTCCGAAAAAGTAGGTATTCAGGCTGGCGATAAAATTATTGAAGTAGATAAAGAAAATATTGCCGGAATTGGTCTTCAAAACAGTGATGTGCAAGATAAACTGAGAGGAAAGAAAGGCACTAAAGTAACTGTTGCTGTTAAACGTAGAGGAGAAAAAGACTTATTAAAATTTACCATTACCAGAGATGAAATTCCAATTTTTAGTGTAGATGCTTCTTATATGGTTGATGATGAAATCGGCTACATAAAAATAAATCGTTTTGCCAATAAAACCATTGACGAATTTAGAGATGGATTAAAAAAACTGAAGCAAAAAAATGTAAAACATTTAATATTAGACTTAAGAGGAAATGGTGGAGGTTACTTAAAATCAGCTATTCAACTGGCTGATGAATTTCTTGATGAAAATAAGTTAATTGTTTACACCGAAGGATTAAAAAGTCCGAAACAAGAATATTTTACCACAGAAAAAGGTGGTTTTGAAAAAGGCAAATTGGTTATTCTTATTGATGAAGGATCCGCATCAGCTTCCGAAATTGTTAGCGGTGCAATTCAAGATTTTGATAGAGGATTAATTGTAGGAAGAAGATCTTTTGGTAAAGGATTAGTTCAAAAACCATTTTCTTTAATAGACGGTTCTGCTGTTAGATTAACCATTGCAAGGTATTATACGCCTTCAGGAAGAAGTATACAACGACCTTACGATGAAGGTAAAGAAGAATACTATAATGAACTTACAAGAAGATACGAACACGGAGAATTAGTTACTGAAGATAGTATTGCATTCCCTGATTCATTAAAATTTACTACCCTAAACAGCAAAAGAACGGTTTATGGTGGCGGAGGTATCATGCCTGATGTATTTGTTCCTATAGATACCAGTATGATTTCTGATTACTTGAGTAAAGTTACCAGAGAAGGCTTGGTAAATGAATTTGCATTGGAATACACGCAAGATAACAGAGAAAAGCTAATAGCAACTTACCCTACCGTAAGCGATTTTAAAAATAATTTTGATGCAGAAAAAGAGTTGCTAACAGCATTTGTTGACTTTGCCGCCAAAAATGAAGTAGAAAAAAATGAAGAACAAATTAACACTTCTAAAACTTTTTTACTTACCCGTTTAAAAGCAACCATTGCCCGAAACATGTGGGATAGCTCAGCCTATTACCAAGTTATTAGCGATATAGATAATGCCTTATTAAAAGCGGTTGAAGAAATAAAAAGCGATACCTTTAAAAAAGAAAAATTAGTATACAAATAAGTTTTGTAAATTTGTCATCACATTAAAAATAAAAAATAACTAACTATGAAAGAAAATTTGAAAGTTGCCTTATTGGGCGTAATTGCTTTAACCTTAATTGTAGATACCTTCTTTATGGACGACAGACCGGCAAGAAGAGATTATAATGCTTCTGAAAGCATTGCCACATCTCCATCAGTAACCACTAATACGGGTAATGTAAATGATTTGAATCCTATTAATCCAATGTCTCCTACTCCAACTAACGAACCAGCTCCGGCAGCTCCTATCTTATCAGAAACGAGATCTAAAACCTCTGTTCAGTTTGCTGAAAACAGCCATAACTTTGGAAAGATTAAACAAGATTCTAAGCACACTAAAATTTTCAAATTTACCAATACAGGTAAAGAACCTTTAATTATTGAAAACGCTACAGGAAGCTGCGGATGTACCGTTCCTCAATTCCCTAAAGAACCTATTAAACCGGGAGCAACGGGAGAAATTGTAGTAGAATATAGCCCTGGAAAACAACAAGGAGCTCAAACAAAAACAGTTACCATTACTGCTAATACGGACCCTATTATTACTACACTTAACATCTCTGCAGATGTGGAAGTAGCTCAGTAATACCACAACAACATAATTATTATAAAAAAGCTTATCAGGAATCTGGTAAGCTTTTTTTTGTTTTTATTAAAAAAAGAAGTTTACACTTATGCTTAACAAAACATTGAAAGTCGTTTTGTTAAGTTATAAAAAAATGTATTTTTACATATATAACTAAAAAATATACATATTCACTCAGGCATATGCACCATTGACAAACATAAAGAAAAAATATTATGAAGACATTACTACCAATTTTATCCATTTTAACACATCTACTAGCTTTTAATTTTACAATTGCTCAAACAACAGTAATATCAGACACCGTTTTTGAACAAAGGTTAATTAATTTAGGATACGACAGTGGACCATTGGATGGAAGTATCCCTACATCTAATATTGATACTATTAAAGTATTAGATATAAGTTTTGATAGCATTGTTGATCTGACTGGAATAGAAGATTTTATCTCATTGGAAAAACTGTATTGTAACAATAATCGTATTACCAATCTAGACTTTTCATCAAACACATCTTTATCTTATTTAAACTGTTCTGTAAATGAACTTACAAGTTTGATAGTTACTCAAAATACCCTTTTACAGAAATTATTATGTTATAACAACCTGCTTAATACTCTTGATGTCACACAGAATATCAATTTGGTTCATTTTTCGTGCTACAATAACTTAATAACCTCATTAGATATTACTCAGAATAGCAATTTAAACTATCTTGATTGCAACAGAAATGATCTTATCAGTATTGATGTTACTCAAAATATTAATCTTGATTCTTTAATTTGCCATAACAATGATATAACCATGCTAGATCTTAGCCAGAATAGCAATTTAATTTTACTTATATGCGACCATAACCAATTAACAGAATTAGATGTTTCATTAAATCTTTTACTGAGGAGGATAGATTGTAGATACAATCTTTTAACCTGTGTTAATGTAAAAAATGGAAATAATCTTTTTTTTTGGAATCCTTACTTTCAATTCAACCCGAATTTAACTTGTATTGAAGTAGACAACTCCACATATTCAACAAATAATTGGTCTAATCATGACCCTCAAACATCATTTAGTACAAACTGCAATAATACTTGTTCAACTGTTGATATAAATGAATTACAATCACCCAATATAAACATCTTTCCTAATCCAACTACTAGAGATATTTCTATTGATTTAGGAGAAACCAAAACAAATTTATCTGCAACATTAACTAATAGTTTGGGGCAATTAATATTAATTCAAAAATTTGAATCAACTGACATTATAAATATTAGCATAGATGCTCCTTCAGGTGTTTACATTCTAAAATTAGAAACAACTAATGGTGAGACTATAAATATAAAAGTTTTAAAAGAATAAGTACCAGTAACATGATACAAACCTACAAAACAACTAAAACTACCTAACATGAAAAACTTTGACTGGACCACCTTTACAAGAAAAATAGCGATTAAAGCACCACTAGCTGATATTTACAACGCTTGGACAACAACATCAGCAATTGAAAAATGGTTTTTAAGTAAGGCTGTTTTTATAGATACTAACGGAAAACCCGTAAGTAAAGCAACACCCATAGAAAAAGGATATTCTTATGAATGGAATTGGTTTTTATATGATGAAACCGAACGTGGTAAAATTACAGAGGCAAACGGAAAGGATTTTATTCAGTTCACTTTTGCAGGAGAATGTTTAGTGGATATTCAACTTTCTACATTAGACGATTATGTAATCGTAGAACTAACACAAAAAAATATTCCCACAGATGATAATTCAAAACAACATATCCGACTTGGTTGTCACACAGGTTGGTCGTTCTATTTGGTTAACTTAAAATCTGTTTATGAAGGTGGTTTAGACTTAAGAAATAAAGAAACTAAACTAAAAGTAATGATGAATAATTAATTTTCATCATCCTTCCGTTATCTTAAAAACAGCCGTTTTAATTCTTTTGGTATTGATACTTCCTACTTTTTCTTCTAAAACTAAAGCCTTGGCTTTATCCTCTTCAAAAACAGTTTTAATATCTTTAATTATACCAAAAGGAATGTTAGCTTTATAGAATTTTTCCTGAAAAGAGGATAAAGAAATTTGGTTAAAATAGTTTTTCAGTAAATCATCTAATACAATCCTATTGGCTACTCTTTTGACGTTGCTTAAGAACCTTTCGTCATTAATTAAGGCTGTTGCTCCAATAATAGTCAACATACTTTTAAATTGATTGTCCGTGCCAATTGCCAATACCATCCATTTACCATCTTTCGTTTGATAAGTTTCACCATAAGGAGCAATGTTTGGATGTAAAGAACCTATTAATTTGGAATTCTCACCATTCATTAACCAGTTAGTCGCTTGGTTTTTTAACGAAGCTAGTGCTGCATCATACAAAGCAACTTGTAAATAAGCTCCTTTTCCACTTTGAGTTTTATTGAGTAATGCTACTAAAATTCCTTCTTTTAATTGGTGGGCAGCCAACACATCTATCATGGCTAAAGGCATTTTTAAAGGACCTGAACTTGCTGTACCATTCATTGCCATAAAACCTGTTTCGGCTTGTAGCACCACATCATATGCTACTCTATTATCATCCGCTCCAAAACCATTTATTTCTCCATAAATAATGGTAGGATTGATTTGTTTAATGGAAGTATAATCTAGAGAAAATTTTTCTGCATCACCGGGTTTAAAGTTAGCAATTACAATGTCCGCATCTTTTAGCAAGTCAACAACTTGTTTTTTATTGTTGGCTTGTTTTAAATCTAAAAAAAGATGTTCTTTATTCCAATTTACCGCTGAAAAATAAGCAGAAACATTTTCTTGATTACTTTTCTCTGAAGCTGTTCTCCATTGTCGGGTTACATCTCCGTTGGTAGTTTTGTTTTCTATCTTAATCACTCTTGCTCCCATTTCGGCAAAAAACATCCCTGCATCAGGCCCTGCCAAAACACTTGCTAACTCAACAACCATTAAATCTTTAAGCATCAACTTATTTTTTTTATCATTTTTATAAAAAGTTCTCTTCCTGCTCTAGGCGGTATAGAGTTCGTTGCCGTTTCCATAATGGCTACATCAAAATACGGAGAAAAATAGCTTAAATATTCTGCTTTATTGCCGCCAAATGGTGGATGGTCTGTATTTAACACATCATCAAACAAAAGACCTACTAATTTTCCTTTAGACTTTAGTAATGATGCTGTATGCTCAGCATATTTTGCTCTCAAACTCGGATGTAATGCACAAAAAAAAGTTTGTTCCACCATCAAATCATAAGCACCTTGGTGCTTAAAAAAATCTTCACCAATTAAATGATGCTTGGGAAAAGTAGGAACACGTTGCTTAAATTGCTGTAGTGCATGTTTAGAGAAATCTAACACTACCACATTCTTAAACCCTAATTGATTCAGGTATTCTGCCTCATAAGCATTTCCACATCCCGGAATAAGAATAGTCATTTCCTTATCCGTAAGCTGATCAAAATAATCCTTAAGTGGTGTGGAAATATAACCTATATCCCACCCTGTCTCACATTTTTCATACCTTTCATTCCAAAAATGTTCTGATAACGCTTGTTCCATTATTAAGGTTTTTTAATGCCTGATTTTTTTATGCCGGGCTTGCTAGTTGATTCTTTAATTTTTACCGAAGAGGATGGACATGGTCCTTGTGTATCTCCATGTGCTTGGTGAGCAGGCCATGCAGATGCAGGTATTTCTATGTTTTGAGGATTTCCGGTGTTTCCCGGTGGATAGTGACAAATGGTGATTTTCTCATTTCCTCCAGAATTTCCTGAGCCGCCATTGTTCCCACCTGAGTTTCCGGAGCTACCACTATTTCCTCCTGAGTTTCCTGTTGAAGGAGCACAAGCCCCCTGAGTATCTCCATGAGCTTGGTGAGCAGGCCATGCAGATGCAGGTATCTCTATGGTTTGAGGATTTCCTGTATTCCCCGGTGGATAATGACAAATAGTTATCTTCTCATTTCCTCCATTATTTCCTCCTCTTGGGTTGCCTAGATTCCCACCAGCACCTCCAGGTATTCCTCCCGGATTACCTCCTGTTGTAGGAGCACAAGCTCCTTGTGTATCTCCATGGGCTTGATGTGCAGGCCATGCCGAGGCAGATATTTCTATGGTTTGGGGATTATTTGTATTTCCAGGTGGGTAATGACAAATAGTGATTTTTTCTTCATTTCCACCAGAACCACCTGTTCCCCCTGTATTGCCGCCATTGTTTTGCGTAGTACACGGTCCTTCAATATCACCATGTGCTAAATGTGTTCTAACTTCCGAAACAGCAATCTGGATAGTTTGATAAACTCCTGTATTAGGATCTTTATGACAAATAGCTATTAAATCAGTACTACCCGGGTTATTACTACCTAAAGGACACAATCCTTTCGTATCACCATGAGCTTGGTGTGCAGGCCACTCAGATTCTTTAATAATTATCTGCTCTTTTTTACCTGTTGTGGCATTGTAATGACAAACTTGTATATCAGCATCGACAACCACCGAACAAGCTCCCTGTGTATCTCCATGAGCTTGGTGTGCTGCCCATTCGGTTGCAGGAATTTGTATGGTTTGTGGTGTTCTAGACCCTACGGGGTAATGGCAGATGGTTATCATTGGTATTTCAACTCTTGGACATTCTCCTTTCGTATCACCATGATTAAAATGTTCTACCCACCTAAACTCAGGAATAGTAATAGTTGATTTTTTGCCCGTTACATCTTTATGACATATGGTTAATGTTGGCTCTACTGCAGGACAAGAACCTAAAACATCACCGTGTGCTTGATGTATTGCCCATTCAGATTCAGGGATTTCCAATGTTTGACGTTGATCACCTGTTGTTGGAACATGACAAATCGTAATTTTTTTAACTTTCGGACAAACACCCATAAAATCGCCATGAGCTTGGTGTACTGCCCATTCCGTAGCAGGAATTTGCATCGTAGTAGTATTTCCTGTTAATATATCTTTATGACAAATAGTAATTGAAGTAGATGTTCCCGGGTTATTAGCACCTAAGGGACATAAACCTTTCGTATCACCATGAGCTTGGTGTGCAGGCCACTCAGATTCTTTAATAATTATCTGCTCTTTTTTACCTGTTGTGGCATTGTAATGACAAACTTGTATATCAGCATCGACAACCACCGGACAAGCTCCCTGTGTATCTCCATGAGCTTGGTGTGCTGCCCACTCGGTTGCAGGAATTTGTATGGTTTGTGGTGTTCTAGAACCAGCAGGATAGTGACAGATGGTCATCATCGGTATTTCAATTCTAGGACATTCTCCTTTACTATCTCCATGGTTAAAATGTTCTACCCATCTAAATTCAGGAATAGACATGGTAACTTTATTTCCTGATGCTTCTTTGTGACAAATAGTTATCGTAGGTTCTACTGCAGGGCAAGCGCCTAAAATATCACCATGAGCTTGATGTATTGCCCATTCAGATTCCGGAATAGTTAGCGTCTGACGTTTATCACCTGTTGCCGGAACATGGCAAATGGTTATTTGTTTAACGGTATAACAAGGTCCTTTTCTTGCTCCCTGACTTTGATAACTTGGCCATTGAGCTTCTTCAATTTCAAATGATTGATTATTTAAACAAATAGTAATCATTGATTTTGCTATAGGAACACAAGCTCCCATTTTATCACCATGAGACTTATGTATTAACCATTGTGATTCGGGAATTTGAATGGTTTCTATATCTCCTTCACGACTAGAAACCTGATGACAAATGGTTATCATTTTCTCTGTTTCGGAACAAGCTCCTTTGGTATCTCCATGAGCTTCATGCATTGCCCAATCTGATGATTTAATGTTTATGGTTTCTCTACTTCCTGTTGGTGTTTTATGACAAATAGTAATAGTACTTTCTTCATTACAAGTTAATGAGAACTCTTTTGTAGTGGTTTCTGCTAATTTTTTAGCTACAATTTTAAAATTGTTTGTCCCATTAGCTAACTGAACGGTAGCTTTTAACTCATTATTTGTAAAACTATAATTTTGAGTAGCAACCAAGTTGTTGTTATGATAAAAAGTAACATCTTGAGCTTTTATATCAGGGGTTATTTTAGCAACAATAGTTACCTTACAATTTGGCGAAATAAATGTGGTAGCTATTGGTTGAGATAAAATAATTACAGGTTTTACAGGTTGGGTATAAGGTGTGGTTGTGGGATTTGTAGGGTTTGTTGGTGTTGGTATAGTTGTGGGAGTATAAGTACTTTCTCCTTGGTGATGTTTTATAATACTAAAATGTAATCCTAAAGAAGTATAGTGGTAAATGTCTTGAATAAAAAATGGAGCATTATTTTTTGTTGCCTGACCATCAAAATAATCGGTTTGCGGCAAAGAAATTTTATGCTCTAAAGCAAAATCAACTCCAGGAGCAATTCTAAACCCTAACCCTACTCCAACAGTAGGTGTAAATACAACTCGTGAATAATTTCTATTATCTAAATCTGTTTCGTAACTATCATCTAATAAATCGCTTAATTGCTTTCTAATATCTGATTTACTTCTGTCATAATTGATGGTAGAATAATCATATTGATTTCCAAACTCATCTAATTGATTGGTTTTAACAACATAATCCGTTCCTCCTGCTCCGGCAAATAAATAAAAAAGAATACCTGTATTTTCATACAGTTTATTCCATCGTAACATAGCTTCTAACGAAAGTTCCTCAAACTCGGTATTATTGTTTTGAAAAAACAACTGATTGGAGTAATCAACTCCTGAATTTCCAAAACCATTTAATGCATAATTAGAAATAAAACTTTCGTGAGGCTGATAACCCAACCCAAATGTTTCCGATTTTAAATATCTTCCTCGCAGTGAAAAGCCAAAAAACCTGTACTTTTTATTGTAAAGTCTGTACTCTAATGTAGCGCCATAACCAAAACCAAATAATTTGTTACTAATATCTCCTTTTTGGTAAGCACCACCAATGTTCCCGCCTAAAGTCCATCTGCCAATATCATAAGTTGTATGTTGAGCATTTGCTGAAAGAGTAATTACAATAAACGCAATAAAAAAGTAAAGTTTTTTCATGAGTATGATGCTTTTAATTTTTATAATTCACCGCTAAAAACAATTTTTATTCCAAAAATAGATTTTTGTTAATTTTTCTAAAAATGAATGTAAAAATACATAGAAGTTATTTAAAGTCTAAATATATGAATGAAAATGAATTATTTTCTTCATAATACTAGGCATTATTAGGAAACATAGTACACCTATTGTATATTTTGACAAAGCTTATATCTCATAAAGCAATAAAAAATATTAAATTTGTCGCTTACCATAAAAACACAAAATAGAAAATTATGTTTGATAGTCTATCGGATAAGTTAGAAAGAGCCTTTAAGGTATTAAAAGGTCAAGGACAGGTTACTGAGATTAATATCGCTGAAACCGTTAAAGAAATTAGACGTGCTTTATTAGACGCTGATGTTAGTTACAAAGTTGCTAAACAATTTACTGACGAAGTAAAAGAAAAAGCTTTAGGGGAAAATGTAATCAACTCATTGTCTCCTAATCAATTAATGGTTAAAATTACCCATGATGCATTAGTAGATCTAATGGGTGGTGGAGAAGAAGAAATTAACCTGAAAGGCAATCCAACTGTTATATTAATTGCCGGTTTGCAAGGTTCGGGTAAAACCACTTTTTCAGGTAAATTAGCCAACTACTTAAAAACTAAAAAAGGAAAAACTCCAATGTTAGTTGCAGGAGATGTTTACCGCCCTGCTGCGATTGATCAATTACACGTTCTTGGTGAACAAATTGGTGTAGAAGTTTGGTCGGATAAAGAAAATAAAAACCCTGTTGATATTGCTAAAAAGGCTATTGCTGAAGCCAAACAAAAAGGATTTAACACTGTAATTATAGATACTGCCGGACGTTTAGCTGTTGACCAACAAATGATGAATGAAATTGAGGCAGTTAAAAATGCTGTTTCTCCTAATGAGATATTGTTTGTTGTAGATTCAATGACAGGTCAGGATGCTGTAAATACAGCTAAAGCATTTAACGATAAACTTGATTTTAATGGTGTTGTTTTAACTAAATTAGATGGTGACACCAGAGGTGGTGCTGCGCTTTCTATACGTTCTGTAGTGGATAAACCAATTAAATTTGTTGGTACGGGCGAAAAAATGGATGCATTGGATGTTTTCTATCCATCAAGAATGGCAGACCGTATTTTAGGCATGGGCGATGTGGTTAGTTTGGTAGAGAGAGCTCAAGAACAGTACGATGAGAAAAAAGCTAGAGAACTTCAAAAGAAAATTGCTAAAAATCAGTTTGATTTCAACGATTTTATGGATCAAATTGGTCAGATAAAAAAGATGGGGAACATGAAAGACTTGTTAGGAATGGTTCCTGGTTTAGGAAAAATGACTAAAGGTATTGATATTGATGATGATGCTTTTAAAGGAGTCGAATCTATTATTAAATCTATGACTCCAGAAGAAAGAGCTCAACCTAAACTTTTAAACGGAAGTAGAAGAAAACGAATTGCAGAAGGAAGTGGAACTTCTATTCAAGAAGTAAATAAGCTCATCAAACAATTTGAACAAACAGGTAAAATGATGAAAATGATGGGTGACAAAAACAAAATGGCTCAAATGATGAAGAGTTTGCCTAATATGAAAAGATAATTAACCTAAATTAAGTAATCATGCCAACTATTATTAGCGGAAAAGAAGTAGCAGATAAAATTAAACTTGAAATTGCTGAAGAAGTTTCTAAACTGAAAGACGAAACAGGAAGAACTCCTCACCTAGCAGCGATTTTAGTTGGAAATGATGGTGCTAGCAAAACTTATGTAAATGCAAAAGTTAAAGCTTGCGAAGTAGTTGGTTTTAGAAGCACTTTAGTAGCATTAGAAAAAGATGTTACGGAAGAACATCTACTAAACGAAATAGATAAACTAAACAACGATGATGATTTAGATGGCTTTATTGTTCAACTACCATTACCCGAACATATTAATGAACAAAAAATTACCGAAGCCATCAATCCAAAAAAAGATGTAGATGGGTTTCATCCTACAAGTTTAGGAAAAATGTTATTGGGTCTACCTACTTTCTTGCCAGCAACACCCCTTGGTGTTACAGAAATGCTCAAACACCATAATATTCCTACTGAAGGGAAACATTGTGTAGTAATAGGTAGAAGCCATATTGTAGGATCTCCAATGAGTGTTTTAATGTCGCAAAATACCTACCCAGGAAATTGCACTGTTACTATTACACATAGCAGAACACAAAATCTTAAAGAAATAACGCTTCAAGCAGACATATTGATTGTAGCCTTAGGCAAACCTGAATTTGTTACTACCGACATGGTAAAAAAAGGAGCTACAGTTATAGATGTTGGTATTCACAGAATTGAAGACAGCTCAAAAAAATCAGGTTTCAGGTTAATAGGTGATGTAAAATTCGATGAAGTTGCTCCAAAATGTAGTTATATTTCTCCGGTACCTGGTGGCGTAGGACCAATGACCATCGTTTCTTTATTGAAAAACACTTTATTAGCAGCAAAAAATAAAAAATAAAAAAAAATTTATTTTTTATTTTTCAATCAATATATATTAATAATATTGTCGCAATATTTAATGTTTTAGATTATGGCCAGATCAATAAAAAGATTATCAAGTTTCGATAAAAAAATCCAAAAAGAAATTGTCGGATTAATTGAAGCTGACGATATCAAAATGGTAGACTTCCCTTACAAAGGAGAAATTGAAAGAGGAATTATATGGAAAATTAATGAAGAGGATTCTTTTTTAGTTGTATTGGATAACTTTAAATCAGCTGTTAAATTAGTTGAACCTGATGATGAGGATGAAGATGATGATGATGATACTCCAGAAGCAGCTGATAATTTTGATGGAATTAACGAGGATATTGATGTTGAAGAAGATGAAGAAGATTTAGACGAGGATGATGAGGATTAATTCTCATTTTTTTAAACACGTACTCCAATTACACAAACATCATCTACTTGTTCTAAACTACCTTTCCAATCATTAAAATATTGTTCTAAAATTTCTTTTTGTTCATTCATACTTTTATCTTGAATATTTAATAATAAATCTTTGAATGGTTTGTACATCATTTTTTTACCTTTAGGTCCTCCAAACTGATCAGCATAACCATCAGTAAATATATAAATAGAATCTCCTTTTCGCAACTCAACTTCATGATTGGTAAATGATTCTTGTCTAAAATACTTCCCTATTGGTTGTTTATTTGGCTTAATTTCAAAAAGTTCAGCTATTCCTTTCTCATTTTTTGTAACAATATATAATGGGTTATTTGCTCCTGCATATTGTAACGTAGCCACGCTTGCAGATTTATCTAACTTAGAGCTTGAAATATCAAATCTTAAACTACAAAGAGCAAGGTCCATTCCATCTTTTACATCTTCACCACTTTTTTCAAAATGTTCCACTACCAATTGTTTTGTTTTATCTAAAATTTCAGCAGGAATTACTTCTTTAACTTCCAATAATGCTTTTGATAGTGAATTAGCACAAACCACACTCACCATAGCTCCTGGGACTCCATGTCCAGTGCAGTCTGCTGCTGCAAATAAAATTTGATCTTCATGTTTTTCTAACCAATAGAAGTCTCCACTCACAATATCTTTTGGATGATATAATATAAAAAAATCTTTAAGCTGTTGTTTCAGTAATTCATCTGCAGGTAAAATTGCATTTTGAATTCTTTTGGCATATTTAATACTATCAACAATCTCTGTGTTTTTTTGTTCTACAATAATTTTTTGAGATTCTATTATTTGTTTTTGTTTATTAGTAACTCTAAACCTATTATACATAAAACCACTAAAAAGAATAATGAGAATAAGTCCTCCAAATAAAGCATATTGTTGATTTTTTTTCATTTTAATTTCAGCTTTTTGTTTAGCTATTTCAGCTTTTGAAAGAGCTTTTTCTTTTTCATAAGCAAGACTATCAGCAACAGATTTTTTTTCATACAAGTATTGCATTTCTTTTTCTATAGAAGCTTTAGTATTTTCTTCATTTAACAAACTATCTTTATATTGAATAAATAGTTTGTAAAAGTCAAAAGCCAATTCTTTCCTATTGGTTTTTTCATAAAGTTTACTAAGCTTTTCTGTAGAGGACTCTAACACTTCCAATGAACCTATTTTCTCAGAAAGCTGATAGGATTCCATAAGAAATTTTTCTGATTTTTTATAGTCTTCTAATAACATATAAATATTGCCTATATAACTTTTTTGATAAACAATTCCTATTTTATTATTTAGTTCCTCATCTATTTTTAAAGCTTCAAAATAATAATCCAATGCTTTATTAAAATCCTTTTTATCTTCATAAGCTAAACCTATATTTCCTAAATGTCTTGATATTCCATATTTATTATTATACCTCCTATCAACTGCTAATCCTTTTTGATAATATGCTAATGCTTTATCGAAATTATTTTGATTATGATATACAATACCAATATTCCCTAGTATAGTAGATATACTATTAGTTTCATTTATTTTTTCTTTAAGCGCCAATGATTTTTCATAATAATCTAAGGCTTTTTCATACTCTTTTTGGTTGTAGTAAATTATTCCAATATTTCCTAAAGTAACAGCCTGTCCCTTTTCATTATTTATTTCTTCTTCAATTTTTAATGATTGAAAATAATAAGTGAGTGCTTCTGCATATCTACCTCGAGTATCCATAATTACCCCCATATTCCCTAAAATTGCAGCCTGTTGTTGTTTGTTGTCAATTTTAATATTGATTTCCAAAGCTTTTGAATAATTTTTAAACGCATTATCATATTCACTTAAACTCCAGCTACAATTTCCAATTTGAGCAAGAGATTTAGCTTTTAAAGCTAGAAAATTATTTTTTATACTAATATCAATATTCTTGTCAATATGTTTTTGTAATAAGCTTATTGTTTTTTGATATTGATTTTTTGCTTTTATAAATATTCCTGAATAATATTGAGCTAATCCATATTGAAGGTAAATTTGACTTAATTTATAATCTATTACTACATCAATATCTTGATTCTTAATTCCCATATTTTTCAATCTAATAATTTCTATTAAATTAATTGATTGTCTATAATATTCAATAGCAGAATCAGACTGTTCTTCCAAATAATAGTCACCAGTAGCTGTTAACGAATTAATAAATACTGTATCCGAAAGTTCTCCTTTAAATTGAGCGGCTAATGATTTATTAGCATTTTTTAAAGAGTCAATTTTGTTTATTGATGCAGATATGATGCTCGAGTTAGCTATTAAGAAAAATAGTAAGGCTATAATATATCTGTAGTTCATAAAATACAAATATATAGATTAAATGTTCATTTCCAAATATAGAAATTAGGCAATTATATCTTCTTCATTCACTATATGCGAATCCCAACAACACAAACATCATCTACTTGTTCATTATCACCTTTCCATTCTCTAAATTTTTCTAGAATTAGTTCTTTTTGAGTATCCATAGAAAGGTTATTAATAGACAATAAGAAATTTTTAAATTGTTTAGACATAAATTTCTTACCTCTTTCTCCACCAAATTGATCAGAAAATCCATCTGAAAAAATAAACAAGCTATCCCCTTTTTGTAGCGAAATTGTATTAGTAGTAAATGAAGTAGGATTTACTATTTTTCCAACCGATTGTTTATTAGGTTTATATTCAAACAATTCACTTTCATTCTCTCTAACGGATCTTATTAACCACAATGGATTATTAGCTCCGGCCCATTGTAATGATGAATAAAAACCATCTTTTTCTATATCCTTCTTATTTAAAACACATAAAGATATATCCATTCCATCTGGAATAGAATTTCTCTGATTATTAAAAGCTTCAATAACAATTTCTCTTGCTTTATCTAATATTTCACCAGGATTTGTTAAACCAAAATCGTTTACACAAGTATTTAAAGCATGATTACAAATTACAGAAACCATTGCTGCAGGAACACCATGTCCAGTACAATCTGCTACTGCAAAAAAAACTAAATTATCTTTTTGTTTATGCCAATAAAAGTCTCCAGCAACTATATCTTTAGGCAAAAAAACCAATAAACTATTATTTAAATTTTTATTAAATTCTTCTTTAGAGGTTAAAATAGCAGATTGTATTCTTTTTGCATATTGGATACTATCTCTAACTTCTTTACTCTTCTCTTGAATATTTTTATTGATTTTAGATATTTCACCATGTTTTCTTTTTAGCAAGTAGTTAATTTTTTTATTTTGAAACGAATAATAAAGTACAAAAAGTAGCAATATCAGTAAAATACAAAATCCACCTACAATATAATATCTCGTATCATTAGAAATGTCAATTATATCTTGTTGTGGAATTATAGTTCCAACATACATAATACTACTTTCGTTTAAATAAAAGGGTTTTATACTTGCCCACCAGATTTTATTATTGCTTGTATATTTAAAAGTTTGTGTTAATAACGCTTTATTTTCTTCCCAATGATTAAAAGCATGGACAACAGTGGGAATATTAACTTGATGAATTGATTTTAATAAAGCTTCTTTTGGATTTTTGATAACTTTATTATTAGGAAGTGCTATATAATCTAAACTTTCTGAAACAATAAAAGTCATTGAGTTAGGTGTGGTCTTTATATCTTTTGTAAAATTTGTAAGATTAGTTAAGGTAACATCATAAGCTAATATAGTAATTTCATTAGTGTATTTATCTTCCCATCCTATAGAAGCCGTTAATCCAATTTCACTATTGGTATTAAAAATATAGGGAGTTGTCCAAGTAACTTCATTATTATAAAGTTTTTTCATAGCATTATTATGCCAATCTCTTTCCGAAGGTAACTTTAGTAATGGATTGTTCCAAGATTTTATTATATATAAAGAATCTCCTTCTTTTTTCCACTGATTAAATTGGGCTGCATTATCATCAATCTTCAAATCAATTTTTCGAGTAAATACCTCCTCTCCATCAGAAAACAAATCTATTTCATAAGATTTTTCATTAGCTATTCCGATAGATGAAATTTGCGGATAATTTTTAAGAATAGGCATAAAATAGTCTACCACTTGTGATTCAGACATATTTAAATAAGATGTTTGTTGTTTTCTTTCTTTTTCAACAAGTATTGCTCTTCCTACAGTTTCAAAAAAATCATTTAGTTTGTGTTCTGATGAAATCATAAACTTTTGAGTAAGTGAATGAGCTAGATTAGTCTCCGTGCTTTTTAATTTTAAAAGCATCATGGTCATTATTATTATAGATACTGCAATAAGCACTAAAATAATATTAGTAATAATAATTTTTGAAATGTATTTCATTTAACGTAAGTTTATGTATACAAAATAAACTATTCATTATCAAAATTTAATAAGCATGATTTGGTATATTAAATTTAAAATCTTAGTATTTATACTTAAGCTTTACATAAGTAATTAGTCTGGGAGAAGAGTATAACAAACTATTTAAAACAAAAAAGACCGTACAAATTGTACAGTCTTTTTCAATATTTACTTTTCGGAGAAATTACCCTCCAAAATCATCAAATCTTACATTTTCAGGAGGTACCCCCCAATCATCACACATTTTTGTAACAGCATTGTTCATTAAAGGTGGTCCACAGAAATAAAATTCTATATCTTCTGGAGAATCATGTTTACTTAAATATTGATCTATCACCACTTGGTGAATAAAGCCCACAAAACCATCTCCTTCTTCATCATGAATATCTTTTTTAATTTTCCAGTTATCAGATTCTAATGGTTCTGAAAGTGCTAAATAAAACTTAAAGTTAGGAAAGTCTTTTTCCAAATCTCTAAAATAATGGATGTAAAACAATTCTGCTTTAGATCTACCACCATACCAATAAGTAACTTTTCTGTTGGTTTTAATGGTTTTAAATAATTCATATAAATGAGAACGCATTGGAGCCATTCCTGCACCTCCACCAATATAAAGCATTTCAGCATCAGAGTGATTGATAAAGAACTCACCATAAGGACCTGAAATAACTACTTTATCTCCTTGTTTTTGGTTAAAGATATAAGAGGAAGCCACACCAGGATTAACATCCATCCAATCTCCTTTATCTCTATCGAAAGGAGGTGTTGCAATACGTACATTCAACATAATTTTTCTACCTTCAGCAGGATAAGAAGCCATTGAATATGCTCTAACAACCTCTTCATCATTTTTCATCACTAAAGGCCATAATTTAAACTTATCCCAATCCGGTTTAAATTTATCTGGTTCTCCCGGGTGATCTTGAGGATGAGCTGTTACGTCCATATCGGCATATTTAATGGTACATGGTGGAATTTTAATTTGAATATAACCACCAGCTTTGTAGTCCATATCTTCAGGAATCTCTACAATAAACTCTTTGATAAAAGTAGCTACATTGTAATTAGAAACAACAGTTGCTTCCCATTCTTTAATTCCCAAAATTTCTTCCTCAATTTCAATTTCCATATCTTCTTTCACCTTTACCTGACAACCTAACCTCATTCCTTGAGCAATTTCTTTTCTAGAAAAATGAGGTTCTTCTGTTGGTAAAATACTACCTCCACCACTCTTAACCTCGCACTTACATTGAATACAAGTTCCGCCACCACCACAAGCAGAAGGTAAGAAAATTCCTTGATTACTTAAAGTATTTAACAGTGTACTACCTGCCTCTACTTCCAAAACTTTATCATGGTTAATTGTAATTTTAACTGGACCTGAGTTAGTCAATTTTGACTTCGCCCAAAGCAGTAATAATACTAACAATAATGTTACAATTGTGAAAATTATAACTGCAACTATAATGGTTGCTGTGCTGATTGCTAAAAACATATCTTAATATATTTGTTGAGTAATTTTTAATTAAAGTTAAAGTTCAATTCCCATAAAGCTCATAAAAGCGACTCCCATTAATCCACAAATAATGAATGTAATACCTAAACCTCTCAATGGACCGGGAACATGAGAATACTTAATTTTTTCTCTAATAGCTGCAATGGCAACAATTGCTAACCACCAACCTACACCGGAACCTAATCCGAAAACTGATGCTTCACCAATATTTACATATTGTCTTTCTTGCATAAATAATGCCCCTCCAAGTATAGAACAGTTTACTGCAATAAGTGGTAAAAAAATACCTAGTGCACCATATAATGCAGGAGCAAATTTTTCAACAGCCATTTCTACTATTTGAACTGTAGATGCAATAACTGCAATAAACATAATAAAACTCAAAAAACTTAAGTCCATAGTTGCATATTCTTCTCCTAACCATGATAAAGCTCCCTCTTTTAATACATAATTTTCTAATAAATAGTTAATAGGTACAGTTACCCCTAGTACAAATATTACTGCCAAACCTAATCCGTTAGCTGTTGTTACTGTTTTTGATACAGCTAAGTAAGAGCACATACCTAAAAAATAGGCGAAAATCATATTTTCTATGAAAATACCCTTTACGAAAATGTTAAAATATTCCATGAGTCGTTAATTTAATTCTTTTTATAATTAATGATTTTCTTCAATTAGTTTTCTGTTTCTACTTCTTTGTATCCAAATATAGACACCTACTGTGATTAAAGCCATTGGAGGTAGAATCATCAAACCATTATGTTCGTAACCTGTATTATTTGCTAAACTTGTTAAGATTTCTATTTTACCTACAACAGGTAACGTTAATGTACCTGAACCAAATAATTCTCTAAAAAATGCAACCACGATAAGTATAAGACCATAACCAAAAGCATTACCTACTGCATCTAGAAATGAAGCTCCTGGTTTATTCCCTAAAGCAAATGCTTCTAACCTTCCCATAATGATGCAGTTAGTAATAATAAGCCCAACGAATACTGAAAGCTGTTTACTTACATCATAAACGAAAGCTTTTAGTACTTGATCAACCAAGATTACTAAACTTGCCACAATAACCAACTGAACAATAATTCTAATTCTAGAAGGTATTATTTTTCTCATTAAAGAAACAATAACGTTAGCCCCTATCATTACAAAAAGAACTGATATAGCCATTACAAAAGCTGTTTCTACTTTAACGGTAATTGCTAGTGCAGAACAGATACCTAAAACTTGAACGGTAATTGGATTATCGTCATTAAGGGGATCCTTAATAAGTTTCATGTTTTTCTTAGAAAATAATGATTCGCTCATAATTTTATAGTATTAAGATTTTAAATATGGTTCATAAGTTTTTAGTGTTCTTACTAGCATTTCAGTAACACCATTTCCGGTAATTGTTCCGCCACTAATAGCATCAACACCATGCTTATCACCTTCCGGAGCACCACCTTTAATAACTTTAATTGATTGATAATTTCCTGATTCATCAAAAATTTTCTTTCCAACAAATGGTTCTTGAAACCAACCTTGATTAATTTCTGCTCCTAGCCCTGGAGTTTCTCCTTTGTGATCGAAAGATGCACCCGCAACAGTATTTTTATCTTCTTCAAGAGCTATGTAACCCCAAATTGGTCCCCAAAGCCCTTTACCCACTAATGGAATAATATACTTTTTACTTCCTTCACTTTCATAAATATAAATTGGAAAGTTTTTTTGCCCACCAGATTTATATTCTTTCAATACATCTACTTTAAACGCATCCCCTTCAATTTGTTCTCCTTTATCATTCAATACAATTTCTTCTGTAATGTATTTGTTATAAGCATCTTTAGCTTCGTCTCTTGTTACTTCTATACCAACAGACTTAAGAATATTTTGCATTTTTTCGCGTTCTATATTTTGGTTTTGCATAGGTTTTAAACCTTCTGAAGCAAAAGCCAACAATAGCGCTACTATTACTACCATCACGATTGAGAATCCTATGGTATATTTATTACTATTTACATCCATTTTTTTTATAGTTTAAGCTTTAACACTAACTCTTTTAAGTCTTCTTTTAATATTTGCTGCAACAACATAATGATCAATTAATGGAGCCATAATATTCATAAACAAAATAGCTAACATTACTCCTTCCGGATATGCTGGGTTAAACACTCTAATCATTATTGCAAAAACGCCAATAAAAAAACCATATATATATTTACCTGTATTTGTTTGAGAACCTGTAACAGGATCGGTTGCCATAAATACAGCTCCAAATGCAAACCCTCCTATTACTAACTGATGTAATGGTGTTAACTCCATAAATGGATTTGCTCCCCATAGGTTAAATAATAAAGCCATAACATAACCACCAACGAAAGTAGACAGCATTATTCTCCAACTTGCAATACCTGTAATTAATAATAACAAAGCTCCTAAACCTATTGCTAAAGCAGATGTTTCTCCTATAGAACCTGGAATAAAACCAATGAATGATTCCATAACACTAGCATTCATAGTATTTAAAGCTTCTGTACCTCCTTTAACTGCTTGTGCTAATGGTGTAGCTCCTGAAAAACCATCAACTAATTGTTGACCTTCTTCTAAGCTTGTATTTATCCATACTTCATCTCCAGACATTTTAGTTGGATAAGCAAAGAATAAAAATGCTCTGGCAGTTAATGCAACGTTTACAATGTTCATTCCTGTTCCACCAAATACTTCTTTCCCAATTACAACAGCAAAAATAGTTGCAACACCTACCATCCAAAGCGGTACATCAACAGGCAACACTAATGGAATTAACATCCCTGAAACCAAAAATCCTTCTTGAATAGCATGTCTGTTAAATGCAGCAAAAATAAATTCTACACCTAATCCAACTCCATAGGAAACAATTATTATTGGAAGTACTTTTAACGCTCCAAAAATAAATTTATCCATAAACATATCACACACATGGTTAGCATTAGTAACTTCTCCTAAGGCTAAAAAGTGTTGATGTCCAACATTATAAATACCAAACAATAAAGAAGGAATTAAAGCAAAAATTACCATTACCATGGTTCTTTTTAAGTCTATTCCATCTCTAATGTGTACACCATTTTTGTTGGTATGACCAGGTACAAAAAACAAGGTGTACATTCCATCCCAAACCGTATAAGCCAAAGGAAATTTTCCGTCAGCTTTCGGCTTTATTTTTTGCATAAAATTGTCTAATGCTTTCATATGTTTATTATAAGTGTAAGTGCTTACAGTTTACTTTTATATTTATTATTAGCTCATTTCTTTTTTAAGCTTATTCAACCCTTCTCTAACATACTGTTGAACGGGAGTTTTTGAAGTACACGCATATTCGCAAAGTGCAAAATCTTCAGGAGCTACTTCATAAATACCTAATTTTTCCATGTTATCAATATCATCTACCATAATAGATTTTAGTAATTGAACTGGATAAATATCCATAGGGAAAACTTTCTCATATTCGCCTGTAACAACTAGTGATCTTTCTTCACCATTCATATTGGTATTTAAATCGTATTTTTTGTTAGGCATTAATTTAGAGAAAAATGTTCCTGAAAGGCTAAACTTATCAAAACCTGGTGCTAACCATCCCATAAACTGGTTGTTTCCACCTTCAGGAATAACGGTTAATTGATAATCATAAAAACTTAAATAACCATCTTCTGGAATTTTTGTTCCTGTTAATGGGTTTCCACTAATATATCTTCCACCCTCTTCTACATTTCCTTTAATAATAGCATCTATTTTAGCTCCTAAAATAGTTTTAATATAAGATGGTTTCTTTACTAAAGAACCGGCAAAGGCAATAGAACGAGTTGCATCAAACTTACCTTCTTTAAAAAGTTTTCCTATAGTTAAAACATCAAGTGCTTTAAGTGTCCAAACAACTTCTCCTTTGTTTATTGGTTCTATTTTATGAATTTGAATTCCAACATTTCCGGCAGGATGTGGTCCTGCTATTTTATTTATCTGAACGTTCTTAGCAGTTGTAAAAACTTCATCAGCATTAGCGTTACCATTTATGTTTAAATGAACCTTACCATCTGTAAGTTTTACCAACGCATCTAATCCTGCTTGAAATTCTGCTGATTTACCATGAGCAATAAAACCATAATCTGGTGCTAATGGAGCTGTATCTATCGCTGTAATGTGAATAGATTTTGGCATATCTTTAGGATTGGCTATAATATCATAAGGTCTTTGTCTGATAAATGGCCAAATACCACTTTTCAGCATATTTTCTATCACTTCTTCTCTCGACAAAGTGGCAGCATCTGCTTGCTTAAAAGATTCATATTGAATTTCAGCATCCGCTTTTACTTTTATTTCTAAAATTTTTCTTTTATCACCTCTAACAATATCTATCACTTCTCCACTAACCGGTGATGTAAATAAAACCTCTTCCACCTCCTTATTATAAAATAACGGAGAACCTGCTTTAACTTTATCACCAACTTTTACAGAAAGTTTTGGTATTAAAGTAGGAAAATCGGTAGGCTTTAAAACAACTTCTGTTGCAGTAATAGTATTAGTGTGTAATTTTTCGGCAGCACCTTTTAGGTTAATATTTGCTCCCCTTTTAATCTTAACGTCTTTTGACATAGTTTTTTTAGATTAAATTATAACTGCGACAAAATTATAAAATTCGGTAATCTGGCAAAGGAAATATTAAAAAAAATAAACTTTATTTGACAACTACTCGCTTAACATCGCTTAATATCTTAATTTTACTGATGAATATTTTTATTAACACCTTTTTTGGCTTAAATGTTGACGTTTTGATAACCAACGTTTTATTTATTTTAATTTTCTTTATTCAATGAAAAAAATCTTCCCAACAATAGTTATTTCTGCATTTTCTATTAGCTTATTTATTTTTATTTCAAGTTTTATATCAAAAGAAACTATTTCGGACGATTATACAGGCAATAATTATTTAAGATATGAAGACTATATTTATGTTGATCATATAAAAACGGTACTACTTCATCATACAGGAACCCCTTTAAGTAATCCTATTATTCCATTAAATGGAACCGAACAATTGCTGTTAAGTTTTGATGATTTTAAAACCCTTCCCCGAGATTATTATTATTCTGTTGTGCATTGCAATGCTAACTGGACTCCTTCCGACCTTAGACCCAACGAATACATTAATGGCTTTTTTGAAGATATCATTTTCGATTACCAATATTCTATTAATACAGATATCCCTTATTTACATTACCAATTACAAATTCCTAACGAAAACATTTCATTTACCAAATCAGGCAATTATCTTATAAAGGTTTACGAAAACGGAAAAGAAGATAAACCCATGCTTACTAAACGATTTATGGTTTATGATAGCAAAGTTTCTATTACCATCGACCCAAAAAGAGCTACCAATGTAGAACATCAGTTTACCAAACAAGAAATTGATTTTAACATCGACCATACGGGCTACGAAATTATTGACCCTTTTAAGGACTTACAAGTAGTAATTATGCAAAACTTTAGATGGGACAATGCCATTTACAACCTTCCACCCCGTTTTATTAAAGGACAAGAATTGGTGTATGATTATGAAACGGAAAATAGCTTTTATGGTAACAACGAGTTTAGAGAGTTTGATTTAAAAAGTATCCGTTACCAAACCTTAAATGTAGAACGCATTGAATTCAACAGTGTAAAGAAAATGAATGAGGCTTACTTGGTACCGGATGAAAACCGATCATATAAACGATATACGACCAATCCCGATATTAACGGGAACTTTTTGATTAAACGAAATGAAGGAGAAAGAAGCGAAGTAGAAGCCGACTATGTTAATGTACATTTTACACTAGCCAATGTTCCTCCTAAAGACGGTGTTTTTTATGTGTTTGGTAAACTAAGCGATTGGAAATTTAAAGATGACTTTAAGATGGCTTACGACTCTGCCTCAAGTAGCTACACTACAGATGTTATGCTTAAGCAAGGTTTTTATAATTACACCTATTGCCTATTAAAAGATGGTGCTAAAACTACGGGCGACATGACAGAAATTGAAGGTTCGCACTCCCAAACCGAAAACGATTACATGGTGTTGGTTTACCACAGGCTACCCAATAGAATTTATGATGAACTTATTGGTTTTCAAACCATCAACACTAAAAATCAGTAAATCAATTATTTGTCAGCGCATACATGATAGAAAAATATTACCTGTTTTACATCCTTGCTTTTATTGCCGAAGTTATCGGAACGGTTAGTGGTTTTGGTTCTTCTATCCTATTTGTACCCATTGCTTCCATTTTTTTCGATTTTAAGGTTGTATTAGGAATAACCGCTCTTTTTCATGTGTTTAGCAACCTCTCTAAAATATTTTTATTTAGAAAGGGCTTGGATAAAAATGTAGCCATTAAATTGGGGATTCCTGCCGTAATCTTTGTAATCATTGGTGCTTTTCTGAGCAAGTTCGTTCCTCAACAAGAATTAGAGCTGCTCATGAGTTTGCTGCTTATTGCATTAGCCGTTTACTTAATTATTTATGCCAATAAAAAAATTGAAAAAAGTAACAAAAACCTTTATTTAGGTGGTATGGCTTCGGGCTTTTTGGCAGGATTAATTGGAACAGGTGGTGCGATTAGAGGACTAACCTTAACCGCTTTTAGCTTGGAAAAAGAAATTTTTATTGCTACTTCTGCCTTAATAGATTTGGGTGTTGATGCCAGCAGAACCATTGTTTATTTCTTTAATGGCTACATCGTTAAAGAATTTTTAGTTACCATTCCTATATTAATAGGCATAAGCTTTTTAGGAAGTTATGTAGGGAAATTAATCCTCGAAAAAACGCCTCAACACTTTTTCAGGATGTTTGTACTGGCGGTAATTATCCTTACTTGTCTTTTTCAAATAAACAAGTATATTTTTAATTGGTAATGCTTATCAATCTCATAAACTTTTAAACTTTTAAACGCTTCACCTAAATTATGACTATCATCAGTTTAATTGCTATTTAGTTTTTATAGTTTTGCACCTATTATTTTAATAGCGACTATATGAGTGTAGAAAATAGTAAAAGAACTTTTAGCCCAACAAGCATAGCCGAATTAAACCAAAAATACAGAACATTAACTCCCGAACAAAGGGTTAGCGAATTGTATATAGATTTTAATGAGGCTGAAATAATGCTCACCTCCTCTTTTGCCGGAACTTCTGCTCTACTACTCAAGCTATTTTCAGACATCCATCCATCTCAGGAAGTATTGTTTATAGATACCGGTTACCATTTTAAAGACACCATTATTTATAAAGATTACCTTACCCAATTGTATAACTTAAAAGTAACCAGCGTTGGTGCCGAAAAGTGGAAACATGATTTTACCACCAAAGACCAAACCTGGAAAAAAGACCCTGACTTATGTTGCTCCATTAACAAAGTAGAACCCTTAGAAGCTTTAAAAGAAAACCATACCGTTTGGGTTTCCGGATTAATGGCATGGCAGAGCGACTACAGAGCAAGCTTAGATATTTTTGAAGAGCGTGGTGGTATTCTTAAGTTTTATCCTTTGTTAGATGTTTCTCGTGAAGATAGAGACAATTACATTAGAGAGCACCATTTGCCTTTCCACCCGTTAATTTCTAAAGGGTATTTTTCTATAGGGTGTGAACACTGTACCGTACCCGGTGAAGACCGAAACGGCAGGTGGAACAACAACCCCAAAACCGAATGCGGCCTGCATTTGTAAATTCTAATTTATTTTATACATTTACAAAAAAGTATAAGTGCACCAAAAGGTATATATACAGCAGCATTATGTTAGACATGTATACCTTTGGTTTACATATATACAAGTTGCCAGTAATTTAACAAAACCAGAAATACTCGAATAAAATGAATATTAATTTAATAAAAATAATTCTGCTGATTTTCGTTTTGAGTACTTTTTTATCCTGCAATGGACAAGTAAAAAGCGAACAGAAAATTGCTGAAAATAAAACAAATGAACTTGGCAAATCAGTATTGCAACTCGATAATAGAATTTGGGTCATATTTCAAGATTCAAAAGAGAATTTTTGGTTTGGAAGTAATGGAGTAGGAATTTTTCATCTTAATGGGAAAGATTTAAAACAAATTACAACAGAGAACGGATTGGTAGACAATACAATCAGAGGAATTCAAGAAGACAAATCTGGAAATATATTTATTGAAACAGCCAACGGAATTAGTAAATATGATGGAAAATTATTTACAACACTAAAGCCAATCGTTTCAAAAAATAACAAATGGAAATTAGAAACCAATGATTTATGGTTTGGTTACAATGCAAACGATGTATATCGTTACGATGGAGATTCTCTTTTTGAATTAAAATTACCACGACAAAATTTAAAAAAGACATTTGGAATTGACACGCTCGTAAGTCCATTCAATAACAACAACCCTTATTCGGTCTATAAAGTAAACAAAGACAAAGATGGAAATATTTGGTTTGGGACATTCGTAGCGGGAGCTTTTCGATATGACGGACAATCATTTATGTGGTTTGGTGAAAATGAACTATCGATTCTTCCAAATGGTACAGCACCTGGAGTTCGTTCAATGATTCAAGACAAAGATGGTTATTTTTGGTTGAGTAATTTCATAAGCAAATACAAAATCGAACAAAACACATTAGAATATGAAAAAATAAACGGAATTGAAAAAGATAAACCTAATTATTTCAATTCTGGATTATCAGATAATAATGGCGATTTATGGATGACAAATTATGGAGGCATAGTATGGAAATATGATGGAAAAACTTTATCAGAATTTGAAATCAATAATGAAGAAAAAGATGTCTTGCTAATTACTATTTATCAAGACAATAACGGAATAATTTGGCTTGGAACAGATAATGACGGAGTTTATAAAAGTAATGGAAAAAGCTTCGAAAAGTTTGAATTAAATAAATAAAAATTTAAATAATGTTTACAGTAGAACAAATCGAATCTGCACATGGAAAAGTAAAATCAGGAGCTGATTTTCCAAATTATATTCAAGAAATTAAGAAACTAGGAGTTGTATCCTTTGAAACTTGGGTTTGTGACAGTCATACCAAATATTTTGGAAAGAATGGATTTCAAACTAAATCAAAACCAAAATACTACAATTTAAAAATCACAGACATTTCTAATAAAGACCAATTTGGTGAATATTTAAATATTCACCAAAAAGGAGAAACTGATTATTTTACATTTTGCAATCATTGTGCAGAAACAGGAATCGAAAAGTGGAATGTGAATCTTGAGAAAATGACTTGCACATACTATGATAAGGCTGGGAATGAAATTTTAGTAGAAAATGTACCGACTGTATAAAAAACGAACAACCAACAATGGCTCTCAGTAATTGCTTGTTCTTTCCTACTCATAGCCGAGACAACTAAATAAGCTTATACCAGTTTCAATTAAGTAAACACCATATCTCCATCACCGGCTTGGAAGATAAGTTGTTCTTCCTCAAAATAATGGGCTAATTTATGGGAGTAGAAATAAGCTCTGGTCAATGTTTTTTTATATAAGAAAGGCGTAGTATGTTTATTGAAGTAATTCACCAACTGCGGCTGAAATACACTAATGGTATTTAACTTATAGGTTTTTACAAACTGATAAATCAATTGAGCGGCTTCGGCTACTTTTTCATCTTCTAAATAGGTTTGGTAAACGCTTAGTTGCTTTTCTCTAATTTGCAACAACATAAAGCCTTTAACTTGCTTTTCGTTATCCATAAGCTTTATCATAAAAACCCTAAAATCTGTTGAAAGGGAAGAGAAATAATAGTTCTTACCCAACACATCATTAGTGGGTGCTGAGAATACCCAAGGGTATTTCATTATCCAGTTCAACTCTTCTTTAGCTCTCTTAAACGGACTGTTTTGTTGATGTTTCAGCAGAAAAGCGTTTAGCTCTTCGTCAATTTCATTCACATACAACACTTTACTTTCAGCTTTAAATCTTGGTGTTCTTAGGTTTAATAACACATCTCCAAACACGTTTAACAACTTGTCTGTCACTCCCACAAAAGGCAAAGCTATTTTCCAACCGGGTTGTTTGTTTTTAATAATGGTTTTAAAATCGAATCGGGCATACATTCTAATGCCTGCTAAATCTACCTGTTTAAAAAAACCATCTTTGGTATAAAGCTGTTTAGATGCTTTTACCGGTCCTTGAAAAACAATTTTCAACTCCCAATCTTTTAAGGCAGCATCTACCATTTTTTTGGCAATGCCCAATCCTCTTTGGTTAGGATCTACCCACACGCAACTGTACCAAGCAACTTTTTCAGTTGTTCCTTTATGAATAATATTTTCTACTAATAAGAGCCTGTACCCAACAATTTTATTGTCTAGCATCGCCAAGTAAAGAATTACATCATCTTTATCTGCTCTGGGGTTGTTAATGTGAGAAATAGCTCTTTGCTTAGAAATAGGATAATCAGGCAGGTGTTTAAAGGCTTCCGAATGGATAAATTCCTCGAGTTGGGCAGTGGTATATGATTTTATGGTTACAGCCATTTACAACTGGTTTACGAACTGATGTGTCTTTCTTTTTTCTCGGGATAAATATCATCTATGGTAACCAAAATAGCCGTCTCCTCTACTCCACCAAAATCAGGATTAAGAGCGGTTCCAAAAGATTTCATAGTGTCGGATATTTTCATGTACGTATTGATTAGCGGAGGAACTGATTCTCCATAACTTTTTAAATACTGATACAGTGATTTTAATCCTTCATCAAAGTTTTTATCCCTTATCAATCTCTTTATTTCCCTTAAATCTGTATTAATTTCTATTGGATGAATAGGCGTTACCAAATTCTCTAAATCAGGAAAATAAGAGTTCATAAAATAAAGTAAGGCATTACGTGCTTGCTTATTATAGCTTGAATACATGGTAACTTTACCAAAAAAATATTTAATGTGTGGATAGTTGATAATAATAGAACCCAAGCCATCCCAAATGTTATCTAATGCAAAAATTCCTTTTCTGGAACTTCCTCCTCCCGCTTGATAGAGCGGTTGTACCCAAGATCTTCCCAACTCTATAGTGTAAGGCAAATACTCTTTAATAAACTTATCCGAAAAATTAAAATAATACTTGGTAGAAAGTAAGATTTCTCCTGATGGAGATATGGCTGTAGAGCAATCTTTAAAACGATAACCGCTCACTATCTCTCTGTCTTCTCTATCGTAAACAATCAGTTGCTCGTAGCAATTTTCTGAAGTATCAAATTTATCTAAATCAATATCTTTACCTGTTCCTCCTCCCGCTTGCGAAAAAGAAAGCTCTCTTAACCTACCAATTTCCTTAAGCACATTAGGAGCATTATGATAGTTTACAATATAAATGTCATTATCTCCTTTATTGGTTTTTTTTACAAACCTTTCCGGAGTAAGTTCTTTTTCTAATACATCTCTATCTATAGGAGCCATCATAGTTTGTTTAAAGTTTATGAGGTTTATGTTATTAATCTAATCTTCGGTCTAATTCTAATCCTTCAATTCATACACTTTCTTTTTTACCCATTCTGCCCAATATTTATCAGGCTTATCTTTATGAAATTTAGTGTAAGAAATAGGTTTTCCAAAAGTTATGGTAATCGTTTTATTTTTTTGTTTAAACGTTTCTTTTGCCAAAAATAGCATTTCTATATTAGCTTTTATGCCTAAAAACTTTCTAAAATTAGCTAATCTGTAAAAAAAGTTAGACAACTTACCATCTACGTGGATAGGGACAACATCTTTATGATGTCTTTTGGCTTGGGTAATAAAGGTTTTTTTCCATTCTAAATCTCTAATTTTTCCGTTGGTTTTTCTACTTACCAATCCGGCAGGAAAAACAAAAACTGCTCTATCAGAAGAAAAAAGTTCATTAACATTGTTGAGCGATTGTTTAGAGTTGCTACCATGTTTATTTACTCCAACAAAAAGTCCGTTTAAGTTTTTTAGGTGCAACAAAATATCATTTACTACAAACTGAACATCCTTACGATAATCTTTTAAAGCAGTAACAATTGCCAACGCATCTACTCCACCTAAGGGATGGTTAGAGGCTAAAATACATCCACCGCTTTTAGGAACATTTTCTATTCCTTTTATTTTTACTTTAATGTTGAATCGGTGAATAATATCTTCAGCAAAATCGTAATCGAATTTGTCTTTATTCTCTATTAAAATAGTATTAATATCCTCTTGATGGATGGTTCTTTTTAAGTAACTAATAACAAAACCCGGAAGCCATTTTAGTACTTTCGGGTTTTTATTAGCTATAATTCCTTCTACATCAATTAGCTGTTGTTCCAAATGATTTAAGTTTAAAAAAATAAAAGTAAGTAATTATAAATTTTTATGTGTTCCATCGCAAAAAGCTCCTTTGGTAGATTGTTTACATCCACACCAAGCTACTTTTCTGTCTTCATCAAAAACTTCAATTATTGGGACAAATGAAGAGCCTTTATGAGAGCCATCGCAATAAGGTTGTTTGGTGCTTTTTCCGCAAGCACACCAAGCGTATTTTCCTGCTTTCTCTTCTTTTACATAAGGTGATTTCTGAGCTATTGTAGGCTTTTCCATAATTGTTAGTTTTTTTAGTTTGTTAAAAGTCTAAATTAAGCATTTTTAGTCTATGTTGTAAAAATAAGAAACATCCTTTATTCTTTTTAGTTGTAATGTCATATTGAGCAAAATTTTTGATTCCTTTACTTCGTCATTTCGAGCAATGTTTTTTGTGCTGTTGAAAACAATACTAAAAAACGAAGTCGAGAAATCTTCTTTCTTTATAGCTAATACTCCCATTTAGAATCACAATTCCTAACCAACAAGATATCTCAACTTCATTTTACTGAGTTTCGTTCCTCAACTCGTAAAAAATTGTTCGATATGACAAGGAAGTTCTGAAAAATTAAAATAATCATCAGTTAAAAATATACGCCAAATCTTTTTTCAATGGCTTTTGTTCTAAAGTTAAAAATTTCATTGAGTTTGTTACGGATTATTAACTTATTGGCAATTACCCCTAAAAATCCAAATGGTGGAACATAGCTGACAATATCTTTCATTAAAACACCGCCATTTATAGGGACGATAATGTGCTGATGATGCCACAACTTGTAAGGGCCAACACGCTGTTCATCAACAAAATATTCTTTGTCTTTTACCTGAGAAATCTCGGTTACCCATGTAGTTTTAATCCCTAGTAATGGGCTTACTTTATAGCTTATTATTAAGCCTTGATACATTTTATCGGGAGTTTCTTTTGAGGTAATATCAAAACCCATATAGTCGGGAGTAATCTCCTTTAAATTTGCAGGTGAGGATATAAAATCCCAGACTTCGTCTATAGATGCTTTGATTTTTTGTGTTCGCTGAAATTGATAAAAAGCCATTTTGTTTAATTTATTTATAACAAAGTTAAACAAAACAACTACTAAAATCCTTTTTAGTAACTTAAATGTTCTTAAAAAACAGGATGAATAGGTTGATTATTCAATGCTTTTTCAATTTCTTCCATTACTTCCGGGGTTAGTTTTGCTTTTGCTTCAATGGCTTTAAAGTTTTCTTCCAACTGACTCAGCTTACTTGCTCCCAACATCACTGTACTCACATTTTCATTTTTTAAACACCACGTAATTGCTAATACCGGAAGACTTAATCCTAATTTTTTAGCAATTTTCTCCAATTGAGCTACTTTGTCTAAATTTTCTTTGGTAACCACAGTATCTTTTAACCAATCCATGCCTTCCATTACCAAACGGGTATCTTTTGGTTGAGCTTTTTGATTGTACTTACCTGTCAATACACCTGATGCCAATGGCGACCAAATAGTTGTGCCTAAACCAACCGTTTTGTAAATTTGGCTATACTCCACTTCTACTTTTTGTCTGTGCAACATGTTATACTGAGGTTGCTCCATAGTAGGTCCTATTAAATTATACTGTTTTGCTACCATGTGAGCTTCCATAATTTCCTGAGCACTCCATTCAGATGTTCCCCAATATAAAATCTTGCCTTGAGTAATTAAATTATGCATTGCCCAAACAGTTTCTTCTATAGGTGTATTTTTATCCGGACGATGACAGAAAAATAAATCTAAATAATCTACTTGTAATCTTTCTAATGCCTGATGACAAGCTTCAAATACATGTTTTCTGCTCAATCCGTTTTGATTAGGCTTGGTGTTTTCTGTGCCTCTATATCCAAAAAAAACTTTACTGGAAACCACATAAGAATCTCTATCCCATTTCATTTTTTTAAGAATCTTTCCCATTACTATTTCAGATTCGCCACGAGCATAAATTTCTGCATTATCAAAAAAGTTGACGCCATTATTGTACGCCAATTTCATTAAATCTTCAGCAATGTTATTTCCTATTTGCTTTCCAAAAGTTAACCAACTTCCTAAAGATAATTCGCTTAATTGTAATCCTGACTTTCCTAATCTTCTATATTCCATAATCGTATTTTTTTATATTTAAATATTGTTTTAGTCTGCTAAAATTACTTGGTTATTTTGCTTTGTATAATCGGCATACCCCTTCATAATTGCTGAGAACATTAAATCTCCCATCAGTTTATAACCATCGGTAGTTAAGTGAATTTTATCTGTTTTTGCCAAGCCATGTTTTTGCCAGGTTTTTATAGAGCCCAACCCTCCCATAACATGATACATATCCCACATGGCAGCATTATGTTTTGTTGCTAATCTAATCATAGCCAAACGAGCTTCTTCTACTCTCTTGTTAGGGTACCTTCTTTTGTAATAACTATCGTTATTGGTTACAAAAATAAAGTTAGTTCTTGGTGATACAGATTTAATCCAATCTACTAAGGTATCGTAATTATTTTCATAGCAATTACCACAAAATCCAGGGTCGTAAGCATCATTTATACCAATACAAAAAATCACTAAATCAGGGTTAATTGTTTGCAAATGTTGTTTAAAAAGTGTTGCTCTTAAATAGCTTGATGTACTTGCTCCATTTACTCCAATTGAGTGATATACTACTCCCGGATCATCATTATCTAAGCTTATTCCATACAATTCAAAAGGTTCTGAAGCTGAATCATTTTTATAAATAGTAAAGTCCACTACTTTTTTATAATCGGCAAAAACAAACTCGGTATAACCAATACTATCGTTTACAATTATAGCAACACAAGTGTCGTTAGTAAGTTTAATGCAATAACCTAAAGTATCTTGATTATGAAAAATCTTGATACGTTTAAAATCGTAATCTGGTGTGTTATCTCCTCTAAACTGTATGGTAAAAGAAGCCAAGCTATCACTTGTTAATGCTGTAATACCCGACACTCCCCAAGTAGCATAATGTTTACTTACTGAATTTCTAAAGCCTTGCCATTCTCCTGTATAGTTGACTTCATAATAATAAGGATTATTGGTTTTAGCTAGTTTATAAGGAAAAAGAAAACCTCTACCACCATTAAGATTAGGCGATATATTATGAAAATTCTTTCTTAATTGGTCGGACCAAATATCTGCCTGAATATGAGAACCACCCATTTGCATGATGTTTACCTTTCCTTTTCCTTCAAACATTAATTTATCTAACTTTGTATAAAAATTATTTAGGTTAGCACCGTCATGATAAAAATGTAAATAGTTAGAATCGTATTGTATGAAATCATGTTGCGGCAATATATTTGGATTTCCCTGAGCAACAACAATTTGTTGAAATAAAAAAATACTAAAAAAAGTCCCTAAAATTTTATAAATCATCTACTAAACGTATTTAAAAACAAAAATACCAAAGAAAACAAGTCAATTTTGGTTGAATGCCATTAGGTTTTTAACAATGTGAGTTGGTTATTTAATTTAAACCCAATCTCCATTACATCTTAACACTTGCTCTATTATATCTCTTACACAACCTTCTCCTCCATTTCTATCTGAAATATAATCTGAAATATTTTTGATTTCTATGGCAGCATTTTTAGGACAAGTTGCCACACCACATTGTTGCATTACTTCAAAGTCTGGGATATCGTCTCCCATGTATAGTATATTTTCTTTTTGTAACTGATGTGCTGCAACATACTTATTAAAAACCTCGATTTTATTATCCACTTTAAGAAACACATCGTTTATACCTAAGCCATTTAATCTTAACTTAACTGCTTCAGACCTACCTCCGGAAATAATTACAACTTTGTACCCTTTTTTAACAGCATGTTGTAATGCAAACCCATCTTTATTATTCATTTTCCTTACTTGCTCTCCGTTTGGTAACAACAATACAGAACCATCTGTAAGCACCCCATCCACATCGAAAATAAAAGTGCTTATTTGGGGTAACAATTCTTTAAAATTTGCCATAGTAATATATCATAATTTAGGCTGCCAAAATTACACATTAGATTAGCAGCTTCTATAAAATAAAAAACCTTTATAAAAAAACTAAATGCTTAACTTACCAGTCTAAAAAAATGTTTCTATATTTACGAACATGGAAAGTATCAGCATATCAACTACTCAAAATGTAAGTATTAGTTATGCTATTGCCAGTTTAGGCGATAGAATTTTAGCCACTTTATTAGATTACCTTATCTTTTTGGCTTATTTTGTTATCGTGTTTTATACACTCTCTGTTTTTAATATTATAAACGATTTAGGGTTTTTCTCGAGTTTGATTTTTTTACCCGTTTTTTTTTATGATTTATACTGCGAACTGCTTTTTAATGGTCAGAGTTTTGGCAAGTATCTAATGAAAATAAAGGTAGTTAAGATTGACGGAACCCAACCCGGGTTCGGAAGTTACTTATTACGTTGGATGTTTAGAATCATAGAAGGAGGTCATCTTTTTAACGGATTAATTGCCATTTTAACTATATTAGTAAATGGAAAAGGTCAGCGTGTGGGAGATATTGCTGCCAAAACAAGTGTTATAAAGCTTAAAAAGAAAATTGCTTTAGAAGATGGTTTTCTGAATATTTCTGATGATAATTATGCTATCGTTTTTAGAGAAGTGGAGCAACTTAATGAGAAAGATATTTCTATTATCCGAGAAGTTTTTAATCATGCCAAAAGCAAAAACCGATTAGACATTGTCAATCAACTGGCTGAAAAAACCAAAAACACGCTAAACATAACTACCCCAATGAAAAGTATTGAGTTTCTTAATACTATTATAAAAGATTATGAGTACTATCACTCTAAATCAATGAGAGTTTAAAAAATCACTTATGAATTTCATCTCCTTTAGCATCATAAAAATGATATTCAAGGAAATTTTGTGCTGTTGATGGGATAACCTCTACAGATGCTTTAAATTTAGATTGCCATTCTTTTCTTAAGGAAGACATCAATCCTTTTCTTTTATTGATATACGCTTCTAAGAAAGGATGAACCGTAATACTAATTTTATTTATATTTAGTTGTTGAGTTATGTAACGCAGATTATTTTCAATCTCATCTACTAATAAAACTGTTGACTGAACTTCTCCTTTACCACCACAACAAGGACATTTTTCGGAAGTTTTAATTTCCATTTCCGGACGAACTCGCTGACGAGTAATCTGTACCAGCCCGAATTTACTTGGAGGAAGAATGTTATGCTTCGCTCTGTCAAGCTGCATAAACTCTTGCATTTTTTCATAAAGCTTCTTTCTGTTTTCTGCTTCTTTCATATCAATGAAATCAACAACAACAATTCCGCCCATATCTCTCAGCCTAAGTTGACGAGCAATTTCTTCAGCAGCTTCTAAGTTTACCTCAAGTGCATTTTCTTCTTGAGTTTTATCTTTCTTCTTCCCTCTTTGTCCGCTATTTACATCAATAACATGTAATGCCTCTGTATGTTCTATAATAAGATAAACACCTGTTTTTAAAGTTACATTCTTTCCAAATAAAGATTTTATTTGTCTTTCAATACCATATTGCTCAAAAATAGGAGATTTACCTGTATACTGTTTTAATATTTTTTCTTTATCAGGTGCTATTGAGCTTAAAAATGTTTTAACTTCATTAAAAAGAGCCTCATCATCAATATGAATACTACTGAAATCTTTATTTAACAAATCTCTTAATAGAGAAGATGTTCTATCTATTTCACCAAGAATTTTTTTAGGAGCATGAGCATTTTTAAGATTATTAAAAACAGTTTCCCAACGCAGCGTCAAATCATTCATGTCGGCATGCAAGTCAGCAACTTTTTTATTTTTGGCAACCGTTCTAATAATTACTCCAAAACCTTTGGGTTTAATACTTTTAATAAGTCTTATCAACCTTTCTCTTTCTTCGGCATCTTTAATTTTTTGAGAAACAGAAACTTTATTGGAGAAAGGTACTAACACCAAATATCGTCCGGCAATAGAAATTTCCGAACTTAACCTAGGACCTTTTGTAGATATAGGTTCTTTGGCAATTTGTACTAAAATTTGATCTGAAGATTTTAATGTTTTTTCAATTTTACCTGTTTTTTCAATTTCAGGTTCAAATTCAACATCTAATGATGAAGAATTAATTCTTCCACCGACAACTCCTTTGGTAAATTTTGCGAAAGAGTTAAATTTTGCCCCTAAATCTAAATAGTGCAAAAAAGCATCCTTTTCGTAACCAACATTTACGAAAGTTGCATTTAATCCCGGCATAATTTTTCTTACTTTACCGAGATAAATATCACCTACTGAAAAATTATTATTGGTTTTCTCCTTATGTAATTCTACTAATTTTCCATCTTGAAGAATGGCTATAACAACCTCATTAGGTGAAGAACTTATTACTAACTCTACACTCATCTAATAGACTTTTGAAAAACATCTTTGTTGAAAACAATTATCTTAGTTGCTAACGTGATGTAAATAACGCAACTAAATAAACAAAAAGCTGATAAATAAGAAAAACTAGTATCCTAAAACAGGATACTAGTTTCTTAAAAATCATTTGCTTAAAATAAAGAACTGAAAAATAATTTCAGACCCTAAAAAGAATAATTATTTTTTCTTATGTCTGTTTTTTCTAAGTCTTTTTTTACGCTTGTGCGTAGCCATCTTATGTCTTTTTCTTTTTTTACCGCTTGGCATAATGTCTTTATTTTATATGTTTAATACTTTATTACTTCCTTTTTTGAAGTCGCAAATGTAAACTAAAATTTTATTATTTCACATTTTTTTTCACTTTCTCTACAAAAGATTTTGCAGGTTTGAAAGCTGGAATGTTATGAGCAGGTATAATGATAGTTGTATTTTTTGAAATGTTTCTACCAGTTTTTTCAGCTCTTCTCTTAACAACAAAACTACCGAACCCTCTTAAATACACGTTATTACCTTCTTCTAAAGATTTTCTAACTGTTTTCATAAATTCTTCTACAGTAGTTTGTACTGTTAATTTCTCAATTCCTGTTTTCTCTGAAATTTTAGAAACGATATCCGCTTTTGTCATTTTTTAATACTTTTTAAGTTTATATTAATTTAATTTTTACTTATCAATAAATTTACCTGCGCAAATTCGAGTGCAAATATAAGAGTTAAAGTATATTTAACCCTAATACGTTAAAAAACATTAACATATTTTAGCTTAACCATTTAAAACTTTCGACAAACAAATGCTTTCGTCTAACTGTTTGATTAATAACCTGAACAAAATACAACATTATTCTTTCGTAATTTTGTCTTCCTAACTAACATTATTATTTAATGCATTTTTCTGATAATTTAATTTCTTGGTATAAGCAAAACAAAAGAGACTTACCTTGGCGAAATACCACCAATCCATACAAAATATGGTTATCGGAAATAATATTGCAACAAACTAAAGTGAATCAAGGCTTATCTTATTATTATAAGTTTATAGAACATTTTCCAACTATAAATGATTTAGCAAATTCTTCGGAACAAAAAGTGTTAAAACTTTGGCAAGGATTAGGATATTATTCTCGTGCTAGAAACTTACATGCAACAGCCAAAGTTATTGCTAGAGAATATAAGGGCATCTTTCCTAGTGATTATAATAGTATTTTATCCTTAAAAGGAATTGGCGATTACACTGCTGCCGCCATTGCTTCTTTTTCTTACAACCTCCCCTACCCAGTTGTTGATGGAAATGTTTTTAGAGTTCTATCCAGAATTTATGGAATTGATACTCCTATTGATACCCCAGAAGGAAAAAAAACTTTTTATTTATTGGCTAACGAGTTAATTAATATAAAAAAAGCGGCAATACACAATCAAGCGATAATGGAGTTTGGAGCATTAATTTGTACTCCTAAAAATCCTAATTGTGAAAATTGTGTTTTTAATAACTCTTGTATTGCTTTTGCTAATAAACAAATAAATCTATTACCTATTAAGTCTAAAAAAATAAAACAAACTAACAGATTCTTTAACTATTTAATTATAAAAACCAATACTTCAGAAACATTTATTACTGAAAGAAAAAACAAGGACATCTGGAAAGGTTTGTATGATTTTCCCTTAATAGAAACATCAAAAAAAGTATCCTCTTTTAATGAATTGAGTAAACAAACTATTTTTCAACAATTATTACCTGAATCAGCTACTTTAATTCTTAATAAAGTTTCACCAGAAACCAAACACATATTATCCCACCAAAAAATATATGCTACCTTTTGGCACATAACTACAAATAAAACTAAGCATTTAGAAGCAGATTTTACAAAAGTAAATAGTTCATCTATCAACAATTACCCTTTACCGAAACTCATAGAAAATTATGTTAAAACCTTTTAGCATCAATTTTTATATCAATTCATATTTTTTTACTACATTTGGTTCTATAAAAAATAATATTTATTATGGCCGGAATTAACAAAGTAATATTGGTAGGGAATTTGGGTAAAGACCCAGAAGTTAGGTATTTAGAAGGTGGAACAGCTGTAGCTAACTTTCCTATAGCAACTTCGGAAAACTATACCGATAGAAACTCAGGTGAAAAAAAAACCATTACTGAATGGCATAATGTTGTTTTATGGAGAGGTTTAGCAGAAATTGCTGAAAAATACCTAAAAAAAGGAAATCAAGTTTATATTGAAGGTAAACTAAGAACTAGAAAATGGCAAGATAAAGACGGACACGATAGATACACTACTGAAGTTGTTGGAGACAGTATGCAAATGCTTGGAAGAAAAGATGACAATTCATCTTCTGATTCGGCTCAACAAAGTAAATCATCTGGAGCTCCTTCGGCACAGATAGATAACGAACCATCTGAAACAGATGACTTACCATTTTAATAACTAAAATTAGTAACTGAAAATTGGACGATCCTCTACCTGCCCTGCAATACACAAATTTTATAATTGCTTCAATTCTAAATTCAATTGATTTAGTAACTTCTATTGAATTAATAGTTGTGTTATTTTTATTGGTTTTTTCCGGCTTAATTTCAGGTTCGGAAATAGCTTACTTCTCTTTATTACCAAAAGATTTAGAAGAAGAACAAAACAGTAATTCAACATCTCTTTCTCGAGTAAGAAAACTACTTCATGACCAAAAAAGATTGTTAGCTACTATTTTGGTTGCCAACAATTTAATTAATGTAGGATTAATCTTATTAACTACATTGGTTATCAACCAACTTATAAACTTCTCATACCTTCCTGATTATGTTAGTTTTGGAATTCAAGTAATAGGCATTACCTTTATTATTTTACTTTTTGGAGAAGTAATTCCAAAAATTTACGCAACCAAAAATGCTCTATTTTTATCTAAGTTTATGAGTTTCCCACTCAGCTTTCTTTCTTTTTTACTCTATCCACTTAGTTATGTTTTAATGACTTTTTCAAGTATTATTGATAAACATATTAAACAAAGAGGTCTAGATGTTACTGTTGAAGATTTGTCTCATGCTTTAGATTTAACATCAGACATTGAAGAAGATAATGATGAACATAAAATTCTTAAGGGAATCATTAAATTTGGAGAAACAAGTGTTAAACAAATTATGACTGCTAGAGTTGATGTTGTTGCTTTGGATAAAAAATTACCTTATTCAACAGTAATTGAAACCATTTTAGATTCAGGTTATTCTAGAATTCCCGTTTTTGAAGAGTCTTTTGATACTATAATTGGCGTTATTTATATAAAAGATTTATTAGCTCATATTGAAGAAAAAGAAGATTTTGAATGGACGAAATTATTACGTACTCCTTTCTTTGTTCCTGAAAATAAAAAGCTGGATGATTTATTATCAGAATTTCAAGAAAAGAAGATGCACCTTGCTGTTGTAGTAGATGAATATGGTGGAACCTCCGGAATTGTTTCTTTAGAAGATATTTTAGAAGAGATTGTTGGTGAAATTAGTGATGAATTTGATGATGAAGATATTACTTACTCCAAATTAGATGATAATAACTATGTTTTTGATGGAAAAACAGCCTTAAACGATGTCTTTAAAATTATTAATATTGATGATGACGAATTTTTTGGCGATGAAAAAATTGATGCTGAATCACTTGCAGGACTGGTAATTGAAATAGCCGAAAAAATTCCCCAAAAAAATGAAAAAATAACCCTCAAAAATCTCATTTTTACTGTTGAAGCATCTGATAAAAGAAGAGTTAAAAGAATTAAATTAACTGTTAGCAATTAACAACTTTTTTACTAATAAAATCTTATCTTTGTGAGAACATCTACTAATCTTATTTTATTATGCAAATTCAATTCAACACAGATAACAATATTTCTGGGACAGATCAATTAAAAGAAAAACTTAGTACTATTTTAACAGGTTCACTAAATCGATTTAAGGATAGAATTACTCGTTTAGAAGTACATCTGTCTGATGAAAATGGAAAAAAATCTGTAGGTAAGGATAAAAGATGTATGTTAGAAGCTCGTGTAGAAAACCTAAAACCCATTGCTGTCACTAGCGATGCAAAAAATATAGAACAAGCTGTTATAACTGCTGCTGAAAAACTTACTGCAGCATTAACTACCAGTTTAGGTAAAATTAGGACGTATTAAACCTCTAACCATTATCAAACCTGCTAAAACCTAACGTTATGAATACAGAAGAAAAAGAATGGAATGATAAAATCGCACAAAAAACTACTGAAATTCAGCAAAAACATCCTGAATTAATAAAGTTTTTAGAAGAAATGCCAATGACCATTCCGAACAAAAACAATCCGGAAGTTACTATCCGAAATCTAAAAAAGTACTATCAATCGCTTTGCGATTTGATAGATAATAAATGATACGTTAAAATTAACTTGTTTTTAGAAATCTCTTAATTATTACTCGAGAGAATCTCCATCACCAACTCTTTAGTTAATGCTTTATCTGCTGCTTGTTTTCTAATATCCTCAAATGAATAAAGAAAATCGCAACCATTTTTATATTCACTGCAACCATAGGCGGTTTTGCCTTTTATAATCTCTCCTTTTTTGCATTTCGGACAAATTAAAACATCGCTTTTAAAAGCCTTGGTTTTCTTAGCTAAAGTAGGTGTTAGCACCAATTCAAACTGCTCATTCAAAGTCAACACTCCATCTATTTTTTTACCATTGTCTTTAAAGCCCTTTATGGTTACTGACTTCCCTTTGCTTACAATTTGAAGAATTTGCTTTTCCGTAAGCTTCTTTTCTTTAAAAGTAAAAGGCATTAGAAATTTACAGCCATTAGTATATTCACTACATCCGTAGGCAGTTTTACCTTTTAGCATGTTGCCTTTTTTACATTTCGGACAACTTGCTGTTGCAATTCCAGGTGTTTTCTTTTTGGTTTTCGTCTCAGCTTGATGTGTTACATGAGATATCTGAGCACTGTTTTGCTCCATTCTAACTTCATACACCAAATTATCCACCATTTTTTTCATGTTTTTAATGAATGTTCCTGCGTTATATTTACCTTTTTCAATTTCTTGTAATTGCTTCTCCCATGTTCCTGTTAATTCTGCTGAAGTAAGAATTTTATTTTTTATAGTATCTATCAGTTGAATACCTGTAGTTGTTGGTAAAAGCTGTTTTTTGTTTCTTACAATATATTTACGCTTAAATAAGGTCTCTATAATGTTTGCTCTAGTAGATGGTCTTCCTATTCCATTTTCTTTCATCAATTCTCGCAATTCTTCATCATCAACTTGCTTACCGGCAGTTTCCATAGCCCTAAGCAAAGTTGCTTCTGTAAACATTTTTGGTGGTTTGGTTTCTTTCTCTAAAAAACTTGGCTCATGTGGTCCTTTTTCACCTTTCTTAAAAACCGGAAGTACATCAGGTTCTTTTTCTTCAGGTCCGGGAATTTCAAAAACTACCCTCCATCCTTTTTCGGTAATTACTTTTCCTGTTGTTTTAAAGGTTACATCAGCTGCTTTACCAATAACTGCTGTATTATCTACAGAGCAATCATCATAAAAAGCAGCTATAAAACGCCTTACAATTATATCGTAAACCTTTTGCTCTTGCACACTTAATGAACTCTGAACACCTGTTGGTATAATAGCATGATGATCGGTAACTTTTTTATCATTAAATACTTTAGATGATTTTCTAATTTTCTTTCCTAATAAAGGTTGTGTTAATTGCTGATAATTAGTCAACTTTTCCAAAATACCTTTTACTTTCGGATAAACATCATTTGGTAAAAATGTAGTATCCACTCTAGGGTAAGTTACTACCTTTTGTTCGTAAAGTTTCTGAACGGTTTTAAGTGTATCATCTGCAGAAAACCCAAACTTATTATTACAATAAACCTGTAAGCCTGTTAAATCAAATAATTTAGGTGCATATTCTTTGCCTTTCTTTTTCTCTACAGAAATAATTTCAAAATCACTCTCTTTAACTTTATTAGCTAACTTTTCTCCATCTTCTTTTTTTAAGAATCTGCCTTCTTCGCAATTAAATAAGGTATCTCTGTAAAGCGTTTGTAACTCCCAAAAAAGTGTTGACTTAAAGTTTTCTATTTCTTTAAACCTGTTTACTACCATTGCTAATGTTGGCGTTTGTACTCTCCCTATAGATAATACTTGTTTGTAACCGCCATGTTTAATAGTATATAAGCGAGTAGCATTCATTCCCAACAACCAATCTCCAATAGCCCTAGAAAATCCGGCATAGTATAAATTATCATATTTTTCCGAAGGTTTTAAGTTGTCAAAACCTTCTTTAATGGCTTCAGTTGTCAACGAGGAAATCCATAATCGTTTTACTTCTCCTTTATACCCTGCTTGCTCTAATACCCAACGCTGAATAAGCTCTCCCTCTTGTCCGGCATCACCACAGTTGATAACTAAAGTAGCATTATCAAATAAAGTTTTTACAATGTTGAACTGCTTTTGAATTCCGGAATTGTCAACCACTTTGGTTTTAAATTTTTCGGGCAACATAGGCAAGTTATTCAAATTCCAACTTTTCCAATAATCTTTATAATCATGTGGTTCAAAAAGAGTACATAAATGACCGAAAGTATAAGTTACTGCATAACCATTACCTTCAAAATAACCATCTCGCTTAGTACTAGCACCAAGCACACTGGCAATTTCTCTGGCTACACTGGGTTTTTCGGCAATGCAAACTTTCATATTATATAATAAAATAGCTTTTTACAAATAACCGATTTTTTTAGGTTTTATCATTATCGATTTGATGGTATTTATCCAGTTTTTTTACGTAAAAAATAACATCATCTGCAAAAAAATTATATTTAATTATAGATAAGGTTTTTTTCTATATTTGTTCCACTAAATAATCCATACAATATTTATAATAAACATTTCTTAATCTTTTATTTTATTTAATGAAAATTAAACTTATTTATCTGTTATTAGTTCTTATACTACAACTAAATATAAATGCTCAAAAAACTCAACGAAACGAAATTGCCTCTATAGGTTTAGGAATTGGTCTTGACCATGGAGGTTTAGGGGTAAACTTTACTACCTATCTTACTAAAAATATTGGTCTTTTTGGTGGTTTTGGTTATGTAGTAGTAAATATAGGGTTTAATGCTGGAGTAAAGTTAAGACATATTGTTTATGAAAAACCAGGAAATATTAGTCCTTATGCAATAGTAATGTATGGTACAAATTCGGTTGTGCAAATTACAAATGCTCCTGAATACAATAAAACATTTAGTGGATTAACATTTGGAGGCGGAATAGATTTTAGTTTTAATCGTAGAAAAATTGGATATTGGTCTTTTGGTTTGTTGTTTCCTCAAAAAAGTCAAAAATTTGATCAATATGTTAGTCTTTTAAAAACCAGGCACAACGTTAGATTTACAAGTTCAGCACCACCTGTTGGGATATCTATTGGATATAAAATAATTTTAAAATAAAAATTCTTTAGTACTAACTAAAATTAAATCTGAGCATAATCTGGAATATCCTCTAAAAAAGTATAAGACTCATTTTCAAAGTCTATTTTACAACAATAATGATTCATTCCATTGGTTACTAAAAGATAAGGAACTTTAAAAACCATGTTATATCGAGCTATTTGCTCAAAAGTAGCCTCCGATATCTTTATATGTGGAGCTTTACATTCTACCAAAAACAAAGGTTGTAATTCTTGATTGTAAATTAAGACATCTGCTCTTTTTTGCATTTCGTTAAACACTAAACCTTTTTCTATTACAATAAAAGATTTAGGAAAATGCTTGTGATGAATTAAAAAACTAACCACGTGTTGTCTTACCCATTCTTCAGGAGTTAAAACCAAGTATTTTTTACGAATAACATCAAAAATATATTCCTTATCATGCTCTCGCTTAACTTTGTAATCGTATTCCGGTAAGTTGAGTTGGTGCATATTAATACTAAGGTATATGCATATATTTATGCGTTTGTAAAGAAATTGACCATTGTGTATGTTTTTTCACATACTCAATAATTAAAGGTAACATTTTTTCCTGACTACTCCACTCGGGCTGTAAGTACAAACGACAATGCTTCTTCACTTTTGCTGCATGTTCTTCCGCCCACTTAAAATCATTTTTATTATGAATAATTACTTTAAGTTCATCTGCATAATGATAAGCATCATCAAGCGGTGGTATATTTTTTTTTGGAGATAAACAATACCAATCCCAACTACCACTACTTTGGTGAGCTCCTGAAGTTTCTAAAAAAACTTCTACCCCTATAGCTTTAAGCTGGTTAGTAATGTAATCTAAATTATATAACAAAGGTTCGCCTCCTGTTATTACTATGGCTTTCGCTTCAATTTCAATTATGTTCTCTATAATTTGTTGTACATCTACCAAAGGATGTAAATCTGGGTTCCAACTTTCCTTTACATCGCACCAATGACAACCAACATCGCAGCCTCCAACACGAATAAAATAAGCTGCTTTTCCTGTATTATATCCTTCTCCCTGAACAGAATAAAACTCTTCCATTATCGGCAACATTTTACCTTCTACAAATCGTTGCTGTTGCTCTTCACTCAATTTATTTTTTATTAAAATATTTATCATTCCACAAAAATAAGATTTGTTTTTCTATATTCTACCCATAGTATTTTTACTTAGTTGTTTAATTCTTTTTGTAACATAAATACTTAATACTCGTAAAATGCCCAATATCAACCAAAAAAACAACAGCATGAGACAACTGAAAATTACACAGCAGGTAACCAATAGAGAAACCATTTCATTGGAAAAATACCTTCAGGATATTTCTAAATTAGATATGATTAATGCTGATGAAGAAGTAGAGTTAGCTAGAAAAATAAAGGCTGGAGATATGAATGCTCTCGAAAAATTGGTCAGAGCTAATTTGCGTTTTGTAATATCCGTTTCTAAGCAATATCAAAATCAAGGGTTAACACTGCCTGATTTAATCAATGAAGGAAATATTGGTTTAATAAAGGCTGCTGAAAGGTTTGATGAAACTAGAGGATTTAAGTTTATTTCTTATGCTGTTTGGTGGATTCGTCAATCTATTTTACAAGCTATAGCAGAACAAGCTAGAATTGTTCGTTTGCCTTTAAATAAAATTGGCAATATTTCTAAAATAAATAAAGCTTTTACTTCTTTAGAACAATTTCATGAAAGAGAACCTTCTGTAGAAGAAATTGCCGACTTACTTGATATAACTACAAATGAGGTTAGTGATTTTCTTAAAATTTCTGGAAGGCACATTTCTGTTGATGCTCCACTTTCTGATAATGAAGATTCTGGAAGCATGTTAGACCTAATGAGTGATGAAAATGTTTTAAACTCTCCCGATAAAGAACTAACTAATGAATCTTTACGAAGCGAAATTGAACGTTCTTTATCCACGCTTTCTCCCAGAGAAGCTACTGTTTTAAAAATGTACTACGGAATTGGATATAAAAACCCTCTTACTTTAGATGAAATAGGCAGAAGCCTTGACTTAACAAGAGAAAGAGTTCGTCAGATAAAAGAAAAATCTTTACGAAGATTAAAACAAACATCAAGAAGTAATTTGCTCAGACCATTTTTAGGTTAATCATGTCTAGCTCCTTTTAAAATTCTAAAAGCATGTAGAATAGCAGGGAAAACTGCCTCCATACTTTCTTTTGCTCCATTAGTGGAACCTGGTAAAGCTAACACCAACGAATCTTTTATAACTCCCGCAACGCTTCTAGATAACATAGAATAAGGTGTCCTATTTTGTCCATAAGATCTTATTGTTTCTTCTATTCCTTTAATCTCTCTATCTAACAGAGGACGAAGTGCTTCCGGAGTAACATCTCTTGAAGACAATCCTGTCCCTCCCGTGTAAATAATTAAATTCACTTTTTCATTCGCATAAAAAGCTGCTTTTTCTGCTATAATTGCTTTTTCATCAGGAATTATAATATAATCTGCTATAGAAACACCACACTCCTTTAATTTATCAATAATAGCTTTTCCTGCTTTATCTTCTTTTTGTCCTTGCGAAATAGTGTCGGAACAAACAATTACCACTGCCTTTAAATCTTGTCTATATTTATCTTTAAAATCAGACTTCCCTCCTTTTTTATCTACTAATTTTATTTCATGAATTTCTATTCCTTTATCAATAGGTTTTAACATATCATATATATTCAATGCTACCAAACTAGCTCCATGCATAGCCTCAACTTCTACACCTGTTTTATAAATGGTTTTTACAGTAATATAAATATGGATAGCTAAATCTTTAATTTCATAATTAATAGTGGTAGCTTCTATGGGCATAGGATGACAATCTGCTAATAATAAGGCGGTTTTCTTAACACCTAACAACCCTACGGCTTTACTCATAGCAAACACATCTCCTTTAGGAACTTTATTCTCTTTAATAGCAACTATAGTTTCTGGTTTACTCACTTTTACAATGGCTTGAGCTGTTGCAATTCTTAGTGTATTATTTTTATGTGTTATATCTATCATCTATTAAAAATTTATCTTCATCCAAAATTCGATAAAATAATGCTTTTTTTAAATGATTTAACTCATATCTTTGAATTTGATTAAAAATTAGAGATTAACGAATAACCCATAATATGAAAGAAAAGGAGTATACTATTAATTATAAAGAATATCAAAACGATGAATTTCATCTTTTACCCGAACAAACCCAAAAGTTAATTCAACTTGCTGATGAAAATCTTAAGAATGCTTATGCTCCATATTCAAATTTTGAAGTAAGTGCAGCATTACAACTCTCCAACAACGAAATTATTAAGGGAACAAACCAAGAGAATGCTGCTTACCCATCTGGAACTTGTGCCGAAAGAGTGGCTGTTTTTTATGCTAATTCAAAATATCCTAATGAAAAAATAAAAGAGATTGTAATTACTACCACAAAAAACAATCAATCTCCACTTTCACCTTGCGGTTCTTGTCGTCAGGCATTAATAGAGTACGAAAAAAAGCAACAAGCTCCAATAAAAGTAGTTTTAAAATCTGGAAATTCTGCTGTTTGGGTTTTTAACAGTATCGCTAATTTACTTCCCTTTGCTTTTGATGCCAATCAATTACTTGATAAATAATTCATTTTGTTAAAGAAGTGTTAATGCATATAAGACAGAAGTGCTTTCTTCTTAAATTTGAGGAGTATTTATCAATTATTATTAATCTATAAATAAATTTAACTATGAAAAAAATTATTTTATCTTTAAGCATATTACTAGCTTCTGCAGCAGTAATCAATGCTCAAACGGCAGATGGTGCTACACCTATCCAAAATGAAAATGCAGCAGTTATTTCTTTTGAACAAGAAGTTGTTGATTATGGAACTATTGAACAAGGAGCTGATGGTGTAAGAGAATTTGTATTCACTAACACTGGAAAAAGTCCATTAATTATTTCTAATGCAGTAGGAAGCTGTGGATGCACTGTTCCTACTTGGCCTAAAGAACCGATTAAACCAGGTCAGAAAGCAGCTATAAAAGTAAAATATGACACTAAAAGAATTGGTGCTATTAATAAATCAGTAACCATTACTTCAAATGCTACTGAACCTACTAAAATTATCAGAATTAAAGGTACTGTTGTTGCTCCTAAAACTTCTCCTATAAAAGAAGCTGTTGGTGCTCCGGCAAACTAATCTTTACTAAATATTCAACAAAAAAACCTGATGAAAATTATTCGTCAGGTTTTTTTTATACTTTAAGCTAAATTAATTGTCTAAACCAAATCTTGTTTAGTAATTTTATACTTCAATTTTTTAATATTTGCTATGTTATCATTATCAGAAAGAAGTACCTTAATGCCAGAATCACCAATTAGAAAGCTTGTTCCATTTGCTCAAGCTGCTGAAGCTAAAGGAACAACCGTTTATTACTTAAATATAGGTCAGCCGGATATTAAAACTCCAGAAGTAGCTATTGATGCCTTAAGAATTATTGACAGATATATTATTGAATATAGTCATTCTGCTGGTGGCGTAGGGTATAGAAATGGATTAGCAAAGTATTATAACAACTTAGATTTTGGTATTACTGCCGATGATATTTTAGTAACAACAGGAGGTTCTGAAGCATTAATTTTTGCTTTTAACTGCTGCATGAATCCTGGGGATGAAGTAATTATTCCCGAACCTTTTTATGCTAATTACAACGGTTTTTCTCAAATTGCAGGAGTAAATATTGTCCCAGTAACCTCTACAATAGAAAATGGTTTTGCCCTTCCTCCTATTGAAGAATTCGAAAAACTAATAACTCCAAAAACAAAAGCTATATTAATATGCAACCCAGGGAATCCAACAGGATATTTATATAGTAGAGAAGAATTAGAAACACTAAGAAATATTGTTAAAAAACATAATCTTTATTTAATAGCTGATGAAGTTTATAGAGAATTTTGCTACGATGGTAGAAAACACTACTCTGTATTTAATTTAAAAGATATTGAAGAAAATACTATTGTTATAGATTCTATTTCAAAAAGATATAGCATGTGTGGAGCTCGTATTGGAGCCTTTATTTCTAAAAACAAAAAATTAATTGCTACAGCTTTAAAATATGCTCAAGCTAGACTAAGTCCACCAACACTAGGACAAATAGCGGGAGAAGCCGCATTAAATACCCCACAAAGTTATTTCGATGAAGTAATTGATGAATATGTAAAAAGAAGAAATGTGGTTATTAAAGGGCTTAACGAAATTGAAGGTGTAAAATGTCCAACTCCTGGTGGAGCTTTTTATGCAGTTGTAGAATTGCCTGTAAAAGATGCTGAAAAATTTTGTCAATGGTTATTAGAAGAATTTGAATATAATAAACAAACTGTTATGTTGGCACCTGCTGCCGGATTTTATGCTACTAAAGGATTAGGAAAAAAAGAAGTTCGTATTGCTTATGTATTAAACGAAAACTCATTATTAAATGCCATTGAATGTTTAAAACATGCCTTACAAGTATATCCTGAAAATACTTTAAAACAAAAACAATCGTTAGTAAAATAATTTTTCTATAGACATTTGCCGTATTTATAGGTTTAAAACAAGGTAAATTTTGCTTACCCAATTGTTATTCAATTTTTTATTAGGAAATTAGCAACTTTAATAGAAGAAAAAAAAGATTAATAAATTCAGTTAATAACAATGTCCAAAAGTTTATTCTTAGTACTATTTTTGAGTATAACATTAATTGTTAATGCCCAAAAAGTTGGACTTGTATTTAGTGGAGGAGGTTCTAGTGGTATCGCTCACGTTGGTGTTTTAAAAGCTTTAGAAGAAAATAATATTCCCATTGATTATATTGCCGGAACCTCTATGGGAGGATTAGTTGCCGGGTTTTATGCTGCTGGTTATTCTCCCGATGAAATAGAAGATATTTTTTTATCAGAAAAATTTAAAAACTGGGCAAATGGCCAACTGGATGATAAATACATCTATTACTTAAGACAAAAAAAAGAAGATCCTTCATTATTTACTTTTAAATTAAATTTAGATACAATTATTGAAATTAGTTTACCTACCAACCTTGTTTCTCCTTCAGCTATAAATTATGCATTAATGCAATATTTAGCTCCCGCTTCTGCAAAAGCAAAAAACAATTTCGACAGTTTATTCATTCCATACAGATGTATAGCTTCTGATATTATTTCAAAAAAACCAGTGGTTTTAAAAAAAGGACCTTTACCAACAGCTATTAGAGCAACTATGGCGTATCCTTTTTACCTGTCTCCGGTAACTTATGAAAATCAACTATTATTTGATGGCGGGTTGTACAATAACTTCCCATCTAATGTAATGTATAATGAATTTGACCCCGACTTTATAATTGGTAGTAATGTATCTTCTAATTTTTTACCTCCTAATGAAGATGACATCATTTCTCAAATAAAAGCAATTATTTCTAATGATACAGAATACATAATACCTTGCGAGCAATCTGTTTTAATAGAACCTAGTGCTGAAGATTTTTCTACTTTTAATTTTGATAATAATGAAGAATTAATAAAAATTGGTTATGAAGCAACATTGAAAAAAATTGAATATATAAAAAGTAATATTTCTAGAAGAAATGATTCTACTTATATTGCTGAAAAAAGAAAAATATACAAAGAAAAGCTTCCTAAACTTATTTTTGAAAACGTTCATGTACAAGGACTTAAAACCTCTCAAAATACTTATATTAAAAATTCAATTCGATTGAAAAAAGATACCCTTAATGCCGAAGATTTAAAATCTGAATATATTAAAGTATCTTCTGACGATAAAATTAAATCACTTTATCCCGAAGCTATTTTTAATACCGAATCTAATAAGTTTAGTTTATTACTTAAAGCAAAAAAAGAAAGAAATTTTATTGTTTCGTTTGGAGGCGTATTTTCGTCTAGACCAATAAATACAGGATATTTAGGACTTCAGTATAATATCTTAAGAAAAAAAGCTTATTCATTTTTAGCAAATACTTATTTTGGAAAACTTCATAACTCTGTAAGTATTGGTTTTAGAATTGACTTTCCTAAACCTCTACCTTTTTACTGGATTACCACTTTTAATAACGATAGGTGGGATTATTTTAGAAGCAACTCTACTTTTTTTGAAGATACTAGACCTTCTTTTTTACGTAGTTCGGATTTATATGCTAAAACAGAAATAGGAATTCCTGTTTCCTACAAAGGAAAACTGGTAATTGGAGCAACAGCCGGAGAATTAGATAATGAATATTATCAAACCAGACAATTTATTTCTACCGATACAACTGACAAAACAAGCTTTAGAAATGCAATTGGATTTCTAAAATATGAAAGAAACTCGCTAAACAGGAAACAATATGCTACTGCCGGAAGTTTTTTTACTATTGGTGCAAAGTACATTAAAGGAAAAGAAAAAACTATTCCCGGATCGACCTCTATAATTAAAGATATTGCTCAAGAATATCATGAATGGTTTTTATTGAAAACCACTTTTGACAAATATTTTATAAGAAATGGAAAAGTTCGATTTGGAATTTTTGGTGAGGGCGTATATTCCGACCAAAGCTTCTTTGAAAATTACACTGCAAGTATTTTAACAGCCAATGCCTTTGCTCCTGTCAGTGAAAGTAGAACCCTGTTTCAAGAAAGATTAAGAGCACACAATTATGCTGCTGGGGGAATAAAGAGTATTATTATGTTTAACCAAAATTTTCATTTACGATTAGAAGGTTATATTTTTCAGCCTTATCAAAGAATATTTCAAAATGAATTTAATAAAGCAGCTTATGGTTTAGAGTGGGCTTCTAGAGAATATATAGCTGCTTCTTCTTTGGTTTACCATACACCAATTGGACCTATTGCTGTAAATGTAAATTATTACGACAGACAAGAAAATCATTGGAGTTTTTTAGTTCACTTTGGTTATTTAATCTTTCCAAAAAAGAGCTTACATTGATACAACAAACTTTGTAAAACTTAATACTACTGTCCAAAAAACAACTCCGAAAAGCATAATAATTAGAGTCTGACTACTTCTTTTAAAGAAACGAGTTGCAAAAAAACATCCCAAAGGAATTGAAAACAGTAATGGTGTTAATAAAGAGATCCCTATTAATCCATATTTTGATTTTATATTAATAATTCTTCTACTAGAACTAGAAAATTTATTAGCTGATAGCTTATCTTTTTTCCACCTGCTTAACAATCTATCAATTAACTGATTAATAAAAGATCCTAAAAAATAAAAAACCAATATTCCCAAACATCCACCTATTAATAAAATCAAAAATGTAGAAGTCCATGATATTCTTTTTATAGCAAGAATATACAGAGCTGATGCCATAAATTTAGTAGCACTAAAAACTAGTAAAAAAAATATTTCGTAAAAAGATAAAAACATTTATTGTTTTTTATTCTTTAGCACCAAATGCCAAATCTCCAGCATCGCCAAGTCCGGGAACAATATATGATTGAGCTGTAAGTTCATCATCAACAGCTCCTACCCAAACAGTAGTATCTTCTGGCAAATGTTTTTTAATGTAATTCACACCCTCAACACTTGCTATTAATGTAACAACATGCAAATTAGATGGTTTTCCTTTCTCTAATAACAATTTATAAATTTCAACCATAGATGCTCCGGAAGCAAGCATAGGATCAGATAAAATTACTGTACGATCTGTTAAATCAGGGCTCGCCATGTATTCTGCTTCTATTACAAAAGATCCATCTTTATGATGTTTTCTGTATGCAGATACAAAAGCATTGTCAGCTTTATCAAAATAATTTAGTAACCCTTGATGCAAAGGAAGTCCGGCTCTTAAGATAGTTGCCAAAACAGGTTGTTCTTTAAGTAAACTCATTTCTGCTACACCTAAAGGAGTAACAACTTCTTGTTTTTTATATATTAACATTTTACTAACTTCATAGGCAAAAACCTCTCCCAAACGTTCACAATTTCTTCTAAAACGCATACTATCTCCTTGTATGTTCACATCCCTAATTTCTGCAATGAACTGATTAAAAATAGTATTTTCCGACCCTAAGTTGATAATTTTCATATGTAAATATTTATTGTTTTAAACCATTCATATGGAACATATTATAACATGTTCATTATTGGTAGTTTGCTTTCTCCTCATGGCTATTTCATTATAACTATTTTTTTACATCCAATAACATTTGCTCATAAACCCTTCTCCATCCTTTCCATATTCCTTCATCAGAAAGAGATTCATTATGCCATATACTTACAAAAGTACCATTTACTTTTTTTACAATCTCAACTATTTTATTAATGTTAATAATTCCTTCTTCTACAGTACAATTCTGATAGTATTTTAAACCTGCTTCCATCACACAAAAAGGCACTATTTTTAAAGGACTTACTTTGTTTTTCTCTAAATCAAAAAAATAATATGGAGAACAAATACTCGCTCTAAATCCACTATTTTCAGCATATCCCATGGTATAATCTTCATTAATTCCAATAGCCATTAAGTTTCTGTATGTTAATGGAAAACTTAACTTTAAAAAATGTTGTCGGCTTTTGGTAATATTTTTATTAATAATATTTTCCAATCGCAATTTTTCTTCTTTAAGCAAAGTAACATTACTATTAGATTGATACGATGGATGCAATCCTACTGTATTGGTAATAGCTATTTTTTTTATTAAATACTGAAAATTTTTGTTATTAAAAGCTATATTTTTATCAAAAGATGCATAATTACCAACCAGAAAAAAGTAAATAGGTTTAATATTATATTTTTGATGTACTTCATCCTGATAATCGTAAGTATCATAAGGGTCTTCAGTTTTATCACGCAAAACATCTATTCTGTTCTTTAAATTTTGAGGTTCAGTAATAGATTTTGCTAGCCCACCTACAGTTCTCCAAAAACCTTTGTGTTTAATAGCAAAAGCGTTGTCTATATCAATGGTGCTTAAAAACTCAAATTTTCGTTCGGGAAATTTATAATTAGTAAAATGAGTTGTAACAAGTTGAGCAATTTTTTCTGCCCATATATTTACCATTGGCAATTCTATACAATTATTTTTAAACGCAAAACTCTCTGTTGCTAAAAATCTTCCATGTTTATCTTTTTGATGAGGTAAATACTCCTCATACCTTGATATCAAGTAAAATACAGTAGCAAAAACATCAAAATTAGAATGTTTATTTGTTGATATTTCAAATAAACCAACTGTTCCATCTGTTTGCGGAATTGCTGCGGTATTTTGTAATTTTATTTCTTCCTCAAACAATAAGCTTGTAGATGTAAAATACAAACCATCATCTATTGCTTTTGTGGTATAAGATAGTTTGGCTGTTTTGCACGATAAATAAAATTTGGTATCATCTGTAAATGAAACAGAAGTTTTTAAAATCTGCTCAAAAATCGTTCGAAAAGTATAGCTAATGCGATTGGTTACTTTATGTGTATAGACTAAAATCATTTTTTCTTAATTTCTTAAATTAGTCCTTCATCACCAAAACTAAAATAATTTTTGTCTGTAATAATTAAATGATCAAGCACAGGAACATCTATCAAATTACCAATTTCTTTCATTTTTTTAGTAAGTTGTATATCTGCATCACTTGGTTTTAAATTTCCTGATGGATGGTTGTGACACAAAATAACAGCTGAAGCAAGTAATTGCATAGCTTCTTTAAAAATAATCTTGGCATCTGCAACTGTGCCAGAAACACCTCCTTTACTCACATTACTTTTCTTAATAACCGCATTACGCCTGTCTAAAAACAATACCCAAAATTCTTCATGAGGTAAATCGCTCATTACACCAATAACTTCTTCAAAAACATCATTGCTCGATTTAATGGTTTTCTTAAGCTGATTACCTGTATTTTTTCTTCGTCTACCCAACTCCAATGCCGCCACAATACTAATAGCTTTTGCCTCTCCTATTCCATTAAATTGCATTAATTCCTTAACAGAAAGCTTTCCTAATTTATTCAAATCATTATCAATAAATTTAAGAATTCTTTTTGAAAGTTCTACGGCAGTTTCATTTCTATTCCCGGAACTAATCAAAATAGCAATAAGTTCAGCATCAGAAAGTGTAGCTCTACCTTTAGAAAGCAATTTTTCCCTAGGTCTATCTTCTTCAGACCAAGATTTTATATTTAGTTTTTCAGAATACATAAAGCAGCAATTTTAGTTGATAATCAACTAAAATTGCTGCTAAATTAGCAAAAAATATGCTTTTTAAGAAGCATATTTTATTAGGTTTTCATCTATTTTTTCACCTGTTTTTTACAGGTTTCTGTTTTTGAAATTACTGTTTGATTAATTTCTACAGTAAATAAATCACTTTTTATTTGTTCATTAGTCAATTCTGCACTTAATAAGCATAATCCTTTCTTTTTTCCCTTTGCCTTTTTATTAGGTTTTATACATAGATTAAAAAGCTCACTCGATTCAGCAACTATACCTGCATCATAAAATGTAATAACAAAATTACAATCCACAGCATAATTATTAGTATTATGAGCAATTATACATAAAATAAGGGGACTTTCTTTGTTAGATTTTTTAGTCAAACTCCACTTACCATAGAATACAACACCATCAACTTCGGATATTTTTTCAAAACCTTTCTGGCCGAAAGTTGATATTGATAATATTAATAATAATAAAAGAATACATTTTTTCAAATTTGTTACCATAATTTATTTTTAATTGTTTTTTTAGTTATCCCTGCTTTTTCATTCATAAAAAGGAGGTTTTAACTAGTTAAGTTTTTATTATCTTAATCATTAAGTGAATTACTTCTTGGTAAAACGGTTATAAATATGCTTATCATAAAATATCTAACAAAAATACTATTTTTATGAGTACAAGTATTAGATATCCTACGTTCCATTGGTTATAAGCATATATAAGAGTAAGAGCAATATGACATCTTTTTTATACTATTGGCAGTAAAAACTACAAATCTACATATAATAAAAAATTATAGACTAATAATTTCACTCATAACTAAGAGTTATTTCATTTTCTCTCCGTTTCCGTTTTGATAGAAATTATGTAAAATAGAAAGCATTTGCTTTTCTCCTTTTTCAACAGCTTCAATTTCTTTCCATTTTTCATCAGAAATTAGTGTACGTAAGGGCTGATTAACCTTTGTGATTAACGGAAATGCCTTTTCTATCTTTTTGTCCCAAACTTTATGATATTTCACCAAATCATCCGGATAAACAATTTTTCTGCGAGTACCTTCATCTACTCCTCTAAAAGGGTAGGGAATATTCAAATATCCATAATCATCCGTAAGTTGTTCTCCCGGAAGAATATCTCTAATGGCAATTTCAAAATCATATGCCGTTGTTAAACAATTAGAATTAAAACTATGATTTACGTACCTACCATTATCCCAACACAACACATAGTTACCATTATTATTTCTAAAAGTATAAAAATCTAAAATTTCCTGATAGATAGGTTCCATTGTTTGAATTTCTAAGGGACTAAATTCTCTATCCAGTTTATCTAATACCCAAGTTATTGTTCCTTTTGGGATAAACTCTCGTGCAACAACGCCATAGCCTATTTCGTTGCTAATAAATTTTAATTCTGTAAGTGGATGAATCATATATTTAAGGTTTAAAAAATTACTTATTGAGCTTAAAAATCTAAATAGCTGCAAAATCAAATACTCAAAAAAACCTTAAAACAATAACAGCTATTATCAACACAAATGTAAATAGGATTTTAATTCAAAAAACTTTTTTGAGAAATTATTTTATAACTCTTTTATAATTTTTTTTTTAGCCCTAAAACATTAATTTAGCCCCACAAAAATTCCCCCAAATGACAAAGAAAATAATGGTGGTTGTTGGAACACGACCTAATTTTATAAAAATTACCCAACTTGAAAAAGAATTAGCTAAATATGGAAATACTTTTGAGTACATCTTAATTCACACTAATCAGCACTACGATACTAATATGTCGGATATATTTTTTACTGAGTTAAACCTAAAAGAACCTAATTTTTTAAGTGTAACCGCTACAACACCCTCATCACAAATTGGGCAAATAATTATTGAATTAGAGAAAGTAATAAAACAACATCAGCCTGATGCTTTAATAGTTGTTGGTGATGTAAACTCTACTTTGGCAGGAGCAATTGTTGGAAATAAAACTAACACACTTCTTTTTCACTTAGAAAGTGGGCTTAGAAGTTTTGATAATGATATGCCCGAGGAAATAAATAGATTAATAACTGACCTTGTGACAAATCATTTTTTTGTAACCGAACAAAGCGGTTATGATAATTTAATTGCTGCTGGTAAAAAAGCAGATCAAATTCATTTTGTAGGAAATACAATGATCGATACATTAGTAGCTTTTGATAATGTAATTCAAAAAAACAACATCTTAGACAAGCTTAATATTGTAGATAAAGATTTCGTTTTAATGACTATACACAGACCTTCAAATGTTGATACTAAAGAGCGCCTGCTTATTTTATTAGATATAATTAATAAAGTTGCTGAAAAAAATTATTTGGTAATTCCTATTCATCACAGAACTAAAAACAGCTTAATTAATCATAATTTATTTAAGCAATTAGAAAACAATCCAAAAGTAATTATTACAGAAGCTTTAAATTACTTAGCTTTTCAAAAGTTAATAGCTTCATGCCAATATGTACTTACTGATAGTGGAGGAATTCAAGAAGAAACCACATACAGACAGGTACCATGTTTAACTTTAAGAGAGAACACTGAAAGACCAATTACTATTACTTTAGGAACGAATGAATTAGTAGAGTACAATTACGGTGCTGTTGCTAAAAAAATTAATGAAATTGAAACAGGCAATTACAAAAAAGGCGAAATTCCCCCAATGTGGGATGGACAAGCTACCAAAAGAATTGTTAAAGTATTGCATGAGATTTTAACCTCTTAATTTCTCCTATTCTTTAGTTTATTTCGTTACTTTGGTTTTTATTCTTAGGATGATAGAAATCGGTTTAACCATATTTTATATACTTATTGGCTGTTTTATCATCAGTAGAAGTAACTTTTTTAAGTTCGCTACCATCCCCACTTATTGGATAATTATCATCTTCGGAATAAAAATCATTCTTAGCATTCTAATAACACTTATTTACACTTACTATTATTCCGATAGAGCTGTAGCGGATGTGTTTAAATATTTTGATGACAGTAAAATTATGTTTGATGCTCTTAAAACAAATGTATTAGATTATAATCAAATGGTTTTAGGGTTAGATCTTAACTCAGCTTATTTTCACGAGCATTATTACAGTAAAATGCACTATTGGAACAGGGTTAACAATAGTAATTTTTTAAGCGATACGCATGTAATGATTCGTTTTAATGCTATTGTAAGGTTGTTTTCTTTCGGTTTTTATCACGTACATAATGTTTTTATCAACTTCCTTGCATTAATAGGTTTAATCGCTATTTTTAAAGTATTTAGTAAGCTTTATATCGGTAAAGAAAAACTATTATTTCTTATTGTATTTCTTACTCCTTCCTTATTGTTTTGGGGTTCTGGTTTGTTAAAAGAAGGTTTGGTAATAATTGCTTTAGGTTTATTTTTATTGCATTTTTTTAAGATTGCAGAAAAATGGTCGTTTATTAGTTTGTTGCTTATCATGCTTTCGTGTGTTATTATTTTATTTTCTAAAATGATAATTCTTATTGCTTTAATTCCTGGTATTTTAGGATTCTTAATTCATAAAAAAATGAAAAACATACTTTTAAGTTATTTATATGCCACAGTAATAGTAATTGCAACAAGTTTAATTTTGTACTTCATTAATCACCCGCTCAATCCTATTGATATTATTATAAGCAAACAACAAGATTTTATTTATTTAGTCGAAAAAATGGATGTGAGAAGTGCTATTTATCAACCTAAGTTTAATCACCTTTCAGATTTATTAGCCTATACTCCACAAGCTCTAATTAATGTATTTTTAAGACCCTTTTTGTGGGAAAGCTATTCTGTATTTACACTTTTTAGTGCCTTAGAAAACATACTTATCATTCTTTTTTGTGTGTTTTTATTATTCTTTAGAACTAAAAATACAAGCTTTTCTGCTCTATTTTATTTTTCAATTTTATTTGCTTTGGTGTTGGCAATTGTAATCGGACTAACAACCCCCATTTTAGGAGCTATAGTACGATATAAAATTTTTGTAGTTTTATTTTTTCTATTAGCTATTGGCAATCAATTCGATACTAATAAGTTTTTATATTTTTTCAATAAGGTATTTCCTTTTTTATATAAAAAACATTAACACCAATTCTGAAAAATAAGTAAATTTAGTTGAATTTAAACCAAGTTTTATTTTAAATAATTTAAACTTAAAACCTTTGTGTACTACTTATACAAAGGTTTTTTTTATATTTTTGAATACAATTTTTATCTCTTAACCATGAAATTATTTTATTACAACAGTAAACATAAAATAATTGTAGGTATTCTCATTATATTTTGGGCTGCTTATCATTTTGCAGGAAAAAGAAATACTACAGCATATTATGAAAATGGTACGCCTATGTATAAAGGAGAATTAAAAAACGGTAAAAATGACGGTCATTGGGTATGGTACTACAAAAATGGGAAGAAAAAAATGGAGGGTAATTTTAAAAATGGTACTAGAGAAGGGCTTTGGTACACCTATTTCCCAAATGGTAATATCAGTACTGAATGTGTTTACTTAAATGACCAACTTAATGGTAATTATTTAATCAGAAATGAAAATAATGAAACTATTAAAATCTTAACTTACAAAAAAGATGAGCTAGTTTTAAAATAAATCGACCAATCTCCAATCAAACATGATTTATATCACTTCTTAAATTAAGGCTAGTAACTAATTTTATTGTTCTAATTATCGTTACAATAAATTATGTTAATTGCTACAAGAGATTTTTTTGTTAGAAAACTTAAGAAAGGTACTTTTCTATGGAAATCATTAGAATTTCTACAAGGAATGTTATTTGTAAAAAACTATTTGCTCTATTACCAATGGAACATATTAAAAAACTCCACTACTACTCGAGAAATAAATATTGAATTTGTTAGCTACTGTAATTTAAGATGTTCCTTTTGCTCATTAGACCATGAAAAACCTAAAGTAAGAATTTCCCCTACCATACTTGAAAACTTGATGAATAATCTAGTAAATGACCACCGTTTTAGAAAAGTAGAAGTACTCCATTTACATAGTGGAGGAGAAACCCTGCTTCATCCTAAAATTAGAGAATTATTGACGGTTATTAAAAAATATAAAGACCTAGCAAACTATAAAAACCAAAAATTCCCAATAGTAAATTTACTTACCAATGCTACTCCACTTACAGAACAAAAAGCCATAGAAATTATTGAAAGTGGAGCTGTTGATGTTATGCGTTTTAGTATGGATGGTGGTTCTCCCAAACGTTTTGAATCCATGAGAATTAGAGCAAAATGGGATATTTTTTATAAAAACATGGTATTTTTCCTAAATGAAAACAAACGCCAAAAGGCTAATATTAAAACACATATTATTTCTGTTATTGATGCTAACAATCCACTAAAAACAGAATGGATGGACAAACAGTTTGTTGAAGTATTGAACTTAGTAGATACTTATGAATTGCGTCATCCACATTCGTGGGCTGGAGAAGTTGATATTGAAGGAAATTCTTCTAACAGTATGAGTAAGCCTCATAAAATTGGCTGTGGATTATTAATGCATCAGCTTGTAATTTTACCTAATGGAGATGTAAATGTTTGCTGTACCGATTTAAACTCAAGAGGTGTTGTAGGAAATATTCAACAACAATCTTTATTTGATGTGTATAATTCTTCTACCAGAAAAAAATGGTTAAAACTCTTTTACCAGCGTAAAAAACATGAAATAGACCTATGTAAAAACTGCGAGACTTTCTAAACTACCTATTTTCCCACAGAGATGCAGAAACGCTTAATCATTTTAATATCATCTTCATTACAAACTTTCTACTTTACAAACTTTCTACTTTACAAACTTTCTACTTTATGAACTTTAAGTATTTTAGCAGTCAATTTACAAACAAATGGCAGGAAACACTTTTGGTACTATCTTTAAACTAACTACTTTTGGCGAATCTCACGGTGAAGCTATTGGTGGAGTTATAGATGGTTGTCCTGCGGGATTAGCATTAGATATTAGTCTTCTTCAAGAGGCTTTAGACAGAAGAAAACCAGGACAATCTCGCATTACTAGCCAACGTAAAGAAGAAGATAGAATCGAACTTCTTTCTGGAGTTTTTGATGGAATTACTACCGGAAATCCTATTGGCTTTATCATTAAAAATAACAACCAAAAATCTAATGATTACGAGCATATTAAAGATAAATTCAGACCTTCTCATGCGGATTTTACTTATCAGGAAAAATTTGGTATAAGAGATTACCGTGGTGGTGGAAGAAGCTCTGCCAGAGAGACTGTTTGTAGAGTTGTTGGTGGAGCTGTTGCTCAACAAATATTAGCTAAATTCAATATTTCTATAAATGCATACGTTGCTCAAGTTGGCGATATTAAGTTAGTAAAGAAATACACGGAATTAGATCTTTCAAAAACTTACCTCCATCCTACTCGTTGTCCAGATGATACCATTGCAGATATAATGTTTGATTATATTGATAAAATCAGAAAAGAAGGCGATACTATTGGTGGAAAAATAACTTGTGTAATCAATAATTTGCCTGTAGGTTTAGGCGAACCCGTTTTTGATAGATTAGAAGCAGATTTAGCCAAAGCCATGTTAAGTATTAATGCTTCCAAAGGTTTTGAAATAGGTTCAGGTTTCGGCTGTATGAACATGAAAGGTTCTGAACATAATGATGTGTTCGATACTCAAAACAATAAAGTAATTACAAAAACTAATCATTCCGGAGGTGTGTTAGGTGGGATTAGCAATGGAGAGGATATTTATTTCAATGTTGCTTTCAAACCTGTTGCTACTATTATGCAAACACAACAGACTATTGATGTCAATCATAATAAAACTACCATAGACGGCAAAGGAAGACATGATCCTTGTGTGTTACCAAGAGCTGTTCCTATAGTGGAAAGTATGGCTGCCTTAGTAGTAGTGGAACACTTATTACGTAATAACTCTAGTAAATTAAGTAAGCACTGAAATGTAGACATTAATTAAAAACTTGTCAGTAAAACAATAAACATGAAGAAACTAGCTTTACACTGGAAAATAATCATAGGCTTACTATTAGGTATTATATGGGCTTATATTTCTGCAAGTTTTGGATGGAGCACTTTTACCAAAAACTGGATTGCTCCGTGGGGTGAAATCTTCATCAACTTATTAAAATTGATTGCTATTCCTTTGGTACTTTTTTCTATTATTGTTGGTATATCAGGATTATCAGATATAAAACGTTTAGGCAGAGTTGGTATAAAAACGCTTGGGATTTATTTATTAACCACTGTTTTTGCGGTAAGCTTAGGTTTGGTATTGGTAAACGTTATTAAGCCGGGCAAATATTTAGATGAAAATCAGCGTATAAAAAACAGAATAACCTATGAACTTTGGGCTCAAGAAAATAACATTGAAATTAAAGACCATCGATCTTACCTTACCAATCCGGATTATACAGATTTAGTTGGTGATGCTTCTCAACAATATGAAGTAGAAAAATCTTTAGCTGAAGTTGATCAAGATTTAGCAAAACGTAAACAAGAAGCGAGAAGAACCAAAGAAGCTGGACCGTTGGCTTTTTTAATTGATATGGTTCCTTCAAATATTTTTGTTTCGTTGGCAGACAATAAACTGATGCTGCAAATTATCTTTTTTGCTATCTTTTTTGGTGTTGTTTTACTTATGATAGATAAAAAGAAAGCGGATAATGTTGCCGGAATTGTGGATGGTTTTAATGAGGTTTTCTTAAAAATGGTTGATATTGTGATGAAAGCTGCTCCATTTTTTGTTTTTGCATTGATGGCTGCCAAACTTAGCGAAATGGCAGGTGACGACCCTAAAGCTATTCAGGACATCATTATTAATTTGGGATGGTACAGCTTAGTGGTAGTAATTGGCTTGGTATTTTTGGTTTTTGTTGTTTATCCGCTTATTATGACAAGAGTATTAAAAATCAGTTACACTTCACTTTTCAGAAAAATTAGTCCTGCTCAATTATTGGCCTTTTCATCGAGTTCTAGTGCTGCAACACTTCCTATTACTATGGAGTGCGTAAACGATAATTTAAAAGTACCTGAAGAAGTTTCTAGCTTTGTCTTACCAATTGGAGCAACAGTAAACATGGATGGTACAAGTCTTTATCAATCTATAGCCGTAATCTATTTGGCTCAAATTCATTTAATAGATTTAGACATGGCTCAACAGCTTACTATTGTCGCTACAGCAACTTTAGCGTCTATTGGTTCTGCGGCTGTTCCTAGTGCAGGATTAGTAATGTTAATGATAGTGTTAGATGCTGTTGGCTTAAACCCAGCCTGGATAGCCATTATTTTTCCTGTGGATAGAATTTTAGATATGATGCGAACAGTAGTAAATGTTACCGGAGATATTACGGTTTCCTCTGTTATCGCAAAATCTGAAGGTTTTATGAAGAAATGATGTTGTTGGTGGTTAATTGTTATTTGTTATGGTTTTTATAAACTTATAACCTCATGAACTATTTTACTTTATCCTCAATTTATTAATTTTCTTAATTGGTCCTGGACAAAAAGATTGGTGACATTCCACACATTTTTTCACCAACTTATTAAAGCCTTCTTTTTTGTTTTGTTCGCTAGAAAAAAGAGTGTTCGCCTCATTAATCATCAATTCGGTATAAGCCTTAAATTCAGGTGTCTTCACATCAGCATCAGTTGGTGTTGCAGTATGTATTCTTTCTAATGCCTCAATGTATTCTTTAGAAATATTTCCCTCATTGTTTACAATAAGCTGTTTAATAATATCGGCATCATTATACATTTTTCGCATTAGTAAAGCCAACTCGCTGTCTTTGTTCGGATGATTGTCAACTACTTCAGTAGTTACTTCTTCATTAATTATTTGTTCTGTTGTTTTATCGGCACATGATATAATGAAAAAAAATATCCCGAAAATAATAGTCGGGATATATCTATTTTTAATGAATGTAGTCATTATTAATATTATTAAGTTTTATTCTCCTTTCGTAATTAACTTTTCCTCTTTAATAATTACACCTTCAGCTTCAAAAGAATAATTAATTTCTGGCTCTGTAACTGCATCAATCTCTTCCTGAGAAGCTTCTGCATCTTCTAAATAATGTTTTAGTGTTGCTACAGAAGTAGTATCAATTTTTGCAAAACCTTGTACTATAGCAAATCTTCCTGCTGCATCTTTAGGTACAAAAAAATCATAATCTTTAAACGTTACACGCATATCTTTATCGTCACCTAAATTAATCGTCATCCAGCAACCTTTTTTTGCGCATACTTCATTAATTGGAGCAATTAACTTTGTATATAAAGAATCTTTTCCTTCAAATTGAGCCAAAAATTCTGCTGCTGTAATAGCACCTTCTTCAGTAATATCCATTCCATGTTTGGTGATAGTTACTTCTATTTCCTCACTTACTACTTCTTTTTCTTGCTCTTTATTATTTTCCTGACAAGCTACTAATACAACTGTTGATAGGATAAAAATTAATTTTTTACTCATACTCTTTAATTTTAAATTATTGTATTCGTGAAACTTCGTTTTCATAATATTTTTTTAATGTTTTAATGAATTGATTGATTGACAAAAGTAATGGATTGATTTAATTTAGTTGATGATTTTAGTCATTAAAAATTATTTTTTAAAAACAAAATATTTCTGCAAGGTAAAGTTGTAAGTAACTGCAACCAAAATTGCTGTCATTACTCTCGAATAATTTTCATGTATTTTAAATAACTCTGTAATTACATAAACCAAAACAGTATTAAGTAACAAACTTCCTAAAGACACCATAATGTACCTACCAATTTGGGTTACCAATTTTTTCTCTCTTGATGAAAAAGCCCAATTTCTACACAAAATAAAATTGGTAATGGCTCCTGTTAAAGCACCTATAGCTGTTGCATAAACATACCAAATATGAAACACGTCTTTCAATAAAAAAAACATACCAAAATCTACCAAAGTAGCTAAAAGTGCAGCTGTTTGGTACTTTAAAAATGATATGAAAAAAAATTTAACCCTCAAATAATTAATAGTATTAATTGCAGTGCTAAGTTAGCATAAATTCCCGCTAAAACATCATCTGCCATTACGCCTAAACCTCCTTTAAGTCGCTCCATTTTTCTAACCCCTAATGGTTTGGCAATATCAAAAAAACGAAACAAACCAAAAGCCAATAATAAATTTAACCAAGTAAAAGGTACAAACACCATAGCTATCCAAATTCCCACCAACTCATCTACCACTACTTTTGAAGGATCTTTTCCCCACTTCTGCTCCAATTTATTAGTAGCATAAATTCCCAGCAATGCAACAATAACAATTAACCCTATAAATACTAAAGGATTTGGAAAAGTAGGAAACCACTGCATTTGATGAAACAACCACAAAAAAGCCCCTCCCACTATTGCTCCGGCAGTTCCGGGAGCTACAGGCGAAAAACCTGCTCCAAAAGTAGTGGCTATTAAAATGTGTATGTACTTCATTAAAAAGTAGTGTTAGTATTCTACAATACAAAACTAAGTTTCTTTTTGAAAACAACATATTGCTAAAGTTTCCTTCACAATTAAACCCAAAACTTACTTAGAACTGAAAATAAATAAAAGATTGTAAATCGGCTGACATTGACTGATAAATGCCAAAAATAGTTATACTGCTAACAATAATTTTTACCCATAAAGGCAATTTAATAAAAGCTTCTTGATACCAATTTTTAATTTTAGTAGGCAATACATGAATAATATAACCAATAAGCATCACCACAAAAACCATCGCGTAAGAGGAAGTAATTGATGGAATTAATTCAGCACCAAAATTATTACCTATTTGTCCCAAAATTTGCCAAGTTGATTCCATGCTTTCGCCTCTAAACCAAATTCTGGTAAAGGTTATAAAGTTAAAGGTGACAAACACCTTTAAAGCCAATGCTAAAAAATTATTATACTTCTCGTAAGGACTAATTTTTCGCCACAATTTATACACCATTAAACCTAATCCGTTTAATCCGCCCCAAATTACAAATTGCCAACTTGCTCCGTGCCACAAACCTCCAAGCAACATAGTTATCAGCAAATTAATATTAGTGGTAAGCCATGCTCTAAAAGATTTTATCCAAATAGCCAACACTCCAATTAAAATAGCAGCCCACAAAAAGGAATAAAGTACTATCATTTTTCCAGAAAGTAAAATAACAAAAGCACTTATTACTCCAATAGCTATCCATGTTCCTAAAGAGCCTCCCCTATTTCCTCCCAATGGAATGTATAAATAATCTTTTAACCATGAGGATAAACTCATGTGCCAACGTTTCCAAAATTCACCTACATTTTTAGCTTTGTAGGGTGAGTTAAAGTTGGTTGGCAACGTAAAACCCATTAGCAATGCTACACCAATGGCAATATCGGTATAACCGGAAAAATCAGCATATACTTGTAAAGAATAACCATACAAGGCCATCAGGTTTTCATAGCCCGTAAACATTAATGGATTATGAAAAACCCTATCGATAAAATTTACGGCTATGTAATCGCCTATCACTATTTTTTTGGTCAACCCTTTCAAAATCCAAAATAAGGCTAACCCAAATTGATATTGCGTTAATTTATAGGGTTGATACAATTGAGGAATAAACTCTGAAGCCCTAACAATTGGCCCGGCAACCAACTGTGGAAAGAATGAGACATAAAAACCAAAATCTAAAATATTATTTACAGGCTTAATTTTTTCTTTGTACACATCTACCGAATAACTTATGGTTTGGAAAGTAAAAAAAGAAATTCCTACGGGCAATAAAATTTGATTAACAGAATAAGCCGTTCCCACAGTATCGTTAGCAAATTGTGCAAAATGGTTAAATACTTGGTAATTAGTTTGAAAAATATCATTATATGCATCTGTAAAGAAATACGCATATTTAAAGTAACATAACACAAAGAGGTTAATAAACACACTTAATCCCACAAAAATTTGCTTAGTTATTCTTTTTGGTGAAGTATAAATTATTTTACCTATAAAATAATCTGATAAAGTAGAGAAAAGCAATATACTGATAAATAACCCACTAGTTTTATAGTAAAAAAACAAGCTGGCAAAAAATAGGAAAGCATTTCTTAATCCTCTTTTTTTATGGATGAGGGAATAAGTTAAAAGTACTACAGCAAAAAATCCCCAAAAGAAAAAAGCAGTGAATATCATTGGTTCACCTTCATTATACACAAACAGGCTTTTAAGATTGCTCATGCTAAAGAAATGGCTCAACCACTCTGATATGTTAAATTGCTGGCTCAAGGAATACGTTTTCTATTTCTAAAAGACTGTTGAGTTTTTTGTCTGCAATAATAAATCGCTCATCATCTCTACTTTCCTCATCAGGAATAGCAACTACTTTCATAAGTGCTGATTTTGCTGCCAAAACACCATTAAAAGAATCTTCAATTACCAAACAATTTACTGGCATTACATCTAATTCTTGTGCTGTTTTTATGAAAATTTCAGGATGCGGCTTTCCAAATGGTAAGTTTTCTGCTGAATTAATAACTTCAAAATAAGAAGCTAATTTTAGTTTATTTAAAACTGTAATAATCAGTTTCATGGCAGAAGATGATGCTAAAGCAAGTTTATACCCTTTAGATTGAAAATATTCTAAAGATTCAACAACACCTTCCATGGCTTTACCATTTTTTACAATTAAAGAAGTAACTGTTTTTAACAATTCTTTTTCTACATCCTTTAATGACATTCCTTCCCATGGGGTTTTGTTGTACCAATATTCCACTACTTCATACAAACGCATGCCCATAGTTTCTCTACACATTTCTTCAGTAAAATTTAAGCCTACTTTATTAAAAGTAAGAATTTCTGCTTCTCTCCATAATGGTTCTGAATTAATCAAAACTCCATCCATATCGTAAATTACCGCCTTAATAGTTGATTGCATTCTGTTATTTTATTGTATTCTTAAATCGTAGCTAAAAAAGCTTTACAATTATTTTCAATTCTTGTTTGGATGTCAGAAACATCAGCACGTTGAAATTTATCACCTGTAATTTGCTCATAAAGCTCTATGTATCGTTCAGAAACTTCATTTACAAATTCATCAGTCATTGTTGGCACTTGCTGTCCGTCTTTACCTTGAAAACCATTAGCAATAAGCCATTCTCTTACAAACTCTTTAGAAAGTTGTTTTTGTTTTTCGTTATTATCTTGTCTTTGCTGATAACCTTCTTTGTAAAAATACCTTGATGAATCAGGAGTATGAATTTCATCAATTAAATAGATGGTGTCACCAATTTTTCCAAACTCATATTTGGTATCAACCAAAATCAATCCCATTTTCTCTGCCATTTCCGTTCCTCGTTGAAAAATTTTACGGGTATAATCTTCTAACTGTAAATAATCTGCTTCTGATACAATACCTTGCTTAATAATTTCTTCACGAGAAATATCTTCATCATGTCCTTCATACGCTTTTGTAGATGGTGTTATAATGGGTTGTGGAAATTTATCATTTTCTTTCATTCCATCTGGCATCTCAATTCCACATAAAATTCTTTTACCTGCTTTATACTCACGCCATGCATGTCCAGATAAATAACCTCTAATAACCATTTCTACTCTAAAAGGTTCACAAATTCTGCCTATAGTAACATTGGGATCAGGAGTTGCCACCACCCAGTTAGGTAAAATATCGGCTGTTGCTTTTAAAAATTTAGCAGCTATTTGGTTCAACACCTGTCCTTTAAAAGGAATAGCTTTAGGAAGCACTACATCAAACGCTGAAATTCTATCGGAAACTACCATTATCAATAGTTCATCATTAATGTTATACACATCTCTAACTTTTCCTTTATAAAAACTTTTTTGACCTTTAAAATTAAAGTGAGTTTCTTTTACAGCATTGCTTTGCATAAGTTTTAATCTATTAAATTTGAAAAGTGCAAATATATAATCATATTGCCATAGAGATAAACAAAAGCACTAAAAGTTATTCCATACCTAAAGTTAAATTGTTAATATCTATAATTTAGGTAATGAGTTTAGAAGTTTAGGGGAATGAGCTTGGAGAGCTGAGGACTAAAGACTGAATACTGGATTCATGCATTAGTAGTAATTCATCTAAAAAAATAACCATTTAATAATCAAAAACATAAAAGAAATTACAAAAATTTAACTATACAAACACCTGAACAACCTAAAGTTAATCCTATCTTTGTTAGGATTAGATATGGAAAAGGTTCAAAAATTTAAGAAAAAATCTCGTTTGCAATTATTGCATCAGTATTATGTATATACTGGGTTTTATAGTTTTTTGAGAACTATTCTTAAAAAATCCTTCTGGCCAATTTTAATCTTTATTGCAGCTATTTTAGGCATCCATTTTTTTGTAATGAACATCAACGATATTTTAGAATTGATGATTTCTTCATTTCCAACAGCAGGAATTTTAAGTGTTTTCTTTTTAAGTGAATCTATATTAGGATTAATCCCTCCAGAAATTTTTATTGCTTGGGCAGCAAAAACAGATTCTTCTTGGTTTTATTTAGGTCTATTATCTATTGCTTCTTACTTAGGTGGAGTAATATCCTATTTTTCAGGTAGAACCTTTGCTTATTTTCCTTCTGTATATGAATTTCTAGAAGTAAAGATGGCAAAACATGTAAGCAATATGAGAAAATGGGGTGGTCTATTAATTATTGCTGGTGCTTTATTACCTGTACCTTTTGCCATTACCAGTGTTGCTGCTGGAATTATAAAATACCCCCTACCAAGCTACCTTGCTTATGGTCTTTTAAGATTTGTACGTTTTGCTATCTACGGTTGGATGATTTTCGGAGCCATAAACTAATTACTATTTCTAGTTATAAATTTTGTTAAAAGCCATTGGTTTCTTTATAAATCTTCTATATTTGTTCAATCATTTAATTTAATAAATTCATCATTCCATGGAAATCAGTATCCCAACGTTTATTGTTCTATCTCTAATATATTTTATTGTTGCTCATGTTGGGCTTTATAAAATTTTCGAAAAAATTGGCATTGAAGGATGGAAAGCTTTAGTTCCGTTCTACTCTACCTATATTGCTTGTAAAACCATCAAAAAATCTTGGTTATGGATCATTACTTACTACGTTCCGTTTTTAGGTTTTGTAGTTTGGATGGGAATTATTGTTGAACTGATGAAGTTGTTAGGAAAAACTTCTTTTAAAGAACATTTTTTAGGTGTTGTTTTTGCTCCAATTTATTTAACTTATATTGGATTTAAAGAAGATGTTAAATTTATTGGTTATGAAGAGACTGCTAAATATAAAAAATCTACTTCTAGAGAATGGGCTGATGCCATTGTATTTGCCGTTGTTGCTGCTACACTTATTAGAGGTATTTATTTAGAGGCTTTTACCATTCCTACTTCATCTATGGAACAAAAACTGTTGCGTGGAGATTTTCTTTTTGTAAATAAATTAGCTTACGGAGCAAGAATCCCTATGACTCCTATAGCAGTTCCTTTTACACACCATAGTTTCCCTGAATGGATTCCTTTGGTTGGTGGTAAAAAATCTTTTAGTGAAATAATTAGCTTTCCTTACACTAAATTACCAGAAATGGGAGCTATTGAACGTAACGATTGTGTGGTGTTTAATTTCCCTGCCGGAGATACTGTTGCCTTAGAAGCTCAAGATAGAGTTTATGACCAGTTGGTAAGAGATATGGGAAGAACGCAAGTTTGGAATAAATATACCATTGCTTATCGGCCAATTGACAAAAGAGAGAATTATATCAAACGTTGTGTAGGATTGCCTGGTGATAAAATTGAAATTATTGACGGAGTGCTAAAAGTTAATGAAGAAACTGCTTATCAAGACCCTGGTGTGCAACACCGATATATTGTTCATACTAAAGATTATGAGTTGTCTAAAAAAGTATTACTTGATAAAAAAATCAATTATGAATTTCCTGTTCAGGAATATATGAACCCAGAGACTGGTGCTATTAATGTAGTTGACTTTTGGAGAAGTAAAGATAAAACAATTTACAATTTAACCATGACAGAGGAAGCAAGAAAAAAACTCCAACAGTTTCCTAATGTGGTAAACATTGAACAAATTATAGACAAACAAGATTCTACCACTTATGCTGATTTATCCATTTTTCCAAATAGTAATTTATACAATTGGACAGTAGATAATTTTGGACCACTTACTATTCCTAAAAAAGGTGCAACAGTAGAACTAAACTTAAAAACATTACCCATTTACAAAGTACTTATAACACGTTACGAACTAAATGATTTACAAGTTAAAGAGGGTAAAATCTTTATTAATGGCGAAGAAACTACTTCCTACACTTTTAAAATGAATTACTATTGGATGATGGGTGACAATAGAAACAACTCATTAGATTCAAGATATTGGGGTTTTGTACCCGAAGATCATATTGTTGGTAAAGCTGTTTTTGTATGGATGTCTTACAGTCCACACCCAGAAGAAGGAGGCTTTTTTAGCAGAATTAGATGGGATAGACTTTTCACCAAAGTACATTAATTGGTTTACTGTTAGTGGTAAATCGTGAACTTCAATAAAAGTGAAATTACTCAAAGAATGGTTTAAAGCTATAATTATTGCTTTTATTACAGTTATTGTAATTAGGATATTTGTTTTTGAAGTTTTTACCATACCCACCTCTTCCATGGAAAAAACCTTACTTCCAGGAGATTTAATTTTGGTAAATAAACTAAGTTATGGAGCTAAAATTCCTTACACCAACTTTACACTTCCTGCTCTTAGCACTATCAATAGAAATGATGTAATCGTTTTTTTCTATCCATTAGAAAACAAAGAACTTATTGACGATAAATCGTATTATATTAAAAGATGTGTAGGTTTGCCGGGGGACACTTTAGAACTCATCAATAAAACTTTGTTTATTAATAATAAAGAACAGCAACTTCCTTATTCTGCACAGTTTAATTATCAGGTACTGAGTAAAGAACTACATCAAGATACATTAGCAAAATACAGCATTACAGAGGGAGGTAAAGTAGAACATACTGAATTATGGCAACTTACCATGACAGATAGTATCAAAAAAATTATTGAACAAATACCTCAAACTTTATCTATAAAAAGCTTAAACATACCTCCAAATGCTTTTGCAGATTATATTTTCCCCTACCACCCTTTTTATCCATGGAACATTGATAATTTCGGAGAAGTCGTTGTCCCAAAAAAAGATGTTACTATAAAATTAAATAACAACTCCATACACTTGTATCAACAAATTATTGAAATGTATGAAGAAAATGAATTAACTATATTAGACAATAAGTTTATTATAAATGGTGATACTACTAACGAATATACTTTTAAAATGGACTACTATTTTGTTATGGGAGATAATAGACACAATAGTTCAGATTCAAGATTTTGGGGCTTTTTACCCGAAAATCATATAGTTGGAAAAGCTAAAACAATTCTATTTTCTATGGAAAAATCTAAAAAAAACAACACAATACGTTGGAAAAGATTTTTTGAAAGTATAAAATAATTTTACTCCACCTTATTCTTAAGAATTAACCAAATACCTTTTAAATCAATTACTTTAAGTAACAACCCAACAATTACCCCAACCATAGCGGCTATTAACAGATGAGTGATTAAACTAAACTGAAGCTGTTTGAACCCGAAAAAAAATGCAAAAATGATTAAAGTAAATAAGCTTATTCTCACTAAAAAGTTAACATTCAACTTAAAGTTGAAGATCTTTTTAGAGACTATTACCTGAGCTATAATAATAACTGCTTGCGTTGCCAAACTTGCTATTGCTGCTCCTACGGCATGGTGCTGAGGAATTAACCAAAAATTTAATGCTACATTAATTACCAAGCCTACAACTGCAATTTTATTAAGCAATTTTAAACTTCCATTAGCAGTAAGCAATGTTCCGAAAATATAAGATGTAGCTATAAAAACATAACAGAACATTAATACTATCAATACATTTGATGAATACTGAGTATCAAAATCGTAAAGTAAATCCATTACTTCTCTAGCATGATAAAACATAAACCCGGCAATGGTTACCGACAAAACAAACAATAAACTAAAAGATAGTTTTACCAATGGAGCTACCGTTTTATTGTCTTTAATTAAAAAAGCAAACATAGGCAACAACAATCCGGCAAACAACACTCCAAATTGATTAAAAGCATCCATAAATCGGTAAGCTTGAGCATAAATAGCTACTTGTCGCTCTCCATCAGGCAACATAATATCTAGCATAACGGCATCTATTCTATAGTAAAAAACCATAGTAAGTACAAGTAAAGCATAAGGAAAAGTTTGTTTTAAAATTTGTTTTAAGAAAGAGCCGTCTATCGTAAAAATAAAATGCGTGGTTTTGGTTATTACTATAGAAAAAACAATAATGGTGGTAATAGCATAAGCCAATGTTTGAGCATAAATAAAGTGCCTAATGGTGAAAGGAAAATCAAAGACATTTCCCCACAATAAAATAGCACAAAAAACAATCATTAATGTTTTATCGAGTACCGAAAGAAAGCTATCTGTTTTGTAAAGTTGAAGTGCTGTTATATTTGACCTTAAATACTGAATAAAAGAAACCAAAAACTGGTTGATAGACAAAAATAACAAGACAAAAAAACGTTCGCTATCATAACCCATTACCCAACCTACACCGAAAGTAACAACAAGGTAAATTACAAACAGCATCATTTTAAATACGGTTATCCCAGAAAAATATTTGGTAAGTAAATTATTGTTTTGAGTAATGTGTTTATTATTGAAATTGGTAATGCCTAAATCTAAAATAATATTAAACAAAAGCGAAAAATTGAACAAAACAAAGTACATCCCGTAATCTTCGGGCAAAGTATTCTGAACAGTTCGGTCAATACCAAATATCCAAAAAGGCTTAATCAGCAGGTTAAGCAGCAATAGTAAAGCTAAATTAGTAACAAATTTTTTCTGCACTATTCAATTGATTTGCGACAAAAATAACTTATCTGCGTCAATATTATTATTTTCGCTGATTATATATTAAACAATCTACTTTTGAAAATTGCCGTAAATACCCGATTAGTCATTAAAAACAAAATGGACGGCATAGGTTTGTTTACTTGGCAAACTTTCTCACTATTAGCGAAACAGCATCCCGAAATAGATTTTTATTTTATTTTTGATAGAAAACCAGATGAGGAATTTCTTGCTGCAAAAAATATTCATCCCATTATTATTCGCCCCATTACCAGACACATTTATGTTTTTCCTTATTGGTACCAAATTGCGTTAAAACGTATATTAAAAAAGCTAAATCCGGATATTTTTATTGCTACTGATGGCATGTTTCCGCTCAATAGCAACATAAAAACCTTAGCTATTATTCACGATTTAAACTTTGAGCATCACCCTGAACTATTACCAAAAAATGTATTAAACTACTATAAAAAGTACTTCCCAAAGTTTGCTCTACAGGCAGAAAGGGTAGCTACTGTATCTAATTTTTCTGAAAATGATATCATTAAAACTTACAATATAGAAGCTTCAAAAATTGATGTAATTTTTAATGGTGCTAGCGAAAATTTCAAGCCAATAAGTGAATTTGAAAAACAAGTAGTTAAAAATAAATTTGCTGAAGGAGTAGATTACTTTTTATTTGTTGGAACTATTCATCCGAGAAAAAATGTTCCAATGTTACTTAAAGCTTTTAATCAATATAAATCGGAAAGCGGTTCTTCATTTAAATTATTAATTGCCGGAAAAAAAATGTGGAGTAATGCAGAAACTACGCAACTTTTAAACGAACTAGAACATAAAAAAGATATTGTTTTTACTGGGAGAGTTAATGATAAAGAACTCGCTGAACTTACAGCTGCTGCTAAAGCCATTACTTACATTCCTATTTTTGAAGGCTTTGGAATTCCGTTGTTAGAAGGAATGCAATGCGGTGTGCCTGTAATTACATCTAACATAACTTCTATGCCCGAAGTTGTTGGAGATACAGGTATTTTAGTAAATCCGTTTAACCAAAACGAAATTGCACAAGCAATGCAAAAAATTACTGCTGACAACAATTTCCATAAAGAGTTAAGCTCCAAAAGCATCCTTCAAGCTACAAAATTTAGTTGGGAAAAAACTGCTCAATTAGTAATGGAAAGCATAAACAAGACAGTTCGGTAAGTTGAAATCAAAAATTTCACTACTTTTATTTTGCAAATAACACAATGAATAACAACATCAAATATCATTTTCTAAAATCTGCTCTAACAACAGAAAATACATTAATGAGCAATGATGATTTTTTGCATTGGATAGAAGAAAAAGAGAAAGCGACCCATCATAAAATTACATTTATACCATTTTCTGATATGGAAAATTGGGGATTCAACTCCACTACGGGCAATTTAGAACATTTTTCGGGTAAGTTTTTTTCTATTGAAGGTATCAACATAAAAACTAATTGGGGAAAAGTATCAGAGTGGTCACAGCCAATTATCAACCAACCTGAAATAGGTTTTTTAGGAATTATTACCAAAAAGTTTAATAATACTTTACACTTTTTAATGCAGGCCAAAATAGAACCCGGAAACATTAATGTGGTACAAGTTTCACCAACTTTACAAGCAACAAAAAGCAATTACACGCAAGTTCACCAAGGAAATGCACCGTTTTATTTAGATTATTTTTTATCTGAACGGAAAGATGTAACTGTATTATTAGATCAGCTTCAATCGGAACAAGGCGCTCGTTTTCTAAAAAAGAGAAATAGAAATATGATTGTGGAGATTAATAGTGAAATTGAACTCCAAGACAATTTTTGTTGGTTAACACTAGGACAGATAAAAGAATTATTAAAGTACGACAACATCATTAATATGGATACCAGAACTGTTATTTCAGGTATTCCTTTTGGAGATTTAAGCACTTTTGAAAGCTTTAAAAAAGAAGAAAATACGGATTTAAAATTAAATAACTTTCTTATATCGGAGTTGGATAATTCAAAAGCCATACATTCTATAGAACATATTATTTCTTGGATTACTCGATTAAAATCTTTTGCTGAGTTGGAAGTAGAAAAAATACCCCTAAACAGTATAAGTGATTGGAAAAAAGACGATTTTTCTATTCATCATAAAGACCATAAATATTTTTCTGTAGTGGCTGTAAAAGCAGAAATTGGCAACAGAGAAGTAAAAAGTTGGACACAGCCTTTAGTAAAATCTGCTCAAGAAGGCATTATTGCTTTTTTAATCAAGAAAATAAATGGAGTTTATCATTTTTTGGTACAAGCGAAATTAGAATCCGGCAATTTCGATATTATTGAATTAGCTCCAACAGTACAATGCTTAACGGGTAATTACCGTAAGGGAGAAAATGAATATGAAGTGGAATTTTTAGATATTGTTTTAAATCCTGAAAAACACCATGCAAAAGTACTTTATAACACATTTCAATCCGAAGAAGGTGGAAGGTTTTATCAAGAACAAAATAAAAATATGCTAATTGAGGTAACTGATGATTTTGAGGTTGAAGTACCTGAAAAGTTTTGTTGGATGACATTAAATCAACTAAAAGATTTTATTAAATTTAATAACTATTTAAATATCCAGTCGAGAAGTTTATTATCGACTATAAAGTTTAAATAAACGAATTATGCAAAAACTAAAAATAGGTGTTTTAGGCTGTGCCAACATAGCAAAAAAAAGTGTTATTCCCGCAATTTTATCTATTTCTGATTTTGAATTAGTAGCTGTTGCTAGTAGAACAGCAGAAAAAGCTCAAGAATTTGCCAATTTATTTGGATGTGAAGCTGTAGAAGGATATCAAAAACTTATTGATAAAAAAGATATTGATATTATCTACATGCCTTTACCTACAGGATTGCATGAAGAATGGGTGTTAAAAGCCTTAGAAGCTGGCAAACATATTTTAATAGAAAAATCGTTAGCAATGAACTATTCTTCTGCTGAAAAGATGGTGCAAAAAGCAACAGAAAAAGGCTTACTAATTATGGAAAATTTTATGTTTCTCTATCATAGTCAACACCAAATTGTAAAACAACTTATTGCAGAAGGTAAAATAGGAAAAATACGATGTTTTAGAAGTTCATTTGGCTTTCCACCATTACCATCTGACAACTTTAGATACAATAAAAAATTAGGAGGCGGTGCATTATTAGATGCCGCTGCCTATACTATTAGAGCCAGCCAATTGTTTTTGGGCAACGATTTGAATGTAAAAGCTGCTTCTCTTAACTATAACGAAAATGACATTGATATTTTTGGTGGAGCCTTTCTAAAAAACAAAAATGGATTATTCAGTGAAGTAGCTTTTGGTTTCGATAATTTCTATCAATGTAATTATGAAATCTGGGGTAGTAAAGGAAAAATCATTGCTCACAGAGCTTTTACTCCCGCTCCAGATTTCAAACCTCTTATAACAGTAGAACAACAAGAAGAAAAATTTGATATTGAAGTTCCTGCTGAAAACCATTTTATAAATATCTTACATGAGTTTGTGAAAAATGTTAGAAAGCAAAATTATAAGCCAAAATATGATGAGATATTAAATCAAGCCAAATTACTTCAAGAAGTAAGAGACATTGCAAACTAAGTATATGAGCAAACAAAGAGACTTTGATAATTTTGATGAATTTGTAGAGGGTTATAGAGAAACACACAATAAAGCTATTGCTTTAAGTGGCGCAAATAGTGATTTCTTTAGTGAATATAAAATTCTAGAATTACTAAATTTTGAAGATAATTCAAAACCATTAAAAATTCTTGATTTTGGCTGTGGCGATGGTAATAGTTCAATCTATTTGCGAAAATATTTTCCTAATGCAACTATTGTTGGTATTGATGTTTCTGAAGAAAGTATTAAACAAGCAGAAAAAAAAGAGCTTCCAAATACTACATTTTCTGCATTTAACGGAGTAAAAATTCCGTTTAACAATGAGGAATTTGATTTAGTATTTACATCTATGGTTTTTCACCACATTGAACACCATTTACATGAAGATATCTTATCAGAAATTAAACGCATTTTAAAACAAGATGGCAGGTTCTATAATTTTGAGCATAACCCTAATAATCCGCTTACAAGAAAAGTAGTGAATGAATGTGAATTCGATAAAGATGCTGTTTTATTAAAACCTAGTTACCACAAAAAACTAATCACAAATAGTGGACTATCTTTAAAAGAAATAAAATATACCATTTTTTTTCCGCGACATAAATTATTTAAGGTTTTTCATTTTACAGAAAATTTACTATCTTGGTTGCCAATTGGAGCTCAATATTTTATAAGGGCAGAAAAAGTTAAGCATTTAAAATAAATCATAAACAGTAATAACAAAACTCCAAAAGTCTTTTGAACTCAACAATAGAAATATCCATAGTTAGCCCTGTTTATAAGGCAGAAAACCTAATAGACAAACTGGTTGAACGTACTATTGAATCTATTTCCAAACTCGCTGATAATTTCGAAATTATTTTAGTAGAAGATAATGGTCCTGATGATTCTTGGAAAAAAATCAAAGAAAACTGTGCTAAATACCCTTTCGTAAAAGGGATTAAATTGAGTAAAAATTGTGGGCAACAACATGCTCTGCAAGCTGGTTTAGATGCAAGTAAAGGTAAATATATTATTACCATGGATTGTGATTTACAAGACCAGCCCGAAGAAATTTATAAATTACTCAACAAAGCAAAAGAAGGCTACGAAATTGTTGCTGCCAGTCGAGAAAACCGAAAAGATGATTTTGTAAAAAAAATAGCTTCTAAATGGTTTTATGCAGTATTAAGTTATCTAACAGAAACCAATCAGGATAATACGGTTGCTAATTTTGTTTGCTATAACAGAAAAGCTGTTGAAGCCATGAAATTAATTGGCGATAGCAACCGATACTACCCTATGTTACAGCAATTAGTTGGATTTAACTACGCAAAAGTATCTATTCAACATGCTGAACGAGAAGATGGAAAGTCCTCTTACTCTATGAAAAAACGATTAAAATTAGCCATAAATACCATTCTTACTTTTTCAGACAAACCACTAAGACTTACTGTTAAAATGGGTGTTTTACTATCTTTTTTGTCTGTTTTAGCAGCTTTAGCATTAGTAACTATGTATTTTTTAGGAGATTATAGAACTGATGGGTGGGCAAGTTTGGCTTTATTGTTAAGTTTTTTTTCTGGAACTATTATTTCTGTATTAGGAATGGTAGGCTTATATGTAGGAAAAATATTTGAAACGGTTAAAAACAGACCCACTTATATCATAAATGAAACCATTAATTGAAAAAATTAATTTTAATATCGTTTTTATTTTTCAACAGTAACCTAGAGCTACTGCAAGCTCAGAATTTTGCTGATAAAAAGTTCTACTTAGTTGATTCTTTAAATCTAAAAACACTTTCAACTAAAGACCGAAAAACTATAGACTCTTTACTAACGGTTTACCACAAAACAAAAAACGATTCTATTCGATTAATGCAATTAAACAATCTTGTTTCTAATTGTGAAGATATTATTTGGATGAAATATAACGAATTCATTTACAAAAAATCACTAAACTTGATATCCAAATCAAAAAACAATACAACTCTTGTAAATTTTTACAAAAAAAATATTGCTTCTTATTATAATAACTTAGGTTACTATTATTTTGGGGTTGATGATTATCAAAACGCTGTCTTTTCTTTTGAAGAAGCTATTACAATCAGTAAAGAAATTGATGATTTAACAGTAATTCCAACAGCACTAAACAATATTGGCTTTATTTTTAAACAACAAGGAGATATTTTAAGGGCTTTAGAATATTATCACCAATCATTAAAACTTAATAAAGCACTTAAAGAAAAAGAAGAAATTGCTTTAGCCCTCAATAATATTGGAGGAGTTTATTTTAAATTAGAAGAATATGATAAAGCTTTAAACTATTATAGAGAAGCACTCTTAATTGAAAAAGAAAGTGGAACTCAAAAAGGAATTGCTAGATTATACAGTAATATAGGATCTGTATATACTAATCAAGAGATGAAAAAAGAAGCGATTGATTATTTTAATCAATCATTAAAAATTTACAAGGAACTACAATTAAAAAAAGGAATAGCTACTTCTTTAAGCAAAATAGCTATTTTAGAAATGAGTCTTGTAACTGATAATACACTTAACAAAAATTCCATTTTAAATCATGTATTATTAAAACATAAAGAAGCCTATCAAATTTATTCCGAAATTGAAGATAACGAGGGAAAAGCATATTCATTAAAAAACATTAGTTTAACTTATAAAGAACTAGGTGATTTAAGCTCATCGTACGATTTTGCTACTAGAAGTTTAACTATTGCTCAAAATATAGGTTTTCCTGAATCTATTAAAAATGCAGCGGCTATCTTAAAAGAAGTTGCTTATCACAAAAAAAACTTTAAGCAAGCATACGACTTACAGGAATTATATTACAAAATGCAAGATAGTATAAGCAGCTTATCTATAAAAGAGGCTACTTTACAAAAACAATTTCAATATGAATATGAAAAAAAACTCCTTGCCGACAGCATCAAAAATGTTGAAAAGGAAAAAATTATACAGGCAGAAATTGCAGCTAAAGATGAAAAAATAAAAAGACAAAGTACCGAAAGATATGGACTTAGTGGTGGTGTTTTAGTTTTATTATTATTCGGAAGTGTAATTTTTAAACGATATAAAGAAAGTCAGAAGCAAAAAAAAATAATAAATACTCAAAAAGAAATAGTTGAAGCAAAAACAAAAGAAATAACAGATAGTATCAACTATGCTAAAAATATTCAAAATTCAATATTACCAACAGAAGAAGAATTTGAATCTACCCTAAAAAATAGTTTTATTTATTACCAACCAAAAGACATTGTTGCCGGAGATTTTTATTGGATGGAGAAGCTCCCATCTAGTTCTTTCGAAGGAAGTGAAATTATCTATTTCGCTGCTGCCGACTGTACCGGACACGGAGTTCCTGGTGCTATGGTAAGTGTAGTTTGTAATGGAGCACTAAATAGAGCTATTGGAGAATACAACCTAAAACAACCGGCTGAAATTCTAAATAAAGTAAGAGAACTTGTTATTAAAACTTTTGATAGAAGTGGTGACGATTCTAAACTTAGAGATGGAATGGATATAGCACTATGTAGCTTAAAATTTAATGTTCTCAATTCAAAATTAGATCAACTTAACAACCAAAACCTGATACCCAAAACAGCAGCAATGTTAGAATATGCCGGAGCAAATAATCCTCTTTGGATTATTACAAAAAATAGTGAAGGTGAAAATGAACTCATCGAAATTAAAGCCGATAAACAACCTATTGGCAGACATTTCAGGAAAACTAATTTTAACAACCACACTATTAGTTTACAAAAAGGAGATACTATTTATATTTTTACTGACGGGTATGCTGACCAATTTGGTGGACCGAAAGGTAAAAAAATGATGTATCGACCTTTTAAAGAATTTTTACTTTCAATTCAAGATAAAAATATGCAAGAACAAAAAATAGCTATTCAAAAACACTTTAATGAGTGGAAAGGAGAGTTAGAACAAGTTGATGATGTTTGTGTAATTGGAGTTTGTATATAATAGATAAATCAGGTAACTAAAAAATGAATAGATTAATTTTATCCTTCTTAATACTATTTAATTGTCAATTTGCTTTTGCTTCAAATCTTAACGATAAATTAATTATTGCTAATGAAATTTATTATTCAAATCCAGATTCTTCTTATATAATTTGTAAAGAAATAGAAAAACTCAATTCAAAAACTAATACTGAGTTAGCTGAAATTTATATATGTCAATCTAGATACTTGATTTTAAAAACCAAATTTGATGAAGCATCCGTTATATTATCAAAAACAATAGAGCTTTTAGAAAAAGAAAACAATTTATCACTATTAGCAAAATGTTATTCTCTAAAAAGCATCTTATTAAATAGAGTTTCCAACTTCGAACAAGCACTCTTTCATCAAAAAAAAGCTATCTCACTTTATACTGAAGCAAAAGATACTACAGGAATAATAAGCTCCCTAACAAATATAAGTTTAGATTACTTAGAAAGAAATGAAAATGATTCTGCATTGTATTACTTATCTAAATTAAAAAGGTTTGATAATAAAATGAAAGAAAAAAGTAAATATTACTTTCATCAAAACTTTGGTAAATATTATTTCAATATTAAAAATTACGATAAAGCAATAAAAGAATATAATGAAGCACTATCAATAGCTAATAAGTACAAAATGATAGATAGCAAAGCAACTTGTTTAACATTAATTGCTATAACCTACTTTAACCTTAAACAATACATAAAAGCAGAAGCAACATTACTTGAAAGTATAGCTATTGCTAATAATAATAACTTATTACACGAAGCCAATGAAGCCTACATAGTTTTAATTGAACTTTATGAAAAGCAAGAACGTTTTAAAAAAGCATTAGAAGTTAAAAAGCTAAACGATAAAATTGAAAAAGAAATATTCACCATTGAGAAGATAAATAAAATTAATGAAATTGAAACAAAACTTAGGCTATCGGAAAAAGAACAAATAATTACACAACAAGAATTAAAGATAAAAAAAGAACAACTTAATACACTTGAAGCAAAATCAAAAATATCTCAACTTATCTACTTCATTTTACTATGTATTGTCATTATTGTTTTTGTGGTAATTATATTTATACGAGCAAAAAAATTAACTTCTAAAATTAAAACCCAAAAATTATTGCTTGAAGTAAAAAGTAAAGAAGTTACTGATAGTATCAAATATGCTAAACGAATACAGTCAGCAATTTTACCATCCTTTAAAACTATAAAAGAACATCTCCCCGATTCCTTTATATTATACAAGCCAAAAGATATAGTTGCAGGAGATTTTTATTGGTTAGAGAACAAAGACAATACTGTATTATTTGCAGCAGCAGATTGCACAGGACATGGAGTGCCGGGGGCAATGGTGAGTGTAATATGTAATAATGGATTAAATAGAAGCGTTAGAGAGTACAGGTTAACTAATCCAAGTGATATTTTAAATAAAACTCGTGAAATTGTAATTTCAGAATTTGATAAAAGTGATGAAGATGTTAGAGATGGAATGGACATTGCTTTATGCAGCTTAAAGTTTAATATTTCAGATTCCAAATTAAATCATTCTAAAACATTGAAATTGAAACCTGAAACAATAGCTTTACTAAAATATGCGGGGGCTAACAATCCACTTTGGGTTGTTCGACCAATTTCTAACAACATCGAACATCAAGCACTGAACTATGAACTTATCGAAATTAAACCAGATAAACAACCTATAGGAAAACATTTTAAAAACTTATCTTTTACATCTCACTCAATAGAATTAAAAAAGAGAGATACTATTTACATTTTCTCTGACGGATATGCTGACCAATTTGGTGGACCGAAAGGTAAAAAGTTTATGTATAAACCTTTTAAAAAGTTGCTTTTATCTATTCAAGATAAAAATATGAACGAACAAAAAAAGATATTAGAACAACGTTTTAATGATTGGAAAGGAGAATTAGAGCAAGTGGATGATATTTGTGTAATTGGGGTGCGTATTTAATTTTATCAACTTTTTCTCTTAACCTCATAAATTTACAACTATTATAAATTAACTATCCTACTTTACTTCCTATAATAATTACATCATCAATTTGTTCTAATTCTCCTTTCCATTCGGTAAATGTTTTTTGAAGTATTTCTTTTTGCTTTTCCATGGTTTGTGAATTAATTACTAGCAATAATTCCTTAAACTGTTTGTAACGGAATTTCTTTCCATGAGTGCCTCCAAACTGATCGGCATATCCATCGGAAAACAAATATACTGTATCCCCCTCATTCAAATTAAAAGAATGATTGGTAAATTGTTTTACTTCATCTGTATAATTACCAATTGGAAACCTATCTGCCTTAACTTCATAAAGCTTTAAACCTGTTTCACTTTCTATATTTACCTCAACACCTTCTATATTATGTTGAGAAACTATATATAAAGGATTATAAGCTCCTGCAAATTCTAACACTTTGGTTTGTGTATTAAAAACACAAAGCGAAATATCCATTCCATCTTTAATATTAGTTTGCTCAGCACTTTGTCGTAAAGTTTCCGAAACACCTTTATTCAAATAATTCAAAATTTCGGCTGGAGATGTTACACGATATTCACCAACAATTTTATCCAATAAATTGTGCCCTACAATACTCATGAAAGCCCCTGGGACTCCATGTCCTGTGCAATCTGCTGCTGCAAAGAGAACAATATCTCCACCTTCTGGAGAGTTGGGGAGAATTTGCATCCAATAAAAATCGCCACTTACTATGTCTTTAGGATTAAACAACACAAAAGTATTTTTTAGAGATTGAGAAAACTCTTCCTCAGAAGGTAAAATAGCATCCTGAATTCTCTTAGCATAATTGATACTATCAATTATATCCTTATTTTTCATTTCAACCTCTTTACTTTTTTGAACCACTTCAGCAGTACGTTCTTTTACTTTTTCTTCTAACACATGTTTTTCCTTAATCAATGCTTTTTCTCTAAATTTTATCACCACAACAATAGTAATAACAAGAATTACAACACATAAAACAATAAACCACCATTGTTGCCAAAATGGAGGTGTAATTACAAAATTATATGTTGTTGGTGTAGTGTTCCAAACTCCGTTATTATTAGAGGCAATTACTTTGAAGGTATAGTTTCCGGGAGGTAATGGTGAATAAGTTACAAATGTTTGTTTGGTTATTGGTCGCCAATCTTCATCTAACCCTTCTAACATGTATTTGTAATTTACCGCTTCAGGGTTAGTCATACAAATGCTATTGTAATAAAAAGCAACAGCTTTTTCTCTATAACTCAACTCCATTCCATCTGCTAAAGCTCTTTCTTCTAAGTTTATCATCAGTTTATTAATGAAGGTAATTGGTTCTAACAAATTTTGTTGTTCATACCTTTTGTTTAGATGTATTAACCCTTCAATGGTTCCAAACCACAAATCACCGGCATTATCCTTATATGTCGCGTTTAATTTAGATTCAATACCCTTATACCCCATTTTATTGGTATAGGTATAAAATTGTTGCTGTTTTTTATCGTATTTGTTCAATCCTTTATTGGTACCTATCCATATATTATCTTCATTATCTATATTGATAAACGAAATGTAATTAGATAACATTCCATCTGCCACAGTAATTTCTTGTATAATTTTTTTACCATTAAAAACCAAAATACCTTTTCCATTTGTACCTATCCAAAGGTTCCCTTCACTATCTTCTATCATACATGCAGCAGTAAACTGCTTTTCTAGTTTAATCTTTTGAATTTCAGCTCCATCAATTTTACTCAATCCCTTATCTTTTGCTCCCACCCATAGCACATTATTTTTATCAGTATATAAGCAAGAAATATCATTTCCTCCTAAACCGTGAGATTGAGAAAGTCTGTCTGCCAACTGATTTTCAACTTCATAATAGACCAAGCCATCTGTTGTACCAACCCATAGGTTATTTGATTTATCTACTTCTAAAGCAGTAATAAATGGCTGACTCATAAAAGCATTGATGCGGTAATTACTTTGAAATCGTTTACTTTTATAATTATACTCTAATATTCCTCCCCCCCAAGTTCCTATCCACAAATTGTCATTCTTATCTTTCTTAATAAAACGAATATCGGTATAAAACAATCCATTATTCTCATTAAATTGCTGTTTTAATGTTAGTTTATCGTTCGTTTTACTAAAAACGCTAATCCCAGCTCCTGTTCCTATCCAAAAATCACCATTTTTATCTTGCTGAATAGCTTTTGTTTGTTCGCTTAATAACCCTTGATTTTTTCCATAACTTACTAACTGAAAGCCTTTAAAAATCAGTAATCCAGTTTCTTTGCTCCCTATTAATAAATTACCTTCTCTATCCACCGAAAAACATCTAATATTATTGTCAGGGAAACCTTTTTGTGTATTTATAGTGATAATTTCTGAGTCATTTATCATTGATATTCCTCCTCCCCAAGTACCTATCCAGCAGTTGCCTTTTAAATCTTCAGTAATGGTAGTTATCCAATTGGAAGCAATACCATCTCGCACAAAGTCATAAATCTTAAATTCGTGAGCAGCTGTATATCGGTACAATCCTCCATTGTATGTTCCTAACCATAAATCACCATTACTTGCCTCATACATGCAGGTAATTTGAAAATAATTAGACATTCCTTTTATCTGAAAATTGCTGAATTCATCTTTTTGTGGCTGATATTGCTTTATCCCCACATCGGTAACAAAACAGGAATTCCCATTTTTTAAACTCAATACCTGATATACAATATCACTTAAACCATCCTGACCTTTGTATTGTTTAATTTTTAACGAATCTTTATTTGTTTCATAAGGATTAAGCACCTGAATAGCTCCTCCTTTATAAGTACCTATCCATAAATCACCATTTTTAGTAAAAGAAAATGAAGTAATATCTGCCTGAAAATTAAAAATAAAGCTTGCTTTTCCCTGTTGAATTAAAGATATCCCGCCTCCTTCATGACCAACCCATAAATTTCCTAGGGTATCTAATGCCAAAGATTTTACTCCACCTTCGGCCAATCCATCTTCAGTAGAAAAATTGGTAAACTCCTTACCATCAAAAGCAGAAAGTCCACTTGCTGTTCCCAACCAAAGTTTACCTTTTCTATCTTGAATTATAGCATAAACTCCTGATTGAGCAAGACCTTCTTTTACACTATAATTATCGAAATGATAATGTTGAGCACTAGTAAAATTGGTAAGGAGTATAAAAAAACTAATTGCAACGGACCGAGATATACTTTTCTGAAAAATATTTATAAACTTCAACTTATGAAACTATTAGAATAAAACATAAACCAAAAATACAATAAAGAATAAGATTATCAACCGATTAGTGAGAAGAATTTAATGTTGTTTTTTTAGATTTAATTGTATATTTGTTTTTATTAAAGTATTAACAATTATAAATAATAACACTACTAAATGAACAAACTTCTTACTATTATAATTGTTACAGCAACTCTTGTAAGTTGTGACTCAACAACTCAAAAAACAATCGATATGAAAGAAAAAAATAATAATACAGAAAATACTCCATTAACAAATGATATAACTCCTAAAGTAACAGGTATTGGCGGGATTTTCTTTTTTTCTGATAATCCACAAAAAACAAAAGAATGGTATGCTAAAAATTTAGGTCTTGAAGTGAATGAATGGGGAGCTAGCTTTGAATCTAGAAATGCTAATCAACCTGATGAAATTAATTATCTCCAATGGAGCCCTTTTAAAAAAGGAAGTGAATATTTTGCTCCATCAAAAAAAGAGTTTATGATTAATTATAGAGTTCAAAATATTGAAGGACTTGTGAAAAATTTGAAAAAAAATGGCGTAACTATTGTCGATGAAATTGAAACCTTTGAATATGGAAAATTTGTTCATATTATGGATGCCGAAGGTAACAAAATAGAACTTTGGGAACCTATTGACAGTGTGTTTACAGAAATGGATTTAAAAACTACTAAATAACAAAAACCTTAAAAATACAACCAGTAAAAATTAGTAGCACTATTACTATTAAACTCAACTGTAGGCAACGGGAATTTTAAAAATCCAAAAGCTCCTAACACCGTATTAGCGAATTTACTTTTAGTTTTTATACGAGTTAAATCAATATCTAACGAAAGGTAAAATTGGCGTTGACGTTCAATTTCCGGAAAAGTATTGTTATTAAATGCTCCTAACATTCCATCAGCTCCATAACCGACAGCAACATTGAGCCATTTAGGAAACTTATTTTCTTCACTTAAAAATGAGGCAATATTAGCACTCATCCAATAGGTTTGTCCATTGTAGTCCTTTAACATATTTTGAGCTAAATTTTCACCTAGTAAGTTCGGGCGTTTTTCCGAATATTCAGTTTGATGAAAAGAATATTTAAGTAATACTCGTTGTTCTTGCCAAGCCAATTGCTGAGCTATAAAAAATCCAGATCCGGCAGTATTTACAGCTACATCTCCCCAAGAAAACCCCCAATCGGATGAAAAACCGTCAAAAACTTCCACGGAAGTTAGAAGAAATAACCCCAACGTTCCGCCATACCATACCGATTTTTTCTCACTCACTCCACTCCATTTTAAAGCTTCATAACCAGCAAAGCCAACATAATAAGCCGTAACTCCATGACCAATTTTATCCATTTGGAGCCACTCGTCATTATCATTAAAAAAGTGAAACGAAGAACTCGGAACATCTTTATACCAAAGCGTATAAAGTCCTGTCATTGCAGCAGTATAACCAACCGTTTCTGCTACAATAACCGTTTTTAATCTTTTATTATTAATAGTATCCTGTTGAGCAAACAATCGGTTGCTTACTGAAAATACTATCGCTAATATGAAAAATTGGTATTTAGTAATGATGTTTGAATATTAGTTGTAGCACAAATTAATGATTAATTTCATTTATTACCACAAACTAATATAAGTTTTTCACATTCTTTGTTTTTTCCCTGACAAAACGCAGTGGAGATCAGGGATCCATATAAAAAAATCATTAGACTGGGCTCCTTGTCTTCGCTGTGCTTCGCAAGGAGAGTCAGCATTAATCACTCTACCACTTTAAAAGCAGTTCTTCTGTTTTCCGCTCTTCCTTCTTCTGTATCGTTATCAGCAATTGGAGAAGTATCTCCGTAGCCTTTAGTTAACAATCGATTAGCATCAATTCCATTGCTTACCAAATAATCTTTTACTGCTTTTGCTCTGTTATCTGATAAAATCTGATTATCTTTTTTATTACCTACATTATCTGTATGTCCGCCCAACTCAATTTTTAAATTTTCATTTTCATTTAAAAAAGCAACTAATTTATCAAGCTCAGCTTTAGATTGTGGTTTTAAATCGAATTTTGCCGTTTCAAAGAAAACATTTTTAAGCACCACTTCTTTTCCTGCCTGAATTCTGCTCAAAGGCACATCTTTTTTAAACGGTTCGTAAGAAGTTCCTTGTGTTAATTTAAAATTCTCTGAATAAAACAAATATCCTTTTTTAGAAACATTCAGTGCGTATTCTTTATTAGGAGGCAAAGAAACCAAGTATTTTCCTGTTGCTCCATCCGAAAATGAGGTTACAACAACATTACCAGTTTCTATATCTATTAACTCAAATTTTGCAGCTAATTTATCATTATTACTTTCATCATAAACAATACCTGATAAATAAGTAACTTCCTCTGCTCTGGCATGTTCAGGTAATTCAAATTGATATAGATCTAAACTACCCAAACCACCTTCTCTGTCAGAAGCAAAATATGCTGTTTTTCCATCAGCACTTACCAACAAACTATTTTCATCTGCATGTGTATTGATGGGGTATCCTAAATTTATAGGAGTAGTCCAATCGCCATTTTCATCTTTGGTAGATTTAAAAATATCTAATCCTCCCATACCCGGGTGTCCGTCAGATGAGAAATAAAGGGTTTTTCCATCGGGATGAATAAACACCGATTCTTCTGTTGCAGCAGTATTAATAATATTACTTAAAGGCGTTGGTTTAGACCAAGAACCATCTGCCTGAATTTCTGTCATATAAATATCTTGTTGTCGGTCTTGGCCTCTTCCGAAGCCTCTTATAAAATAAAGTGTTTTTCCATCAGACGAAAAAGAGGGTTGGGTTTCCCAATTTCTGGAATTTACCGGTTCTCCTAAGTTTCTTGGAAAACTCCAATCATTTCCTGATTTAAATGAATAGAACAAATCGCAACTTCCAAAGCCATTTTTACCTTTTCCGTAACCTTCATAAGGGTCGGCACAAATCGTGAAAATTAAAAAATTTCCGTTAGCCGATAAGGTTGGAGCACCTTCGTTGTTATAACTATTTACACCTTTTACATTAATACTTGTTTTCCAATTATGACCATCAAAATAACTTACAAAAAAATCTTCATTAAAACCTGTTGGCGTACTTGGATCATTTAATCTTCTGGTGTAGAGCAAGGTTTTTCCATCTGCCGAAAGAGCCGGAAAATATTCAGGAAGTTCCGAATTTACACCTTTCCCCATGTTTTTGGGTTCAAAAGGCACAGGTTTTTTCAATGCTTCAATAGCAAACTCACAATCTCTTAACCCATCGTTAGCCAGGTTTTTCATCATAAGTGGAGCATCTGTAAACTTAAAATAGTTAGTAAAATGTTTTTTAGCCTCTTCATATTTTCCAACTTTTAAAAGTAAGGCTCCTAAAGAAGCATGGGCTTCAGGAAATAAATCATACTTAGCTTCAATAGATTTAGTATAATAAATGATAGCTTGCTCGTAGTTAGCTTTTTCGGTATAAACATAAGCCAATAACAATGCTGCTTCAGCAAAATTAGGGTCTCTTTCTAAGGCTAACAAAAATTTCACTTCCGCTAAATCATTATTACGAGAATCGTATAAGCCTTTACCTTCGTTGTATAATTTAACCGCTTTTTTGTTATCAGAACTAAGGGTTGGTTGTGCTACCGTACAGTTAATTAAAAAAAGTACGCTTACTATCGATAAAATTATTTTTGTGCTAATGTTCATTTTGTTATTGTTTTATTATCTCGCAAAACGCAGATACACTAAATTATTTTCTAAATTTCTAATACTCCTACGCTATCCTACTCCAATTCGTTTTTTCTTTTACTAAGGCTGCTAAAGTAGTTCGCAAACGTACGTTTTTTTCTAATTGTAAATTAATGTCTTCTTTCAATACATCTACAGCAACATTTCTAGCTGCTTTTAAGATTATATTGTCTTTAGCTAAGTCGGCTATTTTTAAATTTAGTAATCCGCTTTGTTGTGTACCTTGTATATCACCAGGACCTCTTAATCTTAAATCTACCTCTGCAATTTCGAAGCCATCATTAGTTCCTACCATAGTTTGCATTCTTAAACGAGCATCACTACTCAATTTACTGCCTGTCATTAATATACAATACGATTGCTCTGCTCCTCTTCCAACCCTTCCTCTAAGTTGATGTAATTGCGATAAACCAAAACGTTCTGCACTTTCTATTACCATTACCGAAGCATTTGGCACATTTACGCCTACTTCAATTACAGTAGTGGCTACCATAATTTGAGTTTCTCCTTTAACAAAACGTTGCATTTCAAAATCTTTATCTTCCGGCTTCATTTGTCCGTGAACAATAGAAAGTTGGTACTTAGGTTTTGGAAATTGTCTCGATAAACTTTCATAACCATCCATCAAATCTTTATAATCCATTTTTTGCGATTCCTGAATAAGCGGGTACACCACATAAATCTGTCTGCCTTTTTCAATCTCTTTTTCCATAAAACCAAAAAGTTTTAAGCGAGAAGAATCATACTGATGAATGGTTTTAATTTCTTTTCTACCCGGAGGAAGTTCATCAATTACAGAAACATCCAAGTCGCCATAAAGTGTCATGGCTAAGGTTCTAGGGATTGGAGTTGCTGTCATCACTAACACATGAGGAGCTGCTACATTATTTTTCTTCCACAATTTGGCTCTTTGCTCTACACCAAACCGATGTTGCTCATCTACAATAGCCAATCCTAATTGTTTAAATAATACTTTGTCCTCTAAAATAGCATGTGTACCTATTAAAATATGTAGTGAACCGTTTTCTAGTTTCTCATGAATTTCTTTACGTTCAGCAGTTTTTACAGAACCTGTAAGTAAAGCAATTTCTATAGGTAATCCTTCTATTAATTCTTTAATTCCTACGTAATGTTGTTGGGCCAGAATTTCTGTTGGAGCCAACAAACATGCCTGAAAACCATTGTCTAACGCCAACAACATGGTCATCAAAGCCACTATGGTTTTTCCACTTCCTACATCTCCTTGCAATAAGCGGTTCATATGATGTCCGGAACCTAAATCTTTTCTTATTTCTTTAATTACTTTCTTTTGAGCATTAGTCAGTTCAAAGGTTAATTTTTCATTGTAAAAGGTATTGAATAGTTCCCCCACTTCATTAAAAACAAAGCCTTTCATTTGAGTAGTGTTTACCGCTTTTTGACGTAATAAACGTAATTGAAGAAAAAACAATTCTTCAAATTTTAAACGATAAATGGCTTTTTTCAATAATACTTCATCCTTTGGGGTATGAACATTAATTAATGCTTCCTCTCTGGAAATGAATTTTAAATTTTGAAGCAGCTCATTGGATAAGGTTTCCGGAATATTTTTGTTAACCTGAGCAACTAAGTTTTTTTGGAGTTTAAAAATTCCTTTAGAGTTCAACCCTTTTGCTGAAAGTGCTTCAGTAGTAGAATAGACCGCTTCCATAGCAATTTCGTTGGTAGGTAACGCTTGAGTTACTTCATCCATTTCAGGATGGGTGATGTTATACCTGCTTTTAAATAAGGTTGGTTTGCCGTAAACAATGTATTGCTGACCAATTTGCACAGAACTTTGCAACCATTTAATTCCTTTAAACCAAACCAACTCAATCTCTCCGGTTTCATCTTTAAAAATGGCAGTCATTCTTTTGGCACGCCTTTCTCCAACAACATTTTTAGTAATAATTTTTCCTTTAAGTTGGATATAAGCTTGGTCAGATGAAATTTCCGAAATAGTATATATTTTAGATTTATCTACATACCTGAAAGGAAAATATTCTAATAAGTGTTTGTAGGTATATATACCTAATTCTTTCTTGAGCAGCTCACCCCTTTGTGGTCCTACTCCTTTTAAATATTCTATTTTGGTATCTAAAAACACTTACAAAAACTGTATCAAACAAAAATACTATTTTAATTCATCTGACGTTTTAAAAAATTACTTTAAAAGCTATATTTCTTGGCATGATATTCGTTATCTTTACAATAACAAATAATAATAATTTCAACCATCTAAAATTATAACATTATGAAAAATTTAAAAATGATATTAGCCGCAACATTAATAGTAACAGGGGCTACAATGGTAAATGCACAAGATGCTAAAAAGAAAGGCTGCGAACATGACCACAAAGGACATGCTGATCACTATGAAAAAGGTGAACATATGGAAAAGATGAAAGCCGAATTAGAACTAACCGATGAGCAAGTAGCAAAAATTAAAGAAATTCATGCTAAAAGAGCTGAAGAAAAGAAAGCGTTAAAAGACAAAATGCACGAATTGCACAAAGCTGAAAAAGAAGAAATAAAAGAAGTTTTAACGGAAGAGCAAAGAGAAAAAATGAAGGCAATGCATCATAAAAAAATGAAGCATAAACAAAAAAGAACTAAAGCTCCAACAGCTCAACCAATAAAAAAACAACCCTTAGAAAAAGAATAAATTAACATTAAAAGTTACAAAAAAAGCTACCACAAAAAATGGTAGCTTTTTTTGTTTATTAGGCGTATTTTTGCACCTCAAAAAAATTAAGCTTTATGATAACTGTTCAGAATGTTTCATTACAATACGGAAAAAGAGTGCTATTTGATGATGTAAATATAAAATTTACTGATGGAAATTGCTATGGTGTTATTGGTGCTAATGGAGCGGGAAAATCTACTTTCTTAAAAATTTTATCAGGAGAAATTTCGCCTAATTCAGGTTCAATATCTTTAGACAAAGGGAAAAGAATGGCTGTTTTAAGTCAAGATCACTCTAAATATAATAATGAAACAGCGTTGAATACCGTTTTAATGGGACATGAAAAGCTGTGGAAAGTGATGCAAGAAAAAGATGCTATTTATGCTAAACCTGATTTTTCTGATGCTGACGGAATTAAAGCATCCGAATTAGAAGCTGAATTTGCCGAAATGGATGGATGGAATGCTGAGGCGGATGCAGCATCTATGTTAAGCGATTTAGGAATTAGTGAAGACAAACACTATTTAACCTTAGAAGAACTTAGTGGAAATGAAAAAGTTAGAATATTACTAGCTCAAGCTCTTTTTGGTAATCCGGATGTATTGATTTTAGATGAGCCTACCAACGATTTGGATATTCTTACCATTAATTGGTTAGAAGATTTCTTACTGGAATTTAAAAATACGGTAATTGTGGTATCTCACGATAGGCACTTTTTAGATACCGTTTGTACTCAAATTGTAGATATAGATTTTAGTAAAATTAATTTATTCAGCGGAAATTATACTTTTTGGTATCAGGCTAGTCAGTTAGCATTACGTCAAAAACAATCTGCCAACAAAAAAGCAGAAGAAAAGAAAAAAGAATTACAAGACTTTATTGCTCGTTTTAGTGCCAATGCATCTAAATCTAAACAAGCAACTGGCAGAAAAAAAATGTTGGAGAAAATTAATTTTGAAGACATTAAACCTTCAACCAGAAGATACCCTGCTATTATCTTTAACCAACAAAGAGATGCCGGAGATCAAATTCTACACATTGAACATTTAAGTAAAAACGGTTTGTTTAAAGATTTAAACCTAAATGTAAGAAAAGGAGATAAAATTGCTTTTGTTAGCAAAAACTCTATGGCTACAACCGCTTTATTTGAGATTTTAGAAAATAACCAAAAAGCCGATGAAGGTAAGTTTACTTTCGGACAAACCATTACAACAGCCTATTTACCTAATGAAAATGCTCATTTTTTTGATGGTAGTGACAATTTAATTGATTGGTTACGTCAGTTCTCTGAGGAAAAAGATGAAGTTTACATTAGAGGATTTTTAGGTAAGATGTTGTTTTCTGGTGAAGAAGTTTTTAAAAAATCTGATGTGCTTTCGGGTGGTGAAAAAGTAAGATGTATGCTTTCTAGAATGATGTTGGCAGAAGGAAATGTATTGTTAATGGACGAACCTACCAACCACTTAGATTTGGAATCTATTACTGCATTAAATAACTCTTTAATAGATTTTAAAGGAACTATCCTATTCACTTCTCATGACCATGAGTTTGTTCAAACCATTGCTAATAGAATTGTGGAGTTAACACCAAACGGTTGTATCGATAAAGAAATGACTTTTGATGAATATTTAGAAAGTGAGAAGGTAAAGCAGCAAAAAGATCAGTTGTATGCGTGATAAGAGGTTTGAAAACCGTTAATAGTTATTTATTAATAGTAACCTTCAAACAATTTAACTAGCTAATCAATACTGCTCTTTCTCGTTAGGAAAATCTTGAGATTTAACATCTTTAATATACGCTTCTACAGAACCCTTTATTTCTTCGTATAAGTTGTTATAACGTCTTAAAAACCTCGGACTAAATTCATGGGTTATTCCCAACATATCATGTAGCACAAGCACTTGTCCATCTACTCCATTACCGGCTCCTATACCAATAATTGGAATTTTAACTTCTTGAGCTACTTTAGTAGCCAAGTGAGCTGGAATTTTCTCTAAAACTATAGCAAAACAACCTGCTTCTTCAAGTAATTTAGCATCTTCAATTAATTTATTAGCTTCCTCTTCTTCCTTTGCTCTAACAATGTAAGTCCCGAATTTATAAATGGATTGAGGAGTTAACCCTAAATGTCCCATTACAGGTATTCCTGCAGAAAGAATTCTTTCAATAGATTCTAAAATTTCTTTGCCACCTTCCATTTTTACCGCATGAGCTCCCGATTCTTTCATAATTTTAATAGCAGAAGAAAGTGCCTCTTTAGAGTTTCCTTGATAAGAACCAAAGGGCATATCTACCACCACCAATGCTCTTTTTACCGCTCTAATTACAGAAGAAGCATGATAAATCATTTGATCTAAAGTAATTGGAAGCGTAGTTTCATGTCCAGCCATTACATTAGAAGCAGAATCTCCCACCAAAATAACGTCAATGCCTGCAGTATCAATAATTTTTGCTAATGAAAAATCATAGCCTGTAAGCATACTTATTTTTTCATTATTATGCTTCATCTCTTGGAGAATGTGCGTAGTAACTCTTTTTACATCATTAGAATGGATAGACATGTTGTAATATTTAAAAATTAAATAACAAAACTACAAATATTGTTTCATATGTTTATTTAATTGTTTTTATAGGTCATATGTAACTCCCTACTATTAATAATTCTCTTATGAGATAAAATTTATCTTATGGTCGTTTCGTTTAATGGAAAAACCCTACATTTGTTGTTTAAATTTTAAAAACTATGAAGCACACTATTTATATTTATATCATATTCGTCTTATCAACTTTTCTTTTTTCTTGTGAAACTAAAGTTGACCTTAATGCCGAATACAAAGATATTACTGTTGTTTACGGATTAATTAATCCTAATGATAGTCTTCATTATATAAAAATAAACAAAGTATTTTTACCGGATGATGGTGTAAACGCCAATACGCTTGCCGCCAACCAAGCAAACTTTAATTATTCGGCAGACGAACTAACTGCTACCGTTGAAGAAATACATGCTACAAATGGTAATGTATTAACAACTTATAATCTAATTAGAACTGAAAACGAAATCCCTAAAGATGATGGTGTTTTTGATAACTCCATTAATGTTCTATATAAGTTTGTTGAACCTGCTATTAACAGAGAAAGTATTTATAAACTTAAAATCTATAATTCTAAATTAGATAAAGAAATTACTTCTGAAACGCTTATTGTTGGAACTACAAGCGTTACCAGCCCTACAAACCAACAAAAAATGGCTTTTTGGATTGGAGCTCCTAATAATGGAGGTTTTACCAATAGAGCAATAACAATAAGTACCGGAAAAAATACAGGTAGAATTCAAGCTAAATTAATTTTCAATTATACCAATCATTTTCTCATTTCTAGTGGTTTACCAGCTCAACCTCAAAAGGTAATAATGAACTTAGGCGAAAATAAAACTCAAGATCCAGTTTCCGGAAACGAAATTATTGAATGGACAATGGAAGGAGCTACTTTTTTTGATAATATTACAGCATCTGTTCCCACAACTTTACCCAATTTATCTCACAGAGAACTAGGAAATGTTGATTTAGAGTTTGTAATTGCAGGCACAGAGCTAAATGTTTATATGGAAGTTTCAGAGCCATCTAATACAGTAAATCAAGATAAACCTAGTTATACCAATATTGAAAACGGATTAGGAATTTTTTCTTCAAGAGAAACTTATAAATGGTTTACAACCATAGACCCTAATACCGGTAACTTAAACCTTAATGAACCAACCATAAACAAACTAAACTCTATAGGACTTAGTTTTTGCTTTGGATCCACTCATCCAGACTATAAGTGCGTTCAAAATTAAAAATAATATAAAACACTAGAAAAAAGCTACTCTTAGAGTAGCTTTTTTGTTAAATAAATGTAAAGTTTTCTAGTTGGTACTCTCTCCTATTTTAAGTACCTTTGTATAGGCCTTATATTATTATTGATGTCAACAAAAAAAGAAATATTATCTCTTGATGAAGTTAAATTACTAGTCAATACTTTTTATGAAAAAGTTCGTAAGGATGACTTACTACAAGATATTTTTAATAATGTAATTCAAGATAAATGGCCTATACACTTAGAAAAAATGTATCGCTTTTGGCAAACTGTATTGTTAGAAGAACATACTTATAGTGGTAGTCCATTTGCACCACATGCAAATTTACCTGTTAATAAAACTCATTTTAAAAGATGGTTACTATTATTTAATAAAACCATTGATGAATTATTTACAGGAGAAAAAGCAGATGAAGCCAAGTGGAGAGCAAATAAAATGGCTGAAATATTTCAACTTAAAATTGATTTTTATAATAAAAACTCTGCAAAACCTCTAAACTAAATAACCATGATACCAAAAAGCTATGAAACCGTTACTGAAGCAGTAAACGACCTTCAAAAAAGAGGGTATACAACAAATTTTTCACTACTTACCGAGGTGGAATGTATAGAATGTAAAAGCACTTCTCTAAGATTATCTCCTGATGAATTTGAAATAGATGAAATATATAGATTTGAGGGAATGACAGATCCTGGAGACGAAATGATTGTAATTGCCATTTCTTCCAAACAACATGATGTAAAAGGCTTAGTTGTTAATGGATTTGGCGTGTATGCTAGTTCAAAAATTTCTAAAATAACTGAACGTTTGTAATAAATGGAAAAACCAAAACCTTTAAAAAGACACAAAAGTATAGTTCCACTAAGTAAAGATCATCATCAGGCATTATTGCTTTGTTGGAAAATTAGAATCGGTTTTAAGAAAAACATAGCTCCTCAACGCATAAAATCTTATAGCAACTGGTTTTGGATAAATCATATTCAACCACATTTTAACATTGAAGAAAAATATGTTTTTCCAGTGTTAGGAAATAAACATGATTTAATAAAAAAAGCAGTTGAAGAACACCGCAGCTTAAAAAAATTATTTGAGTCTGAAACTGACATCAACAAAAACCTTAGCTTAATCGAAGAAGAACTTGAAAACCACGTACGTTTTGAAGAACGTATTTTATTTGGAGAGATACAAAAAGTTGCTACAGATGAAGAATTAAAAAACATCGAAATCCATCACCAAAATAATTTTTGTGATGATTGGGAAGATGAGTTTTGGAAATAATCTTTTGTTAATAAAAATCACCCCCACTACTTGTTAAAACACAAAAGTTTCTTATACTTTGTAAGTTAAAAAAAAGAAGAAATGATGCACCTTAAAGTTGGAGATAAAGCTCCTGAATTAAATGTAAAAGATCAGGATGGAATAACACATTCTTTAGCTGATTATAAAGGAAAAAAAATTGTGCTTTACTTCTATCCTAAAGATGCTACACCAGGTTGTACTGCTCAAGCTTGCAACCTAAGAGATAATCATAACCTTTTAAAAAAAGCAGGTTACAATATTATTGGAGTAAGTGCCGACAACGAAAATTCTCATATTAAATTTATTGAAAAACAAAACCTTAACTTCCCTCTATTAGCTGATACAGATAAAGAACTCATTAAACGATATGGCGTTTGGGGAGAAAAGAAGTTTATGGGGAAAACTTACGATGGCATTCATAGAACTACCTTTGTAATTGATGAAAATGGGATAATAGAAAACATTATTACTAAAGTAAAAACCAAAGACCACGCAGCTCAAGTGCTATCAGCATAAAATTAAAATAACTACTAAAACACACAACAATGGCAGAAGTAAACGCAGAAAAATTAAAAGCCCTACAATTAACCATGGACAGACTTGAAAAGTCTTACGGAAAAGGTATTGTAATGAAAATGGGAGATTCTCCTGTTCAAAATGTAGAAATAATTCCAACCGGTTCTTTAACTTTAGATATAGCACTTGGTATAAAAGGTTATCCTAAAGGACGGGTTGTTGAAATATATGGTCCTGAATCATCAGGAAAAACAACATTAACTATTCATGCTATTGCTGAATGTCAAAAACAAGGTGGTATTGCTGCTTTTATTGATGCCGAGCATGCTTTCGACCCTACTTATGCTGCCGCTTTAGGTGTTGATATAGATAGTTTAATTATTTCACAACCTGACAATGGTGAACAAGCATTAGAAATTGCTGATAATCTTATCCGTTCAGGAGCTGTTGATTTACTTATTGTAGATTCTGTTGCTGCCCTTACACCAAAAGCAGAAATTGAAGGAGAAATGGGAGATTCTCAAATGGGACTTCAGGCAAGGTTAATGTCTAAAGCATTAAGAAAACTTACCTCTTCTATACAAAAAGCTAACTGTTGTACTATATTTATCAATCAACTAAGAGATAAAATTGGTGTTATGTTTGGTAACCCTGAAACTACTTCGGGTGGTAATGCACTTAAATTTTATGCTTCTATAAGAATTGATATTAGAAGAGCTACTCAAATTAAAGATGGTGAAGAAATTACAGGAAACAGAACTAGAGTGAAAATTGTGAAAAACAAAGTTGCTCCACCTTTCAAAAAAGCTGAATTCGATATTATGTACGGACAAGGAATTTCTAAAGTAGGTGAAATTATAGATTTAGCTGTTGATAATGAAGTTATTAAAAAAGCAGGAAGTTGGTTTAGTTACGGAGATACCAAATTAGGTCAGGGTAGAGATGCCGTAAAGCAACTGTTATTAGACAACCCTGAATTAATGACTGAATTAGAACAAAAAATCATTGCTATTATTGAGGAAAAATAAATTCACTATGGTTTTTAGAACGCTAATTTTTATTATTCCTACGCTATTGGTGCTATTTTTTGTTTCTTGCGAAAATAGCAATTCCGTTGATAACAATAGTGAAACCACTATTGAGACAGATACTACCTTAACGGAAGAAGAACGTGCTTTAAAAAAAATAAACGAGCAACTAAAAACCGATGTAAATAATACAGGACTATACTTAAAGAGAGCCAGATTACATCAAAAATATGGCGATTATAATGCTGCTGTTAATGATCTAAACAGAGCTATAAAAATAGATTCTTTAATTCCTGAATTTTATTTATTAAAAGCTGAACTGCTTAAAGGTCAAGATAAATACAAGGAAGCTAAAGAAGCATTAGACAAATGTATGTATGTTGATAATGACAATGTTCAAGCTAGAGTTGAATTGGGATGGTTGGCACTATATGCATTTAACCATAAACAGGCATTAGATTATGCTGATGCAGCTCTAAAAAGAGATATGTATAATGCCGAAGCATATTATCTAAAAGGAATGATATTTTTAGATAAGAAAGACACTGTTCTTGCAAAATCAAGCTTTAAAACTGCTGTTGAACAAGAAAACGATTATTATGATGCCTACATTCAATTGGGCGTACTTTATTTCTATGATAAATCTAACATAAGTGAAGGCTACTTTAAAAATGCATTGCGTATTGATCCAAATAGTTTAGAGGCACTTTATAATATTGGACTTTATTATCAAGAAAGAGGTGAGTATGAAAAAGCTATGGAACATTACCAAAAATCCATAGATATTCAACCTTATAGAGAACCTTATTTTAACATGGGATATATTCATCATGAATATTTGCAAGAATATGAAAAAGCTATAGAGTACTATACAAAAGCGATTAATGTAGAACCTAAGTATTTAGATGCTTACTTTAACAGAGGACTTTGTTATGAACTAATTAAAGATCGAAAAAAAGCCAAAGCAGATTTCCAAAAAGTACTTGAATTTAACCCTACCCACACTGATGCCGCTAAAGCATTAGAAAGAGTTTATTAATAATCTAAACTTATAAACCCATAAACCTCTAAACTCATTATTTAAATGAATTATCTATCTGTTGAAAATCTCTCAAAATCTTTTGGTGAGCGTGTGTTGTTTGAAAATATTTCCTTCGGAATAGATAAAGGTCAAAAAGTAGCTTTTATAGCTAAAAATGGTACAGGAAAATCTACTTTATTAAAAATTTTAGCAGGCGAAGCAGGTTATGATTCAGGCAATGTTGTTTTTAGAAATGGCATAAAAACAGGCATTTTACAACAATCTCCTAACTATGATGATAAGTTAACTATTTCTCAGACTATTTTTAAAACCTCTTCAGAGCAAATTGATGCTATTTTAGAATATGAAAAAGCCATTGCCAATCCTAACGATAACGAAAGAATGCAAAAAGCTTTTGAGCAAATGGATGCTTTAGATGCTTGGGACTACGAAGTGCGTATCAAACAAATATTAGGTCAGCTACAAATTCATGATTTAAACCAAAAAATTGGAGAACTTTCGGGGGGACAACAAAAAAGAATCGCTTTGGCTCAAGTACTTATTGAAGAACCTGATTTTATTATTTTAGATGAACCTACCAACCACCTAGATTTAGATATGATAGAATGGTTAGAAAATTATCTTAGTAAAGATAACATCACCATTTTAATGGTAACCCATGATAGGTATTTTTTAGAGCGAGTTTGTAACGAAATTATTGAATTAGACGAAAAAACCTTGTACCGATACAAAGGTAATTACAGCTATTTTTTAGAGAAGAAAGAAGAACGAGAAAATATTTTTACAGCCAATGTTGATAAAGCTAAAAACCTTTACAGAAAAGAGCTTGAATGGATGCGAAGAATGCCTAAAGCTAGAGGTACAAAAGCCAAATCGAGAGAAGATGCTTTTTATGACACCGAAAAAGTTGCCAAACAAAAGAAAGATACTTCAAAAGTAGAAATGGAAGTAAACATGACTCGTCTTGGCGGGAAAATTTTAGAACTCTACCATGTAAAAAAATCGTTTGGCGACCTCAAAATTCTAGAAGACTTTAACTATGTCTTTAAAAAACAAGAAAAAATAGGTATTGTAGGTAAAAATGGTGTGGGTAAAACAACTTTTCTAAATATTTTATTGGGATTAGAAAAAATTGATGGTGGAAAAGTAGTTTCCGGTGAAACAGTTGTTTATGGCTACTACACCCAAAAAGGAATGCAGTTTAAGGAAGAAAAAAAGGTGATAGAAGTTATTAAAGATATTGCTGAAGTAATTCCGCTTACCAAAGGTAGAAGCCTTACCGCTGCTCAATTGCTAGAAAAGTTTCTTTTTCATAAAAGTATGCACTACAACCAAATTGCAAAATTAAGTGGAGGAGAAAAACGAAGACTTTATCTATTAACCATTTTAATTAAAAACCCCAATTTTTTAATTTTAGATGAGCCTACCAACGATTTAGATGTAATGACATTAAGTGTATTGGAAGATTTTTTAGAAGACTTTCAGGGTTGTTTAATAATTGTTACGCACGATAGGTACTTTATGGACAAACTAGTTGACCACCTCTTTATTTTTGAAGGTGATGGAAAGGTTAATGATTACTTAGGGAAGTATTCTGATTACCGAGAAGAACTAAAACAAAAACAATTGGCAGATAAAAAGTCGGAATCTGCTAAAGCCAACAAAGCTCCTGAAAAAAAAACCGAAAAAATAGCTACTCCTAAAAACAAACTTAGCTACAAAGAAAAGATTGAGTTAGAACAACTTGATAAAGACATTGAGGCTTTAGAAAGTAAAAAAGCAGAATTGATGAAGGTTTTAGAAACAAACCAAGCCAACCATGAGGAAATAATTAAGATTACCACCCAACTTGGTGAAATTAGTACTCAGCTAGATGAGAAAGGTGAAAGATGGCTGTATTTATCTGAATTTGAGTTTTAAATCTCTCATACAACATTTTTTACTCCACTTCTACCTGAGTGTAATAATGGTTTATTTTACTGCTTAATTTTCTAAAATAATCTTCTTCAAGCCATTTTAAATAGTTTTCGGTGCTTTTGCAAATATTGTAAGAATACAATCTAATCCTATAAGCAATATCATCTTTTAAAAATTTAGACAAATAACGAGCATCCATGATGTCTTCACTATTATCTATACACATTCTTAAATGCTGCTCTATTGATTTATCTAACACTATTTTTGGTTTCTGACCTTTTTTTAGTGTCTCCTGATAAGCTGCATCAACATCAAAATCAATGTTTTCAGAATTCTTGAACATTGCTCTCACGTCTTCCGGCATTTTATATTTAAATTTCTTTTCTATATCTTCATCAGAAAAAATATTGCTTAAAAAGAAATCCGGATTTCTAAATATTTCGTGCCAATCAATTGCACTATCCCATGGACCGAAACGTGCTGCATTGTTTCCTAAATCTATAACAGTAAAATCTCTTTTGTTTGGTAAAACCCTAGATCCCCTACCTATCATTTGATGATAAAGCGTAAGCGAACGGGTTGCTCTGTTTAAAATAATAGTCTCCACTGTTGGTTCATCAAACCCTGTTGTTAAAATTCCTACAGAAGTCAATATAGCATCGGGAGTCTCTTTAAACCATTGTAAAATGTCTCTTCTCTCCTCTCCTGTATTAGTGTTGTCTAAATGCCTAATGTTTAAGCCTGCTTTTTTAAATGTATCAAAAACATTTAAAGAAGTGTTTATTCCGTTATTGAAAATCAATGTTTTTTTTCCTGAAGATCTTTCATAATAAGCTCTTAACAGCTTTTCCAACATTGGAAAATCTCCATAAAGTAATTCTGACGATTTAACCGTATAATCACCATTTGCTCCAATTTTTAATACACCTAAACCAACATCATAACAATAAGTTGTTGCCTTAGCTAAAAAACCTTTTTCAATCAAGGAGGGAATAGAATCACCAACAATCAGTTCCTTATAGTTTTGAAACATAGGTAGATTAATATTAGAGCTTAATGGTGTAGCAGTAACACCCAACACAGTACAATCTGTAAAGTGTTTAAACATCTTACGAAAAGAGTTATAATGAGCTTCATCAACTATAACCAACCCAATATCATCAATTTCTATGGCTTCATCTCTAAATCTGTTATTTAGCGTTTCTACCATAGCTACAAAGCAATCAAAGTCATGTTCGTCAGGAAGTGATTTAACATTACTATCGATAATTTTACACCTTACATTAAACTCTTCCAACATTTTAGAAGTTTGATTACAAAGCTCAATACGATGCGTAAGTACCACTACTTTTTTACCTGTAGATTCTATAAATCTTTTAGCAATTTCTGTGAAGATTACAGTTTTTCCACCTCCTGTCGGAAGTTGGTAAAGTAAATTATGATTAGAAGGGTTTTTAGCTAAACTTGCAAATATTTTTTCTATCGCATCATGTTGATAGTCATATAGTTTCTTACCTGTAGTTCGTTCTAGTTGATCCGTTTCAATAAAAGCCATAAATATTCAATGCCATTAACAGTGGGTTGCAAAGTTACGAAAATGATTTGATTCTACTTTACACTGTTGCAAATACTACAAGCCATCAAGTAAAGTCGTTAAGTTTGGATCTGTAATGGCTGATAGACTAACTTCTAAAGTAGTGTTAGCACTTATTGTCATCGTATTGTAATAATGAAAAAGATTTCCACCTCCATCAACAGCAATCATTACTATTTTAACACTTGTACCGGTTGGAATTAATCCTGAAGTCATGTTATAAACCTGCATTACAGATTTAGTTGTAGGGAAATAAATAAAAATTCCAACATTCTCTAAATAATCCGTACTCGATGTAAATGAAATTGTATTTCCTGAACCATTATTAGCTAACTTACCACAATTCAACCACCCCAACCTTGCAATTAATGCTTCATAACCATAAGGAATAATATTAAATGTAGGGCTAACAGAAGTAGTTACCCCAAAACTAGCAGGATTATCTGTCCAATCGAAAAAACTTCCTGTATCAAAACCATAAAAAGCATTCATATTATTTTTTGGAGCTCCATTTGGCATTTGTACTCCATAAGCACAATTCGGACGAAGTACTAAATCCTGATTATTTTTAGTTGCTCTAACTCTTATTTCTCCATCTGTTTCTAAAATATTTCCCGCAGCAACTGTTGGCATTTGCCAATACATCATATCTTTTGGGGTGTAAAGCTCAACTAATTTAACAGAAAATGGATAATGAACAGAATCTCCATTTGGAAACATTAAACAATCTTTGCCCGCGAGCAATTTTGTACCTTGATTTCCAACAATAGTATCATTAGAAGGTCCATTAATAACGAACTCTTGTTCTTGCTGTTTTTTCATATCTAAATAGCTGTTAACAGGTTCGTATTCATTTTTAGACTTTTCAATTCTATCTTTTTTACAAGCGTTAAGAGAAATAATAAAAATTCCTACTATCGATAATAATCCAATTTTTGTTTTCATATAAGTTATTTTTAATGATATGCAGGACATAAAGTTGCCCCTCCTTTTCTTCTACCTCCGTATTTACCACCATTGCCTGATGATGAGTTACATCCAAAAATATATAAAAGTCCTAGTCTTAAATGTGTCTCTTGAAATTTAAAATTATACCTGTACTCTAAGAACGGACGAAGGCATCTGTTGGTTGTAATTCCTGCTCCAACTTCTGCATTCCAGTTAGAAGCCTGAGCTCCATCCATTGTAGATTCTTCATGATTTGCCCATAAATTATAAGCTCCATGTGCCAGTAAATAAAAATTAAAGGTGTTTCCTCTAATAATTTTTTGTTCTAAACCCAACCCAAAATAATATTCATTAATTTTATTAAAGCCAGGGTAATAAGCCACCTGAGGAACAATACTTAAACTACTATTCGGAAAAAAACTTACCCTAGCTCCAAAACCAAAACTTTCTGTTTGAAAATTGTACATAGCATCTGCACCAATACCAACATTTTGAGCTTTTGTAGTAGCAGATAAGAAAGTTATCAAAAATATGAAAATTAATTGTTTAATCATCGAGCCAAATTATAACATTTTTTTATGAATTGAAATTTTTTTTATCAACAGCCGTTAATCAATTACTATTCCATAAATGCTTATTTTCTATATGAGTTGTTTACTTATTTTTGCACCCTATTATTATGAATAAAGAAACAATTGTATTTATCAAAGATAACAAACACAAAAATGTGAATGATATTGCTTTGTTGCTAAGTAAAAAAGAAAAACTTGATGCCAATTTTATTATCAACCAAATAAATGGTTTACAAAAAGCCAAAAACAAACTTCCTACTTTTTATAATACACCTGAAATTATTTTTCCATCCATAAAATCTATGGAACAATGTTCATCAGAAAAAACCGCTTTGCTAAAAACAAAAATGATTAACGGTAATAGCTTGATAGATTTAACCGGTGGCTTTGGTGTTGATACTTATTTTTTCTCTAATTCTTTTAAATTAATAGATTATGTAGAGCCAAATAAAGAATTACTAGAGGTTGTTCAACATAATTTTAATTTATTAAATACTAAAATTAAATTCCATAATACAACAAGCGAAGCTTTCTTGAGATCAAACAAAACACATTTTGATGTTGCTTATATAGACCCTGATAGACGTAATGAAAATAAACGTATTTTTAATTTAAGCAACTGTTTTCCTAACGTTATTGAGCTGCTGCCAACAATCTTATCTACTGCAGATAAACTATTGATAAAAACCTCTCCATTTTTAGATATCAAACAAACATTAGAAGCATTAAAAACAGTAAGCAAATGTTTTATTGTTGCGGTAAAAAACGATTGTAAAGAAGTCCTCTATTTGGTAGAAAAAGAAAAAAATAAGCCTACTGAAATTATAACCTATAATTTAGATAAAAACGAAGACGTTTTTAAATTTACTTACGAAGAAGAACAAGACACTACTTCCCATTTTAGTCAACCTAAAAAATATTTGTATGAACCAAATGCTGCGATAATGAAAGCTGGAGCTTTTAAAACCATTGGCAATCATTTCGAGTTAGATAAACTTGCTCAGCACACCCACCTATATACTAGTGACAAATTAATTAATGATTTTCCTGGAAGGATTTTTGAAATTAACAATGTAGCAGATTATCAGAAAAAAGAGATGAAAAAATTAGGTATAACGAATGTGAACATTAGTGTTCGCAACTTTCCTGATGCGGTTGCTGTAATTAAGAAAAAACTTAACCTTAAAGATGGCGGAAACTGCTATTTATTTGCTGCTACCAATTTAAATAATAAGCCTATTTTAATCCTTACAAAAAAAAAAAAATGAACTGACTAACATGTTGGGAGTAAGCTTAAAGTTAATTAACTTTACACTCTGAAAACTACTTAAAAAGTGATGAACAGATTATTACTTATATTTCTTTTACTCATTTCTTTTCTTGGTTGCAAGAAAGATAATAATGCGAACATACCTTATGTTCCTGTAAATATTTACATGCAAACTACCGACCCTCAATTTATAGAACTTAATGCTGTAAATAGCTGGATTTATTTAACAGGAGGTTCTAGAGGGATTATTGTTTATAAAGTTTCTAATGACCAATTTAGAGCGTTTGATAGGCATTGTACTTTCCAACCGGAAAATAGTTGTGCATTGGTTAGTGTAGAAACCAATAATATTTCTGCTATAGACGATTGTTGTGGATCTCAATTTTTAATTACAGATGGTTCTGTTCTAAGAAGTCCTGCTGTAATGCCTTTAAAAGAATACAACACTTCTTTTGATGGAGCTACCTTAAGAATTTACAATTAAATCATTGTTTCAAGGCAACTAAAACTGTTCTAAACAGTCTATGAATCAACTGTTTTAATTACATTTGTACATTGCAACACAATTTGGTGCTATTTTGAAAAACTACTTACTCATAATCAGTCTTCTATTAGGTTTTTCGGCTCTTGCCCAACGACCCTATATTGAGTTTAAAGAAAACAAAGGTCAGTGGCACAAAAATGTACTCTACAAAGCAAAACTACCTGCCGGGGAATTATTTTTAGAACAAAATAGTTTGACTTATCAATTTTTTAACGAAGCCGATTTACTAAGAATAGAAAAATTACATCATAACTTTATTAAAAATCCTACTGCTGCTGATTCTATTATTAATTTACACGCATTTAAAGTGAAATTTAAAAACGCTCTAAATGCTACACCGCAGCCTGAATCAATAAGACCTGACTACGAAAATTACTTTATTGGAAATGATAATTCCAAATGGGCTTCCAATGTGAAGAAATACGAAGAAATGACTTATCATCAACTGTACAACAACATTGATTTGGCATTTTATTTAAAAGATGGGATTTTCAAATATGATTTTATTGTTGCTCCAAATGGTAACCCTCAAGACATACAACTAACTTATGATGGTATTGATGAACTTTTTATTAAAAACGGTAATTTACACATCAAAACATCAGTAAATGAATTAATTGAACAAAAACCTTATGCCTATCAGAACATTAATGGTAAAGAAAAAGAAGTGAAATGTTTATTCCAATTAGACAACAATACGTTAAGTTTTCATTTCCCGAAAGGATATAACACCAACTATCCATTAATTATAGACCCTGCTCTAATTTTTGCTTCTTATTCTGGTGCTACTGTTGATAATTGGGGCTACACCTCAACATTTAATGATTTAGGAAATTTATATGGAGGAGGTGTTAGTTTTGGAGTTGGCTACCCCGTTACCACCGGAGCAATACAAACCACTTTTGGTGGAGGAGCTTTAGATATTTCTATTAGTAAATTTTCACCAAATGGTTCTTCATTAGAATATTCTACTTATTTTGGCGGAGGTAATTCCGACTACCCTCATAGTATGATAGTGAATAGCAATGATGAATTATTGGTTTTTGGGACAACTGCTTCCAATAATTTCCCCACAACACCAGGAGCTTATTCTACAACACTTGCGGGAGCTTATGATGCTTATGTGATTAAATTTAGTGCTAATGGACAAACATTATTAGCTTCAACTTATATTGGGGGAACAGGAAATGATGGTTTAAACAATCTACAACCACTTAAATACAATTATGCTGATGAACACCGAGGAGAAATTATTGTTGATACCAACGATGACATTTTTGTAGCTACAGTAACTTCTTCCTCAGATTTTCCTGTAACAGCAGGAACAATACAATCTGCTAATGCAGGTGGGAATGATGGTTGTGTGTTTAAACTTTCTTCTAACCTAACTACGTTACTTTTTAGTACTTATATTGGAGGTACAGGAACAGACGCTGCTTACTCCCTTCAATTTGCAAGTAATGGTGATATTTTAGTCACTGGAGGAACTACCAGTAATGACTTCCCAACTACATTAGGAACATTAAACCCTACAAGCTTAGGCAATACTGACGGTTGGTTAATGAAAATAAATAACAACGCAACATCAATTCTTGCCAGTACTTATATTGGTACAGCAAATGATTACAATCAATGTTATTTTGTACAATTAGATACTGCTGACAATGTTTATGTGGTAGGACAAACAAGAAATGGCTACCCAATTTTTCCTGCTACAGTTTACAACAACCCTAGTAGCGGACAGTTTTTACATAAGCTTACTAACGATTTATCTACAACTGTATTTTCAACTACTTTTGGTACAGGTTCTGGCTTTGTTGATATTGCACTCTCTGCATTTTTGGTGAATGAATGTAATTACATTCTACTTTCTGGGTGGGGAGGTGCTGTAAACTCAAATGCTTTAGCTACAAATAGTACTACCAACAATTTACCCATAACTGCTAATGCATTACAACCGACAACAGATGGCAGCGACTATTATTTAGCCATGTTCTCAGAAGATGCTGATAGTTTAATGTATGCCACTTTTTTTGGTGGTAATGCCAGTTTCGACCATGTTGATGGAGGAACTAGTAGATTTGATAAAAAAGGTATTGTTTACCAAGCCGTTTGTGCCTCCTGTTTTGGTTCTACATCAGATTTTCCAACTACTCCAGGAGCTTGGTCAAATACTGATAATGGCCCTAATTGTAATTTAGGTGTTTTTAAATTAGATTTATCTAGTTTAACTGCCGATGCTGAAGTGTTTACTACACCCTATTATTGTGTTGGAGATACTGTTCAGTTTCAAAACTTAAGTAATGGTGGTGTAACCTATTTTTGGGACTTTGGTGATGGATATACCTCAACAGATTTTCAACCAACTCACGTATTCGACTCAGCAGGAACCTATCATGTAATGCTAATAGCACTCGACTCTGTTTCATGTATTTTAGTAGATACTGACTATGTTGATGTCTTTATTGCAGCTCCACCAACAGCTATCACTAATCCAATTAATGGAGTTTGTAGAGGAGACTCTATTCAACTTAATGCGAATGGTGGTGCTAGTTATGTATGGTCTCCAAATTATAATATTTCTAACGATAGTATTGACAATCCATTAGTATGGCCAGATACCACTACCCTTTATACTGTTGTAGTTCATGATAGTTGCGGAATAGATACCGCAGAAATATTAGTCACCGTTTTTCAAAAGAACATTAATATTAACCCTGACACAATGGTTTGTTTGGGACAGAGTGCACAACTCACAGCTTATGGTGGTGTAAGCTATTTGTGGCAACCTGCAGCAAGTCTTAACAATAATGCTATTGACAACCCTATGGCTACACCAAGCATAAACACCACTTATACTGTTGAAATAACTGATAGCAATAATTGTACCTGGGATACTATCACTACTGTATTAATCGATACTGTTTTACCTAATGCCATAACTATGGATGATGATACCATTTGTCAAGGTGATACCATTACCATTTACGGCTCCGGTGGACAAACTTATTCATGGACACCGAACTCGACACTAGCCACTCCAAATGATTCCACTACTTTAGCTTATCCAACACAAACAACAACTTATATTTTAGAAACTGCCAACGGTTGTGGAAATGATTTTGATTCACTAACTATTTACATCATAGAAGTGCATGCTGATATTGTGAACGACACATCTGTTTGTATTGGAAACAGAGCTAACTTGTGGGCAAATGGAGGTGAAAGCTATTATTGGTCACCAACAATGGGACTTAACAACAACACTAACCATAGCATCTCTCCTGAAATTTATGTACCCATAACTTATTATGTAGATATAACTGATAGCAATGACTGCGTTACTACTCTTTCTGTTTTTGTGGATACCTTAAGCAACCCAATAGTAAATTTAGATGATGATATTGAAGCTACTTGGGGAGAAACAGTTCAACTTAATTCCAATTCCAATGGAGTTCAATACACATGGACACCTAAAGAAGGATTAACCTGCTCTGATTGTCCTAATCCAATAGTAAATGCTCAGGCATCTTCTACTTATTATTTAACCGTTTTAGGAGCTAATGGATGTTATAGTTATGATACCATAAGTGTATTTTTTGATGGTGCTATTTATGTTCCTAACTCCTTTACTCCTGATGGAGATGGAATGAATGATATTTTCTATGCTTTTGGTGTAGATATTAAAGAATTTGAATTGTATATTTTCGACCGTTGGGGAGAAAAACTTTTCTACTCAGATGATATGAAAAATGGTTGGGATGGGACTTATAAAGGCACGTTAGTTAAAAATGATACTTACGTTTGGAAGGTGATTTTTAAAGATGTACTCAATAAACGAGGTGAGTTAATTGGTACAGTTACATTGATAAGATAACTAATAAGGATCTACATCTATAGAAATTCTAACAGATTTATAATTACTAAAAGCTTCAAAATGATGCTTTACCTCTAAAATTAAATCTCGTGCCTTAGTTACCGAAATTTTTCTTTCAATCTTTATTAAAACTTTCTTCTGATAATAATTTTTAACTCTTGACACTGCAGGATATTCAGGTCCTAACACACGGGTGCCAAATTTCTTTTTAAGTGTATTGGTAAATTCATCCGCTCCTATATTTAGTTTGTTTTGATCTTTATGCTTTAATGTAAAACTAATTAACCTACAATATGGTGGGTAATTAAACTTTTTACGTTGCTGCATTTCATCAGTAAACATCTCTAAATAATTACTATCCATTACCTGCCTAATAATAGGATGATATGGCTCATAAGTTTGGATAATTACTTTTCCTCTTTTTGTCCTCCCTGCTCTACCACTTACCTGACTCATCATTTGATAAGCCCTTTCAAAAGCTCTAAAATCTGGAAATTTAAGCATGTTATCGGCATTTAATATCCCAACTAAAGAAACATTATTAAAATCTAACCCTTTAGTAACCATTTGTGTACCTACCAACACATCTATTTGATGTTCCTCAAAATCATTGATAATTTTTTGATATGCATTTTTGCTTTTAGTACTATCAGCATCCATTCTTGTAATTCTAATTTTTGGAAAGAATAATGCCAATTCCTCCTCTATTTGCTCTGTTCCAAAACCTTTTAGTGATATTCTGCTACTTCCGCAAGCAAGGCATTTTGATGGCATATTTTTAGAAACACCACAATAATGACACTTTAGCTGATGCGTATATTTATAATACGTTAAAGAAACATCGCAATTGTTACATTCAGGTACATTTCCGCAATCTTCACAAATCATATAAGGAGCATAGCCTCTTCTGTTTTGAAACAAAATAACTTGTTCTTTATTCTTAAAAGCTTCCTCCATATTTTCTATTAATAATGGCGAAAAATGAGATTTCATCTGCTTTTTTCTTGTAGCTTCCTTAATATCCGCACAAAGTATTTCAGGCAATAATACTTTTCCATGTCGGTAATTTAATTCTACCAATCCGTATTTATTTTCTTTAGCATTCCAATAGGTTTCAATAGCAGGAGTTGCCGAACCCAACAATACTTTTGCTTTATGAAGTTTTGCCAACACTATGGAAGCATCTCTTGCATTATATCTAGGAGAAGGATCGAACTGTTTAAAAGTGTTTTCATGTTCTTCGTCAATCACTATTAAGCCTAAATTACTATACGGAAGAAACATTGCTGAGCGAGCTCCCATAATTATCTGAAACCTCTTATTTTCTTTATTAGCAACTAAATTAAAATTTAACACCTCATTCCAAACTTCTACACGTTCATTTTCATTAAATTTAGAGTGGTAAACACCAATAGTATCGCCAAAAACTTTTTGCAAACGCACAATTAATTGAGTTGTTAAAGCAATTTCGGGCAACAAATACAATACTTGTTTTCCTTGTTTTAAAACTTCTTTTATAAGTTGTATATAAATCTCCGTTTTTCCGGAGCCTGTTACACCGTGTAGCAAAACAGTGTCGTGTTGTTTAAAGGATGTTTTTATTTCGTTGTAAGCTTTAATCTGATGCTCATTAAGCGATTTAACATCTTGTACTTCTTTTCCATAATCATCTAACCTATTTACAACCACATCATAAATCTCAAAAATATTTTTCTCTACTAACTGATTGATTACACTACTACTTACATTAGCTTTTTTTTGAAGATTTAATTTTGGAACTTCGTAAGTAATTTGCTGATATCGATTAGAAAGTTGAACAAAACTCATTAATGCTGCCAGTTGTTTTTTTGCCCTAGATAAATCATCAAATATCGCAGGTAAATTTTCCTCTTTATTAGCAAAAGCTGTAAGTCTAACAAACTGTACCACTTTAGGCTTATATTTTTCATTAATTTCTTCAACAACTATAATGATGTTTTTTTCTATCAGCGATTTTATAATTTGATGAATATTTTTTACTGCTAAAATTTCAGAAACATCGCTAAGTGTCAGTACTTCCCTAACCGTTAATGCCTCATAAACTTGGTATTCATCATCACTTAAATCATTGTCATTAAACTCAGTATTTCTATTAATTACAAATTTTGTTTCGCTAGATAGCTTTAACGCTCCAGGAATAGCCGCATTAAATATATCACCCGGGTAAGCAAGATAATAATCGGCTATCCAATCCCAATGTTTTAACTGTTTTTCATTTACAATGGAATGGTTATCTAATATAGCATATAAATATTTTGCTTGATAATCTTTTGGAGGAGTATGGTGTTTTTGCTTAACTAAAGCAGTGTATAATTTGCCTCCTCTACCAAAAGGCACAATAACTCTTTGACCTATAATGATGTTATCATTCAATTCATTTGGAACCCTATACGTAAAAAAATTAGGTACAGGCAAAGGCAATATTACATCAATAAAGAGAGTATCTAACATAATAATAAGAAAGTTGTAAAAATAAGAAAACAACTACTGCAATAATAAACATGCTGTAGTTGTTTTCTAACTATTTTAATAACTATTATTAGTTTACTACCTCAAAAGAGTTACTGTTCTTTTTTCTAAAACTATTGGTTCGCTAGCGTAAATTCCTTTTATAATAATAAAGTAAGTCCCTTCTGGCACTTTGTTTCCACTTTTATTTTTACCATTCCACTCAAATAATGGGTCATTACTTTCATAAATTTTAATTCCCCATCTATTATAAATTTCTACCGTAATATTATCATTACATCTATTGTAAATACCATCAATTTTATACACTTCATTTAAACCATCACCATTTGGAGTAAAAACATTAGGAATAACCCTCAATGTATCTTCTGGAGGCACTACACTTACAAAAAAACTTACACTATCTTCAGCTCTACCCGCACAACCTAATGAAAAAGAATTTACTTTAAAATCAAAAGTTTGTCCAATCAATTCACAATCGGTTGGTTGCCAACAAAAACCTGTTGCTACAGTTCCTAAATTCCAATATGCATTTTCAGTTGTATCGTATTGGTTAGCAGGAATGATTACCGAATTAGTTCCATAATCATAAAAATACTCATACATATTTGGATTTGTTGAAACAGGAGTTAAGTTAGGAGTATAAGCTCCTAAGCCATATATATTAGAACTTACATCAATAAAAACAGTATCTCCAACATCTGGATCTTGAAATACTAAGCTTTCGCAAAATGAAGATTCAAAAGGAATTTTTAGTGTGTCTCCATTGGATAAATTATTTAAGAAATTTGGAGGAGCATCCGTTGTACAATTTAGACTCTCATATTGAGCATCTCTTCTAGTTTCACCAATTTTAACTCCGTTTCTAAACTCCTCTACCTTAACAGCAAAAACAAATGTACCAATTACAGTAGGACTTGCTGTCATAACTCCAGTTAAAGGATTAATTGACATCGGAGGTGTTCCTCCTACAATATTTGCCAAACTATATCCTGCAGACCAAGTTACAGGATTATATGGACCCGCCCCTGTCGGAACATCATTTAATGGTTCTGATAAAGAATAATACAAAGAATCACCATCAACATCAGTAACTGAAAAATTGAAATTCTTTGATAAGTTAACACATAAATAAGCATCCATCGGATAAGGCCCCATATCCGGATTAGAATTATTTAATGTAGCAGTATTACCTGGATCAGGTATTTCACAATAAAATGTCATTCCAGCACTTGAAGGACTAGTAATATTAGTTATTGAGGCATTTCTACAACACACTTGAGCAGATAAATAATATCCATTTGGATTATCAGCTATAGTAACATTTTGGGTAAATATCCCTTCATCAACACAAAGTCCTGTTGGAGTAAAACAAGCATCTCCAAAAGGTAAATTTGCATTAATAACAGGATTAGTTATTGTAATAGTATTAACTAAAACATTAGTAACTTTATCATAAACCCTGACATCAAATGATGTATTCATACTAGCAGAACCCGGGCTACAGGAGCGAAAAACCCTTAATTGAATTTGAAAATCATTTTTTGTAGGTCCTATCCATTTTACAGTTAAATCTCCACCAACTATATGACTAGCCTTTAAAGAAAATGTAACCACTATAAGCAACATTATTAAACCTAATCCTTTTTTCATTATATTATAACAATTTAAATTTCATTTTTTAATCCATATATCTAAAGAGACAAGATGAACAATTCATTTGTTTGGTTGCATACTTATAAAAATAATTTAAAATAGAATTCTTATGATATACTTAAATAGTATAAAAAATGCTACTAGTTATAATATTTAATGGAATATAGCTATTTTTGTCGCTTATTAAATTTTAACTATGAATTTCAAGCAACTTACACTATCTATTTTTTTGATATTAACTATTGTTTTATCTATCAATGCTCAGAACGGAACTATTAGAGGGTTTATTTATAACGAAAAAACCGGAGAATCTGAAATTGGCGCTACAGCCTATTTAAAAGGTACTACCATGGGTGCAGCATCAGATGTTAATGGATTTTACTCTATTACTAAAATTCCAGCAGGTAATTACACCTTAATGGTAACCTCTTTAGGTTTTGATACTGTTAAAATTGCTATCTCTATAAAAAAAGATGAAATTATTAATCAAAAAGTATATTTAAAGGAAGGTTCAGTAATGCTGAATACTTTTGAACTTTCAGCTGAAAAACAAGAAGCCAGAACCGAAGTAAAAATGTCTGTTTCTAAAGTAACACCAAAAGAAATAAAATCTATCCCTTCAATTGGTGGTGAACCTGATATTGCTCAATATTTACAAGTTTTACCCGGTGTAACTTTTACCGGAGACCAAGGTGGACAACTTTATATTCGTGGTGGTTCTCCAATTCAAAACAAAGTTTTATTAGACGGAATGATTATTTACAACCCTTTCCACTCTATTGGTTTATTCTCTGTTTTTGATACGGATATTCTTAAAAGTGCTGATATTTATACTGGTGGTTTTAATGCTGAATACGGTGGTAGAATTTCTTCGATAATGGATATAACTACCAAAGATGGAGATAAAAACAGATTAAGAGGAAAAGTTTCTGCAAGCACCTTTAGCTCAAAACTAACTCTTGAAGGACCTGTGTTTAAAAGTAAAAAAGATAACGGAGGCGCAACAACTTTTGTTTTATCTGCAAAACATTCTTATCTAAACGAATCATCTGAATTATACAAACCATATTTTGAGTCCCTAAGTTCTGAAAATGCAAGAGGAATAGATACTGCCGGATTACCTTACAACTTTACTGACATATATGGTAAAATAACCTTTGGAGCTAGTAATGGTAGTAAGTTTAGCTTATTTGGTTTTAATTTTCAAGATGGCGTTGATTTTCCTGGAGTTTCTAACTTAAAATGGAACTCTAGCGGTGGTGGTGGTAACTTTGTTTTTATCCCGGCTTCTTCAAGAACTTTAATTGAAGGTGTTGTTGCTATTTCTAACTATGAAATTATACTAACGGAAGCCGATGAAAATCCAAGAAGAAGTGAAATTAACGGATTTAATATAGGAATGGATTTTACTAGTTTTTCCGGTGATAACCAATTTAAATATGGTTTTGAAGTACTTGGATTTGGAACAGATTTTCAATTTACCAATTCTGTTGGAAGATTAATTCAGCAAAAAGAAAGTACTACTGAACTTGCCGGTTTTTTAACATATAGAATTAATAAAGGAAAATCTGTTATAGAACCGGGCTTAAGAGTTCAACATTATGCTTCTTTAGGAAATACTTCAATAGAGCCAAGATTTGGTTACAAATACAACTTATCTAACAACATCAGATTAAAACTAGCAGCAGGAATGTATTCTCAGAACCTTATTAGTGCTAACTCCGATAGAGATATTGTAAACTTATTTTATGGTTTCTTATCCGGTCCTGATAACTTACCCGAAAATTTCACCAATAAGGACGGAGAGACAAAAGAAATTGGACATAAATTACAAAAAGCAAATCACTTAATTACAGGTTTTGAGTTAGATGTCGCCAAAAATGTTACTTTAAATGTTGAAGGATATAAAAAATGGTTTACACAGTTAACCAATACCAACAGAAACCAAGTGTTTAATGAAAACGATCCCTCTGCAGCTGATAAAGCAGACATCTTTAAAAAAGAATTTATTATTGAAACAGGTGAGGCTTATGGTATTGATTTTAGTTTAAATTATAAAACTGCCAGAGTTAACTTAAATGCTATTTATTCGCTTAGTAAAGTAGATAGATGGGACGGTATAACCGAATACAACCCTGTTTTTGATAGAAGACATAATGTAAACTTAGTTGGTATTTACACATTCGGTAAAGGTTTAAACTGGGAATTTAGTGCTCGTTGGAATTTAGGTTCCGGTTTCCCTTTTACTCAAACACAAGGTTATTACGAAGGAATGGGATTTGCCTCTGCTGATCAAGACTACACAAGCTCTAATGGAGATTTAACACTTCAATTAGCCGACCTTAATCAAGGTAGATTACCTTACTACCACAGATTAGATATGAGCTTAAAAAGAAAATTTGTAATAAGCAAAAACTCTATTTTAGAAGCTAATGTAGGTGTTACCAATGTTTATAACAGAAACAATATCTTTTATGTGAACAGAGTAACTGCAGAAGAAGTTTATCAACTACCATTATTGCCTAGTTTTGGTTTAAATTTAACTTTCTAAAGTAAAAATCAAAACAAATCAATTCTTTTTCAATAAAGAATTGCATGAATAAAAAAAAATGGTAAATTTGCGACCGTTTTAATTAAAAAATTATAGAAAATGTATGCAATTGTAGAAATAGCAGGGCAACAATTTAAAGTTGAAAAAGACCAACAAGTTTTTGTGCATCGTTTAGAAGGAAAAGAAGGAAGTAAAGTTACTTTCGACAATGTTCTTTTAATTGATAACAACGGAAAAATAAATGTTGGCGCCCCAGCTATAGCAGGTGCTAGTGTAGCTGCTAAAGTGCTTGAGCACTTAAAAGGAGACAAAGTAATTGTCTTCAAAAAGAAAAGAAGAAAAGGATATAAAGTTAAAAACGGACATCGTCAGTATTTAACTAAAATCCAAATTGAGGCTATCTCCGAAAGTGGTGCTGCTAAAAAAACAGTTGTTGCCAAAGAAGAAAAAGCTGAAAAAGTAGAAAAAAAGGTAGAAGCTAAAAAAGAGGTTGCAAAAGAAGCAAAGCCAAAGGCTGCTCCTAAAGCAACAGCTAAAAAAGCTGCTCCTAAAAAAGAGACCAAAAAAGAAGATAAAAAATAATTAGTAACTGTTTTTAAAGAGTTCATCTTTAAAATAAAACCTAAGAACCATGGCACATAAAAAAGGAGCTGGTAGCTCGAAAAACGGTAGAGAATCACACAGTAAACGTTTAGGAGTTAAAATTTTTGGCGGTCAAGCTGCTATTGCAGGTAACATTATTGTTCGTCAAAGAGGTACAAAACATAATCCTGGTGAGAATGTAGGTGTTGGTAAAGACCATACTTTATTTGCTCTTACTGATGGAATCGTTTCTTTCAGAAAAAAGAAAGATAATAAATCTTATGTATCTGTTGAGCCTCTTAATGCTTAACTAAAAGATAAAACCTTATTTAACTCCTGTATTTATTTTTAAAATAGATATGGGAGTTTTTTTTTAATATTAATTCATAATTAATAGCATTTCAAATGTTACAAACTAATTTCATTAAAGAAAATACAGCATTGGTAATCGAAAGATTAACCAAAAGAAATCTTGATGCTACTCCTATTGTCGAAAACATCATAAAATTAGATGATGATAGAAAAAAAACGCAACAAGAATTAGATAACCTATTGGCTGAGAGTAATCGTTTGGCAAAACAAATTGGTGATCTATTTAAAGAAGGAAAAGCAGCAGAAGCTAATACACTTAAACTACAAACTGCTGAGCTAAAAGAAAAATCAACTACTTTAAAAGAACAGCAAAATAGTATTAACGAAGAACTTACTCAACTACTCTACCAACTTCCAAACATACCCAACCAACTTGTTCCTAATGGAAAAACTGATGCAGATAATAAATTGATTTTTGAAAACAAGAAACAAGTTTCCTTAGCCGAAAACAATAAACTTCCACATTGGGAATTGGCTAAAAATTATGATTTAATAGATTTTGAATTAGGCGTAAAAATTACCGGAGCAGGCTTTCCTGTTTACAAAGGTAAAGGTGCCAAATTACAACGAGCATTAATTAACTTTTTTCTTAATGAAGCCGAAAAAAATGGTTATCAAGAAATTATTCCTCCTTTAATGGTAAATGAAGCTTCAGGTTATGGAACAGGACAACTGCCCGATAAAGAAGGCCAGATGTATTATGTTACTGAAGATGATTTATACCTTATTCCTACTGCCGAAGTACCAATAACCAACATCTACAGAGATGTAATTCTTAAAGAAGAAGATTTTCCTATAAAAAATGTAGGTTATACGCCTTGTTTTAGAAGAGAAGCAGGTTCTTATGGCAAAGATGTTAGAGGATTAAATCGTTTGCACCAGTTCGACAAAGTTGAAATTGTGCAAATTCAACATCCTGAAAAATCATACGAAACATTAGAAGCTATGGTGGAGCAAATTAAACAATTGCTAAATCAATTAAATTTACCTTACAGAATTGTTAGACTTTGTGGTGGCGATTTAGGGTTTACTTCAGCTATGACTTATGATTTTGAAGTGTATTCTGCTGCTCAAGAAAAATGGCTGGAAGTAAGTTCTGTATCTAACTTCGAAGCTTTTCAGGCAAACAGATTAAAATGCAGATATAAAGACAAAAACGGTAAAACCAACTTAGTACATACGCTAAACGGAAGTGCATTAGCTTTACCAAGAATTATGGCTGCTATTTTAGAGAACAATCAAACAGAAAACGGAATAAACGTTCCTGAAGTGTTGGTACCTTTTACCGGATTTAACCTTATAAACTAATTTGTCATGCTTAAAAATATTACTTTAATAACACTTATTGCTATTTCTGCTATAGGTTTGTTCTCTTGTGGAGAAGATTATACTAACGAAATCGGACATGTAGATGGTTTAATTAAAATTCTAGATTCTTCCGAGGAAGTGTTGCATGATGTGGATACCACCACTTTATTTGAAATGACCATTTTTGTAAAAGAATCTATTGCGAAAATTAAATCTAAAAACGATACTTTAACCAAAGAGGCAGCTTTAGAAGCTGACCAATTTGTGGGCAGACTAAAATCACTTTACGGTTTATCAAAAAATTATAAAAAATATCAACAAGAAATAGATTTAATAAGAACACAATTAAACAATTTAAAACAAGATTTAAACAACGGTATTATCTCAAAAGAACAATTCCCCGCCTATTATGAAATTGAACAAGGAGGTGTAATTTCTATTAATGATAAAATTAACCATGCTACTAATGGGATGAGCAACAGGCTTAAAAAAATGAAAGAAAATAAAGCAGCTTTTGAAAAATTAATTGACGACCCAAAATCATACACAAGTTACTATAAATAAAGAAAGCTATTTGATAGATAAATATTTGATTTATTAGTAATTTTAAGCATTATCTATCGTTAAAAGCACTATGAAAACTTTTCAATTAAAATATGTACTTTCTTTAGCGTTAGCCTTTTTTATTTGCTTAACACCCACTTTTTCTCAAACTGCTACAGATGAAAAGTTAGCCTTACAGTTTTTCAATAACGAAGAGTATGATAAAGCTGTAGTATATTTTGAAAAACTTTATAACAAAACCAACGAAACTTCTTATTACGAAAGACTTTTACAGTGCTACCTTTATATGGAAGAATATAAAGATGCTGAAAAACTAGTAAAAAAACACCAAAAAAAACATCCCTATCAATTGGCTTACATGGTAGACTTAGGGATTGTTTATGAAGTAGCTGGTGATAATGCTAAAGCTAATAAAACCTTTAATGATGCCATAAAATCGCTTACGGCAAATAACCAACAAATAATTGATCTTGCTAATAGTTTTATTAAAAACAAAGAATACGATTTTGCAGTAGAAACCTACCTTAAAGGCAGAAAGCTACTAAAAGGAACTTATGAATTCAACTTTGAATTGGCTCAGGTGTATAACCAACAAGGAAAAACCGAACTGATGTTTAAAGAGTATATCAGTATTTTAAATATTCAACCTGCTTATATACAAAGTGTTCAAAATGCCATACAAACCAATATAGGAGAGGATGAAGATGGAAGTAAAAAAGAAATTTTAAAAACACTTTTAATTAAAGAAACCCAAAAAAGTTACGATCAAATTGTGTTTTCCGAAATGTTGATTTGGCTCTATATTCAAGAACTTAATTTTAAAGGAGCTTTTATTCAAACCAAAGCTCTTGATAAAAGATTTAGAGAAGAAGGTAAGCGCATTTTTTCTTTAGCTGATTTGTGTCTTTCTAATAAAGATTACGAAACGGCCATTGAATGTTACCAATACATCATAGATTTAGGAAAAAACAACCGACTGTATAATTACAGTAGAATTCAGCTGCTACAAGTTTATTACACTAAAATTACTACCACCGCTTCTTACACCAATGAGGAGGTTGTAGCATTAGAGTCCAAGTATGAAGCTGCCATAAAAGAATTAGGAAATTCTAATGAATCCTATCTTATGATTAAAAACCTAGCTCACTTAAAGGCTTTCTATCTTAATAAACCATTAGAAGCTCAAGAATTGCTAAACAGTTTTATCAATACTCCTCGCTTAACTTCTCAAGAACAAGCTGAACTCAAAATAGAATTAGCTGATGTCAACCTATTTTTAGGAGATATTTGGGAAGCTTCTCTTTTGTATTCTCAGGTTGAAAAAAGCTTTAAACATAGTCAGCTGGGAGAAACTGCTAAATTTAAAAATGCTAAAATTTCTTTTTATACCGGAGATTTCGATTGGGCAAAAGCTCAACTAGATGTCCTCAAAGCATCAACATCAAAACTAATTGCGAATGATGCCATGAAACTATCAATCACCATTACAGATAACATTGGAATAGATACTACCAAAGCTCCTCTCCTACTATTTGCTAAGGCAGATTTATTATTTTATCAAAACCAACACAACCAAGCATTAGAAATGTTAGACTCTTTAAAAACAACTTTCCCTATACATGTAATTGGTGATGATGTGCTTTATAAACAACACGAAATCTATTTTAGTAAAAAAAATCTGCCAAAAGCTATTGAAAAATTGGAGCAAATTATAAAAGAATATGCTTACGATTTATTAGTTGATGATGCACTTTATAAATTAGCAATCATTTACGATTATGAGCTAAATGACAAAGCTAAAGCCCAAGAATATTACAAAAAAATAATTTTTGAACACCAAGGAAGTATCTATGTAGTTGATTCCCGAAAAAGATTTAGAGAATTACAACAAACACCTTCTAGCATGGATTTAGAACAAAAATTAATGGAAGTTGAAACCAACTAAGTAAAATGAGTTTAATAAATTGGCTGGAAAATAACCTTTTGGCTTGTCCGTACAAAAAGTATTTCGATATAGATTGTATGGGCTGCGGAATGCAACGTGCTTTTATTGCTTTGCTTAAGGGAGATATTGTAGAAAGTTTTTTGTTATATCCTCCTCTACTTTCTATGATTATTATGTTATTGCTTTTACCACTACACTTAATTTTTAAATTTAAACATGGTGCTGCATGGCTAAAATACCTGTTTATTTTTAACATTGCAGTTGTTATCATTAGCTTTATCGTTAAAATTATACTTTCATGAAGATATTAACCGCAGAACAAACTAAAGCAGCTGACGATTTTACCATTAAAAATGAACCTATTTCTTCGTTAAACTTAATGGAAAGAGCCGGCACCAACTGTACTTCGTGGATAATTAATAATTATACTACTGATGTTCCTGTTATTGTTTTTTGTGGAATTGGCAACAATGGTGGTGATGGATTAGTAATTGCTCGTTTGCTAAAGAAAAAAGGATTTGATGTTTCGGTTTATGTAGTTGAATTTTCTAAAAAATATTCACCGGATTTCTCCAAAAACCTAAAAAAATTAGAAAAAGAAAAAGCTAACATTCATTTTTTAACTGAAAACAACTTTTCTTTTCAACTTCCTGAAAATATATTAATTATTGACGCTATTTTCGGAAACGGACTATCAAAACCAATAAGTGGTTTTATTGCTGAAATTATTACTACAATAAACACTTCAAATACTGCTGTTATTGCCATAGATATTCCTTCCGGATTATTTGCTGATAGCAACATTAACAATAATTCAGCAGCCATTATTGAAGCGGATTACACCTTAACTATACAACAACCCAAACAAAGTTTTTTTGCCGTAGAAACCCAAAAATATGTTGGAGAATTCATTATCATCAATATTGGTATTTTACCGGTATTTTTAAACGAAGTGGTTACCGATACTTACTTTGTTACGCACGAATCTGTTTTACCTTTACTGAAAAAGCGTACAAAGTTTAGTCATAAAGGAACCTACGGACATTCACTTATTATTGCAGGAAGTAAAGGAAAAATGGGAGCCGCGGTTTTGGCGTCTCTAGCTTGCTTAAAAATAGGAGCTGGTTTAGTTACCGCTTTAGTTCCGGAAATTGGTCTAAATGTAGTGCAAATTGCCAATCCTGAAGTAATGTGTATTCCTACTTCAGAAAAAAATTTCATCAACGAACTTCCTGATTTATCCAATTACAACAGCATTGGTGTTGGTCCGGGAATAGGAACAGAAAAACAAACTCAGAATAGTGTTAAACTATTAATACAGAACTGCAAACAAGCGCTTGTTTTAGATGCCGATGCTCTTAATATTTTAGCAGAAAATAAAACATGGTTGGCTTTTTTACCACCACACACCATCCTTACTCCTCATCCAAAAGAATTTGAACGCTTAGTAGGAAAAACTTCTAACAGTGAAGAAAAATGGCAACTACAAAAAAAATTTGCTATTAAACATCAAGTAATTGTAGTACTTAAAGGTGCCTATACCAGCATTGCTTGTCCTACCGGAGAACTATATTTTAACTCCACTGGAAACCCCGGAATGGCTACAGCAGGAAGCGGTGATGTACTAACCGGAATAATTACAGGTTTATTAGCTCAGGGCTATACATCTTCTCAAGCTGCTATTTTAGGAGTTTATGTTCATGGTTTTGCAGGAGATAAAGCCAAAGAAGTCTTAAGTGAAAATACTTTAGTAGCTTCAGATATCATCAATAACTTGTATCAATTTTTTTAATAGTGAAATTCAATCAAAAAATCATTTTTTTATAAAATACACAACAATCAAACAGATTGTTAATTAATAAATTTATCTATAAAACATTATTTTACTACATTTGTCTTTATAAATTTTAAAATTCAATATGAACATTACATCAATCATTTCAATTACTGGAAAACCCGGTTTACACAAAATCGTTTCACAAACAAAAAACGGATTAATTGCTGAATCTATAGAAGACGGTAAGCGTTTTCCTGTTTATGCTTCCGAAAAAGTTAGTGCCATAGAAGACATCAGCATTTATACTAAAACAGATGATATGCCTTTAGTTGAAGTATATCAAAAACTATATAAAAAAACTGCAGGAAAAGCAGCTATAGACCATAAAGCTAAGCCGGAAGAACTTCAATCTTTTTTGAAAGAGGTAGTTGATTTTGATGAAGAAAGAGTGTATAACTCAGATTTAAAAAAACTTTTTCAGTGGTTCAACATTCTTATTAAAGCCGATTTATTAAAAGAGGAGGAAAAAGAAGAAAAGTCAACTAAAAAAGATACCACAGATAAAAAAGATGCTAAAGCACCGAAAAAAGCTGCTCCCGCTAAAAAAGTAACTGCCAAGAAAACAACTACGCCTAAAACTTCTAAAGCTAAGGCTACAACAAAAACGGCTACTCCTTCTAAAAAAGGATAATGCTAATCATTTAATTGTATATTATAAAAATCCTATTGCTTTGTCGATAGGATTTTTCATTTAATCATTCTAATACCATTATGGACGCTCATCAACAAGCCAACAACAATAGAAATTTTATTCCTACCTCTTTTACATTAAGCAATTGGGAATCCGTTGCTCCTTTTTACGAAGATTTAAAAAACAGAAACATTACTTCCTTAGCCGATCTGGAAAAATGGCTCACCAATAGAAGTGAATTAGATGCTTTTGTTAGTGAAAATGTTGGTTGGAAATATATTAAAATGAATATTGATACCACTAATGAAGAGCTAAGTAAAGATTTCCATTATTTTATTAATGAAATTGAACCTAAAATTGCTCCGATAAACAACGAACTTAATAAAAAATTTGTAACCTCTCCTCTACTTTCTCAATTGGATGAAAACACCTATAAAATATACCTAAGAGCCATCAAAAAAGAAATGGAAATTTTTCGTGAAGAAAATGTTTCTATTCAGACCAAATTAATGGAAAACTCTCAGAAATATGGAGCTATTGTTGGCAGTATGACCATCAATTTCAATAATAAATCACTTACCCTTCAGCAAGCCAGTAACTTTTTGAAAGAAAACGATAGGGCATTACGCCAAGAAGTTTATTTAACTATTTCCAAAAGAAAAATTAGCGATAAAGACAAACTAAACGATTTGTTTAGTGAAATGATAACTCTTCGTCATAAAATAGCTCAAAATGCGGATTTTGAAAACTACAGAGACTATATGTTTGCTGAGTTAGGCAGGTTTGATTATACGCCAAAAGATTGTTTTGAATTTCACGAATCTATTGCCAAAGAAGTAGTTCCTGTTATCAATGATTTTGACAGCGAAAGAAAAAACTTATTGGGTGTTGAAACCCTAAAACCTTGGGATAAAATGGTTGATCCTAACGGAAAACAACCTTTAAAACCAGTTGCTTCAGAAGAAGAGCTAATTGATAAAACTATTGCTTGTTTCAATAAAATCCATCCTTATTTTGGTGAATGTATGAAAACCATGAAAGAAATTAAACACCTTGATTTAAGTTCTAAAATGGGGAAAGCTCCCGGAGGTTTTAATTATCCGCTTTACGAAACAGGAGTACCATTCATATTTATGAACTCTGTTGGCTCTCAAAGAGATGTGGTAACTATGATTCATGAAGGTGGGCATGCCGTACATTCTTTCTTAACCAATGAGTTGCCACTTACTGCTTTTAAAGAATTTCCATCAGAAGTAGCAGAATTAGCATCTATGAGTATGGAACTTATTTCTATGGATTATTGGGATGTTTTTTATGATAATGAAGCTGAATTAAAGCGTGCTAAAAAAGAACAACTTCAAGGGATTTTAAATACCTTACCTTGGGTAGCTACTATAGATAAATTTCAGCATTTAGTTTACGAAAGACCAAATCATTCTCTCAAAGAAAGAGAGCAACTATGGAATATTTTAATGGATAATTTTAGTAGCGATGTAGTTGATTGGTCGGATTGTGAAGAAGAAAGAAGTTATTATTGGCAAAAACAACTGCATTTGTTTGAAGTACCTTTTTATTATATTGAATACGGCATGGCTCAATTAGGAGCAATTGCTGTATGGAGAAACTACAAACAACACCCTGAAAAAGCTTTAAATCAATACATAGAAGCACTAAAATTAGGTTATACCAAACCTATTTCGGAAATATATACTACTGCAGGAATTGCTTTTAATTTCTCTCAAGAATATATTAAAGAACTAGTCGATTTTGTTCAATTAGAATTGAATAAATTATAGATAGGTTTTCAAGTTTATCCTAAACGTAGTATAGTGAAGCAATTTGCCTGTTGAAAGTTTAAAGTTCAACTTCTATTTCATATCGATTGAAATTTTACAAGCTGAGGAACAAGATTTAGTAAAATGAAAGCAGAAACATCTTGTAAGTTGGGAAATAATATTTTAAATGAGATGTATTCATCCCTCCTAAACTTTTAATAATTTTTACTTCTCCAACTATTTTAGTACCTTTAACTCATCAATTTAAAGTTCATGTTATGAAAGCAGCTGGAATTATTTTATTAGTCATTGGTCTTATTGGAACTATTATATTTGGCTACCAAGCTATTCAAGATTCAGAAAGTTTTAATTTATTGGGTATTGACATAACAGTTAGTAAAGCTGACTGGACTCCTTTAATTATTAGCGGATCTGTACTTTTGTTGGGCTTAATAATCACCCTTCTCAAAAAAAGTAAGTAATAATGGCTAATAAAAATAAGACTACTGAAACAGCAGTTAAGGTAACTGATTTCATCAACTCATTTGTAGATAATGACCAAAAGAAAGCCGATAGTTTTCAGTTAATTGAATTGATGACTAAATGGTCTGGATTCGAACCTAAAATGTGGGGGCCAAGTATTATTGGTTTTGGCAGTTATCATTATAAATACGCTAGCGGCCACGAAGGTGATGCTCCTCTTATTGGTTTCTCTCCTCGTAAAGCCGCATTTTCTCTTTATGTCTTCTCGCCCACCGAAAAAAATAAACATTTACTAGAAGATTTAGGAAAATATAAAATAAGTAAAGCCTGTATTTATATCAAAAAACTATCCGATATCAATACCGATATCTTAGAAAAACTCTGCAAAACTTCTATTGACTATCTCAAAGAACACCACGAATGTGCTTGTAGAGAAAAATAATACAAGAAAAAAGTATATCATTCCTGAAATTATTAAGAAACATAAAAAAATTATCTATACATAAACCAATTTTAATAGTTAGTTTTAATTGTTACATTTGTTGGTATGCATGAAAAAAAACGTGTTATAACAGATTACAAAAACCAATCCGTTAGCAATAAATTAAAAAGAATACTCCTCATTATTATTGGAGTCGTAACACTTTTATTTTTAAGCGTTTTGGGTCTTGATTATTTCTTTAAAAAGAAACTTAAAGAACAAATAAATCAAGTACCTAAAAGTGTAAAAATCCAATATGAAGACATAAAAGTAAATTCATTAAAAGGAAGCATCGATTTAGTTAAACCGTTAATTTCAATTTATGAAAAAACAACCCATAAAATAACTATCCAAATTGAGCTAAAACATTTTTCAGTAGTTAATCTTAGTTATTGGAATTATTTATTTAATGATAAAATTACCCTAAATAATATTTTTTTTAGTCAGCCCAAAATAACCTATTACCATAATAATGCATCAAAATTTCATGAAGATAAATTCATAAAAGACCTAAAACAAATAATACAAATTGAATTCTTACAAATACAGGATGCTCATGTAAAGATTTATGATGTTTCCAATGATTCATTATTATTAAAAACGGAAAACCTGAATTTAAGAATTAATACTATCGAAATCAATCCATCAACAGAAAAAAAACTAATCACTTATAAAGATTTCAAAGCAACATCTAAGTCTACCTTTTATAGTTTAAATGATTACGAAAATCTTATTATTAAAAACTTAGATGTAAGCTCTGACTTTTCTAGTCTTAAAGGAATAACGTTAAAAACCAAGTACTCCAAAGAAACTTTATCTAATAAAATAGAGGTGGAGCGCGACCATTATAATTTAACCATAGATTCCATTAAAATAACAAAACAAAATTTTGGTTTTGAGCAAGATACATTATTCTATTTTAAAAGCCAGTGTGTTGATTTTTACCAGCCTAACTTTAAAATATATAGAAATAAATTAGTAACAGATAATTTAAGTTATAAACCACTATATAGTAAAATGCTAAGGGATTTAAATTTTTCTATGACTTTAAACTCTGTTTTCTTAAACAATGCTTCTGTTACTTATACCGAAAAAGTAAAAACAGACACACAAGGAGGTAAGATTTTATTTTCAAAGTTAAATGGTGAAATCAAAAACTTAAGTAATACCTATGAGTTTGATGATACAATTACCTCAATTAATATAACGGCAGTTTTTATGGATAATACTCCTATAGATGTACAATGGAATTTTGATATTAATAACCTCCATGATCAGTTTATTTTTAAGGCTAAAATAGGTAAATTAAATGCAGAAAGCATGAATCAATTTATGGAGTCCAATCTGAATATGCGAGTGAAAGGAGAGATTGATAAAACATATTTTACTATCAATGGAAACAACTTTACTTCACAGATTGATTTAAAGTTGAAATATGATGATTTTGATGTGTTTATTTTAAAAGAAAATGGTAAAGTAAAAAATAAGGTTTTATCAAACATAATAAGTTTTTTTATTTCCAAGGATAGTAATGATGCCGCAGAAAACTTTAGATATGGTTCAAAATCTGAAGTAAAAAGAACTATGAACAGATCTGTATTTAATTATTTTTGGCTCAATATAAAAGCCGGCTTGTTAGATGCTATGACCAGAGATGGTAAAGAAAAATAAGGTTTTTATTAATTTAATTATAAAATACACTATTAAAACTCCGCCTTAAAAAAATCGAGTGATTCTAAATCTACCATGTGTACATCTTCATAGTAAAAATGTAAGATTTCTGCGTAGGTGTACCCCATTTTCGCCATACGCATGGCGCCTTCTTGGCAAAGCCCTACGCCATGCCCAAAGCCTTTGCCTTGCAATACTACAAAATTACCTTCTGTTTTTACATCAAATTGTGCCGATTTTAACTTCCAATCGGTTCTTACCTTTACAAAAGGGATTTGCACATTTTGCTTTTCAAAAAAACGCTCCCTCCCTATTTGAAAATATTCGTAATCGCAACTGTCTTTCAAAATTTCCTTAGGATAACCATTCGTTATCAAATAATTTGCCCACTCGTTTTTAGCTATTTTTTTCTGCCAAACAGCATTATTCTCACTCAAACAAAAGCTATCTTTTACCGATCGTAAATAATACAACTCCTGATGCCAAACTTCTTCAGAATTAGCAGATTGTCCACCGCAATTGGAATAAAAAGTTGCCGTAATTAAATTAATATCGCTATCTACAATCACTGTGTTAGAAGTAAGCAATGCCGATTGTTTTATTTGTTCCGATTTAGGTTTACCATGGTAGGCTTGGCAATGCACTTTATCGCACAAACTAAAGCCTTCAGTTTGGTGCTTGTTAATATTTTTTAACGCATAAGTACGACAAATAATAGCTTGTAATTTAAAATATTCCTCTGGTGGACTTTTTCCCACCTCAGCCTCCACTACTCCGGCCACATAATTATCTATGTTAATATTATTGATTAGTTGCAAGTAGCTATGAAAAGGATGTGCTCTAATAAACAAATTATCTTCATATTGAATAATTTTCCCAACAGGTTTGTTAGTCTTAAGTTTAAAAGCATTTTGGTTGCTTACTCCAATAATTCTAATCTTGTTAAAATATCCATAATCCTTGTCTAACGTTTTTAAAAATACTTTTTGGTTTCTGTAAGAGATTTCAATAATTTCCGTATTGTCAATGTCTAGCAATTTTCCACTTTCTGTATATACAACATATTTGCCCACTTGAGGGTAAAAAACAAATGAAGTAACCGCTTGTTTATCTAAAATGCCAATATTTATCAACTCTGCTTTAGCAGAAATAGCAACAAAAAATAGGAGAAATAATATGGATATTTTTCTTTTTAACACGAAGTCAAAAATAAGTTAAAGGCAAAGTTTAATACCACAAAAGCCTAGAAGTTATACACACTAATCTTTTAATAGTATTAATACTTCAAATGAAAATCAACCAATTCACTTATAGGTTGTTGAATAACCTTTCCTATGATAACCCCATAATCTTTTGCTATTAAAACAATATGCTTATGAAAATAAAAACCTATAGACCCTACTATGTGTAATGGATATTGCTGATAGTTGGGATACATCACAATATATTGCTTAAAAAACTCATGAAAACTTTGATGAATAATGAGATTGATCTCAGCTTCGTTTTCATGTTTTAAAATGAATTGAGCAAAACTTGCTAAGAACCTATTAGGCAAGGCTTCTTTATATACTTTATCTAAAATAGTGTTTAAATTAAATTTAGGAAAAGTATGCTTAAAATCTGTACTCACCTTGTCAGACAAGTGTCCATGAAGCAACTTTTTAATAAACAGCTTACCTAAATGCACACCACCACCTTCATCACCCAAAATATAACCCAAAGCAGGAATGTTGTGAGTAATGTCTGTTCCGTTATACAAACAAGTATTCGCTCCTGTGCCTAAAATAGCTACCAAACCGGATTCGTTTTTACAAGCTGCTCTTGCCGCAGCCAATAAATCATGAGCCACCGTTATGTTGGCATTCGTAAAAAACTGAGCAAAAATAGCGGCTAAAAAGGTTTGTTTTTCTTCCGAAGAACAGCCTGCTCCGTAAAAAAACACTTGCTCCACTTCCTCTTTTTTACCTTCTAATATTGAAGCTGATAATTCCTTTAAAACAACGGATGTATCAACAAAATAAGGATTAAACCCCATAGTTGAACAAGCTAACACTTCGGTTTTATCGTTAATTAATCTCCAATCCGTTTTGGTGGATCCGCTATCTGCAACTAAAATCATGGTACTAAAATTTTTCACTAAACTAATCAATAAAAAATTGAAAATAAACCATTTTATGTTACTTTTAATTGCAAATTTGTGGGTAGAATGAAAAGATTATTGATTTTTATAAGTTTAGGATGTGTACTTCAGGCTGGTTTTACTCAAAACGATACCTCAGATATTCCTGCAAGAAAACTTTCTTTTAATGATTTTATGGCGTATTACTCTACCAACGATACTTCTGCTGCGGTTATTGAGTTTTTCTTTGAGAGAAAAGAAACCAACGCAGTAACAGAAATGATGTTTTTACCACTTTCAGCCGGAGTATTTTTGCTTTCACCCCCTTTAGGTTTTGGTATGGGAGTAATCAGTATCCCATTTTTTATTCACGGTACCTACACACTTATTCGATTTAATAAAAAGAAACTCAAACGCATATTAATTGAGTATAATGAAACGGGGTACTTACCCAAAAACATCAGAAAAAAAGCCAATAAAATCATCTACTACTACTCTCTTCCTGATGATTTTTAATTACAAAACCAACATGTTTTAAATCTTTCCAAAAGTGAGGGTAAGACTTCTCTACAACCTCATGGTTTTCTATTGTAAGCTTATTAGTAATTAACGCTAAGGGAGCAAAAGCCATTGCCATTCTATGATCGTTGTATGTAAAAATTGAATGCTGTTGTATGTTTATTTCTTTTTGCTGATGTATAATTAAATCGTGGCCTTCAATAGTTACTTGATATCCTAAGGCATTTAATTCTTGTTGTAATGCTGCAATCCTGTCGGTTTCTTTAATTCTTAGAGTAGATAATCCTGTAATACGAACAGGCAAGTTTAATGCTGCACAAGTAACGGCATAGGTTTGAGCTAAGTCAGGGAAAAGTGTAAAATCTACTGTTTTCACCTTCCAAGAAATTGGAATTTTACTTTTACTCAACTCAATACCACCATCAATAAATCGAGTATTTACTCCCATTTCAGTATATAAAGCTACTACCGCATTATCTCCTTGTAAACTGGTTTTATCTAACCCTTTTAAAACAATAGTGGCATTTTTTGATAAAGCTACCATGCTGTACCAATAAGAAGCTGCACTCCAATCGGCTTCTACACTAAAGTCTTTTGCTACATAATTTCCTTGTTTTACCACTAATTGATTTTCTGACAACCAAGTTACTTCAACCCCAAAATAGCGCATCATACTTATGGTCATAAGAATATAGGGTTTAGAAACCGGAGAAGTTGTAAAAGTGATAGTGAGTTCTGTTTTCAACAATGGAGCAATCAATAACAAAGCAGAAATATACTGACTGCTTACACTTCCGTCTAAATTAATAGCACCTCCATTAAGCTTTTTGCCTTTAATTTGAAGTGGCGGAAAACCTTCATTGTTTAAATATTGAATGTCCGCTCCAAGACTTTTAAGTGCCTCAACCAAAATTTTTATCGGACGTTGGTGCATACGTTCAGAACCTGAAAGAACAACATTTTTTCCTTCGGTAGCAGCAAAATAAGCCGTAAGAAAACGCATAGTTGTTCCGGCATGCCCTACCTCTATTGAATTGTTATTTTGTTCGAAAACCTGTTTTAAAATTTGTGTATCCGCAGCAGTTGATAAACCGCTGATAGTAAACTGCTGATTAAGAATTTGATGTATTATTAATACCCTATTACTAATACTCTTAGAAGTAGGTAAGGTAATGCTCGAAGATAATATTGCTGAAGGATGTTGTAGGCAAATGGGCATTAATCTATTTTTTTAACGAACAGTAATAATTTAAAGCTTCTAAAATTAAATCTTCACCAATTTTATGATTGACTGTTGCTTCTCCTATCGTTTTAAGCAACGTGAAATTAATTGCCCTATTTTTATTTTTCTTATCGTTTTTCATTAACCCGATTAGCAGCTGAAAGCTATCTTCTTTTAAATCGTAATAACTAAAAAAGTTCGTAACACAACTTACAATGTCTTTTAATTCTTTGTGGTTCAAACCATTTACTTTGTGCGATATGTAAGTTTCGCAAATTAAACCTACAGCAACTGCTTCACCATGCAATAAAGGCAATTCTTCGTTGCTCAACGAATAAGATTCTAAGGCATGCCCTATAGTATGTCCGAAGTTAAGTTTTTTACGCTCTCCGCTTTCTTTTAAATCTCGTTTTACAATGTCATTTTTAATTTCAACACTTCTAAGAATCAGTTGTTCCCATAATGAATCATTAGAAAGTAAATTGGTTTTAAGTTTTTTCCAGTAATCAATATCAGCAATCAATGCGTGTTTAAATGCTTCGCTATATCCGGCAAGCATTTCTTTTTTATTGAGTGTTCTTAAAAAATTAGGATAAATAAATACTGCTTCAGCTTCATTAAAAACCCCTATAATGTTCTTCAAATTATTTAAATCCACTCCCACTTTTCCTCCCACAGAAGCATCAATTTGGGCCAACAAAGTAGTTGGAACATTAATAAAATTAATACCCCTTTTATAAACCGAAGCGACAAAACCACCTAAATCACAAATTACTCCCCCTCCCAAATTAATAACTAAGGCATCTCTGTCTACTTTTAGCTCTACAAACGTTTGCCATATATACTGACAAATTTCTAAGGTTTTATTCTCCTCACCACTATCTAGCTCAATAATCTCAACATCATTAGCCAATTCAGTTTGAATTAAAAAATCGGTAGCACAATAGTTAAAACTATTTTCATCAACAATTAAGATTTTTTGATAGTCTTTATACTTTTCCAATGTTTTTTTTACTTCATCTAAAACATCGTTACCAATAAAAATCTTACTTTCTTTAGTTTTTATTATATGCATACAACTAATTTGAAATGTAAAAATAACTACTATTTAATACAAAACGAAAAAAAATAATTGCTTGTCCTTATTGGTTGCTTAAATTTGCTCTATGATTTTATCTGAATTATCTATCATTAACTTTAAAAACTACGAAGAAGCTAACCTACAACTTTCTGAAACTATTAATTGTTTCTTGGGAGATAATGGTGGTGGAAAAACCAATATTTTAGATGCTATATATTATTTATCTTTTTGTAAAAGTCATTTCAACCCTATTGATAGTCAAAATATAAATCATGATGCTCCTTTTTTTGTGGTAGAAGGATATTTCAATAATCAGACAGAAACAGACAGAGTATATTGTGGCGTAAAAAGAGGTCAGAAAAAAGTTTTTAAATACAATAAAAAAGAATACACTAAGCTTGCCGACCATATTGGCAAAATTCCTTTAGTGATAATTACTCCAGCAGATACTTCTTTAATTATTGACGGAAGTGATGTTAGAAGAAAATTTGTTGACGGTATCATTTGTCAATATGATAATAGTTACCTTAACAATCTACTGAACTACAACAAAGCCCTACAACAAAGAAATTTATTATTAAAATCGTTTTGGAACAATAGAAATTTTGATGCTGCTTCGTTAGAAATTTGGGACGACCAACTTATTCAATTCGGAAAATATATTCACCAAGCAAGGCAAGAATTTGTAGAACAATTTACTCCATTTTTTCAAGAATATTATACTTTATTAAGTAATCAAAAAGAAAAAGTTTTTTTATTGTACGATTCTAAATTAAACGATACTTATTTTGAAACTTTATTGCAGCAAAGTCTTGAAAAAGACAAGGCTACAAGCTATACCAATGTTGGTATTCATAAAGATGATTTAGTTTTTAATATTGGTGAATTTCCCATCAAAAAATTTGGTTCGCAAGGACAACAAAAAACCTATTTATTAGCCTTAAAATTGGCACAAGCAGCTCTTATTCAAAATATAAAAAACACAAAAGTTACTCTTTTGCTAGATGATATTTATGATAAGCTGGACAACAAAAGAATGAATCAATTAATTAATATTGTAGGTAGCAAACAATTCGGACAAACGTTTATTACGGATACTTCTTTTGATAGAATTCCATCTATACTTGAAAGTGAAAAACTATCCTTTAAAGTATTTAATGTAGCAAACGGAAAAATTGAAAAGCAATGAGCGAAAAACCCATAAAAGAATTAGTTGATAAAATACTTAGAGCTTACGGTTATCAAGATCAGTTAGATGAAATTGAACTGATTAAACAATACGAACTGGCTGTTGGAAATATGTTTGTAAAACATACTGAAAACGTTTATTTGCAAAATAAAAAATTATTTGTAAAACTTAATTCCGCTGCATTAAAGCAAGAAATGAGTTATGCTAAAGAAGCCTTAAAAGAAAAGCTTAACAGCACCATGGGGCGACATATTATTAATGAAATAGTAATTATTTAACTATCTTAAAATGAAATTTTTTAATGACATTGGAAATGGATTAGCCGCTTACCCAAAAGCAATTGGTTTAATTTTCTCAAATGGATTATGGTGGTATTTTTTATTCCCCATTTTACTTAATATTTTGTTTTTTGTAGGCGGTTTTTACGGCATTGGTGTATTATCAGAGGCTGTACAAGAATGGTTATCATCTTTATTAGAAAGTGATAGCGACACCTTTTTAGGCTTTACATTTTTAAAAGATGTAGGACTTTATATTCAAAAAATTGCTAGTGGTTTTTTATGGATATTTCTAAAAATTATCTTCTTCTTTATTTTTGCCACTTTTGGTGGGTATATCGTTATTATTTGTTTGTCGCCCATTTTTGCTATTCTTTCTGAAAAAACAGAAGAAATTTTAACCGGAAAAAAATATCCTTTTAATGCCGACCAATTAATGCGAGACATTGTAAGAGGTGTTTTAATTGCATTTAGAAATGTTTTTATAGAAACATTATTTATCATACTGTTCTTTATACTTAGCTTTATTCCTATTATCGGTCAGCTCGCTGCCATCATTATGTTTTTTATCTCTGCCTACTTTTACGGCTTCTCCTTTATCGATTACTACCTCGAAAGACAAAAATATAACCTCAAACAAAGTGTAAGGTTTATGCGACTTAATAAAGGTGTAGCCATTGCCAACGGAAGTGTTTTTGCATTAATAATGTTCATTCCTTTTTGTGGGATAACACTAGCTGGTTTTATAGCAATAGTTTCTGTAGTGGCCGCTACCATTTCTACGCATAAAGTTGTTACTAATCAGAGTATTCAGAATATATAAAAGAAAAAGAATAAACTAAAAAATGAATTACAAAATATCGGCAGTCTCTTATGCCAACACCTACCCTTTTTTATACGCGTTAAAAAATAGTGATTTAATTAAAAATATTTCACTTTCGTTAGATTATCCTGCTTTGTGTGCCGAAAAACTATTGACTAACCAAGTAGATATTGGCTTAGTTCCTATAGCCATTTTACCAAAATTAAAAGAATACCACATTATTTCAGATTACTGTATTGGAGCTGTCGGTAAAGTAAAATCTGTGTTACTACTTAGTGATGTTCCTCTAAATGAAATAAAAACCATTTGGCTCGATTATCAATCTAAAACCTCAATAAACCTCACGAAAGTATTAGCTATCAACTTTTGGAAAATAACTCCAAAATGGCAAAATGCTACCACAGGTTTTGAAAAGAAAATTGCTGGAACTACTGCTGGAGTTGTTATTGGTGATAGAACTTTTAATTTAGAAAAAACTTATAATTATGTTTATGATTTGTCTGAAGAATGGCAAAAATTTACTGGACTACCTTTTGTTTTTGCTTGTTGGGTTGCCAATAAAAAGATTGATGTTGAATTTATTAATCAATTTAATAAAGCATTGAGCGATAAAATGTTTAATACTGATGAAGTACTCAATTATTTTAATATTGACGAAGATAAAAAAGCTTTTTTGACCAATTATTTAAAAAACGACATTAGCTATCACCTTGATGAGGCTAAAAGAAATGCCATCGAAAAATTTTTAAATTTATTTTCTAAACAACTTCTTACCAGTTAGTTATTCTTTTCATCTGTAAAAAATAATTTGTTAATATTGCTGTTCACAAATTGAACTATGTTATTTCAGTCTGAATTTGTACATTTACAATACTAAATTTATAATTGATTTAACAAACTTTTTTAATTATTAAAACCTATCTATTGTCTATGAAACAATTATCGCTAATCATAACGGTATTATTGATTTTTACTAGTGTTGCTTTTACTCAAAACGACAAAAAAAAGAGCAAGATAACCTATAAACTTAAAATGGCTGAAGCCAATCATGCCTTTGTTGGCGACAGAAATTATAGAGCTGCTCTAAACATCTACAGAGAACTTATGACAAGCTTTACCAATGATGCTATGATAAATTATAGAATTGGCGAATGTTATTTAGCTATGAACGATGCTGAATTAGCAGTTGAATATTTTTTAAACGCTAAAAACCTTGATGATAAAATTGCTCATGAACTTTATTTTAAACTGGGAGAAGCTTACCATAAAAATGACCAGTTAGACGATGCTCTTGCTGCTTTTAATCATTTTAAGGCTAATGCAAAGAAAAAATATTTAAAGTTAAACGATGTGAACAAAATGATTACTCAGGTAAATTATGCCATTAAAATGAAGCAGCATCCAGTTGATGTTAACATAGAAATTTTGTCTAGCAATATTAATTCTAGAGGTGGAGATTATGCTCCTTCTATTACTGCCGATGGTAAAACCATGATTTTTACTTCGCGAAGACCTGATACCAAGGGTGGTGGGATCGATAAAGCAGGCGATTACAAATTTTTTGAAGATATTTATATTGCACAATGGGACTCTGTTAATAGTGAATGGGGAAAAGCTTATCCTATTGAGGGAAACATTAATACCGAAGGACATGATGCCTGTTTAAGTATATCACCAAGTGGTGAAGAAATTTTTATTTACCGTAATGATGGAAATTTATATATAGGAGATATTTTCGTTTCAAAAAAGAGAAACTCAGGTAAATGGAGCACTCCAAAAGCTTTAGAAAAACCTATAAATACCTCTTACTTCGAAAGCTCTGCTCAACTAACTGCTGATGGAAACTACTTATTTTTTATTAGTGAAAGAACAGGAAAAAAAAATAATCCTGTTGGAAAAGGAGATATATACATCTCACAAAAAAAATCTAACACCGTATGGTTAGAACCTAAAAACATAGGTACAACTATTAATACTCCCGAAGACGAAATTTCAGTTTTTATTCACCCGGATGGAAAAACTTTATTTTTTAGCTCTAAAGGACATTTATCCATGGGAGGATATGATATTTTTATGACAAGGCTTCAGGATGACAGTACTTGGACAACTCCACAAAACTTAGGTTCCCCAATAAATACTGTAAATGATGATTTACATTTTGTGTTAAGTACAGATGGAAAAACAGCTTATTATTCCAACCAAAGAAAAGACGGTATGGGAGATAGAGATATTTACAAAATTGATATGAGTAAGTATCCTGTTTTAACAGAAGGTGTAGCTATTAACCTTTCTATTTTAAAAGGTGAAATTAAAAACCCTGAACAAGAATTTGTCGTTGCTAAAGTTGATTTTAAAGATGAAACTGGAAAAGTAGTTGCTTCAACAACGTCTACTGATGAAGGACATTATTTCATAACTTTAGTAGGAAACAAAAAATACACTTTAGAGATTACTGCTGAAGGTTATCAAACACTTACAAAAACTATTGATTTAGGCATTGGAAAAAAAACCATACTAACACAATCTGCAGATTTTGTATTGGAAAAATAATTTTCACTCTAATCTACATTTTAAGTTCATAACTACTTCTGTTTCGCTTTTACCTATTGACTAAATCAATAGCGACATTTTAAGACCTAACACTACCTGCTGATTATTAACAACTTAACTCTTAACATTTTTTAACACCGAACAAGCCTTCTCCATAATAATAAACTAACTTAGCTGCTTAATTTAGCAACAATAAAACTAAAAAAATTATGGAAGAAGCACATACACCTACTCCACCTTTATCTTCTGCCTCTTCAGAAGGTTCAACAGATGTGGATATTAGAGCATTAAATGAAAAAATTCAAAAAGAAAGTTCCTTTGTAGACTTGCTTACCATGGAAATGGACAAAGTAATTATTGGTCAGAAACACATGACAGAAAGATTGCTAATTGGCTTGTTATCTAATGGTCATGTTCTTTTAGAGGGTGTTCCTGGTTTAGCAAAAACACTTGCCATAAACACGTTAGCAAAAGCTATAGATGCTAAATTTAGTCGTGTACAGTTTACTCCGGATTTACTTCCTGCCGATATTATAGGTACTATGATTTACAACCAAAAGCAAGAAGCTTTTACTGTTAAAAAAGGACCTATCTTCGCTAATTTTGTCCTTGCCGATGAAATCAATCGTGCTCCTGCAAAAGTGCAAAGTGCTTTATTAGAAGCCATGCAAGAGCGTCAGATAACCATTGGAGAAGAAACCTTCCATTTACCTGAGCCTTTTTTAGTTTTAGCAACTCAAAACCCTATTGAACAAGAAGGTACTTATCCTCTACCAGAAGCTCAAGTAGATAGATTTATGCTAAAAGTAGTGCTAGATTATCCTAAAAAAGAAGAAGAAAAAATAATTATTAGAAACAATATTTCTAAAGCAGGATTCCCAAAACCAAATCGTGTACTTAAACCTGAAGACATTCTTAAGGCTAGAAATGTGGTTAGAGAGGTTTATATGGATGAAAAAATTGAACAATACATTGTAAATATTGTTGATGCGACAAGACATCCTGAAGATTATAATCTTGCTGAATATAAAAACCTAATTACATTTGGAGGATCTCCAAGAGCAAGTATTAACTTAGCATTGGCTTCCAAAGCTTATGCTTTTATAAAACGCAGAGGTTATGTTATTCCTGAAGATGTGAGAGCAATTTGCCATGATGTACTGAGACACAGAATTGGGTTGAGCTACGAAGCTGAGGCTGAGAACATAACCAGCACAGATATTATTAATGGTATTTTAAACAATGTTGAAATCCCATAAAACCTAATTAGAAATTAAACTAATAATTGACAAATCAAATTTCTAATTATTACAAATGAGCTATAGTAGTACGTCTGAACTTTTAAAAAAAGTTAGAAAAATAGAAATAAAAACTCGTGGATTAAGCAATCAGCTTTTTTCAGGAGAGTATCATTCTGCTTTTAAAGGAAGAGGTATGGCTTTTAGCGAAGTTAGGGAATACCAACATGGAGATGAAATAAGAACTATAGACTGGAATGTTACCGCTCGTTTTAACCATCCTTATGTAAAAGTTTTTGAGGAAGAACGAGAAATGACCGTTATGATTTTGGTTGATGTTAGCGGATCTGGATATTTTGGTACACAGCAAAAAAGCAAACAAGAATTAGCAACAGAACTTTGTGCTGTACTTTCTTTTTCAGCCATTCAAAACAACGATAAAGTTGGCGTAATTTTCTTCTCCGATAAACTTGAAAAGTTCATTCCTCCTAAAAAAGGGAAAAGCCATATTTTAATGATTATTAGACATTTAATTGACTTTGAACCCGAAAGCAAAGGAACTAATATTGAGCTAGCAATCAAATACTTGAATAATGTTATTAAAAGAAGAGCTACAACTTTTATTATTTCCGATTTCATTGCCAAGTACAACTACGAAGATGCTTTAAAAATTGCCAATAAAAAGCACGATATAATTGTTTTACAACTTTATGATAAAGCCGAAGAAAATTTACCCGACCTTGGTTTAGTACCTTTTTTAGATGCCGAAACCAATCAATTAAATTGGATAAATTCTTCCGACAAACAAGTAAGAAAAAACTATGAATTGGCATTTTTAAAAAGGAAAGACAAACTGAAAACAATATTTAAAAAAGCTGGTGTGGATAGTGCTTCTATCGGAACACATCAAGATTATGTAAAACCATTAATGACTTTATTTAAGAAAAGAGGGTGAAAAAATTCATTTACATATTTGTTGCACTATTGCTACCAAACTTTGCTCTTTTAGGTCAGAATGTAGCGGTAAAAGCTGTTTTAGACACCAATTTTTTAATGATCGGTGAGCAAACTCAGTTACATTTTATTACCACTTACCAAGATAAAAACACCCAAATACTTTTTCCTCAGCTAAATGATACCATCATAAAAGAAATTGAAGTACTTTCTAAATCTCCTATTGACACTTCTATTGCAGATGCTAATGGACTATTCTCCCAATCTCAATCTATACTTATTACTAGTTTCGATTCGGGGTATTATGTTGTACCTCCATTCTATTTTATTATTAATGGAGACACTGTAGAATCCGATCCACTTTTACTGGAAGTACAAAACATGGAAGTAGATACTGCTAATGCTATTTTCGATATTAAACAACCGCTTTCTGAACCATTCTCTATTAAAGATTGGCTTAAAGACAATTGGGTTTGGTTAGCAGCTATTTTAGCCGCTCTTATTGGAATTTTCTTTTTAGTAAGGTATTTAAGAAGAGAAAAGCCTGTTGTTGAAGAAAAAATTATCCCTAAAATCCCTGTACATGAAATTGCTTTAGGGAAACTAAGGCAGCTAAACGAGCAACAGTTATGGCAGAATGGAAAAATAAAAGCCTATCATTCAGAAATTTCTGAAATATTGAGAGAATATATTGAAGAAAGATACCAAGTAAATGCACTAGAAGAAACCACTTCTGAAATTATGCACGGATTAAGGCTACATCAAATTCCTGAAGAATTAAAACTAAAACTTTCGCAAACACTTACCCTAGCCGATTTAGTAAAATTTGCTAAAGAACAGCCATTAACGAATGAAAATGAAAATAGTTTGACTAATGCTATTGAATTTGTAGAAGCAACAAAAATGATTGAACCTGAAAACACTAATCCTCATGCTTGATTTTTGGTACGACATATCATTTGCTAATCCAAATTTTTTCTGGTTGCTACTCATTATTCCTTTAATGATTGTTTGGTATATTTTAAGACTAAGAAAACTCCAAGGAAATGTAAAACTAAGTACCAACGAAAACTTAACTTCTACTTTTTTAGCCAAATCCAGACATAGTATATTTTTATTGAGAATTATTGGTATTGCTGCATTAATTACAGCTATTGCCCGACCACAAACTTCATCAAGCTGGCAAGATGTTTCTACCGAAGGAATTGATATTGTATTGAGTATTGATGTTTCAGGAAGTATGTTAGCAGAAGATTTTAAACCTAATCGTTTGGAAGCTTGTAAGAACATTGCCATGGAATTTATTTCTAACAGACCAAACGATAGAATGGGCTTAGTAGTTTTTGCTGGCGAAAGCTTTACTCAATGTCCACTAACTACCGACCATGATGTACTTATTAATCTTTTTACCAGCATACAAAACGGCATGATTGAAGACGGAACAGCCATAGGAATGGGGTTAGCGACTTCTGTAAGCAGATTAAAAGATAGTGAAGCTAAAAGCAAAGTAGTTATTTTACTTACAGATGGAATTAATAATTCAGGCTCTATCCCACCTGTAACCGCAGCAGAAATTGCTAGAGAATTTGGTGTAAGAGTTTATACTATTGGTGTAGGAACAACAGGAACAGCTCCCACTCCTTATGTTGACCAATTTGGTAGGAAACAATACCAAGATGTACCTGTAAGAATTGATGAAGAAACAATGACTCAAATAGCTGAAATGGCTGATGGAAAATATTTTAGAGCTAAAAGCAACAAAGAATTAGAAGAAATTTACAAAGAAATTGATAAAATGGAAAAATCTAAAATTAACGTTACTGACTACAGAAAAAAATCGGAGAAATTTTTACCATTTGCCATATTAGCCGCTTGTGCTTTATTAATTGAATTCTTATTAACCAAAACACTTTACAAAAGCATTGTTTAGATTTGAAAACATATTATTTTTGTATGCCTTAGCTGTGGTTATTCCATTGCTAATTGTTGCTTTTTTATTGTTCCAACAATGGAAAAAGAAAAAGTTAAAGCAATTTGGAACTCACCACCTTGTAAAAAGATTAACTCCTGAAGTCGCAAAACACCAACCTTCAGTTAAGTTTGTACTTTATCTGCTGGCAATCATTTCTTTATTTATTGGTTTAGCAAACTTACAATATGGCACAAAAGCAGAAGATATTAAACGTGAAGGCGTTGATTTAATGATAGCTTTAGATGTTTCTAACAGTATGTTAGCAGAAGACCTCTCTCCTAACCGACTAGAAAGAGCCAAAAGAGCCATTTATCAGCTTATCGAAAAATTGGAAAACGACAGGCTAGGAATTATCATCTTTGCTGGTGAAGCTTATGTTCAACTTCCTATCACTTCCGATTATTCTTCAGCAAAATTGTTTTTAGAAAGTATCGGCACAGACATTGTTCCAGTTCAGGGTACTGCTATAGGAAAAGCAATAGATTTAGCACTTCGTTCTTTTAATCCAGAAGCAGAAACTAGCAAAGCCATTATTGTTATTACCGATGGAGAAAACCATGAAGACAATGCTTTAGGTGCTGCAACAAATGCATTAGAAAATGATGTTATTGTTCACACTATTGGAATGGGGTCCGAAAATGGAGCTCCATTGCCTATTTATCAAAATGGTAGACAAATAGGGTTTAGAACCGACAATAGTAATAATACAATTGTTTCTAAATTAAATGAAAAAATGCTACAGGAAATTGCTGCTGCTGGAGAGGGAACTTATGTACGTGCTACTAATGCTAATGCAGGTTTATCTATTATTATGAATGAGATAAATAAAATGGAGAAAAAAGAGTTTGGTAGTAAAGTGTTTAAAAACTACGATGATAGGTTTCAGTTATTTTTACTAATCAGTTTAGTTTTGCTAATCATTGAGTTTTTAATATCAAGAAGAAGAAGTAGTAAGTTGAACAAGATAAAATTATTTGAATCATAAATAAAAAGATGAAATACATTTTACTCATATTATTTTTAAGTTTTGTTGGGCTTTCTTTTGCTCAAGAAGAGAAAAAACATATCCGTGAAGGAAATAAGCACTACGAAAATGAAAAATATACCGAAGCTACCGAAAGCTACAAAAAAGCTCTTGAGAAAAATCAGGCTTCAGAAAAAGCTACTTTTAACTTAGGTGATGCTTTATATAAAGAACAAAAATTTGCAGAAGCTGCGGAAGAATTTAAAAAAATTGCCGAACAAAGTTCTAACAAAGAGCTTAAAGCAAGTGCCTTTCATAATTTGGGCAACTCTTTTCTAGAAGCTCAAAAATACCAAGAAAGTATTGATGCATACAAAAATGCACTTCGCCTTAACCCAAAAGATGATGAAACTAGGTACAACCTTGCTTATGCTCAAAAGAAACTAAAAGAACAACAACAAAACGAAAACAAAGACAAGGACAAGGATAAAGAAAAAGATAAGGAAGAAGAAAAGAAAGATGAAGAGAAGCAGGAAAATAAGGACGAGCAAAAGGAAAATGAAGATAAAAAGCAAGATCAGCAAAAAGAACAACAACAAAAACCTAGTCAGCTATCTAAAGAAGAAGCTCAGCGTATGTTAGATGCTCTTAATCAGAAAGAAAAAGAAGTACAAGCAAAAATGAAAAAAGAAAAAGAAAAAGGTCAGAAAGTTAAAATTGAAAAAGATTGGTAAATTAAATAAAAATAGAAATTTGCTTATATAACAGATGAAACGAATTACAACATATCTACTTTTACTCTTGATGTTAACTTTCTCAGGAGTTTTAGCTGTTGCTCAGGATATTAAATTCACTGCTGCAGCAAGCCACTATGATGTTGCTACGGGAGATCGTTTTAAAATTGAATTTAGAGTAAATGCTAACATAGATAACTTTAAGCCACCCAAAATATCCGATTTTAGAGTACTATCCGGACCAAACCAATCAACCAGCATGAGTTGGGTAAACGGAAAAACAAGTGCTAACATTTCTTACAGTTATATTTTAATGGCAGTAAATGAAGGAAGTTTTACTATTCCTGCTGCAGAAGTAACTATTGAAGGAGAAAAATACCAATCAAACACCATAGAAATAAATGTTAGCAAAGGAGCTAATGTTCAAAACAACCCTAATAGTAATAACACTACTATAACTAAAGGTTCTGGCGACTTGTTTATTAAATCTAGTGTAAACAAAACCACTGTTTACCAAGGAGAGCATTTAGTAGCTACTTACCAACTTTATACTAAAGTAAATATTGCTGCTAACGAAATGGTTAAAAATGCAGATTTAAACGGTTTTTGGAGTCAAGAAATTAATATAGGTCAGGCACAATGGACACAAGAAAAAATTAACAATGAAATATGGAATGTTGCTACCATCAGAAAAATTGTATTGTTTCCTCAACGTTCAGGAGAGTTAGAAATAGATCCATTAGAAATGCGTTTTATTACTCAAAAGAGAGTAAGTGGCGGACAAAGTATTTTTGATCAGTTTTTTGGTAAAGTTATAGAAGAAGAACATATCGTTAAAAGCAAGTCTATAAAAATTAAGGTACTTCCTCACCCAACCCCAAAACCTGATGATTTTGTTAATGCAGTTGGCCAATTAAAAATGACTACCGAGGTTTCAGCCAATGAAGTTAAAGCCAATGAAGCCATCAATATTAAAATAAACATTAGTGGTAATGGTAACTTACCTTTGATTGATAATCCAAAAATTAACTTCCCGAAAGAATTTGAAATTTATGACCCTAAAATAACTGATAATACCAAAACAAGTAATACTGGAGTTTCTGGAAGTAAAGAATATAATTATTTAGTTATTCCTCGCTATCAAGGAAATTTTACTATAGAACCAATTACTTTCTCTTATTTTAATCCTTCAACTAAAAAGTACGAAACACTAAAATCTAAGCCTATTGTTTTAAAAATAAATAAAGGCGATGGTTCTGGTAACAATATAACCTACACTGCCGCAGGAAAAGAAGATATTAAAATTCTTGGCGAAGATATCAGGTACCTCCATACCGATACACCACAATTTGTGCTAAATACAAATAACTTATACAATAGTTGGAAATTTTACGGATTACTCCTACTCGCTCCCTTGCTTTTTGTAATTGCATTTATTGTAAGAAATAAAAACCGAGCAGCCATGAGCGATATTGCTAAAGTTAAAAGTAGAAAAGCAGGTAAGTTGGCTGCTAAACTTTTATCTTCTGCCAAGAAAAGCTTGGCAGCAAACGATAAAAATGCTTTTTATGAAGCTACTTCTAAAGCCTTATTTGGTTACATTAGCGATAAATTAAATATTGCTGTAGCGGATTTAACACAAGAAAATATAAAATCTTCACTTAGCAATAAAAATGTAGATGAAAACATTATCAACTCATTAATAGAAACCATTGATTTGTGTGATATGGCTCGTTTTGCTCCTGTTCCTGTTTCCGAACAAGAAGTTTACGATAAAGCTGAGAACATTATTCAACAAATAGAAAAAGCAATTGCTTAATACAAACCTCAAAACAAAGCCATGAACTACACCGATAAAATGTTTAAAAATGACGAACTAAAAAGTAAAACCATTTTAATTACCGGTGGCGGCACAGGCTTAGGAAAAAGCATGGCAACTTATTTTTTAGAATTGGGTGCAAACATCATTATTGCATCTCGTAAGGAAAAAGTAATTAATAACACTGTTGAAGAGCTAAAAACCTTAACTAAAAAAGACAATATTGTTGGTTATGTTTGTGATGTAAGAGATTACCTACAAGTTGAAAAAGTAATTAATTTAGGTATCGAAAAATTTGGTTCTATTAATGGATTAGTTAATAATGCAGCAGGTAATTTTATTAGCCCTACGGAAAGATTATCTCACAAAGCATTTGATGTGATTACAGACATTGTTTTAAAAGGCAGTTACAATTGTAGTTTGGCTTTAGGAAAATACTGGATAGCCAATCAAATTAAAGGAAATGTGGTAAATATTGTAACAACTTATAGTTGGACAGGTTCAGGATATGTAGTACCTTCAGCTTGTGCCAAAGCAGGCGTTTTAGCACTTACTCGTTCTTTAGCATCAGAATGGGCTAAATATGGTATAAAAAATAATGCTATTGCTCCAGGTCCATTTCCTACACAAGGTGCTTTTAGCCGTTTATTTCCAGATGCTGTTGCAAAAAATATAGACCCGCTAAAAAGAATTCCACTAAAACGATTTGGCGAACACCAAGAACTAGCTAACTTAGCAGCTTATTTAATGTCGGATTTTTCTGCTTACATAAATGGCGAAGTAGTAACTATAGATGGTGGCGAATGGATTTATAATGCTGGAGAATTCAATAGTTTTGATGCTATTCCTAATGAAATGTGGGATGAAGTAGAAAAACACGTTAGAGGTAAAAAATAAATGCTGCTATTTTTACTATGCTAAAAAAATTTAAACTCAATATTGCTCAGTTCTTACTTAATAAGAAGAATAAAAACACTGTAAGAAAAGTTAAGGCTATTGGTTTGGATAAAGCTATAGAAATAGGAATTATCTATGATGCTACTAACAGAATGGAATATGAAGCGGTAAAGAAATTAACCAACTACCTTATTGAAGAAAGAAAAAAAGTAGCTACTCTTGGCTACATCAATTCTAAAAAAGGTTCGGAGTTAATGTCTCCTCACCTACACTATCGTTATTTCGATAATAACAACCTATCTCGTTTAATGATTCCCAAAGGAAACGAAGTAGATAAATTTATTGCTACTCCTTTTCAGATTTTAATAGACCTTACCATGTCCGATTGTTTTCCAAATAAATACATTACCACACTTTCTATTGCACGTTTTAAGGTAGGTGCTTGTGGCGACTACAGAGATGAAGCTTGTGATTTAACCATTGCCTTAAAAGAAAACAAGTCTATTGATCAACTTATCTTACAAATAAAGCATTATTTAAAAATGATTAATGCTGCTTGATTGATAATATTATTCATCAACCATGACCAAACAAAACCATATAGGTTGGAATTTTAAAAATTCCTATGCTCAACTTCCAGAAAAAATGTTTGCTAAACAAATGCCTACTGCTGTTCCAAATCCTAAAATGGTTTGTTTTAATGATGAACTTGCTAAAACTCTTGGTTTAGATTTTTCTGCTATTAGCGAAGATAACAAAGCTCAATTATTTTCAGGAAACCTTTTGCCTATTGGAGCGGAACCTATTGCACAAGCTTATGCAGGGCATCAATTTGGACATTTTACTATGTTGGGTGATGGCAGAGCCATACTTTTAGGGGAACACCTCTCTCCTAACAATAAACTGTTCGATATTCAACTAAAAGGTTCAGGGCAAACGCCATATTCTCGTAGAGGCGATGGTAAAGCTACACTTCGCTCTATGTTAAGAGAGTTTTTAATAAGTGAAGCCATGCATCATTTGGGTGTTCCTACTTCTAGAAGTTTGGCGGTTGTAAATACAGGAGAAAAAGTGTATCGTGAGGAAGTACACGAAGGAGCTGTGCTTGCTCGTGTAATGTCGAGCCATATTAGAGTAGGAACTTTTGAGTACATCAGTAATTTTTTAGATGTTACTACTTTGCAAGGGTTTACCAATTACGTTATCAAACGTCATTATCCCGAATTAACTAAAAATGCTAATCCAGCTTTAGCATTATTAAAAACAGTAATGAACAAACAAATTGATTTAGTAATAAATTGGCTGAGGATAGGATTTATACATGGTGTTATGAATACCGACAACATGTCTATTACCGGAGAAACTTTTGATTATGGCCCATGTGCTTTTATGAATAACTACCATCCCGATACTGTTTTTAGTTCTATAGATGTGCAAGGCAGATACGCTTTTGGTCAGCAGCCGGGAATTGTACAATGGAACTTGGTTTGCTTAGCAGAGGCCTTAATTCCACTAATAGATAAAGATGCTGACAAAGCAGTAAAAATGGCTCAAGAAGTCATTAATAGTTTTCCTGCTATCTACAAAGAAAAATGGTGGCAAATGAATGGGATCAAGTTAGGTTTTACAAGTGTTGCCGAAAATGAAAAACAATTAATAGAAGATTTGTTAACTTGGATGCAAAATAACCAAGCCGACTATACCAACACTTATTTAGCAATTGCTAATTATTACCAACAAACAGATGAAAAATATATTACTCCCGATTTTGCTCAATGGTATCAGCGTTGGGAAGATATATTAAAAGCAAACAACATTAGTCTATCTTCTGCTCTTAAAACTATGCAGCAGCACAACCCTGAGTTTATACCTCGCAACCATTTGGTAGAAAAATCTTTAGACAATGCTTGCTTACAACAAAATTTCACATTGTTTAATGAATTGTTAAAAACAAGTAAAGCTCCTTACCAAGCACAATCCAGCTATAAACACTTGCAAACACCTCCTCCAGATGGTGATAAAGGCTATAAAACTTTTTGTGGAACTTAAATAAACATACTAAACTTCCAAAATTTAGCTTTCATTAAGTTTGTTTATTCTGTACAAGTATTTTTAATCCTTAAATTTGTTACTTATTAAAATAAACTGCTTAATGAAATTAGATATTCTTTCTATTGGTGATGAATTATTAATCGGTCAAACACTTAATACCAATGCACATTGGCTTTCCAAACAACTTAACCTTATTGGTTTTCAAATTAGGCAACACACTACTGTAAGCGATGAAAAAACTGCCATAGTTACTGCCCTTAATGATGCCTTGACAAATAGCAATGTGGTAATTATTACTGGAGGATTAGGCCCGACTAAAGACGATTTAACCTTAAACATACTTACTGAATATTTTGGTGGCAAACTCATTATAAACAAGGATGTTTATCAAGACATTGAAAAAATGATGACTAGCAGAGGATACGAAATGAATGAGCTAAACAAACAACAAGCACTTGTTCCTGATAATGCAAAAGTACTTCGTAATAAAAATGGTACTGCTCCCGGAACTTGGTTTGAAAAAGACGGTAAAATTATAGTTTCTATGCCGGGTGTTCCCTACGAAATGAAAGCCATGACAACAAATACCGTAATTCCGTGGTTAAAAGAGAAATTTGAGCTACCTGTTATAGTTCATAAAATGATTTATACACAAGGAATTCCCGAATCTCAGTTAGCAGAAAAATTAGAAAGTTGGGAGAACAACTTGCCCGATACCATTAAATTGGCTTATTTACCATCTCCCGGAAGAGTAAAGTTGAGATTAAGTTCAATAGGCAATAATAAAGACCAATTAGAAACAGTAATAAACTTACAAATAGAAAAAGTCAAAAAAATTATAGGTGAACATATTTTTTCCTTAACCGAAGATGAGTTACAAGTAGTTATTGGAGAATTGTTACACAAAAAAAACGCTACACTTTCTACTGCCGAAAGTTGTACAGGTGGTTATATAGCTCATTTAATTACACAAGTTTCAGGTGCTTCCGATTATTTTAAAGGAGCAATAGTTTCCTATGCTAATGAAACCAAAATAGAAAGTTTGGGTGTAAATGCTAATGATATTGAACAATACGGAGCAGTTAGTAAACAGGTAGTAGAACAAATGGCTATTGGTGTTAGAACCAAATTAAAAACCGACTACAGCATTGCTACCTCAGGCATTGCCGGACCTTTAGGCGGAACAGAAGAGAAACCTGTTGGCACCGTTTGGATAGCGGTAGCTTCCGAAGATGAAGTGGTAAGCCAAATGTTTCAATTTGGAAAAGATAGAACTATAAATATAGAGCGTACTGCCATTGCTGCCTTAGGCATATTGAGAAATATAATTATTCAATAAAAATAAAATTTGTTAATAAATTGCACCTTGAAAACCGATAAAAAAAATTACTTTTGAAACTCAAAAATTTGAAAATATAATATATCATGAATATACACGAATATCAAGGAAAATCATTATTAAAAAAATATGGCGTAGCCATTCAAGAAGGTGTTGTTGCTGACAACCCAGAACAAGCTGTGGAAGCTGCAAAAGAAGTTAATCGTTTAACAGGCTCTGAATGGTTTGTAGTAAAAGCTCAAATTCATGCCGGTGGTAGAGGAAAAGGTATAGTAACCGAGACAGGTTCTCATGGTGTAGTATTAGCAAAAGGCTTAGACAAAGTGCATGATATTGCAAAAGGTATTTTAGGCGGACATTTGGTTACTAAACAAACCAAAGCCGAAGGAAAATTAGTAAACAAAGTACTAATTGCTCAAGATGTTTATTATCCGGGAGAAGTTCAACCAGAAGAATTTTATATGTCTGTTTTAATGAACAGAGAAACAGGAAGAAACATTATTATGTACTCTCCTGAAGGAGGAATGGATATTGAAGCTGTTGCTGAAAAAACTCCTGAACTTATTTTCAAAGAAGAAATAGATCCTAAAATTGGTCTACAAGGGTTTCAAGCAAGAAGAATTGCTTTTAACTTAGGTCTATCAGGAGAAGCTTTTAAACAAATGGTAAAATTTGTTTTTGCTCTTTATGCTGCTTACGAAGGTACTGATGCTGCTATGTTTGAAATTAACCCTGTATTAAAAACTTCTGACAATAAAATTATTGCTGTTGATTCTAAAGTAAGTATTGATGAAAGTGCTTTGTTCAGACATAAAGATATTGCAGAAATGAGAGATATCTCTGAAGAAGATCCTGTTGAAGTAGAAGCGAAAAAAGCAGGATTGAACTATGTAAACCTAGACGGAAACGTTGGTTGTATGGTAAATGGAGCAGGATTAGCAATGGCAACTATGGATATAATTAAACTTTCTGGTGGTGAGCCTGCTAACTTCTTAGATGTTGGTGGTACTGCTGATGCTGAAAGAGTTGAAAAAGCTTTTAGAATGATTTTAAAAGACGACAAAGTAGAAGCTATTTTGGTAAATATTTTTGGTGGCATTGTAAGATGTGATAGAGTTGCTCAAGGTGTGGTTGATGCCTACAAAAACATTGGCGACATTAATGTTCCAATTATTGTGCGTTTACAAGGAACTAATGCTGAAGAAGCTAAAAAGTTAATTGATGACTCAGGATTGAAAGTACATTCTGCAGTTTTATTGAAAGAAGCTGCTGATAAAGTAAAAGAAGTATTAGCTTAAACTTTATCAAAAATTAGATTAAAAAAACGCCTTGAATAATTCAAGGCGTTTTTTTTAATCTAACTTTTTAAATATTATTTCAAATACCTAAAATCTTGGTTGTTTTTTAGTTGTAATAAGGTTTCGTAAATCAACTGAATTACATTTTCAACATCATCTCTATGTACCATTTCCACTGTTGTGTGCATATATCTTAACGGCAAAGAAATTAATGCAGAAGCAACCCCTCCTGTTGCATAAGCAAATGCATCAGTATCTGTTCCTGTTGCTCTTGATGCAGCAGCTAGCTGAAAAGGTATTTTCTTTTTGTTGGCTGTCGTTTTTATCAGCTTTAATAAATTGTTTTGAACAGCCGGACCAACAGTTAATACAGGCCCTTTACCTGCATGATTATCTCCTTGCTCAATTTTATTAATCATTGGCGTTTGTGTATCATGACAAACATCTGTAACAATAGCCACATTTGGCTTAATGTTTTGAACCATCATTTCAGCTCCTCTTAACCCAACTTCTTCCTGAACAGAATTAGTGATGTATAAACCAAATGGTAACTTTTGTTTATTTTCTTTCAATAAACGAGCAACTTCAGCTATCATAAAACCACCAATTCTATTATCTAAAGCACGACCAACAAAATAATTTTTGTTCAATACCATAAATTCATCTTCGTAAGTAATAACATCTCCTATACTGATCCCCAACTTCTCAACTTCTTCTTTAGTTGTACATCCACAATCCAAGAAAATATTATTTAACTGAGGAGCTTCCTCTTTCCCATCTTTTCTGGTATGAATTGCCGGCCAACCAAAAATTGCTTTTACAATTCCTTTTTCAGTATGAATATTTACTCTTTTTGATGGAGCTATTTGGTGATCAGAACCACCATTTCTACGCAAATAAATAAAGCCTTTTTCATTAATATAATGTACAAACCAAGAAATTTCATCGGCATGTGCCTCTATTACAACTTTGTATTCTGCTTTAGGATTTACAATAGCCGCAACTGAACCATAAGTATCTACAAAATACTCGTCAACATAAGGCTTAACGTACTCCAACCACATTTTTTGTCCTGCAGATTCAAATCCTGTTGGAGCCGGATTATTAATATAGTTCTCTAAAAATTTTAATGATTTTGCTGTTAAAATAGATTTTTTTGCCATAATGTTTTAGATTTTTTAAGAAAAAAACAAAGCTAAACATTTTTAGTAAAAAACCTTACTTTTGGTGCTCCTATGATAAGCCATGAAACATATATGCTTCGTTGTCTGCAACTTGCAAAAAAAGGCATAAGGAATGCATATCCTAACCCTATGGTTGGCTGTGTCATCGTACATAAAAACACCATAATTGGCGAAGGCTATCATAAAAACTATGGTGAAGCTCATGCAGAAGTTAATGCGATAAATAGTGTTTCCAATAAATCATTACTTACAGAAAGTACAATGTATGTTAGCCTTGAACCTTGTGCTCATTTTGGAAAAACTCCTCCTTGTGCTGATTTAATTGTGCAACACAACATTCCTCATGTAGTAATTGGTTGCATAGATACTTATGCTGAAGTTGCCGGAAAAGGTATTGAAAAACTAAAAAAAGCAGGCATAAAAGTAACATTAAATATATTGGAAAAAGAATGTATAGCCATTAACAAGCGTTTTTTTACTTTTCATCATAAAAAAAGACCTTATATTATTTTAAAATGGGCTCAAACACAAGATGGTTTTATAGATATTGATAGGTCTCAAAATAAAGAAATAGATAATTGGATAACCTGTGCTTCTTCAAAAAAATTAGTGCATAAATGGAGGAGTGAAGAACATGCTATTATGGTTGGAACGAATACTGCACTTAACGATAACCCATCACTCACAGTAAGAGAATGGAAAGGCAAAAATCCTATACGAGTAGTGTTAGATTTGAATTTAAGACTTCCAAACCATTTGAATATTTTTAATAAAGAAGCTCCAACAATAGTGTTTAATAGTATAAAAAATGAAACTGTTGACAATACCACATATATTAAATTAGAGCCAACCAAAAGTATGTTGCAACAATGTATGGACAAGCTATTTGAACAACAAATTTCTTCTATTATTATTGAAGGTGGTGTTCGGTTATTACAAGGTATTATTGATGAAGGCTTATGGGATGAAGCTAGGTTTTTTATCGGAAATAAAACTTTTGAAAAAGGCTTAAAAGCTCCAATAATTAACTCCTCTCCTATTTTTTCAGAAATGATTGATGAAGATGAGCTAACTTATTTTAAAAATAACTGAAGATTTTATTGTTAATAAATCTCTTGAAAACCCACATACAAAAAGCGTTGACAAAACGGTAAGTTTGTTTAATTTCGAACTTTAAACCACAAATAAACTCATGGAAAACGAAGTAACTTATAGCGAAGACAATATCCGATCGCTCGATTGGAAGGAACATATCCGATTAAGACCGGGAATGTATATTGGTAAACTTGGTGATGGTGCTGCTTACGATGATGGTATTTACATATTAATTAAAGAGGTTTTTGATAACTCTATTGATGAGTATGTAATGGGAAATGGTAAAACCATAGAGGTAAAAATTAAAGATAAAACCGTTAAAGTTAGGGATTATGGTCGTGGTATTCCATTAGGAAAAGTTATTGACTGTGTTTCTAAAATGAACACCGGTGGAAAATACGATTCTAAAGCTTTTAAAAAATCTGTTGGATTAAATGGTGTTGGAACAAAAGCAGTAAACGCTCTTTCCTCCTACTTTAAAGTAGAATCTGTTCGCGATGGAAAAATCAAAAAAGTAGAATTTGAAAAAGGTGAGTTGGTTAACGACTACGAAATTGAAGAATCATCTTATAGAAAAGGAACAAAAATCACTTTTATTCCTGATGAAACTATTTTTAAAAACTATACCTTCAGAAACCAGCACATAGAAAAACTGCTTTGGAATTATGCTTTTTTAAATACCGGATTAGCCATTTATTTTAATGGCGAAAAAATTCAATCGGAAAATGGTTTAAAAGATTTGTTGGAACAAAACCTTTCTAACAAACCACTTTATCCAATAATCCACTTGCATGGCGAAGATATTGAAGTTGCTATTACCCACACAGAATCTTATGGAGAGGAATATTATTCATTTGTAAACGGACAATATACACCACAAGGAGGAACACACCAAACCGAGTTTAGAACTGCTTTAGTAAAAACTATTAGAGAGTTTTACGGAAAAGATTATGATGCTTCTGACATTCGCTCTTCTATTGTTTCTGCTATAAGCGTTAAAGTAATGGAACCAGTTTTTGAATCTCAAACAAAAACTAAACTAGGTTCTACTGAAGTTGGTCCTGATGGTCCTTCTATGAGAGCTTTTATCACTGATTTCTTAAAAAGAGAATTAGATAATTTTTTACATAAAAATCCTGAAACGGCAGAAGCGCTTCAACGAAAAATATTGCAATCGGAACGCGAGCGTAAAGATATGGCAGGGATTAAACAGTTGGCTAAAAAAAGAGCCAAAGATGCTTCTTTACACAACAAAAAACTAAGAGATTGTAGATTACATTATAACGATACCAAAGACAATGAAAGAAAAGTAGAAACAACTCTTTTTATTACTGAAGGAGACTCAGCTTCTGGTTCTATCACTAAATCGAGAGATGTAAATACGCAAGCTGTTTTTAGTTTAAAAGGAAAACCGCTAAACTCTCATGGGTTGACCAAAAAGATAGTGTATGAAAATGAAGAGTTTAACTTGCTTCAAGCAGCATTAAACATTGAAGAAAGCATAGATGATTTAAGATACAACAACATTGTAATTGCTACTGATGCTGATGTTGATGGTATGCACATCCGTTTATTACTCATTACTTTTTTTCTATCTTTCTTTCCAGATATTATTAAAAACGGACACCTATACATTTTAGACACTCCTCTTTTTAGAGTTAGAGATAAATCTAAAACTATTTATTGTTATTCTGAAGAAGAAAGACAAAATGCCATGAGAGAACTTAGAGGAAAACCTGAAATCACTAGGTTTAAAGGACTAGGAGAAATTTCACCCAACGAGTTTAAACACTTTATTGGTAAAGATATTCGTTTAGATCCTGTAATTATTGGAAAAAACACACCCATTCAAGAAATGTTGGAATTTTACATGGGTAAAAATACTCCTGAGCGTCAGGAATTTATTATTGACAACTTAAAAATAGAAAAAGACCTTGCTGAAGAATTATTAGTATCTGAAGGTTAAATATCTTTTTATTATTTTCGTTATATTTTTTTATGAAACAAATGCTAAAATTTATATTCAGTAAACTTTTTTTAATCAACTTAGTGGCAGCAATAATTCTTATTGTTATTGCCTTTTATAGCTTTTCTGGTTATTTAACAAGTTATACTTTGCATGGAGAAAGTGTTACTGTTCCATCATTAGAAGGGTTAAATGAGGAAGAAGTAGCTACCCTACTTAATGAAAAAGAATTACGCTATGAAATTCTAGATTCTATTTATGTAGAAAAACAGCCTAAAGGAATTGTAATAGATCAAAATCCTAAAGCAGAATCTTTTGTGAAAAAGAACAGAAAAATATACATTACTGTTACTAAAAAATCTACCCCAAAAATCAGTTTCCCTAGTGTTATAGATATGTCGCAACGATTAGCTGTAGCTAAATTAGAAAGCTACGGATTAAAAGTGAATACAGAATATCGCCCTTCAGAACACCAGGGAATTGTAATTGATTGCAAACTTGGAGATAAATCTATAGCAACAGGAGATGAAATTGGTCTAGGTTCAAAAATTACTGTTGTGATAGGAACAGGAAAAGGTGAAGGGAAAGTAATGGTACCTTATCTTGCAAACCTTTCTAAAGGTGAAGCAGAACAACAACTCCAAGCTTCTTTTTTAAGTATAGGGCTAGAAATTTATGATGAATCTTGTAAAACAGCTGAAGATTCTGCCACTGCCAAAGTGTATAAACAACAGCCCCCTTACGGAAGTGAAAGCACGCTTTTTATTGGTAGTTCAGTAGATATTTACTTAACTTGCGATACTGCTAAAATAAATGTGCAAAATTTAAGTTTAGATAGCCTAAACAATGAATCAGAAAATTCTGAAAACGAATAACATGTTAAAAAACGCTTTACTTATATTTCTTACTTTCTTCTTTTTTTCAGCTATAAATGCACAAGAAAAAATTTACGATTTAGGTGGCAATAAACACCTTAGAGCTTTATACAATAAAAGCATAGCAGAAAAAAAACCTGAAATTTTCAGAAATCCCTCTAAGAAAAATAAAATCTTACTATCCTTGCCTTTTATGGATGATTTTTCTCAAAACTATCATTTTCCTGATGAAAACTTATGGCAAGATATCAATGTTTACATTAACTCTAATTTCCCTATAAGCCCTCCATCTTATGGTGTTGCTACTTTCGATGGTCTAGATTCAACGGGTTACCCTTACGATTTTTCATCGCAAACAGCTCATGGAATTGCAGATTCTCTTACCTCACACCCTATTGACTTATCGGTTATTATTGATAGTGTATATTTGAGTTTTCAATATCAGGCTCAGGGCAACGGAAATGCTCCTGAACAAAATGATTCATTACGATTAGATTTTTATAGAAAAGCCGACAGTTCTTGGGTAAGAGTTTGGAGTGTCCCCGGAACAGGAAATCATTTGTTTAAAAAAGTAATGGTTCCCGTTGGCACAGATTACCACAACGATGAATTTATGTTCCGGTTTTCCAACTTATCTACTCTTAGTGGTAATTTCGACCATTGGCATGTTGATTATGTGTATTTAAATGATAACAGAACTTTTACTGATACTATATTGGATGACGTTGCTCTTATCACCAATCATTATAATTTATTAAATGAACTTACAGCATTACCTTGGGATCATTACCTTACTGATACCATTGGTTTAATGGCGGAAACTATGCCTGTTGCCTATAAAAACAACTTCAATAACTCTTATGATGTTTTCTATAAATATGAAGTAAGTGATAACAATGGTGCTGGTCCAGTTGTTGAAACGTATCCATCAGGAGTTGCATCAAAAACAGTAGCAGCATACTCTACGCTACTTGAACCTCAAGCTGTTTATCAAACTACACCATTTTTTCTAAATGATTTTTCATTTCCATCAGACAACTCGGTTAACAAGGTTTTCCAGATAAAAAACTATTTTGATATTAATCCTTTTATAGATATTAATCAGAAAAATGATACGGTAAAATCATTTCAGGTTTTTGGCTCTTATTATGCTTACGATGATGGTAGTGCCGAATTAGGTTATGGAATTGAAGGAGTTACAGCTAAACTAGCCAATCAATTTTATATAAGAAAAGCTGATACTCTTACATCTATACAAATTTATTTTAACCCAATACTTTATAATATTACAGGAGAAAGTTTTAAACTTACCGTTTGGAGCAGCTTAAATCCAGAAATTATTGTTTACCAACAAAGCAGTTTTTACTTTCCTGCTTATTCTTTTACAAATGAGTTCTTAAACTATACCTTAGATGCTCCTATTATGCTAAATCCGGGAACTTATTATATAGGATATCAAAAAATATCTAACTCAAGATTAAATGTTGGATATGATGTAAATACCAATAGTAAAAATAAGATTTGGTACAATGCTGTGGGTATTTGGGAAAACCCATCCGCAGGTCTTCCTAATGGTTCGCTTATGATTCGTCCGGTATTTGGTTCTACTGGCGACCCCATTTCTGCTATTGATGAAAATAGTAAAAAAGACAATACTGATTTTAACATCTACCCTAATCCAACATCTCATTTAGTTACTATTGCTGCTCAACAAAATTCATCTACCGTTTTTGAAGTTGAAATTTTTGATATTTATGGTAAAAACCATCTAAGAACAACTTTACAACAGAGTACTACTATTGATGTAAGTAATTTTAGCAAAGGAATTTATTTTGTTAGAATGATAAATAAAGACGAAGGAAATATACAAACCAAAAAACTGATTATTCAATAATACTTATAAATGAATTTAATAAACGAAGAAGAAGCAGAGGACAATGACTTGTTTGAACACTACAAGTTTAAGGCTGACAAAGGACAAGAATTATTGAGAATTGATAAGTTTTTAATGGATAGAATTCCTAACACTACCCGAAATAAACTTCAAAACGCATTAACCGAAGGACACATCTTAGTAAACAAAAAACCTGTAAAAGCTAACTACAGAGTTAAACCTTTAGATGATATTACGGTAGAACTTCCCTACCCTCCTCAAGAAATTGAACTTATTCCTGAAGATATTCCATTAAACATTCTTTATGAAGATGATGATGTAATTGTACTCAACAAAGATGCAGGATTAGTGGTTCATCCAGGCTTTGGAAATCACACTGGTACTTTAGTAAACGGCTTAATTTATCATTTTAAAAATTTACCTGAAACCTCTATGGCAAACAGACCAGGTTTGGTACATCGTTTAGACAAAAACACTACTGGAGTAATGGTTATTGCCAAAACAGAACATGCTCTTTCTCATTTAGGTAAGCAATTTTTTGACAGAACCATTGAAAGAAGATATCAGGCATTAGTTTGGGGAGATTTTGAAGAAGAAGATGGTACCGTTGTAGGAAATGTTGGTAGAAGTTTGCAAAACAGAAAAGTAATGAGTGTTTTTCCTGAAGAAGAATTTGGAAAACATGCTATAACACATTATAAAGTACTAAAAAGATTTGGCTATGTTACGCTTATAGAATGTAAGTTAGAAACAGGAAGAACTCACCAAATTAGAGTACACATGCAACACATAAAACACCCTTTGTTTAATGATGAAGATTATGGTGGCGACAGGATTTTAAAAGGCACTTCTTTTACCAAATACAAACAATTTATTAATAATTGCTTTGAAATTTTACCCCGTCAAGCACTTCATGCCAAATCTTTAGGCTTTGAACATCCTGCTACAGGAAAATGGCTACATTTTGAAACAGATTTACCTGAAGACATGACTAAATTACTCGAGAAATGGGATGGATATATTAGCAACCGAAATACTTTTGAGGATTAAAATTATTAATACTTTTGTACTTTAAAACTCAAATAATATTAAACGTTATATATTTTAAAATATGAAACAAATAATCGCTCCTTCCATTTTAGCCTCAGATTTTGCTAACCTGCAAAAAGAAGCAGAAATGCTCGATAAAAGTAGTGCCGATTGGTTTCATATTGATGTGATGGATGGTGTTTTTGTACCTAACATCAGTTTTGGAATGCCTATAATTAAAGCCATCAGAAAGTTTAGTAAAAAAACTTTTGATGTACATTTAATGATTATTGAACCTGATAAATATATAACTGATTTTAAAAATGCTGGTGCTGATATTTTAACCGTACATTATGAAGCTTGTACGCATTTACACAGAACTATTCAGGCAATAAAAGCTGAAGGAATGAAAGCTGGAGTAGCTATTAATCCGCATACAAATGTAAATGTACTAGAAGATACTATTAATGATATTGATGTAGTGTTGGTAATGTCTGTAAACCCTGGTTTTGGTGGACAATCTTTTATTGAAAATACTTATGAAAAAGTAAAGCAACTAAAACAGTTGATTACCAAAAAAGGAGCTAATACCTTAATAGAAATTGATGGTGGCGTTACCAATACAAATGCAAAAAAATTATTAGACTGTGGGGCTGATGCTTTAGTAGCCGGAAGTTTTGTTTTTTCTTCAGAAAATCCAACAAACACCATTGCTGAACTAAAAAAATTATAATCTAAAAAAATGTTATTACTTTTAACCGATAAATATTTAATATTATGACTGTTAATCAACTTAAATGGAATGTGTTTTTTGTTGCCGTAGCAACACTTTTTGCTTGTAATAGCGACCAACCAAAAGAAGCTACTGAAGCTGTAGAACAACAAGTAGAAATACCTACTAAACAAAAAACTATAGAAATTAATGGTGTTGAACACTTTTTTACTATTAAAGGTAATAGCGAAGGCGAACCAATTATTTTTTTACATGGCGGACCAGGACTTTCTCACAATTACTTGCTTCCTTATTTTGATGAATTAGCAGCCAATTATCAGTTAATTTTTTACGATCAAAGAGGTAGTGGAAAATCTGCTTTCCCAGAAGATACCACTTCCATAAACATAGCTACTTTTGTAGAAGATATTGAAGCTATTAGAAAGCATTTTGGCAAAGAAAAACTTACTCTTATAGGTCATTCTTGGGGTAGTTTATTAGCACTTCATTACGGACAAAAATACCCTAACAACCTTACTCAACTTATTTTAATCTCTCCTGCTCCAACTACCAGTAGTCACTACGAAAAAATGTTGAGCAACATGCAGCAAAAAAGAAAAGAAGAAGATACTAAAGAATTAGTAAGGTTAATGATGTCTAAAGAATTTGAGAAAAGAGACCCTGAAACTTTTGCTAAAGCGATGAAAATAGGTGATAAAGCTAATTTATACGACCAAACTAAGGTAGATAAATTATATGAATTACATAACTACACTGAAAAAACTGCCAGTAACTTTTGGATGGTAAGCAACATTATGGAAAAAAACTTTTTTAACTATAATATTACTGCTGAAATTGATAACATTTCTTGCCCTTCAATTATAATTATTGGTGATATGGACAACGTACCTTTTGCCTCTAACCAACTATTAAGCGAAACGCTAAAAAATACCAAATTAGAAGTAATTCAAGAAACTGGACATTACCCATTTTTTGAAGATTCAAAGGCATTTAGCTATACTTTAAACAACTTTCTTAATCCGGAATACGAAGATTAAATAGCTACATGGAAATCATTGATTTTGAATTAAAAGATGAATATATTGAGCTAAACAAGCTGCTTAAATTTACAGGTATTTGTGATACTGGTGGAGATGCTAAAGTGAGTATAGAACAAGGGTTGGTAAAATACAACAACCAAGTAGAAACACAAAAAAGAAAAAAAGTAAGAAAAGGTGATATCATTCAATTTCAACAATACCAAATAGAAGTTCATTAACCATGTCAAATCAGAAAACTAAAATATTAAGCCATGAGCAAATAGGCAGGAAAATAAATCGAATTGCTTTTCAAATTTTTGAGGACAATCATTTAGAAAAAGAAATTGTAATTGTTGGTATTGAGAAAAAAGGACATTTATTGGCTAAAAAAATTGCAGAAAAACTCATTACAATCTCTCCTATAAAAGTTACACAAGCATCACTAAAAGTTAATAAAGATAATCCTTTAAGTGAAGAACCTAAACTTTCTGTTACCGAAAAAGAAATTGAAGGCAAAGTAGTTATTTTAGTGGATGATGTACTTAACTCAGGTAAAACCCTTATTTATGGTGTTAAATATCTTTTAAATTTTAACATCAGAAGAATGTCAACTGTTGTATTGGTTGACAGAAACAACAAACGCTACCCTATCGGTACACACTATGTTGGTTTATCTCTTTCTACCACATTAAAAGATCATATTTCTATAGAATTTGTTAGTGGTAAAATGACAGCTTACTTGAGTTAATTGTAGACCTAATTTCTATTCTCTAATCTCTCCTTCCTAGCTACTTAAAACAAACGAATTTGACTTCGCTTATTTGCAAAACGCTTTACAACAAAAAATAAAAGTATACTTTTTTTAGCTTTTCAATTAACGAAAAAAGTCTAATTTCGTGGGATAATAAAAATATTAGCTCAATTTAAAAATATACTAAAAATGAAAGAAGTTTATATCGTATCTGCAGTAAGAACACCAATAGGAAGTTTTTTAGGAAGTTTATCTAGCGTACCTGCTACCAAATTAGGGGCAACAGCTATTAGCGGAGCAATAAAAAAAATCGGTTTAGCTCCCGAAAATGTGGATGAAGTGTTTATGGGTAATGTAATGCAAGCCAATGTTGGTCAAGCTCCTGCTCGTCAGGCTGCAATTTTTGCAGGGTTAGACAAGAAAACTCCTGCAACTACTGTAAATAAAGTATGTGCCTCAGGTATGAAAGCCATTTCATTGGCTGCTCAATCCATTATGACAGGAGATAACGACTGTGTAGTTGCAGGTGGAATGGAAAACATGAGTATGGTACCTCATTATTACGATGCTCGTTCTTCAGTAAAATTAGGTAATGTAACCATGGTAGACGGGATGATTAGAGATGGTTTGTGGGATGTTTATACCAACAAACACATGGGAAATTGTGCCGAAACATGTGCTACAGAAAAAAATATATCAAGAGAAGAGCAAGATAATTTTGCTATTACTTCTTACAATCGCTCTAAAGCGGCTTGGGATGCAGGTAAATTTGATAATGAAGTTGTTCCTGTAGAAGTTCCTCAACGTAAAGGAGATTCAATTTTAGTTACTAAAGATGAAGAATATACTAACGTTACGTTAGACAAAATTCCTGGTTTACGTCCTGCTTTCGATAAAGAAGGAACAGTAACCGCAGCCAATGCTTCCACATTAAATGATGGTGCTTCTGCCCTAATTTTAATGAGCAAAGAAAAAATGGAAAGCTTGGGATTAAAACCTCTAGCTAAAATTGTGAGTTATGCAGATGCTGCTCAAGATTCAGAATGGTTCACAACTGCACCATCTTTGGCTATTCCAAAAGCATTGAAAAAAGCTAACTTATCTGTTGGTGATATCGATTATTGGGAATTAAACCAAGCTTTTGCTGTAGTTGGTCTAGCCAATATTAAAGAATTAGGATTAAATCCGGAAAAAGTAGATGTGAATGGTGGAGCGGTTTCTTTAGGTCATCCACTGGGAAACTCAGGATCTAGAATTGTGGTAACCTTAATTAATGTATTAAAACAAAACAACGGTAAATTAGGAGCAGCAGGAATTTGTAATGGTGGTGGCGGAGCTTCTGCTATTGTTATTGAAAATGTGTAATAGATTTAAACGCTAATTATAGTGAAATACGGCATTTGTAGTTTAAGTGTAGTTCCGGGAAGAGCTGAACCATCCGATAAAAGTGAAATGGTAACGCAGCTTCTCTTTGGTGAAGTTTTTTCTATTTATGAAGAAAAGCGTAAAGGTTGGAAAAAAATAAAAACTGCTTACGATAACTACGAATGTTGGATTGATGAAAAACAAGTTACTGAAATTTCTGAAGAAGCGTATGAAGCTATAAATGAAGCTGAACCAATAGTGTCAGGAGATTTATTAAGCATCGTAAAAAATAAAAATACCAACCAACTAACCCCTATAGTTATTGGTAGTACGCTACCTAATTTTAAAGATAAAAACATTCATTTTTCCGATTTAAACTTTGAATTTGATGGTAACGAAATATTACCATCAGCACCAAAAAAAGAACTCATTGCCGACCATGTATTGTTATTTTTAAATGCTCCATATTTATGGGGAGGTCGTTCGCCTTTTGGTATAGATTGTTCTGGGTTTACTCAAATAATTTATAAAAGCATAGGTTTTAAATTACCCAGAGATGCTTACCAACAAGCAAACATTGGACAAACACTTAGTTTTATTGAAGAATCGGAAAGTGGTGATTTAGCTTTTTTCGATAATGAAGAAGGAAAAATTATTCACGTTGGCATTATGTTGAGTGATAATAAAATCATACATGCCTCGGGAAAAGTAAGAATTGACAGTATAGATCATCAAGGAATTTTTAATGCAGAAACCAACAGATATTCGCATAAACTTAGAATTATTAAACGAATAATTTGAAAATCTTAAACCATGAGCCAACAACCTTCAACTAAAAAAACAGTTTTAATTACCGGAGCAGCAGGTTTTTTAGGCTCTCATTTGTGCGATAGATTCATCAACGAAGGTTTTCATGTAATTGGTATGGATAACCTGATAACCGGAGACCTCAAAAACATTGAGCATCTTTTTCCTTTAGAAAATTTTGAATTTTATCATCATGATGTTTCCAACTATGTTTATGTTCCCGGAAAGTTAGATTATATCCTTCATTTTGCATCACCCGCCTCTCCTATCGATTATTTAAAAATTCCTATACAAACCTTAAAAGTGGGCTCTTTAGGAACACATAATTTATTGGGGTTGGCAAAAAACAAAAATGCTAGAATGCTTATTGCATCTACTTCAGAAGTATATGGTGACCCATTGGTTCATCCACAAACAGAAGAGTATTACGGAAATGTAAACCCTATAGGACCGAGAGGAGTTTATGATGAAGCAAAAAGATTTCAGGAAGCAATAACCATGGCTTACCACAGATACCACGGTGTAGAAACCAGAATTGTACGAATTTTTAATACTTACGGACCCAAAATGAGATTGAATGACGGTAGAGTTTTACCGGCCTTTATCGGACAAGCATTGCGTGGAGAGGATTTAACGGTTTTTGGAAAAGGTAACCAAACGCGTTCTTTCTGTTATGTAGATGATTTAATTGAAGGAATTTACAGATTACTTTTTAGTGATTATGCTGAACCTGTAAACATTGGAAATCCTGATGAAATAACCATTTTAGAGTTTGCCGAAGAAATTATAAAACTGACAGGCACAACCCAAAAAATTATTTACAAAGAGTTACCTAAAGATGATCCTATGCAACGTCAACCTAATATTGACAAAGCTAGAAAATTATTAAATTGGGAACCAAAAATAAGCCGAGCCGAAGGATTAAAAATTACTTATGAATACTTTAAAAACCTTTCACAAGAAGAATTAACAAAAGTAGATCACAAAGATTTTAATAATTATATAAAAAAATAAACTAACCAATGAAAAATTATTTCGCTCATGAAACCGCTGTTATTGATGAAGGCTGTAAAATTGGTAACGATACCAAGATTTGGCACTTTTCTCATATCATGCCTAATTGTACAATTGGCGAAAGATGTAACATTGGTCAGAATGTTGTCATTTCTCCAGAGGTAGTTTTAGGTAATAATGTTAAAGTACAAAACAATGTATCTATCTACACAGGTGTTACTTGCGATGATGATGTTTTTTTAGGACCATCTATGGTTTTTACCAATGTAATTAACCCAAGAAGTGCTATAAACAGACGAAATGACTATTTAAAAACACACGTTGGTAAAGGAGCTTCTATTGGTGCTAATGCCACCATAGTTTGTGGGCACGATATTGGAGCGTATGCTTTTATTGGAGCTGGAGCAGTTGTCACCAAAAACATTCCCGCTTACTCTTTATGGGTAGGAAATCCAGCAAAGCAATTAGGTTGGGTTAGCGAATACGGCCATAGACTAAGTTTTGATGAACATGGTTTGGCTACTTGTCCAGAAAGTGATGAAAAGTATAAATTAGAAAACAATCAGGTAATTAAAATACAATAATAATGACTGAAAACAAGATAAAATTTGCCGTTGTAGGCTGCGGACATATTGGTAAGCGACATGCTGAAATGATAATTGGCAATCCGGAAGCAGAATTAGTAGCGCTTTGTGATTCAGCTCCGAAAGAAAACTTAGGTATTGAAAAATATGACGTACCTTTTTTTAATTCATTAGAAGATTTTTTAAAATCAGGGATTGAAGTAGATGTTGTAAATATTTGTACACCAAATGGTTTACATTCCGATCAAGCTTCATTAGCATTAGATTATAACCTACACGTAGTAGTTGAAAAACCTATCGGTTTATCTAAAGCAAAATGCGAAAAAGTGATTTACAAAGCACTTAGAAATCACAAACAAGTGTTTGCTGTAATGCAAAACCGTTACTCCCCCCCCTCTGTTTGGATAAAGGATTTAATAGAACGGAAAGTGTTAGGTGAAATTTTTATGGTTCAGTTAAACTGTTATTGGAACAGAGATAATCGTTACTACAAAAAAGGTGGTTGGAAAGGAACGCAAGATTTAGATGGTGGTACATTATTTACGCAATTCTCTCACTTTATAGATATCATGTATTGGCTGTTTGGCGACATTACCAATATACAAGCAAAATTTAAAGATTTTACTCACAAAGACTCTACCGATTTTGAAGACTCTGGTTTTGTAAGTTTTGATTTTATTGAAGGTGGAATGGGCTGTTTAAACTACTCTACAGCAGTTGCTACACAAAATTTAGAAAGTAGTATTACCATTATTGGTGAAAAAGGAAGTGTAAAAATTGGTGGACAATATATGAACGAAGTAGAAATATGCAATATTGATGGCTATGAGATGCCTCAACTTGAAGCAGCAAACCCACCAAACGATTACGGCCCTTACAAAGGTTCAGCTGCTAATCATCATTATATTATTGAAAATGTAGTAGACACACTTAGAGGAAGAACTACTGCTACCACCAATGCATTAGAAGGATTAAAAGTAGTTGAAATTATAGAAAGAATTTACGAACTTAGAGACAGCTCCGTTCTTAAATTCTTAAAAGATTAACAAAGATTCAAAATAATTAATAGTTATGTTTTAATATGGTTTTCATAGATTTGTATCCTTATTAAAAAGAATAAAAAAGAACTTATGAGTATTTACAATAAATTAATAAACAAAGAAACTAAAATAGCTGTTATTGGTTTAGGATATGTAGGCTTGCCTATCGCTCTTGAATTTGCTAGAAAAATGAAAGTAGTTGGGTTTGATATTAACCAAAAAAGAGTGGATATGATGCGTAATAACATAGATCCAAGTGAAGAGTTAGAACCTTCTGCTTTTGAAGGTTGTGACATCCATTTTACAGCAGATTTAAATGATTTAAAAGATGTTACTTTTTTTGTTGTTGCTGTTCCTACCCCAATTGATAAACATAATTTACCTGATTTATCTCCACTTATTGGAGCATCTAAAACGGTAGGACAAGCCCTAAAAAAAGGCGATTATGTGGTTTATGAATCTACGGTATACCCAGGTTGTACCGAAGAAGATTGTATTCCTGTTTTAGAAGAAGTTTCCGGACTAAAATTTAGAGATGACTTTATGGTAGGTTATTCTCCTGAAAGGATTAATCCGGGAGATACAACCCATACTTTAACTAATGTAACAAAAGTAGTTTCCGGTTGTTGTGCCGAATCATTGGAAGAAATTGCCAAAGTTTACGAAAGTGTTGTGACAGCTGGAGTCCACAGAGCCGCTTCTATCAAAGTTGCTGAAGCTGCAAAAATTATTGAAAATACCCAACGAGATGTAAACATTGCTTTGGTAAATGAACTTTCTATCATTTTCAATAAAATGGGGATTAATACTTATGATGTATTAGAAGCTGCCGGAACCAAGTGGAATTTCTTAAAATTCTTCCCCGGATTAGTGGGCGGACATTGTATTGGTGTTGATCCTTACTATCTTACTTACAAAGCAAAAGAATTTGGTTACCATGCTCAAATCATCAACTCGGGTAGGTTTGTAAACGACTCTATGGGAGGCTATGTTGCCAAACAAACAGTAAAAAAAATCATTGCATCAGGTAAAAACATTGTAGAAGCCAAAGTATTAGTGATGGGAGCAACTTTTAAAGAAGATGTTAGTGATATCAGAAATTCTAAAGTGGCGGATGTGGTAAATGAGTTTATCTCTTTTGGTGCTAAAGTAGAAGTGGTTGATCCTTACGCCAACTCAGAAGATCTAAAGCACGAATATGGTTTCGGATTGATTGAAAAACCTTCAGGAAATTATGATGCTGTTGTAGTTGCTGTAAATCATGAAGATTATAAAAGTTTAGATGAAAACTATTTCAAAAGCATTTCTTCATCTAAGGGAGTGTTGGTAGATTTAAAAGGTATATTCAGAGGAAAAATTAAAGAATTAACTTATTGGAGCTTATAAAAATTTAAATTATAAGTTTTAAATGTTGAATATTACTTATTCTTATTTTACAAATTGACTTTACAAACTTTCATACTTTATGAACTCAAAATCAATATTAGTAACAGGAGGAGCAGGATTTATTGGTTCGCATTTAGTTAGATTATTTGTGAATAAATATCCTAATTACAACATAGTAAACCTAGATAAATTAACCTATGCCGGCAATTTAGCTAATCTTACAGATATTGAGAACGCTCCAAATTACGAATTTATAAAAGGTGATATTGTTGATGCTGATTTTATCCATCAGTTATTTCAAAAATATCAATTTGATGCTGTAATTCATTTGGCAGCAGAATCACATGTTGACCGCTCTATTGCCAGTCCGATGGATTTCATCATGACCAATATTGTAGGAACTGCTAACTTATTAAATGCTGCCAAAGCGACTTGGACTGATTTATCATCAAAACTCTTTTACCACGTTTCAACTGATGAAGTATATGGAAGTTTAGGAAGTGAAGGAATGTTTGAAGAAACCACCTCTTACGACCCTCGTAGCCCCTACTCTGCTTCAAAAGCAAGCTCCGATCACTTAGTAAGAGCCTATTTTCATACTTACGGATTGCCAATAGTGATTTCCAACTGCTCTAACAACTATGGCTCTCATCAATTTCCTGAAAAATTAATACCTCTTTTTATTCACAACATTAAAAACAACAAATCGTTGCCTGTTTACGGAAAAGGAGAAAACATTAGGGATTGGCTATGGGTAGAAGATCATGCCAGAGCAATTGATGTAATTTTTCATCAGGTCAAAATTGGAGAAACGTACAACATTGGTGGACACAATGAATGGAAGAATATCGATTTAATAAAAGTGATTTGTAAGGTAATGGACAAAAAACTAAATCGTGAAGCAGGAACTTCAGAAAAATTAATTACTTACGTGAAAGACAGAGCCGGACACGATATGCGTTATGCCATTGATGCTTCTAAATTACAAAACGAATTGGGTTGGAAACCTTCACTTCAGTTTGAAGAAGGTATAGAAAAAACCATTGATTGGTACTTAAACAATGAAGAGTGGTTAAACAATGTAACTTCTGGAGCTTATCAAAATTATTACGAACAACAATACGAAAAACGTTAATAGTTTGAGATTGCCAAAACCTCAAACCTCAAACCTCAAACCATAAATGTATAACCAACCTTTTCATACCAAAGACATTTCCAAACTTAGTTTTTTGGTTACCGGTGGAGCAGGATTTATCGGTTCTAACATTGTGGAGTATTTAATAAAATACAATGCAGGAAAAGTAGTTGTGTTGGATAACCTTTCTAACGGCTACAAAAAAAACATTGAAAAGTTTATTGGCTTACCCAATTTTAAATTTATTGAAGGAGATATAACCAACTTCGAAACTTGTCAAAAAGTAGTTCAAGGAATTGATTATATCTCTCATCAAGCTGCTTTGGGGTCGGTACCAAGAAGTATAGAAAACCCTTTAGCAACCCATGAAGCTAATGCTACTGGTTTTTTAAACATCCTTACTGCAGCAAAAGATAGTAAGGTTAAGCGTATCGTTTTTGCAAGCTCTTCTTCTGTTTATGGAGATAGTAAAGAATTACCTAAAGTAGAAGAAAAAATTGGCACACAGCTTTCTCCTTATGCCGTAAGCAAAAGAACCAAAGAATTATATGCTAATGTTTTTGCATTAACGTATGGATTAGATGTAGTGGGACTACGATATTTTAATGTTTTTGGTCCCAACCAAAGTCCAAATGGACCTTATGCTGCTGCCATTCCATTGTTTATGGATGCTGTTTTAAAAAATGAATCTCCTTTTATTAATGGAAATGGAGAGCAAAGTAGAGATTTTACTTTTGTAGAAAATGTAGTGCAAGCAAACATTAAAGCCTTATTTACCGAAAAAGATGTAAAAGGAAAGGTAATGAACATTGCTTTTGGAGGCAGAACAACCATAAACGATTTATTTTTTAAAATTAGAAATATTGTTGGTAATAATGTTGAACCTATTTACCGAGAGGCTCGTTTAGGAGACGTGAAAGATTCATTAGCAGCTATTAATCTTGCTCAAGAATTAATCGATTACCATCCCTCTTTTTCTATTGATGAAGGCTTAAAAATAACCATTGATTGGTTTAAGCGCAAAGTGTTGGTAGATTAATGTGTAAATTTGTAAATGTGAACCTTTAATCTCCAATTTATAATTGATTTTGAACTTTTTCAAAAAAATATTTCATAAAGAACAATTGCCGGTTATTGATTTTTCGGTGTTTAAAACCGATATGCATTCCCATTTAATTCCAGGTATTGATGATGGATCTCAATCTTTAGAGCAATCTATTGAAATTATTAGAAATTTTAAAAGTTTAGGCTATCAAAAGATTATCACTACTCCACACATTATGTGCGACTATTACAAAAATACACCCGAAATTATTTTGGGTGGTTTGGAAAAATTAAGAGCTGAACTAACCAGTTTAAATATTTCCATTGAAATTGAAGCTGCTGCTGAATATAATTTAGACGATGGCTTAGAAAAAATAATTGACGATAAACAATTACTTACTTTTGGCAATAACCATGTGTTATTTGAATTGCCTTTTATGCAAGAGCCTCAAAACTTTCAGGAGATTGTTTTTAAGTTCCAAACACATGGATACAAACCTATTTTGGCTCATCCGGAAAGATATAGTTATTGGTATAAAAATTTTGAAAAATACGAAGAACTAAAAGCTAAAGGGATATTACTTCAGTTAAATTTACTATCATTAACTGGACATTACTCTCCGGAAACAAAAAAGATAGCTGAACGAATGGTTGATGCCGGTTTGGTTGACCTTGTTGGAACAGATTGCCATAAAATTGAACACCTAGCTATTTTAGAAAAACATGCCAACTCTAAATATTTCAATCTGTTAGCCAACAATAACCAGTTAATGAATAGAGATATTTAAATTATTCTCTTCTATCATTTTTCTTAAGTTAATTAAAGCGTAACGCATTCTTCCTAAAGCAGTATTAATACTCACATTAGTAGATTCAGAGATTTCTTTAAAACTCATATCAAAATACAAACGCATCATCAATACTTCTTTTTGGTCGTCTGGTAAATATTTAATCAACCCTTTAACATCTTCTAACGTTTGTTTCTTCTCCATTTGTTGCTCTACATTTTTGTCTGTATTTTGAATTACATCAAAAATATCAAAGTTCTCACCACCTGTAGTAGTATTCATTCTATTGCTTTTTCTGTAGTGATCAACAATTAAATTATGAGCAATACGCATTACCCAAGGTAAAAATTTACCTTCATCATTATATTTCTTACGCTTAATAGTATTAATTACTTTAATAAAAGTATCTTGAAAAATATCTTCTGCAAGCGCTTCATTTCTAACTTTGCAAATGATGTATGTAAATACAGCACTTTTATGTCTTTTGATTAATTCTTCAATAGCAGATTCATTACCTTTTAGGTAAGATTGAACCAATTGTTTCTCTGTAAAGCTGGATAATTGCATAATATCTCTCCTTTTCTTTGGTTAATAATTTACTTTTAAATGAATAAAAGATTCAAAAAAAGTATTTATAAAAAAGAGTAGATATTACTTATAGGCGATATATTTTTTATTACAAACTTCCTTAACGGATAAAATTAAATAAAGTTACAAGGGTTACGAAATTACCATTTTATTTTAAAAATCAAAAAAATATTGAGAATTATTGAGGATTATTGTTTTGATTAACATTTTTATCGTCTCCTCCTTTATATAAAACAGAAAAAATAAACAGCATTACCGTTGCTGAAATAAATATGAGGAACAAAGAGCTAAGACTCTTTCTAATAATGTGTTCCACTTCTATAATGTCCCAAATTGCTAATAGCGACATAATGGTAAAAAACACTACCAAAATGGCTAATAAAATAGATATTCCTTTTCTAAACATGAAACCAAAATTAATAATTTATTTTTAAATCATTGATTTTATTAAATTAATGAAGTTCTTCCAATGCTTTTTCTATTAAAATAAACATAGCATCAATCTCATCATAATCTGCTGTACCAACAGAAAGCCTATACCATGGTGATGATGTTGATGTTCCGAAAGCATAAAAAGGAACTATAGCAATATGGGCTTTATTTAATAAATAAGCCGTGACATCTGCAATGTTTTCCAAAACGTGACCATTTGCAGTAGTTTTACCAACCAAATCAAACTTAACTGTTAAATAAATTGCTGCCTGTGGTGGAATTGCATCAACATGGTAACCTTTCGCTTTTAACTTTGTCATTCCTATATAAAAAGCATCTAACCTTTTGTGGATGTTTTTCTTAAAAGCATGAAGATATTCATCCACTTCAGATTTATTAGCTAAGAAATTAGCTGTAGCTACTTGCTCTGCTTTTGGAGACCATGCTCCAACATGACTTAAAATAGCTCTCATTTTATCCATTACTTTTTGAGGACCAAAAGCCCAGCCAACTCTAACACCTGTTGCTGCAAAAGCTTTTGAAATTCCATCAATATAAATGGTATAGTCTCTCATTTCAGGAAATAAAGAAACCGGATCAAAATGTTGAGTTTCTCCATAAGTTAATACCCAATAAATTTGATCAAAAAGTAAATATAATGGTTTTTCATTAGCTCCTCTTCTTTGGTTTTCTTCCAACACTAATTGGCAAATTTCTGCCAAGCCCTCTTTTGTAAAAGTAGTTCCTGTAGGATTTAAAGGAGAGCATAACGCAATCATTGTTGCCTCTTTTATATATGGCTTTAGCTCTCCAGCTGTGGGCATAAAATCATTTTCAGGTTTAGTTTCAATAATTTGTTGCTTAGCTCCAGAAAGGTGTGAGTAATGATTATTATTCCAAGACGGAACAGGAAACAATACCGTATCATTTTTATCTATAAGAGTTTGATATAAAGCGTAAATTAATGGTCTTGCTCCACCGGAAATTAAAATACTGTTTGGAGAATAATTTAAACCTTGTCTGGTTTTTAAAAAATCTGCTACTTGAACTCTCAACTCTTCCATTCCATTAGCAGCAGGATAGTTCGTCTCATTATTAACATAAGCTTCAACAATTTCATTTTTTAAAGCTGTAGGTATAGGAAAAAGTGAAGGGTTAAAATCTCCAATAGTAAGATTATAAATCTTTTCACCTTGAGCAATTTTTGCTTTCACTTCTCCGGCTAGTTTAATAATCTCTGAACCAATAAGGTTTTCAGCCATTACAGATACTTTGTTGTTCACAATATTTTGAGTTTGTTCCATAGTTTTTATAATTAAAAACGAAATTAGAAAAACAATCAATTGAAATTCAGACAAAACTCAAAAAATAACAGGACAATTTATTAACACTATGTTAAGAACCTTATTTCTTGTAAAAACTAATTTAAATAATATCAAAAATAATGCTCCAAGCAAAAAAATGTTGATACTTTCGCACTCACAATTAATATGAATTTCTAAACCATGCCAACTCAAGAAACATACGACATTACTATTGTAGGTGGAGGAATTGTTGGAGCTGCAACTGCTTATAAAATTCAATTAAAATATCCTTCACTTAAAATTTTACTAATAGAAAAAGAACCTAGATTAGCTGACCATCAAACAGGAAATAATTCAGGTGTAATCCATTCCGGATTATATTACAAACCCGGTTCTGCTAAGGCAAAAACTTGTGTTGATGGAAGAAAACAATTAGTAGCTTTTGCTCAAAAATATAATATCAAACATGATGTTTGTGGAAAAGTAGTGGTTGCTGTTGACGAAAGTGAGTTAGATTATATGGATAAAATTTTTGAAAATGGATTGGCAAATAACACTGAAGGGATAGAAAAAATTAACGCCAAACGATTAAAAGAAATTGAACCTCATGTTGAAGGAATTGCCGGAATTTGGGTGCCTTGTACCGGAATTATTGATTTTAGAGCAGCTACTGAAAAAATGGCTGAATTAGTTACTGAAATTCAACCCAAAAGTAAAATTGTATTGGGTGAAGAAGTACTTTCTTATGATAAAAATGATGCAACAACTACTAAAGTAAACACTTCAAAAAATAGCTACATAACTAAATACATGATATTTTGTGGTGGCTTACAAGCCGACAGATTAGCTAAAAAAGATGGTGTTGATTTAAAAGAAAAAGTAGTTGGTTTTAGAGGCGATTACTACGAACTTACCGAACAAGCTAAACACAAAGTGAAAAACTTAATCTACCCTATTCCTAATCCTAAATTTCCGTTTTTGGGCGTACACTTTACCAGAATGGTAAACGGAGAAATTGAATGTGGTCCTAATGCAGTAATGACTTTTAAACGTGAAGGTTATGGCAAAACAGATTTTAGTTTAAAAGACACCTGGGATGCCTTAACTTATAGTGGAACATGGAGATTATTATTTAAAAACCCAATGTTTGCTTTGGATGAATACAGAAGAGCTTTTTCTAAAAAATTATTTTTAAAAACCTTACAACGTATGATTCCTTCGCTTACCATGGATGATATAAAACCGGGAAGAGCAGGTGTTAGAGCTATGTTACTAAGTCAGGATGGTGATACTAGAGATGATTTTAGAATTGAATATAAAAATAAAAGTATACATGTATTAAACGCTCCATCTCCTGCAGCAACAGCTTGTTTATCAATTGGAGATGAAATTTGCAACATGGCAACAACCCACTTTAAACTCTCATAAACTATGGAAAATTTAGGTATGAATGCAACCGATTTTATTGGTTACTTGGCTTCTTTTTTAGTGCTTTTCTCTTTCTTAATGAAAAAAATGAAAAATCTTAGAATTATTAATACACTTGGTTGTACCCTGTTTGTTGCTTATGGATTCTTATTAGATTTTTCGTGGCCTATTATTATTACCAACCTAGCCATCATCATTATCAACATTTATTATTTGAGTAAAAAAACGCTTGTTTAGCAATCTTGAAAAAGCTAACTTATTTCTTAATAAAAAAGAAAGTGCCATCTTCATCTTCCAATCCGGCAATCTTACCAAACTTAGGTGCTTGCTTAGCTCCACTCTTAGTTACAGCTGTTTTTACTTTGTTCACTACCGTTTCAATCGGAATACAAGCATCCGGGTTTCCTGAAAGAGTAGCTGCAAAAGTTTTAGTAAACTGAGAATTATCAGAAGCCAACTCATAGCCGGCAGATGAAAAAACCTGTGATGATTTAAATTTAGTTGCTTTCCAATCATTGCAGCTTTTCTCTACTGATGTAGAACGCATTGCCTGATAAAAAGAAGGACCAGATTCACAAGCATCAGTGATAACCAAAGTATGCGTAATCTCTTTCGAATAAGATTGCATAGAAGCTTTTAAGTTATTGATATTAAAATAAGTGAACTCATCATCCCTTTTAGCATCTGTTGGAATCCAGTAGCCTGTTTCATTGATAAATTTTCCATGTCCGGCATACCAAACCAACAACGAATTTACTTTATTACTTCTTACCAAATCTCTTAATTCTATAGAAAAAAATCGTTCTAATTGAGCTTTGGTCATATCCTTTTTATGGATAACATTGTTAATTTTATACTTTGCAAAAGCAGACTTCATCATGGTTACATCTTTAGCAGGTCCATCTAAACTAGCAAAAGATTGGTATTTTGAATTTTCAATAAAAATTACCCACGTTTTTCCCATAGGGTTATCTGCTAATAAAGCAGCATTTTCTCTGTTTAACGTAAATGCTTTTTCTATTTTATTACCATATTCATCTTCCGTTGTTACGGTAAAATTGGTTTTATTCATGATGTTAATAGTCATAGAAAATTTAGGGTTTTTCTCTTGCGTATTAAAACTTGCTGTTACTCCATCAATAAAAATACTTTTTATAAAACTTTCATCTTTTATTACTCCTTCTATGTACAACGAAGGATCATCAGCATCCAAATAAATAGTTCCATCATCTGAAGCATAAGGCGCTAACAACTGTACAATTGGTGCATTTACTTCTGTTTCAATAAATTCAAAAACCCAAGTTTCTGAGTTTTGATATATATCAAAAACAGTAATAGATACATTTTTTAATTCGGTAATATCCAACTCTATGTCAAAAATCGGATTTAAAGAGTCTTTATTAAAGTTAGCATCTTTTCCATTTACTTTAACAAAACCAATTAAACTGGCATCTTTAATCTTACCTTTAAAAGTCAACTTCTGTGTTCCTTTAGCAATTTGCAAAAAGCCAGGTTTTGGCGAAACAGGACTTATCATTTCCAATTCAGGATTGTTATTTTCTCTGTTTAATTCATACATTCTTTTTTTAGCCTCATCATACAATTTCATAGCTGTTCCATCATAAGGAGAAAGTCTTTTTATTTCCTCATAATCTTTTATAGCAGCTTTAAAATCACCCATTTTTTCATACAAAGCAGCACGTTTAAAGTACAAATTAGCATTATCTTTTTGGATATTTAATGATTTAGTGTAATCTGCAACAGCATTAGGGTTCTGACCAATTTTTTCGTACAAAGCAGCTCTATTTATGTAATGGATTATTGACTCAGGTTCAAAAAGTATTACCTTAGAATAATCATCAATAGCTGCTTGTAAATTGTTATTTCCTTCATTAATTGCCGAACGTACTTTTAACGCATGAACATTTTTAGGGTCTAACTCCAACGCTTTATCGGCATATTTTAGGGCATCAGCATATTTTTCTAGTTTCATATTAGAATGAGCTAAACCAATATATGCTCCAACCAATTTAGAGTCATAAAACTTTGCTCTATCAAAACTGTATGCTGCTTCTTTAAATAATTTAGAACTATCTTGAGCTACTCCCAACAAATAATAACTCATTCCATTTTTATCTATACTTAACAATTCTTCAGCAGTAGCTACAGCATCCATAAACATTTTACCCTGCATTTGAGCTTGGATTTTAGCTTGATATGCTTCTATTTGTTTTTTATTTCTATCTATAGAAATATCAAAAGCAGCAATAGCTTCATCATTTTTATTAAGCGCCATTAATGCTTTTCCGTGATTAAGATGATACTCATCACTTTTTTCTTTCAACTCAACTGCTTTTTTAAAATCTGCAACTGCTTTCTCGTAATCGTTAGTATAAAAATAACATAGTCCCCTATAATTATAAGCTCTATCATGATCGTTTTTAGCAACTATAACATTAGTAAAGTTTTCTATAGCCTCAGTATATTTTTGTTCCGAAAAATTTTGTTCACCATTTTTATAATCTTTAAAATAAGATTGTGCTACAGTAACACTCATTATAGTTAATAACAAAATAGAAAATAATAAAAATTTTTTCATGGTAAAACAATATTATAAAACACTAATTATCAAAAACAAAAGTAATAAATTACACGAAATTTACCTATATTTTACATGAGTTTTAATTTTTGAAATAGCTACAACTTATTTTTTATACTTTTGTAAATAAACTAATTCAATTTAAATTGCTTAGAAAAGATAAAATAAAAATAATTGTTGGTTTATTACTTACAACTATTAACCTAACTACTTATTTTATGATTGGTAAAGAAGGAAATACCATGAAAATTGTTGCTGGAAGTAGTTTGTTTATCTGGCTAATAACCATGTACATTACTAATAAAAAACAATAAAACTATGTTCGATAAATTTTTGGGTAAAAACCTCATGGGAAAAATGGGGGAAATGCAAAAACAAATGGAAGAAATTAAGCAAAAGCTTGAAAATATTTCTGTAATTGGTGAAGCTGAAAATGGAAAAGTAAAGGTAGTTGCTAACGGAAACAGATTGATTAACAATATTATTATTGATGATGAATATAAAAATGTTGTTTCAGCTACTAGCTTACAAGAAACCATTACTATAGCAGCCAACAGAGCTTTAGAACAAGCAGAAAGAATTGAAAAATCTGAAATGAGCCATGCTGCTATGGGTATTTTACCCGGTTTAGGATAATGGATTTTTTAATTATCGGTGGAGTCGCTTTTTTAACTTCCATCTTAACTTTCTTTTCAGGTTTTGGAGTAGGAACAATTCTTACTCCTGCTTTTGTACTGTTTTTTCCCATAGATATTGCTGTTGCTATGACCGCAATTGTTCATTTTCTGAACAATCTCTTTAAAATGGGATTAACTTTTAAGGATATTAACAAAAATGTACTGCTAAAGTTTGGTGTTACTGCTATTCCATTGGCATTTTTGGGTGCTTGGCTACTAATGAATTTCTCTAATAATAACCAAATACTATATGAATTTATCATCGCTGATAAAATATTCACTATTAAGTTAGTAGAATTGATTATTGGCACTATGATGCTGATTTTTGCCATTTTTGAACTGTTACCAACTCCCAATAAAAAAGTATTAAAAAATAATATGCTTTATATAGGCGGTGCTGTAAGTGGCTTTTTTGGTGGCTTATCAGGACATCAAGGAGCATTAAGAACTATTTTTTTACTCCGAAGTGGGTTGACTAAAGAAAGTTTTATAGCTACAGGTATTGCCATTGCGTGTATTGTAGATGTGAGTAGAATTAGTATTTATTTTACTAAACTTGAAAGCATTTCATTATCTGAAAATATTGGCATTATTACTACCACTACACTTTGTGCTTTTGTAGGAGCCTTTATTGGTAAAAAATTACTCAAAAAAGTCACTATTACTTTTATTCAGTATGTAGTGGCTATTTTAATCATCATTGTTTCTGTATTGGTGATTGTTGGGATTATTTAGTTGAACATTATTGATTAATTACAACCAACAACTTATTTGCTTAACTTTGCATTGCAAATCGTTCTATCGCTGTTTCATTTTTAATGAGAGAGAGGAAAGTCCGGGCAGCACAGAGTATCCTACCTAGCGAAAGCTAGGGTATTGTTTCAGAAACGTAACAATAACAGAAAGTGCCACAGAAAATAGACTACCTTTTCGATTTATCGGAAAGGAAAAGATGAAAAGGTGAGGTAAGAGCTCACCAGTTACAAAAGTAATTTTGTAAGCTAGGCAAACCTTAGGAGCTGAAAAATCAAATAAACCAAGGCTTGAGGGTTACTCGCCTAATCTTGGAGGGTAGATTGTTAGTGCGTGGAGGCAACTCCCCGACTAGATAAATGATAGAAACCTCAACCAATGTATTGGTAAAAGGTACAGAACCTGGCTTATAGATTTGCTTTTTTTATAAAACACGGATAACGCAAATTGCAGATTATCATAAAATATATACTTCCAATTTAAGCTTAATTAAGCCTTTTACTCTTCATCAGGAACAAAATCCAACACTATGGAGTTCATACAAAAACGTTTGTAAGTGGGTGGTGGTCCGTCATCAAAAATATGCCCTAAATGAGAATCGCAACGTCCGCAAGTTACTTCTGTCCTTACCATTCCGTGACTTAAATCTTTTATGTAATTTACACTGTTAGGATGTATGGCTTCATAAAAACTAGGCCAACCACAACTGCTTGCAAACTTCGCATCAGAACGAAATAAATGATTTCCGCAAACAGCACAATAATAATCTCCTTTGGTATCGGTTTCATAATATTTCCCTGAAAAAGCCCATTCTGTTCCTTTCTCTCGAGCTACTTTATACATTTCTTCTGGTAAAATGGTTTTCCAAATAGAATCGCTTACTGCTAACTTAGTAGTATCTGTTTTTGAATAATAAGGATTGTCCTTTTTAGTATTTTCGTTGGTATTATCCATAGTTGATTTTTTTTGAGCATTGCTACATTGTGTCAACAACAAACTGCAACACACCATAATAATTATACTTGAATAGTTCATCATTTTAATCTTTCAGTAAACTTAAACAAATTACTTTTACTAACGAAATTTGGTACGATAAAATTATGCTAAGAATCATAATTAATTTGTTTGGTAATAATTTTTAGATTGTTTAATTTCGTGTTACTTAAACGCTATATATTAATCCTCTTAAAAATAAAAAATTATGAAAGTAACAGTAGTAGGTGCAGGAGCTGTAGGAGCTAGTTGTGCCGAGTACATTGCCATTAAAAACTTCGCTTCAGAAGTTGTTTTAGTAGATATTAAAGAAGGTTTTGCCGAAGGTAAGGCAATGGACTTAATGCAAACAGCTTCTTTAAATGGTTTCGATACTAAAATTACAGGAAGTACAAACGATTATTCAACTACAGCAGGTAGTGATGTTGCTGTTATTACTAGTGGTATTCCAAGAAAACCGGGTATGACTCGTGAAGAGTTAATCGGGATTAATGCAGGGATTGTAAAAACAGTTACTGAGAACTTATTAAAACATTCTCCAAACGTTATTATAATTGTTGTGAGTAACCCAATGGATACCATGACTTATTTGGTACACAAATCTACCAACATCCCTAAAAACAGAATTATTGGTATGGGTGGAGCATTGGATAGCGCTCGTTTTAAATACAGATTAGCTGAAGCATTAGATTGCCCTGCTTCTGATGTTGACGGAATGGTAATTGGCGGACATAGCGACACGGGCATGGTTCCTTTAATTGAAAAAGCAGTAAGAAACAGTGTGCCTGTATCTGAATTTTTATCGGCAGACAGAATGGCTAAAATTGTAGAAGATACTAAAGTTGGTGGAGCAACATTAACAGGTTTATTAGGAACTTCTGCTTGGTATGCTCCGGGAGCTGCCGTTTCTGAATTAGTTAGAGCTATTGCTCAAGATTCTAAAAAAATATTCCCTTGCTCTGCTTTATTAGAAGGAGAGTACGGATTAAACGATTTAGCAATTGGTGTTCCTTGCGTGTTGGGTAAAAACGGAATTGAAAAAATTGTTGAAATCAAGTTATCTGATAACGAAAAAGCTAAATTAACTGAAAGTGCTGAAGGTGTTAAGAAAACTAATGCTGACCTTAACAGCGTTTTAGCTTAAAACTTAAATAAAAACATTTTTAAAGACCTGTCAGATGTTAAACCCCTGACAGGTTTTTTTTCTAATACACCTACCCTATGCAAACTAAACTTCCTTTTGAAATTATTCCTATTGAAGACGATGGCTTTCACCTACAGTTAAAAGTTACCATTAATGGTATTACAGCTAATCTAATTTTAGACACCGGAGCTTCAAGAAGTGTTTTCGACCAAACGAGAATTGCTCAATTCACCAAAAACAACCATATAGAAGATTTAGATAGATTATCTACAGGTTTAGGCACCAATACCATGACAAGTAAAAAAGTTACTTTAGAAAAACTTCAACTCAATGCTATTGTGATTGAAAACTATGAAGCGACCATTTTAGATTTAGCACATGTAAATCAGTCCTACGAAAAATTAGAGTTGGAAGTAATTGATGGTGTTTTAGGTAGCGATATTTTAACTGAATACAATGCCATTATAGATTACGGTAAAAAAGAGTTGATATTAAACAACTAATTTCAAGGTTGATTTTCAAACCCAACAACCTAACGAACAATATCCTATAAATGGTTCCTAAGAAAAAAGAACACCCCATAAAAAAAATCGGTTTGCATCCACGGAACAAGCACCAAGGGCGTTATAATTTCAAAAAACTTATTAGCAGTTGTCCCGAATTAGAACCATTTGTTCGCTTAAATAATTACAATGATGAATCTATTGATTTTTCTGATGCTGAAGCTGTAACGATGTTAAACAAAGCTTTATTAAAGCATTTTTACGAAATCGATTATTGGAATATTCCACAGGGCTATTTATGTCCGCCCATTCCAGGAAGAGCCGACTACATTCATCATATAGCCGACTTATTAGGAAGTAGCAACAATGGAATAATTCCAACTGGCAGTCAAGTTAAATGTTTGGATATTGGTGTGGGAGCAAATTGTATTTATCCCATTATTGGAAATAAAGAATATGGCTGGTCTTTTGTCGGTTCTGATATTCATTCAATTAGCATTCAATCCGCAAATGAAATAATTGAGAAAAACGCATCCTTAAAAGGAAATGTAACACTCCGATTACAATTAAATACAGAAGATATTTTTCGCGGAATTATAAACAAAGATGAATACTTTGATTTAACAATTTGTAACCCTCCTTTTCATGCTTCCGCTAAAGAAGCCCAAGCAGGAACACTTCGTAAATTGAGTAACTTAAATCGTAAGAAAGTAACCAAAACCACCTTAAACTTTGGTGGCAAGCATAAAGAATTATGGTGCGAAGGCGGTGAAGAAAAATTTATTCAAAAAATGATATTCCAAAGTAAAGAATTTGTATCCTCATGTTTGTGGTTTACTACACTTGTTGCAAAACAAACTCACCTTAAAGCCATTTATAAAACACTAAAAACGGTAAAAGCTGTTGAAGTAAAAACTATCCCGATGTCTCAAGGAAATAAAACCAGTCGCATTGTGGCTTGGACTTTTTTAAACCCCAAAGAACAGCAAGAGTGGATAAAAACAAAATGGTAATTATTTCACATTAAACTCCAACATTTTTTCATCTTCAATAAAACAAGCAATTTTATCATTGATATTAATAGAACCAACACCTGCTGGTGTTCCCGTATAAATATAGTCACCAATTTTAAGTGTTACAAATTGAGATACATAAGCAACAATCTGATTAAAATTAAACAGCATGTCTTTGGTATTTCCTTTCTGTTTTAATTCATCATTTACTTTTAGTTCAAAATTCAACTGATTAATATCTTTAAAGTTTTTAATAGGCACAAAATCACTTGTAGGAGCTGAAAAATCGAAAGCTTTAGCTTTTTCCCAAGGCAAGCCTTTTTCTTTACATTGCTGCTGTACATCTCTAGCTGTAAAATCTACCCCTACTCCTATTTCATTGTAATATTTGTGAGCAAATTTTTCCTCAATATGCTTCCCTATTCTATTAATTCTCAACACTATTTCTACTTCGTAATGTAAATCTTTAGTAAAACTAGGGTAAACAAAAGGATTTCTTTTAGGCAACAAAGCCGTATCGGGTTTAATAAAAAAAACAGGTTCTTTCGGTACGGGATTATTCAATTCCTTAGCATGATCGATATAATTTCTTCCTATGCAAATAATTTTCATATGTATAAGCTAATTTTATTTTTTTAAAACTGTAAAAATACATATTCAGGATTAAAATAATGACTATAAAATTGTACTAAAAAAAACTCCAATTTTTAATCCAATTATGATAAAAGTCATTATTAATTAAATTCTTAAAGGCAACCTTTATACAAAATATATGTCTATTAAGCCATATTACCATATGAAATTTAACAAAAAAGTCAATTTGAAAGATAAAAATACACATAATAACTAATTGATTTATAATTTTTTATTAAAAATAAAACATCATTAGAATACAAATAATAATTAAAAATAAGTCCTATTTTAACCTTTTATTCATTTATATTTGTCTAATAAAAATATCGATTAATCAGTAAATTAAGAAAATTCATCTAAAACATGTTTCATACAATACACCATATTTAAAATCACTAAAACCAACAATTGCCATGAGAAATTCTGCAATAAAACTACTCTTTCTTATATTATTTTTACTATATAATTTTTCCATTCAGGCTCAACAAAACAACAAATACAGTAAACAAAATATTACTGAAGAATTTCTAAACACAACACTTAAAGAACATATTTATAAAAAACTACAAAACCTTCCTAACTTTTCTGAAAAAGAACTTCACACCTTAGACCACTACTACTTAGATAATTACCATAAATATAAAACACTTTTTTCTAATGCTACAGAAAACATAAACGAAGAAACAAAACAAGCCTTTGAAGCAATAGTTAACCAAATTATTAATCAAATTGTACTAGATTTCCAAAACTATACTCCACCTTTAAAACCTCAAAAACCTCACGATCACACTTTTCCATCCACTTCCAATCAAAAAAAAGGCGACCAGAACGATAAAGGACCGGGAGATCCATGTAATAATGCAGACTTTGAAACTTGTAATTTTTCAGGGTGGGATTTATTTGATGGAAGTGTAAATAACAACCCCTATGAAATGATAAACATAACTCCAAGTACACCAGGAGGCCACCATACTATCACTACACCTGGAACAGACCCATTAGTTGGTATCCCCACAACCGATCCAAATGGTGGCGGCTGTTCTGTTATGCTAGGAGATTATACAGGAACAGGTTCAAAAGCTGCAAGCATGAGGCAAACATTCTTAGTAACTCCACAAACAACTTCCTTTACATATAGTTATGCCTTAGTATTAGAAGACCCTTCTGGACATACTGTTGGCGAAAAACCTTTCTTCAAAGTAAACATGTACGACCAAAATAACAACCCTATAACTTGTGGTGAATACGAAGTAATTTCAGGACCAATAAACTCCGGTGGAGATCCTGACTTCTTACCTTATGCTGCAGGTTTTTATTTACCTTGGAGAACTACTTTTGCTCCTCTTAATGCCTATGTTGGTCAAAATATTACTATTGAATTCATTATTGGAGATTGTTCTCAGAGTGGACATTATGGGTACGGTTATATAGATGCTAATTGTGCCCCCTTAGAAATTATTGAATCTGACACTGTAGTTTGTGGTGGTGGACCGGTAACCTTAACAGCTCCAGCAGGAGCAGCAAGCTATTTATGGAGCCCTGGAGGACAAACCACCCAATCAATAACAACCTCTACACCTGGAAATTATAGCGTTGATGTAACTCCCGTTTCAGGTTCTGCTTGCTCAGTAACACTTACAACTACTATTTATGGCTCCACAGATTACCCTGTATCAGATTTTACAGCTTCTCCCATCAATCTATGTGTTGGCGAAAGTGTAACTTTTACAGACCAATCTTATGTTGTAGGAACATCATCTATTTCTGATTGGGCTTGGGATTTTGACGGTGATGGCTTAGTTGATGATACTACTCAAAACCCTCCTCCTTATGTTTATAACACTCCCGGAACTTATACAGCTGAACTTAGAGTTTGGACTAATGGATGTTCCGACACATCCACTATTACTATAAATGTTAATGCTGGGCCAACTGCTGGATTTACATTTAATAATGTTTGTTATGGAACTTTAATGAACTTTACAGACACATCCAATGCAAATGGAGGAGTTATTTCTAATTGGAGTTGGGATTTTCAAAATAATGGTACTGTTGACAATACCAACCAAAATCCTGCCCATGGTTATCCAACGGCAGGAAGTTATGATGTTGAACTACTCGTAGAAACTTCTGGTGGTTGTAAAGATTCTATAGTTCAAACTGTTTATGTTAATCCGCTTCCTGCTGCTAATTTTTCTGCTGCCAGTGTTTGTCTTACAGAAACAACAAATTTTATTGATTCTTCAACAATAAGTTCTGGAGCAATAACCAATTGGGCTTGGGATTTTGATGATGGAATTGGAACTAGCACAGCACAAAACCCTACTTATACCTATGCTAATGCAGGGACTTATAATGTAAGTTTAACAGTAACATCTGATAGTGGTTGTATCCACACCATTACCATTCCAGTTAATGTTTATGCCAGTCCTACTGCTGCTTTTGCTACTAATGACGTTTGTTTAAATACTTTAGCTAACTTTAATAGCACAACATCTAATGGAAACGGAGGCACTATTAACCAATGGAGTTGGGATTTTGACTATAATGGTGTTACTCATACACCTGATGACAACACTCAAAATCCAAGTTATAATTATGCTACTCCAGGAACATACACCATCCAACTAATTATTACAACCAATGCAGGGTGTACTGATACAACAACTGAAACCATTACTATTTTCCCTTCTCCTGTTGCTGATTTTACATTTAATGATGAATGTTTTGGAACAGCTATCAGCTTTACAGACAACTCAAATATTAGTTCCGGAAGTATCACTAATTGGAACTGGAACTTTGATAACGGAAATAACTCAGCTATTCAAAATCCTTCAGAACTTTATGCTAATGATGGTGATTATGATGTAACATTAATTGTAACTTCTGATAATGGATGTACCGATACTATTACTAAAAACATTAATGTATGGCCATTGCCTATGGTTGACTTCTCTCCTACTACCGTTTGTTTGAATGATTTTACTCGTTTTATAGACCAGTCTAATGTTAGTTCGGGCAGCAATGTAGCTTGGAATTGGGATTTTGATGACAACTCGGGTAGTACTATTCAAAGTCCGATACACACTTACACTTCTGAAGGTGTTTATCAAGTACAGCTAATTGTTACAACCGACAAAGGTTGTGTCGATTCCATTACCAAAGCTGTCACTGTACATCCTCTTCCTGAAATTGATTTTTCAGCAGATATAACAGAAGGATGTACTCCTGTAATAGTTAATTTCACTAATAACTCTTTTATTACTTCAGGAAATATTGTTTCATGGTTTTGGAATTTTGGGAATGCAGGCACATCAACTCAAGAAAATCCTACTAATATTTCATTTATCAACCCATCTCACGCTGCTGTTGCTACATTTGGAGTTAGTTTAACCGCTACATCAAACGAAGGTTGTGTTAGTAAAGATTCTGTTGTTAACATGATAACCTCTTATCCAAAACCTTTAGCTAGTTTTACCTATGATCCTATTGATACCGACATATATAGTAGTGAAATTACCTTTACAGATAACTCTATTATTCCTAGTCAGTGGTTATGGGAATTTGGTGATGGATCCACTTCTATGATTCAAAATCCAATCCATGAATACGCAGACTCTGGTTTATACTATGTTACTCTCTACATAGAAAATGTTTATGGCTGCAAAGACACTACTCAAAAACCGCTAAAAATTAAACCCACTTTTGCTATTTGGATTCCTAATGCATTCACCCCTGATGGAGATAATATTAACGATTATTTCACTATAAAAGGCTACGGCATAATCCAATTAGAAACATTAATTTTTGACAGATGGGGAGAAATTGTTTTTAATAGTATTGAGTTAGAGCCAAAGTGGAATGGAACATACAAAGGAAAACTTGTAAAAACTGATGTTTATGTATATAAAGTTAAAGCAAGAGATGTTTTTGGCGAATGGCATGACTTTATCGGTAGAGTTTCCGTAATTAAATAATTATTTTGATAATGATTAAGAATGTATTTAATTTGCTTCAAAAAATATCGTAAGACACATCTATGAAGCTTTATCAAGTACACACTATTACTAAAAAGCAATTAAAAATAATTATAGTTTTTATAAGTCTTACTTGTTTTTTGATATATAGTAACAGCTTAAAAAATGAATTTGCATTAGATGATAATTATGTTACATCCACTAGTGACAAAACCCCACATTCAAGAGTTCAACAAGGTATAAAAGGAATCCCCGAAATTTTTTCTACTCATTATATTGAATCGAAACAACAAAATTTTGAATACAGACCAGTTGTACTAACAACCTTTGCCATTGAGTATGATTTTTTTGGTATCAACCCACATATTAGTCATTTTATAAATTTACTTTTTTATACATTAAGCTGTATAATGCTTTTTATTGTTTTAATTAAACTATTAACACATTACAATATAATTTTCCCTATTCTTATTACATTTTTATTTATTGCACACCCTATTCATACAGAAGTAGTAAACAACTTAAAAAGTAGAGATGAATTGCTTTCTTTTTTATTTGGCATTAGTGCTTTATATTTTTTTATTAAAAATGTTGAGAATATAAAACCTATAAATATAATTTTTGGAATATTCTTTTTATCATTAGCTTTATTGAGCAAAAAAACTGCAGTATTATTTTTTATACTCATACCTCTTACACTTTATTTCTTCGCTTCTATTAAACAAAAAAAACTTATCCTATTTTCATTAACACCTATTATTTCATTTTTAATTTTTAAAATTTTAAAATTCTTTTTGTTAGAAGAATCAATACAATTAAGAGCTTATGCTTTTTTTGAAAATCCATTATTTTATATCAATAATTTTTGGGAACGTATTCCTGTTGCCCTTTATACTGCCGGTTATTATTTAAAACTGTTTATATATCCACATCCCCTTTCCTCTTATTACGGATACAATATAATACCAATGGCAAATTGGTCAAACATTATTGTCTGGGTTTCAATGCTGTTTCATATTTCTTTAACTATTATTGCATTAATAAAACTACCACAGAAAAAAATTATTTCTTATGGAATACTTATTTATTTAATAGGTATTTTTCCTTTTACCAATCTATTTACGCCCGTTGTTGGAATAATAGGAGAACGCTTTGTCTACTTTGCTTCATTAGGGTTTTGCATCAGCATAAGTTATTTAATTTTAACCCTATTTAAAATTGAATATTACAATAAAGAAATACACTTTAAATACTTAAATTCTTATTTCAAAACTTCTTGCATAATTCTATTGTCGCTATATTCAATCAAAAGTTTTTCTAGAAATCCGGCATGGAAAAATGAATTAACTTTATTCAGACATGATGTTAAAAATTTTGAAAACTCATGTAATTTAAATTATATTCTAGCAAATGCACTCTCTAAAGAAATTGCATTAACACAAAATGAAACAACAAAAAATTTATTAATAAAAGAAGCAAAGGTTCATTTTAAAAAAACAGCAGAATTAATGAGTGAAGGTTTAAAAGAATACCCAAACGATTTCACTACACAAAATAACCTTGCTACTATTTATGTGGATATTTTTAATGATACGAAATCTGCTCAACCTATCTTTAAAAAAGTAATAGAACTTAATCCTAAAAATGTTGAAGGTCAATATAATTATGGCTATTGTTATGAAAAAAGAAATTTACCGGATTCTGCCATCTATTGGTATGAAAATATGCTTAGTAAGAAAATAAAATATTTACCTGCTTACCAAAGACTATACGAATTACATTTTCAAAAACAAGCTTACAAAAAAGCCATAGAAAGCAGTAAAAAAGCCATAGAAATCTATCCTGAAAAAGTTGCTCTATACATAAATGTTGGCAATGCATACATGTATGAAAAAGATACATTAAGTGGGTTAGATTATTTTGAAAAAGCAGCAGCAATTCCTCCTTTAGATTATGTATTGCTGCAAAATGTTTCTAATGTATTTAAGGTAGTAGGAAATGAACAAAAAGCAAAAGAATATGCCGAAAAATCAAGAATAGTTATGCCAAAAAACTCAACTATTCATTAAATTATATGACAAAAAAAATATTATATACTGATATGCAACTATTTAAAAATAAAACACGTCATGACAATCAATAAAATATAATTTTATATTTACAATTAACTTTTTATATTTGTTATTACTAATAATCAAACATATACAACATTAATCTAAATAAATTATGAAAAATATCAAAACGCTTCGTTCAGTAGTTATAATTACTATTCTAATAACAAGTCTAACAGGCTTTTCTCAAAACCATAATCACGAACATGAAAAAGCTACTGCAGCCACTCCTCATGGAGAATCTTGGATGCCGGTAAACAAATTTACTCCTCATACTCATGATGAGCCATCAGGTAATACAATTATTGCTCCTGCTCCACTTACAAACATGTTGGAAGGTGTTACTTTTTATACAATGAAAAGTGTTTGCAATTCTAAAAAAGTAATTCTTCTAAAGTTAATCAATACTAACGAATCTGCAGTTGAAGTTGAGTGGCAATTAACTCCAACTTCAAAAAAAGTTGTCGTAAGTATTCCTGCTAAAAAAGACTATGAAGGTTCATGTTCTTCAACTGACAAAAACATTTCTAAATTAGTTATTGAAGCACCTAATGAATCGGAAAAAAATACAATTAAAAAACATGTTTTTAAAACTATAAAAGTAAAAAAAGATAAAGTAACCAATTAATAATAACCTACTATTTATAAAACTATTTAACTATGAAAAAATCAATACTTTCAATTCTAATATTCAGTTGTTTATTTTTTCTAAATGCTTTTCAAAATAATAATCTAAATGCTCAAACAGCAACAACCACTATTACTTATGGTGGCTTTCAAGCATGTGGCGGGTGTACTGTTTGTGGTGCTGATTATTGGTGTTTTAATACTGTTTCAAGTTGGTGTGGAAATACTGCTGCTTGTGGAACTCAAAGTTTTGTTGATCCTGTACCTCCGGGAAACATCGTAACTAATATTGCTATTAGTTATTATTCAGCAGAATGTCAAGGAGGAAGTTTAACTGCTACCATTAATGGAAATGCTTTTCCTACAGTAAATGAAGGAAATTCGGGGTGTGCATGCTCTAACAACCCTTGTGCAGTTTCAGCCACTACAGGACAAACTTTCCCCTGTGGCGTGCCAGGTTACAACTATGGAGCAAGTAATAGTTTTCAAATGTGTACTGGTGCAGGTGTTTGTATAAATAGAGCTGTCCTAACAATGACATACGTACCTTCCAACCAAGCAACCCCCGCAACACAACCTGGAGCAATAACTGGAAACTCGAGTGTTTGTACTGGTGTTGCATCCACTTTTTCTATACCACCAGTAGCTAATGCTGCTGGCTATACATGGACTGTTCCTGCCGGATGGACAATAAATTCCGGTCAAGGAACAACCTCTATTACTGCTACACCTGGAAGTAGTGGAAATATTTGTGTAACTGCAAATAACCTTTGCGGAACAAGTGCTCCCAGATGTTTTGCTGTTACTGTTAGTAATCCTTCTGTTGCACCAACAAGTGCTACTGCAACACCAAACCCAATATGTGCTGGGTCGACTACTAATTTAACAGTAAATGGTGGTTCACTTGGTACTGGTGCTGGTTGGCAATGGTACTCAGGAAGTTGTGGAGGTACTTCAGTAGGTTCTGGATCTACTATAACTGTATCTCCTGGTACAACAACAACTTATTTTGTTAGAGCAGAAGGTACTTGTAATAATACTACTTGTCAATCCGTAACAGTTACAGTAAATCCTGTTGTAAACCCAGCTTGGACTAATCCTTCTCCTATTTGTGCGGCTGCCGGTTCTATTAATCTTAATAGTTTAATAACCGGTACTACTGGTGGTACTTGGAGTGGTACTGGTGTTTCAGGAACAAGTTTCAATCCTGCATCTGGATCACAAAGTGTTACATATACTGTTGGTTCTGCTCCTTGTACCCAAACACTTACTCAAACCATTACAGTAGTTCCAGATGTTAATCCTGCATGGACAAATCCATCTCCAATCTGTGCAGCTGCAGGTAATATTAATTTAAATAACTTAATAACTGGTACTACAGGTGGTACTTGGTCAGGAACAGGAGTTACTGGTACTTCGTTTAGTCCTTCATCCGGTTCTCAATCTGTAACCTATACAGTTGGAACAGCTCCATGCCAAGAAACTCAAACACATACTATAACAGTAATGCCAGATGTTGACCCCACTTGGACTAACCCATCTCCGGTTTGTGCTGCTGGTGGAAATATCAATTTAGATAATCTAGTAACTGGTACTGCAGGAGGTGCTTGGTCAGGAACAGGAGTTACAGGTAATATGTTTGATCCAAATTCAGGCTCTCAATCTGTAACTTATACAGTTGGAACAGCTCCTTGTCAGGAGACTCAAACACACACTATAAATGTTTCTGCATTTGATCCTTCATGGACCAACCCAAGTCCAATATGTGGAAATGCTACTCCTATAAATTTATCAACATTAGTAACTGGTTCTGGAGGAGGCACTTTCTCAGGAACAGGAGTTACAGGTAATAATTTTGATCCCTCTGGTTTAGGTGGTACTAATGTAAGTATAACCTATACTGTTGGTGCTGCTCCTTGTACTGAAACTCAAACACACACTATAAATGTATTACCAGATGTTGATCCCACTTGGACTAACCCATCTCCGGTTTGTGCTGCTGGTGGAAATATCAACTTAGATAATCTGGTAACTGGTACTGCAGGAGGTACTTGGTCAGGAACAGGAGTTAC
>DEMN01000012.1:483781-561644 GCA_002359215.1 Flavobacteriales bacterium UBA2669 | reverse complement strand
ACTCAAACACACACTATAAATGTATCCACATTTGATGCTTCATGGACTAATCCAGGACCAATGTGTGAAAGTGCTACTCCTATAGATTTATCAACATTAGTAACCGGATCTAGCGGTGGAAGTTTCTCAGGAACAGGAGTTACAGGGAATAATTTTGACCCAACTGGTTTAGGTGGTACTAATGTAAGTATAACCTATGCTGTTGGTGCTGCTCCTTGTACTGAAACTTTAGTACATTCTGTTGTGATTAATGCAGATGATGATGCTTCATTTAATTATTCTTCAACTACTTTCTGTGAAGCAGATAATAACCCTATACCTACCATTACAGGAACTAATGGCGGTACATTCACTATATCTCCATTAGGAACTATTAATGTTGCCACAGGAGAAGTGGATATACAAGCGACTGGTATAGGTAGTTTCACCGTTTATTATAATACAACTTCTGCAGGAAACGCTTGTCCTTCTGTAGACTCTGTACAAATAACAATTAATCCACAAAATACAATTAACATAAACCCTGTTAATCCTATTTGCTTAAACGACACCTTAAATCTTTCTGCAAACACAACAGGTACAGGAACTGTAACATGGTATGCTGATGCTGCTGGTACAATAGTTATTGGGACAGGAAACCCTCTTACTTATGTTCCAACAAGTGGAGGAAGTGTTACCATATATGCAAATAATGTTGGTTCTTGTTCTAGTGAAATGGATTCTGTAACTATAACTGTAAATTTTGTAGATGCAGTAATTAATGCTACACCTATAACAGGTTCATCTCCATTAGATGTATTCTTTGGAAATGGAAGTGCTGGTGCTACTAATTATTTCTGGAATTTTGGAAATGGCTCTACAGACACTATCTTTGAACCAACCCATACCTATACTAACCCAGGTTCATTTACTGCAACACTTATTGTAACTAATGGGGTTTGTTGGGATACTGCTACTGTTATAATAGAAGTATTTGATGAATCAAGTATTTTAATACCAACCATTTTCACCCCTAATGGTGATGGAAGCAATGACTTTTTTAGAGTTGATGGTATAAACTTAAAACATGTTGAAGGAGAAATTTATAACAGATGGGGACAAAAAATGTTTTCTTGGAACAATGTAAACGGCATGTGGGATGGAAAAACACTTTCTGGCGCAGATGCTGCTGATGGAACTTATTACTTTATTATCAGAGCAGAAGGCATAGATGGTAAAGAATATTTCCAAAAAGGCACCCTAACATTGATAAGATAAAAATACCCAATAAAAAGAGGAACTTAAAGTTCCTCTTTTTATTTAATTTATTTCGTAGAATATCATTAATCTAAATTTATTACTTTTGAGTAGAATCTCTTTTTTTAAGAATATTTTATGGGATGCGAAATAAGATACATTACTTATCAATTAGCTTCAAAAGAAGTTTCAAATGAAGATTTAGCAACCACTTTTGAAGAATTCTCAGCTGAAGATATTTACAAAAAAGTAGGAATAAAAAAACGATTTCATACTTCTGAAGACATAATTGGTTCAGATTTAGCCTTCCAAGCAGCCAACCTATTTTTTAATGATACAAAATTTCCTAAAGAACAAATAGAATTTATATTATTTTGCACTGAAGGGTTAGACTATATTGCTCCTATGACTGCTTGTTTGCTTCAAGAGAGACTAAATCTTAATAAAAACATTGGCGCTTTAGATTTGCCATCTGGTTGTGCAGGATTTACCAATGCTTTAGGAATGGCAAAAGCAATTGTAGAAAGTGGACAATCATCAAATGTATTATTATTATTTGGAGATACCCCTGGACTGGTTTCTCACCCGCAAGATTTTGCATTAAGGTCACTCTTTAGTGATGCTGGTGCTGCTGTTTTAGTTGAAAAATCTAATGAAAATCATATAGGTAATTTTGTTTATGGTGTTGATGGTAGTGGCGCAAAACACCTATTTGTAGATAAAAGTTGCTTAAGAAATCCAATAGACAAAGAATGGCTTGAGTTAAATAATGATGTTGGAGGAATGCCCAGAGGTCAAATGAAAATGAATGGCTTAGAAGTTTTTTCTTTCTCAATAAAAGAAGTGCCTATACTTGTAAATGAAATTTTAGAAAAGAATAAATTAAAGATGAAGGATATTAATCTATTTGTTTTTCACCAAGCCAGTAAAATAATTTTAAAGTCTATACAGAGAAAGTTACAAATACCAACAGATAAAATGGCATATTATTTAGAAAATAATGGAAATACTGTTTCTGTTTCTATACCTTTATGCCTTAAAGAAGCTCAAAGAGAAGGAAGAATTAAAAAAGGAGATAAAGTGCTTATTGCTGGTTTTGGAATAGGATTCTCTTGGAGTGGCACCATTTTATACTTTTAAATTATTGACATTATGAATATACAAGAATTAATTGAAAAATTAGAGGAGGAAATAGAAGAAGTTGAAAAAGGAACTTTAACACCATCAACCAACATTCGTAACATAGATTGGTGGAGTTCTATGCATGCATTGGTTATTATTGCTTTAGTTGATATTGAATATAATGTTCAAGTTTCAGGTAAAGATTTAAAAGAGATTCAAACCATTCAAGATTTATATGACTTAATAGTTAAAAAAAGTTGATTTAAATGGGATTTATTGATGTTGAAGGCATACAAATTAAAGGTGTTAGCACAGTTGTTCCTAAACAAGTTGTATATAACAAAAATTATGAGCTACTCACCCTTTCTGAAAGAGAGATGCTTATAAAAACAACAGGCATAAAACAGAGACGTGTAGCGAATAAAAGTACTACAACATCAGATTTAGCCATAGAGGCTGCTAACCATCTCTTTGATAAAATAGATTGGATAAGAACTGAAATTGATTTATTAGTTTTTGTCACTCAATCGAGAGATTATTACTTACCCTCTACTGCTGTAATATCTCAACATAAATTAGGTTTATCGACTAGTTGTATTGCTTTTGATATCGGACTGGGGTGCTCCGGATATGTTTATGGATTATCTATTATTGCATCTATGCTAAAAAGCGGAAACCTCAAAAAAGCCATTTTATTGGCGGGAGATGTATCAACTATTTCATGTAACTATAACGACAAAAGTGCTTACCCTCTTTTTGGTGATGCAGGTTCTGCAACTTTTATAGAAAAAACCAACAAAAAAAATAAATGGTCTTTTGATTTAAATTCTGATGGTTCTGGTGAGGATGCAATTAAAATTACTGATGGCGGTACTAGAAACTTACCAAGTGAAGATTCTTTTATATTAAAACAATTTGAAGGAGGAATTCAACGAAATGGATTTAACTTAGCACTTAATGGCATTGATATTTTTAATTTTTCTGTTACAACTGTTCCCAAAAGCATAAAAAACTTTTTAACTATTAAAGCAACTGATATTGATTCTATTGATTACTTTGTAATGCATCAAGCAAATCTAATAATGAACGAAACCATCAGAAAAAAATTAAAACTAGAACCCGAAAAAGTTCCTTACTCATTGGCAGAATATGGCAATACCAGTTCAGCATCAATACCCCTTACCATGGCATTAGTGGAGAGTTTAAAGACAAACACTGTAAAATTATTACTTTCTGGTTTTGGGGTTGGCTTATCTTGGGGAAATGCTCTTTTAGAAAATGATGCTATACCTCATTTATTAATTAACGATTATTCGCATGACTAACTTTTCCATAGAAAATAAACGCATATTAATAATTGGAGCTTCATCCGGTATAGGAATGGAGTTAACAAAAGAATGCCATAAAAATGGAGCTCAACTAATTCTCACTTCAAGAAATTGTAATACATTAAAAACTCAACTACCTGAAAATATACAAAATGAAGTTTCCTTTATTGAATTAGATGTAACTAATAACAATCAAATAAACAACCTTTGTAAAACAATTGAAAATATTGACGGTTTTGTTTACACTCCGGGACTTGTTAAACTTTTTCCTGTTCAGTTTATTGATGAGAACCATTTAAACTCAGTTAGAACTCCAAATTTTGATGGAGCTGTTTTATTAATAACTGGTTTACTTAGAAACAAAAAAATAAATACTAATGCTTCATTAGTATTTATATCTTCCATTTCCAGTAGTTTTCCTTACAAAGGAGGAGCGGTTTATACTTCCTCAAAAGCAGCATTAGAGGCGTATAGCAAAACATTAGCTTTAGAACTTTCATCAAAAAAAATAAGGTCAAACTGTATTAAAGCAGGGTTAGTTGAAACAAAAATTTTAGAAGAAACTCGAGAAAATTTAGATGATGAAATTTATAATTATCATATAAAAAAATATCCTTTAGGTCTTGGAAAACCTATTGATGTAGCTAATACTTTTTTATTTTTGTTATCAGATGCCTCAAAATGGATTACAGGCACAGAAATTATATTAGATGGTGGACTTACAGCAGGAGCATAAAATAGATTATTCGGTAGTAGTACCGGTTTATAACGCTTCAAAAAGTTTAATGGAACTTTCTGAAGGTTTAATGAATTATTTTAAATCCACTAACTATGCTTATGAAATAATTTTTATAGACGACTTTAGCAAAGATAACTCGTGGGAAATCATCTCAAAATTAAAAAGAAACTATCCAACTATAATTAAGGGCATTAAGTTAACTAAAAATCATGGGCAACACATAGCTACATGCGTTGGGTTTATTAAAGCTTCTGGAAATTATATTATTACGATAGATGATGATTTAGAAGTTAACCCGCAACAAATTCAATTATTAATTGAAGAGCAAATTAAAAGCAAAGCCCAAATTGTATATGGTAACTATTCTAATATTGAGCGTTCATTAACTCGAAAATTATTCAAATTAATTTATCAAACAATTGCAAAAATAATTGAAGGTAGTAATAGTGTAAAAGGTTCAAGCTTTAGGTTAATTAATACACAATTAGCTAAGAAAATAGCTACAGAAGCAACTCACCTTATTTTTATTGATGAAGTTTTCTTGTGGTACACCAATGCTATAGCTTATGTTGATGTAAAACACAATAAAAGCAAAAGATCTAAATCTAATTATTCATTATTTAGCCTTGTTAGATTAACTGGCGATGTTGTTTTGTACTCCTCACTGTTTCCTTTAAAAATGATTAAATATTTTGGATTCTTGTTTTCATTTATCAATTTTGGAATAGGTTTTTTCTATCTTTCTAGAAAAATAATACATGGTGTAGCTGTTCCTGGGTACACATCAATAATTGTTAGCATTTTATTTTCATCAGGTCTTATTATTTTTATACTTGGTGTATTAGGTGAATATTTAAGTAAAATGTTTCAACTAATGAATAATCGACCATTATATTCAATTGATGAAGAAATATGACCTTTATATTAAATCAATATGGCATCTCTCTCAAAAGAATTAATAAAAACGACATTGAGTTAATTCGTAAATGGCGTAATCACCCAAATATTAGAAAATATATGGGGTATAAAAAAAAGATTTCTGAAAAAGAGCAAATTGAGTGGTTTAAAAAAGTTAACAATACTTTTAATTATTATTTTTTAATTATTATTAACGACACTCCAATTGGCGTAATTAATTGTAAAGATGTTAATATAAATGAAGAATATGGAGAAGGAGGAATTTTTATTTGGGATGATGATTTCTTAAACACTCCCTACCCCATTTTTGCTTCACTAATTTTATTAGATTTTATTTTTAATGAATTAAAAATTGGTGATAAATCATTCATAAGAATATTGCCAGAAAACTCTAAAGCTATTAAATATAACAACATGTTAGGCTATGTATTAATTCCAGGTCAAGAAAAAGCAAAAAACCAATGGTATGTTCTAACAAGAGAGAGTTATAACAAAAATGCCCAAAAACTTAGATTAGCAGCAAAAAACTATACCGAAACAGATGGCTCTTATACTATTATTGGAGAAAAAAGTGAAATTAATTTAGAAAAAATAAATGCTTTACTTTAACTAATCAAAATAGCCTTGATTCAACCATTTTTTCCATATTGATTTATTCGCCATGCTCAATAAAAACGGATCGTCTATATTTTCAATTTTATAATTGCAAATTTCTTTTGAAGAATAAGGCATAGATGGATTTGCCACATCTATCATTAACACCATTCTTGGTTTATCAGATAAATTCCAAGCTTCATGCATTTTACTATCATCAAAGGTAATAACTTCTCCCTCTTTCCATGAAGTTTCTTCACCTTCAACTTTAATTTTACAAAGTGTTGAAGAAGGTACTTCTAATGCCAAATGATTGCGTAATACCATTTTAGTAAACCCCTTATGAGGTGATATTTTAGTATGTGGTTCTAATATAGAAAACTGTGCAGTAACTAAATTTGGTATCTTTTCTAGCAACTCAGCTGTTTTTGGACAATTCTGACAATGTCCTAATTGTTTAATTCCAAAAAAAACAAATTCATATGTCTTCCAAGCTTTATTTGTTTTCGAATCTACATAATGAGGGTGAGCTAAAAACCAATTGCTTTTATAAATTAGTTGATCGTGATTGTAATAAACATGCATCAATTCATTTTTTATAATTTCCCAATTTAACTCTAATAACTCTGTCCACTCAAAAAAATTACGATGAAAATTTGATGTCTGACTCTCCATAGTTAATCACCTATTTAATAATTGATTTACCACCAATTATGCTATAATCTTAATTAATTATTATAAATTTGATTCTTATACCAAATTCAAGAATAAAGGTAATTATTTTGAAACAATTAAAAGAAGAATGGTTTGCTTATTTTTCGTCTGAACACTATTCAGATACACCTAATTTTTATTCTTCTGAAAGTTTTGAATGGGCAAAAGCTATAGAAGCTAACTCAAATGAGATAGCTACAGAAATAACTCGAATAATCAACTCGGAAGATTTTACTCCTAAGGGGTATTTTATTAAAGGACTAACAGAAAAATCTGGCTGGAAAACATTTAGCTTTATAACTTGGGGTATAAAAATTAATAAGGCACTCACTTTAACCTCTGTTTTTAATAATCTTTTAGTTCAATTTCCTGAAATTGTATCTATATCAATTAATATTTTAGAAGCTGGAGAAAAAATTAAAGCTCATCATGGGGATTCAAATACTTTTTACAGATGTCACTTAGGAATAGATATTCCGGAAGGTTTGCCAAGATGTGGTTTTAAAGTAAATAACCAAGATGCTGAATGGAACAACAACAAACTATTAATTTTTAATGATGCCAATAAACATGAGGCGTGGAATTTATCTGATAAAAAAAGAGTAATTGTTGTTTTTGATGTAATTAGAAGTGAGTATAAACATAAAAAAAAAACTATTTGCTTAAAAATACGTTCTTTTCTGATTTTACAATTATTATTTGAACAATATTCCTTCATAAAAAAAATGCCTAAGTGGATACATAAAATAACTAATTCATCCATATTTATTTTACTATTTTTACTCTATCCATATCAAAAAAAATATGGCGTAATAAAAAAACATAATTGAAGTCCGACTTAAATAAAATATGGTTTTCTTTTTCTTCAAACGGTGCTTACAATGGTAGCGAACCTCCTTTTTTTGATATTGAACATACAAGTTGGTATAAATTTTTAAAAGACAACTATCTGTCAATTCAAAAAGAATTATTAACTGCTGATGAACAAAAATTCATTCCTTATTACAATAAAACATTTGCAAATCAACCTACTAATTGGAAAATACTGCCTTTTAAATTTTGGTTGTTGAATTATAAAAAGAATCAAAAAAAATTCCCGATTACCACTGACATAATCAAACAAATACCCTATTTAGTCTCTGCATCTTTTAGTCAACTTGGTAAGCAAACTCAATTAAAACCTCACACTGGAGATTCAAATGCAATGTATAGAGTTCATTTGCCACTTTTAGTTCCGGCAAAATTGCCTGACTGTGGTTTTAAAGTACTCAATAAAGAAGTATCATGGCATGAAGGTGTACCATTTGCTTTTTGTGACGCTCATCTTCATTTAGCTTGGAATAACACTAGCGAAAAAAGAATTGTTTTAATATTAGATATTATCAGACCAGAATTCCAACATAAAACCAAATGGATTTCAGCCCAAATGTTAGCTTCTTTATTAATTCAATATACATTACAGAAAACAACAATATTGCACCATATTCCAGCTTTTATAAGAAAATGGATAATGAATACTTTTGCCATACCTGTTTATGTTTTTACTAGAATACATTCTTTTATAATTAAATGATTTTATTATTGATAATAGCAATATCATCAATAATTATTACCTTGCAGCTAAAATTCAGCTATTTACCCTAAAGTAGATATGAACATTATAGAAGTTAATTACATTATAGGAATTGGTCGTTCTGGAACTACATTACTAACTTCTATTTTAGGTGCCCACCCTGAAATAAACACCATACCGGAAAATTATTTCGTTACTTTCTTTTATAATTCATTTAAAAACAAAACTTACTTTAAGCCATCAGAGCTTATGCTTATTCATGAGTTTAACCTTTTATTTAACAGGTTACAGCCTTTCGTTGGCTATGATTATACTTTAACTAAAGAGGATAATTTTTTACAACAACCTTTTATTGGTAATTACCACGAACTTTGTAAATGTTTCTATAAATTCTTTAAACACAAAACAAATCATTCTGTTAATGCACCAATAATTATAGATAAAAATCCTTCTAACACTCTTTATTGCAAAAAATTATTAGAATTAAATCCTAATGCAAAATTTATATTTATTACCCGAGATTATCGTGCAAATATTTTATCTAGAATAGAAAGTGTACATATCCGACCGCCTTCTGTGGCTTATAATGCTATAAGGTGGAATTATTTTATGAGTAAAGCTTTAAAGTTTGAAAAACAACACGAAAACCAAGTGTTAAGAATAAAATACGAAGAGTTAGTAAGTCATCCTGAAAATACATTGAATCGAATATTTTCCTTTTTAAAAATAGAACAATATTCGACAGACAATTTACAGGTAAATGAAGAACAAGCAATTGTTAAAGACTTAACAAACCATTCTTCAGAACGACTTAATAAAAAATATAATGACTTAATAAAACCAATAAACACAAGTAGATTAGATAGTTGGAAAAAAAACCTTACTCATGAACAACTAATTTTAAGTGATTATATTTGCAAGAGATTTGGTAAAAAACTTGGCTATAAGCCTCAAACCAAGATAACTATCTTGAAAAAAACAAACTTATTCATTAAAACAATTCACATAAGGTGTAAATTATTAATTGAGCAACTAAAAGATAAAACTACATTCTATTTACCTATAAAATTTAAAGTAAATAGATTTAAAAAACATATTCAACGAATTGAAACGGTAAGGAATGGGAACTCAAAAAAATAATTTAGATATTACTCCCTGTTTTATTGTTGGGATTGGGAGGTCGGGAACAACGTTACTTACTGATATGTTAAATGGAAATCCATGCATCTCGGCCGCTCCCGAAAATAATTTTATATTATTTGGGAAAAAACTTTCAACCCTTTCTGGCAGCAACTTAATTGCTGAATTTAAAACGCTATTTACATTAAATCATAACCACACACAAAGTATTTGGAAACCAGATTTAAGCTTTTTGGAAAAATATAACATAAATGAAAAACAAATCAATTACCAAGAGCTTTGTAAGGAAGTTTATCTCCATAACAATCCTGCAAAAGATCAAAATCAAATAAAAGTATTTGTTGACAAAAATCCCGTTTACAGCCTTTATATTAAAGATTTAATTGCTCTTTTTCCAGATGCGAAATTTATAATATTAACACGTGATTTTAGAGACAACATAGTTTCTCGAAAAAAACATACTGAAGGTACTATAAGTAAGCTAATGGTTTCATATGCTGCCTCTTGGAGTTTATATTATACTTCAATATTAAAGTACGAACAAAAATTTCCTGAAAAGTTTATACGAATTAAATATGAAGCTATCGTTAAGCAACCAAAAGAAACATTGAATAAAATTACAGACTTTTTAACTATTAGTTTTAACGAGAAAATGCTGCATACTCATGAGAACTCAGTTATGGAGAAATTTGAGAAAGCAGACTTATCCAAAGCAGCAAAAGACAAAATAATTGAAATGCATAACCGTCTAAAAATGCCTTTGAACAATGAAAGAATTAATTATTGGAAAGATAAATTTTCTAATCAAGATTTAATCCTAATAGAAACCATTTGTTCTAAAACTGCGAAAGAGTTTAATTATTTGAGTTTTTCAAAAGCTAATCTATTAGAAAAAATTTGGGCTTATTTTCGAATTATAACTATTTACCCTTTATTTAAGCTTTCTGTCATACTGTATTATTTTCCTTATTACTCCATTCCTTACAAATTGAAAAAAATTATTTTTAAAAGCTAATATGGGATTTAATACCATTTGGTACATATTATTTTTGCCTTTAGTTGTAGGTGTATATTATTTAATCAATCATAAATATAGGTGGCCTTTATTATTATTAGCAAGTTACTTTTTTTATGGTTTTTATGAACCCACATTTTTACTATTAATGTTTAGTATAACATTAATAGCCTATTTTGCTGGATACATACTTTATAACAAAAAATCCAAAACCATTCTTACTTTAGGAGTAATCTTAGTACTTTCTCATCTATTATTTTTTAAATATTTTGAATGGTTTTATCAAGTTATAAATGATCTATTGGGTTTATTTACAAACAGTAATCCTAAATTTAGTTGGTCTTTCGGATACATAATATTACCAATTGGTATTTCCTTTTATACTTTTCAAGGCATTAGCTATATTGTTGATGTATATAACAAAAGAATAAAGAGAGAAACTCATTTAGGATACTTTGCTCTTTATATTTCATTTTTCCCTCAATTAGTTGCAGGACCAATAGAATCTCCCGGTTTTTTAATTCCTCAATTAAAAAATAAAGTAACGTTAAGGTGGGCTAATTTTTCTGAGGGAAGTAAACTAATTCTGTTAGGTTTTTTTAAAAAGATAGTTATTGCAGATAATCTAGTGATTTTTGTAAATAATGTATTTAATAAAATCGACTCTCCTACAACAGGCGGATTCGAAATATATTTAGCTCTTTTAGCTTTTATATACTTTTTATATAATGATTTTTCTGCTTATTGCGACATTGCAATGGGTTCTGCAAGATATTTTGGAATTGAATTAAGTCAAAACTTCTTTAAACCATTTTCATCAATAAATGTAAGAGAAATATGGACAAGGTGGCATGCAACCTTATCAAGGTGGATAAAGTTATATATATTTAATCCAATGGGTGGTGTTGTAAGAAATAATACTTTGAGAACACTTTTTAATGTACTGTTTGTTTTTATTATTATTGGTTTATGGCATGGAGCATCATATAATTTTTTCTTTTTTGGTTTATTAGCGGGTGTATATATGATTATTGATTATGCCACCAAAAATATACGGTTAAAATTTTTTAAGAGAATTAATTTTACTAAAAACAAAATTATTCCAAGATTCATTTTTAAACTTACTACGGTAACATCATTTCTTACATTAGGAATTTTCTTTAGAGCTTCAGACTTTAATGAATCATTGACTATTATTAAAAAAGTAACCACCTTTTATGGAGATTTTAATCCTAGCTTTGAATTAATAGCGATTGTTGGAGTAACAATTTTAGTAACCGAATCTATTAATTACTTTTCAAAAGATGGGAAGTTTCATCCATTCTCAAGTATAAAAAACAATTATATTAGAATTCTTTTTTATGTACTAATGATAGTTACTATTTTAGTGTTTTCAATTAATGAAAGTGCTAGTTTTTATTATTTTAGATTTTAATGACTTATAGACGAAAAATAATACTTTTTTTAATCACATTTTTGCTTCTCCATGCTGCAATGATAATGATGTTTTTCACAATCACTACGAAAACAAGTTCTTTAGTTGAAAACCAAAAAAATTTTGAAAATCTAAAAGAAGCACCAAAATTCTTATTCACAGGAGATTCTCACCCAACTAGGTCTATTAATGAAAATGAAATTACTAATTCTTTTAAACTTAGCTTTTTTGGAGAGGGGCCTATCTTAACTTATTATAGGTTAAAATATGTTTTAGAAGAACTCCAGCTAAAACCTGAGTACGTGTTCTTACAAGCGGATATTTCTAGGTTTTCCGCTAATTACTTTAGGTATGCAGAAAATCAATTTTTTTACAATAATTATGTTAACTATTCTGAATTATTAGAAGAGGAGGTTATTAATAATGAAAGGTACCTAAAATCAGTCGCATATCAATTATTCCCTTATATAGAAATAAAAAGTGTTATTAAAAAAAATAATAAAGTTAAAACAAAAAGAGGACTACAAAAATTCTCTAATTTTTCTGAAATACAAAAGCTAGTTAATACAGAATTATTTATTAAACACAAGTTGCTATCTAACAATCCTGAAAACCTATATTATGAAGACGCTTTAATCTATTTTAAAAAGACCATTGAACTATGTCAATCTCATCAAATAAAAGTTATAGGTATCAAATATCCTGTTACTGATTATTATTTAAATACGCTTAACCTTTTTTGTGGAGAAGAAATGCTCAACAATCCACCTCAAGATAAAATCTTATTAGAATACAATATTCCTATTTGGGATTTTGAAAAACAATATCTAGTTAAGCATGATTATTTTTTTGATTCTCATCATATGAATGAATATGGAAAGCATGCTTTTACAGCAGCATTGAAAAACAAAATCATTAATGAATTTAGTGAAAAATAAAAATTTTACTTTTACTTTTAACCTATAATGAAACTAAATTTATCCATAATTACTAACCGAAAGGTTTATATCTTATTTACTGTTTTAGCTTTTATTCTTTATGGAAACAGTCTTAACAATGAATATGCATTAGATGATGATATGGTAGCAGATAACATATTAGTGTCTCACGGTGTGAAAGCTATCCCTCAAATTTTTAAATCAAGGTATGCATCAGGAAAACAAGAATACGAATATAGACCAATGGTAACTTCTTCTTTTGCTATAGAAAAACAACTTTTTGGAAAATTACCTGCTAGCCAAACTAAACAAGAAAAAGAAAAAAATGACTTATTAACTCAAGCGAACATTAGTCATTTTATTAATCTATTACTATACATACTTACTTGTATATTACTTTTTTCGTTACTCCAAAACATTTTAAAAGAATACAATGTCTTGCTCCCTCTTTTAGTATCTATTTTATTTTTAATTCATCCACTACATACAGAACCTGTAGCTAATATTAAAAGCAGAGACGAACTATTCATGCTTATAGGTATAATCTTATCCTTAAGTTATTTTATAAAATACTTTAACACTAACCAATTAAAATACATACTGTTTGCTGTATTAGCTACTATTTTTGCATTTTTATCAAAAAGAAATGCTATGGCAATTTTAGGTTTATTACCTATTGTACTTTATTTTATAAAAGCTGACTTAAAGAAAAGTGGTGTCATATTACTTTCATTATGTTTTGCTATAGCAATTTTTATTTCTATCAAAGAAGGCTTATTAAGCGGTGAAGCTAATCGTAAATTATTGTTTTTTGAAAACCCATTAGTTTATCAAGGTGATTTTTTTGACAGAATATCAGTAGCACTTTATTCCGCTTGGTTTTATTTAGAAATGTTAATTTTTCCTGTCAACCTTTCTTTTTATTATGGATACAATCAAATACCAATGGCAACTTTATCCAATTGGCAAGTTTGGGCAGCCATTATCTTTTTTATTCCTTTGGGTATTTATGGGTTTATTCAGTTTTTAAGAAGAAAAGTAATCGGTTTAGGTATAGTCATTTGGTTTGGAGTAATGCTAGGAGTAATTAATTTGTTTTTTCCTATTGTAGGAATAGTGGCAGACAGGTTTACTTATATTTTTTCTATAGGTTTTTGTATAGTCGTTGGTTTTTTATTACTCAAAATATTTAAAATTGATATTAATTCCGAAACGGTCGGAGTGAAACTACCTGCTACTTTTTTACTTGTTTTTAGCGTTATTTCCATAGCTTATTCTGCTAGGACAATTTCCAGAAATCCAGATTGGCATGATAAGCTAACACTTTATGAAAATGATATTGAACACTTAACAGAATCTGCAAAAGCACATGCTTTAATTGCTAATACCTTATACCCTAAAGTTGCTAATGAACTCAGAAAAAACCCAAATAATCCCCAGATACCAACCGATATTAAAAAAATCATTCATCACTATAATGAAGCTTTAAGAATTGATTCCACTTACCTAACTTCTATTAACAATTTGGGCTCTGTTTATGTGAATTTTTTACAAGACTATGAGAAAGCTATTTATTATTGTTCTAAAGCCGTAACAATGGACTCTAGCTATGTAGAAGCACATACTAATTTAGCATTTTCTTATAATAAACTCGGTAAGGACGATTTAGCTTTAAGACATTACGCTAAAGTAATAGAACTAACTCCTGAAAACTTAGCAACCTACGAAAAATTGATGAACATTGCTAGAGACGCCAATAAAGCAGGATATGCCATACAATTGTTGGAAAAGTTAAAAGAAAAAATTCCTGAATCTAAAGTCTATTTTATCAGTTTAGCTAACTTATACTCACTTATACCTAATGGAAGTCAATTTACCATTTATTATTTTGAAAAAGCTTTTCAAATAGATCCTTCTGACAAACAGCTTTGTGCTCACATTCATTCTCTATTAGTAAATTCAGGTAATTTAGAAAGAGCTCAGCAGTATTTTGAGTTGTGTAAATAAAAAATAGCCACTGAAATTCAATGGCTATCTTATTAATAACAAATAAATATTTACTTAATGAATTTCTATTTCATAAGGCATTCTCGTTAAAATTCCTTGCTGAGTAGATAGTCTTTCAACAGCTCGGTAATATTTATACCCCTCACCCATTTGTTTTTTCATAAAATAAGCTTCCATATCTCCCGACAACGTAATTAATAAATCATTAAACGGATTTTTCTCAGCCTTTGGATATGCTGTTAAGGTAAAATCTTCCATTTCTGCTAAACCCTGAGCTATTTCAATTGCTTTTTTTATACCTCCTATTTCATCTACTAATCCAATCTTTTTAGCATCAATACCTGTCCAAACTCTACCCTGGCCAATAGAATCCACTTGCTCTTTAGTCATTCCTCTACCTTCGGCTACTTTAGTAATAAAATCATCATAAATATTTTCTACACCAATTTGTATAATATCTTTTTCCTCTTGAGTTAATGGTCTAAAAATAGTTAACATATCAGCATGAGTGTTAGTTTTTACCGTATCGAAAGTAATTCCCAATTTATTATTGAAAAATCCTTGTGCATTAGGAATTAAACCAAAAACACCTATTGAACCAGTAATTGTTTTTTCATCAGCAACAATTTTATCAGCTGCACAAGAAATATAGTATCCACCAGATGCAGCCACATTTCCCATAGAAACTACAACAGGTTTTACTTTTTTAGCTAAAATTACTTCTCTCCACATAACATCAGAAGCCATAGCACTTCCTCCTGGAGAATTAACTCTTAATACAATTGCCTTAACATTACTGTCTAAACGAGCTTCTCTAATAGCTTTAGAAATTGTTTCAGACCCCATTTGATCTTTCTCTCCTTTACCACTAACAATATCTCCACTGGCATAAACCACAGCAATTTGATTAGAGGCAGGTTCTGTTGTTTTTTCTTTTAATTCTTTTAATGGATCTTTACTTGCTGATAAATATTTACCAAGTTCAATGAAATTAAGATCTTCATAACTTGCTACCTCTAATTTTTCTTTAAACATATCAAGTAATTCATCTTTATACATTATCTCGTCAACAAAACCTTCATTTTTAGCATCTATAGCTTTCTGTATTTTAATTCCATTAGCCAGTTCATTAATTTTTTCAATGCTTATTTTTCTTGATGTAGCAATTTTTTCCAACATACTTCCCCAAGTAGTATTTAAAATTAACTGCATTTGATTTCTGTTAGATTCACTCATTTTTTCTAACATAAATGGTTCAACTGCACTTTTAAATTTACCATGACGAATAACTTGCATATCAACATCTAGCTTAGCTAAGGCATTTTTAAAAAACATTAATTCAGCAGACAAACCTCTTAGTTCCATCATTCCTGCAGGATTCAAATAAATTTTATCTGCAACTGATGCTAAGTAATATCCTTTTTGAGTATAAATTTCTGAATAACTTACTATCCATTTTCCGGTAGATTTAAAATCTTCCAAGGCATTTCTAATCTCCTCAACAGTAGCCATTCCTCCATTTACCACATTTAAATCTAAATAAACACCCTTAATTCTATCATCAGTTTTAGCTTTTTCAATAGTTTTTAGAATTTTATCTAATCCTAATTGTTTAGAAGGCTGCATTTTTCCAAAATCAAAATTCTCAAACGGATTTTCAGAAGTTCTATCAGGAATAGGCTCAGAAAATTTAATGTGCATTACTGAGTTATCTTTAATTTTTACTTCTTTATCAGATTCGGATGAAGAAATCAAACTTCCTATAATTCCAAATGTAATAAAGAAAAACAAAGCACCCATTACTATCATTGCTGCAATGGAAGCTAACATAATTTTAAAAAATTGTTTCATCGTTTTATTTTTTTAAATGATTTAAGTTACAAATTAATTCATGTTGATTTAATTACCTTTGTCAACATTAAATACAAATGTATATTCCTTTTAAATAATAAAAGATATAAAATACACTAGTGGTAAGAAAAAATGATGAGTGGAAAAAAAAATAATTCTAATCAATTAATATTATCTCTTGGTGGTAATCAGGGAGATATAAAAAAAACATTTTTATCCGCTAGAAACATGATTACTCAAGAAGTTGGATCAATTATAAAAGAGTCATCAATATATCAAACCCAAGCTTGGGGAGTAGAAAATCAAGCTGATTTCTTAAATCAAGTGATTATTGTGGAAACAAAACTTTCCCCTGAAACTATATTAGAAAAGTGTTTGGCAATTGAAATGGAGCTAGGACGCAAAAGAATGAAGCGATGGAGAGAAAGAACTATAGATATCGATTTACTTTTTTTTAACTCTGAAATAATCCAAACAGAAAACCTACAAATACCCCATCCAAGAATATCTGAAAGGAATTTCATATTACATCCCCTAACCGAAATCATACCTGATTTTATACATCCTATTCTAAATAAAAGCATTAAATACCTAAAAAATGAATGTAGTGATGATTTAAAAGTCTTTAAATATTAGGTTAACTAAGAATATTTATAAGAAATAGTTTTTTTTTTGTGAAAAACATTAGTTAATATTGCATCACGAAAACTAAATTAATTAAACTTAAATAATTAAAAATGAGAACTAACAATTTAAGACTATTTTCTCTATTTGTGGCTACATCAACAGTATTTGTTGCGTGTAACCCACTAGCAAAGATGGTAAAAAGACAGGGTGAAGTAAATTACGAGGTAACTCCAAATCCTATGGAAATGCATGGAGATAGCATTCAAATCTCTGTTAATGGAAGCTTCCCTACAAAATATTTTCATAAAAAAGTGTCTGCTACTATTACTCCTGTTATTGTATATGATGGAGGAACTGAAGAGTTTAAAGCTTTTAAATTAAAAGGTGAAGATTCTGAAGCAGAAGGAACAACCATTAGTTATGAAAAAGGTGGAAGTTTTTCTCATACTGCTAAAATTCCTTATAAAGATGGAATGCAAAAAGCTACTTTAGAATTAAGAGCTAGCGGTGAATATAAAACAAAAACCAAAGATTTAGACCCAAGAAAAGCGGCTGATGGAACTATTATTACTCCAAAGTTAGTTATGGCTGCTGATAAAGCAATTATTGGTGCTGATAAATTTGAAAAATTCAACTTAGAAAACAATAATGTTGAAATTCACTATTTAGTAAACAACTCTGTTGTTAGAGGTTCTGAAATGAATGATAAAGACATCAAAGACTTAAAGTCTAAATTAAAAGGATGGAAAGAAGATGTTAAAATGGAATTCAACAGCTTAGTTGTTGATGCTTATGCTTCTCCTGAGGGTGAAATTAGCAAAAACGAAAACTTAGCAAATGAAAGAGCTGCTTCTGCTGCAAAAAGCATTATTGCTTTATTAAAACAACATAAAATTGAAATTCCTGAAGGATTTGCAAAAGAAACAGGTAAAGGTGAAGACTGGGAAGGTTTCAAAAAATTAATGCAAGAGTCTGACATTAAAGACAAAGAACTTATTATTAGAGTTCTTGAGCAATATTCAGATGTTACTAAAAGAGAAGAAGAAATTAAAAACTTAGCTGCTACTTACCAAGAAGTTGCTAAAAAAGTACTTCCTGTTTTAAGAAGAGCTCAAATCAATTTAGTAATGAAACATCATAATTTAACTAATGATGAAATTAAAACCTTAGTTGACACTAGAATTGATTCTTTAGATGCTGAGCAAATGTTATATGCTGCTACTCTTTATGAAGATATGGCTAAAAAAGAATCTATTTACAAAAGTTTTGTAAGTAAATTTCCTAACGACTGGAGAGGTCCTAACAACTTAGGTTACTTATATGTTTCTCAAAACAAATTAGCTGATGCTAAAACCGAATTTGAAAAAGCAAATGCAATTGAAAGTACTCCTGTTGTAAATAATAACCTAGGTGTTATAGCAAGATTAAATGGAGACAATGCTACTGCGAAAGAATACTACGGAAAAGCTAGCGGTGCAGGTAAAGAAGTTGCAGAAAACAAAGGAATTATTAACATTATAGAAGGTGATTATGCTGCTGCAGTAGCTAACTATTCAGGTATTAATTCATTTAATGCTGCATTAGCTAAATTACTTAATGGAGATAATAATATAGGTCAAACTATAGATAACTCTGCCGATAAAGATGATGCCTTAGCATACTACTTAAAAGCTATTGCTGGAGCAAGATCTGGAGATAAAGGAATGATGGTTAACAACCTTAAATCAGCAACAGCTAAAGATGCTTCATTAAAAGCAAAAGCTAAAGATGATGCTGAGTTTATAAAATACAGAGATGATGCTGAATTCCAAGCAGCAGTAAACTAATAAATTTTTTCAATCAAAAAAAGCTTTCTAACACTAAAACGTTAGAAAGCTTTTTTTTTACAATTATTATTTATACTTTAGCCGAAATTTTTTATTAACATTTAACTATTTATTATGAAAAAATTATTTTTAACTCTTTTAGTTGTTGGTGGTGTTGCTTTTTCTACTACATCATGTTCTAAAGATGAATGTAAATGTACAGGTGCTGAATCTTTTGATGAAGATGATTGCGATTGTAACGTAAAAGAAACTTGTGATAACCTAAAAGCTTTAGGTGCTGACTGTAAAGTTGAGTAATCCTCATTATTCTTTTTAAATTATCATTAAAACCTTATCCTACTATAGCTTTTATAGTAGGATATTTTTTTATCTATAAAACCCTTTATTCAAACATATAGTATCTCATAGTACATACCTATTCAATTGGAGAGAATTAATTAGATTATAAACACATGAAAATAGTATTTCTTATTCTACAATTTTTAATAGCAGGAATATTCATTCTCTCTGGAGTAAGTAAATTATTCCCTATAGAACCTTTTGAAGTTGTTTTCATAGATCTAGGTTTATCTAATTGGATATTAGCACCATTTATAGCTAGAATTATAATAGCCTTTGAAATTTTTATTGGCGTTTCAATATTAATTAACCTTTGGGCAAAAAAAACAATATACTACTTAGCTCAGTCTATGTTAGTAATATTTAGTTTTTACCTTGTTCATCTACTATTTACCGAAGGAAATATAGCAGATTGTGGTTGCTTTGGCCAACTTTTAGCTCTTTCTCCACTAACCTCATTAATAAAAAACATTGCTTTAATGTTAATTTTATTTGTATTGCCAAAAAAGGATTGGTTACCTAAAATATGGTTTTTTGTTATTGGTCTTTTAATAGTCTCTTTTGTCGCTACTTTTCTGCTAAATAGAGTTGGTTTACAAAATGTGCCTTCCAAATCATTAAATAAATCAGTTGATTGGTCTGGTTTACCTCAAACTTTTTATCAATCTAATACAACAATTGATTTTACTTCCGGAAAAAAAATATTGGTATTTTTTAGTGCCAGTTGTCCGCACTGTAAAAATGCTGCTCATAAACTTTCCTATTTAAATAAAGAAAATAACATTAATAATGTAATTATTATTATCGCTTCAAAAAAAGAAGATAACCTAAATGAATTTATAACATCTACAGCATTAAATTACCCTATATTATGGATGACCGATAATACTTTTTTCAAATATAGCGGAGGAGTCTTACCTTCAATTTATTATATTGAAGGAAATGTTGTAAGAAAAAAATGGACAGGTGAATTTTTTGATGTTAATGAGTTAAAAGAATTTATTACTTATAATTAGACTCTCTCCTTTTAAAGTTATTCATCATTCAAAATAAATTAGGTATTTTTGGTGTTCATTTTTAAATCTAAATCAATTGAACTCTCAAAAACCTACAGATTTTCTCAATAACCAAAACTTACTAGTTTTAATGTTTAAATGGAGAAAACCATTAGTTATTGTAAGTATAACTGCTTTTATTGTTTCTATAATAGCTTCGCTATTAATGACCAACATCTACAAATCAACTGTAACTCTATTTCCTAATAACACTAGTTCGTTTACCACTCCTCTGATTGGAGGAAACCCACTTAGAGAGGATATTTTAAAATTTGGAGAGAAAGAAGAAGCAGAACAATTACTTCAAATTCTTAAATCTGATCAAATTAGAAACAAAACTATTAAAAGTTTAAATTTAATTGAATATTATAATATTGACACTCTACAATCAAAATGGAAAGCAGATTTAATAGAAATTTTCCAAGGAAATGTAACTTTCAATATTACCAAGTTTGCAGCTATAGAAATAGAAGTTTTAGACAAATCTCCTGAAATGGCAGCTAAAATTGCTAATGAAATTACCAACCTTATAGATACTGTAAAAAACAATATTCGCTATGAAACAAATTTACAGTCTCTAAAACTAGTTACATTAGAATATGAGAAAACAAAAAAAGAAATGAAATTCCATGAAGATTCTCTAAATTTTTTTAGAAATCTCGGAATGAATGATTATGAATCACAAGTAGAGAGAATTACAGAGCAACTTTCCATTGCAATTTTAAACAACAATAGTAAAGGAAAAGAAGAATTAGAAAAACGCTTAGCTATTTTTTCCAAGCATGGAAACGAATTCATATTCTTAAGAGACAAAATTTATTATTTACAAAAACATTTAGCTAATTTGGACTTAAAAATTAATGAACTAGAATTAGAACTAAACAATAAAATTCCAAGTAATTTCGTAATAGATTATGCTACACCCGCAGATAAAAAACATTCTCCAAAAAGAATGATAATTGTTTTAATTTCAGTGATGTCTGCATTTCTTTTAACCTTTGTATTTCTATTAATAAAAGATAGTATATCTAATTTAACTGCTTTAAAGCAAGACTAAAAAATTTAATTTGATTAAACTTCTTAATTCATATTGGGTTTATCTTACTAGTTTTTTGTTTATACTGCTAAACAGTTATCTTCTCTATACCAATTTTCCTTATTTAGCACTATTACCACTAGCTGCTGCATTAATCTTTATGGCTTTTTTTCATATAGATAAACTTATGTGGTTTATTGTTTTTGCTACTCCCCTATCCTTTAATCTAGAAATTGGTGGGCATGGTGGTATTGGCATGTACTTACCAACCGATCCTCTAATGTTTGGAGTTATGATTTTGTTTTTCTTTAAATTATTTTATCATAAAAGATATGACATCAATGTCTTTAAACACCCTGTTACCATAGCAATTGTAATCAACTTAATATGGTTACTTTTTACTTCAATTACTAGTTCCATGCCTGTAGTTTCATTTAAATTTTTATTAGCTAGAATGTGGTTTGTAGTTTCTTTTTACTTCTTAGCTACACAACTCTTTAAAAATTATAAAAATTATAAAATTTACTTTTGGGCTTACATCATCCCATTAATTGCAGTTATATTTTTCTCTGTAATCAGGCTTTCTATTTATAGTTTTGATGAAAAAGCTTCTCATTGGGTAATGTCTCCTTTTTATAAAGATCATACCTCTTACGGAGCTGCTTTAGCAATGTATTTTCCCATTTTATTCATATTTCTTTTTAAAAAAAATACAACTTTGTTTAAATTAATAATCTTTTCAATTATTGCAATTTTTACTATTGGAATTATTTTATCATATACCAGAGCTGCATGGTTAAGTTTATTTGCTGCTACTGCACTTTTCCTAATCTACAAACTAAAAATTAAATTCAGTTCGCTTGTACTAGTTGGTATTTTTGTAGGAATTATGCTTGCTTCTAGCTGGACAAGTATTATGCATAATTTAGAAAAAAATGATCAAGATTCTTCTGGAGAATTAACAGAACATGTGGAATCTATGTCTAATGTTTCTACAGATGCTTCTAACTTAGAACGACTAAATCGTTGGAGTTGTGCTTGGCGTATGTTTTTAGAACGACCTATTGTTGGTTGGGGACCTGGAACTTATATTTTTCAATATGCACCTTTTCAACTTTCTAACGAAATGACCATTATAAGTACCAATACTAGTTCCAACGGAAATGCTCATAGTGAGTACATCGGCCCTTTAGCAGAGTCGGGAGTTTTAGGAACATTAACATTTTTATTTATTATTATAGCGGTTTTTTATAGAGGTTCTTTGCTCTATCATAAACTTAATGGTGAAAAGAAAACAGTTATCCTATTTACACTTCTAGGCTTATTCACTTATGTTCTTCATGGATTTATGAATAATTATTTAGATACAGATAAATTATCCGTTCCTTTTTGGGGATTTATTGCCTTAATTGTAGCAATGGATGTTAATTACAATAACGAACTCAATTCAAAAAACAACGAAATATGAATTTTCAGAACTCATCAACGTTTGCTCAACAACTAGACCAGCAAGATGACTTAAGAAGTTATAGAAGCAAGTTCCACATACCTGTTATTAATGGTAAAGAAACCATTTACTTTACAGGAAATTCTTTGGGGTTGCAACCAAAATCTACTGCTGTCTATATTAATCAAGAATTAGAAGATTGGGCAAAATGGGGTGTTGAAGGTCATTTTCATGCTAAAAATCCTTGGTTTTCTTACCACGAGCAATTTGCTGAGCCGGTTTCAAAAATTATAGGAGCTTTACCTAAAGAGGTGGTAGTAATGAATAACCTTACCGTCAATCTTAATTTATTGATGGTGTCATTTTACCGCCCAACCAAAGAAAGGTATAAAATTATTTGTGAAGCTAAAGCTTTTCCTTCAGATCAATACGCACTCGAAATGCAAGTTAGAAATGCTGGTTTTAATCCTGATGATGCTATTATTGAAGTGGCTCCCCGAGAAGGCAAAAGAACACTAAGACACGAAGATATTATTGATGCCATTGAAAATGCAGGAAACAGTTTAGCGTGTGTGATGATAGGCGGAGTTAATTACTTTACAGGACAAGTTTTTGACATGAAAACGATTACCGAAGCTGGTCACAAAGTTGGTGCAAATGTTGGTTTTGATTTGGCTCACGGTGCAGGAAATATTGAACTGAAACTCCACGAATGGAATGTTGATTTTGCTTGTTGGTGTTCTTACAAATACCTCAACTCAGGACCTGGTGGAGTATCGGGAGTTTTCATACATGAACGTCATTGCGAAAACACTGATTTACCTAGGTTTGCAGGCTGGTGGGGGCATGAAAAAGAAACTCGTTTTTTAATGGAAAAAGGCTTTCAACCAATGAAATCTGCAGAAGCTTGGCAAATGAGCAATGCTCCTGTTTTAACCATGGCAGCACATAAAGCAGCTATTGATATTTTTGATGAAGTAGGCATGGATAAACTACTCAAAAAACAAAAAATGCTTTCTGGTTACTTAGAATTTATTATTGACGATATCAACGAAAAACATTTAGACAAATCCTCAGGGAAATGGTTGGAAATTATTACCCCAAGAGATTGGAAAGAACGTGGTTGTCAGGTTTCTGTTATTGCACATGGTTTTGGTAAAAATCTATTTAACCAACTTACCAATGAAGGAGTGATTTCTGATTGGAGAGAACCCAACGCTATTAGAATGGCACCTGTTCCACTTTATAATTCTTTTGAGGATGTATATCGTTTTGGAGAAATTTTGAAGAATAATGTGTAAACACATATAATTGATATTAAAAATTGATGAAAAAATACATATTTATTTTTTTTATTATTTGTACTAATTATAGTTATGCTGTAAATAACGACTCACTATTAACTGTTTTTAACAACAATAAACTTCACGATACTATTCAACTTAATGCTATTAAAATCTTATCAAAATCTTATACCTTTTCTAAACCTGATTCCGCTATATTTTTCTCCAAAAAACAATTAAACTTTGCTGAATTAAAAAATAATAAATCATTTATAGCTGACGCTTATAGAACTATAGGTACCTCATATTATATCATGCAAGATATTGATTCAGCTCTAATTAATTATAAGAAATGTCTAGCTCTTTATAAAGATTTAAATGATGAATCTAGTATAGCAGCTATTCTTAACAATATGGGGATTGTTTATGAACTTAAAGGAGATTATTTAGACGCTGTAAATTGTTACTTGGATGGTCTAACTATTCGTGAAAAAACTAATAACATAAAAAGCATCTCTAAACTAAATATTAATTTAGGAAATGTATATACGCTCTTGGGAGAATTTTCAAATGCAAAATCACACTATAACAATGCATACAGCAATTTTTTAAAGTTAAATGATTCAACAGGTATTGCAATAGCTTATATGGCACTAGGTTTGGTTTATAAAAGAGAAAATCAAATTGACAGTTCATTATTTTATTTTGAAAAAAGTAAAGCCCTTTATAAAAAATTAAATGATTTAAAAGGATTAAATCAATGTAGATCTAATATGGGCATTATTTACATGGAAAACAATGACTTTGAAAAAGCAAAAATAGAATTTGAACTTGCTAAAGAATATTTTGATAAAACAAGTGATCTCTTAAATATATCAACCTTATATAGAAGTATTGGTGATTTAAATAACTATTACAAAAATTACAATAAAAGTATTGAGTTATGTAGTAAATCGTTTCAAATTGGGGTAGAATATAAATTAAAAGAAACTATTAAATCAAGTTGTTTATGCCTTTATAAAGCTTATAAAGGTTTAAATAATAACATTAAAGCCTTAAATTACTTTGAACGATATGTTGAGCTAAAAGACAGTTTACACAATGAAGATTTAACAAGAAAAGTTGCTCAAACAGAAATGCAATATGCTTTTGATAAAAAACAATTAACCGATAGTTTAATTAGAACCGAACAAGAAAGAATTAAAGAAGTTCAACATCAAAAAGAAGTTGAACAACAAAAAATATATAGCTATGTAGGTGGTTCTGGTGCCATTTTATTATTAATTATATTATTAGTATTATTTAAAAGTTATAATCAAAAAAAGAAATCTAATACATTATTAGAGCAAAAAAACACTTTAATAACCCAACAAAAACAAGAAGTAGAAAAACAAAAACACTTAATAGAAGAAAAAAAATTAGAAATAACGGATAGTATTAATTATGCTAAACGTATTCAGTCTGCCATTCTTCCAGATATAAAACTTATTAAAAAAAGTCTTACAGAATCATTTATTCTTTTTAAACCCAAAGATGTTGTCAGTGGTGATTTTTATTGGTTTGAAAAAATAGATACTAAAATAATTATTGCTGTTGCAGATTGTACAGGACATGGAGTCCCTGGCGCTATGGTTAGTGTTATTTGTTCTAATGCACTCCATAAAGCAGTAGTCGAGTTCAACATTACTCAACCGGCATTAATTCTTAATAAAGTTAGAGAAATTGTTATTGATACTTTTAAAAAAAATAACGAAGAGGTAAAGGATGGTATGGATATCGCTATTTGTAGCTTAGAAAAAAATAAAGATAGTTTTAATCTTGAGTTTGCTGGTGCCAACAATCCACTTTGGATACTAGAACAAAATTCAAATGAAATACAAGAAATTAAAGGAGACAAACAACCAGTAGGTATTCATCTTGAATCTAAACCATTTACTAACCATCAATTTAAACTAAAAAAAGGTGATAAAATATATTTATTTTCTGATGGTTATCCCGATCAATTTGGTGGAGAGAAAGGTAAAAAATTTAAATATGGTCCATTTAAAAAATTAATTATTGAAAGTTCATCTACAACTCTAGATAATCAACAAGATATATTATTGAAAAAAATTGAAAATTGGAAAGGTCAGCTCGAACAAGTTGATGATATTTGTATTATAGGTATTAAAATTTAAAATATGAAAACAGCAACAATTGTGGGAGCAGGATTAGTAGGTTCGTTGTGGGCTGTATATCTTTCAAAAGCAGGATATAAAGTAGCCATAATAGAAAGACGTCCGGACATTAGAAAAGCTGAAATTTCAGCAGGAAAATCCATTAACTTGGCTTTATCTACAAGAGGATGGAAAGCACTAGATACAGTAGGTGTCGGAGATGAAATCAGGAAAATTGCTATCCCTATGCCGGGCAGAATGATGCATGATTTAAAAGGGAACCTTACTTTTCAACCTTATGGTAAAGAAGGTCAGGCTATTTATTCTGTTTCTCGTGGTGGTGTTAATGCCAAAATGATGGATATTGCCGAAAACCATGGTAATGCTCAAATTTTCTATAACGAGCGTTGTTACAAAGCCGATTTAGAAAATGGTATCGTTTATACAGAAACTGTTTCAGGCAAGAAAAAACAATACCAATCAGATATAGTTTTTGCTACTGATGGAGCTTTTTCTGCCGTAAGATATAATTCTTTCCAAATTCTAGATAGGTTTAATTTTAGCCAAAATTATATTGAAGATGGTTACCGAGAAATTTTACTTCCTGCCAACGCAGATGGTTCTTATAAATTAGAAAAAAATGCTTTACATATATGGCCCAGAGGAAGGTTTATGTTAATTGCCCTTCCAAATGAAGACGGTTCATTTACATGCACTTTATTTATGCCTTTTAAAGGTGAAAATTCTTTTGAAACACTTACTACCAAAGAAGCGGTAAACACTTTTTTTAAAACCACATTTCCCGATTTTTATAAAATGATGCCCAACATTGCTGATGCTTGGGAAGATCATCCGCTTTCATCATTGGCTATTATTCGTTGTTACCCATGGACACACGGAAAAACAGCCCTTATGGGAGATGCTGCTCATGCAACAGTGCCTTTTTACGGACAAGGTATGAATGCAGGTTTTGAAGATTGTACCGTTTTGTGGGAGCTCATGCAAAAACACAATGAAAATTGGAAAAAAGTTTTTGAAGAATACCAACTAATGAGAAAACCTGATGGCGATGGTGTTCAAGATTTATCTCTGCACAATTACTATGTAATGCGAGATTATGTTGCTGACCCTAAATTTTTGTTGCAAAAGAAGATTGAAGCTCATTTCTCAGAAAAATATCCTGATAAATGGATGCCGCTTTATAGTCAGGTAACTTTTAGTCACATTCGTTATTCCGAAGCTTGGAAAAAAGGTCAAATTCAAGATGCTATCATGAAAAAAATAATGACAGAAATAAATAACATTGAAGATAAATGGAATAGCCAAGAGGTAGAAAATGCTATTTTGAAAGAATTGAAATGATTAAAATTACCGTAAAGACACTACAACACAAAACTTGTAAACTGTGCTTACAACTGATTAATCAACAATTCAAAAATATTGGGAATTTCAAATGTTGGCATTTTAACATTTGTAACAGATTTATCTTCAGTTTTAGTTTCTGAAGGAGCTTTTTCTTTTGAAGTATCTTTTTCCTCTTTCCACTCCTCCACTTTATATTGATCCGCAACGCTTTCTATAGCAATAATAATTTCTTTTTCAGAAATAATAGAAGCGTCAAATTCAAAATGACCTTTTTCTACATCAAAATCAACAGTACTTAATACTACACCATTTAAACCAGCTACCGTTTTTTCTATGGTTTTAGCACAACCCATTTTACAAGTCATACCATCAATTTTATAATCTACAGCTAATACTTTAGATGCATCAATAACCGATTTTTCAGAAGTAATCGTTTCTTCTTCATTATTTTCTGATGGGTTATTACAAGCTGAAAAAAAACTTAATAAAACTACTGTAAGGGTTAAAAAATAGTTGATTGCATTCATAACTATAAGGCTTTATATATTTCAGAATCGTTTATAGATTGTTTTATTTGTTCAATCTTGATTGTATTTTCATCAAACTCAATAGTAGCTTTATCGGGCAAACTAACCAAATATTGCTTTACCCCTTTTAAATCACCTAGAATGTTCTCTACTGCTTTTACACAATGTCCACAACTCAATCCTTCTATTTTTAATTCTGCATTCATCATTAATAATTTAATACCCCAAAGGTAAGATTTTTTTTAATGCCTCCATTTTTTTAAGATTATTTAACTTCACTCGATAATGTTCTATAAAAAAAAGATATTTTTGCAGTCCTTAATTTCAAAACAGAGAGGTGGCCGAGTGGCTTAAGGCGCACGCTTGGAAAGCGTGTATACGGTAACGTATCGGGGGTTCGAATCCCTTCCTCTCTGCTTTTCCTTTCTTAAATTGGCCATTTCTTAGTAACTGATTTTATTTTTATATTTTTGTTACAACTAATTTTCACAGTAACTACATATGGCTAAAATTCAAAAAACCGTTAAAAGCACCACTTCATCTACTGCAAAAAAAGCCGGACAACCTCCAGGTACGCTTATTTACACCGGTAAAAAAACCACCGAAAAAGTAATTGTTACAATTTATAATTATACAAGTGATACTTTTGAAGAACAAGAAATTACCCAATTAAACGATTTATCCAAATTTAAAAATAATACATCCAATACCTGGATAAATATTTCGGGATTACACGAAACGGCTTTAATCGAAAAAATTGGTACTTGTTTTAACTTAGATGCCATGTTATTGGAGGATGTGTTAAACACCAACCATCGACCAAAAGTCGATTTTTTTGAAGATCATTTATTTTTTACTTTAAAAATGATTGGTATCCATACTAATCAAAAGGATATTGATTACGAACAAGTAAGTTTTGTACTTGGAGACAGTTGGTTACTCACATTTCAGGAAAGGAATGGAGATATTTATAATAACATTAGAGAGCGTTTAAAAAACAAAGTAGGCAAACTAAGAGATTTAGGTGTTGAGTACCTATTTTATCGATTAACTGATACTACTGTAGATTATTATTTTTATGTCTCGGATTTTTTAAGCGAAGAAATTCAAGAAATGGAAAACAAAGTATTACACAATTTTGACAGCAAACTATTAGAAGAAATCCAATTACTAAAAAAAGAAGTAAACAAACTCAAAAGAATTATTATTCCGGTAAAAGAAGCTATTTCTCTCTTAGAAAAAGACAGTGAAAGTTTTCTGAAAAAACAAACCAAAAAATTTTTTAAGGATGTTTATGAACATGTCGTGCATTTGAATGATGCGATAGATTTACAACGAGACAACATCAGTTCTGTTATGGAATCCTATCAATTTGGGGTAAATAACAAAACCAATAATGTAATGCAGTTGCTTACTATTATTTCTACTATTTTTATTCCATTAACTTTTATTGCAGGTGTTTATGGGATGAACTTTGAAAACATGCCCGAACTCAGTTGGAAATACAGCTACTTTGTAATTTGGGGACTGATGTTATTGATTTTTATTGTTATGTTGATTTATTTCAAAAGAAAGAAATGGCTTTAACATTGTTAGCTTAGCATTATCATTAAGTTTGCACTTTACCAATAAAAAAATAACATGAAAAAACCTTATATATTAGTTGTTAATGATGATGGTATTACCGCTCCGGGAATTAAAGCCTTAATAGAAGTAAGTAAAGAACTAGGTGATGTAGTGGTAGTAGCTCCCGACAAACCTCAAAGCGGAATGGGACATGCCGTAACTTTTAATTCTACCCTACACCTAAACAAAACCAAAGTAATGGATGTTACAGGCTATGCTTGCAGCGGAACTCCTGTTGATTGTGTAAAAATTGCCGTTAACAAACTCTTAAGCAAAAAGCCCGATTTAATTGTTTCGGGAATTAACCATGGAGCCAATTCTTCTATCAATGTAATTTATTCAGGAACGATGTCGGCTGCAGTAGAAGGGGCTTTACAGAACATTCCTTCTGTTGGTTTTTCTTTATTAGATCATTCTATTGATGCTAATTTTGATGCCGCCAAAGTAATTGCCAAAAAAATTATTGCGAACATGATTGAAAATCCAATGCCCAAAGATGTTTGTTTAAATGTAAATATCCCGAATGTAAGTATGGATTTAATTGCAGGAATAAAAGTTTGCCGACAAGCCATTGGCAATTGGGAGGAAGATTATGATGAACGTAAAGATCCTCAAGGAAGAACCTACTATTGGCTTTCGGGCAAATTTGTGGTAACCGATAATGGCACCGACTCTGACGAATGGGCGTTAGCACACAATTATGTTTCGGTTGTTCCCGTTAAACATGATATTACCAATTACGAACATTTAGAAAAAATAAAATTGTTTGAGCATGATTAAAAATAACTTTAAAGAATTTAATCATATAGTTATAGGGTTAGTTTTAGGCTTGTTCCTCCCCTATATCATCATGTATTTTTGGTTACAAATGTATTCTAATCTATCCCTAATGGATATTATTTTCAATCCGTTTTTTAGTGAAATAATTAATGTACTAAAAGGCAGTTTATTTTGTAATTTAGGTTTATTCTTTTTGTTTTATTCGCTCAGAAAAGACCTTTCGGCAAGGGGTGTGATATTAGCTACACTTATATATGGTGCTTTTTATCTGTACTATATTGTTTTTATTTAAGCTAATCAGATGTGTAATGTAGAATATGAATAATAAACTTTTAACCCCCATAAACTAACTAATGAATTATTACATTATAGCTGGAGAAGCATCAGGAGATTTACAAGCCTCTTTACTTATCAGGGAATTAAAAATCACGGATAAGGATGCTCAATTCCGTTGTTTTGGTGGCGATTTAATGGAAGCCGAAGGTGCTGAAATTATTAAGCATTACAAAGAGTTAGCTTTTATGGGTGTTGAAGATGTATTAATGAACCTAAAAACTATTTTTAGAAATATCGCTTTTTGCAAAGAAGACATTAAAGCTTACCGACCAGATGTACTAATTTTAGTAGATTACCCTGGTTTTAATATGAAAATTGCTAAATGGGCAAAAGCGAATAATATTAAGGTTTTTTACTACATCTCTCCTAAAATTTGGGCATGGAACCAAAAACGGGTTCACCAAATTAAAAAAGTAGTAGATAAAATGTTTGTGATTCTTCCTTTTGAAGAAGATTTTTATAAAAAATTCGATTACAAAGTTGATTTTATCGGACATCCACTTATCGATTGTATTTCTGAATATCCCCACATTTCTTCAGAAAATTTTAAAGAAAAATATCAACTTTCGGATAAACCAATAATTGCCTTACTACCGGGAAGCAGAAAACAAGAGATTACTGCCATGCTCAACATCATGCTTTCTGTAACCAACAATTTTCCTGATTACCAGTTTGTAATTGCAGGAGCGCCATCACAACCATTAAGCTTTTATAAGCAATTTGAAACCAACAACATCAACATCATAGAAAATAAAACCTATGATTTATTACAACATGCAACAGCTGCTTTGGTTGTTAGTGGGACTGCCACTTTAGAAACTGCACTGTTTCATGTTCCACAAGTGGTTTGCTACAAAACCGGTAAGCTTTTTTACCATCTAGCAAAAATGGTAGTGAAAATTAAATTTATTTCCTTGGTAAATCTAGTTGCCGATAAAGAAGTGGTTAAAGAATTAATTCAAGATGAATTAACTACTGAAAATTTAACCACAGAACTTTCTAAAATATTAGTAGAACCAGGAAAATCTAGCATGCTTAATGCCTACAAAGAAATTGAAGCTAAATTAGGTGGTAAAGGTGCTTCAAAAAGAGCTGCTGAATTGATTGTTGGGTATTTAAAAGATTAAACAAATAATGTTAACCACACAGTTTTATAATTCTTATTACTTCAAATTCTCGAAAAAACATACTTCATTTCATTGGCAATAAGTTGAGAAGTAGTTTCATAAGCTTTTTCAACTTCATTAGTTCCATCAAATTGTTTTGGGTCTTCGTATCTCAAAGGAATTCTAGCAATTGCTCCCGGTACAAAAGGACATCCTTCATCTGCTTCAGCACAAGTCATAACTGCTATAAAATCTTTTTGCGGATTAGTTTCATCCTCCAACAATTTAGAAAACATTTTAATTGGAGCAGCGTTCTCAGCATATTTTAAAAAATATATAGGATTTCCTTTACCAGACTGGTTAACCTCTACTCCAATATTTTTAAAAATATCTACCACGTTAGCATGAAGAGCGGTAACTTCTACCCCACTTGAGAAACACGAAATATGTTGAACATCAAAATAACTTGCCATAAGCGTTGCCCAAAATTGAGCAAACTGACTTCTTCTAGAATTATGCGTACAAACAAAATTAATGGCAACCTCTTTATTAACCAGTATCTTTTGTTTTATTACATCAATTAAGCTATTTAAAATGGGTCGTCTATCAGGTGCAACATCATCATTAAGTTGGTGCTGAACATAGTTTTGTAGTTCTTTAAATAATTGCATATTATCCTATTTTTATTGCAATTTTATCACAAAAAAATAAATATCACATTAACTTTATGTTATTTTTCCATAACTACTTAATTGAAAAATCAATCAATTAAAAGAATTTCTAATTGCATTTTTATATTAACTTTGTGTTCTAAAAAATTTTAAACTATGATAAAAACTATTCAAGGTGGAGTTGTCTACGGTGATGCTGTTCAAGAAATATTTAAAATAGCCAAAGAGCGTAAATTTGCATTGCCTGCTGTTAATGTTACTGGTTCATCAACCATAAACACAGTAATGGAAACTGCAAAAGAAGTTAATGGTCCCGTAATTATTCAATTTTCTAATGGCGGATGTCATTTTAATGCCGGAAAAGGATTAAGTAACGAAAATCAACAAGCAGCTATTGCGGGAGGCATTGCAGGAGCTAAACATGTACACGAACTGGCAAAGGTTTATAATGTTCCTGTAATTTTACATACAGATCATTGTGCTAAAAACTTACTTCCTTGGATTGATGGTTTATTAACTGCCGGAGAACAATTTTACAAGGAAACCGGTAAACCACTTTATAGTTCTCACATGTTAGATTTATCGGAAGAACCCATTGAAGAAAATATAGCAATTTGTAAAGAATACTTGGCTAGAATGAGTAAAATAGGTATGACATTAGAAATTGAACTAGGAATTACTGGTGGAGAGGAAGATGGTGTTGATAATTCTAATGTTGATAATAGTCTTTTATATACTCAACCTGAAGAGGTAGCTTATGCTTATGAAGAACTCTCTAAAATCAGTAATAGATTTACAATTGCTGCTGCTTTTGGAAACGTGCATGGTGTTTACAAACCTGGAAATGTTAAACTTACTCCAGTTATCTTAAAAAACTCTCAAGATTATATCCAGCAAAAATTCAATACATCCTCAAACCCTGTTGATTTTGTTTTTCATGGTGGATCTGGTTCTACATTAGAAGAAATTAGAGAAGCTATTTCTTACGGTGTAATAAAAATGAACATAGATACTGATTTGCAATATGCTTTTACAGAAGGGGTAAGAGATTATTTTAATGAAAAAGCAGCATATGTTAAATCTCAAATTGGTAATCCTGAAGGAGATGATAAACCAAATAAAAAATATTATGATCCTAGAGTTTGGTTAAGAGAAGGAGAAAAAACTTTTAAATTCAGGCTAAAAAGATCTTTTGAAGATTTAAATAACATTAATACTTTATAAATTTGGTATTGAAAGATAGTGACAGAAATAACATTTAACATTTAACGAATAATTATTAACGATATATGGGTTGGTTTAAAAGAATAAAAGAAGGGATTAGAACTCCTACAACGGAAAAGAAAGAAACACCAGAGGGATTATGGTATAAATGTCCAAAATGTAGTGCCGTTATTCCACAAGAAGACTTTACAGAAAAATTTTGTGTATGCGATTGTGGTTACCATGATAAAATTGATTCTGCAACATATTTTAAAATATTATTTGATGATAATAAATTTAAAGAACTTGATGCTAATTTAACTTCAGGAGATCCTTTAAACTTTACAGATACAAAAAAATATGTAGATAGAATAAAAACTACACAAAAGAATACTAATTTAAAAGATGCTGTAAGAACAGCCGTTGGTAAAGTTGATAAGCAAAATTTAGTAATTGCTTGTATGGACTTTAACTTTATTGGAGGATCTATGGGTTCTGTTGTCGGAGAAAAAATTGCTAGAGCAATTGACTATTCTATCAAAAATAAAATTCCATTTTTAATGATTTCTAAATCCGGTGGAGCAAGAATGATGGAAGCTGCTTTTTCATTAATGCAAATGGCAAAAACCTCTGCTAAGCTTACTTTATTAGCAAAAGCAAAAATTCCTTATATTTCACTATTAACAGACCCAACAACTGGTGGTGTTACAGCTTCTTATGCCATGTTAGGAGATATTAACATTGCTGAACCAGGGGCTTTAATAGCTTTTGCAGGTCCTAGAGTTGTTAAAGAAACTATTGGAAAAGAATTACCAAAAGGATTTCAAACTTCAGAATTTGTTTTAGAGCATGGTTTCTTAGACTTTATTGTCTCTAGAGATGAATTGAAAGAAAAAATTTCTTTCACTTTGAAATACTTTAATAATTAAAAAATAATTGTGTTACTTAAATTTCAAACCTAGTAAAGTAATATCATCATCAAAAGATGCAGATTTATTAAACTTGTTAAGTTCATCAATTATAACTTCAATAATTGATTTGACTTCTTTTTGTTGATTTTTCTTTATCAATTCAGTTAATTTCTCAATACCAAACTCTTGATTTTTAGTATTAATTTGCTCTGTAACTCCATCTGTATAGCAAAATAATAAAGCATCATCATTAATCATTACTTCTCCACTTTCTATATTGGGTAATGTATCAAACATTCCTAATACGGTAGTTCCTGTAGTTAAATAAAATGTCTTGGAATTGTTAAGAAGTATTGGGGGGTTATGTCCGGCATTAATGTAGCACAACTTTTTAGATACGCAATTATACTTTCCTATAAAAGCAGTAATAAATTTTTCTGTTTTAGCATTATTAATGATTAAGGCATTTAACTCAGATACAAGCTGTTTAAAACTGTCTGTTTTATCTATTAAAGTCCTTAGTGCAGCTTGAAAATTTGACATTAATAATGCTGCCGAAACACCTTTTCCTGAAACATCAGCAACACAAAAAGCAATTTCATTTTCAGAAAGTGAAATAAAATCATAATAGTCACCTCCAACTAATTGGTTAGAAATATATTGTGCTGCTACTTCTATTTTATCATTATTAGGAAAATAATTAGGAAACAGTAACGCCTGCATTTCAGAAGCTAATTCCATTTCTTTTTTAATAGCAATTTTTTCTAAATTCTCTTTATATAACCGTTTATTCTCTAAAGCAACGGCAATTATATTTGTTAATGTTTGTATAAAAGTTAAATGTTTTATAATTGGACTCACTTCTATACTTTCACCATCAAAATCGGCCAAAAGTAAATAGGCTATTGGATTGGATTTATGAGAAACTGGAATTACTACATCAAATTCTACCAATTTAGGATAAGAGTTTTCATCAATAAAAGTAATTTCATTAAATACTAATAAATCTTTTTCTACATCAACTGAATTACATGCCGTATCAATACATATTTCTTGTTGCCAATTAATCCCATCATAAGCGTATAAAAGCAATTTTCCAATATTCAATTGATCAATAACAACATGCTTATATAATTGAATAAGCTCTTTTTTAGATAAATTATTATTAATGCTTTTAGTTACTTGCAGCAAGATATCCAACTTTAATCTCCCAAGTTGAATTCGTTTATTTTTATTTTTTATGACTTTTGACAATCGTATAAAATTTATTTGTTAAAAGTACAACAACTTTTTATAAAACAAAAAAACCATCCATAAAATTATGGATGGTTTTTTTCTGTTTTCTTATCAATTAAATTAGAAGTTATAAGCTGCTCTAAGCCCGATATAATTAAAACTTCCTCCGTCTCCAGAAATTATATTATACCCTAATCCCAAATCAATATTATCTCCTAACAATATACCTGCACCAAACGCATAAGACAATTCTGTTGAGGAACCTTCTACAGTTTGTTTCATTCCAAAAAATTCATATTCTTGTTTATATTTAAAAGTAGTCATCCCTAATTGACCTGTTAAATAAATTCCTGACTCATTATCAGCTAAATAATATCTAAATCCAGCTATCATCGGGATTAGCGAAGCAGAACCACCATCAGCATCTACCATTAAAGCGGTATACCCAATTTTTGCAGTTATCCCCATATTATCTCCCAATAAAAACTCTCCGCCTGCACTAGCTCCTATTCCAAAATTATAACCATCTTCTAAAGGTAAGGCTACTTCTAACCCTAATGAAGCTCTAATTTGAGCATTTACGTTTGTTGTAAATGCAGTAACTATTAAAGCAACTGCAGCAAATTTGATAAAGTTTTTCATAATTTTTAATTTTTAGTTTATATTATAATAATTAACAGTACAATTATAGTTTATTAAATTATAATAACCTAAAAAAAAAACTTATTTTATTAACGTCATTTCGTTAACAAGATGCTTAGCTCCAGCATATTTATCAATAATAAATAATGTGTATCGAATATCTACAGAAATAGTACGTTGAATGTTTGGTTCAAAATAAATGTCGCCACTCATTGCTTCCCAGTTACCATCAAATGCTGTTCCTATTAAGTGTCCTTTACCATTAATTACCGGACTACCTGAATTTCCCCCTGTAATATCATTATTAGATAAAAAACCTACAGGCAACTCACCATCTTCGTTGGCATATTGTCCATAATCTTTTTTATTGTATAATTCTTTTAATTTTTCTGGCACATAAAATTCATGGTTCTTATTATCTGTTATTACTTCTTTTTGCATTACTCCTTCTAGAGTAGTATGAAAATGATAAGTAACAGCATCAGTAGGCTCATAAGATAATACATTTCCATAAGAGACTCTCATAGTTGAATTAGCATCAGGAGCATATTTTTTATCTTTATTCATTTGTCTAACACCATCAACAAATAACCTCATCCCTTTTGCTTTTTCTTGAGCAATTTGATTTTGACCACCACTAATTTGTTGAATGTAGATATTAATAAACTCATTCATTAAATTATAGATAGGATCTTTTTGCAGTTTTTTAGCATTGAATTTAGCTAAATAATCTTGCACTCTTTGTTCTGATGTAAAAGGTGATTTTTTAAAATAATCTGCCGCAAACTTATTAAAGTCATTCTTATATTTTTTAGCTATTTCCGTTAATGTTTCAGGATGAAATTCCTCATCTACATTATTGTAAAACATAGTCAACATTTTAGCCAATAATTTTTGATCTATTTCGGCATTATAGTTTTTAAAATCTCCTTCTAAGTCTTCTAAAATCTGTTTTTTAGCTTCTTCCATTTTTTCTGAACTATTTGCTGTTATGGCAGCTTGCATACTAGAACGGAATGCAAAATTTGACATCACATATCCAAAGATATCTGGTCCTTGAAAAACTGCTTCTTGAAAATAAACTTTAGGTAAAGTATATTTTGCTCCTTGGTCGTAAGCATTTTTTACCAACTCTAATGCATTAGCATATTTTACTTTTCTTTCAGCATTTTCACTTGCCCAATCAATATATTTTTTCTCTAAAGCTTCTTTCTTTTGTTTTACTTTGTTTTTCACTAACTGCTGGCTTTGTCCTTTAAAGTACTTCCAATAATTACTTGTACTAGCAAATTTAGAAGCATATTGAATTCTTACTTTTTGATCTTTGCTCATTCCTTCTTCCATAATATCTAACTTCGCTCTTCTAATTTTAACTCTTTCTGGTTGCTCTACTTTTACAGCTTCCTCAACACCATAAGAAGTTAAATACCTGTCAGTACTTCCCGGGTACCCCATAACCATAGCATAATCTCCATCTTTAATTCCTTCTAAAGAAACAGGTAGATGATGTTTTGGTTGGTATGGTTTGTTTGTTTCAGCGTAGTCAGCAGGCTCATTATTTTCATTAGCATAAACTCTAAATAAGGTAAAATCACCTGTATGTCGAGGCCACATCCAGTTATCAGTATCTCCACCAAATTTACCAATAGAACTTGGAGGTGCTCCTACTAAACGAACATCATTAAAAATATTATATTTAAACATATAATATTCATTTCCATGGTAAAATGATTTTACCTGAACTTTATAAGTTTCTTTATCTTTTCCCTCAGCTTCTTTATCAACCAACGCTTTTATTGCCGCAGAAATGGTTTTACTTCTTTCTGTTTCGTCCATCTCATCTGTCACATCCTTTAAAACAATAGTTGTTACATCATCCATTCTATCTAAAAACCAAACACCAAATCCAGCAGGTAATTCTTGTGCTTTGGTCATAGCCCAAAAACCATCTGTTAAATAATCATGTTCTGTAGAACTTTTTTCTTGAATAACGCCATAACCACAGTGATGGTTCGTGAGCATTAATCCTTGATTAGAAATTATTTCTCCTGTACAAAAACCACCACCAAGAGCCACCACAGCATCTTTTAAAGAAGAATTATTTACAGAATAAATTTCTTCTGCAGTAAGTTGTAATCCACAATTTTGCATGTCCACATGGTTTAATCTTTCTATAAAAAGAGGTAACCACATACCTTCATCGGCTTTAACTCTAATCTGAAATAAGGTGATGAATGTTAAAAGTAATAAGACTATTTTTTTCATGAGTTGATTTTTTAATACAAAAAGGAACAAAGTTGCTCCTTTTTGTTAATTATTGATTATAATATAGTTATATGTAATTTTTTCTTAAACCTTTACTCTTTCTGAGTAAGAACCATCTGTGGTGCTAATTTTTATATGGTCTCCGATATTGATAAACAACGGAACTCTTACTTCAGCACCAGTCTCAACAGTTGCTGGTTTAAATGCATTAGTTGCTGTATTTCCTTTCTCTCCAGGTTCAGTATAGGTTACCTCTAAAACAATAGATGCAGGTAATTCACATAATAAAGGTTTTTCTTCTTCTGCATGAAAAACGATTTCTACAAAATCTCCTTCTTTTAAAAATTGAGGTGCATTAATTAGTTCTTCAGAAATAAAAGTTTGTTCATACGTTTCATCATTCATAAAATGATAAGCCTCTCCTTCTTTATATAAAAACTGATATTTTCTTCTTTCAACTCTAACTGGTTCAATTTTATGTCCGGCAGAAAAAGTATTATCAATTACTTTTCCTGATGTTAGGTTTTTTAATTTTGTTCTCACAAAAGCCGGCCCTTTACCTGGCTTCACATGCTGAAATTCAACAATAGTATATAAACTATCATTGTACTTTATGCATAATCCATTTTTAATATCTGCTGTAGTTGCCATTTCTTATTTTTTAATTATTTCTTATCGAATTTATACAATAGGTCCTCTTATAATTCCCTTCGCAGAAGATTCTTCAATAAATTTTAAAATGATATCTTTTTCTTTTGATTTTGGTGCTTCTTGTTCTATTACTCTAACAGCATTAGTAACATTTAAACCTCTCACATAAAGTGAACGATAAATATCTTCTATTTGAAGTATTACATCTGTAGAAAAGCCTCTTCTTCTTAATCCTACGGAGTTTACACCTGCATAAGTTAATGGGTCTCTGGCTGCTTTTACATAAGGAGGTACATTTTTTCTGGCATTTGCCCCTGAAGCAATAAATGCATGTTCTCCAATATGAACAAATTGTTGCACGCCCGCAACTCCTTCAATAATTACAAAATCACCTAAAACAACATGTCCTGCAAGGTTTACGCAATTTGCCAATATGCAATTATCTCCAACTATGCAGTCATGAGCAACATGTACATAAGCCATCAATAAACAATTTTTACCCACTACTGTTTTATTTCTATCTTTTGTTCCTCTGTTAATAGTTACACATTCTCTAATAATAGTTCCATCTCCAATTTCGGCAGTGGTATCTTCATTATCAAATTTTAAATCTTGAGGAATTGCTGAAATTACAGCTCCAGGAAAAATCTTACAATTTTTTCCAATTCTTGCCCCACTAAAAATGGTAACATTAGAACCTATCCAAGTTCCTTCACCTATCTCAACATTATCATATATAGTAGTAAATGCATCAATTTTTACATCATCAGCAATTTTTGCATTAGGATGAATATTTGTCATTGGATATTTTTCCATTCAATAAATAGTTTTTGTTTTTGCAACAGCGAAATTAGTATTTTTTATTGATGTGATGCTACTGTTGCCTTTTCTTCTGTTTTTTCTTTAACAATTTGAGCCATTAATTCTGCTTCTATTGCTAACTGACCATTAACATATCCTTTTCCACTCATATGAACTATTCCTCTTCTTATAGGAGATAATAATTCCAATTTAAAAACAAGTGTATCACCTGGAATTACTTTTCTTTTAAATTTCACACCATCAATTTTCATAAAATAAGTCATATAGTTTTCCGGATCTGGAACTTGGCTAAGCACTAAGATACCGCCTGCTTGGGCCATTGCTTCAACTTGAAGAACTCCAGGCATTACCGGGTTATTTGGAAAATGACCTGTAAATTGCGGTTCGTTTAAGGTGATGTTTTTTACCCCCACAATACTATTTTCATCCATTTCTATTATTTTATCAACCAATAAAAATGGATATCTATGAGGTAATAGTTTAGTAATTTGATTGATATCGTAAACAGGCTCTTTTGTTAAATCAAAAAATACATTTCCTTTCTGCTGTTTTTTAATTTCTTGTTTAATGATTTTAGCAAAATCTACATTACCTTTATGTCCTGGACGAGCAGCTAAAATATGACCTTTTATAGGCTTTCCTACCAAAGCTAAATCTCCTATGATGTCTAACAATTTATGTCTCGCTGGTTCATTTTGAAAATGAAGTGTTAAGTTATTTAACACTCCTGCCTTATCCACTTTAATATGAGGTTTTCCTAATAAATCAGCTATTTCATCTAATTTTTCTTGAGGCAATGGTTTATCTACTAAAACGATTGCATTATCTAAATCTCCACCTTTAATCAAACCATTTTTTGCAAGTACCTCTAATTCTCTTAAAAAAACAAAAGTTCTACACTTAGAAATTTCTTCAACAAACTCTCCTGCATGATACATATGAGCATGCTGTGTACCTAATATTACAGAATTATAATCTACCATAACGGTTATCCTAAACTCATCTTGAGGAACAGCCAACATTTCTGTATGTCTTTCCATATCTTCATAAGTTAAGTTATCTGTAACAACAAAATAGTCTTTTTCTGCAGCTTGTTCAACAATACCTACTTGATTAATCATACTTACAAAAGGAAAAGCACTTCCATCCATAATTGGAACTTCAGGACCATCTAGTTCTATAAGTGCATTATCTATTTCCAAACCAAACAAAGCAGCTAAAATATGCTCTGTTGTGTGTACTTTTACTCCGTCTTTGCCTAATGTAGTACTTCTTGATGTGTCTACCACCAAGTTAGCATCTGCTGGAATTATTGGTTGACCCTCAACATCAGTTCTTTTAAATTTAAACCCGTGATTATCGGGTGCTGGATTTACTGTTAATGTTGCTTTTACACCTGTATGTAGTCCTACTCCAACTACTTTAAATGAATCTTTTATTGTTTTTTGTTTTGCCATACTAATTAAGTTAGCGCTTAGCAATTTTATAGTTAGGTTATTTTGAAACTATTTATGCTAATCTTTATTATTGGTTATTCTTTTCTAATTTATCTAATCTGTCTAAAATTTCAGGCAGTTTTTTAAAACCTACATAAGCACGTTTATAATCTCCAATATAAAAGGCCGGAGAACCTTGTACTACAGTCCCCTCAACTTTAATATTTGCTCCAATTCCTGATTGAGCTGCTATTTTAGTTCCATCAGCAATATTTAAATGCCCCGCAACTCCTACTTGTCCACCCATCATACAATTTTTACCAATTTTTGCTGAACCTGCAATCCCAACCTGTCCTGCAATTGCTGAGTTCTCCCCTATTACTACATTATGTGCTATGTGCACTAAATTATCGAGTTTAACCCCTCTTCTAATAACCGTAGAACCCATTGTAGCTCTATCAATTACTGTATTTCCCCCTATTTCTACATCATCTTCTATAACTACATTTCCTATTTGAGGAACTTTACTATATACATTACTTTCACCTGGTGTAAAACCAAAACCATCTGATCCTATCACTACTCCCGCATGAAAAATGCAATTTCTTCCTACTACAGTTTCATCCATCAATTTAACACCTGCAAACAAAATACTATTATCCCCTACTATTGTATTGTCTCCAACATAGGTGTTAGGATAAACTTTCACATTATTTCCTATAGTAACATTCTCTCCAATATAAGCAAAAGCTCCTACATAACAGTTTTCACCTAATTTAGCTGATTCAGATATAAACGATGGTTGTTCTATTCCTGCTTTACTACCTTTCATTTGCTGATAAGTCTCCAACAGTTTAGCAAAACATTCGTAAGCATTATCTACTTTTATTAAGGTACATGTTTCTTTAACAGCTTTTTGAAGTTTTAAATCTCTATTTATAATAACTATGGAAGCTTCCGTAGTATATAAATAATGTTCGTAAGCCATGTTTGCCAAAAAAGAAATAGATTGAGGTTCACCCTCTTCAATTTTAGACAATTTGTTTACCTTAACCTGAGAATTACCTATAACCTCTCCGTTAAGTATGCCTGCTATTTGTTCTGCTGAAAATTCCATAAAAGCCAAAAGTACAAGTTTACTCAGAATTTAACTAATTTTTATTTATAAGATTTATCGGTTTTTTTTCACATAAACTTCTATTTTTATCACAATCATTGAAAATACAACTATTTTATTTAGGCTTATTCACCAAAGTATGTATTTTTGTTTTCTATTTTTTATGCAATTATGGATTTTAATACCATTATAACTATTGTTCTACTTATAGGAGCTTTTATACTCTTTATTACAGAAGTACTTTCAGTAGACTTAGTTGCCCTGCTTATTATGGCTGCTTTTGTGTTATTTGGAATTATCACTCCAGAAGAAGGCATTAGCGGATTTAGCAACAAGGCCACCATTACTGTTGCTTTTATGTTTGTACTAAGTGCTGCACTATTAAAGACAGGAGCTTTGCAAGTATTAGCTTTAAGACTTTCTTCTATTTTTAGAAAAAACTTCTATTTAGGCATGGGATTAATGATGTTGTTAATAGCATTTTTCTCTGCTTTTGTAAATAATACCCCTGTAGTAGCAATTTTTATCCCTATTATTATTCAAATTGCAAGTGCTTCTAATCATAGCATTACCAAAATGCTTATTCCACTTTCTTTTGCTTCTATTTTTGGCGGAACCTGTACACTTATTGGTACATCAACCAATTTATTAGTAACTGGAATTGCAGAAAAAGAAGGGCTTCCTCCTATTGAAATGTTCGATATGACGATTATGGGGTTAATACTCCTTTTTGCTGGAGTTATTTATATGTTATTAGTTGGAATAAAATTGTTACCAACAAGAATTAACGAAAAAGATTTAGAGACAAAATTTGGAATGAGAAACTACCTTACAGAAATTGAACTATTACCCAACTCCGAATCAGTAGGAAAATCTATTATGGAGTCTTCTCTTTTAAAAGAAATTGATATTGACATTATTGAAGTACGAAGAAATAAAGAAAGTTTTATGCTTCCTGCCGGAGATTTTATTTTACAAGCAAACGACATTCTAAAAATTAGATGCAACATAGATAAAATTAAATCGCTTAAAGATAAAGTTAGAATTATGAGCGAATCGCCTTTAATGATTGGTGATAATGACTTAAAAGAAAAAAATTCTACTTTAGTAGAGTTAATTATTACTTCTAACTCTTATTTTGATGGAAAAACCCTTAAAGATGTCGATTTCCGAAGAAGATTTAGAGGTATTCCCTTGGCTATCATGCACCGAGAAGATGTGGTAAATGAAGATGTGTATAAAACAAAATTAAAATCGGGAGATGTTATTCTTGCCGAAATTAAAAACCACTACATTAAAGAACTAAAAAAACAAGAAGCACAGCAAGATGCTCCTTTTGTTTTACTTTCAGAAAACAATATTATTGATTTTGACAAGAGAAAATTCGGTATTGTACTAAGTGTTATTTTAATAGTAGTTGCTTTAGCTTCGTTTAATATTTTAGATATTATGACAGGTACCATTTCAGGAGTAATAACATTAATTCTACTAAAATGCCTTTCAATGAAAGAAATGTATGAAGCAATTAATTGGAAAATTATTTTTCTACTTGCCGGATCAATAAGTTTCGGAGTTGCATTAAAAAATACCGGATTAGATTATAAAGTAGCCAATACTATTATTAATAACCTAGGTGCTTGGGGACCGGTTGCCATTATTTCAGGATTGTACTTACTAACTACTATAACTACAGAATTTATTTCTAACAATGCTACCGCAGCATTGTTAACACCAATAGCCATTGTTACTGCAGCAAATTTAGAACTAAACCCTTTACCATTTTTAATGGCCATTATGTTTGGTGCTTCAGCAAGTTTTATGACCCCAATAGGCTACCAAACCAACACCATGGTATATAGTGCTGGAGCTTATAAATTTAGAGATTTTATAAAAACAGGACTTCCTTTAAGTATTATCTATTGGATATTAGCTTCACTTTTAATTCCATACTTTTTTCCATTTTAAAATCTTTCAAATTAATTTTGATTAAAACGGTATTAACCATATTAACCTTTTTCATTTATGTTTTTTCAGGAGATATTGTTGCCCAAAGCAATAAAGGCAAAATACAAATGGAAATCAACCGACTAAACATTGCTTTATACGGCTCAACCTACAGAGATAGAATTACTTTTGAAAATAATTTTGGTGATAACTTCGGATTTTCATCTATTATTTATTTTCCATTTAGATGGAGTGTAGATTACGCCAACAATTTTAATGACTCAACGGCTAATAAAGGAGAATTTAATAATAGACTTTTTCTGATAAGACCTGTAGCTCTTTTTAATTTAAGCGACCAAGGAAGTGCTACTACAGGCGCAGGTTTTCAACTTAGCTTCCTTATTACTAAGCAGTGGTACATTGAATTTTTAATAGGAACAGTTTGGGCTGAAAGTAAGAAAAATTCTACCGATGGAATTAACGAAGGGTTTAATCTTTATCAAGGATTTTATTTAACAAAACCTATCCACCAACATTTTTCACTTTCTGCCGGGTTTAATCACATTTCTTCAGCACATATTTTTAACAGCAAAACCAATCACGATCAAATTGTATTAGGAATAAAATATATTTTTTAATCTATTTTTTCAACTTAAAAAAATATGTAGTTTTGGATAGTATAAAACCCTTATTAAAAACAAAATAAATGAAAAATAAAATATTAGTATTTGCAACAGCTTCATTCTTAGTGTTAGGCTGTGCTGAAATGACCAACGTTTTAGAAGAAGTAAACAAACAAACCACTGGCGAAACTCCATTAACCAACGGAGAAGTTATTGGAGGTTTAAAAGAAGCATTAACCGTTGGGACAAATAAATCCACAGACCTAACTTCTAAAATGGATGGCTTTTATAAAAATCCCGAAATTTTTATTCCTTTTCCTCCTGAGTCCATTAAAGTAAAAGAAAAGGTAATAGCATTAGGCATGGAAAATCAAGTAAACGATTTTGTATTAACGCTTAACAGAGCTGCCGAAACTGCAAGTAAGGAAGCCGCTCCAATTTTTATTGATGCTATTAGAAATATGAGCATTTCTGATGGTTTTGCTATTTTAAAAGGAGAAGACAATGCCGCTACTAATTATTTAAGGGAAAAAACTTCTGCCCAGCTAAAAATAAAATTTAACCCAATAGTAAAAAATGCTATTGAACAAGTGGAAGTAACCAAATACTGGAATCCAATTATTACTACTTATAACAAAATTCCTTTTATTGAAAAACAAAATCCTGATTTAGAAGATTACGTTACAACAAGAGCAATGGAAGGCTTATTTTTAATGATACAAAAAGAAGAAGCCAACATTAGAAAAAACCCTGCTGCAAGAGTAACTGACCTTTTGAAAAAAGTATTTGGTAGCTAATTTATCAAAAAACGCATCAAAATAAAAAAATGAACAACCCTTGGAAAACACTAGATAGTCAACTAAAATACAACAATAACTGGATTAGTGTTACCGAGCATCAGGTGATAAATGCAGGAGGAAATCATGGAATTTATGGTACTGTTCATTTTAAAAATTTAGCTATTGGTATTATTCCTTTAGATGAAGAAAATAACACTTGGCTGGTTGGTCAGTATCGTTATCCGTTAAATCAATACAGTTGGGAGATTTGTGAAGGTGGTGGAAAATTAGATATTCCACCTCTAGATGCTGCAAAAAGAGAGTTATTAGAAGAAACGGGTATTACCGCCAAACAATGGACCCCGTTATTAGAAATGCATCTCAGCAATTCTGTTTCTGATGAGTTAGGAATTATATATATTGCTAAAGACTTAACTTTTTCTGCTCCACAACCTGACGAGGATGAAGTACTTCAACTTAAAAAAGTAGGTTTTGATGAAGCTTTTAACATGGTAATGAATAGCGATATTACCGACAGTCTTTCTGTCGCAGGGATTTTAAAAACCAAAATTTTATTAGATAAAGGGGAACTTTAAAAATAAATTTGTCTTTAATGTTTAAAACCAAAAGAGATATTGTTTTCACCATTTTAGCGGGTATTTTTATTACCAACGCTGTAGTAGCAGAATTAATTGGCGGAAAAATAATTCAATTAGGTCCCTTTATTATGAGTATAGGTATTATTCCTTGGCCGGTGGTTTTTCTTACTACTGATTTAATCAATGAATATTATGGGAAAAACGGAGTCAAAAAACTTACTTTCATTACCGCTTCACTTATTGCTTATGCTTTTATAGTATTGTTTTTCTCTATGAACATTCCCGCTGCCAAAGGTGTTTCTGCTGTTACTGACGAACAATTTCAAGCAGTTTTTGGGCAAAGCATGTGGATTATCTTTGCCAGCATAATTGCTTTTTTAGTTTCTCAGTTTGTAGATGTGTTCATTTTTTGGTTGCTGCGAAATAAAACTGGTGGAAAAATGATTTGGTTGAGAAGTACAGGTTCTACTGTGATTTCTCAGTTAATAGATACCTTTATTGTATTAGGTATCGCTTTTTGGCTAACCGGAAAAATGAGTACAAGTGAATATGTGAATGCAGCACTTACAGGTTACACCTTTAAATTAATTATTGCCATAGTTTTAACTCCCCTTATTTATTTAGGACGTTACTTGGTAAACAATTATTTAGGTAAAGAACTTTCCGAACAACTGATAGAACAAGCTGCCGAAAATTCATTGTAAGAGTAAAGGTTTTTTTTATAAATCAAAAGACACTCAAGATTCAAACTTCTCCACTACGGAGCTATCCTAGAAATTTTCCATTCATTATTTTCACTACGAGTATAAACCAACCTATCATGCAGTCGATTAGGTCTGCCTTGCCAAAATTCTATTTTAAAAGGTTGTACAATGTAACCTCCCCAATGTTTTGGTCTTGGGATATCTTGATTTTTAAACTTTTTAGTAAGTTCTGCTACTTTTTCTTCTAACACTTGTCGTGAAGTAAGCTCTGTACTTTGAGCTGAAGCCCAAGCACCTATTTGACTTTCTCTTGGTCGGCTATTAAAATAAGTATCTGACATTTCTTCACTTACTTTAAACACTTTTCCTTGAATTCTTATTTGTCTTTCTAACTCTACCCAATAAAAATTCAAGGCTACTTTGTTGTTTTCAGCTATATCTCCAGCCTTTTGACTTCCATAATTAGTATAAAAAACAAAACCATTCTCAGAAATATCTCTTAAATAAACTAATCTTAATGAGGGTTGCATGTCTTTTCCTACGGTAGCAACAGACATGGCATAAGGATCTACCACTTGTGCACTTACCGCTTCTTCAAACCAAATTTGATATTGTTTTAATGGATTAGCATCCACACTATCTTCATTTAAGGGTTTTCCTGCAAAATCTCTCCTGATGGAGTTAATAAAATTCTTTAATTCTTCCATAAATAACTACACTTTTGTAAAGTGTAAAAACAAAATTAATCAATAAAACATAGGTTAATAGTAATTTTTTTCTTTAATTTAACATCGTAAAATTATTAGAACCATGATTTTAAACCCTTTAGATTATAAAATTGCAGATTTGAATAAAATTGAGCCTGAAAAGGGACGTTTACTCATTGCCGAACCATTTATGGCTGACTCTTATTTTAAACGCTCAGTAGTACTTTTAGCAGCTTATTCCGATAACGATGTGGTGGGTTTTATTCTTAATAAACCCTTACAAACTACTCTTGACAAAATTTTACCTTCAGAAATTAATAACGATAAATTTTCTGTTTATTTAGGTGGTCCGGTAGAAACTTCTTCACTACATTTTATTCATACTTTGGGAACAACCTTAGAAGAAAGCAAACATATTTCCGGAAATTTATTTTGGGGAGGTAATTTTGAACAACTTAAAAAAATGATTAACAACAATGAAGTTGCTCCTACAGAAATTATGTTTTTTACAGGGTATTCAGGATGGTCTAAAGAGCAACTAACTAACGAAATAAATGAAGATTATTGGCTGATTTCTAATATCAATACCAAAATCTTTAATAAGAAAAATCTTTGGAAAGAAGTACTAAAGAAAAAAGGTGGTAAACACGCTATGTTCACTCAGTTTCCTGAAAATCCAAGCTTAAATTAATTTTCTAAAAAATGAAGAACATTTTCTTCATAATTCTTTCTCTTTCTTTTTCTGTTACTGCTTTTGCACAAACCGATGATGATTACGTGAATGAAGATAAAACAACTACTCCAAAACAAAAACGTAGTATAGATAGTGATGCAACAATCATATATGGCATTAGCAATCCCGATTATACCAATCATTTTTTAACCCCCACTTCGTTAACTTTAAAAAAAGATGAAATCAGATTGGCTTCATCAGACATTATTTTTGCAAAAGCAAGCTATGGGATAACTAATTCTACCACCATATCTATTAACTCGGCACTTTTCGGCATGTTTATTCCTTCCATTAAGCAAAGTGTTGCTATAAATAATGAACTGACTATAGCGGCAAGTCTTTCTGGTGGGCAATTATTAGCAATAAATGAAGATTCTGTTATTGCTTTTGGTGGTGGTAGTATCATGGGAACACTAGGCAACATTCAAAATAATTTTACTTTTGGAGCAGCTTTTTATTATGCTAAAGGAACTTTTGATTTTGCTAATAATAAAGATGAATTGTCTTTTTTCCATTTCTTTATTGGCGGACACAGACAAATTGGTCAACGCCTGTTTATTAGTTTTGATATAATGTATTTTCCTACTTATCAGGTTTATACCGGAAGTGCGGGAATAAAAATTACCATTAGAGAAAACATGTCGCTTGGAATTGGTGTTATGCCTATTGCTTGGAATGATGTTAGCACCAATAATGGTGTGGAGTTTCAACCTATATTAATTCCTTTGCTTTCTTTTAAAATGTTACTGAATAAAGGTGGTTGATTGTCGCTCACTAATTAAAGTGGTAAACGAATACTATTTCATGTTTTTCTCTGAATAATCAACAATCCTAAAAAGGTTAATAGTCCGTTTACAAGCAAAATCTCAAAACCAAATTTGTATCCCCACAATAATTGTTCAGAATTTAAATGAACAACATAACTCACTATTGGAGAAAGAATACAAACTATAGGTACCAATTTATCTTTCACCTGAGTTTTTAAAAACAATCCGAAAGCATATAAACCCAGTAATGGTCCGTAGGTATAACCCGCTGCTGTAAATAAAGCACTAATTACACTCTCCTCATTAATAGTATTGAAAATAAGAATTACAATAAATAATAACAACGAAATTAACACATGCACTTTTTTTCTAATGTTATTACCATTTACTTTATTTTTTATATCTAAAAAATCTATACAAACAGAAGTGGTTAAAGAGGTTAAGGCAGAGTCGGCACTAGAGTATGCCGCAGCAATTAATCCTAAAATAAAAAAGATACCTGCAAAAACAGGTAGGTGATTAGTAGCTATTAATGGAAAAAGATGATCTGTTCTTTCTGGTATTTCAATTTGATTAGCTGCTGCATAAATAAATAATAATGCTCCCAATGCTAAAAATAACAGATTAACAAAGATTAATACAACACTGAATGAAAACATATTTTTTTGAGCTTCCTTAATATTTTTACAGCTCAAGTTTTTTTGCATCATATCTTGATCTAAGCCTGTCATAACAATAGTGATAAAGATTCCGCTAACAAATTGTTTTACAAAATGTTTTTTATCGGTAAAATCATCAAAAAAGAAAATTTGCCCATAATCACTGTTACTTATCTCATCTATCATAGAAGAAAAAGTAAGGTTTAATTCGAAACTAATAGTATAAACGGCAATGCCGACAGAGACCAACATAAACAAGGTTTGTAAAGAATCTGTCCAAACAATGGTTTTAATACCTCCTTTATTAGTGTAAAGCCATATAAATATAATAGATAATGCCACAGTTACAAAGAAAGGAACATTCCAAGTATCAAAAACTAAATATTGTAATACAGAAGCAACCAAAAATAGCCTAAAAGAAGCTCCTATAACTCTCGATAATAAAAAGAAAGAAGCTCCTGTTTTGTAAGCATAATAACCAAATCGGGTTTCTAAATAAGAATAAATGGAAGTTAGATTAAGTCGGTAATACAATGGCATCAGCACGGTAGCAATAATTATGTAGCCGAAAAAATAGCCCATTACTACTTGCATGTAAGAAAAAGCACTATCGCCCACCCAACCGGGAATTGAAATAAAAGTTACTCCAGAAAGTGAAGCTCCAATCATACCGAAAGCTACCAAGTACCAAGGTGATTGTTTTGAACCTATGAAAAATGAATCATTATTGGCTCCTTTAGAAGTTACTTTTGCAATGATCATCAATAACAAAAAATATCCTAAAACAAAGCCTATAACTAAAAATGGATTCATAATTTTCTATTTTGCTACTAGTTTAGATAAGTATCCCAACTAAAACTGCTGTAAATAAAGAGGCAAGAGTTCCTCCTATAAGTGCTTTAAAACCAAATTTTGCTAAGGTAGCTTTCTTTTGTGGTGCTAGTGCTCCAATTCCACCTATTTGAATTCCTATAGAAGCAATATTGGCAAATCCACACAATATGTAAGTAGCCATTACAATAGATTTTTCTTCTACAAATTTTCCTTGCATTTTTAATTCACCTAAAGAAACATAAGCTACAAATTCATTCAAAATAGTTTTTTCTCCCAACAACTGACCAACTAATACCATATCTTCTTTACAAACACCCATTAACCAAGTAAGTGGAGCAAAAATATATCCCAAAATAAACTGAAAACTTAATCCTCCATAAGCCGTATTTGAGGCAATAATAGGGTTTAAGCTTGTCCAATCGCCAATTTTAAATAAGATGTAGTTTCCTGTTGCCAAAAGAGCAATAAAAACCAATAACATTCCGGCAACATTAACTGCCAACCTTATACCATCGGTTGTTCCATTAGCAATAGCTTCTAAAGCATTTGCTCCAATTTTTTCTTTAGGCAAGCTTAAATCTTCATTTACTTTTTCTGTTTGAGGTACCAACATTTTTGCTGCCACCACTGCTGCGGGTGCCGACATTACCGATGCCGCTAATAAATGTTTAGCAAAATATACTTGTTGTACAGGATCTGAACCTCCTAAAAAACCTATGTATGCAGCCAAAACTCCACCTGCAATAGTTGCCATTCCCCCACTCATCAAGCACATCAGTTCAGAATCAGTCATTTTATTAAGATAAGGTTTTACCAATAATGGAGATTCTGTTTGTCCTAAAAAAATGTTACCCGCTGCTGCCAAACTCTCTGCTCCGGAAAGTTTCATCACTTTTTTCATTACCCAAGCAAATCCATAAACTACTTTTTGAAGAATTCCCCAATAATAAAATAAACTGGTTAATGCAGAAAAGAATATTACTGTAGGCAAAACCATCACTACAAAATTAATTAGTGATGATTCTATAATTCCAGATTCAAAATTCTTAAACAAAAACATGGTTCCTTCTTGTGTAAACCCAATTATTTTTGTAAAAATTTTACTTACTACCTCGAAACCATAAGCAACAAAATCTACTTTTAAAACCAAAATGGCGAACACCAACTGAATTAACAAACCCTTCCCTACTAGCTTCCAATTAATAGCTTTTCTGTTATTACTAAATAACCATGCTATAACCAATAGTGTTACCATACCAATTATTCCTCTGTATATGGATGTAAAAGTAATGGTAGCTAGCATCATTAATGAATTGGAAAATTAATTAGCATTTCGTTTATCTATTTCAACTTTAATTTTTGAAGCTTCTTCATAATTCTCATGTTCAATAGCATTTTGCAATACTTTATTCAACTCTGTAATTGACATTTTTGAATAATCAAGAGGTTTACTTGGGTCTATATCTTCTAATTCCTTTTCTAACTCATCAAAATCATCATTATCGTCACCGTCAACATCTTTCTCTTTTTGAGATTCATCTAAAATAATTCCTGCACTGGAAAGAATAAACTCATAAGTAGAAATGGGACATTTAAACCTAACTGCTAATGCAATAGCATCTGAAGTTCTGGTATCTATTTCTATCGTTTCTGTACCTTGTTGAATAATTAATTTAGCATAAAAAATACCTTCTACTAAATTATATATAATTACTTCTAATAGGTTAATTTCAAAAGCATCTGCAAGGTTTTTAAACAAATCGTGTGTAAGTGGGCGACTAGGAGTCATAGACTCTAACTCAATAGCAATAGCTTGAGCTTCAAATCCTCCAATAATAATTGGTAATCTTCTTTTATTACCAACCGTTTCTCCCAACACTAGTGCATATGCTCCCGTTTGAGTTTGACTGTATGAAAGTCCAATAATTTCTAGTTCAATCTTATCCATCTGGTAAAATAAAAAAAGAGGACAATATAAAAACTTATCCTCTTGTCAAAGTTCACAAATTAGCCTTTAAGTTTTTTTACTGCAGCTATCATTTTAGGTACTACTTCAAAAGCATCTCCAACAATACCGTAATCCGCTGCCTTAAAGAAAGGAGCTTCCGGATCAGTATTAATAACTACTATAGTTTTACTTCCGTTTACTCCAGCTAAATGTTGTATGGCTCCTGAAATACCAATAGCTATATATAAATTTGGTCTGATAGCAATTCCTGTTTGTCCAACATGTTCATGGTGAGGCCTCCAACCGATATCAGCCACAGGTCTAGAACAAGCTGTAGCAGCTCCTAGTTCTTGAGCTAATTCTTCAATCATTCCCCAATTTTCAGGACCTTTTAGTCCTCTACCTGCTGAAACCACAATATCTGCTTCCGTTAGTGATAGTTCTGTTGAAGCTTTTTTAACTTCTTTTACTGTTAATCTCGTTGTTGGTATTTCACAAGAAAAATTTTCTACTGCAACACTTCCTTCACCTATTTGTTTATCTACTGCATTTGGTAATACAGAAATGATTTTTATTGCTGTTTTTATTTCTACATCTGCAAAAGCTTTTCCTGAAAAAACTGCTTTTCTTACTGTATTCCCTTCAGGAAGTGCTACTGCACCTGTAACTAATCCTGCATCTAATTTTGCTGCCAACATTGGAGCGGTTGCTTTCCCTGAATAATCATGAGGAAATATAATTGTTGTTGCATTTTCTTTAGTTACAGCTTGAGCAATAATTGCCGCATTTCTTTGTGGATCAAAATTATTTAACGCTGTATCATTTACATGTAATACTTTAGTAATACCATAAGCTCCTAACTTTTCAATATCACTAGCTTCACCAACAACAACTGCAGTTGCTGTTTTACCTTCTTTTTTAGCTAATAAGGCACCATAATTAGCTGCTTCAAAAGCATTTTTTGTAAGTGTTCCGTCTGCGGAATCTGTATATATTAAAACTGACATATCTTTATTAAGGTTTAAATAGTTTATTAAATAGCTTTAGCTTCGTTGTGTAATAAGTCTATTAATTGTTCCACATTATCTGCATCAACATACTTACAGCCTGTTTTAGCCGGTGGCAACGAGAAACTTTTTATTTCTGTAGCATTATCAGCAGCAATAGCAGCAACCACATTTAAAGGCTTTGTTCTGGCAGCCATAATTCCTCTCATATTTGGAATACGAGCCTCTGCCATCCCCTTAGCTGCACTTAACACAAATGGTGTAGATGTTTCTATCACTTCTACTCCACCCTCAATTTCTCTTTCTATTGTTGCTGTTGTTCCATTCATATCTAATTTACTAGCCAATGAAACATAAGGCATATCTAAAATTGCAGCAACCATTCCTCCTACTTGTGAACCATTGTAATCTATAGTTTCTTTGCCTAACAAAACCATATCTGGGTTATTTTCTTTTACATAATTAGCTATTTGTTTTGCAACAAAAAGTGCATCTTGCGTTGGAGCATCAATTCTCACAGCATCATCTGCTCCGATAGCCAACGCTTTTCTAATAATAGCATCATTTGAAGCATCACCAACATTTAATACAGTAACACTACCTCCATTTGCTTCTTTCAACTCTAATGCTCTCACTAAAGCATACCATTCATCATAAGGATTAACAATAAATTGTACTCCGTTCTCATCAAACTTTGAATTACCATCCGTAAAAGCAATTTTTGATGTGGTATCCGGAGCCTTACTAATACACACAATTATTTTCATTATCTATTCTTTAAAAAATTTATATATTATTTATTTCTAAAATTCAAGTTACGAAAGTAAGCATTATCAACTTAAAATAAAATGACTTTTAAATACAAAAAACAAGATTTTATTAAAAACTTATTAATGTAGATTTAATTAGCATATCATTTTTAACTTTCAATCAGCTTAATACTGCTTTAACCATTCTATTTTTATCATTAATATCCTTAACTATTTCTACCTTATTAAGACCTTTTTTGTTGAAAAGTAATCCTACTTCATCTCCAAATTGCTCATTTATTTCCACATATAAACTTCCATTTTTATTAAGATGCTTAACCGCAATGTTTGCAATTCTCTCATAAAAAAGCAACGGATTTTCATCGGGAACAAACAACGCTAAATGAGGTTCATAATCAAGCACATTACTGTGCATTTGGTCTTGTTCTTTATTCGTAATATAAGGTGGGTTGCTTACTATTACATCATATTTTACATTTACATCCGGATTAGATAACGCATCTACTTTATTTATTTTAATTTCTAGCTGTAAGTTCTTCGCATTTCTATCAATAACTTTTAAAACTTCATTAGAAATATCCCAAGCAGTTACCGTTGCATTTTTAAAATGATATTTTAAACTCAATGCAATACAACCACTACCACTACCGATATCTAATATATTGTTAGGTGGATGATTATCGTAATCATTTATAATTAATTGAACCAATTCTTCTGTTTCAGGTCGGGGAATAAGCACATACTCATTAACAAAAAAAGACAATCCGAAAAACTCCCATTCGCCAATAATATAAGCTAAAGGTTTATATTTTTTCAGCTCCTTTACTGCATAAATCACCAACAACAAATCCGATTCAGAAAGTTTTCTATCTTTATTAAGAATAATAGCTGTTTTAGTTACTCCAAAATAATGCTGAAAAAGGATATAAAGCATACTTTCCAACTCATTTTTATCGTAAAAAGAAGCCAATTCACTTTTAAAATAAGTCACTACACTGCCTAATTCATTGGAAGAAATCTTCATTGTTATTATTTTTTTGTAAAATTGGCATAAATATTATAATTTTAGCTACTTATTTTTACAAAACTCTTAAACCAAATTATATGAAAAAAATAAAACTTTGTTTACAAGTTGCTTTCCTATTAATCTCAACAAACATAATTGCACAAGATGTTATCGTTGGTGATACATCTGCCCTTTCAGAAGGAAAAGCAATGGAACTTTATAATAGTGGAATTAACCAGGCTAATAGCCATAATTTAAATGGTGCTATAGAAAGCTTTACTCAAGCCATAGAACTTTTCCCTACCTTTGAAAAAGCTTATTTTAACAGAGGCTCTGTAAAGTTTCAACTAAAAGATTATAAAAATGCAATTTTAGATTTCGATAAAGCAGTTGAAATAAACCCTGATTCTACTAATGCTCATTTTTTAAGAGGTCGTTCTTATTACGAATTAGGAAATTCTGAAGCAGCATTAAAAGATTTTAACCGAGCTACAGAAATTGACCCCACACATGCAGATGCTTATTACTATAAAGGAACCATTTATTTTCTTGATAATAAATTTAAAGAAGCTATTGCTGAATACGACAATGCTATAAAAAACAAACCCGATTACGCTTATGCTTTTAACGATAGAGGAAGTGCTAAAAAGCAACTAAACGACATTAAAGGAGCTATAAAAGACTACGAAAAAGCATTAATGGTTGATGGAAAACTTAGCTTCGTTCATAACAATTTAGGTAGTGCTTACCGTGCCAATGGCGAATATGAATTGGCTATTAAAAGCTATTCAAAAGCTATTTTCTTAAACGAAAATTATTTTATTGCTTACAACAACAGAGGCTTGGCAAAACTCGAAAAAGGTGATTATAAAGATGCTATTAAAGATTTTGACGAAACCATTATGTTAAATCCAAAATATGCTTATGCTTTTAATAATAGAGCTTCGGCTAAATATAAATTAAAAGATTATGAAGGTGCTGTAGCAGATTGCGATAAAGCCATTTCATTAGATAAAAATTATGCCGCTGCCTATCTTAACAGAGGTATTGCATACGAAATGCTCAGAAAAGAAGATAAAGCTTGCGAAGATTGGAACAAAGCTGCTGAGTTAGGTTTAAAAAATGGTAAAGCCTTTTCTCAACAAATTTGTAACTAATTCATCTTAAAAAAAAACAATATATTTTACATCTCTCAAATTAAAAACAATCTTATGAAACATATATTTATCAGTTTATTAGTTTTTGTTTTCACTTTTGCAGTAAAAGCACAACAAGACACTCCTTTTGATAAAAAGTTATTTAAAGAACAAAAAGATGCTTTTAAAGAAGCTGAAGAAAACCTTAAAACAGGTGAAAAAACATTTACATTAATGTCTCCGGAATATCTAGATGACAATTCTAATGAATATAAAATTAGAGCTTCTTACTACAGAGAAGCTTTACCTTTTTTAGTAAAAGCCAATACTTTTAATCCGAACAATTCTCAACTGAATTATAAAATTGGTAGATGTTATTTGGTTTCTTCCGTTTATAAAGAAGAAAGCGTTCCTCACCTAGAAAAAGCCTTAAAATTAAATCCGAATGTAGCTCCTGATATACATTACCATTTAGGAAGAGCTTATCACATTACCATGAATTTTGATAAAGCCATTGCTTCTTTTGAAAAACACAAAGCTGTTGCAGCTAAAAATCCTGCTGAGTTGGAAGATCTAATGAGAAGAATAGAGCAATGCAAAACAGCCAAAGAGTTAGTAGCTAACCCTGTAAGAGTTTTTATCGATAATTTTGGTGGTATTGTTAACTCAAAATATCCTGAATACGGGGCTATCATTAATGCGGATGAGTCGGTAATGATGTTTACTTCCAGAAGAAATACCACTACTGGAGGTAATATAGACTTAGGGTTAAACGAATATTTTGAAGACATTTACATCTCAAAAAAAATAAATGGTAGATGGTCTGCTCCTGAAAATTTAGGACCTCCCGTAAATACCGACCAGCATGATGCTACAGTTGCTGTTGCTCCAGATGCTCAAAGCATGATTATTTATATTGATGATAAAGGGGATGGAAATCTTTATGAAACCAAGTTAATCGGAACTTCTTGGTCGAAACCAAAAAAGATGAATAAAAACATCAACACCAAATACCACGAATCTTCTGCCAGTTATTCTAGTGATGGAAAAACCTTGTATTTTGTAAGCAATAAACCTGATGGTGGATTTGGTATGCGTGATATTTATGTTACCAATTGGGATGAAAAATTACAAGATTGGGGACCCGCTCAAAACTTAGGACCAGACATTAATACTAAATATAACGAAGAGTCTGTGTTAATTCATCCAGATGGTAAAACACTTTATTTCTCTTCTCAAGGACATAAAAGCATGGGTGGCTACGATATTTTTGTTTCAGAAAAACAAGCCAACGGAAGTTGGAGCGAACCAAAAAACTTAGGCTACCCTATTAATACTGTTGATGATGATGTATTCTTCATTATTAACTCAAGCGGAAGAAGAGGTTATTATTCTTCATTCAAATCTGATGGATACGGTGAAAAAGATATCTATATGATTACTTTCTTAGGTCCTGAAAAACCGATGCAAATTAGCTCTGAAGATAACTTATTAGCCTCTATTGCTAAACCTGTAAGTGAAAAAGTAATTGAAAAAGCAGTAAATACCGATGCTAAAAAAATTACTATTCTTAAAGGTATTATCAGCGATGAAAAAACCAAACAACCACTTGGTGCAAGCATTGAGTTAGTTGATGTGGAAGCAAACGTTACCTTAGCCACTTTTGAATCTAACGAAAGTACCGGTAAGTACTTGGTTTCTCTTCCTTCAGGGAAAAACTATGGTTTAATTATCAGAAAAGAAAGCTATTTGTTCCACTCGGAGAACTTTAACATTCCTGAGTCTGCAGCTTACCAAGAAGTAGAAAGAAATATTGAACTTAAGAAAATTGATATCGGAAGTATCATTGTCTTAAAAAACATTTTCTACGATTACAATAAAGCTACACTTAGAGACGCTTCTAAAAATGAGTTAGACCGATTGGTTAAATTACTTAACGAAAATCCAACCATTAAAATTGAGCTTTCTGCACATACCGATTCAAGAGGTGGAGATAAATACAACGAAGACTTATCTCAAAAAAGAGCTCAATCTTGTGTAGATTATTTGGTTAAAAATGGAATTGCTGCCGACAGATTAGTTTCTAAAGGTTACGGAGAGTCTCGTTTGGTAATTACAGATGCAGAAATTGCTAAACTTAAGTTTGAAGAAGACAAAGAAGCAGCTCATCAAGAAAACAGAAGAACAGAGTTTAAGATTTTGAGCAAATAAGTTTAGTTAATTTAGTTTTTCTTCTAAACTTATCCCCTATTAAACTTCTAAACCAAGTTCATTTCTGTCTTATTGTCATAAAATTGTCAGCCATTAATCGGTAATTTCGGTTAATGGCTGACATATTTTCAAGAAAATGCTGTTAAAAACCAATGGCATATCCTTTGACTATTCCTTTTCGAAAATAATTTTTAAACTAATAAAAACTAATATCATGAGTAAAATAATAGGAATAGACTTAGGAACAACCAATTCATGTGTTTCTGTAATGGAAGGTAACGAGCCGGTTGTTATCCCTAATGCTGAAGGAAAAAGAACTACCCCTTCTATCGTTGCTTTTTTAGAGGGCGGAGAAAGAACTGTTGGAGATCCTGCTAAAAGACAAGCTATTACCAACCCAACCAAAACCATATCTTCTATTAAAAGATTTATGGGGAATTCATTCGACCAAGTAGCTAGCGAAATAAAAAGAGCTTCTTACGAAGTAGTAAAAGGGGAAAATAATACGCCAAGAGTAAAAATTGACGACAGATTATATACACCGCAAGAAATTTCAGCAATGGTATTGCAAAAAATGAAAAAAACCGCTGAAGATTACTTAGGACAATCTGTTAGTGAAGCAGTAATTACTGTACCTGCGTACTTTAACGATGCTCAACGTCAGGCTACAAAAGAAGCCGGAGAAATTGCCGGATTAAAAGTAAAAAGAATCATTAACGAGCCTACCGCTGCTGCTTTAGCTTACGGTTTAGATAAAAAATCTCAAGACATGAAAATTGTAGTGTTCGACTGTGGTGGTGGAACACATGACGTTTCTATTCTTGAATTAGGTGATGGTGTTTTTGAAGTAAAATCTACTGATGGAGATACCCACCTTGGTGGTGATGATTTTGACCAAGTAATCATTGATTGGTTAGCAGATGAATTTAAAGCTGCTGAAAGTATTGACCTTAGAGATGACCCAATGGCATTACAAAGGCTAAAAGAAGCTGCTGAGAAAGCTAAAGTAGAACTTTCTAGCACCAGCTCTACAGAAATTAACTTGCCTTACGTTACCGCTACTGCTTCAGGACCTAAACACTTGGTAAAAACCTTATCAAAAGCTAAGTTTGAACAATTGGCAGATGAGTTAATTAAAAGAACTATTGAGCCATGTAAAACTGCGCTAAAAAGTGCAGGATACAGTGCAAAAGACATCAACGAAGTAATTTTAGTCGGTGGTTCTACCAGAATCCCTGCTATACAAGAAGCAGTAAAATCATTCTTCGGAAAAGAGCCTTCTAAAGGAGTAAACCCTGATGAAGTAGTTGCTATTGGTGCAGCCATTCAAGGTGGTGTATTAACCGGAGAAGTTAAAGATGTATTGTTGTTAGATGTTACTCCTCTATCATTAGGAATTGAAACCATGGGTGGTGTAATGACTAAATTAATTGAAGCCAACACTACTATCCCAACTAAAAAATCGGAGACTTTCTCTACAGCATCTGACAACCAACCAGCGGTAGATATCCATGTATTACAAGGAGAAAGACCAATGGCTGCTGACAACAAATCGTTAGGAAGATTTCAATTGACTGACATTCCACCGGCACCAAGAGGCGTACCTCAAATTGAAGTAACCTTTGATATTGATGCTAACGGAATTATGAATATTTCTGCTAAAGATAAAGCTACCGGTAAAGAACAAAGCATTAGAATTGAAGCTTCTTCCGGATTAAGTGAAGAAGAAATTGCAAGAATGAAGCGTGAAGCGGAAGAAAATGCTGATGCAGATAAAAAAGCAAAAGAAACTGCTGAAACTATGAACCAAGCAGATAGCTTAATCTTCCAAACAGAAAAACAATTGAAAGATTATGGCGACAAATTGCCGGCTGACAAAAAGCAACCTATTGAGGATGCTTTAGCTGAACTGAAAAAAGCACACGAAGCTAAAGATGTTGACGCTTGTAAAGCAGGAATTGAAAAACTAAACACGGTTTTCCAAGCTGCTTCTCAAGAGATGTACAACGCTCAACAACAAGCCGGAGGAGCAGAAGGCGCTGAAAGTGCTGGAAATACTTCTGGTGAAAATGGTAGCGATGAAGTTACCGATGTTGACTTTGAAGAAGTAACTGACTCAGACGATAACAACAAATAATTTTTCATAGTAAATAGTTAACCTGAAATCCCTGTTAAGCAATTAGCAGGGATTTTTTTATTTATTCAGTAGTTATTAACATCTATTTGATTAACAAGCTATTTTGAATAAATTTGGAGGGAAATAAAACTCAACTATTTAACTAAAAACTGAGGATATAAATAAGTTATTAGAAATTAAAAGAATATAAATGGATTTGTTCGAAATATTAGCAATAATTGGTGCATTTGCTTGGGTTTATCCAATGGCTATTTGGATGAACAAGCTGTTTACTAAAACACAAGTTGAAATATTAAACCATAAAGAACTTGAAATAGGGTTTACCTCACACGGACCTATTGTTAATCTAAATATGGCTTTCTCTGCTGAACATAAAGATGCGTTCATAAAAAAAGTTCAGTTAACTATTAGACATGAAAAGAACGAAACTTCAGTTTTTCATTGGGAATGGTTTGAAGAAATATTATTAGAAATGGACATTCCTGAAAGTGGAATCATTCCTTACAAAAAGAATCAAAAAGCGATAGCTATTAAAGTCCCTACTGAAACTTTAACAGAAAAAAAGGTAGGGTTCCAAAATAAGAAGTTTAAGGAAGAATATTCAAAACTCTTTTCAGCCACTAATGAAACTTACATAAATCTAACAAGCAACGAAACTGATCATACTCAAATCAAAACCACTAAAGAGTACAATGACTTTAATAATTTATTCAAAAATCATTTCCCTTGGAAAGCGGGAAAATATGATGGAACAATTGAAGTTTTTGTAGCTGATAGAAAAACAACATTTAAAGAATCATTTTCATTCGAATTATCACCTTTAGATGTTAAGACATTAGAACAAAATTTAAAAACGTGTCAGGACTTAATAGAAAATCACTTTGTAATTCTTGATCCCAATTATAGAGCTGATTGGAAGTGGGCAAACCCAATGGACTTAGAAAAATAAAAAATAACAAACCGGCAACAAGGTGTATAATGCATAGCTCGTTACCTCATCTTAATTTATGAATAGAGAAAAATATGGACTTTAATCAAGTTAGAAATGAAGGAAAGCAAGAAACGAAGAATGTTTTGAAAACTATTTTTAAATATTCTAACATACTTGGTTTAGTTGGAATCATAGTAGCAATCGTACTCTTTGTACTTGCTGAAAAAAAGAAGGAATTAACCTTAACAATTGACTCGTTTATCTCATTAGTAGACAAGACAACCCTTAAAGGTTCAGGTATTTCAATTTCGTTCGATAGCATTGCGGTTGATAATCTTTATAAGGTAAATCTTAGTTTGATAAATACGGGAAACTCTGCAATTACTGGTAAAGACTTTGTAAAAGAAATGGTAATTGATTTTGATCCTAATGCAGTGCTTTTGAAATATGAATTAAATACTCTTCCAGAGACGATTGAACTCAGCGATAGAAAATCCGAGAAGAAAATATGGCTTATGCCAGATTTGCTCAATCCAGGAGATCGAATTAATATTTCAACCTACTATTCTGTCAATAAAACTAGTTCACTTCCCACAACCACCTCAAGAATTGTAGATGGAGAAATTCTTGTTGTTAACAGAAGCAATGAAATAGAAAAACAAAACAGATTCATTATTCCATTTAGTAAAAATATAGAGAGAATATTTGTGTGGATAGCTCTGATATGGAATTCGTTCTTTTTTATGCTTATCACTTGGGCATTATTTATTCAAAAATCAAATCAAAAAAATGGATTTGCAGCTAATTTAATAGCATTCATATTTCTAGGTGTAGGTTGTGTTTTAACTATACTTTACCTTCTACAAAATGAATTTTTAACATAAGAAAATAAGCCCCCTCCGCTGCCTCAAGCGTCCACGCTTGTGGTAAAGTAATAAATAATATATTACTACTTTTGTTTTAGTAAATTATACCAAATATAAGCACCCAGAATGGAAAGAAATAAATATCTCGCAAATCGATTGAATGAAGTTCTACTAAATGGGTACTGGATTGCGAACACGAATTACAAATCACAAATAGAAAGTGTAACATGGCAACAAGCAACCCTTAAAATTGGATCGTTAAATACAATTGCTTCCCTGATTTTTCACGTAAATTATTATTTGGCTGGACTTTTAAATGTTTTTAAAGGTGGCGAACTCGAGATTCGAGATAAATACAGTTTTGACATTCAACCTATTGAATCAGAAGCTGACTGGCAAAGATTAATGAATGAATTTCTACTTAATTCTGAAGAATTTGTCAAAGAAGTCGCAAATATAGCAGATAGTAAATTAGATAAGCCGTTTGTGGATGAAAAATATGGAACGTATTTGAGAAATATTGAGGGCATTATTGAACATAGCTATTATCATCTCGGACAACTTTCATTGATTAAAAAGATGATACTTGAAAACGACAAATAAAAAAATACTACCCTCGCTGCCGCAAGCATCCACGCTTGTGGAAAAGTGATAAATAATAAATTACTACATTTGGAAGAAGTAAAACAATAGTAACTAAATTCCAATAAAACATGCAAATTTCATCCTCCATAAAAAAAGCATTACACCAACGCTGCTTAACGCTTGCAGAAGATAGAATTGTATCCTTACAACACATTTTAAAAGAAGCCCAACAAGCTGCCAATAACGAAACCAAAAGCAGTGCGGGCGATAAACATGAAACCGGACGAGCCATGGCTCAATTAGAAACGGAAAAACTAACTGCCCAACTGAGTGAAGCACTTAACATCAAACAAAATTTAACTCAAATCAACCCCACTATAACCAACAACACAGTAGTATTAGGAAGTATGGTTTACACCAATAAGGGTAACTTTTACATGGCCGCAAGTATTGGTAAAGTAACCATAGCAAACGAAGTCTTTTTTGCTATTTCTCCTGCCTCTCCTATCGGCAAGTTATTGCTCACCAAAAAAGAAAAAGAAAGCTTTTCTTTAAATGATAATGAATATACTATTTTAGCTGTAATCTAAACTATTTTAGATTAACTCCCCTACACCTTTCCACCTCATATGTCATCCTGAACAATATTTTACCAGCTGAGGAACGAAGCGCTGTAAAATGAAGTGTAGGATCTTGTTAATTAGGAAATTCCATATCAAAATGAAATATAGAAGTCTATAAATAAGAAGATATTTCGACAGCATTTTTCTATCCCGCTTTCGCGGAATGAAAAATTTTGCTCAAGATGACATTCTGTTTTTAGACACAAAAAAAAAGCGTGTTAAGAAATCTCAACACGCTTATCATAATGTTTTCCGGCTAATTAATTTAGCACAAAAGAAACAGTTTCTAAATGCTCTGAATCTCTAACGCTTAATGCTTTTGAATAATTCAAAATATTGTTGATAGTAGATTGTTTGGGCGTATTTCTTTTGGTTGTTTTTTTATCGTTAAACAAAAGCGATTTTAGTTGCTCTTCTTCTTTTGATAATGCTAAATAATTAAAAATAGTAATTTGATTCATAGGCAATAAAATGTTTTAGGTTTTAATTTACACACTTAACGACACATTTTTTTAAATATTGTAGTACTCAATAAAATTATTTTGGAAACAAATGCTTTCGTATCTTTGCAAAAAATAACTACATGTATCACTTCCTTATAAAACCCCTACTGTTCTTAATGTCGCCCGAAAAAGCACATTATTTTGCTACGGGTTGTTTAACTTTTTTTTCCAACATTCCCGGAGGTGCAACTTTATTAAGAGCACTTTTTGAAGTGAAAAACAAAAAACTAGAACGTCATTTATTCGGATTAACATTTAAAAACCCTGTAGGCTTAGCCGCAGGATTCGATAAAGATGCTCGCTGGTTTAACGAACTGGCTAATTTAGGCTTTGGTTTTATAGAAATTGGTACACTTACCCCAAAAGGCCAAATTGGTAACCCCAAACCTCGCTTATTTAGAATTACGGAAGATGAAGGGCTAATCAACCGAATGGGATTTAATAACCTAGGGGCAGAAGATGCTATTAAACGATTAAAAAACAGAAAAACAGATATCGTTATTGGTGGCAACATCGGGAAAAACACAGCCACATCCAACGATAATGCATTGAATGATTACTTATTTAATTTCAACACCTTACACGATTACGTAGATTATTTTGTGGTAAATGTAAGCTGTCCGAATATTAAAGACTTAACCAAATTGCAAGATACCCCTTTTCTATTGAAGTTATTGGGGGAACTTAAAAAAATCAACCAAACCAAAGACAAGCCCAAACCAATTTTATTAAAAATTGCTCCCGATTTAAACAACTCTCAACTAGATGAAGTAATTGAGATAGTAGCCCAAACCAAAATTGACGGCATTATTGCTACCAACACTACTACTTCCAGAAAAAACTTAACAACTTCGCCAGCAGAAATTGAAGCTATTGCCAATGGTGGCTTAAGCGGAAAAGCATTAAAAGAACGTTCTACAGAAGTAATTCGCTACTTAGCTGAAAAATCTAACAAAGCGTTTCCTATTATTGGTGTGGGAGGAATACATTCTGCAGCTGATGCTATAGAAAAAATAGAAGCCGGAGCAGATTTAGTTCAAATTTATACCGGATTTATTTATGAAGGTCCCGGGTTAATTAAAGCAATAAATAAAAATATATTAGAGCATGGTTAAACTAATTGAATGTCCGAGAGATGCTATGCAAGGTTTGCATGATTTTATTCCTACAGCTACAAAAGCAGCCTACATCAATCAACTTTTAAAAGTAGGTTTTGATACCATTGATTTTGGAAGTTTTGTTTCTCCAAAAGCCATTGCTCAGTTAAAAGATACTGCAGAAGTACTTTCTAAGTTAGATTTATCGGCTACAAAAAGTAAATTATTAGCCATTATTGCCAATACTCGCGGAGCAAATGATGCTGTTTTATTTGAAGAAATTGACTACTTGGGTTTTCCATTTTCTATATCAGAAACCTTTCAACAACGTAATACTAATTCAAGCATTTCACAATCCTTAAAAACAGTAGAAGAAGTGCAGTCGCTTTGTGTAAAACACAACAAAAAATTAGTGGTTTATATTTCTATGGCTTTTGGAAACCCTTATGGTGATGAATGGAACAGCGATATTGTAATTAATTGGACAAAAAAGTTAGCCGATTTAGGCATCAAAATAATTGCATTGAGCGATACTATTGGTGTTTCCAATAAAGAAAACATCAGTTATCTATTTAGCAACATTATTCCTGAATTCGCTACTATAGAAATTGGCGCTCACCTCCACACTACTCCTGATACATGGAAAGAAAAAATTGTTGCCGCTTATGAAAATGGTTGCCGAAGATTTGATGGTGCTATTAAAGGTTTTGGCGGCTGCCCTATGGCAACAGACAAGCTTACCGGAAATATGCCTACCGAAAATTTAGTAAGTTATTTTAACGAAATTAATGTAAATACCAATATTGATACCATTGAATTTGAAAAAAGCTTATTAGCTGCTAATAAAGTATTTTAATCTTAATTAAAATGAAAACAACTTATTGTTCCCATTGCGAAACTATACTTCAAGACGTTTATTGTCAGCATTGTGGACAAAAGTACATTAATAAACGACTTACTTTTTGGAACATTATTTCCGATTATATTTTTCAAATTCTTTCACTCGAAAAATCCGGTTTTGCTACCGTTTTAAAATTAATTACTTCCCCAAAAAAAGTAGTGACCAACTACTGGAATGGATATAGAAACTATTATCAAAGTCCCGGTAAAATTTTATTCTATTTTTTAACAATTGCAGGTCTTCATATTGTTTTAGTTAACACTAAACTATTTGATATGACGATAGACATTAGTTACACCTCTCCTCAGTTTGGAATTATTTTCATTATTCCGCTTATTACAATTAGTACCTATTTCACTTATTTCAAACAAAAATTAAATTTTGGAGAGCACTTTATAGCCACTACCTACCTTTTTTCTGTTTTTGGAATGTTATTTATTATAATTGATGATTTAGTTAATTATTATTTAAAACTGAATTTTGATTATTTCAATATTCAATACTTAATTGTAGTAATTCTATTATGGAGTGTTTTTGTTTATTCAAAAAACAATAAGTGGTACAGGCTAATTTTAAATTTTGTTTTAAACTTAATAGTTTTTGTATTAATCATTTCTGTCCTAATTGGAATAATCTACTTAGCGGGTGGCTTAAATATTCAAGATTAACTACCCAAAAATCTCATTAGCCTTCATCCACAGCGGATCATCTGATGGCACCGAGGCAACTACTTCCATTTGTTCTTTGCGAACAGGATGTAAAAAACTAATCTTTCTTGCGTGCAAGCTAATTGAAGCATCCTTATTAGAACGGTTAAACCCGTATTTTAAATCTCCCTTAATCGGACAGCCCATTTCCGACAACTGCACTCTGATTTGATGGTGTCTACCGGTTTTAGGTAAAATCTCCAACAAAAAATAGTTATCAAAATCGAAAATTATTTTATAGGTTAATTCGGCAACTTTAGCTCCTTGAAACATGGTTTCCTGAGCAAAAGATTTATTCTTAGCTTCATTCTTTTTTAAGTAATGAATCAACTTACCTTCTTTATTTTTTGGTGGATTTTTAACTATTGCCCAATAGGTCTTTTGAATTTCTTTATCTTGAAACATCTTATTCAACCTCATTAAAGCTTTGCTTGTTTTCGCAAAAATTACAATTCCGCTGGTAGGTCTATCAATTCGGTGCGGAGTACCAATAAAAACATCTCCTGGTTTGTTGTATTTTTGTTTAATGTAGCGTTTCACCTTTTCACTCATAGGCTCATCGCCTGTTTTATCGCCTTGCACAATTTCTCCCGAGCGTTTGTTTACAATAATAAGGTGATTGTCTTCAAAAAGAATGTCTAAATCTACGTTGGGTTCCATTAAAATAAGTAATGATTAAAGCTGCAAAGCTACTTAGTATTTTAAACAACTTTATTCCGAAAGGATAATATTTTGCTCCAACTCTTCTTTATATAAATTCCTGTCTTTAATCCATAGTTTCTTTTCTACGGTTTTACCGGTATTATCGGCTATTTTTAAAACATATTTATTAGGAGGCAAAATCATGATATAGCTTCCTTTATTATGATTCACTTCAAAAATACCTTGTAAATCGCCACCTTCTTCTTTAAAGGCTTCTATTTGCATAGAATAATTTACTAAAGTAGAATCTCCATTATAAACCATTCCTTTTACAGTAGTTAGTTGAGTTGCTTCATCCTTTAATTCAACCCTGTAAATGTCTAAATCTCCTTCCGAATCACTTCTATAAGCTGATAAGTAAACAAATTGTTTATTTTCAGAGAAACAAATACTGGTATTATCATCCGGAGTATTTAGCGGATAGCCAATGTTTATAGGTTTCGACCAAGTTTGTGTTTCTTCATCAAAAGAAGACTTAAACACATCATAACCACCAATACTGTTATGCCCTTCCGATGCAAAATATAAAGTTTTGCCTTCATCAATTAAATAAGGATTAATCTCATTTAAATTAGTATTGATGTTTTCTCCTATATTAGATGGGTTTGCCCACTTACCATTAGGTAACTTTTTCACAAAATAAAGATCAGAAGCACCATAACCATGTTTTTTTTCACTTGAAAAAACCATCAATTGACCATCGTTAGAAATGGTTGCACTCAGTTGTTTAGAACTTTTATCATTAATTAATTTATTATCAATTTTTTTAGCTTTTGTATAAGAGCGCTTTCCCATTTCTGCCATATACAAGGTATTTTTTTCTTTCGGATTATCTACATAATAAAACACATAGTTACCATTCTCAGAGATTCCAGCAATCTGTTCATTACCGTAAGAGTTAGGATAATTAATTGAACGCGTTTTAGACCACTTTCCACTTCGAAAAGTTGCCCCATAAATGTCAGCTGTATAATATCCCTCTAAATCATAAACTCTACCAGTTGTTCCTTCCCTTCTTGTGGTAAACATCAACTGATATTCATTTGGAGTTACAATAGGAAAATATTCCTTTCCTTTTGAATTGATATTTTTACCTAAATTTTCAAAATGAGTATTTACCGGAAACTTCACTAATTGCTTAGCATTATTGCACATATTAATTCTCCTACGACTTTTTTCAGCCATTTCCGAGTTGGCATCATTTTCTAAATATTTCTCAAACATTTTAATAGCTAAATCATACCTATTGGTTAAATGATAACCCTTCCCTAAGTAATACCATACTTCGTTTGAAACATCAGACTTTTTAGAAACTTGCTCTAACATTTTAATTCCGTCTTCCCACTCATAAGAATTAAGTAAACTTACTCCAAATCTGAATTTAAATTCAGTATTATTTTGGTGCTTTTTATACAATTCTCTATAAAGCTCTTTAGCTTTCATAAAATTACCATTACTATACATTTTATTGGCATTATCAGGTAATTCATAATGCAATTTTTGTCCCCATAATACCTGAGAAACTAATACCATTACTAATAAAATTGTAAGTTTCATTTTCATGGTGGAAAAATAGTAATAATATTTAAAAAAATGTTATACTTTTTTATTTTAGTTTATCCTCTTTCCTCTTTTTAATCTTTTTATATTTTCAATCTGAAAGGTATTTTTTCAAAATGAAAAAGTAATACTAAATATCTTAACTCTTTAAAACACCCAATTCTTCAATAAAAACTTTATTTACAAATACTTACAACATATTATTATCATTCATTTTAGTAATGGTATTCGATTTGTCTATTGTATATCAAATATATTTTGTATGAAAAAAAATAGTAGTAAAAAATTAAAAATTACAGTATTAGAAGATAGTTCTTTTTATAATAAAATTATTTGTAAAAAGTTATCTCATTACATAAAAATACTTGCCGATGCTAAGGATTTTAAGTATGATATTGAATCGTATGCTCATTTTGATGACTTCTTAAGAAACTTAAAACCAGATGTAAATATTATATTTCTAGATTATTACTTAGGAGAAGGAATTACTGCTATTGATGTAATGAATGTTATTCATAAACAATGTACTAATTGTAAAATAGTAATTATTTCTCAATCAAGTAACCCATCCACTGTTGAAAAAACTATTGATAATGGTGCGGTTGCTTATATATATAAAGACAAAGATGCTCTAGAAAAGTCATGCTATTTTGTAGAGGAATTCATCAACATTAATTTTTCTTAATACTACAAAACAAAAAATCATGTCTTTACACAAAAAATATCGTATTTTAGTAGCTGATAGCGACTTAGAGTTTCAGCATCAGTTGTCGAGGATATTAAAAAATATTATTGCTAATTATAAAAACACTAACATTGAACTTTTTACAGAAACAGATGTTCAGAAAATAAATGAACGTGTAAAAAACAAACTCAATTTAGTATTTTTAGATGCTGATTTTTTTATAAATGATGATGAAACTTTGCTATCTAATTTATTTAAAAACAGTCCTAATTGTATTATTGTTTTATTAACTTCAGATAAAATTGGTATAAAAATTACAAAAGTAATTGACACTTTTAAAAAATACAATCAGTTATTTTTTGGAGAACACCTACTAAAAGATAATTACTCTGATGACATAATAAGTTTCTTTTGTAGAGGATATGTGGATAGAATTGTGTATCATTAATGAAAAACTAAATATACTATGAATAAAAGAACTGCTTTTCAGTATAAAATACTTGCCATAATGTTGGTAATTATGGTTTTAGTAAGTATTACCGGAATTTATGCCTACAAACGTTTTTCTCAGATAGTTACTAGCATTAGTAAAGAAGCTAGAGTTGACATGAGATTAATTACAGCAAAATCATTAATGAATGATGTTGCTGAAGCCGAAAACAGTGTAAAATCTTATAGTCTTATTAGAGACACCCTTTATTTAAATAAGTTTTACAAAGCAGCAGAAAGATCTAACGATAAACTCAGAAGACTCCATAATTATAGTGCTGATAAGAAAATATTGTCTCATGAAGTTGATACACTAGAAATTTTAATAGCTGAAAAATTTAATGTCCTTAATGAACTTTTAGTAATTCAAGATAAATACAGAGTTCAAACAGCTTTAGATAAAGTAATTACTAATATTGAAAAAAATGATTCCGTTAACAATAATAAACTTATAGATGAAACCACTAAAACTGAATTAAAACCCAACATTATTCAAAGAATATTTGGTAAGAAAAATAAATCTGATTCTACTAATAAAAGTGAAAAACAATATAGTATCAAAGAAATTAATGAAGAAATTACTACCATTAAGAAAGAAGAAAAAAACATTGAAACTGTTCTGAAAAATCAAGAATTAACATTATTAGTTCAAGATAAAGAAGTTAGTAAACGTATAAAAAACCTACTAAACGCAATTGAGGCTAAGGAATTACTTTCCATAGCCATCCATACTGAAGAGGCTGAAAAAGCTATGAAAGAAACTAATACGCAAATTGCCATTTTTTGTGTATTAACCGCTTTATTACTGGTAATTATGGCATACATCATAATTAATTATGTACAAAATAGTGCTAGGTACAGAAAAATACTCAAACAAGCTAAAGCAAAAGCTGAAGACTTAGCGGTTACTAAAGAAAGGTTTTTAGCTAATATGAGTCATGAAATTAGAACCCCTATGAACGCTATTGCTGGTTTTACAGAACAAATAGACAAAGGACCATTAACCTCTGAACAAAAAGAGCAATTAACTATGGTACGCAAATCTATTGATCATTTACTTTATTTAATTAATGATGTGTTGGACTTTACTAAACTTCAATCAGGTAAGCTAAAACTAGAATCTATTGGTTTCAGACCAAATGAATTTGTAAAAGATGTTATCACTTTTGTTAAACCATTAGCAAAAGAAAAACAAATTGAAATAAAATGTGATATAAAAACTGATGATGGATTAATTTTATTAGGAGACCCTTTTCGACTAAGACAAATTTTACTTAACCTAATTAGCAATTCTATTAAATTTACAGAAAAAGGCTCTATATCTGTTCAGCTTACCCAAGTAATGAAAAGTAGCCACTTTACCAATATCAGATTAGAAATTACCGATAGCGGAATTGGTATGAAAAAAGATCAACTAAAAAAAGTTTTCAAGGAGTTTGAACAAGCAGAAGTAAGTACCTCTAGAAATTATGGAGGAACAGGCTTAGGACTTTCCATCGTAAGTATGTTGGTAAAATTACACGAAGGAAAAATTGATATCATGAGTAGTCCCAATAAAGGAACAACAGTATCTATAGAAATTTCTTATCCTTTAGGAACCGAAGCCGAAATAGAATTGTATGAAAAAGTAGAAAAAGAAAACAATATAAATCTAAGTCTACCCGAAGGGTTAAAAATATTAATTGTTGATGATGAAGAATATAACAGGAAATTACTATCTACTATTCTAAAAAAATACCCTGTAAGTTATACAGAAGCCATAAATGGTGTTGAAGCAATTATGGAAGTTAAAAGAAACAACTATGATTTAATTCTAATGGATGCTAGAATGCCGAAAATGGATGGTATTGAGGCTACAAAAAGAATTCGTAAACTAAACAGTAATACAAAAAGTAACATTCCTATTATTGCCTTAACTGCAGCTGTTACAGAAGAAAACAAAAAAGAATATAAATTTGCTGGAATGAACGGTTGTTTAGCCAAACCTTTTAAAGAAAAGGAATTATTACAAGAAATTAATAACTTAATTGAATTAAATAACAATACAAAGACAACCGAAATACCAAATAGTACTGAAAAAACAGCTATTAATTTAGATTTATCTGCTCTAAAAGAACTTAGTAATGGAGATGAAGCTTTTTATACCGATATGCTACACACTTTCCTCCAAACAACATCCACCGGTATTAACGAAATGAAAAAACTACTAACAGATAAAGACTATGATATGATTGCAGAAAATGCTCATAAAATTTCTGCTCCTTGCAAACATTTAGGTGCCAATTTACTTTATAACCTCCTAAAAAAAATTGAAGAAGATTGTAGAAACAGTACTAATCTAAATGACGTAAGTGATTTAATTGATAAAGTAATTACAGAATATAAAACAATAAACGAATTAATTAATAAAGAATTAATAAAATAATAATTTATGGAAAATAAACCTTTTAAAATATTTGTAGTGGAAGACAATGAATGGTACAACAAATTGTTGGTACATAACTTATCTCTAAATCCCGATTTTGTGGTAGAATCTTTTCTAACTGGAAATGAATTGATAGCAGCAATAACTAAAAAACCAGACGTGATTACCTTAGATTATCGTCTACCAGACACTGATGGAGAAAGTTTACTAAATAAAATAAAAGACTATGATCCAACTATTGAAGTTATTATAATCTCCGAACAAGAAGAAATTGAAACTGCAGTAGATTTACTCAAAGCAGGAGCTTACGATTATATCGTAAAATCCAAAGACATTAAAGACAGATTAGTAAACACTGTTAATCATATTAAAAAAAATACTAAACTAAAAAAACAATTAGTAAGCTTACAAAAAGAAGTTCAAGGAAAATATGCTTTTGAAAAATCAATCATTGGAAATAGTGCTTCATTAAAAAAAGTGTTTGAATTAATTGCTAAAGCCACTGAAACCAATATAAGTGTTACCATTACTGGTGAAACAGGAACAGGTAAAGAGGTAGTTTCAAAAGCTATTCATTACAATTCTCCCAGAAAAGATAAGCCTTTTGTTGCTGTAAATATGGCAGCATTACCGGCTGAACTAATAGAAAGTGAACTTTTCGGGCACGAAAGAGGAGCTTTTACTGGTGCTGATACCAGACGAAAAGGAAAGTTTGAGGAAGCTGGAAGTGGAACCTTATTTTTAGATGAAATTGGTGAAATGGATATGAACTTTCAAGCTAAGCTTTTAAGAGTGTTACAAGAAAAAGAAGTAACTAGAGTTGGTGGTAATGAAGTAATAAAAGTGAATTGCAGAATTATTGTTGCTACTAATAGAAACCTACAAGAAGAAGTGAAAAATGGTAAATTTAGAGAAGACTTGTATTATAGACTTTTTGGTTTACCCGTTCATCTTCCTCCACTAAGAGAAAGAGATAATGATGCTTTACTTTTAGCTAAATTTTTTGTTGATGCTTTTTGCAAAGAAAATAATCTAGAACCAAAATCTATTAGTGAAAATGCTAGAAAAAAACTACTTAGCTATAATTGGCCAGGAAATATCAGAGAGTTAAAATCCGTTGTTGAATTAGCTATTGTTATGTCGTCAGGAAAAGAAATTAGTGCTGATGATATTTCTTTAAGTACTAACGATGCTTTGCCAAATGTGCTCACAGATGAAATGACTATGAGAGAATATGAAATTAGAATTGTAAATCACTATATGCAAAAATGTAATAATAACACCAAATTAGTTGCCGATAAACTTGGTATAGGACAAACTACCGTTTATCGTTTATTAAAAGAAGATAAAAAATCAAAATAACCATATAACCCAATTAAAACTTAAGGTCATGAAAACACAAGAAAAATTAGTATACATCGTTGAAGATAGCCGAATTATTGCCGACATACTCGCTAAAGTTATAAGCTCTATTCCTAATACAAAAACAAAAAACTTTTGTAATGGAGAATCTATGCTTAATCAACTTAATTATGAAATGCCCGATATGATTTTTTTAGATTATTACCTCTATGAAAATGGAAGAAAAATTAATAACAACTCTAGCACCATGAATGGAGAACAAGTTTTTAATGAAATAATTAAAGTTAATCCGGATATTCCCGTAGCACTACTTACTGGTCTCGATGATTATAATATTATTGAAAAAATGAAAGCTAGTGGTATTTGTTGTGTCATCCATAAAGAAGTGGATGATATTTATAACTCAGTATTAGAATGTGTTCAAAAATATTTACCACAAACTGTGTAATGTTTTCATTTTGAAAATCATTTCTTCATAATGAAAACTACCCCAAGTTTTTTAATTAAAATAAATCACTGAATTTCAGTGATTTATTTTTTTACACATACCCATGGCACAAGAATAGAATATACCTATTCGAACAATTAAAACTAATAGCCATGAAAACAATGAGAACAAAGAAAAAATTAAAAATTGTAATCGTAGAGGACAACTTGTATTACAATAAAGCACTTACTCATTATTTAAATACATTATGTAACTCGGCAGTTTATCCGGAATTTGATTTTGAAATCAAATCTTACTTAAATGCGCACGATTGTATTGAAGAATTAGAAGACGACACAAACATCATGGTGCTCGATTATTATTTAGAAAATAATGAAGAAGAAGATATATTAACTGGAGCTGATATTGTTAAGGCAGCAAAAAAACACTGTGATAATTGTGAAATCATAATGATGAGTTCTCAACAAAATGCTCATACAACTAGTGAATTAATGAGACAAGGTGTTTATGATTATATAGATAAAACAGTAAACACTAAAGACAGATTAGGTGCTGTTTTACAGAAACTACTTACCAAAGAATTCAAAGAAGAACAAGAAGAACTAATATAAAAAATGAAAAACATTAAAAACATATCACTAAACATGAGCTTTATATTATGTTGTTTAATAACATTTTTACCAAACAATGTTAGTGGTCAACAAAAAGGTTTTTACTACGGTTATAGATTTGGTATTGGTGAAAGTAAGTTAGATTTTAAAGGTGTAAGTACCGGATCTACTAAATTAATGTTTACTGGTGGTTTAACAACTAATTATCAATTTGGAAAAGTGTTAGGTGTTGGTGCCGATTTTATGTTTACATCTAAAGGTGGCAGAATGAGAGGTGCTAACATCATTACAGAAGGAGAAACTACAACAATGAATTACTATAATGATAAATACAGCTTATTCTATTTTGAAATACCAATTACAGCCAAACTTAGTATACCACTAAACAAATCTTTTAGTATACATGCATTGGCAGGACCAAGTATAAATTTTAAACTATTGGGATTAGAAACAAGAGAATATGATAATACCACTTTTAATCACTTACATGGGTATGAAAACCAAGAAATAAAAACATTAGAGACCATTGAAAACTCTTTTGTTTATGGAATTGGTGCTGAAGTATCAGCAAGAAATAACAAAATATTCTTCTTAGACTTTAGAAAAAATAATTCCAGAAACCCTATTGGTTATATTAATAACCATCAAGTAAAAAGTAGTTATTTTTTAATAAGTGTAGGGTGTAAATTTTAATCAAGTAATTAATAATTAAATATAAATAAATTATGTTAAACCAAAAATTAGAAATCATGAAAACAAAAGAAAAAAGTAACAACAAAATGCTTAAAAATGTATTACTAACATTTTTTATCGTAGCAGCCTTAGGAGCAACATTTTTTGCCTACAAACAATATGATGAAAATGTTCAACTTCAAGAATTTTTTGAGCACGAAAAACTTGCCATGGAAGAACATGTTCAACAATCTTTCGATCAAATTGAAGCCAATTTAGCTCAAATTACGGCAACAGAAAACAACCTGAAATTTAACTTTGACGAAGGTAATATTGAGACAGGTACAACTCAAAAAGAAAGAATTCAGCAAGAAATTAACTTTATAGAACACTTAATTGCTGAAAACAAAAGAATTATTGAAGACCTTAACAATCAAGTGACAGATAAAAACAAAAGATTAGCTTCTTTTGGTAAAAAAATAACAGGACTCAATAAAAAAATTAAAGATTATGAAACACAAACTGCTGAGCTTAAAAAAGCCAATGATTTACTTGCAAAAAACATAGAAGAGTTAACCATTGAAAATAATTTCTTGAGTTTAGAAAATGAACACCAAAAGTTTTTGTTGGAAGATACTGAGAAAATAATTGCTCAAAAAGATGATACCATTAATATGAAATTCTATGTAACTGGCACTTTTGATGAATTAAAAGAATCTGAAATTGTTACTAAAGAAGGTGGCATTTTAGGAATTAGGGCTACCAAAACACTGCAAGAGGGCTTTGATAAAGATGATTTTATACAAGTAGATAAACGAAATGTAAAAACCATTCCTGTTTATAGCAAAAAAGCCGAAATTATTACTAACCATCCAACAGAAAGTTACGAGTTGATAGAGGAAAATGGTATAGTAAACTACATTAAAATTACTAACCCCGATTTATTTTGGGAAAAAAGTAAATTCTTAGTAATTGAAACTAAAGAAAGTAGTCAAGTAAGTTTAGCTAACAAATAATCCTAATCTCCTTAATTTCATTAAACAGAACATCCCGAAGTTT
>DEMN01000012.1:0-483668 GCA_002359215.1 Flavobacteriales bacterium UBA2669 | reverse complement strand
AAACTTCGGGATGTTCTGTTTAAAATTTTGACTATTATTATATATATTCATAATAGGCAAATAACTCAATTAAATTATGTTTCTCTAATTTCATTTTACTAAGTTTTGTTAAAAAAGTAATACTTTTAGTATTAGGATATATTACAACCTCCTCCAATATAATTACCCATAATTCAAAGATCAGCTTTGAACTAAAAGAAAATAACTATAAAGTTATCCTCATTACTATTTACTATCACAAAAAAGCAATAATTATCTTTTTCATTTTGAAAACTATTTTTCATTATTGAAAAAATGACACAATTAAACACAATCACAAACAATTGTTTTTCAATTATTTATAAAAACAATACGGATTTGGTACGTAGTTAGTCTCAAAGATAATCAAACTATAAAAACTTAAAATCATGAAAACAACAAAAATTTTATCCACAGTATTAATTGCAGTTTTTATAACTGCTAATGTAAACGCTCAAGACGGTGATAAAATGCCCGATTTAGCAATTAATTCAACCAACTATAAAACTGCAATTGGTTTAAGAGCCGGAGAAACATCTGGATTAACCATTAAACAATTTGTAAGTAGTAGTAGTGCTTTAGAAGGAATTATAGGCTTTTGGAGTCATGGTTTAAGTGCTACATTATTGTATGAAAAACACGTTCCTGCTTTTGATGTAGATGGGCTAAATTGGTACTATGGTGCTGGTGGTCACGTAGCTTTTGAAGCTGGAAGAAGATTAGTTTATTACAGAAATGATAGATATTACAGGTACAATGAAGGTAATGTAGGTTTAGGAGTTGATGGTATTATAGGTATGGAGTACAAAATCCCCTCTATTCCATTTGCTTTTAGTTTAGACGTTAAACCTTACGTTGAAGTAATTTCTAACGGTCGAGTTTGGACTTCCTTAGATCCTGGACTAGGAATTAAAGTAACCTTTTAATAATAATTTATTATAACATCTTAAAAATTAGAACCATGAAAACAATGATAAAAATGTTTATACTAACGGCACTAACAATAGGATTATTTATTATTGGATGTACCAAAGATGAGGTAAACAAAGGTAAAATGATGGTAAAAATGACTGATGCTCCAGCAAACTTCACGCAAGTAAATGTTGAAGTTCAAGAGATTCAAGTACATTATGCCAACAATAACAACAGTAATAATGGTTGGGTAACTTTAAATACCAATGCCGGAATTTACAACTTACTCGACTTGCAAAATAATGTTTCGGTAGTAATTGCAGATCCTCAAGATTTATCTATAGGAAAAATTACCCAAATGAGATTAATTTTAGGACAACAAAACACCGTTGTCACAACAGATTCTATCTATCCACTAAAATTATCTAGCCAAGATGAAACAGGTTTGAAAATTGTTACTCCATTTAGTATAGTAGCCAATAAAACTATAAGTATTTTAGTAGATTTTGATGCAGAACAATCTATTGTAATTGAAGGTGATGGATCGTTTAAACTAAAACCCGTTATTAAAATAAAAAATGTTGAATATTACTAAACACAAACTAAACTTGACATTAATAAAATTTATTAATCTTAAAACTAAAATATAATGAACTACTTAAGAATCATCATCCTATTAGTTATTTTCAATGTTACTTTTGGATGTAAAAAGGACAACTCATTTAAACCTAATTCAGGTTATATAGAGCCTATAGACTTCTTATCTGGCAAAAAATATAAGATGTTAGTTGTAGAAATTAGCTATGTTCAAGGTTATATGCCAACTCAAGAAACAGTAAATAATATGGTTACCTTTCTTTCTGCAAGATTAAATAAACCTAAAGGAGTAAAAGTAACCATGAAAAGCATTCCTTCTCCAAGAAAATCTTCATTCTCTCATAGCGATGTAGTTTATTTGGAAAAAATGCATAGAAAGCACTTTCCTTTAGGAGATATTTTAACTGCTCACATATTATTCTTAGACGCAGGTTATATTCAGGACACTGATAATACAAAATATTTAGGAATGGCTTATGGAAAAACATCTATAGCAATATTTCAAAAAACAGTTAGTGATTATTCCGGTGGAATTACGCAGCCGACTAATGAAGTATTGGAAACCACAATTGTCAATCACGAATTTGGTCATGTATTAGGGTTAGTAAATAATGGCACCTCTATGCAAACCAATCATCAGGATAACGATCACGGACACCATTGCGATAATGACACCTGTTTAATGTATTATAAAATGGAAACTACCGATATTATTGATAACTTAGTTGGAGGAAATATTCCTGAATTAGATCAAAATTGTATTACTGACTTAAGAAATAATGGCGGCAAGTAGAGTACAGAAAAACGCTTGGATGAATTTTAATTGTCATCCAAGCGTTTTTATTTAAAATCAATTTATTTAAGCCAAAAAATCAAATTGTTATTAAAAGCTTTTGGATTGTGTATAAATTAAACGATTAAAAAAATCTCAACAAAAAAAGTTTGTTGACTTTTGTTTTTATCTAACCACAAACTAAAAAGCTCACATGAAAGCATCTGATTTATTTATTAAAGCACTCGAAAACGAAGGCGTAAAATACATTTTTGGTGTTCCGGGTGAAGAAAACTTAGATTTTCTTAATTCCTTAAAAAACTCATCTATTCAACTTATAATTACTCGACATGAACAAGGTGCAGGTTTTATGGCTGCAACTTATGGCAGGTTAACAGGCAAACCTGGTGTTTGTATTGCTACGTTAGGTCCTGGGGCTACTAACTTTGTTACTCCAGCGGCTTATGCTCAACTTGGTGGAATGCCAATGTTTATGATTACAGGTCAGAAACCTATCAAGAAAAGTAAGCAAGGAAGGTTTCAAATTGTTGATATTGTTGATTTAATGAGACCCATTACCAAATTTACCAAGCAAATTGTGAATGCCAATAATATTGCTCCTTTAGTAAGAGAATGTTTTCGTTTGGCTACAGAAGAACGTCCAGGAGCAGTTCATTTAGAATTACCTGAAGATATTGCTATTGAAGATGTTGCTAATCAGGTTTTTGAAGTATCTGATTGTAGCATTCCTACTGCTGATGAAAAAGTAATTCAACAAGCCGTAGAAATGATAGAAAAAGCTAAAATGCCACTATTATTAATTGGCGCAGGAGCTAACAGAAAAAATACAAGTAAAGCCCTTACTGATTTTGTTGAAAAAACAGGTATGCCTTTTTTCAATACTCAAATGGGAAAAGGTGTGGTTGACGAAAGACATAAACTATATTTAGGTACAGCAGCTCTTTCTGATAGTGATTTCTTGCATTGTGCCATCAACAGAGCCGATTTAATCATTAATGTTGGTCATGATGTAATTGAAAAACCACCATTTTTTATGGAACATGGCGGCACAAAAGTCATTCATATCAATTACTTTCCTGCTCAAGTAGATGCTGTTTACTTTCCTCAACTAAATGTAGTTGGAGATATTGATGATTCCATTGAACAAATGTCTAAAACCATTACTAATTCACCCAATTGGGATTTTTCATATTATGAAAGAATTACCAACGAAGTGGAAATGCATTTGTCCAAATATGCTCAGGATAAACGTTTTCCTACTTTACCTCAACGATTGGTAAATGTAATGAGAAAACTTATTCCTGATGATGGAATTGTATCGCTTGATAATGGAATTTATAAAATTTGGTTTGCTAGAAACTACAAATGTTACCAAAGAAATACACTTTTATTGGATAATGCCTTAGCCACAATGGGAGCTGGATTACCTGCGGCTATGATGGCAAAAATAATTTATCCCGAAAGAAAAGTGGTAGCTGTTTGTGGTGATGGTGGTTTTATGATGAACTCTCAAGAAATGGAAACGGCAGTTCGTTTAAAATTAAACTTGGTAGTTATTATTTTAAATGATAATGCTTATGGAATGATTAAATGGAAACAAGAAGGAATGGGCTTTGAAAGCTACGGACTTGATTATGCTAATCCTGATTTTGTAAAGTATGCAGAAAGCTACGGAGCTGTAGGGCACAGACCTACCAACGATGATGAATTAGTAGCAACAATTGAAAAATGCTTAAATAGCGATGGTGTACATCTTATAGATTTAGCAGTAGATTATTCCTTAAATCACTCTATATTAAATGTAATCCTAAAAGAAAAAACGTGTATTTTGTAGAGGGTGAGATTTGAAATTAAACAATTAACGATTAACAATATTTGCTTCTCTGCGCCTATACTAGAGAATAATAATTAATTGATAACCATTAACAAATAACAAAAAATGTTACAAGTAGTATCTCCTTATAATTTAGAATTAATAAAAGAAATTCCGATAATAGGTATAAATGAAGTAGAAAAACAATTGCAAACCGCTTATGCTTTATTTGAGGATCAGTCTAATTGGTTGCCGGCACACCAGCGAATTGCTATTTTAGAAAAGACTGCAGAAATAATGAAAGGTCGTGTGGAAGAACTGACTAAAATTGCAGCGCAAGAAGGCGGAAAACCTTACATAGATTCTAAAGTTGAAGTACTTAGGGCCATCAACGGAGTAAAATTAGCAGCTGAACATATTGCACAGATAAAAGGTGAAGAAATTCCTATGGGATTAACCCAAGCATCAGTAAACAGAGTTGCTTTTGTAAGCAGAGAACCTATTGGAGTTGTTGCTTCTGTTAGTGCTTTTAATCATCCTTTAAACTTAACGATTCATCAAACAGTAACTGCTTTTGCAGCAGGTTGTCCGGTAATCATTAAACCTGCTTCCACTACTCCACTTTCTTGCTTAAATTTTATAGAAATTTTAAAAGAAGCGGGAATGCCAGAAGGTTGGTGTCAAGCTGCAGTTTGCGATAGAGAAGCTGCAACCTACTTAGTTACTGATAAAAGAATAAATTATTTTTCATTTATAGGCTCAGCAAGCGTGGGCTGGAACTTAAAATCTAGACTAGCTCCAGGAACAAGATGTGCCCTAGAACATGGCGGTGTAGCTCCAGTTATTGTTGAACCAGATGCTGATTTAACAGAATTAATCCCTGCTTTGGCAAAAGGTGGCTTTTATCATGCCGGACAAGTATGTGTTTCTGTTCAAAAAGTATTTGTACACGAATCTATTTGTGAAAATGTTGCTCAATTATTAGCTAACGAAGCTAAAAAACTAATCGTTGGAGATCCTTTAGACGAAAAAACAGAGGTTGGTCCCTTAATTACACCACAAGAAAACGACAGAGTGGAAGCTTGGGTAAACGAAGCTATTGAAAAAGGAGCTAAAGTACTTTATGGTGGTAAAAAGATTTCCGAAACATGCTTTGAACCAACCGTATTATTAAACCCTCCAACTGATGCAAAAGTATCTACCGATGAAATTTTTGGTCCTGTAGTATGTGTTTATAGTTATACCAACAGATTAGAAGCTATAAAAATTGCCAACAGTTTAGATGTTCATTTTCAAGCAGCTGTATTTACCAAAAACATAGATGTAGCTTTAGATACAGTTAAAAAATTAAATGCTACAGCTGTAATGGTAAATGATCATACTGCATTTAGAGTAGATTGGATGCCTTTTGGTGGTAGAGATGCTTCCGGAATTGGTATGGGCGGAATTCCTTATTCTATACATGAAATGACTAGAGAAAAATTAATGGTTTTGAAAAGCAAATTACTTTAATTAAAGTGGTTTCATAAAATGTTTATTATTTTTGAATTTAGAAATTAAACACTATATTATGAACCTGTCCTCCACATTAAAGTATCTATTTTTTATTACTTTCTTATTTTCCTTAACGTTTACTTATGCTCAAGATGAAGATATTTATGTTTATGGTGATAACCCAACCAATAATCAAAATAACCAAAACAGAGGCTTTAGCTGGGATAAAGTAACTCTTGGTGGAAACATTGGAGCCACTTTTGGTGATGTTACTTATTTTGAAATAGCTCCCGTTGCAGGATATTATTTTACTCCGAATATTATTGGTGGTATTGGTGCTAACTACATTTATTATAATGATAAATTTATAAACTTTAGCACCAACATTTATGGTGGTAGAGTTTTTGGACAATACTTAGTAGATTTTGCCCCACTAGTTGCTCATGTAGAAGCGGAAATAATAAATGTAGAAAAATTCAATCGAGAAAGGTTTAATATCTATAACTTTTACGTTGGCGGTGGATTAAGACAAAGTTTAGGAGGTAATTCCTATCTTTTTTTAATGGTACTTTGGAACTTAAACGAAACCCAAGAATCATTTTACATTCAGCAAAACCCTATCTATAGGTTTGGTATTGCTATAGGGTTGTAAAAAACTTCTAGATAATTTATATACTATGTTTGATATATGAGGTAAAAAAATATGAAAATTCTCCACAAGCTATATGTTAAAAATTACCTGCAACTCTAAAAAAATAAACAACAAAATAAAATATAAACACATTATGGGACAATTAATAAAACTAAACAATTTTAGTCCACCTGCAAGTAGTTCTTTAACTTCCCTCCAATTCTCCATTTTTTTCGTATGAAATTATTTAAAACATTGATCCTGTTCTTTGTTTCTCAAACTACTTTAGCTCAATTCCATGAGACCATTCGTACTAGTAGACCCGGACAAGCCATTGAACCATTTACAGTAGGTAAAGACATTTTACAGTTTCAACAAGGATTAGACTATTACTCATTGGCTGATACTAAATATCCACCTCATAGTTTTATTTCAAACAATGTTATACGATATGGCATTATAGAGAATATAGAATTAAGTACTTTAATTGATTATCAGTTTGAACAAACAAAACTTGACACCAATTCTACTTATCTTTCAGGGCTAAGCAACTTACATTTCGGCTTTCGTATTCATATTAATGACCAAAAAGGATGGATACCTACAACTGGATTTCAGGTACGCTTGAAAGTGCCAAAAATTTCAAATGAATTCGGTTCAAATCAATTAGCAACAGTAATGGTTTTAATAGCTAATTGGAATTTACCAAAAAACATGAGTTTAGGAACCAACTGGATTTTATCTTACAACGGTATCGATTTTTATCCCACAAGCAAATATATTCTAAATTTTGGTTTCCTAATTTATAAAAAATGGAGTGGTTTTATTGAAAATTACGGACAATTTAGAAAAAATGTTTTTCAAACAAGATTTGACGGTGGTTTCGCATATTTGATAAACAATAATATCCTATTAGACATATCGATAGGATATGGAAATAATCAAAATATACAAGATTATTTTATAAGCACAGGAATAAGTTGGAGAATTATTAATTTCAAAAAAACGATAAAAAAATGACAATCAAAATAAAATATTCCGTAAGTATAACAATCTGTTTATTTTTTGTTTTATTGGGCTACTGCCAGACTGATTCGCTCAAACAATCGGATTCTCTTAATACCAGTTTACTTAAAGAGTATGATAATAAATTAAAATTAATTGAACAGCAACGAATACGAGATTCAATAAAAAAATCTGAATTGGAGCTACAGCTTTCTCAATTAAAAACTACAGACAATTTAAAAAAAGAAGAACTACAAAATCAATTACAGGAAATCAGTAACAAGGAAAAGAAAAGAATTGCTGAAAAAAAAGCAAAGATTGATTCTCTAAGAGTTTCTGCAAAATCATTTCATGTAATAGGATTCTTTAACGATACCCTATTCCCTATTTATAACAAACTTGGAAGTTTTACTGCCCACGACAGAGCACTCGCAATATCGAAGAGAATAAAGAAATTGAAAAATGATTACTCCTTTTCTTATAAGACGCTAAAGGTTGTAGAAGCTGAATCTACATTTGATATTGTATATGGCGAAAGCATTATAATGAGTATTTCAGAAAATGATGCCCTTTGGAACAATACTTCAAAAAAGAACCTAGCAGAAAAATATTGTAAAATTGTTACAGATGCTGTCCTTAAATACAAACAAGAAACGAATTTGACTACCTTACTGAAAGAAATTAGCCTTGCACTTTTAGTACTTACCATCCTAGTTATACTACTCTACTTTGTTGGAAAACTATTTAAATGGACTAAAGATATAATAAAAACTCAAGAAGGAAAACGGATTAATGGACTTAAAATTAGAGATTACACTCTTCTTGATAGTTCGAAGCAAGTAGTTTTTTTTACATCATTAAATACAATTCTAAAATGGATTATCATTATTATTCTCATTTATATAGCTCTACCTATTATTTTTGGTTTCTTTCCTTGGACACAGACTTTTGCACAAACCCTATTTGGTTACATTTTTAATCCACTAAAAAAAATCGGAAGTGGACTCTGGAACTATCTTCCGAATTTATTTACCATAATTGTCATATTTTTTGTATTTAGGTATGCTTTAAAAGGAATACATTTTCTTAAAAATGAAATTGAACAAGGTAAGTTACATTTATCAGGATTTTATCCTGATTGGGCAAACCCAACCTTTCAAATCATAAGAGTTATTCTTTACGCTTTTATGTTTGTATTGATTTTTCCCTATTTACCAGGTAGTGATTCACCAATTTTTCAAGGTGTATCAGTATTTTTAGGTTTTTTATTTACCTTCGGTTCAGCTGGTTCTCTTTCAAATATTATGGCAGGTATTATATTAACATATATGCGTTTGTTTAAAATTGGTGACCGTGTAAAAATAGGTGATGTAGTAGGTGATGTAATTGAGAAATCTTTACTCGTAACAAGAGTTAGAACAATCAAAAATGAAATCATATCTATTCCAAATTCAACTGTCATGAGTAATCATACGACAAATTATAGTAACGAGGCAGAAATGGGAAGTGGTTTAATAATACACTCAACTATAACTATTGGTTATGATATTCCTTGGAAAGATATACATCAAGCTTTAGTTAATGCTGCAGGCAGAACAGACCTCTTACTCAAAAATCCCAAACCATTTGTACTTCAAACCAGCTTGGATGATTTTTATATTTCGTATCAAATTAACGCCTATACTAAAGACGCAAATAAACAAGCTACAATATATTCACAATTACATCAAAATATTCAAGATTGTTGTAATGAAGTAGGTATAGAAATTCTTTCTCCGCATTATAGAGCAGCGCGAGATGGAAATATGATAACTATACCCGCTAAATATTTAAATAAAGACTATAAAGCACCAAGTTTTAATATAAAAATTGACAAAGAAGAGAAAAAGTAATATTACAAAAAATTATAATAAATATTTACGCTTCATATTTAAATGCGCCATACAAACAGACAGATTTCGTCTCTAAATATCATATAGCTAACAACAAATCTACTGATAAAACCTGCTTCTAAAGATTTTTAGATAATCATCCGGTACTTTAGTTTCAAAAACAACTTCTTTTTTGGTTATAGGATGAATAAAAGCCAACTGCTTTAGATGAAGTGCTAATCTGCCTATAGGGTTTTCTATAGCTTCATATTTTTTATCACCAATAATGGGATGTCCAAGACTTTTCATGTGAACTCTTAACTGATTTTTTCTTTCTGTTTCTTGGTGCGCTTCCAACAAAGTGTAAAATTCATTTTTCTTAATTACCTGATAATGGGTTACTGCCAATTTAGCTTCATCACTTTTGCTCGCTACCACATACATCATTAATGCTTTGTTTTCTTTTAAGTAGTTCACAACTTTACCTTCATCATTCTCCATAGTACCTTGCGTAACTGCTAAATATTTTCTATTAGCAATGGTTCTATCCCAATCTTTTTGAAGTGATACCTGACTATTTTTATTTTTGGCAAAAACCATTAACCCAGATGCATCCTTATCTAAACGATGAACAACAAATAGTTTTGCAGTAGGATCATCAAGCTGGACATGATGTGATATGGTTTTATAAACCGTTTGCATTTTAGTATTGCCTGAAGATATAGACAATAAACCACTCTTTTTGTCTACCACAATAATATCATCATCTTCAAAAACCACTTTTACTCCTTGATAAGAAAGTTCTCTGAAAGGTTTGTCCCAGCTTACCTTAACCATATCACCTACTTTCAATGTATGATCAAACTGCTTAATAATCTTATCATTAATCATAAACTGCTTTCTTGCCAACATTCCCTTTACTTTATTACGAGTTTTATCCTTAATATTCTTTAAAAGAAAATTGAGCAATTCATCAGCTTCCTCCACTTTTAAACGGCTTACTCTGTTTAAATTTTTATTAGACGGTTTTTTTTGCATACTATTTTTAATAAAACATCAAAGTTAGGTTAATCGTAAGAATAATCTATATTTAATTTGATATAATGAATAGCGAAAAATTATATTGCTTAATTTCGTTTTTCAAAAAAAGAACTTATGGTTACAAAAGAAAGTATTGTTAAAAATTGGCTTACACGCTATACTGGAAAGGCTTTAGAAGACTTTGGTCAGTATATATTATTAACCAATTTTAATAATTATGTAGAATATTTTGCTAAAATAAAAAACGTTTCGGTTGAAGGCAAAGACAAAGCTATGCCCAATGCTACAGCAGATGGAATAACCATCATTAATTTTAGTATGGGAAGTGCCAATGCTGCAACCATTATGGATTTATTGAGTGCTATTACCCCAAAAGCATGTCTGTTTTTAGGGAAGTGTGGCGGATTAAAAAAGAAAAATAATATTGGCGATTATATTTTACCTATTGCAGCCATAAGAGGCGAAGGAACATCTAACGATTACTTTCCTACAGAAGTACCTGCCCTACCTGCCTTTACCTTACAAAGAGCTGTTTCTACTACTATAAGAGAGTTTAAAAAAGATTACTGGACAGGAACAGTTTATACCACCAACAGAAGAGTTTGGGAGCACGATGAAGAGTTTAAAAGCTATTTAAGAAAAATAAGAGCAATGGCCATAGATATGGAAACTGCAACCTTGTTTATTACAGGTTTTTATAACAAAATTTCTACCGGAGCATTGTTATTGGTTTCCGATCAACCTATGATTCCGGAAGGCGTTAAAACCGATAAAAGTGACCAAATAGTTACGCATAGTTTTGTTGAAGAACACATCAAAATTGGAATTCAATCGCTGGAAGAAATAAAAAATAACGGCACTAGTGTTAAGCATCTTAAATTCTCTTATTCAGAAGATTAATGAAGCATAACGACATACTTAAAGATTTAAAAAACAAGGTATATCATCCCATTTATTTTTTAAGTGGTGAAGAACCCTTTTACATAGATTTGATAAGTAATTTTATTGAAAAAAATGTGTTAGATGAAGCTGAAAAAGAATTTAATCAGCAAATTATTTATGGTAAAGACACTGATATTTCTACCGTTATAAGTGCTGCCAAACGCTATCCCATGATGGCTAATCATAATGTGGTGATTGTTAAAGAAGCTCAACACTTGATAAAGCAGATAGACCAACTTGATAGTTATTTGGATAATCCCACCAAAAGCACCATTTTAGTTTTTTGCTATAAATACAAAACCTTAGATGGCAGAAAAGGTATCACCAAAAAACTGAGTAAAAAAAGTGTTTTCTTCGAGTCAAAACCCATTTATGAAAACCAAGTTCCCGATTGGATTAACAATTATCTCAAAGAAAAAAACTACACCATCAACCCAAAAGCCTCATTTTTAATTGCCGAATTTTTAGGAACAGATTTAAGTAAAGTTGCCAATGAACTTGAAAAATTAACCATTAATATTCCGGAAGGCACTGAAATAAATGCTGAAATGGTGGAAAAAAACATTGGTATCAGCAAAGATTTTAACATGTTTGAATTAAACAAAGCCATTGGTTCTAAAGATATCCTTAAAGCGAATAAAATTATCAACCATTTTGCAAAAAACGAAAAAGAACATCCTATACAAGCTACTATTGCCGTTTTATATATGTTTTTTACTGCCATACTTAAATACCATTACACTAAAGATAAAAACCCCAGAAATATTGCTGTTGCATTAAAAATAAGTCCTTTTTTTGTTAAAGAATATCAACTAGCGGCTAAAAATTACGATATCAGAAAAGCAGTAAAAGTAATTGAATATATTAGAGAATACGACCTTAAATCTAAAGGAGTAAACAATGTTTCTTCATCAAGCGGAGAACTGACTAAAGAACTTGTTTTTAAAATTTTACATTAACTTTCTTTCTGTTTTTAGTTTTTTTAAGTTTTGAACTTTCTAAAAATTAGGCAACAGAGCTCCGATAACTTAAATTTGCAAACAATATAGCACAGCATAACTAATAAAAAGTAAAAAAATATGAAAGTTACTCCTGTTGACAAATGGATTATCGATCCTATTCAACGATTTATAAATAATAGTACCACCAGTGGAATTGTATTATTTTCTTCTGCTTTTTTAGCTATAATACTGTCTAATTCACCATGGTCACACGAGTTTCATGAACTTTGGGAACTAGAATTTTCTATTGGTTTTGATGGTCATTATATTAATAAAAACCTTCACCATTGGATTAATGATGGTTTGATGGCCGTTTTCTTTTTTGTGGTTGGTTTAGAATTAAAAAGAGAAATTGTGGCCGGAGAACTTAGAGAACCAAAAAATGCTATTCTTCCAATAGCTGCTGCAATAGGTGGAATGATTCTACCTGCTATTATTTATTTATTTTTCAATCCGTCTGGCTCTACTGCAGATGGTTGGGGAATACCTATGGCAACTGATATTGCTTTTGCTTTAGGAGTTTTATATCTATTAGGAAATAAAGTTCCACTATCTCTAAAAATCTTCCTTACAGCACTTGCTATTGTTGATGATATTGGTGCCGTATTGGTTATCGCTTTTTTCTATACTTCAGATATTAACTTTATTAGCTTAGCAACAGGTGGTGTTTTTATGTTAATTTTAATTGTTTCTAACCTTATTGGTATTAGAAATACAATATATTATGCAGTTATTGGTATAGGTGGATTGTGGTTGGCATTCTTAATGTCAGGTGTACATGCTACTATTGCTGCTGTTATGGCTGCAATGACTATTCCTGTTAATGTGAAAATTCATGAAAAAGAATACATTAAACGTATAAAAAACTTAATCTTTAAATTTGAAGAAGAAGAACCCAACAACAATCCTGCTGTTACACCAAACCAATTACACATAATACAAGATATTAGAGATTACTCTAAAAGTGCCCTTACTCCGCTTCAACGATTGGAACACAGAATGCACCCTATAGTTGCCTTTGTGATTATGCCCATATTTGCTTTAAGCAATGCAGGAGTTATATTTTCTAACGACTCGTTTAGTCAAATAGTAAGCCCTGTATTTTTTGGTGTTTTTGTAGGTTTATTGTTAGGAAAAGTATTAGGTGTTTACGGGTTAATTTCTATTTTGCTTAAATTCAAATGGGTTTCACTTCCAGAAGGAATGAATAAAATTCATTTGCTTGGAGCAGGTTTTTTAGCGGCAATAGGATTTACCATGTCATTATTTATTGGTGGATTAGCTTTTGTAAATAAAGTTCATATTGAAGAAGCTAAAATGGGGGTTTTATTCGCTTCTATTTTAGCAAGTTTTGCTGGTTTTTTCATTATTAAATACGCTAATAAAATCAAACCAATTTAATAACTGCTTATTCGTTTTTCTTTCTTCATGGGAAAGGAGCTTTTTCTACCTAAAAAATTATGTAGTTTTGTCTTTATCAATCTCTAAATTAAAAAAATGAATAAACTGATTTTGTTAATAGTTTGTTGTTTGCCAATGTTCATTTTTGGTCAAACCTATAAACCAGGAAAAGGTAGCGGACTTTATGGTACAGGAGCCGAAAACCTTGACAAAGGTTGGTATTTTGGTTTAGGAGCAACTTATATGTTTCCCTATCTTAGTGAAGAAGAAAGTGTTGATTACACCGATTCTTTAAATCAAACATTTACTCAAGACTATACAGCTATACCAACAGGAAAATTCGGCCTATTTGCTGAAATAGGCATGTTTAGAATGAACGACAAAAAAATAATTAATTATATAGATTATGGTCTTTCTTACAAATGGTTTAGAGGTGGCGAAGATTTTGAATCTGCCACATTTTTAAACAATAGTTTAGTTGCCACACAGCAAACCGAAGCTTCTTACAGCAGTCATACAGCATCATTAAACTTTAATATTGGCAATAGGTACGATATGTCTGAAAAAACATTTTTAGTAAACGGAATTGGACTAAATGCTGATTATTTTTTCATTAAAAGTAGAAGTAATGGAGGTGTAATTTTAGGCCAGCCGCACGAGTTTGTCTCCGACTTTGTTGGCGAGTTACATTATTTTTTCGGAATGGGTTTTAAAACAGGTAAAAGATTAATAATTATGCCCATGATTGAAACCCCTATTTTCGCTATTTACGAGTTTAACCATATAAAATCAACACATAATTATTTCAATACTCGTTCCAGACCATTTATTATAAAACTAAGGTTTATGATATTGAAAAAAGGTTCAAAATCTTGTCCTCCGGTATATAACCCTATGGGGATTACACCTGATATGTAATGAAATGAATTGTTGAATGTTAATAAGGCAAAAACAGATTTTCTTTGATTAAATTTCCAACATTTATAGCCCGTTCAGAATTTAGTAAACATGTTACTACACTTATTGTTGGACAAATAATAGTACATGCCATAGCTTTCTTGGCACTTCCAATTATTACCCGACTATACTCAGCAGAACAAATTGGAGCTTATTCACTTTTTATGGCTCTTTTTATGGTGCTTTCTATGCTTAGCACAGGCAGATTTGATGCAGCTATTGTTATAGAAAAAAAAGAAAAATCGGCTATTCTACTATGGACCTTGGCTACTTTCATCAGTTTTTGGTTTAATGTTGTGCTTTTTATTTTCATCTATTTTTTTCATAAAAATATCTTAGTGTGGCTCAATAAATCAAGCATGGGAGCTTATATTTTATTACTTCCCTTAGCTATTTTCTTTGGTGCTTTAATACGAAGCACTCAGTACTACTTTAACAAACATAAGGGATACAAAACCATTTCCATGTCTGATATACTAAAATCAGGCACAAACTCTACAGGTGGCGTAACTTTTGGATGGTTAGGGTACCTCTCAGGAGGGTTAATAATTGCAAATGTACTTTCCAATATTATTGCTTTTATTATGTTAGCAGTAAAACTCCCTACTTCTTTTTGGCAAACGATAAAAACAACCACTGTCCTCAATTTAAAAACTATAGGAAAAAAATACAAAGATTACCTTACCTTCTATACATTGTCAGGGATATTAAGTGCTATTGTTTCCAACGGAACACCTATTTTTATCATTTTCTTTTTTACTGAAAAAACTGCCGGGTATTATTTTATGGCAGAAAAAGTGGTAAGCATTCCCATAGGATTATTGGTAGCCGCTATTTCTAGGGTCTTTTATCAACGTGCCAGCGAACTATTTCAAAATGACAAAAAAGGCTTTCTAGCACTCATTTATCGTATTCAAAAAAAAATGTTTTGGGTGTTAGTTCCTCTTTTACTTTTTCTTTCATTAGCCGCTCCATTTATTTTTGAATGGTTTGGAAATGATTGGAGACAAGCAGGAGAAATGATTAAATACTTTGCTATTTTGGTATTGTTCAATAATTTAATTTCTCCGGTAGGCTCCATTTCTAACATTATAGACCGATTAGATATTTTATTATATTTCAATATAACAACAACCATTGTTAGAGCAGTAACCTTTTATATAGGCAGTTTATATTTTAGTTTTGAATATACGCTTTTAATCTCTGCTATTTGCCTTTCGATATGCTATATAGTGTTAGATACCATTTTGAAAAAATTGGTAAAAAACATGATTGCTTCAACATAAAAAATTAAAAAATCTCTTTTTTTTCTGTTTTCACCAACAAGATACGTCAAATGACTTATTTTTTTAATATTCCCCCTTCACTAGTTTTGAAGCTCATTATTAAAAAAATATCTTATGAAAAAATTTATCCTTTTATATTTTACTGTAATTTTTTCCTTAACCATTTCAGCTCAAGAAACCGTATTAATAAACGAAGAGTTTAACGATAACACAAACAATTGGTATATTGCCGATGATGAAAACTTAAAAACAGATGTCACCAAAGGTCATTACCAGTTTGAGAATAAAACAACTTCTTCTAGATGGATATTTACTACTATAAATAACCTCTCTGCTGATGAAGAAGATTTTACTATTGAAGTAAAGCTAAAACAGATTAAGGGAGATAAAGATTTAGCCCAAGGAATTTTATTTTCCCTTTACTCGAACAGCGAAGCCTATCATCAATTTTTTATTACAGCTAATGGACAATATAAAATCAACCATTATTATAGTAAAAAAGATCACATAAAAGTTAACTATAAAGAACATAAGGCCATTAATACCGGATTAAAAAGCTACAACACACTTAAAGTGGTAAAAACAGCTAATATTGTCACTTACTATATTAATAACGAAGAAGTTTATAAATCTGGAAATCACAGTTATTACGGCAACAGATTGGCTTATTTTGCCGGAGGAAACATAACCATAGAAGTTGACGAATTGAAAGTAACTAAATCTCCTAGAGATATTCATTTAATTGAAAATGCAGATAAAATTGCAGATAAAGTAAAGCTTAACGATAATGTTAACACTAAATATGATGAGCTTTCTCCCATAATTTCTCCTGACGGTAAAACACTTTATATTAACCGATCTGACTCACCTGAAAATACTGGATCTGCTGATGATGATCAAGATATTTGGTATTCTACATTAGATGAAAATGGCGAGTGGACATTGATGAAAAACTTTGGAAAACCCCTAAACAATACGGGTAAAAACTTTATGGTTTCTGTTTCTCCCGATAACAACTCATTAGTTGTTGCTAATACTTACAAATCTGATGGTTCTCCTGATGGACAAGGGCTTTCTATTACTTATAAAACTTCTGATGGGTGGGAAGTTCCTAAACCTTTTATAATAGAAGATTATTATAATGACAATAAATATGTTTCTTACTTTTTGTGCAACGACAATAAAACATTAATTATGGCACTAGAAAGAAAAGAAAGTTTGGGTGAAAAAGATTTGTATGTTAGTTTCTTAACTAAAAAAAATACTTGGTCTAAACCCAAACACATGGGTAATGTAATCAACACTTTTGGTGATGAAACTAAACCATTTATTGCTGCTGATAATAAAACCTTATATTTTTCTACTGACGGACATAAAGGTTTTGGAGATGTAGATATTTTTACTTCTAAAAGGTTAGATGATAGTTGGACCAATTGGAGTACACCAAAAAATATGGGAACAAAAGTAAATTCTCCCGGGTTTGATGTTGGTTATTTTTTAGATGCAAAAGGAGAAACTGCCTACCTATCTTCTCGTGGTGATATTTATAAAATAGAAAATGCCGAGAAACCGGAACCTATTACTTTCGTTTCCGGAATAGTTTACAATAAAAAAACTAACCAACCAATGCAAGCTAATATCAAATACTATGATATTGAAGCTAATATTGAACTTGGTGTTGCTACTTCAGATCCAATTACAGGTGCTTACAAAATAATTCTTCCTCCCGGAAAAAAATACAGCTTTGTAGCCCAACAAAAAGAATTTTATCCTATTAGTGAAAACATTGATTTAAAAGCCGTTTCTGCTTATAACGAATTTGCAAAAAACTTATATTTATTGCCTATTGAAAAAGGAGAAGCAATTAGATTAAATAACATTTTTTTTGAATTTAATAGTGCGGATTTAATGCCTGAATCTTTTAATGAAATTGATAGGTTATTTGATATCCTAAATGAAAATCCAAAATTGAATATTGAAATTGGAGGACATACAGACGACCAAGGTAGTGACCAATATAATAACAACCTCTCTGAAAATAGAGCCAAATCTGTATTAAATTATTTAATTGAAAAAGGTATAAACAAAAATCGATTAACTGCTGTTGGTTATGGAAAATCTTCTCCAATTGTAGCTAATGACAGTGATGAGAACAGAGCCCACAATAGACGTGTTGAATTCAAAGTATTGTAAACTACAAACGTTTTTTTTATAAAAGAAAATACCCTATTCGTAATTACTACATAGAAGGTAATTCTTAACAACTTTAGAGATGATTTTTCAATAAAATAATATTTATCTAAATTCTTATTTTTAAGAGTTCTAGGTCTTATATATTAATTTCAATCCTTAATACTGGTCTTTATAAGTTTTCTATAAATACATCCCAAATAAAGACTATACATTTTTAAACAAAAAGTTACTTTATTCGTACCATTGAACAAAAAAAAACATTTTTTTTGTCCATTGAGACAACCTATTTAAAAAAAATTAAGACTATAATTGTAGCGTAAATAACTGATTAAATTATACATTTACAAAAACTATTCATTATGGTAAATAAAATACTTATTCTTTTTTCGTGCCTGATTTTAATAACAACCGCTAAAAGTCAAACCGTAATTTGGACAGAAGATTTTCAAAACAACTGTGCTTCTGCTTGTTTGGCAAGTGGTTATGCAGGAACTAATGGAGCTTGGACCATTACAAATATAGGAGCTAATGATCCTGAAGCAAACGAATGGTTTGTTAGTGGAGCAGAATGTGGAAATGCAGCTGGAGCTTGTGGTTCTGCCTGTGCCTCTACAGATCCTTCACTACATGTTGGAAATGTTGCTGTTGCTGCACTAGGTCTTCCTGCTGACAATGGTGCTGCATATAATGCAGGTGGATTATGTGGCTCTTTCTTTTGTGTAACAACAGATAAAAGAGCTGAATCTCCAACCATAAATTTAACAGGTCAAACAAATATTACCTTAAACTTTAATTATATAGAAAATGGAGATGGAACTTTAGATGATGCTTCGCTTTGGTATTTTGATGGAGCTACATGGACATTATTAGATCCATTAGCTAAGCCACCTTTAGGTGCTTGTACTCCACAAGGTTTATGGACTTCTTTTTCTATTCCTTTACCTGCTTCTGCAAACAACAATGCCAATGTTAAAATTGGTTTTAGATGGATTAATAATGATGATGGTATCGGAAATGATCCGTCTTTTGCCGTGGACGATATTACCTTAACTATTCCTGCTACAGCTGGACCAAATGCTAACTTTACCACTTCTAGTTCCACAATTTGCGTAGGCGATTCTATTACTTTTACAGATGCTAGTACTACTTCTGGAGCTACAACTTATAACTGGACTTTTACAACAGGAACACCCGGAACAGCTAACACCGTAGGACCACATACAGTAGTTTTTAATACTGCTGGTACGCATAATATCAGTTTAACAGTTACTGATGTTAATGGAACAGATAATATAACGTTACCTATTACCGTTAATCCACTCCCAACAGTAACTGCGAATGCTAGTGCAACTTCAATTTGCTCTGGCGATCCTGTAACTTTAACAGGTGGTGGTGCAACTTCTTACACTTGGGATAATGGAGTGACTGATGGTGTAGCTTTTAACCCAACAACTACAACAACCTATACTGTTACAGGTACGGACGGTAACAACTGTAGTAATACTGCTCAAGTTACAGTTACTGTAAATAACTGCTCACAACCTACTGCTTCTTTTACCTCTTCTGCTGATACTATTTGTACCGGGAATTCTATTACTTTTACAGATAATAGTACAGGTTCTGGCATTACTTCATGGAGCTGGACTTTCCCAACAGGTACTCCTGCAACTGCTAATACTCAAGGTCCTCATACAGTAGTTTTCAATACTGCAGGTACACATAATATTAACCTGCAAATTACCGATGCTAATGGTACACACGATACAACTATTGCTATAGTTGTTAATAATTGTGCTCAACCTCAAGCTTCCTTTATAGCTTCAGCAGATACAATATGCATGGGAGACTCTATTACTTTTACAGATAATAGTACAGGTTCTGGTATAAACACATGGAACTGGACTTTTAATGGAGGAAATCCGCTTATTGCCAATACCCCTGGACCACATACAGTCTCTTTTAACAATGCCGGAAGTTTTAATATAACTCTTCAAATAAATTATCCTGGTGGAAGTAGTGATACAACAATTACTATAGTTGTAGATTCTTGTAATTCACCAATCGCAGCTATTGGAATGAACCCTAGTAACGGAAAAATTTGTAAAAATGGTTGTGTAGAGTTTTCTTATAATGGTTCTGGTGGAAAACCAACATCATGGGTTTGGACTTTCGAAGGTGCAGTTCCTGATTCTTCTAATTTAGAAGACCCGGGATTAGTTTGTTGGCCTGATACCATCGGAAAATTTGTAGTTACCCTAGAGGTTACAAATGCTTATGGTACAAGTTCTGTAATAGACACCATAACTGTTAGCGACCCTGCTATTATTACAGCTTATTCAGACACCACCATAACTTTTGGAACAAATGTTACCCTTACGGCTCAAGCTACAGACACATCTGGAAACATTATAAGCGGAGGAACTTACACTTGGAGTCCAATAAACAATTTAACTTGTGTACTTTGCCAAACCACCACCGTAATTCAACCAACTGATACAAGTATTTATATTGTTGCTTACGAAGCAGAAAATGGTTGTATAGTTTATGATACGGTAACGGTTAATGTTGATATGCAGTTTAATATTGGTGTACCAAGTGCATTTACGCCAAATGGTGACGGAACTAATGACCTTTTATTAGTTAGAGGAGAAATAGGAATTGAATCATTAACGTTCTCTATTTATAACCGATATGGACAAGAGGTATTTTTTACAAGCGAAAAAACTGAAGGTTGGGATGGAACACATAATAGCAACCCTGTAAATCCAGGAGTTTTTGTTTATTATGTAAAGGCTACCATGTTAGATGGTACTATTCAAGAATTAAAAGGTAATGTTACTTTAATAAGATAAACTCATTTTACATTTAATTTTATTATTATGAAAAATTTATATATAACTGTCATTTTATCTTTAATAGTTAGTATTCCTTTATTCGGACAACAAGATGTACATTTCTCGCAATTTTTTGCTTCTCCTATGACGGTTAACCCTGCTAGTGCAGGTGCATTCAATGGAGATTTAAGAGGTTTATTAAATTACAGAAACCAGTGGGCGTCTGTTAGTGAACCTTATACCACTATAGCAGCTTCTTTTGATTCTCCCGTTTTAAAAAGAATGAAGGGAGGAATGTTTGGTTTAGGCTTAAATTTTTATAAAGATGATGCCGGAGTATCAAAGTTTTCTAACGTTAAATATAGTTTAGCATTAGCTTATCACTTAGATATTGGTGGAGGAAACAAAAATCATTTTCTTTCAGTTGGTTTTCAAGCTGGTGCGATACAACGCTCTTTAAACTATAATAATTTAACTTTTCATGACCAATGGAATGGTGTTACTTTTGATTCTGAAATTTCTACAATTGATCAGTTTGGTGGAAATTCTGTAAATGTTTTTGATATGGCAACAGGAATTCATTGGTTCTATTCTCCTACCGATTTTACAAGATATTTTGCAGGAGTTTCTTTATTTCACTTAAATGCTCCAAATGTATCTTTTAACAGTGATGAAGATCCTTTATTAAGAAAATTCACTATACATGGTGGTGCTGAAGTTGGTAGAGGTGGTGGAAATGCTGCTGTTACTAGTAATGGTTTTTCTGTTCTTCCTAATTTTATTTTTACCCAACAAGGCCCAAACAGGTATTTTAATTTGGGTGCCGAAGCAAAAATGAGGTTGCAAAGTGCGTCCAAATTTACCAATCATCAAAATGAAATGTCTATGTCTATTGGTCCTTATTTACGTGTTGGAGATGCACTATACGCTGTAATAAGATTCAATTGGCTAGGTTTTTCTATGGGGGTTAGTTATGACATCAATATGTCTGACTTAACCGCTGCTACAAGCGGAAACGGAGGTTTTGAATTAAGTTTAGGATATTACGGAAACTTCAATTCAACTCCTTCTAGAGGTCACAGTGTACGTTTTAAATAGTTTTAAAACAATTGTCTGATTTCATTTTTCACAATACTTATTGCTACATGAGTTGGTGATTTCTCTAATTTCGACATCACTTCAAAAAGTTTTTGTCCAAATTCTACACCTGTTGCATCACTTGGCAGTTGAGAACCTGCAATATTAATAGCTCTAATAATGTCTTCTTTCACTTTTTTTACTACATCCCATGTTGATGATGAGATATAAATTTGCTGTGCTAAATTGTGCTCAAACTCTGTTTTAACTGTTACAATTAAATTATCTTGCAATAGTTTAGCACTCATTCCCGGCTTATGAACTCTCAGTACTAAATTTTCAGGAGAAATCCTTTCCATAAGCAATACAATTCTTTCGTATGCTTGTAAACGTAAAGGAGTAACCACTTTTTGGTTTTCTTTTCTTATTTCATACATATGTTTACGTTGCTCAGCATCCATAAATTTTTTAATTACCAATAAGGTAGCTGCAAGTACTACCAACGAAGGTAAAATGTACTTTAATATATCTAAAAACTCTTCCATAGGTTATTTTAATTTCAAAGAAACAAAAATACAAAATCAACAGCAATTAATATCTTCTTATAACACCTTATATATTAGATCTGATTCATAACCCTTTGAAGACAAATAACGAAAAAGTTTGGCTTTTCGTTCATTTGCATCTTCCTCTTCTTCCAATTGCTCTTTTTTCTTTTCAGCCAAATGGTTTAAGGTTTTAAAATATTCCTCTTCATCAATAGTTTCCATAGCTACATCTATATCTTTTTTATTGATATGAAGTTGATATAATTGTGCGGTAATTTTTATTCTTCCCCAATTTTTAATGGTAAACTTTCCTCTAACAAATGCTTCTGCAAAACGAGTTTCATTCAAAAAATCATCATCTTCCAACTTTTCAATAATGTTATCCATATATTGTTTTTCTACTTTCCATGCTATTAACCTATTCAACACATGCTGTTTACATCTTTCCTGAAAAGAACAATACCATTTAGCTTTTTCTAAGGCTTTTTCGGGTTGCATATTTTTAAAAAATTGAGCCATAAAAGAGGTATTTTTACGCTTCAAAAATAAGGAATGAAAAACAAAAAAGCACTTTATTTATTACTTAGTGCCAATGCCGTTTCGGGCATGGCTCAAGGCATTAGTATGTTGGCTATTCCTTGGTATTTTGCCGATGTACTTAAACAGAGCTCCAATTTTGGTATTATGTATGGAACTGCTACCATCCTTTCTCTCTTTTGGGGCTTATATGTAGGTACACTAATTGACAAATATTCTAGAAAAAATATATTTTTAACCATTTCCATAGTCGGTACGCTATTCATTGGCAGTATTGCGGCTTTTGGTTTTTACAACAACGGACTTTCTGCTATTGGTATTGGAGCAGTTTTTTGTTACACCATGTTTGTTTATAACATCCACTACCCCACGCTTTATGCTTTCGGACAAGAAATTAGCGACAAAAAAGACTATAGAAAAATTAACTCACTAATTGAAGTTCAAGGTCAATCTACCAGTATAATTGCCGGAGCGTTGGCTGCTGTTTTAATTACAGGAATTAACACCGATTTGCTTACAAAACTTGGTTTGGCTAATTTCAATTTTCTATTAATAGAACCATGGCAAATGCATGAAATTTTTTTGCTTGATGCTGTTACTTATGCTCTAGCGTTGGGCTTAATATCACTTATTAAATACGAAAAAAGCTTTGTAGAAACCATGAACTCAGGCAACATTTTCAACCGATTAAAATCTGGTTTTTCTTATCTTAAAGAACATCCTTTAATATTTCACTTTGGAGTTGGTTCTTTTGCCATTTTTGTAATTGTACTTATTCATATCCACCAACTGTTGCCGATTTATATTTCTAACCACCTAAAGAAAGATGCTTCTATTTACGCTTCCGCAGAAGTTTTACAAGCATTAGGAGCTTTATCGGCAGGTTTAGGAATTCACCGAGTTTTTATGAAAACCAATACCATTAAAGCCATTATAATATTAATGAGTTTAGCTATTGTTACTTTATTAGTATTAGTATTTACCAAAAGTTCTATTATATTAGTGTTAAGTTGTTTTGTTTTAGGATTAACCAATTCAGGTTCTAGAATTATGCGAGTTACATATATCTTCAACCATATTCCAAATAATATTATTGGCAGAACAGGAAGTGTTTTTCAATCTATCAATATTTTCTTACGCTTTACTTTTATTGGTATTTTTTCAGTTGCTTTTTTCTCTGAAGACAACAATATTATTTGGACTTACTTTATAGGAGCAGGTTTTATTTTACTTTCGCTCTATCCTTTGATATTTTATTACAAAAGATTAATTAACTTAAAACAGCCTGATTAAAATAAGAGAAGTCCGTTGTACCAACTTACTCAATTCAATACCATTCGGTATCCTATTCCACGTATATTGACAATTTTTAAATTGGAATCAGCATCTAATTTTTTTCGTAATTTAGAAATAAAAACATCCAAGGTTCTGCCTAAGTAATCTCCTTCATCGCCCCAAACTACCTGTAAAATATGTTCACGACTTACTGTTTGATTAAGGTTAACGTAAAGTAAATCCAACAAACTAGCTTCTTTACTCGAAAGTTCTTCACTTTTTTCTTTGTAAAAAAGATTCATCCCCTTTTTATCAAATTGATATTCGCCTATTTGAATCCAATCTGTATTTATACTTGCCCTATTTTTTCTCATTTTCTGATACCATATTACCCCTATCAGCAATAATCCAATAACAATAATATACACAAATGAAAAATTAGTTGCTGCTAAATTTTTCTGATCCAAAACGGGTGAAACCCCTTCCTCTATAATAGTAACATAAACTTTATAGCAATCTTTAGGTAATGGACGAGCTTTACATGGAATCATACTTTCATCTTTTTTACTGCTAATTTCAAAACTATGCACCACTTCGTTGGTAGAGCATTTCTCCGTTTCAAGAATAAAATTATGCAGTGCCTTTGTCTCTTCTACTATTTTTATAGCTGCTATAGATAACAAATCCGGTTCAAAACCAAGTTCATTTTCAAATTGAATCAAATACCTCTGTTGATGTTTTTCTATCGGTAAAATACGAGAAGTACTATCACCAACCTGAAGCAAAAACTCATCTCCTATCATTCTTAGAGCTACTTTAATATGCTTCTCTTTCTCATTAGTATCAGTTCCTTTAAAAGACACCAATAAGATTATCAACATAAAACTTCCAATGTATTTACCTATTCTTCTTAATTGCATATTGCAAAACTACTGGATAATGTTGTGTAAATTAAAATAGCTATACATTAAATAGTTTTATTTTACATTAATTTACATTTCTTAACACTCTCCAAGGCAGTACAGATGTACTTTTATCAAATAATCAAAAAACATAATCTCATGAAAAAATTATTAATAAGTACTGTCTTAACAGCCATAGTTGGATGTTCAACTGCTGAAAATCAGCCAGCCCAAGAAAAAGAAAAACAAAAAGAGGAAACTACCCAGAATCCTACACATAAATATGGTGGTTGGTATTGTCCCGATAACTTAAATGGATTTCCTGCGGTAAATCTAAAAGAATGGAAAAATGTTCCGGTAATAAACGGAAGGCTTCCAACAGAAGAAGAAGCAAAAAGTGAAAAATCATTGATTTTTGTTGACAGAAATCTATATCCTACTGCAAAAGCCATGGATATTGAATTACCAAAACTTGCCAAATTTTATAATGATTACAGTAAAAAAACAGAAGTTGTAATTATAATACAAGCCATTGAAATAGAAGGAGATTCAATTATAGGTTTTCGTTATTTAAATGGAGGAAATGGAAGTGCTCACTATAAGGAAGTAACATTTATTTCTGAAAATGAAGTGGCTACTATTTCCAATGCTCAATTTGTAAGTTTCAACATAAACATCAATGCATCAGATAATAAAGTTTGGGAAGTAATGACCCAATCAAAATTTACAAGCAAGTTACAGCCCTTATTTGACATCAAAGATTATTTAAATAAAGATTGGAAAACCAAGTCAAACATCAACTATAATTATACTAGTCTAAAAAACATGACAAGCGAATATGCCAATAAGTTATACGGCTGTTGGTACATTCAAAATGATTATTTAATTGACAACATTGGTTATGTGGAAAAATTTCTTCTTTTAAGAGATGAAGAAACCAACCAAACTGAATTAAAAATTGTTTGTGGTCCTTTTAAAGATGATTTTGAAACACAGCAATTTGTTTTACACCAATGGGCAGAAAAAGTAAAAGAATTGAGTGAAGAGTAAACTGATTTTACTCCTCTAAAAAAGCCGAAAATAAATAACTTTTCGGCTTTTTTCGCCCTTGATAAAGGCCTTTTTCTAGATCGTATTAATACGATCTAAAAAATCTAAAACATGTTGATTAAAATCGTGAGGTTGCTCCAGATTGGATACATGCCCCGCATGATCAATAACCTTTAGCTCTGACCCTTTAATAGTTTCATTCATCATTTCAGATTGAGCAAGTGGCGTTACTCCATCTTCTCTACCGCAAATAATCAATGTTGGAATACTTATCTTTTTTAATATAGAACAAGTTTCTGAACGTTCAGCAAGTGCTACCAATCCCTGTTTGATGATATGTTCCGAATTAGCAAGCACAATACTTCTCACTTGTCCAACCAATTCCTTTTTATTTGCTATTGAATCTTTGTGAAAAACACTTTCAATAATTCCTTCAGCAAAATTAGCTATCCCACCACCTTCTATTACTTCTATGGTTTTATAGCGTTTTTCTTTTACTTCAGGGGTATCAGCAATACATTGCGTATCACATAAAATTAATCCTTTAAAGCGATTAGGAAATCTGTTTATTGCATTAAGGGCTATATATCCTCCCATAGATAATCCACAAATAATTGCTTTATCAATACCTAACTTATCCATAAATTGTATCAAATCATCAGTAAACAAATCAATGCTTAAGGGTGTTTCCTCATCTGTTGACTTTCCAAATCCCCTGATATCACAAGAAATTAAACGATAAGAAAATTTTAAAAAATCAAGCTGATTATACCACATCGTTTTGTCGAAAGGATAACCATGCAAAAAGATGATTGGAATACTCCCCTCACCTACATCATCATAAGATAATTGAAAATTATTTACTGGGGTAGTTAAATTGTAACCTTTAGTTCTTGTTTTCATAATATTTTTTATTTTTTAAGTTCGAGATACGTTATATAATTCGTAATGAATTATACATTTCATAAATTGTTAATAATGCTTAAACTTATTGACCTAAGTTTAAAATCTGCTACTGTACAAAACTTTATATAGCTTTTATCTAATCTGTTAAATTATTCCAGCCATACTGACCAATATATTTTAACAAATTAGTAGGTCGATAGTTAGCATCGCCTTCAAAGCGCTCTTTAACGCTGTAATGAATAAACGTATCGGGTAAAATTTTACGTTCTTTTTTTCCTAATAATTTATAGTGTTTTTTAAACTCATTATTCTGCTCTGCTAATGGATTTATATTAACATTTGCTATGTGCGACTGAAATTCTAATCGCTTTAATTCTGCCTCTTTTTTCATCCACAACATTGGAATATCGCTAAGCGTAAATTTATTTTTGTCGGGTGGGTAGCTTCCCCCAACGTCTGAGTGTACGCCTGCAAACCACACCTGCTTTAAATCTACTTTTTTCTCATAATCTTGCTTCCAAATGGTAGGTTCAAAATCTTTTCTTAGCTCATCTATAGATAAGGCATGTCGCGCAGTTTTAATAATAGCACCTATTTTATTATCGTAAAAAAGATTCTTTTCTTTTATAAAACCAAAAATACTCGTTGGTAATCCCAACGCACCAACGGTATCCCAAACCCCCACAAAATGAATAGGTGTTTTTGGAGCAACAGCAAACTTTTTTCTAAAATTTACAGAAAAATCACTATCGGGTTTTTCGTTAGGATTTTTATACAACTCAAATGCTTTGTAAATATGATTGGCATATTGTTTTTTTAGAATACTGCAATTATTAATAAATCCGGCTAAACTTCTAACAGTGTAAGCTCCTCTGCTAAAACCAAAGAAATAAAGTTCATCGCCCACATCATAATTATGCACAATAAAACGGTAAGCATCCATTATATTTTTATCTAATCCTGCTCCAAAAGCACCTCCTTTAATGCTATTATGATAAGAACCAATTCCCCAATCGTAAAAAACAGTTTGGGCAACACCATTAGTATCCACAGGTTTTATAGCTCTAGAAAATTTTAATACATTAGTAGGAAAATCTTTTTCTAAATTTTCTTCGGGTTTATTCCAAGTACCATCAGCACAAATAATAATACGTTTCATTTAAAAACATTTTAATGTCAGCTTAAAAATAGCATTTTCTATTATAAAAATAAAGCTTAAACAAGATTATTTTTACAAGTTATGTACTAGCAGTTCAATTTGTTTCTTTCCTCTATTTTTAAACTCTTTTTATCGCTTCCTTACTTTCATATTGATAAGCTCTACCACTAAAGAGAAAAATACTGCAAAATAAATATAACCTTTAGGAACTTCGTAATGTACTCCTTCTATCAGCAACATAAAACCAATTAAAATTAAGAATGATAATGCCAACACTTGCAAAGTGGGTTGATTGTTAATAAAATTGCTAATGGCTTTAGCAAAAATCATCATTACAATAATAGAAATGATAACTGCAATCACCATTAAAATAATTTTATCAGTAAGTCCAACAGCCGTTAAAATAGAATCGAAAGAAAAAATAATATCCAGCATCACAATTTGAAAAATAGCACTGCTAAAAGAAGTAATCATTTTGTTTTTAGACTTACCTTCTTCTGTATCTTGAGCAATTTTATGATGAATTTCCGAAGTACTTTTTGCAATTAAAAACAAGCCTCCTATCACCAAAATAATGTCTCTCCAACTCAGTTTAAATTCATACACTTCAATTACCGGTTCGGTTAATCCAATTAAAATAGTTATCCCAAAAAGCATTATAATTCTGACAATTAAAGCTAAACTTAACCCAACAAAACGAGCACTTCTTTGCTTTTCTTGAGGTAATTTTCCGGCAACTATAGAAATAAAAATAATGTTATCTATTCCCAAAACAATCTCTAAAAAAGTTAAGGTTAATAAAGCTATCCAAGTATCTAACTGTAAGAAAATTTCCATAGTGAGCTAAAATTTTATTTTAACCAAAATTAGACAAGATTTTACTAACTTTACTTTCCAGATAAATTATAATTATGCGTTTTTTCACCTTTCTCTTATTACTTGTATTTTCTTGCAATGCTTTTGCACAACAATCGAAAATAAACTTTGATTTACAGGCTGCTATAAAAAAATACAGTCCCAACAATCAAGTTATAACCTTATTTGTAAAAGGAAATGTTGGTGAAATAAAAAATTATCTAGAACAAAACAATGCTACTTACGGTTTATCTGCCAAAGGTTTTATTCAGGTAAAAATACCGGTAAATGAAATTAAAGACTTTGCTAAAAATAATTTTGTTGAATATATTGAATACACTACTCCAAACATACAACTACTTAACGATACCATGCTAATTAACAATAATGTTGTTGATGCTCATTCGGGCGTTGCACCACTTCGACAAACTTATACCGGAAAAGGTGTTTTGTTTGGTTTAATTGATACTGGAATTGATATTACCCACCCCGATTTTCAGGATACCTTAGGTAACACCCGTATTTTATCTTTATGGGATCAAACCAAAACTTTTGATGGAAATGCTTACGGTTATGGAACTGTTTGGGATTCTAGCGATATTAATTTAGGAATTAGTACTCATCATGACCCATTTGCTTATAAAGGCCATGGTACACATGTTTCAGGAATTGCAGCAGGAAACGGAAATGCAGTAAACGATTACAAAGGAGTTGCTCCTGATGCTAACATTATTGCTGTTGGGATTGATTTCACCTCTGAAGAAGCTGCTATTGTTGATGCTATTCACTTTATTTATACCATTGCCGATGCATTAAACATGCCTTGTGTAATCAACATTAGTTTAGGTAGTTACAGAGGTTCGCACGATGGAACAGATGCTCAGGCAGTAGTAATTGACAGTATGATTACAGCAAAAAATGGTAGAGCTTTAGTAAGTGCCGCAGGAAATGCAGGTGCTTTGCCTTTCCATTTACAACACAACATTAACAGCGACACTACTTTTACTTGGTTCAAATACAATGCTTCAAGTGTGCTGGGAACTGGTGCAGTGTTTTATGAACTTTGGTCGGACACGGCCGATTTTAACAATGTAGATTTTGCTTTTGGTGTTAATCTTCCTTTAGGAAGTTTTGCTTTAAGAAATAGAACGCCCTTCCATAACATTCAGAACAGACTCGGAAATTTTGCAGATACTATCTTAAACACTAATGGGGATACATTAGCTATTGTAGAAACTTTTGGAGAATTACAAGGTGATAAATATTTATTACAAGTAAAAATAGAAGAGCCCGACTCCAACAGTTATTTATTTAGTTTAATGACCACCGGCTCTGGTAAATTAGATATTTGGTCGACCAACAATGGTATTTTAAGTACTTCTGAAATGGTTAGAACAGGTTTGCCATCAGCAACCGTATATCCTAATATTGTTCATTATCAACTTCCTGATACTTTACAAACCATGGTAAGTAGCTTTACTTGCTCACCCATTACCATTGCGGTAGGTACGTACAGAAATCGAAAAACCTATATGGACTACGATTCTACCATACAAATCACAGCTGGAACTCCGGGAACTATAGATATTGGCTCAAGCTTAGGTCCCAACCGTAGAAATTATTTAAAACCAGATATTTCGGCAACAGGCAGATACATGATGAGCAGCGTACCTGATTCTACCATTAATTTTTATTTAGCAAACTCCGTAAACCATATGTGGATTGCTCCAGGAGGAAAACACATGCTTAAAAATGGAACTTCAATGGCTTCACCTGCTGTTGCAGGAGTGGCTGCTCTTTATTTTGAAAAATGTCCAAATGCTTCTATGGCTGAAATTAAAAATATGATAATTACTAATGCTAAAAAAGACAGCTTTACAGGAATAACACCTACTTTTAATTACGGTAACGGAAAAGTAGATGGTTTTAATACCGTAGTAGCTTCCAACTTTAATTTTTCACTTGGAAATGATGCTTATGTATGCGATGGAGATAGTGTTAATATTACCGCACCTCTTTATTCATCTTACTTATGGTTTAATGGCGATACCACTAGCAATGTTTATATAGATACTACCACAAGTGTTTATTTAGAAGCTACAAATCAAAGCGGCTGTAAAGGTTATTCTGATACTATACAAATTACACATCATAATATACCAACCAAACCAATTATTAACCATATTGGTGATGATACACTTATAATTTCAACTACTAATACAGTTCAATGGTATGTAAATAACAATCCAATAAGTGGCGCAAACGATACCATTTGGATCGCTCAAACAGTAGGGAATTACTTTGCTGTAGCTACCGATAGTGTTGGTTGTCAAAATTATTCTGATACCGTTAATGTTACTATAGTTGGAATAAATGAAATAGCCAATAATCAATTTAATATATACCCCAACCCGGTACAACATGAATTAACTATTGAAGGAATTGAAGAACCTATCTCCTCAATAATAATTAAAAATAGTAACGGACAATTAGTTTATTCCAATAATAACATTTCAGCAAAAATATACACCATAAATACTACTCATTTCTCATCTGGAGTATATTTCGTGTCTTTAATTTCATTTAAAAATACATTGGTATATAAGTTATTCAAATATTAATCGTTTACATGAGAATTATCATATTTAAAATGAAAAAATAAGCTTACATTTGTCAGTATAAATGAAAGTATTTAATGTAATATTATCTGTTTTTATGAGTTTAGTGTTGCTTTTTAGCACTAATCTTAAGTCTATTTTTACCATTAACTATTTGCTTAACAAAGCAGAAATTACTGAACTTTTTTGTGTCAATAAAGAAAAGCCGAAGCTTGAATGTAACGGAAAGTGTCATTTAGCTAAAGAAATTAAAAAAATTGATGTTGAGGAAGAAAAAAAACCTTTACTGCCAATATCTAACAATAAGCAACACAACGAGGTTTTATATACTGAAGTAAATCAGTTAAATGTAAACTCAAAAGCGAATACTAAAAAGAATAACCAACATCATTCACCAACCAATTCAGGTGAAATTCAACATGGATATTTTCTTTTAATTACTCCACCACCAAAGACTTTATTATAAAATATTTTTAAACAGTTGCTTAGTTACTAACCAACTGTAAAAAGCATTAATGCTATTTTATAATAACAAAGCATAAAAATTTAATGAAAAAAATCATGCTAGTACTGATTTCATTGCTCTTTGCAATAGAAATCTTCGCTTGTGATTTGTGCAGTATTTATATCGGAATTGAACCTAAAGATTATAAAAACTCTTTTGGCGTAAGATATCGATATAGAGCATTTGAAAGTGATTTTTTAACAATTAATAGTACGTCAAATTTAAAAATGAACTATACACCAGCACAACGAAAAGGCATAATAAATAATAAACATTTAGACGAAAACACTTTTAATGGAAGTGAGAACGAAACATTTACCTATTCAGAAACTTTTGTAAGTTACGATGTATTTGCTAATTTCTACTTAACCAAACGTTTTCAACTTAATGTAAGCACTTATTTTGCTGATAATTACGCCTATAAAAATGATAGTACGTTAGAGAACATTAGCGGTATTGGTGATATTACCATTACAACTACTTACCAGTTGTATAACACCACACAAACTGCTGATACTTCTAAAAAATTCATTCACAGGGTAAATGTTGGAACTGGATTGGCTATTCCTACAGGAAGTTACAATAAAAAATCTATTGTAGGATTTCAAACTAAAATACAACCTTATGTTATTTTAGGTAGCCCTATAGAGGAACTAAATCCACACTTACAATCGGGAACGGGAGCATTTAGTTCATTATTTATTTTGGAGTATCTTGTTAAGTATAAAAATATTGGTTTAAGTTCTAATTTGAGTTATAAAGCAAATACAACAAATAAGAATAACTTTAGATTTGCCAATAGATTTAATGCTAATTCCAACTTATTCTATTTAGGAAAAATAAGTAAAATCTTAACGCTTATGCCTTCAATAGGAATAGCTATGGAATTTAGCAATAGAGACACTTTTGAAAATTACTCTTACTTAGGTTCTGGTGGAGAAGTATGGTTTGCCAACTTTGGAACAACTTTGTTTATTAAAAATTGGGGAGTAAACTTCATGTTTTATACTCCCGTTTATCAACGACTAAACGATGTTCAACCAGAAAATAAAAACCGAGTTATTGCACAACTAACTTACTATTTTAATTAATTTTATAACTATAAAATCATCAATCATGAAAATAATAAAAACATTAATACTCTTATCAGCAACAATTGCTATAAGTTCATTTTTCACATCATGTTCAAAAGACAAAGGATGTACCGACCCTGTAGCTTTAAACTTTGACCAAAAAGCAGAAACAGATGACGGTTCTTGTATTTATCCAACCTCTCCTCCTCCGGCTGCAACAACAGCTTCTGTAAATATTACTTTCACTCATAATTTTGATGGAACAATAGTTACTGCTAACGACTTCAACACTATTCAATACACTAATCAGTTTGGCAACCAAATGAGTATTAGCAAATTAAAATATCTTATCTCTGATGTTCGTTTCTACAAAGCTAATGGAGATAGCGTTGTTGTAGATGGTTATAACTTCATTGACTTAACTAATACAACCACTTTAAGTTATGCATTAGGAAGTGTTGGACACGATACTTACACAGGTATAGGATTCAATATAGGTTTTAATGTTATTGACAATATTTCAAACTATTACCCTGATTTAAATGCTATAAGTTGGAACTGGCCAGCAGGTTTAGGTGGCGGTTATCACTATATGCAATTAGAAGGTCAATATATTGATAACAACTCTGCTACAGCAAACTATGCATACCATTATGGAACTGCTCGAGAAATTAACTTGACCAACGATACAATTTACCACCCTAATTATACGCTAGCTCAAATTAATGGTGTTACCATTGCTGGTTCTGCTGTTAATATTGAAATTAAAATGAACATTGCAGAGTGGTTTAAAAATACTTATACTTGGGATTTAAACGTTTATAATACAATGTTGATGCCTAATTACAATGCTCAAATACTAATGAAACAAAATGCTCCAACAGTATTTTCTCTTGGAACTGTAAACTAATTATTAATAAGCTAAATCAGTCCCTAAATGAATAATTTTGTTTAGGGATCTGATTTCCTAACTAAAAAACTATGAAAACTACAAAAACATTACTTATCTTATCAGCAACAATTGCGATAAGTTCATTTTTCACATCCTGTTCAACAGAAAAAGGTTGTACGGATCCACTTGCTATTAATTTTGATAAAGATGCCGAAAAAGATGATGGATCTTGTATTTATCCTGCTCCAACAAACAACGATCAAAATCATGACCATGCGAATGGACACGTAACATTGGTTTTCAACCATCATTTTGATGGTTTACCTGTAACTTCTTCTACATTTAATGATTTTAGATATGTTACTGCAAACAATGATACCATAAGTATTACTAAATTAAAATATTTATTATCGGGTTTTAAATTATTCAAAACAAATGGAGATAGTATAGAATTTCATGGTTACTCTCTATTTGATATAGCTAATCCAATACCTACCGACCCTCATCACCGTTTAAAACACGATGAAGGTTCGGGATTAACATTTCCACTTCATGATGTAGAAAAAGGAGCTTACGCATATTTAGGATTTACTTTTGGTTTTGACTCGACAGATAATTTAGGAAATTATTCTGATTTAAATGTTAAAAATTGGAACTGGCCTGCGGGATTAGGTGGTGGTTATCATTTTATGCAGTTTGAAGGTCAATATAAAAATAATGGAAATGATTCAACTTTTGCCTATCATCACGGAACTGCATTTAATGGGCCAGATAAAATTAATCACATACCTATAAAATTAACTGGAGTTGCATTTAACGAAGATAATGCTGTTGTTAACATTGATGTAAATTTAGCTGACTGGTTTAGAAGTCCTTATTTATGGGATTTAAACACTTATCACAACATGTTAATGCCTAATTATACTGCTCAGAAAATGATGCAGGCTAATGGTCATAATGTTTTTTCAATTAATAGTGTTATTCAAAGAAGATAATAATTTGTTAAATCTATAAATTAAAAGACCTAAATGATTAACTTTGTTTAGGTCTTTTTATACTGTAGCTATTATGACAACTACTAATAAACTTACATTTGTAATATTAATAGCCTTAGCTGTGTTCTACTCTTGTTCTAAAGACAAAGACCCTGTTACCCCTACTCCTATCTCAACACCACCTAATAATACATCTCCAACACCTTATACGTTAAATATTCCTACAATTTTTGCTCAAACTCTACCTGCTCCCTTCAATCCACCAAACAACCCATTAACCGTTGAAGGTATTGAATTAGGAAGACATTTATTTTATGATCCTATTCTTTCTGGTGATGGAACTCAATCTTGTGCAACATGTCACGCTCCTACACTCGCATTTACAGATACCAACCAATTTAGTACAGGTATAGATGGGTTAAAAGGAAACAGAAACTCTATGCCTATTTTTAATGCTGCTTGGAATTTTAATAATAAATTCTTTTGGGATGGAAGAGCTTTAGGTCTTGAAGGACAAGCTTTTGGTCCAGTAAGAAATCCTATAGAAATGCACAATACTTGGCCAAATGCTGTTTCTAGTTTACAAAATCATCCTACTTACCCAAACATGTTTAATGCAGCTTTTGGCACACCTACAGTAGACTCTGTTTTGGTTGTTAGAGCTATAAGTCAGTTTGAAAGAACACTTATTTCTGCTAACTCTAAGTTTGATAGATATTTATTAGGAATGGAAGCATTAACACCTCAAGAAGCTAGTGGTTTTAACCTTTTTATGGATCAACAAGGTGGCGACTGTTTTCATTGTCACGGTAGTGCCGGCAATCCGCTATGGACAGACAATGATTTTCATAATAATGGTTTAGATGCAACTTTTACTGACTTAGGCTTAGGAGGTGTTACAGGAAATCCTGCTGATAATGGTAAATTTAAAACTCCTTCTTTAAGAAATTTAATTTTTACAGCACCTTATATGCATGATGGGCGATTTCAAACAATTGATGAAGTGTTAGATTTTTATAGCACAGGTGTTCAAATGTCTTCTACAATTGATCCTATGATGGAACATGCAGCAAATGGCGGAGTACAATTAACAGCTCAGGAAAAGGCTAATTTAAAAGCATTTCTATTATCTCTAACCGATAATAGCTTTATTACTAACCCCAATTTTCAGGCTCCTTAATTAAACTAAAGACTTCCTATTATAAGACATAAAAAAGACCACTGGTTAGCTAACCAGTGGTCTTTTTTATGTCTTAATTCTCTTTAATTCAAGATTAATTTTTCTGACGATACTAGTGCATTGTTGTGTAATATTTGAACAAAATAAATTCCTTTATTCAAACCATCTAAATTTAAAGTTATATTCTTTGAAGTGGCTGCAACATTCTCTGTCTTAACAATTTTACCCGTAACATCAATCACCTGTAATTGAGCATTTTCAAACAATTTATCTAGTAAAATAGTAGTTTGGTTATTAGAAACAGGATTAGGATAAATAGTTATTGGATTATTTGGAATAAAATCATCTCCAAGAGACGTAATAACACTAGATTGATCTAAATACATACCTGTTTTTACAGTTGAAAAGCCTCCCATATTTAATATAGTCCAACTCATAATCATATAGTTAGTAGAAGCATTGTACCAAAAATAAGAAGTATCTTCATAATTTATAAAAGGAACTCCCCCTTGCCCATCTGAATAAAGTGAAATAGTTTTAATTCTTAAAACATTAGTAATTGTTCCATAAGGTAATACTAAATCACCATAGCCATCAGCAGCAATAGTAATAGTACCACCTCTGTCATAAGTTTGGCTAGCAGCAATATTATTAGAAATTCCACTAAATGTTTCATTGAAAGAATTCCCATAAGTAATAGGAAATTTAACGAATTCTCTAATATCAGTATAAGTATCTCTAAATGTTCCTGGCGAGAAAGCTCCAACCATGCTATATTCATCACCATCTACAAATATATAAGACTGATTTCCGGTCGAAGCATCTTCTGCTCCTATATTAGAAGCAGGATGATTAGAACCATCTGATAAGGTTGAAGGGTTTACCATTGTTCCTGTAACTGTTGTTTGAGGTGTTAACGAAACAAAGTTCCAAGTAATATTTGCTCCTGCAGAACCTGGAGTTACAGTATTTGCATCATAATAATTCAAAATAAATGAATTACCCACTGAAGGGTTATTATTTGCTGCTGTTAATGTAATCTGAGCATCCATTGTTTGAAAACCCACAATAGAAATTGCTAAAAAGTAAATTTTTTTCATATTTTTAAATTTTTAGTTAATATTAATTTTATACAGCTAAAATATAAACTATTAATTTACTTACCAACTTTAATTTTATGATAAGCATCATAATGCCTGTAAAGAATACTTCTCTTTTTTTGCCTGAATGTATTCATTCTATCATCAATCAAACGGAGGAAAATTGGGAACTAATTGCTGTTAATGATCATTCTACTGATAATAGCAAAGAAATACTAACTTCTTTTGCAAAGCAAGATGAGCGAATTAAAGTATGGGATAATACAGGTAATGGAATTATTGATGCACTAAAATTAGCTTATTCCAAAAGTTCAGGAACATTTATAACTCGCATGGATTCTGATGATGCAATGGCTCCCGAAAAATTAGCAATACAAAAAAAACAATTACTGCAATACGGTAAAAATCATATTGCCTTAGGATTAGTCAACTATTTTTCTGATCTACCTCTTGGTGATGGCTATACTAGGTATGAGGAATGGTTAAATAGTTTAACTAAAAAAGGAACTAATTTTAATGATATTTATAAGGAATGTGTTATTGCTTCCCCTTGTTGGATGGTTTATAAAGAAGATTTTGAAAGTTGTGAAGGTTTCAACTCATCGATTTATCCAGAAGATTATGACCTTGCTTTTAGATTCTACAAAAATAAACTAAAGTGCATACCTTCAACTAAGGTACTTCATTATTGGAGAGATTATCCCGAAAGAACCTCTAGAAATCATAAAAATTATGCCGATAGCAGTTTTATTCAATTAAAAGTATTCCATTTTTTAACGATAGATTTTAACCATTCTAAAAAGACATTACTTTGGGGAGCTGGGAAAAAAGGTAAAAAAGTAGCCGAATTATTTTTAAATGCTAATATTCCTTTTTTATGGATATGTGATAACCCTAAAAAAATAGGCAAAGAAATTTATGGTCAACAAATGATAGATTATAAAAATATTAAGAATTTTAACCTTTACCAAAGTATTATAACCATCGCCAATCCAATAGCACAACAAGAAGTAAAAACCTTATTAGTCAACCAAAACCTAACAAAAGGAAAAGATTATTTCTTTTTTTGCTAACTTCTAACTTAAAAAAATCAATCTTTAACCACAGTAACCTTAGCATGATGAATGTTTAAACTGGGTGTGTTATTTTTAATTAAAGTGACCACTACCGAATAATTATCATCGTACTGAGCAGTAAACTCTCCTTCTAATTTTCCTTTAATAATATTAGGACTATTATTATTCGTTTCGGTAGTAACATTAAACGGGTCAACACCTCCACTAAAAAGTAATTTATTGGCTTGGTAAAACTCAAAGGCATAAACTATATCTGGTTTTATTTCATACACTAATTGTAAGTCAGAATAAAACTGTATTCGCTCTCCTTTGTTTAATTTAAGATTTATTTGTGCCGGATTTTTTGTTATCAAATCTATTGTTGTTAGCTTTTGCTCTCCACAAGAAATTAACAACCCAACCAAAACTACTATACTACTTAGTTTATTTACCACTTCCTTTTAGTACAATTAAAACAGTATAAATAAGAATTTTAAAATCCACTAACAACGACATGTTTTCTATATATAAAATATCGAATTTTAGTCGCTCTATCATTTGTTTTACATTTTCGGCATAACCGTATTTTACTTGCCCCCAAGAGGTGATTCCCGGTCTAACTTTAAGTAAATGATTAAAATGTGGTGCTTGTTCAACAATTTGGTCGATAAAAAATTGTCTTTCCGGACGAGGTCCGACCAAGCTCATATCACCAATTAAAACATTAAAAAATTGTGGTATTTCATCTAATCTCACTTTTCGCATAAACCTACCAAACTTAGTAATTCGAACATCATTCTGACTAGAAAGTGCAGGACCATCTTTTTCGGCATCTCGCACCATAGATCTAAATTTATAAATGGTAAACGGTTTGCCATGAATACCAACTCTTTCCTGAGCAAAAAACGCTCCTCCTTTTGATGTACTTACAACAATAATTGCCGTAGTTAAATAAATAGGAAAAAAAACAATTAGGACAAGTAGTGAAACAACAACATCTATCATTCTTTTTACCGAACGTTGCCAAGGAGGCATAATTTCATTCTCAATAACAATAAGCGGAGTACCAAAAATAGCACTCATTTTTACCGAACCTGATAAAATAGCATACATATCAGGAATAATTTTAATAATTACTGATGTAGCTTCTAACTCATTAATAATTCCAGCCAACTTATCATGTTGATGTTTTTCGGGAGCAATAATAACCTCTTCAATTGCATTTTCTTCAATAACTTTTTTAATATCAACACAATTACCTAAATGAGGTAAGTGTTCAGCCATTGCATAATTGTCTCCTTTTTCAATATGGGTAAAACCAATAATTTTATTACCGGAGGAATGTTTTTGACTGTTCATTTCCTGAAAAAGCTCTACGGCAGTAGTTCCTGAACCTATAATTATTGTATTAAATCCAATTTTTCTATTTTTTATTCTATTTCCTGTATAAGTCGATAATGAAAACCGAGCAACAGAAGTTAATACAAAATGTAGTGAAAATAATGCAAAATAAAGTTTGTAATACTCTTTGTACGAAATAATTTCATCATCGAGCAATAAAACAAAAAACAGTACTAGTGTACCAATTATTGAAACCAATAGGGTTTGTCCGAATTCTTTTAAACGAGATTTTCGGTAAACATCGTTGTAAGTACCAACAAGATAGTAAAACAATAACCATCCTAAAGGAATCGCTATTAAACCGTAATAAAAATTATCATCAAAAACAAGTGGAACATCAAAACCATATTTCTTAGGTTCAATAAATTCTTTTCTAAAAATAAAAAATAAAAACCACGCAAGAGCCGCAGCAAAAACATCCAACACTACATACCTAAAAACCTGTAATTTTTTATTCATTAATAATGTAATATTTTAATGTTATCTAAATAAAATTCAGGGTTAGATGTTTGAAAAGGACTCGAAGCAGAAGATTGGATTCCAAAAAACACATAAAAGTTAGTATTAGCAGGTTTCTGACTAATAGCTGGAGTTAAATTAATATATATTTTTTTCCATGTAGAGGTTGTATTTAAATTCACAATTCCAATATTATCATCATCTGTTTTTAGTCCAACTAAAATAGGTTCATTCGTTTTAAAGTTTAATTCTAGATAAACAGGACTACCTATTGATGAAACATTTGAAAAGGCAGGAGATTTAGCTTCAAAAAAATCCATGTAAGATTGTAGGTAAACTTGTCCAGAAGCATTTCCTTCAAAAACATCTGTGTTCACTTTATTTATTGTAGTGTCACTTCCTGTCGTATAAGTAAATGAAGTTGCAGGAGATTCAAAATCTTCAAGCCAAGCTGTTTGAGTGCTGCTTATATAGGTTATTTGAGGCTCTACTTTTATTTCATTTCCTTTCTCAAAGGTTATTTGCTCTTCATGTGCAGTATAAAACAGATAACGTTCTCTTAATCCACTCACACCATTATCCTTAATTCCTGCATAGAATTTAACATTGTAAGTTCCTTCCTTCAGAACTGGAAATCTTGCCGGTAATTCATAAGTTCCTACTAAATCATCATTAATGTAAACCCAAACATCAGTAATATTGGAAGAACTTGAGCCATGAATAGCATAGTTTGAAGTTACCGTAAATTTATCTATGGTAATATAAGCCGGAATTTTTGCTTCAAAATTATCTTTAGAACAACTCACAATTGACATTAAAACAGTAATATAAAAAACTGTTTTAAATGCATTGACTAATCTATTTTTTTTGATGTAATGCAAATTTGAAAAAATTAAACTCTTAACGTTAAATCAACATTAATTATTGTACAAAAATATCAATCTTGAACTAAAGAGAGGTTAATTTTTAGCTTTTCTGAAATTTTATTGAGAATCTCATGAATTTTAAGCATATCATGCAAGTCTATTGATAAACTTTTTTGTTGTTTTATACTTTCTGAAACAGCCGTCAATTCAACACATAACTGGCTACTATCCATTATTTTAACCTCTTTTTCAGAAAAATCTTGTTGATTATCTAAAGCGTAAACTTTCTTTATTTTATTATCTAAAAAATCAATTGCGGTTGTTCCTCCAGCAGTATAAAAAATGATGTTTTTCTTATCATCATCAGCAACAGTATTAATAGTAATAGATGCATTACACCCATTATCAAACTCTAACAAAGCGTTAATTACTTCTGGAAACCTATTAGAAACATCTACACCAATTGTTGTTACCTTTTTTAAATTAGCATTAACCGTATTAATTATCATACTCAACTCATCACTTAATAAATCGTTAAGCAAATAAGCTGATTTATTTTTATAATGAATATTAGTAACCGATTCTATTAATATTGGTTGAGTAAGATATTCTTTTGATGCTTTATATAAAGGCGATAATGCTGATATATTACTCATTTGAGTAATTACACCAGCTTCTTCTGCTAAATCGAGTAATTGCTTTGCTTCTATAGTTGATTTTATATTAGACTTATCTACTAAAAGATGATTCGCAGACTTTATTATCTGAATAGTTACAGACATTCTGATATCTTCAGGAAGACTAAATAAATAAATCAATTGTGTTTGATGTAATAATTCATTTAGATCATAAAATTCATATTGATTTTTAATAGATGTAGGTAGCTTACTACCGTTGTTTGCATTTACATTGTAATAACCAACTAATTCAAAATTAATTGACTTAATAATAGAATCAATATGCTTTTCTATTAAATATGCTGAACCTACAAGACCTATCTTTAACATCTAAATAATTTTAAAACAAAAATAATCCATACTTACTAGCTTGTGTTTGATAAAATAAATTCTTATTAACACTCAAATTTTAATAATATAGCTTCCTTTTTTTATCATTTTTAAGTTAAAGAATACTTACTTTGTAGTTGTTAATAAAAATAGATATGGATAGTTATAGGCACAAAGGTTTAAGAAATAAATTAACAGAAATTTTATCAAAAAAAGGTATTACAGATACCAAAGTATTGGATGCTATAAGTAAAATTCCAAGACATTTATTTATTGCTGACACTGCTCTTCATCAATTTGCTTATGAGGATAAACCTTTTCCTATAGGATCAGGTCAAACCATTTCTCAACCTTATACAGTTGCTTTTCAATCTCAAACTTTAGAAATTCAACCAAGAGATAAAGTATTAGAAATAGGAACAGGTTCTGGTTATCAAACTGCTGTTTTGTTAGAGTTAGGAGCTAAGGTCTTTTCTATTGAACGACAAAAAGCACTGTTCGACCGAACCAAAGAATTTCTTCCTAAATTGGGTTATAATGCCAAACTTTTTTATGGGGATGGCTACCTTGGTTTACCTACCTATGCTCCTTTTAATAAAATTATTGTAACTGCGGGAGCTCCTTATGCGCCAGAAGATTTACTAAAACAACTTGCTGTTGGCGGAATTATGGTTATTCCTGTTAATAATGAAGATCATCAAATCATGAAAAAAATAGTAAAAATTGATGAGGATAATTTTAAAACTACAGATTTAGGAGCATTTAGGTTTGTGCCTCTTTTAAAAGAAAAAGGTAGAGATTTATAAGGTTTTTATTATCTCTAAAGACTTTTCTGTAAGATTTTTAACTGCCAACTTTATATCCCAGTTATCTTTATTTCTTCTTTCTACTTTGTTAGATATAGCTCTAATTTGCAGACAAGAAATTCCTTCTAACAAACAGGCATATAAAAATGCTGCACCTTCCATAGATTCTACTTGTGGCTGAAATAAGTTTTTTACTTTTTCTATAGAAGTTTCATCTCCATGAGTTGTATTTACAGTGATTCCTTTAACTCTTTTCAACATTTCAGAATATCTATTCTCAACTGGAATAGTATTTATCATTTCTCCATTTTGAAGTTCAAAATCTTCATCCTGCAACAAATCCATATCTATTAAGGAAAGAAATCGTTCACCATCTTCGGCACCTAATTCCGAAATTCTATCAGAAATAACATTCACCACCTCGCCTATTTTTACAGTGTTATCAAAAGTTCCTGCTAAACCAACATTTATAGCTACATCGTACATTTTAGATGTTAAAGTTTTTCCTAACCAATAAGCGGTAAAGGTCATTCCTACTCCTGGAATTAACACATCTATATTATGATTTTTAAATTCATAATGTCTTAACTTCTGGTTAGATTGTTTTATAAATTTAAAATGTGTAAGTAAAGGTTCAATTTCTAAATAAGTAGCTGATACTAGTAAAACATTCATGGCTTAAATTCTAATTTTCAGGTTTAATATTGGATTAATCAATAAAAACGAGGTGTTACTTCTTTCTCCTGAAAATGAACTCCATAATTTTCTAACTCATTTAAAATGGGATCGTAAATCTCTTTTGATATAGGTACATGAACTCCCGGAGTTTTTATCACATCATTTAAAATCATTTTTGTAGCAATTGCTACTGGCAAACCCACTGTTTTTGCCATAGCAGTATAAGTTTGATCATCACCTTTTACTACCATAGATGAATGAATTTCTTTAAAGTTTCCATCTTGTTTAAATAAAAACCTGTGCCACATTACTATCATATCTTTATCATTTGGAGAAAGTGATAATTTTTGTTCTAAAATATGTTGAAGAATTTGTGCAGGTGTAGCATCTTTTATACCTATTTTATTACTTTCAAAAATACCTAACCAAACAAATTTATCAAACAAATCTACATCGTCCTGGCGAATATTTAAGTAATGTTTAAATTTTAATTCAACAGAATCCGACTCATTATAAGCTAAAAATGAATTAATAAATTCTCTATTAGTCATGTTTTCAGATCCTTCCATAACATAAGAATCATCAGTTGCTCCTAATTGTACAAAAACATCCCAAGCACGACAAAAACCAGGTTTTCTAAGTGTACCTCTATACATGGTAGGAATATCTTTTAATCCATAAATTTCTCTATACTGAAGTGAATCTCTGTTAGCATAACCTTCAAATTTTCCATATCCATCAATATCAATAATTTCGGTTCTTCTAAACAATTTATGATAAGGAATGTATTTGTATTTATGATTCTGAATGAATTTTACCGTTCCCTGCCCTGCCAACACCACATTTCTTGGATTCCAAGTAAATTTATAATTCCAAGGGTTATTATCACTCTCGGGAGCCACCAAACCTCCTGTAAAAGTCTCAAAAGCTTCTAAAGCACCACCTCTTTCTCTAATTTCATTTATTAAACGCATAGCAGAAAGATGATCAATCCCAGGGTCAACACCAATTTCATTCATAATAATTACTCCTGCATCAATAGCATCTTGTTTTAAAATTTTCATTTCTTTTGAAACATAAGAAGCCGTAACCATATGTTTTTTTAATCTGATACAGTCTTTAGCAACAGCAATATGCATGTGTGCCGGAAGCATTGAAATAATAATATCATTTTCATCAACAAGTCTGCTTCTCTCATCATCATTACTCACATCAAAAGCAATGGCTCTAGCTTTTTCATGATTACTTGCTGCTTTCAAAGCCAATTCTTTAGATTGATCGGCAATGGTTACAAACCAATTTTCACTTTCTGCATTAAACAACAAATACTGAATTAAAGAAGACGTTGATCTACCCGCTCCTATGATAAGAATTTTTCGCATGACAATTTTTTATAACAATTAAACTCGAAATTCGCTAAAAATTTAAAATTTATCTCCATAAAAATGGGGAATTTTACTAACAATAAACTTTAATATATATAATGAAAAAATCTATGCTAATAAAAGGCTCTATCTTAGGTGGATTAGCCGTAATTCTTGGAGCGTTTGGAGCCCATGCTTTAAAAGAAGTATTAACACCCAAACAACTTATTTCATTTGAAACCGGAGTGCGTTATCAAATGTATCATGCATTAGTTTTAATGTTTTTATTTATTATCACCTTAAAAATAAATCATATTTTTTTTAATAGAGCTGCACATTTTATATTTTGGGGAGTAATACTATTTTCAGGATCGATTTATTTACTTACACTAAAAAACATGTTGGGTATTGAATCTTTAAAATACTTAGCTCCACTTACTCCAATTGGTGGAGGTTTAATTATAATTGGATGGATATTTATTTTGTTAGGAGGATTAAAAAAAAGTCCCAGACTAAAAAAATAGACGTGGGACCTTAATTAATTTTTCTAAAGAAATTATTTTACTACTAACTTTTTGGTTTGTTTTTGACTACCCGAAATAACAGTAACAAAATAAAAACCAGAATTTAATTTTTCATTAAACCTTACTGTTGAATAATAATCATCTGCTTGTAAATTTTGTTGATGCACCACTTTTCCTGTTATATCTGTAACTATTAATTCTGAAATATCTTCTGAACTTTTAAGTTCCATATAAACAAACTCTCCTTGACTTGGATTAGGATAAATGATTAGTTGAATAGGACTTGTTAGGCTTTCAACATATTGAATTTCATCATCAGGTATACTTATTCTGAAACTAGATGGGGTCGTTACTTGACAAACCTTACTATAGTTCCCCGTTATTCCATTAACTATAACTTTTACTTTTATATCATAAGTTGTGTTTGGTTGTAAAGAATTTGCCCACCAAGACATTCTAACATATCGGAATGTAAGATTTATAGTTCTTACATAACCTAATGTTGTATTTGATATTTCAAATATATAATTAGTAGCACCTGTAATAGGCTTAGCATAAATCACAGAATTAATATCATTTAATGATATTCCACATTGAGGATCAATAACTGAAGTATTCCAAACAGGATTACTATGAGTAGTTATAGCACAAGATGCACCATAATATCCAAAATCACATCGTCCATTTTTTGCTTTTACACGAACATTATAAGTAGTGTTGGGCTGAACACCTGGTATATCCATCAGCCTAATCCACCTAGCATTGTACCACCACGGACTGGTATAGGTAAATCCTAACGAAGTATTTGTAACTTCAAATTGATACCCTGTTGCATTAGCTACTATATCTGCAAAAATAATACTTGTAGCACTTGACAATGTAATACCACAATCTTGAACTCTAATATTTGCAGTATCAAGAATTACTCCAGTTGGAGCACTAACAGTAATATAAGCAGATTTTGTTTCAATATCGCTACCACCGGCATTAGTTGCTGTTAACTGTACTTGATAGGTTCCTGCCGTATTATAAGTTATTGTTGGATTTTGTGATGTTGAACTTGATGGTGTCCCTCCTACAAATGTCCAACTCCACGAGGTAGGTGTATTGCTACTTAAATCTGTAAAACTTACCGTTTCTCCTTCACAAATATTTTTAGGAGTTGCACTAAACTCTGCTACCGGTGCTGAACCACATGGTGCTATCGTTACACTTGTACTACTTAAACCTCCATTACCACAACTGTTGCTTGGCGTTACTGTTACACTACCGCTATTAGTTCCATAGTTTACTGTGATAGCTGTCGTTCCTTGTCCACTTGTTATTGTTGCTCCTGTTGGTACTGTCCATGTGTAATTTGTTGTCCCATTTACTGCTGCTATGGAATAACTTACTCCTGTTGCATTATTACATTCTGAAACAGATCCTGTTATGGCTCCTGCATTAGATGGCACGCCATTTACTGTTATATAACCCACTTTGGTTTCTACATCATTTCCAAATGCGTTGGTGGCTGTTAATTGTACTTGGTAAGTTCCTGCTGTATTATAAGTTATTGTTGGATTTTGTGCTGTGGAACTTGATGGTGTCCCTCCTGCAAATGTCCAACTCCATGAGGTAGGCGTATTGGTGCTTAAATCAGTAAAACTTACTGTATTGCCTTCGCATAAGGTGGTTGGGCTTCCGCTAAAATCTGCTACCGGTGGAACACCTGATGGATTTATATAAACACCATAATCTTCTACATCACCAACTAATAAAGGAGATTCACAACCACTTGCTAATGTACCTCCATCCGAAATGGCTCTCAAACGTAATAACTGACCTGTTGTTGATGTTAATGGAATATTCACCGAAGTAGTAAATGTTTGAGATGTATTATCTGTAATAGAATTACTTAATACTAACTCACCTGCTGTGTAAGCTCCATCATCGTTATAATCAATATATACTCTAAACTGTAATCCTAAACCACTATTTCCTGCATTTACAGTAACTTCCAAATTATAATTTTGACCTTGTGTAACTTGGGTGTTTTTAGAGCAAGTTAAATCTTGCCAACCTCCATTTGTTCCTGAGGATGATGTAGCACTCATTGTATTAAAAACAACTTTTGATATGGCATAACCAAAATTTCCAGTATTACTAGAAGTATTTTGACAAGTTGAAGATTGAACTCCATTTGCAACGGAAACAAAGCCAGGTTTGGTTAAACTAGTTGTTCCACTACCATTAGTAATTTGAAGTGTTACATCATAAGATCCTGCTTGTGCAAAATTAATAGTTGGGTTTTGATCTGTTGAAGTAATTGGAGTATTTACCCCATCATCAAAAGTCCATAAAAAACTAATATTTGGCCAGCCTCCATTTTGATAGGTATTAGGAATACATGTTGATTCATCATAAAAAGTTACCGGACTCCCTAAACAAACAACACTACTGCTAACACTAAAATCTACTCCAGCAGTAGATGGCGGAACTAAACTCATATTACCATTAGCAGCTAAATAAGAAGCTCTTGTTACTGAAATAGCAGCATTTGCTCTTGCTTTTTGGTCTGCTGTAAATTCACTCTGACAAGCATCAGAAGAATAATCCATATAATTATGAATAAACAATTCTTTTGAACTACCTCCGTCACAAGAGTTTGTACCAGTTACACAATTGCTAGCACTTCTTATGTGAGGTGGGGTATCACAACATCTATCTCCTTGAGAAGAGCAGTTAGTATTAGAAGGACAAGAGTTTCCATTATTATCTCCCTCAAAAGTATGGTACAAATTCATTGCATGACCTAACTCATGGGTTAATGTTGTATTTCCTGATTGTGCAAATTTACACCCTAATTGAACCATTCCGTCATAAGATTGGCCATGAGCTGATGCAAAATAAGCATATCCCTGAATCCCAAAACCACATTCATTATCGTCAATTTCTGAAACTAAATAAATGTTATAATATTCAAGTGTATTCCATCTACTAGTAGCCTTTAAAGCAGCATCTGTAATTCCATTGGATGTTTGAGCTCTTACTCCAAAATTCATGTAAGTTGAATTTCCCGTCATATCCACTCTAACTATCCCATTAGTGCAATTTCCATTAGGATCTCTAACGGCTAAAGCGAACTCTATATCAACATCAACACCATTTCCATCTCCTAAACTGCCTGGTATTTTTCTAAATCTTTCATTTAATTGTAAAATCCCTTGATTAATATCTACCTCACTTATATTACTTCCTGTTCCAACTGCTTCTCCTTTATGCATTACATGAACAACTACCGGAACAACATAAGTTGCCCCACTTTTTGGAGCATTGTAAGATTTCATAAAATTGTTAAAGTCTTCCGTCCTCTGGCGATAATCAGCGTTAGAGCTTAACAACATATCATGCATATGGTCAAAACCACACGACTCTGATGTTGAACTATTATTAAGCTGGTTTGTATTTTTTAAAGGTGTTAACTGAGAGAATGTTGCTGACACAAAAACAAGCATCAACAATAATAAAATGTTAGTTTTTTTCATAGTAATTAGTTTAGTCGTGTTAAAAATACCAAACAAAGACGAACTAAACCTCTAAAAGGTTGATTAATAATTAACAATTCTTTAGGCTTATGTTGGATTTCTAAAAAAAAATGTAACATATTTTTAGACTTAAAGTAATTAGCTGGTATGATCTAACACTATCAACCATTTTCCATCCATTTTTTTCCAATAGAGGGTAAAATAGCCACCAATATTTCCACTTTCGCGAATAATATTCCATTTACCTAGCATAAAAGCGGACTGATTTTCCACTTCCAACTTTTCTATTGTAAAAGAAAGTTTGCCCATGGTAGATTTATCAGGATACGATTTTTTATAATTCTCTAAAGTAGTTTGCCAACCGTATTTGATACCATTTTTACCGACAAACATTAATGAGTCTGACGACCAATAGCCTTGCATAAAAGCATCAATGTCTCCATTATTCCAATCTTGCTCTTGTTGGCTCATCACTTCTAATATAGCTTCTTTCTCTTGTGATTGTTGTGTGCAAGCCATAGTCAAAATTATTGCTGTTATGAAAAGTATATTTTTCATGTCGATAAGTTTATAAAAAATCAGTTAATGCCGTTTGCTGTGCTTTATTTTTAACAAAAGCTATACTTTTTTGAATAACAGGTTGCATTTCTATATCTTGTTCTACAAATGGCACTTCTTTTCTATATGCTGCTATTAAATTTTCTATATAACCAGATGATTTCAACGGTTTTCTAAACGCCAATGCTTGTGATGCATTTAGCAATTCTATTCCTACAATCTTTTCTAAATTATCCATCATTCGGGCAACTTTTGTAGCTGCATTAGCTCCCATACTTACATGGTCTTCTTGTCCGTTGGAAGAATCTATCGTATCTACAGAGCAAGGAGTAGCCAATTGTTTGTTTTGACTTACTACAGAAGCTGCTGCATATTGAGGAATCATAAAACCACTGTTTAACCCCGGGTTGGCTACTAAAAATGGAGGTAAATTTCTTGTCCCGCCAATGAGTTTGTAAATTCTTCTTTCAGAAACACTTCCTAGTTCTGCTATGGCAATTCCTAAATAATCTAACGCCATTGCCAAAGGTTGTCCATGAAAATTTCCTGCTGAAATCACCTCGTCAGCCTCAGGAAAAATAGTTGGATTATCGGTAACCGAATTAATTTCTGTTTCAAACACTTTTTGTACATGCGTAATGACATCTTTTGAAGCTCCATGAACTTGCGGAATGCATCTAAAAGAATAAGGATCTTGAACATGTTTTTTATCTTGAGCAGCAATTTCACTTCCTTCTATAACTTTTAATATGTTTCTTGAAGTAATAAATTGTCCGTTGTGTGGCCTTACCTTATGAATTAACTCATTAAAAGGTTCAATTCTGCCATCATACGCTTCTAAAGAAATAGCTGCCACTACATCCATAAAAGTGGACATTTTTTTAGCTTTCATCAAGGAATAAACTCCGTAAGCACTCATAAACTGTGTCCCGTTAAGCAATGCCAATCCTTCTTTAGATTTCAATTGTATGGGCTCCCAATTAAATTTTTTGTTAATTTCAGCAGCTGAATATTTTTTACCTTCAACAACTACTTCGCCTAAGCCTAATAAGGGTAATGATAAATGAGCCAAGGGAGCTAAATCGCCCGAAGCTCCTAAGGAACCTTGCTGATAAACCACCGGATAAACTCCATTATTATAAAAATCTATTAATCGCTGAACGGTTACTAACTGAACACCTGAATTGCCATAGCTTAATCCCTGAATTTTGAGCAACAGCATCAACTGAACAACTTCTTGAGGGACTTCTTCTCCCAATCCGCAAGCGTGCGACATTACTAAATTTCGTTGTAATTGCTCTAGTTGGTCATTGGAAATTTGGGTATCGCATAAGGAACCAAAACCTGTATTGATACCATAAATTGGTTTATCGTGTCTGCTTAGTTTTTCATCTAAATAGCTTCTACATTTTTCTATAGCCGTTGTAGCATCTTCAGAAAGTTGTAATTTTTTATTTTGATTAATGATTTCATTAACTACCGTTAAGTCTATCCAGTTTTTATTGATATGGTGAATACTCATTTTTTTAATTCTTGAATTAATTCCTCAATAGTGAAAGCATATTGCTCCCCTGTTTTCATATTTTTTACAGTTAATTTTCCTGAATTCATTTCATCGCTACCCACCAACACTACGTAGTTAATGTTTTTGTTGTTGGCAAAAGTCATTTGTTTTTTAAGTTTTGCTCTGACATCGGGATAAATTTCTGCATTAATGTCTTCATTTCTTAATTGAAACAATAAAGGCAGACAATAATCTTGTTCTTTTTCTCCAAAGTTAACGAATAACACTTGCGTAGAATCTCCCTCAAATTCAGGATATAAATTATTATCTAATAATACATCATAAATTCTATCTGCTCCAAAAGAAATGCCTACTCCGGAAACATCTTTTAACCCAAATTTACCGGTCAAATCATCATATCTTCCTCCACCACAAATACTCGGGAAGTTATCTACTTTTACTTCTATAATGGTTCCTGTGTAGTAGCCTAAACCACGAGCTAGAGTTGGGTCGAAAATTACATTGGCAGTTTTTAAGCCTAATTGTTGTAATTTTTCAAAAACAAATTCTAATTCATCAATTCCTTTTTGACCGTTGATAGTATTTTTAATTTGTTGATTTAAATATTGTATTTTTTCTAATTCAGTTTCTCGAACTGGTTTTGGTAAAATCAACCTCATTAATTCATGACAATCATTCAAATTAATCCCTAATCTAACTAATTCATCAATTACTCCTTTATTTCCAATTTTATCAAACTTGTCAATTGCTACAACAATAGCTTCTAATTTATCTTGTAATCCAACAGATTCTACAATCCCTTGTAAAATCTTTCTGTTATTTACCGAAACGGTATAATTCAATTTTCCTTGAAACAATTCGGTAAACACATCGTCAATAATTTTGATTAAGTCCACTTCATTGAGTAAGGAATCAGAACCAATAATATCAGCATCGCATTGGTAAAACTCTCTGTAACGTCCTCTTTGTGGTCGGTCGGCACGCCAAACAGGTTGTATCTGAAATCTCCTAAATGGAAAAGTAATCTCATTTTGATTTTGTACAACATAACGAGCAAATGGAACAGTTAAATCGTAGTGCAACGCTTTTTCAGCAATAGACTTAGTTAATCCGTTAGCATTTTTCTCTTGCAAGGCTTTTTCATCCGCTTTAGCTAAATAATCTCCACTGTTCAAAATCTTAAAAATCAACTTATCGCTTTCATCACCACCGGTACCTACCAATGTACTTAGGTTTTCCATAGCAGGCGTTTCTATTTGTTGGAAACCATATTTTTTATACACTTTTTTAATGGTATCGAAAATATAATTTCTGCGAACCATTTCTATTGGCGAAAAATCTCTTGTTCCTTTTGGTAAGCTTGGTCTATTACTACTCATAATGCTTTTAAAATATTAAAGGTACAAATTTAGAATAATAATGGTTTAACCCGAAATTAGTACCAACAAAAAAGCCCAAAAGCGACATTCACTTTTGGGCATTATTATTTAAACACGTTATTGTTTAGTGATGTGCTTCTTCTGATGAATTATTTACCATAATGATTCCTACAACTACACCTATAATCAGTACTGCCATGGACAAAGCTTGACCAATACCTCCATATCCTTCTATATCAATATATGTATAATGAAATGGAAGTGTAAACATAAGTGCAATTAGTATAAATCCTATTAATCTATTTTTTTTCATTTGTATATTTATTTATTTATTGTTTTTTAATTCGTCAAATGTAACTCGCCAAACATAATTACTTCTGTGTAATTAAATTTGTGGCTCGTTTCATGTCGTTTTGTTTTTTAGTTGATGCTAAAGTACACTTTTTTATAATTATTCAAAAAAAGATTTTATTTTTTTAAAGTGTTCCTCTTTTTTCTTGCTCTCTTTCTATAGATTCAAATAGGGCCTTAAAGTTTCCTGCTCCAAAACCTCTTGCTCCCATTCGCTGTATGATTTCAAAAAACAAAGTAGGTCTGTCTTCAACAGGTTTAGTGAAAATCTGTAACAAATAACCTTCTTCATCAGCATCAATCATTATTCCTAAACTTTTTAGGGTTTCAATGTCCTCTCTTAATTCATGACTATGCTATTCCAATCTTCCCGGAACAGCCCTATAATATTCCTCAGGTGGAGTGGATAAAAATTCTACTCCTCTAGCCCTAAGTTTAGCTACTGTTGTAATAATATCGTCTGTAGCTACAGCAATATGTTGTGCTCCTGGGCCTTCATAAAAATCTAAATATTCTTCAATTTGAGATTTTTTCTTTCCTTCAGCGGGCTCATTAATCGGGAATTTAATTCTACCATTACCATTACTCATTACTTTACTCATTAAAGCCGAATATTCGGTATGAATTTGTTTATCATCAAAAGATAGAAAATTAACAAAGCCCATTACATCTTCATAAAACTTTACCCATTGGTTCATCTCATTCCAACCAACATTACCTACCATGTGGTCAATAAATTTCAAGCCTGTTGGTTCAGGATTGTAATCTGATTCCCATTTTTTATATCCCGGTAAAAACACTCCATTGTAATTCTTTCTTTCTACAAAAATGTGAACGGTTTCTCCATAAGTGTAAATTCCTGAACGTACCACTTCTCCATGCTCATCTTTTTCTACTGTCGGTTCCATAAAAGATTTTGCTCCTCTTTTAGTGGTTTCTTCCCACGATTTAGTAGCATCTTCTACCCAAAGTGCAATTACTTTAACACCATCTCCATGTTTAACAATATGCTCATTTATGGGCGATTTTGAATTTAACGGAGTAGTTAATACCAGTCTGATTTTATCTTGTTTTAATACATAAGAAGCATATTCTTTACAGCCTGTTTCTAAGCCTTTATAAGCATACGACTGAAACCCAAATGCTGTTTTATAGAAATGTGCAGCTTGTTTGGCATTACCTACATAAAACTCTACATAGTCAGTTCCTAAAAGTGGTAAAAAATCTTGTGCTCCTTCAAATATTTTTTCTAATCCGTATTCTACGTTTTTTATATCTTTCATAGTTTATTAGTTTTTTTAAGAAACAAGAATAGAGAAAAAGAGAAAAGAGAAACTATGACAATCCATTTTGGAAACCCATGGTCATTTTCTGAAATTCTTCTATTTTGTTTTCAAGTTGTTGTAATTTATTTTTATCTATATAATTTCTATGCAATGCAATAATTAACTGTGTCCCTAATTCAAACGAAGAACCCAAAGCAATATCTAAAAAATGAGAAAAAGACTTTTCTGTTCTTGATGAACCCTCTGCTATATTACTAGGGATAGAAATTGAACATCTATTAAGTTGTGAACTTAAATCATATTTCTCATTTTCAGGAAAAGTTTTCACAACATCAAATATATCATTCGAAATTTCAATACCTAATTGCCAAATTTTTAAATTCTTATAATTATGTCTTTTTCTCTCTCCCATTAAAATTCCTATTTTCTCTCTTTTCTATTTTTCTCTTCTCTATCTTCTCATTAACTCTCCAACCACGACTGGAAATAACTTCCATCTTTAATTTTCATAGCTTCTTCAGTTACCATTAGCGGTTTAAATGTATCTACCATTACAGCTAATTCTTCTGTTTCTTTTTGTCCGATGCTTCTTTCCATAGCTCCCGGATGTGGTCCGTGAGGAATACCTGCCGGATGTAAGGTTATTTGTCCTCTTTCTATGTTATTTCTGCTCATAAAATCGCCATCCACATAATACAATACCTCATCAGAGTCAATATTGCTATGGTTGTAGGGTGCTGGAATTGCTTGAGGATGATAATCATACAAACGAGGTACAAACGAACACATTACAAAACCTGCTGTTTCAAAAGTTTGATGAATTGGTGGTGGCAAATGTACTCTACCGGTAATTGGTTCAAAATCATGAATAGAAAATTTATACGGAAAGTTATATCCATCCCACCCTACTACACTAAAAGGATGGGCTGCATAAATATATTCATGAATCATATCTTGTTTTTTCACTTTTACCAAAAACGCTCCTTTATCGGAGTAAGTTTCTAATTCTGTTGGCGGATGAATGTCTCTCTCGCAAAATGGCGAGTGTTCCAAATGTTGTCCAAACCAATTTCTGTATTGTTTGGGTGTATAAACCGGACTTTTAGATTCTACAATGAATAATCGATTATTGGCTGTTTCAAAATTAATTTGATAAATCATTCCTCTAGGAATAACTAAGTAGTCACCATATTCAAAGTCAATATTTCCTAAATGAGTTCTTAATTTTCCTTTACCTTCATGCACAAAAATCACTTCATCAGAATCTGTATTTTTATAAAAATAAGCTGTAAGTGATTCCGTTGGACTAGCCAATACGATGTGGCAATCTGAATTGAACAATACTGTTTTTCTACTTTTTAGAAAATCACTTTCTGATGGAACAGAAAACCCTTTTAAGGCAAGGGATTCCATATTTTTTTCTACCGCAACTTTTGGAACAACACTATAGGACTTTAAAATCTCTTTTACCTGTGTTGGTCGATGTGTGTGATAAAGTAATGATGACATTCCATCAAAGCCTACCGTACCAAAAAGTTCTTCATAATAAAAATTTCCTTCCGGACTTTTAAAAACGGTATGTCTCTTTTTGGGAATATTTCCTAATTGATGATATCTAGGCATAATACGTAATTAAATCAATAATTTGTGTTTTCTACGAAACAAAGATACAAATTTAAGAAGGAAAATTCCTGACAAAAGTCAAGTTTTGAAATAAAAAAAGCAGGTTTCTCAACCTGCCTAAACCCGCATTACACATTAGAAAATCTATTACGGCTTGAAATTTCTTCAAAATAAGACGTTTCACTTGTATTTTCAATTTTACCATAGCGATGCTATGCCAAAATCTCCAAACACACTTATTTTATTGTACTTTCAATCCTCAATACAAAATTCTAATGCATAATGCTGGTTAACAAAGATTTGCACTGTTTAATCTAATCTTTAAACTAATTAATATTAACTCTTCTCTTCGTTTTTTCGTTTATTTTCTACCATTTTATTAGCAATAAACAACCCTAATCCTCCAAATAAAAACACCATGGAGAAATAACATACTTCATCTTTTAGTGGTGTATAAACATCTAACACATTTCCCACTAATAAGCCAATACCAACACCTACTGCTATTAAAGCAAATTTTAAAGCTGTTCCTGTATTATTATTTTCTTTTTTAGGCAAGTTTAAATCCATGCCTTTTTCTATCATTTTTAATTTTTCCTGATTTTCCATTCTTCTAAGCAATACAATCATTGCAAACACTCCTAATGAGATAATAATGGGAATCGATACACCTATAATTTCTGTCATAATTTTTTTAATTTAATTGGTTTGTACATACTTTGACAACAGCTAATGAAAAAATGTTACAACTAAGAAGATTTCTTTTTATAAATTAATTTCAAATCAACCTATTAATTAAAACTTGTAACATTTTATTTCGTTTATGTGTCTTATCTTTATACACTAAAGAAACTATTTGTATTAGTTGGAAGAAACAGACCTCATAAAAGGATTACAAAATAAAAGTCATTCGGCTATTAACTATTTTGTACAGTTGCACCAGCAATTTGTATTTGTGTTGTGTGTAAAAATGATTCATCAGCGAGAGGTTGCTGAAGAAATTACCCAAGATGTGTTGATTAAATGTATTAAAAACATCAACTCTTTTGAGGGAAAATCTAAACTTAAAACTTGGGTGTATAGTATTGCTCACCATGAAGTATTGAATTATTTAAGGAAAAATAAAATTCCTACTACTGAACTTATGGAAAGTATTCCGATAGTTGATAACGAAAAAAACATACTCGACACATTTGCTGATAAGGATATGAAGTTAATGATTGAACATTTTTTTAACCAGCTACCTGCCGACCAAAAAGAACTGTTGATTTTATTTTACCTCAATGAATTATCGTTGAAAGAAATTGAAGCGGTTACAGCACTTTCTGCAGCTAATATTAGAGTAAAATTATTTAGAGCAAGAGAAAATTTTAAAAACCTATTGTCTGAAAAAGACATAACTTTACTAAATCAAATTAGATATGAATAAACATTTAACCGATATAGAAATTTTTGAAATTAGCAACCAATTACTGGATGATGCAACTCAACTTGTTGTTTTTAACCAACACCTAGCCACTTGCGAAACTTGTCAGCTAAAAATGAATGAAGAAAAGTCATTTAGCAAAGCTATTCAAAGCAACTTAGCAGTAAACGATAAAATTGATGTTAGTGAGAAGGTCTTAAGCCATTTTCAAACGGAGATAAAGCCTGTTTTTATTGATCTAAAATGGACCATTTATACCTCCATTATTGTGGCTATAATTTATATGTTAAGCACCATTCCAAATTTTATTGATGTTGCATTGCCAAAAATCGAAAACGTAACCACCATAGTTTCCGCTGTATTCTTAATTTTAATGGTGGATGTGGTTGTTAAATACGTTAGGTTTAAAAAAATGGTTCACTAACGTACAAAAACCAACTGTTTAATTATCTACTGCAAACCACTCTGCGTAAGAGGTGGGTGTTTCTCTTAAAAATAAACTGTGTAAGGTAATATTAGAAGGTAATTTAGCTTTAATTAACTCCGCATAATGTATTAACAGGTTTTCGCAGGTTGGCTGAAAAGGTACAATGATTAGCTTAGGCATAAAATCAAATTGAGTAAAGTCTATGTCCATTTTTTCGTTTAAAACCAAGGCATGATCGTATTTATGAACAATTAAATCATTTACAATTTTTTTAATGATACCGAAATCTACTACCATTCCTTCATCAGAATCTGAAGTGCCATTTTTTATTTTTCCTTTAACGGTAACATTTAATTTGTATGAATGACCGTGAATATTTTTACATGGTCCATCATAACCAAGCAAGGCATGAGCCATTTCAAATTTAAATTCTTTTGTAATTCTAATTACTGACATAATACAATAAGGTAATTTTCTGCAAAACTATCATTAATCCACGAATTGAAACCATTAAAGGTTAACTATTCCAAGTTTAATAATTCGTTTTGTAATTTTTTGGTCAACGATTTTACGATAAGTGCATAAGAATCATCAATTAGTTGATACAACATTTTATCACTAACATCAGCATCTATTAAAACCGTATTCCAATGTTGTTTGTTCATGTGGTAACCGGGTAAAACGCCCATGTATTGTTCTCTTAATTCAACTGCTCTTTCAGGATCGCACTTTAAATTAATCGATTCAAAATTATCTACATCTGCTAAAGCAAACATTTTTCCCATTACTTTAAAGACCAATGTTTTTTGGTCGAAAGGGAAACTTTCTGTCACTCCTTTCTTTTTTATGCAATATGCTCTATATTCTTCTATATTCAAGGTTAAAAAAGTTATTAATTACTTAAATTTATTGACTATATATTTTTTCAAGCTATCCGCCAAATAAGGACTTTTCATCGCTTTTGCTAATTTATGTTCGCTTGGTTTTTTACTGTAAATTAATCGATAAACCTCTAAAACACTTAGTTCATTTTCCGGATTATCAATTAATGTAAGCACATCTCCTTTTTTTACTTTTCCTTCTTTTAAAACACGAACATAAATTCCCGGAAATGCTGCCAATCGAAATTGCTTTACTACTTTCTGATTGTTAAACCTCACCCCCATTTTATAACAGGGTTGACGAGGTTGTGTTATCTGTATTTCAGCTTCACCTATTTGGAAAACTGCTCCAATTTTCAATGTCGCTTCATCTAAAAATTCAAGGGTGATGTTTTCTCCAAACAACCCAACAGCTATGTCTAACTTAGGATATTGTTCTGCCCAAAAAGCATAGTGATTGTATCCGTACAAATAACAAGCTTTGTCTTCTCCTCCATGATGTATTCTATCTATAACACAATCATTTTCTACATCGGTTTTTCCTAAATAAATGGGCTTGTTTACTGCTTTTTTAAAGTAACCTGTTTGTTCTTCTTTTCCGTTAACAACAATGGTTTTAGGTTGACTGATATTTACAGAAAGTACTTGCATTACCACATTACTTAATAGGACTATTAGGCTCTTGAGCCATTTTATTATATACCAATTTACTAATTAATTTTGGAAAGAATTTACTTAAAAATACCGCCATTTTTCCTTCAAAAGTTAAAATTAAACGTTGTTTGTTCTTGGCTACTGCTTTGTAAATTTCTTCAGCTACCTCTTCAGAGGTCATCATTTTAGATTCATCTCTAGGCGATTCTTTTTGGGCATTTCCATCAGCAGATAAAGCTGTATTTCTAATATTAGAAGAAGTAAATCCGGGACAAGCAATAAGCACATTTAAGCCTGTTTTTAAATTTTCTGTACGCAAGGCTTCTAAAAATCCTTGCATAGCAAATTTTGATGCTGAATAACCTGTTCTGGCAGGTAAGCCTACAAAACCGGCAATGGAAGAAACACCAACAACTGTTCCTTTAGATTGTAATAAGTGTGGTAAAGCATATTTAGTACAGTAAACTGTTCCATAAAAATTAATATTCATTACTTTTTCAAGTACTTCTACATCCATTTCATTAAACAACGCACGCATAGAGATGCCTGCATTATTAATCAATACATCTATTCTTCCATATGCATTAATGGTTTCCTCAATTAATCTTTCGCAATCTTCTTTTTTAGCTACATCACAAGCTACCTGCAAAACATAGGGAGTATATGGCTTTAGTTCTTCAGCAGTAACACGCAAATTTTCTGTGTTTCGGGCAGCAATTACAATGGCAACATTTTCCTTTGCAAAACGAATGGCACAAGCTTTTCCTATTCCGGATGATGCTCCTGTAATAATAACTACTTTCTCTACCATAATCTGTTTGTTTTTATATCGGCTAATTTATTACTTATAAAATTATTGGCAAAACAATTTAAAGATAGTTGATAACATTAGTTTAAAAAATCTTATTTATATTAAGTATTTTTGAGGCTGTTAATTAATAGAAAACGTGAAGCATGATAATAAAAGAAGTTACGACCAATAAATTAATTCAACAATTCCACCAACTTCCTTTCTCTATATATAAAAATGATAACAACTGGATTCCTCACATCAAACAAGATGTTGAAAAAGTTTTTGACCCCACCAAAAATAAAGCGCATGCTAATGGAAAAATAACACGTTGGCTACTATTTAATAACACTAATAAAGCCATTGGCAGAATTGCCGCTTTTGTAAATTTTGAAACTACAGAGAGTAACGAACAACCCACAGGTGGTGTTGGCTTTTTTGAGTGTATTAATGATAATGAAGCTGCCGCAACCTTATTTAACACTGCTAAAGATTGGCTAACACAACACGGTATGGAGGCAATGGATGGACCCATTAATTTTGGTGAGAAAAACATGTTTTGGGGCTTGTTGGTTGAAAACTTCACCGCCCCTAATAGTTATGGAATGAATTACAATCCTCCTTACTATCAACAATTGTTTGAGGAATATGGTTTTAAAACCTACTACCAACAATTTATGTTTAAGCGTTCTATTGGAGTGCCTACCCAACAAGTTTTTGAAGATAAAAGTGAACGTATTTTAGCTGACGGGAATTACAGCATTGCTAATGTGAAAAACCTCAGCTTAAATGAAATTGCCGATAACTTTAAAACGGTTTACAACAGTGCTTGGGCAAATCATGATAATTTTAAGGAAATGACCACGGCTACTTCCCGAAAAATTATGCAGAACCTAAAACCCATTTATGATCCTTCCATCATGATTTTTGTTTACTATAAAAACAAGCCTATTGCTTTCTACATTAATATCCCTGAATTAAACGAACTGTTTAAATATGTAAACGGTAACTTAAACTGGTGGGGAAAACTTCAATTTCTTTACCATAAAATGGTACACCCTCCGGAAACAATGGTGGGCATTGTTTTTGGTATTGCCAAACGTTTTCAGGGAAAAGGTGTTGATGGTGCTATGATTAAATGGACACATGAAAGTTTATTGAAAGAAAAGCGATATAAACAAACGGTTTTGACATGGATAGGCGATTTTAATCCAAAAATGTTACGAATTGCCAAAGATTTAGATGCAGAAGTGTATAGAACCTACCATACCTATCGGTATTTATTTGATAGAAATAAACCTTTTGAACGCTGTCCTATCATAGAATAAAACTGTTAATCAACCCTTTGAAAAAAAAGGTTAAAAAAAACTAGGATATTCTTTTTTTATAAAAAATACACTGCTATATTTGCACTCCTTTTTTAGGACGACTTGGTAGCTCAGCTGGTAGAGCATTTCACTTTTAATGAAGGGGTCCTGGGTTCGAATCCCAGCCAGGTCACAAAAAAACAAAAAAGCCCTGAAGTTTAAACTTCAGGGCTTTTTTTATCTATTGATTTTTAAAGTCTCTTTATCATTAAAAACAAAGTCATTAAAACTCACATCCCCCTAAAACAACCTCTTATTACTTTCCATCATAGGAATGTACATGATAATCATCATAACACATCTAAAAGTTACTCCTTATAATTTAATTTTATAAACTAACCTATTGAATAACAAATAGTTTTTTTATATATTTGATACTTATTATTTTTAAATTAAACATAAATATCAAATGAAAAAACATATTGTATTTCTATTACATGGCGTTGGAAAACATACTGAAGGTTGGGCAAAAGATCCTATTATAAAAATAAAGGAAAAAATTGATACTATCTTAACTGAAACAAATAAACAACCTCGATTTGAACTTGAGTTTAAAGAACTAACCTACGGTGATATTATTGATGCTAATATGGCAACGATGATAGAGGGTGCAGCAGAATGGGAACCACTTCACAATTTCTTAAGTACCGGATTAGCAGAAAGAAACAATACTAACCACGAACCAGATAATAATAAAGAAAAGATTGTAAGCGGCTTAAGAGATTATGCATTAGATGTACCTACTTATATTTTAAATCCAGAGATTACTGATCTTGTTTTAATTCCACTAGTAAATAATGTAGTTGACACCATTAAAGAAAACCCCGGGGCTAAATTCTCATTTATCTGTCATAGTTTAGGAACTAAAGTAGGGTTCGATCTGATTCATCGTTTATATTCAGGTGGGAGTGATTTTAATGTACTGCCGTCAGGATTGCCCGAAGATGGGTCTCCTGAAATTCGATCATTCTATCAATTAGCAAGTATTCCTGAAGTGATGAATAAATTTGATGCACATGACCGTAACCCAAGCAACACATTTATTAAGGTGTGTAAAATGTCAGATATGGGAGAACAATTTGGAGTGATAACACATAGTTACCGTATCTTTGGTAATAAATTCGATCCTATAGTATGGATTGGATTATCTAAAAATATCTCGCCAACAGTATATACCTCTAAAATTCAATTAGACTATATTGATAGAGCTTGGATGCACGATTTTGACCTTTATTTGGACCATCCTAAAGTGTATTTACCATTGGTAGAAGACCTTTGTAATGTTGTACTTGATTCTAATTTTAAACAAGAAAAAATAACAGCTTATGATAATAGTGATAATAACTTAAACGATGAATATAATGATATATATAGTGAGTTGAAGGACATTGTAAATGAAAATTCAAATGGAATCAATCTTTATAAAATGATTAACGATATTAAAACTATTATTGAAAAATTAAAATTATTAGACTTATGAGAAAATATATTTTAACTTTTATTCTATGCTTAATTGTAACACTTGGACTCCAAGCCCAAGGAGGTAATCAGGTTTTCCTGAAATCGCTACACGATGACATCATTAATAATCTAAAAAAACAAAAAACAAAGGCAGATTCACTCGATTTTATATGGTATGCACAATTAATAAAACCTTTTACCTATGAGAACGAATTACCAGTTTTTTATTTTAGCTATGATTCCTTAATGTTAAATAAGACAAATGATGTTTTAATTAAGGAATGGATAGCGTATAACAGAAGTAAAATTGCCATGTTAATTGACAATGATTCAGTAATCATTAGAACTGAAGTAAAATCAGAAATAAACTTACTTAATCATACCATGTTCAGTTCAACTGTTGGTAAAATGAGAACCTTAAAATGGCATAAAGAATTTGCAGTTTCGGCAAATACTATTGACAGTTTAATAAATACTAAAGTTAAAGCAAATGCAGTTGCATATTCAAAGTTTTTAGATGAGCTATATGAAAAATATGAGAATAAGTATTCGAATGGTTATCGACAAAGAAATCTGTATTCTTTTCTTGCCGATGGTTATATTTATAGAAGAAGAACCCATAGAATGAATAAGCGATATAGCATTGAAAATGATAAATTTCACGATCCATCACGATTTGCTATAACTTTAATATCACCCCCAATACTAATGATGAGTACTAATTCATTTAAAGGCTCATATGAAAAAGGAAATATACTTGGAGCTGTACAATTAATTGGAGCTGACTATTATGTAGATAAGAAATTTAAACACTATATAGGTTTCTCCTTTTTTCATGCTTCTCCAATCGATTCTGAATATGGTTTATGGGATGGCTCTTACGCTGGAATTGAATTACACTGGAACAACAAGATCAATATTGGAATAGGTAGAAGTTATAAAAAGATTGAATATGATGGAGGTGAAAAAATTTGGAGTACTAAATTATTTTTCTCTTACGCTTTGTTTGACAGACTATTTAAGAAATAATTATTCTTCAAGAAATAAAGCCATAATGTACACCGCACTATTTATTATGTTTATGCTTGTAGCTACACATTTCATCTTTACCAAATCCAACGTTACCATTTACCATTATTGTTTAAAAAAACTTTCATTTACCTCTTGACTTTCTCCTAAAAATCAAGTACCACAGTATTTATAAATCCAGTTTTTTACAACAGGATGCTGTCTTTGGACAATACTACTATCAAAACAAAGGCACTTAATTTCATCTCGATACTCTTGTAACTGATTGGGTGTTATCTCACCTAAACTTCTCACAATCAAAAAAACAAGCTGATAGACCTTACGATTAGGAAATGTAGCCTTCACAAGTTCAGAGGCTATTAGTTTTCCATCTCGCTTTATACACTGTACAACATCACCAGGAAAAAACTCCCAAATACTTGATATATCTTCCTCTAAATCTAAATATTGATTTTCCTTTATCTCAAAAATATCATCACCTTGTGATATAGCTGGTACTGGAACCCATGTTTCGGGACCTTCCAACAATCTAATATAAATAGTTTTACTTATTTCCTTCATTATATCAGTATTTAAATCCTTTACCTCCTAATTGGATAACCTCTTTTGTAACATTATCAATGATTAGAGATTTATCAGTACTTGGATTGGTTACGATACTCATTGGATTACCGGGATTAAGGTAATTTGTACCAGTGTGCACCGCACCGTTATGTGTATGCTTGTAGCTACACATTTCATCTTTACCAAATCCAACATTACCATTTACCACTTTTAAAAGAACGTATTGTTTTAAAAAACTTTTATTTACCTCTTGACTTTGTCCTAAAAATCAACTACCTTCGTTTTTTTTTCAGCGGTGTTCAAGCTACAAGCTCTCACTAACAGTGCCGAGCACACCCTTGACTTTGTCCTAAAAATCAACTACCTTCGTTTTTTTTCAGCGGTGTTCAAGCTACAAGCTCTCACGAACAGTGCCAAGGCACACGAGCACACACACTAACTTGGAAACATTTGCTTAACTCTTTCATTCCCTAATTCTTCTAATTTTTTCTTTGTGATTAGATAATTCTTCCCATCAAAGAGTTCAACGATATTAACAAGCTCTCTTCTCAAAAATATCCCGTGTTCTTCAATAGTGGTTATATTGTTTAGTTTTTTTTCATTGTATAATAAAGCTTTTACTAATGCCAAATCATACCAATTTTCATTTAGCTGACTACTTCGTATATCAACCGTTTCAAAAGATTTAGAACTACTAAACCTTAATTCAAAACTATCATTAGTCAATATATCGTAATAATCTCCAAAAGACATAGATATATCTTTGTCAACTAATCTAAAACCATTTGACCTTAAAAAACTATATATAATCTCATTGTTATTCATAACTCTTTATTTAATTAACCAAAGTCCATCAGAACTTACTTTATATCCTTTATTAAACAAATAATTCAATTCTTTTTGATAAAAACTACCTGGCTTAACTTGATTCAGTGGAGTCGATAATCTAATATTATCCCCACGTAAAATCATTCTGTCAAGAAACTTTTGATTTGCAGCCCATTTTTGACTGGCTGTCATTTTATTCCATATATTAGTGGGAATATTAAACCTTTTAGCTCCTAACTGCCCTGCAAGTTTTGTATATGAAGGATAATGTCCCAAAACAGTAACCCCACCCTTAGCAGCTACTTTAATAAGTTTCATACCTCCACTTACTCCAGGTATAAATGGTTCTCCCATACTGGGTGCAACACCTGTTGCATTTCCATCCCAGTCATATATTACTCCATTTTCAATACCTCCATTTAATACCCAATTTACACCACCCCAAAATCCATCAAAACTAGAGGTCTGTTTTGGTGCTATCTCTGCTACTTCTAATTTTTTTTTATTATTCCCCCCTCCATCATTTAAATCACATATTACACAAGCCAAAGGTCCGGAACTATTACCCGCTCCGCGAGCACCCGCTCTAAATTCAAAATCATCGGCACTGGTACCACCAAAGGTAGGTTTATAAAAAGTAAGTGCATATCTGGTACTGTAGCTGGTTTGCATTGTTTTAAAACTTATTGGTCCGTCAAAACTAGAAGAAGTAGTTATCCAAACTTCTTTCACATCTTTTAAAACTCTTCTTCTCATTTCAGCCTCTCCAACCCGGCTCAATTCTGTAAGGTATTCTACATACTTATCTTGGTTTTGTATGGAGGCTTCTAATCCTGAATACCAATTCATAAATTCATCCATCCATTTCGTTCCTGCATAATACCCTGCTGATATAAAGATATCCTCATCATTATCATCAATTCCATTATTGTTTTCATCTACTCCACCTGTTGGGTCTATAAAGCTAATGGGGTTATTACTCATGGCTAAGTAAGGGCTATGGTGCTGGTAATAGGGGTCGGTTCTGAGCCAACGCCCCAAACGGGCATCGTACATCCGCAATGGAAAAAAGTTAAGCCCAGTTTGGTCTAATTCCTGCCCCTGATAACCGTAGTTTACTTTATTAAGTGAACTGATAGAGGTTCTGCCCGGCATGTTCATACCAAAAGGATAAAATTCATTTACACTAAGCACTTCCGGTGCTCCGCCATTTTCTCTAAAGGTTGCTCTTACATTACCTAAATGGTCGTACATAAAATAGCGGCTTTCTAAGCTTACCGGGTCGGGGCTAAACATCCCTATCAGGTTATTGCCTATAATGCTGTAATCTTTAGATATGTTGCTAGTGGCTATATCTTTTTCGTAAGTGCTTATTACATTTCCTCCGGCATCTCTTATGTAAAATACTTCTTTATCTAACACTCCGCTGCTGTTATATATGTATTTTTTAAGGCGGTGTCCGTTAGCATTGTATTCAAACTTTAGGGTGGCATTGCTGCCTGTATTAATTGCCTTTGCCAAGCCATTTTGGTAGTAGGTATAGGTTTTGTTTTCAGTAGCATCGGCAATGAGTTCTCCTATGGCATTATAAGTATAGTTGTTGGCACTTTGGGTAGTTATATCGGTAGTATATCCTGAAGCAGCTACCGCATCGGTTACATGGGTTAATCTATTATTCACTTTTACCACATCATTATCAGGCTGAGTAATAGTAGCATAGTTATAGGTTAAATTATCCATAGCTGTTCCTGTGGTAGTGTTTCCATTTCGGATTAACGTAGCTAAATTACCATTTTTATCGTAAGTGATGTCGCTTACTTTAAACTGATTATTAACATCGGCTGTAAATGTGGGTGGAAAAGGGCAATTGTAAATAGGGTTAGTATTTTGGCTGCACGATGGGGTGTATTCGCCAAAGGTAGCTCCGGTAAGCCAATTAAACTCGTTATAGGTATATTGATACACATTTTGTTTTCCTGAAGGAGTTAAATCTAATCCCAGGGTATTTTCATCTAAATTCCACCTTACCTGGTTAATGGTTCCTGTATATTTTTGGTTGGTTCCTAACCCAAAGTTAATGTGTGTTCCTGCACGTTCATAATCGAACTGATGGTAATCTATTACCATCCCGAAAATATCTGTATTAAACGAACTTGTTCCTTCCCCATCTTTTCCGGGGTCATAAAAAATAGTGCCTCCGCTTGCTTCGCCTAAATTGGGCGAGTTAATGGTTTTTAGTTTTCCATCTATGGTATATACATAATCTACTCCTTGCAATTGGTCTCCTATTTCGGTTCTTTTTAATGGTCCGTGTTGGTAATAGGCATAAGTGGCTTCATTGTAATAAATAACTCCGTTAATACTGGTCTGTACTCTTTTTAATTGCTGACCGGCATCATAGGTATACTGATGTTCAAAATATTCTGTATCGTACTTTTGGTAAATGGTATTGCTTACATTTCCTGCAGCATCGTATTCATAATTAATGGTTTTATAATCGGCAATGGCGGCATCTAAAATATATTCTATGGTCCAGGCTACTCGCCCATACATATCGTAACCATACCACATTATACTAAACTCGTTCCATGTTTTAGAAACTCTGCCTAATAAATGCGTTTGCTTATAGTTGGTATAAGGAGCTGTATTAAACGGGTAGTAAGGAGAGGTACTCTCGTCAGGTAAATCGTATAGGGTAAACGTTTGTTCTGAACAATAGGTATCGTTTAACCCATCTGTTTCATCTACTACTGTTAATACAGAGGTTTCTCCAACATTAAGGGCAGGGAGTTCTTGTTGATTTTGAAATTGCAGTGCTGCACTGTTGGAATAATCATAAATACCGGATTCAATAGGTCTTCCTGCTCTATCGTAATTGACATAACTAAATTTCTCCTCTATTTTTTGCTGTGCATTTTGGGTAAATCTTGTTTTTCCTTGTGTATCATAAACAGACTCTGACAAGCCTTCATCGGGAGTTTCTACAGCAACAAGTTGGTTTAGTTCATCATATTCATAAGTAGAAATTAAACTGTGCGAAATGTTATCGTTGGTATAAGGCCCTACATTATGTTTCAGGCGAACACGCAAATCCATATATTGCAACAGGTGGTGTATCCAATCAGCATCATTAAAAGCCTCATAGTTAGGCAACTGTTGTTCTTTTCTTACCTGAACAGATTTAAGGTTAAAATGAATACCCTCCTTATAGGTGTTTAATTCTTGATTATTAATAGTTATGTTTAAGGTAGAAAATGAGGAATAATCCCAATAATATTCGCAATTGCAGGTTTTATAAATTTTAGGATAAAAATAATAGGAATAGGGTGCCGACTGAACACTTCCATCGTTTTTTACATAATAAGCTGTAGTAGCATCTTCTATAATAACTTCTATTTCCATTTTATAGGTTGCTAATAATACTGGAGGAATCCCTTCGCATGGAGGCGGAGGAGTTATGATACAATCCGGTCCAATATCAACACCCGTTTCACCACAATCCTGTATGCCATTAAAACAGTGTCCGGAGCAAGGTCCGGGATCTACATCTAATGGTATATTAAACCCATCACCTGTAAGCACTTTAAAATTTTGGTCGCCAATAAAAATGCCATCCTGCACTAAAACAGGAACCCTGTTGGCTGTTCGCATATTAAAACTATCTATATCGGTAGTGTCTATACTGGTCATTATTCTTGAATTACTGTAAGTGGTATTTTTTTCCATAAAATCAAGAATATTATTTACCGTAACGAGTGTTTGGGAATTATCGTCATAGCCTATATCATCAAAAGAACCTAAATTATCGCAATCTAAATAACCTATATTTTTTTGACTGGGATAAAATGTTAACTCTATATCATGATTTTGAGTAGTTTCGCTGATATAAATAGTAGAGTTGGTAGTTTTGTAATCATAATAGTTATAAATATTATCGACATAATTTCCGGGGTTTATGGTAAAAACATCGGTTTGGTAATCATAAAAATCATAGTTTTTCCAAGCTGTTTCATAATCCCAAGCGATATTGGGATCTATACCTCTACAATCTACTCCTTCGGGAGGTATGGTTTTAACTAAGCGGCTTTTATAATCATAATAATTTAATGTCCAATGCGAATAATCTAATTTATACTGAATGGCTTGATAGGGCAAATAAGGGCCATAATTCCTTACGGGATAAACATTGTTAATATAATGAGCAGTATAATCATAAGAAATGCTTAAATAAAGTGACTTATTAGCATAATTGCCAATAAAATTAATAGGATATTTATAGGTTCCCGTAATAGGTGTTTGAACAAAGTTATAATCAACCCCACTAACCAATTCTTTTTCATTCATTAAATCTACTATTTTGATGGTTACATAAGCAATGTCACTACATCCTCTAGCTGTATTAAGATTAAATGTTAATTGTTGGGTAGCGAAATAGGGTAAATGAATATTCACACTTCTTCCTTTATAATAATCTAACTTATGCTGCACAGGAACGGTATAACAATCGTTTTCTATTCCGCTGTAGCAAGTAGCTATTACATTTTCTTGGGCATCGGTATAAACCACTTGCTCTAAGCCATCAGCATTGGTAAGTATGGTTTTGGTTAAGTTATTTCTGTAATTATTAAAATTATTGGCAGCATACCCATAAACATAAGTAAGTTCATTACCTGCCACACCATAAAAAACGGTTGTTTCGTGTCCGCTACCCAGTTTAAAATTCTCGCTTATGCCTGCTATTCTTTTTGGTCTTCCTAAGGGATCGCTATAGTATTCTACTCTTGAATAAGGAAAGCCGCTACTTGCTACATAAGATTCTTCATCGTTGTTATTACTAAAGTACCAACCCAAGGTTCCTTTTGTAGTATTGTCAACAGCAAAAGGGTTATCAATTTCTCCTGAGAGGGCACTTGATGTATTGGGTAAATCAAATTTAGAAACATCATATGGGTCTCCGCTATTTGCAGTAATAAAGTTTGACTTATAACAAAAGGCACCGTTATAAATGGGTGCAGAAAGTGTGTTAATTGCTAACCTTCCAAAAGAATCATAGATGCTTTGTTTAGCCATTATTTCATTGGTAGAAAAATTTCTAGCCTGACTTTGTATAGGACGCCCTATATTATCTAAATAAGTAACACCTTCACTAATCACCCATCCATTTTCATTATATAATTTATTGGATAACCAATGATAATCATCATATTGAATACATCTTGACACATGGTTAATAATGAGTTCATTTAAATCAAAAATAATATTATCAATACCAACAGATAGATAAGGCATAATGCTATATTCATAGGTGTCTGATTCGTCTGTAATAAGAGCAACGGCTGTTTCAATCTGATTATTTTCGTTAAAGGTAATCGTAATAGCAACAGAATTAACTTGATTGGTATCTGTAAAATTAATGGTTAGCAATTTGGTTGTATCTAAAGCTGATAATTCAAAGGTATCGGATGTTTGCATATAAAAGTCTCCGTTAACCCCCATTCCGCTAATATAATAAGTAGTAAATTCTTGTCCTACAGGGGTTGCGTCAACGGTAAAGTTAAAAATAGAACCTATATAGGCTTTCATTTTTTCGGTTCCTACCGGTTGATAAGCATATCCGGATAATAATCTAACTTTTTCTGTTGCTCTGTGTACCTGATTTCCTGATTCAGGTTGATCGAGTGTTATTATTGCTTGTCCATAAGTTGCAGAAGTAGCAACAACAATGAAGAATAAACTAATAATGATGTTGTAGGGTTTGAACATTTACTTTAGGATTAAGTACTGCTTAATAAAAATTAATTATAAATTATTTTTTCTCTTTCAACAATTCCTTTAAAAGACCGGTTTGATACTCTATAAGTTTATTTTGTTCTTCAGCTATTCTTTGTTGTTGAGTCAACGCTTTTTCCTGCTTATCCAATTGCTTTTGTTGTGCAATGGTATAAAGTGTTAATTCTTCTATTTTTTGTAATAAAATAGCATCCATTTCTGCTATGTTTATTCCTTTTTCTGCTACTTCTTCGGCTGAAGGTACATTGGGTAAATGACTATACTTGTTAATATGTTCTTCTACCTGAGCGAGTGTGTTTAACTCATAGGAGCTGCTAAAAACAAAATCGGGCCATGTTGTAGATAAGCTAACTTCTACTTCTTCTGCACTTATTTTTCCTGCTACGGCAAGCAAAGAACCGTTTGTTTTAGTGGTTCCTATGCTCATGGTATCAGCAAAATGAGACATGCCATTTACATCTAATGTTCTTATTGGACTACTGGTAGCTATCCCTACTTTTCCAAATGTTCCTACTCCTGTTGATGGCCCTACAAAAAGTGTAGCGGTGTCGCTATTGAACCCTACCATTAGGGAATTAGTGGTGTTATTGTCTAATTTTGTTGATGAGTTTATTCCTCTACCTATGGTCATGGAATTAGTATTTGATGTACTAACATAATCTCCAAATGAATAAGAATTATTACTATTTGCTGTTGAATAATTTCCTATAGAAAAGGCATTATTACCTGAACCTCCTGAATAATATCCAAAGGCATAAGCGTCTGTACCTGTAACGACTGATTGTCTTCCTATTGAATAAGAGTGAGTACCTTCTGCTCTGGAATACGATCCAAAAGAATATCCTTCATACCCTGTAGCTCTTGATCGGTTTCCTATAGCAAAAGATACGTATCCGTTTGCATACGCTTGAACTCCCATAGAAACACTATACTGTCCGCCTGCTTGAGAGTAATATCCTGTTGACATACTATAATTAGCTGAAACACTATTTCCTGTACCTGAAGCGAAACCATAAGTTCCTGTAACGCTATTACTAACTCCTGTAGAAAATGAATAACTTCCTGATCCTGTATTAGAATTACCTGTTGAGCTACTATTATTACTTAAAGTATTTGTCCCATTATTTATTTGTGCATTTAATTTATCACTATTTAGAATTAAACAGCTGGTAATTAATCCTGATATATATATAATTTTTTTCATCGTTAACAATTTTAATTATAATTAAAAAAATAAGAAATAAGCAATGAGTTGTGTTTCACTTACAGCTCCTACTGAATTTATTAATACTTGACTAGTATGGGGGGCTATTATTTTACTGCCTGACTGAACAGTTGCTATAATCACTTCTCCACCTACTTTAATTTGAGTTTCGCTTCCTGCTACTACTTTTTCTCCCCTTACAAATCCTGATACGTCTTTAAATTCGTCCCCCACTACATTACCTAAGGTTTCTCCTTGTGCATTTTTTATTACTCCTGATGAAGTAATTTCACCTATTGGATTGTTCATTGCATCTGTTACTATGCCTGATGAACTTATATTTGCTATAGTGTCTTTTTCTCCTACTACTATTTGTTGTGAAAAAACGGTTGTTGTTAAACCTAACAGCATAATTATCAATAGCGGTTTCATAATTGTTTTACTCATGATTTTAAATTTTAGATTATTGTTATGACTCATTTATATGTTTTTTGTTCCTTACCCCTTATCTCTTAAAGGGAAGGGGATTATTATTTATAATTATATTTAGATGTGTTTATTACTTTTTCACCATTTTGAGTTTCTTTAAATGTTTTTATCTGCTTACCTGCGTTATCATATTCGTAACGTGTATAAAAATTTTCATTGTTAATGGTTGCCATTACTAATCCCAATCTTTCATCATAAACATAACCTGAAAATTGTGCATCAACAGGATGAATTACTAAATCATCAAAATATGTATTTACACCTGTATCAGGATTTTCTAAATAAATTCTAACATCATTATTATTATTTGGTCCTCCGGTAGAAAGATAGTTAGATGGCACCTCAAATAATAAGTTTAATTGTATCCAATTTCCTATTTGAATGCCCTCAGGGCTATCTTTTCGTATATTTTTACTATCGGTTATATTACCATCTAATTCAAAAACTAACCGTGCAGCACCAGGACTATCTTTATGTACCCATACACTGGCAATGTATGTTCTACCCACTTGTATTCCTCTTTCAAAATCTTCTCCTGAAACAGTTACATTGTCTACCACTGCTTTAAACATACCTCCAACACTCGAACTTCCTAATTCTAACATATAGTCTCCTGTATGGGGTTTTATTAATCCAACAGTTGTTTTTTGAACTCCACTACCTTTCTCTATCTCTCCATCAAAATGAATTATGCCTGTTTCTACTTCTTTTACACTTTCAAAACTTGAAAATGCGAAACTGGTATAATTACAATTACTTACTTCAGCTATTTTAAACCTATCATCATAGCCATATTTCATAGCAGAATAATTATCTTTCATGTCTTTCATTTCTACTATAAGCTCTCCATATCTACCTGCAAAAAGTGAAGTTGTAGAAAGTTTCTTCCAATTAAAATTACCGCTAGTTATCCCATTAAAAGCATACGTTTCTGTAGTTGTCCAAAGAGAATTTTCTGATGTTGTAATGTATTTATCATTACTATTATCCCAACTTCTGGTTAACAAAGAATTGCTCCAAGTAGATTTGGTTCCGTCAATACCTAGCCCATTTTGATAATTATGATCAAACTCATAATTATTCTGTTTTTTATATAAACGTTCTTCTCTTACAGGCAATAAAATATTAGCATAAGTATCATCGGTGGTTTTAGCTCCCATAGCCGTATTGGATGAATATGCCATTTCCGTTATTTTAACACTATTTACAGTTGGTGTAATAGTAGCTGTACTTTTGGGAATACCTGTAAAATTATCTCGTCCATCGTACATAATAACGGTAGTTATACCATCTTTAAAATACGTTTGCTTTTTTAAATGAGACATGTAAGTTCTTTTCCAATGAATTCTTTTATAATAAAAGGTTATCAAATGTTCAACCTTTAAAAAATCATAAAAAAGTTCATCAACTCCTCCCTTGGCATCTTCATATTCAAAAATCATTTTATCTACATTTATTCCATTTTTATCGTAATTAGCAATAGCATTTACTCTTCCATACAAAGAATTGTCTTCTTTAACAGTAAAGACAGAATAATTGATTTTATAGTCAGAAATAGGCAATGCTCCTTCATAATAATATGTTTTGGCACTAGGAACGGTAATATTAAAAGCATCAATATTATTAAAAGTGTACTCTGTACTACCTATATTATTGTTAGTTTCTCCTATATACATTTTTACTTTTGTATATCCTACGGAAGCTGCAGCTGCATGTCTATCGATCTGAGCATGAGATTTTTTTAATTGTATTCCATCTAATCTGGCATAAATATCAGGTTCAGTGGTTGCCATACCATCTTCATAAACATAATTTAACTCATAATTTTCTGTTACACTATTCTTTATAGCTATCGTTTTTACTCTTGTTCCTCCGCCATACACATTATCTACTTCTAAATGAACATATCCTTCCACAAAATCAGGAGGAGAACAACTACCTCCGTTATCAAAACATCCTACATTACTCGTTGGGACAAGCTCACTAGGAGAACCCGTAGTTAGCGTTCCACTAAACGAATTAGAGTAATATGCATAACAAGCACAACCAGAATTAATGTATGAGAGAAATACTTTTGTTCTGGTAGAAAGAGGATAATAATAATCTATATCGTTGTTATCAATATATATTTTAGAAATATCAACACTACTGAAAGAACCGGTAAGGTCTGCATAAGTCATTTTAAATACCCTAGTTGGTTTATAAGGCATTCCTCCTTGTCCATCATAACCAATAGCATTGTAACTATCAGATTCATAATCTATACTAATTTCTCCTTTTAAAGGAGTGGTAATTTTTTTTAATGACCAAGCATCTACTTTATCATGATCTGTGGTTAAGTACCTGTTTTTAATAGTATTATCATAATCATCTTTGTAATATCCATATATATCATGAGTTTCATGATTATAATCAGGATTATTAGTTCCATAATTAAACAAATAACTGGGTGTAATTTGTTCATGATTTAATTCATAAGTAGTAAGTTGATTTAATGTTAATTTACCGCTAGCTGATGCATCTGTTGTGCTTACATAACTCCCATTTTTATAAATTTCTTCAGACGTACTTCCAAAAGTGACAGCAGTTTGTGAAAATGTATTATTAATATTATTATACAATTTTTGGCTTAAGTGATAATCATAATCAAATTCAATCGTTTTTAATGCTTTACTTTCTATTATAGTTTGATAATAATTATAATCTTCTGTACTTAGTGTATTTGATGTATTGGCAACGGATGATAAATTGGTAAAAGATGTTGATGTTACTGCTTGTGGTGTTGCGAAAATATTATTATCTGTAATGTCTTTATTATCAAGTAATACAATTTGTTTTAAGAATAGTTTTGGTGTATAAACACCGCTGCCATTAGCTACACTATGTTCATCGCTCCTTACTCCTTTAATAAAAAAAGCTGTTTGAGTACTCGTTTTAATATATTCCGGATAATATAATTCTGAATTGCCTTCTGCTATTACTCCTTGATGTATATAAGAATCAGGGATTTCATTATCAAATGGTGTTTTCCTTGTAGATAAATTTGCGTTATAATTGTAATAGGGAGATTTAAAGTTATAATCACTTGACCATTTAGTATAGTTTACACGTATCCAAAAACCTTTGTCACCCTCATCAGGAAAGTTATTCCCATTACTATCTTCATATCTATAATCTGTTATTGCGGTTAATTTCCAAGTATAAGCATACTTATTTAATTTGGAGTTTTTTGTCACTTTACTAAGTGTATTCCACTGAGTAAATTCTGCTGAGGTGATTTTTTCGTCTCTAGTGTAAACAGGAAGTGAATAATGATAAGTGATTCCGTTTGGAGTAGTTACCCTAAAAGCTCCAATTCCTTTAGGGTCATATTTTGCACTATTATTTCTATCACTATTGTTAATAGTAACCACTTCATAATCAATAAAACCATTTATGTGTGGTCCTGCTGTTGTATGGTGATTATAAATTTGTTCATTGGTAAAATATTCAATATAATTGGCAGCATCATATACATTCAAATCATTATTACGGTTAAACCAATCATTTCTGTTACCAGTTGCATCAGGGTCAGGAAATCGTTCATAATAAAAAGGAGCAGAGCCTGTCTCCGGTGTAGTATAACTCCTCCAAGAGTTATTTACAGAGAGTCGATTTTTAACTTCTGCCATAGGCTCAGTTACAAACCTAAAAATAGGCTTTTTAGAAAATTCTCGCATCACATCATAACTAGCTGCCTCTGTAGTATAATATTCAGTTCTAGATCCATCTACATAAGTATCCGGATATGCGGGATATTCAGCATAATCTAATAAAAAAGGACGCATTTCTCCACTTACTCCCGGACCACTAACATAATAAGCGTCATAATCAGGAAATTGAAATGGGAACTCGTCCTTAGGCATATCTCGTTTTGATACGTATATATCTATTTTTTTAGTAGCCCCTGAAGGTGGTGTAGCATTATAAATATCTGCAAAATATAGTGGTCCAAAATAGCTATCATTATCTGTATTTGACCATGTTGATTGTGAATTAGCTATTTCATCTGTTATGGATTGTGCATTAGTATAATCATCAGGTATTCCTTTAACAAAACGCTTTATTTCTCCTATATTTAAATTCCATCCCAAACCTACCCATGAAGCTTCTTCATTAACTCGTATTCCTCCTGAATAATTAATATCCAATGGAAACTTCTCACCATTTGGCCCACTCAATGTCAACAAAGAAATATTATATTTAAAATCTCCGGTAAATGGATCTACATAATTGGATAATTGTTGTGCAGGAGATTTTGTTTGAGCATTTAACTTATTTAAATTCAAAAACAAAAAGCTTGTTAAGAATACTACTATATATATTTTCATCATTAAAATTTATGTAACAACAATCAAAGTACTTATTATAATAATTTTTCCAAACGTAAATGAAAAATTATTCATTTCAAAAAAATGGTCCATCCATCTAACTAACGGTAGATTTTGACCAATGAACGGTCATTTTTTTATTTTTTTGGATGACTTTTCCTTCCTATTTTTTCTAATTTTCATATAAACAAATAAATATTTTCAGTCAAAACTCACATTATCCTAAAACAATCCCGTATTAATTTCCATCATAGGAATGTACATGGCAATTACAATAAATCCTACAATAACGCTGATAAACAAAATCACAAAAGGTTCGAGGAGTTTTCCAAACAGTTCCGAGCGGTATTCTAGATCTTTGGAGTATTGCTCGTCTAAGTTTTTAAAGATAGCATCCAGCTTATTTACTTCTTCAGCTACTTTTATTAGGGCGATCATCTTTCTCGGAAAAATAGGTATGGTTCGCATGCTTTCGTTCAATAATTTTCCGTGCATAATATCATCTTCTACTTTTTCGAGGGCTTGTTGCAAAGGATAATAATCTATCATCTTTTTTACCAGCTGAATGGAATTTAATAACGGATTTCTGGCACTAATCAGTAAATTCATAGAGTGACAAAAACGGGTTAAATATATTTTTTGAGCCATCTCCCCTACTACCGGAATTTTGATAATAAGTGTGGAGGTAATTTTCCTGAACCACGTTTTCTTTTTATTGAGCATCACAAAAACAATTACTCCGAGTATGAATAATACAATCAACAAAAAATAACTGCTTACGGTATCGGAAGCATCAATTACAAATTGGGTTACTCCCGGTAATTCTTTATTAAAACTTTTAAAGATATCCTGAAACATCGGGACTAAAAACTTCAATAAAAACACCACCATTCCAAAAGCGGTTGCTAGTAATACAATCGGGTAAGACAACGCTCCTGAGAGTTTTCTTTTTTGGTCTATTTTTCGTTTGAAGAAAGTAGCTAAATCGGTCAATACCAAATCTACCCGAGAGCTTTCTTCGCCTACTTTTAGCGAGTAATATTCATACTCGGTAAATTTTCCTGTTTTTTGCAATGCTTCAGAAAAACTTGCTCCGTTAATGATGTCATTTTTGATGCTTTCCAGCAGCTTTTTATCTTTGTCTTTTTCTGTCTCTTCCACAATCAACTCCAACGCAGTTTTAATGTCTGTTCCTGCGGATAACAACAAGCTGATTTCGGAATAGAATTGTTCTTTCTTTTTATCGGGATAGCTTTTGCTAAAACTAATGTCTTGATTGAGCAATTGCAATATACTGCTTTTCTGCTGCTTTTCTTTAGCTGCTACGGGAACGGTTGTGTTAATATGAGATACTTTAATTACCATACTTATTCTTCAATTTTAGCGATTGCTCCATAGTTTTTATAGAAAGAAAATTCGTTGTCTTTCACCTTCATTGTTACAAAGTCAACCACTTGTTCTTCTTTAAATTCAGCTAGGGTATTGATTAATATATCTGTTGCTGAAAAGAAAAATGTATCGGTTTGAAAATTTATGTTTCTCAATACATATTCATGCTCAAATTGGTAATTAATGGTTTTATCTGTTTGCTCCATAGAAATGGTGTAATCATTTGTTTTAACTACTTTTTTCGCTAATTCAAAATCACGACTAATGGTAGATGAGAACTCAAAATAATCTCTGACATCAGCTTTTATAGTATTGAGTTTGATGTACTGCTTATTGACAAATATATAAACAGAGTAAGCTGTGCTCATTACTACCCCAGAGATAATAATGGCAACCATAATTTCTAAAAATGAAAAAGCTTTAATCCTCATAGCTCAATTTTGTTTCCCGCAGATAACACTGATTATCGCATATTTTTTTCTCGCAAAGACGCTAAGACGCAATTTATTTCTACTATAACTCATAACTCTTGATTCATTAGTATTATTTCTTTGCTTTCAAACAATTTTTCTTTGTCTTTATAGGCTTCTATTTGCAATATTTTTAACTCTCCGGATAAGGGATGTGCTACTATCATTTTTTCAATAGTCATGTTTTCAAAAGTGATGGTTTCATCTAAATACCTGCTTTCTTGCAATGTTTCGTTTCTGATGAGTTTTGCCAGTGCTGCTGCTTGCTGTTTTTCCTTGGTAATTCCGGATGAGGCAATATTGATTAATGTAACAGATGTTAACCCAAAAGCAATCATCACAATAACCATGGCTACCATAGATTCTAATATGGTAAATGCTCGTATTTTTTTTAGTTTAACCATTTAATAATTTGATGTTGCTGAATGGTTTCTGTTAATGCTACGCCTACAAAATGTTCTGATAATGCTGTTCTGTCTATCACCACATCCATCAGGTGATTTTGATATACGGATGAAGGTGTTTTTAGTAGAAAGTTGTTGCAAAAAACACCTCCAGTAACTTCGCCTCTTAATTCGAGCATTTCGGAAGCATAAATTTGTCCCATTATTTTACTGTCATTGCCAACACTTACCAAGGCTTGATTTTTTCTATCGTAATTTTCATTGTATAAAAAAACAGCTCCTTTTAGTGTTACATGTTCAGCAATACTGATTTTTCGCTGCGTGGTTGAATTACCTTTTCCTAACACTGCCAAGACAGAAGGGTAATTGAGTTGACAATTTTCTTCTACCACAATGGAATCTTGAGCAAAAAACTGAGCATTGATGCTGCTGTTTTTTTCTATGATAATTCCCTTGGCATAACAGATGATGTTATTGATGTTGGAAGAGGTTTCGATAATGATGTTTCTATCGGAACGAATAATTACATTTCCCTCAATTGTTTTATTGGCTAAGGAAATGGTAAAGGGAGAGTACAACACCAAGGTATTTTTATCAAATGTATTGGTGATGGAATCTTGTCCTAAAAAAACCTCATAATCAATAATACTGTCGTTATTGGAATTCATAAAACGATGGTAATTTTCGTCTATTAATTCTTTATTGATTGAAGGAAGGTTTTTATTGCTGTTTTTTTTTATCCCATTAATTAAGCGTTGGCCAACAAAGCTTTTTCCTTCTATGTAAGCTCTTTTTACCCCTGATTCAGGCAAATAGCAATCTCCTGTAATGATGGTAAGTCCTGTTAAGGATAATGGTTTGTTTTGCTCGGCTAAATAGATGGCTGTTTTTTCGCCTGCATTTAAATTCGCACCAATTAGTGCTGTTTTAGAGGCGTTTTTATTTCTCCAAGTTGCTTTAGAAGAAATGACATAAAAAGCTCCCCAACTTTTTTTGGTTAAAAAAACTTCATGTTGAGCATCTGCATATAAATCAATTTTGGTCGCTTGATTTAAAGGAAGTGTTTGATTAAAAACCAATCCGTAATTGATTCCTGAATACACATCCTGAAAAAGCTGATCTTGTTTAAATGCTCCTAACACATAAAAATTGTTATAATAATTCACCAAAATAATAGAGGAAGTAATGATTGAAATAACAATCACCAAGAACATCGCATATAGTAATGCTCCTGCCTTAATCATCTTTCTTTTTTTTAGTTTTTTTCTCTTTTTGTTCCTCGTTTTTGCGAGCATCAACCTTCGGTTCTTTTACTTTTTTGGTTATTGGTTTTTTGTCTGTTTCATCTTCGGTTTTCTTTTGCCAAAATTGCCACCATTTTTTATTCATTTCTTTATCTTCTTTATTCTTAGTGTTTTCTACAGCCTCTTCTGATTTATTTTTTTTAGTTTTTTCTGTTGTGTTTTTGGTTTCTTTAGCGTTTTTTTCTTTTGACATTACTTCTTTGCCATTTTTATAGTTGGTAACACTAAAAATAGTATCGTTTTGATAGGTAATGATTTTTCCATGCAGTTTGCCTTTTTTATACCTTCCTTTTTCTACCACTTCTTCTGCTTCATACTTTAAAAATGAACCGTGTAATCTCCCCGATTTATAGCTGCCTTCTTCAATCACTTTCCCGTCCACATACAATTCATAATTTCCATTTTTGTAGCCTTTATTCCATTGGTAAATAGTAGCTAGTTTTCCTGTTTTTTCCCATGTTTTCCATTTGCCTGTTTTATATCCTTTTTTAAATTCTCCTTTGGCGATTAAGCTTCCATCTGAAGTGATTACCTGATAGTCGCCATCTAACAATCGTCCTTTAAATCCTCCTTGGTTCACTTTAATGGCATTATTCTGATACCAATAATAATCAATGTTGGTACTCAATCTGATTTTTTTCTCTTCTAATAAAACAGTAGCATTAACAGATGAATCTTTATAATGCACACTTATATCTCTATGAGTTACTTCTTTTATTTTTTGAGCATAGATAAATGTTCCAGAAAATAAAAAAAATGCTACTACGGTAATGATATGTTTCACTGCTAAGTTCATTTGTTTATCGTTTTTTGTTCGTCTTGAAATGAAACGGTAATAGTCTCTTTTTCAATTTTAACTACTTTTAGTTCGTTCAATGTTGTTCCTTCTTTTACGATGCGTTCTTTGCCTTCAATATTTACTATTGCTACTCGTCTTTCTGAGTTATTATTTTTTATCATTCCTTTGTATTGTATGGAAGGCCATTTAAGTACTGTTGGAGGTGTGTGTTTTTTAGTTTTTGAAGTACCATTTTTAGTTGCAACTTGATAATTTACTGTTTGAACCCTCTTTTGGCTTAAAAATGGGTCTCTGTAATTGGCAACGATAGAAAAAGTATCTTTTTTTATTTCGTCAATGTTAATAATAGTTTTCTCTTCGGTATTCGCATAACTAGGTGTTGAAAAAAAATAACCGTATAACTGGTAAAACACAAAGCCCCATACCAAAATCACTATGAGCAATAAAATGTAGATATTTTTTTTCTTCTGCTGCATACTTACTGTATGGTTAATTTTCTGATGTTACTCATAGGTCCGATGTTTCCTGCTGCATCTGTAGATTGAACTCTCCAATAAAAAACACCAACGCCTAATGAATCCTGATGAGATGTGCCAACAGCTTGTGCAGATTTTATCAGGTTGGTTGCTGAAACATCTGAATAAAAGAAAATAGCATCGGTTAATGCTGTTCCTGTGTTTGCTCCTTGTGTCCAGGAGTAAGTATGATAACCATCACTCAATGTAGCATTATCAGCAGGAGCAACTAAGGTAACCATATTCGGAGAAGTGGTATCTATAGTGAGTGTTCGGATAGAAAATGCAGTAGAAGTATTAGAGGTAGCATTTCTGCCTTGAACACCCCAAACCAATGTTCCTTCAGGTAAGGTAGCAGTAATTGAATTGGAAGTGGTTATTTGTGGTCCGAAAATTAAGTTTCCTGTCCATGTATTTTCATGAATTTCTATTAAATAATCATCTGCATTTAGAAGGTTATTCCATGTAAATGTGATGTTATCATTATTGGTAATATAATTATCAATAGGAGCACTTAAAACTATTTGTTGGCTACTGATGTCTAATGAGCTATCAATGGTTACGGTAAATGTTGAAAAATTGGTTTCACTACCGTTGTTCATTCCTTTTACTCTCCACTGAAAAGTTCCGGGATATAAAGTATATTCAAATTTATTTTTGGAAATGGTAGTATCCAACAAAAATTTGGTTACGGAAGTAAAACTTCCTTCAACTACTTGCATGTTATATTGCTCTGCACCGTCTAACCAATTCCACCAAAAGGTATGGGTTAATTGTATGGTTGTTAAATTGTTGGCAGGTGCTAACAAAGTAATCGTTTCTTTATCAATGTCTTTTTCAATAAGATCGTTGCAGGCAATAATTGTTGCCAACAACAAAGTGATGATACTGTAGTTAACTATTTTCTTCATGGTTTTCAGCTTTTACGTTTTGTAAATAAATGGTAGAATTTAATTTTCTTGTTCGTGTTCTAAGTTCATTACTTATCTTAAAATCTAAGGCTACCAACTTTCCTCCTTGGTAGTTATTTTCTATGAAATTACTTAGTTTGAGTAATTGAATAAAGTCTCCTTCTACAATTACCAGTGCTGTTTTAGTGGTATATCCTTTATCTGATATGGAGAAAGGTTGAGGAAAGTCTTTCAACACCAAATTATTGGTTTGTACATAGCCTGTTACAGACTCTAATAATAATTGATGTACATCTAAATCATGAGCTACTTGAGTGCCTATTAATTGTTCTATTTTAGCTAATTTTTGTTTGATCACCGCAATTTCTTCGGGTGCATTTTTGTTATTGGCTACTTGTTCTTCCATCACATCGGTTTCCATAGCTAAATCAATGGTATCAGACAAGGCTAATTGGTACAATACCACCATAAATACTCCACTTATGATTAATACATATTGCAACTTTTTTTTGTATGTCAGTTTATTCATCATTGTTTTATCACAATTTGTAATTCAAATTCTCCCGGTGTTTTCAGGTTATCTTGTATAAAGGAGATGATATTAATATCATTCACCCATTCGTATTTTTTTAGTTTTTTTATCCAGTTATTTAATTCAATGCTTCTGCTTACCGAACCTAGAATCTTAACTGTATTGTAGGTGAAATGTATGTCTTCTGCTTTATTAATTCTTTTGGTTAATGGATTAATAAATAACTGATTCAACTGAATGGAAGCAGGTACACTCATAGCAATTTGATCGGCATAGAAAGTAATTTTAGCTGCTTTGGTTACACCACTGTTTTGAATAAATTCTTCTTTGATGAGCAGCTCTTTTTTTAAGATTTCTAACTCATCCACAAATTGTTGTTTGCTGTTTAGTTGATATTGTAACTCATTATTAGCAGATTCATAACTGTTGGCTATCATCATATTTGAAATAGTAAACACAAAGAAAAAAGCCAGCAAACCAAAACCCACTGCCGTATATTTATTCTTATGCAAATATTCTTCCCTAAAATAGGTTACTTCTTCACATGCTATTGGATGAATTTTAATTGGTAGAATAAAATGGCTTAATGCTGCACTAAAAGCAATTAATTCATGTGAATTAACGATTTCTCCTTCCATATTGTACTCTTCTCCTCCGGCAACGCTTCCTAAACTGTCTATCTGATTAATATGATTATCTGCTATCAGCAATTCATGAGTAGTAGTAGTAATTACTGATTTATTTATGAGTGAAATGCAATTCTCTATGATAAATGGTCCTAAATAAATTTGAACACCAAAAAGATGTAATGATTGTATTTTTTCAATCAATGAATTTAATAGGTCTTTTCGAGCTATAGAAACCCAAGATTCAAAAGTGGAAATAGTTGTTTGTTGTAAATAAAAGTCTTTTAATGTTGCATTTGGAAGTACTTGATTTAACAAATCCTGCTCAGACAAATGTTCGTTTGTTTTTACTTTTTTGTGTACTACGCCTTTACCTCCAACAGCAAAATACAAAGGAGCTTTCTTAGTGTTGATTTTCGCTAATTCTTCTAAAGAAATATCTGTAAACTTACGAGTTATCTGTACGCCTTCTTTATTCGTTGACAATACTAAAGCAATAAGTGTGTAACTGTCTTTGGAGTTATAAATCACCTCAACACCAAAAGCAGTTTGTCCTCTTATGAATTGATATTTATCTAAAAAATTGAGCATTAATAAATGACTGTGGGTTTTATAAAGATGTTGAGTTTACTTCTTGATTTTTCTTTGGTTCTGCTGCTAAAAAACCATTTGATAACAGGAATACGAGATAAAAAAGGCACGCCACTTCCCGATTCTCGAGTAGCTTTTTCTTCTAATCCGCCCAACAATACCATTTCTTGATCTTTTACTCTTATATAGGAGGTAAAATCTCTGGAGACACTTCCGGGAGGAGCTCCTGGCTCTATTTTTTCAGTAAAATCCGATTGATTAACAGATATTTCTAAGGTGATTTGATCATCTCCAGATACAAAAGGTTTTATGGTAATTGATAAGTCAGCATTTACTGATTTATAAGTCTTTGTGGTAATGTTTTGAGTAGATGTATTCGTAATTACATTGTTGGTTTGTTCAAAATAATATTCTGTATTTCCAATACTCATGGTGGCTTCATGCCCATTAAGAGTAGCCAACTTAGGGGTAGATTTTACATTCAAAATTCCTTGTGATTCTAACGCCTTAATATTCACATAAAAATTAGGAGTTACTTTCCCCAAATTCAATATACCATATCCATTAAAACTCTCTATTAAATCATTAATAGAAGAACTACTCAACGACATATTGGTTTCCGGGAAAACTTTTCCTCCTGTTTCAGTAGGCTCATTGCCCAAACCAACTTCTATACCTGTTGAATTGGCTCTTTTGTTAGAATAATCAACTATCATCACTTCTATCAATACAACGGGAACTACTTTATCTATTTGTTTAATGAATAGTTCTATTTCTTTGATTTGAGGATGAGAACCACTTAAAATCAAACTATTTAAATCAACAAATTCTTTTACATCCACATTTTGCTTGATGTTAGCCGGAATATTCTCGGTTACCTTTTCAACTGATCGGTGTTGTAACTGAATGACTTTCGTCATCCTTAACCCTTCTGTTTTTCGTTCTCCAATAATGTAAATACCATCTCTATACTCATAAGTGAGTTCTGTGCCTTGAAACAAATTTTCTAACAAGCCTTGAAAAGTGGTTGACTGCACATTTACTGTAGTTTTATCTTTAATATCGGAAACAAAATAGTAGTCTGTTCCTGTTTCACTTGCCACGCTTTTAATTACATCTGCAATTTGTACATCACTTCCAAATACCGAAATATCTAAATTGCTTTTAGCATTAAAACTAAATTCTTCAGCAATACTACCACCTGAGTTACGATTGTTTATTTTATTAGCTTTATTGGTGTTTCTATTATCAGTTTTATTGTTATTATTTTCATTGGTGGTGAAGCTTTTATCTATCAAATAAAATCCATCTTCTGTTTTGGTAATACTTAAATCATTAGCGATACCAAATTTTTCCATCGCATTATCAAAAGGCATGTCTTCTATATAGCTACTTACCAATTTGGGGGTTACTCCCGAAGCCAAAACCATGTTCTTTTTCGATTTTTGAGTAATCAATTTCGCTACTGTTTCCAAAGAATCATTGCTTAAATCTAAAGACAATTTATCTCCATTCTTATCATAATTAATTTGAAGTTCTTTTTTAGACATTTCAACAACAATCGGTTTGGGAGGGCTGTACCTTACAATAGACATGATGCTTCCAATAAAATTAATACTCAAGTCATATTCTTTGCAGATAAAAATCAGCACATCGGAAACAGTTGCATTCGCAAAATTGTTTACCACCTCTTGCTTAATGGCAGGATCAACACTAATGTTCAACTTATGAGCATCTGCAATGCCTCGCATGAATTCCTGAATAGAAACTCCGCTTACCGACATTTGTACTTTTTCTTCCAATCCCGGCATTTCAGCAGTCATAGCTGAAAGTTGGTTTTCTATTTGTTTTATTCTATCGTTGGCATAGGTGGTTACACTCAATAACAAGCAACTCACAATTCCTAATATGTATATTAATTTTTGCATCTATTAATAATTACTCATTAACATGGCATAAACTTCATCTATAGAGGTCTCGCCTTTTTCAAACAATTCAAAAGCATTGTCCATTAGTTGATTAATTTGTTTGGTTTTTAATTCTTCTCTCACATTAAATTTTTCATTTTTTATGCATTCTGATAATTCATAATCAATGGGAATAACTTCATATACTGCTTTTCTTCCTTTATACCCTGTGTAAAAACATTTTTCACATCCTACAGGTTCAAAGTGTTGTTCCACTGCTCTCGGAGCTTTGTAGTTATTAGGAAATAAGCTTGCATCAAAAGCTTTTTGTTCTTTACAATTGGGACATAACAGTCTTACTAATCGTTGAGCAACACTTAGTGTTAAGGTATTTGCTAATAAATAAGAAGGCACCCCCATATCCACCATTCTGGAAATGGTTCCCCAAGCGGAATTAGTATGAATAGTAGATAACACTAAATGCCCTGTTAAAGATGCTCTTATTGCCATTTGAGCGGTTTCTCCATCTCTAATCTCTCCCAACATAATTACATCCGGGTCTTGTCGTAAAAATGAACGTAAAGCGGAAGCAAATCCTAATCCGATGTCTTCTTTAAGTTGTACTTGGTTAATTCCCTCTAGGGTATATTCAATTGGATCTTCAATGGTGAGTAAATTGGTTTTTTCTTCATTTAATATTTTTAGTGTTGCGTATAAAGTGGTTGTTTTCCCAGATCCTGTTGGTCCGCTAATGAGGATAATACCATTAGGTTTTTTGATGCCTTCCAAATAGTCGTAGAGTTGTTTTTTGTCGAAGCCCAATGTATTGATGTCTATGTCTGTAGCATCTTTGCTTAACAAACGCATTACTATTTTTTCGCCATGCAAAGTAGGCAACAGCGAAACCCGTATATCAAACTTACTTCCTCCATTGGTGAAGGTAATCCTGCCATCTTGAGGTAATCTTTTCTCAGCAATATCTAAGTTGGCTTTGATTTTTAATTTGTTGACCAATGCAGGGTAATCATTGGCAGGAATCACATATTTTTCAATGAGTTTGCCGTCTATTCGAAGCCTTACTCTGCAACGCTCTTCATATTTTTCTATGTGAATATCGCTACATCCTAAATCATCTGCTTCGGCTATTAGTTTATATACAAAATCTTCAGATTGGTTGGCATCAAAACTGATGGTTTCTGCTCTTTTATTTTTATAGGTCAATCTGTAGTATTTCCCTAATGTCTGATGAATCAGTTGCGTAGATGTAGGAATAATTTTGATGGTTTTACCAAAAATCATTTCCAATTCATCACTTAAACTGGAATCCATTTTATCTTCATCAGCATAAAAAACAAAGACATCTTCATCCATACTTTTAGGTACGATATGATAGTGCCACGCCTGATCTGTGGAAATGGTCTGCTGAATTTCAGCACTCAGTGGTATGTGTTTACCTTCATTCATTGATAATCAATAAATCTTGATACAGGTGAAAAGAAGTACTAAATTGCTGCACAAGTAGTACTGCTATTAACACTAAACTCATTGCTCCTGCTAAAGGAATTAAGGTGTTTTGTTGTTTGCGAAAAAGCATTACTCCTCCGTAAATAAGTGTTATTAGGAAAATGCTTCCTATAAAAAATACTACAAAATTGATGGGAGAAAATAAGGTGGTTAACACGATAAAGAAAAGTACGTCTCCCAAGCCTAAATAAGTGTTAATGATATTTTTAATTCTTTTCTCTTTTACTGAAATAATAAGCGTTACCCCCAACAAATTCACCAATACCAACAATAAATTTATTACTGAAAAAATAGTCAATTCTTCTATGTTGATGGTCATTAACGCATTTACAACGCCTACAATTAAAAGCAAAGGAATTAAGAACCAACTGATGGCTCTGCTTTTAAAATCTTGATATACTACTACCAACAAAATAGTTATTAATATGACTAATAAAATAGGCTGCATTAGTCTTTTATGGTTTCTGTTAGTTTTCTATCCTGATTGATTTCCCAAACATTGAACACGCCATCGCCATCAAAATCTTGTACGGCAGTTGCTCTTGCGGTAAAAGTGGTAGTACCTGCTTCTACAATTTCTATTTTGTATCTTGCTCCACCCTCTTCTGTCACCAAGGTTTGTTGGTCAAAATCTATTTCTTCTAAATCGGGTGAGTATTTAGAAAATTCCAAAAAATATAGTCGTTGTAATGAATACAAATGTTCTAACTGTGTTTTTGCTTCTCCTTGTTTGGCTTTGGTAACGGCTTTCATAATGGATGGTACTGCCAAAGCGGTTAAGATACCTGCAATTAATATAGCTCCCATGATTTGGAGCATAGAATAGGCTTTTAATTTTTTATGTTTCCTCATTTTTATTAGTTTTTTAGAACTTCTAAATTAGTAGTAGTAGAAATCTAAAAAATGGAGTGGTTCATTTTTTTTTTTAACGGTAAGAGAGCCAATTCTTGCTGTAACTTTCTTATTCAATAAAATAAAACAATAAAAATATTGGACTATATGTGTGTTTATTTCGATAATATAAATGTAAACACCAACATACAAGCAAAATAAACTAATAAATTTAGAGTAAAAAATTGTATTTTAAATAAATATATATATCTTAGCATTGTGTTAAATTGTGCGGAACTTATGTCTGTTCCCTCAGATAAATTAAAGCTAATGATACAATCATACAGTACTCCTAAAAAAGAACATCAACCTATTTTTTCTGCTCCTAACAATGTTTCTAAAAATAAACAATCTGTCCAATTTAAGGACAATCGTCCTGACGCTACAACACAATTAAAGGTACAGCAAATAGCCAACCAGCCAATTCAACGACAAGAGAATAAAACCGGTATGCCCGACAATTTAAAATCTGGGATTGAAAACTTATCGGGAATGGATATGAGCGATGTTAAGGTTCACTACAATTCTGCCCTACCCGCCCAACTACAGGCTCATGCTTTTGCACAAGGCAACCAAATTCATATTGCATCAGGGCAAGAGAGACATTTACCACACGAAGCCTGGCATGTGGTACAACAAAAACAAGGAAGAGTTGCTCCTACCAAACAATTAAAAGGAAAAGTAAATATTAATGACGATACAGGTTTAGAGAAAGAAGCGGATGTAATGGGGAGTAAAGCTCTTCAGGAAAGTATTTCGTCCTTTCAGAGTCCAGTACAGCGGATAAAAGAAAAAAATGTCTCATTTACTACAAGCATTGTTCAACGCGTGCTAGTACCAGGAGACCCTGCTCCAGGAATGGGTGCTGTCTTGGGCAAACGTTTTCAGGGAATTATAAATAGCAGTGAGGCAAATCCAAGTTATCATGACCTTTTACAGGCGGTTACCGCCTCTTTGAACGCTTTCACAAATGGAATACCAAATCCACTGGTAACTGTGAATGACTGTGCTAAATATGGAATTCGTCAGGCAATTGCAGCCGGAACCTTGAATAATGTACAAGCTCTGACAAATTTTGTAAATACTGCGCAGTTGTTCTCAAGTGGACAAGTATTGCACTTAGGACTCAATCAAGGCAATGTTGATACACTAATTGAAAATGAAGTGAAACAAGCACTCCATGATGCCTTAAAAAGTGTTACAAATCAAAATATAAATGTGTCTATGGGAATGTCTGATATAATCACAGTCATTCGAAATAATATTCAGGGATTAACCATTCCTCCACAAACCGCACAACAACTTTTTTCCATTGCTCTGAGCCGTGAATTACAAGCCACACCTGTTACTACTTTTCATACTTATCTGCGTTTTAAAGACAGGGTATTAAATAATAGGCTACCCGCTGTTATTGAGATATATTTCCCGCAATTACCGGGAACAGTCAAGCAGAATATGAGTACGGTTAGGCAGGCTAGTCGGCTAGCACCACAACGATTTACTTACTGGGAAGCAAGCTACCTTAAAAGCACACATACAGGATTGGCCGATGCTCAAATGGCTCTTTCCCACGTTAACACGCCTAACACTATGAATTTTGATGATTTATCAGAGTCTTATCAGAGTGTTACTGGTGAAACAGGTAATGAACATCTTGCCAGAAATCCACAGAATGCTGCGTTCAATGAGCTTACAAATCACAATAAAATCTTATTGTCTCAATTATTACAACTCATGCCTGTGGTTCAAGCTATGCTGGATGCAAGACAGGGACATGGCTTGGATGCTCCAAACGTTAATCCACAATGGCAAAACCCTGCAATATTGGTCAGTCAGGATAATCTTGTATCTGCTGAAGAAGCTCAAGCGATACAAAACCCTGGTCATAAAATGCAGGTGCGCATCCGTACAGCGATGCGTAAAATGAATAATCTCGTTGATCGACAAGTACTCAGGCACAATGGAACACCAAACATGATATTACACAAAGATCTAAATGTACTGCAAGTACTTATGCAAAAAAAGTTGGATAATATTATGGGATTCAGGGCTTTTGCTAATGACTCAGGCAATCAGGTTAATGTAGGTCTGGATGAAAAAATTGAAGTTTTAATGCATGAAATGGGTCATTTAATAGAAAACAATTTGGGTACAAAAGAATGGTTAGATATTGAGAGTCTGCTCCACATGCGCCATAATAATGCTCCTGGAGGAAATCACCTATCTCACGTCTATGACACTGGAATTATGGCACAGGGTGTGGCCTTATTACTTCCAGGGCAAGCTCGGAGTGAACCAGCTTATAAAGGGAACATGCCAGCGACAGGAAGATATTCGGCAAAATATTATGACTGGGGTTCCACAGAAGTTATGTCAATGACGATTGAGCATTTTGGAAGCCCTCAGAAGGCACTTAATTTAATTCAAAAGGATCCACTGCAAGCAGCAATAATTTTACGCTCTCTACAACCAGCGCAATTTCAACAGTACGTTGTGGGAGCTGTTCCTCAAGTAACAAATTGGTTGCCGTGAAAGATATAGTGAATAAAGGAGTAACAGAAGCTTACCTAGCCGGCATCTTTCTCTTATTATTATAACTCAACAAATTATTACTAATGATACAATCACAAACTAAGCTGAAAAAAGAACATTCGCTCATTTCATCTCCTAATAGCACTTCAAAAAATAAACAAGCAGTCCAATTTAAAGATAACCGACCTGAATCAACTACACAACTAAAAGTACAACAAATGGCTAATAATGCTGTTGTTGATGCTCCAATACAAAGAAGAACCAACAAAACCGGCATGCCCGACAGCTTAAAATCGGGAATTGAAAATTTATCTGGTTTGGATATGAGTGATGTAAAAGTACACTACAATTCTTCACAACCCGCTCAATTACAGGCACATGCTTTTGCTCAAGGTAACCAGATACATATTGCATCAGGACAAGAAAGGCACCTTCCTCACGAAGCATGGCACGTAGTACAGCAAAAACAAGGAAGAGTTGCTCCTACCAAACAACTAAAAGGTAAGATTAACATTAATGATGATGCTGGATTAGAAAAGGAAGCTGATGTGATGGGGGCAAAAGCAGTTCAAAAATCATCATTATCAGAAAGAAGCAATTATCCATCAACACTTAAATCTACCCAGTCTACCCATACAATTCAACGAAATGTCACTGTTAGAGATCCAGAAAGAAATTACAACAATCTACATAGACTTGTCATGCTAGTACGTAATGCCATCATGTCTGTAGTTGATGAACATAGAGAAGAACCTTTTTACCAAAGGGTAGCAAAAGACATGGAATTTTTCTTTCAAATAGTTAAAGAGTTATTTGAAAGTAACCCTGTTTATGACAAGATGAAAGATTTTACCGATGAAATCATTCAAACTGGACTAGCTAAGTCAGATCTTGATCCAAACAAATATACAAAAGAAGAATGGGCGTTACTGCACCGAATGGAATCAAAAAGTTTCTTAAGATTCGTTAATGCTAAAGAGGGACAAGAGCACGAAGAAGGAGTTAAGGCGATCTATGAAGAAACGAATTCAAAATATAATCCGACTACTTTCGGAGCAAGGCATACGTGGGAAAGCAATACCGAATGGTTGATGTATGTATTAGAACATTTTCCAAAATTAGTCATTACTGACGTCCCCCTTACGATCAACAATATTTTCAGACAAAAGAGTCATACGTCAATGATTGCAAAAGAAGGAGAAAGAGATTTTAGATTCTTTAGCGCTTACGGAAGGGAAATTGCTGCTTTACTTTATGAAGGATATGTACCGATCAGTACTAATACAGTTGGAAGAGATTTTAAAGCTCCCATAACCGCCATAACGATGATCAATCAAAGACTTTTACCTCCCACTGTATTGGATGCTGTTTTAAAACGGGTTAAAGTTAACTTGGATGTAGCCAAATGGATTTCCAAAGGAGTCTCTTTAAATGATTTAGGCCGGGGAATTGGGGAAAAACTTATTATCAAAAAAGCGCTATCATTTTTTCATCATGCAGGTATCCCAACAACTATAGAAGAACTAGGTGACTTTACTCCCGGCACAAGTGGATATCAGGAAAAAAGTTGGGCCAACCGAAATTTCCGACCTACACAAGAAGTTCCTAGAGAATTATCTCCCGAAGAAGTCGTCATACAATATTTAAGGGAAATTATACCCTCTAAAGATTTTGATTGGGATGAGAAAAATGATTGGAAAGCATTATTCGCTAGATATAGTTCTGAATTAAAAGCGATTGGAATAAATGGATGGACAGGTTTAAAAAAACAAGCTACGATCCATAAAAGAGACCTTTAACTTACCTGAACCTTAAACCTGAATAGAAATCATGCAACGACACAATATAAAAGCAAAAGACATTTCCCCGATCAGCAACCACGACACAAATTCTAGGAGTAGTCAATCTATTCAATTTAAAGACAATCGCCCTGAAACAACTGCACAATTAAAAGTGCAAAAAATGGTAAATCAGCCTATTCAACGACAGGAAAATAAAACAGGCATGCCTGATAACTTAAAATCTGGAATAGAAAATTTATCTGGGTTAGATATGAGTGATGTAAAAGTACATTACAATTCTCCTCAACCGGCCCAACTGCAAGCACATGCTTTTGCTCAAGGTAACCAGATACATATTGCATCAGGACAAGAAAGACACCTTCCCCACGAAGCCTGGCATGTGGTACAACAAAAACAAGGAAGAGTGGCTCCTACCAAACAACTTAAAGGGAAAGTAAATATAAATGATGATAGTGGGTTGGAAAAAGAAGCGGATGTGATGGGAGCTAAAGCCCATAATCAATTGACAGCCTCAACAACAAAATTAGATGTTAAAAATATATCTTCTTCCAATTCAATTCAAAGGATGCGAAGATATAATCCTATGAGGGGAGCAAATAATACTGTTGTGAGACATGCATGGTACCAACCTTATTTACCTCAAATTTATTTTTTCTATAATCAGATGCGACATTTTGGGGTTAATAATCTTTTTAATTTTTTGACACCACAACCTAATCAATTTCAGCATCAAAGGGCTCCACAAGTGAGACAGATTCCTGTGAGAACTCATGCAGGTGTAACTGGAGAAGAAGCTACTGCTACGACTAACCATCAGGCAATGACTGAAGCATTTTCAAAAGAGGAAAAACAAAAAATACGAGCTGATCTTAATAAATTTAATACGGGTGAGGAAATAGATCCGAAATATTCAATTAATACCTGGAATAGAATTACAACGATGTTACCTTTTGTCAAAAATGGTGTCACCGGATTACATGCTCAACAAGGTTTAGAAGCAAGGTCTATGAACCCATTGGAACATCAAACAGGAGCTACCGGAGCTTTTTTAGGGTCTGCATCAGGAACAGACATAGCTCCAGAGGTATTTGGAGCAACAGGACAAAATAATGGAGTTTTGATTGATGAAAAAGGAAATGCTTTTATGCTACAATATATTTGGCATGGAGAAGCTTTAGATGTTAATAAAACTAACCCTCGAGGTGAAGAAGACCGTTTTGGTTCTGAACGTGAAGGAGTAAGAACAAGAATATTATTGAACGAAATTCATTTGATATATAAACGTCCTGTTGTTGAAATGCCTCTAACTGATGGTAGGCCGAAGTGGGGAGCTACCACAGAAAAACAAAATATAACAGATCAGGTTAAAGGTGCTATAAAACAATTAGGGGGCGAAAATCCTCATTTTACTCAAGATGATATTTTAAGAAAGTTAGGTTGGAAAACAGGAAGTTAATTCGTAGAAGAAGACTAATAAGCAAATGACAGATTATGCCGTTGTTAATGCTCCAATACAAAGAAGAACAAGCAATATTGGTCTATACGATAATCTAAAAAGCAGTATTGAAGATTTATCTGGTTTAGATATGAGTAAATGTAAAGGTCCTTTACAATTCCTCTCACCCCAAAATTACATACTCATGTTTCTTTTTTTGATATTTATTATAAAACTGGAACTAAGGGAAGGTCGCATCAGCCAAAGATCTTGGACCTGTAGGAGGGGCTAGTATGCCAGTCGCAGCATATTGTCCTCCATATTGATCTTTATATCGAGCATGAAAGGTTAATTGATTCCCCGCAACTGTTTCATAAATATCAAAAACAGGAGCCGCTAATTGTTGGTTGCCGGCATCAGCTTCACATGTTATATTATCACCCCCATCTTTTGCCACCACTGTTGAAATGTGGAAGGAACATCCCTGAACTTGTGCACCCGTCTTTGGTACAATAGCATAGGTCTCACCTATACCTGGATTTGCATTTTCACCCCGATCGAAACCTTGTTTATCGGCAATATCTGTTGTATTTGGAGTGCCTACTAGTGCATTAACCAAAGGTGGTTTTGTAATTGCAAAGCCTACATTTGTTGCTGCTCCACCTACCTTTACGCGAAGTATTTCATCAGCCTGCCTCCCAGCTATATTTAACCCTAACCTTTGTGCAAATTGTAAACAGTCATTTTGAAAATTCCCACCATTAAAAGTATATTCATCAAAGCCACTTGTTTTATTCCCTGTTGCCTGAATTAATCCGGAAGGTACTGGTTTCGTTGCTGCCGATTTTACTCCAAGATAATTGCTATCTGCTTTCTTAGTACGATAGTTTGTATTTTCAGAAGTTTTATAAGTATTTCCTATGGAAACAAGCTGTACAGGATTATTTTGAGAGACAGAAAGCTTCTCTCTGTGTAATTTCCCATTGTTGAACATATTAGTTGGGCTTTCTTTTCGTTGAACAACTTGATTTGCCATGCGTTGCACTTTCAATTGTCTACTACGTTCTGGACGATTATCATTAAATTGAATAGATTGACTTCTGAATCTAATATCATTTTTTTGTATGATTTGATTCTTATTTTTATTTATTTTCTCCATATTCAAAAATTAATTTTTAATATCACCCTTCAACTCATCCTTTACCTTTTTAATCCCACTAATGGCTTGTAAAGCAGTAATAATAGATTTTAAAAACATCACCAAGCCATAGAGTGCAATACCATGGTGAATGGACAATCCTTTAATGTTGGATTGATAATTATCAATTAACCCGGTAATACTGGTGTATAAAAACAGTACTGCCAAAAACATATTGACATAAGGACTGTTTAATATCGTTTCCGTTATGTTTAATACTTTTTCCATTTTTTATTCTGCTACTGTACATTGCACTTGACCTGCTGATGTGAATGAAATTTCTCCTCCCCACATGCAATTGCATTTACAACTATTATTTAAAGTGGGTTGATTGGCAAGTGTTACCGTGCTTGAACCCGGTGACCAAGGTGAAGTTGTTGCAGGAATACACGGTGCCGGAGTATGAACCCCAAGAGCTGCAGCTGTAAGTGCAATTACAGCGGGATTAGTGGTTGAATTGCACATTCCAAATGTGGCAATGTTTACAATCGGCTTATAATCCTGAATATTTGCAGCAGGCATCATACTGGTTGTTACTTTATTGGTTGGCAGCACTACCAAAGGGCATGGTGCCACTCCATATGAGCAAGTCATCATTGCTCCCATACATACTTGATCTGGCATAATTTTTTGTTTTAAAGTACTTAGAGTGCCTAAAATTTGGAGTACTTAGAGTTATTTTTTCCTCTAACTCTAGGCACTCTCAATTCTAAATTTTAGGCACTATTTATTATTGTTTTAATTTTTTTCCTATTGATGTAAAAAGTGCCAATATTTCATTGGCTTCTATTATTGTTAATTTTAATTTTTGAGTATCTACCCATTTTAATTCTTCAATTATTTCTAACCAATAAACGGTTTCGCTCGCTTCACTCTCACAAATCTTAATTTTATTGGCGAAGTCTGCTTTACTTCTTGAACGATTCGCTTCTCTATAGTTTGCTCCTACACTCTACACTCGTTCCAGATTTTGTGATTTGATTTTTTATTACGCTACATTCGCTAGTATTAGTTAAGGAACCTGACAACTTAATAATATCAATTGCAAACCTCTTTGTTCTTAGTTCCAGTTGTTTCGCAAACTCTTTATTCTCCATTTTTTTATTAAATAACTCCAAACTCTAAGTACTCTTAATTTTAGGCACTTCTTTTATATCGTTTTATTCGACTTATTATATTCTCTTCTAACACCAATAATGATGTCGTTTAATTCAATTATTTTTTTATTTCTTTTGGCTGCTTCCAAAGCACAATACCTCAATACATTAATCATCTCTCCCCCACTCAATTCATAATCGTCTGATAAAGTTTCTAAATTAATGGCTTGCTCTAGTTCAAAGGTGTCTTTAAACAGTCTTTCCCACAGCAACTTTCGTTCTTTTTTACCGGGTTTCGGAAAGTGAATCATACTTTGAAATCTTCTGGAAAAAGCTTCATCGATATTGGTTTGAATGTTGGTGGCTAATACTACTAATCCCGAAAAATCTTCAATCCGTTGTAGTAAATATGCTACTTCCTGATTGGCATATCGGTCGTTCGCTCCTTTGGTCGAGGTTCGTTTTCCAAACAAGGCATCGGCTTCATCAAAAAACAAAATCCAGTCTTTGTGCTCTGCTTCGTCAAAAAGTTGCCCTAAGTTTTTTTCTGTTTCTCCAATGTATTTAGAAACCACCAAGGAAAGATCCACTCTAAAAACCGGGCGATTGGTCGCTTTTCCCAATAATGATGCTGCCATTGTTTTTCCTGTTCCGGGAGGTCCATAAAACAACACTCGATAACCGGGTTTTAATTTGTTGTCTAATTCCCACTCGTTGAGTATCAAATCACTGTACAACAACCAATCTTTTACTTCTGTTAGATCTTCCATTACGTTTTGATCTACAATTAAATCTTCCCAATTTAATTTGGTAGAAATTTCCTTTGCCGGAAACTTAGCTCCGAATTGTGGCAAATATTTTTTTCCTGTGGTCAATAATCCTAAATATTCATTGGAGATTTTTAAGGGTTGGTGCAATCCAAAATCCTGTTCGGCATCATAATCTAAAATGCCTATTTTATACATAAGGTGTTCTTTCTTAATGATACTTAAAAAAGTAAATCGGGCATTAAAATCGTATCCTCCTAAAATAAAACAAGCGGTTTCAAGGGTTGGAAAAAATCCAGACTTGATGGTCGATTTAACTCCTCCAAATTCAGAAAATTCACAATCCAAGTTTTGATTCTTAATTAAAAACACATCTAAACATTGTGGTTTTACATGGGGAATTAAGGCTAAAATTAATATCAACCTTTCTTCAAATCCTAATTCATATTCTCGAATTAATTGAGTGTAAGGAGAATCAACAGTAACTATTTCTGGTGGTTGATGGGCATAAATGGAATCGAACTCACTTTCATTTTTAAAATAAAGTGTGAGAGCTGTATCTACTACTCTTTCGAACCAAACCACTTCGTGGTGAATGGTATGTGCTGATTGTTGTATTATCTCCATTCTATAATTAACATTTTTTGCATCCAACTTAATTTAATTCTGGTGATGTTCCATGAAATCTGATCCAACAACATGTCGAATGCTTTTTGTTCTATTCTTAAAAAATATTGTTCGTTCTCTTCTTCGAGTTTGCCATCTCGCTGTAAAAAAGAAAGCTGTAATCCTTCTATCGATGTTCCGTTTAAGGGTTTCCATTGCTGTGTTACAGCTGTCAATAAACCGTTTACTATTTCTTTATCTGTATCGGATAATTCTATGTTTCGTTCTACAGGGTCGGTTACATTCATCCCACACAACAATTTATTAATGACCAATTCGTGCTCTTCTTTTCCTGTTTTTCCGGTAGCTGCATATTCTAATAAGTGAACGGCTTTAAATTTACTTTCTTCGTCTACAAATTCTCCTTGAAGCATTAATCCACATTTCTCGAATAACATTCCTAAATAAGGAGACAAAATAATTAGTCCTGCATTTTTAATAAAAATAGGATCTAAAAATTCTCTCGGTGTTTCTTCTCCTAACTTTCGGTAATCTTCTTCTTCTTTCTTTTTAATAAGGGCGGCTTCTAATTCATCCTTCTTCATAATGGTTCGGTGCATCTGATCTAACAAAATGATTCCACTTTTGTATTGATCGCCCTTTTCAGCCAGCAACTTTCCATTTATTTTTAATAAAACTTCGTTGCTTTTACTTTCGCCCAACACATTTCCCATGCATTGCAATAAAAGTGTACTCCAATTTTCTATTGTCCAGGCATTAAAACCACCTGTACTTAGTTTTAAAAGAATTAATTGAAAATATTGTTTTTTTAAGATGTTCAATTCTCGTGACGAAATAAAAGGAATGCTACATTCTATTACTGCCATCGATTCTACTAAAAACTGCTGTTGATTGGTATTTAAGTGAAGGTGAATCAGTTTTAAAAACGCTTGTTCGTCCAACTCTTCCACTAAACTTTCTCGTAATATGGTTTGATGCAATATATTTTTCCACTCCACAGCAGCTGTTTGTCTCATTTTTTCTAGCTGTCCTAATAAAGATAAACTTTTCCATTGTTCAGCAAGGGCATGGTTGGCTAAAAACTCCTGAACAGAAGTAGCAATGGGTAATGTGGTACTTGTTTTTTTGTTTTCAGAAATGTTGGCAAGCTCCTTCTCCCATTTTTGGATTTCATTTTTTAAATCAACCTGTGTTGCTGTTCTTCTTATTTGTTGCATGATGCGAATGAACAGGTTCTTAATAGTGGTCTGTTCTGCTTCGTTAACGGATGCTATCCATTTTTTAATAAAGTTGAAGAGTAACTCACCTGTTTTTGCTGAGGCTTGTTGTTGTGCTAAAATTTTAAAGGCTTGTTCATTAAACTGATGATATTCCTGAAGGGTAATAATTCCTGCTGGTAACATTTGCTGTTTAAACAGCTCGTGGATTTTCACCATTAAAGCAGTATATATTTTATGGGATGATCTGTCCAATTCTTTCCACACCTCCTCTAAATTAATTTTATTCAATATGGTTGGTAACGAAATCTTTCCTGCTGTTTTATGAAGCAATTGAATTAACTCTTTTTTACCTGTGGAAGAATTCCATAATTGAGTAAAATCAAGGTTAAATTCATCCCAAGAATAAGCCGCTACCCACCACGGTAATAATCCTTTTTCTAACACATAATAAACCTTACTGTGTTGATGTTGTTCTTTTTCTTTTGTTGCCACTTTTTGGGTAAGGGCTGTAAAAACGGTAGAGGATTGCAAATGAATCAATTGCTGATACAATCGTTTTTTTTCGGTAGCTTGCTTTAACTGTTGAACAACCAATTCAAAAATGATGGTAAACGGAATGTTGTATTTTTTACTGATTTGCTGAAATAGCTCAACCACTTCTTTGCTCCACTCCGAAAATAGTTTCTTCTGATTCACTATGGCTGAAATGTTCTTTTCCAGTAATTCTAAAATTAATGGGCTGATCACTGTATTTTTAGCCTCCAACTTCTTGTTTAAAAAGAAGTCCTTTTCAGTGAGTTCACCTTGTGGTGGATATGAATCTGCAAAAGCTGTATTTTGTTGAAAAGCTCTTATTTCCAGTTGTTCTATAAAAGTGATAATTTGAGGCTGTGCTACTTGTTTGATTAACTGACCTTTTAGCAGGATTAATAGTGCATGCTTTTTTAAACCTGTTATTACCATCCATTTTGGCAACTCTTGATTGATCCAATAATGCCACAATTCTACTTCATTGTTATTGGTAAAATCACGAATGGTTTGGGTAATATTTTCTACTATTTTTTTATCTGCTATGGGCTGCTTTTTTTCGGGATGAATGGTAGAAAAAGTAACCAAAAATTTCTCTATTGCCTGATGATATTTTATGGGAAGCTTTTCCTGAACTTCTGTGAGTAACTGAAAAAGAACAGCTTGTTTTGCATCTAATTCGTGTTTTAAATTTTTTAGTAAATCGGGTAACACCTCTTTTCTCAAGTATTGCTCACTTACAAAGGAGCCAATAATGAGTCGAGCTTTTTTTACTTCTATTTCATTCCATAAGGCACTCGATGAGGATGAAAGTATGCTTCTGTTTTTCTGAATGTGTTCAAAAAAATCAATGCTTTCGGTTATAAAAGGAATGGAAACATTTTTTATGAGTTGATTCAACACCCTGTCATTAAGGATTGCTAATAGTCGATCGTTTATTGAAGAATTGTTGAGCCAATTGGTAATATGATGAACCAAAATTGAATCTTTAGTGAGAAGTATCCATTCAAATTGATGGTTAAATGCTGTTTTTGAGGCATATTGAAAGTTGGAATGAAAAGATCCAAATTTCAAATAATGCTCAACTTGGTCTATCCATTCTTTAACCGCTATTTTTTTAGTGGTTGACTTTGCTAATTTGCTTTCTTGTTGTTGATGTTCTGTTTTTAGTTCAATAATTATTTTTTTAAACTCTAGCTCATTTGAGGCTTTTTGTTCTGAGGCAACTCCCTCCACAAGGGCATTCAACAATAACTCATAAGTCAGATTATATTTCTCGGCAATTTTCCTTATCAAGTATTGTAAAAAACTTTTCTTGTTGTAATAACTGTTCGATTCAACAAATAAATAAGCCAAAATAACTTCCCATACAGCATTTCTAAATGTGGTGTATGCTGTATCTATAAAGTGTTGTTGTTGCTGATGTTTCAGCATATTTCTTTTATAAGAAATAATGTAGATGCTTTCTGTTTTTGCTACTGCTGTTACAATACTTTCCAGCGGTTCTTCATTGAACTGATAAATTAACCTTTTACGAACGGGTTCTTTTTTTCCATGTTCATTCAACAAGTTCACTAAACCTATTCTGTTCTCTACCATCAATTCTTTTAAAAGTGTTGATGGAGCTTTAGCTGCTGATGATTCCCAATTGAGATGTCCGTTTAATATAAAATGTTCAAACTGTTCCAATTTACGATCATTCAACACAATTACTTTCCCACTTCTTAGTGTTCCGTTGTCGGTAATATTTGCATTAAAATATTTGGTCAATTCTTCTTCTAAGCGATAAACCAACTCATTTTCATAATTGGCTTTTCTAATTACTCCTAAATCCAACTCTATGCTATCGAATTGATAAATGTTGTCTTCATTAGAAAATCTATTTAAAATAGTCTCCAACAAACTATTGATTCTGGATTCTTGCAATACACTAATTTGGGATTGTACTTGATGTGCTTCTTCTTCTTTGTCAAGTACAATATGATATTGCTGTGCTTTGATGATATGTTCTATTTTATCGGTCAATTGTTTTTTTGGTGATAATGTTGTTGAATTTTGGTGATGAGTTCGTAAGCATGATTCATTTTCTCTTCTTCATGTTTATCATTTGAAACTAATCCCAACCATTTGTAGTAACTTTTCTCAAATTCTGCCATCGCCATCAAATCCAACCAATACGATTGAAAAGCAATGTGTATCGGTGCTTGTTCGTAGATAATATTCTCTAACTTGGTTCTGAAATTATCGTCCTGAAATCGTACCGGCCATGAAGGCATTACAATACTCATTTGAAATGAGAAAAATGTTTCATCTACTTTATTCTCTCCATAATGGGCAAAATAATTTACTGAATTTTTAAACTGACCGGGCTCAAATGTATAGAGTTGTTTTACGATATTGTCAGCTTCATCTTGTGCGGCTTGTTTCTCACTATAAGTATTAGTGGTTTCGGCCAATTGCTCTCCTGCTTTGGTGAGTATCTGAATCATGTAATGATCTTCTTTACCAATTACCCGCAATTGTAAAGTTCCTGCTCCTATTAAATTATTGATGATGGTATTTACACACGTATTTCTATCTCCGTTAGATTGTAATTTTACCTGATTAAATTCCACTTGTTTTCCATCTGCTAAAGGAACAGCAATAGAAAATCCAAAATAGTTTCCGTGATACGGAGGTGCTAATAATAAGTGCTCAATTAAATAAAGTCCTTCACTTTTTTGATTTAAATCTACCAGAAAATTAATGGAGTAATTAATGGCTTGTTTGGCTTCTTCTTCTGAATCGGAAATATGAACTACACTGGATTGTTTTTCGCCTTTAAATAACACATAAAAGGCATTCTTTTTATCATTGGTTGTTTGTTTAATTTGGTAATTTTCTACCTGAACTCCATTTTTGAGTACTTCTTTTAAAATATGACCTGAATTTCCTAAGTAATAAAAAGAATCTCTGAGGTTTTCGACTGTTTCATCAATAATCACAATATCATCTATGATCGTTACCTCAATGTCTGCTTTTGAATAAACAACTTCCAGCCTTTCGCTGATGATTTCCATCCCTTCTTTTTTCTGATATATTTTGATTCCGGAATCTGCTACTACTTTGGATAAAAAACGGGTTTTATAATTTTTAATTCCCATTAAAATAGCTGTTTTTTGAACAATGCCGGGGGTAATACTGTTTCTTACATCTTCTGCCTCAACATCATCTTTTATGGTTAATTGTTGAGTATAGTCATAAGCTTTTGCTCTGTTATAACTTAACTGCCCATAATTAGAAATTAAAGTTTTTTTCCATCCCAACAGGTCATCTTCAAATTTTTGGGTGGTTAATTTTTTTCCGTAACAATTAATGTGAATCTTTTTTAGGGAATAGATAGGAAATTGCTCTCCAAATCTTGCCAGTATATGGTCTGCCACTTTATTTAAGCGTTCAAGAGCTGAAGTATCAATATCTGTATTTAATTGCTTTAGCGTGTTTTTCCAGTTAGTTAGTGCATCTTCATTGCTTTCTTTTTCGTGGGATTTTATCAAATGAACCAATTCGGGCATATCTTCTAATTCCTGATAGAAATAAGAATGGATGTCTTTTTCGTTGGTATCATAAATTTGATAAATATTGGCAATTTGAGCCAAAAAATCAGCCATTAACTGGTCGAAAGGCATTAAATATCCTTTTAATTGATTGGCTTGTGCATACCTGCTTTCAGGAAGTCCGGTAGGTAATCCAAACTCTCCTATTCCATAATTTAATGGAAATTGTTCTCTAATGGAATAATAAGAAGACAATCCTAATGGCTGTCCTTCTGGTATCTCTATGGTATTGTATGATTGTGCTACGGATTTAAAACTTCCATAGTTCATTGCCTGAATATAAGAGAGTTGTTTTTGTACTTCTGAAAGGTCGGGAAAGAATTTTACCCCATCGTGCTCCAACACCAAATGACTGCTTACTTCAGGAAATAATAAAATAGGTGACGAGTTTGCCGGAATAGGAATGCTATCTTCTGTAATAACAGTACGGCTGTTATTATTGGAAGAGTCATCTTCATAAGATAATTCAAAGAAATCAACACTAATTATCCCCTCTACTTTTGCTATAATCTTAACAATGTCTGATGGAACAATTACATTTAATTGGTCTTTTAATTCACTGTCGGATATAAATCCATTTTCTAATAAGGGTCCGTTAAAAATGGTATTGATATCCTCATTTTTATTTTGCAGTTCCCATAACGAATAAAAACGAACTTCGTGGGTAAGGTAATCGTTTACTTTAAAAAATATTTGGGCAAATACTTCTTCTCCACTTGTAAAATCGCCTAAAGTCAATTTCAGTTTCATGTGTAACTGAAAGGGTTTTAAAATGGTAACATCGTACAAATCTTCACATAAATTTCTATGTGCATGATACAGTTCTCTTACTTCTCCAATAATGCGATTTTCTTCTTCCTGAAGGGTAACAGGATCGGTTGCATAATCATACATTTCAACAAAAATATGGTACAACCCTTTTAAGTTTTTTTGATGTTGGTGTTCTGAATAATCATCACTTTGTTGTATTTGTGGTTGTAACCAAACGTTCTTTACATTGGTAATGTCGTCAATAAAAATTTTTCTAAAATCTTCTATCGTAACGGGATTGGTGGTTAAAATATCGGAGGGTATAAAAAATCCATTGTCTCCTGATTCAAGTTGGTCGCCTTTAGATTCTGCCAATATATCTTTAATCGGCAAGTTTGCTTTGTAGGAAAGATTGGTCATGGTGTACACAATGTTTTCCAAAATAGTTACTCCCGGATCGTGTTCGTTATAATCTGTCCAGTGAGCACTCGAAAGCTTTTGAAGCAATTCAATTCCTTCTAAATAAAGGTCTTCGTATTCTCCCGAACCTTTGGCTTTTTTAGTGATGTATCCTTTATTGATTGCTTCCGACATTTTACTTATTGTTGGTTAAAAAGTCCCATTATTTCATTATCCCAAAGTTTGGTGATGTAAAATTTAACTTCCTGATCGGCTCCATAATTGGACCTGGTTTTTAACTGTAGCGAATAATTGTAAGTGGTACCTGTCCATCTTAACGCCAATTTATTCCACCACCAGCCATAATGTGCTTGTGTTGTTTTAATTTTATTTCTCGATTTGCCAAATGTGCTTAATGCATGTGCATGCAACAGTGCATATTTTCCTGTTTTTTCTTTGCCTACCTGAGCCATTATTTCAAAAGCACAACATCCGTTTAGTTCTGTAATTACATCGTGCCAGGCTCCATCTGCAGGGATGGTTGAAATTTTATATGTTCCTACTCTACTATTGGTTCCTAATATTCCATTTACCTCAAATGTGGTTTGGGGTTGAGAGGTATTTACACCTATGTTTCCTCCTTTTTCAAAAAACAACCTGGTTTTAGTTTCAGTAGGAGTTATAGGTTCTGTAATTCCCAAGCCTTGTTGTCCTTCCTGCACCAATTCTATTCCCCACTGAGGCAAATCGTCTTGTATTTTTTCATAAAAACTGACTAAACGGTCTGACTCTTCTCCTTCGGGAGAGAGGATTAATCCATCTTTTAAATTTTTAGAAATTCCATCATCTACTTTATTTACCATCGAATCAATAAGACTTCCGAAATTATTCTCATTCGGTCTGCTTCCATTACTGAAAACGGATTTTAAGCTGTCTCTATTAAGTGGTTTTTCTCCCATGTTTTCAATTATTTATTTTTAAATACTAAAATCGCATCATTGCTAACCTCTGTTATCTTGTCTTCCGGATGAGTAGCTTTTATTAATGATTGAACTACAGTAGCATTATCGTTATTATTATCTCCCAAAATAAGATCCAATCCTATTTCCATATTACCCACTCCTACGTCTAACAAGTCGTAGTTTTGATTTTTATTTATTACACTTACAATGTGATGCTCTTTTACGGGTGATAATATGGACCACGGTTTGGTGGTTTTAATTTCTTCTCCATCTTTATACACTCCCAAAGAGTAATTATTAATGCCTTCTCTTACAATGTGCTCTATGGTTAGTTTTTTTATGTTTTGAACGTAAGGAAGGTTTTCTAAAAAGCTGACCAACATCGTTGGCACCACACTCCCTCCTATTCCTCCCAATCCATTATCAATACTGGACATGGGTGACAAAAAATCTGAAATATTCTCATTCAACAGGTTCAGGTAATAACCGCCATTGTCTTCTGGTTTAAATTCTACTACACAGTTGGCCAATAAATATTCTACGGTAGGATTCACTACTTCAATATCAACAAAGGGTGTAGATAGTTTTTTTAAGAAAGTTTTCATTTGCTGAAGTCGATCTCCATCAAAGTAATGGCGTTCATCATTGGTCCAATTTGCACTTAATACAATTATTTTTACTTTGCCCGGTAAAGGGTTAAATGTTTCGTCCAAATTGGTGCATTTTACCACTTTTACATCGTTAAAATTGCTGAGAACTAAATGTTCATGATCCCAAATCGACAATGCTCTTCCTTTGTGTCTTAATCTTTCGCTTATTCCTGTATAAAATTGATCTTCTGCTTCTTGCAATACGCCTCCTGATGAATTTACAGGCTGGGTTACTTTTTTAATGTCGGGAAATTTTCCCACCAATTTTGTAATACTTTCTGCGGGTACTTCTTTGCCCATTACCAAGCCATCATCACTTATACAAGTTGCTTCTACAGCGTTTAAATAAATGCCTTTTATTTTAGGATAGTAAGCGGTATTTTTTGGGGTAGATATTCGTATCCAATACAGTTGTTGATTTCCTTTTTCTCCAATGCCTTCTACTTTTGGTAACAGAAATTCTATAATTCCTGATTTTATAAATCCATTGGTTTTATCTAAAATAATATTGCCTTCTTCAAACTTTACCCATCTGTTTACCTGAAAATACTCCCAGGTCAATGCATCTTTGTCTATATTTATTCCGGTGCTGGATTGTAAAAAATGAAAAAAGATAGCTACTGTGGTATTACTTTTTACTCCTTTTAATCCTATAAACAAATATCCTTCTTGCTCGTAATCGCACACTAAAGTGTGTTCACTTACATTCTGATTGTTAATGATCTCTTCTATGCCAAATGGTGTAATGTGCATAAATTCCGGTGCAGCTTCTAACGAAATGGTTGTTTTTGATAATTCTTCATTAAAAACTAAGGTGTCAGATGCTTTATAATCAACCGACAGATCTTTTATTTTTGGAATAAATGGTTTGTTAGGATAAGGAAGTTGAGTTTTATTTTTAGCATTATAAGTGGCTACTTCTATGTATTCTTTTTGGTACAAATCACTTCCAAAACCAAAATTAGGGCTTGTTAACGTGAGTTTAATAAATCCACTTTGAGAGGTCACATCATATTTTAATGGGTCTTGTAAATTAAAATCCTGAGTGGTTCCCAATTCACTAAACTGAGTTAATTCAATGTCAGTTGAAGGGTTTAACTGAACGCTTTGATAACCTTCTGGTGTAATACTGTTATGGGTGGCGAATAAATTAAACGTAGGTGCAAATTTAAGGTCGGTTGGTAACCAATAATTATTGGAAAGTGCTGTTAGTTGAACATTGAATGAATCATTGGTAATCTCTTCTGGATAGGCATCATAATAGGTATCAAATCCTCCAAAATCATTAGGAACGGAATCCCAATCTAAATGGATAGACATTGCTGTTAGTTGTTTTTTGAAAAATTCGCTCTTACCAATCATTAAAAAAGAGCCTAAGGTTGGAACAGGTCCAAATAAATCAAATGCCTTTCCTAAAGTCATTTTACCAATATTGTTATACAATGAAAGGTTTCGTATCCGCTGAACATCTACATCAATATCAATGGTATTAATGGCTAATCCTTTCCAAAAAGAATAAAGATAAGTGGGTGCAAATTCGTTGAGCTCTACTTTTATGGAAGGCCATTTTAATGGTTGTTCTATTTCAGTACTTGGTTCTAAGGCAGGATCAAAATTCTCCAGTACCAACTGAATGGTAAAATAATTAGCTGCTTCATTATATTCAATGGCATACTCATTAAAGTTGATCCATCCTTTTTTGGTGGTATATGAAATTTTAAGGCTTTGATCAAAAACAGCTGAAAAAACGGTATCCATTCCAATTTTTCTATTGGTTTTGATCTGATTTAAGAGGTTCCAAAATGTATTTTGAGCTGAGACAGGTTCCATGTTTACCTGAATGTCTATTGTTCTTTTTCCTTCACTTAAAAAAAGTACGGAAGAGCCTATTATAAATCCTAAGTTGGCTACTTTCCCTTCATTAATTTGGGTATTCTGAAGTGTTTGTTTATTGGCTCCAAATACAAACCATTCATCCTGCGGAGCAACTTCTTTCCCCTTAATAATTAAATCATTTTTGGATATGGATGAAACTAAGGGCTGGTCTGTACCTACCCGAATATAGGGATTGGAATTAAATGTTAATGTTTGCAGTTCTACCAACTCCATTTGGTAAGCCACAATGGGTTTTTCTGTTTGAAAAAGCACATCGGTTTTACTGCCAAATAATTTTCCGGCTGTAAGTTGAGCTCCTTTTTCTATTAATGAGTATTGAACTGCGGGTAATAAATCAAAGCTAACGGTGGTTTTAGTAGGTAACCCTTTACTTTTTTTCTGTTGAAGAATGTCCTGGTAATAAAAATCTAAATGCCTTTTTGAGAGCGAATTTATATCTCCTTGTACTCGCTTTAATAGTAATGAAAATGCAATGTACATTGCATTGTTGGGCATGTGGTTATTGGCTGTTAAAATATTCTGTTCTAAATAGTCTTTGGTAAAGTTTTGAATGTGCATAATTACCTTTTGGAAGGTATGGATCATTTTATCTAAATCAACATCTCCCGTAGGTTTGGGTGGTGGAGGCATTGATTTTAACAAATGTACCTTTGGAGTCGATTCTGTTTTTTGTTGTTCTTTAATTAACTTTTGTTGAAATAACAACAGGTTATTTTTGGGGTTATCTAATACATCGGATAATACATTCTTTATCTTGTTTGCTAATCGATGTTCGCCTTGGTTAAGAAGATTTTTATACCATTCGTTAATCTTATCATACCAATTCAATAAATTGGTTGCCATCTCTAAATTATCAACGCTACAAACCTTTGTCTCATTTACACTCTGAGCCATTTGGTTTAAATCGGTTAATGGTTGATTAATTATTACCACCATATAAATAATAGGATCTCCTTCTATCATAGCTACCCAATCTCTACTCGGTTGATTATGGAGGTCGTAATAATTAATTTTTTGCAAATAAGAAGATATGTACCCCATTATGTCCCAAAATGATCGTTGATCAATTTGAAAGGAATTGTCTAAAAGATCCTGGTTTAATCTTTTATTTCTAATGGTTCCATTTCTTCTTTCTATCATAGTAACTCTTGTTCTGATGCTACCACACTTTGTGTAACTTGTTTATGATATAATTGTGGGATTCCTGTTCCTTCTACTTTATAGTAAGGAAATACCAGGTTAAATCGGGTATTGGTCGTTTCTATCGTATAATCCAGTTTAATCCGAATAATGCCATCCTGATAACTAGAATGATCAATAATAACTTCATGTAATTCTATTCTAGGTTCATAATTAAGAATAGCTGACCGAATCATTTCTTGCAAAAGATGCATTTTGGAATCGTTAATCGATTCAAATAAAAACGATTGTAAATCACAACCGTATTCGGGTAACATAATTCTTTCGCCTTTGGTAGTATTCAACAATATTTCTAATGATTGTTTAATGTCCTGTTCTTTTTCTACCATCTCCACACCAACAATTCCGTTGTTATGAAATGTGGGTGGAAAGCTCCATCCTTTTCCTAAAAATGAATTATTTTTTGCCATAATTAATTTATTGCTACTGTTGATCCTTTTATTGCAGTAGATCCATCTGCACTTACTGAAATGGAAGCTCCCTGAACATCTACTTCTTGGGCTGCTTTTAATGTAAGTTTAGATTTACTGTTGATTGTTATTCCGCTGCTGGTCATCTCTATTGTATTGTTGCTTTTATCTGTGAGCGTAATTCCAGCATCTTTCATTTCTATTTTATTCTTATTCTGGTCGGTTACTGTAATTCCTTTATCCTTATCGCTAAATACCATGGTATTTCCTCCGGGAGTAAGAATTGTAAACACTTTGTTTTCATCGTCAAATTTTAATTGGAGTTTGCTCGATGTTATCAATGTTTTAATGGTGTTCTTCTCATCAGGTGTTTCCGGGGCCGGAATTTTACTACTAAAAACACTTCCTAAAATAATGGGATAGGATGGATTATCATCCATAAAACCTAAGATGACTTCATCATCTACCTCCGGCATAAAATAAGCTCCAAAAGTATTGCCCGCATAAAATGTTGACAATCTTGCCCAGATAGGGTCACTATCATCTCCTAAAATTGGCAGTTGCACCTGAACTCTAAACTCATTGTTTGGGTCGGCATTTATTTTTTTTACAATTCCGGTTTGTAAGCCATGCACCGGTGGACTCACTCCGTCTGATCCGGGATTTAATAATTCGTTCTTTTCTGCAAATGATTCGGAAGACATTCCTATTTCTGCGGTAGTTGTCCATCCATCACCACTAATGCTATGGGTAATTCCTGAAATATAGGAATCGCCATTAAATCGATCACTTAATCCCAACAGTTTAATCAATGAATTAACTTTTGCTTTGGGTGAACCATGAAAGGTAACAGTTCCTGTAAATTGAGATAGACGTAATCGTTGTAATGTAGCATCTGCCCAGGCTTGTAATTCATCCTGAGGTAAGGGTGCTGATTTAGTAAGTTTTAAAGGGTTTGCTGATAATACGGAAGACAAGGTAGATCCTGTAAGGTCTCCTTCTTTATTTACTGTTGGATCTTTAGCTGTTGCCGTTATCATTTTTTGAGTTGCCGGATCAAATGCACTACATTCTACACCTGAATATTGTTCTGTTGCATTTATTTCAGAATCAAACTCAATCATATCATATCCAAACTGAATCTGTAGTTCGGGGGTAGCTGAAACATCAGGAACAGCCACTGTTACTTTGCCGGCATCGGTTGTCACTATCATTCCGTTTTTTTCTGCCAGCATATTAATAAAATCCCAATCTGATATTTTAGGTTTAACTATTTCTTCGTTTACCAAAGTGGTAGCTGTAACATCAGCTGTTAAACCAGAAACATTTCCAATAATTTCTTGAATAATTTCACTGTCTTTTTTCTTTAAATAAGTTGCTTTTTCTTTGTTCATTGTTAGCACTTCTGCCTTGTCTTTACAACTAATTTTCAAGCTAGAAACACTTCCTTCACTTACCGTAATACTTTCTTTGGTCACTACTCCTTTAAAAATGCTATCATTTTTAGATTGATAGCCCAATTTAATTTCTATTTCGGTACCCGGTTTAAAGGTGTCTGAGTCTGTTACCTCAAATGTTTGGCTCGCACTGCTTCCGTCTCTTACTGTAATTTCTGCACTGGATAATTTACTAATCCCCATCGTTATATTCATTGACATTATCTCATAGGTAGAAGGTATTTCACTTCCAGCAGAAAGAATACTGAAAGAGAAAACATTGGTTTCTTCTATTAACGGGGAGATTGGCATATTTTTATTTTATGGGTGGTAAATACAATTTTGTACCCGGTACTAATTTTCTAAAATTGACCAGGTTATTATATCTGGCTACTTCCATATAATAACTGGGATCGCCATATACTCTGTTACAAATTAAAGGCAAGGTATCTCCTTGTTTTATTTCTATTAAATGGGTTAAATCCGGAGATTTATTATTGGCTTCTTTTGCAATTGTTGCTGCATCTATTGCTTTTATAAAAGAGCAGGAAGCTTTTGCTCTTAATGGGATTCCGTTTTTTTGAAATAAGGTGTATTCCACTTTTAAGGAGGATAATTTACATTTAAAAACCAACGAACCCCAATTGATAATCAAATAATTAGGTTCGTGAATATCTCCATTATACTCAAAACATACTTTTTTAAAAAGTGTTATCTGTACACCTATGGGTATTTTGTTTACCGGCATTAAGGTAGGTGCTTCTATTGCTCCTGTGGCATCAAAATAAATATCAAAAGAAATGGTTTCCGGGGGCATTCCTTTAAACATCAAAGGAGTTCCGGGTGCTCCAATGGGCACATCTTCATTATAATTAACTTTGTGTTCATGGGTATAAGATGCCGGATTAATGACTACTACAGTCGCTAATTTAGGAGGCAAAGAATATTTGTTATCCTTAAACGCAGCTATTTTTAATCTGTCATGCATCTATTACCTTTCTTTTTTTCTGTTTAGTTCTCTCTTAATTTCTTTTTTACATTCTTTTAAAATCAATTGTTTTATTTTTTCTATGTCCAAGCGTTCACTGGTTCCTTGTACTGATTCTTCAATTTTAACTTTAATCACTAATTCTCGAATTTCTATTGCCATATCAGTTGGTGGATTAAAGAATTTTAAAATAGCTATAGGCAAACTCAAGGGTTTCTATTGCTATTTCATTGTTCATTGAATTAAAATCGGAAATAGACCATTTTACAGGCCAGGCATTTACAAAACTCCATGATTTTAAAGGGGTTCCTTGCTCATTTAATAATTTAACCACAATGTTTTTTGTGGTAATGGTTTCTGTTAATGAAACAGGTCCTAATGAAATCCCTCCTATAGGGTCTAAACACCATTTAGCCACTGCAGAGTCTTTAGCTACCAACCCTCTTTTCAATACCAGGTTGGTGTATTTTACAGCAGTGGGAACCCGATGAATATATGGGTTCCCACCTTCTGTAATTTCCTCTATCCCTCTTTCCAATGATATTCCCGATACTTCTTTAAAAGAAGCATCTGCTTTTCCGGTAACACCAGAAAAAGACAACTGGAAATAAAATGCTACTGGTGGATATATTTCACTCATTTATTAAGCATTTGCAATGGTTAATCCTTCATGAGCTAATTCTAATGTTTCCACTGCTACTTCATTCGCATCTGATTTCATATCAGGGCTTGAAATTTTAGTAGGCCAGGCATTAGTTAAAGTCCAGGTCATCGTAGGACTTCCTTTCTCATCTAATAACTGAATAGTAACTGTTTCCCTTTTAATGGTATTCATTTTAATGGCATCATACCATTTAAAGAAATTATTGTCTTTTACAAAAACGCCTTTTTTAAGGGTTACATTTCCTGTTTTAGCGATTCCGGGCATTTTAATAGTAGAAAATTGTTTACTATCTCCATGTCTGTATTCAATCGCTTGTGTTTCAGTTTCTAATCCAGAAATTTCCTGGAATGAAACTGTGTTGTCTTGTGAGCCTAATTTTACGGTAAAGTAAAACTTTGGTAGTGGCCAATTACTACCTTGAGCTGATCCATCATCTGCCATAATATTATAGTTTTAAAATTTATATTATTTAATTAATTATTAATTTGATTATCCTTTTTGCATTTCTTGTTGGAAGGTAATTTCAATGAATTCTGCAGGATGAGAAACAGCTACTTTAACAGCTACTCTCATAATTCCCATAAGAATGTCTTCTCCGGTCATTGTACTTCCTAATCCTACGCTTACTGAAAATGCGTCAGCGGGCTTAGGTCCTACTAATCCACCTTGTTTCCAAAGTCCGGTTAAGAAACTATCAATCATGCTTTTTACATTTACCCATGTTCCTGCATCGTTAGGTGCAAATACATAAGCTTTTGCAGCATCTTGTACTGATTGTTCGATGTAAATCAATGTTCTTCTTACGTTTACATAACGCCAATCATTGGAGTTTCCATCTAATGTTCTGGCACCCCAAACAAGGTTTCCTCTACCTGTAAATGCTCTGATGGCACAAACTGATTTACCACTAATTGGTACATTTAAATCTTCTTGTGCTGCATGATCAATTTTAATAGCAGGCATAATAGTGCTTTGTATTCCTACATTTGCCGGTGCTATCCATACTCCTTCATTGTTATCTACTGAAGTATAAATTCCCGCCATACCTGCACTCGGAGCCATCAAATTCATATTTGACATAATTGCTCCTGTTAACAATTGGTAAGATTTACTTAAATTTTGAAGTATTAAATCAGCTTTATCTAAGGTTGTTTGCTGAGGAGTTGTTTTAGGATCAGATGTAAAAGCTGAAATGATTTTACTCATATCCGCATTTAATACTCCATTTTTATCCGTAAACTCTACATTCAGCATACTCGTTACCACACCATAAGAAGCTTTATTGATGTTTTGATAAGATATTTCTGATGTTTGGTAAACCGTAGTGTGTAACCAAGGGTAATAAACGGCTGCATAACTATTAAATTTAGGGTCTAATGGTTCTACACTGTTTCTAAATTGTTGAACGCTTGTTGTTCCCACTAATGGTTCACTGTAACCTCCAGGAATATCTAAGATAGCTACTCTGTTCATCATTTCACCGCAATGATTAATCATTTCATTTTGAAGTGAATAAGCATTCGCATATTTATCTTGTAGATAAGTGGCAGAACTAGGATCTGCTGTTGGATCCATAATTTCTACTAAATCAGGAATCACTAACATGGTAGGTTCTGTTTCCTTTTTCAACAAGGTAATAGCATTCATGAAGTCTGTAGTATCTGTAATGGCAGTTTTTGAATAATCGTAAGCACCAATACTCATTATGTAACAGTCTCCTCCTCCATTTTCATAAAAGAATTTGATACTACTATACATTCTGTAATTAACGGTAGTGGTATCAATATTATAAGCAAATCCACCGGTTGAGAAATCTGCATTTAAAGCAATATTATCCAACGTTGTTTGTGCTGCTTTTACAGCTGCTGCCAATTTACCGTCTGCATCTGCTAAAGTTGGAGGAGTTGCTGCCGCAGCTGCCTCTTGAGCTTTAGTTAATGCAGCCTGAGCTGCTAATAAAGCGGCAATATTTGGATCAGCCTGAGCTGCAGTTAAAGCTGCTGTGGCATTATCATTAGCTGTTTTTGCCGCTGCTGCTGCATCCGTTTGAGCCTGTGTAGGCGTTTTAGGAGGTGTAGCTTTTGGATCTGTAGCTTTTGTCACTGCTTCATTAGCAGTAGCTAATGTTTTTGCTGTTGCATCTACTACTTTCTGCAAATTATCTATCCGCTCGGGTAAAATGGCTGAAGTGATTTTATATTGAACCTGCGGTGCAGTAGGTCCAAAGATCATTAAAAACTCGGCTAACGAAGTAACCTTTACTGCTTTATTCAACAGACTTTTTCCGTTGAAAGATGTTTGTGCTGTGTATCCAATAAATGCCGGTACGGCAGTTGGAACAGGTACGACAGCATTCCCAAAGGCATCCAGTTCCTGGATATAAACCCCGGGGGTTTTCATAGTTGTACTCATAGATTTAATTTATTAAAGGGTTAAACATACACTATTGTTGATGAGAAGAATGATCCTTCATTCTCTCCTTGATTATACTTTTTTATTTGTTCTGCATTGGGGTTAGGCAACTTAATCTCCATCTGATTTTTTCTGTTAGAGAAATCGTTGGAATAGGTTACTTGTAACTGGGGACTTTCTTCTAATTTATTTTGTAGTGGTAAAGGATTAGCCGTAGTAAATACTTGTGCTGTTTGCCCTCCTATTATCTCTTGTTCAACAGGTCCCCGATATTTTTCATCAGTGAGTCCTGATATATTCATTTCGATTACTTTAATTTTTCTGTTTTTTTGAACTACTACCTGATATTCCCAAAAAACGGAACGTGCATTAAAATTGATGGTATAAACTGTATTGCTAGAATATTGAGCAATAATTTCCTGCATATTAAGCCGAACAATGCCTATACAGTTTTGAGCTACTGCTTCATCAGACATAAAAAATGTTTGTTGTAATTGATCATCTATCCATAATTGATAAATGCCATCATCATATTGTTTTAAGCTGATTAAGTAATTTTTAACTTTAGTGCCATCAATGGTTGTTGTTGTAAGTACTTCGTTGTTATTTGTTTTTATTTCCACCAGCACTTCTTTATCAGGCAATTGTATATTAAATGTTTTGGGTTTATATCCAACAAGGTCTTGCTGAGTTACGAATGCTGATTTCTGAAAAAACTGAGGGTTAGAGGTATTAACAGCATTTTCAAAATAATAAAGTTGTTGCTCGTTAACTGATGGAATGGCTGTATAGTTAAAAAATAGTTCATCTTTGTTTACCAGCTGGAAGTAAAGATCTGTTAATCCATTAAAGTTGGTATTGATGGCAAATGATTCTTGAATATTTATTCCTGCATAAAATGAAAAAGTACTTGCTTCTTTTTTCATTAAAATCTCATAATTTTTCATATCGCGTGAAGTACTTTTAAAGGGTATCATCCCAAAATCAGCACAAACCCCTTCTGTAAAGTAATTGTTCATTACTTTCAGCTGCATCCATTTATGATAGTTTAAATTCATATTAACTGGTCTTTGCTTGAGGGTTATTTTGAACGCCTGATAATCCCGGAACTTCTTTCGTAATTAAGTCTTCTCTTATGCTAATCATCCTTACTTTATAAACTATGGAAGGCACATATTTGGCTCCTATTCCACTCCAGATATGACTGAGTTCATTAATGGGTAAGTTGAATATTTCAAAGGTTAATTTTTCTAATGGGGATGGCATTGTTGGGTTTTTCTGTTGGGTGAAATAAGTATTTGCCTGAAATACTCCAATAACTGTTGAAAGCATTTTCAGTGCTTCTATATAGTTTCCTGAATCGTAATTTGCTGAGATAAGTAAGTAAATATTTAGATATACCGGAGGTGATACTTTTCCGAAATTATTATTACCTCCATTTACATAATTGCCTTGAGAGTTTACGGTTGTTTCATGCTCTAAGTTAATTACCGAAATCACAATTTTATTTTCTATGTTTTCCGTAATGGTTCCATCAGGGTTTATCAAACTACTTATCACCACACGATCTTCATCAATACCATAAGACATCTTAATTTCGTGATTAAGAAAGTCGGATACAAATGTTAATGCTTTTGATATCATCATTTTAGCTTTTTGGCTTGTTTGCCATTAAATTAATTGCTCCCACAACTGTTCTTGTAAAATAAATACCTGCCAGACTTACTGCGTAAGCTCCTATAAATAATGGCTTATCTTTTAATAGTTGGGTTATCATTTTCAATATTTTTTCAGAAGCATATGTTTCTGTTATATAAGTCGTTATTAATGCCAACGGTAATCCTAACAATAAGACAAAAAGCACCCACAAAAATTCTTTTGCAAAAAGCTTTTTTATGGCAGCCAATAATTTTTTCAGTTTCCCCTCTTCTTTTGCTAATGCAGCTTTCTGACTTGCAATTGTTGCACTATTCATGGCATTTCTTTATTTATCTTTTCTATATACTTGTTAATAAAATAAATAGCAACTGCACCAACAATAAACCCTAAAATTAAAGCTATTGACAAATCATTAATTATATTTATCCATCTCAAAACAACCAACAAAAACAATAAAACAAATGCACTGTAATATATCTTATAAACTGTATTACTAAAAAAAAACATTCGGGTATCAGGTTGGAACATTGCTATTACAAAACCTGCTCCACCAAAAAGGACTACCAATGTCATAATAAATAATAATACTGTTTTATAGTTTGTAACTTCTTGTAACATTCCTTCAATGTCGGTTAGCTTTTTCCAGAAACTTGCAGTACTATTATTAACTGTGCTTGATGTATCATTATTTAAAGTATCAGCATCATTGGTAACAGTTCCATTATAGTTTACCGTTGTGTTAGTTAAGTTAACTGCTATTACTTCCCATAAGTTAGAATATCCTTTATCGTAGCCTAAAGCCCATATTCCCATCCCCTTTAACTTCTTGTATTTAATTAAATTTAGTTTAACAGCTATTGTTGAATCATTATCAAACCAACATTGTCTATAATGAGTATCGCCATCATCTACCACATAACTACACCATGCTGTATAACTCACAGTATCGTATTGAACAGGAGCGACCTTCCCTTCTACTTTAGTTTTTATATAATCATATGTTCTATTTCCAATAAATTTTTCAACTTTTGCTCCTCTATCCCCCGTTTTAGTATCCCACATCACACCATAGTATGGTAATGCCATTATTAACTTAGATGAAGGAACTGCATTAGCTAAATAATAATCAATTGATGTTGATAGATTATAAGGTTCCCAAATTTTACCACTTTCTGAAGGAGCAACAGGTCCGGCAACACTACTAGTGGAACCATAATATCCATACCCCATAATCACAAATTGATCTACTACCGGAATTAAGGCTTCAAAATCTAAACTTTTTGCCCAATCTACGCTAGGAACAGTTATGTAAATGAGGTAATTAGAGTTTTCTTTTTTTAACTCTTGACTGAGCAATGAAATAAACTTTGCATAAACAGCTTTCTGACTCCCATTAACACCCTCAAAATCGAGACATACACCATCCGATCCTCTTTTTTTGAGCAATTCTTTTAATTGTGTAATAAGATTTTTTATAGCTTTATCATTATTTAAAAAAGCTTTATTATTTGATTGCCCAAAATTGGTAACGGTTAACAATACTTTTACATCATTCGCTTTTGCAGAATCTATTAAAGGTGTTGTTTCCCAATCATAAATTGTTGTTGGATTTCCGGTAGAAGGGTCTACTTCATATGAAAAATAAGCAATTGTAGTTAATAAAGAATAATTTAAGTTTTTATACAAATCTCCCTCCCAATTAGGATACCACCCAAATACTTCATAATCTAACTTAAATTTAGTGGAAGCTTTATAAGCCTGTACTTTAAGCTTCATTTTTTCATGGTCTACATTATAAGGATAATCTTTTTTTCCTTTGATTAATTGGTGATGTTGATGAATAAATTGATTTGCCAATTTACTGGAATCACTATGGTGGAAAAAATTCTTAAATGATAAGGTTTTTTCTATTTTCTTTAACTCTTTTTTAAAAGTACTCTCTTTTCCTTTAACCTTTACTTCTTCTTTTTTTATTGGTGATGATTTATCATTATCTTCAATTATTTTATTTCCATAAACAACAAGAGAGATGAATATTAGAAAAAAACACAACAGTGTTTTAACACCAAAACTAAAAATATAATAATCTTTATTCTTCACTATCTGATTTTCTATCTATTTGAAAAAAATTTGTTTACAATAAAGTTCAAACGTAAACTAAAAGATATTAAAATCAAAAAAATGGTAAATCCATCTAACTAACGGTCGATTTTGAGCAATGAACGGTCATTTTTAAAAAAATACCTTGGTAAATCAAAAATTTACATATAAGTATTTATACTTTTTATTGCTAAGTATTTTTTGTTAATACACTAAGTATTTATGTGTGTTTATTTTTACTTTAAACATTGTACATTTATCATACTTTATAGATAATCAAACATATAATGTTCAAAGTATATAAATTTAAAGTTAGAAAATTTGAATCTTATACTTGAAACTAATTAGAGTTTACGTAATAAATATAAATAATAATACTAACTAAAACCTTTAAAAAATGAAAAAAGCGATACTATCCGTAAGTTTAATTTTAGCAACAAGTGCTATTTGTTTTTCACAGTTTAATGTAAGCACATTTACACCTAATGATTTATATTGGAATCAAGGACAGGTGGGAATTGGTTTATCGGATCCAAAATCTAAACTTGATATTTCATTAAACACTAATTTTATGTATGAAGATGAATCCGGTTTTAAACTTACTTATCCGATTCCTTTTCTTAATCCAAACATACCTCCTATAAATCAAAATATTTTTGAAATTCGACAAAAAACTTTTGGCTCAAGTTTCTCAACAAAAATGGTAGTAAAGACCAATGGTAATATAGGGATAGCTACTTCTTCTCCAGATGCTAAACTTCATGTTAAAAATGTTAATGGATCAACACTAGATGCCCATCTTGAGGGATTTACACTTATAGATGGTAACAATGCTTCTGCTTTATTTGGAACAAATACCGGTGCTCCATATGGAGAATGGGGAATTGAATATAATAATTATGGACCAATTTCAGGATTAAATTTCTGGAAACCCTCTGGTAGTAATGGTTTTGGAAACTACTTTATGTTTATATCTGACCAAGGAAATGTGAGTATTGGAACAGATGATTCTAAAGGATATAAATTTGCTGTAAAAGGTAAAATGATTGCTGAAGAAATAGTAGTAAAACTTCATGGAAATTGGCCGGATTTTGTATTCAAAAAAGAATATGGTTTAATGAGTTTAGAAGATGTAGAATGTTTTATTAAAGAAAACAGTCATTTACCTAACATGCCATCAGCTAGTGAAGTTGAGGAAGCTGGTATTCCTTTAGGAGAAATGAATGCTAAACTATTGCAAAAAGTTGAAGAATTAACATTATATGTGATTGAACTAAAAAAAGAAATTGATATTCTTAAAAAATAAACATTATTAACTTAAAAAATAGATATTATGAAAAATATAAACCATATAGTACTTATACTAGTGTTTAGTTTTTCTTGTTATTATATTCATGCACAAGAAACCAATAATGTTATTTGGAATGAAATTTTAACTGCAAAAGAACTAAGCCAGAGTTTCCATAGGATATCTCCACCTTTAACACCTAATAAAACATATGAGAATAATGATGTTAAGAAGGAGTTAAGTAAAGTTGAATATTTTAATTATAATAATAATTCTATAAATGAATTGATGTCAAGCTCATCAAGCTTTGTAACGATTGAAATTCCAAATGTAGATGATAAAAATAATGTTTGGATTGTAGATCTTGCAGAAGTAAAATCTTCTTTTTATCAATACGATATTTCTATTAATTTAGGAGAAGCTTATACTGGTGAGTTAAATAAACGAAAACACTATAGAGGTGTAATAAGAGGTATAGAAGATAAGAGCTTAGTCGCTATCAGTTTCTTTGAAAATGAAATGTCAGGTGTAGTATCCATTAAAGATATGCCGAATGTGAATATTGCTAAATTAACTAAAAGTAGTATTCATATTATCTACAAAGATACTGAAACGAAAGAGCCTTCAAACTTTAATTGTGAGACAGTTGATGACCCCGATTTAATTTATGACTCTAGAATTTTACTTAAAAGAGCTAGTAATGATAAGTCTAGTAATGGTGATTGTGTAGAAATGGAATTTACTACAGAGGAAGATATATATTCTAACAAAGGAAGTGTGCCCAATGTTATTAATTATGTAGAAGGTGTTTTTAACGTGGTTGCTACTTTATACCAAAATGAAAACATTGAAGTTCGCATTTCTCACATTCATATATATATAGGAGGCGATCCTTATTCGGGAGGTAATCCATCAGATTTGTTAACTGAATATCAGAATGAAAAGAGTTCTATTAATGGTGATTTATCAATGCTTTTAACTTTTAGAGGTATTGGTGGTGGTAAAGCTGCTGGGTTTAATGGTTTATGTAATAGTAATGTTGATCAAAGTCTTGCAGTTTCAGGTATAAATACTACATATTCAGCTTTTCCTAATTATAGTTGGACTATTTCGGTAATCACTCATGAATTTGGTCATTTATTAGGTTCGAGACATACACATGCTTGTGTTTGGAATGGAAATAGTACTGCCATTGATGGTTGTGCCGGTTCTACAGAAGGATCATGTCCTGTTCCGGGGTCGCCTCTAGGGGGAGGAACTATAATGAGTTATTGTCACTGGACTACAGGTATTAATTTTAATTTAGGGTTTGGCCCCCAACCGGGTAATGTTATTAGAAACTCTGTAGCTAGTGCTTCATGTGTTACGCCTTGTTGTATACCTAATAGGAATATGACTATTAATGTTATTTCGGGTAATAATTTTGATTTTGAAGCTAGTAATCAAATTACGGCAGTTAATACTATTTTTAATGGTGCTATTGTTGATTATGATGCAGGCTATGAAGTTATACTTCAGCCAGGCTTTAAAGCTGCATTTGGTAGTGAGTTTTATGCTTTTATAGATGGTTGTGGTGGAGCAAAAAGATTAACAACAGAAAACGAACCTGAACAAAATAATGAATTACCAGAAACAGATTTTATAAGTAATGCTTATCGTATTTACCCAAATCCAAGTATGAATGGTAAATTTAATATAGAAATGTCCGAAAATCCTGTTGGAATTTATGTAGAAGTGCTTAATTTGATGGGGGAATTAATATATTCTATCCAATCAGTAAATACTAAAATTACTTTTGATATTTCTGATCAACCAAATGGTATTTATTTAATAAAATTAACTTCTAATGAACGAATGACAACAAAAAAGATAATTAAACAATAAGTTTATAATGATATGAAAAAAGTCTTTATTACCCCGCAACGGTAATAAAGACTTTTTTTTTGAAATACAACAACAAAACCAATTAGCTTAAAAAAATAAATCCTGTAGTCTTTTTGTGATAAATAAAAACTCTTATGTCGGTTGGAGGTTATAAAATAAGAGACCAGTACGCTAAGCATTTTTTCACATTTACGGTAATTGATTGGATAGATGTTTTTACCAGAAAGCGTTACAAAGGCATCATTCTTGATAGCTTAGAACATTGCCAAAAGGAAAAACAATTGGTTGTTCATTCGTATGTGATTATGAGTAATCATGTACATTGTATTCTCTCTAGTCAGTTATTCAGACTTACTAAGAATTGAAAATAGAAAACACTAGTTTAATTTTTTATAATTTTAATAGTAGCCGATTTATCATCTGCTAATAGATGTATAAAATAAACTCCTTTGGGCAGGTTTTGAATATCTATATCAAATAAAGTCATATTTTGTAATGTCTTATTTATTATGTTCTTACCTACTATATCATTTAAATTAATACTGATTTCAGAATAATGTTTTCCTAAATCTATATTGACTATACCTTCTGTAGGATTAGGGTAAACGTTTATATCTTCCGAAATATCATGTTCATTTATTCCAACTAAATAATAACTCTGGCACGGAATATTATTATAACAATAAATGTTAGGGTTAGTTTTTAAGTTTACTCTAGTATTAAATTCATATTTTGCTCCCGAAATATTCACTCCTACTATTGGATTAGTATTATTTATAGGTTCCCAATTATTATATAACCAAGGTGGAGTTGAACATAAGACAACCTGAGTCTCAATATTAAAGAAATTATAATTTGGGGGTAAGTTCGGAAAATATATATGTAAAGTATTATTTATTTGACCTATATAGGATTCACCTATATCCATATAAAGATTTATTGTAATAATACTATCACATCCAAAATGATTTTGTAGCGTATCATAATAGACTCCTGATGTTGTGTAAATATTTCCTGCCGGTGACAAATAATTTGCAGAACCACAAAATTCTTTAGTTAGTGTTGAATAAGATACTTGTTTAGTCAAATTAACATTTATGATACTATCACAACCGTATTGGTTGGGGATAGGAATTGTATCTACATATAATCCGCTATAAGCCCAAAGCTGATTACCTGAGTAAGAAACAAACGTATCGCAAGTATAAGCTTGTATTGTTGGAATATTTGAAACAGGAATTGTTAAATATACTGTAAAAACGCTGTCACAACCAACACTATTAGCATTATACAATGTGTCGGTATAGGTACCTGAACTTACCCATGTTTGGTTTCCTGTATTTGATATATATGGGGCACACGAAACCCAAATTGAGTCATATCCTCCGGATGATGGCTGTAAAATAGTTAGATTTATAATTAAAACACTATCACAACCTGCGGAGTTTTGTAATACATTTGTATAGGTTCCGGAACTATAATACATATTTCCTAGAGGAGAAATATATTTATAACAAGCAATGGGGTTTAATGTGTCATAAGAATGGTTATTAATAGTTACGCTGGTAGTGAGAATACTATCACAATATCCGGGACCAACAGTAGCTATTGTGTCTTGATAAGTACCAGAAGTTGTCCAAACTTGGTTACCACTTAAGCTAGTAACGCTTTCACAACCTAACATAGTATTTGTTCCATAAGCTGTTTGGTATATTTGAATAGTATCTGTATAATACACGTTACAACCATGAATGTTAATCAAAGTATCATAATAAATTCCGCTAGTTGTAATCCATTCATTCGTGGACCGGTATAATACGCTGTCGCAGATAGGGCCATTGGTAAAAAAGTATTGATCATTAATGCTTAATAAAATATTTAAAATACTATCGCAACCATAAGCGTTAGGTAACGTATCATACACCGTATAAGTTCCGGTTGATGTATAAGTTGTTGTGCCACTAGGTACTGTATATGAGCTACACCTATCAATCGTCATAAAAGTAAGTGAGTTTTTGTTAGTATAATTTATTGTGATGATGCTATCGCAACCTCTTGAATTAGGGATAATATCAGTGTATACTCCATCAGTAGTATAAATGGCACCACTTGGAGCTGTATAAGGTCCACAGTGATTAACCACTATAGCATTATAAGTTGAAGGGCAATAATGAATTTTAGTAACATATGCAGCTCTAGAATTAGTGGCAGTAGAAGCTGATCCACTTAAGATATAAGTATTGGGACCGTGGTCAAAGTCAACATTTTTATTGTACTTACCTGTTGCATAAATATTTTCAAAATTATCGACAATTATATCTCTTCCATAACTATGACTATTATATCTACCATAAGTAATAACTGATAAATAGTTTCCAATAGCATCTAATTTTAATATAAATATATCTCTATTTCCTTGACTAATATATGATTGAGTTCCAAGTCCTGGATCAAAATCTATAGTATTATTAAACCAGCCTGTGGTATAAACATTCGAATAATTATCTACATATATACTTTCAATAGAATTGAAATGTCCAAACAATACTTTTGCCCATACAAAATTACCCGCATTATCTAATTTTTCAATAAAGCTATTTGTATTTTGACCTGATGCAATATTAGTGACCCCGGAACCAGGATCAAAATCTACTGTTCCATTAAAAGTTCCTATAATAAAAATGTTATTGTTTTTATCACACATAACAGACTCCCCTTCATCAAAATCGGTACCACCAATAGATTTAGCCCAGACAAAGTTGCCGTTTATATCAAGCTTTAATAAAAAAACATCGCGACTCCCTCCTGAAATTAAATTAAAAACTCCTGCACCCGGATCAAAATCTACGGTATCTTCAAAATAACCGGTAACAATAGAATTCCCTAAATTATCTACGGTAATAGCCGAAGCTATTTCTGTACTGGTAGCTCCTCCAATAGATTTAGCCCAAATAAAATTACCATTAGGATCTAACTTTTGTATAAAAAGATCTCCTCCTCCCATTGATGTAAGGTTATATACCCCTACACCAGGATCAAAATCAACTGTATTTTGAAAATAACCGGTTAAGTAAATGTTGCCAACATTATCTATGGCTATAGATTTTGCATCATCAGATGATGTTCCTCCAAAAGTTTTAACCCACACAAAATCACCGTTACTATCTAGTTTTAAAACAAACGCATCATATCCCCCATTAGAAGTTAAATTAACTACTCCAGAACCAGGATCAAAATCTTTAGTTAAACTAAAAGTTCCACATATATAACTACTACCTGAAGAGTCAACACTCAAATTACTCGCATTTATTTCTAATGTTTTTAACCAAACATCATTTCCACTACTATCTTGTTTATAAATGTATGTACGATAACCCGAAGAAGGGAAAGGCAATCCAGGTGTAGGAACAAATCCTACGCTCCCCTCATATTTCCCTACTGAATAAACATTTTTAGCAGCATCCATACCAATTGATATACCTTCTGCTCCATGAGATGAGTACAACCCAACAGAGTCTCTCATACCAACAGCCCACTCAAATTTATAATCTTGAGCATAAAAATTATTATGCAATATGAATACTAAGCCAAGAAGAAATATTTTTACTATATTTTTCATACATAAAGTAACGATAGTATTTCAAAAGTAAACATTATTTTAAATACATTTTATTATTTTGTATTTATAGTGTCAGCTTTGTAGCTGCAAATGACAAACAGTTAATATAAAAAATTCTTATGTCTGTTGGAGGTTATAAAATAAGAGACCAGTACGCTAAACATTATTTTACATTTACTGTGGTAGATTGGATTGATGTTTTTACCAGAAAGCGTTACAAAGACATCATTCTTGATAGCTTGGAGCATTGTCAAAAAGAAAAGCAATTGGTTGTTCATTCGTATGTGATTATGAGTAACCATGTGCATTGTATTCTCTCTAGTAAAAATGGCAAGCTGAGCGATACGGTAAGAGAGTTTAAAACGCATACGAGTAAAGAAATTATTGAGGCAATACATGAAGAACCTGAAAGCAGACGTGAATGGATGCTTGCTTTGTTTGAACGTAAGGGATTGGCTAATTCCAGAAATAAACAGTTTCAGTTTTGGAAACAAAGTAATCATCCTATAGAGTTGCATACCAACCATTTTACTGACCAAAAATTAAATTATATTCATAATAATCCTGTGGAGGCGGGTTGGGTAGAAAAACCTGAGGAATATTTATATAGTAGTGCTAGAAATTATGCCGGTGAAATTGGATTGATTGAGGTGGAGTTGATTGTGTGATAAATAGGAAAGTTGATTCGGTTTGTGGTTGAAAAAAAATTAAGGTATTTTAATTCAGTTTGTAGCTACAAGCTACAAACAGCAATTCGGAACTGATAAGTTTATTTTGAGTTAATCTTCATGGTTATTCATTCATCCCCAAAAATAGATTTTTAAACATGCTGTAAGCATTAGAATACTTTTTGAAAAACAAATGGTTTTTCTGTTTAATCTTTTTAAATGGGTTCTTAAGGTTAAGTTTTTTCTTTCGATGTGATTTATTCTATATTGTCTACTACAGTGAATTGCTGAAGGTATCAGGCTTTTATAAATATTCAGTTTATCTGTATAGATTGTTGTTGCTTCTGATAACAGCAAACTGTTTGTAATTTGTTGTAATGTTCGTTTTGTTCGTGTTCCTACTGCAAAATTGACTACTTCTTTGGTATCCTTCCTTAAACTATAAGCTACCCACCTTTTTCTGTTTTTATTACCTATGTAAGTGCATAATTCATCTACTTCATACATTTTGCTCCGTACTATGGAAGGTCTTTTTATTTGGTTTGAAATTGTAAGTATTCTTCTTATTGTGGTGGTGGGAGAAATAGCTAATAATCTGGATATGCTTCTTATGCCACAACCTTCTTTTAGTAATGATACTAGATTGCTGTTCACATCCTTTTTATACCCTTTGTATAAATAATTTTCTTGTTGTGTTTTTTTACATGTTTTACAATAATGCCTTTGCTTTCCTTTTATTGTTTTGCCATGTTTTATACATCTTTGATTACACGTTTTACAGTTCATTTTTTACCAACATTTTTGAAACACTTTAAACGCAAATATTGATTTTAAAGCGATATAAACAACAAAAAAGGGATAGCTTTATGCTATCCCTCATTTATTTTATTTCTATTTTTATTTTCTATCTATTCATTATCAATAATTTAACTTCTTGTTTTATCTAAAACAACATTTCTGGAACACTACCTATACGGTTACCGGAGGCATCGTATTCAAAAGCAATATCGGGTCGCGTATTCAACGAATATTTTATCTCTTTTATTTTGTTATAAACGTCCCACACAATTTCATCAATATTTTCATCGTCATCCGCTATTAATTGTCCTATTTCATCATATACAAAATCTTGCGGTGTTATTCCTCCTGTTCCAAAATCTGTTGTGCTTACTACTCCTTTACTATCCAACACTTTGGTTAGTTGATTTTTATTGATAGCAGGTGTGCACCGCACTGTTATGTGTATGCTTGTAGCTACACATTCATTCTAATCCTCCCTTCCAATTTCCAATTTACTTTTTAAAGAACGTTTTTATTTGTTTTTATTAGAGTAAACACTACCTAGTAGGATAAATCAAAACATTTCTACTTGTACATCTATCAATCATAAGTTGAGTAACTACACTACAATTTAAAAGTAATTTATATGCATTTTTCTGTCTGACTTTAAACGATACCTCGTTATCAACTTTATTAGCTAATTCATTTAAATTGAGCTCTTTAATCATCTTGACAACATCTTCATCATTATTAGATAAGCTAATACCTTTTTCTATAAATAATTTAGTTTCCTTATTAATACTAGAAGGTATATTTTCATCAATTTTCAATATGACTTCTCTAAGATTGTTTGAGAGTTCTATAATATCTTCATATCTTTTAAAATCAATAGGATATTCCTTTTGATAAGGTTCTAATTTTATGTATTCTATTTGAACATAAAAATTGATTATCTGAGATGCCATTCTATATGATTCAATATTATCATTATCATCCAACTCCTTATTATTTTGACAAGAAAATACAAGGATAGCTAAAATTATATAAATATATTTCTTATTCATTCCAAGGGTTAAAATCATCTGTTTCTTTTTTAGAAAATGTATTGTTAAATTTAACGGCAATTTTACTTACTTTATCTTCATGTACTTGAATAAAGTATATATATTTAGGACTTATAACTACGTTATAACCACTATAATTCGCATCATAATCGAATTCAGATGGAGCATGTTTAAATGATCCAGTATGAGGCTCATCTTTTTTACCTGCACTTGGGTGAGTATGTAAATCACCCACCGCATTTTTCTTAGTTGGGAGGTTAACACCTCTATAACGTTTTTGTGTAATATTTTCAGAACCTATTCTTATTTCTCCATTATCTTCATATAAATAACTACCATGCTCATATCCATATTCGTATGGAGCATCACCTTGTGTTGTATTCAAAAATTCTTTCATTCCGTCTATTATGTAACTTTTACCCATTCCCCTTAATGACTTACCAAGTTTATCATCATCTGCGCTAATTTGACTTTGTTGAGCCATAGTTAATTTTTCCTGAAAAGCTTCAAGGTTACCTTCCGATATCATCACAATCGCATTTTCTAATTTATCGTGAGAGGTAAGTAATAAATCACCTTTGTCATTAAAATATTTAGTAGAATCCCCTAAAATATCATTATACATTATCGGATTATTATCCATTGAAGAATAAGGGCTTTGCCAAGGTTGAAATGCAGGATCATTGCTCCACATTCTACCTAAACGGGTATCTATTTCTCTAAAATAAGTGGTTACGTGCGTTCCCGTTACATTTGTAATCTCAAAATCTTTTTCACTTCCCTGATAACCAAATCGATAGGCTTTTTTTCCATTTTGATCTAAATTACTACTGGTTTGCACTGTATGGCGACCAATGAGCGGACTTCCAAATGGATAATAATCACTAAAACTCAACACATTCGGGTCGTAATAATCCATCACTCCATCAGCAGTACCCACCGGGTTTCCGTTCACATCCGTAGAGGTTCTGTCATCTACAGGAAATTTCCTATCAGAGAGTGTTACCAATACATTTCCTAAATGATTGCTTTTCTCGTAAATTTTAGTTCCTATGCTGCGAGAGTAATTATTTTTAAGGTTGTGTTTAGGTGCTATTACTATAGGACCAGGTGCCTGTATATTTACCAATAAAGAAGAGGTAAATGAGCCGGGATAGCCTGAGGTGTTTATGGTCATGTTGTTGCTCAGCACGGTAATATCTACATAGTTCCCAGCAAATATACGCAATAATCCGCTACCAAGGTTTTCTACTGCTCCATTATTTACAATATAATCGGTAGGGTTAGCAGTTGCAGGCACGGTAAGGTATATATCAGCAAAGTGGGCTTCTATAGTAGCATTAATACTGGGTTCTGTGGGATCCACACTAACGCTTATAGTTTCATCACTGTTTAATAAAACAGGTTGTGATGGATCTATTGTTGCCATTACATTTCCGGGCAACGGAATTGGACCGGAAGAAAAATCGGCATTGAAATAAGTAACCTGAGTTTTAGGTTGTACGTCTAATCCTATTCTGCTACTGCCGTATATGGTACGCTCGGATAAAGTGGTGGTGCTTTTATAGGTGTTTCCGCTTATGAAGTCGATGTTATTTTCATACACTGCCAGTATGTTTCCTGAGGCATCTCTTTGGTAGGTATAGGTTGTCCACTCGTTTTGGGGTTTTAGCGTATTGTTCGCCAACTTGGGTTTCACTATTTTGGCAATACGGTTTCCTGTTCCATCGTACCTGAATTCAAGGTCGGGGTGTCCAAAATCGGAATAATGTATCTTTTGTACTTTATGGTAGGTATCCCATGTAATTTGGTCTATTTGTTCGCTTACATCTCCTATAAGTTGTCCTATAGGATCGTAGGTATAGTTGTTTGAAGCTTGTGTAATTCCAATATCAGTAGTGTTCACCACTCCGTTGTTATCAATAATCTGTGTTAACTTGTTAGTACTAAAATTGGGTGAAACAGGTGGCGTGGAAACTGATCCATCAGCATAGAGGTATCCGGTAGCTCCTGCTTCCAAATATCCATTGGCATTATTGGCATATTTATATTTTATATCGTCCATGTTAAACGTTCCAACACCCACTCCTATATCGTTATTTCGTTTCAGTTCGGTAATGTTTCCATTTAAATCGTAATGGTGCTCGGTTTGATAATGTCCATTATCGGTAGCACTTAAAAAAGAGTTGGTTGTGGGTACGGTGGCATCTGTAAATACATTGCTACTGCGAATACGGTTGGCTGGATCGTAACGATAAGCCACACCATGCACCGGCAGCAGGTTGTTAAGGTTATCAAGCAATGCAGTGGTCATTAATCGGATGTTGCCATTGTAGAGTGATTTGGCTGCCGTTTCGAGATTAGAGCCAGATATGTCTGCCAAAAAGTAATTGCCGGCAGCTATGGTATTGTTAATGGCATTGTAATCTCCATCAAAATAACCTAAGCTATAACCAAAGGCATCGGTAGCAAAATGACTGTTAAAACCATTCATTGTTAAATCTGCATCTTTTCCTATGTCTCTGTTGGCTTTAAGTGTATTGGAGTTTACGCCTTTAAGCCATCCTTGCAAGGTGTAGGCATAATCGGTTCCGGCAACTTGTTTTTCACCAATTTCTGTTCGTGCCAATGGACCAAACTCGTAATAGAAATACTTGGCATCGGTATCCCAAATATGGTTGTCTTTACTTGTTTCTGCATGGGTAATTCGGTTATCGGCATCATAATAATAACGATGAATAAACTGATCGAACCTCCCGGGCTGATAGGTAACTTTGTTTACATTTCCGCTCACTAAATCATACTCGTAAGTTAATTTTTTAACTACCGAACCGGAAGCTATAAGGGAAAGGTGTTTGTTTTCCTGAATAAGCTCATTTACATTTCCGTGAATATCATAACTGTAGTGCGTTCCGTAATCGTAAGTAGCATCAACAGGGTCGCCATTCACATCCAAATCATGCGTTTCTTCACGGGTTACGGAAGTTACCCGAGTTCTGAGTTCTTTTTGTCCACCATTGGCAAATAAAGCGTCCACAGCGCCATTAAGTGGTTCATCGTAAAAAGTTTTGGTTACTTGTTTTTTTACGGTTGCCGGATAAACAGTAGATGTAATTAAGCCTGTTTTTCCTGTTAGCCAAGGTAAAAATTCTTCTTCATAATACAACAAGATATCATCTGTAATTTCAGTCGTACTTTCTACTTCGCCTACTTCGGTGGTTCTGCCTAATGCATCATAAACAATGTAGTTATATACATAGGAAGAGGGAACGGCTGCTTGCTTGGCATTTTGAGATAATAGTTGTCTTCCCAATACATCATACCAAAATTTGGTTACTCCTCCATCGGGGGTAGATTGCCAAATGAGTTTATTATAGCTATCGTATTTATACTGAGTAATAAGGGTATGCTCCACATTTTGATGTTCTGTTCCTAAAGGATTGGAAACAACATCATAAGGATTGATACGATGGTCATCAATATCGTCATAAAAAGCTCCATTGCTTACTAAATCTGTTGATTCGGGTATAACCCCTTCGGGTGGTACGGTTTTAATTAAATTACCTGCCTGATCGTAGTAATACAGCGTGTACATGTATTCATTCAGCTGATAGGTAGCGGTAAAGACTTCTCTATCTTCTGTTCCTAGGGCTAACATACATTTAGCAAGATAATCTGTTTCAAAAGCTGCTATGGTATCAGCTAGTTGTTGTTCCCACAGGTTAAGGTAATTGAGTAAATTGGTGGCATTTAGTTCAGCCGCACAATCCTCTTCGGGGTCTGTTATTTGTAAATTAGCATTGCAACGGAAGAGGTCGGGCAAATCAACAAAATCTGTATTTTCTGTATAGTTTAATGGAGCACCATCATCGGCAGTACATTGGTTCATTAGAGTTTCTATATCGGTTCCTGAATAGCTTGTTCCAAATTCTGTATTTATTAAAGAAGCTACCGCTTCAGCTTCGTCACTATCGAGGTTATAAGGATCGTAATCGATAGCAGCCTCAGGATCATAAAAACGAGTATCAATAAAAAAGGCTAAGGCATCGCATTTGCAATTAATACATTCTAACACGGGAGGAAAATCTATCATATCGCCTACAGTATCGCGACAAAAATTATCCCAGCGTTCTACATCTCCGGCAATATAGGTTGTACCTGTTAGTGTAGTTAAGGCAGTAGCTATAGCAGCGTGGTCTACTGCCGAAAAAGGCGGTGTAATGGATAATGTTGCTGCATAATCGGTAAGTTGGGTGCAGTTACATTCGGTAGTAGAGGCTGCTGTAGTAGGAAATGTTGGTGGATAAACCACGGTAGTATTGCAACCTGACAAGTAATGTGTGATTACTTCTTGAAAGGTTTCAAGAGAAGTAATACCATCATCTGATGCTAATATGCTTGTTGTTCCTCCATCTCCATCGGAGCTCCCAACAGGAGGGTTTAAAGTACATCCTAATTGACAAATAGCAATTAAATCGGTTTCAAGGTCGTCTATTTGTTGCTGTGTTAAGCTTGCTGTTGCAATGCAGGAAGCAAGTTGGTTTAACCAATCTTGAGCACTATTTTCACAATCGGCTTCGCACGTAGCTATACCTACACTAACTGCAGGAAGCGTTTGTGAGGTATTCGGATTAGAATTATAGGTATCAAAAGCAAGATTGCGGTACCAAACCAAGGTAAACCAGTCTTGCTCATTAACACCGGTGGTGCTGGGATAATCTTGATCTCTGGTCATGTTATAACTCGTTAAATCTAAGACTTCTGGAAGTGTATTATCCGTTAGCACATCAGGATTCCAGTATTCATAATGATGTGCACTTCCGTCATAAGTATTACCACACGCTCTCCAATTATCCTTAAATTCTTTATATAAAATGTAATCTCTGTAAAATTTATATACCCCTCTAAAAAACTGGTATTTGTTTTGTTTGGTTACATCTGCACCCGTTTTATCAAGTATGCCCGGAAAATTAGCAGTTCCATCTCCGTGGATGGTTTTGTAAAAATCTATAACATACTGAGGAAGTCCTGCCGGAGAGGTACCTGCAATATCAGAAGGATCATCCATTACATACCAAATGCTATGAAAGTAAGCAGGATTTGTACCATCATTTATTTCTAGGAATTTTTTTAGTTTGTTGGTTATCCATACAGATGCAACAGCACCTGCACCTTGGTCATCTACAAACTGAAGTGATAAATTTGAGGTTTGACATCTTAAAGGATCAAATAAAGGGTCAATTAAAAAATTAGTACCCGATGTAGGCGTATCAGTTGCATCCATATAAGTGCTATTGTCTGCTGTAACACCGTTATTAGTAGTAAACTGTGTAAATCCTAAGGGATTTAAAAAATCCATGTATTCTAAATTACCACCGGGAATAACATCTTTTTCTTTTATAACATAGGTGAGGTCTGATCCCATCATCATGTATTTATCAAAATCAGCAATATACGCTCTCGGTATACTACAAGTACTCACTCCTGACTCATACACCAGAAGATCATCTAAACAATTGTATTCATAAGCACAATATTCGGGGTGGTAATGTGCCACAAAAGTATCTAACCAATTAGGGTATATTGATTCCCATGGAGCTTGATTCCAGTTAGCCCTAATCTCATCCCAAGTATATTCTGTAGAACCTGTTTTAAAATCGAAAATATCATTAGGAGCTGTTGTTGCTACTTTATTTTCTAACCAAGCATTAATGTCATAGGTAGGGCTAGTAGCAGGTTGAGGATTTCCATTAGCATCTAAATCCAATGATCCATCGGGTAATAACATATATTTTTGATGTATATTATCAAAATATTGTCCTCCCGGACTCATGTGGCTTTTCATTAATTCGAGGCGTTGTTCACAAAGATTGGTAGGGGTAATGAAAGCTTCATCACATTCCAATTCACAAGCTGCAACAAAATCTAAGTAATCAGTATAAGTATAAGGATCTCCTAAAGCATCTTCACTATTTCCCTCTTCATCATAGTAAACGGTAACATTTTGTTGTGATACCTCATCAAAATAAATTTCAATGAATGCTTCGGCACATATTCCTTCACAAGAATTGTTGCAAGTAACAGGATCCGGTGGATTGTAAGGCACACAACTTTGATTAGCATTAATCATACTGTCTCTAATGAGTTCTTCAAATTCAGCCAAATAAGAAGCAGTTGTTGGAGCATGTACTTTTAGGGTTTTATTAATGGTGTAAGTACCTACATCTAATGGTCCTAACACAAAAGTAACCGCTGCTTGTGTTAGCGGATTAGTGATTACTACCGGAGATGGATTGGTTAAAGGTGATGGTGTTGTTACCGTCATTAAGTCTACTCCATTTTCATCTAACACTTTAATGTCCAAGGTATAGGTACACTCAAAAGGATTAACTCCTGATGTAAAATTATTTAAACAAGCTTCTACATAATCCATTGAGCTTAATGTATAATTAATAGTGACATTTGTAGCAGGTGTGGATATGGTAAGTACTGAAGAAGAAGAGGATGTAGTTCCGTTTACATTGTTGTTAGCTAACAAGTTTCTTGTAATGAACACATCTGTCGGTTTGTAATCTAGGGGTAATAAATTATCAGGAGTATTTCCTGCTAATGCCGTGGCTATGGTTCTACCCTCTTTGTCTAAGTAAGAAACGTTTACTTGTCCGTTAGGGTCTTTTACCATATTTTTTTGATAAAAGGAACTTGGTCCTACTTCGTTACCAAAAAGGCGCTCTATTTCCATATCGGCAGGCGTGCCGTAATAATATTTGGTAGTATTTACTGTTCCATGTTGCAATTGGTCGCCTACAGAAGCTTGTTCTGTTATACGGTCGGTACCGTCTCTTTTATAAGTAGTTCTGCTAAATGGAAACTCATTGGCATTGGCTGTATAGTCTCTGTATAAAGATGATGAGGTATTGTTTTGAGAATAATATTGACTGGTTAAACTAACACTACCTGGAGTGGTAGCCGGCATTGGGTCGGGTCCTCCTCCGGTTGTAGCATGGTTTACATCTGCATCATAATTCTCTTTATAGTATTCTCCATTGAAAGGAGCTGTTCCATTTTTGTAAAAACCTATTCCTTTTGATGGTACGGGAGTAGGAAGCGTATTAATAGCAGGTCGTCCTTCAAAATCGTACATGGTTTCTGCTACAATGGCATTTTGATCGGTATTTAGGATGGTGGTACTTTGTCTAACTCTTGAACTTCCATCAAAATACTGAATACCCTCTTTTCGTTTGCCTTCTTCAGCATAAGCTACTTTATACGTCCAGTTTTTTTCTTTATCTAATCCCGTATAAGGAAAAGCATAGCCCGCAGTAAATGCATTAGCAACTGTGCCTGTAAACGGGATAGTAAAATCACCTGTTGTAGTTAAATTGTAATTTCCATTTACCAAATCTACGCCTACCGGACGAACTCTATATACAATCATTCCGCTGGGATATGCCAATGAAATCGCATAATAATTGTTAGTAGTATTGATTCGTGTAGCTTCTTTCCAATCGTAATTAGCAGTTGAAGTTTGTATTGTGTTCATTAAAGTAGCAGCATCACCACTTATATCTACAAACACCCATTCTAAATCAAAACTTTCTGCTCCTAGCGGGTATTCCCAAGTAAGTAATAATTCATTTTTTAAGGCGTAGATGGTATTTTCGTTTATTATATGTCTATTTGGTGATACTGTAGTTATTAAGGGTACGGGAGATAGAGGATAATAGCGTTCTACTTCTGAACTCAATTCAAAATAAACGTCTTCGGGTAGAAATGAAGTGGCAACAGTTGCTCCTAATTCATTTTTAAACGAAATAGCAGTTACACTAATTTCTGCTTCCATATAGCCTAAATAGCGTTGAACATCAATGTCTTTATACGTAGGAGAGCTTCCGTCAATGTTATAATCTATGGAAAGCACTTGATTGGTTAGCGTTACTGTTGAGTAGGCTGCTGTAACTAAAGTAATGTCATAAGTCACTATTAAATTAAATTCTGTTCCTATGGTATTGCCAGGCATACCAAATTCGGGAAATAAGGATTCTTCGTATTTTAAAGTAGCAAAAATAGCAGCTGATTTAACAGAAGGCGTAACAGGTGGGACATAAAGTCCGGTATGTTGTTGATCGGCAATACTAAGATAGCCCACATTATCAATAGACGGACCATTAAGGTAAGTCATTATTTTATCATTGCCACCATAACTTAACAAACTGAAAACCATTCCAACTGCTAAGACTATTATTTTGTTTACTTGTTTTGCCATGATAGTATTATATTATTGTGTTAATTTTGTTTTTGTAAGGTATAATCTTTAAATTTTTCACTGCCTATTGCTTTGTTATTTTTGATAGTAAAAAATTGTTTTTCACTAAATTCACTCACCGAAAATTTAGGATTAAGTACCACATTGCTATAAGTTATTACTACTTCTTTTATCGGGTTTTCATCTGACTTTTCATAAAAATAAGTAACTTGTTGCATCACATATTCAGCCGACATTTTAAGGTGCATTTTTTCAATTCCATTATGCCCTAAATGAATTTCATAGGTTTTACTTTCTTTGGAAGAGGCTATCAATTTGATGTGGTTATCCAAGTTATTTGTATCTGTTTTAAAAAGCGTTAGATAATCCATTTGCTCATGGTTTAAATTGGTAGCATTAGTTGCTATTTCCATATAAACAAGTAGCTTTTCATTTTTCAAAGCCATTACATTATACTTTTTGTTCTTTAAGGTAATTTTATCTCCAAAGTCTGAATAATAATTATCTTGTTGTTTTTTTACAATTCCTTTCTCTACAACGCTAGGTTCAGTGGTATTCCTATATGAAATTTTCATTTCAACATTCATTTTAAAGGAAACATCTTGGTATTTTTCATTTAATTTAATAATGTCATCCTTATAATTTTGAGAAAATGCTACTGCAAAACCACCTAGAAAAAACAGTAAAAGAACCATTCTCTTTAAGGGGGTAAGCGATATGTAATAAAATTTATACTGCATACTTATTTTTTTATGGTTGTATTCCAACCGGATTTCGTTGTACATTTTTTCTGTTAGACACAATGGTTCGCATCCCATCTTTGGTTTCTTTCTTTATTTGAACCAAGCTACCTTCTTCATCATAGCTATAAATGGTGGCATAATTTCTATCGTCTAATTCTGCTTTTAGCCAAAGTGTTGCGGGGTCATATACAAAGGTTTTCATATTGCTTATAAAAGGTTGCACACGCACATCGTCTAAATAAATTGTTCCCCCAACGGCTTCAATTTCAATAGTAATAGTAGTTGCAGCTGCATCTATAGCAAATTTCCCTTCTAAGCGTTGCCATCCTTCAATTTTTTGTTGTGACGAAGAAGTTAAAATTTGTATAGGGTTAACTCCATCAGTTAATGTAAGTATAGCTGATGCGTTAGCACCTAATTTAACCCACGAACTAAAATAGTATTCTTCATTAACACTCGGAGTAAAAGAGGTGTTTAATAAAGATGTACCTACAGGGTTGGTAAATGTTGCTTTATTTGTACTCGTAATTTCCATAGATACATTTCCTGTGTGTGCCTCAGTCATTACTAATTGGTGGGTTCCTCCAAATTCGATATGCCCATAATTAGGAGAAGTTGGATTCGTATAAACACCTATGTAATCCTCAAAACCATCAAAAGCCAACTCTCTGTAATCGGTGTTAGAAGCTACTGCCGTTACCACTGAATTATTATATCCATACATCGCTGCTGATTTAATGTTTAGTGCATCTTGGTTTTCTAATTCAAATCCATAAGGGCTGTATTGATTTACCTGATTGGCTTTAATCCATTTTTCATTTGGTGCTGAAGACAACCAATTAAATAATCCAAAACTTTCATAGGTACCATCTATACCTGTTTGTGTATTGCTAATTAACAAAGGGGCAGGAGCCGGATTGGTTTGCTTTCTATCAATATCAAACACAAAATTTTGATGTGTACGCCAGATATTTTCTGCTCCAAATCTTGTCGTATTAAGAGGTAATGATGAACTAGGAACAGCATCAGCATAATTAATGTTCCAAGAAGAACTGTATTTGGTAGCACTTGCATGTAACACTCCATCTATACATTCATTTAAACATTCGGCATTTAACAATTCGCCCCATATTGTTTTACCACTACCATCTACTGCTTTTACTTCATTGCCATGTTTGGTCAATATCATAGTGGTAACATCAAAATTAGCGGAAGTTGTTAAATCAACAGAAGGATCGAAAAGTATGAAAGCTTCGTTTGTCTCTCCTCCTCCACAAATTTTATTATCAGATAAATCGGAGTTAATAATTAATCGATTAGTTGGCGAAATAGTTATTTTAATGCCAGTATAGGGTTTGTTATTTAAACAATCATTAAACCCTAAATCTCCGATTAAAATATAATCAGGCGCTACAGGAGCCGATTTAGTGAAATTATTTATCTCATCAAATAATGGGAATTTTCTTTCTGCTATAGGGTTAGATAGTGAAATAATACTTCCTGTAGGTACTGATTGTTGGTTTCGGTAACCCGAACGAGCAATTTTGAAAAGCCCTGGAACAGTTGGTGTTGCAGCTATTCCATTTTTATCTTTTAGGGTACCATTTTCTTCTACCCAATACCTGAACCCTGTATTAAGATCAATTAATTCATCACCCGGACGAACAAAAGGAGAAGAAGTATAGTCGGTAACAGTTGCTCCTACATTTTGGTAAGCCCCACGCATTCCTTCATGTTCCCAATGCGCTGCATAAGTGTAATCATAAATAGGTTTATCAAAATCATTCGTAGTAGTGGTAAGTAAAGGAGTACCTGTACGGGCATCATAGTAGATGTTTTCGGTAATGGTTTTTGCTCCTTCTTTTGTGGTAACCTGACTATCCAAAATACCATTACGGGTAATTATCTTATTGGTAGCTACTGACCGGAACATAGAGTGAGAATTACTAATAGAAGGTATTACCGTAGGAATGGGAATAGGAATAGGAACAGGGACTCCTAATACAATAATCCAATAAATATTCAAGGCATTATTTATTTGAACATCTCCTGATATAATGTTTGTTTTATTTTCTCGCATATCAATGTAGGTTTCTATGTATTTCCCTATTTCTACATTATCAATAACTTTTGCATCACCCGTAAGTACAGCTACTGTATTGCTTAGTTTATTTCCTGAAGGCTTGTTTCGTACAAAAGGTTGTTGCGTTTTGTAATGATAAAAAGTTGCGGCAACAGGTTCTACTCCGGGATCTCCAGGCATAGGATCATGTGGATCAGTAGGGTTATTCGGATCAAAAGGGTCTAGAGGTAAGGTATAGGTCTGTACGCTATACGGTTTTCCATGCATGTTATTTAATTCTATAGAATACCCTTGTGAATATCCATTATTATGATGATCATAACTACCTATAAATGGAATAGGAATAGATAAATTGTAACCTTCATAATCCACTCCTGTTTTATTGGTATATACAGGAAAATCTCGTGCAGTATAAAATTCATTGACAATAATACCACTTACCGCCTTTTTAACTTTTGTTCCTCCATGTTCCTGTTCTATGTTTCTTACCGTAACTCTACTGTAACCCACATTGGCAGAAGGAAATAAGTTCTCATTAAATGGTTCTTCCAACATCAAACCATTGTCTTTTATAATTAATCGGTCGTTGCTAAATCGAACAGGTTGGCGAAATGGATTTTCTTCACCACCTATTAAAGGTTCATATTCTGCAACGCCTGAACTGGTTATTCTATCTTCCAGTGTATAATTATAACTTTGACCATAACTGCTAGACTTGAAAATAGCGTCATTATTCAGTTCATCCCAATTATCATTTAATTTAATTTCTTTCACCCTACAACCTCCTCCATATTTTTTTCCTGAAGTATTGTTTAATCGAATATAAGAAGGATAGGTATTACTATTCACTTCTATTTCATCACACCATCCTGCCATAATTCCATAGTTATAGAATCCTGCAAGCATCTGAAGAGAATTTAATACTGTTCCTATAAGACTAGGCACAACAGTCGCTATAGACATCATAGAATTTACAGCTGCCAACCCTGTATTTTGTCCTGAAACCAAATCATCCCTATTATAACGCAATTCTCTCAATCCCGCCATTTTTATTGGGTTAATGGTAGATTGTATGACTTGATGTGGAGGTACATTATTTACTTTTATCCACGCTTTACTGCTTACCCCTCCGGAAGGTTGATATAATCCGTAAGAACCTCCATACTTGGCATAACCTTCTACATAATCAACAGCTGTAGGGTTACCCGGAAAATCTTTAGGTTTTTTTAACTTCATGTACGCTTTAAAATAGATTTGTTCTATCCCTGAAACATATTCAGCTAATTCTGTTAAATTGACCTCCCTATCCAATTCAATATAGATACGCTGATCGTCTCGGGTAAGGTTGTTATCAAGAATACCATCAGCCTTTCCTGTACCTATTATCCGATACATTTGGGCGGCTTTTCTATTCTGGACATAGGCATAATCGTCCGATTCATAATCTATCGTTAACGCTCCTCCTGAAGGCATAACTACTTTAGTAAGGTTCCATGCAGAAGCATCTGCATTTCTATCAGTATAATCATCAAACTGATTGCAATAAGGTTGATTAAAATTTGGAGATAAATAATTGCTGGTTGAAATTTCTTTAAAAGGTCCCTGAGCCTGATAATTTCCCCATCGATCAATTTCATTGATATTATAAGGAGGGTTAATTATCTGACTTCCATCGTGATTTACATCTCCATAAGTGAACTCATAAGGGCTTAATTCTCCTTTTTTGGTATTTTTATAGTATTTGAACCAAACATGGGTTAAGGTTAATTTTCCTCCTCCACTAGCTATTGAGTTTGGTGTACCAGGGCACAAACTGTAATCATATTTAAAATGAACAGATTTAATAGGTTGGCTAGGTGCTGACTTATTATAAAGTGTAATGACATCTAATTTAAGTAGCTTATCACTTGTGTTTACTCCTCCATTTGGATTATTTACCCCTAATCCATCCTCTCGTTGACTCAACGTAAATTTAGCAGTATGCGTTTTGGTTTCTATAGATTCCAAGTAAACCATTTCTTTTTCTCCATAGGAATACCCGGACATATCATCCATATCATTGGTGATTTTTCCTTCAATATTGTTTCCTTTATTCGTTTCGTAGGGAGCTCGCCACTTAAATAAATTATCTTGTTTAATGTAATTAAACTTTACCCAGTAACCCAAATCGTCATCAGTAGGTCCATCATTGGTTAAGTCCACATAATCGGCAGACAATACTTCGGTTAATAAATAAGAATGTGCATAAGCTGGTGTTGCCGTTTTTGAATACAGGTTGGATAAGCCTTTATTATTAGATGGTGAGTTGTCTGGATATGAACCAGTTGGCACATAACTTCTAGTTCTATCAGTAGAATTTGTAACATTATCTACAGAAAATGTTACATCTTCTTGAGCAGTGTTGTATGCTGGCAAATCATATACATAACGATTGCCATCCGGATTTACAACAGAAATTTCACCTATATGATGGGATTTATTCGGATTATAGGGAGTAGCAGGACTATAATCTGTTATATCATTTGGTGAATTGCTAGTATATAGTTCATTTGTTTTATCATTTCTAGTAAGATACTCTATACTTTGTACACGGGTTTGTCGTTTTGAAAGAACGGCAGGTTCAGTTAATTGTGCTCTTGATCCGGTAGCTGTTTCAATAATATTTTTCACCTTAGGTACAGACGTAATTTTATCCCACGTTTTTCCTAGTTCAAAACGAAAAGGCAATTCATTGTTATTTTGGTCTCCACCTGCAAATGGTTCCGTTAATACGGTTTCTCCCAATACTCTAAAATAAGCAGGTTCATAAAGATCATCAGAACTGGGAATTTTAAATTTGTAATAATTAGTTACTGCATTATTATGGTTTTTCCATTTACCTGAATAACTTCGAATAACACTTAAACCTGGATTAAAACCGGTTTTAATATACCAAGGGGCCGGAGGAGGTGGTGTTAATATATTACTTTCTACTCCAAATCCAACACCACCACTGGTAGTTTCTATTTTAGGGTCGGTAAACACTCCTATGTCTGAACGATAGGTTCTAAATGCTCCCCCTGTTCCCTGTCCTGTTATTGAAAATACATCATAAGTAGCAGAGGGAATAGGTAAATTTTTATTGTTTTTATCTATAGGAATATCTTTTTCTCTGTTAAAATCACCTAAGGTAGTTTTATTGCTGTTAAATTGTGCATATAATAACCCATAACTGCCAAAAGAAACCGTATTTTGCGTGATTTTATTTTCAGAATATTTAACAAAAAAGTTTATCGGAGAAGTTTCTACATTAAAAAGATCTACTCCTAATTTCATGTCAAAATCAACAGAATAAGTCCCTCTTGGCATGTCCATAGTAGGAATATAAGTTGATGCTGAAAAACTTGTACCAGCTCCAACTTTTGCAGAGAATTTTTTATATGAACCAGAATAAGACATAGAGGATCCATCACTACTGGCAACTAGACCAAAACCCTTGATATTAGCTCCAAATGTAATGTTTTGAAGCCCTTGTCTCGAATTGTAATTTAATCCCGTTTCAAACCCAAATGCCTCTCCTTTAATTTTTCCTGCGAAACTTAAAGAAGGGCTCACTCCAATACCCTCTTTGGAATCCATAGAAATACCTAATGAGCCTTGCATAGCACCAGCAGACCCGAGTGCTACTGATGTTGATAAATTAATGCCCGTATTTTGACCTATTCCTTTATAATTATCATAGTAAATAGAACTAGATAAACTCAAATTAACTCCTTTTAATGCATCAAAACCTAAAAGTTCAATATTGACAGGTGCTGCAACACCAAAAGTCATTCTCCTTTGTGGTTTCATGTGTACCGTTTTTTCAATTTGATCACCACTAAAATCATCGGGTATGCCACGCAAATTACGGTTTATAGCTCCCGGGTTAATGTTCCATCCCAATCCAACCCAACTTGCCTCCTGCTCCATTCCTATTCCTGCGTGGTAGGCTAAATTAATAGGATACCCCCCGTTAGGTCCGGGTACGTTCAATAAAGAAATATTATAGGTAAAATCTCCTGTAAATAAATCTACCATTTGGTTAGTATTTATAGGTTCAAAACTAGCTGCTTCAGGCTGTGAAGGTCCACTAGTAAGTGCAAAGGCAACAGATGGAAATCCTATTTGAGCCAGTATATTAACTGCCATAAAAATGGCTAATACTTTGAATCTTTTTTTGGTTACTATTTGAACTAGCATATTAATTAAGTTTTATTTTAGGTATATTATCAATGTCTTTTTTAGCTATTTTGAGTTTGATTTTTCCGAGCCCCAATACTTGATCATTAAAAACAAGTGTTTTGTCTGTTTGTATTTCGGAACTCATAAAGCCTAAATCTATATTGTTATAAGGTGCAACACCATAATTTCGTTCAAAATGACATAATTGACAGGATAAGGTATCCTTGTTTTCTTCTAACATCAAATCATACTCAAGCACATCCGTGAAATAATACAGCCTATCAAAATATTCCTGCTCTGTTGAAATGTTTGTTTTCAATACATCTTCCCCTGTTAAACTTTCTATTTTTAAGGTGTAATATTGGAATTCCTCCAATTGTTTTAAACGATTAAAAAAAACTGTAGTGTCTATAGATGTTGTCCTTTGTTCATTAATAGCAATGAATTCAACAGGTTTATAAAACAGGCTAATTTTGTAATTTTCAAATTCTTTACTCACAACAAGTCCATTTTCAGGATTTTTAACCCAATTCAAATATTCACCTACTGTTACTTCTTTTTGTGCACAGGACAATAACATTATGCTACTCCAAAAAATTAATATATAATATTTTGTCTTACTCATTTTAATGCTCCTCCTTGATAACGTTCATTAACGTAAGTAATTAATTTTTCTGTTTCATCATACGCTTTATTAGCATGCATTACACTGCCAGAACCATTTGCTCCATAGATAAAATCTATTTTCTCAGCATTTCCATATTCTTCTATATATTTATTAAGTTGAGTCCATATTTGTTCTGTGTAATTTTGTAGCATTTTTTGATTATCCTCTTCAAAAGTCTTTTTTTTCTCTTGATACTGCATTGCCAAATATTGATAGGTTTGGATATTTTCTTCTCTTTTATGCTCTGAATTTTGAATGTTGACAGAGATGGCATTTATTTGTATTTCTAAACTATCCAGAATTCTCTTTCTGTAACTCAATACTTCTTCATACTTCACTTCTAACTCTTTTTTATAGATAAATTCATTGTATACTTTATCTGTTTGAACATAAGCAATTTTTGGCTGAGTTATAGAACTGTATAAAGAAATCGTAACTCCTGCTGTTAGAAGCAATATAATTGCTAAAGAAATAATGATGATAGGGTTTTGTATTTTCATTTTTTAATTATTGATAAAGAAATCGTAACAAAAATTTCTCGTTTTTACTATTGGTTACTTCTAACACATAAAATTTATTCGGATTTAAAACAGGCGATAACGTGGTTAAATCTAAATCATAATAATTAGCTCCGACCTTTGTAATGGTTTGGGAGGGAATAGTATGCACTACAGTTTGATTTTCACCATATACCACTGCATTAAGTACTGAAGTGTTACTATATTCTTCGTTATATTGAAACCACAGGTGTTGTTTTACTGTTGAATAAAACCCTGCATTTAATTTTCTATCCAATATAGCATATCCAGGGGGAGGGCATCCAAAAGAAGTGTTCACATCGGTTATTCCTTTTCCTTGTTCAGATAATGCTATGTCTAATAAAAACTTGCCCGGAGGTGGATTAATGATTGTAGAGACGTGATTGTTTGGTGGAGGTATCGTGTACCAATTCAAAAAAGCAGCGTGTGCTCTCGAATAAGTAATTGTTCCATAATTTCCTGGTACGGGATTAGCGGATGGATAATAATCTATTTTAAATGCTTCATTTGTATTATAAGATGTAACAGTATTAGGAACAATAGTTCCATTTTCAATAACTCCAAATAAATTAAATGTACCAAACGTACCAAAAGGGATATAAAAAAAAGTAAGTCCGTATTCAATAGAGTTTGGGTTTTGATCAGCATCTATACCAGCAAAACCTACCGTAAAATTATTCAGATGTTGGGGAACTTTAAATTCTATCCAACCACTTTGATTAGTTCTTAATACATTTATGGAAGAAGCTCCACTCGTTCCATAACTAGTGGCAGTTGTTTTTGTTATAGAATTTCCATTTGTAGTAGCTTCAAAAACATTTTTCCATTCCACTTCATACCCTACATAATAGGTGCGGCTTAGTGATAGACTTGATCCATAAAAAATAGTTAATCTATATGCTCCGGGAACAAGTCCTGAAATGTTTTGAGTAGCATAAGTAAACATACTATTTGGAATAGTCCACTGAAATCCAGTTATACCATTTGTATTACCTGAAAGAAATATATCTATTGCTCCGGTAGAAGATTCGTAACAATTTAAATGGGTGATTATAGGTTTTGGTCTAGGCCAAAATAAAAAATTAATAACATGAATTTTAATCCTGACTTGGTTAGAATACATAGAAAAATCAAGTCTGTATTCGTTATTAACATTAACACTTACTTCTGAAATAAAAATATCATTTTTCTTAAACATTACTAATCCTCCCTCTCTTTCTATACTTAATATGTCACCTGCTGTAATTGAACCTATATAGGTTAATGTACTTGTCGATTTATTCCACGTATATAAGGTATCTCCACTATTGATATAAAACCCGTAATCTAAACTATCGTAATAAACTGCTTGAGCATTAGCTGATAATCTATACCCAAAAGCCCATTCTTTATTATCATTTATTATTTCAACTCTCACAGATCCATCGCCTTTTACTACATTTGAGAAACTCATTTTTCCTGTACCCCAACCAGTTGCTGCTGTTTTTTCTAAATAACGATTATTGAAAGTTACTCCTTGTGAATCTGCAATTTGAACTTCCACATCAACAGGTATCACCAAATTAAGAGAATCCATTAAAGTATCAACAATGGTAACACTATATAACCCTGACTCTAAATTATATCTATTTTGAGATTGATCTCCATCATCCCAAAAATAGTAATAAGGGGGTGTTCCTCCTGTCGGAGTTAACTCTATACTTCCCAAGGTATCAGGGGTTTCTTGAGTGGTTACATAATTTACAAAAAAGGGAAAGTTTAAAGTTATAATATAAAAAGCTCCACGGTCTGTTCCTCCGTCATCATCTAATACTGAGCACACAACAAATTCCAGATAACCATCATTATCAATATCTCCAATAGCCGTTGCATTAATACCAAAAAGATCAGTATTATCTAAATCATAACTAAACCCACCTTGTAACTCACTAATTTTCTTATAGGATTTTACGACACCATCATTATCAACATTTAACATCCAAGCAGCACCCTGGTCTGTTCCTCCGTCATCATCACTAGTAGCAGTTACTATAATATTAACATATCCATCACCATCCATATCTCCTAATGAAAGTGATGCTCTTCCAAATCTATCTCCATCATCTATCACTCCATCAAAATTTCCACTTGTGGAAGAAATTTTTTGATGTGATTTTACTGTTCCATCTGTATTTAAAAATAAAATCCATACCGCACCACGATCTGTACCTCCATCATCATCACCTATAGCACCTACAATAATATCTGTTACACCATCTTTATTGAGGTCGCCTATATTTTCTACTCCATAGCCAAACTGATCACTATTATCTAACACCCCTGTAAAACCACCTGCTGTATCACTTATTTTCTGATAAGACTTAACTGTTGCATTAGAATCAAGAAATAAAACCCACACGGCACCTCTATCGGTTCCTCCATCATCATCTCCACGAGCACTAACCGCTATATCTACAATACCATCGCCATCTAAATCTCCTAAATTGGTAATAGATGTTCCTAAATAATCATTATAATCAATTGTTCCCGTAAAACCAGCAACTCCAGCTCTAATTTCCTGCATCGATTTTACCGTTCCATCTGTATTTAAAAATAGAACATAAATAGTTCCTTTGTTCGTGCCGGAATTATTGCTCAGGGGAGTTCCCACAGCTATATCTACTACCCCATCTCCATCTATATCTCCTATATTTTCTATCTCGAATCCAAAATATTCTTGATAATGTAAAATATTTCCAAGACCTCCTTCTAAATTAGAAATTTTTTGATGTGATTTTACCGTTCCATTTGTATTTAAAAACAACACCCATAATGCTCCTGCGTAAGTCACGCCATCACCATCCCTAACTGCTCCAACAACAACGTCTTCCACTCCATCACCATCTAAATCTCCTAATTCAGCTATTCCATAACCAAAATAATCTGTATTATCAAGTGTACCTGTGAAACCACCTTCTGTATCACTTATTTTATAAACATTTTTAACGAATGCTTCTTCTGTAGGAGCTGCATCAAATGACATTATATAAAATGCTCCTCTATCGGTTCCTCCATCATCAGTCCCAGCTGCTCCTACAACAAAGTCTAATATTCCATCATTATTAATATCTCCAAGTAATGAAATTCTACTGCCAAACCTATCTCCATTTGACAAGACTCCATTAAAGGTAGATAAACTATCACTAATTTTAAATTCATCTCGAACAGTACCATCTGTATTGAGGTTTAATAACCAAACAGCACCTCTATCAGTTCCTCCATCATCATCACCAGATACCGTAACCAATATGTTAGCATATCCATCATTATCTACATCTCCTAAAAACAAGTTAGATGATCCAAAAATGTCTGAATTATCTAAAACACCACCAAAACCACCTTGTGTGTCAGAAATTTTTTGATGTGACTTTACTGTTCCATTTGTATCTAAAAACAATACCCATATTGCTCCACGATCTGTTCCACCATCATCATCCCAAAAAGAACCTACAATAATATCTACTACTCCATCTCCATCTAAATCTCCAATATTCTCCAATCCACTTCCAAATCTTACATTATAATTTAGAGTACCCGTAAAATTACCTTGCGTATCAGAAATTTTCTGATATGACTTTACCGTTCCATCTGTATCTAAAAATAATATATAAACAGCTCCCCTATCCGATCCTCCATCATCATCTCCACGAGCACCAACAGCAATATCTATTACTCCATCTCCATCTAAATCTCCTAAATTTGTTATTGATTCTCCAAAATAATCATTGTAATCGATAGTTGCTGTAAAACCTGACACACCTGCTCTAATTTCCTGAGTACTTTTTACAGTACCATCTGTATTTAAAAACAATATATATACTGTTCCTTTATTAGTACCGGAATTATTACTAAATGGTGCTCCAACAGCAATATCTACTACCCCATCTCCATCTAAGTCTCCCAAATTTGAAATGTCATACCCCACATATTCCTGTGCATGAAAAATATTTCCTAAACTTCCTTCTAAATTAGATATTTTTTGATGCGACTTAACAGATCCATCCAAATTCAAAAACAAAATCCAAATTGCTCCCGCATCCGTAGCTCCATCATCATCAAGATGTGCTGCAACAGCAATATCTTCAATTCCATCTCCATCTAAATCTCCGATACCTTCTGCACCTCCAAAATTATCGCTATTATCTAATACCCCTGTAAAATTACCTGATGTATCACTAATTTTTACGTAACTTTTTAGTTCTGTTATCTGGGTTGATACATTAGTTGTACTAAAAATTAATACAACCCCCAACAAATATATAATACTATTTCTCATAATTATTTACATTAACTCATTTCCTTATTGTTTAACCTTAAACTCTTATCCTTTTCCATTTAAAAAATTAAAAAACCTGATTAAAAAAGAAAAAGAAATAAGCTGCTAATTTAGTTGACTCTATAGCCGATGTACTTGTTCCAATAATCATATTATTTAAGTCATAAACTATTGTTTGAGACTGTATTTTACCTATTTGATCTCCATTAATATCATACACATTATTATTTTCATCTAAATACCCTATTAAAACACCTTCTTGGTTTTTAAATTGATTTCCTTCAATTGAACCTATTAACTCACCTGTATTATTTTTTACTTGTCCGTTAGTTAGAAACTCTCCAACAGAATCTCCAACACTATTTATAACTAAACCATTATTTACTACTGCCACGGTATCATTATTAGAATCTAAAATACTCTGAGCAAAAGAGTAAGTTGAAAAAGTTAATAGCATAGTCAATAATAAAATTTGTTTTGTTTTTTTCATTTTATGAATGTTTAGATTATTAATATGGATTTAATTATTTATTGTTAATGTTTAAGTATTTTCAAAAATTCCACCTTTCTTCTCCTGGCAATGTCTAATACAATATTTCCTTGTAATAAAATTTGATTTCGGTCTTTATATAATATTATCATATAATTCGGGTTAATAATATGGCTCTTACTTATTCTAAAAAAATCGTGTCCTTCTAATAGGGTTTCAAATGTGCTTAATGGCTTTGCTACCGTAATTTTTCTATTGTCGTTTAATCTAACATGTGTGTATACTTCATCTGCATCGCAACATATTATATCATCTACATTTACAAATTCTATTTTAGTGGCACTTTTAATGGTAATAATCTTTGATTTTCTAACAGGGTGTTCTTCTTTTAGTATAGCTTTGAGCTGCCTATTATGTTCAGCTTCCAACTTTAATTTTTTTTTAGTTTGAGCTAATAACTTTTCTAATTCTACTATTTTTTTTTGCAGAAATATTGTTTCGTTATTTTCTTTAAGTACTATCAAAAAATTATGAATAAAATAATGTTAAAATAAAATCCAAACGTAAACGAAAAGATTTTAAAATCAAAAAAATGGTTCATCCATCTAACTAACGGTCGATTTTGACCAATGAACGGTCATTTTTTTTATTTTGTTCCTCCCAAAAAGGAATTTTACAAATAAGTATTTATACTTATTTGAATAAGTATAAATACTTATTTTTTTTTCAATTAAAACGTTATATATTAGCAGCCTAATGAATGACCAAATACATAATATTCAAAATGCACGAATTCATATTAAAGAATTGCAAAAAGCAATAGATAGTAATATGCAAAAAATTTGTTTTCTTGAATCTCAAATACATGAACTCCTAAAAATCCGACAATCTTCAACTATTCCGATTAAAGGAATTTCTAAAATTAATTTTGTTCCTATTAATCAAATACAATATTTTAAAGCAAATCAGTCTTACACTAATGTCATAACCGAAAGACATAGTATTATTTTAGCTACCAAATCAATTAGAGAGTTTGAAACATTATTAGGTGATTATTTTTTCTTTAAAATAAACAAAAGTGTGCTTATAAACACTCATAAGATACATTCTTTTAATAAAAAAAACAATCAAATTATAATGAACAATAAAGACTCTTTTGAAATAGCTAGAAGAAGAAAGTGTGATTTTCTATCTGTTATAGATAATATTTTAAGATAATTTTTATTCTTTGTATTAATAGAAAGTTTAAAACGATAAAACCAATATTCTGAAATAATTAATATAAAAATAAATTATGTTATTAAAATATACGAACAATGGAACAATTCTCCATTTAAAAAATGTAAATGAAAACTTAGCTAAGTCACAAGAACAAAAAAGTTCTAACATTTAAATGTTAGAACTTTTTTGTTTTAATTATTTTAAATTTATTAAAATGGTTTATTTCCTCTTATAACTCTTAATAACACAGCAATTACGGCAATTACCAGTAGTATATGAATTAAATTACCTAAATTAAATCCAACGAATCCTATAATCCATAAAATAATTAATATAATTGCTATTGTATATAATAAATTTCCCATATTATTATTTTTTTTTTCTATTAAACATTAGATTTATTAAATTAAAAAACTATACCAAGGGTAGCTTGCAACAACATATTTTTATATCGAGGTGTTGATGATGTTCCATCTCCGTGATTATCTTGTAAATCCCATGAAGCACGACCACCAATTACAATATTATTAAAATTTAAATCCAACCCTACTGCAGCACCCATAGTATTTTTACGCAAGTTTTCATTTTCAAACTCCTCTTCATCATTAATATCAATACCAAATCCGGTAAATTCATCTTTTCTAGATAATAAATAAGAATATTGTGGTCCTGCTAATAAAGTAATATTTTTGGCTGGTTTAAAAGCAAATAATAAAGGGACATCCAAATAATTAGTTGTTCTTTCTAATTTATATTCACTACCAAAAATGGTTCCTTTACCTTTAAATCCTTTTTGAGAGAACATTACCTCAGGATGAAATCCTAAATACGTCCCTATAGGAATTGCTATAAAACCACCTACAGCCATACCATAATTAGGGTCAGCAACAAACTCATCATTATTTTCATCATAAATATTAGCTTTATTAACTCCTACTTTAGCTCCTATTCTAAGATCATCTCTAGTATCATCTTGTGCATAAGCACTCATACTTACTGTAATCGTTGCAAGTAATATTAATTTTAACTTTTTCATAATTTTATATTTTTTAGTTTATAAATATTTTAACATTATTCTCTTGTCCAATGATTTATCCAAAAAAAACAAATAATTGATATCCAGAATTTTAAATACAATTCGATTGTTGTGGCATTTTCATATTGAAAATATACCTTTCAAATAGAAAAAAATTCCTTGTTTTTATAGGTGTGTTTACCATTTATAATTTTTAAATTTGTATGCGTGTACTACCTGAGTGCTGAAATTGGTATACAGGCACGCTTGAGGTGCGTGTGTCGTAAGACGTGTGGGTTCGAGTCCCATCTCAGGTACAGGTAAGAGAAGAAAACTTAAAAGCCGAATTATATCAGGATATAATTCGGCTTTTTTTATATGCATAAAAAAGAGGTTGAAAAAATTCAACCTCTTTTTAAATTACTTAAAATCATTATTATCAAGCTTCGGCAGTTGGTCCTCCAAAGTTCATTGGAATTCCTCCTGTAGGTCCAGGGTCTTTAATTTTACCCATTTTAGACTCAAACTTATCAATATTATCTTGTAATGCATGTAAAAGCCTTTTTGCATGTTCTGGTGTCATCAATATTCTTGATTTCACTTTTGCCTTAGGAACTCCTGGCATTACTTTTATAAAATCTATTACAAATTCTGAATTAGAATGACTTATAATTGCTAAGTTAGAATAAATTCCATCAGCAATATCTTCATTTAATTCAATATTAAGTTTATTGTCTTGATTATCTTGATCCATATAAATTATTTTTTATTCTTGAATAATTGCGTCACTACTAGATTTAGCTTTTGAAAGCTGTTCGTATTCTTCTTTAGATCCAACAATTAAGTTTCTAAACATTTTCATTCCAGTTCCTGCTGGTATTAGTTTACCAACAATTACATTCTCTTTCAATCCTTCTAAATCATCCATTTTACCTCTAATCGCAGCTTCATTTAGAACTTTTGTAGTTTCTTGGAAAGATGCAGCAGAAATAAAGCTATCTGTTTGAAGTGACGCTCTTGTTATACCTTGAATAATTGGACTTGATGTAGCTGGAATTGCCTCTCTACTTTCAACAATCTTCTTATCCATTCTCTTCAGTTTAGAATTTTCATCTCTTAATTGACGAGAAGAAACAATCTGTCCAGCTTTTAACACCTCAGACTCTCCAGCATCAGTAACAATATACTTATCAAAAATCCAATCGTTTTCTTCCATGAAATCACGTTTATTAACAATTTCTTTTTCAAGGAATCTAGTATCTCCAGGTTCTTCAATAAGTGCTTTACGCATCATTTGTCTTACTATTACCTCAAAGTGTTTATCATTAATCTTTACACCTTGTAAACGGTAAACCTCTTGTACTTCATTAACAATGTACTCTTGAACAGCTGTAGGACCTTTAATTGATAAAATATCTGATGGAGTAATTGAGCCTTCAGAAAGTGGGTTACCTGCTTTAACAAAATCATTTTCTTGAACCAAAATATGTTTAGATAAGTTAACTAAATATTTTTTAACTTCTCCTGTTCTTGATTCAACAATAATTTCACGGTTACCTCTCTTAATTTTTCCAAAAGATACGATACCATCAATCTCAGATACAACTGCAGGATTAGATGGATTTCTAGCTTCAAACAACTCCGTTACTCTTGGAAGACCACCGGTAATATCGGCAGTACCACCCGCAGAACGAGGTATTTTTACTAAAATTTCTCCTCCTTTAACTTTAACTCCTTCATTAACTGTAATGTGAGCTCCTACAGGTAAGTTATAGGTTTTTAAAACTTCATTTTTTGAATTAACAATATTCAACAAAGGAATTTTTTTCTTGTCTTTAAACTCAGAAATTACTTTTTCAGTAAATCCTGTTTGCTCATCAGACTCCTCTTTATAGGTAACCCCTAATTCAAAGTTTTCAAATGCTACTTTACCTTCAACCTCAGAAAGAATTACAGCATTATAAGGATCCCATATACAAATCTTATCTCCTTTTTTAACTTTATCATTATTTTTCACAAATACTTGCGAACCATAAGGAATGTTTCCTGTAGTTAAAACAACATTAGTTTTAGGATCAATAATTTTCATTTCAGCAGAACGACCAATAACTAATTCAATTTTTTCTCCTGCTTCATTCGTTTTTTCAATGGTCTTTAACTCCTCAATTTCTATTCTACCATCATATTTAGCTTCAACGCTAGAAATTCCTGTAATTTTAGAAGCTGTACCACCAATATGGAATGTTCTAAGAGTAAGCTGTGTTCCTGGCTCACCAATAGATTGAGCAGCAACAACCCCAACAGGTTCTCCTTTTTGGACCATTCTTCCTGTTGAAAGGTTTCTACCATAACATTTTGCACAAACACCTTGTCTTTGCTCACATGTTAATACAGATCTAATTTCTACTTCATCAATATCTGCAGCTTGAATTACTTCAGCAATATCTTCAGTAATTTCATCTCCTGAAGCAACAATTAATTCTTCTGTCTCAGGGTGATAAATATCGTGAACAGACGTTCTTCCTAAAATTCTATCGTATAAACTTTCAACAACTTCATCATTATTTTTAAGTGCTGTAGCTATTAATCCTCTTAATGTTCCACAATCTTCTGATGTAATAACAACATCTTGAGAAACATCAACCAATCTTCTTGTTAAGTAACCTGCATCGGCCGTTTTTAATGCTGTATCGGCAAGACCTTTACGAGCACCGTGAGTAGATATAAAGTACTCCAATACTGACAATCCTTCTTTAAAGTTTGCCAAAATTGGGTTTTCAATAATCTCTTGACCAGATGATGAACCGGATTTTTGCGGTTTTGCCATCAAACCTCTCATACCTGATAACTGACGAATTTGCTCCTTAGAACCCCTTGCACCAGAATCAAACATCATATAAATAGAGTTAAAACCTTGGTTGTCATTTTTAAGCGTATCCATCAACACATTTGTAAGTTTTGTGTTAGTGTGTGTCCAGATATCAATAATTTGGTTATAACGCTCGTTGTTAGTAATGAAACCCATATTATAGTTATTCATTACTTCTTCAACTTCTACATTGGCTTTAGCTACAAACTCTTCTTTTTCCTTAGGGATAATAATATCATCCAAGTTAAATGATAATCCACCTCTAAATGCCATATCATAACCTAAATCTTTAATATCATCTAAGAACTTAACCGTTTTAGTTGGTCCAGCATGTTTTAATACTCTACCAATAATATCTCTTAACGATTTTTTAGTCAATAATTCATTAACAAAACCTACTTCTTCTGGAACAAGTTCGTTAAAAATAACTCTACCTGCTGTAGTTTCTATAGTTTTTAATACTGTCTCTCCGTTTTCAATGTCAGTAGTTTTTACCTTAATGTTTGCGTGAACATTCAACTTACCTTCATTAAGAGCAATAATTACTTCTTCTGGAGAGTAAAACATTTTACCTTCTCCAACAACAGGGTGTTCTTTAGTTGATTTTCTTTCTTTAGTTATATAATATAACCCAAGAACCATATCTTGAGAAGGAAGTGTTACCGGAGTACCATTTGCAGGATTAAGAATATTATGTGAAGACAACATCAATAACTGAGCTTCTAAAATTGCAGCATTACCTAACGGTAAATGAACTGCCATTTGATCTCCATCAAAATCCGCATTAAATGCAGTACATACTAATGGGTGCAAACGAATAGCTTTTCCTTCAATAAGTTTAGGCTGGAATGCCTGAATACCTAAACGGTGCAACGTAGGAGCACGGTTAAGTAATACAGGGTGCCCTTTTAAGATATTTTCTAAGATATCCCAAACTACAGGTTCTTTTTTATCAACTATTTTTTTAGCCGATTTTACAGTTTTTACAATACCTCTTTCAATTAATTTTCTAATGATAAATGGTTTGTAAAGCTCCGCAGCCATATCTTTAGGGATACCACATTCGTGTAGTTTCAAATCCGGGCCAACAACAATTACAGAACGTGCAGAATAATCAACACGTTTTCCTAATAAGTTTTGACGGAAACGACCTGATTTACCTTTTAAACTGTCAGATAATGATTTTAAAGCTCTATTAGCATCTGTTTTAACAGCACTAGATTTTCTAGAGTTATCTAATAACGCATCTACAGATTCTTGTAACATACGCTTTTCGTTTCGTAAAATTACATCTGGAGCTTTAATCTCCATTAATCTTTTTAAACGATTATTTCTAATGATAACTCTTCTGTATAAATCATTTAAATCAGATGTAGCAAATCTACCACCATCAAGCGGTACTAAAGGTCGTAATTCTGGTGGAATAACAGGAACTACCTTTAGAATCATCCATTCTGGTCTATTATCAATATTTTCTTTAGATGCTCTAAATGCTTCTACAACTTGAAGTCTTTTTAATGCTTCATTTTTTCTTTGTTGAGACGTTTCGTTATTTGCTTTATGTCTTAAATCATAAGACAAACTATCTAAATCTAATCTTCTTAATAATTCATATAAAGCTTCTGCTCCCATTTTAGCAATAAACTTATTTGGGTCAGCATCATCTAAATATTGATTTTCTTTTGGAAGAGTATCGATAATATCAAAATATTCTTCTTCTGTTAAGAAATCTAGATACTGAATTGGTTCTCCATCTACACCATTAACACCAGCTGGATTAATTACTACATATCTTTCATAATATATAATGGCATCTAGTTTTTTTGTTGGTAAACCTAATAAGTAACCAATTTTGTTTGGTAACGATTTAAAGTACCAGATATGAGCTACAGGAACTACTAAAGAAATGTGCCCCATTCTTTCTCTTCTTACTTTTTTCTCAGTAACTTCAACACCACATCTGTCGCAAATAATTCCTTTATATCTAATTCTTTTATATTTTCCGCAATGACATTCATAGTCTTTTACAGGACCAAAAATTCTTTCACAAAATAATCCATCTCTTTCTGGTTTATAGGTTCTGTAGTTAATGGTCTCTGGTTTTAATACCTCTCCACTCGATCTTTCTAAGATAAGTTCTGGAGAAGACAAACTGATAGTAATTCTTGAGAAATTACTGTTAGTATTTTGTTCACGTTTAAAAGCCATGTTATATAGTTGTTTTTAGTTCAAAATAAATTAATTATCTAACGTTATGTTAAGTGCTAAACCTCTTAACTCATGTAATAATACATTAAACGATTCCGGGATACCAGGTTCTGGCATTGGATCTCCTTTAACTATTGCTTCATAAGCTTTAGCTCTTCCTTTAACATCATCAGATTTAATAGTTAACAATTCTTGAAGAATGTTTGCAGCTCCGTAAGCTTCTATTGCCCAAACCTCCATTTCTCCAAAACGCTGACCACCAAACTGTGCTTTACCACCTAATGGTTGTTGAGTAATTAATGAGTATGGTCCGATAGAACGAGCATGCATCTTATCGTCAATCATATGTCCTAAACGCAACATGTAGATTACTCCAACTGTTGCTGGCTGGTCAAAACGTTCTCCGGTTCCACCATCATAGAGATAAGTTTTACCATATTGTGGAACTCCTGCCTCTATACAATATTTATTGATTTCTTCAACACTAATACCATCAAAAATCGGTGTAGCGAAGTTCTTTCCTAATTTTTGACCTGCCCATCCAAGAACTGTTTCATATACCTGACCTAAATTCATCCTAGATGGTACACCAAGTGGATTAAGAACAATATCAACAGGTGTTCCGTCTTCTAAGAAAGGCATGTCTTCTTCTCTAACAATATTAGCGACAATACCTTTGTTACCATGACGACCAGCCATTTTATCTCCAACTTTTAGTTTTCTTTTCTTCGCCAAGTAAACTTTTGCTAATTTCAAAATACCAGTTGGTAATTCATCCCCTACAGAAATAGCATATTTCTTACGTTTAAACTTTCCTAAAATTTCGTTAACTTTAATGTTGTAGTTGTTTAAAATTTGTTTGATTAAATCATTTAACTCGTCACTTGTAGTCCAGTTTTTAGAATCTACAAATACAAAATCATCTACTTTTTCTAATACCTTAATAGTAAATTTAGTTCCTTTTGGAATAATTACTTCATTATAGTAATTTACAACTCCCTGACTCGTTTTGTTATTTACAACTGTATAAAGTTTATCAATCAATATTTTTTTAAGAGCTGCAACTTCTCTATTATATTCTTCATCAAGTTGCTCTAAAATTGCTTTCTCTTCTGCTCTACTTTTTCTGTCTTTTATAGCTCTTTCAAAAAGTTTTTTATCAATTACAACACCTTTTACAGATGGTTTAACTTTTAGTGAAGCATCTTTAACATCTCCCGCTTTATCTCCAAAAATAGCTCTTAAAAGCTTCTCTTCTGGTGTTGGGTCTGTTTCTCCTTTTGGAGTAATCTTACCAATTAAAATATCGCCTTCTTTCACTTCAGCACCAATTCTAATCATACCATTTTCATCCAAATCTTTGGTAGCATCTTCACTAACATTAGGAATATCTGCGGTTAATTCTTCTTCACCTCTTTTGGTATCTCTTACTTCTAAAGAAAACTCTTCAATATGTACAGAAGTAAATAAATCTTCTTTTACAACTTTTTCTGAGATTACAATCGCATCCTCAAAATTATACCCTTTCCAAGGCATGAAAGCTACTTTTAAGTTTCTACCTAAAGCAAGCTCTCCTTTTTCAGTTGCATAACCTTCGCAAAGTACTTGACCTTTTTTAACTTTATCTCCTTTTCTTACGATTGGTGTTAAGTTTAAGCAAGTATTTTGGTTAGTCTTTTTAAATGTATATAATTCATAGGTTACAGAATCTCCATCAAAACTCACTAATTGATCCTCTTCAGATCGATTATATTTGATAGTAATATTTTTTGCATCAACATATTCTACAACACCATCAGCTTCAGCATTAATAAGAACTCTAGAATCTTGAGCTACTCTAGCTTCTAATCCTGTTCCTACAATTGGAGCTTCTGGTCTTAATAATGGAACTGCTTGACGCATCATGTTAGATCCCATCAATGCACGGTTAGCATCATCATTTTCTAAGAAAGGAATTAATGACGCAGCAATAGATGCAATTTGATTAGGAGCAACATCCATTAAAGAGATGTTTTCCGGCTCTGTTAATGGAAAATCACCATCTAATCTTGATTTTACTTTATCTGTTAAGAATTGACCTTTATCATCTATTTGAGCATTTGCTTGAGCGATAACTTTTTTATCTTCTTCTTCAGCACTTAAATAAACTACTTCTTTTTTAAAGTTTACCTTACCATCTTCAACATGTCTATAAGGAGTTTCAATAAACCCTAGTTTGTTCACTTTTGCATAAACACAAAGAGACGAAATCAAACCAATGTTTGGTCCTTCAGGGGTTTCAATAGGGCAAAGTCTTCCGTAGTGAGTATAGTGAACATCACGTACTTCGAAACCAGCTCTTTCTCTAGATAAACCTCCAGGCCCTAAAGCTGACATTCTTCTTTTATGAGTAATCTCAGATAATGGGTTGGTTTGATCCATAAATTGAGATAATTGGTTAGTTCCGAAGAAAGAGTTAATTACTGATGATAATGTTTTAGCATTAATCAAATCAGATGGAGTAAATACCTCGTTATCTCTAACATTCATTCTTTCACGAATAGTTCTTGCCATTCTTGAAAGACCAACACCAAATTGATTGTGTAATTGTTCTCCAACAGTTCTAACTCTTCTATTACTTAAGTGATCGATATCATCAACAATAGTTTTAGAGTTAATTAACTCAATAAGGTATTTGATGATAGATATAATATCTTCTCTTGTTAATACCCTCACATCATTAGCAATATCTAAACCAAGTTTTTTATTGATTCTAAATCTACCTACTTCTCCTAAATCATATCTAGTTTCAGAGAAAAATAATTTATCAATAACACCTCTAGCTGTTTCAACATCTGGCGGCTCAGCATTTCTAAGTTGACGGTAAATGTGTTCTACCGCTTCTTTTTCTGAGTTAGAAGGGTCTTTTTGTAAGGTATTGTATATAATTGCAAAATCAGATGAATTTACATCTTCTTTGTGTAAAATAATAGTTTTAGATCCTGATTCTATAATTTCATCAATATGTTCTTTTTCAATGATAGTTTCACGATCAATAATTACTTCATTTCTTTCGATAGAAACCACCTCACCTGTATCTTCATCAACAAAATCTTCAACCCATGTTTTAAGTACACGAGCGGCTAATTTTCTACCAATAACTTTTTTCAATCCGGATTTGCTAACTTTAACTTCATCCGCCAAATCAAAAAGTTCTAAAATTTCTTTATCTGTTTCAAAGCCTATAGCTCTAAAAAGGGTTGTTACCGGTAATTTTTTCTTTCTATCAATGTAAGCATACATTACGTTATTTATGTCGGTAGCAAATTCTATCCAAGAACCTCTAAAAGGGATAATTCTTGCAGAATATAATTTAGTACCATTAGCATGCTTGCTTTGACCAAAGAAAACACCTGGTGAACGATGTAATTGCGATACGATAACTCTTTCTGCACCGTTAATGACAAAAGTTCCTTTAGGTGTCATGTATGGGATAGTCCCCAAATATACATCCTGTACAATAGTTTCAAAATCTTCATGTTCAGGATCTGTACAATACAATTTAAGTTTTGCTTTTAAAGGTACACTGTAAGTTAAACCTCTTTCAATACATTCTTCAATAGCATATCTAGGTGGATCTATAAAATAATCCAAGAATTCTAATACAAACTGATTACGAGCATCTGTAATTGGAAAGTTTTCACTAAAAACTTTAAATAATCCTTCTGAAGCTCTATTTTCAGGAGTAGTATCTAATTGAAAATAAGATTGGAATGATTTAATTTGAATATCTAAGAAATCTGGATATTCTAATTGATTTTTGGTTGAGGCGAAATTAATTCGAGAATTTTCCACCTTTTTATCTAATGTATTGTTCATTAGTAGTTTTGAGTTTAGTTTGTTTAAATAATACTTTTATTCTTTAACTAGCGAGACTTACTTTTAAGTACACTAATTTTCTCAAAATGACATTAATTCACTTTGAGACAAACACTATAACTCCTTGTAAATCAACAAATAGATTGCTATTTGTCTCAGTTTTCTATTTACAGAGGTTTATAAAGCAAAAGAGGCTTAGGTAATTTACCCTTAAAATAAGGGTAAATACCTAAACCTAAATTGGGTTTGTATCAGTTAAATTACTTAACTTCTACTTCAGCTCCAGCTTCTTCTAATTGAGTTTTAAGAGCAGTTGCTTCGTCTTTAGAAACACCTTCTTTTAATGGTTTTGGTGCTCCATCAACTAATTCTTTAGCTTCTTTAAGACCTAAACCTGTTAGTTCTTTAACTAATTTAACTACTGCTAATTTAGAAGCACCTCCTGATTTAAGAATTACATCGAATTCAGATTTTTCTTCAGCACCAGCAGCGTCTCCACCACCAGCAGCAGGACCTGCAACAGCTACAGCTGCAGCAGCAGGTTCGATACCATATTCATCTTTAAGTATGTTAGCTAATTCGTTCACATCTTTTACAGTTAAGTTTACTAACTCATCTGCAAGTTTTTTTAAATCTGCCATTTTTGTTTTATTTTAGAAATTTAAATTAATATTAATTGTTTGTTTTTAATTATTTATTCAGAACGTTCTGATAAAGTTTTTACTATACCTGCCAGTTTACCACCACTTGATTTAAGTGCAGATACAACATTCTTAGCTGGAGATTGAAGTAATGCAACAATATCACCGATAAGTTCTTCTTTAGATTTAATGCTTACTAATACATCTAAATTCTCATCGCCAACATAAATTGCTTCTTCAATATAAGCTCCCTTCAATAATGGTTTATCACTTTTTTTACGAAATTCTTTAATGATTTTGGCAGGTGCATTACCTACTTCAGAAAACATTATAGAAGTATTTCCTTTTAGTGAATTATACAAACCTTCGTAGTCTTTATCTGCTTTTTCAAATGCTTTTTGCAAAAGCGTATTTTTAACTACTTCAAGTTGAATATTACCACTAAAGCAAGTTTTTCTTAACTTAGAAGTTGTTTCGGCATTTAAACCAGCTATATCTGCTAAATAGAATATATTAGCATTGTTTAACTTTTCAGTTAAACCATCGATATACTGACTTTTTTCTTCTCTTGTCATTTTGCTTTTAGGTTAAATTAAATACTTTGTTAAACTTAAAATGATTTAGGTTCAACTTTAACACCCGGGCTCATTGTGCTTGATAATGTGATACCTCTCACATATGTTCCTTTTGCAGATGCTGGTTTTAATTTTAAAATTGTTTGGTATAATTCATTTGCATTTTGAGCTAATTTTTCAGCTTCAAAAGATGCTCTACCTATAGTAGTATGAATATTACCAAATTTATCTACTTTAAAATCTATTTTACCGGCTTTAACATCAGTAACAGCTTTACCTATGTCCATTGTAACCGTACCTGATTTTGGGTTTGGCATTAATCCTCTTGGTCCTAATACACGACCTAAAGCACCAACTTTACCCATAACACTTGGCATGGTTATAATAACATCAATATCAGTCCATCCGCCTTTTATTTTATCAATAAATTCGTCTAAACCAACATAGTCAGCACCAGCCTCTTTAGCCTCAGCTTCTTTGTCAGGAGTACACAATACTAAAATTTTCACATCTTTACCAACACCATTTGGAAGGGCAACTGTACCTCTTACCATTTCATTAGCTTTTCTAGGATCAACTCCTAATCTAATGCTTATGTCAACCGATGCATCAAACTTTGTAAATGTCATGTCCTTAACAAGCTTTGTTGCCTCATCTAAGTTGTATAACTTTTCAGTATCTACTTTAGATAAAGCCTCTTTCATGTTTTTTGTTAATCTAGCCATTGCTGATACAATTTAATAAATTAGTTTTATGCAGGAAAAGTCCCACTTACTTTTAACCCCATACTTCTTGCTGTACCTGCAACCATTTTCATTGCAGATTCAATTTTAAAACAATTCAAATCAGTCATTTTGTCTTCAGCGATTGTTTTAATTTGATCCCAACTAACGGTCCCTACTTTTTGTCTATTAGATTCCGGAGAACCTTTTTTCAATTTAGCAGCTTCCATTAATTGAACTGCAGCTGGAGGGGTTTTAATTACGAAATCAAAAGATTTATCAGAATAAACCGTAATAACAACAGGCAATACTTTCCCTGGTTTATCTTGAGTTCTTCCGTTAAATTGCTTACAAAACTCCATAATATTAACACCTTTAGCCCCTAATGCAGGTCCTACCGGTGGTGATGGATTTGCAGCTCCTCCTCTGATTTGCAATTTAATTAATCCACTTACTTCTTTAGCCATTTTATTTACTATTTAGATTTGTACTCGCTCAATTGGAAGCATTATATATATTGAGTCTGTACGATTAATTACTATTTAATATTAACTTTCTTTTTCTACTTGTAAGAAACTTAATTCTAATGGTTGTTTTCTTCCGAAAATTTTAACCATTACTTCTAATTTTCTCTTCTCTTCATTTATTTTTTCTATAGTTCCTGTAAAGCCATTAAAAGGGCCATCAATCACTTTAATATTTTCTCCAACAACAAATGGTATTGTCATTTCTTCTTCACTATCTGCTAATTCATCAACTTTACCTAATATTCTATTCACTTCAGATACTCTAACAGGAAGTGGGTCTCCTCCTTTTTCTGCTCCTAAGAACCCAATAACACCATTCACATTTCTAATTACGTGAGGCATTTCTCCACTTAAATCTGCTTCAATTAAAATATAACCTGGAAAAAAATTTCTTTCTTTACTAATCTTTTTTCCATTTCTAATTTGAAATATTTTTTCTGTAGGTATTAATATTTGTGATAAGTTATTACTTAAACCATTTCTAAGAATTTCATCTTCAATGTATTTTTTGATTTTATTTTCTTTACCACTTATCGCTCTAACGACATACCATTTTTTTGTATTCTCTGCCATAGTAATCAAAATAACTTATAAATTTCTTTCATCAATCTGCTAAAAGTACTATCCATCACAAATATGATTAATGCAAATATTACAGATGCAATTAATACAATTACTGAACTACTTTGTAACTCATTCCATGTTGGCCACGAAACTTTGTTTAACAATTCGTCAGTTGATTCTTTTATATAATTTCCAATTTTAGCCATAATATTTTTTATTCTCTGCACGGGTGGAGAGACTCGAACTCCCAGCCAATGGTTTTGGAGACCACTACTCTACCAATTGAGCTACACCCGTAAAAACTTTATCATTATTAATTAAATTACTGATAAAGTGTACTAATAAAATAAAGTCAAGAAAGGTATCCACTAAAAAGTGGATACCTTTATATTACTTTTACAAAATTCTAATGTAATTATTACTTAAGAATTTCAGTGATTTGACCAGCTCCAACAGTTCTACCACCTTCTCTGATTGCAAATCTTAATCCTTTATTTAAAGCAACTGGCACAATTAATTTAACTGTTACAGTTACGTTATCTCCAGGCATTACCATTTCTCTACCTTCTTCTAAGTAAATCTCTCCAGTAACATCTGTTGTTCTTAAATAGAATTGTGGTCTATATTTGTTTTGGAATGGAGTATGACGTCCACCTTCTTCTTTTTTCAAAACATAAACCTCAGCTTTAAATTCAGTATGAGGAGTTATTGAACCTGGTTTAGCGATTACCATACCTCTTCTAATATCAGACTTCTCGATACCTCTTAATAAAAGGCCTACATTATCTCCAGCTTCACCTCTATCTAATATTTTTCTAAACATTTCAACACCAGTAACAGTTGATGATAATTTTTCATCACCCATACCTAATATATCTACTGACTCACCAGAATTAATAACACCTGTTTCAATTCTACCTGTAGCAACAGTTCCTCTACCAGTAATAGAGAATACATCTTCAACAGGCATTAAGAATGGCTTGTCAATATCTCTTGGAGGAAGTTCGATATAAGTATCTACTGCTTCCATTAATTCCAATATTTTTTCTCCCCATTTATCATCACCTTCTAATGCACCCAAAGCAGAACCTGCAATTACCGGAACATTATCACCATCATACTCATAAAAAGATAATAATTCTCTAATTTCCATTTCAACTAACTCTAGTAACTCAGCATCATCAACTAAGTCAACTTTGTTCATAAAAACAACCATTCTAGGAATACCAACCTGACGACCTAATAAGATATGCTCTCTAGTTTGTGGCATAGGACCATCTGTTGCCGCGACAACCAAGATAGCACCATCCATTTGAGCAGCACCAGTTACCATGTTTTTTACATAATCCGCGTGACCTGGACAGTCAACGTGAGCATAATGTCTATTAGCTGTTGAATATTCAACATGAGAAGTATTAATTGTAATACCTCTTTCTTTTTCTTCCGGAGCGTTATCAATAGAAGCAAAATCTCTTAATTCAGACAGACCTGCTTTTGCTAATACTGTAGTTATAGCTGCAGTTAAAGTAGTTTTTCCGTGGTCAACGTGACCAATTGTTCCGATGTTTAAGTGTGGTTTGGAACGATCATAATTCTCTTTAGCCATGATTTTAGGTTTATTTTATTGTTTTTAAATTATTATTTATACTTATTTAATTATTTACTTTACTCACACTCTTTACACGACTCTTCTCTTCGTTAAGAGCCAATGACGGGATTTGAACCCGTGACCTCTTCCTTACCAAGGAAGTGCTCTACCACTGAGCTACATCGGCTAGTAAAATACCGATATAGAAAAAAAACAAAAAAAGAGCGGGAAACGGGATTCGAACCCGCGACCCTCAGCTTGGAAGGCTGATGCTCTAGCCAGCTGAGCTACTCCCGCTAATTTTTTATTCGTGGGGAAAGCAGGATTCGAACCTACGAAGGCGTAGCCAACAGATTTACAGTCTGTCCTCGTTGACCGCTTGAGTATTTCCCCAACGTTTTTTTCATCGTTTTTAAAGAACTGAGCCAGTAGAGGGACTCGAACCTCCGACCGGCTGATTACAAATCAGCTGCTCTACCAACTGAGCTATACTGGCTTTTACCGTTTTCACAAAAAAAACAGACCTCTCCGTAAAAAGGTCTGCAAATGTATAAAAGATTTTATTTTAAACAAACAATAATTTAATTTTTTTTTATCACACTTTTTTCAGCTTCTCTTTGTGTTTCTTTAATTGCCTCCTAAGTGCCTCAACAGCAGAGTCAGTAGCTTCTTCAAATGACTTGCATTGTTTCTTTGCAAAAGCATCACTTCCGGGTATTAAAAGCTTAATTTCTGCAACTTTGTTTTCAGCTTCAGGGGTATTTTCTAACTTTAATATCACTTCACTATCTATTATTTTGTCATAAAACACACTTAATTTATTTACTCTTTCTTGTATAAAGGCAATTAACTTTTTGTCTGCATCGAAATGTACTGATGTAATTTTAACATTTACTTTCATATTTCCTCCTTTTTTAATTACGCTCTTGGATGAGCTTGTTTGTATATTGTTTTTAATTTTTCTATTGTGTTATGTGTATATACTTGTGTTGCAGATAAACTAGCATGTCCTAATATTTCTTTTATTGCGTTTAACTCTGCCCCTCTGTTTAACATATGTGTAGCAAATGTATGCCTTATTATATGGGGGCTTTTTTTACCAACTGTAGTTACAAGGCTAAGATAGTTATTTACTATTCTATACACAAGTTTTTCATATATTTTCTTCCCTCTTTCTGTTAAAAATACATAATTAGAATCGGTAGAGATTTCTTCTCTATATATAAGGTAATTTTGAAATAATTTTATAAATTCCATTGTAACAGGAATGACTCTTTCTTTATTTCTCTTTCCTAACACTTTTATAGATAAATTATAGGTGTTAACATCACTTATTTTCAAATTTATTAGCTCACTTAAACGAATACCTGTTAAATAAAATAGTTCCATTATTAATTTATCTCTTTGTCCTTCAAATGTATCTTCAAATTCTATATTAGAAAACAGTTGGTTTATTTCATTTTCGTTAACAAATACCGGAAGTCGCTTAGATGTTTTAGGAACCACTACTTTTAATAATGGGTTGTTTGCTATCAATCCATTTTTCATCATATATTTATATAATGATTTTAATGATGAAATTTTTCTGTTAATGGTTGTTGATGTATTTCCTTCTTCTATTAAGGAAACTATCCACGAGCGAATGATTGATGTATTTATTTCACTCCATTCGTTTACAGCAAAAGCATGCAGGGCGTATTGTGTAAATTGTTCTAAATCGTTTTTATAGGCAGTAACAGTATGGTGGGAATATCGTTTTTGATGCTGAATGTAGTCGCAAAATTGCTGTGTACGGTTTATCATAATTGTAAAACTACTTTAAGATCTATTGAACGAATTTAATTTGAAAATGTTATCTAAAACAGATTAAAAATTAACTGTTTTTAACCTCCCCATATCCCCCACGCTTTTTCAGCTTGAAGTTTGAGCATTTGCTCTCCATTAATGATTAATGCTCCTCTTTTTTTCCCCTCTTTCAAAAAAGCAGTTTCCGCAGGGTTATAAACCAAATCGTACAATAAATGATTGGATGTTATGGCACTATAATTTAGCGGTGGTTTTTCTTCCACATTTGGAAAAGTACCTAATGGTGTAGTATTTACTATTAATAAAAAAGAAGCTAATATGTTTTCATTCAGCTCATCATAACCAAAATGATTTTCTCCTTGTGGAGTTCTAGACACAAAAGCGGTAATTATTCCTAATTCATTTAGCACATATTCCACTGCTTTTGATACTCCGCCTGTTCCTAAAATTAATGCTCGTTGATGCTGGTTTTCTAAAAATGGTTTTAAGGATTGTTTAAATCCATACACATCGGTATTGTAGCCTTTCTTTTTTCCAGTTTCCTTATCTATATATATGGTATTAACCGCTCCTATTTTTTTAGCTTGTTCATTTATTTCATCTAAATAAGGTATAATTTGTTCTTTATAAGGTATGGTTACATTTAGTCCGCAAAGGTTGGGGTGTGCTAAAAAAAGGTCTTCTACTTGACTAATATCATTCAGTTCAAAATTTTCATACACTGCATCTATGTTTTCTCTTCTAAACTTATCTTCAAAATATTTTTTGGAAAATGAATGTGAAAGCATTTTTCCTATTAGTCCGTATTGCTTGTGAGGTTTCAAGTTTAAGGTTTGTTTATAAGGTTATAAGGTTATAGACAAAATTACTCTTTATTAAAAATAGATACTTCACGTCATTTTACATGAAAACGAGCTTTCTGTAAAATTTAGTTCAGCATGACAATAATTCACATATTTACACATCTATTCACCCACACATTAATCACTTTTCTACAATAACAAATTCTGTACGTCTGTTTCTAGCTCTGCCTTCTTCTGTATCGTTGGATGCAATTGGTTGAGTTGAACCAAATCCTTTTGAAGTAAGTCTGGAAGGGTCTATATCTTCCAATAACAAATAGTTATAAACCGCTTTGGCTCTTTGTTCAGATAATTCCATATTACTTTGCATATCACCAACATTATCGGTATGTCCGTGAATAGCAATTTTAACCGTTGGATTGGTTTTTAAAAAATCTATAAATTCATTTAATACGATAATAATTCTTGGTGTAATTTGAAAAGAGTTTGTTTCAAAGTATATATCATTAATAGTATAAGCCTCTCCTACTTCAATAGGTTTTATTTCTACTTTTTTAGTTTGTATTGGTTTTCCTACTACAACTTCATTAGAAGAAATTAACTGCGAAGAAAATGCATAACCTTCTTTTTTGGCAGTAAGCATAATATCTTCATCTTTATCTACCCTAACCACGCCAACATAAGAACCTGTTTGCTTATCAATTACTGCTTCTACTTCTTGATTGGTTTTGGTGTTTTTTAGCATTACTTTAGCTCCATCTGGAACTTTTCCAGTATTATCTAAAATTTCACCATTAACAAAAACAATTTCTTCAGGTCGAGCTTCTTCATACAGTTCAAAAGAAAAAATATCTAATTGTTTATCTTCGCTCATAGAACTGTAATAAGCATAATCTCCATCTTTACTTACCACAAACCCATGCTCATCTTTTTCTGTGTTAATAGGATATCCAATATTAACTGGTTTGCCAAACTGACCTGTAGTTTCATTCATTTTAGAATAAAAAATATCATAACCACCAATACCAATATGCTCATTAGAAGAAAAATACAAGGTATAACTATCGGAATGCATAAACGGTGATTTTTCATCTCCAGGTGTATTGATAGGATAACCTAAATTAATAGGGGCTCCCCAAGAGCCATCAGGTTGACGCTCACATTTGTAAATATCCATATCACCACCAAAAGGATCTACCACTCTAGTAAAGTAAAGTGTTTTATTATCAGATGAAATAGACGGTTGTGCTTCCCAAGTTGTTGGTGTGTTAATGTGACTTCCAATAGATTCTAATTTTGACCATTCTCCATCTTTATATTCTGTAAAATAAATATCAGCATTATCAAACATTTGCCCTAAACCTGCTCTATCTTCTCCTCTGTATGGAATAACTTCAACCAAAGTAATAAAAAGCAACTTATTGTCTACTGAAACACTAACACCACCTTGATACTGACCTAAATTAAATGGAGAAGGCATAGGCATTCCACTAGTAAATTTGTTTGTTCCCATTTTTCTACTTTGTACAAACACTTCTTTACTTCCTCCATCAAAAGAGTTTTTGTCTTCATGTGGCATATTTCGGGTATAAAATAAGTACCGATTATCTGGTGACAACATAGGTAAATACTCATTATTTTTACTAGAAGGTCCTTCTAACTTAACTGGAGCAAAAGGAACGGTATCTTTAATTAATTTGAAATAAGTTGCTATATCTTCCAATCTCTCGTGAGCATAACGTTCATCTTTTTTATAAGCATTTGGTGATGCCATTATTTTTTGGAAATAAGGTTTGGCTTCTGCATATTTTCGTTGACCGAAATAATAATTTCCCAACTCCATAGCATGGAAAAAATTTCGATATTCCGGACAAATTTCGACAATCTTGTTCCAGTAATCTATCTTAATTTTAGTGTATTGTTGAATTCCACTTGCATTTCCGCTATTATAAGCTCTTTCAACACTTTTATCAGCAAGGTTTGCCAACTCATCATAAGCCTCTAAATAATTGGGATCAATTTTAACAGCTTCTATTAGTAAAGTCTTTTTATCATTAAATGAAGCTGTTCTGGCATTTTCAAAATATTTTACCGCTTTTTTCTTGGGTTCAGGACAACTTTCTTCCTGAGCATATACACCCGAAAAACATAAAATTGTAATTGCTAAAAATATATAGTTACTCACTTTTTCTTATTTAAAACCCTAATAGAAAACCTGACAAACTTCTGAAGCCTGTCAGGTTTAAATTATTTCAATAATTAAACCAAAATGGCAAATTATTTTTCTTCCACTTTTTGCATCATGTCATCCGCTTCTTGTTTTGCTTTAGAAACTAACGCATCTGCTCTTTTATTACCTTCATTTTCTATTCCTACTGCTTTTTTCTCTGCTTCATCTTTAATTTTTTGAGCAGCCTTCTCTGCGGCAATTTTCTTAAGTGGATTACCTCCCGCTTTAGCTATTAAATCGTTCGCTTGTTTATCTGCTTCAGCTCTTACTTTATCAGCAGCAGACTTTGTTTCATCTCTAATTTTTTGAGCATTTTTTTCAGCTTCAGCAATTAATTTATCAGCTTGTTCTCTAGCTTTTTTCTTAGCCTCTTCTTTAGCTTTATCTACCTGTTCAGTAATTTTTTCTTTTACCTGCTCCTTTATTTCATCTTTAATATTTCCTACTGCATCTTTTAAACTAACACTAACTTTTGGAGCATCAAATGTTCCTTTAATTAATACATCTACACTAACCGTTTCAGCAGATTTCAAAGTCATCCCTAGTCCGGCAGCCTGACTGTTTAACTTATTTAAAGCATCACCAGCTCCTAATTCTTTAATTGGTGTTTTTAAGGTCATTTTATAATCTATGGTTTGATCGAATCCATTAGAACCTGACATTGTTCCTATAGTTTTACCCAATTTTACATCAAATGGCTCTATAGTAACTCTACCGTCTTTAAAAGCATATTTAATTTTAGCATCATTAACTTCTAATACTCTTAAACTCTCATTTTTAAGTGCATCTGCTAATTGATTCATTGCTTTTACATCTTCCACTTTTATATTTTTGGTAAGCATATCTCCATTTCCTGTTAATGAATTCATATCCGGCATCATTTCTTTATCCAAAACTCCTGAAACAATCATACTTGTATTAAATCTACCTTTAGCATTTTTAGCGTAAGGAGCCATTGTTTCTATCGTATTAAATGTACTTACTACTGTTGCTACATCAAAATCCTGTATTGCCATATCGAAATTAAATCCAGGTGCAGCAGGGTTGGTAGTTTCATAAAATCCACTCATCATCATTTTTCCTCCCAATAAATTCATTCCAACATCTTTCATGCTTACTTTTTGGTCTTTTACTGTTATCAATCCTTTCATATCAGTAATTTCCATGTTATCATAAATTACTTTGTTTAAGGTGGATGTTAAACTAAAATCGATATTTTTCGGAACTTCAACAACCGCTAATGGTTCTTCTGCAACTTCTTCTGTACCTTCTGTTGCGGCAACTTCTTCTTCAGACATAAATTCATTTAAGTCCATCAAAGTAGAATTAAACATGAAATTCCCTGTTAACACATTAGTACTATCATCTAAAACATAAGCAATAAAGTTCTCAATTTTTCCATTAGCATGCATATCTGATTTTCCTATTTGAGCATCAAAATTAGCTAACTCAACAAATTGTGGAGAGAAATTTAATGTCATTCTTTGCAACAACACGTCATATGGAAGTGAATCGCTTTTGTATAACATATCGGTAATTCCAAAACTACCTTTAGCCTCAAACTCTTCGTATCTTTCATTATCTATAGAAGACATTTTTCCTTTTAAGGTTACATCTGCATTAATTTTACCATTCATTTCGTCACCTGCTTCCATTGGCATTACATCTTTAACAGAAGCTAAATCTAATTTAGCTATTAAGTTAGCATCAATATTGGGGTCGGAAATTGGTGTGCTTAATTTCATTTTCATTTCAACAGGGTTTCCTGCCATTTCCATGTAAAAACGTTTTAGATTAATAAGTGTATTATCTTCGCTTCCACCAGGATTAGAAATAGCCAAATCAACATGAATATTATTAACAGCTTTAGGTAAATCTGGATATTTAAACATGGCTTTTTCTACCAATAAATCTAATCCAAAAGCAGGTAAAGCAGTTTCTGTCATTTTTCCTTTAGCAAATCCATTCAAAGCTAACTTTCCTTCTGTTTTTACGGATGCAAAATCGGTCATAAATACCGCAGGAACCAACGATAAAATATTTTTGAAATCGGTTTTCTGAGCATTGAAAGTAATGTCCATATCTATATCGTCATTGTCTTCAAAAATGGCTACCCAACCATCAAAACCTAAAAATAATTCGTTTAATCTAAATTGATTATCGGTAAAAGTAAATTTACTATTCGCCAAGTCTGCTTTAATGATGGCATCAGCTTCTACATTCGCTTTTTTGAAATACGCTACATTATCCATAGTCAAATTTAACTCTTCTATCATTGTTTTAGTAACTAAATCTGTTACATCTTGTGTCATATCTCCCGAAAGGTTGAAGTTTAATCCAACTATTGAAGTGGTTAAATTCATGGTAGCATCTTCGTAATTTATTTTAGCACTCTTAATGGTTAAATCTTGTAAATTCAGTTTAAAAGGACTTGCTTCTTCCTCTACAACTTCTTCTTCAATTTCTTCGGTTGCTTTAGCAATATCCCAGTTAGCCGAAGTATCTGCCAATACAATTGCGTTTATTGTGGGTTCATCAATGTAAATGGACTTAATTTTAATTTCATCGCCACTAATTACACTCATTAAATCTACTCTTAAAGATAGGTTTTTGATATTTGCCAACTGCGTTCCTTCAAATTTATCCACACCATCAACAGTAACGTTATTAATAGAAAAATTAAAATTGGGGAAAGTACTGATTAAGCCCATATCAAACTCACCAAAATCTACTTTTGCATTCAGGTTGGCATTGGCTTGTTCTTTTACTATATCTATTATTTTACCTTTAAACATAAAAGGTAACGAAATAATTAAAACCAATAAAACTAATAAGGTTATTCCTGTAATTTTCAGTACTTTTTTCATAGTTGTTCTTGTTATTTAGGTGTATATTATTTTGTTAAATAATGAATTGCTAAATTAATTAAAGTTTTGTCATAATAAAACAAGACACCAAAAGAGTTTTTTTTCTAAATAAAAAAACAGAAAGTTATTTTAACTCACCCCAAGTTATCTTACGATAACTATTCCCCTTCTCTTTTTATAAGAGGGAGTTAAGGAGAGAGTTGAGAAAATAATCGACTATAAATAAACAACGAGTTAATAAAAATTTAAAATTGATAGCTCAGAAATAAATAAAGATTTCTAATTTCGTAAAAAAATAAAATTACAATGGAAAATATAGAAGCAAATAAATTAATAGAGAAAATTCAGAAAGACATTAATAAATCAGGAATTGATACAAAAAAAACAGTTGAAGGCTTAACACAACTTAGAACTTACGCTCTTGAAGAACAAGACCCGACTGCTACAAAAGTATTACGTTTAGCTTACGAACACATTCAAGAACATGGAACATTTAACATACCAATTCCTGCTGATGAATTAGTTGCAGAAGGAGACACAGAAGATAGTGAGCCAGAATTAATTGAAAACTCTATTGAAACAGATGAAGAAAGAACTGAGAGTTTAGCTTACATGCTTTCTTTATTACTTGACAGACATAACCCAAACAACAGACAAGAATTATTTGAATATAGAGATGCACTAAAAAATTATTAATACAACCCACTTATATTAAAAAAGAAAAGCTGCTTGTGAGTAGCTTTTCTTTTTTGAGTTCATAACTGATATTTATATAATTCTGCTACTACTTTGTTGTATTCCATTTCTGTTTTTAAATAATTCTTCAATGCTTCATAATAATAAGTCATTTCCATAAAATACTCTATAGTGGAAATTTGCCCTAATGATAGAGATTTATCTAAAAGTTCAACATTATTGAAGGATGAGAATAATATTTGGTATTCATCTAATGTTATTTTTAAATTCGTCATTTGTTCATATTTCTGCTTAATATCGAAATAATGTTCGTTGATATGGTCTTGCAGGTTGGCTTCATTCAAATTTAATTCTGCTTGTTTAGTTTTTACAGTGTTCTTATTTTCCCAAAGCGGTATTATTAATCCAATATGCACACCATTAAAACGCTGACCTAAAATAGCTTGATAATGATATCCCGTTTCAATTTTTGGTAGCGTAAGAGATTTTGATAAAGAAACTTCATTCTGACCTATCACTTTTTCTTGTTCTAAATATTTCCGTACAGGGTCTTTGGCTTCTATTTCATTCTCCAAAATTTCAAAATTAGGAAGGAGCGGAAAGGATGAATAAGTTGTTTCTGAAAACTGAATGGATGCTCCTCCGTTAAGTTCTGATAGTTTTTGATTTAGCTGATTACTGATAGATTTATTTTCCTGAAATGCTGCATTAATTTCAATGAGTTGCAATTTCGTTTTATTCACATCCATTATGTTCCCTTGACCTTTCTCTAAACTTTTCTGAAAGGCAACTAACCACTTTTCTGTGTTTTGCTTCCGAATGGTTAATTCCTTATTTAATTTATTTCTGTATATCAATTCAATACAAATTAATTTCGCTTCCAATAGCACTTCCTGTCTCTTAGCATTTAATTGAAATTCTGCTTGTTTTATCTGTTCATTAGACAGTTGCTTTTTTCGAACATATACTGTCGGAAAATCAAAAAATTGTGTAACTGCAAAATCTGTTTGATTACCTGCATTTGAAGGAGTGCCAATCAAATAATCATAATCCACTTTGGGATTATATGGGTTTAATCCTGTTTGATATTCCAGTGTTTTTACTTCCCAATATTTGGTATTTGCAATAATGGTTTTGTTGTTCTTTGTAATGTTTACCAATACCGAATCTATAGTTATTTGACCATTTAGATTAATTCCTGTAATAAACAGTATCAATATTATATAAATTATTTTGTTCATTTTGTTTCTGGTTTTGAATTAGATAAAAAGTACACCACAGGTACCATAAAAATGTTGAGTAATGTAGATGTAAGTAGTCCCCCCAAAATTACTTTTGCCATAGGGCTTTGTATTTCATTTCCTGGCAAATCCCCTGCAATGGCTAATGGAATCAATGCCAGACCTGCTGTTAATGCGGTCATTAAAATTGGACTTAAACGGTCTTTTGAACCTTGGATAATGGTATCATATAAATTCAATCCTTCTTCTTGTAAGATTTTGTAATGTGACACCAATAAAATGCCGTTTCGTGTGGCTACGCCAAAGAGTGTAATAAATCCAATAATGGCAGGAATGCTTAAAATACCACTCGTAAAGTAGATACTTAAAACACCTCCAATAAGAGCCAAAGGCAAATTCAATAATACAATTCCTGCAATTTTTACAGATTTAAATTCTTGAAATAGCAATAAGAAAATAACCAATAATGAAATTAGTGATGTTGCCATCAAAATCTTCGATGCTTCGGCTTCAGCTTCAAATTGTCCGCCATATTCAATGTGATAGCCTTCGGGCAACTGAATTTTTTCATTAATGATTTTCTGAATTTCTTGCACCGCACTCTTTTGATCACTCCCAGCTACATTTGCAGAAACGACTGTCTTTCGTTCTACATTTTCCCTGTTTATCGTGTTTGGGCCAGATGTACTTATCACATCAGCCACATAGTGCAATGGTATTTTTTGCCCATCTTCTGTGTCTATAAGAGCATTTTCTATATCTTCTATTCTCGACCTGCTTTCTTTGTCTAATCTCACGATTAAATCAAAAATTTTAGCACTTTCATAAATGTCGGATACTTTTTCTCCTGCAATAGCAACATCAATAAATTCATTAAATTCACCGATAGTAATTCCGTAATGGTTCAATAAATCTCGCTTGGCTTTAATCTGAATTTGTGGAATTTCTACCTGTTGTTCCACACTTATATCTACTAATCCTTCAACACCTTCAATTTCGTTTTTGATTTGGTTGGAAAGTGAAAACAATTTATTTAAGTCATTCCCAAATATCTTGATGGCTATATTGGCACGAGTTCCTGAAAGCATATGGTCTATACGGTGACCAATGGGCTGACCAATGGTAATATTAGCACCTGTTACACCTGCAAGTTTTTCCCTTACCTCTTCCATAAAATCGGTACGACTTCTGTCTCCCAATGTAAAAGGAGCGTCAATCTCAGAAGCATTTACACCTTGTGCGTGCTCGTCTAATTCTGCTCTTCCTGTTCTTCTTGTTGTTATGTTTATTTCTGGAACGGTAAGCAATGCTTTTTCAATGTTTACACCTATTTTATTGCTTTCTTCTAATGAAATCCCAGGTAAACTCACGGCACTTACTACCAATGACCCTTCATTAAATTCGGGTAAGAAACTTCTACCCAATTGAGTGAATACTAAAAGTGCCAAAACAAATAATCCTATACTAGTGAAAACTACCGCTTTTTTCCAACGCATTGCTTTCTCTAATAAGCTGCTGTAGATTTTTTGCAATCTTTCTACCAACCAACTTTCATTGTGTTGTTTTTGCAACATTTTATCATTAGTCAATAAATAACTACAAAGTACAGGTGTAAGTGTAATAGAAACTACCAAAGAAGCAAATAAAGCAACAATAAAAGCAATGCCAAGTGGAGCTAATAATTTTCCTTCCATTCCCGAAAGGAAAAATAAAGGCAGAAAGGCTACGATGATAATGAATGTTGCATTTATAATAGAATGTCTAATTTCAAATGAAGCGTCAAAAATAACTTTCAGTTTATTAGTTTGTTGTTCAATTGGTTTTTTGGCATTTTCTTTTAGTCGTTTAAACACATTTTCAACGTCTATAATAGCATCATCTACCAAATCTCCAATAGCGATAGCCATGCCACCTAAACTCATTGTGTTAATGGTAAATCCCAGCCATTTTAGGGTAAGTATGGCAACAATCAATGAAATAGGAATTGCTACAAGAGAAATGGCCGTTGCACGCCAATTCATCAAGAACAAAAAGAGAATAATAATTACAAAAGTTGTTCCTTCCAATAATACTTTTTGAATATTGCTAATGGATGCATGGATAAAATCTGCTTGTCTAAAAATTTGGGTATTGATATGGATATCAGTAGGTAAGTTTTTTTGTATATCGGTAACAGCTTGATCTATTTTGTCGGTCAGTTCAAGTGTGTTGGTGGCAGGTTGTTTCATCACCGTCATAATAACTGCCGGGGTTCCTTTAAAAGAAGCATCTCCAATTTTAGGAGCTGCTCCAATTTTTATTTCTGCAACATCCTCAATTTTTATTGGATTTCCATCAATCCGTTTTATAACCGTCTTACCTAATTCATCCACTAAATTGGTTCTACCAATTCCTTTGATGATGTATTCATTACCATACTGATTGATAAAACCGCCTGATGAATTACCATTGGCTTCTTCACTTGCTTTGAGCAGTTCTGGAAGTGAAACATTATAATACTTCATTTTGGTAGAAGATGCCAATACTTGATATTGCTTATATTCACCACCAATCACAATTACTTGTGCTACACCACCAGTTGCCAGTAATCTTGGACGTATTGTCCAGTCAGCAATGGTTCGTAAATCCATTTGACTAGTGGAATCAGTCGTCAAGCTAATAAGCATTATTTCGCCCATAATGCTCGATTGTGGAGCAAGGGTAGGATTGCCAACACCATTTGGCAATTTTTCGCCAATAACACTTATTTTTTCGTTGACAATTTGCCGAGCTTTAAAGATGTCGGTGTTCCATTCAAACTCCACCCAAACAATAGAAATTCCTGACGAAGAAGAACTTCTTACCCTTCGCACGTTAGTTGCTCCGTTTACAGATGTTTCTATAGGAAATGTAACAAGTTTTTCAACTTCTTCAGGAGCCATACCGTGAGCTTCTGTAAGCACAACTACGGTTGGAGCAGTAAGGTCAGGAAATACGTCCACTTCCATTTTTGTGGCTACAAAAGAACCAAACACTATCAACACTACCGAAGTTATTACAATGAGCAGGCGGTTGTTAAGTGCGAAATGTATTATTTTGTTTAACATTGTTTTACAATTTAATTTCTCTATTATTTTTGTTTTTTACTTTTATCCTACACTCTACTATAATTTGTTTCGGTATAATTTTTAATGCAATAAAAATGAGGGTAGGAATAATTATTATATCGTCAATTTGACCTATTATAGGTATAAAATCTGGAATCAAATCAAATGGTAATAAGGCATACCCAATTGCTAATCCAATTAATATTTTAGCTATTTTAGGTGTGCGCTTATCTTTCAAAACCATTCTATAAATAACAATTTCTTGTTTAAATATTTTTCCTATATTTTCAAGTTTATTGAACATAACAAATTAGTTTACTTATTTAATGTTCATGACTGTGTGTAGGCAATTCCCCTGATGCAGACGAAAGTTTAATTTGGTAAACTCCTTTAGTTACCACACGTTCACCTTCGCTTATACCTGAAAACACCTGTACATTTTCTCCATCACTTGGACCAATTTTTATTTCTCGCTTTTGAAAACTTTCACCACCTAATTGCACATATACATAGAAATTTCCTTGCTCTTCCATTAATGCTGAAATTGGAATTACTAAAGCATTCGAAATAGGAGAAGATTTTAAAAAAACTTCTGCTGCAGAACCTGAAATAAGATTTCCTATATTATCAATTTCAAAAATGATGGGTAAAAAAGCTGAATTAGCGGAAGTGCTTTTACCATAAGAGACTATTTTTCCGTTTAACATTTTGGTATCAAATACCTCTTCTGAACCAATCGGTTTAAAATTGGCTGATGAAATAGTAGGCAGTTTACTGAAATATTTTTGTGAAACACTCACTTGAAGAATCAACTTTTTGTTTTTGGAAACAACAGCTAGCGGAGTTCCTACCTCAACATACTGTCCTTCATTGACCAAAATGTTTTTTACAAATCCATTCATTGATGAACCTATCGTCTGTCCATATGCAGAGTAGTTTTTAGCAATAATATTAAAAACGGTTTGTGCATTTTCAAAAGCATTTTTCACTTGTAAAAAGGCCGTTTCCGAAACTATTTTATCGTTCACCAATTCTTTAGATCGCTCAAAATCCGCTTTGGTCTTGTCATAATTGGCTTTTGCTTCTTTGTAATTAGCGTCCAAATTATTTTCCGTGAGATTTCCTCCTGAAATAGTAAACAAAGGTGTGTTTTGAGATACCTCTGAACCAATGATTGTCTTATTTCCTGTAAAATTTATAATTCCGCTTGCGCTGGCAGTTACCACCATTTCATCACCAGGAGCGGAAAGTATTTGTCCACTTGTTTTGATGATTTCGGAAAATGCAGTTTTAACTACAGGAACATTGGCAAATTCTATTTTCCAAGCTTGTTCTTTAAGGTAAACTATTTCATCTGAAATAGTTGTTTCTGTTTGATTGTACAATGCAGAGTGTTCACTGGCATACACCGTGATGTTTTCAATAACAATTTGGTCGGTGTAACTTTCTGTTTCGATATCAAAAACAAGTTTTCCCTTTCCTGCTGTCTTTGGAATTAATGCCAATCTGTAAATACCAGGTGAGCTTGCCGAATCGGCACTATGGCGAATACCACTATCACCAATAATCAAGTTGATAGTTACCTTTCCCTTTGTTAGGGGTAAAAACTGTTCTCCTAAAATGGTAAAGTGCACTGCAAAGCTGGACTTGCTGTCAACCACAAGGGGCTTAAATTCTACAAAGAGTTCTGTTTTATTAGAATAAACGGTATAAACAAGCGGTTCTAAGCCGCCTGCCCCGTGTTCGTGACTGTGTTCATCTGCTGCTTTATCGGCACAACCTATAAAAAGCATAATAAACAAAGCCATCAAAATTGATGCTGTCTTCATTATATAAGAGTTTAAGGGTGATTAATGCTTGTGATTACCATCTTCGTGACTATGCCTGTGTTCCTTTTCTGTTTTCACAACGGAGCTGTTGCTTTCTACCTTAAATTCCTCTTGATGGTGTTCAGCATCTTGATAGTTTTCGTGAACCGAACCATCTTCGTGTTCGTGAACGCTTTCTGTATTAGTATGATTCTCCTCACTATCGTGAGAATGTTTATTGTTTTTATTGTTGTTGCCACATCCAGCAAACAGTATGGCTGCAATAGCCAATGATAATATGTATTTTTTCATCGTTTAAAATTTTTGAATTAAATAAAATTGAAAATGCACTTGTCAATTAGCTCAACAAGTGGAAACTATCCTCTGAAAAACAAAGGATATTAAACGATGGAAATGGGAGGGGCTCTTAACCCACAAGGGAAGAAAATTCGAGAATTGTAATAGTCGGCAATATAAGGCGGTGCATTTTGCCGAACTTCAATTATTACCTGGTTAAAAATAATATTTGATACGTGAATTGCAGTGAGCTGAGTAACTTGTTTTGAAAATTTGTCAATAAAACTATGACTGGTTAAAAAAGTCAGTCCTTCTTCACCATGCTGTATTCCCGAAAATAAATGGCTCCAATCATTACTTTCATCTTCTGTATCGGTATCATTATCATGATGGTGTCCGTCATTGTGATAATGTGAAACTTCGCTATGCTCAAAATCGTGATGGTGGTGTTCAATAAAATTATGCCCAAGCATTATTGCAAGTGCAGAAAATAACATCAATATGGACACCAACTTTTTAAACATTGGTCTCAAATGTACGATTATTTTTTTATAAATACATTTTTATAATGTAGGAAAAACTAAACACTTCTTTCTAGAAAAACTATATAGTTTAATTAATAATTTCTACTAAGCATTACTCTTAGGCTTGTTACTTCTCCAATTATTTCTATTGTTATTGTTCTTTGGTTTGGCTTGCTGTTGTTTTCTGTTATTGCTTTGTGGCTTTTTATCTGGAATTAGCTCCTCTTTACTTGCATCAGCATAGGGGTGAATGGAAACTACTGGAATTTGTTGCTTAATTAACTTTTCAATGTCTTTTAAGTACGGTCTTTCCTCTATATTACAAAAAGATATAGAAATACCGCTAGCACTTGCTCTTCCTGTTCTACCAATTCGGTGTACATAGGTTTCGGGTACGTTGGGCAAATCATAATTAATTACCAAAGCTAAATCCGAAATATCTATACCACGAGCAGCAATATCTGTAGCTACTAATACTTTTGTTCTTCCTTCTTTAAAATTACTTAATGCTCGTTGCCTTGCATTTTGAGATTTATTTCCATGTATGGCTTCGGCTGTAATTTTAGCTTTTGATAATACCTTAACTACTTTATCTGCTCCGTGCTTGGTCCTTGCAAATACCAATGTAGAAACTGCATTTTCTTCTTTTAACACATGTACCAAAAGTTTTGTTTTGTCTGCTTTACTTACAAAATAAACAGCTTGACCTACTCTTTCAGCTGTAGCTTGTTCTGGTTTTACGGTAACGCTTTCATAGTTTCCTAAAATCTTACCCGAAAGCTCCACTATGGTTTTAGGCATAGTGGCTGAGAAAAACAAAGACTGACGTTTTACAGGAAGCTTAGTAATTAGTTTTTTAATATCGTGCACAAAACCCATGTCTAACATTTGATCGGCTTCATCTAATACAAAGTATTCTACATTTTTAAGCGAAATAAATCCTTGGTTCATTAAATCTAACAAACGCCCCGGTGTAGCCACCAATACATCAACACCTCTTCTTAAGGCATTGGTTTGCGAGCCTTGTTTTATCCCACCAAAAATTACCGTATTGCGAATATCTGTATGTTCACCATATTCGGTAAAATTATCGGCTATTTGTATTGCCAACTCTCTTGTCGGGGTTACTATCAACACTTTTATCTGGCGTTGATTTCTGTTTCGAGTTTTATCTAAATACAAATGTTGTAAAATAGGTATCGCGAAAGCAGCTGTTTTTCCCGTTCCTGTTTGAGCACAGCCTAATAAATCTTTACCTTTTAATAAAATAGGAATGGCTTGTTCTTGAATTGGTGTTGGATGAGTGTATCCTTTTTCTTGTAATGCCTTTAAAATAGGCTCTATTACTTCTAGTTCTTTAAATGTCATATACTGCAAAAGTAGGTTATTTTGTTGGATAATTTTATTCCCATCCTAAACAAACAATTTTTTGTTAAAAACACGTTATACTCATAAGGAATTGGCTCAATTTTAGCCTTAATTTTATAGCTTATCAATTTAATTGGATTTCATGAAGCGTTTCATTAGTTTTTCTTTTTTATTATTTCTTGCCTCAAGTGCTTTTGTTGAGCCAACTATGGAGGTCTCAAAGCCAAAAAATACGCTACCAGAATTTATCATTAATGAAACTCCTTGGGCAGATTCGCTTATCCAAACGCTAACGTTAGATGAAAAAATTGGTCAGCTGCTAATGGTGGCTGCTTATTCTAACAAAGATGCTAAACATGTTACTGAAATTGAAAAACTAATAACAGAAAACCACATTGGCGGATTAATTTTTATGCAAGGTGGCCCTGTTCGTGAGGCAACGCTTTACAACCGCTACCAACAAAAAAGCAAAATACCTTTATTAATTTCTATTGATGGCGAATGGGGCTTGGCAATGCGATTGGACAGTACTATTAAATATCCGTGGCAAATGACCTTGGGAGCTATTCAAAACAATGAGTTAATTTATCAGATGGGTGTTGATATTGGCGAACAATGTAAACGATTAGGTATTCAGGTAAATTTTGCTCCCGTGGTAGATATTAATGTTAATCCTAAAAATCCGATTATTAATGCTCGTTCCTTTGGTGAACAAAAAGAAAATGTAGCCTTAAAAGGAATTGCCTACATGCAAGGAATGCAAGCTGTAAAGGTGATGGCTAATGCCAAACACTTTCCCGGTCACGGAGATACAGATAAAGATTCTCATAAAGCCCTTCCTGTTATAAATCATTCTAAAAAGAGAATGGACAGTATAGAACTTTACCCATTTAAGGAATTAATCAACAAACAATTAGCGAGTATGATGGTGGCTCATTTAGATATTCCCGCTTACGCAGAAGAAGCAGGAACTGCTACTACTTTATCGAAAAATGTGGTAACGCATTTACTAAAAGATACCTTGGGTTTTAAAGGATTAATTTTTACTGATGCACTAAATATGAAAGGCGTTAGCAATTTATTTCCTCCGGGAGTGGTGGATGTAAAAGCCTTATTAGCAGGAAATGATGTGTTGCTTTTTTCGGGCGATGTACCTACAGCTATTACTGAAATAAAAAAAGCCATTGAAAATGGAGAAATTTCTGAAGAAGAAATTTCTGCCCGTTGCCTAAAAATATTAAGAGCTAAAGAATGGACAGGCGTTCATAAAAATAAAAAAGTAGCAGCCAAAAATCTATACGCAGATTTAAATAAAAAGAAGTACGAAGTTCACAACAAAAAGCTGTTTCATGCTGCTTTAACTGTGCTTAAAAACAATGCTGACATTTTACCCATAAAAACTTTAGACACGCTTAATATTACTAGTTTAAGTATTGGTAATGAAGGCGAAAACCACTTTCAGCAGACTTTAGGTTTATATACAAACATTACGCATTATTCTGCTGAAGATATCTCTAAAGAAGATACTATTAAATTATTAAAAAACCTTAGTCAGCACAATTTAGTAATTGTTGGAATACATAAATCAGATAAACATCCATGGAAAAAATATGATATTGATGCCGCTACTAAATCATTTATTGCCAAGCTGCAAGAAAAAACAAAGGTTATCCTTACTGTTTTTGCTAATCCGTATAGCTTAATAGATTTCCCCGAAGCAGAAAATACTGACGGATTAATTATGGCTTATCAAAACAATCCTTACGCACAAAGTGGAGCGGCTCAGCTTATTTTTGGAGCTATTGGTGCCAACGGAAAATTGCCCGTAAGTGTTTCCGAAAACTTAGTTGCAGGAACTGGAATTGACATTAGTCCTATTGGCAGATTGGCTTATGGCGAGCCTGAAGATGTTGGCTTACGTACCGAAGATTTGTATCGCATAGATTCCATTGCTTTATCGGGAATTTTAGAGCAAGCCTATCCCGGTTGTCAGGTTTTTGTAGCTAAAAACAACAAAGTAATTTACCACAAAGCTTTTGGACACCATACTTACGATAATAAAATTCCTACCACCATTAATTCTATTTACGATGTGGCTTCGGTAACAAAAATTTCTGCTTCTTTGTTGGGATTAATGCAATTGCAAGATAAAGGCAAACTGAGTTTAGACAACAACTTAGGTGATTACTTACCAGATTTAATTCCTGATAGTTCTGAATATAGCAACCTTAATTTAAGAGAAATTTTGGCTCACCAATCGGGCTTACAAGCTTGGGTTCCATTTTATGTTAAAACCATGCGAAATGGTGTGTTAGATTCTGTAATTTACAGCAAAGATTCTACTGTTTATTATCCTTACAGAGTTGCTAAGAACCTTTACATTAATCAAGAATATCCCGATTTTATTTTTCAACGTATTTTAAAAGGACCTATAAAAACAAAAGAATACCGATACAGCGATTTAGGCTATTATTTTATGATGAAAATTATTGAAAAGCAATCGGGAAAATCCTTATCACAATATGTAGATGACGTTTATTCACAAATGGGAATGAGCACTGCGGGCTATATTCCGAGAAGAAAATTTCCATTAGACAGAATTGTGCCAACAGAATATGACAAAGTGTTTAGAAAACAACTTATTCATGGTGATGTTCATGACCCGGGTTCTGCTATGTTGGGCGGAGTTGGCGGACATGCAGGTGTATTTTCTAATGCCAATGACATGGGTAAATTAATGCAAATGTATTTAAACAAAGGTTATTATGGTGGTAAAAGATACATTAGTGAGGAAACGCTAAATGAATACATTAAATGCCAGTTTTGTGATGAAAGCGATAACCGTAGGGCTGCTGGTTTCGACAAGCCAATGATGGAAGGTGGCGGACCAACTTGTAATTGTGTTTCTTTTGATAGTTTTGGTCACTCAGGTTTTACAGGAACACTCGTTTGGGCTGACCCTGTAGAGCAAGTGGTTTATGTATTTATGTCGAACAGAATACATCCTGATGCAGAAAACAAAAAGTTACTAAAAATGAATATTAGAACAGATATTCAACAAGTAATTTATGATGCCATAAATAAGCGAAAACAATTAGTGGATTAGTTTTACAAATGTATTTACAAATAAAGATTTAATTGTTCGTCAGAATAAATTAATTATCTGACTGCAACCTTTTAATAAGTGCTTTCATTTCTGCTATTTCTTTTTCTTGAGCCTTTATAATTTCATCTGCTAATTTCCTTACTTCCGGGTCTTTTATATCTGCCTTTTTACTCGTAAGAATAGCTATTGAATGGTGTGGAATCATTCCTTTCATGTACAATACATCTCCGACTGGAAGTTGCACTCTTACCAAACTTAAAGCACTTATAAAAAGAATTAAACTGCCCATAACAATAGCAATATTTTTCTTTTTATCGTTGTACGTGTTTAGCATAAATAATAACATTATCACTGCCATTGCAGAAATCCCTAAACAAGTCATGTAAAAACGAGTAAGACTAAAATAAACATGGTCTATTTCATAGGTGTTAAAATACATTGTGATGTACATTGCAATAAAAGATCCTAACAACATCAATGCGAATTTTGTATACTGACCTTTATTTCTTTTGTTCTGATTCATTCTGTGATTATCTTCCATTTTCTTATTTTTAGATTAATATATTTCTACGTATGCAGTTAATTATTTCAAATATACATTTTTTCACCCTCTTTAAAAAGGGTATTAAGCTTTCCTCTTAAGCAAACCTCCATATCTGTAAATAGAAGTTTTTATATAGTTCGCATAGCCATAGAAATCTAACTTTAAAAAAGACATAAATTCCTATTAAGCTAAATTTTATTACCTTTGGTAAAGTAAAGTTACTATTGATATCCATTTTAACCCACACACAATTATGCTATTAACCGAAGATAAAATAAAATCCGCTCTCCTTCAATTAAACAACTGGAAACTACTAGATAATCGTATTGAAAAAAAATTTGTTTTCACTGATTTTTTAGAATCCATACAATTTATTAATGCTGTTGCAACTATTGCCGAAACAATGCAACACCATCCTGAATGGAGTAATGTTTATAATAAAGTAACGGTAACATTAACTACACACGATGCCGGAGGTATTACTCAAAAAGACATTACCTTGGCTGAAAAGATGGATGAAATTGAAAATTCGATTTGATTTTTCCTAAGGTCTTTATTCTTCACAAACTTAGAATGACAAAACTATTGGCGTGATGAAATGGAAAAATCCCTCTTCAGGGGATTAGTGACTTCTTATCCTCCTTCAAAATCACCATTAAAATCTCTTTGGTAATTTTCTTGCCTTTTCTTTTGCTGATTAATTCTATAAGAGAAACTTAAACGAACCCAACGTGTTCTCCATTGTCTTTCATTTACAGAAATGAAATTATCTCCTTCTGAAGTTCCTCTCCATTTACGCGTATTAAAAATATCGTTCACATTAAAAGTGATTGTTCCTTTACCTTTTAGCAAATCGAAGGAAAAACCAGCATCTAAAGAATACATTGATTTATCATTTCCTTGTACTTCCTGACGAGGAGCTCTATAAAATGCTGATGCTTGTAAATTCACTTTCTTTTTTATTGTCCATTTTGAGTTTAACCTTGTTGACCAAGTATAAGTATCTGCATCATAACGTTGGTTATTCAATTCACCTTCTTGAATTTCTCTAAAAAAGTTAAAACTGCCTCTTACACTCCACACTTTAAACGGCTCATAAGAACCAGAAAATTCAACACCATAAGCATCTCTTGTTCCTAAATTATAAGGCAAGCGGATAGTATTTCCTTCATCATCAGGAACAATAATTCTAGTAATAACATCTGTAGTATAGCGGTAATAAACACTAGAAAGTAAAGAACCTTTTTTCCACATTTTTAAATACCCTGCTTCATAAGAATCTGAAAGTTCAGGATCTAAATTAGGATTTCCTGAAAAAACATTTCTAGCATCACTAAAACTAAAAAATGGCAATAAAAACCAATGCCTTGGACGTTGAATTCTCTTGCTATAACTCAACTGAACAGAATTTTCATTTTTTAATTCATACGAAAAATGTACACTCGGAAATAAATTAAAATACTGTCTGTTATTTTCTTCATCTGTTAGCTTTAATAAGGTAGTCACATCCGAATATTCAGCTCTTACACCCAACTGATAGGAAAATTTCTTTTTAACCTTATTACCAAACATCATATAGGCTGCATAAATGTTTTCGTTATACTCCATATCATTATAAAAGCCAGGTAGAGCTTCAAATTGTTGAGAAGCATCATTAAAAGTTCCTACTGCATAAGGATTGGTAATAGTTCTTAAAGTAGACTTTAAACCTGTTTCAAACTTTCCTTCTTTATATGGATGAACATAATCTGCTTGAAATAACCAATCATCAGATTTCTCATTATTATATACACTTTGAACAGAGTTTTGAGAAGCGTCAGTAGATTTTTGATAAATAAATGAATCTTCAAAATCCATTGCTCCCGATTTTTGAGCATCTATAGTAAATAGTCTATCTTTCTGCTTAAAGGTTTTTCTATAATTAAAGGAAACATCATAAGAAGAGAGATCTTTATCTTCTACCTCGTCTCTATAAACTACTTGTGTTGGTAAATCTAAATTATTAAAATCAGAGTATTGAAGTTTTACACTATTATCAGCATCTCCTGCATTAAAACTACCTGAAAATGTTACAGAATTATACTCATTCCAATCATAACTCGTTCCTGCTCTAAAATTGTGATTAATGGTATTTCTTTCTGTCTCTGAAACACTTTCATAACTGAAAGAAGTATCTGGGTAGAAAAAACGTTGCATAGAGATACTTGTACCGGGAGATTCTCTATAATTTACTCCGTAACCAAAAAAATAGTTAATCTTTTCTTTTTTAATGTTTAAGTTAAACCCTCCACCATAATTACTTGGGTAGCCAACATCGACATTTACAACTCCGTTTATACCTTCTCTTTTATCTTTTTTAAGAATAATATTAATAATCCCTACCTCTCCTTCAGCATCATATCTTGAGGATGGGTTGGTAATCACTTCAATTTTTTCAATCTGATTTCCTTGTAATTGTTTTAATGCCTGAGAAGTACTCATACCTGTCATTCCAGAAGGTTTACCATTTATTAAAATTCTTACATTTCCACTTCCTCTTAAACTCACATTTCCATCAATATCAACATCAACAGAAGGTACGCTGTTTAATACCTCTGTAGCATCAGCTCCTTGGTTGGTAATATCTTTATCTACATTAAAAACTCGCTTATCCAAATCCATTTCCATCAGCTTTTTTTCTTCTACCACTTCAAATTCATCTAAGGCTAATGAAGATGATCTCATCACAATTTTCTTCATTTCTACTGCTTTATTAGCAATTTCTATGTTAGGAATGATTTTATTCTCAAAACTTAAAAAAGATAACTTAGCATAGTAATTTCCGTTGGAAAGTGGAATTTCAAACTTCCCGTCCATATCAGTAGCTGCTCCTTTTACATAAGTAGAATCAGCAGTTTTATAAATAGCCACCGCCACATAGGGCAATAGTTCTCCTTTATCATCAATAACTTTACCTGAAAAATCGTATGTTTTTCCTCCCCCTTGAGCTGACAAAGTAGTAGTGAAAATTATAGCTGTAAACAACTGAAGAATTATAATTTTTATAACTTGCATAAGTCGACAAAGCTAAGAATAAGCATTTTTAGATTATTTTTTTTAGGAGATTTTAACAAAAAAATAATCGGTTTAAGCTATTGTAAACAAAGAATGACAAGGATTTTACGTTCTTTTGTACTTCTATTTAAAAATCTATGTATTTTAAGTTTATTATAACTGCTTCCATTTTTGTTTTAGTAATAGATTGGTACTACTTCCGTTCAATTAAAAAGCTAACGGAACCATTAGCAAAAACTTGGCGAAAATCCATTATTATTGCTTACTGGATATTTACACTTATGATACTAGCTACACTTGCTTATACCTCTTCATTTTTTATTGAAAAAGCTGCTATTCCTAAAATTTTGAGAACCTATTTAATGGGTATTATATTCGTTATTTATGTCTCTAAAATTGTAGGTGTTTTGTTTGTAATGATGTATGATTTACAATCTGTCATTCTGTTCATCAAAAAAAATATCATTAAAAAATTTCGTTCTGAAAAAATACAACAAGATATTGGCAGAAGAACTTTTTTAAAGAAAACGGCTATTGTGGCTTCTGCCATTCCTTTTGGCACATTATTATTTGGAATGTTCAATTCTGCTTTTGATTACACTGTTAGAAAACAAAAGCTAAAAATCCCAAACTTACCGAAAGCTTTTAAAGGACTTAAAATTATACAGATTTCTGATATTCATACAGGTAGTTTTGTGTCGAGTACACCATTAGAAGAAGCTGTGCAACTAATAAATAAACAACAAGCTGATATTATTTTCTTTACAGGCGATTTAGTAAATGACATAAGTGAAGAGGCTTTGCCTTTTATTGACACACTTAAAAAAATACAAGCTCCTCTAGGTGTTTATTCCGTATTGGGAAACCACGATTATGGCGATTATTTTTACCAACCGGAAGATGTTGAGGGCAAACAGCACAACCTGAAATTGATGAAGGAAATTCACGCCAAAATGGGTTGGAAATTACTTAACAATGAGCATCATATTCTTGAAAAAGACAACGAACGCTTAGCAATTATTGGTGTAGAAAATTGGGGACACGGAATGCGATTTCCAAAGTACGGAGATATTGAAAAAGCAAAAAATGGCTGTTTACAAGAAGATGTTAAATTGCTTTTAAGTCACGACCCATCACATTGGGAAGCTCAAATATTAAAAGAACACCAAGATATTGCTGTTACCTTTTCAGGACATACTCACGGCATGCAATTTGGTATTGAAATTCCTGGCTTTAAATGGAGTCCTTCGGAATATATTTATCCTCAATGGGCAGGTTTATACCAACATAGTAACCAACAAATTTATGTCAACAGAGGGTTAGGCTTTTTAGGTTATCCCGGAAGGGTGGGAATATTGCCTGAAATTACTGTGTTTGAGTTGGGGTAAATTGATTTTTCACATTTTATTTAGCTTTTAGGTAAATCAATAACTATTTTTCTATTTTTGAATTTCATTTAATTAGTATATAGAGTGAAACCTAAATTTATTTTAATAGTTATGTTGTTGGGTACCATGAGTACTTATGCTCAAGAATACATTGATTTAATTAAGTTTCACTACTCTCCTACTCCAAAAAATAATTTTGAAGATACTACGGGAAAAGCTCCCTTATCGGAAATGGGGTTAGACTTAACGCTTCCTTTAAAAATTAATGATTCGCTGGCTATTATTACCGGTGTTTTTTGGGAGAACATTACTACTCAATTAGCTCCAGAAATAGAAAAAACTACAGTTTCTACATTTAACCTTAGGGTAGGAATTAACAAAAAACATAGCGAAAAATGGTCGGGAACATACTTGTTATTTCCTAAAATCAGTTCCAATCTTAAAGATGTAAATAAAAATCATTTTCAGCTAGGCATGTTAGGTTTGCTTAAACGAAGCTATTCTGCTAAAAAGAGTTATAGCCTCGGATTGTATTATAACCAAGAATTATTTGGTCCTTTTTTCGTTCCATTATTGGGCATCTATCGTAAAACAGAAAAATGGGAAATTAATTTTACCTTACCCATTTGGGCAGACATCAAGTATAGTATAAACAAAAAAATTAGTGTTGGAGCAACTTTTAGTGCTTTTGTAAGAAGTTATTATTTAGGAGAATACGATAGCTATTTGGTAAAGAAAAACAACGAACTTTTTGGATATCTGCAATACAATCTAACTAAAAGTGTTTTGTTACAAGCAAAAGTAGGACATTCTATTGGCAGAAGTTTTAGGGTTTATCCTGATGATGAAAAAGTTGACGTTGGTGTTTCTGCTTTTCGTTTTGGAGATAACAGAGAACAACTCAATCCTGATTTTAAAGACGGTTTGGTTTTTAATTTTAGAATGATTTATCGTTTTGATTTAAGTGAGAGATAAAGACTTTCATGAAAATCAAATATCAAAATTCTATATTTTGCCTTAAGGATTTTAATTCACTACTCCTTTTTAAATATCCTAAATAAAAAGAAACCTTTTTTCTCTCCTCTTGCTTTAGCAGCTTTTTTAGCTGTTTTCTTCATTCTTTTTTTGGTTGCCTTAGTCTGAATATTCATGTGTCTCTTCTTGCCTTCTTCTATTGATTTCTCTTGAGCTTTTTCTTTCTCTTCTTTTTGTTTTTCCAACATTTTCTCACGTTGTTTTACTTGCTTAGAAGCTTTTCCCTTTTGAGCACAAGCATCAACAGAAACAACCATAAACATTGCAAATAGTAGGTACGTCCATTTTTTCAACCTCATCTTTTCCCTTAGTTTTTAATAAGCTTCAATACTTGTCGTCCATTATTATTAGTTACATTTAAAAAATAAATACCTTGTTTTAGCCCACTAATATCAATATTCATTTTTGATTGTACGATTTGTTGAGATTTTAATTGCTTTCCCAACATATCTATCAACTGATAAGAAGCATTATTCAAGTCGTTTTCACCCATTTCTAAAGTTACTAAACCATTGGTTGGGTTGGGATAAACTTTCACATCAATAAGCATATTATTTTCCTGAATAGTAACTGGCTCAACACCTTGATACACCCAAATATTATCTAAAAACAAATTGTTTCCTTGTCGATTAATACTTTCAAACTTAACTAAAATATCACTTCCGCCATAAGCAGAAATGTCTATATAATCAGTTCTCCAATGAGAAGCATATTGTGGTATAAAATTGTTGGTTAAGGTATCTTTTGTTTGTAAGTCTGCTCCTCCTTTTTTGTACACCTGAGTATATGTTGCTCCACAATCATCAGAAACATAGACCACCAAAGTATCCGCAATAACAGATAACCTCATTTGATAAGCAACATCAAATTTAATGAATAATGAATCTCTATTAGGTAGTTTAATTTTAGGCGTAATTATCGCATCTAATTGGCTCTGACGAGGAGCATAATCATACAAATTAATATATGCTGAGTAATTGCTATTTATCAACCCTTGAGTTGCAAGTGTATCCCAAGTAGTTTTTACATCAGGGTTTTCTATAAACCAATTAGAACTATCTAACTGTGTGTTTTCAAAATTTTCATAAAAAGGCAAAGTGGATACCATTTCTCTAATATTAAATCTCACCGCTCTTTGGTTATTTACAAAATCAATTTCGTTAATACTAGTATCTAATGCTGCTTTAATGAGCAATTCATAATTTCCTAATGTTTGAGCAGTTATAGTTGGTAAATTAACATGAACAGTGTCTCCAGGTATTAAGGTTCTAGTAAGCGTATCGTAATGAAGTGCTTCATTGTTTAAATGATAAGAAAAGTAAATATTCGAAATTGTACTATCACCATTATTTTTGACCACTACAATAGGATTAAAATCTTGTTGACACTGAATGTTGTTTGTTGAGCTAAGAATTTCAGTAATAGTTACATCATAAGGAATATTATTAGGTGGAGTTGGTGTATGTGTTAGTGCTAAATAATTATAAGCAGCTAATACATCTATCATTCCCATTCCGTAGGTGTTATCTTCTCCTATATCTCCTAAATCAATAGCAGAATAATATAATGCTAACAAAATATCTTCACCACTAACATTTGGAAAAGCTTCTTTTAACAACAGAACAGCACCTGTGGCATGTGGTCCTGCCATTGATGTTCCATTATAATTTGCATAATTATTTTGATCTATACAAGAACGTACATTCATTCCTGGAGCAACAACTTCAGGTTTTATTAATAGTGAACCTGATAAGTTTGGACAAGGAGATGGTCCTCTACTAGAAAAGTTAGCAATAGGAAATGATGCATTCGCTCCATTTACTGCTCCAACCGTAAAGGTGTTTACTAATCCTGTACTTACATATTGCGGTTGACCAATAGTAGTAGCACCCGGTCCTTCATTTCCTGCCGAAAACACATTGGCAATTCCTGCTGCCTCAACGGCATCAAACATTTGGGTTACATAACCTGCACATATTGTGGTGTCATCATGCGTATCAATACCCCAAGAATTGTTTATAGCATCAGGCATATCATGTGTAGTAGATGTATCTCCATCTGGATTAAAAGCAAACTCAAAAACATCAATATAATCAGGGAGCGGTTTGATTAATGCAATATTATCTACAATAGGGTCTGCTGCCATAAAATAAGCATTAAAAGCTACACCAATAGTATCATTTGTTGCTTGCTCTAATCCCAAAACTGTTCCTGTTGTATGCGTTCCGTGGCTACTAGATTTATCCACCGGTGTTGGTGCATCTACAGCATACCACGCCTGATTGATAGGTTGATAATTTCCAAGCCAAGCATTACTAATAGCAGGATGATTTGGCCAAACTCCTGTATCTATGCTATAGAACTTTCTTGCCTTACCTGTATAACCCATTGCCCATAATGCAGGTGCATTAATAGCTGATAACCCAGGTTCATTACCATTAATAGATTTTTGTACTTCTGAACCTTTTTCTATTTCTATTGGTTTAGAGTGGAAATAATCATGCTCTTCTACATATTCAATTAATGAATGATTTAAAAGTTGTGTTAGCAATGATTTCTCCAACTCAACAGTCATCATGTTAATTAACCAAAACTGTTTAATGGATTTTACTTTACTTGCATTTTGATTTAGTAAATTTACTATTTGGCTTTGTTCATTTTCTGCTAATTGCATAGCTGTTTTCATTACTTTTTTAGCCCTAACATCCAAAGAAATATTGTTCTCCTTAAACTGCTGATTCATTTGCTGAAAATTTACTTGATTTTTAAAAATTAAATTAACTTTTAAAAGACTATTATTATCCGCAACCGCTAATTTTTCTGATAAGGTATTGGTAATATGTACCGATTGTGCTTTTAGCATTAAGCTCAATGCAGCAAAGGATATTAGGATTATTTTTTTCATCTTTGTTTATATTTGTTTACAGTTTTTCAGTTAAAGATTTTTATTTTCAATTTCTTTATCTCCTTCCTCTTCCATTCCCGGTAATTTTTTACCCATTTTTGATAAAACAACTACGACCAAAAAGCCTATTATACAAATTAATGAAAATACGAATGTAATATAACTTCCTGTATAATGCGTTTTAGGGTAAAATTTGAATTCAACTTTATGTGTTCCTTCAGGAATTAATAAGCCTCTTAACAAATAATTTACACGAATAAATTCAACTTCTTTTCCGTCAATATAAGCTTTCCAATCTTCATTTCCTTTGTACCAAATTTCTGAGAAAACAGCCAAATTAGTAGTATTTGCAGTGGCTTCATACACCATATTGTCTGGGTGAAAAGAAGTTAGTTTTACTGTATTTTGAACTGAATTATTAGGTGTAAAATCTTTTAAGTAATCTTTAAAACGTTCATCAATAACTACTGTTGCTTTTGGTAAAAAGTCAATTAAAGCCGCCATCTCTTCGTCTGCATTTTTCACCCATTTAATATTATCTATAAACCAAGCTGGCCCACATGCATCAGGGTTAGTTCTTGCCATTTCTTGTCCGGGTTGACCAACAATAAAATACTTTGTATTTAGCATGTTAAACACATTCATATTGTTTTTAGCCAACTGGTTTTCAATTATATCTTGATAACGAATTAATTTTACTGCACTATACCCTCCAACACTATTGTGGAAGTAAGAAGTTTTAACATCATTGAATGAACTTACTGTTGTATTAAATACTCTAAAATATGAAGGGTCATTTTGAATTTGTAAATCAGCTTGTGTAGGTTTTATAGATTTTGCAAAAGAACTTGCTTTAGTAAAATCACTATCATTTAGGTATCTTTTTCCAACCATCCACATATCTCCAACAATAATTATTGCTAAAATTCCAAAAACCACTTTTGCATCTTTAAGCTTATCAGTAACAAACATCCATAACAAACCAAAAGTTAATCCTATAATTACAAGTGTTCTTAGTGCATCAGACTTAAGCATCGCAATTCTATCTTCAATAAGTACATTTATATCAATACCTGATTCTGCTATTTGTCCGTCATAAGCACCTTCAAAATCTGAAAAAGAGCTTCCAAATAACCAAGTAAACAAAGATAATCCTCCTAAAATTGCTCCTGAATAAAGTAATCCTTTTTTCATTTTTTCAGTACTTGTTTTTTTATTTAGAATAATATTTAAAGTAGTTATTGCTCCTAATACAACAGCTATCATGGCTAAAGATAGCCACATTGAAGGTGTCCTAAATTTATTGTAAAGCGGAAAATTATTAAAGAAAAATTCATTTATTACTAAGAAATTTTTTCCCCATGAAAATATTATGGCCATTATGGTTACTGCTAAATACGCCCATCTTAACCTATCTGAAGAAATGAAAAACAATAATAAAAACAAAAAGATAATTGCAGCCCCCATATAAGAAGGCCCTGTTGTAAACGGTTGGTCGCCATAATATAGTGGCAATCCTTTAACATAGTCTAACGCTTGTTTTTTAGGAACTCCTTTTTCCACCAACATTTCATAAGTAGCCGAATTTTCATCTAAGGAAGCTCCTCCTGCAAAAGCTCCAGGTATTAGTAAATTAATGGTTTCTACTTTACCATAACTCCACTGCATGGCATAATCTAAATCCAAACCTGTTCCTTGTTTTACATCCTCTTTAGTTAATTCAGATTTTCCACCTCTAATAGTTTCTTTACTATAATCAAAAGTTGTCCATAAAGCTGCAGTATTAGCTAAAACGCCAACTATTCCAAAGGCTAGTAAAATAAATGAGCGTTTAAAAAACACTGGTATTGTTTTATTTTTTATTGCCTGAACAAACATTACGATTACTATAGCCATTATCATAAAAAAGGCATAATACACAATTTGGGGATGGTTTGCCATAATGGCTAACCCTGTAAATAAACCAGCTAATGCTCCTCCGACAAGCCACCTACCTCTATATGTTATTAATATTGATGCTATTAATGGTGGTACAAATGCAAGTGTTGTCATTTTACTAGAGTGACCTGCTTCTATGGATAAAAATAACCATGTACATAAACCAAAAGCTAAAGCACCCAAGACACTTATTTTAATATCATATCCAAGTATGGAAAGAGCAATATAAAATCCTAACAGTAAATAAAACCACAACCACATACTTTTAGGCATAAAGTTTCTTGGGAAAAGTGCTGTATTTAACAAATTAGCATCCGTTTGGTAAGCCACCTGAAACAAAGGCATTCCAGAAAAAATTCGTGAACTCCACAATATCGTTTCTCCTTTTTCTTTATATTCATTACGTTGTGCCCCTGCTGCTGCTGCACTCACTTGGTCATGACTTAAAATTTTCTTTCCTTGTAATTCCGGATAAAAATAAGCAGCTGCTACCACAAATAAAATTAATACTGCTAAAAGATGTCTTAAAATAGGGTTACTTTTCTCCATGAAATGATTTTTAAATATTGGCTAAAATTAATCACTTTGAACAAAAGACAAAATAAATCACAAAAAAAATCCTGAAAGGTTATTAACCAATCAGGATTTTTAAATGCTAAACACTAATGAACTTACTTATCTTTTCCTTCTATTTTGTTTCTAAATACAAATTTACCGTCAAATTCATCTAGCACTATTTCTGATGCCGGAGTTACTTTCCCTGCTAAAATTTCTTTAGAAAGTTCGTTCAATACATTTTTCTGAATTACTCTTTTTACAGGTCGTGCTCCAAATTGAGGATCATACCCCAATAGTGCTATTTTATGTATTGCTTCATCTGTAGCTGTAAGTTTTATGTCATTTTTAGCGACCATTTTAGCCAATATATCCAACTGCAATTTTACCACTTGATAAATATCTGCTTCGCTTAGCGGAGTAAACATAATGGTTTCATCAATTCTGTTTAACAACTCTGGTCTAATAGTTTTTCTAAGTAAACCCATCACTTCTAACTTGGTTTTTTCTATCACGCTTTCTCGGTCTATTTTTCCCATGTTTTCAAAACTTTCTTGTATAATGTGCGAACCTAAGTTAGATGTCATGATGATAATGGTATTTTTAAAATTCACCACTCTACCTTTGTTATCGGTCAATCTTCCATCATCCAACACCTGTAATAAAATGTTATACACATCGGGATGAGCTTTCTCAATCTCGTCTAACAAAATTACTGAGTAAGGTTTTCTTCTAACCGCTTCTGTAAGCTGACCACCTTCATCGTAACCCACATATCCCGGAGGAGCACCAATCAATCTCGAAACGGAATGTTTTTCTTGGTATTCACTCATATCTATTCGGGTCATGGCATTTTCATCATTGAATAAAAATTCGCTCAATGCTTTTGCCAACTCTGTTTTTCCCACACCTGTTGTTCCTAAAAAAATAAAAGAACCTATAGGTCTTTTTTCATCTTGCAAGCCTGCTCTACTTCTTCTAACGGCATCGGCAACTGCTGTAATTGCTTCTTCCTGACCAACTACTCTTTTATGTAGTTCATCTTCCAAACGAAGTAATTTTTCTCTTTCCGTTTCCAACATTTTAGTTACTGGAATCCCTGTCCATTTAGAAACTACCTCTGCAATTTCTTCCACTGTCACTTCTTCCTTAATCATTTTTGAGCTCGATTGCATCTCAGCTAAATCTGCTTTAAAAGCTTCCAACCTTTCTTCCGCTTCTTTGGTTTTTCCGTAACGTATTTCGGCCACTTTTCCGTAATCACCACTTCTTTCTGCTTGTTCGGCTTCGTATTTTAAATTTTCTAATTCTTCTTTAGCTTTTTGAATGCCTTCCACTACTTCTTTTTCTGCTATCCATTTCGCATTTAAACTATTTTTTTCTTCATTCAAATTCGCTAATTCCTCTTGGATTTTAGCCAATTTCTTGTCATCTTTTTCTCTTTTAATAGCTTCACGCTCAATTTCTAACTGCATAATTTTACGTTCAATCTCATCCAATACTTCCGGCTTAGAATTAATTTCCATACGCAATTTTGAAGCCGCTTCATCAATTAAATCAATGGCTTTGTCCGGCAAAAATCTATCAGTAATATAACGTTGAGAAAGCTCTACAGCCGAAATAATAGCTGCATCTTTGATCTGAACTTTATGGTGATTTTCGTATTTTTCTTTAATCCCTCTTAAAATAGAAATAGCATCTTCTGTAGTTGGTTCATCTATCATCACTTTTTGAAAACGTCTTTCCAAGGCTTTGTCTTTCTCAAAATATTTTTGATATTCATTTAAAGTGGTTGCTCCAATCGCTTTTAATTCGCCTCTTGCCAAAGCAGGTTTTAAAATATTGGCAGCATCCATTGCTCCCTCTCCTCCTCCAGCTCCCACTAAGGTATGGATTTCATCAATAAATAATACGATATCACCTTCTGCACCAATTACTTCTTTTACTACTGCTTTTAAACGTTCTTCAAATTCTCCTTTGTATTTTGCTCCAGCTATTAATGCTCCCATATCTAAAGCAAAAATTTGCTTGTTTTTCAGATTTTCAGGAACATCTCCCGAAATTATTCTGTGTGCCAATCCTTCTGCAATAGCGGTTTTACCAACTCCTGGCTCTCCAACTAAAATAGGATTGTTTTTAGTTCTTCTGGACAAAATTTGAAGTACTCTTCTGATCTCTTCATCTCGACCAATAACCGGGTCTAACTTGTTTTCTTTAGCTAATTCATTTACGTTTTTAGCATATTTTTTCAATGAATTATATTGCTCTTCCTGACTTTGAGAAGTGACCTTTTCGCCTTTTCTCAACTCCTGAATAGCTGCTTTCATTTCTTTTTCTTTAATGCCGTTGTCCTTCATAAACTGAGCAACAGTATCTCCAGCATCCAGCAACGCCAATAATAAGTGTTCTATGGTTACATATTCATCTTTAAATTCTTTTAAATAGGCGGTAGCTTTTTGTAATGCTTTATTTGCATTTTGCGATAAATATTGATTTCCTCCGGAAACTTTTGGGTAAGATTCTACAATTTTATCTAAAGTCTGTTTGAATGCATTGGTATTAATGCCCAATTTACTCAGAATAAAAGGAGCAACATTCTCGTCCACCTCTAAAATTCCTTTTAGAATATGTCCTGTTTCTATAGCCTGTTGCTCTAAACCTGTAGCAATTTGCTGAGCTTGTTGAATGGCTTCTTGCGATTTGATAGTATAATTATTAAAGTTCATAATTACTTGTATTAGTATGGTTTTTAAATTTATAATTGAGGCATCAAAATCAACTCCAACTACAAAAATGCATGAAAAACCTGAAATTTTGACTGTACAACAAGCTATTAACCTGATATAATGTCGCTTTCAGCAGTTTTTACTGACAAAAGAAAGTGTTAGAAATTAAAGTTATAAGGTTATAAACCTTTAGAATTTTGCAATTAAAATAACCTTTTATAGTAAATTCAAGAACAAAGTACTATCAACCAATATTCTTACAAAATAATAGTAAGTTTGCATAAATTATAAATTAAACAAAAAAACATGAGTGAATATCAACAAATGGATATGCCCGAATTTCCGGCAAATGGTAAAAAAATAATTTTAAGTGTAGTAATAGGAATTATTGTAATTGTAACTTTATGGAAAAGCTCTGTAACAATTGGAGCGGGTGAAGCTGGTGTGCTTTTCAAAACTTTTGGAGAAGGAGTTGAAAAAGACAGAACATATACTGAAGGTTTCCATCTAATAGCTCCTTGGAACAAAATGATAACCATGGAAGTTCGTCAGCAACAAGTAATGGAAAAAATGGCTGTATTATCTTCTAACGGGTTAGAAATCTCTGTAGATGTTTCTGTGTGGCATCAACCTGATTTTGTTAAACTACCTTTATTGTACCAAGAAAAAGGAATTGATTATGTAGAAAGAGTTGTTCGTCCTGCTATACGTTCTGCAACAAGAAGTGTAATTGGTAGATATACGCCTGAAGAAATTTATTCTTCTAAAAGAGATATTATTCAGGAAGAAATCAACATCGAAACTAAAAAAGTATTGGATAAACAACATATTCAATTAAATGAAGTATTAGTTAGAGACATTATGTTACCTCCAACTATTAAAGCTGCTATTGAAAACAAATTGAAGCAAGAGCAAGAATCGTTGGAATACGAGTTTAAATTAGAGAAGGCCAAAAAAGAAGCCGAACGTCAACGAATTGATGCTGAAGGTAAGGCAAAAGCTAACGAAATTTTAAGTGCTTCTTTAACAGATAAAATTCTTACAGAAAAAGGTATTGAAGCTACTTTAGAATTAGCAAAGTCTCCTAATGCAAAAGTTGTGGTTGTTGGTAGTGGAAAAAATGGTTTACCAATAATTTTAGGGAATAACTAGTTTCGAGTTTAAACATCACGAACCTTGAACTACTTCTACTGTCCTGATATTGATGAGCAGCAAGTTTCTTTTACGTTAGAAGAAACTGAATCAAAGCATATTTCGCGTGTATTACGGTTAGCTGTTGGCAACGAAATAATGCTACTTAATGGTAAAGGCTTGATTTTTCAATGTGAGCTTACTTCCGTTGGCAAACAATGTACTGTTAATGTTATTCATTATACAAAAAAAGAAAAGGAACAACCCAATATTCATATTGCAATTGCTCCCACCAAAAACAACGACAGACTAGAGTGGTTCATTGAAAAGACCACGGAAATTGGCATCAATGAAATTACGCCAATTATCTGCTCTAATTCCGAGCGAAAAGTAGTAAAACAAGAGCGTTTGCTAAAAACCGCAATTGCCGCCATGAAACAATCGGGAAGAGCTTTTTTACCTCAGATTAATGAAGCAGTTAAACTAAAAGATTTTCTGAATCAATGTAATGCTGAACAAAAATTTGTAGCTCATTGTTATGAAGAAAATCAGCAACACCTAAAGGAACTTTATACCTTGGGTAAAGATGTTGTCGTTTTAGTTGGTCCGGAAGGAGATTTTAGTTTAGAAGAAGTTGAAATTGCCATAAAAAAACATAATTTTATCCCTATAAGTTTGGGTAAAAACAGACTCCGAACAGAAACTGCAGGAGTTTATGCTTGTACCACAATAAAATTACTGAATGAATAAAATGCGTTTTTATATCCTATTTGTATTTGCAGCTATTTTTTCTTTTTCTGGAAAAGCCCAACCTTACTCCTACCAAATTGCATTGGCAAAATACAATGGTGGTGGCGATTGGTACGCTAATTTAGAAACCTCACTACCAAATTTGGTAAAATTTTGCAACAAAAATTTAAAAACCAACATCAATCCTGAGCAAGCCATTGTTGAAGTAGGTAGTAAAGAAATTTTCAACTACCCTTTTGTACACCTTACCGGACATGGAAATATTATTTTTTCTAATGATGAAGCTCAAAACATTAGAAACTATCTTATTGGTGGTGGATTTTTACATATCTCAGACAATTATGGCTTAGATCAATTTATCCGATCTCAATTAAAAAAGGTTTTTCCAGAATTGGAATTAGTAGAATTACCTTATAACCATCCTATTTACCATCAAAAATATAAATTTACTAATGGGCTTCCAAAAATTCACGAGCATGACAACAAGCCTACAAAAGGTCTTGGATTAATTTACGAAGGTAGATTAGTTTGCTTTTATGATGTTGAATGCGATTTAGGTGATGGTTGGGAAGATGCTGTTATCCATAACAATTCAGAGGAAAACAGATTAAAAGCACTGCAAATGGGTGCTAACATTATTCAATATGCACTAACACAATAGAAATTCTATGGAATTATCTAACAACATATCAATGAAAACTACCTCTAAAATGTATGAGAAGCTTTCTGAAATTGGCTTTTCAAAAATTTTTAAGGAAGGGGAAGTTATTATAAACGACCATAGTTATATAAAGTCTATTCCCATTGTAATTACTGGAAGTATAAAAGTAATGCGAACAGATGATGATGGTAGAGAAATTTTGTTGTATTACATTAAATCTGGAGAAAGTTGTATCATGTCATTTTTAGGTGGTTTACACCAAGATACTAGCAAAATTAAGGCTATTGCAGAAGAAAATACCGAGGTACTTTTTATTCCAACTGAAAAGTTGAGCGAATTAATGAGGGAATATCCGGAATGGTTAGATTACATGTTTAGACTTTATCACAAACGATTTGAAGAACTGTTGGATGTGGTAAATGAAATTGCATTTAAAAAAATGGACGAACGCTTGTTGAACTACCTCGAAAATAAAGCTGCCTTATCAAAAAGCAATATTATTTCTATTACTCACGAACAGATGGCAAACGAATTAGGTACAGCTCGAGTTGTAATTTCTAGGTTACTAAAACAACTAGAAACTGAAGGTGTGGTTGAGTTAGGAAGAAATAAGATTACTTTGTTGTAAAACTAAATTCTTTAAAAACCCTTAAAGAAACACAACCCATGCTAATAGAAACAAGTAGACTCATCATCAAGCCCATTTCTATTGAAGATAAGAATGCAGTTTTTGAATACCGTTCTGATGCTGAAACAAATAAATATCAGGGTTGGATACCAAAAACTATTGATGATGTAGTAATTTTTATTAATAAAACAGCAAAACAAATTAACTTACCCGAAACTTGGTTTCAACTGGTTATTCAAGAAAAAGAAACTCTGAAAATAATTGGTGATATAGGTATTCATTTCTTCGGTAAAGAAAATAAACAAGTTGAAATTGGATGCACCTTACATAAAAAATTTCAGCATAAAGGTTATGCAACAGAATCTCTAAAAAAAGTAATTGAATATTTGTTTAATGAATTAGAAAAACATCGAATCATTACATCTATTGACCCTGAAAATATAAACTCTATAGAACTTGTTAAAAGAATTGGTTTTAGAAAAGAAGCCCACTTTATAGAAAGTTTATATATTAATGGCAAATGGGTGGATGATGTAATTTTTGCATTACTAAAAAATTATTACTTCAATTCCAATAAACCTTCCTAATCTGAACTAACCAAACATTTGTTATTTTCCCATTTTCCAATTAACGTTTCTTTTGGAATAATTTCTCCCTCACAAGTTAAAAAATTGCCTTGTTTGTTCATTTTTATAACCTTACATTCTCCATTTAAAACAGCATTTATCACAGCTTCTTTAGTTGTTTCTACCGGGGTGTTTTTTCCAATTTCTATTCCTACTTCATTATTAAAAAAATCCATATCAGAACTAATTTTATCAGGGATAGCTCCATCTTCATACTTGCCTTTTTTAAATGCTTTATAATTACCTTTTTCGTGAGCCTTTCCTAATCTTTTAGCCCTTCTGTGTCCTATTTCTTGTGTTAAACGTGCCATCCAATAAGCATGTCTAAACGCATCAATTTGACCTCCATTCCCATTGCCTTTCAAAATAGTGTCTTTTTTTAATTGATTCACTATTTTTTTAGTTTCTATAGTTACTTTTTTTGCTTTTTTTAATGCAAAAGGATGTTTAACTGCCCACCACTTTTCAGGACAACTCACTTCCTTAGTACTTATTTTATCATTTTGAGCAACTGAAAATGAAGTAAATAAATAAATTATTGAAAAAATTAAAATTTTCATACTACTGAAACTAACAAAATGTGCAAAAGTTTAGAGCCAAAATACTTAAAATTTAGCTTAAAAAAATAGAAATTTTACGCTACATTTGTACTTCATTAAATTTAAACAGTTAATAAAAATGGCTCAAGTTGAATTGATTATGCCTAAAATGGGCGAAAGTGTTGCAGAAGCAACCATTACAAATTGGTTAAAAGAAGAAGGTGACACCATAGAATTGGATGAGGCGATTGTTGAAATTGCAACAGATAAAGTAGATTCAGAAGTTCCTTCAACTACAGAAGGTGTATTGATAAAAAAACTTTTTAATGAAGGCGATGTAGTTCAGGTTGGTCAGGCAATAGCCATTATTGGCAGCGAAGGAGAAGCTGCTGCTCCGACTCCTGCGGCAACACCCGAAACAAAAACAACTGAACCAGTAGTTGCAGCTCCGGTAGCTTCTATACCTGTAAGTTCTACATCGGAAAAAATTGGAAAAACTTCTGATTCTGGAAGATTTTACTCTCCATTAGTTAGAAGTATTGCCGAAACCGAAGGAATTGCTCTTAATGAATTAGAACAAATTGAAGGAACAGGCAATGGCGGTAGAGTTACTAAAACCGATATTTTAAATTATATTCCTAACAGAGGACAACAAACTGCTGCAGCTGTTAAAGCTGAACCTACAAAAGCAACAAACGGTGTTGAAACACCAAAACAAACTCTTTCTACAACATCTACTCCTTCACCTACTAAAAAACCTGTAATGCTAATGGAAGGCGATGAGATTGTAGAAATGGACAGGATGAGAAAAATTATTGCTCACCACATGGTTGAGTCTAAACATACTTCTCCTCACGTTACTTCTTATGTTGAAGCAGATGTTACCAATATTGTAATGTGGAGAAATAAAGTAAAGAGTGAATTTGAGAAAAAAGAGAATGAAAAAATTACTTTCACTCCTATTTTTATCGAAGCCATTGTAAAAGCTATAAAAGATTTTCCAGATATTAATATTAGTGTTGATGGTGAAAATATCATTAAAAGAAAACACATTAATATTGGAATGGCAGCAGCACTTCCTTCAGGTAACTTAATTGTTCCTGTTATTAAAGATGCAGACAGGTATAACTTAGTAGGGTTAACAAAAGCTGTAAATGATTTAGCTAATAGAGCTAGAAACAACCAACTTAAACCAGATGAAATTTCAGGTGGGACATACACGTTAACCAATGTAGGTTCTTTTGGAAATGTAATGGGTACACCTATTATTAACCAACCACAAGTAGCTATTATGGCCGTTGGAGCAATACAAAAAAAACCAGCTGTTATTGAAACTCCTAATGGAGATGCAATTGCCATAAGACACAAAATGTTTTTATCTCATGCATACGACCATAGAGTGGTTGATGGTGCTTTAGGTGGTAGATTTGTAAGACGTGTTGCCGATTATTTAGAACAATTTGACGTTAACAAAAGTTTATATTAATTCTGTTACTATCAATAATTTAAACGATTATATATTTTGTATGTTAAAACAAATGAAATATATTTGCATCTTATCAAATGCTATTTTTTGATTTAAAGTAATAAAGTTTTTAAAAAATCAGACAAAATTTAGCATTTGTAAACGTAAAATTTGTCAAAAAATATACATACAACGTTTTATAAAGATATACTATGCACATGAAAAAAATAGCTTTATTATCTATATTAATTAGTATTACAACTTTAAGTTTTTCTCAAGATAATTTCAGACAAAAATTTCTGGAAGCCAATACTCTTATGGAAGAAAGCTCTTACAATGTTGCTCTTCCTATTTGGTTGAAACTAAGTATTGAAGAGCCGGATAATTTTAATATCAATTATAAAATTGGTATTTGTTATATGAATTCAGCAAACGAAAAAGCAAAAGCATTAGACTATCTAATTAAAGCATCACAAAATACTACATCTAATTACGATCCATTTTCCCATTCAGAAAAAAGAGCTCCTATAGAAGCCTTATTTTATGTTGGTAGAGCTTACCATTTAAACTATGAGTTTGATGCAGCAATAATGAACTACAATACTTTTAAAGGTAAAATCACTAAAAAGCATTATTTATTCAACGAAATAGATCGTTATTTAACTCAAGCTCAATTTGCTAAAGAAGCTGTTGCTAATCCGATAAATATTCTTCTTAAAAATATTGGTTCTGAAATTAATTCAGAATATGCAGATTACAGCCCTGTAGTTTCTATTGATGAATCGAGTATTTATTTCACTTCCAGAAGGTTAAGACCTGATAGCTCCAACTATTACATAACTGATGATTTTGATGGAAAACATTTTGAAGACATTTATGTTTCTCATAATTATGATGGTGTCTGGACCACTCCTGAATTACTAACTATTAATACTGACGGGCATTTAGCTACTATAAACATTTCTGCCGATGGACAAACACTTTTCGTTTATCGTGATGATAACGGAGATGGAAATATTTATACTACAACCAAAAACGAAAATGATCAATGGGGAGAATTAGTAAAACTAGGGTCTGATATCAATACAGAATACAAAGAATCTCATGCCCATATTACTCCAGATGGAAATACATTATACTTTATTAGTGATAGAAAAAAAGGAGGGTTAGGTGGTCAAGATATTTATTTCTGTAAAAAATTACCTACCGGTGATTGGGGATTAGCCCAAAATGCAGGAAATACCTTAAATACTCCTTATGATGAAGATGGTATTTTCTTACATCCTGATGGAAAAACAATTTACTTTTCTTCTAAAGGACACAGCAGTATAGGTGGTTTTGATATTTTTTATTCTGAATTAGATGAAACAGGAAACTGGGGAACTCCAATAAATATGGGATATCCTATTAACTCTACTGATGATGATGTTTTTTTTGTTACTTCTACAGATGGAAAAAGAGCTTACTACTCCTCATTTAAACAAGATGGTTTTGGCGAAAAAGATATTTATGTAATCACACTCGTTGATGCTCAAGAAAAACCTCTTACCTTATTAACAGGTTTTTTAAAAGTAGCAGGTTTTGATGAAACTCCTGAAAGTGCTATGATTACCGTTACTGATAATGAAACAGGAAATCTAATTGGAAGGTATGTGCCTAGAAAAAAAGATGGTAAATTCAGTATTATCCTAAATCCGGGAGGCGATTACCACATTGAATATGCTGCCGAAAGCTACACTATGGAAGAAGATATTTATATTCCACCGGTTTCTGCTTACAACGAAATTAACAGAGGTATTGATTTAAAAGATGTGATTTTTGGTGATGTACAAAATACAGATACTAAAACAGACACTAAAACTGATACAAAAGCAGACAACAAAGAGGATGTTGTTGCCTTAAAAAATGAAATCAAAAACTTAAAGAAACAAATTAAAGACTTAGAAAATGAACTGGCTAAAAAACCTGCTACAACTAACACTACAGGTAATGACAGTGAAAAAGTTAAAAACCTTCAAAATGAAGTGAATGCTTTAAAAAATCAAATTGCTGAGTTGAAAAAACAAGGTAATAACAACGATTTTACTCCTACTCCAACGGAAGTTAAAGATGCTGTTGCTCATTATCAAGAATTTTTCAACTACAATGTTTCTAAAGTAAATACTGCTAATGCAAAATACGTAGAGATGATTAACAAAGCTGTAGCTCACGCAAAATCTAATGGAAAAGTAACTATTGATGTTGAATCAAGTGCTTCTAAAGTACCTACAAAAACTCATGGCTCCAATGCAAAATTAGCATACAAAAGAGCTATAGCTGCTCAGGAGGTTGTTGTTAATTCATTGGTAAGCAAAGGTGTTGCTAGAGAGAATATTCTTATCAATAATTTAACCACAGGTGTACAAGGTCCTAATTATAATGGAGATTTTGCTAACAAAAAAATGTATGAGCAATATCAGTTTGTAATTATAAAAATTAAATAACCATTAATTTATAATGAAAAATAATAGACCTATTTCCCCTCATATCACTTTTGTTTTTACTTTATTATTTTTTATTGGTATAAATAGTTTTGCTCAATCTGAGAAAAGAACTTTAAAACAAGCTAGAAAGTACCTAGATGACGAAAAGTTTGAATTAGCTCAAGCAAAGTATGAAAAACTACTTACTATAAACCCAACTAATGATGTCTATAATTTTGAAGCTGGAATTGCTTACTTTTTTCCTCTTCAACAAAGAACCAAGTCTATTTCTTATTTTGAAAATGCTTTAAAAAATAGTACTGAAGACACTATCCCTGAATTGTATTACTATTTGGCAAGAGCTTACCATTATAATAATGAATATGATAAATCATATAAAGCTTTTCAAAACTTTAAACCTTTTATTAATGAAAAATCTACTGCCGGAAGAAATCTTATAAAAGAAACCGATTATTTTATTGAAAGGAACCAAAATGGCGAGTTTTTTTTAACCAATATTAATGAAGATATGGAAATTACCAACCTCGGAAATATTATAAACTCCGAATATGGTGAATACGCTCCTATTTTCAAACCTAATGAAAATGTATTAATTTTTACTTCAAGAAGAAAAACCGATGACAATAAAATTGCTCCTGATACAAAACCTTACGAAAATATTTATGCTGCCAAGCTAAACAACAATAATTGGGAAATAATTACCGATAAAAATGAACTTTTAAAACATTTACCTGAAAATTATAACTCTAAAAAACACAATGCAGGCATTATCTATTCTTCTGACGGAAAACGTTTATATCTTTATAAAGAAGATAAAATTTGGCAGTCCAACCTAAAAGATAATAATTGGACAGAACTTAAAAAATTAGAAAAATCTATTAACTCAAGTATCTATAATATACCAAGCATTAGCATTTCTGCCGACAATAAACAATTATTCTTTGTAGCATTAAGAAGTGATGGTCTTGGAGGTAAAGATATTTACAAAGCTACCCTTAACGATCAAGGAGAATGGAGTAATGTTATAAATTTAGGCGATAAAATAAACACTAGATATGACGAAGATTCTCCTTACCTATCTGAAGATGGAAAAAATCTTTATTTCTCTTCTCGCGGACATAAAGGTATGGGAGGTTTTGATATTTTTAAATGTGAATTAGTTAATGGAGAATGGTCTGAACCAAAAAACTTAGGTATTCCCTATAACTCCCCCGCTGATGATATTTTCTTCATCCCGCAAAGTGAAACAGCAGGCTTTTTTGCTTCCTCTCGTAAACATGGTTTTGGCGAAATGGACATTTACGGTTATGCTCCTAAAAAAAACGAGCAAGAGTTTATTGTTGAAGGTAACTTAACCAATAACAACAACTCTCCTATTAATAAAGGTACTTTATCATTAACCAACTCAGGTGAAACTATTGCTGTAAACATAGATGAAAATGGAAACTATTCACTTACACAACAAAATGCCGGAGAAACAAAACTGACGATAGAAAATGATGCTTATAAAAAGCAAAGTGTATCGTTCAACATCCCTGATGGTGCTAACAAATCTAATATCAAAACAAAGCTTTACCAAGAACAAATTAACACAAAAACGTATCAATATTTAACCGTTAGTTCTGAAGAATTAAACCTTAATATTACTGATACTTTATTGGTTGTTGATGATGCTTTAGCTCAAAATAATGAAGACACAACTACTAACAACGAAAATAACACTAATAATACAAACGAGGATATTAATAATAAACCTGTTTTAAAATCTTATAAAGAGTTGTTTACCTACAAAAATACTAGCATTAATACCAATAAAAATGAATTTTCCACCTTAATCAATGCAGCTAAAGAACAACTCAAAACAAATGATAAAATTTACATCAATATAGAGGCAAGTGCATCAACAGTTCCTGTTTCTACCTACTCTTCTAATAAGGCATTAGCAATCGCTCGTTTAAACGAAACGAAGAAAATTCTATTAAATGCACTTACTACTAAAGGAGTTGATAAATCAAAAATTATATTTAATAAAACCGGCAGTTTAGTTCAAGGACCTGCTTATGCAAACGACTCAGAAAACATTTCCAAATATGAGCCTTATCAATATGTAATAATTGAATTAAAATAGTTTTTACATTTGGTATTAAGTTTGTATCTTTCCAAAAAAATTGAACAACTTAAAATACATATTAACCCTATTACTCACTAGCTTAGTATTTACAAGCTTTTCACAGCGTGTTGACCCTGAGGAAGCTGCTGAACATTTTAAGTATGGAAACTTTATTGATGCTCTTGTTGTCTATGAAAAGTTGATGGAGAAAGACCCTAAAAATCCTGAATATCCTTTTAAAGCCGGTTTTTGCGTTTTACACATTAATAGTGATAAATCTAAAGCCGTTAAATATTTAGAATCCGCTTCCGAAAGAAAATCAGATCCCGATGTAGATTTTTACCTAGCTAAAGCTTATCACTACAACCTTAAGTTGGATGAAGCCATTGAAACAATGGAAAAATATAAAAAATCGGGAACAGGATTATTGCAAAATCAAGCTGATAGAGAATTAGAGATGATGAAAAACGCTAAAAAATTAGTTGTTAGCCCCATTGATATTAGCTTTGAAAATGTTGGAGAGTTAATTAATTCTGAATATCCGGATTATTATCCTTTTGTTACTCCTGATGAATCAACAATATATTTTACTACCAGAAGAAAAGGCGTAGTTGGCGGAATGAGAGAGTTTGATGGTTATTATTCTTCCGATGTATTTTATTCTGAAGTTGAAAACGGTGAGTTTGTAAAAGCTAAAGGTGTAGGAATGATGGTCAACTCTGCTTATGATGAGCAAGTTGTTGGTCTTTCTTACAATGCCGATTTACTTTTTGTTTACCTCGATCATATTAAAGATTATGGAGATATCTATACCTCTAAAATTGTAAAAGGAAGACCTAGAAAAATTGAAATAATGGGTGAGAATGTAAACTCTAAAGAATTTGAGAGTGCTGCTACTATTTCTGCCGATGGAAATACGCTTTTCTTTGCAAGTAAAAGAGATGGTGGTTTAGGCGGGAAAGATATTTGGATGACCAGAAAATCACCAACAGGCGAATGGGCTGAACCTCAAAACTTAGGATCAAATATCAATACACCTTATGATGAAGATTTTCCGAATTTATTTTATGACGGTTCTACCCTATACTTTTCCTCTAAAGGACATAACAGCATGGGAGGATTCGATTATTTTAAATCAACTTGGAATCCTGAAACTAACGAATGGTCATTAGCAGAAAACATTGGCTTTCCATTAAACACTCCTGAAGATAATGTTTGTATTTCTTTTACAGAAGATAAAAGACATGCCTATATTTCGGCTTGGAGAAAAGATTCTTATGGCGATTTAGACATCTATAAAGTTAAATTTAATGAATATGATGACAGACAAACCATCATTAAGTCTAAAATTGTAAAAGAAGGAACTGAAGAAGTTATTACTGATGCTTTTGTAATTGTTACCGACAATAGAACACAAGAAGAAATAGGGAACTATACACCAAACTCCAAAAATGGAAGTTTTGTTATTACACTTATACCAGGAAGTTACAATATTATGATTGATGCTCCTGGCTTCGCTCCAAAAAGCGAAGATATACTTGTTAAAGGAAAAAGTGATTTTGAACAGTTTATCAATAAAGATTTTACTGTAACTCCTTAAAAAAACATTATGTCATTAAACCTTACAAAACCCCTTGCTTTTATTGATTTAGAAACAACCGGATTAAATATTGCCTCCGACAGAATTGTAGAAATTTCTATTGTTAAAGTTCATCCTAACGGAAATAAAGATATTGTAACCAGAAGAGTAAATCCTACTATACCTATCTCTACAGAATCTACTTCCATACATGGAATTAGTGATGATGACGTTAAAAACGAACCTACTTTTAAACAAATGGCTAAAGAATTAGCCAATTTTATTGAAGGATGTGATTTGGCAGGCTACAACTCCAATAAGTTTGATATACCTATGTTGGCGGAAGAATTTTTAAGAGCTGATGTTGACTTTGATATTACCAAAAGAAACCTTGTTGATGTACAGAATATTTTCCATAAAATGGAACAAAGAACCTTATCTGCTGCCTATAAATTCTATTGCGATAAAGATTTAGTTGATGCCCACAGTGCTGAAGCCGATACTATTGCCACTATGGAAATTCTTCTTGCTCAAATTGAAAAATACGATAGCTTAGAAAACAATGTAGCTTTCCTTTCTGAATTCTCTAAAGCTACCAACAACGTTGATTTATTAGGACGTATCGTTTATGATAAAAACAATGTTGAAGTATTTAATTTTGGTAAACACAAAGGAAAAGCTGTTTTAGAAGTATTAGAAAAAGAACCCGGCTACTACCATTGGATGATGAACGGAGATTTCCCACTCTACACCAAAAAAGTACTTACTCAAATTAGACTTAAAGCACTTAATGAAAAATAAACGCCCTAAGTTTTTGTTCAAGTTTAACTACTGAAAAATAATCTTAATTTTACGAATCAGTAAAAACTAAAACTTGTGCTAACAGCTATAAACATTACAACAGACTATCCTATTTGGATGCCCCTTCTTTGTTTCCTTTTAGGAGCTGTTTATGCGGGTGTTTTATATTACAAAGAATCCAAACTCGATGCTATAGCTAAGTGGCTAAAAAACAGTTTGCTAATTTTTCGTTTTTTAGCAGTAAGCATCATTGCTTTTTTATTACTTTCTCCATTTATTAAAACCATTTTTAATAAAACGGAAAAGCCTATCATCATTTTTGCTCAGGACAATTCCAACTCGCTACTTATTCATCAAGATTCTGCTTTTTATGCGAATAACTACCTTAAAGAATTAAACGCACTAAAAGAAAAGTTGGAGAAAGATTATGAAGTGAAGTCCTTCACTTTTGGAGAAAAAGTAAAAGAAGAAGGTGCTATAGATTTTGCTGAAAAAACCACCAACATTGCCGAATTGTTTGAAGCAGTTGAAACTAAATTTTACAACCGAAATATCGGAGCGTTAATTTTAAGTTCTGATGGCGTTTACAACGAAGGTTTTAATCCCGTTTATTCTGCCGAAAACACTAACTACCCTATTTATACTATTGCGTTGGGAGATACTACCATTCAGCCCGACATTGTGTTGAAAGAAGCCATTGCTAACAAAATTACTTTCTTAAACAATAAATTTCCTATTGAAATTCTTGGTCTTGCCCAATCTTGTAAAGGAGAAAAAACTACCCTTAGTGTTACTCATAGAAACAAAGTGGTGTTTACCAAAACTTACGACATTACCAAAAACAACCAATTAATTGAAGAAACCATTATCTTGGAAGCTAAAGAAAAAGGCGTGCAACATTATACCATTTCTTTTTCTGATTTAGCAAACGAGGTAAGTACAAAAAATAACAGCAAAGATGTGTATATTGATGTGTTGGATGGCAGACAACATATTTTACTTTTAGCCCACGCCCCACACCCTGATTTAAAAGCACTAAAGACCAGTATTGAAACCAATGAAAATTATGAAGTCAGTACTACGTATTTTGATAATTTTGACGGCAACTTTGAACCTTACAACCTTGTTGTGCTACACCAATTCCCAACCTACTCTCCTGTTTGGTTGAGAAAAATTAGCGAGAAAAACCTATCTGTACTTTATATTTTAGGAAATCAATCCAACACCAATGCTTTTAATCAATTTCAGACACACATAAAAGTATTGCAATCGAACCAACGCTCAAACACCACCACTCTTGCAATAACAGAAAATTTTCCTTTGTTTAATTTATCAGAAGCCACACTAAAACAAGTACCTAATTTTCCTCCTATAGAAAGTATTTTCGGGACTTACCTGCCTCAAGAAAAAGCCTATGTATTATTTAACCAAAAAATAGGAAATGTAGCTACCGAACAACCCTTAATGGTGTTTTTTCAGGAAAGTAAAAACAAAGCTGCTTTTATAAGTGGTGAAGGATTGTGGAGATGGCGATTAAATGAATTTGCTAAAAACAATAACCACCAAGCATTTGATGAGATTATCAACAAAACGGTTCAGTTTTTATCTGTGAAAGATAATAAAGATAAATTTAGGGTAATTGTTGACAAGCAGTTTAATGAAAACCAAGAAATTATTTTTAATGCAGAATTGTACAATAATAGTTATGAGTTGATAAATACTCCTGAAGTGAAATTAGAGCTTAAAAATGAAGCAGGGGTTGATTATCAATTTGTTTTCAATAAAACGGGGAATGCCTACGTGTTAAATGCGGGAATTTTACCGGTTGGTAGTTATTCGTATTTGGCTTCAACTACTTTTTCAGGAGAGCAATATGTGGTTAAAGGACAGTTACAAATTAATCCGCTGTTGGTGGAATTAAACAATACAGTTGCCAACCACCAATTGCTTCAAAACGTTGCTAATAAATACAATGGTAAAATGGTGTTACCACCTACAATGAATGAATTAGAGCAGCTCATAAAAGAAAACACAGCCATTTCTTCTGTTATTTATGAAGAAACCGACATCAAGGAAATCATTCACATCAAATGGATTTTCTTTTTAATTTTAGCCCTTATCTCCACCGAGTGGTTCATTAGAAAAAGAAATGGAGCTTATTAAGTGGGAAATACTTATGAGTACTTATAAGTTAATATTCAATCTGATTGTCATATCGATCGAAATTTTACAAACTGAGGAACGAAGTTTAGTAAAATGAAGCTAGAAATATCTTGTTCCTTGCTAACAAAAACCATTTGCTTGATTTTTAAGCTATTTTTTATATATTTACAAAAATATAAGTTTGATAGTTTTTTTAATTTTATCAGACCTATAAATAAATTGTAGAACATTTTGACAAACCATTGAACATAGTAATAAACGATAAAGAAATAGTTCCTTTAAACGAATTTGAATTAGGTTGGAGATTTGAAAAAACTCATAACCCCAATATTTCAGAATCGGAAAAAAACGAAATCCAACCACTTTCTGAAATGGAATCTAAAAGGCTGAATAAAATCATTCAATATTTTGAACAAGAAAACAATTTAAGAGAAAAATATACTCAAACGGATTGGATAAGTGCCAATACAGAAAGTGACGAAAAAATTGAACGATTTAAAAAAAATTTAGAAATATTACTCAAAAGTTGTGATGAAGATTTAATTTTAAGTTGGCATCGAAATATTACCTTAAAAACAACTAAAGAAATTTTTACAAAATATTGGAGTGATTTTTTATATCCAAGTTCGGATGATGTAACAATCATTTCAAGTAAAACTAATTGGATAATTTTCTATCGTCATTTTGAGGTAGCGAATATTTGGAAAAAAAATGATTTAACCCAATGAAAAAATCAACTGAATTAATTGAGGAGGCGAAAAATCATCCAAACGGTTGGGTTTACGTTTTAGATAAAGAATATGAAGGAAAAGAAGAAGTTCCACCGGAATTTATTAAAGGAGCTTGGAAAGTGGATAAGAACGGAATTTTAGAAGGAGATTTTATGCCAAATCCAAATTATCACGGAAACAAATAACCCCCTAATCTATCCTTAGTCTGAAGCGAGGCAAGAACAATAGCGACTAAGGACTTTATCTATAAAAAGCTTATTTTTGTTTTTGTTTAATTAAAGATTTTTTAAAACCCATAGTTGTTAAACACGCTTAGGCTTACAGAGTGAGGCTTGCTACCGATGAAAGTACTCCACCGATTAAATTACATGACTTTGGAGCTGAATTAATAAAGAATATTGGAAATTAAATAATAACTGCTGCCAACAATATCTAAGAAACATTGTGTTTAATTATAATTAAGATTGATCGAAACAGAAAAATATAGACAAAAAAGAAAAATAAATCAAATAGGACTTCAAACCTTCTTTCTGAATGTAGAAAACAATCATTATGATTTTGGAGCAAATAAACTGATTAAAGACCTCGAGAAAAAATTAGCAGAACTTGAAACTCAAGTTGAGTCTGATATCAAGGAATCAGGTTATATGAAATATATGGAAATCTACTTTTTAAAGAAAGAACTTTTCGCTATTTCAGAGATGAAAATCTTATATGCCTATAAACATTTTGAAACACATCTAAAGTTCTTACTAAAAGCGTCATATCAAGAAATAAAGGAAAGTAGATTGTACAAATGGGAATTTGTTGAGGACTTTTTAAAATCTAAAAAAATTAACCCAAAGGAAATATCTGACTATATAGAATACGTGATTTGAGAAACTTGAATAACGCTATAAAGCACAATAGAAATATTATTGATAACAAAACGAAAAATATTACAGAATTTCAAAATAAAGCAGAATTAAAATACACGGACTTACTCGAATTTTACAAACGTATTGAAGATAGCGGACTGAATTTTCTAAAGTCCCTGTCTGACGAAATAGACAAAGACCTTTATGAATTTAATGAAGACCGACTTGATAAAATATCGGACAAGTTAGTCTCGCGAATGGACACTAAAACTATAAATAACCTAATTGACAAATTAGAAACGAAAAAATAACTAAAACACAACAATACCTATGAGCAAACATGGTGTAGTGCATTTATAAAACAAAATTAAAACACGATAAAAATGAATAACAAAGTAATCAAACTCTTTTTGCGATTTGCAATATCATTCGGGTTTCTATCTGCTGTTGCGGACAGATTTGGGTTATGTAGCCAGGAAATTTCAACTTGGGGGAATTGGGAAAACTTTTTGAGTTTTACAAAATTGATAAATCCGTGGTTTCCAGATTCTATAATTCCGACAATTGGAACTATAGCAACAGTAGCAGAAATAATTTTTGCAGTTTTCTTAATAATTGGATTTAAAACGGAACTATTCGCAAAGTTAAGCGGATTTCTTCTCTTAATGTTTGCTTTGTCAATGACCTTTTCAATTGGAATAAAATCTACATTTGATTATTCTGTTTTTATTGCATCTGCTGGATCTTTTGCTTTAAGCATTATGAAAGAAAAATATTTAGAGTTAGATATTCTGATTTTTAAATCCAAGACCTAAAAAACGACTCCCCGCTCCCGCAAGCGTCCTCGCTTGTGGTAAGTAAAAAAAATTAATACTTTTACTTTTATAAGCAGGAACTATAAATTCCGCAATCTATACCCCTATTTCACCAAACTTTTATTCGCTACAATGGCTTCTTTTGCCATAACTTTCATTACTTCTCCAGCTTGTATAATTAAAGCTTCAGAAGGCGGAAAAGGAACTGCTTGTGTACTGAGTTCTTTTCTTGTCTCTGGTGTTAATGCATCTAAATTACCAACAGCAACCGTATAAAAATGCTCAAATAAAGCATCAGAAACGATTGGTTCCACTTTTAGTTTACTTTCAGTTAAGTTATCATAATAATTCATAGAGCCTGTTATACGTGCTGCTTTCTTTTGTTGGTAGCGGTTTACCGTACAACTAATGGTTTTGTATTTTTTAATTTTTATATCGTTACCCAAACTATCTTTAGTCACATTTCCATTAGCATCTAACACATAATCAAAACCATCTTCCACCTCTTTTGTTTCTACTGTGGTAGTTTCTTTCAATTCTTCTGGTGTTACTTCAATTAAATCTAAGCTTAATATAATAGAATAGTGATATAACTTAGAATTATCTACATAGGCATCATAATTTATCCAATTACCATCTAAATCATTTACCTCAATGTTCTGTACATTATCCATCATTGCTTTTGGAGCTACTAACTGAGCATTGTCTTCTATCTTAAAATAAACATTGGTAGTTCCTATCAATAAAGCTTGGCTTATTTTATCGTCAACATCATTATAGTTGGGCGTATATTTTTTTGCTTCTAAAAAATAAGCGTGTGCTTGTCTGGCTTTAAACCTATCGTTGGTTAACAACAATTCATTTCCTTTTTCATAAGCATAAACAGTAGCTTGAGTTTTAGCATTTTCAACATCTGCAGCATAGTTGGTTTCATCGTAATTGATGCCAACCGGAGGCAATGTAGCTGCTAACTCTTGTCTTCTAACTAAATTACCGTATAGGTTATAGATTTTACCCCAATTGGCAGGGTCGCCAATATTTTTTAGTCTGTCAATTTCAGTTTTATCTCTATGGTTGGCTAATTTATAAGCATCATTAAAAACATCTACTTCTTCAAATTTACCCGGATCTTTCATTATTTTTTTTGCAGAAATTTGCATGGCAGCATCGTAATCTCCTTTGTCTAACCTTTTTGATGAAGATGCACAACTGTATAAAAATGTAACTGTTAATAGAAAGTAAATTATTTTTCTCATAATCAGATGGTTTAAAATTTGTAATTAGATTTCCAAAAATATAAATATTTTAGGGTTTTACATAAAAAGTGCCAAGTTTTAAAATGGATAGCCAATACCTAAATTTAAGTTGGGGGTTCTCCATTGTAGTTTAAATTCTTGTGGTTTTTCTGATGCGGGGTCTTTCAGTTTTGCAGCTAAATCAAATCGAAATAAAAAGAAACCAAAATCAAGTCGTAATCCTATTCCCGTTCCTACTGCCACATCTTGCCAAAATCTATCAAATTTAATTTCTGCATTAGGTCGTTGTTCATCCTCGCGAGTAATCCAAATATTTCCGGCATCAACAAAAATAGCTCCTTCAAATAATTTAGTAATATCAAATCGATACTCCACATTTCCTTCTATTTTTATCTCCCCAATTTGATTTACATATTGAGATGAAATTAATGAATCGGGCATAGAACCAGGGCCTAAAGTTCTTGCTTGCCAAGCCCTAATTCCATTTGCTCCCCCACCAAAATAACTTTTCTCAAAAGGCAAGACTTTCAGGTTTCCGTAAGGTCTTCCTATTCCTAAAGCAATTCTACTTACTATATTTCCGTTGGATGATTGATTGTAATATCGATAATCAAAATCTACTTTTATAAATTGTGCATATTGAATGTTGAAAATTTCAAAACTACCATTTTCATTTCTTTCTGTACCCACCATCTTATCATACAAGGTATGTGCATTTCCTGCTGCTTCTATATTAAATCTAAAAAATTGAAAATCTCTAGTTTTATTGAATGTATGGTTAGAGTAAACAAACGTATAAGTAGATGAATTGATAAAATGATCTGTAAAACTATTTACAATAAACGGATTGTTCTCTTCTTCTATTCTCTCTTTAAATTCATCGGTAAGGTCTATCTTAATTAAACTTACACTAATTGGATTTAAATAATGCTTAACAAACCTGCCTTGATTCCAAAAATAACCAAATGTAAATTGAGTAAGATTTCTGGTATATTCAGGCCTATTTTGATAATTCAATAAATAATTTAATGATGTTTTTGGATTTAAACTTTTAACAAAATTTTCTGTATTTACAAAAGGTAGTATAAATCTGGGAAATTCTAAATTAACCTCGGGACCAAACTCTAAGGTATTAAATGGCAAACCAAAAAACTCCACTTGCTCTGCCGATTGATTAATAAGTTGCTGAGCTTCCAATCCTCCATTTAACCTAACTGTTAACCTTTCTCCTCCTTTAAATAAATTTTTATTCACAAATACTATCCCTCCTTTCATCCCAAGATTTCCACCACTATTTGTTCCTGTTACTTCTAATGATAAAGATTTTATTTTTAGAGGTGTTAAATAAATATTTACATCCAATGCTTTTTTATTATCTCCTGCCCTATTTTCAGCATTATTAAACTGAATATTTACTGTTCTAAACAACCCTAATTCTGTTAGGTATTTGTAGGTTAATTGTTGGTCTTCTAGAGAATAATCTTCATCTGGTTTAATGTTTATAGCATGATTAATCATTTTCGGGCGATAAATTAATTTATCTTCATGTCCAATAGTTATTTTTTTATAACTAACCGTATCGAAAGTACTCACGTTTTTATTCAAAAAATCTTTGCTTAAGTAAACGTTAATATCATTAATAATATATTTTTTATGCCTCACTTTTTCTGTATTAGACGTGTCATTTTTGTCTGTTACTTTTTTGTTAAGCACTTTAACAGTAATGTCAACTCTTCTATGTTCATTAGTAGTATCTACTAAAAACTCTACATACTCTTTTGTAAAACTAAAATAGCCTTCGTTTCTAATTACATCTCTAATCCTTTCTCTTTCTTTATCTAAGACTTCTAAATCTAAAGGCTTTTCTTTTTTTATGTGAGACTTATAATGCTTTAAGATTACTAAATTAGTTAAAGCAGTATCTTCAACATAATATTTAACACTATTAACCAAATAAGGTTCTCCTGTTTCAACTATATACTTAACTTTAACCTTTTTTTCGCTAACGTAAGTTACTTTATACTCTACTTTATTTTCAAAATAACCTTTACTATCTAAATACAAACTAAGCTGATCAGCACTTCTTTGAGTTAAAAGTGAATCATAAACCACAGGAGCTTCTCCAACATTCTTCTTTATAAAACTATTTTTTTTATTGGCTATGTTATAAACCCCTAAATGAAACCTAAAAATCCCTAGTATTTTTTTGTTATGTTTTTGTTTCACATAATTGCTTAATTCATCTTTATCTATTTTTTTGTTGTCAACTTTAACACTTGATTTTTGGAGAAATATCTCACTCGGTTTTAAATGTTTAGTTGGGTTACAAGCAAATAAAAATAAAACAACATACAGCGCGAAAACTGCCCTAAAAGATTGATAATATGTTTTGTATTTTAGTCTCAAAAAAAAAGTTTTACTATCTATTTGAATTGCTTATGTTTGCTTTTTTTTATTTCTGCAAAATAACTATTTATAAAATTATGAAACGACCATGAGGAAAAAATTTCTCACACAAGGAAATAATTAATTTGGGAGTTACATATGACTAATAAAAAAATAATAAAATTAAACATATGAAAATTAAAATAAGCTTACGATTATTAACTATTTTGATGTTATTAACTTCTATGTCTATTTTTGGGCAAACTGAAGAAGTAAATTCTCTTTCCAAAAAAGAAGCCAAACAATTACTAGAACAAGCCGAGCAAGATTTTGAAGAAAGAAATTATTTGGATGCGTTAGATAAATTCTCTCAATTACACGAATACGACCAAAAAGACATCTATTATAAAATGATGACCGGTATTTGTGCCACTTTCGACCCTAATCAAAAAGAAAAATCAGTTAAATTATTAGAAGAAGTAAAGCAAGAAAATCCAGAATATGGTATCATCAATTTTTATTTGGGAAAAGCTTACGCTGTAAATTATGACTTTGATAAATCTATCCAACATTTTAATTTTTATTTAGCTACTGCTCCGGCAGATGAAGCGGAACAAGTTAGAGATGCTAACCAAATGATGAAAAATGCTCAAAATGCAAAAGAAATTCTTGCCGATACTATTCATGAAAATATTATAGAAAATGTTGGTTACCCCATCAATTCTCAGTACTCAGAATATGTTCCTGTAATTTCTGCTGACGAATCAGTAATGATTTTTACCTACAGAGGAATAAAAAGTGTGGGGGGAGATAAAGTTCCTCAATCTATGGGTTCTGAACCTTATTTTGAAGATGTTTTTATTGCTTACAAAAAAAATGGTGAATGGACAGAGCCTGTAAGTATTGGAGCAAATATTAACACTGAAGGACATGATGCTGCAATAGGGTTATCTGTTGATGGACAAACCTTATTTATCTACAAAAGTGAAAACAATAATTTAGGAGACATTTATGTAAGTCAGTTGGAAGGAAATGACTGGACAAAACCTAAGAAACTTGATGGTGATGTAAACAAAAATGACAGCTGGGAAGGAAGTGCCAGTTTATCTGCCAATGGTAAAACACTTTATTTCTCTAGCGATAGAGAAGGCGGAATGGGTGGTAGAGATTTATACAAAGCTGAATTACAAACTGATGGTTCTTGGGGAAATGTGCAAAATTTAGGAGGTATGATTAACACCATTTATAACGATGATGCTCCATTTATTCACCCTGATGGAAGAACGCTTTATTTTGCTTCTGAAGGACATACTAGTATTGGTGGATATGATATTTTTTCTTCTATTTTAGATGAATATGGTGCTTTTACCGAACCGAAAAACATGGGATATCCTATTAACACTATTGATGACAACCGCTATTTTGTACTCTCTGCCGATGGTAATACAGGTTACTATTCAGGAGGAGGAGTTGCTAGTATGGGAGAACAAGATATTTTCAAAATTACCACAGGAAGAATTGAAAAACCAGTATTAGCATTGCTGCTAGGGAATGTATATTTTAATGATGTACCTACTGGCTCTTTTATGAATTTATACAAAAGTACTGATGGTGAATTAGAGGGAATTTTTAAATCTAATGAAGAGACTGGAAAATATGTTATGGCATTAGCTCCAGGAAGGTATGAAATTGAAGTAGAACTAGAATCTGGCGAAATTGTTAGAGACTCTATTCGTTTAGATGATATAACTGAATATATTGAAATTTATAAAGATTTTAGAATTTATAGTGATTCTGCATTAATTGTAAACAACAATAAAGCTCTTGCTGATGCATTAGCCGAAGCACTGAAAAAAGAAAATAAAACCGTTGATACACTTTATACCGATGATATCAAAAGTGCAAAAGATCTTACCGCTGGTAAAACTTTTGTGTTAAACAATATTTTTTATGATTTTGACAAAGCAAGCTTAAGAAATGAATCGAAAGTTGAGTTAGATAAATTAGTTGGATTATTTAAAGAATATTCTGAACTAAAAGTGGAAATTTCTGCTCATACAGACGCTAGAGGTAGCGATGATTACAATCAAAGGTTATCTCAGAGAAGAGCTAATAGTGTGGTAAATTATTTAGTTGCTAAAGGCATTAAGAAAAATCGTTTTGTAGCTGCCGGAAAAGGAGAGTCTGAACCTTATGAAGATTGTAGTAAATATACTGAATGTGGCGAAACTAGAAATGATGAATGTCCTTGCTATCAAAAAAACAGAAGAACTGAGTTTAAAGTGTTAGGTAATTGAAAATAAATAATTTTAAATGAGTTTATCTAACCAACAAAAGAAATTTGTAAAATCACTCCAGTTAAAGAAAAACAGAATAAAATACAACCTCTTTTTAGTGGAGGGAGAAAAAATAGTGGAAGAACTATTAAATTCTGATTTTGAAGTGATAGGAGTGTTTGCGACTAAAGATTGGAATGGTTCTTTTATAGGAAGTCTAACTGAAGTATCTGAACAGGAATTAGCCTCTATTTCTACACTAAAAACTCCCAATAATGTGTTGGCTGTGGCAAAACAAAAACAACAGCAACTAAGCAATAACTTTTCAAAACCAATTATTGCACTAGATACCATCCAAGATCCAGGTAATTTAGGCACTATCATTCGTACAGCAGATTGGTTTGGCATGAACAATATTGTTTGCTCCGAAAGTTGTGTGGAAATTTACAACCCGAAAGTAGTACAAGCTACTATGGGGTCTATTTTTAGATTAAATATTGTTTTTACTTCGTTGGTTGATTTTTTTAAAGAAAATGAACATTTACAGGTTTATGGAGCATTGTTAGACGGAAAAAATTGTTTTACTACAACACTCCGTGTCGACAATTCCGTATTGCTTATGGGCAACGAATCAGTAGGTATAAACCCTAAATTATTTCCTTATATTCATGAAAAAATTGCCATTCCAAAGTTTGGACATGCGGAATCGCTAAATGTTGCTATAGCCACCAGTATTTTATGTGCTGAATTTGTGAAGTAAAAAACTATTTCAAAATAGTAATATCCTCAACCCCCACTACTCTTTCAGTAACAAAACCTTCTGCGTAATCAAAGCCTGCCTCTCTGCCAAGCGTTACCATTCTTCCTTTAATAAAATCCATAAAAGTTTTGGTAGTTAACGGTGTTTCTGGTTCATTATCGTTGTCTTTAAAAAACTGAGAACTATAAGCTGCAATAGCTTCCATTTTTTTATCTACATGTTCACTTACATCCACCACAAAATCAGGTTTCATGTATCTATCCTGAATATAATGATACACTACTTTGGGTCGCCAATGTTCCTGAGAATATCCTTCAATATCAGTTTCAATTTTTCTTAATCCAGAATAAAAACAAGCATCAGAAATTAATTTAGCCGCTCTCCCATGGTCAGGATGCCTATCTGAAATAGCGTTTGCCAACACAATATCCGGTTGATAAAGTCTGAGCATCTTTATAATAGCTAATTGGTGTTCTTTGTTATTCTCAAAAAAACCATCAGCAAAATTTAAAATCTCTCTGGTATGTACCCCTAAAATTAAAGCTGCTTTTTTAGCTTCTTGCAAACGCAACTCAGCACTACCTCTAGAGCCTAATTCTCCGTGGGTTAAATCTAAAATACCTACTTTTTTACCTAACTGAATGTGTTTTAAAAGTGTTCCGGCACAACTCAATTCTACATCATCTGGGTGAATACCTATTGCTAATATATCTAATTTCATTATGTTTAAAATTCAAATTCCTAATCTCAATTACCTATTTTTCAACAACTATTTTTATAGTTTAATAATTTTTAAAATTATTCATATTTATTTAACCATACAATAAGTACATTTATAATTTATTTACAACTTATATAATCTACGTATGAAAATTGAATTCAAAGGTGCAGCAAGAACAGTTACTGGAAGTAAACATTTGATTACAACCAGAAACGGGAAAAAGATTTTACTAGATTGTGGTTTGTTTCAGGGTGAAGATGCCAAACGAAAAAATTACAATAAAGATTTAGGTTTTGAAGCATCTGAAATTGATTATTGTATTCTTTCTCATGCTCATATAGACCATTCTGGAGCTATTCCTTATTTGGTAAAAAAAGGTTTTAAAGGAAAGATTTATTGCACATTTGCAACATTAGATCTTTGTGAGATAATGCTTATTGACAGTGCTCATATTCAAGAATCGGATGTAAAATATATAAACAGAACACGAATACAAAAAGAATTAGACCCTATTGATCCACTTTACACAATTGAGGAAGCTCAAATAGCACTCCAACAATTTGTAGGAAAAAAATATGATGATTGGTTTGAAATTGATGAGGAAATTGAAATCTGTTTTACAGTTGTTGGTCATATTTTAGGAGCAGCAGCTGTAAATCTAAAAATTAAAGAGGAAGGTCAAATTCACCGTTTATGTTATACTGGTGATATCGGTAGAAAAAAACACCATATAATAAAAAGCCCTAAACCTTTTCCTCCTGCAGACTATATTATCTGCGAATCTACTTATGGTAATCGTTTGCACGAAAGCACTTTAGAAACCATTAATAAACTTCTAAATGTTGTTTATTACACTTGCGTAGAAAAGAAAGGCAAATTGATAATTCCTGCTTTTAGCCTAGGAAGAACACAAGAAATCATATATGCCTTAGATCAATTAGAATCAGCAGGAAAATTGCCTAAAATACCTGTTTATGTCGATAGCCCTCTTTCTACAAATGCTACACAAATTTTAATAAATCACCCAGAAGCGTATAATGAAGATATTAGAGAATATATGAAAAAAGACCCTAATCCTTTTGGTTTTAATGGTTTATTATACATTAGAGATGTGGAAGCATCTAAAGCTATCAATAATTCTGATGAACCCTGTATTATTATCTCAGCATCAGGAATGATGGAAGCTGGAAGAGTGGTTCATCATCTTAGAAATAATTTAGGTAACAAAAAAAATACTGTTTTAATTGTTGGTTATTGTGCTCCATTTACTTTAGGAAATAGATTGTTACAAGGCACTAAACAAGTGAAAATTTATGGTGAAGAAATAGATGTGCATGCTGATATTGAAGTAATAACAGAATATAGTGCTCATGGAGATTATGAGGAAATGATAGATTTTTTAAGCTGTCAGCATCCGGCAACTATTAAAGAAATGTTTTTGGTTCACGGAACCTATGAAGTACAACAAGAATTTAGAGAAAAATTAATGGAGAAAGGCTATCGTAATATCCGAATTCCTGATGAAAATTCTGAATATTTGATTGATTAAAAATCATAATTTTACCATCAATAAAAAACGATTACATTCATGACTTCTAACGGATATTTTCCTATTTGTTATTTTGCACCAATTAGCTATTATTACTATTTGTTGCAACATCCTACTTGTTATCTTGAAATGCATGAACATTTCATAAAACAAACTTACCGTAATCGTTGTCAAATTTTAAGTCCGAATGGTATCCAAAATTTATCTATACCCATTAAAAGTGTTAAAAGCAGAAAAACATACAAAGCAACCAAAATTGCTTATGTAGAAAATTGGCAAATGATGCATTGGCGTTCTTTAGAGGCTGCTTACAGAAGTTCTCCATATTTTGAATTTTATGAAGACCATTTTGTTCCTTTCTTTCTTGAAAAAAAATATGAATATCTACATGAACTCAATTTAGCATTAAACAAATTAATTATTAAACTCATTAATATTCCTGTAAAAGTAGAATTAACAACTTCTTTTGAAAAAACTCCCGAAAATTCTACCGACTACAGAGGAATAATGTCTTCTAATAAAATACCTACAAATTTAGAATTGAAACCTTACATTCAGGTATTTAGCGACAGACATCCATTTATGCCCAACCTCAGTATTTTAGATTTACTATTCAACCAAGGTCCAAATAGCATCAGCTACTTAAAAGGGATAAAGGAAGTTTAAAGTATGGTAAATGTTCCTTTATAAATGGTTTTCCCTACCTCAACTATATAGAAATACGTTCCCTTTGGCACTAACTCTCCAGATGTTGTTCTCGTATCCCACATTTCTGTAGTTTTACTTTCATAAAGTAATTGTCCCCAACGGTTAAATATTTTATAACTTGTACAAGCTTCTAAATCTGCATCAACAGGTAAAGTAAAATAATCATTATGTCCATCATTATTAGGCGTTATAACATTAGGAATTATTAACTGAAGCTCTGCAATTACTAAATTATAAGCATGACTATCGCTACAAATACTACTGTCAACTATTAGAACTACATTGTAATTTCCTGAAGCTGTAAATACATGTGTTGGATGTTCTTCTGAAGAAGTCATTCCATCACCAAAATTCCAGAAAAAACTATTAGCATTTGCAGAATTATTTATTAACTGTACTTGTGTTCCCTCACAACTTAGGTTCATACCAACTACTTCAAAATCTGCTGTAGGCTGAGAAATAACTGTTACTGTAGTTTGTATGATACTATCGCATCCATTTGATGTACTAGTTGTATCAACAAAAACTCCTGATGTGGTTTGGTAGGCTCCTCCTACGTAAACACTATCTCCTTGACATAAATCTATTAATAAAGTATCATAGAAGTAACTATTAAAAACTAATGTTGTAGATAATACGCTGTCACAATTATTGCTTGTTGCTAAAGTATCGTAATAGGTTCCTGCTGTCGTTTGAAATGCTCCTCCAACAAAAATGCTATCTCCCTGACAGGTAATTACAGTATCTGTAGTTGAAGCTATTGGCAATATTGTAAGAACAGTTGTCAACACACTATCACATCCATTAGCTGCTGTTAATGTGTCGTTATAACTACCTGCTGTATTTTGGTATGTACCTCCAAGCAACACACTATCTCCTTGGCAAATGCTTAAGTTAGTTGTAAATGTTGATGGACCTATCACACTCAAAACAGTCGTCAACACACTATCACAACCATTTGTTGCAACTAAGGTATCATTATAACTACCTGCTGTGTTTTGATATACACCTCCGAGCAATACACTATCTCCTTGGCAAATACTTAGGTTAGTTGTAAATGTTGATACAGGTAATAATGCTAGTGTTGTAGTTAAAATACTATCACACCCATGAACTGAAACAAGCGTATCATAATAATTTCCAGTTATTGTTTGGTAATTCCCACCGACAAGCAAGCTATCGCCTTGACAAATTTCTACATACTGACTATCTGAAACATTTGGTAATACAGAATCTACAACCAATGTATAAGTTGTATCGCAACCTAGTGCTGTATTGGTTACCAGCACATTATATGTTCCTGGAGCTAAATTAGTAGCCATCGAATCTGTTTGAGCTAAAGGATCATCCCATAAATAAGAAAAATGGCTACCACAATCGGGAGTTACAACAGCTATTCCTGAATTAACTCCATTATCACAAACATTTATATAGGTTGAATCAGAAAAATTAAATGGTGGACAACCTGCAGGATTGGTAGAGTTTGTAGGGCAGGTTGCTGTTCCACAACTAATTACAGGACATATCTGAACAGAACCGCAAGTTCCTGTAACTGTATAACATATCGTTATGATATCTCCCGGAGTATAACAATTTCCTCCTCCTGTTCTTATACCATTATTAAGAAAGTTACAATTATTATCATAAGTTGCTGATCCAGAAATATCTGAACTTGTATTGTTAGCTGTGTTGCAACCTCCTCCACCGATATTCGATTGATTAGTTGAACTTGTATTGCAGCCACTTATACTTAATGAAACACTGGCATCTACTCCTGCTGGTGGTACTATGTATTCAAAACAAACAGTTTGAGGAAATGGGCCAGTAACTGTATAACACCATCCATTAGCGTTAGCTGTACTATAATTTACAGGATAAGTTGGAGAAGTATGAAATGTTCCTATTGTATTAGAACAATTAAAAGAAGTAGTGCCGCAATCATAAGGACAATTAGTTGCATTTTCTCCGGGATCACAAACTCCATCACCACAACATTGTGCGTACAGATTTCCTGAGAAAGAAATAAAAAGACTCAAGATAAAAACATTAAAGTATTTCATAACTTACACTTTTAGTTAATTATTAATTTTTCAGTAAACACTTCTCCACTTTCCATCTCTACTTGCAATAAATAAATTCCTTTCGAAAAAGAACTTACATCAATATTAGTTTGTTTAACTAACTCTGCTGTTTTACTCATAATGACTTGTCCGAGATAATTAATAATTGAAACAGTTTTAATAGATATTGCCGCATTTACTGAGACAATATTATTAGCTGGATTAGGAAAAATAGCTAAAGTTTGATTCTCTTCACATTTTACTGAAATCATATCTGAATAAGTAAATGTCCCATCAAAATCGGTTTGTTTTAATTGATAATAATTAGTTTCTCCAACATTTTCAGCTAAAAATTCATATTCATAATTAATAATTTCATTACTATTTCCTGCTCCTGGAATAAAAGCTACTGGTTCAAAAAATATCCCATCACTACTTTTCTCAATTGTAAAATAGTCGTTATTAATTTCTGAAGCAGTTGACCACCTTAAATAATTTTTACCATTAAAACAATTTCCATCAAATGATAATAAACTGACTGGAAGAGTTGTTTTACAAGAGCTTGATCCACAAAAAGCAGTTGGACAGATTGTTATTGGCTCACATACAGTTGAAGTATTAATACTAAAGCAAATGGTTAAAATATCACCGGAAACTGCTCCTCCACAATACCCTACGTAAGCTGCATTACCAATAAGGTTACAATTAGCATCGTAAGTAGCTGTTCCTGTAAAAGTTGAATTACTTGAACTTGTTCCACTACAGCCTCCTCCATAACTTCCTGTGTTTATTGAACTTGTACTACCACAAGCATTTAAATGTAAAGAAAACAACACTGTATCTGAAAATGGCACCTGATATTCAAAACATAATGTTGGAGGATATGGTGGTGTAAAGGTTAAACAATGTCCGTCACTTTGTGCAGTAGCATAATTAGTGGGCCATGATACTATATTATTGAAGCTACCAACAACATTTAGTGACGGACAGTTTTGAGTATAACCATTACTTAAAAACAAGCTAATTGTTATGATAAATAAAAAGGGATATAAGTAAATTCGTGTCATGGTAATTAAATATTAATTAAACCTTGCTTTAGATTTTCCTGTTCCAAAAGGACTTGGATTTACAAACGTTAATGTAATTTCAAATCCTCCTACTCCACCACTTGCTACTGCTAAATCAGAAATATTAGCATCATAACTCACACATAATTTCCAATGAGAAATTTCGTAAGTTATTGAAGGTATTAAAGCGTCTCCCCACCTAGAGTGAACTCCAAAAGCTATGGCAGATTCTTGAAAAATTCCGGTATATTTTGAATCCTCTCTCAACCTGTGTCTTAATAATGCTCCAAATAAAAACTCTGAATTAGGTCCTTGCTTATTAAATACCAGTGTTGGTATAACAGACAATGAACTATTTGCTATTCCTATGTTAGAAGATGTGTGAAAGGTTATTTTATCATGTAACTTATCAGAAAAACCCCCATAAGCTATGTCAGGTTTTGTTAGGTGATTATAAGCTAGTCCTACTCTAACAGAAAAAGCATCGTTTGAAGTTATTGTTTTTTGAGCATCTGAATAAACCCAGGCAACTCCCACATTTACATCAGCAATTCCAAATGGTTTGTTATAATCTCTAAACTCGAAACTAGGTGCTGTTGGCACATAAGAGTTGCCATCAAACTGATTATCCCAAACCATATTAGATTGGTTAATACTTCGTTGGTCAAAACCTCCACGAACACCTGCTGTTAAATGTTGTTTATCATGAACTTTTACAATACCACTAACAGAAAGTCCTGCACTTGTAATTCCCATTTCCGTATCTCCGGCAACATCTTTATAAACATTAAAACCCACTCCAAGCAAAAAGTTTTTTCTACTTTTTTCAAACAATCGAGTATCAAATGATACTCCATATGTTTTGTAAGGAGATGCAACACTCGCCCACTGATTTCTATAAGCTAACATAGCACGTTGATCTCCTCCAAAAACACCTGTTAATGCCGGGTTTATTATTAGTGGAGTATTAAAATATTGTGAAAAATGAATATCTTGACCCTTACTGTTTGTCCAAATAAAGGTTAAAATCATGATTAGTATGGCCGCTTTTTTCATGGTAATTAATTTTAATTTGTTCTTATAATTATCTTACTAGAGTGATGTTTCCTTGTTTTTGCACTTTATCTCCATTGTATAATTCTAAATTGATATAGTAAACAAAAACTCCTGTATTCATTTCTTGTCCATTAAAAGTTCCGTCCCATCCGGTATTTACATCATCACTCTCAAAAACTTTTTGTCCCCATCTGTTAAATATGTTAATGCTTATGGATTTAAATCCTTGACCTCTCACATAAAACACATCATTTTCATTATCACCATTAGGTGAAAAAATATTAGGGACAAAAAATACAAAACTGTCATCCATAAAAATGGTTACTTGGTCGGTTGAAGAACATCCGTTAGCATCTGTTATCATAAGATAGAAAGTTGTTTCATTCGTAATTGTAACCGTTGGATTAGCACAGCTAGAGCAACTTAATCCTGTTGATGGATTCCATGTATAAACTATTCCTCCAGAACCATTTAAAGTTATAGTAGAATTATACCCAACTGTCGTATCATTTCCTGCAAAAGCTATTGGTAATGGATTTACTGTTAAATTAGTTGTAACAAGACTATCACATCCGTAAATTGAGGTATAAGTATCTACATACGTTCCACTTATTGTTTGATTTGCTCCTTGCAAGAAAGCACTTTCTCCATCACAAATACTCATATTATTGATGACATTAAACGTATCTCTTTGAATAATTTGATAGGTAATTAAGCTATCGCAACCAATAGCACTTGTAAATGTATCTACTACTGTAGCGTTTGTATAATAGGTATTCGCTCCTAAAACAACACTATCGCCTGCACAAAAGTTAATTACCTGTGTGGTATTGGTTGGAGCATTCACTACTAAGGTTACATTTTCTATACTATCGCATCCATTAGTATTGGTAAAGGTTTGTGTATATACTCCGGCTGTTGTCTCATAATTACCATGTATTAAAGCACTATCTCCTTGACAAATGGTAACAGTTGAATTATTATTGTCTATTGGATTAATTGAAAGTGTAGTGGTTAAAATACTGTCACATCCATTAGTAGCTCCTCCTGTGATGGTATCAACATAATTTCCTGCTGTTATTTGATAAGTTCCTCCCAGCAAAATACTATCTCCTTGACAAATAGTTGCTGTAGCTGTTCCTGTTGCTACCGGATTAACTGTTAAAGTAGTAACTACTATACTATCACATCCGTTTGCAGCTCCAGCAGTAAGTGTATCATTGTATGTTCCTGCAGTAGTTTGGAAGCTTCCTCCTAACAAAATACTATCTCCCTGACAAATAGTAGTTGATGTATTGTTTGTTGATACACTTAATACAGTAATAACAACCGTATCGGTATCTCCACAAGAAGAATTTATGGCATAAGTAATAGTATGATTTCCTGCTCCGGCAACACTTGGGTCAAAAGTACCATTTGTAGTATTTGTAATCCCCGTTCCTGACCAAGTTCCACCACCATCTACAGCTGTTAATGTAAATGGAAGTTCATTTTCACAAATAGTTGCTATAGGTGTTATGGTTGCATTAGCCCCTGAAGTTATGTTTATGATAACAGTACTATCTGAAGGACATGTCCCATTCGTTGTGTAGGTTACATTAAACGCTCCTATTCCTGAAGATGCAATATTAATCTCTCCGGTAGTTGAATTAATTACTCCACTATTATCAATTGTAAATGTACCTCCCGTTAATCCTGTTATGGTTGGTGATGGATTTGGGTCTGATAAGCAATAAGTACTGGCTGAATAACTAAAGCCGGCATCGTCTACTGAATTTACAGATAATGTGGTTGTTAACACACTATCACAACCAAAAATATTGGTTAGTGTGTCATAATAATTACCCGCTACTGTTTGGTAAGTTCCTCCTAATAAAATACTATCTCCCTGACAAATGGTAGCTGTTGTCGTGCCTGTTGTCGGTGCTAGTACGGTAATTACAATTGTTGTATCATCCGTATTTGAATTTGCATCAGTAACTTGAAGTGTAATATTATGTGTTCCTGGAGTTGTATAGCAAATATTTCCCGGGTTTTGGGTTGAACTACTTCCTGGTGCTCCACTAGCAAAAGTCCAATTCCAAACATTAATATTCGCTCCTGTACTGTTATCTACAGGAGTAAAACAATCTCCAACACAAATAGTATCTGATGGCAATGTAAAAGATGCTGTTAATGTTTGAGGAACACATGGATCTGTAATAGTAAAAGTATCAGAAACAACACATGCATTCTGTCCGGTAATAGTTACCCAATAAGTTCCCTGTGGCAAACCACTTACATCTTGAGTTGTGTCTGACGTTGACCATAAATAAGTGTAGCTATATGGAGCTTGTCCTTTAACCCTAATAAAATCAAAAGCTGATTGACGCAAACTTGACCCACTCATATCAGTGCTTACACGTACTTCTATATTTGCTCCTGTAACTGGAACTTGGTAACAAAAATCTTGAAAAGTAGTTGATAAGGCTGTTCCATCACCAAAGCCATCGTTATTAGTATCTTCTGCTAACCCTGATGGAAAAGTTCCTGATGGTGGTCTGAATGTAGCTAACGTGTTCCATCCTAAACCATCTACATTATATTCTACAGTCATGTGGTTATTAGGATCAACACTCATGTTATTTCTTCCTAAAGCTAATAAAACACAAACTTCAATATTTGAATATCCGGCTATATTAGTTGGATTAGTAGTAACATCACATGTTACGGGAAGACTAGAAAAACCTGTTCTCCTTGCTCCAAAATAAAAGCTACCTTCTTCATTAGTTGGGTTGGTTGTAAAGTTAATAGTATTATCATCTCCTCTTGTAAAAAAGTAAAAAGTACTTGGTGTTCCAGGATATGGATTAGCAGTATATCTTACTCCATGTCCATCAGTCTCAAAGCCTTCTGCTAATAACGTAGTAAGTGTATCAAAACCAACTACAGATGTGTGAATATCTATGGCTCCATCAGTAGCTCCACAGGTAGAAGCATTAATGATAGTAGCACTATCTATAGAAACTGTTTGAGGTTGATTTACAAATATACTGTCGGTAATACTACAACCACTAGCATCAGAAACAGTTACTGCATACATTCCTCCACTTAAGTTGTTTATAGTTTGTGTTGTAGCTCCTGTTGACCATAAAAAGTTAAATTGAGGTTGTCCTTGTAAATTGATAACACTCGCAGAACCATCATTTACACAACTGGCATCTATAGCAGAAAGAGAAAAGTCTAACCTAGTTAAACAAGGATCTTCAAAGAATGAAGCACAAAAATTAGTTAAACAATGATTAAAAGTTCCTGAACTAATGGTTACAGCATTTTGTACAAAACCACTTCCAGCTCCAAAAACATTAGGATTATTAAATGCCGAAAGATAATTTCCACTTGCCGGCATCGCATATAACCTACAGTCTGAAGCCAACTGTAAAGCTTTGTAGGAAGAACCAGACGGTGAAACCTGAGTCATAGAATTTTGAAAAGCTGTAACGTTTGCTGCATTCAAATCAAACTGATAAATTCCACTTCCTTGTCTTGTTCCATATAAAATATTTCCATCAGGAGAAAATTCAAAAGACCCCATAAACGGACTAACAACTGCTTGCCACTTATGAGTTAATGTTCCTGTAGAGTTATCAAAATCATAAACATTTAAATCAGGATGTGCAGTTACCAAAGCATTGCCTTGAGGAGACATATACATTCCATAAGAATTCCAGTTAATCATTGGACCTGTTGTGGATATTACCGGCACAGGATTTACACCTGCTGCTGTTACTTCATATGCATGAAATTCATTGTATCCTTGGTTAGAACTAGAAGTTGATGTAGGATGAATTTTTAAAACCACTATCCAATAACCAGTAGATGTAGCATTTCTTACAGCTACTAATCTTTCTTGAGTTTTATCAGTAAGCATATTATTCTTAGTAATAACATCTCCATTACCTGCATTTAAAGTCATATCAACCTCATGCCATTGTAATCCATTAATACCATTATTTTCAAATATGGCATCTGTGGTAAAAATAAAATATCTATCATTATTCCCTGGATGTGGAACAATGACAGCAGCCTGTACAGAAGAAGGATTTCCTAACAACCCTGTTCCGTTAGGCATTATATTATTATTTCTATCCCAAACTGTTGTTCCTTGTGTATAAAACTGAAGAATTCCATTAGTATCACTTATAGTAGCCGAACCTTCAAAAGAATTCATTTGACTGCCCGCAAAACTAACGGGCTGACAAGTAAAATCTAACGCTGCTTGATTTCCAAAATGCCAAAAGGTAGCCCTCTTCTTCTCTTGAGCCTCACTTTGAACTGAAAAAGCTAATAAAATTGCTAATAATACAATTGTTTTATAAAAATTAAAGAATTTGTTTTTCATGGCTAAAACTAATTATTTGTTTTTCAAAACAATATTAGTTTGCTTTACCATTAATAAAAAATAAGCAATTGTTAATAATTACTATTTAAACCTGTATTATTTCAGATTTTAAGTTATATAATATAACTTAAAAAGGTAAGTTATATAAATATTAAAACCATTGATATCTTTAAGAAAATTCAGTATTATAAATTTTTAAACATTTTGCCATTTCAACACCTTTTACCTCACTTTGCACCCAACAAAGAATATTGAAATTACTAAGTAATTGACGTTCTTTAGGTGTTTGAACAATCTCTAATAATTCTACTTCATATTTTTCAAAAATACCAATATTATCATCATGTATTAATTGTTTAATAAATCTTAAAAAACTATGGTATAAAACGTAATTTATATTTTTTTGCTCAAAAAGGTATTTCATTGCATTATAAAATGATTCATATAAATCTATATTTTTCATCTTATAATGAAGAATAAACTGAATTATTTTAGAAATAAGATAAACATCGGATCTAAATGTATCATCTTTTTCATTTACAATAATAAAATTATAATACTGTGCTTTTTTATAATCTTCTAACAGAAAATAGGAATAACATAAATTGAATTGAATAATTTTCTTGAAAAGTGGTGTTATTTTACTATCATATTTTTTTAAACCAAGCTCTATTTTAGGCAGCTCTTTTTTCATTTTATCTAAATCTACATCCTCAATTAAAAGGTTTAAATAATTACACGATAGATATTCGAATATTTTAATTTCGATTTGATTTGAATTTGGAGAAATAGCACTTAACTTCTTAAAGTAATATTGTGCTTGTTCCCAATCTTTATTTCTAGAACAACCAACTGCATAGTTATTCAAATAAGTAATGTAGTTATATTGGTCGGTATCTTTTCTTAGAGGATAATCTTCATAAAGTTTTATTACTTGATACAAACACTTATGTTCTTCTTTATAATTATTTGTGGCGTAATGATAATTAGCCCAAATGCTATGAAAACACCTTGTAGAAATAAAACTATTGGTTAAAACATCTTCAGAAAGTAAAGGGTTATTAATAATCTCATTAAATTTATTTAAGTTTTCTTGAGATTGCAACAAGCCACTTTTCTTGGTTAATATAAACCCTTTATTACTTAAGTTTAAATATTTTCTTTCAACACTTAACTTATTTATTGCCTCATTTTGAATTTTTTGAAGTCTATCATACTTTGCCTGATATTTTTTCCCTTCAAAGGTTTTTAAGGCATTCATATACCAACTTATGGTTTCTATAATATAAGTTTGGTTATCTATTTTCTGAGAAAGCTTAAGGGTTTTATCTGCCATTACAACAGCCTGTTTATACAAAGCCTTATTATACAATATTTCTATTTGATTAATTTTTCTCCTTACAGTAATATTGATAGACTTTTGAACGTGATAATCTTCTAATGCTTTTATTACGATATCATAAAGATAATTTTTAAGTCTTGAAGAATGTTTTGTAAATGTTATTTTCCCCTCTATATACTCAACAGATTTACCTTCTTTTTTTAGTATTAAGTCAAAAAGTTTTAAGCTAAGTTGATTTTCTTTCCCAATATGTTTTGTCATAAACAACTTAACATACCTTTTTTCACTACTCGATAATGAAAAAATTAATTCATACAAGTGATTAGACAGTGTTTTTGACATTTTTATTTGTTTTCTGACTTGTCGATATTTTTATTAGCAATACGAAAAAGTGTAAAAAATACAACTAAAAAGAAACCACAAAATAACAACGTATAAACATGCGTCCATTTAGGAATATAATTTACTATAACAACTACCATAATAGCAGCCACAACAGAAATGATTATCATAATAATAGCCACTTGTTTCTCATTAAATCCTAGATAAGATAAATGATGTGTTGTATGGTCTTTACCTCCAACAAAAGGTGATTTTCCTTTACTTGCTCTTTTAATAACTACGGTTGTTGTATCAATAATTGGAATAATAAAGCTTAACAAAGGAATGATAAATTGTCTTGAAATGGCAAATTCATTTCCATTTTGAACCGGATTCCATAAATAATGAATACTTAATGCTGCTAAGGCTATTCCTAAAAACTGACTTCCGGTATCTCCCATAAACATTTTAGAAGGATTCCAATTGAAGTATAAAAAGCAAAACAAGGTGGCAATTAAACCAATTACAATGGTTAAATAAGTAGGATTATGCTCATGCCCTAACATTACCATAAGGATTATTATTAAAATAATTAATGAAATAGATGTGGTAATGCCATCCATATTGTCCAGCATATTAATAGAATTCATCAAACCCACTACCCATACTATAGTTAAGATATAATTCCAACTATTATTTTCGAATAAATGAATAAATGTTCCTGAATAAATTAAAATAACACCACAAGCTATTTGTACAATTAATTTTAGAAAAGGTTTGGTATTGTATGCATCATCAGCCAATCCCATTAAAAAACCCAAGGAAACGGCTCCTATCATTCCCGTTGTTTGGAAATCCATAGCTATGTTTTGATAAGAAAAAACAAATGGATGTAGGGTAATTGATAATAAAAAAACAATGTAAAAAGTTAATCCACCAAGTGCAGGTTTAGATTTGGCACTCCACCTAACATCAATATCTTTATCATTTCTAATTCCAAGTGTTTTAACAAACCTTAACAATATACTATTAATGAAAAACGAGAACAACAATGCTCCTAAAAAGAAAAAAATATGTTTGTTAGAAAACAGTTCCATCTAGAAAGGTGTTGAGAATAATTTTAAGGCAGATGCTTTTTTATCTTTTTCTGATAAAACAGGTGTTGTAATTCCCCAATTAATAGCTAAATCTTGATCATCCCATAACAAAGATCCTTCTGATGATTTGTTATAGTAATTAGAGCATTTGTATGAAAAAATAGTATTATCTGTTAAGGTAAGAAATCCATGTGCAAATCCTTCAGGAATATAAAGTGTTTTCTTATTGTTTTCGGAAAGTTCAACAGCAACATGCCTTCCATAGGTTGGAGATTTTTTTCTGATATCAACCGCTACATCTAATACAGCTCCCTTAATTACTCTTATTAACTTAGCTTGTGCATAAGGTGGAGCTTGAAAATGAAGACCTCTTAATACACCTTTTTGAGATAAGGACTGATTATCTTGAACAAATTCTGTTGTTATTCCATTGTTTACAAACAATTCTTTTTGATAATATTCAAAAAAATGTCCTCTTTCATCCTCAAAAACAAGTGGCTCAATAATTATTATACCTTCAATAGCTGTCTTAATAAAATTCATTTAATCCTATTCTTTATTTTTTTAGCCCAACTTTCTTTAATAACCTATCAAAAAATGAAGCTGATTCTTCACTTCCATCATAATAGTAACTATTTTTACTTCCGTAGCTATAACTATAATTATACCCATAACTATAGAATTTGTCTCTAAAGTCTACCCCATTAAGAATGATAGATAGTTTAGAAATTTCATTTTCAATTACTAACTTATCTATATTATTGATGAAATTCTTTCTAGAATATTCGCTTTTAAATACATAAATAGGATAATCGGCAAACTTTAATGTTTCCATAGCATCCGAAACCAAACCTATTGGTGGGTTATCAACTACCACATAATCATATCCATATTTATTTTTAAGTGTATTTATTAAATTTTCTATCCCTCCTCCAATAATTAATTCTGATGGATTAGGTGGAATTGGTCCTGAAGTGATAAAATCTAAATTTTCCAGTTCACTTTTATGAATACACTCTTCAATTTCACTTTTATTAATTAAAATGGTACTCATTCCGCTAGTATTTTTAACACCAAAACCAATATGAATTTTGGGTCTTCTCATATCCAAATCTATAATTACCACTTTTTTACCCGACATAGCAATAATTCCGGCTAAGTTTATAGCACAAAATGTTTTTCCTTCTCCGGAAATAGTTGATGTTACGGCAATTGTTTTCTTCTGATTATTACTTGTTATAAACTGTAAATTAGAACGTACCGATCTAAACGATTCTGAAATAACAGACTTGGGTTCTCTGTTAATTACCAGCTGAGAAACGGGTATTTTATTATGGTACAATGGAATGTTTCCTAAAAATCCTACAGAAGATTTGATATGTCTATTAATTTCATCTATTGTTGAAATGGTATTTTTAAAAATATACCTAATGATTAATAATACCAAACTAATTACAACCCCTAATAAAACACCTGTAATCAAAATAAGGTTTCTATTTGGAGACATAGGCAATGTTGGCACATTTGCTTTGTCTAATATAGTATGTTGAGGAACAAAACCTGCTTCTGAAATCGAATATTCAGTTCGTTTTTCCATTAATAAAGTAAAAAATTTCTCATCTATAGATAAAACCCTTTGCAAACGGGCATATTCTAATTCATTTGCTGGAACTGTCAAGTATTTAGCTTGTATTTCATTTACTTTTTTAACTACTTCTTTTCTTCTGAGTTCCAATTTAGTAATTAGTGAGTTTATAGTTGTAAATAATATTTGTTTTTGAACATCAATTTGATTTTCCAAAGACTTAATACTTCCACTATTTACAGTTACCTCACTAAGCAAATTTTGTTTTTGAACCATTAAACTTTGAAGATTTGTAATTAATGCCGTAATACTTGCTTCATATTCTGTTCCTGTAAGAGTTGGCAATAAATTATATACATCTATCGTATTAATTTTTCCAGTTACCGATTTACTTATTTCTTTTAATACACTCGTTTGAAAATCGATATCTATTAATTGATTTTCGAAACGATTAATTTTGTCTAAGTATATAGAAGAAACTTCATTTGGGTTTCCAATTTTTTTAGAAGTTTGAAAATCTTGAATTCTATTCTCAGAAAGTTTTACTTTATTATAATACTTATCCAATTGGTTATCTAAAAACTGAATGATTTTCTTAGAACTTTTACTTCTTTCTTCAATATCATATAAAATATATTCATTAGCCAAAGAGGTAATTATATCAGATGTTTTAAGCGCATTATTATCATTAAATGAAATACTAATAGTTTTAGCTGATGGGTTTAACGGAAAGACTCCTAATTGTTGAATATATTTATTGGTTAATGCTTCTAAATCGTTTATCGCAAAAAACATAGAATTATTTTTGTCAGCACCAAACTCATTATAGTTATCAAAAACAATTCTTAAAGTAACCTCTTTTAATTCAATTGGCACATTAGAGCTAAACTCTCCTATTAATTTTTCAGATTGGAATAAATTGAATTTTTCGTTATTAGTTTTTTCTATATAGAACTTTTTACCTAAAACTGAAGAGTCTTTTACTTCAAAAAAAACTTTAAAAGGCGAGTTTTTATACAACTCATACTCTAAAATTTTTCCTTGGTTAAAATAGCTAACTTCTAAAGGTAGTTTACTTAAAGCTCTTTTAAGTAATAGTTTAGATCTCAACAATTCTACATCTTTTGCTACATCTTCTGTTTTACTAAAATTATCAACCTGAAGTACTTTGTTGGCAGTATTTTCACTTCCTACTTGCAACACTAATTTAGACTGATAAATAGGTACCGTATATCTTAAATAGATAAGTGATAATGTAACGCATATAGCAATAATACCCACAAAATAGATAAAAGTCTTTTTAAAAACTTTCAATAATAAAATAATATCTAACTCTGTATTAAAGTTAGATACTACCTCTTTTTTGTGTGCAAATTGATCTTCTTGCATTAATTTTTAATTATTCAGCACCTAGCCTATCTATAACAATAATAAGCGTTAATGTACTGGTTATTAAACTAACTATTGGAGCTATATCTCTAATTGCTTCTCTCACAAAATTATTTCTAAACTCAACATAAATTATGTCATTTGCTTGTAGCGGAAAGTCAATGGTTTTTAATCCATCAATCGTACTCAAGTCAAATAAAAATACTTGCGGATTACTTAAATCTCCTCTTACAACTTTGATTCTCTTAGCTTTAGAATCGTTAGTTAAACCTCCTGCCAATCCTAGTGCTTCTATTAAAGTTACATTTTCATTAGTAAGTGGCACCACTTTTCCGCTTCCTCCTCCACCTGTAAAGACAGTTACTCTTCTGTTTTGAACTCTCAAAACAACAAATGGTTTAATATAATATTTCGAATAAATTTCTTCTAAATGTTTTTCTGCTTCTCTTAGTGTTTTTCCTCTCAATTCAATCCTTCCCACTATTGGTAGTTTACAAAAACCATCATAATCTATTAAATATTGAACCTGACCTACTTGTTGTCTTGCTACTCCTGCTCCACCTCCATCAATAGCGGTAAAATCTACCAAAGAAGTTCCATCATTAGTATAAAGTTTAAACTCTAAGATATCACTTACTGCAATTACATATAAAGGATTACTATCGGTTGGCGGTGCTGCAAACTTATAATCTTTAGGAGTTTTTAACATCCTGTTGGAGTTATAGTTACAACTCACGAATGATATTACCACCAACAGACCTAATGTCCATTTTAAAATATTCAATTTCATATCTAGATATTTAACAAATTATAATTGTTAATGATAAATTCTTAACTTACACTATATGACAAAACTATAAAAATTGATTGTAAAAATTGATAAATTTATTTTTTATTGTTCTCTAACAAGGAAAAATACAATTCTCTCATATCATTCACTAACCTTTCGTAATGAAATTTTTCTTTCACAAATTCCCAACCTTTTTCACTCATTTGCTTTCTCAATGCATCATTTTCAACCAATTTCAAGAGTGCTTCAGAAAAAGCTTGCTTATCTCCTGATGAAACAATAAGTCCTGTTTTATCTTTCAACACTACGTTTTCAACACCACCAACGTTGGTTGTTACTATCGGGTTGTTTGCTGCTTGTGCTTCAATTAGGCTTACAGGTGTACCTTCATTTAAAGAAGATAAAGCAATAATATCTAATCCTGCATTTACCCAATCTACATTCTTAATCCAAGAAGTAAATGTAATAGTGGCTTTCTTTTTCTGTTGATTGAATTCAGTAAAATCTAAATGAAGTTCCTTGCAATACTGAGTTAAGTTTTCTTTTTCTTCACCATCTCCAATAATAAAAACCCTTACTTTCTTGGTGGTTTTTTTCAAAAGTTGATCTATCGCTTCTAAAAATAAGGTATGATTTTTAATTGGAACCAACCTACCAATAATCCCAATAGTAATTTCATCGTCTTCAAGCAAATAATGTTGCCTAAAATCATTTCTCTTCGATTCATAATCTTCTTGAAACCTGCTTAAATCAAACCCTAGAGGAACAACTGCAACTTTATTTTTATTACAAATTCTATATTGTCGGGTTAGTTCCTTTTTTTGAATATCACTAATAGCAATAATTTTAGTAGATTTTTTAGCTAAATAGCGTTCTATGTTTTTATAAAAAACAGTTTTTGTTTTACCAAAATAAGAATGGAAAACATGCCCATGAAAGGTATGAACAATTACAGGTACTTTACATTTATAAGCCGCCATTCTCCCCAAAGTACCAGCTTTTGATGCGTGTGTGTGTACAATATCGGGCTGAAATTCTTTAATGATATCTTTTAATTTTTTATACGCTATTTTATCTTCTTTAAAACCAATTTCTCGCTTCATTTCAGAAATAATGGTTGGTGTTAAATGTAAACTATCCAATATAAAAGTTGAACTCTCTTCTGTTTCATCTTTTTCTCCTCCTATTAATAAGGTTTCAAACTCATCACCAATATATTTGGTTAAATAAGCTGCATTAAAAGTGGGACCTCCTAAATTAAAGCGATTAATTATTCTTAGTATTTTTATTTTTTCCTTCAATTAATTATCAAGTTAAATTTATACTGCTATATATTTTCTCCACCAAGTATTAAAAACCACAATTGCCCAAACTGTTGCCGGAGTATCTTCCGGATTATTGGAGAATAATTTTTGTTTCAATTCGTCTATTGCCGAAACATTAAAAACTCCTTGTTCCTCAATAAACTCCTTACTTAATAAATCATCGCAAATAGTAGTTTTAAGTTCATTTTTAAACCAACTTAAAAGTGGCACCTCAAAGCCATGTTTAGGTCTATTATAGGTTTCTTCCGGTAACTCTTCATAAAAAGCATCTTGAAGAATTTTTTTCTTCATATTCTCATTAATTTTAAAAGCTCTAGGAAGGTTAAAAGCAAAATTTACTATTCTATGATCCATAAAAGGCACCCTAACCTCTAAGCTATTTGCCATACTCATCATATCTACTTTTCTAAGCATATCGTTGGGCAAAACCATTTTGGCATCTGTATAAAGTACATCATTTAAATCTCCATCTTTTCTGATATACTTAAGCAATTCATCTTTACGTTTTTTGTAAGTAAACGCGTCATCTGTTAGTCGCTGTGGATTAAAAACCAATTCCTCTTTTAATAAATAATTAGATTTTTCTTCATTAATAATAGATGCCCACAGCCAATACCTGTCTTTATGAGACATATTTGCTCCTGAACTAAATTTATACAATTGCCTGTTTAAGTTAGTGATTTTAGTATTTCTAGATTTTGGCAACCTTTTCCATAACGGATATCCCAACTTTACCAAAGCCTCTTTCATTCCTAAATGTCTAATTTTATATTCCGCCATGTGTTTATTATAGCCAGAAAATAATTCATCAGCACCATCTCCAGAGAGAGCAACTGTAACATGTTTTTTGGTATATTTACTTAAAATATAAACTGCAATTGCAGAAGAATCTGCAAAAGGCTCATCAATACTTTCTAATATATCGTTAAGATGCTCATACATTTCAGCATTAGTAAGCGAAAAAACATGATGCTTACTTCCTATTTTATCTGCAACAGCTTTAGCATAAATCGTTTCATCAAAAAAAGGTTCATCTTTATAGCCAATTGAAAATGTATTTAGGTCTGATTTATATTTCTTAGCAATTAAACTAATAATTGAAGAATCTACTCCACCACTTAAAAAAGTACCAACAGGAACATCAGCTACTAATCTCTTCTCTACCGCATCATGCAATAGTTCATAAAGTTTTTCTTTAGATTTATCATAATTTAAAGCCGACTTTTGAATGGTTTCTTTTTCTGTATAAGGAATGCAATAATACTCGATTTCTTGCACCTCTTTTATTTCATCAATATTTTCAATAAACATGAAACTTCCAGGAGCTAATTTACTTACTTGCTCAAGCATACATGAATTTGATGGTATATAATTAAATTGCAAATAATTAAACAAGCTCAATTTATTAATGGACTTATTAATTTTAAATTGTAAGATAGCTTTTAACTCAGATGAAAAAATAAACTTTTCGCCATCAAAATAATACAATAAGGGTTTTATACCATATCTATCTCTTGCAATAAAAAGGCTTTTCTTTTCTTTATCATAAACAGCAAAAGCAAAAAAGCCATTCAACATTTCCAAGCAATCTTTCCCATACTTAATATACAGATATAAAAGCACTTCTGTATCGCTTTCTGTTTTAAACTCAATTCCTGACTGTTCTAAGTCAATTCTTAATTCTTTATAATTATAAATCTCACCATTAAAAATGATAAGATACCTTTTAGTAATATCAAGAAACGGTTGGTTAGCTCCTTCAGAGGTATCTATAATAGATAAGCGAGCATGACCTAGTGCAATGTTTTCAAAAGCAACTGTTGCCTGACAATCCGGACCTCTTTTATCTAATACATTAGTAGCAATTTTTATCTGCTTAAGGTCTATTTGTTTAGAAGAAATTACACCTACAATACCGCACATATAACTTTATTTATTGTGTTGCTTTTTATAAACCAAATATACATTTAAGATTATAAAGATACCTTTAAATTATATTTATTTTGAAAATTAATAATCTTATCTTGCACAAAGTTTTAAAAAAATAAATAAAATCATGTTCAAAAAAATCTCTATTGTATTTTTAATTTTAGTTTTAGCTTTAACCGCCAATGCTCAATCTAGTAAAAATATCAACTTACTCTCTAACTTAACATTTCCAGGAAGCCGAGGAGCGTTAAATGATATTTGGGGAGTTAAAAAAGGAGTTAATGAGTATGCTCTGGTAGGTTTTGAAACAGGTGTTGCCATTGTTGATGTTACTACTCCAACCAATCCGGTAGAAGTATTTTTTGCTCCGGGTGCTAACTCAACTTGGAGAGATTTAAAAACATGGAATAATCACGTTTATATAACAAACGAAAATACAGGTGGAATGATGATTATTGACATTAATCCGCTACCAGGAGCTTTAAGTGCTGCTAATGTTACCAGCTATGGAGGAAGTACGTATCCTTTTGAATCTGCTCATAACTTATATATTGACGAAAATGGCGTATGCTACATTTTTGGAGCTGATAACGGAGTTGGCGGTGCTATTATGTTAGATTTAACCAATAACCCTAAAGTTCCTATTGAATTAGGAAGATACAATACTTACTATTTTCATGATGGTGTTGCCAGAGGAGATACACTTTGGGGAGCAGCTGTTAATGATGGAATTTTTGTAGTGGTTAATGTTGCTAATAAAAGTGCTCCTACAACTATGGCTACACAACCAACTTCTAATTTTTTTACTCACAATATTTGGTTTTCAGATGATGGACAAACCGTTTTTACAACTGATGAAAAAAAGAACTCATTTATAGATGCTTATGATGTAAGTAATCTAAATAACATAACCTTTTTAGATAAAGTACAGTCGAGTCCAGGACAAGATGTGATTCCGCACAATACTCATTTTTTAAATAATTACTTAATTACTTCTTACTATAGAGATGGTGTAACCATTCATGATGTTTCTGATCCTGCAAACATGATAGAAGTTGGGCATTATGATACTTCCCCACAATTTAGTGGAGATGGCTTTAACGGATGTTGGGGAGCTTACCCATGGTTACCTTCAGGCATTATTTTAGCAAGCGATATTGAAAATGGATTATTTGTTTTAGGTCCAAACTACGTTAGAGCTGCTTACTTAATAGGAAACATTACTAACTTAAACACTTCTGCCCCAATTAGTGGAGCAAATGTTGAAATTCTAACAACAACTAATAACACCACTTCAAATCTTAATGGAGACTACAGAACAGGTATAGCTGATGCGGGTACTTATGATGTTGTTTATTCTAAATTTGGATTTATTCCTGATACTGTATTTAATGTTGTACTTACTTCTGGACAAACCACTACAATTAATATTCAGTTAGAGCCTATACAGCCTTTTAATCTTAGTGGACAAATAATTGAAAATACTACAAATAACCCTATTGCTAACGCTCAAATTCGTTTTAGTAACTCACAATTCTCTACTACTGTTACTACAAATGCGTCAGGAAATTTTACTATTAATAATTTTATTCCTGCTACTTATGATGTAAATATTGCTCATTGGGGGCATCAATCAGTTTGCTTAAGTACCCAAAATATTAATTCAACAGGAAATCCTTATACTTACTCTATGGAGGTAGGTTATTATGATGATTTTGATTTTAATTTAGGTTGGACAGCTTCAACATTAAATAATCCTTCTTCTGGATTTTGGGTAAGAGATGTGCCTATAGGAACTTTTTTAAGTGGTGTTCCTGTAAACCCTGGTAATGATATTAATACCGATTGTGGGAACCAAGCTTATGTTACTGGAAATGGTGGTGGACAATCAGGAACAGATGATATTGACGGAGGAACTGTAGTTTTAACTTCTCCTATTTTTGATTTATCTTCTTCAACAGATCCTTATATTCACTTTGATAGATGGTTTGTTAATGGTGGTGGTTCTGGAAATCCTGATGATTCTATGGTAGTTATCCTAACTAATGGAATAAATGAAGCCAGATTAGATTATGCTGATGCTAACACTCCAAATTTTGCCACATGGGTACATAAATCATTTAAAATAACTAATTATCTACCACTTACCGCCAATATGCAACTTATTGTTAAAGCTACGGATGAAGGTGCTGGTCACATTGCTGAAGCTGGTTTTGATGGTTTTGCTATTTACGATTCTGCTTTAGTCTCTGTAAGTGAAATACAAACAACAAATATTATTAAAACATATCCTAATCCATTTAATGAAGTAATTAATATAGCTATTGAAAATAATGATTACAAAACAATTAATATTGAAATTTTCGATATAACAGGAAAAGTCATATACAGTAAAACAATTAATAACAGTAATGTTTTACAAGTAAATACTAATTACCCTTCCGGAATTTATTTTATTAAAGTTTTTGGAGATACTACATTACTGAAAACAGAAAAATTAGTAAAGTTTTAATACACACCCCAGAATTAAAAGAAAACTCCAAACACCAATTTGTTTGGAGTTTTTTCTTTTAAAAAATAATTAGTCTATTGACTTATTACGCTTTTATTATCTACTTTTGCCGACCTAAAAAATAAGTAACCAATAAAAATATTTATAATGGCAACAAACAGAACTTTTACAATGATTAAACCTGATGCAGTTGAAAAAAACTACATTGGAGGTATTTTAAAAATGATTAATGACGCTGGTTTTAAAATTGTAGCGATGAAATACACGCAACTTTCAAAAGAACAAGCTGGTGCTTTTTACGAAGTACATAAAGAGCGTCCTTTTTACGGTGAATTAGTAGAATATATGTCTTCAGGACCAATTGTAGCAGCAATTCTTGAAAAAGATAACGCAGTAGAAGATTTTAGAACTTTAATTGGAGCTACTAATCCTACTGAAGCTGCTGAAGGAACTATCAGAAAAATTTATGCTGAGTCAATCTCTGCAAATGCAGTTCATGGTTCTGACAGTGATGAAAATGCTAAAATTGAAGGCGATTTTCATTTTAAATCAAATGAAATTTTTGCATAAAATTAATCAATTATACCAAACAAGAAAGGCTGTTCAATTGAACAGCCTTTCTTGTTTATTTAAAGTATTTTATTTATTGAATCACTTCTCTACCAATACTGCTATAATAGAAACCTAATTCTTTCATTTCTGTTAAATCGTAAAGGTTTCTTCCATCAAAAATTACTTTTTGATTCATTTTATTGGCTAACTTATTAAAATCCGGATTTCTGAATACCTGCCACTCAGTAGCAATTACCAATGCGTCTGCTCCATCTAAAGCACTATCTCTATCTGATGCGAAATTTATTTTATCGCCATATTTTTCTTTTACATTATCCATTGCTTCGGGATCGTAAGCTGTAATTTCTGCTCCCAATTTAAGCAATTCATCAATAATATAAAGAGCAGGAGCTTCTCTAATATCATCAGTATCCGGTTTAAATGCTAATCCCCATAAGGCAATTTTTTTACCTTTCAAATCATTATTAAAATAAGCTTTAATCTTAGGCATGATGATTACTTTTTGCTCTTCGTTTACACGCATCACTGAATCTAAAATACTAAACTCATAACCGTATTCTTTACCTGATTTTGCTAATGCCTGAACATCTTTAGGGAAACAACTTCCTCCGTAACCAATGCCCGGAAATAAAAAACGTTTTCCAATTCTAGTATCTGAACCAATTCCCATTCTAACCATATCAACATCTGCACCTACTTTTTCGCAAAAGTTGGCAATCTCATTCATAAAAGTAATTTTGGTAGCTAAAAAGGAATTAGCTGCATATTTGGTTAATTCAGCAGATTTCTCATCCATAAAAATAATAGGATTTCCTTGTCTAACATAGGGTTTGTACAAGTGCTCCATAATTTTTCTTGCTTTAGTAGAAGAAGTTCCAATTACTACTCTATCTGGTTTAAGGAAATCATCTACAGCAAACCCTTCTCTTAAAAATTCAGGGTTAGAAACCACATCAAAATCAACTTTAGCATTTTTAGCAATTGCTGCGGTTACTTTTTCGGCAGTCCCAACAGGAACAGTACTTTTATCAACAATAACTTTATAATTGGTAATAATTTTTCCTAATTCATCAGCTACTCCTAAAATATAAGATAAATCAGCTGAACCATCTTCTCCTGGAGGAGTTGGCAAAGCTAGGAAAATAATTTCTGCATCATCTATAGCTCCTTTTAAATCGGTAGTAAATTTTAATCTGCCTTGTTTTATATTTCTTTCAAAAAGTACATCTAAATGAGGTTCGTAAATGGGTACTATTCCATTTCTCATTTTTTCTACTTTGTTGGCATCAATATCTACACAAATTACATCGTTACCAGTTTCGGCAAAGCAAGTTCCTGTAACTAAACCTACATACCCTGTTCCTATTACTGCTATTTTCATATGTTTATTTTTTTACTGTTTTATATCTTCAATTATTTCTTTTACCGTTTTGGTTATAAAAGCCAACTCGTCTTCTTCTAATTCTGTATGCATAGGCAATGAAAATACTGACTTGCATAACCCATTGGTAATTTCAAAATCTTCATCTTTCATTTCAGGAGTGCGGTAAGCCTCTTGTGTGTGTAAAGGTACCGGATAATATATCATACAAGGCACTCCTTTTTCTGTGAGTCTTTTTTGCAGTTCAAAATTATCTACAGAACACCCTACTAATGTATATTGGTGAAAAACGTGAGTTGATTTTTTATCTCTAACAGGTGTTTTAATGTTCGGATGATTTTTAAAAGCCTCATCATAATAAGCTGCTGCTTTGTTTCGTGCTGCGGCATATTCATCTAAATGACGAAGTTTAACTCTTAAAATTGCTGCCTGAATGGTATCTAGGCGAGAGTTCACACCTATTCTATCGTAATAATAACGCACTTTCATTCCGTGGTTTACAATAGAACGAGCAATTTCTGCTAAATTATCATCATTAGTAAATAAAGCTCCACCATCGCCATAGCAACCTAAATTTTTTGACGGAAAAAATGAAGTTGTTCCCAATGTACCTATTGTTCCTGCTTTTTTTGTTGTTCCATCATTAAAAGTATATGAAGCACCAATAGCTTGAGCAGTATCTTCAACTACTGCAATTTGGTTTTCATTAGCAATTTGCATAATGGCCTCCATATTGGCACATTGTCCGAATAAATGAACAGGAATAATAGCTTTTGTTTTTGGTGTAATGGCTTTTTTTAATTTATCGGTATTTATGCAATAGGTATTAGGATCTACGTCTACTAATACAATTTTTAGTTTTAATAACCCAACTACTTCAACCGTTGCTGCAAAAGTAAAGTCTGAAGTAATTACTTCATCTCCAGGCTCCAATCCTAATGCCATAAGGGCTATTTGAAGTGCGTCAGTTCCATTGGCACATGGAATTACATGTTTTACTCCTAAGTAATCTTCCAATTCTTTTTGAAAAGCTTTTACTTCATCGCCATTGATAAACTGAGTGCTTTCTATAACTCCTGCTATTGCAGCATCTACTTCATTTTTGATGGCTAAATATTGCTTATGCAAATCAACCATCTGGATATTATGTATTGCCATTAATATAAAATGTTTTAGGATAACAAAACTAACATAAAAATATTAATCATGCTATAAAAAAGAAATTGTAAAATTAACACCAAATCTATGTGGTTAAAAAACTAATTATCCAACAGCAGTTGCAACAACTTAGTGGTAGCCAATGCATCTCCTGCTGCTCGGTGTCTTTGTTCTTGGGGTATTTCTATTCCTAATTCTTTACACAGCTTTCCTAAACTGTATGATGGCTGTTCTGGGAAAACAGTTCTACTCATTTCTATAGTACAAAGTTTAGGCTGTTGTATTACCAAACCAGTTCTTTTTAGTTCTGATTTTAATATTTTATAATCAAAATTTACATCGTGAGCTACAAATATTTTATCGCTAATTAATTGGTGAATTTCATGAGCTACATCCATAAAAGTAGGAGCATCCTTTACCATACTATTGGTAATTCCAGTAAGTTTAGTTACATACCAATCTATATTAACTTTAGGATTTATAAGAGATGAATATTCATGAACAATTTGAGTGCCGTCAAAAACATAAACCGCTATTTCAATTATTTTTCCTTTAAGGTGATTACCTCCTGTTGCTTCAATATCAACTACTGCATACATAATCAGGCAAATTTACATTAAAAATTTATTTCTATTTGCTTGATAGAGCTGAATATTACATCCATTACTTTTTAATAGCTGCTTTCTATTTTTAGCTATCACATCATAAAAATAATCTCTAATGAATACAGGAACGATTTTAAACACATAAAACAATTGTAAAAATCCATCTAAAGTCTTGGCTATTTCTAACGCAGCATTAGATTTTAGGTATAATTTATTATCTTTTAGCAACATAACCGTATCTACATTTTTTGCAAATGGGTATTGATTTAAAATAGTTTTTGCCGTTTGGCTTGATAATCCAGCAAAAAGAAAAATATGCTTTGTATCTTTTTTCAATACAAAATTTACCCAAAAGCTACAAAAATTGCATTGGTCATCATAGAGAATTATGGGAGATTTTTCTTGCATGATTCACGAATAAAATTAGCCTAATAATCTTAAAAATGGTAACTTTAAGCAATTAATTAACTAAAATAATTAATAACTCTTAAGAGTAGTTTAAATTTGCATTATAAATTTAAAGTATTTCAATTGTGAAAATAGCTATCTACGGAAAAAAAGTTGCTAACATTTACATTTCTAGCATTCAGTTTTTGTTTGATGAACTCAAACGAAAAGATGTTACCTTATCTATAGATGCTAATTTTCACGATTATCTTCAACAAAAAAAGATTTCCTTTAACGAAAATATTAGGTTATTTAACGATAGTAATGATTTAGGAAAAGTAGATTACCTTATTAGCATTGGTGGTGATGGTACTTTTTTGGAGACCATTGTGTTGGTCAGAGATAGTAACATTCCTGTTTTGGGAATTAATACCGGCAGATTAGGTTTTTTATCTAATGTGAAAACCGATGAAATTGCGGAAGCTATTGAAGCCTTAATTAATCAAGAATATGATATTGATGAAAGAAGTATGTTGAGTATTGAAGCTGATAATTATGACTTTGGAATAAACAACTACGCCCTTAATGAAATTACGCTTCATCGAACAGATAGTTCTACCATGATTACTGTTCACACTTATTTAGATGATGAATTTCTAAATTCTTATTGGGCAGATGGACTGATAATTTCAACACCAACAGGTTCTACAGCTTATTCATTGAGTTGTAATGGTCCTATATTGTTGCCCGACTCTGAAAATATGATTATTACTCCTATTGCTCCTCATAATTTAAATGTTAGACCTTTAGTTATTAATGATGAAAAGGTATTGAAAATACAAATTGATGCTCGCTCAGATAATTATGTAGTAGCATTAGATTCTCGTTCGTTTAGCCTACCGTTAGATGCTACGCTAAAGATTACCAAAACACCTCATACTATTAAACTTATTAGGTTAAAAGAACATACTTTTTTGAAAACATTAAGAAGTAAATTGATGTGGGGAATTGATAAGAGAAATTGATTTTGTTTTAACCTACTCCGAATATAGATAAATTCATCGCAATGTGCTTATATTAAAAAAATAATAGAATTGAGCATCCACATTTTCGAGACAAAATAATTTAACAAACTTTAAATTTACCTATCATTTAAAAGACTAACTTTGTATCATCATATAAAGATTACAGTTAAAAAAGCATGATTATTTCATCAAATACTACATTTATAAAGCAGCTGTTTCTTTTATTTTCTAATAATAGGGCTTTTATTACTATTGCCTCCGTTTACTAACTACTATATAACGGAGGAGAAATACCACTCAATTTTTTATTAATGCTAAAACAACATTCGTGTTGTAATTAAATTCATTGTGTTTTAATTAACCGCAATGAAAATAGCTACTTGCATTATTTTTTCTAACATTTCACAACATTTTATATTATGAAACCAATAATATCAAAAAAAGATTACAATGTGTTACAGTCAATAATTACAGGACATCAAACCAATTTAAGCACAAAAGAAACAAATGGTTTAAAAGCTGAATTAGAAAAAGCTGAAATAGTAAACGAAAATGAAGTTGATAGTAAAACTATACAACTAAACACCCTATTTGAAGTAGAAGATATTGCTACTAAAAAAACTTGGAACCTAATTCTTACTTTACCAAATGAAGTAAACATAAAAGAATGCAAAGTTTCTGTTTTTTCGCCTTTTGGCGTTGCCTTAATAGGGTTTTCAGAGGGTATGACAATAGAGTGTAAGCTGCCTTCAGGATCTAAAAAACTTAAAATTCTAAAAGTAAATACAAAATAAACATCAACTTTTACCTTCTAAATTCATCTAAAAATGAGATTAAATTTTATAATTATATCCTTATTGTCATTAACTATAACCATTCTGTTAACTTTATATGTAAGCATTTATTGGTTAGCTACCGTTGCGATAACAGTAGTTTTATTTGGAATTGGGTTATACGACATGTTTCAAGAAAAACATTCTATAATGAGGATTTATCCTTTGGTTGGCAGATTGCGTTTTTTCATGGAAGAACTTCGTCCTAAAATTTACCAATATTTTATTGAGTCTGATATTGATGGGAGACCATTTAACCGAATAGATAGATCTACGATTTACCAACGTGCTAAAAAAGAAAACGATACCATGCCATTTGGTACTCAACTGGATGTTTATACTGAAGGTTATGAATGGGTTTGCCACTCTATGTCTCCAAAAGATTTTAATTTACTTGATCAAGACCCACGTGTAATTATTGGTAATAAAGATTGTAAACAACCTTATTCAGCTAGTATTTACAACGTTTCTGCAATGAGTTTTGGTTCTTTAAGTTCTAATGCTGTTGAGGCAATGAATGCTGGAGCAAAAATTGGAGGTTTTGCTCAAAACACTGGTGAAGGAGGCTTAAGTCCTTTTCATCTTAAACATGGTGGTGATTTAATTTGGCAAATAGGCACAGGATACTTTGGTTGTAGAACAGATGATGGCAATTTTAATAGCACATTATTTCGTGAAAAAGCACTTTTACCTGAAGTTAAAATGATAGAAATTAAAATTTCTCAAGGAGCAAAACCAGGGCATGGAGGAATTTTGCCAGCTGCCAAAAATACTGAAGAAATTGCTGCAATTAGAAACATTAAACCTCATACTTTAGTTGCATCTCCTCCATTTCACAATGCATTTAACTCACCAAAAGAATTAATGCGTTTTATACAAAGATTAAAAGATTTATCTGATGGTAAACCTATAGGATTTAAACTTTGTATAGGGCATAAAAGTGAATTTATTGGAATTTGTAAAGCGATGATAGAACTTGATATTTATCCTGATTTTATAACAGTAGATGGTTCGGAAGGAGGTACAGGTGCTGCTCCACAAGAATTTTCTAACTATGTTGGTGCTCCATTGCTTGACGGATTAGATTTTGCCCACAATATATTAACTGGTTTAAATATTCGCCAACATATTAAAATTATTGCTTCAGGAAAAATAACAAGTGGATTTCATATTATGCGAGCTATGGCTTTAGGTGCTGACGCTTGTTATTCAGCAAGAGCAATGATGATGGCTGTTGGTTGTATTCAAGCACTATTGTGCAATACCAATAAATGTCCGGTAGGTGTAGCCACTCAAGATCCAAAACTCTCTGTTGGGTTAGTTGTTAATGATAAAAAAATACGAGTTGCCAATTTTCATAAAGGTACTGTACATAGCTTTGTAGAATTGCTTGGTGCTTCTGGTTTAGATAAAAAAGAAAATATAACACGAGCTCATATTTATAGAAGGATATCATTTCAATCTATGCTTACTTACGAAGAAATTTTTACATCATATAAAACAGGAGAATTTTTAACTGAAATACCAGAAAGGTATGCAGTAGATTTTAAATATGCTAACGCAAATGCTTGGGGTTTCTCAAACATCGGTAGCTGGAGTGAGTAATTGAACAATTTTATAATATGAACTAGAAGGTCTATATCTATATAAAGTTATAAACTCTTAGTCTATAAACTAATTGGTACTTTCCACTATTTTTTCGCCAAAAGCGTTTAAATCAACTCCATCAAAATTTCCTGAACTCATGAGTAACAATACACTATTGTTCCAGTTTTTATTTTCCAATAAGCTTACCAATTGTTTAGAATCGTTAATTACCTCAACATTATCAGATGCAAAAGCCTTTTTAACTTCAGTAGGTGTAATGTGTTCTAATTTTTTATGCTCCAAGGTATGTTCGCTATAATATACATAAGCTTCATCAGCATCAATCATAGCACTATCATACTCACTTAAAAAGTTTTTATTTAAGCTGCTAAACGTGTGTAACTCCATACACGCTACTACTTTTCTGTCAGGGTATTGTTGTTTAACAGCTTTGGTAGTTGCTTTTAATTTAGATGGTGAGTGTGCAAAATCCTTATAAACCGCAACCGTATTGTTCTTTGCAATTAACTCCAACCTTTTTGCTGCTCCTTTAAAAGTAGCTATAGCATTATAAAAATCGGCATCTTTTACACCTAACTGATTGCAAATTAATTTTGCTCCATTTAAGTTTTGTAAATTATGTTCTCCAAAAACAATTAATGGAATATTTCCATCAGTTGTTTTAAGATAAGTAGTCCCATTGTCTATATAATAACTAGGTGTTGAATAAGGTATTTTGGTAATATTTTTTATGGTTTTCTCAGCTAGTTCTTTTAGTATTTTATCGTTTTCACAATACGCCAAAAAGCCATTTTCTTCAATTAAATCAATAAATATTCTAAACTGCTCCACATAATTTTCAAAAGTTGGAAAAACATTAATGTGATCCCAAGAAATACCGCTAAGCAAAGCTATATTTGGTTGGTATAAATGGAACTTTGGTCTTCTGTCTATTGGTGAAGAAAGGTATTCATCTCCTTCTAAAACAATAACCGGAGCATCTGTAATTTTTACCATGGTTTCAAATCCTTCGAGTTGAGCTCCAACCATATAATCGGCATCAACATTGATTTTTTGTAACACATGCAACACCATAGCTGTAATAGAGGTTTTTCCATGACTCCCTCCTATTACTACTCTAGTTTTGTTTTTAGATTGCTCATAAATATATTCAGGATAGGAATAAATTTTTAGTCCTAATGTCTTAGCTTTTATTAACTCCGGATTATCATTTCTTGCATGCATTCCAAGTATTACAGCATCCAAATCGGCATGAATATTTTCTTCATTCCAACCTTCTATTTTAGGCAATAAACCATATTTGGCTAACCTACTTTTACTGGGTTCAAAAATTTCATCATCAGAGCCTGTAACTTTATACCCTTTTTTGTGAAGAGCGATAGAAAGATTATGCATGGCACTTCCACCAATAGCAATAAAATGAATCTTCATATTTGACAATTATAGCATTGGTTATAAATCGGTTTCACTTTGAACTTTACCGCTAGCATATTTTACTTTTTTGATAGCTTTTCCATTTTCATCATATTTAGTCCACGTTCCAATTCTTTCATAATCAAATAAAGCTTTGTTGTACTTCATTTCACCTTCTTCCTTAAGGTTGCCATTTTTATGGTAGTACTTTTGATCATAAATTAACTTCTTTTTATCTGTTAATTCTAAGGTGTTTTCGGGCTTACCATCTTCAAAATAATTGGCTTTAAAAATATAATATAAAAAAGATTTGTGATATTCTTCAACAAACTCTATATTTCCATTAGGGTAGTAATCTGTCCATTTTTGAGCTTCTGTTTCTACATATTCAATTTCAGATTTTGGTTTGCCATCACTATAATAAATTGACATTTTACTTTTTTTAATATCTGTAACTCTAAAGTTTCTTTCTACTGTTCCGTTAGGATAATAGTTTTTGTATATCTTTAGCTGCCCGTCAACATAAAAGCCTTTGTGAAGTAATTGTCCACTGCTATAAAAGTCTTCAATAAAACCATTAGCAGCATAGCCATTTTCATCATTTCGTACAGTATCTCTTCCAAGCATCATGTTTAATGGCTCATACATTTGAATACCAAATTTTTGATCAATTACTTCTTCTGGAGCATAACTTTTAGATTGAGCAAAAAAAGTTGATGTTTTTAATACTAAAATAGTAACTAAGGTAATATAAAATATTTTCATGTGTTTTGAATTTTTATTTTTTTGTTACGGAATTTACCTCATTTGGGTTATGTTTTTCTCTATATACAAGTTTAGCAATTTTAATATTAAAAACACCAAAAATTATCGTCATAATTGGACTTAAAATATTGAAAAAACAATACATAAAATAATCGCCTGTTGCCACACCTAAAACTCCTGAGTGATAAGCTCCGCAAGTATTCCAAGGAATAAGTACAGATGTAACTGTTCCCGAATCTTCGAGTGTACGGCTCAATACTTTTGGATGAAGTTCTCTTTCTTTGTATATTTTGCTAAACATTTTTCCAGGAACAACAATTGCCAAATATTGGTCGGAAGCGGTTACATTAAACGTTACACAAGTAACAGTAGTAGTAGCTATTAAAGAACCTGTAGATTTTGCTAATGGAATTAATGTATTAGTAATGGTTTTTAACATGCCTGTTTTTTCCATTACTCCTCCAAAAATCATTGCACAAATAATTAACCAAATGGTTCCTAACATACCATTCATTCCTCCTGTTTCCAACAATTCATTTACCAACTCGTTTTCTGTGGGAATACTCATATCTGTTGTCATAGCATTTACAATAACTTCATAAGCAGCTTCAAAAGTTAGAGAAGTGCTTTCTGCCAACACAACAATTAAATCTTGTTGAAAAATAAGGGCAAACAAACCACCTAATAAACTACCAATAAACAATGCAGGAATAGCATCCACTTTTTTCACAATCAACAATATTACAGCAACAGGAACTAAAAATAACCAAGGTGTAATTACTATTTTTGATGCTATAGCTGTTTTTAACTCATTTACATCTGTAACATTACCAACCGATTCAAATGTAAATCCAATAACTAAAAATATAAGTAACGTAATAGCAATGGATGGTACAGTCGTTAATGCCATATATTTAATATGCGTAATTAAATCTGTACCTGCCATTGCAGGGGCAAGATTGGTAGTATCCGACAAAGGCGACATTTTATCTCCAAAATAAGCTCCTGAAAGAATTGCTCCTGCCACCATTCCTTTATTAAACCCTAATACATCTCCAATTCCTATTAAAGCAATACCAACCGTTGCTGCGGTTGTCCATGAACTACCTGTTGCCAAAGAAACAACTGCACAAATAATACAGGTGGCTACTAAAAAGATTTTTGGATGAAGTATATCTAACCCATAATAAATCATTGCAGGTACTACTCCGCTTATCATCCATGTTCCGGCTAAAGCACCAATTAATAATAAAATAATAAGTGCAGGTAAGGCAGATTTTATACTTTTTACAATTCCCTTCTGAATAGATATCCATGTATATCCGTTGTACATTCCTATAGCAGCAGCAACTGATCCAGCAAGCAATAAAACTATTTGATTTGCTCCGCCTAATGCATTATCTCCAAAAACCAACACTACATTTATCACTAAAAGTAGTACTAAAACTACTATTGGAATTAATGCTTGAAATAAATTTGGTTTTTTTACAGACTCCATGTACAATTTTTATGAAGCGTAAATGTAAAAATAAATTGTGGAACTAAAAAAATGATTGATGGGTTTGTTAGAATTTCTATTTTTCAATAGATTCATTATCCCAAATGTTTTTTGAAATACTAACACCATTTTTAGAGTAATAAACTCCACCCCATTTATAAAAAATTCTTTCATAAACATCTGCATGATCTCCAGTAACTTTAATTCTTCTAATTACAATTGCATTACCTGTTTCTCTTTCTTCTTCGGTAATTCCTTGTGGGTATTTTTTATCAAACTGATCTAAGTTACTCGATAATTTCTTTTCTCCAACATAAACATCATATACTTCTTCTGATGCTTTGGTTGATTTTTCAATTTGTTTGGCATTTAATTGAGATTGATAATCTGTATAAAACTGCTTCTCTTTTTGTAATTGTTTCTCCGCATTTATAGTTCTTTGCAATTGTTCTTTGGTTGGTTTGTTTAACAATTCCTTTTGGGCAATTGCTTCTTGTTCATTTTTTGAACGTTTAAAGTCAGCATCTTTCTGATATTTTTGTTGCTCTTTGATTAATTGAGTTTTATAATCTTTTAATTCAGCAGTAGCCTTATCATTTTTTTGTTTTTCTTCAGCTATTCTTTTCTCATTGTATTGCATGTAAAGCAATTTATCAGCAGCTAACTTTTCTGCTTTAGCTTTATGTTTTTTTGTCTGCTCTATCTGCATCAAAGCAATTTGGTCAGCATATTTTTGAAGTTCTCTTCTGTTATCTTCTACTTTTTGTAAGGATGTATTTATTCTAACTTCTTCTAAAGCTGCTAAATCTTTACTATATTTTTTCACATCTATCTCTCTATCTTTTCTTTTTGCCTCATAATCTTTTTGGTTCTGTTGAATAGTAGCTTGCTGATTGTCTATTGTTTCTTGATTTTTCTGTCTTTTCTTATCTGCATTCTCTATCATTATCCATCTGTCTTCCTGAATATCGCTTTTGTAAGTATATAAATCTTCTACTTTTTGTTGATATCTAGGCTCGTTATCTTTAGCATATTTACCCATGTTTTCTTTTTGCTTATTGGCATAAGTATGAGCCTCTTTTGTTTTATCGTTAGCTGATTTTATGTTATTCGTTTGTTGCTGATTGTAGTATGCTTTATTGCTTTGAAGCTGTTTTTCATTTTCTAAATATTTTTTATCGCCCTCTTTTTGCATTTTTTCAATTTGCTCGTAAGTTGCTAAAATTTCATCTTGAGCCTTATTGGTTTTGTCAACATTGTATTTAATTCTAATTTCCTCTTGTTTGTTATAAGATTCCTTATCAGCTTGTAATTCTTTTTCATTTTCAAGATATTTCTTATCCCCTTCTTCCTTCAGTTTACTTATTTGCTCGTAAGTGGCTAAAATTTCATCTTGAGCCTTATTGGTTTTTTCTTTACTAGTTGATACTCTTATCTCTTCTTGTTTATTGTAAATAGCTTTATCTTCAGCTAAAACTCTATCCTTATCTTTTTCTTTATCTTCCCAAATCTTCTTCATCATTGCTTCAATCTCTTTCTCTCTTTTATCATCAATTTTAGCTCTACTTCCCGGTGGAGGAGTATTGTTTTTAACTACTACTTCTTTCTCCTCTTTTTCTTTAGCTAACTTATCCAACATTGCCTCAATTTTCACTAATTGATCTTTAGGATACTGCTCTCCTTCAAATAGTACTAATGCTTCTTTGTATTTATCTTTAGCGTTTTCATACTTATTCAATAAGAACAATTTGTCTGCATCAAAAATAAGTTGGTCATACTTTTCTCGTTTTGCCTTTAAAGCCAACGCTTCACTTTTATTTTTACGTTGTTCCTCAGCAATTTGAGCTAAAATATTATTTATTTCTTCAATTTTTTGTTGTGGATAAGCTTCACTAGGCATAATGCTCAACGCTTTTTTGTAAAAGCTTTTTGCTGTTTCGTAAGATTTAGAGTCAAAATTATCATCACCCATTTTTATAAAACTATCATACTCTGCTTTTTTCTGATCCTGAGCATTTGGCTTAACCGTAATTTGTTCCTTAATTTTGGCTGCCAATATTTTTTCTATCTCATCAATCTGGTTTTTAGGATAAGTTTCTGAAGACTTAACAGCAAGAGCATCTTTATATTTGACCTTAGCTTGATCGTAATTTTCAGATTTAAAAGCATCATCAGCACTAGCAATTAAAGCATTGTATTTATCGTTTTTCTCTTTTTCTGCTAATGCTTTTGCTTTAGCTACATCTATGGCTTTTAATTGATTCTTAGGATATTCTTCATTCGGATAAATCATTAATGCCTCTTGATATTTTTGAGTGGCTTTATCAAACTTATCTCCATAAAAATCGGCATCAGCTTGGGCAATTACCGCCTGATAGTATTCTCTTTTCTTTTTCTCTGCTTCTTTCTCTAATTCAGTTTCAACAGATTGTTGAGCTAATTTTGCTAATAAATCATCAATCTCTTTAATTTTATTTTTAGGATATTGTTCATCAGGTTTAATCCCTAATGCTTCATTATACTTACCTTTAGCAGTCTCATAATTTTTACTTGATAAAGCATTGTCGGCAGCAGTGATCAGAGTATTATACTTTTCTTGTTTGGCTTTTTCAGCAGCTTCTTTACCTGCTAATTCAGCTAATATACCTTCAATTTCATTTATTTTATTCTTAGGGTATTGTTCGTTTGGTTTTAACCCTAATGCCAAGTTATACTTTTCTTTAGCCTGATCGTAAGATTTATCATTAAAAGCCTTATCAGCCAAAGCTATCCAACTATTATAATTTTCAGTTTTTTCTAAATCAGCTATTCTAGCTCTTTCTTCTTCCACTTTCTTTTTAGCTATTTCAGCCAAAATGCCATCAATTTCTGTCAGCTTATCTTTAGGGTATTGCTCGTTTGGCTTAACTCCTAGTGCTTCATTGTATTTTCCTTTTGCTGCATCATACGATTTTTCAGCAAGAGCTTTATCTGCTGCTGCTATGGCTGCATTGTATTTTTCATCTTTCTCTTTTTGAGCCATCATAGCAGATTCCTCTTCTGCTTTTTTACGAGCAATTTCTGCTAAAATCCCTTCAATTTCTTTCAGTTTATCTTTAGGGTATTTTTCTTCAGCTTTCACTTCCAACGCTTCATTGTACTTACCTTTAGCTGCTTCGTAAGATTTTTCAGCCAACGCTTTATCTGCTGCTGCTATGGCTGCATCATATTTTTGTTGTTTGGCTTTTTCTTCTGCTTCTTTTTTAGCTAATTCTGCTAAAATGCTTTCAATCTCATTAATTTTATCTTTAGGATATTGCTCTTCTGCTTTAATTCCTAATGCTTCATTATATTTACCCTTAGCTGTTTCGTAATCTTTTGCTCCAAGAGCTTTGTCTGCTGCTGCTATAGCTGCATCATACTTTTGTTGATTTGCTTTTTCTGCTGCTTCTTTTTTAGCCAATTCTGCTAATAAACCCTCAATTTCTGTCAGTTTTGTTTTAGGATATTGTTCATCAGGTTTTACTCCTAATGCTTCATTATACTTCCCCTTAGCTGCATCATAAGATTTATCAGCTAACGCTTTATCAGCAGCAGCTATGGCAGCATCATACTTTTCTTGTTTGGCTTTTTCTTCGGCTTCTTTCTTAGCTAATTCAGCTAAAATCCCATCAATCTCTACAATTTTATCCTTAGGGTATTTTTCTTCAGCCTTCAAGCTTAACGCTTCGTTGTATTTAGTTTTAGCAGCATCATACGATTTTTCGGTAAGGGCTTTATCTGCGGCTGCAATTGCTGCATCATATTTTTCTTGCTTGGCTTTTTCTTCGGCTTCTTCCTTAGCTAATTCAGCTAAAATCCCATCAATTTCTACAATTTTATCCTTAGGGTATTTTTCTTCAGGTTTTACAACTATTGCTTCATTGTATTTGCCTTTAGCATCTTCGTAATCTTTTGCTCCAAGCGCTTTATCTGCTGCTGAAATTAAAGCATTATATTGTTCAGTTTTGGCTTTTTCTTCAGCTTCTTTCTTAGCTAAGTCTGCTAATAAACCTTCAATTTCTGTCAATTTTGTTTTGGGATATTGTTCATCAGGTTTTACTCCTAATGCCTCGTTATATTTCCCTTTAGCTGCATCATATTCCTTTGCTGTCAATGCTTTATCAGCTGCTGCTATTGCGGCATCATACTTTTCTTGTTTGGCTTTTTCTTCAGCTTCTTTCTTAGCTAGTTCTGCTAATGCAATTTCAATTTCTTTCAATTTGGTTTTCGGATAAGCTTCAAAATCCTTAAGTGCTGCAGCTTTCTCAAAGTCTGCTTTTGCTTTTTCATAATCTTTATTTATCATATAAGCATCACCCGAAGTAATTAAGTCAGTATATTCTTTGTCAATTTTTTCTTTGTTCTTAATTAAATCATCAATCTCTTTAATTTTATTTTGCGGATAAGCTTCATCAGGTTTATAGCTAATTGCAGCATTGTATTCCATTTTAGCTTTTTCCCAATTTCTTTCACTAAATGCTTTATCGCCTCTTTCAATAGCTGTTGTATATCTAGCATTTGCTTCATTTGCTGCGGCTAATTCATCGGCTATTAACCCTAATTGAAATTGAGGATATGTTTCACTCGGCAATAATTTAGCAGCTTGTTCGTAAAGTGGTTTTGCTTCAGCATACTTTTTAGAATTAAATAATTTGTCTGCGGAAGCTATTACTGTAGCATACTCTTTTTCTTTAGCTTTTCTGGCTGCTTCTTGTTCCTTACGTTTCTGCTCATGATCTTTTTTAAGTTGCTCTAATTCTTTTTGTATAGATTTAGTATAATTTGGATCAAAGTCCATATATCCATAAGCTGGATCGAAAGCTACTTTTGCGATTGGTTTATCTAAAATAGAAACATCTAGCCCCTCAACCTCTTCAAAAAGATTCATTTCCATAGGAAATTCAAAACCATATTTAGCATCTTCTGGCGGTACATTTTTAGTGGAAAATTCAATTTTTTTTCCTGTAAACCCTGGTTTAGAAAATTCTACCAAATAAACAGCATCGGGAGGTAATTCTAATACAAACTCTCCATTTGCTGGAGTATTAATTGTCTTCCACACTGCTCCATTACGTTTGATGGTAATGGTAACTCCTTCAAATCTTTTTTTTGTATCTTCATTTTTTACGGTCCCCTTAACATCTAATTTCCACTGAGCTTTTAACTCAGTAGAATACATCAGCATTGAAATCATCAATACCAACAATGAGATGATATGTTTGGCTCTAATCAACATAAAGATAACTTACAAATATCGTAATTCCATATTAAAAACGAAAATAAGTTTAATAAAGTGTTAAACATTCATTTACATCTTATTAACGATATTTAGATGCAAAAACTGTGAAAGTTGAATAACTAATTTAGAAAGATTGTGCAATTACTAGGAAATCAGCTGCTTTAAGTGATGCACCACCAATTAAACCTCCATCAATATCGGGATTGGCAAAAAGTTCTTTTGCGTTGGATGCATTACAACTTCCTCCGTAAAGAATAGAACAGTTTTGAGCCACTGCTTCATTATAAAATTCTTTTAATACCTTACGAATAAATGCGTGCATTTCTTGAGCTTGTTCTGCTGTAGCAGTAACACCTGTACCTATTGCCCAAACAGGCTCATAAGCTATTACTACATTTTTAATTTCATTTTCATTTAAATGAAAAAGTCCTTCTTTTAGTTGTTGCTCAACCACATTAAAATGATTGTTTTCCTCTCTTTCTGAAAGCAATTCTCCACAACAAAAAATAGGAGATAAATCAGAAGCTAGTGCTCTATTTATTTTTTCTGCGATAATTGCATTGGTTTCATGATAATAAGTTCTTCTTTCAGAATGACCAACAATAACATAGGTTGCACCACAAGATTTAATCATTTGTGCTGCTATCTCTCCCGTATAAGCACCTGATACATGTTCTGAACAATTTTGAGCTCCTAAAGCAATTACTGAATTTTCTAATAACTCTCTAAACAATGAAATATATAAAGCAGGTGGATTGATGATTAATTTAACATCGGAAACATTCTTTTCTAATACTTTAATCTCTTGTAGCAATTGTTTAGCTTCATTTAATTGCAAATTCATTTTCCAATTTCCGGCAACTATTTTTTTACGCATGTCTTCAATTATATTGGTAAAATAATGGCTTATTTAGCTTACTCTAACCCTTGGATCAAGTATTCCATAAATAATATCTACCACAATATTTACGATTACAAATATGGTTGACGTAAGCAAAACTCCTCCCATAACTATAGGCAAATCGTATTTTGTAAGTGCATCATATAATACCCAACCTAACCCTTTCCAAGCAAATATCATTTCCACAAAAAGTGCTCCCGCTAATAGGCTGGCAAACATTCCTGAAACAGCTGTAACAACTGGATTTAACGCGTTTTTAAGTGCATGTTTTATTACTACTACCATTTTAGACAACCCTTTAGCTCTTGCTGTTCTTATGTAGTCTTGAGACATCACATCTAACATAGAACTTCTGGTAAGTTGCAAAATAGCTGAAATTGGTCGAATACCTAATGTAAAAGCAGGCAAGACCAAATTACTTAATTTCAAAATCTCTCCATTACCTAAATCATCGTACTCAAATAAACTACCTGTCATATTAAACAAATTTATTCCTGTAGCTTGTGGCAAGGCAAAACCTATTAACCAAGAAATAATAATAGCTGAATAAAAAGATGGAATAGACATCCCTAATACGGATAAAAATAACAAGGATTTATCTACCCAAGTGTCCTTCATTAAAGAAGTTATAATCCCAAATAAAACCCCAAAAAAAGAAGCAAACAATATAGCAGCAGTTGCTAACACAGCAGTCTCTGGAAGATAATCAAGTAATATTTCTGAAACTTGCCGTTTAGTTTGATAAGACCTTCTCAGATAGGGAGTTTTGACTACTAAAACATTGTTATCTCCAAAAGAAAAAAGAGTAGAATAGGAATATTTATTTTCATCTAAATACAAATAATGTTCTTCTTCTGTACTGTGAACAGAAATAGGCGACAAATCATTCAAGTACATCACAAACTGTGTTGAAAGTGTTTGATCTAATCCTAAATCTTTTTGGATAACTCTTAGCGATTCTTCGTCTGCTCTTTGTCCCATAAGCATACGAGCAGGATCTCCCGGCAATACGTTAAAAAGTAAAAACACTATTGTAATAACTCCCGCTAATACTAATAGTCCGTACAATATTCTTTTAGTGATAAACTGTGACACTATCCGTTATTTTTTTAATATTTGATTTTCAACGTCTTCATAATTTGGCAAATCATTGGCATGCCATTTTGCCAATACTTTCCCTTGTTTTAACAACACTATTCCCGGATTTGCTCTAACAATTGTTTTCAGTGTAATGGCATCGCAAGAATAAAAATCATAATTTACTTGATGTTTACCTTTAAAAATCTCCACATTGTCATTTGATGAAGCTGTTAATCCTATAAAATAATGTCCATTTTTAAAACACTGGTCGGCAAATGTATTAATTTTTTTGATTGCTCGCTCATCCGTTCTTTTAATATCATAAGCTACCATCATAAATAAATATCCCGGATCATTCAAATAATCCTGAGTATAATCGTATTCATCTGCTCCGATTATTGTAAAATCTGTAATGGCTGCTTTATCTCCAATAGAAATAAGTTTGGTGGTCCTATCAGAAAACTCATAGTTTTCATCATCCCAAGGATAGTTGGCTTCTGTAAATTCCTCTACCTTTCCAGTAGTTTTATTTTTATAATAAAAAATATTTTCAAAAACATCTGGTTTGGCTCCTTCAGGTAATTTCATTTGCTCAGGAATACTTTTTCCTATTGCATAAGGCCTGTAATCTTTTACAGGAAGATGATTGTAAGTATAGTTAATAAAAATTAGGGTAATAAGTGTAACCGATGCAATAATTATCCATTGGTTTAATTCTTTTTTGAAGAACTTTTTAATAGCATAATATGCTCCAAAACCAATTAAGGTAAATAAAACAGGAAAGTACCACCCAAATACCCATGAAAGTAAAATTACTCCCACCATTCCTCCAGATAAAAGAATAATATCATCTTGCGTGGTATTCAGCTTAATTTTATTTCTATAAAAGAATATTGGAATAAGGAGAATTATTAATGCGAAGTCTTTAAAAAATGATTCCCAAGGTGTTAAACTTCTACCTAAAGAGCCTTTCATAGCATCTCCAAAACAACCGCAATCGGTAACACATTGAACAGGCATTTCTTCTTTATAAACCACAATTTCACTGGTCTCTTCTACTACAACAATCTTACTATCTGCTTTAGCTCTTTCTATCATCCTAGCATGTTCTGGAGAGTTTACTTGTACTTCAGTTAAATTAGTATAGGTTGCAGAAGTATCGCAAGTAGCAGTATGTAAGGTTAAGAAGAAAAACATGATGGTTAGTGCCAATAAAGAATAAAGTGTCAACTTAATTTTAGTAGCAAAAAGCAACATAAAACCAAGAATTACTTCGGCAGCACACATAATAATAGCTATTCCCAAAGCATATTCCATTAAAAATTCTAATGAAAAAGTATCCCAACCGAACCAATCTCTAATTCTGTAAGCTAATGCTCCGTTTTCAAAATATTCTTCTAGTTTATAGCTAAATCCTAAGGTATCATTAGCTTTTATTAATCCGGAAACAATAAATAAAGCTCCAACTAAAATTCTTGACATGGTTACCAATATTTTCATCTGATCAAAATTTTTATTTGTTCTTAAATTCCAGTTTAATTAAGGCAAAAACAGCATAATTTATCATATCGAAATAGTTAGCATCTATTCCTTCTGAAATTAATGTTTTGCCTTTATTATCTTCTATTTGTTTTGTTCTTAGTAGTTTCATCAAAATTAAATCTGTAAGCGAACTAATTCTCATATCTCTCCAAGCCTCACCATAATCGTGATTTTTGTTTTGCATCAATTCTTTTGCTTCCAAAAAATACTTTGAATACAATTTTACTGCTTCTTCTTCGGGTAATTCGGTGTTTTCATTGTAGCCTAATTCTAGTTGAACTAATGCCATAATGCAATAATTTACTATTCCGATGTATTCAGATTTTACATCTTCCTTAATTTTGCTTTCACCAACTTCTTCAAGCGTTCTAATTCTTTTTGCTTTAATAAAAATTTGATCGGTTAATGAACTTGTTCGTAAAATTCGCCAAGCACTGCCATAATCTTTCATTTTTTTCGTAAATATGTCAGAGCAAATTTTTATTATAGCATCGTATTGTTTGTCGGTTTTATTCATATTAATTTTTACACATTATATCCATGGAAAAAGAAAAACGGAAAGATACATTATTTTTAAAAAATACACTTATAAATTGCAAAGGTAATTTATTAAATTTAGACGAACCATGCATAATGGGCATATTAAATGTAACTCCTGACTCATTTTTTGATGGTGGCAGCTATCTATCGGAGGAAGAAATTGTTACACAAGTAAAAAAACACTTAGATGAAGGTGCTGCCATTATTGATGTTGGTGGATATTCTACCAAACCGGGAGCCGCTTTTGTTAGTGAAGAAGATGAATTGGACAGGGTGTTACCTATCATTAAATTAATTCATCAGGAATTTCCTGAGTGCATTATTTCTATTGATACCTTTAGAAGTAAAATTGCTGAAAAAGCTATTGAAAACGGAGCAAGTATTATTAACGACATTTCTGCGGGAAGCATGGACAAGCAGCTTTTCGATTGTGTTGCCAGTTTAAATGTTCCTTACATTTTAATGCACATGCAAGGCACTCCTGAAAATATGCAAAAAGCACCCTCTTACACAAATGTTACGCAAGAAGTAATGTCTTTCTTGTCTGAAAAAGTAGATATCCTTACCAAAAAAGGAGTAAATGATATTATTATAGACCCCGGATTTGGTTTTGGCAAAACGGTAGAACACAATTACGAGCTAATGCACCACTTAGCTGATTTTAATATTTTTGAATTACCGATTTTAGTTGGTGTTTCCCGAAAATCTATGATAAACAAGGTTATTAAAACTACTCCTAAAGAAGCACTGAATGGAACTACTGTACTAAACACCATTGCTTTAATGAAAGGAGCAAACATCCTTAGGGTGCATGATGTAAAAGCTGCTAAAGAAGCTGTTTTGATTACGGAGCAAATGAAGAAGAGTAATTAAAAAAATGTTCTACGCAAATGCTTGAAACAAAAGAAAGTGACTAACAATCCTGTACAAAAGGACGTTCTATATTAATTTTTGGACTGATATAGGGAATGTTTAAATTCAATCCTCTGAAGATAAACAGCACCCCTATAATGATAATTAAAATTGGAAAGAATTTTCTGATTTTATTTCTGATAGCAACACTTATCACACTTACCAACTGCGTAGCTAAAAACATTAAGAGAAGTGTTCCTAAACCAAAAGCAGCCATAAACCAAACGCTTTTATAAACATCGCCTAGGGCAATGGCTGAACCTATCGCGGTATAAACTAATCCGCAAGGTAAAAAACCGTTTAAAAAGCCAATAAACCACAAGTTGTGAAGTGATGAAGATTTTAATAAGGCTCCTAATTTTTGCTTCACAAAGGCTATTTGTTGATAGACAAAACTCGTGGGTGATAAATTATTCAACCACTTGGAAGGAATTAATACTCCTAAAATTAAAATACTACCTATTAAAATAGATAAAAATTGTTGTGAAGATGCGGTTTTGATGCCCTGACCAAAAAAGCCAAACACAAAACCTAACAGACTATAAGTTACTATTCTTCCAAAATTATAAGTCAAAGCCCCTACAATTCTATACCCTACACTGCTGTTTTTTAAGGGCAATGCAAAAGCTATTGGTCCGCACATGCCAATACAGTGCAAACTACCCAAAAATCCTAAAACAAAACCAACGATTAAAATTTCCATTAATGGAGTTTTTTTTACAATTCTACTGTAAGCTCACTGTAATACGTATTACCTGCATTTTGCCATTCTATTCTGAGCTTATACATGCCTGTTGAAAACAAGTCTAAAGGATAAACTAATGTCTTACTTTCTGATGTAAAATCAACTGATTGATCTAAACTTGCATCTGAAGGTTTAAAGAAATTAATATTGCCTTTTACCTCTCCTTCTACTTCGCTTGGAAAAATCAATTGCAATTTATCATTTTCAATTTTGTAGCTAATTTGTTCTTTAAAGTGACTTAACACCAACGCTTCTTTATCTTTCAATCCTTGAAAAGCTAATTCTTTTTCGTAATAATCTTCTGTAACTAAATCTACATTTTGTTGACTTGCTTTAAAAACCATGGCACTCATAGATACTACAAATAGTACTATAAAAATTGTTATACCTGTTCCCCAATTGAATTTCATTATTTAGTAGTGTTAGGTCCTAAAAAGGAGGTTTCATTTTCATGGATAAGCTCGCCATTGTTGTAAATACCTATTTTAATAGGGGTAGATTTTTCTTTCAAATTCTCTTTTGAAATATTCACAAAAAATGCTTGTTGATTGCTTTTTCCTTTTTCAAGTCTTAACGTGTCCATTCCAACCATTTTTACCTCGCCATCCATGTTTTCAAGTTCAAAGGTAAGTTTTAAATCTTTATTGGATTTATTTACCACTTTAACATTATATAAATTACTAATAAAGCCATTTTCTTGTTCTTGATACAACATTCCAGGAGTTCTTAAAATACTGGCTTCCATGTTTCCTCTTAGTGTGAATAGATAAATTACAAATCCAATAAGAACAATTAAAACTGCCGTATATGCCTTTGCTCTTGTAGTAAAAAATTGTCTTTTATTTTCTGCTATCGCATTTTCGGAATCTATTCTAATTAAGCCTTTTTCAAGACCAACATTTTCCATCATGTAATCGCAAGCATCTATACATGCTGTACAGTTAATACATTCTAACTGTGTACCGTTTCTAATATCAATTCCTGTGGGACAAACATCTACACATTGATGACAATCTATACAATCTCCTTTGTTTTCTGATTTTCTGTCTTCGTTCTTCTTGAATTTAGCTCTTTTTTCGCCACGAATATAATCGTAAGCTACTACCAAAGAGTTTCTATCTAGCATAACACCTTGCAATCTACCGTAAGGACAAACAATTAAACAAACTTGCTCTCTAAACCAAGCAAACACAAAGAAAAACACCCAGCTAAAAACTAGTATAGAAATAAAGCCTACAAGGTGTTCCTGAATAGGAGATGTTTGAATTCTTACCAACTCATCTGAACCAATAATATAAGCCAAAAACGTATGGGCTATAATTACTGAGATAAGATAAAACAAGCCGTACTTAAAAACTCTTTTAATTATTTTTTGAGTGTTCCAAGTTTGTTTTTTTAGTTGAATTTGTTGTTTGTAATCGCCATCTATCCAATACTCAATTTTTCTGAAAACCATTTCCATAAAAATGGTTTGTGGACAAATCCAACCACAAAAAACCCTACCATAAACAGCAGTAAACAGTACGATAAAAATAACCATGGTTATCATTATCAATGCAAAGAGAAAGAAATCTTGCGGCCAAAAAACCTGACCAAATAATATGAACTTACGTTCAATAATATTGAACATTAAAAGTGGTTCTCCATCAATTTTTATCCACGGATTAACAAACAAAATAATTAACAGTAAGTAACTTAAATAAGTTCTGTAGTTGGTAAACTTACCTTTAGGCTTTTTTGGAAAAAGCCATTTTCTTTTCCCCTCATCATCAACTGTTGTAATTCTGTTTCTGAATGAAGCATTATCGTTTGATGTATTTGCTTCCATTTTACTTAAATTTATTGGCATTAATTCACTTTTTCGCCCTGAGGCTCTTTTCCTCCCTCTACATTTTTACCTGCAAATTCGTTCAGAATATAGCTAGCAACATTTTGCATTTGCTCCGGATTTAATTGTGCTTCCCAAGGAATCATACCTTTTTCCGGAACACCATATTTAACCACTTTAAAAACTTCATTAATGCTGTTTCCGTGTATCCAATAATCATCGGTAAAATTTGGCCCTACTCCACCTCCACCATTTACAGCATGACAAGCAACACAGTTTTTTTCATATATAGCTTTACCATCTGCTAATTTATCAGCATCTGTAACTAATACAACGGTATTTTCATCTACAGCAGCACCGTGTTCTTTTTGGTAAGCTTCAATTTTTTCTGCAGCTACAGCATATTCTGCTTTAAGCTCATCTTGCTGCTTAAATTTTCCCATTCCAAAAAACATAATAACGTATATTATTGAAAAAATTATTGTTCCATAGAACATGTACAGCCACCATGGCGGAAGTGAATTATCTAATTCAATAATTCCATCATATTCATGGTCTGTAACATTACTATCCAAACCTTCAATTATGTCTGATTTTTCGATTTTATTTTCCATGATTCCTTAGTTATAAGCGTTATTTTTTTTATATTATCATCTTCTAGTGGTAACTTTTCCATATAATCTACATATTGTTTTTTGGTAGTTATTACCCAAACTAACAATCCGATAAAAAAGAGGAAAAAGATAACCAGTGAAATAATTGGAAAGATTTCTATCCCTCCAATTGTTTCCATATTATGTTTTATAAACTTTAGCATAGTTCTGTCTTTTTTAAAATTATTTTTCTACGTCAGTTCCTAATCGTTGCAAGTAAGCGATAAGTGCAATAATTTCTTTATTAGCATCTGCTTTTTCAATTCCTTCAGTTTTTAATTGCTCTGCTATTTCATTGGCTTGTTTTTTCAAATCATCAATAGCTTGTTGGTCATAACCTTCTGCATAAGGAACTCCCAACGTTTGCATTGCTCTAATTTTTGCAGGGGTACTTTCTATGTCTATGTCTTTTTCTAACATCCAAGGATAAGCAGGCATAATAGAGCCTGGCGACATACTTGTTGGGTCTTCCATGTGGTTATAATGCCAAGAGTGAGATTTTCTTAACTTTTTAGAACCTTCTCTTGCTAAATCCGGTCCTGTTCTTTTCGAACCCCACTGGAACGGATGGTCATAAACAAACTCACCTGATTTTGAGTAATCGCCATATCTTTCCACCTCATGTCTAAATGGTCTAATCATTTGTGAGTGACAATTATAACAACCTTCTTTAACATAAATATCTCTACCTTGTAATTCAAGAGGTGTATATGGTTTTACTGCCTCAATAGTTGGTACATTAGATTTTACTAAGAAAGTTGGTACCATTTCTACCGCTCCACCAATTAGTATTACAATTAATGAGAATATTAATAACTTAACTGGTTTTCTTTCAATAACTCTGTGCCAATGTTCTCCATTATGAGGAGTATAAACAGGTTCTAAAGCAGGAGCTTCGGCAGCTTCATTATTTACAAACTGACCTTGTTTTACAGTTTTAATGATGTTATAAACCATTAATAGGGCTCCAACCAAATATAATGTTCCTCCAATACTTCTTGTCATATACATTGGAACAATTTCAGTAACTGTTTCTAAGAAGTTAGGGTATTTTAAATAACCGTCAGTAGTAAATTCTTGCCACATTAAATATTGTGTGAATCCTGCAAAGTATAATGGCACAGCATAAACTAATATCCCTATAGTTCCTATCCAAAAGTGAACTCCGGCTAATTTTTCAGAATATAATTTAGTATTAAACATTCTAGGGATAAGCCAATACAACATCCCAAAAGTTAAGAAACCATTCCAACCTAAGGCTCCAATATGAACGTGTCCAACTGTCCAATCTGTATAATGGCTAATTGCGTTTACACTTTTTAGTGACAACATAGGCCCTTCAAAAGTTGCCATACCATAAGCAGTAATAGCCACTACAAAGAATTTAAGTACGGCACTATCTCTAACTTTATCCCAAGCACCACGAAGTGTTAATAGTCCATTAATCATACCTCCCCAAGATGGAGCAATAAGCATTACTGAGAAAACTACTCCTAACGTTTGAGCCCACTCCGGTAAAGAAGTATAAAGTAAATGGTGAGGTCCAGCCCAAATGTATAAGAAGATTAACGCCCAAAAGTGGATAATAGATAATTTATAAGAATAAACTGGTCGTTGTGCTGCTTTTGGCACAAAATAATACATTAATCCTAAATAAGGTGTTGTTAAAAAGAAAGCAACAGCATTATGTCCGTACCACCATTGTACTAAAGCATCTTGAACACCTGCATACCAAGAGTAACTTTTCATAAAGCTTACAGGTAATTCAAATGAGTTTACAAGGTGTAAAACTGCAACAGTAACAAAAGTGGCTATATAAAACCAAATAGCAACATACAAATGTCTTTCTCTTCTTTTTAAGATAGTAGCAAACATGTTCCATCCAAAAACTACCCAAATTAAAGTAATAGCAATATCTATAGGCCATTCTAATTCAGCATACTCCTTTCCGGTTGTAAATCCTGCCAATAAGGTTATTGCAGCGGAGACAATAATTAACTGCCATCCCCAAAAATTAATTAAACTTAATGTATCACTCCACATTCTGGTTTTGAGTAACCTTTGTAAAGAGTAATAAACTCCTGTAAAAATTCCATTACCAACAAATGCAAAAATTACTGCATTGGTATGCAATGGCCTGGTTCTACCAAAAGTGGTAAACTCATAATTAAAATTTAATGCCGGAATATACATTTGAAGTGCTACAAGCAATCCAACTAACATTCCTACTACGCCCCAAAAAATAGTTGCATAAGCGAATAGTTTTACGATTTTATTGTCATAAAAAAACTTTTCTGTTTGCTGTGTCATAATTTATAAAGTTTATTTTGATTGATTTTTTGTTTCTTTTATCTCATCATCAAAAAGCATTCGCATTGATGGTGTATAATCATCTTCGTATTGCCCATCTTTTACAGACCATACAAAGGCTACCAGAAAACTAATAGCTACCGCTAAACTTACAATGATTAATATAAATAGTACGCTCATAATTTTTTGTAAAAGTATTATGAGTAAACTTAAAAAAACATGACTTTTGTCAAATTAGAAAATGTTTTTTAGTGTCTCTTTTAAATTTGATAGTGATAAACATGACATCAACCTACTTTCATCAATTTAGCAGAAAGGTTAGTTGTTATAGTTACAAAAACCACCACTGTAATTGAGCTTAGAGGCATTAAAATAGCTGCTAGCACAGGCGACATTAACCCTTGAATTGCAAAACTCAATCCTACAATATTGTATAAAAAAGAAATGATAAAACTTGCAATTACTATGTTGATACTTGTTTTAGCATACTTAAAAAATAAAGGTAATTTCTCAAACACGGCAGCATCTAAAATAGCATCACAAGCTGGAGAAAAAGTATTAACATCTTCAGAAATAGAAATACCTACATTACTTTGTTTTAAAGCTCCTGCATCATTTAACCCATCACCAATCATAGCTACTTTTTCATTTTGCTGTTGTAGTTCTTTTATGTACTTAAGTTTTTGCTCGGGAGTTTGATTAAATAAAAAAGTATTTTCTTCAGAAAAATACACTAACAATCTTTGCTGTTCACTATCATTATCACCCGATACTAAATGTAACTTAAAATGTTGTTGCAACTTATTAATTACTGTTTTTAAATTTTTTCTGTAAGTATTCTCTAGCTGAAATCTTCCCAAAACCTTATCATTAATTTTTACATAAACTACAGATGTTGTTGTAGCATCTTCTTTTGTAGTTTCAACAAAATTGGCAGAACCTATTTTCACCGTTTTTCCATTTACTGTTGCAACAATTCCTTTACCCAACACTTCTTCAAAATCTTTTGTTTCTATTATTTGGTAACTTTCTAATGTTGCAAAAACTAATTTACTAAGTGGATGTGATGATTGTCTTAACAACGAAGCTACAGCATTTAACTCATCGTTATTCATTTGCTTTCCAACATAAGAAATAGAGGAATTTGCTGCCTGGGTAAGTGTTCCTGTTTTATCAAAAACTATCGTGGTAATTTTTGCTAGTTGTTCTATAACAGCAGCGTTTTTGAGATACAATTTATTTCTACCGAAAATTCTCAATACATTTCCAAAGGTAAATGGCGCGGATAAAGCTAACGCACAAGGACAAGCAATAATTAAAACCGATGTAAAAGCATGTATAGCAATTTTCTTGTCAATATTCCACCAATAAAACAGACTTCCTAAAGCAATTACAATAATTATCAACGTAAAATACTTGCTAATGGCATTGGTTATTCCTGCAAACTGATCCTGATTTTGTTTGGTAAAAGCCTCATCATTCCACAATTGAGTTAAGTAAGAATTAGAAATTTCTTTCAACACTTTTAATTGTATGGCTTCTCCTTTTTGTTTTCCTCCGGCATAAATTTTTGTACCTACTTTAATCTCTACTGGTAAGGATTCACCTGTAACAAAACTATTATCAATTTTTGCTTCACCTGCTATCAATTGTGCATCTACCGGAATAATCTCATTATTTCTTATTAAAATAACATCGCCTTTTTTAAGTTCAGAAACAGCAATACTCACCTCCTCTCCGTCTTCTTTAATAATGGTTGAAGATATTGGAAAATAAGATTTATAATCCCGCTCAAAAGATAGTACGGCATAGGTTTTTTGCTGAAAAACCTTTCCCAACAACATAAAGAAAATCAACCCTGCCAGTGAATCTAAATATCCTGCTCCTTGGTGGCTAACAATTTCATAAACACTTCTGAAAAACAAAGCTATTACTCCCAACACAATGGGAATATCTATGTTAATTGTTCTGTGTTTTACAGCTACCCAAGCCGATTTTAAATAATCTGATGCACTATACACCAACACAGGTAGGGATAGTAAAATGTTAATATATCCAAAGAATTTGGCGAACGAAAGTTCTTTTATATCATCTAAGCCAAAATATTCGGACAAACTCAACATCATAATATTACCAAAAGCAAATCCGGCTATTCCTAGCTTATACACTAAACTTCTATCTATTTTATACTTTTTATCTTTTGATGTATCTGAGAAATTAATTTCAGGCTCGTAACCTATTGAAGCCAGTAATTCCACCAATTGTCTTAATGAAAGTTGATGATAATTGAAAGACAGTTTAAGTTCTTTTTTTAGAAAGTTAATTCTAGATGAAAATATATGTGGATTTAGTTTGTATAAATTCTCTAACAACCAAACACAAGAACTACAATGAACTTGTGGTAAATAGAAAGTAACCAACATACGTTCATCATCCTTAAAATCAATTAATTTTTCTACTATTTCTTGATTTTCGAGGTACTCGTGTTTTTTAGAAACATTTTTTGGTGGAGAAATGCCCGGTGTTTTTTCTAAATCATAATAATTACATAAATCATTCTGATTAAGAATTTCATAAACAGATTTACACCCTACGCAACAAAAAGACTTACTATCGTAAACCAATGTTTCTTCCAAGCAATCTTCACCACAATGGTAACAAGTTGTTTTTTGCTTTGTATACGTTTTTTCTGCTTGCATTACAAATGCAAAATTCCGTGGTTTTAGTTTATAAAACCATGAATTTTGTCATTTTATTTTTGAAGGGAGTGACTGCTTAAATTATTTATTCATTAAGCGAATGGTTCCATTATGATGATATGCTTTTCCGTTTGCATCATAAGTAACCACTTTCCATAAGTAAATATCGTTTGAAAGTTGTTCTCCTGAGTTGTTTAGCTTACCATTCCATGGTTTAGATTTATCAGTAGTTTCATATATTAACTTGCCGCTTTTATCGGTAATAATCATTTTGAAATTTACATCCCAACCTAATAATGCTTTAGGAATAAATGTTTGATTTTCTTCAATAGAACTATTAGGAATAAACCCTGATGGAGCTAATAAGTCCATATCTAAGGTAATTTCCACAGATTTAGTAAACTCTACATAACAACCAGATTGGTGAGTAAGCATTAGTTTTACATCATAAGTTCCTTTATCTTCAAAAACAAAGCTTGGTGTTGCTTCTGTGGATGTTCTTCCATCATTCGTTTTCCACAAATAAGCACTAATGTTTTGGTTTTCTGTTTTAAGCGTTGTTGCAGGATAAGAAAATTTATTTTTATCGTGAGCTAATGCCTCTTCTGTATAAGTAAAATCTTTAGTTGGTGTTGGAAGAATGGTCACACTTCCTACATTTTCAACTGTTTTTTGTTTGGTTTCATTATTTACAACAGTTAACGTTACCTCATAATTTCCTGCTTTATCATACACATGATGTGGCTGTGCATTATTAGATGTTGTTCCGTCACCAAAATCCCATAAATAAGATGGGTTATAAGCATTAACTTTTGATTTAAATACTACTTGCTGACCTAAACATACTGTCGAACTTAACACTTCTGCCTGTACATTTAAATCTGCAACAGTGTTGTTATTGTTTTCAGGAGATTTATTATCAACTATTTCTTTTTGTTTAATATCTTCAACCAACAAAGGTGTTTTTTCTTCCGATAATTGCTCTGTTATTTTTTCATCAATAACTTGAGTTTGGTTAGCATGATTTTCTTGAATATTATTTTCGTTGTTGGTAGTATTAATAGTTGTATTATTTGTATTGGAAGTTTCTTCCTTAATTAAAGGAGTTTGTTCGTTAGTATTAACTTCTGTTGAGTAATTTTCTATACTATTTTTATCATCTATATTATTATTGGAGATAAAGTAAGCAGAAACCGCTACCACAGCAACAACTGAAGCTGCAATAGCAATATTTTTAATGTATTGAACATTTTTTAACGAGTTTAATTTAGCATCCATCTCATTCCAATGGGCTTCATTAAAAGGAACTTCGTGTTGTTCAATTTTGTCTTTTATTAATTTTTCGAATTTATCCATGTTTTTGGGCATTCTTTTTTTCTAATATTTGTCTTAAATTTCTTTTTGCTTTAGCTAAGTTAGACTTAGATGTTCCTTCGTTTATTTCTAGTTCATCTGCAATTTCTTTGTGGGAGTAGCCTTCTAGCACATACAAGTTAAAAACTGTTCTGTAAACAGGTGTTAACTCTTGAATGGCTTCCATAATTACTTCTACTCCAAAATTGCTGTAAATACTTTCTGCACTTTCTGAATAATTAGCATCTAAAATGTAATTATCTTCATCTTCTACAAAATATACGCCTTTGTTTTTTCTATAACAATCTATGGCTGTATTTACAATTATCCTTCTTACCCAACCTTCTAAAGAACCTTTAAAATTATAACTTTTAAGATGTTGAAAAACCTTAACAAATCCATCTTGCAAGACATCTTTGGCTTCATCTGTATTATTGGCATAACGATAACAAACACTCATCATTTTCCCATAGTACATCTTATACAGCTCTTTTTGAGCTTGCCTGTTGCCTTTAACACATTCGTTAACAAGACGTTTTAATTTATCTTGATCTTCTCGATCCATTTAATTTTATCTTAAGACGTTATTATGTTGGTTCGGTTGCCTTGTGGCGAAAATATCAATAAATTTTGAAATTATAAACAACACAAGCATTTCAAATAATTTGAAATGCTTGTGTTTAGTATTTAGGTAAAATTAATTTAGGTAAAGGTTTAGAATTTGTAATTTAACCCTACCCCTAATATTTCTTTAAACTGAACTCTTGGTCCAGTACCGTCTATAACGCCATCGTTATTTCTATCAACTGCGATATCAATATCATGATCATAAATTAGCTGAGTAGATACAGTTGCTGAAATAAATTTATTTACTTTAAGTGAAAGTAATAATTCCCAGTTTACATCAATATGTGTTGGTTCTTCAGTATAATTAGAAAAGGCATCGAAACGGGTTTCTAAGTTAATATTTTCCATTATTTCTTTTTTGTACATCACTCTTATGTATCCCCCATATTCAGCTCTAAGCATTTTACCATTTTTAATTTTATTTCCTAAAAGATCAAATTCAGCTGGATCAACACCAAAAGCACCGGCATCTGCTAAGGTTTTATCATTTACTATAGTCATTCTTGCAGTAAAAGGAGATATAAACGCAGTAAAATTATCATGAGGTTTATAGTCCATACCAATTGCTGCTAATGCATAAGCCGGAGCAAGAAAAGTAGATATTTCTGTTGAATCATCAGGATAGTTGTAACCATCAGCAAACTGAGTTTTAAAGTTTACCAAAGCAGCGTAATACCATCTTTCGGTAGCCTTATAACCATATTTCGACATAAAATCTATTCTATCATCTGTTTTTCTAACACCATCTTCTCCTTGTTTTAACATACCGTAAGCAAGGTTAAGTGTATTATCCCAAGATGAACGACCTTTTTTGTAGTTAGCAAAAGTGCTAAGTAAACCATTTACAGCTACAGAGTTTTCACCACCAGCAGCCCAATTGGTAAAACTAGCTTGAGTTAAGTTAACTCCAAATACACCACCTACTTTCCATCCATCTAAACTATCTGCTTCTTGAGCTTTTATTTTTTTTTCTGCTTCAGTTAATTCGTCATCAACAACTTGGGCATTTACCACCTCTACACTTACAGCTAACATTATGGCTGCATAAATTATTTTTTTCATCTATTTATAATTATTTTATAAGTGAATTATTTATTATGAACATGAACATCCATTTGTGGGAATGGAATATTTAGTCCTTCTTCATTAAATGTATTATACACTTTTTCATTCATATCGAAAAACACTGTCCAATAATCAGGAGCTTTTACCCAAACTCTTACAACAAAATTAACTGAACTATCTGCCAAAGCAGAAACTGCTATAAATGGAGCTGGATCTTTTAAAATTAATTCATTATTATCAATTAATTTTTGTAAAACTTCTTTTGTTTGTGCCGTGCTATCTCCATACCCAACACCAAAAGTCCAATCTACCCTTCTTAATGATTCCGTAGAGTAATTTATCATCGATCCAGTTGACAATCCTCCATTAGGAATAATTATCGTTTTATTATCTGGAGTCGTTAATATGGTATTAAAAATTTGAATTCCTTTAACTGTACCACTGTAGCCTTGTGCTTCTATAAAATCCCCTACTTTAAATGGTTTAAAAATTAATATAACTACTCCTCCAGCAAAGTTTTGTAATGATCCTGATAATGCCATGCCAATTGCTAAACCTGCAGCACCAAGAATTGCTATAAAAGAAGTCATCTCTATTTCGAGCATACTTAATACACTAATAGCCAATAATGTTTTTAATAGTACACTTACAATACTAGAGAAAAATGGTTTTAATGAAGGATCAATGCTCCTTGTTTCTAGAAATTTTTTAAAAGATTTATTAAGTGCTTTAATGATAAATAATCCAACTATCAATACTGCTAATGCACCTAATAGTTTAGGTCCATAAGTCATTATTAATTCTGCAGCTAAATCGTAATACTTTGTAACGTCAATGTTTTCCATAATTTAATCTATTTTTTCAATTAAATGCGAAATTAAAGAATTCAGCAGTTTTTGTTAAATTATTTCAGGGTAAACTTGGTTTTACCTATATCAACACCATCAGCATAAACTTCTACATTATACTCTCCAACAGGAAATTCATCTATCTTAACCCAGTCTATAGTTACTTGCATGTCTTCATTCTTATAGTCAATTTCTTTTTTAGAAGAGTATAATCCTCTTACTCCATTAAAATCAAATTTATTAGAATCGTCCGTTTTTTCAGATAAAACTCTCCCATCAGGTGTTAAAATCCTAACATAAATGATTTTTTTACCTGGTTTAGTAATGGTATTTTTTTGTACAGTAAATGATGTTCTGATTTTATCTACCTTTTTAGCTCTGTCCATTTCTTTACCTGTATTATCATTTTTTACTTTTACACCGTAAGAAGTAAGATTTAATGTTTTCAAGTGTGAAGCAACCGTAACTAACGTATTTAGGTTTTCATTTTTCTCTGTTAATTCTTGGGCCTTTTTTTGCTCGTTAGATAATTGATTTTTAACTGTTTTATTTTCATCTGTCAGTTTATTGTTCAATTGGTTTAAAGAATCTATTTGTACCACATAACCTTTCATAATTTTACGAAGAGTTTCAGTTTCTTTTTTCAACTGATAAATTGACCAATCTTTACCTTTAGCCTTTTTTATCAATTCTTCAATTTTTGCTTTTTCGGCAGCTAGTTCGGCACTCAATTCTTGATTATCTGTTTCTAAATCTTCATATTTTTTAAGCATTTCTTCCAATTCAGCTTGCACCTGATCTCTTTCAGTAGAAACTTCTGTATAAGCAACTTCTCCTTTGTCAATTGCTTTTTTCAATTCCAGATTTTGCCAAATAAGATAACCACAAAAGCCCAATAACAAAATGATAATAACCATCATAAATTTGTTATTCTTATTCCCCGTTGGCTTATCTTGAACAACCGCTTTATTTATTTCTTTTGATTCCATAACACTTAACTTATTTTATTAAAAAATATAGCTCAAAATTATACTATAATATTGTTTTGTTAATAGTTATTAGCTAAAGTTATGCAGATATTTTTGTGTAAAACAAAGATGTAAAAAAAGCTTCCAAGAAACATTCCTGAAAGCTTTTCTATTATACATAGCTTTATAATTACTTAATCAACTTAAAGCTAATTGGCATTTTATACCTTACTTTAACAGCTCTACCTTTTTGTTTTCCGGGCAACCAATTGGGCATAGCTTTAATCACTCTTATAGCTTCTGCATCTATAGATTCACTAACGCCTCTTAATATTTTAATATCTGAAATTTCTCCATTTTTCCCCACCACAAACTCTACATATACCCTACCTTCAACTCCCCTTTTAATTTCAATTTTTGGATATTTAATGTTATTAGATAAGTACTGATACAATGCTTTATCTCCACCGATAAAACCAGGCATTTCATCAGGATAATCTATTGGGTCAGGATCTATTACTGGTGGCTCAACTTCAACCCATTTATCATCAAATTTCGGCTCTACATAAGGGTCTTCTTTTGTAGGCTCTTCAGTAGTTTTCTTGTTTACATCATCCACAATTATTAATTTATCAATATTTTTTCTTGGAGTAGGTTCAGTCTTAACTATTGGCTTTTCTACTTCGGGATTAACTGGTGGAAGAACTGTTTCTATGTCATCATCAATTATTTTTACCCCTTTTAAATCTTTCACAGAATAATAAGTCGTCCATTCGAAAGCGAAAAAGGTTAATGAAAAACTAATTAATAGTCCTAATTGAAAATAAACAAATCTCATTCGTTCATTTTTCTTGGTGGTTTTTTGAAAATGGTTCATGACTTTGTGGTTTTGGTTAGACATTTATAATAACTTAAAAATTATATAGTTTAGTACATAGATGCATAAAATTTATTATTTTCACAATTATTTTTAACTAAAAAAAGAACATGAAACTTCCTTCTATTCAATACCTTCAGGAAAAAGCTGTAACTGCCTTAAAAAGATTTCCGCTAAGCATAGTCTCAGCAACTATTGGAGTAGTTTGTGCTATTTATTTGATAGAGCATGAGCATTATCAAGGCAATTTGTTTCCGATTATCAATCTAATGCTTTGTGCTGCTTTAGGTATTCCTTTATTTTTTTGTGTTACTGTTTTTAGTGAAAAGCTAAATTTTTCTTTCAAAATAAAAACTTTACTCAGCTTAATAGCCACCTTAATTTTAGTGGGTATTTATTTTAGCTTACCTAATTCTGATGAATCTTTTAATACCACCCTTCCTTATATAAGATACGCTATTTACAACATTACTATTCATTTATTAGTTGCCTTTGCACCTTTTATTCTTAAAAAAGAAATTAATGGTTTTTGGCAATACAACAAAGTTCTATTTATTAGGTTTTTAACTTCTGTATTATATTCCGGATTTTTATACGTTGGAATTGTATTGGCGTTGGTTTCCTTAAATTTATTGTTTGATGTAAAAATTCGTGATCAGTTTTATTTTGAGTTTTGGGTAATCATTGCAGGTTTGTTTAACACTTGGTTTTTTACTGCCGGAATGCCAAAATCTTTAACCAATTTAGATAATAACTATGAATACCCCGCAGGATTAAAGATTTTTTCTCAGTACATATTACTACCATTATTAATACTGTACTTACTAATCTTATATGGTTATGGTATTAAAATATTTGCAGTTTGGAACTGGCCAAAAGGAATTGTTTCTTACTTGATAGTTTGTGTAGCTATATTAGGAATTCTAAACTTCTTATTGATTTATCCTTATTCCAAACAAAAAGAAAACAAATGGATTGCCTCTTTCTCTAGGGTATACTATTTTATTTTACTCCCCTTAATCATTATGTTATTCATTGCTATTAACATGCGAATTGGAGATTATGGCATTACCATAAACCGATATATTATTTTATTATTAGGATGTTGGCTTACACTGGTGGCTATTTACTTTGCCATTGGTAAAACCAATATTAAATTTATTCCTATTTCGCTTTTCACAGCTATATTAATAACATCTTTTGGTCCTTGGGGAATGTTTTCTGTAAGCGAAAACAGTCAAGTAAACAGACTAAAAACCATTTTAGAAATACACCAATTATTAGAAAATAATAACATTACAAAAGAACAAGCTATAGATAGCATTTCTTACAACTATAATCATGAATTTAAAGCCCAAAACGAACTACTACTACCCGACTCAATTAAAAACGATATAAAATCTATTTTAGATTATTTAAACGACCATCATGGGCTAACCAAAATAAAACCTTGGTTTAATAATAATTATGATACTGAAATTGCAAGTTTTAATCAAAACAAAAGAAAATGGGAAAGAGTAAATGAAGCTAAAGTGTATATGAATGCTTTAGGGTTAGAGTATACCCATCATTACACGAATAATAATCAAACCTATTTTTCTTTTTCAGCAGAAAATATGCATGACAAAGTGATGGATATTTCCGGCTTTGACTATCAAGTTAAATTAAGCAGCAACTACAACAATCTAGAAAGTTTAAAAACTTTCCAAATAAACAACAAAGAATATGAAATAAAAATACAAACTAGCGAACACATGTTGCTTTTACTTGAAAACAAACAGCTTAAAAGTACCTTGAACTATAGTGGAATCGTTAAAAATTTAATGGATAAGTACAAAAATTCGAACAACACCTATAATCTTCCTATAGATGAAATGACAATAATATCTGAAACAAAAGAAATTAAATTAAAGTTTATTTTTGATAACATTAATATAGAAACTCCCGACAACATCTTAAAAACAAGCTATCTGAGCGGAAATCTATTACTTAAAATAAATGAAGAAACACCTATAAACACGAAAGAATTAGAATAAAAACTTCATTAAAAATAAAAAAGTGATTAGTTACTTAAAAAAAATGAAATCGATTGAAAAAAAATTCCTAAGTTTGCAGTCCAATTTTTAAAAGGTATATAAAATGGCAAAGAAAGGAAATAGAATTCAAGTAATCATGGAATGCACAGAGCACAAAAATAGTGGTATGCCTGGAACTTCAAGATACATTACTACAAAAAACAAAAAAAATACTCCCGATAGAGTTGAATTAAAAAAATACAACCCTATCTTGAAGAAAGTTACCGTACATAAAGAAATTAAATAATTAGGAATTTTCATAAAAAAGAAAATTTCAAATAAATCAATTAGAAATTTTCACTTTGTGAAATTTTCAAATAAACCAAATAGTTATGGCAAAGAAAACCGTTGGAACAGTACAAAAAGAAGGTGGAAAGAACTACACTAAAGTTATTAAAATGGTTAAGTCTCCAAAATCAGGAGCTTATGCTTTTAAGGAAGAAATCGTTACAAAAGATAAAGTAGAAGATTTTTTCAAAAAATAAATAACATCTTTTTTCTTAAAAAAAACACTTTATTTAGCTTCTTTCTTGTAGTCAAGGGAGAAGCTTTTTTTATTTCCAATCATTCAAACCTATCAGGATTATCAAAACTTTAATCCTAATTTTAACCACTCAAATACAAACACTAATAAATAATATAAATGTCGTTTTTCAAAATATTTTCAAAAGAAAAGAAAGAGGTGCTTGACGAAGGTTTAACCAAAACCAAAGAAAACTTTTTTTCAAAATTATCTAAAGCTGTTGCCGGAAAATCTAAAGTTGATAGTGAAATATTAGACAACCTTGAAGAAATTCTAGTAACCTCTGATGTTGGTGTAAACACTACCTTAAAAATTATTGAAAAAATTGAAGATAGGGTCGCTAGAGATAAATACTTAGGAACTGACGAACTTAACAAAATACTGCGGGAGGAAATCACCACCCTTTTAGAAGAAAATAATACTGAAAACTATACCGACTTTACTACACCTCAACAAGATGAACCTTATGTGATTATGGTAGTTGGTGTTAATGGTGTTGGAAAAACTACCACCATAGGAAAACTGGCTCACCAACTTAAAAAAACTGGTAAGAAAGTAATGCTGGGAGCCTCAGATACTTTTAGAGCAGCGGCTGTTGATCAACTTAAAATTTGGGCTCAACGAGTGGATGTTCCTATTGTAGAACAAGGAATGAATGCCGATCCTGCTTCTGTAGCTTTTGATACCTTACAGTCTGCAAAAGCGAAGGGAATGGATGTTGTAATTATTGATACTGCAGGAAGGTTACACAACAAAATCAACTTGATGAATGAACTTTCTAAAATAAAAAATGTAATGAAGAAAGTTATTCCTAATGCTCCTCATGAGATTTTATTAGTGTTAGATGGTTCTACTGGTCAAAATGCTTACGAACAAGCCAAACAATTTTCTTTAGCTACAGAAATTAATGCCTTAGCCATTACTAAACTTGATGGAACTGCTAAAGGCGGTGTAGTTATTGGTATTTCCGACCAATTTAAAATCCCCGTAAAATACATTGGTGTTGGCGAAGGAATAGAACATCTACAAGTTTTTAATAAAGTTGAATTTGTTGATTCTTTGTTTAAAGAATAATAAGCTACACTTAACTTCTATAACACAATTATTGTTAGCTTTAACTTTCTAAAGTCTAACACCTATTTTAATGCTAAAATTCAGCTACCATCTATTTTTCCCTCTTATTTTAATAATAAGCACTTCTGTTTTTGCACAAACTTCTGAAGAAAAGATCAATAACTTAACAGAAGAAATAAACCAACTTGACCAACAAAAAGAAGAACTTTACAAGAGATTGGAAACCTATAAACTTACAAAGCTTCGTGAAGATTTATATAAATACGGTTTACCCAAAACCAACGATAATGAAGAAATTATTCATCATGCTGCTATGAGTTTAGTTTATTCCGAACCACATGAACAAGCCAAATGGGTTGCTCATATTATTTTGCCCGACATTATTAACGGAAAAACAGGTAGGACAAACGATTTTAGAGAAGATTCGTTAGTAAAAACAGGTTCGGCAACCGAGATAGATTATTTTCTTAAAACTAAAAAAGAAGATGGCAACTATGAATATGATGGATTTGGCTACGACAGAGGACATCTAGCTCCTTCAGCAGATTTTAGATGGAGCAAAAAAGCACTTTCAGAATCATATTTTTATTCTAATATGTCACCACAATTAGCGGAATTTAATAGAGAAAAATGGGGAGAATTGGAAGATATCTTAAGAGGCTACATCTATAACAATCCAACTACACAGCTTTATGTTGTTACCGGTCCATTATTAAACGATACGCTTCCTAAAGTTGAAAGAAGCGTCAACAAAGTAAGTATCCCAACATATTACTACAAAGTGGTAATGGATTTGAACAACCAAAAAGCCATTGGTTTTATAATGCCCAACCAAAAAATTAACTACCCTTTAAACAATTATGCTATAAGTATTGATGAAGTTGAAGCTGCTACAGGCATTGATTTTTTCTACCAAGTAGAAGATGAACAAGAAAATACATTGGAAAGTCAGAAAAACATCACAGATTGGTTGCCGGAAAAACAAAAAAATGATGTCCAACCACTTTACCAACCCGACTTGCCTAAAGGTGTATATAATACTATACAAGCCAAAAGATTAATGGGTAGCAATAGAAAAGTTACTATTGCCGGAACAGTTGTTAGCACCAAAGAAACCCGCAACGGACATTTATTTTTAAACTTAGATATTAATTATCCTAACCATATTTTTACCATTGCTATTTGGAAACAAAATATATTAAACTTTAGTTATAACCCACACGATATGCTTTTACACCAAACCATTTATGTAACCGGAAAAATTGCTGATTTTGACGGAATTCCTACCATGATTTTAGACAATGAAAAAGCCATTGAAATTCAAGCAAAAGAAAAATACAAGTTGATAATTGATGATGAAGATTGAAGTTATCTTTTCTTAATTATTTAATATTCCTCTAACTATTTTTCAACACATCAGTCACAAAAAAAAAATCCTTAGAAGAAGAACTCCTAAGGATTTTAACCATATCTAAACTATTATTATAAGCTTATTTTTTAACCATTTTCTTTTCTCTAATACGAGCAGATTTACCTGTTCTTTCTCTTAGATAGAAAATTCTAGCTCTTCTTACATTACCATGTTTGTTCACTTCTATTTTCTCAATAAATGGAGAAGCAAATGGGAAAACTCTTTCTACACCAATTCCACCAGACATTTTTCTAATAGTAAATGTTTCATTAGCTCCTGAGTTTCTTCTTTGAAGTACTACTCCTTGAAAAAACTGAGTTCTTTCTTTATTACCTTCTTTAATTTTATAATATACAGTAATCGTATCTCCTGATTTGAATTCAGGGTATTGATTTATCTGAGACAAATCGTTTTCTACAAATTTAATAGCTTCCATATCTTTTATTTTTTGTCCTAAAAAGGGTTGCAAATTTATACATTAAATATTAGTTCGCAAGTAATATTTTAAAAATAATTTTCACGTTTTTACAATTTGGCAAAAATCTTTAAAAATCAATAACTTAGATTATTTTCTAGTCTAACTGTTAGTGTGAAAATTACTATTTTATTGATTTTGCTTGCTATAAGAGGCGTGTTTTATCAATACATCCATAGGTACTATTTCTAAGGTTTTTTCGTTGGTAGCTTCTAACACTACTTTTGGAGCCGCATCATTTTCATCAGCCTCTAAAAAACGAGCCGCACATAAACACCATTTATCTCCGGGCTTTAATCCTTTAAAATCCCATTCCGGAACTGGAGTTATTAAATCATTTCCTACATTATAAGAAAAATCTAAAAATTCAGTTGTAACCTCAACGCAAACAGTATGTACTCCACTATCTGTCTCATCTGTATTACAACACCCGTCTCTAAAAAAGCCTGTTAACGGATTGTTGCTACAAGCAATTAGTGGTTCTCCGAATATGTTTAATTGTTTTTCCATAATTTAATTTATTACATCACTCCCATAGAAGTTTTTGTCCCTCTTTTTCCATTCCATTTACATTGACTTGAACATGCAACCAAACTTACAACTACTATTATTAAAAATGATATTTTAAAAAACCTTTTTCATTTATCTTTTATATTTTAAAACCACCCTTCATTTTTTGGTTTATCTATAACATTTTTACCAAACTTGTAAATTAGCCCTACTCCAAATGAAAAAGAATGTTCTATATTAACAATATAACGCCTTCTACTAAAAGTCTGTTCTTCTGGTATGTAATTGTATGAAGCTTCTACCATCAATAAAATTTTATCTCCAAAATCCATTGTCGCTCCAATTTTTGGTCCTATTGAATACCTTGAAATCACATTATTACTATGAATGGTATCTAAATCCATAGATGTATTAGAGGAAAAATAAAGCGGTGTGCTTTCTTTTCTAGTAACTTTATAGTGATCATATTTTAAAATCCTTGCACAATAAGTTCCTCCTATATAAAGTTTTACTTTATTTTTGATGTAAGCGATATTATACCTTCCTTCTAATAATATAGGGTACATTTTAACCACGTAATATTTATCATATCTAATAATTGAATTATTCAACGTTAAATAATTTACCTCATTAATTGGCTTAAAAGACTCGTAACCAGTCGCCAATCCCAAGCTAAATTTTTCCCATTCATAAAAAACACCTACTTTTATTCCTGGCAAAGGCGATGAATAATTATTATTTCCACTTATTGGTTTAGGAAAGTTTTTATCCACCAGTAAATATGCTCTCATTTGAGCATAACTAACTTCTACGAGTAAAAAAATAATTACAAAAAATACAATTCTCATTATTTATTTATATTAAACTTCACTAAATGACTATTATAATTTTTTGTTATTTCAAAAATTGCTGAATCATCATAATGTGTAATAAAACACGAAGTATTAAACTGATTTACCTTAATATCGTTTATTTTATTTGCTTTTGAGAAAAACTCTTTATTTGAGTTTCCAGATGTTTTATTAATTGAATACTTAACAAGCACACCATTTCTTCTATTTTTTAACCTTTTAGGAGATTTTGTATTATTCAAACTCAAGTTTTTTAAGTGGTCATTATAAATAATATTTATTTTATTTTCGTCTTCAATAATTACCAAGTCCTTCCCTAGTTTATTATATCCATCAACTGTAATTTGCATATCAGTTTCTTGTTTTTTCACTAATTTGTTTATCCAAGCAACACTTCCATCTTTATTAATTTTTGTAAAATAAGCACTTTCAAACATCATGTTAAAGTTCGGTATGTAAAGTAAAGATGGGACTAAAAGTCCAGTAGGAACAACTGCACTTCTGTTTACTGTTCTAGATTGTTCTGCAACTAATAAAATACTACCATCTTCTAAAACCTGTACTCTTTCAATCCCTAAATCGCTAACATAAGACTTATATTTACCCTCTCCATACCTTCTCTTAATTGCCTCATGATTAGCTATTGTACTTGCTTTTTCATTTAGGTAAATGATGCTATCAGAAATAACATGGTTTTTAATTTCTGAAGTAGAATCTTGAGGATTAAATATAAAAACACTACTTGGACCGAAAAATCTATTATTATAAGCCACAAAAGAAGACAATCCTACACTCTTAACACCTTCTTCTGTCTGAACAAATTTTACACTATTTGCAACATAATTAGAATCTATGTTGATTTTATATTTATAGGGCTTATCAGAAGATGCTTCAATTTTATAAATTTCAATATCAAAATCTTTTTGAAGTTTAGAATTTGTGAAATATTTATTCTTATTTCCATATACATAGAAAGCACTAAAAATATCTCCTTGTTTATTAATCGCGAAATCTATACCCTGTAAATACTCCACTTCATAAGGCATTGTAATGTCTTTTCCCCATTTCAAGTTAAACCCTGTATCAAACACTTTATAACAATAAATAGCACTCTCTTTCTTTAGTTTATCTATTTTATAAGACACTGCTAATAACTCAGAGTCAACTGATAATTTAATTTCAAAATTATTGTAAGATGAATATCCGGATTCATATACTGATGTTACTTCAAAGTCCGTTTTAAACAGCAATGCTCCTTCACCTTTAAACGAACAGGTTTTAGGATCAATTTCTCGGTAATGTAGACTTTCTTTATAATTATTATGTTCACCTTCTCTTAATGAATAAAATATAAAAATTCTATCTTTAATTTTAAGTATTTTTTCTAAACTTACTTCTTTTGAAAACAACTCGTACGATATGTTTTCTTCTATATTTAAAGTTGATAAATTAAACTTTCTCAAATAAATACTTTTATTACTAAAAAATACATCAAAAATAAAATTATCTTCTTCAAACAAAAAGCTCTTATAAAAGTTAACTAAAGCAGTCTTAGTCTTATAAGCTTCGCCTTCATTAAGAACTTTATTATTTTCTAATCCTTTCTTCTGTGCAAGCAAAGTGAATGTTATTAAAAATAGACTTATTAGGATAAATGTTTTTTTCATTGTACTGGATTTTTTGTTGTTCTTTTTTGCATTAAAAACAATAATACATTAATTTTTAGACTTCCTTATTTCTTTCATCCTCTTTCAACTGTTTTTCGTGCATCTTACAATAAGCTCCTTTGGCATTAAGCAACTCATTGTGTGTACCAAACTCTACCATATTACCATCTTCTAATACTACAATTTTATCAGCATTTCTAACTGTTGAAACCCTATGACTCACAATAATAGATGTTTTATTTTCCATTACTCTTTTTAAATTATTTAAAATAGCATCTTCAGTTTCTGTGTCAACTGCCGATAAACAATCATCAAAAATTAAAATTTTTGGCGATTTAATAATAGCCCTAGCTATTGATATTCGTTGTTTTTGTCCACCAGACAATGTTACCCCCCTCTCTCCTACTCTAGTTTTAAATCCCTTATCAAATTCTTTTATACTAGCATAAATAACAGCATCTTTAGCGGCTTGTTCTATTACTTCTTTTTCGGGCAATTTATTTTTATATCCAAAAGCAATGTTGTTTTCAACAGTATCTGAAAATAAAAACACATCTTGAGGAACATACCCCACATTTTCTCTAAAATGATTTAAATTAATTTCTTTAATATTTTTGTTGTCAATTAAAATTTCGCCCTCATTTAAATCATAATTTCTCAACAAAAGGTTCACAACGGTGGATTTTCCAGAACCTGTTCTTCCTACAATTGCTAAAGTTTCTCCTTGTTTTACTTTAAAAGAAACGTTTTTCAAGGCATTTATACCTGATTCAGGATAAGTAAATGAAACGTTATTAAATTCAATATCACCTTTAACTTCTTCTATTTTATCTGTTGGATTTTTAATTTTGGATTTCGTATTTAAGAATTCATTTATTCTCTCCTGAGATGCTGATGCTCTTTGAATAATTGAAGATACCCAACCTATTGCTGTTACCGGCCAGGTTAGCATGTTAATATAAATTACAAACTCCAAAATATTTCCCTTGGTAATGTTTCCGGCAATGTATTCTTGTCCGCCAATGTAAATGGTAAAAATGGTACTTAAACCAATTAACAATAACATTGTTGGAGCAAAATAAGCGTTAGTTCTTACCAAATTCATAGAAAGACTTCGGTAATTTTCATTTTGTTTATTCAATTCTTTATTAAAATAATCTTCTTTTACAAAAGATTTAATGATTCTAATTCCAGAATACGTTTCTTGCGTAAGCGTTGTAATATCTGATAGTTTGGCTTGTACTTTTGAACTTTGCTGATTGATTACATTGCTAACATAATAAATAATGATGGATAAAATTGGTAAAGGAATAAGTGAATACATAGTAAGTTTTACACTAATAGAAAACATAATAGGTACAACAATTATAAACAATACAATTAAATTTAAACTGTACATAATTCCCGGTCCCAAATACATTCTTACTTTGGTAACATCTTCACTAATACGGTTCATAATATCACCTGTATTATTAGACTTATAAAAAGAAGCATCTAAATCTTGATAATGGTTATACACCTCATTTTTTAAATCATATTCTACCAAACGAGACATGATAATAATGGTTTGACGCATAAAAAAAGTAAAAGCACCTTTTATTATTGCCGCAATAAACACAATAGCCCCATAAATTAAAACAACTTTGGTAAGCGGAATTCCATCCATGTATTCTGTTAAAAAAGAAGTATCTGTAATTTCAATTCCTTTAAGTTTTGCCTCAACTAAATCTAACGCCTCTCTAATAAGTTGAGCAGGGTAAACCGCAAAAATATTTGATAATACAATAAATAGAAACCCAAATAGCAATCTGTATTTATATTTAAACAAATATTTATTAAGGTATTTAAGCGACTTCATTCAAAAAAAATTAACCATTATAAATTGAAGAAAAAAAGCTGTATTAACAAGAAAACACTAATTTTGGAACCTGATAATATCCTTCTTTTATTAAATACAAAATTAGGGATTAATATTAGAAACTAAACACGAAACAAACTCATTAAATAATAAAATAAAAGACATGACAGCAGTTAAAGAACAAGCATTTGCTGAAAATCCGGTTATTAGCCACATGACTACCACCGACCATGAACAGTTAGTTTTTTGCCAAGATAATGCTACAGGTTTAAAAGCTATTATTGCCATTCATAACACCACTTTAGGTCCCGCTTTAGGCGGAACAAGAATGTGGATGTACAATAACGAAGCTGAAGCTATCAATGATGTACTGAGACTTTCAAGAGGAATGTCTTACAAAAATAGCTTGGCAGGTTTGAACCTTGGTGGTGGAAAAGCTGTTATCATTGGTGATTCAAGAACTCAAAAAAATGAAGCTTTATTCAGAAGGTTTGGAAAATTTGTAAATTCACTTGGTGGCAAATATATTACTGCCGAAGATGTTGGTATTTCTCCTCAGGATATGACTTGGGTAAATATGGAAACGAATCATGTTGCCGGGTTACCCGGAAAAAGTGGAGATCCTTCTCCTGTTACTGCTTACGGTGTTTATGTAGGTATGAAAGCAGCTGCTAAAACTCAATTTGGTAGCGACTCATTAGCTGGTAAAAAAATTGCTGTACAAGGTGTTGGTCATGTTGGACAATATTTAGTAGAACACTTAACTAAAGAAGGCGCTAAAGTTTTTATCTCTGATATTCACGAAGCTACCTTAAAAAATATTGCTCAAAAATTTGGTTCACAAGTAGTAGGTTTAGACGAAATTTATGATTTAGATATGGACATTTATGCTCCTTGTGCATTAGGAGCAACTATAAATGACGATACTTTATCTCGCTTAAAATGTAGCATAATTGCCGGTGCAGCCAATAACCAATTAAAAGACGAAAGAAAACATGGCGAAGCTGTAATGCAAAAAGGGATGGTTTACACTCCTGATTTTATGTTGAATGCAGGTGGTGTTATTAATTGCTATGCCGAAGTAAAAGAGCTTTCTCCTGAATGGGCAATGGCTAAAGCAGAAGATATTTATAACACTACAGCAACTATAATTAAACGTTCTCAAGATGAGAATATACCAACTTATGCTATTGCTAATAAAATGGCCGAAGAACGTATTGAAGCAATAGGTAAAATAAAACTTTCGTTTTAAAATAATTCAATTTCATCACTCACCTCCTTCAAACGAGAAGGAGGTGTTTTTTTTAATCTTGACTTTAAACTTGATAAATGATTAGCAGAAGGTATTTACGAATAAAAACATTTCAAGCACTTTATGCTTACTTCCACTCGGGAAGCGACAATCAACAAAAAATAGAAAAAGACCTCTTTCATAGTTTTGAAAGAATGCACGATTTGTATCTTTTATTCCTAACTATTGGTGATGAACTTATTCATTATTCTAAGCTTAAAAACGAAGAAGCCAAACAAAAAAGATTGCCTTCTGCTGAGGATTTGAATCCTAACACAAAATTTATAGACAATGTTGTTTTTAAAATTCTGAGTGAAAATTCTAAACTAAAAATAGCAATAAACAATAAAAAACTATTGTGGAGTAACGATCAGGAGTTATTAGTAAAGTTAATGAACTTTATGAGAAAACACCCTGTTTACCAGGAATACATGGCCACTAAAAACAGCCATTTTGAAGAGGATAAGAAATTTGCCGTAGCTATTTTCAAAAAAATTATTGCTGAAAACGATTTTTTCATTTCTGAAATAAGCGAAAAAAGTATTTATTGGGGCTACGATGAAATAGATTTTGTGTTGAGTATGGTAATTAAAACCATCAAAAAAATTGATGCAAAAGGAGATAATTCAGCTATTATAATGCCTGTTTACAGTGATGAAGAAGATGATATAGCATTTGTAAAAACGCTTTTTAGGGAAACCATAAAAAACGAAGCTGAAAATGCTCAACTAATTGCTAATAAAACCAAAAATTGGGAAATTGAAAGAATTGCCATGGTAGATATTTTATTAATGAAAATGGCTTTGACAGAATTAACTGCCTTCAAATCTATTCCGGTAAAAGTTACACTAAACGAATACATTGATTTATCTAAAGGTTATAGTACTCCTAAAAGTAAGATTTTTGTTAACGGAATTCTTGATAAATTAATTAATGACCTAACTGCAAGCGGTGAAATAAAGAAAACCGGCAGAGGACTGATGTAGGTTTAGTCGTTTCTAGTTTAAATCAAACAATAAAAAAAGCTGCTTAGAATACTTCCAAGCAGCTTTTAAACAATTAACTAAAATTTAAAAACTTATTATAAAATAGCATCTAATTTAGCTGCTAATGTCTGTTTTGGCACTGCACCAACCTGTTTATCTACTACCTCACCATTTTTCATAAATAAAATAGTTGGAATATTTCTAATTCCAAACTTAGCAGCTACTTCAGGGTTATTATCTACATCAACTTTACCTACTAGTGCTTTACCTTCGTAATCATTAGCTAATTCTTCAACAATTGGCCCTACCATTCTACATGGTCCACACCATTCTGCCCAAAAATCTACTAATACTGCTTTGTCTGATTTTAAAACTTTTTCTTCAAAGTTTGCGTCTGTTAATTCTAATGCCATAATATTATCTTTTTAAATTATTTTCCTGATTTCTTTTGTTCAAAATTACAATTAATAAATCAATTTACTTTGTAACAAATATTACAATTCTTTGATTTTTATACTTTTTTAACTTTCCGAAATTTTATACTTAATTTGGTATAAATTATCTAACTTTTCTAAAAATTCATTAGATACTTCTACCTTCTTAGTTCTAGAGTTCATGTTTACCACTCCATGTTCGTCATCTTGCACCATTAACCTAAAAGGCACATTTCCTTTATGTTGCTCTATAATCGTCTCTATCTCTTCAAACAAATCTGTAGTTAATGTTTTGTTGGTTAAAGAAATAATTACTCTTTTGGTTCTTTTCTCCCTTACCTCAGAAAGCAGTTGAATGCTAGCAATCTTAAACTCAACATCATTATCCTCTTTTGCCCATTGTCTGGGCTGAATTTTTCCTTTAATAAACAAATATTGTCCTTCTAAGAAATAAGGTTTATGTTTTACATATTCTTCTCCAAAAACAAAGAAATCATGCGAACCTTCATAATCTTCCACTTTAAGAATACCGAAAGGTTTTCCGTTTTTAGTCATTCTCTCTTCTGCTCCTGTACAAATCCCTGCAATGGCTAATTCTTTCCCTTTATTTTCTAGCGTATTTTTAACATCACTTAAATTCCCTCTACAAAAGCTTTGCATTTCTAACTTAAAATCATCTAATGGATGTCCGGAAATAAAAATCCCCACCACTTCTTTTTCAGCATTTAGCTTTTTTAAGGTACTCCATTCTTCACAATGTGGTAATTGAGGTTCATCAACTTCTTCTTCAGCCTCCACCATATCGAACATGGATACTTGAGCAGAGTTGGCGTTTTCCTGAAATTTATTTCCAAACTTTATAGCCATTTCTAAAAAAGTACCTTTATTATCGTACTCAGCAAAATATTGAGCTCTGTGCGTATTAGGAAACGAATCAAAAGCTCCTGCCAATGCTAAACTTTCTAAGGTTTTTTTATTAGCAGCTCTTAAGTCTATTCTTTTAGTTAAATCAAAAATGGAAGAATAAGCACCATTCTTTTTTCTTTCTTCAATAATACATTCTACGGCTCTTTCTCCTACGCCTTTTATAGCTCCTAATCCAAAACGTATTTCTCCATTAGCATTTACCGTAAATTTATATACCGATTCATTTACATCAGGACCAAGTACCTTAATTTTCATGCGTTTACACTCATCCATAAAAAAAGTAACCTGATCAATATTGTTCATGTTGTTACTTAACACAGATGCCATGTACTCGGCAGGATAATGAGCTTTTAAATAAGCGGTTTGGAATGCTATCCATGCATAACAAGTGGAATGAGATTTATTAAATGCATAAGCGGCAAAAGCTTCCCAATCTTTCCAAATTTTTTCTAGTTTGTCTTCCGGATGACCTTTTTCTTTAGCTTGCTCAATAAATTGGGGCTTCATTTTATCCAGCACCGCAATTTGCTTTTTACCCATCGCTTTTCTAAGCATATCGGCTTCACCTTTGGTAAAATCAGCTAATTTTTGAGAAAGTAACATTACCTGCTCCTGATAAACTGTAATTCCATAAGTTTCTTTTAAGTATTCCTCCATTTCAGGAAGATCATAAATCACTTCTTCCTCGCCATGTTTCCTCTTCACAAAAGAAGGAATGTACTCTATCGGTCCGGGACGATAAAGTGCATTCATCGCAATTAAATCTGCAAAAACGGTAGGTTTTAAATCCTTAAGATACTTTTGCATACCGTCCGACTCATACTGAAATATACCGTTGGTAGCTCCTTTCTGAAAAAGTTCATAGGTTTTTTCATCTTCAATATCAAATTGCTCGGGATCTAACTCAATACCATGTTTATCTTTAATGATTTTACATGCGTCTTTAATTAAGGTTAGGGTTTTTAGTCCTAAAAAGTCCATTTTTAATAAGCCCGCATCTTCTGCTACTGAGTTATCGAATTGCGTACATGCCATTTCCGAATCTTTGGCTATGGCAATAGGTACAAAGTTGGTAATGTCATCAGGAGTAATAATTACTCCACAAGCATGTATCCCTGTGTTTCTTAATGCTCCTTCAACAATTTTAGCCTGATGTATGGTTTTTGATGCAGCAGGATTACTTTCTGCATAACTCAAAAACTGCTTCATTCGTTCTGCTTCATCGCTGCGAAGTACTTTTTTTATTTCCTCTTCATTTTCTTTTAAAAACCTATCTATACTCCACTTTCCAGGAATAACTTTTGGTAATAATTTGGCTAATAAATTAGCCTCTGAAAGGGGTAAATCAAATACTCTCGCAGTATCTCTAATAGCAGATTTTGCAGCCATTTTACCATAAGTAATAATTTGTGCTACCTGACTTTTACCATATTTCTTGATAACATAATCCATTACTAACTGCCTGCCTTCATCATCAAAATCAATATCAATATCGGGCATAGAAATACGGTCAGGATTTAAGAAACGCTCAAAAAGCAAATCGTACTTTATAGGATCTATATTAGTGATTTTTGTACAATATGCTACCACCGAACCTGCAGCAGAACCTCTACCCGGACCAACAGAAACTCCCATTTTACGGGCTTCTCTAATAAAATCTTCTACAATTAGAAAATATCCGGGATAACCGGTATTTTTAATAACCCCTAACTCAAAGTCTATTCTTTCTCTAAGCTCTTCTGTAATTTCTCCGTAGCGTTCTTTTGCTCCTTCGTAAGTAATATGGCGGAGATAAGCATTTTCGCCAATTTTTAAAGTTGGATCTTCTTCATCCTTAGGATCTTTAAATTCTTCAGGAATATCAAATTTAGGAAGCAATACATCACGTTCCAGTTTAAAAGGTTCTATTTTTTCAGCTACCTCAACCGTATTTAAAATAGCTTCAGGCATATCTGCAAAAAGCTGCTTCATCTCGTCTTTCGACTTAAAATAATATTCATCATTGGGAAAACCAAACCTAAATTCTTTACCTTTTGCTCCTATATATTTTTTAGGTTTATCAACTAAATTTCCATTTCCTATACACAACAACACATCTTGCGAAACGGCATCTATTTTATCTAAATAATAGGTATTGTTGGTAGCAATCTGTTTTACATCGTATTTCTTAGCAAATTCTAGCAATACTTTGTTTACTGCCTCTTCTTCTTGTACACCATGACGATTAATTTCTACATAAAAATCATCACCAAAATTAGTTTTCCACCAAACAAAAGCTTCTTCGGCTTGTTTTGTCCCTTCAAAAAGTATTTTATTGGGAACTTCTCCCCAAATTCCTCCTGTTAATGCAATAAGATTATCTTTATATTCTAATAAAATTTCTCTATCAATTCTAGGAACATAATAAAATCCTTCGGTATTGGCATAAGATGCCAACTTTACCAAATTATGATAACCTTTTTCATTTTTCGCAATTAAAACGGTTTGAAATCCATTGTCTTTTAAATCTTTATTCTTCCTGTTTACACAAAGATTAAACTCACAACCAACAATAGGTTTTATACCTTCTTTATGGGCTTCTCTAACAAAGTGAAAGGTTGCCATCATGTTGCCATGGTCTGTTAAAGCAACAGCACTCATTCCTAATTCTTTAGCTTTCTTTACCAATCCGGCAACTTTTGTTGTAGATTGAAGAATAGAAAACTCGGAATGATTATGCAGATGCACAAAATCTAAGGCTTCCAACTCCGAAGATATGGGAGTGGTTGTTTTTAAAACATCTTCAGCCGAAGTATCCGTAGTTTTTTTAGCAAAATTGGCTTCTGCTAACTTAGGAGCTTCGTAAACAATTTCCTGATTGGTAATTTCTTTGGGATGAATTACCCTAAGCTTAAGCAATTCAAAGAAACAACGAGCTGTTGCATCTACATCATAAGCCGCATCATGAGCATCTCCAAAATCTTTATTAAAAAGTTTAATATGTAAATCCGTTAGCCTCGGATATTTATACCCTCCACCTCTTCCTCCGGGAATAGCACAAAAATCCACACTGGATTTCATGGTATCGAGCAACTTTTTAGCTGCTAAATTATTGGCTATGGAAAGCCTGTAAAATTCTGCTCCAACAATATTAACATCAAACTCAATATTATGTCCTACGTTGTAGGTGGTTTGTTGCACATCTTTTTGGAATTCTTCCAATACAAATTGCAAATCCTCACCATCTGCCAAGGCTCTTTCAGTAGTAATGCCATGCACATTGGCTACTGCAATAGGAATATCAAAACCAACGGGTTTGATAATGTAGTTTTTAGCTGTAATTAATTTACCTGTATCATCGTGCAGTTGCCAAGCCAGCTGCACCATTCTGGGCCAGTTGTCCGAATCGGAAACGGGTGCGTTATAGTCGCGGGGTAAGCCTGTGGTTTCTGTATCGAATATTAAAAACATGGTAAAAACAACTAAAATTTATAAGTGTTTAAAATTAATAATTCTTAAGAGGTAATTTGATTTTATAACACACGTTTAACCAACATTTTTTTAACAACAAGGTTAGTTAGCATATATAGATAATAAGACTAAGCACGTCAAGGTTCCTAAGAAATCATCTAAAATGAAGCTAAAATTAATTTTATGTGATGAATAATACCCTTAGGATTTATGCTTTAGTCACCAACTTAAGTCCGATAATGGACATAATAAGTGTAGCAATAAAAAAGAGTCTCCAAAAATCGGTCGGTTCTTTAAAAAATACCATTCCTACTAAAACAGTCCCCACAGCTCCTATACCTGTCCAAACAGCATAAGCTGTTCCTATTGGTAAATGCTGAGTAGCTTTTACCAATAGGAACATACTTATAAAAAGACATAGTAGAAAAGCAACAAACCATAATGTGGAAGTTGTACCAACACTCGTTTTTACTTTTCCTAAACAAAAAGCAAATGCGACTTCAAATAAACCTGCTATTACAAGTAATAACCAACTCATTTTTTCAATAAGTCTCTAATTTCTGTTAATAACACTTCTTCTTTGGTTGGTGCAACTGGTGCCGCAGGTTTGGCTTCTTCTTTTTTCTTAGCAGCATTCATTGCTTTTATTACCATAAAAATGGCAAGAGCAATAATTAAAAAATCAAACGTTACTTGAAGAAAATTACCGTAGTTTATAGCAATGGCAGGAGTTTCTCCAACAGCTTCTTTCAATACAATTTTTAAGGAAGAAAACTTAACCCCTCCTATTAAAATTCCAATAGGTGGCATTATCACATCGTTTACAAAAGAGCTTACAATTTTTCCGAAAGCTGCCCCGATAATAATGCCGACAGCCATATCAATTACATTGCCTTTAACGGCAAATGATTTGAATTCATCAATAATTTTCATGTGGTTTTTATTAGTTAATAATGAAGTAAAAATATGATTTTAAAATTATTTGAAAATATAATTAGTTGGAAACTATTATCAAATAAGCATAAATAAAAGGAACAGCTATAAACAAGCCATCAAATCGGTCTAAAATACCGCCATGACCCGGAAGTAAGTTTCCTGAATCTTTAACATTTAAGTTTCTTTTGTGCATAGATTCTACCAAATCGCCCAATCCACCGCCAACTACAGTAATTATTGCCAATATCATCCAGTCTTTTAATTCGATATTATGAAAGAACAAACTGATAACATAAGCTGCAATTAAGGACAATACTCCTCCTCCTATGCTTCCTTCCCACGTTTTTTTAGGTGAAATTCTTTCAAAAAGTTTATGTTTTCCGAAAAATCTTCCTGCTAAATAAGCACCTGTATCGCTCGACCATAGTAATATGAAAAAGCCAATAATGATTTGAAAACTAAACGTTGCTGTAAACTGATTTTCCTGATAAAACCCTAAATGATACAACATGGCAAATGGAAAAGCAACATAAAAAACACCTAATAAAGTATAGGCAATATTTATAAATGCATAATCTTTTTTACGATAAAGCTCTATAATAAAAGTTAAAAAGAACATAGGGATAAGATACATGATGTATTTTATTCCCATTATTTGTTGAGCAGCAAAAGCTAACAATACAAAAGAAGTTAATCCGATAAAAACACCCTGAAAATTTTGAGGGTTTATCGTTTTATTTTTCTTAACTAAAGCATAAAACTCATCAATACCCAACAAAACAATAATCATAAACAAAAACAACGTAGAATAAGCACCAAAATAAATGGCAGTAATTAATACCAATACAAATAAAAATCCGGTTATGGCACGTTGTAACATTTGGCTATAATTCGTTTTTATTAATAATGTTCACTGCTTTTATAGCATCGTCAGACTTAACATATAACTCAACTGAAGCATTATTAAGGTGCAAATGCATGGAATCTCTTTTGTTTACAACAACCGCATTAATTCCCTCACTGTCTAAGACAGATTTTACAATTTGGGCACTATTATTATTTGTTGTTGTGTATATCAAAACCCAATCTTTTTGCATTAACTTTTAACTTTAAGCTGTATCTATGTTATCGTCTTTCTTTTCTGTTTTTGTTTCTTCCGACTGAACAGTTTCAGAAACAACCTCTTCCTGTACTTTTTTCTTAGAACTTTTCTTTTCTTCTTTTAGTTCTTCTTCAAAAGCACTCTTACCAAATATTACTTCCAAATCATCTCTAAAAATTACTTCTTTTTCTAATAAAATTTCAGCCAATTGAGTCAACTTATCTTTATTCTCCGTAAGTATTTTAACTGTTCTTGCATAAGATTCTTCAATAAGTTTACTTACTTCTTCATCTATTAATTGAGCCGTTTTTTCAGAATAAGGTTTAGAAAATGAATAATCTGACTGACCGGTAGAATCGTAATAGCTGATGTTTCCTAATTTCTCACTTAAACCATAAATACTAATCATAGCATAAGCTTGCTTGGTAATTTTTTCTAAATCACTTAATGCTCCTGTAGAAACTTTTCCAAAAATTACTTGCTCAGCAGCTCTACCACCTAATGCAGCACACATTTCGTCTTTTAATTGTTCTGTAGTAGTTATTTGTCTTTCTTCGGGTAAATACCAAGCTGCACCCAACGATCTACCTCTAGGTATAATGGTTACTTTTACCAAAGGAGAAGCGTATTTTACGAGCCAACTTACTGCTGCATGGCCAGCTTCGTGATAAGCAATAGTTTTTCTTTCGTGGTCAGAAATAATTTTGTTTTTCTTCTCCAACCCACCAACTACTCTATCAACCGCATCTAAGAAATCTTGCTTACTAATTACTTTCTTTTGTTTTCTTGCAGCAATTAAAGCCGCTTCATTACAAATATTAGCAATATCAGCCCCTGAAAATCCGGGAGTTTGTTTTGCTAAAAAGAATCTATCAACAGTTTCGTCAATTTTTAACGGTTTTAAATGAACTTTAAATATTTCCTCTCTTTCGTGTAACTCCGGTAAATCAACATGAATTTGTCTGTCAAAACGTCCCGGTCTGATTAAAGCTCTATCTAACACATCAGCTCTATTGGTTGCTGCCAATACAATAACCCCTGTATTGGTTCCAAAACCATCCATCTCTGTAAGTAGCTGGTTTAAAGTATTTTCTCTTTCATCATTTGCTCCTTGAGCCATTCCTTTTCCTCTTGATCGACCAATAGCATCTATCTCATCAATAAAAATAATGGAAGGTGCTTTTTCTTTTGCTTGTTTAAATAAATCTCTTACTCTTGAAGCTCCAACACCAACAAACATCTCAACAAAATCAGAACCAGAAAGTGAGAAAAATGGTACTTTAGCTTCTCCTGCTACTGCTCTTGCCAACAAAGTTTTTCCTGTTCCGGGAGGACCAACTAACAAGGCTCCTTTAGGGATTTTTGCTCCTAATTCTGTGTATTTTTCTGGTTTTTTTAGGAAATCAACAATTTCTTGCACTTCTTCTTTTGCTCCTTCCAGTCCGGCAACATCTTCAAAGGTTACTTTAACACTTTTTTCTTTATCGAACAACTGAGCTTTAGATTTCCCAATGTTGAATATTTGCCCACCAGGACCACCTCCACCAGACATTCTTCTCATCAAAAACATCCATATTCCAACAATAATTAAAATCGGTAAAATAAAGCCTATTATGCCTCCTAACCAATCCTCTTCCGTAACGGTTTTGTATTTCAGGCCTTTTTCATCCGACCATTTTTTCAGGTCTTTATCAAAATTATCTAACGAGTTAAACTCAAAAGTATAATGTGGACCTTTATTCCCACTATTAAAATTATTGTTTTTTACTTTTTTTACATGTTCTTCCTTCGATAAGGCTTCTTGAGTCAGTGTAACTCTAGCAACGCCTTTGTTTTTTACTACAACTACCTGTTCTACATCTCCTTGCATCACCATATCTTGAAATTCAGATTCGGTAATTACAGAAGATCCTCCGCTCCAGTTTAATAACTGAAGTGATAAAAGTACTATACCAACAATGGCATAAATCCAATAGAAACTAAACGGTTTTTTATTTGGGTTTTTATTATTTTTTGGAGGCTGGTTTCCTTTTTTATTATTGTTATTTTCCATTCAATACGTTTATTTAAGCTTGTTTTACTTGTGTTATTTCTGCATCTGCCCACAACCCTTCTAGGTTATAAAAATCTCTTTGTTCTTTTTGGAAAATGTGTACCACCACATTGATGTAATCCAATAAAACCCATTCTGCATTTCGATAACCTTCGGTATGCCATGCTCTGTCTTTCAATGTTTTTCTTACTTCTCTTTCTACTGAACTTCCTAATGCAGCCACGTGCGTATTAGATGTTCCTGTACAAATTACAAAATATGCAGTTACTGCATTATCTAATTTTCGCATGTCTATGCTCACTATGTCTTCTCCCTTCACATCTTGCAATCCTTTAATTATAACATCCACAAGGAGTTGCGTATCATCTAACTTTTTTACTTTTGCCATTAATTTTTATAATAAATTTTTAAGTGGCAAAGTTACAGATTTCCTATTGAAGTAATTCAATTTATAAAAAATTGTTAGTTAAGCATTAGCACAAACTATTTAGTTAATTTTGAACATTATGTATAATTGCTTGTTTTTAGGAAATAAAATTGTTCGGTTAGCAGAAGTGGATTCTACCAATGTTTATGCTGCTGCTTTAATTAAAACCAGCCCTAAAATTATTACTGACGGAATGGTTATATATACTGACAATCAAACTAATGGAAAAGGACAAAGAGGAAGCATTTGGGAAACTACTCCTAATAAAAACCTTACTTTTTCAATCGTGCTAAAGCCCAACTTGCTGGTTAACGAACAGTTTCTATTAAGCAAAATTTGCGCGTTGGGTATTTTAGATTTTTTAACAGATTTAGGCATAAAAAACACCCACATAAAATGGCCGAATGACATTTATGTTGACAATAAAAAAATTGCAGGAATGTTGTTGGAAAACACATTAAAAAATTCAAAAATTGAGTTTTGTGTTGCCGGAATTGGTATAAACATTAACCAAACTATTTTTAATGAACATTTACAACAAGCTACCTCTTTGCAGCTTATCACCAATAAAAGCTATAACTTAACTAGCATATTAAATCAATTGTTATTTTTTATTGAAAAACGCTATTTACAACTTAAAGCGAGTAAAATCCAACAAATCAATAACGATTACCTCAATCACCTATTAGGCTATAATACCGAAAGAACTTACCTAATTAACAACCAAAAAATTTTAGGCGTAATTAGCGGTGTTGCTATCTCCGGAAAGTTACAGCTCATTCATGAAAACAACCTACACGAATACGACATGAAAGAGATTGGGTTTGTACTTTGAAAAATAATCATTCTCCTAATTTAAATTACCTTCCTAACTTAACTCCAACATTCTGTTGACCGATTTTAGGGCTTTTAATCTGGTTTCTTCGGGCACAAAAATTTCGGGTTGTAGATGAACTAAACTGGCGTAAATTTTTTCTAATGTGTTTAGCTTCATGTAAGGACATTCGCTGCAAGCACAGGTATTATTAGTTACTGCCGGAGCAGGAATTAATTTTTTATGCGGAACGGCTTGTTTCATTTTATGGATAATTCCAACTTCTGTTGCTACAATAAATTCTGTTGCATCATCTTCTTCAACAAATTTTAATAAAGCAGTTGTAGAGCCAATAAAATCGGCATCATTTAGTACCACTTCCTGACATTCGGGATGAGCAATTAGTTTGGCATTAGGATATTTTCCTTGCAACAGTTTCAATTTATCAGCTGAAATTTCAATATGTACTTCACAAGCTCCATCCCACAGTATCATCTCTCTACCTGTCTTTTTTTGCACATATTTTCCTAAATTAATGTCAGGAGCAAAAATAATCTTAGCATCTTTTGACAAACTATCTACAATATTTACGGCATTGGAAGATGTGCAAATAATATCGCTCAATGCTTTTATTTCTGCTGAACAATTGATATAACTAATTACTATATGATTGGGATATTGTTTTAAAAAGGCTTCAAATTTATCGGTTGGTGCAGAATCTGCCAAGGAGCAACCGGCATTTAAATCGGGAATAATTACTTTTTTGGTTGGATTTAAAATTTTAGCGGTTTCGCCCATAAAATGTACCCCCGCAAAAAGAATTACATTGGCATCGGTTTTGGCTGCTTCTTGTGCCAAACCTAAGCTATCTCCAATGTAATCAGCAATATCCTGAATTTCTTCTTGTTGGTAATAATGAGCGAGAATTACTGCATTTTTCTCTTTTTTTAATCGAGCAATCTCTTCTACCAAATTTTTCTCTTTCTCTAACTCAGCTGTAACAAAGCCTTGTTTTTCAACTTCTTCTAAAGCGTTCATTTCTTGTTTTTTTTAAATGGTCATAGAAAAAATTCTTGTTGTTGGCTGTTTTCTAATTAAATGCAAATCGAACGCCATACATACATTCCTAACAAATGGTCGAGCTTTTTCGGGCAGTTGCAATCCGTTTTCGGTAAAAACTACCAAACCGTCACTTTCCATTTCTTTCAACCTCTCAATACAAGCTTCCAACTCCGGAAATTGCATTGCTTCATCTTCCCAAGAAGTTTCAAAATGACACATAATATTTAAAATATGTTTTCTGATAACTAAATCTTCATCCGACAATAAATGCCCTCTGAAAATTGGAATTATTCCTTCATTTACTGTATCTTGATATTCCTCAATCGTTTTTAGATTTTGGGCAAAACTGTACCAAGAATCACTAATGGAACTCATTCCCAAGCCTATCATTAATTGTGTTTTAGAGGCTGTATAACCCATAAAATTTCGGTGTAGGCTTTTATTCTCCATAGCTTTATGCATACTGTCTGTTGGTAATGCAAAATGATCCATCCCAATTTCTACATAACCCAAATCGCCTAATAACTGTTTACCCGTTTCATACAACACTCTTTTTTCTTCAGCTGTAGGTAAATCGTTTTCATCGTAGCCTCTCTGCCCTACTCCTTTAATCCACGGCACATGGGCATAACTATAAAAAGCAATTCTGTCGGGTTTTAATATTTTGGTTTTGTTTATGGTATCAATAATTCCCTCTTTGGTTTGGTGTGGCAATCCGAAAACTAAATCATGACTAATAGAATTGTAGCCTATTTTACGAGCATTTAGCGTTGCTGCTTCAACTTTTTCGTAAGGCTGAATTCTATTAATTGTTTTTTGTACTTTTTCATCATAATCTTGTACTCCAAAACTGCAACGGGTAAAGCCTAATTTATACAAGGTTTCTAAATGCTCGTAAGTAGTATTGTTGGGATGTCCTTCAAAACTAAATTCATATTCTTCGCATTTTTCTGCTCGTTCTAAAATTCCATTTATCAATTTAGCCAAGTTTTCAGGACTAAAAAAAGTAGGTGTTCCTCCACCCAAATGGATTTCTTTAATGCGTGGTTTCTCTTGCAACACATCACAATACAATTTCCACTCTTTTAATACCGTATCAATGTAAGGTTCTTCAACACCGTGTTGCTTGGTAATTCGTTTATGACAACCACAAAAAGTACATAATTTTTCGCAAAATGGTAGGTGAATATACAAGCTTATTCCTTCTGTAGCATTAGACTCATCGAAAGTACGTTTCATCGTACCTATCCAATCGTTGTAAGCAATTCCTTTTTCATCCCAAAAAGGTACTGTAGGGTAGCTGGTATATCGTGGTCCGGCAATGTTATATTTTTGTATTAAGTTATTATTAATCATAAATTCATTTTTGAGCTAATATTTTTTCACCCATTTTTTTGGCAAATTCTCTAATTTCTTCAGCTGTAGCTGTATCGCTTGTTGCTCTTTCGTAGGTATCGCTCATAGTAATCATACTTTGAAAGAAGAAGTGTTTCATTTCATCAATCATCATGTCTTTGGTCCATAAATCTATACGCAAGGTATTGTTTTCTTTAGCATCCCAAAGACTCATCATTAATGCTTTGCATTCGCTTGAAGCATCCTGCACATCATCTTTAGAGTTCCAAGTAATTTTTTGTGGAACATGATTTTCATCTAAACTTACTTTAATGTTTATTTCAGATTGTTTCATTCTTGTAATTATTAAAAATATTATGGTTTATATTTTGATTTTGTCAGTATTTTTTGATAGTCTTTTTCATGCATTAACTCAGGAATAGTTACTTCCTGATTTTTTTTCATATAGGCCTTTACAATTTGCCACCCTAAATAATGTCCTATTCTTCCGGGAGATCCTTCTGGAAAACCCTGAGTAAAAGGAGCCTCTCCCATAAACTTAATGATTTGACTGTTTTCTTTAGTATAGAGCAACTCGTTATCCATAAAATAAAACCAAATTTCTTGTTTGTTATTTTCACACCAATTATATTGTTCTGGAGAATAATTAATTTTTTTAGCATTTTTTTCATTAGGAATAAGGGCATCCAACATATAAATTATTTTTCCCTGATGTATCATTTCTTCCATTAAATTTGGCTGAGCAACAGGCATTTCAAATTCTGTAGAAATCCATCCCAACAATACACTCGGCACTAAATATTCTTCAGACATCAACATACTTTTATATTGAGGCAAACCTAGCTGAGCATAGGCTTTGTAATCGCTTCCTAAAAACATATCTAAGCCAATTCCTAAATAATCTTTTCCTGTGGCTATGGCATAATTAAAGCCCGAAACATAAGTAATAATAGTTGGTACTTTTTCGGTAGGAAAGTAATATTTATAATGCTTAAAAGCATTTGTTAATTCTTTTTGATAAGGCGAAAAATCAGTAAATTGTTTTTGTACATCAGCATAAACATCTCTAATTCCGGGGTCGGTTCTAAAAGCATTTAACTGAAAATTAAAATCGCCTCTTCTGGCATCTCCAATATTGATAATTTGGTTGGTAAAATCATCAAAAAAAGGATGATAATTTTGAGCTATCATATCAATTTCATCGTTGGTAAGTTTATCTTTTTTTTGAAACAACTCTTTTTCAAAAGCTTTTACTTCTAGTTCCAAATCAACATGCGAAACATCAATCTCTAAAGGGTTATCTGAACATGAAAACAGGCTGAATACAAATAAAATTACAATAAAACAACTGCTAAAAAGACTACTATTTTTTATTATTTTATACATGCTAGATTAATCTTATAATATTTGTATAAATTTGTAATTCGATATTAACTTATAAGCTAAAGAAAATGAAAAAAGCAAAGTTACTTACTTTAATACTATTTATAGGAATTATTTCTAACCTTTCTGCACAAGAAGATGAACTTAGAAAATTTAGATTCGGATTACATTTTTCACCTAATATTGCTTGGTTAAATCCTTCTTCTGATGGCTATGAAAAAAATGGTTCTTCATTGGGTTTTTCTTACGGATTATCTGCAGAGTTTTTTTTAGCTAAAAACTATTTATTTTCAACAGGATTAACCCTTAGCAAATTAGGAGGAAACCTTACCTATTTTGATCATTTTCATGATGCAGATAATAATGTTTATTCATTTACACAAATTGATCAGTCTTACAACCTAAAGTACATTGAAATTCCACTTACGTTAAAATTAAGAACTAACGAAATCGGTTATATGACTTATTATGGAAACTTTGGTGTAAAGACAGGATTTAACTATAGTTCTAATGGAGATTTTGATTACAAAAATGTAAGTGGTGGAATTTCTAAAAGTGATGTAGATATTAAAGATGATATTAAATTTTTTAATGCTTGGTTAGTAATTGGTATTGGTGCAGAATACAGCATTTCCGGAAATACTGCCGTAATGTTTGGAATCACCTTTAATAATGGTTTTATAAATACATTAGACAATAAACTTGTTAATATAGATGGAAATGGAGCTCCTATTTATAATGCTGATGGAACTCCAAATTACAAGAATAAATCAGCCAATGCTAATCTTAATTACTTTTCTTTAGATTTAGGTATCTATTTTTAACATCTGAGCATGATTAATTCTGAAAAAACGGTTATCCATATCGTTAATTGGTTGAAACAATATGCAGAAAAAGCACATGCAAAAGGTTTTGTTATTGGTGTTTCAGGAGGTATAGATTCTGCTGTTACTTCTAGCTTAGCAGCTCTTACCAAACTACCTGTTTTATGTTTAGAAATGTCTATTTATCAAGATATTAATCAAGTGAATAGAGGCCACAAACACATTAAGCAACTAAAAACCAAATTTGATAATGTAACCAACTTACAAACTGATCTTACACCTATTTTTGATAGTTTTTTAAAAACTTTATCCACCGATAAAAACAATCAAAAAGAAGCTCTTGCTCTAGCTAATTTAAGAGCCAGAATGCGAATGACAACACTTTATTATCATGCTCAAAAGAATAGTTTTTTAGTGGTGGGTACAGGTAATAAAATTGAAGATTTTGGTGTAGGTTTTTATACCAAATATGGTGATGGAGGTGTAGATATTAGTCCTATTGCTGATTTAACAAAAACCGAAGTATATATGTTGGGAGAATTTTTAGGTATAAACAATGATATTATGGTTGCTCCACCAACTGATGGACTTTGGGGAGATGAAAGAACCGATGAAGACCAAATTGGAGCTACTTACCCAGAATTGGAATGGGCAATGGCTTTTGCGAATACTAATTCAGCAGAAACTAACCTAACTAACAGACAAAAAAAAGTACTGACTATATACAAAAAACTAAATACAGCTAATCAGCACAAAATGAAACCTATTCCGGTTTGTATAATCCCTGATGAGATAAGAGGTTAATTATTTTTCTTGTTGCGTAATTAATTCCTCTCTTTTCTCAAATCCATTATTTTTAATTATGTTGTAATGAAATCCTCCTTGGTATTGTTTGTACTCAACTATTGCTACAGGAAAATCGAAATCAGAATCATCTAAATCATCCGATATTTTAATTAATTCAATATCACATTCAAATGGTTCTGCGTCATAAACACTTGCTAAAGTAGAAACTATAATTCTTTTGGTAAAATAACCTTCTTTAGAAAGTTCAACTGTATAATACTTGTTTAGCCATAAATTATAAGCAAATTTATTAGCAATAAAATCTGAATGAATTAAGGAGTTTTCTTCATATAACTTTATCTCTACATTATTTAATTTCTTACCTTTTTCATTTACTATATATCCTTTAAATTCTATCTGACCAAATCCATTTATGGCAAACAGTATTGTGGCTAAAAATGTAATTATTGTTTTCATGTGTATATGTTTTTAAATTATCATTGTCTTTTAATTCTTTTGAACTATACAAAATACTGATATTTAAGAACATGAAAAAAGATGTCAATTACGTAAATTAATAAAGAAAAATAACAAATTTTATTACGCAGAATTACGTAATACAACCCACAATAAATACGATAAAAATGATGTTTAAACTTCTACACTTACAACAAAACCAGCATATTTTCTGATGTTGAGTACAATACCATTTTCAAACATTAAATATTGTCCTTTAATACCTACCATTTTTCCTTCGTACTCAGGTACTTTCTCGAAACCTATACTTTTTACTTTTACAGGATAATGTAAAACAGGAAAGTTCATGCGAACAATTTCACTTTTAGGAAGGAGATACTCATGATAAGCTTCATCCACCAACATGGCTACTTTATCTCTTTCAGCAATTAAGTCAATACTGGGTTGTAAATTTTTAAGCATTTGTTGCCAATTGGTTTTATCGTCCATGTGTTGCTTCAGACTAACCTCTATCATTCCTGCTAAATAACGATTAGGTGTTTCTGCTAATTTTATAGCTTGTGAAGCTCCTTGATCTATCCATCTGGTTGGGACTTGTGTATGCCTAGTTACGCCTACTTTAATTCCACTTGTAAGTGATAAATAAACAATATGCGGCTGCAATTGTGCAGCTTGCTCATACGCTAAATCTCTATCTTCAATACCTAAATGAGCTTGTGATTTTTCAGGGTGAATAATCCAATCAGCGGCTTCAGGAGCATCTCTAAAACAAGGATAACAAAAACCTTGATTAAATGATTTTACCGTTTTTCGTCCACATTTAATGCAGTAAATGGCATTTTCATAAGTCAACTTAATGGTTTGACCTATTAACTCATTAAGATAAACCGAGTCCTCACCAATTGGTAAATGGTATTGAACTTCCTCCTGAAGTTGTGTTTGCATTTTTAAAAGGGAACCGGTTTTTTTCATAAATCTTCAATTTTTAACTTCGTTGAACTCACAAGCTCGTTTCTCGCAAATCCCGAAATATGTTTTTATTTGAAAAACTAATATTTCGAGGATGCTCGAAAAAAACAAAGAATTGAAAATTCTTGTTTTTTCGGCAGACGCAGAGATGCAATATTGTTAATCGTTCAGCTCTCAGTCTTCAGTTTGCAGTCTTCAGTTTGCAGTCTTCAATCTATAATTCTTCCGTCTTCTGACTTCGGTCTTCCAACTTCTACAATCTCTAATCTCCTAAGTCTGAATCACCCCAACATTATATCTTTTAGTAATAGGAGCATGGTCGGCAGCTTCTATTCCCATAGAAATCCATTTTCTAGTGTCCTTTGGGTCAATGATGGCATCTGTCCAAAGTCTTGCAGCAGCATAGTAAGGAGAAATTTGCTCATCATATCTGTCTTTAATTCTGTTATATAATTCATCTTCTTTTTCCTTGATAATTTCTTTTTCTCCCTTCGCTTTTAATGAAGCCACTTCAATTTGTAATAAGGTTTTTGCTGCCGAAGCACCACTCATTACCGCCAATTGTGCCGAAGGCCAAGCTACAATTAATCTTGGATCATAAGCTTTTCCGCACATAGCATAATTTCCTGCTCCATAAGAATTCCCCATAATAATAGTAAACTTAGGAACAACTGAATTTGCCTGAGCAGCTACCATTTTAGCTCCATCCTTAATAATTCCTCCATGCTCCGAACGTGAGCCTACCATAAAACCACTAACATCTTGCAAAAACACCAAAGGAATTTTCTTTTGGTTACAATTCATAATAAAACGAGCTGCTTTATCTGCCGAATCGGAATAAATAACACCTCCAAACTGCATTTCTCCTTTTTTAGATTTTACCACCATACGTTGATTAGCAACTATTCCTACTGACCATCCGTCAACTCGAGCATAGCCACAAACAATAGTTTGTCCGTAAGCTTCCTTATATTCTTCAAATTCAGAATTATCAACCAAACGTTTAATAATTTCTCTTACGTCATAAGGTTTTTCACGAGTGTCGGGTAATATGCCATAAATTTCTTTTGGGTCTAACTTAGGCTGAGTTGGTTTCACTCTGTTAAATCCTGCCTTATCGTAATCACCAATTTTATCCATAATGTTTTTAATCCTATCTAAACAATCTTGATCATCCTTACATTTATAATCAGTTACTCCAGAAATTTCGCAATGTGTTGTAGCTCCACCTAATGTTTCATTGTCAATGCTTTCACCAATCGCTGCTTTCACTAAATAAGAACCTGCTAAAAAAATAGAACCTGTTTTATCTACTATCATAGCTTCATCACTCATAATAGGTAAATAAGCACCTCCGGCAACACAACTTCCCATAATCGCAGCAATTTGTATAATTCCTTCTGAAGACATGATGGCGTTGTTTCTGAAAATTCTTCCAAAATGTTCTTTATCTGGGAAAATTTCATCTTGCATAGGCAAAAAAACACCTGCACTGTCTACCAAATAGATAATTGGCAATTTGTTTTCCATGGCAATTTCCTGAAAGCGTAGATTTTTTTTAGCAGCTATAGGAAACCAAGCTCCAGCTTTAACAGTAGCATCGTTGGCTACCACCAAACATTGTTTTCCTTTTACATAACCTATCATTCCAACTACTCCTCCGGAAGGACAGCCACCTTGTTCTTCGTACATACCTTCTCCGGCAAACGCACCAATTTCTATTCTCGCTGATTTTTTATCCAACAAATAATCAATTCTTTCTCTGGCAGTAAGCTTTCCTTTAGCATGGTGCGATTCAATTTTTTTCTTCCCTCCACCCAAATACACTTTTTCTAATCTACGATTTAAATCTGATACTGAAAGTCGGTTAACATCTTCATTTTTACTGAATTCTAAATCTATCTTTTTTGCCATTTTTTATGCTTTTTTATTTAATTCTCAAAAATACTTTTTTAGAAATTTAATTAAAGTGATTTTGAATATAATTTTTGATTTAACCATAGAGATGTAAAATCATTTTGCTTTATCTATACAAATTCGTTTCATAGATATTTGTGTTCTATACGCCAAAAACAAACTTAAACAATAACATAAACATAGAAGTGACAATAATAACACCCAACAAATTAAATAAAATACCTGCTCGAATCATTTGCTTTATTTTTACATAACCCGATCCAAAAATAATTGCTTGAGTTGGAGATGCTACAGGCATCATAAAAGCACAACTTGCCGAAAGTGTTGCGGGAATCATCAATAAAATAGGTTCTATATCTAATGCTATACTTGCTTGTGCTAAAATAGGTAACACCAAATTGGTAGTTGCTGTATTGGAGGTTACTTCTGTAAGTAAGGTAAGTACTACACAAACTACTACAACCATCACTAGTGGAGAGGAAAAAGTCATTTGTGAAAAAAGATTCCCTACAACATCCGATAAACCCGAAGAAGTAAATCCACCTGCAATGGCAAAACCTCCACCAAAAAGCAACAACACTCCCCAAGGTAAACTGTGTACATGACTCCATTTCAATAACATTTCTCCTTCTCTTTGTTTAGATGGAATAAGAAACAACAAAGTTGCTGCAGCAATTGCTATTGTAGCATCCGTTGTCATTTCCAATCCAAAAATAGTTCGCCATCCATGAATAATAATAGTTTCAGATAAACGTAAATCTGAACCTGTTATCCATAAAATGGCAGCTATAAAAAATACTACCCCTGATAAGACTTCATCCCTTGTAATCTTTCCTAATCCTTGCAACTGACTTTTAACTACATCATTACTTTTTAATAGATTATCTTTAGGCATTCTATAAATTATTTTGGTCAGTAATAACCAACCTGTAATGATAAAAGTAATCGCAATTGGTAAGCCTATCATCATCCATTGTGTAAAACCAATTACTGCTTTATCAGGGAAAATAGTTTGGTACATTTCTATGAAAATCATGTTGGGCATGGTACCAATAACGGTTGCCATTCCGCCAATATCGGCCGCATAAGCAATACACAACATTAAGGCAACAGCAAATCGGCTTATCAGTTTTTTATTATCATTAGTGATACTCGTTTTTAATTCTTCAATAATAGAAATACCTATTGGCATCATTACCATTACTGTAGCGGTATTGGATATCCACATGCTTAAAAAAGAGGTGGTTATCATAAATCCTAAAATAAGATGAGCAGGTTTACTACCAATAATGCTAACAATTCTCAATGCTAATCGCTGATGCAGGTTAGATTGTTGAATACCTTGAGCCAACATTAATCCACCGAGAAATAAAAAAATAATCTCTTTACCATAGAATACAGCAGTATCTTTGGCATCTAAAATACCAAAAAGCGGAAATAAAAACATAGGAAATAAGGAAGTTACGGCTATGGGTAAGACTTCAAAAATCCAACAGACAGCCATAAGAATAACGATTGCTGCCATGATAGGTGCTTTAGAATTAGAAGCAGAAGGCACCAACCAATAACCCACAACAGCCAATACTATTGCCAGTAAAAAGTACATCCATTTTTTTGAAACCGATTTCACTTAATTGATTTAGTAACAGATATCCAAAAATAGTATAAAAAACTCAACTTAAAAGTTTTAGCCTAACTGAACTTAAAAGATTTCTCTAGCGACATTTTGATAAGCTTCGTTCAAAATGACAACTGCTCCTTACAATTTCAAATTAATTTGACTATCTCTTTTAGTGAGTTTAAATTTAGGTTCTTCCATGTGTCTTAATTCGGAGGTAAGTAGTTTGTTATTGAGCTGAATAAACTCTTTCATCACAAACTTTTTAAGTTGTTTTTTGTTCTTTAACAAATCTTTCAACTCAAAATCTGTATCGTCTCTGTTAACAATAATCAGGTTAAACAAATCTTCCACCAACGCAATTTCAATAGATTCTTTAAGTATGGGATTATACTTTTGAATTAAGACTTTTATTTTTTCTTTTTCATTTGGAGTCATCTTTAGTTTAAGCGTTTATAAGTTTATCAGTTGTTTTATTTGTCTGTCTGTAAAGTAGAGCGTCTGAATTATAATATTCGAAGTTCCGAAATATATTTTTCTTTGAAAAATTAATATTTCGAGAATGCTCGAAAAAATAAAGAATTAAAAATTCTTGTTTTTTCGGTATTCGAGGCTTTCGCAGTTTTGAAATTCAGGAGTTTACTTTCGTAAATAACTGATTTTGAAAACAAGAGTAACGAATAAATCGGACATTATAAACAGACGTTAACCAAATAATGCATCTTGCATAGTGTATATTCCTTTCTTATTATGAATAAATTCAGCCGCTATTACTGCACCTTGAGCAAAACCTTCTCTGTTGTGAGCAGTATGTTTTATTTCAATATCATCTATACTAGAGGAATACGTTACTTGATGGGTTCCGGGAACATTTTCAATTCTGTGAGCTTCAATAAACAACTCACTTTTATCTGCTGATGGCTGTATTCCCCACTTTGTTTTAGCGTCTAAATTAGTAATAATACCTTCTGCCAACGTAATTGCCGTACCACTAGGAACATCCAATTTTTGCGTATGATGCACTTCGTCCATTTTCACTTCATAATCAGGGTGATTATTCATCAACTTTGCTAACTGCTCATTCAATTTAAAAAATAAATTAACACCCACACTGCAATTGGTGGCGTATAATAATGTCCCTTGATGTGCTGCACATTTTTGTTTTACCTCATCAAACTGATGATACCAACCTGTTGTTCCAACCACAATAGGCACTTGATTTTCCAAACAAATGAAAATAGATTTAACTGCATTTTCAGGTGTAGTAAACTCAATAGCTACATCAACATCTTTTAAATTTTCAGGGTTTAAATCTGCTGCATTATCCACCGTAATTTTTAATGTTACCTGATGTCCTCTTTCTAAAGCAATTCTTTCAATTACTTGTCCCATTTTGCCGTAGCCTATTATTGCGATGTTCATGTTTGATTTTTAAAATTTGATGTTCAAATCTATGAATTTATTTTTAATCGCTCTACTATTTTATGTTTACATTTAACTCTCTCGCAAAGACGCAAGGGCACAAAAAATAGTTAGTGGTTAAACGCTAAACATCAAACTTCAAATCTTAAATCTAAAAACCGTATTTTCTTACTCAAAACCATTGTTACCAATAGATATTGTATAATTTTGAAGCATGAACAAACTGAAGTTACTTTTTAACTACCTTGGCTTTCTCTTAAAATCTAAGAATGAGCATGGTATTCAGTCTCCATTTGTTTTTGAGCTCTATACTCAGATTATTAAAGATGATCAAAAATATTATTGTTTCGATGATATTGAATCTATAAGAGCGATGCTTTTGCTGAGTAAACAAAAAATTAAGGTAACTGATTTGGGAGCGGGTTCAAAAGTTCATTCATCAACAGAAAGAAGAATTGCCAACATCACTAAGTTTTCCTCTAAACCTGCAAAATACGGACAGTTATTATTTCGATTAGCCAATAGGTTTAAACCATCATCTATTATAGAAATAGGTACATCGGTTGGAATCAGTACCATGTATTTGGCTGCTCACAACTCAAAATGTAAGGTACACACCATTGAGGGTTGTCCCAACATCACTAAAATTGCCAAAATAAATTTTAAGAAAATAGGCTACAACAACATTAAAATCTACAATGATAGTTTTGAAAATGCGTTACCAAATATCATTTCCCAACATACTGTTTTAGACTTTGTCTATTTTGATGGCAACCATACAAAAACTGCTACGCTGTCCTATTTTAATATGTGTGTAGAAAAGGCTTCTGTTAAAAGTGTTTTTATTTTCGATGATATTTATTGGTCGGATGAAATGAAAGCTGCTTGGGAAGAAATAAAAAAACATCCTAAAGTTACTACTACCATTGATGTATTTGCTTTTGGGATTGTGTTGTTCAACACAGATTTGAGTAAGGAAAATTTTGTATTGAGGTATTAATTCTTAAAAAGAAACATTTTCTTTTTCTCCTAAAAACTTAGGCTTAGTGTTAAGAATATATACATCTATTACCGCAAGTGTTTTAGCCAAATACTCTCTCAATTGAGTTTTAAAAGCATATTTTTCAGGTGGATTTTGGGCAGCATAGGCAATCGCATTAATATTAAACTTATTGGCGATAAACAAAGCTCTTTCTACATGGAAACGCTGAGAGATAATGACAAAATTATTTTGCCCGAAAACTTCTTTACACCTAACCACAGAATCTAAGGTTCTGAAACCTGCAAAATCTAACGTAATGACACTATCAGGAATGCCTAATTTCACTAGGGCTTTAAACATTTGTCGTGGTTCGTTATATTCCAACAAACTATTATCTCCACTTACAATAATGTGTTTTATTTTTTTATTGTGATAAAGTGCTGCAGCAGCTTCAATGCGGTATTTAAAAAACAAATTTGTCCTTCCTTTAATGGTATATTCACTTGTACCAAGTAATAAAGCAACAGGATAATCCTCTGGAAAACCTTCTACCTGATGATGAATAGCCGCTTTTGTAGAAGTAATAATTACGATATTGCTAAAGGTTACTAACAACACCAAAGCAACAACACTTATAATAAAAAAACCTACAACCTTCCTTCTTGTAATTCGCATTAAAATTTAATTTAACAGGCATAAAAAATTCCCATAAAATTATGGGAATTTTTATACTATTTGATGTTATTTGAACTATTTATTATTCGAATACTTCATCACCTAATTTAGTATTTATTTCAATAGCTGTAACAGTCATATCTAAGGTTTGTGGTCCAAAAGATTGTTTAGTTTTATGAGCAAACATAATTCCGTTTACTTCTTTATAGTCAGAAAGTTCAGAAATAACTGTAATTGGTTCAGGCATTTCGTCATTTTCTTGAACAGACATAGATTTTACTTTTAAACCTGAAGCTACATTAAACCATTCCGTTTCTGTATCTCCATTTGGTTTAGTTTGAACCATTTTATAAGCATCTTTACCATTAATTGGTTCAATACCTAATAATTCGTAAGTAATTCCATGGTCAGCATATTTAGCATCTAAAAACATAATAGAACTTAATTTCAAATCCTCTAAATCATCTCCTGTAATATCTTTACTACCTTGCATACCAGAAGATTTTCCTATAGTTCCATTAAATGCTTGTTTTTGAACTACCATTGTTCCCATAGTAATTGCATTAGCAAACTTATTTGGAGCTTTTTGGTAGCGAGTAACATTAATAGATTGTCCTTGAATAGTAGCATCCATTCTTACCGTAATATCTTTAATTTTCTTTAATTTTTTGTCTAGCGCTTTACCTTTAGCAACACCATATTTTGCTTCTATGTATTTATTCATAACTGTTTCAGCAGTTACACCTTCCGGAGCAGGTTTTAATGCTTCAACATAATCGTTTCCATAAATATCATAATAATTAATTTTCTGATTAGCATCAAACTCAACAAGCTTGTCAGCAATTTTTTTGTTTCCAACCACTAAAATAATAGCATTGTTTGGAGTGATATATTTTTCAGCCATTTCTTTTACATCATCAATAGTTACGGCTGCAATTTGCTCCATATAAGTAGCGTAATAATCTGCAGGTAATTTATACTTTTCAGTTTCTATGGCAAAACGAGCAATTGTCTGCGGATCTTGTAAAGTATATGCAAAAATTCCTGATGCGTAGTTTTTCATTCCTTGCAACTCTTCTGCTGACACTTTTTCATCGGCAATTCTATTCAACTCTACCATAAACTGAGTTAAAGCACTGTCAGTAACATCATTTCTCACTTTAGCATTAGCATTAAAATAACCCACTAATTCATCTGCACTTAACGTAGAGTAAGCACCATAAGTATAACCATGTTTCTCTCTTAAGTTCATAAACAACCTTGCTGTTGCACTTCCGCCTAAAATAGAATTAAGAATTCTTGTTTTAACAACATCTGGATTGCTTTTTTTAAGGTTTACCGGATAAGTAATGTTAATTACCGACTGAGAAGCTCCTTCTTTATGTACAAAAGCCACTTCTGTTTGTTTTGGTGCAGTAGGCATTTTGTATTTATTTACAGGCACATCCGATTTTTCCCAAGATGCAAAATACTTTTCAATTAATGGTTGAATTTCTTTAACGCTTACATCTCCAACAACTGCTAAGTAAGAAACATTTGGTCTGAAATACGTTTTGTAATAATTTTTACAAGCTTCTAAGGTAACGTTTTCAACTGTTTCTTCTGTAGTAATTTCTCCGTAAGGATGTTTTTTACCATAAACTAGTACCGATCTAACATTTGCTGCAATAGCATCCGGATCATCTTTAGATGATGCAATTCCTGAAATGGTTTGCTTTTTAAGTTTATCCAATTCTTCTTGTTTAAAGTCTGAATTTAGCACCACATCAGAAAGAATTTCTAAAATTTTAGCTTGATGTTTTTTTAGTGATGAAGCATAAACACCATTCGCAGAAGTGCTTAATGTAGCACCAATAAAATCGATTTCTTCATCTAATTGTTGCTTAGTTCTGTTGGTTGTTCCTCTTTCTAACAACTGTCCGGTAATGTCAACATAACCTTTCATGTCACCTTCTAAAACAGGGTCAACATCTAAGCTTAATGAAAAAGCCACTTTAGGTAATTTATGATTTTCAACCACAAATACTTTTAATCCGTTTGGTAAAGTAAATGTTGCTGGTTGGTTTAAATTAATTTTTGGTGCAGGAGCAGGAGCAGGTACTTTGCTTCTGTCTAGTTTCTGTGCAAAAGCACCAGTAATCATTGTTAATGATAAAATATATATGCTTAATTTTTTCATGTCTATCTTTTTAATTGTTTTGATTAGTTAATGATTTTAGCTATTAATTATTTTTCTTTAGGTAAATAATGTAAAACCACTCTATTATCTTTTCTGAAATATTTGTTAGCTACACGTTTTAAATCTTCACGTGTTACTTTCATGTACCTGTCAATTTCTGTATTGATTAAGTTGGCATCGCCATAATATACATGATAATTAGCTAAATTTTCAGCAATTCCTTCCACTTTTGCATTTTTAGAAACCATATCGCTTTCAATTTGGTTTTTCATTTTTTGAAATTCTTCTTCAGAAATTAATTCATTCTGCACTTTTTCAACTTCTTTATCAATAGCTGCTTCCAACTCATCTATTGCAACACCCATATTGGCTATTCCAAACATTAATGATAATCCTGGATCTTCAGTTGGGAAAGGGAAAGCTCCTACAAACAAAGCTTTTTGTTGTTCATCAACTATGCTTTTTTGCATTCTAGAGCTATTTCCTTGAGAAAGAATTTGAGCTAACATTTCTACTGCATAAGCATCAGGTGTTCCTTGTGCAGGTGTATGGTAACCCATCATTACTGCTGGCAACTGAATATTATCATAAACAGTGTCTCTAATTTCTTTATTTTTAATTGGCTCTACAATTGTTGGTCTTTCAATCTTTTTTGTTCCTTTAGGAATACCAGCAAAATATTTGTTTATCCATTGTTTCGCTTGTTTAATATCAAAATCTCCAGCAATAGATAAGGTAGCATTGTTTGGTACATACCACGTTTTGTAAAAGTCTCTAAATTCTTCAATTTTTGCTTGATTTAAATGTTCTAACGAGCCTATTGGCACCCATTGGTAAGGATGTTCTTCAAAAGCTCTTCCAAACATTTCCATTAAAAAAGAACCATAAGGTCTGTTTTCAAAAGATTGTCTGTACTCTTCTTTTACTACTTCTCTTTGTGTTTCCACACCTGTTTCATCAATTTTAGCATGTAACATTCTTTCCGCTTCCATCCATAAGCCCAATTCTAATTGGTTAGAAGGCAATATTTCAAAGTAAAAAGTTCTATCAAAAGAAGTATTAGCATTTAAAATACCTCCGTTAGAACTTACCATTTTCATATATTCTCCTCTGCCAATGTTTTCAGAACCTTCAAACAATAAATGTTCAAAAAAGTGAGCAAAACCTGTTCTGTTAGGATCTTCATTTTTAGAACCTACATGATATAAAACAGTAACTGCAACAATTGGTGTTGATTTGTCTTGATGTAAAATCACATTTAAGCCATTATCTAGCTTAAATTGCTCAAATTTAATTTTGTTTGCCTGAGCATTAGCTCCAGTAATAACTGCTAGACACAGGGCTGTTGATATTAAAATTTTCTTCATAGTATAGTTGTTATTCATTAATATTAATAATCTATTCAGCGAAAATAAGAATTATTCCTACTTCATTTATCACAAAATACATCAATGGTTAAATTTTATTATAAGTGGTTTGGAAGTTTAGTTTAATAGACTAAAAGTTTATGAGTTTAGTTTACCTATTGTTTAATTTCAAACTTCAGTCTTCTCACTTATGATTATCAGTCTCTAATTTTATTTTAACTTACTATAATACTTGCAAAAATGAGTGATTTCGCATTTATCACACTTGGGTTTACGTGCAACACAAATGTATCTTCCGTGCAGAATTAACCAATGGTGAGCAATGGGAATAACTTCTTCAGGCAAATATTTAACCAATTGTTTTTCGGCTGCTAATGGTGTTTTAGCATTTGTTGTTAATCCTAACCTTTCAGCAACTCTAAAAACATGTGTATCTACCGCCATAGTTGGTTTATTATAAATAACACTGGCAATAACATTAGCTGTTTTTCTGCCTACTCCAGGCATTTTTTGCAACTCATCTATATCTGATGGGACAACATTCTTAAAATCATTCACCAATATCTTAGCCATCCCTACAATGTGTTTCGCTTTATTATTTGGATAACTTATACTTCTTATGTATTCAAAAACTTCATCTACATCGGCAATAGCCAACTCATTGGCATTAGGAAAACGCTCAAACAAATCTTTTGTAACGATGTTTACTCGCTTATCGGTACATTGTGCCGAAAGTATTACCGCTACTAATAATTCATAAGGATTACTATAGTTCAACTCCGTTTCGGCAATAGGCTGATGTTTACTAAAGTAGTCTATAAAATGTTGGTAGCGTTCTTTTATTGTCATGGAAACAAAATTAGTTTATTCCATACATTTATTCCTAAAAAATAGATTGAATCTAATAAATTGAGTTATTTTTGAGCCTCATTTTAGTCATTATGCACGATAGACATACAAATAGAGAACGATATTTTAACGAACAAGTTTTTACTACTACCAACTATGTTATTCCTTATTTAAAAGGCTTAATGGATATTACTGCCGAAACTACTGTTGCTGAAATTGGTTGTGGCGAAGGTGGCAACTTACTTCCTTTTTTAGACTTAGGCTGTAAAACTATTGGAATCGACCTTGCTGCAAACAAAATAGAAAATGCTAAAAAGTTTTTTAAAAATCATCCTAATAAACAACTTACTACTTTTATTGCCGAAGATATTTACAAAGTAAATCCTGCCAATTATCCCCAGTTCGATTTGATTATTATGAGGGATACCATTGAACACATTCCTAATCAGGAAGTGTTTTTAGAAAACCTAAAACAATTTTTATCTCCCAAAGGAATAGTGTTTTTCGCATTTCCTCCTTGGCGTATGCCTTTTGGCGGACATCAACAAATTTGCAGAAGCCGCTACCTTAGTAAATTGCCTTATTTCCATTTACTACCCAATTTTTTGTATGTTGGCATGCTTAAAATGTTTGGTGAAAACCAGCAAACGATAAATTCCCTACTTGAGATTAAAGATACCGGAATTTCTATCAATAGATTTGAGAGAATTGTAAAAAATTGTAATTATAAAATAGATAAGAAAACCTATTTTATGGTTAACCCCAACTATGAAATTAAATTTAAGCTAAAAACCAGAATACTACCGGGAATAATGAATATTCCTCACTTCAGAGATTTTTTTACTACTGCCATGTATTGTGTGATTTCTAAAAACTAAGTTTAATTTTATGGAATTTCGCTTTTAATTGCATCAACTTTGATGTAAAATTGCATATATGAAGCTATTTATCCGAATTTTCATTTTCATTATTACACTACCAATAGCGACCTTGTTTGCACAAGAGCAAGTAAAAGTTAATGGAAAAATTCTTGATAAAACCACTCAACAAGCCATAGAGAATGTACACGTTAAGGTACATCATCAAAACATTATAAGTCGTACAAACAACAAAGGCGAGTTTGAAATTCGTTTTCAACATCAGCAATTTACTACCTTGGTTATTTCGCATACTTCTTACAATACCCACTACGAAGTAATTACCAACAATACCGATAGCATTTACCTCAACATCACCTTAGAGCAAAAAGTAGTGGCTTTAAATCCTGTAGAAATTACCAGTAGCAGTGAACCTATTCCTGTTTTTAAAAGTGTAGAAATAAATATTTTAGATTACGAATTTCATCAAGATAAATTTGTTTTTATTGCTTATGAAAAAAATCCTGATAAAGACAGCAAACTGTATTTGGTAGATGAAAATGAAGAAATTTTAGCTTCACATTTTATTCCTTGCACTCCAAAAGAACTTTACACCGATTACCTCGGGAACATTAACCTTATTTGTAATGATCTCATTTATCGCATAGAAATTATTGGCTATAACTTCACGCTTTATAAATTACCCCTGGAAGATTTTTACCAAATGATTAAACCCATTGTTGACAGCACCGGCAACTCACTTATTTTCTCTGATTTTATGCGCGATTTCCCAAAATTTAAGTACTATGCTTACAACACACAAGATACTTCTATAAGTGTGATAAGAGAGGTAGTTCATCATGATATGGAATGGCAATATTTATACGAATACCATGATTTGAATAATGCCCAACGACAATTTGCCAAACGTATGGCTAAGCGTTATAAAAATTACGACAAACACGATATTGCTGCTATGATGACCGGATTTTCTCGCAACTTTTTATACGACCCTGTTTATGCTCCTTTATTTATAAATAACGATACCTTACTGATTTTCGACCATTACGATAATTTTATTTGGAAATACACACAAGACACCTTGCTAACAGATAGCATTACCATAGCTTACCACCAAGAAAAAAACAATGGCAAATGGAAAAAACAATTGCTAATGGATGAGCTTAACGGAACGGTTTATGCCTTATTTATAAAGCAAGGATATTACTTATTGAAACACATCAACACCAACACAGGAAAAGTAGCCGACACCTTTCAATTACAGCACCAATTTGTATCTAAAATAAAAATTAAAGATGGTTTTGTTTACTACACCTACAAACCGCAGCAAACCCTACAAAAGAAATTTTTATTTAAAGAAAAATTGTAGAGCGTTATTTTTCAAAAGTTTTTGAAGTATTTTTTGTATGTTTTGGGGAAATAAGTATGATGTTTTCAATACATATATAAAAGTTGTACTTAATTTAAAAACCTAATCACACAAAAAGTAGTTTTCAGAAAGTCATTCTTTGAATTTTTGAAACTAAAAACTCTTGGCTGTATCATTTATGAATATTTTTTATTACTTTTGAGTTGCTTACTCGGAAGCTTTCTACTCATCATTGAGAAGTTGTATCAACACCGTTTACGTTACATTAGTTTAATATATTCTCGCTTATGGAGAATGGTAGATGAGTGACATTTTTTCTAGCGATTTTAAATATATTATACAATGAAACAAATTGACAAACATAATATTGATTATGTAAAGAGACTTGCAAAAAAATTAGCAAAAGAAAAAAACATTCCTCACCATGAAGCGTTAGATGTAATTTCAAAAGAAAGGAATTATAATAACTGGAAACATTTCTACAACGAAAATAAAAATCATAACGCATTCACGGACTTATCAGTAATTCCTTTAGTCGAATTAGATGGTCTATACCTTAACGGATTTTCATATAAAAGTGAAAAATTTGATCCAAAAATTTTTTCTGAAACAAAAAAAATCAAGAAAATAAGAACTGAGATAAAAAAGTACTTTACAAAAACGAAATCTTTTAACTCAATAAGAACTTCTTATGGATTAAAACATGATTTAGAGAGACATATTGGGAAATATGTAGCTAATGGTGAGTTGATTTATGCTATGTATCTAGAAGGTTATAAAATAAAAAAAAATAACTCTAGCCTTAATTGTTCTTTTAATTTCAGCTCAGTTGGCTTGAAAAATTTAGTGAGTTCAAATAAACTATTAGAAAGTTTAAACACATCTTGGGAGTATCAACTTGAAGATTATCAAAGGCTTCATAAAAAATTCAAAAAATACAAATATCATTTCAACTTAATAATTAAACTTCTAGTAGGAAATGAAGTTCCCAAAAAGAATATCTACGGAATTATTGGAGCTGAAATAGGTGAAACTTCAGAAACTATTAAACAATGGTTTTCTATTGAAAATGTAAGCAGTGAATTAATCCCTGAAGAAAAATTAAAGAGTTTATCTAAAATTTTCGGATTTAAACCTGAGAATGTAAAAAACTAAGTACAACAACGGCTATAAAAAATGTGGGCTTCTGTCCTACTTCAAAGGTTTGTGACTTATCTATTAAGTCACAAACCTTTTTTTATTTCGTTTATAAAAAATGAGTAAATTTATAACTCAAAAAAAGCTTTGTTTTGTGCTAAGTCGAAAATCTAGTACTTTTCTAATCCCACACATTTCATAGCCTAAACCGTTAGGTCTCATTAAGAAAAAAATGACAGCTAAAGAGGAGTACATAAAGACTAAAGTTGAAATTCTAAGAAATGAATTGAAAAAGTTTATTATTTTCTTCGAACAAGGGCTTGATTATGATAAAATGATATATGAATACTGGAATGCTAAAGACGTTTTAGGGCATATTACTTTTTGGCACGAGAGTTTTGCAAGGAATATTTCGGATTTAGGCAAGAATATTAAACCAAGTCCCTTAAAAGGAAAACTGTCAGAAGTTAACAAGCAAAGTGTTGAAACAACAAAAAACGAGTCAGTAGAAAACCTGATTAAACGATTGAAAGAAGCACAGAACACAATCGAAGAATATGTTTTTCTTGATAAGATAAATCTGATACCCTACAAAAAGGGTTCACGAGATTATTCAAAATTAGAGCATTTAGAAGTTGTATCAAATCACATTCACAAACACCTAAAAGATATTTCAAAAAAATATAGCACAACCTAAAAACCTTCCTTCTCGAGCACATTTGTAATGCGTTCGTTTACAAAAATTGGTTTTAAATAATGAAAATATTTCTGCTATCTAAATCAAAAGATCTTTCGGCTGCATTTTTCTATCCGTCTCCGGCAGATGAAAAATTTTGCTCAAGATGACATTCTAGTAAGAAGTTCGTTACCCCAATTCTCCTCCAAATTTATTAAACGCTATTTCAAGCATCTGCTTAGAACCAATTGAAAGTTAATAGCAGCTTACCATTCTATTGGCAATACACTCCCTCTTGTCATTTCGAGCGAAGTGCAACGAAGTCGAGAAATCTTCTTATTTTTGAAACAATGCAGCATAATTATTTTGTATATATCACAACAAACCCTGATAAATCTGTTCTGTATATTGGCGTTACTAATGATTTAAAAAGAAGATTATTTGAACATCAAGAAAACAAAGGCATCTCTAATGCTTTTACAAGTAAATATTATTGTTATAATCTAATTTACTACGAACATTTTCAACAAATAGAACATGCTATCGAAAGAGAAAAACAAATAAAAAAGTGGAGTAGAAAAAAGAAGGAACAATTAATAAAGACCTCAAATCCTAATTGGCATTTTTTAAATGATGAAATTTTCAAATCTTAACCAAGAAGATTTAGCTTCGCTGAACTTACGTTTCTCTAGCTGCATTTTACTAAGTTTCATTCCTCAACTTGTAAAATTTTGTTCGAAATGACATTTAGGATAAAGAAAGCTTAAACTATTTTTCAGATTTCTTCATTTTCCTGTCCTACAAATACAAAATCCCTAACTTTTTGCGTTTCTTTGCAGCTAAACGCTACCAAGAAGTTTCATGAAGCAACCATCAATAAATCAAAAAGATATACATCAGTTATTTGATGATTTTAATCAACTCAATGTATTAATCATTGGTGATGTTATGATAGATGCCTATTATTTTGGCAAAGTTGACCGTATTTCTCCTGAAGCCCCTGTACCTATTGTGGCAGTGGAAAAGAGAGAAAATCGTTTAGGAGGCGCTGCCAATGTAGCCCTTAATGTACAAGCATTGGGTGGCAACCCTATTTTGTGTTCCGCCATAGGCAACGATGAGGATGGTGCTGCTTTTGAACATCTGCTTACCTCTTCGCAACTTACTGCTAAAGGACTACTTAAACTCGATAATAGAGTAACCACCGTTAAAACTAGAGTAATTGGCAATAACCACCAATTGTTACGAGTGGATTCTGAAACAGAAACACCACTCAATAATCAAGAAAGCAATGCACTTTTTGATGTTATAAAAAACATCATTACCACCGAAAAAGTAGATGTAGTTATTTTTGAAGATTATGACAAAGGTGTCATCACACCTACGCTCATAGAAAAAGTAGTAGAGCTATGCAATGACAAAAACATCCCGACCACAGTAGATCCGAAAAAGAAAAACTTTTTAGCCTATAAAAATGTTACCTTGTTTAAACCTAACCTTAAAGAACTAAGAGAAGGATTAAATTTAGACATTAAAACTTCAGACATCAACAGCATCATCAACGCATTAAAATTATTACACGAAGAACTTCATCCTGCTGCTACTTTAATTACACTGTCTGAACATGGTATGTTAATTTTCAATACTTCTTCTCACCAACATATTCCTGCTCATATTAGAAATATAGCAGATGTTTCGGGTGCCGGAGATACCGTAATTAGTGTAGCTTCATTGTGTTTAGCCTTAAAACAACCTAATGACGTTATTGCTCAAATTGCCAATCTTGCCGGAGGATTAGTTTGCGAAAAAGTAGGTGTTGTACCAATAGACAAAAACATTTTATTAAAAGAAACTTTAAACCACTTAGCTGAATGACCGTTATTCCTTACAAAGAAAAACAAGAAACCAAAAAAGAGCAGGTGGCTACCATGTTCAACAATATCTCGCATAAATATGATTTTTTAAATCATTTTTTGTCGTTGGGTATTGATATTCTTTGGAGAAAAAAAGCCGTGAGAATGTTGGCTCCTCATCAGCCTAAAAAAATATTGGATATTGCTACAGGAACTGCCGATTTTGCTATTGAAGCGTTAAAATTAAATCCTGACGAAATTATTGGGATAGACATTTCTGAAGGAATGTTAAATGTGGGTAAAGAAAAAATTAAGAAAAAAGGCGTTGACAATATCATCAGCTTAGAACTTGGCGATTCTGAAAACTTACGATTTGAGACTGCTTATTTTGATGCTTATACCGTTGCTTTTGGTGTAAGAAATTTTGAGAATTTAGAAAAAGGCTTGACAGAAATGTTACGTGTATTAAAACCAAATGGTACAGGAATAATTTTAGAATTTTCTAAACCAAGAAAATTTCCGATTAAACAACTGTATAATTTTTACTTCAATAAAATCCTTCCAGGAATAGGAAAAATGGTTTCTAAAGATACTGCTGCTTACACCTATTTACCTGAGTCGGTGTATGCTTTTCCTGATGGTGAGGATTTTGTACAGCTACTCACAAAAATAGGGTATAAAAATGCAAAAGCAACCACCCTTTTATTTGGAATAGCAACAATTTACAAAGCAAGCAAATAATTTTAATTAGATTCCGTTATGTTTACCCAGTAACAAAAAAGAAACGAGTGAAATCTATAAAAATCATATTAATTCTACTTTTCACCCTTTGTTTTGTTGATGCTGATGCACAGACATACAACAAGAGGGAGCATACCAAAAACTTACCTAAGTTTGAGAAACGCTTTATGCACTTTGGTTTTTTATTAGGCTATAACATTGCCAATTTTGTGGTTAAAAGAGACCAAACAGACTTAACTTTCAACGATTCTCTAATGATTTTGGAACCGAAAACCGCACCGGGTTTTAACTTAGGAATTATCTCAGAATTACACATGGGCGATTATTTCGGTTTGAGGTTTACACCCAACTTAGCTTTCTCCTCCAGAAGTTTAATTTACACTTTTGAAACCATGAAAGGGATAGAAACTTATCAAAAAGACATTGAATCTACTTTAATTAACTTTCCCTTAAACATTAAATACAAATCTGTAAGACTAAATAACTTTAGTGCTTACATTATTGGAGGTGCTGCTTATACTTTAGATTTAGCTTCTAATGCCGATGCAGATAATTTTTCTACCAAACTAAGTGATATTATAGTAAAACTAAAACGAGATGATATCGTTGGGCAAATTGGCTTTGGAACTGATTTTTATTTACAATATTTTAAGTTTGGAATAGAACTAAAAATGTCGTACGGATTTTTTAACTTATTAGAAGATGATGGTACTGCACTCTCTACTCCTATTGGGCAATTACGTTCCAAAATGTTTTTGCTTTCTTTTACTTTTGAAGGATAAAAAAACTGCATTTCAGATGGTATCTTCCATGCAGTTTTAATGACGGTGTAAACTTTCACATTAAAAACCACCGCTCTTTTTTATGACTAAACAATTACTCTATTACTGTTTCCATCATTTTTAAAGCTTTTAGCTCTTCCAATTCTTTAGAAGTAATACCCTCAATATCATTACAATCTAGACATGTTAATCCTTGCTCTAACATCACCCATTTTCTACCAACCATTTTCTTATCATAGGTATTAGTAAAGTTGTCCACATCATAAATTAGCTCTTTGGTAGATTTATCTAAATAAATACTTTGATAAAGTGGTAAGTATACCGTAATTTCTACTTGCTGACCTCTAATTTTATGTTCTTTATTGGTAGCTAAATAATCAGGAAAAAATAGTATCGAATCGTTAAGCTGATGAACATAGTTAATCGCTTTAGCTTTGTTCAGTGCATCTTTCGGGCTTTTTCCGTGGGAAGAAAAATTAGTGGTTATCATCATGCTGTCGTTTTTACTTCTTTCAACAGATAGTTCAACAAATCTCTGATACATCATATCTCCTTCAATAGAAATACTGGTAAATTTATCTTCTAAAACACCTTGTCCCGGCATTTCTGTAATGTTAGTTTTAATTACATAAGTGTTAAAATCAGGCGAAATAATTTCTGTTTTTTCAAACTCTTCTTCGGCAGACATTTCTACAGCTAATCTCGTTCCTACCATAAAGGCTAAAATGGTTCCTACTACCAACAATCCTACAAAAGTTAACCCAACACCATAGTGAGATCTAACCTTAAACAACATTCTGATAGATAGAAAAATTAACCCTATTACAGGCACACCAATTAATAAAAATACAGCTATAGATGCCAAATAAAATTGATCTTGATTTACAAAAATCAAATTAAAAAAATCTTGCGATGCCATGGAATAAACGCCATCATTAGAAATTGAAAATATTGCTGTAGAACCAAAAAGTAATGCTAATAAAACTACCAACAGAAAAGTTCCTACAAACAAGAAAGCAATCCCTAACACTTTCCCGAAAATATTGAAAACAGCTGTAAAGAAACTCGCAATTGCCATTACAATATTCTCTAATACTGTTCCTGCTTTTGATGAAAATTTGTTGGTATCAACATTTTGTAGTTTCTCACCCACTTTTTGAGCTTCAGATTCAAAAGCTTTACCAATATTTTTAATATTGATAGGTTCTCCACGCATTTTTAATTTTTCAGCAGTGGTTTTAGCTTCAGGCATTACTATCCATAAAATAATGTAAGTTAGAATACCAAAACCCATAAAAAATGCAGCAACAAAAAACAGTCGGACCCAAACAGTATCTAAGCCAATGTAGGCACCTAATCCGGAAGCTACACCTCCTAAAACTCTATCATCAGGGTCTCTAAAAAGTTTTTTATCCTCTCTTTTTCTGTGCGTTTTTTGAGCAGGAATTTCTTCCTCTTCATCTGTTAAATACTGCTCAGGTTCTCCCATAATAGCAATTACTTTATTTACATCTGCCATTACAATTACCTGATTTTTATCATTTTGAGCTTCAGCAAAAATTTCTGCCACTCTGGCTTCTATATCAAGCATGATTTCTTCACGCTCTTCAGAATTATTGAAATAGCTTTTAATGGTATTTAAATAGACTTTAAGCGCTTCATAAGCATCCACTTCTATATGAAAAACTATTCCACTTATGTTTATTGTTAATGTTTGGTTCATGATTGTCGTTTTGAAAGTTTGTTTTTATTTTTTAGTTGGTTTTCTGGTAATTTCTACAGCAGCTACAAGGTCGTCCCAAGTTGTTGCTAATTCTTCTAAGAATTTTTTACCTTTATCAGTAAGTTGATAATACTTTCTGGGTGGGCCTGATGTAGATTCCTCCCAACGATAAGAAAGCAAATCGGCATTTTTTAATCGAGTTAAAAGCGGGTAAAGTGTTCCTTCTACTACTATTAACTTTCCTTGTTTTAATTGCTCAATTATCTCTGACGGATAGGCTTCTCCGTTGTTGAGAATAGAAAGAATGCAATATTCCAGCACTCCCTTTCTCATCTGAGCCTGTGTATTTTCTATGTTCATATTAAACTATTTTAATTTTTATATTAATGTGGTAAACAATACCTTTTTCAAGTACACAAATGTCTTCTCCCAATAATTCCAACTGTTGTTTTACATAAGCTGTAACTTCTTTTTTGTTTCCAGATATATTTAGCACTTCAATTTGGCGATCGACATTTATCTTAAATTCTACTTTTACCACTCCGCTGTTAGATTGCTTTTTTAAACTTTCCGGCAATTTTAAATTATTTTCTAATTTATCTTCTAACAAACAACTGTTATCGTCATTCTTGATGGTGGTAGCATTTGCTTTAGTAGTTATTAAGATACTACTCATTAAAAACATGGCTACCATTATTACTTTTTTCATCTTTTAATATTTTTTTAAATGTTATACAAATTAATTTACATTGCAAAGATATATACAAAAACTAATACTATGCAATACAAAGTAGTGTAAAAAATGATAACAAACTGATTATCAATAATAATAATTTTAAATTATTTTTTTGAGGGGTGAAAAAAGAGTGTTTTTTGCTTGACTTTTATTCTCTTTAGGTGGTAAATTTTGTCGAAAATCGTGTGATTTTGGATAAAAAATCATTTTTTTTCGTCATTGACAGGTTATGGAATTGGAATGTGTGATGGAAATCGAAGCAATCTTTTGGTTTTTAGTTCTGATTAAACAGATTGCTTCACTACGTTCGCAATGACGGTTAGATTATAGATTTTGTGGTAAAAATATAACTAATTTAACTCCTAAGTATTCATAAGTACTTTAAGTACTAATACCTGTACTTATCTTTCCAATTTTCTTTAAGAAAATTCCTGATGCTACTTTCTTTAGCATTATTGCCCGGCTCATAAAATTTAGTGTTTTTAATATCATCGGGCAGGTACTCTTGTTGAGCAAAATTACCTTCATAGTTATGTGAATACATGTAGTTTTTCCCGTAGCCTACTTCTTTCATTAATTTTGTTGGGGCGTTTCTTATATGTAGCGGAACAGACAAATTTCCTGTTTTTTGAACCAATGCTTGGGCTTCATTTATGGCCATATAAGAAGCGTTGCTTTTTGGTGAAGTTGCTAAATAAATGGCTGTCTGCGATAAAATAATTCTAGATTCGGGCATGCCAATAACATTTACTGCCTGAAAACAATTGTTGGCAATTACTAAAGCTGTAGGATTTGCATTTCCAATATCTTCAGAGGATAAAATCAACAATCTTCTGGCAATAAATTTAGGGTCTTCGCCTCCTTCTAACATTCTGGCAAGCCAATAAACCGCTGCATTGGGATCACTACCTCTAATGGATTTAATAAAGGCAGAAATAATATCGTAATGTTGGTCGCCTGTTTTATCGTAACGCACTAAATTTTGCTGAATAATGTCCATTACCAAATCATTGGTGATAGGCGTTTTATCATCAGGCAAACTGTTTACTACAATTTCAAGGGTATTGAGTAATTTTCTGGCATCTCCTCCCGATAATTGCAACAGCGTTTCGTATTCTTTAATATTTATCTTTCTTTTTTTGAGGTATTCATCTTGAGTAAGAGCAATATCTATTAACTCTAACAAATCTTCCTTGGTTTGTTCTTTTAAAATATAAACTTGGCAACGCGATAAAAGAGCTGAAATTACCTCAAAAGATGGATTTTCTGTTGTTGCTCCTATAAGTGTAATAATGCCTTTTTCTACTGCTCCCAACAAAGAATCTTGCTGCGACTTGCTAAATCTGTGAATCTCATCAATAAACAATATCGGATGATTCGTACCAAAAAACTGTTGCGATTTAGCTTTATCTATTACCTCTCTTACCGCTGCTACACCTGAATTAACTGCACTAAGGGTATAAAAAGGTCGTTTGGCATATTGAGCAATAATGTTAGCTAATGTTGTTTTTCCTACACCCGGTGGTCCCCAAAAAATCATGGAAGGAATAGTTCCCATCTCTATCAGCTTACGCAAAGTACTTCCTTCGGCAACAAGGTGCTTTTGTCCCACATAATTCTCAAAAGAATTGGGTCTAAGTCGTTCTGCTAATGGAATAGATGGTTGCAACATGTTCTCTTTAACTTTTTACAATTCAATACTTACCGGACAATGGTCTGAACCATCAACTTCCATGTGTATGGCAGCCGATTTCACTTTTGGTAAAAAGGCTTGACTAACCAAAAAATAATCTATCCTCCAACCTACATTCTTAAAACGAGCCCCCCCCCTATAACTCCACCAGCTGTACATATCTTTTTTTTCAGGGTAAAAGTATCTGAAAGTATCTACTAACCCTGCATTTACAAAGTTACTCATACCATCAATCTCTTGTTGTGTATAACCAGCACTTTTGTTGTAATTAGCAGCAGGTCTAGCTAAATCTATGGCTTTATGAGCCACATTAAAATCTCCACAAACAATTACAGGTTTTTTGCTTTCTAATTCTTTCAAAAAGTTAAGAAAATGAGCATCCCAATTTTGTCTATCACCTAATCTCGATAAATCTGTTTTAGAATTGGGAACATACACCGTCACCAAATAAAAATCATCAAACTCGGCTGTAGTAACTCTTCCTTCTTTATCGTGTTCTGTTTGGTTAATATCAAAAAATACGTTTATAGGTTCTTTTTTAGTCAAAATAGCTGTTCCCGAATATCCTTTTTTTTCAGCAGAATTAGAATAAATATGATAACCTTTTAATTCCGCTAAAGCCTCTTGTACTTGTTCATCTTGAGCTTTAGTCTCTTGCAAACACAACACATCAGGCTGATATTCATCAATAAATTCAAAAAAATTCTTCTTAACTATGGCTCTAATACCATTTACATTCCAAGAAATAAGTTTCATTTTAATAATTAGTTTGTGAAGTTAATTCTATTATTTTTGTTGTTCAAAATTATTCAATTTAAACCTTAAAACCATGAACGCACACGAAATTGATTATAAAATATTTGGCGATGACATGCAATGTGTAGAAATAGAACTAGATCCTCAGGAAACAGTTATTGCCGAAGCCGGAAGTTTAATGTATATGGATTCCAACATTAAAATGGAAACTATTTTTGGTGATGGCAGCAGTCAAAACCAAGGAATAATGAGTAAGTTATTTTCGGCAGGAAAAAGAGTATTAACAGGCGAAAGTTTGTTTATGACTACCTATACCAATCAGGGAATTGATAAAAGACATGCTACTTTTGCTGCTCCTTATCCGGGAAAAATTGTTCCTATCGATTTAAGAGCTTATAACGGTAAAATTATATGTCAGAAAGATGCTTTTCTGTGTGCAGCCAAAGGAGTAGCTGTTGGCATTGAATTTCAGAAAAAATTAGGTACTGGATTTTTTGGTGGTGAAGGTTTTATTATGCAAAAATTAGAAGGTGACGGATGGGCGTTTATGCATGCCGGAGGAACTATTATAGAAAGAGATTTACAACCCGGTGAAGTACTTAATGTGGATACTGGTTGTATTGTAGGGTTTACTCAAACCATAAATTACGACATTAAATTTGTTGGTGGCATTAAAAACACCTTGTTTGGTGGCGAAGGCTTCTTTTTCGCTCAACTTTCCGGTCCCGGTAAAGTATGGATTCAGTCCTTACCTTTTAGCAGATTAGCTGATAGAGTATTAGCCTCAGCGCCAAGTTATGGCGGAAAAAGCAAAGGCGAAGGAAGTATTTTAGGTGGTTTAGGAAGAATGTTAGATGGAGATAGTAGGTTTTAGATTAGGGTAGCTATTAGGGGTAGTAAGAAAATCCTTTAATTCTAAGGTTATTAATCCAATATATTTTCACCATGAAAAGATAAAATTGAGCAAATCGTTATTATTTTGATTAAAAAAACTATTTTTGCAACCCTATAAAAAACAAGAAAACAAAATGGCAAAAAAGAAAGACGAAAATTCGGAAGTAATTGTTGATGTTCAAGAGGTTTACAGTAAAACCGAGAACTTTGTAGAAAATAATAAAATGCCTATTACCGTTGCATTAGGTGCAATAATATTGGTAATTGCAGCTTTTGCTTTTTACTATAAAGTTTACCTTCCACCAATAGAATCTGAAGCACAAGAAAATATGTTTTGGGCTGAACAACAGTTCGAAAGAGATTCTTTAAACTTAGCTATTAATGGCGATGGTGGAACAAACATGGGATTTATTGAAATCGTTGAAACTTACAGCGGTACAAAATCTGCCAACTTAGCTCACTATTACTTAGGTATTGCTTACAGAAATATGGGCATGTTTGAAGATGCTATTTATGAATTAAAAGAATTTAGCTCTGATGATGTAATTATTAGTGCTGTTGCTTTAGGTGCTATTGGCGATTCATACATGGAATTAAATGATATTGAAAATGCAGTAGACTATTACGAAAAAGCAGCTGCTAAAAACAGTAATAAACTTACTTCTCCTATTTATTTATTTAAAGCAGGTATAGCTTACGAAACCTTAGGCGACTATGCTAATGCGGTAAAGAAATACAAAGAGATTAAAAAAGATTTTGCTGAATCTGCTGAAGCCAGAGATGTAGAAAAATACATCGCTAGAGCTGAAACGATGAGTGCGAAATAAGCAGTTTAATTCCCTAAAAACGTAACAATATTATGGCAACTGTTAACAAAAACTTATCAGATTATGATGCTACATCCATTCCTGATGGTGCTAGCATGAGAATAGCTATTGTTGTTGCCGAGTGGAACGAACAAATTACTCAAGGTTTACTTAACGGTGCATACAATACCCTCTTAAAACATCATGTTGCTAAAGAAAATATTGTTATTCAATATGTTCCCGGAAGTTTTGAATTGCCATTAGGAGCTCAAACACTATTAGAAAAAACTACCTTAGATGCCGTAATTTGCCTAGGAAGCGTTATTCAGGGAGAAACCAAACATTTCGATTTTGTTTGTAATGCTACTGCCTTAGGAATTAAAGATGTGGCACTAAAATATAACAAACCTGTTATTTTTGGAGTACTTACCGATAACACCATGCAACAAGCCATAGATCGCTCAGGTGGAAAACATGGCAATAAAGGCGATGAAGCTGCCATAACTGCTTTAAAAATGGTAGCTTTCCAAAAAGCCTAAATTTATTCCATGAACTATCCTTCAGTAATCCTCAAAAAAGACAAAGAAAAATCTATTGAAAGAAAACATCCTTGGGTATTTTTAGGAGCTATTCAAAAAATTGTTGTGGATACTACCCCACCCCAACCACTTACTGATGGTCAGTTGGTAAATGTTTTTGATGAAAACAATAATTTCTTAGCCACAGGACATTTTCAAGATGGAACTATTGCCGTTAGAATAATAAGTTTTACGCAAGAGCCTATTGATGATGATTTTTGGTTTAAACGATTAACCAATGCTTTTGAACTTAGAAAAGCAATGGGATTAACCGAAAATCCTGCTACCAACATTTACCGATTAATTCATGCTGAAGGAGACCAACTGCCCGGATTAATCATAGATTTTTATAATGGTACAGCAGTTATTCAATCTCATTCAGCTGGAATGCACTTTGCCAAGCCACAAATTGTTGCTGCTTTACAAAAAATTTATGGCAAAAAGTTATTAGCCATTTACGATAAAAGTGCTGAAACCCTCGAAAAACAAACTGACCTAAAAATTGAAAATGGATATTTATACCAAGCTGAAGATCCGAAATTAATTGGCACAGAATACGATTGCAACTACCATTTAGATTGGGTTGAAGGACAAAAAACAGGTTTTTTTATCGACCAAAGAGAAAATAGAAAATTGTTGGGCGAATTAGCTAAAGATAAGTTGGTGCTGAATACGTTTTGCTATTCAGGAGGTTTTTCTGTTGCTGCATTAAAAAATGGAGCTAAAGCAGTTCATTCTGTTGATAGTTCTAAAAAAGCAATTGAATTAACCGATAAAAACATTGAGCTAAACCAACTTACTAACCATCAATCTTTTGTTTCTGATACGCTTACTTTCTTAAAAGAAAATAAAGAAATTTATGATATCATTGTGTTGGATCCTCCTGCTTATGCCAAACACAGAAAGTCTATGCACAAAGCTGTTCAGGGTTATAAAAGACTAAATGAAATGGCATTAAAAAACATGAAATCCGGTGGATTATTATTCACTTTTTCTTGTTCTCAAGTTATTAACAGAAAGTTATTTTACGATACTATTATGGCAGCAGCCATTAGCTCACAAAGAAATGTTAGGGTGTTGTATCATTTATCACAACCTGCCGACCATCCGGTAAACATCTTCCATCCCGAAGGTGAATACCTAAAAGGGTTGGTATTGTGGGTGGAGTAAAATCCCATCCCAACCTCCTTAAAGGAAATAAGTATCCAACACACAAGCCAATTCCCAACTCAACCTGTTACCATTACACTAACCCCATCAGTACTGTCATTCTTCATTAATTTCTACATTCAATTAAAATCAGAATTGTTAAGTAACAAGATATCTATAGACACATCCCACATTCATGTTATTTTCTTAAATTTACATTCCTAAAACTAAATAAATGTTTATCAACAGAATACACCTTTTACCTTTACTATTCTTATGGCTATTAAGCTTTAGTGCTTTTAGTCAAAAAAATAACCAACTAAATAATACCCTTATTTTTAAGGTTAAAGAACAGTACAGAAATATTTGTTTTAATAATAAAATCAATCACCCACAATTTGCTAAAATCAACACTCAACTAGGAACAACAACGCTGCAAAAAGTATTTCCTCATAAAACCAAGGAGGATAATCCTAACTTTATTGACTTATCACTGATTTACCAACTTACTTTTAATGCTCAGTTAGTGGATGTTGAAACCGCTATACAGAGAATCGAAGCCTCTAAAATAATGAAGTATGTGGAGCCTTATTACTTACCCGAATTGACTTTTACTCCTAATGACACGCTACTTTCTCAACAATATTATCTTGGTTTAATTGATGCTTTTAATGCATGGAACATCAATCAGGGAGATACTTCTATAACTATTGGCATTACCGATACTGGTTGGGAGCCTGCACATCCTGATTTAATATCAAAAATTAAAATTAATTACAGTGACCCTATTAATGGTGTTGATGATGATAATGATGGTTACATAGACAATTACTACGGCTGGGATTTGGGAATGAACGACAATAATGCTCTTTTTGAATCTACCTCACACGGAGTAGCGGTAACAGGAATTGCTGCTGCTGCCACTAACAACACTACCGGAATTGCAGGAGTAGGCTTCAAAACTACATTTTTGCCTGTAAAAATTTCTAATGCTGCGGGATTTTTAACGCACGCTTATCAAGGAGTAATTTATGCCGCAGACCACGGTTGTTTTATCATTAATTGCTCTTGGGGAAGTTATGAAAACAGTCGCTTTCAGGAAGATATTATTAAATATGCTCAAATAAACCAAGGCTGTTTGATAGTTGCTGCAGCAGGAAATGACAATTTAGAAACACCTTTTTATCCTGCAAGTTATGATGGTGTGATAAATGTTGCTGCTACCGACCAAAGTGACATTAGAAAAAACAACTCCAATTATGGTTACCATATTGATATTTCCGCTCCGGGAGAAATAATTTTCACCACCGTTGGCAACAACTACGGTACTAACAGCGGAACTTCTATGTCTGCCCCTATAGTTGCTGCTGCTGCTGCTATTGTAAAAAATGAATTTCCTACCTATACCGCTCAACAAGTAGCAGCCCAACTTAAAGCTACTACAAATGATATCAGTACGCAAAACCCATCTTACATCAATAAGCTTGGTACAGGCAGGTTAAATCTTTTTGATGCGTTAAACAACACAACAGCACAATTTGCAGATATTACCAACAAAAACATCACCGACAACAACAATAATTTGTTTAAGAATGGTGATACACTTCGAATTATTACTGAACTTACCAACTTTTTAAATCCTATTAACGGCATTAATGTAACACTCAGTTCTTCCTCACCTTTTGTAAACATTATTAATAATATAAGCAGTTTTCCCAACTTAAACATGCTCGATACTGCCAGCAATTACGCTCAACCATTTACAGTAGAAATCCTTTCGGGGGCTAACCTCAACGAAAATATTTTATTTCAGGCAACTATAAGCAACGGCACTTTTTCTTACAACCATTATTTTAACCTGCTTATCAACCCCGATTATATACATTTAGAGGAAAACCTTATTAGTACCACCATTACCAGCAAGGGTAAAATTGGATTTAATGATAATAACAACAATGTTGGTAGGGGCTTTATTTATAAAGGAAAACAATTACTATACGAAGCAGGTTTTATGATTTCCGATAGTCCATCTAGGGTTTCAGACCCTATCAGAGGAGCAAGTGGTTTCGACCAAGATTTTGGAAGTATTTTTAATGTAGTTTACCATCCGCCTTATGTTTCTGCTTTAGATTTAGTTGGTTTTATGGATGATTTACAATCGCCAAACCCTTTACAAGTTAGTATTAAACAACTTTCTTATGCGTATCCAACTTCTCCAAACGACCATTTTATAATTGTAGTTTACGAAATTGAAAACCAGAGTGGGGCAACACTTAATAATGTTTATGCAGGTATATTTGCCGATTGGGACATTCTCCAACCAAGTGTAAACAAAGCAGGAACAGACCTCAGCAGAAAATTAGGTTTTGTATATGCTCTTGATACTGATTCTTTGTATGCAGGAATAAAACTCTTAACCACCAACAATCTAGTAGCACATGCAATAGATGTAAATGGAAGTGGCAGTAGCATGAACATTAATGATGGTTTTACCACCCTAGAAAAACATACCGCACTTAGCACCAATAATTTATTAGCAGGTGGTTTTAATGGTGATGATGTAGCTCATGTTATTAGTGCTGATAACTTTTCGATTACTCCAGGTGGTAAACATGTGGTCGCTTTTGCTTTATTGGCAGGAGATAGCTTGTTACACCTTCAACAAAATGCCGATGCTGCTCAAACACAATTTAATACTGATGCACTGACCGTAAATGAACTGAATAACAGAGCTGATTTTACTATTTATCCCAATCCTGCTAAGGAACAACTTACAATAGTTGGTTTACCTGCTAATGAAAAAAACACTTTTTTTATTACTGATATTAGCGGAAAAATACTAATTGAAAAAACCGATAACTTCACTAATCGTATTGTTATTAAATCGCTTCCTGCGGGAATTTATTTTTTAACTATTCGTACAGCAAACCGCCAACAAGTACTGAAATTCGTGAAAAATTAAATACAGATGGACAGAAAAGAACATTGGCAAAACATTTATACTTCCAAGCAATTAAATGAAGTAAGCTGGTACCAGCCAACTCCCGAAACTTCTTTAGAACAAATTACCAAATATGTTAAAGATAAAAGTACTGCCATTATTGATGTTGGTGGTGGCGATAGTTTTTTAGTAGATAATTTATTAGCATTAGGTTACACCAATATTACGGTGTTAGATATTTCTGAAGCAGCGATAAAAAGAGCAAAAGAAAGATTAGCCGAGAAAGCCAATAAGGTAAAATGGATTGTTGAAGATGTTACACTTTTTAATCCCACAGAAAAGTACGATTATTGGCACGACAGAGCTGTTTTTCATTTTTTAACCGATAAAAAAGATGTGGAAAGCTACCTTAATTTGGTGAACAATGCAGTAAGCAGAAATGGCAAGATGACCATTGCTACTTTTTCTGAAAATGGACCTAAAAAATGCAGCGGCATTGAAATTCAGCAATACTCTAAAGAAAGACTTACCAATACCTTTAGTCAACATTTTAGACTAGTAGAAAGTTTTTATATCGACCACCCTACTCCTTTTGATACCACGCAAAACTTTGTATTCTGTACGTTTGAGTATTGTTAAATCGTTTTTTAATCGCAAAGAAGCTAAATTTTCGTTCTGAAATTTTAATATCCTATTAGTTCATCTAGTTAACTTTTATTACCTTCACAAAGCAACTAAAATAAAAAAACAAAGTCTTAGTGCTACTATATTAATAAAATTCAAAGAAACAATGCAAAAAATTTTAACCCTACTTTTAGTAATTGTATTAGCAATCAACTTAAATGCTCAAATCAGTATTGATTCCTCAAGTGTTGTAACTACTTGTTTAGATTGTGATAGTATAAATTCAAACCCATTACCCAATCCTTATGGTAGTTTATATATAGAAGTTTCCGGAGGTGTTGCTCCCTATACTTTTTCATTAACAGGTTCTCACCCTGCGAATACAACACCCGTAAACAATGTTTCTACAACAGGAATTACCAACTATTCTCAATTGTGTCAAGATACTTTTCAGTTAACTATTGCCAACTCAAGTGGAGATACCATTTATTATAATTTTTCTACTAATCCACCAACTCCTCCTGTTTTTAACATAGATTCTGTAACGGTAGAAGCAGATTCTACTAATAATCCAGATTCTGGTTTATTAGAGTTGCATGTAACAACCACCGCAGATTCTGTTTTCTATAAAATAGAAGAACAAAACAATTCATTTCCCTTAGGAACATTGGGAGGTTGGCAAGATTCTACCATTTTCGATTCTCTTCCGGGAGGTTATCACTATCGCGTTTTTGTAGATATTTATCCTAAAGTGAATGGTTGTGGAGGATTAGACACCGGAACAAGTGTAATGCTAATTTATATTCCTTTAGCTTGTGAAAATGATGGTTTTGCCACTATATCTGCTCCTACCGATGTCTGTTCAGGCGATGTTGTTACCTTTTTTGGAATGAATAATCCTGGAAGTGGAACGGGCAATGTTGTCGTTAGTGAGTTTTGGGATTTTGGTGATGGTAATTCTCATGTTGGTCCTTCCCCTGTAATGTACACTTATTTTCAACCTGGCACATATATGGTGACCTATATTATCACCACTTCTCATGGCTGTACCTTTATGGGATTTTCTCCAATAACTATACATGATTTTCCTACTTCAAATTTTACACATAACAACAATGGAGCAGGTTTGTTCAATTTTTCGGATCAAAGTACTTTCCCTCTATCACCAATAACAACTTGGTTTTGGGATTTTGGTGATGGTAACACTTCTACTTTACAAAATCCAACACATCAATATGCTGCAACAGGAAGTTACAATGTTTGTTTAACTGTTGCAAACAATGGCGGATGTAATGATTCTTATTGTGATTCTGTTTATTATAATTCTACTGTTGGAATTACTGAGCAAAACTCAACTGCTCTTTTAATTTATCCTAATCCGGTAAATGATTTTATGATGATAGAAAATGGAAATACTCCTATTGATAAAGTTATTATTTATGACATTACAGGTAAAACCATAAAAACCATTATACCAACAACCAATAGATTAAATGTTAGTGAGTTGTCTCGTGGCGTTTATTTGATTAGTGTTCGAACGAACAAACAAACTACCACTAAAAAGTTTATTAAGAATTAAGAGAATAGTACCATCTAATTAGAAAATACGGTTGGATTTTTTATTTGTCCATCAACACCACCAACTCTTTATCTAGTGGATGAAGGTGCTGCATTAATATTGGAATAATATCCATTCCGTAGAAAAGCAATAAAGAACTCATATTATCGTGTCGCTCTTGCAAACCACCATTTGGGAAAAGTTTATCTTTTATGCTCCTGATTTGGTTTACTGCAACTTCCTCACGTTGTTTTTCTGCTTTTAGCAGACGAGCTTCAATATTATTAATGCCGTTGGTAGCTTTCTGAAGTTCCGCATTTACAACTGCTTGCAATGTTTTATCCAGCTGAACAGCTTTGTTTTCAATAGTTTCGTACAGTTTAGCAAGTTGCTCTTTTTGTTGGGAAAGTGCTAAATTAATATCGGCATGTTGGGTAACATATTCTTTTATTAGTTCTTCTGTATCTTCAAACAATTGTGGGACTTCCAAGCTTAATTTTTGCATTTTTTTAGTACTTCCTGCATCTATTACTAACACAGAATTTCTTAAAATTAACGTAGGAAAAAATACATTGTTTACATTAAACATGGCTTTTAGCTGAAACCAATAAGCCAACTCTCCTCCTCCGCCAATGTAAGCCAAATTAGGTAAAATCACTTCTTGATAAAGTGGTCGCATTACTACATTCGGACTAAATTTTTCGGGATGATTGTTTAATTCCGTAAGGATTTCTTCTTTGGTAAAACTTAAATTGGTATTCAATACCTTGTATTGTTCATCCTCAACAACAATACGTTCTCGTAGGTTGTTGTCAAGATAAAACAAATTAATTTCTCGAGGTGTAACCTGACTTTTATACCCTAAATCAGTTAATTTTTGCGTAGTTTGTTCAATAAATTGGTGATTCTTTTGAGTTACTAATTCTTGCTCAAAATAAGGAATCATGCTTTTTTTCAACTCAGCATCATCACCATCAATAATTACCAAACCATATTCACCAAACAAATGGTTTACCAAGGCTTTTGTTGCTTGTGTAAAATTATTATTACTAGTATAAAACTGTCTAAACAGTTCCACAATTTTATCTCCACCATTTCTATCGCCAAGCAACTCCTCTAATTGTTGAGCTACTTGTGGAGCATTTGTTAAATTTAATCTACCAACTGCGCCATCTTCTCCTGCTTTTTTTTGTATGGATAACCTTTCATTAAACAAAGTAAAATGGTTGACTTCCTCAAAATCGTGATCTTCTGTTGCCATCCAAAAAACGGGAACAAAATCATTTTCAGGGTAAGTAGCTTTAAGCGTTTTAGCTAAGTTTATTGCCGATATAATTTTATATATAAAATATAAAGGACCTGTAAATAAATTGAGTTGATGTCCGGTAGTAATGGTAAAGCAGTTGGTATTTTTTAATTGCTCAATATTTTCTTTAACAGCATTACTTATTGGTAAATCATTGTATTGTTGTTGAAGTTGTTTAACAATTAACTCTCTGTTAACAGAAGTTTGTTTACGTTCAGCAATCGCGTCAGCAAAAGCTTGAAGTGAACAATTATGATTGATAAAAGAGTCTAATTTTTCATCATCAGTCAAATAATCGTTGATTAACGAAGAAAAAAATGTTGTTTGTGAATATGGTATGGTTTGTTTGTTCATTTAGTTAACAGTTTATCAGTTCTCGGTTCTAGGTTGACTTCCAATTAAAATCTAACTTCAAATTAAACAATTGGTACATTGTTATATTAAAAAATTAGAACATTAAACCACTTCTCCATACAAATCAAAATCTCCGGCAGATGTTATTTTAACGTTGGCAAAATCTCCTATTCTCACATAATGCTCAGCGGCATCTACCAACACTTCATTATCTACTTCGGGAGAATCAAATTCTGTTCTTCCAACAAAATAACCACCTTCCATTCTATCGAAAAGCACTTTAAATGTTTCTCCTACTTTCTTTTCATTTAAGTTAAGTGAAATTTGTTGTTGTACTGACATTACTTCTTCAGCACGAGCTTCTTTTTCTTCGTCTGTAAGTGTATCTTCATACTGATATGCATGGGTATCTTCTTCATGAGAATAAGTGAAAACACCCAATCTGTCGAACTGCATTTCTTGTATCCAAGCTTTCATTTCTTCAATATCTTCTCGTGTCTCTCCCGGAAAACCGACAATGAAGGTAGTTCTAATGGTAATTTCAGGAATAATAGCTCTGATATCTTTTATTAACTGAGTAGTTTTTTCTCTAGTAGCTCCTCTCCTCATAGCCTTCAACATGTTGTTTGAAGCATGTTGTAAAGGAATATCTAAGTAATTACATACTTTCGGATTGCTTTTCATGGTTTCAATAATATCTATCGGAAAACCTGTTGGATAAGCGTAATGCAATCTTATCCATTCAATTCCTTCCACTTCCGACAAAGCATTAAGCAAGTCTGATAATCGTCTTTCTTTATAAATATCCAACCCATAAAAAGTAAGTTCCTGAGCAATTAAAATTAACTCTTTAACGCCTTGTTTAGCTAAATTTTTAGCTTGTTCCACCAATTGTTCTATGGGCACTGATTCGTGTTTTCCTCTCATTAGCGGAATAGCACAGAAAGAACAAGCTCTGTCGCAGCCTTCAGAAATTTTTAAATAGGCGTAATGATTGGGCGTAGTAATAATTCTTTCGCCAATTAACTCGTGTTTGTAATCGGCTTTTAGTGTTTTTAATAATCTTGGTAATTCTTTCGTCCCAAAATAGGCATCTACTTCGGTAATTTCTTTTTCAAGAGAATCTTTATATCGTTCAGAAAGACATCCAGTAACGTATAACTTATCTACAAAACCTTCTTTTTTAGCTTCAGCATATCGTAAAATAGTATCTATCGATTCTTGCTTAGCGTTATCAATAAATCCGCAAGTATTAATAATTACAATTTCGGAATCGTCTTGTTCAGCTTCGTGCTCCACCTCAAAACCATTGGCTTTAAGCTGTGTCATTGCTACTTCCGAGTCGAATAAGTTTTTAGAACAACCTAATGTAATTACATTTACTTTGTTCTTTTTTAGGGTTTTCGTTTTCAAAGAGATTTCAATTAATTTTTTGCAAAGATACAATCCGTTTTTTAGACTTTTGTCCGAAAAACGTTAAATGAGGTTAATGAGTTCGTTTTATCGACAAATCAAGTTTTTTTATTCTTAAGCTTTCGCTTTTATTGCTAAATTTGTCTCCTTAAAAAAACAAACTTTTGCTTATGAATTTTATTGAAGAACTAAAGTGGCGAGGAATGGTTCACGACATGATGCCGGGAACTGAAGAACAATTTAAGAAAGAAGTAACTTCGGCTTATATTGGGTTTGATCCAACAGCTGATTCGTTGCATATTGGGCATTTAGTTCAGATTATGACTTTAGTTCATTTGCAAAAATCAGGACATAAACCTTTTGCTTTAATTGGTGGAGCTACAGGAATGGTAGGAGATCCTTCAGGTAAGTCTGCAGAAAGAAATTTATTGACTCCTGATGAAGTGCAACAAAATTTAGAAGCTATAAAAGTACAATTGTCAAAATTTTTAGATTTTGATTGTGGAGCAAACTCTGCAGAAATGGTAAACAACTACGATTGGTTTAAAAACATGAATTTTTTAGACTTTATTAGAGATGTAGGTAAACATATTACTATTAATTACATGATGAGTAAAGATTCTGTGAAAACCAGGTTAGAATCGGGCATGTCGTTTACTGAATTTTCTTACCAACTGGTGCAGGGCTATGATTTTTACTGGTTAAACACGAATAAAAATTGCAAAGTACAATTAGGTGGCTCGGATCAATGGGGAAATATTGTTACCGGAACAGAATTGATTAGAAGAATGTCGGGCAACGAAGCTTTTGCTGTAACTACCCCATTAATAAAAAAAGCTGATGGAACTAAGTTTGGAAAAACAGCAGGAGGAAGTGTTTGGTTAGACCCTGAGAAAACTTCGCCTTATGCCTTTTACCAATATTGGATAAATGCTTCTGATGATGATGCTAAAAATTACATTAAAATTTTTACGCTAAAACTAAAAGAGGAAATAGATAACCTTATCAAACAACATGAGGAAGCACCACACTTGCGTATTTTACAAAAAGCGTTAGCTGAAGATATTACCGTTAGAGTCCACTCGCAAGAAGATTATGATGCGGCTGTAAATGCTTCTGAAATTTTATTTAAAACAGGTGATGAAGCGGTTGAGGGATTAAAAAAATTACCTGAAGATTTATTTAATGCCGTTTTTGAAGGCGTTCCTCAAACAGAAATTTCTAAAAGCCAGTTTAATAGTGGTATTCCTATTATTGAATTATTAGCAGCTCAAACCAACTTTTTAACTTCTAATGGTGAGGCCAGAAGAGCATTAAAAGAAAATTCAATTAGTGTTAACAAAAGTAAAGTTGATGAGAATACTGTGGTTGATGCTTCATTTTTAATCAATAACAACTACTTGCTTTTACAAAGAGGTAAGAAAAATTATTTTGTGGTAAAAGTGGGATAAATTAACAGTCAATGAAAAAGACCATTGTTATCTTGTCCATCATTTTGGTTGTTATCTTACTTTCATTTGTTTGGTCTGCTTTTTATAATCATACAGATAATACAACAATAGAAATTCCAAATCAAAATACTTCAAGTGCTTTATCTGCAAATGATACATTAGCAACTACAAAAGATACTATTATTGCTACATCAAGTAGTTTTATTATAATAGATTTATTGGAACTTCCTAATCTTGTTGATGATGAAGTAATCATTGAACATACTGGTTTTCGTCTGGTATATAGTGAAACACACGAACAAGCCAAATGGATAGCTTATGAATTTACAAAAGCTGAAACCATAAAAAAAGCAGATAGAACAGACGATTTCAGACCTGATCCAAAAGTACTTACTGGTTCAGCTACATCAACCGACTACAAAGGTTCCGGATTTGACAGAGGACATTTAGCTCCAGCAGGAGATTTGTCATGGTCGGCAGATGCTATGAGTTGTTCATTTTTTTATAGCAATATGAGTCCGCAAACGCCTAGTTTTAACAGAGGTATTTGGAAAAAATTAGAAGAACAAGTTAGAGATTGGGCTAAACTATACGATACCATTTATGTGGTTACAGGCCCTGTTTTAGAAGATAGTTTGCCTACCATTGGAGAAAATAAGGTGAGCATTCCGAAATATTATTACAAAGTTATTTTGGAGTATAAAAGCAATGTTACAAAAGCGATAGGCTTTATTTTGCCTAATAAAAAATCATCTTTTCCATTAAACAAGTTTATTGTAAGCATTGATAGTGTTGAGCAGATGACAGGCATCGATTTTTTTCATCAGCTCCCTGATAGTATTGAAAATAAAATTGAAAAAAGTGTTTGTAATGCTTGTTGGGGGATGAATTAGAAATAGGAGATTAGGGATTACCTTCTCCTTAAAGGAACTAACAAATGTTCTAAGCCATTTAATCTTATTTCGTGCATGGTTTCTAATAAAACGCCTAATTTACCTTTGGGAAATCCTTCTCGTTGAAACCATTCTAAATAGAATGAAGGTAAATCGCAAATAAGTCGTCCTTTATACTTTCCAAAAGGCATTTGCATTCTAACTAATTCTATAAGTAATTCCGGATTGCCTTCGTTAGTTTGCATTTATTTGGTTAATGGTTCATCCAACAAATAAAAATCTACAAATTCTCTAACACAGCCATCACCTCCTTTGGTTTGTAAGACCAAATCAACCGTTTCTTTTACTTTCAGTACCGCATCGGCAGGACAAGCACTAAAGCCAACAGCTCTCATTACATGTAAATCATTAATATCATCACCAATAATGGCTACTTCAGCAAGTGTAATGTTTAGTTTTTCGCACCATTGGTTAAGAATTTCCAACTTAGGTTCTTGACCAACATATAGGTGTTTAATATTTAATAATTCGGCACGAGCTTTTACCACTTCCAATTTGTATCCCGATGAAATAATACCTGCTTCAACTCCAACTTTTGGCAACGCCATTATTGCCATTCCATCTTTAGCATTATATTTTTTAAACTGGTCGCCATTTTCTGTAAAAAACATTCCCGCATCAGTCATAACACCATCTACATCTAAAATCAATAATTTAATGTCTTTCATTTTAGACCTATCAACAAACATTGGTCTGGTAAGCATGTTTTCAAAATCTAACTGGTTGTTGGTGCAAAACAATTGTAAATTGCCCAAAGACAATTCATTGATGTTGGCAATAGCATATTCAGCACAAAAATCATTCAACGATTTTTTTTCTCGTGCTAAAAATGAGGTGATATTTTGAGTAAGGATTTTCATTATATAATTTTATAGCCAACACTATTAGCTACAGGTTCTATGGCTGATTTTAACGCTGCAAAAGATTCGTGTGTTAATTGCTGTGAAGCATCCGACTTAGCAACAGCAGGATTTGGATGAGCTTCTATCAATAAGCCATCAATTCCCATTGCTACACAAGCTTTAGATAAGCGTTCTACTCCGTATCGGTAACCTAAAGCATGACTTGGATCTAAAATAATAGGCAAGTTAGTGTATTCTTGTAAATAGGCTACTCCACATAAATCTAAAGTAAAACGTGTTTTTGTTTCAAAAGTACGTATGCCCCTTTCACACAAAATAACGTTTTCATTTCCTCCGGAAAGCATAAACTCTGCTGCCTGAACAAATTCTTGTAATGTTGTTCCAAAACCTCTTTTTAATAAAACAGGCTTACGAGTTTTAGCACATGCACGTAAAATACCTTGGTCGTACATTGCTTTGGCACCAATTTGAATCACATCACTATGTTCTATCACTTCGTCAACATGGGTAGCATCTCTAACTTCTGTAATAACTGCCAAACCATGTTGCTCACGCATTTTTACTAATAACTTTAACCCTTCCAACCCTAAACCTTGAAAACTATAAGGACTTGTACGAGGTTTATAACAACCACCTCTTAAGGTGGTTAAATTAAGTGATTTTAACAATGCAGCACTTTGTTGAATTTGCTCTTCAGATTCTACTGAACAAGGTCCGCCAATCAATAAGGTGTTTTTAGTATTTCCACCAATGGTAACGTTACCAATTTTTACTTCACGAGTTTGGTTTCTATACGCCCTTGAAGCAAGCTGCATATCATTCTCAAATACCCAGTATTTTTCGGTAAAGGCAGAAACTTCACTAGGTACTTCTTTTACAGAAGATGAAGTAATTAATACTTCTCTATCTTGAGAATGAATGTGAAAAGCCTTAATTTTTTCAGCTAACTGACCAGCAGTTGAAGCAGTAATATCTTTATTTAAATGAATTATCATATTTCTCCTTTTATCAAGTTCACAAAAGTAATAATTCCAACGGCATTTCCTTCTGCATTTAGTACAGGAAGATACATTACCGGAAAAGATTGCTCTCTTACTAAATTCAACATATTATCTACTGTTGCTGTATCTAAAATGGTTACAGGCGTTTTATTAATCATTTCCTGCGTATTCATTCCTTCAATATTCTCTAAATTCTGCAACAAGGTTCTTCTTAAATCTGCATTAGAAATTATTCCTTCAAATTTTTTATTCTTCTCCACTAAGGTTACGCCTAGCTTTCCAAAAGTTATTTGTTCTAAAATATTTTTAAGCGTAAGCTCAGACATATCTATAATTGGACATTCTTCTCGAGGAATCATAAAGTCCTTTATCTTAAAAAGAGAAACTATCTCTCGTTTGGTTAAATCCATCAATGCTTGTCCGACACTAGCGGCCTTAAACAAAAAACTCCCAGAAACCGAAGTATGTACCCCCATATTTCTTAAAATAAAAGATACTTCTCCATTTACACCACCATCAACATGTACATTTTTATTTGGGTATTTTTGTTTGAAATTTCTGATTTTTTTAAAGTTTATTGGATCAAAAACACCTCCACTTTGTCCGGGAATAGTCGCCATTATCAGGATGAAATCAAAATCGCTAAACTTATCGAAAGCACTAATATCAGTTGGTGTAATTATCGCTAAACCTTTTTGTCCTTTAATATCGGATGGCATTCTAAAATCTATGGGCAACTTTTCGTACTGAAAAGTAACGTATTCTACAGGATGCTTTCTTAATAAGTCGAAATACTTCTCGGGGGTTTTGGTAATGATATGTAAGTCTATAGGAAGTTTACACCATGTTCTAATATCGACAATATCATCAAAAACACGAATATCATCATTACAATCTATATGCAATAAATCTACCTGATGAGCTTCTAAATCTGCAATGGTTTCTTTTAAAGGTCTTTTGTTATCCGAATAGATAGATCCTGATATTTTCATTTAGTTAATTTCTATTATACATTGTATATACTCTCGAATGTCAAAACTACTTAATTTTTTGACTAAAAAATAAGCTTATTTAAGGTGATTTTTGATTTAAAACACTTGTGAAGCCACTTTTGTCAACAACCTACAAGTCTATAGATAAGCCTGTTTTAAAGGTGTAAATAGTTTTAATTATTGGGACTATGGGTTTGTGTTCGTAAGAAATATCAAAGGAATTAGCAAAGGATATTCTTTTGGCAATCTTTGTATTTAAAATTAAGGAGGCATTTGTTCTATTTCTAAAAGCCGAAATATCACTATCGTAGCCCGTTTGGTAATACCCTACAAAATTGATATCTACATTTTCATTGGCTGTCCAACGAAAAGAAATATAATTAGATGATTTAACCAAAGCAATTTCAATAGTTTGATTGGTTTCGGGATGTGTCCATTTTTCGTATTCGTACAAGGCTCCAACTCCAATTACCAAACTCAACGATTTACTTTTAAAAGTATTCCATCTAATTCCACCTCCACCTAACAAACGTGGAAGCAAACCTCTAAAATTATCGTAAGAATACTGAATATAGTTTTCGAAGTTAATAGGGTTCTTTCTGAAATAATTGACTCTAAAATGCACAAAACCAAAGTTTAAAAAATCCTCATTATTAACTTTTAAATAATCGAATTTTGCCAAGCCCATAAAAGCATGTTTACCCGGATAATACAAAGTATTTACATCTATATTGTATCCGAAAAGGTTTACAGGTTCGTTGGCTGCCGAACTTCTATTATAAATATTCATCCCAGCTGTAATTTTACTTTTAAAGGATGTTGTAGTGTCTCTTTCTAATCGTAATCGCTCAATGTTGAGTACTTGCCCGACAACTGCATGAGAAAATAAAAAAAGAATTACAAGTGAAAATAGATATTTTGCTTTTACCATGTGGCAAAATTAGGAAAGATAATAGGTAAGAAAAAGATTAATTCTTAACCAATATATAAGCATTAAGTGATGTCGCTACGAGCAGCCAAATAAAATAAGGTAATACCCACAAAGTTTTAGCTTTTAGCTGACCAAAATAAGCAAAGAAGAAATAGCCCATTAACACCGTAAGCAACACAATAATAATCAATCCAAATAAAACTTGATGGTATTTAAAAAAGACTGGATTCCAAGATACATTTAATATCCATTGTAATACAAACAAAGCTATTAACAGATTACGGTTTTCATTGAGTTGCCATGCGTAAGCCATGAATACGGCAAAACAAATCATTATAGTTGTCCACGCTGCACCAAACACCCAACCCGGAGGTGTCCAAGGTGCTTTGTTTAAGTTTTGATACCAATCGGCAGTAACCGCAGTGCTTGTAAAGTAACTCCCTAAACCCAATGCAGTAAAATTAATGACTAAAAAGATGATTATTTTTAGAAGCATAAATTAAAAACTTGGAGAACTGATTGTTTTAAACCTTTGAGTTTTACGTTTTGAGAAACTAAAACTGCCACCCTCGTATTCAACAGTATAAATCAATTGTTTTTTTACAATTTTGCTAGGAGATAGGTTAATTTTCCAACTGACTTCTCCTTGTTCATTATTATAAATGCCTTCTGACAATTGTTCTAAAATAACATTAGTTGTTTTTGTTTGAGATATAGGTACTTGTTCAAAAAACTCAATAGTAACATCATGTTGGTTGTTGTTTTTTAGTTGAAATTCGTAAGCAAAAGTTATTTTTTTCTTTTTGCCAAATGTTACTTCTTTAGCGTATTTCACGCTCTCGATTTCTTTTCTTTTCATAAATATACTATTGTCTTTACCTACAGAAAGCAATAATGTATCGGAAAAGTCACTAAACTTTAATATGGTTTTACCAACAGAGTTTTTATTATACGTAACATTCGCAACACCATCTACTAACCCAAGCGTATCCCATTCAGCAACTTTTGCAACAAGATAAACTTCATTATCTAAGCTAGGATAAGCATAAAATGAATATTCGGCAGGCAATGAAATATTCATGATTGGAAAAGAAAAAACCGTGCTATTAGATTTTATAGCAAACTTCCCTTTCAATGTTCTTAATTTCAAAAACGATGGCACAAAAATATCCTGATAATCAACACCTTCTAATTTAGCTATTTGCTGTTTTTGTATTGAATTATCTGTCTGATTAATATTATTTTGATTTGTTCTGTAACTTAACACCCATGGTTCTTCAGGTTTTGGAAGCTTTGTTGGATTTTCTAAAGGAAATGCTGATGATAGTTGAAGCGTTATGTTCTCCCAATTTTCACCAGTTTGGCTCATGATTTTTGCAATATATTTTATAGAAATATCTTTACTAGATGAGTTTTCTACTTCAACCTCGTAAAACGGACTCCAACCTATTCCTCCAACAACATATTCAAAAAGTAAAGGTTTTTCTAGTTGTTGCTCTATTGAAACAAGCACCTTTAAAATAGCAGCATCTTCATTATTTAATTTAACACTGTCTAATTTTTCAGCTTCTATTATAGCATTATCAATATTTCTAAGTTCTTTATTTAAACTTAAAATTTTATCGGAATAGAAACTTAACATTTTTTCCAATTCATCTACTTCTTTAATAAAGTTAGCTTCCGCATATTTTTGTTCTAGTAATTTTATTTGATTAATTACAGCAGTTTTTCTGTCTTCTAACTGAAAAAACTCCTCTTTGCTTAATTTCTTAATGAGATTTTTATTTAATATAGTTACCTCTTTATTTTTAATAACAAAAGAATTTAAAACTATTTTAGAGGAGATGTCTTTAAATTCTAACTCAAAAAGTCCTACCCCCATTTTATTATTAGAAACCCTTGAAACAAGAGCTCCAGAGTGATACACTACAACATTCTCTACTTTTGAAAGAACTTCTATATTTTTAGCTGCAAATAAATTGGTTGTAAAAACAATTACAAATACAAAAACAACAAGTTTACAAATTTTACGCATTTAGTTTTTTATTTTTTAATTACCCTAATAACTTCACTGCCTGTTTGATTTACAAATTTTACAAAATAAATACCCTGACTTTGTCCATCAAGGTTAATCACTATTTTAGAGGCATTTAAATTGCTTTGATACATGGTTCTTCCCATTAAATCTATTACTTCTACAGAAGCATTTTCTAAACTATTATTGCCAACATCTAAAGTAATTTGATTATTAGTTGGATTAGGGTAAACATTAATTTTATCCAAAATGCTTTCTTTATCATCAACACTTATAATTGTTCCCGGATCTCCTTTATAGAAATTAACTCCTCCGGCAACATTACCTACAATTAGATCAAAAGCGGTATCATTATTTATATCAGCAACATTAACAAAAGACCAGCCTCCTTGCTTTATGCCTAAATACATAGAATCAATCAGGTTAAAAGTTCCGCCAAGATTTCCATCAATACTATCGTAATAATAAATGTAACCATTAGTAGCTCCTGCAATTAATTTGTAATCGCCATTATCATCATAAATAAAAGGAGTACTGTTGCCGTTGTATTCATCGTACCTTCTTGTTTTCACATCTCCTAACTGAGAAGTTACCCAGCTATATGAAGGCAATACAGCTGTTCCTACATTTTCGTAATAAGATACAAAGCCTAATCGGTCACCAATAATTAAATCTAATAATCCATCTCTATTTAAATCTATTAACTGAGGCACTGAATATAATCCTACATCTATTCCTTCATACTCTGCTTTATTAAGTACAAAGTTGGCAGTATTTCCTGCTCCGGCAATATTTTCAAAATAATGAATTTTTCCGTTGTCTCCACCAACAATCATATCTTCATCGCCATCTCCATCAATATCTCCAAAAGTAGGAGCTAATCTTAACATTGGCTGATTGGTTGCAACATTTAAATTGATATTGGCTAAATCAGCATAGTTAGAATCTATTAATTGATAAGCCGGATTACTAGCTGTTCCAATATTTTCGTACAACCACAATGAAGAAATTAATCCTTGATTGGTTTGCAAAGCAGTATAACCAGCATTTCCAATAACTATATCTATTAAACCATCTGCATTATGATCGAAAAATACCGGGAAAGCCCCTGTACCAACTTCTATCATATCTTCTTGAAGAAAAGCTGTTGTTTTAAAATCAAATTCTGGTAAATTCGTTGAACGTTGATTTTCATAATACCATACACTTTTTAGATTTTCACAGCCATTAAAACAATTCGGACTAGCTAAAAAATCTTTTACACCATCATTATTTACATCTAAATAAAATCCCGCTGGGAAAAGATATAAATCAACAGGAACAGTATTAGCGGTATTCATAGGGAAAGCTGTGTCTACCGCAGTTATATGAGATGAAGTAAAGTTGGGAGAAGAGTCTGAGTTATACAACAACACAAAATTATTATGAGAAACATCTCCTAAAATTAAATCTTTAGATCCGTTTGAGTCAATATCCATCATCATGACTGTGGATCCACTATGTTTGTTACCACCACTAATTCTTTCAGGATTGTTGATGTTAAATCCACAAGAATCATCTAAAATAACATTATTACTTTGTGCACCTTCTGTAAAAAACCCCCAACATTTATTTCTTAATTCATAATCTAAGCTATCACAATCTCCATATCTTTCCATACTTAAATTTTTATGATACTCCACTTGAGACCCCAAAATACTAAAGGTAATGATATCTAAATCACCATCTCCATCAACATCTTCTATTGCAGGTATATCTATAGATGACACGTACAGGTTTACCATACTTGGGTTTTGAGAATCAGGTTGATAATTAGAATATAAAATATTAGAAGGTGTACTAGAAGTTTCTATAGCAAATAGAAGCTGCGTAGTAGTAGATACATTTCTATAAACCACAATACCTCCTGCTCCAGAAGTAAAAATATCCATTTTACCATCACAATTAAAATCTCTAAGTAACACCCAATCTCTTATATTTTGAGGAAAGTATTGTGTAAATTCAGGTGCTAAGTGATAATCTACTTTATTTGGTGTTCCATGATTAATAAAGGTAGTCATTCGGTTAATACTTCTGTCAAAAACAAATAAATCCATAATTCCATCCAAATTCAAATCTATTTCTGAAAACTGAGCAGAATTAAATCCTCCTGTCCAAGCATGATAAAGTGTGTCGCTATTAAAATTTAACACCGTAATAGAGTCATATCTATTAACTACAAGTTGTGCTTTTGAAGTAAGCGACAATACTAAAAAGATAAAAAGTGCTAAAAAAGTTGTAATTTTTTTCATAATTTGATGCTAATAATGATAAATCTGTTGCTTAAAGACAAAGCTAACTCCATTCATTTTATTAAAAAATGACCAAACTCATGCTTTCTAACCCCTTTAAACTCCTTGCCAAATTTAAGCTTATTTAACGAAATAAAAAAAAGTAAAATGAAATGAATTTTATGTTTGTAAAACGTTTTTGAAATTCTATATTTGCAGGCTTATAATTTTTTAACAAAAATACACACGAAAAGAAATGCAAAACAAAGGATTATTAACAACGTTTACCATACTTTTTGCAATAGCGAGTTTATACTCATTATCGCTTACATGGTTTGCCGTAAATGTAGAGAACGATGCGAAAGATTACGCAGAAACGTATCATAATGGAAGTTCAGATGCTGAATTTGCTTACTTAGATTCTATGGCTTCAGAAGAAGTTTATCCAGTAATTGGCTATACTTATGGTGAGCTAAGAGCTAAAATGCTTAACTTAGGTCTTGACTTAAAAGGTGGTATGAACGTAACCTTAGAAGTACAAGTTGATGAAGTAGTTAGAGCTCTAGCTTCTTATAGTGACGACCCTTCTTTTAATGAAGCTATTAAAAAAGCAAATGAATTACAAGTACAAAATGGTGGCAACTTTGTTACTTATTTTGAGCAGGCATACAACGAGGTTAATCCTGGAGGGAAATTAATTTCTGTGTTCTACACCAGAGATAACAAAGAAAAATTATCTCCAAATGCCTCTAACCAAAAAGTAATAGAGTTTATTAGTGATATTGCAAATGCTGCTATCGAACAATCTTTTGAAGTAATTAGAACAAGAATTGGTTTATTTGGAGCTGCCCAACCAAGCATTCAACGTTTAACAGGTTCTGATAGAATTTTAGTTGAATTACCTGGTGTAAAAAACAAAGAAAGAGTTCGTCAGTTATTACAAGGAACGGCTAAATTAGAATTTTGGACTACCTACCAAAACAATGAGTTTTATCCTTTATTAGCAGAAGCTAATTCTACATTAGCTAAATTGCTAAACAAAGACGAAAAAACTGGAGAAACTAACGATTCAACAGCAACTGAAGAAGTTAAAGATACCACTTTGACAGAAGAAAAAGTGGAAGAAACTCCTGCTGTTGAAACCCCAGCTGAAGAAGAAAAAGACTTATTATCTCAATTAAGTGATGATTCAACAAAAACAGATACTTCTTCTAACGATTTATTATCTCAATTAGATGATGCTACAGGCGAAGATTCTTTAGCTTTATTCCAAAAAAGTGTAAAAGAAAATCCGCTATTTGCTATTATGACTATTCCTACTTACCAAAATGAGGAAGGTCAACAAATGTTTGCTGAAGGTCCTGTTGTAGGTATTGTTGCTGTAAAAGATACTGCTAAGGTAAACAGCTATTTAGCTAAGCCTGAGATTAAAGAAATTATTAACCCAAGAAAATACAAATTACTTTGGGCTTACAAACCTTTTGATGATAATCAGCAATTTATCCAACTTTATGCTATAAAAGTTGAAAACAGAGACGGAAAAGCTGAATTAGAAGGAGATGTTATTGTTGATGCTTCACAACAATTTGGCATGTACAATGGTGCTCCTGAAATTGAAATGATTATGAATGGTGATGGTGCTCAGAAATGGAAACACCTTACCGGACAAAACGTTGGTAAAGCTATTGCCATTGTATTAGATGGATTAGTTTACTCTGCACCTGCACCTTCTGAAGAAATTGCAGGTGGCCGTTCTAGCATTACAGGTAACTTTACTATTGAAGAGGCTAAATTAATTGCTAATATTCTTAAAGCAGGTAAACTTCCTGCTCCTGCAAGAATTGTTGAAGAAGCTGTTGTTGGACCAACATTAGGACAAGAGTCTATAAGTAAAGGAATGTTCTCTTTCATTATTGCATTAATGATAGTATTAGCTTACATGGTATTTTATTACTCTAAAGCTGGTGTTGCCTCTGTTATAGCATTGCTTGCTAACATGTTCTTCATTTTTGGAATATTAGCTTCTATGCCGCAATTAATTGCCTTAACATTACCAGGTATTGCAGGTATTATTTTAACTATAGGTATGTCGGTAGATGCTAACGTACTTATATTTGAACGTATTCGTGAAGAAATTGCTGCAGGTAAGGGTATGAGATTAGCAGTTTCCGATGGTTATAAATTTGCCTACTCCTCTATTATTGATGCAAACATTACTACCTTATTAACAGGTTTTGTACTATGGTTCTTTGGAACTGGACCTGTTGAAGGGTTTGCAAAAACTTTAGTAATTGGTATTTTAACATCTTTATTTACTGCTATCTTTATTACTAGATTAATTTTTGAATACCAATTAAATAGAGGTAAAGTATTAAAATTTGCTACTAATCTTACTGATGGCTTATTCCAAAACACTAACATTCAGTTCTTAAAAAACAGAAAGAAATTTTACATTCTTTCAGGCGTTATTATCTTAATTGGTATTGGCTCTTTAGCAACAAAAGGACTTCAAAAAGGGGTTGATTTCCAAGGAGGAAGAACCTATGTAGTTCGTTTTGAAAATACTGATAAAGTAGAAACTCAAACCGTTAGTCAGCAATTAGCAACTTTATTTGAATCTGCTCCTGAGGTAAAAACTTTTGGTGATGATAATCAAGTAAAAATCACCACTACATTTATGATTAATAGTCAGGATGAAAAAGCGGATGACATTGTTGAAGATAAATTATACGAAGGGTTATCGTCTATCTTTGGTAGCGAAGTTACTAAACAGCAATTTATGGACAATTACTTAATGAGTTCTCAAAAAGTTGGGCCAACCATTGCCAATGATATGATTCGTTCATCTATTCTGTCTATTGTATTCTCATTAATCATCATTTTCTTATACATTGTATTCAGATTTAAGAAATGGCAATATGGAGCTGGTGCACTTATCGCTCTTTTCCATGATGTATTAATTGTATTGTCTTTATTCTCTATTTTCTATGGTATTTTACCGTTCTCTTTAGAAATAGACCAAGCATTTATTGCAGCTATCTTAACAGTTGTGGGGTACTCCATTAATGATACCGTGGTTGTTTTTGATAGAATTAGAGAATACTTAGGTTCATACAAGAAAAGAGAAATTGATTATGTGGTAAATAGTGCTATCAACAGTACTTTAAGCAGAACTGTTAATACATCTTTAAGTACCATCTTTGTATTGTTAATGATATTTATTTTTGGTGGTGAAGTAATTAGAGGGTTTACTTTTGCATTACTTATTGGTGTAATTGTAGGTACTTACTCTTCTGCTTTTGTAGCTTCTCCTATCGTTTATGATTTCATGAACAAACAAAAAGAGAAAGAAAAAAAGAACAAATAATTTCTTTTTAAATAAACTAAAAGAATAAGCTGCTTATGAAAATGAGCAGCTTATTTTTTTGTAGCTTTGTCTAATAAATAAGATTTTATGTTAGTATTTTTTAATATTGGTGGTGGAGAACTGGTAATCATTGTGTTGGTTGTCGTTATGTTTTTTGGTTCTAAAAAAATACCTGAAATTGCTCGTACCTTGGGTAAAGGAATTAGCGAATTAAAAAATGCTACTTCGGATATTCAACAAGAAATAAAAAAATCTGTTCCTTCAGAAGTTACTAATATAAAAAACTCTGTAAATGTGGAACATCAGGTAAAAAGCTTTATCAAAAAAGAAATTACCAAACCTATAGAGGATAAGAATGTTGATGACACTTCAGCTCCTGAAGAAGACAACAGTCCTACTCCTCCTAACTCAATTTCTAGAAGTTAATTTTTATGGAATACTTATTATTAATTGGCGGATTAGCAGTTTTAATTGGCGGTGGCGAAGTATTGGTTAGAGGTGCTGTTGGTATTGCTGCAAAATTTAAGCTTTCTCCGTTAGTTATAGGTATGACCATTGTTTCTTTTGGAACTTCATCTCCCGAACTGATTGTAAGCTTAAAAGCTGCTTTAGAAGGTTCTCCTGAAATTGCCATAGGGAATGTTGTTGGCTCTAATATTGCCAACATTTCATTAGTATTGGGATTAACAGCCATAATCCTTCCTATTCCGGTCGCTGTAGCTACTCTTAAAAGAGATTGGCCTATAATGATGTTCATTTCTTTACTCTTTTTTGTTTTCATTCTTAACGGAATCCTCGATAATTGGGAAGGATTTATTTTTGTGGGACTTTTATTAAGCTACATCATTTACCAATTAAAATCATCAAAAAAGAGTGATGAAGAAAAAACAGAAATTATAAAACAGCACATTTTTGTAAGTATTTTATTTATTACTGTAGGAGTAATTGGTTTAGCTTTCGGTGCAGATTGGTTAGTACAAGGTGCTGTTACCATTGCTAAAAACTTTGGTGTTAGTGAACACATTATTGCTGTAACCATAGTTGCTTTTGGAACTAGTGTCCCCGAATTAGTGACCTCTGTAGTTGCTGCTGTAAAAAAGCAAATGGATATCTCTGTAGGCAACTTAATTGGTTCCAACATCTTTAACATATTAGCTGTTTTAGGAATTACTGCTATTTTTAAAGAAATTCCTATTAGCGAAACCGTAATTTCTAATGATATTTTTTGGGTATTAGGAACTTCATTTATCTTGCTTCCATTAATGTTAAATTATAACATTTCTCGTTGGAAAGGTGTTTTATTATTCCTCTCCTATTTGCTCTACGTATTCTTCTTACTACAATCTATTTGATTTTTTGGTTTTATTATTGAATATCTATTTTTGATTGGTTAATTTTATAACAAATTTTTTACTTTCATTGAAATACATCATCATCATACTTAGTTTTCTTTTTAGCAATTTATTATTTGCTCAGCAAGCCGATGATGCCTTAAAAGTTAAAAAATTAAAACCTAATTTTCTTTCAGCACTAATTGAAGAAAAAATCAATGACATCCGTAAAGAAAACAATTTACACACGCTTAAAACTGATGACAAACTACAATTAGTTGCATCAGATCAAGCTGAATACAACCTTAAATCGGGCAAACCAGAAGTTACCCAATCCAACAAAAAGAAAGCTACTTTATTAGACAGAATTATTTTTTACGAAAGTACGCATGGCATTTTTTCTGAAAATGTGATAAAAATTGACATGGAAATGAAGGTAAAAGTGCAAGGAGAAACACGCAGAAGAAACCTTAAAAGCTATGAAGAAGTTGCAGATTTTATCGTAAACTCATGGATGAAAGACAGAAATATGTCTAAAGCGATTCTTGAAAAATCTTTTTACACTTTTGCAACAGCCATAACTTCCGATAAAAAAACCAAGTCTATTTATGTAAATCAGGTTTACGGAAGCGAACCATTTATTTTACCAGCGGGTATTCCATTTATTAAAGATGATTATAAAATTGAACCTTATAACAAAAGTAAATGCACCGAAATTGAACGAAACTATTCCTATTTACCGGAATTAATGTCCGACAATATTTTTTTTAGAAATGGTGAGATTTTCTTTTATTTCCATGATTTAAATTTGTTAAAAAACATCCTAAAAAATAATAAAGATGGTATTGCTATCGATATTATTACCAAAAATCAATTTGCTTGCGATGCCGGAAATAGAATTTATCCTTCTAAAATTCACTCGGGAATTATGCTTCCTCCTGTTTACAAATCTCATCTTTTTAATAAAAACTTATTGGAAAGTGAAGGACAAATGGAAGTCTCTCTTGGCCTAATTCCTGATTTTGTTGACACCAACACTACAGAATTTAATTTATTAATTATTCAAGACAATTGTTTATGTAACACTATTATTTACAACAGTTTGGGTGGAGAAAATCTTAAATCATTAGGTTTGTCTTTACTTTTTGATACGCTTTCCGTATCCGATAAAGCAGACTCTGTAAACAGTAAGTTGCAATTTATTATTCCTTTTGATAAAAACAAATCGGTATATAATCCCGAAGATGTAAAAGTATTTTTAGATTCATTAAATCTAAAAAAATACGACCTCAAAAAAATTGAAGTATTTGCTTACTCTTCTATTGAAGGACGACAAAAAGAAAATAAAGCCTTACAAATAAAAAGAGCTAAAAGTATTGTAAACGCCATCCAAAAATACAATGTAAAAAATGTCGAAACCTCCATCTCTACCGAAGAAAATTGGGAAGGATTTTATGAATCACTAAAAGGTTCTCCCTACGAAAGTGATTTTGCAAAACTCAGCAAAGAAGAAATTCTAAAAATTGTAAATGGTAATGAATTAAATTATAACCTAGAACCTTATTTAGCAGACCAACGAAATGCTAAAGTTGTACTTTATGTGGAAAAGGTATACATGGACGAGGAATTAATAAAAGTAGTTCCTGAACGTTATAAATTATCTATAAAAAAGAAAGATTATAAAGGAGCTAAACTTTATCAATCTGTAGCTATAGACAATATTGAAAATGGTAAAATTGATGTTGATTTACTTTTTAGCACAAAAATTCCTTTTGTAAAAGAAGCCATAAATCTCAACAATAATATTATTGCTGCTAAATGGCTTTACAGTAAGAGTGAAAATAGAGACAGCTTGAACAATTATTTACTTAGAGATATTAAAACCCAATTAATAGTTGACCCTACAAACCCTTATTTACTTTATAATAAAGTAACTTTAGAATTGCTTTTATGGACAGAAAATTACGATAGGGTAAAAGATCCTAAATTTTTATTGAGAGACATTAAAGCTCTTTATAATTTGGGCATAGAAAACTGGAAAATCAGTCAGCTGTTGCTTAATTTCCATATTATTTCTGCTGATTTTTATTATGAATCTATGCAATTTCCGCAGCGAGACAAAGCACTTAATGAAGTAAAGAAAATGTTGCTTCAATCTCAATTAAACAGAGACCAAACCTTTAAAGTAGCTCAGTATTTTATTTTCCAAATGCGACTAAATTGGACCATTGAACTAATGAAACCGTGGGCTGAAAAACCTCATATTGACGAAGAATTTTTATTTACTTTTTTAACTGCTGCTATTTACAACAAAAAGCTTGTCCCTGAGAATGAATACCTGATGTTTATGGAAAAAGCTAAAAAATTAAACCCGAAAAGATTTTGCAATCTATTCGGGTATCCTAATATGAGTTTTCAATTGCTTAAAGACTTAAGCGTAAAAAAAATGTATTGTGATAGTTGTTATTAGCCTGATGTTCAAAGTTTAACTTAAAATTTTAAACCTTTATGCCATCTACCAAGCTAATATCAAACTGAACTAAATTGATAAATTGACTTACTCTATCTTCTAATTCAGTTGGTGTTAAATATTCTAATCTTTCTGTTCCAAATTTTTCAACACAAAAAGAAGCCATTGCAGAACCATAAATTACAGCACGTTTCATGTTATTAAAAGAAATATCGCCTGTTTCTGCTAAATAACCAATAAAACCACCAGCAAAAGTATCTCCAGCACCTGTTGGGTCAAAAACATCTTCTAATGGTAATGCCGGAGCAAAAAATACATTTTCTTTATCAAACAATAAAGCTCCATGTTCCCCTTTCTTAATAATTAAATACTGAGGACCTAAAGCTAAAATCTTTTGAGCGGCTTTTACCAAAGAGTATTCACCTGAAAGTTGACGAGCTTCTTCATCATTAATAGACAACACATCTACCATGGAAATGGTGCTTTTTAATTCATCTAAAGCAATATCCATCCAGAAATTCATTGTATCCATTACAATTAATTTCGGACGTTTGTGTAAGCCATTAATTACTTTCTTTTGAACAGCAGGAGCTAAATTTCCTAACATTAAAAAATCACAATCTTGATAATTAGTAGGAATTTTAGGATCGAAAGTTTCTAATACATTTAACTCAGTAGCCAATGTATCTCTTGTATTCATATCATTGTGATATTTACCTGACCAAAAGAAGGTTTTCTCATTTTCTCTGATTTCCAATCCTTCCAAATCAACATTATGTTTTTGTAACATTTCCATTGCTTCCTTAGGAAAATCGCCACCAACAACAGAAACGATATTGGTTTTTTTAACAAAATTTGACGCAGATAAACTAATAAAGGTAGCAGCACCACCAACAATTTTATCTGTTTTTCCGAAAGGGGTTTCAATAGCATCAAAAGCCACTGTTCCTATAACTAATAAACTCATATTATCTATTTTAAATTGATTGGTAAAATTAATGTATTATAATCGGAAAATTTAAATTACAAGCAATGAAGTTTCTCTTAAAAATCCACTACGCCAATTCCTTGTCTAAGAATTTCCGGTGTTTCTCCTGTGCAATCTATTACTGTTGACGCTTCATTGTTTCCAAAACCTCCATCTATAACTAAATCTATTTGTCCATCATATCGTTCGTGAATTAACTCCGGATCGGTAGTATATTCCAAAATTTCATCATCATCATGCACAGAAGTTGACAACATAGGATTTCCTAATTGGTTGACAATTGTTCGGGCAATGTTATTATCCGGCACACGAATACCAATGGTTTGTTTTTTAGATTGAAACAATTTTGGAATATTTTTATTGGCATTTAAAATAAACGTATAAGGTCCAGGAAGGGCTCTCTTCATCATTTTATAAATATCTGTACCAAACTGAACAGTATATTCTGAAATATTGCTCAAATCATAACATATCAACGAAAAATTAGCTTCTTCTAACTTAACCCCTTTTAGTTGAGCCATCTTCTCTACTGCCCTTTTATTTGCCATGTCGCACCCCATACTGTAAACAGAATCTGTTGGATAAACAATTACACCACCTTTCTTTAACACATCAATTACTTGTTGTATTCTTTTTTCATCTGGGTTTTCCGAATATATTTTTATTAGCATTTTAGTTATTGATCATTGGTGAATGGTTGTCAGTTCACAGTTTTTGTTTTAATTTACAACTTCAAACCGCTAGTATCTAGTTTATTCTCTATTTTCTAATTGAACCTATTTATTCCCTTTAGCATGGTCGGCTAAAAACTGTGCTAAACCACTATCTGTTAATGGATGTTTTAGCAAACCAGTTATCGCATTTAACGGACTAGTTACTACATCGGCACCAATTTGAGCACATTGTATGATGTGCATAGTATGACGAACTGAAGCAGCTAAAATTTGAGTTTCGTATCCGTAATTATCGTAAATCATTCTTATTTCAGCAATTAAATGAATTCCGTTAGTGGAAACATCATCTAATCTACCAATAAATGGAGATATATACGTTGCTCCAGCTTTAGCTGCTAGTAGTGCTTGTCCTGCTGAAAAAATAAGCGTACAGTTGGTTCTTATTCCTTTAGAAGAAAAATATTTAATAGCTTTAATTCCTTCTTTAATCATAGGTACTTTTACCACTATTTGAGGGTGTAAGGAAGCTAAAAACTCTCCTTCCTTAATTATTCCTTCAAAATCTGTTGCAATTACCTCAGCACTAACATCACCATCTACAATATCGCAAATTGCTTTATAATGTTTCATAATATTATCATAACCTGTAATACCTTCTTTTGCCATTAATGACGGGTTAGTGGTTACGCCATCCAAAACGCCTAAATCTTGTGCTTCTTTAATTTGGTCTAAGTTTGCTGTGTCTATAAAAAATTTCATGTGTGTATGAGTTTATGATGATTTGTATATTTTTTTAAGTTATTGCCCAAATAATTCTTTAATTACGTTAATGGTATAATCTATTTCTTCTTTGGTATTATATTTACTGAACGAAAAACGTAATGAAGGTTGTTCTTGATTAATTCCTAATCCACTTAAAACATGAGAACCTACTGAACTTCCTGATGAACATGCGCTACCTCCAGAGACACAAATCCCTTCAATATCTATGTTATAAATTAACATTTCATCCATATCTGAATGAGGAAAATGAACATTTAAAACGGTGTATAAGCTTTCTCCCAATGGATCTCCATTAAATTCAATGTTAGGCAAGGCTTTTTTTAGTTCTTCCGCCATGTAAAGTTTTAATCCTTTAATATGTTTTTCGTGGCTTTCCATATCTCTATGAGCAATTTCCATGGCTTTTGTTAACCCAACAATACCATAAATATTTTCAGTGCCTGCACGCATATTTCTTTCTTGAGCTCCTCCAGTAATAATTGGTTTTAGCTGCAAGTCTGAGTTAACAAACAAAAATCCCGTTCCTTTTGGTCCATGAAATTTATGAGCAGAGCAAGTCATAAAGTCTATTTTTAACTCTCTAACATCAAACGGGTAATGTCCTACTGTTTGTACGGTATCAGAATGAAAATAAGCTTGGTATTTTTTACAGATTTCAGCAACTTTTTTAAGCGGTAATAAATTGCCAATTTCGTTGTTAGCATGCATCAAAGAAACTAAAGTTTTTTTATCTTTATTTTCTTCAAGCAGTTGCTCTAAATGATTTAAATCTATGTAGCCTTTGTCATCAATATTGACCAAGCTTAATTTAATATTATTATGCTTTTCAACACATTGAGCAGTATCTATAACTGCATGATGCTCAATAGTAGAGGTAATAATATGATTTACATCTAGATCTTCAGTGCAACTTCTCAATACCATATTATCTGCCTCCGTTCCCCCCGAGGTAAAGAAAATTTCTGATGGAGCAGCATTAATATACCCTGCAACTTGCTTTCTGGCTTTTTCAATTATAGCTCTAGATTGTCGCCCTAAAGCATGAACAGAAGAAGGATTTCCATAATTTTCTTTCATTACGGGAATCATAGCTGCTATCACTTCTTCATCCATTGGAGTTGTTGCTGCATTATCTAAATATACTTTCATTTATTTTATTGTTACTTATTAATCTCTAATATTTTTGCGCAAGTTTTAGTCTTCAAACTTCTAACCTTTAAACCTACTTCACCATTCCCTCCACATCTTTAATAATTTGGTGGGCTAGTTCGTCTGCTTTTTCTTTAGTAATATTTTCGGCATAAATTCTAATAATAGGTTCGGTATTCGATTTTCTTAGATGCACCCAACCATTATCAAAATGAATTTTAACACCATCTATGGTATTAATTTCTTTGTCCGTGTATTTTTGTTGCAATTGAACCAGCAGTTCATCCACATTAATATCGGGAGTTAACTCAATTTTATTTTTTGACATTACATAATTCGGATAACTGTTTCTTAATTCCGAACAAGTTACATTGCTTTTCGCTAAATGTGTTAAAAATAAAGCTATACCTACCAAAGCGTCTCTACCATAATGTAATTCAGGATAAATAATTCCTCCATTGCCTTCACCACCAATAATCGCCTGTTGTTTTTTCATCATTTCAACTACATTCACCTCTCCTACTGCCGAAGCAAAATAAACACCTCCTTGTTTTTCAGTAACATCTCGCAATGCTTTTGTTGAAGATAAATTAGAAACGGTATTTCCTTTTTGATTTTGCAACACATAATCAGCAACAGCAACCAAAGTATATTCTTCACCAAACATCTCTCCATCTTCTGAAACAATTGCCAGCCTGTCTACATCAGGATCTACTACAAAACCAACATCGGCCTTTTGTTTTTTCATTACCGAAGCAATTTCTGTAAGGTTTTCTGGTAATGGTTCCGGATTATGAGGAAAAACTCCATTTGGTTCGCAGTACAATTCAATTACTTCTTTTACCCCCAAAGCTTTTAATAATGGTGGCAAGAAAATTCCACCAGTTGAGTTAACACAGTCTATTGCTACGGTAAAGTTTTTAGCTTTTATAGCAACTACATCTACCAACGGTAAATCTAACACTACTTGTATATGTTTATCTAAATAAGTAGTATCAACAGAATAAATTCCTAATTCATCAACATTAGCATATTCAAATTCATTAGCTGCTGCCATTCTCAACACCTCTTCTCCATCAGTAGCAGAAATAAACTCTCCTTTTTCGTTAAGCAATTTTAAAGCATTCCATTGTTTAGGATTGTGACTAGCGGTAAGGATTATTCCTCCAGAAGCATTTTCCATAGCTACCGCAACTTCAACTGTTGGAGTAGTACTTAAGCCTAAATCTTTTACATTTATTCCTAAGCCTTGCAAAGTTCCAATAACTAAATGCTGCACCATTTCTCCTGAAATACGAGCATCTCTACCTATAACTATACTTACGTCTTTTTTATTTGCTCTTTTCTTTATCCAAGCACCAAAAGCCGAAGTAAATTTTACAATGTCTAAAGGGGTTAAACCTTCATCAGGTATACCACCTATAGTTCCTCTAATTCCTGAAATTGATTTTATTAATGTCATATAGAAAATTTTGGGCAAATTTAGCGTAATTCTATTGAACTAACAATCTAAAATTAACTGTTAACTAATTTGTGAAAAATAACTTCCAAAAAACTACTTTCCTGCGTTGAAAAAATTAATTTTACATCTTGTATGGAAGAAAACTTTGATTCATATAACGATGATGCGGATTACGCAGCATCTATTAACAGATTTGAGCAAATGCTCAACGAAAATCATCAGTACTTTTTTGATGTGGAAGAGTTTGAAGATTTGATAAGCTACTACATGGAGATGAATGAAAACGAAAAAGCTAAGAAAGCTATCGACATCTCTTTAGAGCAACACCCTGGTTCTTCTTCGCTTAAAATAAAATATGCTGAATATTTAGCATCTATACATAAACCTAATAAAGCCCTAGAAATTCTAAATTCCATTGAAATTCTAGAACCTTTTAACCCTGAAAACCAAATCATTAAAGGTAGTATTTATAGTCAGATAAGACAACACAACAAAGCCATTGATGCCTACAATAAAGCGCTAAAACTTACCAGCGATAAAGCCGACCAAATTTCAATAAAAATGCAAATTGCATTTGAATATGAAAACTTATTACAATTGGATAAAGCCATTGCTATATTTAAGGAAGTGCTAAAAGAAAATCCTGCTAACGAAACTGTTTTGTACGATATTACTTTCTGCTACAACATGAACGACAGAACAGCAAGCAGCATTGAGTTTTTAACCGCTTTTTTAGATGATAATCCTTACAGCTATGTAGGCTGGTATAACTTAGGTATTTGCTATCACTCAGCAGAATTATACGAAAAAGCTATTGATGCTCAAGATTATGTAATTGCCATAAAAGAAGACTTTATTTCTGCTTATTTGAACAAAGCCGATGCCCTTTCTTCGTTAGAAAGATATGATGAAGCTATAGCAACTTATAAAGAAACTTTTACTTTTGAAGAACCCAATGCTGACATGTTTTATTTTATTGGCGAATGTTATGAAAACAATCTTCAATATGATGAAGCACTAGAATATTTTAAAAAAGCAACTCAGCTAGATTCTATGCACTCTGATGCCTGGGCTGGAATGGCTTATGTTTTTAATGAACAAGGAAAGACAGATTCAGCCATATTCTTTATTCAAAAAGCAATTGAAATTGAACCTGAGCATCCTGATTTTTTACTTATCTATGCCGATATTTTAAAAGATATTGAAGCTTACGAAGAAGCGATAGGTCTTTACCAGAAAATTATTAAGATAGATCCTGAAAACAATACTTCTTGGGTTGATTTAGCTGATGCTTATTTTGAACTCGGACAAATTGATGAAGCCCTAAAAACTATTATTAAAGGCATAGAGGCACATCCCGATAGTGGTTTGCTTAAGGTTCGTCTAGTAGCTTTCTACTTAGAAATTGACAACCTTTCAGAAGCAACCAATCAACTTATAGAATTATTAAATATGGATAAGCAATTAGCAAAAGCGTTAATTACTTTTTATCCAGCAGTATTGGATTATCCAAGCTTATTAGAAATCATAGAAAATTATAACGATAATGAATTTTGACTTACCAAACATACCGGAAAGAGACCAAAAACCAAGAAATAATGGGCTAACCATGATGATGGATAAAGGTCTTAGCTGGCGACAAGCAGAAAACTTTGTAGATGCCAATGCTCATCTTACAGATTTAGTAAAATTAGGCTTTGGGACTTCTTATGTAACCAAAGATTTTCAAAGAAAAATTGATATTTATAAAAGCGGAAATTTGAATGTTTACTTGGGTGGTACACTTTTCGAAGCTTTTGTAGTAAGAGGTATGTTTGATGATTACCGAAGATTGTTGGATAAGTTCAAGATTGATACTTGCGAAGTTTCTGATGGTTCTATCGTTCTTCCCAACGAAAAAAAATGTGAGTACATTGCTACCTTAGCTAAAGATTATAAAGTTTTATCTGAAGTGGGTTCTAAAGAGGCAGGAATTTTTATTAGTCCTGCCAAATGGATTTCTATGATGAAAGATGAATTAGATGCTGGGGCATGGAAAGTTATTGCTGAAGCTAGAGAAAGTGGTACTGTTGGAATTTACCGCCCAAACGGAACGGCTCATGTTGCTTTAGTAAACAAAATTATTGCTAAAGTAAAATTAGAAAATATCCTTTGGGAAGCTCCACTTAAAAATCAACAAGTTTGGTTTATTAAGCAGTTTGGAGCAAATGTAAACTTAGGAAATATTTCTCCCAACGAAGTAATTGCATTAGAATGTCTTAGACTAGGGTTAAGAGGAGATACTTTCTTCGAAAATCTTCCGGAAGAAATTACTTCAGCATTTCATTAATAACCTACTACTTAATTATAGATTTTTTACATTATGAATGAAATAGCTCCTTCAGAACTAAAAAAAATGATAGAAGAAAATGCTAATATTCAAATTATTGATATTAGAGATGATTATGTTTTTGAAGATTTTAATTTAGGAGGAACAAATATTCCCTTAGAAAATGTAATCAATAATAAAGCTCAATTTGAGAATGATAAAAAAACTGTTTTTATTTGTAACTCAGGAAAAAGATCTTCTGCCATTGTACGTACTTTAACAGTAAAATATCAACTTCCAAATATTTACTCCCTAAAAGGTGGTATTGAAGCTTATGTTGAACAATGCTTATAACCTAAAAAATGGCAACAAGAAATCTTAAAGATTACATTTTTATTGCATTGAAAGGTATAGCCATGGGAGCAGCAGATGTTGTTCCTGGAGTTTCTGGTGGTACTATTGCTTTTATTTCAGGAATTTATGAAGAATTACTTGAAACCATTAGCAATTTTAATTTACAAGCATTAAAAGTATTAACCAAAGAAGGTGTTAAACCTTTCTGGAAACATATCAACGGAAGTTTTATCACTACACTATTACTTGGAATTGCCATCAGCATAATTTCTTTAGCAAAACTGATTACTTATTTGCTTCATGCTCATCCTGTATTGCTATGGGGGTTCTTTTTCGGATTAATAATTGCCAGTGTATTTTTAGTAGGTAAAAAAGTAGCTGAGTGGCATTTATCACGTGTCTTAGCAGTGATTGTAGGAACAGTAATTGCGTTTACTATAACCATTTTAAATCCTATGGAAAACCCTGATACACTTTGGTTTGTGTTTGTTTCAGGAGCTATTGCTATTTGTGCGATGATTTTACCCGGAATTTCAGGGAGTTTTATTTTACTATTGCTGGGTTCTTATGAACTAATTCTTTCTTCTATTAAAGATTTTAAAATTACCACTTTACTTACTTTTATTTTAGGGTGTATAGTTGGATTACTATCTTTCTCCAAACTCTTAAATTGGTTATTTAAAAGATACCACGATGTTACTGTTGCTGCATTAACAGGTTTTTTAATTGGTTCTTTAAATAAAATTTGGCCTTGGAAAGAAGTGTTATCTACCAGAGAAAATTCTAAAGGTGAAATTGTTCCGTTTATAGAAACCAATGTTTTACCCAACCAATTTCATGAAGAACCACAAATAATGGGTGTTATTATACTTGTTCTTGTTGGTTTTGGTTTAATTTTCGGATTAGAGAAATTGGCTAAAAAGCCTTCTAATTTAGAAACTGACTAATAGAACAATTAATTAAAAGTTGGGAATTGTATATTTGACAAATAACTGTCAACTGAAAACCATGAATTGTCAATAAACTATAAACTATGAAAAATACACTTTTTTTTATCGCTTATTTTTTAATTGAATTATCCACCAGCTTTGCTCAACAAGATTCCATAGCTCTAAAATATGCTACAACCATTACTCAAGCAGATTTAAGCAAACATTTACACATTATCGCATCTGATGAATATGGTGGTAGAGAAACAGGTAAAGAAAGCCTTACCAAAGCTGCCACTTACATTAGTAATTTTTACAAGCAAATTGGTATTCCTCCTATAAAAGATATTACTTATTACCAAACCTATAAAGTTGGATTGCAGAATGCAAAAGGTGTGTCTATTACACTAAATAATAGAAAATTTATTCAAAATAAAGATTTTTTCAATTTTCCAACATATTTAAAAAACGAACAAATTGATGCTGAAGTAATTTTTGCAGGCTATGGAATTGACGACTCTCTTTACTCTGATTACTCCAACCTTGATGTGAAAGGTAAAATAGTAATTATTCTAAATGGTGAACCTAAAAATAAAAGTGAACGCTACTCGGTTTCTAATACTGATACCCCTTCTAAATGGAGTAATAGAAGAAATAATCCTAAAGTTGCTACGGCAAAAGAAAAAGGGGCTTTAGCATTGCTTATCATTAATGAAAATACGCCTGAAATGATAAAAACCTACACCCATTTTATTGAAAGTGAAAAACTAAAAGTGTTGGATAAACGTGAGATAGATTTCGATTTTCCTAGTTTTTACATTTCTTCCGAAATGGCTGATGAAATTATCGCAAAATCATCACAAAAAATTAAAGAAAAAATAAATAACAAAGGTGTTCCAGAAAGCTTTGTTGTTAAAAACAAGCTAAGTTTAGACATCAACAAAAAAACAACCATTTCTGACGCTCACAATGTATTAGCATATATTGAAGGATGTGATTTAAAAGATGAATTGATAATTTTAAGTGCTCATTACGACCATATTGGAGAACATGATGGTAAAATTTTTAATGGTGCTGATGATGATGGATCTGGAACAGTAGCGATAATGGAAATTGCCGAAGCGTTTATAAAAGCCAAAAAAGATGGTCATGGACCTAGAAGGAGTATTCTGATACTTAATGTTTCCGGAGAAGAAAAAGGTTTACTAGGTTCTAAATACTATACCAATTATCCTGTTTTCCCTTTAGAAAATACAGTTGCTAATCTTAATATTGATATGATAGGAAGATTAGATAAAAAACACGCTGATAACGAAAATTATATTTACATTATTGGTTCCGATATGCTTAGTACTGAGTTACATGAAATCAATGAAAAAGCCAATACTACTTACACTCAACTAGAATTGGATTATGAATTTAACACCACGAAAGATCCTAATAGATATTATTATCGTTCTGACCATTACAACTTTGCTAAAAACAATATTCCTGTAATATTTTATTTTAACGGAGTACACGAAGATTACCATAAAGAAACCGATACAGTGGATAAAATTATTTTCTCTAAAATGGAAAAAATTACCCGATTAGTTTTTCATACTGCTTGGGATTTAGCTAACAGAAATGAACGTATTCAATTGAATGTTTCTGAATAAATGATGGAAAAAGTTTTAGTACTAGACAATTACGATTCTTTTACCTACAATTTGGTTCATTATATTGAGGCTCTTAATTATGAAGTGGATGTTTTTAGAAACGATGAAATTTCTATTGAAACTATTGGTACTTACAACATTATTATTCTCTCTCCCGGACCAGGTTTACCAAAAGATGCAGGAATATTATTAGATGTAATAAAAACTTACGCTCCAACAAAAAAAATATTAGGTGTTTGTTTAGGCATGCAAGCTATTGGAGAAGTTTTTGGCGGAAAATTGGAGAATTTATCTCATGTTTTTCATGGTATAGCGAGTCGGTTAAAAGTTATTGACACTTCTGATAAACTTTTTGAAAATTTACCTCAACAATTTGAAATTGGTAGGTACCACAGTTGGGTAGTTTCTCAAAAACAATTTCCAACAGATTTAATTATTACTGCTGTAGAAGAAAATAGCCAAATTATGGCATTAAGACATGTAACGTATAACTTATATGGTGTTCAGTTTCACCCTGAATCTATTCTTACGCAACATGGTAAAGAAATCATTGCTAATTTTTTGAAAGATAAACTCCAAAACATTACCTCTTCACCAATTTTGTAGTATAAACTAACTTTTCAGATTGAAGTTGCAGTATGTAGATTCCACTTGGTAGTGCAGAAACATCTAACTTTTTATTATCAACTAATTGCATTAACACATCTTTACCAGTAAAATCCATTATGCTTACAAAGTATTTTTTATTATCAGGTAAATCTAAATTTATAAATGATGAAACAGGATTAGGGTAAATATTGATATTGCCTTCTTCCAACTCATTCACAACTGAAATAACTATTGTGTAAGGAGTAGATATTTCACTGCATCCATCAGTATAAAATACTTCTACTTCATAATTACCAGATGCTGTTGCTGTAATAGAAACCATATTGCTATTTGGAATTGGGTTACCATCTAAGTACCATTGATAACTTACTCCTGTTGTGGAAGATGTTAATATATTTCCATTGGCATTAATACTAGGAATAGGATTAGGCGTACAAACTTGGTTATGATTTATTCTTGGTGAATTTTGCAACGAATCATTAAATTCAACAAAAGCATTGCAATCTCCTTTTAAGGTATAATCTAACCAAGGATTTACAAAATCGAAGGTAACAGCATGTTGCTCGCCACGAGTAATAGAAATTCCTGATGAAGCAGTTCCTTCACCAAAATCGCAATTAAAATTAGGCTCAGCAAAATAACAATGAGCTCCGCCTATTATGGAAATAAATGTTTTACAAGCAGCAGCCAATGAATCATACATCGGTATATGATGATCTACAGGAGGAGTAACACCATCTTGAGCTCCCGATAAAATTAAACTAGGAACCGTAACTGTTTTGGCAGAATTAATAGAAGAAACCCCATTACTTGTAGATTCAGCAGGGGCTAAACCAATTAAGGTATTAAAATATGGTGTATTGGATTGTGCTAACGAATCTGCTGCTAAAAATGCTGCTCCTCCTCCCATAGAATGTCCCATTAAAGCTGTTTTTGGAGCCACACCATTATAAAAAATTGAACTTGAAGTTGTTCCTTCTATTTGCATTTGATGAACTAAAAATTGTAAATCCCAACCAAATTGTTGGTGATCGGTACTAAACATATTTCCCTCTGTTCTGGGAAAAACCATAATATAACCCCTTGGAACAAATTCTGTCCATAAATTTTCATAAGCACTCCAAGCCATCACAAAACCATGTCCGAACACAATTACAGGATATTGCCCCGAAGACATAGCCACATTTGTCCCAGCTGTTGCTGCCGGATAATAAATTTCAGTTTCTATACTGCGGTTATTTCTATTGGCATCCTGAAAAGTAATAGTGGTATGCCCTATTTGATGTTGAGAAAACAATGCTGTTGAAGAAAATAGTAGGACAAATAATAAAATAAAAATAAAAACATCTTTCTTTGTTGTGTTTTTTAGGATAGTTTGTGATTTTTCCATAACATATAATTTTAATTGTTGATGTAAAATTAATCTGTGTTATTGTTTAAAAAAATTCCCGTATTTTTATCAAAATCAGATGAGTTTTGATAACCCCTCTAAAAAATGGAATTTCTAATTCAAAAAATAAGTGCCTGTTGTTCTTCTCAGCAATTAAATTTGTTTGAAACATATTTAGCTGCGAAAAACCAACTGCTTTCTCAAAAATTAATTCATCATATTAAAAATACCCCTAATCAAACTTTAGATTATTATTGTGAAGCTGTTTATGGAAATACCTCCAAAGAAACACTGAAAAAGTTCAATCAACTTAACCATCACACCCTCAACTATTTTTCTTTTATCAGTCAACATTTTCCCTCCTTTCTTAGCCAAAATGTGAGTAAAATAGAATGGCTCATTTACCATGAAGAACACAGCAAAGCCACAGAAAAACTAAAGTTATTGGTTGAAGTAGCCAAAAAGTTTGAAGATTATGGATTATTAATCCTCTTATTTGAAATTACACAACAAAATAAACTACTTTCAACAACACTTGGAAAACAATTAAATCTAGAAAGTAATAAAGAGTATTTAATGCTTTTTAGCGATTTAAAAAATTTACTACAAAAACAAGATGAACTTACATCTACCACACTTATTGAAGAACAAAAGGTTGTAAACCCAAAAGAGTTAGCTTTTTTCAAAAATCATTTTAATTCCAATTCCCTTTCTATTCAAATTATTGCCCGACAATCCTATTTAAATTTACTTAGCAGCTATAATCACAAGTCTTTTTACGATAAAAACACCCTTGAATTAATTGAATACACCAAAAAATTAGCCGAAAAACATGCTTATTTAATGATAGCTCAGCATAGAGAAAAATTGATGAGTTTAGATTATATGTTGGTTAAACACACACGACTAACATTAAGCGAAAAAGAAATAAATAAAACCTGTTCTTCTATCATTAACAAATGGCAAAAATTTTATCATGCCAATAATCAGCTCGATTCGGGATTGATGCTGGCACTTAGTATTAAAGGTAGTTTTTTTATTACCGACTATTTCTGCAAACCACTAAACGACAAACTCCAAAATGAAATAAAGGAAATTATCAGCCTGTTTGAAGAATTGAGCAACAAACTCGATTGGGAAAAAGTAAGCTACCTTAAATACATTAATTTTTATAATGTTTATGCCATGTTTCTTATTTTATATAATCAGGAAAAAACAAGCATCAAGCTCATTGAAAAAGTGTTGCATGAATACCAACAAAAAACTTTCAAAAAAATGTATGATGGGTTATTTGTAGTACTGTTGATGGCTCATTTTCAAGCTAAAAATTTTGATGAAGTAGTTGAAAATTATAGTCGCTACAAAAAACTAACTAAAAATTTTATTTCTATGGAAGAAAACGATTTGGTAATAAAAGCCATTTACTACATCGCCCAACTAAAAATTGCACCAAAAAATCAATATGAGAAAAAATTAAATAGTGTATTGCAAACCTTAAAAAGCAATCCTCATCTTAACAATAATTTATTGCTAGTGGAAAGAGTAATGGAGTTTTAAATTCAAAAAATTCACCAAACAAATCCTTAATTTTGCCTTATGGCATTTGAATTAATATCCGATTTTCAACCAACAGGGGACCAACCCGAAGCCATCAAGCAATTGGTAGAAGGTTTACAAAAAGGGGCTAAAGCACAAACATTACTTGGTGTTACAGGCTCCGGAAAAACATTTACCATTGCCAATGTTATTCAGCAAGTGCAACGACCAACTTTAATTTTAAGTCATAACAAAACCCTAGCTGCTCAATTATACAGTGAATTCAAACAATTTTTCCCACACAATGCAGTAGAATATTTTGTTTCCTATTACGATTATTACCAGCCAGAAGCTTATTTACCGGTAACAGATGTGTATATCGAAAAAGATATGTCCATTAACGATGAAATTGAAAAACTGCGTTTAAGTGCAACTACTGCGCTGCTCTCAGGCAGACAAGATGTTATTGTGGTAGCTTCAGTTTCGTGTATTTACGGTATTGGAAATCCAACAGATTTCCAAGAAAATATTATTAAACTAAAAGTAGGTGATGTTATCAGCAGAAATAAATTCTTGCTTCAATTGGTGCAAGCCATGTATTCCAGAACTGAAGTAGATTTTCAGAGAGGAAATTTTAGAGTAAAAGGTGATACCATAGACGTTTATCCTGCTTATGCAGAAATTGCTTATCGCATCTACTTTTTTGGAGATGAAATTGAAGAAATAGAATCTTTCGACCCTATAAATGGAGGCTCATTAGAAAGTTTTACCTACTTAAACATTTACCCGGCAACCATTTTCAATACCACTCAAAACACCTTACATCAAGCTATAAAAGACATTCAGGATGATTTATTTAATCACTTAATTTACCTAAAAGAGATTGGCAAACATACTGAAGCCAAACGTTTAGAAGACAGAGTAACGTACGATATGGAAATGATGCGTGAATTAGGTTACTGTTCAGGAATTGAAAATTACTCTAGATATTTCGACAGAAGAGCACCGGGATCTCGTCCTTTCTGCTTATTAGACTATTTTCCTAAAGATTTTTTGATGGTGATTGATGAAAGCCATGTAACGGTTTCTCAAATTGGAGCCATGTATGGTGGCGATCGTTCTCGTAAAGAAAATTTAGTAGAATACGGTTTTAGATTGCCTTCTGCCATGGATAACCGGCCACTGAAATTTGAAGAATTTTATCAATTAATCAACCAAACCATTTATGTAAGTGCTACTCCTGCCGATTTTGAGTTAAAAGAATCTGAAGGTGTTGTAGTAGAACAAATTATTCGTCCAACAGGATTATTAGAGCCGGTTATAGAAATTCGTCCGAGTTTAAATCAGATTGACGATTTGATGGAGGAAATAAACATCCGAGCAGAAAAAGACGAGCGTGTGTTAGTAACAACTCTAACCAAACGAATGGCTGAGGAGTTAACCACATATTTTGATAACAACGGGTTAAAATGTCGATACATTCATTCTGATGTGGATACCATTGAACGTGTTGAAATTTTAAGAGACCTTAGAAACGGAATTTTTGATGTATTGATAGGTGTGAACTTATTAAGAGAAGGGCTGGATTTGCCCGAAGTTTCCTTAGTTGCTATTTTAGATGCTGATAAAGAAGGTTTTTTACGCTCGGAACGTTCTCTTATACAAACAGCAGGAAGAGCCGCAAGAAACATGAATGGACTAGTGATTATGTATGCTGATAAAATTACCGGTTCCATGCAAAAAACGATAGATGAAACTGACAGAAAACGAACGAAACAACTACAATACAATGCAGAACACAACATTGTACCTACAGCTTTAAACAAAAGTAAAACTAGCGGTGATAAAACTATGTTTGGCAAATCAGTTTCACCGGATAATTTCTACTTATTAGATAATATTAGTCAACAACCTAGCGTAGCTGCAGACCCGGTAGTTCAATACATGAGCAAACCTCAACTGGAAAAATTATTGGAAGAAACACAAAAAAGAATGAAAGATGCTGCTAAACAAGAAGATTTCTTAGAAGCTGCCAGACTAAGAGATGAAATGATGGAGTTGAGTAAAATGATAAAAGCACTTTAAATCCAAGTTCGATTATTATTTAAAATATTGTAAATTTGAAATCTAATCACGAAAAAATTAAGCTATGCAAAAATTCAACAAATTTTTACTAATTTCTTTATCAGCAATTTTAGTTGCTTGTGGAGGAAAAGACAAAAGTCAAGACGACAATATTGACGTAGAGAAAAACCCACTCGGTGCAGCTATGAAGATGGCTCAAAACATGCAAGAACAGGCTGAAAAAATGGAAAAAGACATGGAAAAGCGTAAAGATGCCAAAGCCATGCACTACGAAGAGTTAATCAAATTTTTACCTACCGAAATTGATGGTTATACTGCCGAAGAACCAGATGGTGGCACAGTTGAAATGCAAGGAACTTCCTACTCTAATGCTGACATCACTTTTAAAAATGAAGCAGGAGAAAGAATTAAAATCTCACTATTAGATTACAATGCCGCTTTATCTATGTATAGTATGGCTACAGCAATGTGGAATAGCGGTTTAAAAATCGACACCAAAGATGAGTTGGCTCAAAGTTATACCGTTAATGATGAAATTTCAGGATGGGAAACATTCAAAAAGAAAACCGGAAAAGCTTCTGTCGTTGTAGGAATTTCTAATAGATTTATGCTCACCATAGAAGCAGATAATCAAGAAAACTGTGACAATGTAAAAAGCATCGCTAAAAGTATGGATTTAAATAAATTAGCTTCGCTATAAATATGTTTATCCCACCCCATCCCTCCCAAAGGGAGGGAGTTTCCCTTCCTTTAGAGTGTTAGGGGAGAAGTTAAACTTCTAAACTCATAAACTATAAAATAAATGAGCAATCAACTTCCTCCATTTTTTAAATCATGGAAAGGCTTCTACTTTTTTGTAGTAGGTTTTTTAGTTTTTTTAATTGTTGTTTTTCAACTGATAACTACCTACTATAAACCATGAGTAGTATAGATTGGATAGTATTACTCGGAACACTCGGTTTCATTGCCATTTATGGTGCGTGGAAAACCCGTAAAAGCCAAAACATTGAAGGCTATCTTAAAGGAGATAGCGATATGAAATGGGCTACCATCGGACTTTCTGTAATGGCTACCCAAGCCAGTGCCATCACTTTTATTTCTACTCCTGGACAAGCTTATGAGTCGGGAATGGGTTTTGTCCAAAATTATTTGGGTTTACCCATCGCCCTTATTATTGTTTCTGCAGTTTTTATTCCTATTTACTACAAACTAAAAGTATATACTGCCTACGAATATTTAGAAACCCGTTTTGGAGTTGAAAGTAGGTTGCTTGCTGCTTCTCTTTTTCTTATTCAGCGTGGATTAGCGGCCGGAATAACCATTTATGCTCCTGCCATTATTATTGCTACCGCTTTAGGTTGGCAACTCGATATTACCATTTTATTAATTGGTGCATTGGTAATTGTTTATACCGTTTCCGGAGGAACAAAAGCAGTTAGTCTTACCCAAAAATGGCAAATGGCAGTAATTATGGGCGGAATGTTCATCGCTTTTTTCATTATTATTTTCAATTTGCCCGAAAACGTTTCTTTTGGTGAGGCTGTTTCTATTGCCGGAATGATGGACAAAATGAATGTAATTGATTTTTCGTTAGACATTGATAAACGCTATACTTTTTGGACAGGAATTACAGGAGGAACTTTCCTTGCCCTCTCCTATTTTGGTACCGACCAATCGCAAGTGCAACGTTATTTAAGCGGAAAATCCGTTTATGAAAGCAGAATGGGATTAATGTTTAATGCCTTACTGAAAATTCCTATGCAGTTTTTTATTCTGTTTGTAGGAATCATGGTTTTTGTATTTTTTCAATTTCAAGAACACCGAATTTTATTTAACCAAACAAGTTTAGACCAAGCTTACCAAACGGAATATGCACCGGAACTGAAAGCCATTGAAGAGGATTACCAAATAGTATTTAGTGAGAAAAAACAATACTTAGAACAAATAAGCACTTCCTCCAATCCAACAGAAATTGACCAAGCCATTAAGTTAGCTCAACAAAAAGATCAGCAAGAGATTGAACTGAAAAACCAAGCCAAAGCCATTATTTTAAAAGCCGTACCCGAAAGCAAATCAAAAGATTCTGATTATATTTTTCTATCGTTTATTATGAACTATATGCCTATTGGATTGATAGGATTGTTGTTGGCGGTAATATTTTCTGCTGCTATGTCGAGCACTGCCGGAGAACTAAATGCCTTGGCTTCTACCAGTACCATAGATTTTTATAAACGCTTATCAAGCACTTCGGCACAAGCCAGCGACAAAAAAATGGTCATCATTTCTAAATTATTTACCGCCTTTTGGGGAATGATAGCTATTGGTTTTGCTTTGTTTGCCCAATTGCTCGAAAACCTTATTGAAGCTGTAAACATTTTAGGTTCTATTTTTTATGGAACTATTTTAGGCATTTTCTTGGTTGCTTTTTTCATTAACAAAATTAAAGGAAAAGCTACATTTATTGCTGCTATAATTGCACAAGCTGCTGTAATTATTTTACACTTCTTCGGACAAGCTATCTTCTCTTACCTCCTCCAAACACCTGTTAAAGAAGTTGGCTATTTGTGGTACAATGTTATTGGTTGCGGGCTGGTTATTGGATTGGCTGCGTTGTTGCAAATGGTGATTAAGGAGAAAAAATAAGTTCTCAAATAAGCTTATTTACTACTCAATAAAGTTCTTTCAGAATGACACGAAAATAAATTTAACTTTCTACTTTATAAACTTTCTACTTAGTCAATATTTTTTAAAATAAAATCTCAAAACAGTTAATATTTTATAGAGGGTTAAATTTTTAATCTATTTACTTAACTTTACCATTCGTAAAAAAAGGTTAAAGTAATGGCGATAGCAAAAGAAGAAAAAGAAAAAAGTAAAACAGCTTTATCTAAAGATATTGTACAACAAGCTTTTCAGTTAATGAGTACCGCTAAAGCACTCACAGAATTGTATGAAGCCAATAAAGAAATTACTGCTAAATATGTTCATGCTACTTCTCGTGGTCATGAAGCTATACAGTTGGCAATGGGTATGCAGCTAAAACCTCAAGATTTCGTTTTCCCTTATTACCGTGATGATAGTATTTTGTTGGGAATTGGTATGACTCCCTTCCAACTCATGTTACAATTATTAGCCAAAAAAAATGACCCTTTTTCAGGTGGTAGAACCTATTATTCTCATCCAAGTTTAAGAGACGATGACAAACCAAAAATACCACATCAATCTTCTGCAACAGGTATGCAAGCTATTCCTGCCACAGGCGTTGCAATGGGACTTCAATACAAAGAAAAAGAAGGCTTAGCTGAAGATTACAAAGGCGAAAATCCTGTTGTAGTTTGCAGCTTAGGAGATGCTTCTTGTACTGAAGGCGAAGTTTCTGAAGCTTTTCAGATGGCAGTTCTAAAAAAATTACCTATTATTTATTTAGTACAAGACAACGATTGGGATATTTCTGCCAACGCAAAAGAAACCCGAGCTCAAGATATTACCCATTTTGCTAAAGGTTTTAAAGGCATGGATGTAAGAACCATAGATGGTACTGAGTTCGATACTGCCTATGAAACAGTAGCTGAAGTGATAGAAATTGTCAGAAAAGAAAGACGACCTTTTATTATACACGCTAAAGTACCTTTGTTAAACCACCACACATCGGGAGTTAGAAAAGAATGGTATAGAGATGATTTAGAAGAAGCTGCTAAAAGAGATCCTTTTCCAAAATTAAAAGCCTTAGCCGAAAAATCGGGCATTCAAAAGTTTGAATTGTTGGCTATTGAAGGCAAAGCCAAAGAATTGGTAGAGAAAGAATATCAAGCAGCCCTAAAAGAAGAAGATCCTTCTCCTGAAGATTTAACTACACATTGTTTTGCTCCTACTCCAATTACAGAGGAAAAAGGAGTGAGAGAACCAGCAGGAAAAGAAAAAACTGTAATGGTAGATTCTGCCTTATTTGCCGTTAGAGAATTAATGAGTAAACACAAAGAATGTCTGTTGTACGGACAAGACGTTGGTGGCAGATTAGGCGGTGTTTTCCGTGAGGCGGCTACTTTGGCTCAACAATTTGGAGAAAACAGGGTGTTTAATACGCCTATACAAGAAGCTTTTATTGTAGGAAGTACGGTTGGAATGGCTGCTGTAGGTTTAAAACCTATTGTTGAAGTTCAGTTTGCCGATTACATTTGGCCGGGACTTAACCAATTGTTTACAGAAGTTGGACGTTCATACTACCTTTCTAATGGAAAATGGCCTGCCAGTATGATTTTAAGAGTACCTATCGGAGCTTATGGCTCGGGAGGTCCTTACCATTCTTCAAGTGTGGAGTCTGTGGTTACCAACATTAGAGGAGTAAAAGTAGCCTATCCATCAACTGGTGCAGATTTAAAAGGCTTACTAAAATCTGCATATTATGACCCTAATCCTGTAGTAATTTTTGAGCATAAAGGCTTATACTGGAGTAAAATTAAAGGTACTGAAGGGGCTAAAACCGTAGAGCCTGATGATGAATATGTCATTCCATTTGGAAAAGCAAGGACAGTTATTGAAGCTGATGCAGACAAGATTGAAAATGGTGAAAGTGCTGTTATTATTACTTACGGAAGAGGTGTTTACTGGAGTTTAGAAGCTGCTAAACAATTTAAAGGTCAGGTAGAAATTATTGATTTAAGAACGCTTAACCCTTTGGATGAAGAAGCCATGTATGCAGCCACTAAAAAGCACAACAAAGTCTTGTTGGTTACCGAAGAATCTATTGAATCCTCATTTACACTTGGCTTAGCGGCACGTATTCAGAAAAACTGTTTTAGCCATTTAGACGCTCCAATAGAAATTGTAGGCTCAATAGATACTCCTGCTATTCCGTTAAACTCTATATTAGAAGCTACGTTATTACCTAATGGAGATAAAGTTGCAGCAGCATTAAAACAATTGCTGAATTACTAAGCTTTAAATGAAAAATTTATTAATTCTTCATGGTGCTATCGGTAGTAAATCACAATTTAATTCCTTAGCATCTTTGTTAAACAATCAATTTAATATCCATTTATTAAATTTTTCAGGACATGGAGGAGAAGCGTTTAAAGAAAACTTTAACATTCCTCAGTTTGCTGATGATGTTTTAGTTTATTTAGAGCAACAAAAAGTTGAATCTATTGATATTTTTGGTTACAGCATGGGAGGCTATGTAGCTTTATATTTAGCAAAACATCATCCGGAAAAAGTAGGTAAAATAATTACTTTAGGAACAAAACTAAGTTGGACTCCCGACATTGCTGCTAAAGAAACAAAAATGTTAGATGCTGAAAAAATGGAAGATAAAATTCCAACTTTTGCAGCAATATTAAAAGACCGTCATTATCCCAACGATTGGAAAACAGTTTTGGAAAAAACTGCCAACATGATGATAACAATGGGCAATAAAAATGTGCTTAAAGATGAGGACTTTAAACTTATTCAACACACCATAAAATTGCTATTAGCAGATAACGATGAAATGGTAACTTATGAAGAAACTAATCATGTTGCTCAACTATTACCTCATGCTACTTTTGAGTTATTACCCAATTCCAAACACCCCATAGAGAAAGTGGATATAGACGCTCTTTCGGAAATTATAAGGGCTTTTTATAGTTAAAGTTTACACATTATCCACATTGTAATGCAAGCCTACGTTATTTTTTCTCTCTGAAGCTCCTTTAGTAACCAAATAAGCAATGCTTCTTAAGTTTCTCAATTCGCAAATAGCAACACTTAATTTAGAGCTCTCATACAACTTTTCTGATTCATCATATATCAATTTTAATCTATTTAAAGCTCTTTGCAAACGCTCATCAGAACGAACAATACCGACATAATTACTCAATATGGTTTGTAGTTCTTTTTTGGTTTGCTCTACTAAAAAATGTTCATTAAATATGGTGGTTCCTTCATCATTCCATTCGGGAATACTTTCCTGAAATTCAACATTTTCAACTTGTTCAACACTATCTAAAAAAGCATTATGAGAATAAACTAATGCTTCAATTAACGAATTAGAAGCCAAACGATTTGCCCCGTGTAACCCCGTAAAAGCACATTCTCCTGAAGCATATAGGTTAGTAATAGAAGTCCTTGCGTTAGTATCCACTTCAATTCCTCCACACAAATAATGAGCTGCCGGAACAACAGGAATATAGTCTTTTGAGATGTCTAAACCAATTTCTACACATTTATTGTAAATGGTAGGAAAATGAGCAATAAAAGAAGTTATATCAATATGAGAAACATCTAACAGTATATTAGTAGTTCCATGTCTTTTCATTTCTGCATCAATGGCTCGGGCAACAACATCTCTTGGAGCTAAGTCTTTTCTTTTATCATACTGCTCCATAAAAGCTTCGTTGTTATGATTTCTCAATATTCCTCCCGCCCCACGCACTGCTTCAGAAATTAAAAATGAAGGCGAGACGTTAGGTTGATACAATGCTGTAGGATGAAACTGAACAAACTCCATGTTTTTAATAATAGCTTTTGCTCTATATGCCATAGCAATTCCGTCTCCCGTTGCCACTTTTGGGTTGGTAGTATTTAAATAAGCCTGACCAATCCCTCCCGCTGCCAACAAGGTAATTTTGGATTTCAACACTTTTATTTCTCCCGTTCTACGATTTAACACATACACTCCAAAACACTTTTTGTTGGATGTTGCTCGTGTAACTTTTTCACCCAAATGATGCTGTGTAATTAAATCTATGGCAAAATGATAGTTGAAAACCGTAATATAAGGGTGATTGAAAACTTTATTAAGTAAAGCTCTCTCTATTTCGTTACCTGTAAAGTCTTTAAAATGTAAAATTCTATTGTCGGAATGTCCACCTTCTTTGGCTAAATCATAATCCCCTTGAATAGTTTTATCAAAATTAGTACCCCAATCTACTAATTCCTTAATTCTTTCTGGAGCTTGTTCCACTACCATTTTAACAACCCTCTCATCACACAAACCATCTCCGGCAATTAAGGTATCTTTAATATGGTTTTCAAAACTATCTGATGATTTGGTTACCGATGCAATTCCCCCTTGAGCATACTTTGTATTGCTTTCGTCTTCATCAACTTTGGTAATGATGGTGATAGAAACAACTTGATTTTTTTTATCAAAATAATCAGCAATTTTATATGCATAACTCAAACCGGCTATACCTGAACCAATTATTAAAAAATCTGTTTTCATATATTCATTTATATTTTATGAAATTGGTCAGATGTTACTGCTCATCACAAATATGTTATTTTATTTGAACCAATACTGGTTTTTAGCTTACAAATTTACTTAGAACTAATGAATTCAACATGATAAAAAACATGCTGCTAATAAATTAATTATAGAAAAAATCAAGTAAAACACGGCTTTATTGTAACTGTTTGTAAAAAAATAAGTAAAACCATTAACATTTATTAGTCAAGATTTTTATATGTAATAAATTTGATTAATTTTATGCCTTAGAACTAATTTTCTAAAAAGAATGAAAAAATCATTATACAGCAAAGTATTGGCGCTTATCTTCATGGCAAGCATGTTTTCTTTGCCTATGTCTTTTCAATCTTGCAAGTCTGGGCCTAAATATCAAAAGCCACGTAATGGTGGAGCTAAAGTAAATTCATCAGGGCATGTAGGTAACAGAAAGCATAGAAACAGACACGTTTGGGGAAAATAAATAATTAATAAATTATACTTTATTAATTAAATCAACTAATCTATTAGAATAACCTGCTTCATTGTCGTACCAACCTACTATGCGAACTAGATTGCCTGTTATTGATGTTAAGTTAGCATCAAAGATACAAGAATGACTATTCCCTATAATATCTGAAGAAACTAATTCATCAGTAGTGTACTCCAAAATATTTTTCATACCATTTTGAGCTGCCTCAAGAAAAGCCTTATTAACTGTTGCTACATCTACATTAGTTGAAAGCTGTGCACAAACATCTATTAAAGAACCATCCGGAACTGGAACTCTTACTGCATATCCGGCAGTTTTTCCTTTTAAATCCGGGAATATTTTAACGATAGCTTTTGCCGCTCCTGTTGATGTTGGAATAATTGACAAAGCCCCTGCTCTTGCTCTTCTTAAATCTCTATGAGGAGCATCGTGCAGACGTTGATCATTGGTATATGAATGAACAGTTGCTATTTGTGCTTGTTCAATACCAAAGTTATCTTTTAATATTTTAATTATAGGTGCTACTGCATTGGTGGTGCACGATGCATTAGAAATAATCGTATCCATAGAATCAATTAATTCATCATTAATTCCTATAACGATGGTTTTAATGTCATCACTTTTTGCGGGAGCAGACAAGATTACTTTCTTAGCTCCTGCGATAATATGCTTGTTAGCTAATTCTCTTGTCAAGAAAATTCCTGTACATTCAATTACCATATCAATATCAAGTGATTTCCATGGCAAATTTTCAGGGGATTTTTCACTAAAAACAAATACTTTTTTACCATTAATAATTAGCGCATCATCAGTATAATCGACTGTTCCTTCAAAATGCCTATGAACAGAATCATATTTTAATAGATGAGCTAATGTTTTGGTATCAGCTAAATCATTTATTGCAACTAATTCTATTTGATCATTATTTTGGACTAATCTAGTAAGTAACTTACCTATTCGTCCAAAACCATTTATGGCAATTCGTTTCATATATAAATATTTATTATTTTTTTATTCATTAACAAAATTAGACATTTAAGCATTGCATTAACTGATTATGTTTACAAGAAATCTAAAAAACTTAAAGCAAAAAAAGAGGCTGAATTTTAATTCAGCCTCTTTTTTATTAAGTTTCACAATTTATTCAAAGAATAAAGAAGAATTATTTTAGTTTCGCAACGTGTTTAGTCAATTTAGACTTAAGATTTGATGCTTTGTTTTTATGAATAATGTTTTTCTTAGCTAACTTATCTAACATAGAAGCTACTTTTGGAAGCAATTCTGATGCTTCTTTCTTGCTTGTTGAGTTTCTTAAATCTCTAACTGCATTACGAGTTGTCTTATGTTGATACTTATTACGTAATGTTCTCGTTGCCGTCTGTCTTATTCTTTTTAATGCCGACTTATGATTAGCCATAATATTCTTTTTGTTATTTGTTAATTTTTTTGAGGCTGCAAATATAATATTATTTTTAATATTTACACTTTACAAACTCATTTTTTTATTTTTCTTGAATTTTTAAGCATTCACGCTAACTTTTGGTGAGGCAGCCATAATTTCATCATTAGCATAATCAGCAAATTTCTCAAAGTTTTTAACGAATGAGTTAGCTAATTCATTAGCTTTTTGATCGTATGCAGCTTTATCTTGCCAAGTATTTCTTGGATTAAGAATTTCTGTAGGAACATTTTCGCAAGATGTTGGCATTGCCAATCCAAAAACTGGATGATTTTCATAAGTAACTTCATTCAACTTACCTGTAAGGGCAGCTGTAATCATCGCTCTTGTGTATCTTAATTTAATACGCTCTCCTGTTCCATAAGCTCCACCAGACCATCCTGTATTAATTAACCAAACATTTACGTTGTGTTTTCTCATTTTTTCACCAAGCATTTCAGCATATTTTGTTGGATGTAATGGTAAAAATGGAGCTCCAAAACAAGATGAGAAAGTAGTTTGTGGCTCTGTAACTCCTGCTTCAGTACCGGCAACTTTAGCGGTATAACCTGAAATAAATTGGTACATTGCTTGTCCTGGAGTTAATTTTGAGATGGGAGGCAACACACCAAACGCATCTGCTGTTAAAAAGAAAATGTTATTTGGAGTTGTCCCTACCGATGGAACAGCGATGTTATTAATATGATGAATTGGATAGCTAACGCGTGTATTTTCAGTTTTTGATTTGTCTTCAAAATCTACTTCTGTAGTTCCTTCGTAAAAATTAATATTTTCTAATAATGCACCAAATTTAATTGCGTTAAAAATATCCGGTTCATTTTCAGCAGAAAGATTAATGCACTTTGCATAGCACCCACCTTCAAAATTAAACACCCCTTCATCAGTCCAACCATGTTCATCATCTCCAATTAACCTTCTGTTAGGGTCTGATGACAAAGTAGTTTTTCCAGTTCCAGATAAACCAAAGAAAACTGAAGTATCTCCAGCTTCGCCAATATTAGCCGAGCAGTGCATTGAAAGCACATTTTTTTGGTGAGGTAAAATAAAATTTAATGCAGAAAAAATTCCTTTTTTCATTTCTCCTGTATAACCTGTTCCTCCAATCAAAATAATTTTTTTGGTAAAATTCATTACCGCAAAATTATGTTGTCTTGTTCCATCAATTTCAGGGTCTGCCATAAAGCCCGGAGCTGCAATAATTGTCCATTCCGGAATAAAATTTAGTACTTCCTCGTTCGTTGGTCTTAAAAACATATTATAAATAAACATGTTTGCCCAAGGAGTTTCGGTAATGGCTCTAATATTCATTCTATATTTTGGATCGGCACAAGCGTAAGCGTCTCTAACGTAAACATCTTTACCTGAAAGATAAGCTGTTACTCTGTTGTATAGTGCATCAAACTTATCAGCATCAAATTTAATGTTAAAATTTTCCCACCATACAGCATCTTTAGTAATGTCATCATAAACAATAAATCTGTCTTTTGGAGAGCGACCTGTAAATTCACCTGTATCAACAGCCAAAGCTCCAGAGCTTGCTAATTCTCCTTCTCCTCTAATAATTGTTTCTTCAACCAATTGAGATGGTTCTAAATTCCATAGAGCAGACGCTACATTTCCTAATCCTAATGATTTTAACGAAGCATTTTCTGCTTTTATTCCAAATTCATTCATAAAGTGTGATTTTGTTAGACTTTCTTTGATGTGTTTTAGATTCTATTTTTTTAATTAAAACAATAGAACAAAGGTCTGATAAGTTACTGAATTATCAAATAAAAAACTTATCTTTTATGAACAGATGGTTGATTAAATGTAATATTAGCCATATCAGTAGATTTTACTTCCTCTTCCATTGCAGCAACGAATTTCTTATGTACTTCTGTTGATAAGTTTTTCAACACAAAATTATAATCTTTCTCGCCTTCTCTTCCCCAACCTACTATTTCTGGTTGAATATCAGTTTTATTCTCTTTATTAAACAATGTAATTCTTGCATCCACTTTATCTTTTAACTCATGATCAATTCCTTCTCCTTTACTAATAAAACTTACAATCATATCATAAATTACCTTTTCCTGGTTTGAATCTCCTTTAGTAAGGTTGGTCGGTTTGGTAGTGTCAGGTACTGGTTTAGTTGAATCCATAGCTTGTGAGGAGTTTTTACAAGAAAATAAAAGAATTGAGATTGCTATTATTAATACTGTTCTCATAGTTGATTGTTTTAATTAGTGATTAATTTTTCTGTTGTTTGTAAAGCGTATAACTTTTCATATTTCGCTTTAGCATATTGCATAAAGTAAGTAAAATTAAGCTTTTCTCCGGTAACTCTTTCGCACAATTCGCTTGCTGAGTATAATCTTCCGTATTGATGAATATTAGTTCTTAACCAATCTAACAATTCCGTATAATTTCCTTGCTCAACCTTTTCTTCTAAATTTTCAATTTGCTCTTGGGCTTTATGAAAAAATTGTGCCGCATAAAAACTTCCTAATGAATATGTGGGAAAATAGCCAAAGCTACCATGCGACCAATGAATATCTTGCAAGACTCCTTTTGAATCTGACGGCACGTCTATATTTAAATAGGCTTTATATTTTTCATTCCACACACGAGGCAAGTCACTTACTTCAATATTTCCTAAAATCAATTCTTTTTCAATTTCGTAACGAATTAACACATGGAAATGATATGTCAACTCATCAGCATTTGTTCTTATAAACGAAGGCTTAACAATGTTCATGGCTTTATAAAAATCTTCAACTGTATAATTCTTTAAATTATCAGGAAACACTTCTTGTAATTTTGGATAAAAATATTTCCAAAAAGAAAGACTTCTCCCCACATTATTTTCCCACAAACGAGATTGAGACTCATGCATTCCCAACGATAAATAAGTTCCCGCAGGAAGCCCGTAGTTTTCTACTTTCAATCCCTGCTCATACAAAGCATGTCCGCCTTCATGAATACTACTCCATAAAATCTCACTCAAATCTTCCTCACTAACTCTGGTGGTGACTCTTGAATCTTCGGGACTAAAACTTGTTGAAAACGGATGTGACGAAATATCTTGTCTGCCCGCTTCAAAATCGTAACCCATTTTTTCTAAAACAAGTTCGGTAAACGCCAACTGTTTTTCTTTTGGATAATGTTGTCGCATTAAAGCATCTTCATTCTGAGGAGCATCAGCAATTTGTTTAACAAAATCTACCAGTTGATTTTTTACGTCAGCAAATAAAACATCTAACTCCGCAACAGTAGTTTTCGGCTCATATAAATCAATTAATGCATCATAAGGATGGTCTTCATAACCCAACAATTCGCACTCTTCTCTTTTCAGCTTTACTAACTTTTCCAAATAAGGTTCAAAAAGTTTAAAATCATCTTCTTTTTTGGCTTTGTTCCATGCCTGAAAAGCTTGTGAAACAGTTTTACTCATTTCCTGAACAAAAGCAGTTGTATATTTATTATTCTTCTCAAATTCTGTTAAAGATTCTGAAACGTTTCTTTTTTGTTCATCACTGAGGGAATTATCTTTAACCAACTGCTCTAAGAGCTTCCCAAAGTCTTCTTGTGCACTTAATTCATGGTGAATTCCCGCTAAAGTAGAAATTTGTTGAGCTCTTTTTTCTGCTCCTTTTGGTGGCATCATCACTTCCTGATCCCAACTTAAAACAGCAATACTATTTCCTACATCAGCTATTTTTGCCAAATGATTTACATAATCTTCATAATTCTTCATAAAAAATTCTTTTAAACAAAGGTAGCTATAATTATCTTTAAAGCCCTTTGTAAGCTTAACATTTTAACCTTAAAAAATTTCTTTAGAAAACTCATAATGATCATAATTTGGTATATTTTGATTATGAATTATGGATTATTTTTTTTAGATTTGCTTGATTCTTAAATTAGTACTAACGAAATAAAATTACAAGGTATGGGAAAAGGTGATCTTAAAACAAAAAAAGGAAAAATTTTTGCAGGTAGCTACGGAAATACTCGAAAAAGAAAAAAATCTAGTAACCCTTTTGCGGCTATAGCTGCTGCTAAAAAGGCTACTACTAAAAAAGCGGTAAAAGCGGAGGAAACAACTACGGAAGAAAAGCCTAAAAAAGCTATCGCTAAAAAAGCAACCGAGAAAAAAGCGACTACAAAGAAGACTACTACAGCAAAAAAAGCTTCAACAAGCACTGCTGCTAAAAAAACTACAACCAAAAAAGCTGCTGACAAAAAATAATAACTGTCAACCAACTATAATTTAACTTTAAAAGACATTAATTTTGAAAATTAATGTCTTTTTTTGTTTTCTAAAGCTTACCGATATGCATAAAATTGAACCTTCAGAATTAGTTTTACAACCGGACAATAGTATTTACCATCTAAAACTTCATCCGGAGCAATTGGCCAAAAATGTAATTGTTGTTGGCGACCCCGGGAGAGTTGAAGTTATATCCAATTATTTTGACAGAATAGACCACAAAGTAAGCAATAGAGAAATTGTCACACATACCGGTATTTTAAACAACACACCAATTACAGTAATGTCAACAGGAATGGGAACTGACAACATTGATATTGTTTTAAATGAACTGGATGCTCTGGTCAATATAGATCTAGAAAACCGAATCATTAAAACTGAAAAAAAATCATTGAACATTATAAGAATAGGAACTTGTGGAGCCATGCAAAAAGAAATTCCTGTAAATAGTTTTGTTGTTTCTTCTTTTGGTTTGGGGTTAGATGGATTAATGAACTTTTATGAATTTGAACAAACGGATGAAGAAAACCAATTGCTAACCGCTTTTTACGAACAAACCAACTATGCAAGAACTTTTGCTCAACCTTATTTTGTAAAAGCTTCCAACCAATTGTTAGATTTGTTTAAGAATGATTGTCATATTGGAATTACAGCTACCGCCCCTGGTTTTTATGGTCCGCAAGGTAGAGTGCTTAGAGTTCCTCTTAAGGAAAAACAACTAAATGAAAAGCTAAACCAATTTAACTATAACAACCACCAAATAGTAAACTTTGAGATGGAAACCTCAGCACTTTACGGACTTTCCAGAGCAATGGGACATAATGCCTGCACTGTTTGTGTGGCTGTTGCCAACAGGTTTGCAAAAGAGTTTAGCAAGGATTACAAGCCTCCTCTTAAAAAGCTAATAGAGCTTACTTTATCCAAATTAACAGAATTGAGTTAATAAGTTATTATTTAATTAACTCACAAACTTTAAGTGCTGACGTAAATTTGAAATATGTCAAACAAAGAGTTAAAAGCACTAATAGAGTTATTGGACGATCCAGACAATGCTGTTTTTGATGAAATCAAAAACAAGCTTATCTCCATAGGAAATGATGTAATTCCACATCTGGAAGATGCTTGGGAAACCTCTTTAGATGTACTTCGCCAAGAACGTATTGAGAACATTATTCATCATTTACAATTTGAGGATGTCAAAAAATCGCTCAACGATTGGAAAAATGCTCCTGAAAAAGAGTTGATTCAAGGTGCTATTATTGTTGCCAAATACCAATATCCTGATATTGATGAGGAGTTAATTCATAAAACCATTAATCAATTAAAACAAGATACTTGGTTGGAATTAAATGAAAATCTTACCGCTTTAGAACAAGTAAACGTGCTAAACAGAATTTTTTTTGAAATTCATGGCTTTCATGGAAACACAAAAAATATTAATTCTCCCAAAAATTCCTTTATTAATAATGTAGTAGAGTCCAAATCAGGAAACCCCATTACATTGGGAATTCTGTACATTTCTGTCTGTAAATTGCTAAATATTCCTATTTATGGTGTAAATGTTCCGGCACATTTTGTCTTAGCCTATTCCGAAAAGCCTAATGATATTTTGTTTTATATCAACTTATTTAATAAAGGAACCATTTTTAGCAAATATGACATTGATAATTTCTTAGCTCAACTAAAATTAAGTCCAAAAGCGAGTTACTATATACCATGTGACAATCTCACTATTATACAACGCTTAGTCCAACACCTAGTGTTTACCTACGATAATTTGGGTTATTTGGATAAAAAACAAGAGCTGGAACAATTGTATGATATTTTGAAAACATAACATAAACATAAACCCCAAAAATTCACCCCCCTAAATTCTTAACCTTATAAACTATCTAAACTAACTCTACAGCATTTCATTTGCCAAGTTGGCTAATTCAGAGCGTTCGCCTTTTTCTAGTTTAATATGAGCAAACAAATGATGTCCTTTTAGTTTATCTATTAGATAAGAAAGTCCGTTACTTTGCTCATCTAAATAAGGAGAATCAATTTGGTTGACATCTCCTGTGAATACAATTTTGGTATTTTCTCCCGCACGGGTGATAATGGTTTTTACCTCATGTGGTGTTAAGTTCTGAGCTTCATCTACAATAAAATAAACATCGCTTAAACTTCTACCTCTAATGTATGCTAACGGAGTAATTACAATTTTTCCTTGCTCCTGCATTTCATCAATATTTTTATGACGTTTTTCTTTTAATCCAAATTGATTTTTAATAAATTTTAAATTATCCCAAAGTGGTTCCATGTATGGACCAATCTTCTCATTGGCATCTCCTGGCAAATATCCAATATCTCTGTTGCTCAATGGTACAATTGGTCGGGCTAAAATAATTTGACTGTATTTATTTTTTTGCTCTAAAGAACTTGCTAAAGCTAATAAGGTTTTTCCTGTTCCGGCAACGCCTTGTAAGGCTACCAATTTAATGTTATCATTCAACAGGGCATGAACTGCAAAAGTTTGCTCAGCATTTTTGGGTTTTATTCCGTAAACATATTCTTTTTCAACCCTTTCTATAGCTTGTTCTAAAGGGTTAAAATAAGCTAAAGCTGATGACTTCTCATTTCTAAAAACATAATAAGTATTATTTTTAAGCTTCACACCATTTATTTCTGTCTCATAAACCTTATCTCCTGCATAAACCCTTTTGGTAATTTCACTATCAACATCTTCAATAATTTGCTTGCCAGTTTCTACTAATTTCTTAACATCCTTAACCTTACCTGTCAAATAATCCTCCGATTGTACATCCAATGCTTTGGCTTTTAACCTGAGGTTAATGTCTTTTGTTACCAATACAACAGTTTTTGCAGGAAATTCCTCTTTTAAAGAAATAGCAGCATTAAGAATTTTATGATCATTTTTATCATCACTAAAAACCATTGATGCATCTATTTTAGTAGAATTATAGTGCATCACAATTTTAAACAAACCACTGCCTTTTTCTTTAATAGGAATCCATTTTTGTAGGGTATGATTTCCACTTATTTTATCGACAAACCTAATAAATTCACGTGCAGCATAATTTTTGGTGTCATTACCTTTTTTAAAATTATCTAACTCTTCTAAAACGGTAATTGGTATGGCTATATCGTTATCTTCAAAATTGTTAATTGCATTGTAATCATATAATATTACTGAGGTATCTAACACGTAGATTTTCTTAACTTTTTTCTTAGCCATAAGGTGTAATCGTTTTTAGGTTGCTATTTTAAATTTTTCTTTTGAAATTTCAGTGATAAGATTTCTATTGCTTTCTGTTCCGTTTCCAATAACAATCATATCCGCTCCAGATGCATAAATTTGTTGAGCTGTAGCAGCATTAGTTATTCCTCCTCCAACAATTAGTGGAATAGAAATAGTTGCTTTTACTTGCTGAATCATTTCTTGGGCGACATGCTGTTTTGCTCCGCTTCCTGCATCTAAATAAATCATTTTCATACCCAAATACTCACCTGCCAATGCTGTAACCGTTGCAATTTCAGGTTTATTGTGCGGAATCGGCAAGGTGTTGCTAATATAACTTACGGTTGTTGCTGCTCCGCCATCCACCAAAATATAACCTGTTGAAAGTGCTTCTAGATTAGCTTTTTTAATATAAGGTGCAGCTACTACATGGTTACCGATTAAAAACTCTGCATTTCTGCCAGAAATTAAAGATAACATTAAAATTCCATCCGCATAATGGGTTATTTGGTTCGTACTTCCAGGGAAAATAATTAATGGAATAGAGGTATTTTCTTTTATAAAACGTGCTGTTTTTTCTATATCTCCATTAGTAAGTAAACTTCCTCCAACAAAAATAAAGTCAACTTCCCTATCATTACATAAGTGAATAGTTTTTAAAAGCTCAGAATAATTTTGCTTATCAGGGTCTATAAGCACTGCAAGCATCTTTTTGTTACTTGCCATTTTAGCACTTATTTCCGAGTAAAGTTGATTAATTTCCATATTACATACAAACGTAATAAAATATTTACCAAACCTATTTAATATTTTTCAAAAAACAAAAGAAAGGTTTCAACAAGTATAAACTAACATAAAACTTTCTATTTTTTCTTTTTTCAAATTCAATTGCTTTTCAAAACCATTAAGCTTTATACTACCAATAAAATCACATTCGGTTAAAGATAGGTTAGTTAGAGATAAATCTGTATCAAAAATCACTTCTTTTCTTCCATAATATTTGTACAATGCTTCTTTTGCACTCCACATAGTTGTTGCCAATTCTTCATTTTCCGCTACCAAGTCGAGTTCTTTTTCATTCATAAACTTATTTTTTACTCGTAATGCTTTTGCAGAAATTTTTTCGATATCTACTCCGCAAGGTTCTTGGTAATTTACTGCTATTGCCACAAACTCATTGGCATGAGAAATAGAAATATGCACGTCTTCTTGATCTGCTAAATGAGGTTTTCCTTTATCATCATACTCTAATGTAAAAGAATCAAAAAAATGAGCTAAAAGTAATCTAACCGCAATTCTCTGACTAAATTTTGATTGATTGGAAGAAGTCATAGCATCATCAGGTTCAGATACTTTATCTTTCAGCATCTCCAGTAATTCATCTTGAGATTCACTGATTTTCCATACCGCAATATCAACGTGATTATTAGGTTTTTTTATGAGAAATAATGGCATTTTATTTATTGGTTCATGGTTATTTAGTAACTTCGCATTGTATAATCAAAATTATTAAACTTAACCATAATGAATACTACAAACGTGGAAAAATTACCCTACAAAGTTAAAGACATTTCTCTTGCAGATTGGGGGAGAAAAGAAATTAGATTAGCAGAAGCTGAAATGCCAGGATTAATGGCTATCAGAGAAGAATATGGAGATTCTAAACCTTTAGCAGGTGCAAGAATTGCTGGATGTCTTCACATGACTATTCAAACTGCTGTTCTTATTGAAACATTAGTGCACTTAGGTGCTGAAGTAAGTTGGTCATCATGTAATATCTTCTCAACTCAAGATCAGGCTGCTGCTGCTATTGCTGCTACAGGAGTTCCTGTTTTTGCTTGGAAAGGTTTAACCGAAGATGAATTCAACTGGTGTATAGAACAAACATTATTTGCTTTTGAAGGCGGAAAGCCATTAAACATGATTTTAGATGATGGTGGTGATTTAACTAATATGGTTTTTGATCAATATCCAGAATTAACTAAAGACATTAAAGGATTATCTGAAGAGACTACTACAGGTGTTCACCGTCTTTACGAAAGAATGAAAAAAGGCACTTTAGTAATGCCTGCTATCAATATTAATGATTCTGTAACAAAATCTAAATTTGATAACAAATACGGATGTAAAGAATCTTTGGTTGACGCTATTAGAAGAGCTACAGATGTAATGATGGCTGGAAAAGTGGCTGTTGTTGCTGGATATGGTGATGTTGGTAAAGGTTCTGCTGCTTCTTTAAGAGGTGCAGGAGCAAGAGTTATTGTTACTGAAATTGACCCAATTTGTGCTTTACAAGCTGCAATGGATGGTTTTGCTGTTAAAAAAATGGATGATGTTGTTGGACAAGGTGATATTATTGTTACTACAACAGGAAACAAAGATATTATTCAAGGTCGTCATTTTGAAAAAATGAAAGATAAAGCTATTGTTTGTAATATTGGCCACTTTGACAACGAAATTGATGTTAACTGGTTAAATACAAATGCTACAAAAGATACTATTAAACCTCAGGTAGATATGTATAACCTAAAAAATGGTAATCAAATCATCTTATTAGCTGAAGGTAGATTAGTAAACTTAGGCTGTGCAACAGGACATCCTTCTTTTGTAATGAGTAATTCTTTCACTAACCAAGTTTTGGCTCAGTTAGAATTATGGAAAAACTCTGCTAACTACAAAAATGAGGTATATATGTTACCTAAACACTTGGATGAAAAGGTAGCTCGTTTGCACTTAGCAAAAATTGGTGTTGAATTAGATGAATTAACTCCTGATCAAGCAGAATATATAGGTGTTAAAGTAGAAGGTCCATACAAACCTGAATACTACAGATATTAATTTTCTGTTTAAACATAACTAATTATTAAGAACCGTAGCAATAGTTGTTACGGTTCTTTTTTTATCTTTACATCAAAAATTAAAATGCTTTTTTATCATGCAAAAAACTACTGAATCAGATTCTCATTACGATGAACTTGAAAAAATGTCAACCAAAGAATTATTAACCAACATTAATAATGAAGATAAAAAAGTAGCATTTGCTGTAGAAAAATGCATCGCCAACATCATCCTATTAGTTGATGTTATTGTAGAAAAAATGCAACTTGGTGGAAGGTTATTTTATATTGGTGCAGGAACAAGCGGGAGGTTGGGTGTTGTTGATGCTTCTGAATGTCCGCCAACTTTTGGTGTAGATTTTAACTTAGTGATAGGTTTAATTGCCGGTGGAGATGTCGCTATAAGAAAAGCCGTAGAATTTGCTGAAGACGACACCGAACAAGCATGGAAAGATTTGCAAGAATACAACATTAACTCCAATGATATAGTTATTGGCATAGCTGCTTCCGGCTCTACCCCTTATGTTGTAGGAGGTTTATCTGCTTGTAATAAAAATGGAATAGTAACCGGATGTATTGTTTGCAATTCACAATCGAAAATTGCTGAAGTAGCCAACTACCCCATTGAAGTAATCGTAGGTCCTGAATTTGTAACAGGAAGCACACGCATGAAATCAGGAACCGCTCAAAAATTAGTACTGAATATGATCTCTACTTCTGTAATGATAAAATTGGGGAAAGTTAAAGGCAACAAAATGGTGGACATGCAACTTTCTAACGACAAATTGGTGGACAGAGGAACACAAATGATAATGAAAGTATTATCGATAGACTATAAAACAGCTAACAAATTACTAACAAAATATGGAAGCGTTAGAAAAGCTATTGATAATTACAGTTTATAACCCAATAAAAATACTACACAACCCTTTAAACCTTCCTCTTCAGTAGCAGGAATAGTATAAACAACATACATCTTTTTAGATTTTTCCGGTTCAAAGGTATAAACATTTTTTCCTGCTTCTCTTACATTACTTAATGTAAACAGAGCATTCTTCATCTTATTCGAAGGTTTTTTATCAAAAATATTAATTTCAATGTCTTTAGGCAAACCTGCTGTATTAAATACAAAACGGTATTTTTCGCCCATAAATAAAGGCACTTCTATACCCGACTGAAAAGCTTCTTTTTTGTATAAAACCCTTGTAATTTTTGATGAGTCATACTTATACTCCGGTTTAAGTACTGGCATCAATTCATTTTTTAAATCTGCTGCCACACACTGCACTTCTTCTAACTTTAATGCTGTAGTAGTTAATAATAACACTAAAATTGTACTGTAAAATATTACCTTTTTCATCTGTTATTTAGTTATTTATTATTTTATTTCTTAATTTAATAATTTGTATGCTCAACTTCTCAACTTGTTCATCACCCAATTTAGCTTCTTCACCTTCTTCTAACACGTCAAAATTTTTATTCACAACTTTTAAATCAGCAATTAGCTCATCAAAATCATTATCCTCATTTATTTGCTCTAAAGCTTTTAACAGATTCTCTAATACTACCGATTGCTCAGTAAGTCTGTAAATAAGTTTCTCATTACTATTTGCTTGATTTACTTTTGCTCCTAAATACATGGTTTCTATCCATGCCCCAGCAAAAATCACAGGACCTGTATAGCCCATTCCATTTTCTTCTAAATAATCATCTAGCTGAATTTGTAAATCTGCCATTATGGTTGTTAATGAATCATGTTGACCAACATTAGCTTCTAATCTTTTAGATAAACCCATGGTATTAAAAACATCCGTCATCCACATTTTTTCTGAAAGACCTCTTAAGGTTGACAAATACTCAATTGCCGATTGTGTTTGATCATTAATAATACAATAAGCCATGTCTGCCGAATAAATACCAAAATTTAATTTCTGACTGTATTTTGTATTATAAGTAGCAGCTAATTCAGTTGGACTAGTTAAATCGCCAATATAAGTTAACCCTGAGTTTTTAAAAATCTCTGCAATTTGTAGTGGTGATGGCAATAAATAACTCATAGATTCTTCTTCTAAAACCTCATCTACCTCTTCAGTAATCTCTTCTACAGCTTCTACTGTAGCATTTTCATTATTTGATTCACAAGCAAACCATAAAAAACTGCTCGATAATAAAATAAAAAATTTTTTTTTCTTCATAACTCTTTTCAATTTTTGGCTAAGATATAAAAAAAAACGAAAATTGCTCATAATCAGTTATAAATTTAAAATAGTTCTTTTTTAAATCTTATAGCTTTCAATCATTAATTAACTTTGCATCTGATTATATTAAATTTGTAATGAAAAACTACTTATCCCTAGTAAAATTTTCTCACACTATTTTTGCATTGCCCTTTGCTTTAATTGGCTTTTTTATTGCCATTGGTTTTCATGAATATGATTTTAAATGGACAACTTTTATCTATGTAATTCTATGTATGATTTTTGCTCGTAGTGCTGCAATGGCTTTTAATCGCTATGTTGACCGAAAAATTGATGAAGCCAATAAACGTACAGCCAAAGTAAGAGAAATCCCCAATGGAACCATACAGCCTAAATCTGCTCTTTATTTTGTTATTATAAATTGTGTACTATTTATTGCTACCACTTATTTTATAAACCCAATATGTTTTTACCTATCTCCTATTGCTTTGTTAGTTGTTTTAGGTTATAGTTATACTAAAAGATTTACCGCTTTATGTCATTTAGTTTTAGGACTAGGGCTAGGCTTAGCTCCTATTGGCGCATATTTAGCTGTTACAGGAGATTTTGATTGGCTTCCATTATATTTCTCTTTTGCTGTATTATTTTGGGTGAGCGGTTTCGATATTATTTATGCCTTGCAAGATGAAAGTTTTGACAAACAACAACAATTGCACTCTATTCCGGTATGGATGGGAAGAAAAAACGCATTACATTTTTCATCGTTTTTACATTTTGTTGCTGCTTTTTTTGTGATTTGGGCAGGAATTCAGTCAGATTTTAATTGGTTATACTGGATAGGAGCTACTGTTTTTATGGGATTATTAATTTACCAACATTTAATTGTTTCTCCAACCAACCTAAGTAAAGTAAATTTAGCTTTTTTTACTACAAATGGAATAGCTAGCGTTGTATTTGCTGTTTTTGTAATTGGAGATATTTTTCTAAAGTGGTAAAAATCAAGCACTAATTTAATTAAAAAAAAATAGGATTAATATTTCTTCTATAACAAATGGATTATTACATTTGCAGCTCCCATTTGGAGAGATGGGTGAGTGGCTGAAACCACATGTTTGCTAAACATGCGTGCGAGAAATCGTACCGGGGGTTCGAATCCCCCTCTCTCCGCCACTAAAAAAGCCGAATTCAATATTGAGTTCGGCTTTTTTGACTTTATAACCAAAGCTATCCTTAATTTTGCTAACTCAATTATGGAAAACGAAATTAGAATAAACAAATACCTCAGCGAAATGGGTTTCTGCTCTAGAAGGGCTGCCGATAAACTTATTGAGCAAAGAAGAGTAACGATAAACGGAAAAGTTCCTGAAATGGGAACAAAAGTTACTCCTGATGATGTAGTAATGGTTGATGGAAAACCTATAAAAAACACCAACGAAAGCTTTGACTACATTGCGTTTAACAAACCTATTGGTATTGTTTGTACAACAGATACTCGCGTTGAAAAAGATAATATCATAGACTACATCAACTATCCAAAAAGAATTTTCCCTATTGGTAGATTAGATAAACCTAGCGAAGGATTAATTTTACTTACAAGCGATGGGGATATTGTAAATAAAATTTTACGCTCCGGAAATAACCACGAAAAAGAATACATCGTTACTGTAAATAGACCTATAACTGCTGATTTTATTCAAAAAATGGGCAATGGTGTGCCTATTTTAGATACTGTTACTAAGAAATGTAAAGTAACAGCTATTGACAAGTCTAGTTTCAACATCATTCTTACTCAAGGGTTAAACCGACAAATAAGGAGAATGTGTGAACATTTAGGTTATGAAGTAAAAAAATTAAAACGTATCAGAATTATGAATATCCATCTGGATATGCCTGTTGGTAAATGGAGAAAACTTACTGCTGAAGAAATGAACCAACTGAATGAGCTTGTGGCAGACTCACCAAAAACTCCTCGTTATACAAAATAGAATTTTAAAAAGCTTACTTCGCAATCAAATTATTTACTGCTCTTAACAAAGATTCGTTAGAATTATTTATTTCTCTCACCATATTTAATAGAGATGGAATGTCTGTTTCAGACTCTTTACTTTCCTTAATAAGCTCATAAATTTCTGCTACCTCATCTTGATAGTAACCTGTCTGAATTTGGTTGAGTTGCTCAATATCGATATAAGAAGATACGCTAAAATGTTCAATTAAAGCTATTAGTTCACTATAAAATTGCTTCTGATTTTTTTTAACCTCCTTATATAAGCTAAAAAACTGATCCTCAGCAGATTTATTCAAATCATCTAAATTGTGTTTAATATCTTTTAAATCTTTTGATGAAAGCGTTGCATTTCTAAAACTTGCCACCAACTGATTTATTCGGTTAGCCTCTTCTTCTGAAAGTTGATTTTGCTGTAACGCTACATAAAACCTTACAATTTCAGTTTCATATTGTTTTAAATTAAAATATACTTCATCTACAGTTTGAGTTTGTGTTACTAATTTTAAAAAATGCTGGTTCAAAGCTATTGCTTTTTGAATAAAATCTACACACTCTTGCTCTAAAGCAGCAATACCTGCATGTGTCTCCTTAGAATCTGCCAACTCAATTTTTTTAGCTATTTTCTTTTCTTTAGAGCTAATTACTTTGTTTAGTAATTTAGCAAACTGATTTAAAAAAGGAAGCAATAAAATAATACCAACCAAATTCATTATGCTATGGAAAACAACTAATGCAAATAAATCCTCTTGTATCTTTAAAATATCTTTTATAAGGTAGGCATACCCTTTAACAAAAGATAGTGCTAACATTACATTAAACACATTAAATAGTACCTGCGACCACCCTACTTTTTTCTTTATAGAATTAGCATTAATAGTTCCTATAATTGCAGTAATTGTAGTACCTAAATCTCCACCAATCACTAAATAAAAACCTTGATTTAAGGTAATAACACCTGCCGCCAAAGATGATAAGAAAATCATCATAGAAGCAGAACTAGACTGTATACTTGCCGAAAGTAACACCCCAAAAGCAACAAACAACAAAGGGTGTTTATCTGTTATAAAAGAAAAATCAATATGTTCAGCAAACTCAGCAAAACCATTTTTCATATAATTTAACCCTAAAAACATAAAGCTAAATCCCATCAACAATTTACTGATATTAGATAATTTTTCTGATTTCAAGAAAATTATTCCTAACCCACCTATGGCTATAAATGGAAGAATAACAGCACCTATATCTAACTTGAAACCAAGCCAGGAAACAATCCATCCTGTTAAAGTGGTTCCTAAATTTGCACCTAATATTATTCCTATACCATTTTTTAATCCTAAAATTCCTGCTCCGGCAAAAGACATTACCAGCAATGAAACCATAGAGCTACTCTGTAATACTCCAGTAATTAAAGTTCCAGATAAAACTGCTTTAAGAGAATTATTAGTATGCGTCCTTAAAAATTTCTTAAATGTTCTTCCTGCAAGATTTTTCAATGACTCTTCCAACATAAACATACCAAAAAGAAACAGCCCCAAACCGGCCAAAACCGCCCATATTTGTATGTCTTGATATTCCATTTCTTAAGATAAATTCTATTGATTAAAAGAAGTAATTTTGCTTTGATTCTAAAACAAAAATAGAACTTATTTCACTATGAACGAAAAGCAACAAAAAATTACATTAGAATTTCTTTCACTATCTGATTATGAAGAATTGAAAGAAGCTATGATTGCATCCTATAAAAATATGCCCGATTCTTATTGGAGAGAAAGACAAATCAATAATTTGTTAAATAAATTTCCTAAAGGGCAAGTGGTTATTAAAGTAAATGGCAAAATTGCAGGTTGTGCTTTATCTATTATTGTTGATTCTCAAAAATTTGACGACCAACATACTTACAAAGAGATTACTGGCAACTACACCTTTAATACCCATAACGAAGATGGTGACGTGTTGTATGGAATTGATATTTTTATCAAACCAGAATACCGAGGTTTACGATTAGGTAGAAGACTATATGAGTATCGCAAAGAATTATGCGAGAACCTAGATTTAAGAGCTATTTTTATGGGTGGCAGAATACCAAACTACCATTTACATGCTAATGAAATGACCCCTAAAGAATATATTCAAAAAGTTAGAACTCACGAAATTCACGATCCTGTTTTAAACTATCAAATTTCTAATGACTTCCATCCCGTAAGAATTATTAAAGGGTATTTAGAAGGTGATGAAGCTTCTGGAGAGTATGCAGTTTTATTACGTTGGGATAATATTTATTATGAAAAACCTACGAAAAAAGCCAAAACCATTAAAAAAATTGTTCGAATAGGAATTGTACAATGGCAAATGCGTCCTTATGAAGATTTAGATAACTTAATGCGTCAGGCAGAATATTTTATTGATACATTAAGTGGCTATCGATGCGATTTTGCTCTTTTCCCTGAGTTTTTTAATGCTCCTTTAATGGCAAAATACAATCACCTTAACGAATCTGATGCCATTAGAAAATTGGCTGAATACACTCCCGAAATTGTTGAACGTTTTTCTAAACTAGCCATTTCTTATAACATCAATATTATTGGCGGTAGTATGCCAAAATTGGTTGACAATCAACTTTACAATGTAGGTTATTTGCTAAAAAGAAACGGAGAAATTGAAGAATACGAAAAGCTACATCCTACTCCAGATGAGAAGAAAGTTTGGGCAATGCAAGGAGGAAGTCAACTAAAGTCTTTTGACACTGACTGCGGTAAAATTGGCATTTTAATTTGTTATGATGTTGAATTCCCTGAGCTACCAAGAATGTTGGCAGATGATGGTGTTGGAATTTTATTTGTTCCTTTCCTTACCGACACTCAAAATGGGTTTTCTAGAATTAAACTTTGTGCACAATCTAGAGCAATAGAAAACGAATGTTATGTTGCTATTGCCGGTAGCGTTGGTAATTTACCTAATGTACACAATATGGATATTCAATTTGCTCAATCGGGTGTTTTTACCCCTTGCGATTTTCAATTTCCATCAAACGGAATAAAAGCCGAAGCAACTCCAAATACAGAAATGATTTTAATTGCAGATGTAGATATGGACTTGCTTACTGAACTACACAATTTTGGAAGTGTAAGAAATTTAAAAGATAGAAGATTGGATATTTACGAAATTGCTAAAAAGAAATAAGTAAAAAAAATTGTAAATTAGCATATTAGAAAATGTTACGATTATTTACATATTGTCTGATATTGTGTTTTATAACACTTATTGGCTGCAAATCTGATAAAGATAATGTGGTGCGTCCTAATTTAAACTACAATTATGCAGGGCTCTCGGTTGGCAATTACGTTATTTATAATGTGGATTCTATTTATTATAATGATTTCAACAATACTGTTGATACTTTTCAATATCAAATTAAAGAAAAATTAGAATCTCAAATCACCGATTTACAAGGAGACCCTGCTTATAGAATAGAACGTTATAAAAAACATAATGACAGTATTCACTGGGAATTAGTTGATGTTTGGAACAGTAAAATTTCAACTACCAACTACCAAAAAGTAGAGGAAAATATCCGCTATGTAAAGTTGATTTTTCCTGTTCGTGCTAACAAAACTTGGGATGGCAATAATTTTAATAATGAAGGACAAATGATGTACGAATATACGTCTGTTCATCAATCTGAAAACATTGGAGGGCATGCGTTAGATTCGGTTGCAACAGTAATTCAACAAAATGATGTCAACCTTATCAGTCAACAACTTTATGAAGAAAAATTTGCAACAAAAATTGGAATGGTATATCAAAAACGGTTGAATAGAAAACGAGCCAACCTATCTGCTCCTTGGTTGGGTTTTGATGTTACCATGATTTTAGCCACCTACGGAAACGAATAAATGCTTTTTAAATAATGACTTATAACCAATCAAGCTTAACGGCATTTGCTTCAAAATTTATCAACCATACCAACCGCCATATTTTTCTTACAGGAAAAGCAGGAACAGGAAAAACCACCTTCTTAAAACACGTTGTACAACATACCCACAAAAAAGTAATTGTTGCTGCTCCCACCGGAATTGCAGCCATAAATGCAGGAGGAGTAACACTCCACTCTTTATTTCAATTGCCTTTTGGTTATTTTATCCCCGAAGATAATAGTGCTAATTATTTTAATGAAAATCAACAAATAAATACGCCTGCCTCTTTATTAAAAAATGCCAAACTCAATAGAAATAAAATAAAACTTTTAAGAGAGCTAGAATTACTAATAATTGACGAAGTAAGTATGCTTAGAGCAGATTTATTGGACGCTATTGATACCATGCTCAGAAGTGTGAAAAGAAGAAGAAACATTCCTTTTGGAGGAGTTCAATTACTACTAATTGGGGATTTATTGCAACTTCCTCCGGTGGTAAAAGATTTTGAATGGAATGTGTTGAAAAACTACTATTCGTCAATTTATTTTTTTAATGCTCAAGCATTTAACAACTCTCCTCCTATCCAAATTGAATTAGACAAAATTTATCGCCAGGCAGATACTAAATTTATTGGCTTACTTAATAATTTAAGAGATAACAAAGTTTCTCCAGCAGATATTACAACACTAAAAGCACATTTTCAACCCAATTTTAAACCAAAACCTGATGAAGGGTTTATACGACTAACTACTCATAACAAGCAAGCCGATAGCTATAACAGAGAAGAATTGGACAAATTAAACGCTGCATCTTATTATTTTCAGGCAGATATAGAAGGTGATTTTAGTCCTTACAACTACCCTCTCGATGAAAGTTTAGAGCTAAAGAAAGGTGCTCAGGTAATGTTTATTAAAAACGACCCTAGCGGAAAACAACAATTTTTTAATGGTAAAATTGGTGTGATAACCGATTTAAGCGATGATAGTATTGAAGTGAAAACGAGTGATGGCGACTTAATTATAGTCGAGAAATATACTTGGGAAAATGTAAAATATCAACTCAACCCAGCAACTAATGAAATTGAAGATAATGTAGTAGGAAAGTTTATTCAATATCCCTTAAAACTTGCTTGGGCGATAACCGTTCATAAAAGTCAGGGATTAACTTTTGATAAAGCTATTATAGATATTGGGAATGCATTTGCTCAAGGACAAGTGTATGTTGCTCTTTCGAGGTTAAGAAGTTTAGATGGCTTGGTAATGACCAGTAACCTCAACACCAATAGTTTATCTATTGATCAACATATTGCCCAGTTTTGCCAGTCGAAACCAGATATTAAAGCCATAGAAAACATTTTAAAAACTGAAGAAAAATATTTTTTCTTAAATTATTTAGTAAATAGCTACGACTTATCAGATTTGCTTTATCAGGTAAAAGCTCATGCTGAAAGCTATACCAAAGCAGAAAACCTTTCTGCAAAACAAGCTTATTTGGAGTGGGCAAAAACACTTCAAAGCAAAGTAGAGGAATTAGTACCTCCAGCAGAAAGTTTTAAAAGACAGCTTAAAAAAATAATTTCTGAAAGCAACGACCAACAACATTTGTTTGAAAGGATAATTGCTGCCAACAATTATTTTTCTCCATTATTAAAAACCCAATCAGAAGCTATTTTTGAACATATTGAGAACTTAAAAACCAAAACCAAAGTAAAAAAATACATTACCGAGCTTCAAGAGTTAGAAAGCTATTTTTTTAAACAAATTCAACAACTAACAAAAGCGAAAACATTAGTAGAATCAGCACTTAACAACCAAGAATTTGATAAAAGTAAATTAAGCTCTAAGGAAGAAATTGAAACCCGCACCGAAAAACTAAAAAAAGCAGAAAAGAAAGCTCCAAAAGTTGATACCAAAAAAATAAGTTTTGATTTATACAAAGCAGGTAAAAATGTAAAAGAAATTGCCAAAGAAAGAGGTTTTGTAGAAAGCACCATTATCGGACATTTAGCTCATTATGTTGGGGTGGGAGAAATTGACATCGCCACCTTACTTCCTAAAAAAACCATTGAAGCTATTACTAAGGTGTACAAAAAAAACAAGGAAATTTCCGGACTAAATGAACTTAAATCTCAATTAGACAATAGTATTTCTTATAGTGATATTAAAATGGTGTTAGCGGCTTTACAGAAGGAGGATTAAGAGAGTTATTAATTACAGAAAAACAACATGGATAACCAAAAAGAAATTATAACTATAGATCACGAAATTTTCAATGTTGAAGAAAATTTTGGCGAATTTAAATATCAAGAAGAATTGACGAGTAAACTTGATAGTTATTCTAATGATTTTAACCAAGAAATTATAAATGAAATTGTACTGTGGAAAGTAAATAGATATGCAAAATTACCAGATGAAGTATTTATATTGTTAAACAAAATAAATATTAACGAAAAAGTTCTAACTGAAGAACAAAAAAATATTGCAAGAGAGCTTTTAACCATTTTATTAAGTCCTAAAACTAAAGGAATTCAACTCCCTATGGCATCAACAATTTTAAGATTTAGAAATAAAAACCTTTTTCAAATTATTGACCAAAGAGTCTATAGATTTTTATATGGAAAGTCTCTTTCTTTAAAACCGTATAAAACTGAACAAACTATACAAGATGAGATAAATATGTATTTTGAATATTTAGATATTTTAAAGAAAAAATGTGACAAGTTGAGTATTCCTTTTTCAGACTCTGATAGAATATTATACTTAGCTGACAAACATTATAACAAAAACCATTCATTAAGCAACTATGGTACTAAAAGTTAATCCCCAAATCAATTCCCGAAAACCATTTTTCCATCTACAAAAGTTTTTTCTACTTTAGTTTTAAGAAGTTCTTGTTCATCTACCTTCATAATATCTCTGTTGGTGATAATAAAATCAGCACTTTTTCCCACTTCTAAGCTACCTTTTTCTTCTTCTTCAAAATTAGCTATGGCAGCCCAAATGGTCATTCCTTTTAATGCTTCTTCTCTACTCAATGCATTTTCCATCATTAAGCCTTGTTCAGGTTTTCCTTCTAGGTTTTTTCGAATAGTAGCACTATAAAAAGTATATAAAGGATTAATATCTTCCACAGGAAAATCAGTTCCTAATGCTATCATACCTAATTGATTTAATAAATCTTTATACGCATAAGCTGTTTTCATTCTATCATCACCTAATTTTTCTGCTGCCCACTCCATATCAGACATCGCATGTGTAGGTTGAACAGAAGGTATAATGGTTAGTTTTCTGAATTTCTCTAAATCTTCAGGATGAACTACTTGAGCATGTTCTATTCGCCATCTTTTATCATTGGTTGTTGTTAATGCTTGCTCATAAACTTTCAACATCATCCGAGTAGCAGAATCACCTATGGCATGTGTATTCATCTGAAACCCTTTTTCCGCTAATAATGGTGCGTATTTTTCATAAAACTCGAGTTCATGTAAAATCAATCCTTTATTATGCTTAGTAGTATGATAATCATCTAACAAACAAGCACTTTCTGAACCTAAAGAGCCATCAGCATAAAACTTAAAAGAAGCAACATTTAATTTAGATGTTTTGTAGGTACCTTTTTCTAGATAATAATCCAGTAACTCAGGTGTTGCACTTACCATAGCATACACTTTAATATGAAGCTTATTAGCTTGTTGCAATTCATCAATCAACTCAATATCATACTGTTCTAGACCGGCATCATCTACCGTTGTCAAGCCGACTTCAAAAAGATGTTTTTCAGCTGTTAACAACGCTTTTGCTATTTGAGCATTAGTATATTCTGGCAACTGATTTTGCACATGCATTTTCGCATTGTCAATTAAAAGTCCGGTAAGCTTTCCGTTTATTGCTTCTATTCTACCACCTTCAATTTTTGTGTTTGTTGTTATTCCTGTTAAGTCCATTGCTTTTTGGTTAACCAAAGCTGCGTGGCCATCAACTCGTGACAGGAAAACAGGGTTGTCAGGAAAAAGTTCATCTAACTTTTCTTTGGTAGGCATTTTTTTATCTTGCCAAAAATTTTCATTCCAACCTCTTCCTATTATCCAACTACCTTTGGGTGTTTCATTTTTAGCTACAAACTCCCGAAGCCTTTCTATCACTTCTTCAAAAGAATTAGAGCCAATTAAATTTACTTCTAACAAATTTTTAGCATATCCAACAAAATGACAATGGGCATCAATAAATCCAGGATAAATGGCTTTCTTTTCTGCATCAATAACTTCTATTGCATAATATTTATTCAAAATTTCATTTTCAGGTCCTATCGCTACAATTTTACCATCTTTAATTGCCATAGCCTGAACAACTTCAAACATATCATTTACCGTATAAATGGTGCCATTTCTAACAATTAAATCTACCTGAACATTTTCTCTACAAGCCAACAGTGATAATGTTATGAAAAGAAGAAATATTTTTATTTTATGATACATCTGTAAAAAATCATTTTTATAAGAAGTAAAATTAACTATATCAAAGCAATCTATTAGCGATAAACTCTAAAATAAGTTTCTTATATTTACAACGATTATTTAATTTTATATCGTGGTATAAAAATTGAGAAAACAACCATAAACAAAACAATCAACTATGAAAACAACAAAAAAAATATTTGGAACATTATTTTTTTCCATTTTACTTTCAGGAGCTACCAATAGCTTTGCTCAACAAAAAGCTAAAATAAAAGTAAACAAAGAATTACTTAAAGAAAAAATGGTAGAAAAACAAAATGCCAATGTAAGCAATGTCGATGCTTCAAAAGTGTTAAACAAAACCAACCAAGCAATAACAGCTGCATTTACTACTGTTAAAGATAAAAAAGTATATACTGGAGATCTGTCTAAGGCTGTTCATCATCAAAAAATAGCTAAAAAATTAATGAGTGAAAATAAAAATTTTAGGGCTATTCACCATAGCCGTATGGCAAGAACCTTAGCTTTTAGATCTTTACGATTAAACAAAAACTATGATCACGAAAAATGGGATTACACCATGGAAGAACAAGAACTTTTCGGAAATGGCATTCCTGATGGAGAACTTATAGATGAACTTAACAATACTTACCCAAATAATCAGTTTTTAGATGAAAAAATTACTGAAAAAAATTTAAAAGATATTGAAGTTAAAGAGTTAGATCCAGCAGATAGTAACAATAATTAAAAATAAATTTAAGAATTTTTTAAGCTGTCCTGAACTATACATCAAGGCAGCTTTTTTTATTTTTGTATAACATGTTAAAGTACCGATTACTAACAGACGATGAACTTAAAGAACTTGAGCACGAGTTCAAGCAGTTTTTAATTATAAATGAAATTTATGATGAAGAATGGAGAAAGTTGAATGCTGAAAAAAGTGAAAAAGTTGGTGAGCTAGTTATTATGTTCAGCAATTTAGTGATAGAAAAATCACTTAAAAGAATTCAATATTTAGAAATTGTTACTTCTAAAGGAATTAACGCTTACCATTGTAAAGAGGATGAAATTGAACTAATCGGCATAAGTATACAACAAACAGATATTAATTTTTTAAGTTTAACGCCCGATGAACTGTCTAACACTCCACTTTCCATTTTTATGACTTCAAAAAAATATGAGAAAGAAAGAGAAACTACCATTTTTGAGATGCTCAACTCTGGTTGCGGTATAATTGATGAAAAAAGATTTGGACAGTTAATACTTGCTTATGAATACTCTACCAAACCAAGACAGAATTAGATTAAAGATTTGATTATTAAATGTGACCCAATAAACTAACTTTAAAAATGAAAAGTTTCTTAACCTCAATTACTCTTCTTAGTTTTTTGTTTTTAAGCGGACAATCTCCTACTAATAAAATCTTTACTGAGTTTTTGCAACACAAAGCTTTAAAAAATGCCTCTATTGGCTTTTATGCTTACGATTTAACCGACAACAACGTTATTATCAACCACAATGGTGATTTAGCTCTAATCCCTGCTTCTTCTTTAAAATTAATTACTACCGCTACTGCTCTAGAAATTTTAGGAGAAAACCACAGATTTACCACCACTATAAGCTATTCAGGAAAAATAGAAAATGGTGTTTTAAATGGTGACATCATCATCAAAGGTGGTGGAGATCCTTCTCTTGGTTCGCACAGATATCGTTCTTATTACGGTAATTTTATGAACAACTGGGCTGCTGAAATCAAAAAATTAGGCATAGATTCCATTAATGGAAAAATTATTGCCGATGCCAGTATTTTTGATAACGAAATCCCTCCTACATGGATTTGGCAAGATTTAGGCAACTATTTTGGTGCAGGAGCAAACGGATTAAGCATTTATGAAAATTTCTATAGCTTAGCACTTTCATCAAAAAATGAGACTCAAAAAACAACTATTAACCAAATTAATCCACATATTCCATTTTTAAGTATTGACAATAATGTTTTAGGAACTTCCACCAATAAAGATTTGTCTTTTATTTATGGAGGGCCTTTTCAATACAACAGGTATATTTCTGGAGAAATACCCAAAAACCGAAGTGAATTTAAAGTTAAAGGCTCTATTCCTGACCCAGCATACTTATGTGCTTATGAATTAGACAGTATTTTAAAAATATCAGGAATTAAAATGGCTTATCAACCAACAACTAAAAGGCTTTTAGGTGATAGTTGTATTGAAAATACTACTATTAAAATTACTTCAACTCAATCACCAACACTTGCTTCACTAATTCAACAAACCAATTTGTATAGTGTTAATCTTTATGCTGAACATTTACTCAATCATATTGGGTTAACTATTAAAAAAGAAGGTTCTACTACAGCAGGGGCTGAAGCATTAATTAGTTTTTGGAAAGAAAAAGGAATTGATACTGATGGCATGTATGTATATGACGGTAGTGGACTATCGAGGTTTAATACTATAACTACAAAACAACTAGTTGTTATTCTTAATAAAATGGATAAAAGTTCTAATAAAGACGTATTTTACAATTCTTTAGCTATTTCAGGAAAATCTGGCACACTATCGAGTATTGCCAATGGAACTGCTGGAGAAGGCAAAATTTACGGTAAAAGCGGTTACATGACAAATGTGAGGAGTTACTCAGGATATGTTATAACAAATAACAATAAAAAAATAGCATTTGCCATAATCGTGAATAATTACAATTGTTCCGCTTATGAAATGAAAAAAATGTTAGAAAAAATTATGATAAACTTAGTAAACGAGTAGCTTATTATTAAACTGCCTTTAGTTTACCGTTTTTAGACTCTCCTAAAACAACTACATCTTTAACTCTCTCGTATTCTTTAATTGCAGATAACATCGCTTCTTTTGAATCTCTTCTAATTTTGATTCCGGATTTAGCACCTTTATTTCTAATTTCTAAATAAAATCCGTCTTTAAGTTTGGTAGGTTTTGTTGCTGGTCTTCCCATCGTATATATATTAAAGTTGTGTCTAAAAAATTATTATAATCTAAATTACACTTTTTTTTGGAAATTCCTAATAATAACGATTTTATTTAACAATAATTAACTTAGGTCGGAATATTTTTTTTCTTTCTTTACAAAGTAATGATAGAGAATACTTTTAGGATAAATTGTATCAGGAATTGCGTTCATTTTAATCAGTTTCTCGGTATTTTTAAACACATAAGCGTAAAAAGCAAAGTGAGCCTTAATAATGGCGACAAAATGGCTTATTTTGCCTTCTGCAAGAAATTTAATACCCGCTATTCCATCCAAAAAAAGCCTGCCAAACAATATCCTAAACTTTTTATCTTGAGGCAAATTTTTATACAACATTATTAAGTTATTCCTAAAGTTTAAAAACGTTTTTTGTGGCTTTGATTTATGCAATGTTCCTCCTCCAACATGAAAAACCGTAGATTGAGGTACATATTTAATTTTCTTTCCTCTATTTTGGATTCTCCAACACAAATCAATTTCTTCCATATGTGCAAAGAAAAAAGGATCTAATCCGTTTAATTCATGATAAATATCTGCTCTAATAACCAAACAAGCTCCTGTAGCCCAAAAGATTTCTATTTCTTCATCATACTGGTTATTATCTTCTTCTAAAGTTTCAAAAATTCTTCCTCTACAAAAAGGATAACCATATTTATCTATAAACCCTCCGGCTGCTCCAGCATATTCAAAATATGTTTTTTGGTGGAAGGCTTTTATTTTTGGCTGACAAGCGGCCATATCATTATCTTTTTTCAGTATCTCTAAACAGGGTTGAAGCCAATTTTCCGTTACCTCAACGTCCGAGTTAAGCAACACATAAACATCTGAATTAACTTGCTTCAAGGCTTCATTATACCCTTTAGCAAAACCGTAATTTTCGGCAAGCGTTATTATACGTATTTGAGGGAAATTTTCCTTTAAAAAAGACAGTGAGTCATCTGTGGAGCAATTATCAGCCACAATAAGTTCTGCAAAAGAAGTGTGTTCTATTAAGCTTGGCAGAAACTTTTCTAAAAAATGTTTTCCATTCCAATTTAAAATTACAACAGCTACTGAATTCAAAGACATTTATTATCGTGGGTTATTATAAAAATCATCAGCTCTTCCACCCCAATGTTGGCTATTGTTTTTCTCTTCCATATCTACAGGCTGATTGGTTCTTTTATGTAACTGAACTTTCCATTGAGGATTGTTTAATTCTCCTGGTAAATTGGAGTGTAATATTGGAAAATCATTGCTTACTAAATCAGGGTTATAAAACACAAAACGAATATTGCTAAAATTCTGAACTTTATAATAATGCCATATTTCGTAAGGATAAGCACTTGGTTCGTTTTTCTGCTCTACAATAGTGTTTGGTTTACCATGTTTTAGATACACTCTTCCCCTATCAGTTTCATAGCCTTTTTTAATGGCTGTACTGTATTCTTTATTCACAACTTCAACTTCTTTTTTATATTTTTCCCAAGCTTCTTTTGGGGCTTCAGCGTCACGAGTAAACCAAAAATTATAAAAATATTTCTGCATTAACTCTTTATCCTTACCTTTTAGCTGGTTCCTCGCATAGTTTAACTCTATCGCTGTAGAAATTGGTTCTATGCTTCTGATGTACTCTGTAAGCTGTTCAGCATTCATATCTATAACAAAAGTGCTTTCAAAATCAACATTAGCGATATCAGGCACTAATGCCGGGTTACTTCTTTGAAAAAAAACTTTTTTCTGCAACATTAATTCGTTGGATTTATCTCTAGCTTCAATTACCAAATTGTAATTACCCGAAGCTAAATTAATGATATTAAAAGATTTTAGAATTATATTTACAGGCTTAGCCGATTCTCTTACAAATCCTTTAAGATTTCCCACTACCGTATTTGTTTCGTAAGATTCTATGGCATAAGTTACCAAATAACTTTCATTTGCCCCTAACAATTTATCTGCATTATATATCTCTGCATAAAAAGCTATTTTTTCAACATCTTCCGGAAAAAAATCTGAGGTATAAGGCAAAATATCATATCCACTTTTAGAAATAATGGATTTAGTGGTAGTTTTTGATAAGGATTCAATAAACTCAACATCTGAGATATTCATTTTCTTATCATTATAATTCACATTCAATACTTGTGTAGATTTAAAAGGGGTTAACGTGCTATTGATGTCTCTAATATTTATTTCAAACTCGTAACTTCCATTAGGAATAGAAATTCTTTGTTGATCTATAAAATTGGCAAGTATCACGGTGTCTTCATTTTCTGGACTGAGTAAATTATATTTTTTGAATTTTTTAATTTCTTCTCCTTGTTTAAACAAGTAAGTTATTTCTATTGTTCCTTGAAATTTATTATTTTCATTTTTAAGATAATTGATAGAGCTACCTTCTACCGAAAGATAAGTTTCTATATAAGGACCATTTTCAGGAGAATAGAAAGTACAGTAAGTAAAATAGGCTTTTAGGTTTTGTGCCGTTAATTTATTGGCACTAACGAATAAAAATACAATTGAAGAAAGAACAATTAATTTTATTTTATAATTTTTTAATACCACCGATTTGAAATTAGATTTTAAAGTTTATAATTATTGGTTTTATAAGTGCTTCAATATCAAAAAAACATACCCAAAAAGCCAACAAGAATACAAAAATAACTATTTATCTGTTAAGAGGGGATGAATATTTATTTTTTCAAAAAAATTAAAAAAACATTTCATATTTAAAATCTATTGCTACTTTTGCAGCGGAGAAATGGCAGAGCGGTCGAATGCGGCAGTCTTGAAAACTGTTGTACCGCAAGGTACCGGGGGTTCGAATCCCTCTTTCTCCGCCACACTAACGAAAGAAGCCCTTGAAAATCAAGGGCTTCTTTTTTTCTAATTTGATTTACTTAATTTTGATCATGTTTTAAAGAAGAAAAAAATCAATTATGTCATTCAAAAAACTACTTCCTCCTATAAAAAATGCCTTACAAAGTTTAAAGATTGACACTCCAACTTCTTTTCAAAAACTATTAATACCTAAAATAAAAAGCGGAATTGATGTTATTGCTATTGCTGAAGAAGGAGTCGGAAAAACAACTACTTTAATTATTAACACTATTCAAAAATTAAAAGGAGAAGCTTTTGAAGATGTGCCTAGAGCTTTAATTTTTGTAAAAGACAAAGAGGCGGCTTTAACCCTAGAAGAAGAGTTTAATAAGTTTACCAAATATACCGATTTAAGAATTTTTTGTGCTTATGAAGAAAGCACTATTCAATTTCAAAAAGATACTATTTATACTGGAGTTGATATTGTTATTGGTACTCCAAAGAGATTAAATAAAATTTATTTCCAAAATGGAATTAACCTTACAGGTTTACAACTCTTATTAATTGAAGATGCTGATTTTTTGGAAGGAACCAGCTTTCATACAGAAATACACAGAATTGCCGAAAGTTTAAATAAATGTCAGTTTGTTGTTTTTAGCAATCATTTTGGTTCTAAAATAGAAAAACTGCAAGATTTATTTTTGAAACATGCAGAAGTTGTTAAATTATAATAAATGCTCTTTTTTATTATATGAATATTTAATTCAATATTTTTTTATTAAATAAAACCCAATAACCCCTAAAAATGCACCTAAAGAATTGGCAATAAAATCATACCAATCACCATAACGGTTGATAAAAACATATTCTTGCAACAACTCTATTAATCCTCCCATCACTATAGTAAAACTTATACTAAAAAAGTTTTGTAGCTTGCTGTTCAACAAAAATGAATGAGATTGTTTTGAAAAACCTAAAACACTTAAAAAACTAAGTAAAGCATAAATAGCTAAATGCACCAACTTATCAAACTCGTCAAAAGGAGCTTTTGGCAAACTTCTTCCAGGATAGCCGCTAAGCACAACAATAATGATGAGCCAAATTAATGCAGGTATAAAAGGTTTTAGTTTCATTACTTAGATAGGCATATAAAAAAAACAACCAAGTAAGCCAAACAGCTATTCTTGGTTGTTTAAATATTAAATTGATATTTTTACTATCCTATAATTGCTTTGTAATCATCAGCTGAAAGTAATTCGTTTGCTTCATCAGGATTAGACATTTCAATTTTAATCATCCAACCGCCTTCGTAAGGGTTTTGATTAACCGACTCCGGAGCAGACTCTAAATCTCCATTTACTTCAATGACTTTACCTGAAAGTGGCATAAACAAATCAGAAACAGTTTTAACAGCTTCTACAGTTCCAAAAATAGCTTCTCTTTCAAGGTCATCTCCTTCTGTTTCAATTTCTACATACACAATGTCACCCAACTCTCCTTGAGCAAAATCAGTAATTCCTATTGTTGCTACATTTCCTTCTATTTTACACCACTCATGATCTTTAGTGTACTTTAAATTTGCAGGTACATTCATTTTACTTTACTTATTAAAAAATTATAATTGATTGATAATTCATTCGGCTAATTTATGACTTTTTGGATAACCTCCAAAAATATTTAACTCGAAATATAAGTTAATAAGGAATTATTGCGATAAAGTAAACCTCAAGCTAATTCCTGCATTAGTATTAGAGGTTGGGAATGTGGTAGATATAAATGGCGTAGTAGATACATAGTCGTAAAAAGCTCTTAGGTTTAAAAACTGACTTATTCTGTAATCTGCAGTAAAACGAATAGACAATACTTTTTGTCCACTAGTCAATTGATTTACTTCCTCTACAATTTTTCTAATAATGGTTTCATTACTTCTTAAAGACACATCAACTCTAGCATCAATATCACTTCTTATAACTCTATTTTTAGAGAATGGAAAACGAACTTGTTTGAATTTATACCCTGTACCTACCGTCCATTCACTACCTTGAATTTCTGTTATTTGATTGTTATTTACACTTAATGCTGCATTTCTATCTTTTGCATATTCAATACGAATAAGCATACTATTTTCTAAAGTCATATCTGCTCCTAACAATGGACTAAATTGCTCTGAAATAGAAACACCTGAAATTTGGTATTGTGAAATAAAGTTTCTATTAATATCTCTATTGGCTCTCCCATCTTCAAAGTTTAAATTAGTAGTAAATGAACTAACATTAAAAGTAGAACGATAAGAATGTGTTAACGTAAATTGTTTAAAGATAGTAGCTAATAGTGGTAATTTACTTAATCCATCAAAAGTAATTCTCCAATTAGGCATAGGAAGGTATTTTTCAAAAGATTTAAGCGAAACTTTATCTCCCGATTTCCCTGAATATCCGGCAATAAAAGCTGGAATTAAAACTTCTTGAGATGTAGCTCCATATCCATCAGCATAAACATCATTAACCAATCCATTTGAATTAGCATCTTGGGCTCCTAATCTTTGTGATATAATGGCTCTTTCTTCTAAAAATTTATCAAAAACTGATGATGAACGATCTTCGCTATTGTTAGAGGCAAAAGCAGTTCTAATTGACATAAAAGACATACTTAAATTTCCTGTTTCTACTGGAGTTACAAAAAAGAAATCGTTTCTTCGTTCACCTCTTAATGAATCTGTTACAAAACCCGGTTGTACTTCAAAAAATTGTTGGGATAAGTTAGTAGAATAGTTTCTTGTTGCATTTAACTGAATACGTAGGGTATTGATAGGGCGAAGTGTTGCTCTTAAATTATAATTTTCTGCATAAGTAGTATTATAATTATACATTAGAGAGTTTGGCTGTAACCATTCTTTTTCAGCAGCACTCATAGCAAAATCATCTTCTTGCATACCGGAAATAAAATTAAACCCTGGAGCAGTAAACCCATTATTATATCCCATAATTTCGGTTTGTTGATTGTACCCTGGTAATAATGTACCTCTAGTTTTAGTATATGTCCCTGAAATATTTTTCGGACTCATCAACGTTATCCAAAGAGGATCAAGTATATAAATTTTATCCTTTTCCCTCCATAACTCTACCTTTGTAGTATCTGAATCTTTAAACTCTTTAGTATCAAAACGCTTAATTTCTGCAGGAGGCAATCCGGGTTTCCATCCTTTTAATTTAGCATTTTCAGCATCTGTTTTGTTAGGGTCAGACTTTCTGTTTCTTTGTGCTTTTTTCCTTGCTCTATCTCGCTGTCTTTTCTCTACTTCTTTTAAAAAGTTGATTTGGTTATAAAATTTAGTCATATTTAATTGACTGTTTAAGGTAACGGTATTAGAATTCTGAATTGTATTACCCAAAGTATCAGCGCCTATTGGTGCTCTTTGCCAATCGTAATCACCACCATATTTAGCCGTTAGTGTAGCAAAATCCATAAAAGGCAATTTATCAATAGGTACTGTATAGTTTAGGTTGAATGTATGATGATAATGCATATTAGTTCCAAACTCTTTTATACTCTGCATCACAGTATCTTTCCATGCACTATATTCATCCGGATAATTTTTATCCACCCTACCTCCTGTTGGTCTTCCTTGAAATTCTATTGGTTCATTAACTACAGCATTATTAGTGGCTGTAAAGTCAAAAGTTAAAGCTTTGGTAATATCTTGCCGATAGCCATAAATTCTATTCCAATTAAAATGCTTTTGATAATAGGTTGGTAGATCAAAATCGAAACCTGTATTATTTCTTGCTCTTCTTTGCGAATATTGTCTGTCTATATCTGTTTGAAAAGAAAGTTGTTTTGGAGCTAAATAAAAGTTAAAATCTTTAAGCAATTTAGCTTGTTTACCATCTGCCATTTTAAGATTTTCAAACGGTTTATAATTTTTAGGATTATTAGTAAACGAATAAGCAATTCCTCCTTTATATGTTTTTCTAGTATCAAACTCCGTATCTATATCTCTAAATTGATATTCTGAATAACCATAATTAAGCGAAATATTAGAAATATCATAAAAACGATTTTTCTCTTTACCTTTTGCAGGCAACTTACGCACATTTGTAAAATTAATACTCTTCCTACTTGTAACAGTTTGTGTTCTTTCTGCCAAAGAATCTCTTTCTTGCTGACTAAAAAGGTCACTACTTAATTGGTCTTTTAATTCAATATCCGGATCTAATGGGTTATATTTTGGTGTGACAATTTCTTTAGAATTGCTATAATATACAGGCAAGCTAATTCCAATTTTTTCAGGTATAAATTTACCCATTTCCACACTAGTAGATACATCATACGATTTAATGGTTTCTAATTGTCTTTCATTTAATTTTTGGTCAACACTACCAAAACCGGGTGTGCTATAAGCTCCCGCTAAAGTCATCGTTCCCAAATCTGCTAACTGAGCTGTTAAACGCCCTCTTGTTGCCCAACCACCTTCATTATCAAACTCTGTCATTCTTAATTCATTCACCCATATTTCTGCACATTTAGCTAAACCATCATCATCTACTGCAGTAGAATTAGATTGCTTACTATTTCTAATTCCTATCATAAATACCTTAACATTAGCTAAATTAGGATTACCTTTAATTCTCATTTTATTGTTTCCATCTTCTTGCTCATAAGGTCTTATAATAAGTACTCCTGAATTTGGATCTCCTAACAAGCTATTTCTCAACATTTTCATTTCAGTTAACAACGAGAACTTCAAATCAATTTCATTTTCATTAGGCCAAACAATTTCTCTATCAGACTCGTTTGAGGTGTTTTCTGTATCATATCTTCCTGGTGGAGTAACTTTCAAAGGCACTTCATATTCATAATAGTTATCATTAAAATCTGTTCCCATACGTATAAAAACAGATAAATCACCATCATTTAAAGGAATGGTTGGATTACTTTCCTCAGCATGAACAAACATTTTTAATCTTTTATACCTTCTTAAGTCCTGATCCATCACTTTAAAAGCAGCTCTCGCATCTCCATCTTTTAAGTTACATACATTTAAGGATAATGATTGTTCATTTAACTGACGTAAGGTCGCTCCTGTTGATGGATTTGGGTTTAACTCTCTATCAATTCCTGGGGGAATAATATAATTTACAGGAGTTTTCTCACTATTTTCTTCCACATTTACTGCTCCTACAATAAAAGTTGTCTCATCATCATCATTTCCTATATAATCTCCTGGATTTAGTAGGGTTTTAGTGTATTGTCTCCACTCCCCTCTTATTAAATCTAATCGCGCAAAACGCAACACCACTTTCTCGTTAAACCCTTTCATAAACATACGCATAAAACGAATAGATTTAAAATCTCTTAAGTTACCAACCACTTTGTCAGGCTCTCTAATTGGAATTTTAAACTGGTACCAACGAACGGTTCTACTTCTTCCATCTTTAGTAGTAACATTAGCTTCTAACACATCTGTTATGTAATTATTTCCAATGTTTGATGGATTAACTTCTGTAGGATTCAAGTTAATTTCATACTGAAAATAATCCTCTCTAAAATCTAAGTTGTTATTCTGGTTAATATCTTCAATATCTGGTCTAGTAGATCCTGAAGTGGAATAACTCTCGGTATATTGAGCTGCAGTAGGAGAATTTCCTTGCATTCCATTATAATTTTTATACCTGTCCAATATTGACAACTGAGCTTGATCATAATCAGAACCTCTATAATGATGATAATTATCTGCCGAAGCATCTGCTCCCCAAGTTGTCCCAAAAAAAACTAACTCATCAGCATCATTTAATCCGTCTAAACCAATATCCTGAAAAATTCTTGCATTATCATTATTGTCAAAAGCATTTACCAACACTTGTACTTTTGGCACACGTCCCCAAATAGTGGTATCAATTAATTCAATATTAGCTCCTGTATTATAATCAATAGCAGAAGTTGGCAATCCATTTTCAAAAGATTTTCTACCATCACGCAAAATATCTTCCGATATATTACCTAAGTTAAAATATAATTTACCACCTGCATGATTAGGATTTCCATCTTCATCATGAAAAGGATCCATTACCCAAAACTGAATAAATTCTACGTTAGAAGATTCAAAATCTGTTGTATTAACTTGCCTCATAATTCCTCCCCAACTATTTGTTGGATTGGGCAAAATATTATTAGCTGCTTGCGGATTATAATTATACTGCCCTCTTTCTTCAGGATAAAAAGCTACATCAAAAACAGGTAAATTAGTTACAACACCATTATCAGGACTCTTAAATGGAAAAACTTCCGTTTCTAGTACTTCTCTCATATAATGATTAGACTGCATTATTGGGTCATTTTGAATATGATTGGGAGTTTCAGAATTGTTTCTCCAAAAAAGAGGGTCGATAACATACCAAGCTGTTTTAGCTGCATTATACCTAAAATTTAATGAATCTGACAATGGTAGTTCTCCTTCAGGGAAAAGAGCTGGTTGCCCTTGAGGTGTACTTGCCAATGTCCACATTTGGAAACTTTTCATATCAATTCTTGATTGACTACCTTCAAAATCATCTAAATAAGCTGTACCGTCTTTTCCAATAGCCCCTGGATTTCCAGGAATAAGATGAGCAAACTCACCTTCAAAAGTAATGCTCGATTTTTCTTTTGTACTATAAAGTGGAAGTTTATCTAAAGCTCTTGTTATAAAAGGTGTTTCTTTGGTATAATTCACATCTAAGCCCCAAATGGTATTGTTAATAGGTTCTTCACCAATATTTACTTTTCTAGTTAATGGTCTTTCTGAAAGTCTGATAATGGTACCTCCGATATTAAAATCATCATTAATTTTATAATCGAAACGGGAACCCATTAATGTTTTTGTTCTAATATTAAAAAGTGATTGACTTTCTAATGAAATTTTAATTGGAGTACCTGATTGTAAGATTCCTTCATCAATAATTTTCACCCTACCCAAGTTATAATCAACAGTATATTGCACATTCTCTACTAAAGTAGCTCCTCCGGCAGTTACCACTACCGAACCTTGAGGAACATTCATTGCATTTAATGAGATATCTGAACTTACAGAAGAAGAATATTGTCCTCTAATTTTATACCTATTTTTAACAGCATCCTGCTTAGCAAGCATTTGCGTTGTTGAATAAAGCGTATCAAACGCAAATTTTGCTCCTAATTGAGGGTTACTAAATTTACTCCTAATATGTGAACCAAAAGGTTCTAAAACTGGAAAATAAACCCTACCCGTACGAGAGTTAACGGTAACTCCTTCAATAAAATCAAAAACTCCATCAGGAGAAGCTTGATTAATGTTATTTAACTTGTCTAAATTTAATACTTGTACTAAAGGAATCCCGTTAGGTTCACCCTCTGGTAAAAACGGTATTTCTACTCCCGTTGCCGGATTTAAATAGAAAACATTAAAGAAAAAATCTTCCTGAGAAATATTAAATGCTCCCAAAGAATAAACGTTTTTCATCATTAAATCCCACATAGGCAGTTCTGTATCAATAGTAGTTCCTCTCAATAATTTAACATACAGTGAACTTTGTCCAGGCACACCATCTGTTGAAAATTCCCCAACTTGATATACTTGCCCGTCCAACGTATATTGAAAAGCTACCCCCAAAATATCATCTTGATTCAATGCTGAATTTAAGGAAATATAACCCAGTTGTGCATTTAAAGTATATTCTTCAGGCCTTAATAATTTAGCATTTTCATACTTTTCAAAATCTATTCCATTTTCATAACCAATTCTTTCTAGCTCTTGAGCGGAATTCACAAAACCTCTTATTGCTGCTGTATCATAAGTTGATGCTCCCGTTAAGTTAGGATAAAGTGTGTTGGCTTCATTATCAGGAAAGTTAGCTAAAGGAGAAATGTTAGCATCCATTACTAAAGTTGAGTTATGAATATCTCCTTGAACACCCTCACCTAAATCCATAAAACCGATAATATTTTTGGTATTTTCTACCGCATTATTTCTATTGGAAACCCAAACTTCTACCCTTGTTACAGTTGCTCTAGAAGAGATTACTGGTAAACTTGAAAGTGATTGTTCATACGTATTTCTATAATATTGAGATAAAAAGAAGTGGCGGTTTTCTTCATAATCTGAAGCTTCTTTTTCAAATTTTTGAATTTGAGCTCCTCCTTGCACATTTATTTCTTTACGCTCTCCTTTTTCCTGAGAAATAACACTAGTGACATACATTCTACCAAACTTCAACTCAGTCTTTAATCCAAATAAAGTTTGACTACCTGTAATTAATGAACCTTTTAGTGGTAAAGCAACATTACCTGCTTCAATGTTTTGAATAATCTCATCTTCAGAACCTTCATCAATAGAATATTCTATTTTCATTCTATTTTCAAAATCGAAAGTTGCTTCCGTATTGTAATTAAATGACAATTTCATTTTTGTACCTATATTTCCTATAACATTTAGCTGTATTTGCTGATTAAAATCAAAAGTGGTTAGACTTCTTTGATGTACAGGTAATACTGGATTATCTCTAGTGGAACGATTTATTCCAAAAGACAATTCTGCCGAACCTTGCGGACGAATATCAATAGTATTTCCTCCAAAAATTCTATCAAACGCTTTCCCTTTAACATTTAATGTTGGTCTGAAGCCTTTTGTTTGCTCCATGGCATCAGCATCTGCTTTTTGTTTCCAATAATCTTGTAATGATTTTTTTGAATCGTATTCTAAATACTCATCAAAAGTCATATAGGTAGGATCTCTAAAATTTTTATCGCCTATTCTCTGGTAATAGTTGTAAGTGCCTGTTTCAGGATCGTATTCAAAACCTGACTTAACATTACTCGGATTATCTAAATACAAGCCTCCTGTATTAGTACTATTGGGATTTGTACCTTCATCATCAAAAGGGTAGATTAAATCTATTTCAGGACTATCAACAGGCAATACCAACTCATTCGTATTAGGACGAGCTATAGAATTTGTTGGATGAGCTATCCAATTTGTAAGAGTTATTACAAAGGAAAGTCCAACAATAAAAAATATTTTTTTATATGTTACCTTGTTTACTACCAAATTAATAAAGCCCCTTAAAGGCTTTTCAATGTTTGTTTAATAAGCTGTTCCACACTCATATCCTCCGAAACAGTAAGTATTTTATTTAGTGCAATTTCTGCTGGTTTTTTTGCAAAACCTAACATAATTAGTGCACTTAACGCTTCATCTTTAATAGTATTGTTCGAAACAGCAAAATTTATGTCACTTTCTCCAACTTTTCCTATTTTATCTCTCAAATCAATAATAATTCTTTGAGCAGATTTTGCTCCAATTCCTTTCACTCCCTTAAGTGTATTCACATCTCCTGTACTTATTGCTCCTTTAATTTCCGAAGCTGTTAATGAAGATAAGATCATCATTGCTGTGGCGGAACCAACTCCTGAAACAGAAATTAGTAACCTAAATAATTCTCTTTCGCTTTTATCTTTAAAGCCATAAAGTAATTGAGCATCTTCTCTCACTATCATATGTGTATATAACAAACAGAGTTCATCTGCATCTATTTTTGAGTAAGTGTTTAGCGAAATGTTAATTTGATATCCCACTCCATTACAATCTATAATTACATAAGTTGGTGTTTTTTCTATTAATCTACCTTTTATTTGAGCTATCATAATTAATTTAAAAATTTATACGTTTAGTATCAATTATATTTATTCTCACATTTACACATTAAATTATTTCCTAGTTTGTGCATCGGTTACAGCAATAGTTACCATATTCACAATTTCTCTAACGGAACTACCTAACTGTAAAATATGAACTGGCTTTTTCATTCCTAATAAAATTGGTCCGATTGATTCAAAATCACCCATTTCTAACATTAATTTATAAGCAATATTTCCTGCTGCCAAGTTTGGGAAAATAAGTGTATTAGTATTTTTTCTTGCTAATTCAGAAAATGGAAATATTTCGTTTCTCAACTCTTTATTCAAAGCAAAATTGGCTTGAATTTCTCCATCAACTATCAAATCAGGATATTCTCTTTCTAGAATTTTCTTAGCTTCACGCATTTTTATAGCATCTTCTCCATCTGCTGAACCAAAGTTAGAGTAAGACAGTAAGGCTATTTTAGGTACAATCTTAAATCTATCTACAATTTTAGCTGTTAACGCTGTAATATCAGCAATATCTCTTGCCGAAGGATTTAAATTTACAGTAGTATCTGCAAAGAAAATTGGTCCTTTTTTAGTAAAAATAATATACATCCCTGCAATTTTCTTAACATCATCATCTGTTCCAATAACATGTAAAGCAGGTCTTATCGTATTTTTGTAGTTTCTTGTCAGCCCTGAAATTAATGCATCAGCATCGCCCATTTCTACCATAGCAGAGCCAAAATAGTTACGACTACGCATCATTTCTTGTGCTTCAGCCAAAGTAACTCCTTTTCTTTTACGTTTTTCATACAGCATTGCTGCATAAAAATTCTTTTTATCTCTGTGCTTAGAGCTTCTTGGATCAATAATTGGAATATCGCCTAACTCTAAATTGTATTCTTTGGCAACTTCTTCAATCTTAGCTACTTTTCCTAATAATATTGGATGAGCAATACCCTCTTCATAAACTACTTGAGCAGCTTTTAATATTTTATAGTTATCCGCTTCAGCAAAAACCACTTTTTTAGGATTACCTTTAGCTTTTTCGGTTATACTTTTAAGTAGTTTATTATTCAAACCTAAACGTTTGGCTAAACTTTCTTTGTACTCTTCCCAATCGGTAATAGGCTGAAGTGCTACACCAGAATCCATAGCTGCTTTAGCAACTGCCGGAGCAATAGTGGTTATCAACCTTGTGTCTAATGGTTTTGGAATAATAAAGTTTCTACCAAAAGTGATGTTTTTTTGATTGTAAGCTTCATTTACTTCTTCCGGAACAGGTTCTTTAGCTAACTGAGCTACCGCTTTTACTGCAGCCAGTTTCATTTCTTCATTAATAGAAGTTGCTCTAACATCTAAAGCTCCTCTAAAAATGTATGGAAAACCCAATACATTATTCACCTGATTAGGATGGTCAGACCTTCCTGTTGCCATAATAATGTCTTTTCTGGTTGCAATAGCATCTTTATAAGGGATTTCAGGATCAGGATTCGCTAAAGCAAAAACGATAGGGTTTTTAGCCATTGATTTAATCATAGTTTTAGAAACAATGTTGCCTTTTGATAATCCTAAAAACATATCTGCACCATCTAATGCTTCTTCAAGGGTATCAATTTTTCTATCGGTAGCATATTGTTTTTTAGATTCAGAAATATCCGTTCTGTCTTTACGGATAACCCCTTTACTATCCAACATTACTATATTTTTAGGATTTACACCCAACGCTACATATAGCTTGGTACACGACATGGCAGAAGCACCTGCACCATTAACAACCAATTTTATTTTATCAATTTTTTTGTCAGCTAACTCTATAGCATTAAGTAGGGCAGCAGCAGTAATTATAGCTGTTCCATGTTGATCGTCATGCATTACCGGAATATTCAACTCATTTTTCAATCTTTCTTCAATTTCAAAACATTCAGGAGCTTTAATATCTTCTAAATTTATTCCCCCAAAAGTGGGTGAAATTGCTTTTACCGTTTCAACAAATTTATCTACATCAGTAGCATCAATTTCAATATCAAAAACATCTATATCTGCAAAAATTTTAAATAACAATCCTTTTCCTTCCATTACAGGTTTTGAAGCTTCCGGACCAATATCTCCCAATCCTAACACTGCTGTTCCGTTAGAAATCACAGCTACTAAGTTACCTTTAGCAGTATATTTATAAACGTCTTCCTTATTAGCGGCAATTTCTATACATGGGACTGCTACACCAGGTGAATATGCCAACGATAAATCTCGTTGAGTACTATATGGTTTTGTTGGTACTACTTCAATTTTTCCGGGCTTTCCTTGTGCATGATATTCTAATGCATCCTGTTCTTTTCTTGTCTTTGCCATTTATTTTTTTATTTAAAAAATGAACTCGTAAAAGTAGTAATATTTTCGTTGCTCGTTAATTTGAAAGAATTGTTTTTTAAACTTTTTTATTGCTCTTTTTTTATTCATACACCATTAACAACACTTTGTTTAATAGTTCACTGCTATTTTACATTTAACTTTAAAAATTGATCTGTATTTTTGTATTTATGTGGCAGAAAATACCAAAATGGCTTAAAAACAAATATGCAATAACATTAGTGTTATTTCTTGTATGGCTAATGTTTTTCGACCAAAATAATTTAATTAATCAGTTTTCCTACAAAACTCAATTAAAACAATTAAAACAAGACCAAACTTTTTATACTAAAGAAATAGATCAAACAAAAAAAGAATTGAAAGAACTTACTACCCACCAAAAAGCATTAGAAAAATTTGCTCGAGAAAAATATTTAATGAAAAAAAATGATGAAGAAATTTTTGTTTTTGAAGTGAAAAAAGAAGAGTAAAAATAAAAATTAGAGATTTGAAACTATGTACAATTTTAAAGAAATAACCCATCAGCAATGGAAAGAGCAAATTATTGCTGATTTAAAAGGAAAAGATTTTGAAGAAACTTTAGTTTGGAACTCAGAGGAAGACATCAATGTTCAGCCATTTTATATGCAAAATGCCTTAGAAAACAACTTGTCTTCCACACTCAATATTATCCCGAAAAATACTACTAACTGGAACATAAATGAACAAATAGATGTTACTGATAATGATGCCAATCAACAAGCACTAACTGCTCTAACAGGTGGTTGTAACAGTTTGGAATTTATAGGAGAAATAGCTAACTTAGAAAAACTTGACATCTTACTAAAAGATATTCAGCTAGATATTATTCAGTTAAATTTTAACAATCAACAACCATTACAAACTGCCGAATTATTTGCTCAATTCATTGAAAAATCTTCTTACAAAAATGTAAAAGCGAATTTTTATAGCGACACGATTACCAACGATATTATTGCGTTGAGTAAAAATCAACATGTTGAAAAATGTGTAATGATAGCTGCAGGTACTAATTCTAAAATGAGTGAGCAACTAGCCGATAGTTTTACAAAAGTGGTTGAAGCAGTTGATATATTAACCAAAAACGGCATTTCTACAAAAGAAGCGTGGAACAAAATAATGTTTCAGTTTCCTGTTCAGAACAATTACTTTTTTGAAATTGCCAAATTAAGAGCAGCTCGCATTTGTTTTGAATTGATTACCAATCAATATCAACTTACTGATGCAGAAATGTATATTGCTACACAAACTACACTAACTCCTCAACCCGAAATTGATGTCCACAACAATACCTTAGCAGCTACCACGCAAGCTATGTCTGCAATTATTGGTGGTATAAATAGTTTAACTGTTTTACCGTTTAATACTTTAGACGAAAAAGCTACTCCATTTTCTAAACGAATTGCTCGAAATATTCAGCTTATTTTAAAAGAAGAATCCTTTTTAGACAAAGTAGTTGATCCTACGAAAGGTGCTTACTATGTGGAAACACTTACCGATGAATTGGTAAAAAAAGCTTTGGAAAGTTTTAAGAAAAAGGTGTCCAATTTTTCATCTTTAACCTATCAATCTGCAAATAAAAAAGCAGCTATTTCTAATAAAGAAGTATGGCAAACTGCCGAATCTATTGAAGTTAAAGCAAATTACACCAAAGAAGATATTGCTCCGCTAACGCACTTGAACTACGGTGCTGGTATTGCTCCAAATTTAAGAGGTCCTTATTCTACCATGTATGTTATGCGTCCGTGGACTATCCGCCAATATGCCGGATTTAGTACTGCTGAAGAATCTAATGCTTTTTATAGAAAAAATTTAGCTGCCGGACAAAAAGGGCTGTCAGTAGCTTTTGATTTAGCCACACACAGAGGTTACGATTCCGACCACCCCAGAGTAGTTGGCGATGTCGGTAAAGCAGGTGTTGCAATAGATTCTGTGGAAGATATGAAAATCTTATTCGACCAAATTCCCTTAGATAAAATGTCGGTTTCTATGACCATGAATGGAGCGGTAATTCCGATTTTAGCTTTTTACATTGTAGCTGCCGAAGAACAAGGAGTAAAACCCGAACAACTTACAGGAACCATTCAGAATGACATCTTAAAGGAGTTTATGGTGCGAAACACCTACATCTATCCGCCATTACCTTCTATGAAAATTATTGCTGATATTTTTAAATATACTTCGCAAAACATGCCGAAATTCAACTCTATCAGTATTTCTGGCTACCACATTCAGGAAGCAGGCGGAACCAACGAAATTGAACTGGCTTATACCTTAGCCGATGGATTGGAATATTTGCGTACAGGCATTGCATCGGGTATGGACATTGATGATTTTGCTCCTCGCCTTTCTTTCTTTTGGGGAATAGGCATGAATCATTTTATGGAAATTGCCAAAATGCGTGCAGGCAGGTTGTTATGGGCAAAAATTGTTAAACAATTTAATCCTAAAAATGAAAAATCGTTAGCATTACGTACTCATTGCCAAACCAGTGGATGGAGCTTAACCGAACAAGATCCTTATAACAATATTGCCCGTACTTGTATAGAAGCATTAGCTGCTGCGTTGGGCGGAACACAATCTTTACACACCAATGCGTTGGATGAAGCCATTGCATTGCCAACAGATTATTCTGCTCGTATTGCTAGAAATACCCAATTATTCATCCAAAATGAAACTGAAATTTGCAGAACCGTTGATCCTTGGGGTGGTTCTTATTACATCGAAACACTTACCCACCAATTGGCTGAAAAAGCTTGGGAATTAATTGAGGAAGTAGAAAAACACGGTGGCATGGCAAAAGCCATAGAAAAAGGCATTCCAAAGTTACGTATCGAGGAAGCTGCTGCAAAAAAACAAGCTCGTATTGATGGTGGTAAAGAAATAATTGTTGGTGTAAACGAATACCTGGTGGATAATGAAGAAGAAATTGAAGTAAGAGAAGTAGATAACACCAAAGTAAGAAACAGCCAGATTGAACGCTTAAATAAAATTAAAGCCAATAGAAACAGCGAAAAAGTGCAAGCTACATTAAAAAATATTACCGAAATTGCACGTTCAGGAAACGGAAACCTTTTAGATGCAGCAGTTATAGCAGCAAGAGAAAGAGCTACTTTAGGTGAAATATCAGATGCACTAGAAGAAGTTTTCGGAAGATATCAAGCACAAATCCGCTCTATTAGCGGTGTTTATAGTTCAGAAGTTATGGATGATAAAGACTTTTTAAAAGCCAAAGCACTGGCAGACGAATTTGCTCAATTAGATGGCAGACGTCCACGAATTATGGTGGCTAAAATGGGGCAAGATGGACATGATAGAGGAGCTAAAGTGATTGCTACTTCCTTTGCCGATTTAGGTTTTGATGTAGATATTGGTCCATTGTTCCAAACACCTGCCGAAGCTGCTAAACAAGCTGCTGAAAATGATGTGCATATTTTAGGGGTTTCTTCTTTAGCTGCCGGACATAAAACCTTAGTTCCGCAAGTAATTGAAGAACTAAAAAATATTGGTAGAGAAGATATTTTGGTAATTGTTGGTGGAGTTATTCCTCAACAAGATTATGAGTTTTTATTTAATGCCGGAGCGGTTGGTATTTTTGGACCTGGAACAAAAATCAGTAAAGCAGCACAAGCTATTTTGGAAGTGATGATTGATAGTGTGAAGTGATTTTTTTATTTCTTAAAAGTGAAAAAATGTTAATCCAAACACTTAATTTCATTATCGTTTCAAAAAATGATAACTTAGCAAAAACAAAATCTAACTAAATATTTTATACTATGAAAAAAATTATTTTCCCTACAGTAATTATTACCTCTTTGTTTCTAATTTCTTGTGGTGATAACAACAAAGACAAAAATAATACAATTGATAGTAGTGAACCTATCTGTTTTTATGAATACACTAAAACCTCTTCTGCAACCGTAAGTTGGACAGCCTTTAAAACAACAGAAAAAGTTGGTGTTGGAGGAACTTTTAATCAAGTAATGGTTAAAGGTGGAGAAAAATCTACCAAAATAACCGATGTACTCAGTGGAATTAACTTTACCATAATGACTGAAAGTACTTTTACCAAAGATGAAAGTAGAGATAAAAAAATTATCGAATCTTTCTTTGGTGCAATGGATGCTACCGATTTAATTATTGGTCAGGTAAAATCAGCTAAAGGAAATAATGAAAATGGAACATGTACTTTTTACTTAACCCTAAACAACATTGAAAAAGAAGTTATCCTTGATTATACAGTTAACGATAACAAAGTAAGCTTAACTGGAGAGATTGATTTAATCAACTGGAATGGAGATAATGCTATTGCTTCATTAAATAAAGTTTGTGAAGACCTACACAAAGGTGAAGATGGCGTTAGTAAATTATGGTCGGTAGTACAACTAAATATTGAAGCTTCTTTAGACAAAAATTGTAACTAAAACTTATTTTTATCAAAACACAAAACCACTTTGGAGTTCCAAAGTGGTTTTTTTATATGCTTTTATTAGTTTCTTAATTTATTGAAGGAGCTGACCTTACTGTTGGTTTTGTTGGCATTCTTAACGATAAGAATATTTCATGTCCACCAGTAGAAAAATCTCTTATTTCTGTAGTGGTATAATCATAAGCATAACCAAAAGAAAAATTCTTATAATTAACGCCAACTAATGCAACTATAGCATTGTTATATCTGTAAGATGCTCCCAGCCAAAATTTTTGATCATAAATCACTCTTGCATTAATATCAAACTGAACTGGTGCTCCTTGTAAATATTTTACCAATGCAGATGGAACTACAGTAATTTTATCACTTGCTTCAATTTTGTAATCTGCAAAAAGATAGTAATGTCTTGCTAATTTATTTAAATTATTATCTGCTGCTGCTGTTACTCCATACAAGTTGTTTTCTAATAATTGAGATGATGAAAATCCTATTCTATATTTGCTTGTATAAAACATCATCCCAAAATTAACATCTGGAGACACTGCATTTATTTTCATATTATTTAATGCATCATCCCCACTTTCTTCTGGTCTTAATTGGGCTGTGTTGATGTCATGAAAAAACATCATCCCTGCTAAACTAAAAGCTAATTTTGCATTATCGCTAACATTTAAATGATATGCATAAGACAATTGTATTCCTCTCTCACTTATTGGACCTGTTTCATCATTATAAACATAACCTCCTACTCCCATTTTTTCGCCAACTTTTGAATCTATACTAAAAAACTGTGTTCTTGGTGCTCCTTCTAACCCTGTCCATTGTGCTCTAGCTGATAATGAAATGTTTATACTATCTGTTGATCCTGCTGCTGCTGGGTTCAATAAGTAGTCATTAAACATATACTGACTTGTTAATGGAATTTGTTGTGCGTAAACACTTCCCCCTATAAAACAAGTTGTAATAAATATTTTTAATATATTTTTCATGTGTTTATTTTTTATTATCGTGATTATTAGCTTATCTAACTATATTAATTGTTCCTGATAAATCTTCTTCATCATTTCCTAACATAATAACATAATAATACGTTGCTGCAGGAGCTTCTGCATTATTATACTTACCATCCCATGGAGTTTCATACCCTGTACCCGATTCAAACATTAAGTCTCCCCATCTGTTAAATACTTTTACTTTCATATCAGGATAGTTTTCTTTTCCTGCAATGTTCCAAAGGTCATTTTTACCATCACCATTTGGTGTAAATACATTTGGAATAGTTAATGCATCAATACACGTTACATTCACAATAAACTCACATGTATCTGTATTTCCTGATAAGTCTTCTACAATAATAGAAACTACTGTTTGTCCTTTATCATTAATAATATTATCTGCTGTAATAAAACTTCCTGCAGCTGGAATTTGAGTTATAATTACATTGTTCATATCACAATTATCTAAAGATGATGTTGTCATACTTGTATAATCTTCTATCTCATACATACAAGTATTATCTGTTGATACCTCTTGGTTAGTTGGACAAGTAATTGCTGGTGCAATAGTATCGTAAACAGTCACTTGTGCAACACAACTATCTATATTCCCATTATTATCTTCAACATATAAAGTTATATTGTTTAACCCTAATTCCGCACAGGTAAATGTAGTTTGCGATGCTGTTATAGCACTTATTCCACACATATCGGATGATCCTCCATCTATATCATTAGGTGTTATACTCACATTTCCTGCATTATCTACATACACATTTATGTTTTGACACATTACTGTTGGTACAACTGTATCCATAACGGTTACAATTGCTCTACACGAATCAATATTACCATAAGTATCTGTAACATATAAGGTAACATTATTTGTTCCTATTGCCGAACAAGTAAAGTTATACTGAGATAATGTTAATGTATCTATAACACAATCATCTGAAGAGCCTCCATCAACATCCGTTCCTAGTATATTAACATTTCCTGTATTATCAAGGTAGATGGTAATATCCTGACATACTGCTGTTGGAGCTAATGAATCTGCTATTGTTACATTAAATGAACAAGTATCTCCATTATTATTTCCGTCAACTACTGCATAAACTACTGTTGTAATTCCTACAGGAAAAGTTGATCCTGATGCTAACCCACTAACTAATACAGTAGTTGCTCCAGTACAATTATCTGTACCTACTGGTGCTGTGTAATTTACAACTGCTCCACATAATCCAGGTGTGTTTCCTACAACTGTATCACTTGGACATGTAATAACTGGTGCTTCATTATCCACAACCGTTACTACTTGGGTACAGGTTACAAAGTTGCCTGCTCCATCTGTTGATGTCCATGTTACTGTTGTGTTTCCTATTGGAAAACTTGCTGGTGCATCATTCGTAATTGTCGGTGTTCCACAGTTATCTGTTCCTGTTGCTGTTCCTATTGAGGCTGTTGATGTACATTGCCCTGCATCTGTATTTATTGTTGTTGCTGATGGACAGGTTATAGTTGGATTTTCATTGTCCACAACCGTTACTGTAAAAGAACATGTTGTAGATCCAAAAGCATTGGTTGCTTGAAATGTATTAGTTGTTATTCCTACTGGAAAAGCTGAACCGCTTGGCAACCCAGCTGTTTGAGTAACAGTGGTAGCACACGGATTAGAAGGTGGAGTATAATTTACAACTGCACTACAGTTACCAGCATCATTGTTTACTACAATATTTGCAGGACATGTTATTGTTGGTGCAGAAGATGGACATAATAAAGTAATTACAACCTGACCATGCCCCGTACCAACACCTGCTGTATTAACTTGATTAGTTCCATTATTAAAAGAACCACCACCGCCACCACCTGATCTTTGGGCTGCACCACAATTACCAATATGAGGACCTCCTGCACCACCAGAATAGCCACCACCACCGCCACCACCAACAGTATTGCAAGTAGTAGAACCACCTCCTCCAAAACCACCTTCTGCATCTTGATTACATGCATTATCCATTCTTCCATCTATTCCACCAACTCCTCCATTCAAAAAAGAAAGTCCACCTCTACCATAATTGACCCCACTAGTAGCGTCTAAACCATTTGTTGAAAATCCGCCACCTCCACCAGCATTATTCTCATTAACTAAACAAGCATTACCTCCATTTCCTCCCAAACCTCCTGAAATTATATTTTGACTGTCAAATGTTCCATTTTGAACAACTACTGCTGCCACTCCATTTTGATCAGAAGATGCTCCTCCTCCTCCTCCAGCAACAATATAAGGAACATTCAAAATAGCAACAAAAGAGCCTCCTCCTCCCCCTCCAACAGCATCTGTTTCTCCTGCTTGACCAACAATTATACTAACAACTTGACCAGCTGTTAAATTAAAATCTCCTTGCATATTAGCTCCTGTACCTCCAAATCGTGTTGTTCCCCATGTTGAATTCCCTCCAACTGCACCGGTAACATTTATTCTATATATTCCATTTGCTGGTACAGTCCATTCCTGAATACCTTGAGTATTTATTACAACGTTTCCTGTTAATGGATTAGCACCCGTATAAGTAGCATTAACTTGTGCTTGGGTTGGCCCAAATCGACCAGTTGCTCCACAATTAGTGAATGTATATGTTTGAGCAAAAGCAACTACACTTATTACACTAAAAAATGTTCCTAAAACTAATTTAAGTATTGATTTTTTCATAATAAAAATTATTGAATATAAATGTTTAATGAAAAATCTTTACGTGATTCTTCTTTATTAATAGTAATCATTATTTTTTTCTGATCTAATTCTATAGAGTCAAAAGGCTCAAGAATAGCAGTGTTCTCGAAAACATTAGAATCTGAATCTTTTTTTAAAACCCATTTAAAATTAATAACTTCATTCAACGTGTTTTCAAATTTAACATTCAAAAAGGTAACACCATCTGTACCTGTTGTTTCTAAAAAATAAACTTTAATTCCTTTCTCCTCTTTTACTAACACCCACTCATTAAGATTTTCATTAAGAGTAATAATCTCTTTTTTTATTTCCCTTTTTTCCTCTGCCTTTGCATAACCAATAGTCAATAAAGCTAAAACAGGATAAACAATACTTTTCATTTTCATACTTTATATTAAATTAATTTCGGGCGAAAGTATATTATTAATCACAGTAAACAAAAAAAAATACTACTTTATCCCATAAAAAAACATAATCCACTAACTATAAGATAAATAGACGAAACCTTATTTATTTATTATATTTTAATAATTAAAAACCCCACTTTGGAATTCCAAAGTGGGGTTTTTTATATGCTTTTATTAGTTTCTTAATTTATTGAAGGAGCTGATGTTGTTTTGGGTTCATTTTTATGGAACCTAATACCTATCATCAACTCATGAGAACCATTATTGTAATTTTTTAAATTGGTAGTGGTAAAATCATACGCATAAGCTACAGTAAAATAATCGTAAATCAAATAACCCACCGAAACAGCAACCGCATCACGATGACGATAGGTACCTGCCAACCAAACTTTCTGTTTATACATTATTCTTAAGCTACCGTCATACATTACAGGAGCTGGAGAGATATACTTTACAAAAAAGGAGGGCTCTAACATAAAATCATCCGTTATATCAAACTTATACCCCCCTGTTAAAAAGAAATGAGCCGGTAAGGTTCCGTTTGGATTATCTCCTTCATTAAAAAACTTTACTCTACTGTTTAATAATTGTGGAGCAGAAAATCCCACATAATATTTCTCATGATATAAGTAAGTTCCAAAACCTGCATCGGGCACCAATACTTTTTGTACTCCATTGGTTAAAATAACATCTCCCTCATCTCTTAACGTAACTTTAGAACCATCTATCATAAATTGTAATAATCCGGCAGAAAGTCCAAATGATAATTTTAAGGTTTCATTTAATCTAACATGATAAGAGTAAGCCAAATTAAAACCTGTTCTTCTTGTTGGTCCTACCATATCGGTAAATAAATATCCTCCCAACCCCATCTTTTCATTTTTCATTGGTCCATTTACACTTAACGTATATGTACGAGGAGCATCAGTAATTCCTTCCCATTGATAACGATGACTTGATTTCCCTTCAAAATAATCTCTGGCACCTGCTACAGCAGGATTAATCAAAAAATCATTTAAATAGTACTGACTAAAGTGAGGTAATTGCTGAGCGAATACTGCACTTCCTGACAATATCAAAACCAATATTAATATATATTTTTTCATATACAATTTCATCTTATAACTTACCTCAAAATGGTTATCGGACCTGTGTAAGGTTTAGTTTTTCCATCGTTTAACTCTATTACAAAATAATAAGTTCCTATTGGTAATGGTTTACCATTATAAGTTCCATTCCAATCTTGTTTATATCCATCTGCATGGAATAATAATTCTCCCCAACGGTTGTAAATTTCTACCACATTATTTGGGAATTCTTCTATGAAGTCGATTATCCAAACATCATTTACTCCATCACCATTTGGTGTAATACCATCAGGGAAAACAATTTTAGGTAAAACTGTTACAGTTACACTATCAGTAGAAGTACACCCTGCAGGAGATGTTACGGTTAAATAATAAGTAGTAGTCTGCATTGGATTAGCAACCGGATTAGCAATAGTTGTATCACTCAAACCATAGCTAGGTGTCCAAGTATACGTTACGCCTCCACTACCGTTTAACTGAGTAGAACCTTCTTCAAAAATAGTAACATCAGGCCCTGCATTGGCGATAGGTAGTGGATCTATGGTTATACAAACGGTGTCCATATCAAAACAGCCTGCATTAGCTCCATAAACCTGATAAACATAGCAAACTTGCCCCGCTGATGTTGGAGTAACAGTTATGGTATCAATAGTTGCTACTGAAGTCATACTAGGCAACTCAAACCACTCTACTGAAGCTATATTTCCAATGCCATTTCCCATTAATGTTACTGGAGAACCAAAACAAACATTAGTATCATTTCCAGCAAAAGCCAATACAGTATCAATAGCTCCAATATTTACAGTAAACGAATCTGTACATCCATTTTGGTCAGTTACAACAAGACCATTAGCTCCAAAACATAAATTTGATGCTGTATTTGTTTGTCCGGGAGTTAAATCTCCATTCCATTGAAAAGTATATCCTCCTGCTCCACCGCTTACAGTAATTGTAGCAGCACCATCACAAACCGAAGAACAAGTAACATCTGTTGTTGATGTTATAATAGAAATAGCTGAAGATTCAGTAATAACAACACTATCAACCACACTACATCCATTATCATCAGTAATTGTAACAATATGTGTTCCTGCACTTAAACCAGTTGCTGTTTGGGTAGTTTGAGATGATGGTGACCAACTATAAGTATAGGTTGGAACTCCTCCAATAACATTTGCAGTTGCTGTACCATCATTTGCTCCATTACAAGTAACATTAGTTGAGTTGATATTTGTAAGCATAGCATCAGGAGCAACAACAGTATCAATCACTACACCAATACATCCAACGGAATCGGTAACCGTTACGGTGTAAACTCCACCACAAAGATTAGTTTGAGGATTAGCAGTTCCTCCCGGATTAAATGAAATACTATAAGGAGCAGTTCCACCAATTGGGTTAGCAACAATTTGCCCATCACAAACACCATTACAAGAAACATCTGTAACAGTTGTATTAGGGTCAGGAGCGGTAGTATTACTTAATGCATAATTAAAAGTAGTTACACAACCTGTCCCTTGATCAGTTATATCAACCGAATAAGCTCCTGCACAAAGATTAGTAATCATTGCTGTTGTTGGGTTTGGCGGACTTGTTGGAGTTGTCCACAAGTAGGTAAATGGTCCAACTCCACCAGTTGGATTTAAGGTGATAGAACCATCACAAACATTACAAGCCGGAGTAACTATTACTTCATTAGCTAATACCGCAGAAGGTTCATTAAGTGTAATGGTATCATTTCCAGAACAACCATTGGCATCGGTAATGGTTACCACATAAGTTCCTGCACATAACCCTGTCGCTGTTTGAGTAGTTTGTGCTAAAGGATCATCCCATAAGTAGGTATATGGCGCAGAACCTCCACTTGGATTTGCTGTTATTGCTCCATCACAAACACCATTACAACTAATTGGTGATGTTACAGTAGTTGAAGGAACTAATTGTGTAGGACTGGTAATTGTAGCTGAGATGGAATCAACACAATTTAAACTATCAGTTACTACTGCAGTATAAACCCCTGCACATAAATTAGTAGCAGTTGGTGTTGTTTGTAAAGGATTAGTAACATTCCATTGATAAGTAAATGGGGAAGTTCCAGCTCCTACTGCCACAGTAGCCATTCCATCACAAGCTCCAAAACAAGATTCAGGAACAATATTGCTAATACTTAAATTCAAATTATTAGTATTAATGGTAACTGTATCTGTTAAAATACAACCATTAGCATCAGTAATAGTTACTGTATAAAATCCTGCACAAAGATTGGTTGCTAAAGAATCATTACCTCCCGAAGGTGACCAACTAAACGTATAAGGTGTAGTACCTCCACTAACTGATGCTAAAGCAGTTCCATTACAAGCATTTGCGCAAGTTTCATCTGTTGACGTTATGTTAACTGTCGCTGTTACATCACTATTTATAATTATTGTGTGAGTAGAAACACAACCTGTTCCTAAATCGGTTAATTGTAGTTGAATAGTTCCAGCACATAATCCATTAACGGTAGAACTTGTCGCATTAGTGGTTGTAACAGGTAATGATGGATTTGGTCCTGTAACGGCTGTCCATACAAAATCATAAGGACCAACTCCACCTACAGGTGTTGAAGTTACTGCTCCATTACATACTCCACAAGTAGGATTAGTAACTACAGTGCTATCATTAACAATAGCTGCATTATTAATAACCACTGTATCTGTGGTGGTACAATTATTTCCATCTGTGATAGTTACCGTGTATGTTCCTGCACATAAATTAATTGCTGTAGCGGTAGTTTGTCCGTTACTCCAAGAATAACTATATGGGGCTGCCCCTCCGCTTGGAGTTGTAGTAGCAGTTCCATCACAATTTCCATTACATGTTGGAGGAGTAGTACTTGTTGAAGTAGTTAAAATTGGATTATCTACCACATTAACCACAGCTGAATCTACACATCCATTTGCATCCGTAACTGTAACAGTATAAGTCCCTGCACATAAAGCAGTAGCTAATGAGTTGTTTTGTACAGGCGATGTATTCCATGAGTAAGAATATGGAGCAGTTCCTCCTGAAGCGGTTGCTAAAGCTGTTGCATCGCAATCACCATTACATGTTGGATTAGTTGAACTTGCAGTAATTAATATACTTGTTGGTTCAGTTAATGTTACACTATCAGTTATTGAACATCCATTTTGATCTGTTATAACAACTGTATGTGTTCCTGCACATAAGTTAGTAGCTGTTGGCGTAAGCTGCCCATTACTCCATGCATAAGAATATGTTCCTATTCCTCCGGTTGGGTTCGCTGTAGCTGTACCATCACAATCACCATTACAAGTAGGGTTAGTTGATATAATATTCGCTAAAATTTGCTGTGGTGTTCCTACTGTAATACTATCTACACTGACACAACCATTTGCATCTTGTACTACAACAGTATATAAGCCAGCACATAAAGAAGTAGCACTATCTAAATTAGACAAACTTGGATCATCCCATTGATAAACAAATGGAGCAGCTCCTGAAGTAACAGTTACATTAGCTGTACCATCACAATCACCAAAACAAGTAACACTATCAGCACTCATGCTTAAAGAAGGTCCGTTTGGATTGCTGATTAAAACATTAAATGTATTTGAACATCCGTTATTATCTGTAACCTCAACAGTGTAAGCACCAGGGCATAATCCATTAATTGAGGCCGTTGTTTGACCACCAGGCAACCACGAATAAGTATATGGCCCTCCAGCACCGCCTGACGGAGCAGTTACTGTAGCTGTCCCATCACAAACACCACAAGTAGCATCAGTTGTGTTAATGGTTGCAGTAATGTTTGAACCTTCTCCAATTGTTACATTACCTGTAGTTGAGCAACCATTTGCATCTGTAACTGTTACCGTATAAGTTCCTGCTATTAATCCAGAAATATTAGCTGTTGTAGCTCCGGTATTCCACGAATACGTATATGGAGCTGTTCCTCCGTTTGGCGTAGCTGTTGCAGTTCCATTACTTCCTCCATTACAACTTGCATTACTTCCAGAAACATTAACTGTTAAATTACTAGGTGAACTAATCGTTACATTTTGAACTACACTACAACCCAACGCATCAGTTACTGTTACTGTATAGTTTCCGGCACACAATCCTGCTACAGCATTAATAGTATGTCCGGTACTCCAACTATAACTATAAGGAGCAGTTCCACCGTTTGGGGTTGCAATTGCAGAACCATCACAAATACCATTACAAGTGACGTCTATGGTAGAAACACTTACACTAATAGGAGAGTTATCTGAAATGGTAAAAGCTTGAGCAGTTATACATCCATTACCATCGGTTACTTGCACAGTGTAGTTTCCTGCACATAATCCGTTAATACCCGTTGTAGTTGCACCATTACTCCATAAATAAGTATAAGGTGGAACTCCTGAAGTTACAGCAACCGAGGCTGAACCATCACAAACACCACTACAAGTTGCATTCGTTGTATTTAAAGAAATACTTGGCCCGTTTGCATTACTAATTGTTACAGGAACAACCACACTACATCCATTATTATCAGTGATAGTAACAGAATAGGTGCCTGCTAATAAACCTGTGACATTTGGTACGACAGGTCCAAAATCCCAAATATAAGTATATCCTGGTGTTCCTCCTGTAGGGGCAACTCCGGCAGTACCATCAGCATTTCCACATGTAGCATCAGTAGTTGTTAAATTTGGAGTAATAACAGTTGGTTCGTTAATAACAACTGTTTCAACTGTTGTACATCCATTCACATCAGTAACCTGTACATTATAAGAACCGGCACACAACCCTGTTGCAGTTTGCGTAGTTTGATTTAAAGCATCATTCCATGAATAGATGTAAGGCGCTGTCCCTCCATTTGGTGTTGCTGTTGCAGTTCCGTCACAATTTCCATTACAAGTAGCATCAGTAGTGGAAGTAGTTGCTATTAATTGAGAAGGACTAGTAATATTAAAATTCACTACTTTACTACATCCATTTGCATCAGTAATAGTTACACTTGCTGCTCCAACACACAAACCTGAGGTTGAAGAAGTAGTTGCTCCATTACTCCATAAATACGTATATGGACTGGTTCCTCCTGATGGCGCTACAGAAGCAATTCCATTACAAGTTCCAGCACAAGTTGCATCTGTAATATTTAAGTTTCCAGTAATACTATCTGCCTGTCCAACAACAACACTTGTCGCTAAAACACAATTATTAGAATCAGTTAATGTTAAATTATACGTCCCAGCACAAAGTCCTACAAGTGTACTATCATTTGCATAAGGTCCTCCAGTAGGAATTGAAGTCCAAGCGTAAGAAAATGGTGCAGTTCCACCAATTGGTAAAGCATTTAAAGAGCCATCACAAGTACCAAAACAAGTGGCATTATTAACAGTTGAAGTAATTCCACTTGGACCTGTTGGATTACTTACAGCGATAGTAATTACTGCAACACATCCACTATTGTCTGTAATGGTATCTGTATAAAATCCTGCACAAAGGTTAGTTATGGTAGAGCTTGTAGCTCCTGTTGACCAAGAATGAGAATATACTCCATCGCCACCTGTTGGAAATGTAGCAATAACTCCATCACAAACTCCACAATTAGCATTAGTAACCACAGGATTTGCAGCAATAGAATTGGGGTCGGTTAAAGTTACGTTTCCTACAAAACTACAACCTAGACTATCAATAACTGTTACTGTATAATTTCCCGCACATAAACCATTAACTGTAGCTGTATTGTTTGGGGATGGAACACATGTTCCTACCCATGAATAAGTATAAGGAGCAGTTCCTCCACTTGGAGTTGCAGTAGCACTTCCATTAGAAAACCCATTACATGTTGGGTTGTTAGAGGTTAAAACAACCGTGAGTGTTGTTGGTACTGTTACCGTAAATGAATCCACAGCTGTACAACCATTAGTATCTGTTACAGTTACAATATAGGTGTCTGGACATAAGCTAGTTAATGATGGTGTTGTTCCAAGATTTGGATTGGAGTTTGTTGACCACAAATAAGTAAACCCGGGAACACCACCAGATGGATTAGCAGTAACACTTCCTGTACATGGTGCCCCACCGCAAGCTACATTAGTCCCTGTAGCATTAGCTAATAATTGATTAGGTTGTGTTATAGTAAAGTTCTGAACTGTTGTACATCCATTTGAATCCATAACCGTTACAGAGTAATTTCCAGGTGCTAAATTGATTATAGAAGATGTAGTATCCGTTGTTGACCAAGTATAAGTATATGGAGAAACACCTCCAGAAACATTTACCCCCGCTGAACCATCATTAGCTCCAAAGCAACTTACGTTAGTTTGTATTGGATTAGATGTTAATGCTAAAGGTGATGTTACAGTAAACGTATCGACCCTTGAACACCCACTTGAATCTGTAATAATTACAGAATATGTTCCAGCTGGTACATTATTAATACATGCATTTGTACCTAATCCTCCCGACCAAACAAAAGTGTATCCAGGTGTCCCTCCTGTTGGAGCAACACAAATACTTCCTGTATTGTTACCACTACATAAGACATTAGTAATGGTAGGGTTAGGAGCTATGGTATCAGGAGCTACTAATGTTAAGGTATCTGATTGAATACAACCATTGTTATCTGTAACTGTTACAACAGCAATACCAGGACAAACATTGTTCGTATCAGGTACTGACCATGAAATTGAATAAGGTGGAGTTCCGCCTGTCGGAGCTGATGAAACCATTGCATCACAATTTCCAGCACAAGTAATTTGTTGGTCAATAACTCCATTTGGTACTAATACAGATGGATCAACAGGCATATTTACCGAATCAACTGCAGTACAACCGTTCGCATCTGTAACCGTTACATACACCCAACCTGGACATAAGCCTGAAGCAGTTTGAGTAGTATCTCCATTAGACCAATTGTAAGAATAAGGTAATGTTCCACCTGATGGATTAGCTGTTGCACTTCCATCACACACCCCATTACAACTAATAGTGATTGCTGTGGTTGTAATATTAATAGTAATTGATGGAGCTATAGTAACATTACCAGAAGCAGAGCAACCATTAGTGTCAGTTACTACAACACTATAAGTTCCTGCACAAAGATTTGTTGCTGAATCTGTAATTTGACTTCCTGCATTAGCATCCCACTGATATGAATATCCAGGGGTTCCTCCTGAAGCTATTGCTACAGCCGACCCATCACAAACAGCTTGACAACTTGCATTTGTAGCTGTAACATTAAGGTTTAAGACCGGAGGATTGGTAATGGTAATAGTATCTCTAACTTCACAACCATTGGTATCAAGAATAGTTACTTCATATTGTCCTGCTCCTAATCCATTTATGGGATTTCCTGCAATCGAAGTTCCAGGCAATAATATCCAACTTATATTATAAGCCGGATTACCACCTGTAGGTACTGCTACTGCAGAACCGTCATTTACTCCATTACAACTAATATCGGTAAATTGAGTATTCGGATTAATAGCTTGAGGTTCATTTATCACAATAGTATCGTTAACTGAACAATTTGATGTGTCTGTAATATTAACAATATAAGTCCCTGCACAAAGATTGGTTATAGCGTTTGTACCTTGACCAGTAAAAGTAAGTCCCGCAGGTATTGTTGTCCAAGTATAAGTATATGTACCACTTCCTCCTGAAGGAGTGGTTGTTGCAGTACCATTACAAATTCCATTACAAGCTAAGTCAGTTCCTGTTGTGGTTGTTATTAGTGCAGCGGGCTCAGTAATAGTAAAATTAATTGTTGTAGTACAATTATTTGCATCTCTAACAATAACTGTATGATTACCTGCACATAATCCATTTATAGTATTAAACCCACCTACTACTGGGACAAAAGCAAATCCATTCCATGAAACAGAGTATGGTGCGATACCACCTGATGGAGTTATAGTTGCAGATGCATCACAGCCTCCATTACAAGTAACTTCCGTTTGTGTTAAATTAGCATTTATGCTTGCTGGTTCATTTATTACAACAGAAGTATTTGCAGTACATCCATTAGAATCGGTAACATTTATAGTGTAAGTTCCCGCACAAAGAGCAGAAATAGAGGTTGTTCCCTGACCTGCAGCAACCTGACCTAAAGGAACACTTGTCCAAACTATAGTAAAAGGAGTAGTTCCTCCTGTAATTGTTGCTGTAGCTGTTCCATCACAAACTCCATTACAAGACATATCTGTTTTATTAGTAGTGATAGCTAACGGTTGTGGAGAAGTTACTGTCACACTATCTATCACTACACAATTATTAGAATCTGTAACAGTTACCACATAAGTTCCTGCACACAAACTATTAACAGACTGTGTATTATAAGGACCTCCCGGACCAGTCCAAACATAAGAATAAGGCGTGGTTCCTCCTGTTGGATTAGCAGTTACACTACCATCACAAACTCCATTACAAGACATATCTGTACTACTAGGATTAGCAACCAATAATGCAGGTTCTGTTATGGTTATAGTATCTGATGTTGAACAATTATTGGCATCAACTATGCTCACAACATACTGTCCCGGACATAAATTAAAAATAGAATCTGTTCCTTGTCCGCTAAATGGCAACCCTGCAGGAATTGATGACCATGTATAAGTATAAACAGGAGTTCCTCCTGTAGTTGTAGTTACTGCATAACCATCACAATCACTAAAACATGTAACATTTGAAGAAATAGTTGAAGTTAATAAGGTATCCGGTTCTGTAATAATTATGGTGATAACTGTATCACAACCATTTCCGTCAACTATAGAGTCTGTATAAGTTCCAGCACACAAGCCTGAAATTGTTGAAGACACCCCATTATTAGTTGTTCCGGTACTCCAATTATGCGTAAAAGGTGCTGTTCCTCCACTTAAAATATTTACCGTAATTGAGCCATCACAAACTCCACCACAACTAACATTTTGAGCAGTAGTATCCCATTGTAATTGGTTAGGAATAGTAATGTTTACACTATCTGTTGTTGAACATCCATCACCATCAGAAACGGTAACGGTATATACTCCAGGGCATAAATTAGTAATCCCTGAAGTTATTTCTCCATTAGGCAACCAAGAATAAGAGTATGGAGGTCCGTTTGCTCCTGCCTCATTAGACACTGTTGCAGTTCCTGTGCATGTTCCAAAGCAGTTAATGTTTGTACTGTCTAACTGAAAAGTTAAAGGAGCAGGTTCTGTAAGAACAAAGTTTTGAGATGCTGTACATCCATTAGCGTCAACAACATTAATATCATAACCACCTGCACATATATTGGTTATTGTTTGTGTAGTATCAGGGACTTGCACCCAAGAAATTGAGTAAGGTGAAACACCAAAGGCTACATTGGTTCCAATTGCTCCATCACAATCTCCGTTACATGTAGGTTGTATAATTCCAATTAAGTTAATTGCTAAAGCTATTGGATTAGTAACATTTACCTGATCAGTACATTGAGTTCCAAATGGAGGGTTTTGCCCCATATCTGTAACTTGCACACCTACATTTCCCTGACAAGCATTGTATAGTGTGTCATTCGTAGAACCATAACCTATCCATAATATATTAAATGGGCCAACTCCACCAGTTATATCTACATAAACTATGGCATCGCAAACGCCTTGACAAGAAACACCGTATCCATTATAATTAGATAATACTGAGGTTGTTATAGTAAATGGCACTGCACCACAAGTATTGGTGAGCTTAGAACCATTACTAAATGTAATTTTTTCTTTATCAAGAATTCCTGTATTTACATCCTGAGCTTGTCTAAAAATAATAATATTAGAAGCCTCATTCTTCAGAATAAAATTACCAGCATCAAACCGAGCTTTTTGATGATTGTAAATTACCGCATTTTTAGTTGTGATTTTCTTTACACTATTGCTTCGAACATCAATGCCACCAGAATAAACAGTAACATTTTCAATTACTAACTCTCCTTTTTTAAGGTAAATAAAGTTGGAATCTGTTAAGATTAAATCACTAATTAAGTTAAATTTAGAAGAAGCATTAAATTCAACATCACCTAAAAATGTAACTCTATTAGTATTTATTTGTGTTTCGGATTGATTAGATATAAAAATAGTTCTTCCATAAAATTGATTTTCATAATTTTCATTAACCTGAAAATCTCCATTTATGTTTAGTTTAGCAACATTATTAGATGAAAAAATAACTTTATGCGTAGTTTGCACCTGAAATGAAGCACAACTGGCTTGTTGATTAATAACTATCTCTGAAGGTTGTGTGATTGATAAATTATCGAAAATAACATTATCATTTGTTGAAGGAACTCCTACCCCTCCCTGCCCACCACTGCTTAACGACCAGTGAGATGGATTATTCCAACTACCTGAATTGCCTACCCAATAAAAATCAGCAGCAAATAAGTTAAAGGATATGGTTGAAATTACTAAAGTAAAGACAACCATACATATCTTAATAAATTTCATTCAGTTTTTTTTATTAAACGATTTGTTACGACAATAATACAAAAAATGTTACGAAATGCAATATTTGTTGCATTTTCCTATTTAAATTATTTTTGTTCTATTGTTATTGTATTGAGACGCAAATCCACTAACAAACGTTGCAACAATCTATTCTATGAAAATGTTCTTATAAAAGAAATGCTTCGACAACCTTTACAAATTCCTTAGGTTTTTCAGCATGAATCCAATGCCCAGAACCGCTAATCGTTTCCAATTTCATATTAGGAAAAATATTTTTAATATCACTTACATCCTCATCTAACACATAGTTAGAACGCTCTCCCCTAACAAACAAAGTAGGCTCACTAAATGGAAACGGTGCTTTTATTTCTATTCCTACATTTAAAATTTTTTCTGCGATTACATCTAAATTAAATCTCCAAGCTAATTGTTCTTTTTCTTTCCAATACATGTTTTTCAGCAAAAACTGACGAACTGCTAAATTAGGTATGCTTTCAGCCAATTTCTCATCTGCTTCTCCTCTGGTTTTTATCACACTAAAGTCTAATGATTGCAATCCTTTAATAATTTCATCATGATGCACAGGATAAGCTTTTGGAGCAATATCTGCTACTATTAATTTTTTTACTAAATGAGGGTAATTAAATGCAAACTGCATAGCTGTTTTACCTCCCATCGAATGTCCCAAAACAACAGTTTCCTCAATTTGCTGTTCCTCCATAAAATCTTTTACATCTTTGGCCATACATTCATACGTAAATTCATCACTATGGAAAGATTGTCCATGATTTCTGGCATCTAACAAATAAACTGTAAAATACTGACTCATTTGCTTAGCAAAAGTCATCCAATTATCTAACGATCCAAATAAACCATGCAATATTATAAGCGATTCCGAAGCATTTCCTTCTTTTTTAAAATTTAATGTCATTTTATAAGTAATTATTATTGTTATTTTTGTGTTCTAAAAATTATTAATCTGCTAAATTAGGTGTTTAAATGAAGGTAATAAGCGAAAACAAAAGAGAATTTAATGTTGAGTTTGATAAAAACGCATTATCAGGAACAATTGATGGAACTCCTTTTAACTGGGATATAAAAAAGATAAAAAACAATCTTTTTCATGTTATAAAAGACAACAAATCATATAACCTTGAGCTTCTAAAACTTAACCTCGAAGAGAAAACTGTCTTCGTAAAGATTAATGGCTTAAAGTACAAGTTTCAATTGAAAGATAAATTTGATGATCTCTTACATAGTTTAGGCATGGACAATTTATTAGTTACCAAAGTTAGTGACTTAAAAGCTCCTATGCCTGGGTTAGTGCTTTCTATTGATGTGGAAATTGGAAAAGAAGTAAAAAAAGGTGATGCGCTACTTATTTTAGAGGCCATGAAAATGGAAAATGTTATTAAATCTCCGACCGATGGTGTTATAAAAAGTATTGCTGTTAAAACTAGTCAGGCAGTAGAAAAAAATCAACTATTACTCAATTTTGAATAATTTTATATGATGAGATTTAAAACGTTTTCTCTTATTGTTTTAACCTTTTTGTTTGCTTGTAACACCAACAATAGCAATAAAAAAGAAACTTCTGATGAAGCTTCTTCCTCTAAAGAAAACACCCAAACATCTTTAATTATTGAACAAAAAGCAGATAGTGATATTGCCACATTTTCTGCCGATGGAATTACACTTACCGAAATAAAACCAACCAAAAACAATAAAGAAAGTGTTTTAACATTAACCAATATTTCATTTAAAGAAGGCATTAACTTACTTCAATTTAGCATTGAAAACAACCAAAATTATAACATCACCACCATTCAAAACAATTACACCATTGCCACCCACTCTAACACTAAAATAGAACAAGAATTTTTATCGGGCAACAATGTTTTCTTAGCTTTTTTAAGTAATGAAAACAACTTAGGTATTAAGACCAACAATGCAACCTTACTTAAAAATATCGTTTTAAATGATGAAGTACTTTTTGATGAAAAACAAGCTCATTTATTCTATTACTTACCTCAAAACAACATTGCTATTTTAGACTTTTGCTTGGTAAATACTTCGTTAAGCGAAAACGGCAACAAAATAAAAGTAACCTTTAACGGAACTACTTCCATTATTGTTGATAAATGGGCTTCTTATCAAATTGATGGTTTAACCCAAAACAAAAATACTATCCGAATAGAACTCATTGATAAAATAGGAAAATTAATTCCCGGACCTTTTAATGATTCAGGAGAACGTAGTTTCACCCTTAAACAAAACAGCTAACATTTTGAACAAAAATGTAACAGAAAAGAATACCCAATTCATCAAGCAAAAAGCTACGGAATTAGGTTTTTCTTTTTGCGGTATTTCAAAAGCTGAATTTTTAGAAGAAGAAGCTCCTCGACTTGAAAAATGGCTTTCCAACAACATGCACGGCAGCATGCAATACATGGAAAACCATTTTGAAAAACGTTTAGATCCCACCAAACTAGTTGAAGGCAGCAAATCGGTTATTTCGCTAATGTACAACTACTTCCCTGAAAAAGAACAACGAAAAGACAGTTTTCAAATTAGTAAATACGCTTACGGAAAAGACTATCATTTTATTATAAAAGATAAACTTAAAACTTTTTTACAACTATTAATTAATGAAATTGGAGAAATTAATGCTCGTGTTTTTACCGACTCAGCCCCAATTTTAGAAAGAGCTTGGGCAAAAAAAAGCGGATTAGGTTGGGTAGGAAAAAACACCATGCTCATCAATAAAAATCAAGGCTCTTTTTTCTTTTTGGCAGAAATTATTTTAGATGTTGAATTACAATATGATTCTCCTATAAAGGATTATTGTGGTTCTTGTACCGCTTGTATTGATGCCTGTCCGACCAATGCCATTTTACCTACTAATATTATTGACGGAAGCAAATGTATCTCTTATTTCACCATAGAATTGAAAGGTGAGTTATTGCCAAAAGAATACACTAAAAATTTTAACGATTGGATTTTTGGTTGCGACATTTGCCAGGATGTTTGTCCGTGGAATAGGTTTTCTACTCCGCACCAAGAACCACTTTTTGCTCCCGACAGTAGATTATTAAACTACAGCAAAAAAGAATGGAAAGAAATTACTCAAGATATTTTTAATGAAATTTTTAAAAAATCTGCCGTAAAAAGAACCAAGTTCAGTGGATTAAAAAGAAATATAGAAGCGATTTCGAAAAAGTAAAATAATTTAAACTTGTTCTTTTAAAGACAATAATTGACCAACCAATTCAGCAACCCCCTCTCCTGCTTTCTTTTGTATAAACTTGGTTTTGTTTTCTAAAAATGATGAAGGTTTTTTTGGATCTACTAAATATTTGTTACAATTAGCAGGAACAAAATTTACAATATTGGCAGCAGGATAAACATTTAACGAAGTGCCAATAACTATCAAAATAGTGGCTTTTTCACAAACTTTTTCCGCTTCAAACATATTAGGTACAGGCTCACCAAACCACACTACATGGGGGCGAAGTTGGTATCCTTTCGGACATTTATCTCCTAGCTTCAAGATAGGTTTTTTCCAATCATAAAGCTCATCATCAAAAGTACTCCGAGCCTTTAAAATTTCTCCGTGGAGATGCAACACTTTTTTAGAACCTGCTCTTTCATGTAAATCATCAATATTTTGAGTAACAATTTGAACATCAAAATTTTGCTCCAATAAAACAAGTGATTGATGAGCCTCGTTTGGTTGTGCTTTTAACACTTGTTTTCTTCGTTCATTGTAAAAATCCAATACCAATCTTGGGTTTTTATTCCAAGCTTCTGGAGTTGCTACTTGTTGTATATCATAATTTTCCCATAACCCATCACCATCTCTAAAGGTCTGAATACCACTTTCAGCACTAACTCCAGCACCTGTAAAAACTACAATTTTTTGTTTCATGAATTTTTTTTAGATAAACAAAGCTAATGTTAGTTAAACAACTTTACAAATTTTTCTTTCAAGCTTATCAAAAAACATTTATTTTTAAAAATTATGTAGTTTTGTCAAAACTAAAATATTATGATACAACGCATTCAATCTTTATTCTTATTAGTTATAGCCTTATCAGGAGTTATTTTTCTATTTACACCAATCATAGAAATTATTAATTATGAGAGCTTTTACACCATGGATGCATTTAATGTGTTTGAAATGGAAAACAATACAAAAAAACCATTAAAAAGTAATATTGGCATAGGCGTTATGAGTATCATCATCACATTACTTTCGGGAATTATTATTTTTCTATACAAAAATAGACCATTACAAATAAAACTTTCAAAATTTTTAATGTTACTTTTAACACTTGAACTTGCTGCCCTATTTTTTTATAGTGATGCTGCTAAGTCATTTTTAAGTCAAACTCCAAAAGATCAAGTTTCTATTAGTTATAAAATTGGTATTGTTATTCCTGTTATCTCAATAGTTTTTACTTACTTAACCATTCGTTTTATCAAAAAAGACGATGAATTAGTTCGTTCTGCTGATAGGCTTAGATAAATATAGACACTTGATTAATATCGTTTTAGTTAATTGCATTTTTCTTTTAATAACTAAAGATATAATTATTTTTTTTATTTACTATTAGCTATATCTTTAGTTAATTGTTTTACTTATATCTTCTAATTTGGAACAATCTAAGCAACCTAAGTAATTTTATTTTCGTCAAAGAAAAAAATACTTAAAATTAACATTTCATACTGAAAATTAAGTTTATATTTGCTTTCTAATCCGATACTTAACGTTAAGTATAAATACTTAAAATTATATAAAAATGAAAAAAAAATACATTCTTTCATCTGCTATAATGCTATCTTTAGCATTATTTTCAGTTACTAATCCTACCAAAGCTCAAAACATTGGTATTAATGCTACAGGAGCAGCCCCGGATGCTGGTGCTATGTTAGATATTTCTTCAACCAATAAAGGTCTATTAATTCCTCGCGTGAATATAGCCAACCTAGCTACAATAGCTCCAATTACAGGTAGTACTACAGTAAGTATGTTAGTATACAATACAAATGCCACTACTGGACAAGGATATCATTACTGGAACGGAACAACTTGGGTAAAACTTTCTACTGGTGATGCTTGGGAGCTAACAGGTAATACTGCTACAAATGCTGCTACAAATTTTTTGGGAACTACTGATAATATTGACTTTTCTATTAGACGAAATAATCTAGAAAGGTTCCGATTAAATACGACCAGTGTTGTTTTTAATGAAAATAGTTATGATTATGACTTTAGAATTGAAAGTAACAATCAAGCAAATATATTTTTTATTGATGGTGGCTCTGATGAAATTGGAATAAGAACAAATGCTCCTACAAGTATGCTTCACATGACAAATGGAGGGGTTAATGTTGGTGCAAATGCTATGGCTTCTTTTGATAACTTGGGAATAGATGGTGTTTCAATTAGCGGATATAATCAAGGAACCACAAATGGATATAATGGAATGGAAGGAATAACAGCATATAATGGCACTGGATTTATTCCTGCAGGTGTTATGGGACTAGCAATATATCAAGGAGCTGCTAATGCTCCAACATTAGGAGTTATGGGGGCTACAAATGAATGGCAAGGTACTGGAGTTAGAGGGCAAAGATTTAACAGTGGAGGAGCAAATAGTGGATGGGGAGGATTATTCTTAAATGATCTAGGTTATACAGGAGGTGTTTTTAATGCTTCAGATAAACGACTAAAAACCAACATAACAACAATTAAAGGGGCTATTTCTATTATTGATAAATTAACTCCTGTATCATACAACTATGATTTAGAAAAATATCCTTCAATGGGTCTAAATACTGAAAAAGAATTTGGATTTATTGCTCAAGAAATCCAAGAAATTTTACCTGAAATTGTTAGGGAAAAATATTTACCCACTAATGGAACTGAAAGAGTTAATCCAAACACTCCCATAGAAAACAAAAATGAATTATTTCTTACTATGGACTATACAAGACTTATTCCTTTAGCAATTCAAGGAATTAAAGAACAACAAAGCATTATAGAAGCTCAAAATGCTAAAATTGATGCCTTAGAAAAAATTATTTTAGAATTACAAAAAGCTATTGAAAATAAATAATTCCAATGAAAAAACTACTTTTCATACCACTACTAATGCTGCCAAGCATAATATTTTCCCAAGCACGTTTAATATTAAATAACAATGGCTATATAAATATAGAAAATAATGCCTATTTGGTAATTGATAATGGTGCTGCCAATGCTGTTACTCTAACAGGAACAGGCGGTAATATTTTATCTGAAAATGAAAATGATTTAGTAAAATGGAACATTGGCAATAATACAGGAAACCATATTGTTCCTTTTACAAATACAAATGGAGTAAAAGTACCTGTAGAAATTAACATAACCGCAGCTGGTAATGCTGCAGGTTATTTATTATTTTCTACTTATAGAACTGCCAATATGAACACACCTTGGCCAACTGGAGTTACCAATATGTGTTCTCCTGTTATTGGTGGAGATGCTTCTTTATTTGTTATTGACAGATTTTGGAGAGTTGACCCTAGTGCTTATACTACTAAACCAGGTTCTACTATGAGTTTTGGATACGATTTTACTAACGAAGCTGGAGGAGCAAATACCATTAATGAAGCCAATTTACAAGCTCAACGTTTTAACCCAACAACAGGGTCTGGTGTAAATACTTGCCCTTTTCCTGCCCCACCTCCTGGCCCAGGCGGTCATTGGGAAGGCTTGTTATTTGGAACTGTAAATACTGTAACAGATAGAGTAACAAGTGCTGTTGTTGCTTCTGCTGATTTGTTTAAAGATTGGATTTTAGTGGACAACTCTACTCCACTACCTGTTTCATTATTAAATTTTGATGTTACTTGTGAAAATAGCTTATCAACATTAAATTGGTCAACTGCTTCAGAAATTAACAACGATTTTTTTGTCATAGAAAAAAGTAATGATGCAATCAACTTCTTTCCAATAGGAACTATTCAAGGAAATGGTAATAGTAATGTTGTAATGAATTATTCATTTATTGATAACACTCCAAACTTTAATACGGCTTATTATAAATTAAAGCAAGTCGACTTTAATGGTAATTTTGAATATTTTGATATTGTAGCTTCAAATTGTAGTTCAGAAAGTAATTTTATAGTAAATCAAATCATTTTAAATGATAATGCTTTTCAATTTATTGTAGCTACAAGCGAAAATGAAAAGTTAAATATTTTTCTTTACGACTACAGAGGTAGACTAATTTCCACTGAAACTAAAATGGTAACTAAAGGTATTAATCAAATCGAGTTAAACAACCTACAATTAAGCAATAGCATTTACATGCTTAACATTGTTGGAGAGAAAAACCATTACTCTACAAAGGTATTTAAACAATAAAACACAAAGCCTATAAAACAAAAAAGTCCGATAGAATCTATCGGACTTTTTTTATAGCTTTAAATTCTTTTTCTCAGATAACTTTATTGTGTTATCAATACTTTCTTTGTAATTACTTCTGAAACTGTATTAACAACAAAAGCATACTGTCCTTTAGGAAGACTTGAGATATCTAACGATAATTTTTCATTAGAATAATTTTGATTAGATTCTAAAACAACTTCTCCTAAAATATTTATTAATCTATAAGACAATACAGCAACATTTGAAGCTATTGTCACATTTAACACATCTTTTGCAGGGTTTGGATATATGGTTAGTTTTTCACCACCATTAGCCTCATCTATAGAAGTTGTACAACCTGTACCATTCCAATGACTAACTCCGTAATCTACTGTTCCTCCATTACCATTATAAGTATAAGTTGGATTTCCACAAACAAAATCTCCTGCTGTCCATATTCCTTTGTTAACTGCAACAGCTTCTCTGCCATGCCCTCCAGATTTCCATTGAACAAAATCCAATAAGTTAGAAGTATTATTAAAATCTGTTGTTCCTGGAACATACAAAGCTAAATCAGCACCAGCAGCATCTAATGAACCTCCTTGCACCCAAGCTGTTTGCATCGAACCAAGAGCAGATGGATTTCCCGCAATTACTGTCATTGAACCTACTGTAAAATTAGTTAGTTTAGAAGATAAAATATGATTAGTAATATCTACTGTTGTAGTGCCATAATTTCTAATGAATACTAAGTTTTGATTAGGATCTACTCCTGTAATTCTAATTTGAGAAAAAGAGTCTACTGTTGTTGTTAAAGCTAAAACAACAATTAATGTTTTAAATAAATTTTTCATGATAAAAACGATTAAATTAATACACCCTCCACCGACAAAATTATATAAAACATCGATTAAATCTTGTTTTTATTACATAAAATTTAAGCTCCATCAAAATCACCAGCATTAAACCCTTGATTTCTATCTGTTTTAGAAGTCTTAATATTTTTAACTGGAGTCTTTCTAGTAATCGTATCAGCTGCTAATAAACTTGCTTGAATTTGAGTTTGTAAATCTCCAACTGTAGTTGGCGAATAAGGCATAAAAATAGTATTAACACCTTGCTCTGAAAGCTTTCCAACAGTATCGTAATGTTGTGTCATAAACAACATATTCATAACTTGCTGTCCGGTCACACCGTCTTCCATTGCTCCCCTAACCTCTTCAACAGACTGTTTCATCCCATTAGCAATAGCAATTCGCTGATCGGCTATACCCTTTCCTTGCAATTTTTTGCTTTCCGCTTCTGCTTCGGCAGCTTTTACTACCTTAATTTTTTCTGCTTCAGCATATTCTTTTGCTGCTTCTTTCATACGTTTAGCAGCATTAATTTCATTCATGGCATGTTTTACCTTAGAATCAGGGTCTATATCCGTTATTAACGCCTTAATAATTCTAAACCCATATTCTTCCATTACATCTGCTAATTCTATTTGAACTGCTTTTGCAATTTTATCTTTTTCACTAAACACATCATCTAAAAACATATTAGGTACTTCTGAACGAATAGAATCAAACACGTAAGACTGTATTTGACGTGCTGGATCGTCAAATTTATAAAAAGACGTTTGAATTCCTTCTTTTGTTTCAACAACATAATACTGAACGGAAACGATTAACCGTACAAACACATCGTCTTTCGTTTTCGTTTCTACATCAACAGGTAGTTCCATTACTTTCAAGTTTACACTTCCTGCTTTTTTATCTATTATAGGAATTTTTAAGTTAAATCCTGCTGTTGCCACTCTTTGGAACTTACCAAATCTTTCAATAATAGTTGCTGTTTTTTGTTTTACCACAAAAAAAGAACCTGATATAAAAAGTATTCCTAATACAATATAAATTATTGGGGTAACTGAAAATGCTTCTATATTCATAATTTGTTATAGTTTTAATTATTTATTTGATAGCAAGATACTCATTTCTTTTTGAATTTTTTCTGCTTCATTTCTCGACTTTTGAACAAAATTCTTATCGCTTCCGGCATAAATTATAGCCCTTGAAGAATTGATTAATAAGCCAACATCTTCATTCATTCCGTACTTACAAACCTCTGCCAAAGAGCCTCCTTGAGCCCCCACACCCGGAACAAGTAAAAAACTCGATGGTACTATTTTTCTAATAGCTTCAAGCATTTGTGGACGTGTAGCCCCAACAACATACATTAACTGTTCATCATTACCCCATTCTTTTGATGTTTTCAATACTTTTTCAAACAAAAATTCATCATCTTGTTTAAAAAATTGAAAATCATCCGCTCCTTTGTTTGAAGTTAATGCTAATAGAATTACCCATTTATTTTCAAAAGTTAAAAATGGTTTTACAGAATCTTCTCCCATGTATGGAGCAACTGTTACTGAATCAAAATCCATGTTTTCAAAAAACGCTTTAGCATACATAGCAGATGTATTGCCTATATCTCCTCTTTTTGCATCTGCAATGGTAAATTGTTCTTTAGGAATATATTCCAACGTTTTTTGCATGGCTTCCCAACCTTTTAACCCCATACTTTCGTAAAATGCAGTATTTAATTTATAAGAAACGCACAAATCGTGAGTAGCATCTATTATTTGCTTATTAAATTCAAATACTGGATCTTTTTCTTTTAATAAATGGGTAGGTATTTTAGTAATGTCTGTATCTAACCCAATACACAAAAAAGATTGTTTTAATTTGATTTCTTTAATAAGTTCCTGTTTTTTCATATTATTAATATTCTATTTTTTTATAATCGCGCATTTGTTGGGTAGGTTCAATAATATTATAGCCTTTCCAAATATTATCATTAAATTGATCTACATATATAATTTTAAAAGTATCCTTTTGCTTAAAGTTAACATAAGTTTGATTGCTAATTTTTATTTCATCAATAACCATTACTTCAAAAGAACTTTCCTCTCGCGAAATCATATTCAACCCGACCTTAATCTCATTAAGTTCTTTATCTATTAAAAATCGTTTCTTTTTCTTTATTAAAGATACATTTCTGTCAAAACTAATTTTTTCTCCTGTTTTTTGGGCATAATATTTTAATTGATAACTATCATCTTTTTTCTCGAAATAAATGGATATGTCTAATTGATTAAAAGTATAACCTACTCCAAATAATTGAATATTTGTACCGGTTTTACCTACATCATATTTAAAATCTGCTTTTACTAAAGCATAAGAATCAGTTGTAATATATAATTTACCAATTAACTCTCCACTTTTTTTAGGTTTAAACTCTATAATAAAAACGTCCTCACCATTCACTTTAGTTCCTCCAACAAGAGTATATTCATAATTGCCTGTTTGATGTAAAAAATTCCACTTTTTTTTATCCTCTAAAATATTATTAAAACGAGTATGTAATCTTTTTGCATAAGGTTTTACGTTAAAATTGTTTTTATAAAACTCGTTTAATGAATCTAAATCAGCTATTGAGCCAGAACCATTAACATCAACCTTACCTCCAATAACTCCACTTTTAATCTTCCAATATTCATTCTCTTTTGTATTCGAAAATAGGTTGGTAAAGAGTTTTTCAAGTTGGTCTAAATCTGCTAAACTTTTATCTTTAAGACGCACCAACTTTATTGGATTAAGTTTTAATGTATCTTTTTCATTGTTTGAGGTATAAACATCTCCTAAAAAATCGGTATAAGAAATAGATTGTTTCGGAATCTTTTTCTCTATCACTTTTGTCATTTTTTCATCGAGATGATCAAATGAACTTTTTTTAAAATCAACCTCTATCTTATCTAAATTAGAAATATATCGCTGACGGATAAATAACTGCTTTTTTGTGTTTGTATTTTTATAATTTCTTTCTTTATTTTTTAAAACATTTTTTACAATTTCTTCTACTTTATAATCTTTTGAAAAAACAAAAAATTCATTTAAACTGATTATTGCTTCTTTTAAATACACCAATGAGCCTTGTTGCAAATCGCAAACACATATTTTTTTCTGCTCATACCCAATGTAATGAAAATTAAGTGTATCAGATTTCTCTAAATTTCTTATAAGAAAGTAACCTTTTTCGTTGGTGGTAATTACTTTATTTTTACCTTCCACTACAATATTAGCATAAGGTAATGGGTTTTGAGTGTGTTCGTCAAGAAGGGTTCCTGTTAAACTAACTAACGAGGGAGTATCAGATTGAGCTAAGCTACTTAATACAAGCAATAACAAAAAAAGAGAAGTATAGAGTCTTTTATTATACATTAGCTTCTTTTCATTGTTTATTGTTTTATCTTTTTTTATTCAATTCCTGCTTGTAGTTTTTCTGCATTTTCTGCTAATTTTAATGCTTGGATTATTTCATCAATATCTCCAGCAATTATAGAGTCTAAGTTATATAAAGTCAACCCAATTCTATGATCTGTTACTCTACCTTGTGAGTAGTTATAGGTTCTAATTTTTGCAGATCTATCTCCAGTAGAAACCTGAGATTTTCTTTCGGCAGCTCTTGCTTGCTCTCGCTTTATAACCTCAGCTTCATATAATTTTGTACGTAAAGCTGTCATTGCCATTTCGTAATTCTTTAACTGTGAACGAGCTACTTGCCTTTCAATAACAATTCCTGTTGGAATATGAGTTAGCCTAACTGCTGTTTCTACTTTATTTACATTTTGTCCTCCAGCACCTCCAGATCGATAAGTATCTCTTTTAATATCATCTTTTCTAATTTCTATATCCACCTCTTCTGCTTCAGGCAAAACAGCAACTGTAACTGCAGAAGTATGTACTCTTCCTTGTGTTTCTGTTTGCGGAACCCGTTGCACACGATGTACACCTGACTCAAATTTTAGTATGCCATAAACATCATCACCTTCAACAGAAAAAGAAACTTCTTTATATCCTCCTGAAGTACCTTCACTCATGGACAAAATTTCCATTTTCCATCCTTTTTTTTCAATGTACTTAGAATACATTCTAAATAAATCTCCCACAAAAATAGATGCTTCATCACCTCCCGTTCCAGCTCTTATTTCAACAATAGAGTTTTTGCTATCTTCTTCATCTTTAGGGACAAGCATTAGTTTTATTTCTTCCTCTAACTTTTCTTTCTCATCATTCAGCTCTTCAATTTCTGCCTTAGCCATCTCTATAAAGTCTCTGTCTTTTTCAGTTTTAAGCAATTCTTTAGATGAAGCAATATTATCTATTACCGATTTATATTTTTTATAGGTTTTTACAATTTCTTCTAAATCTTTGTATTCTTTATTCAACTTCACATATCGTTTCATATCAGAAATAATCTCAGGATCAACAATTTGTTCTCCAATTTCCATGAAACGAATGTTAATGGCTTCTAATTTTTTTAATAAGGTACTCATTTCTATAATTTAATGATAAACAAATTCTCCATAAGCACTCTTTATGGTCAGTTTTTTCTCTCCTTTTTCAACTACTTTTCCAATAATTTGGGCATCAACATTAAATGATTGAGATATACCAATAATTTCATTAGCTATTGCTTGCGGAACATATAACTCCATTCTGTGCCCCATATTAAAAACTTTATACATTTCTTCCCAACCAGTTCCTGATTGTTCTTTAATTAATTTAAATAATGGTGGTGTTTCAAACAAATTATCTTTCACTATATGTAAATCATCTACAAAATGTAAAATTTTAGTTTGTGCACCTCCACTACAATGCACCATTCCATGAATTTGTTTTCTGTGTTTTTCTAGCACTTTTTTAATAATAGGTGCATACGTTCTAGTTGGAGAAAGTACTAGTTTTCCTGCATCAATATCAACACCTTCTACTTTGTCTGTTAATTTTTTCAAACCAGAATAAACTAAGTCTTGTGGCACTTTATTATCATAAGTTTCAGGGTATTTTTCTGCAATATACTTATTAAAAACATCATGTCTAGCCGAAGTTAGACCATTACTTCCCATTCCTCCGTTATATTCTTCTTCATAACTCGCTTGTCCGTATGAAGCCAAGCCAACAATTACATCTCCAACTTGAATATTCGCATTATCAATAACATCTTCTTTTTTCATTCTACAAACTACTGTAGAATCGACAATAATTGTTCTTACCAAATCACCAACATCTGCTGTTTCTCCACCCGTAGAGTAAATTCCAATACCGTTACTCCTTAATCCTTTCAGTAACTCCTCAGTACCATTAATAATTTCGGAAAGTACTTCGCCAGGAATTAAATTTTTATTTCTTCCAATAGTGGATGAAAGTAAAATATTATCAATTGCTCCCACGCACAACAAATCGTCAATATTCATTATTAAAGCATCTTGAGCTATTCCCTTCCAAACAGATAAATCACCAGTTTCTTTCCAATATGCATAAGCTAAAGAACTCTTAGTTCCAGCACCATCTGCATGCATTACCACACAGTGATTTTCACTTCCAGTTAATGTATCAGCTACGATTTTACAAAAAGCTTTAGGGAAAAGTCCTTTATCTATGTTTTTAATTGCATTATGTACATCTTCTTTAGAGGCTGAAACACCTCTTTCCATATATCTTTCTGATTTATTGTCCTCTATCATTTTCAAAATTTTATATATAAAAAAAGCATCCACCAATTAAGACGGATGCTTTAAGTATTATGTAAGAAAACTAGTTTTCTTTTGGAGTAGCATTTTTAGGAACGAAGTCTGTGCTTATTACTTTAAAATCAGTCCTTCTGTTTCTTTGATGTGCTTCTTCTTTCTCTTCATTAGTTTTTAAGCCATTAATGTATTTCTCATCCAACAATGTACCATCTGGCATTTTTAACGGTTCATCTTCACCCATACCTTTAGCTTTAATTCTGTCTGGATCAATTCCTTTTTCCTTCACTAAGTAATCCACACAAGATTGAGCTCTTCTTTGAGAAAGTGCTTGGTTATATTTTGCACTACCTCTAAAATCTGTATGAGAACGTAATTGAATTACAATATTTGGATTTTCAACCATAATGTCATACAAATAATTCAAAGAATCTTTTGAGTTAGGTTTCAAATCAGCTTTATTATATTCGTACTCAATTAAAGGAAGTTTGATAACTGTATTCTTAACAGGTTGTAACAAATATTCATGAACAAAAGTTCTAGAATCATTTAAACCTACAGTTGTTTCCTTACCTTTAGCAATTAAATAATCTTTTTTTGTTACTACTAAAGAATATGAAGTATTTGGGTTAATGTATCTATCAGCACCATTTTCAGCAAAAGTAAAAAATCCAGCAGCATCAGTAGTCACTTCTGCACTACTTCCATCCGTTCCAATTAATTTAATAGTTGCATTAGCTAAAGCTTCTGAAGTTTCTAAATCTTTTACAGTTCCTTCTATTGCAAATACTAATGGAGGTAGGTAGAACTCCCAAATATCATCTCCACCTTTTCCACCTTCTCTGCTTGAAGTAAAAAAACCTCTTTCTTTATCTCCATCAAACGTAATTCCAAAGTCATGAGCTGACGAGTTCATAGGGTATTTTAAATTTTCAATATTACCCCATTGGTTTACCCCTTTGTTTACAGCTTTAAACATATCTAAACCTCCCATTCCAGGATGTCCAGTTGAAGAAAAATATAAGTCCCCATTATCCTTTAAATAAGGGAACATTTCATCTCCTTGAGTATTAATTTCACCACCTAAATTAGTTGGCTCAGACCAAGTTTTTGCTTTTTTATCGTAAGTAATGTACCATAAATCTCTTCCTCCTTGCCCACCTGGCATATCTGAAGCAAAAACTAAAGTGTTTTCATCTAAAGAAATTGCCGGATGACCAATAGCAAAAGTATCTGTACCTATAGGTATTAATTCCGCATCCCCCCATTTCTGTCCTGCTTTTTTAGCTACATATATTCCACAACCCATAATACCATTTTTCTCAACCCCACATCTTGTAAAATATATCGTATTTCTTTTTTCGTTTAAAACAGAAGCACCCTCACTTGCAGGCGAATTTACTGTTTCGTTTAATGGTGTAGGTTCACTCCATTTACCATTTTTATCTCTTTTTGTACTATATATATCAGAAAAATTCATTCCTGTAACTTGAGAAACTTCTGTACCTGCAGAGCCTTGTCTTGTAGATGTAAAATAAATCTCTTCATTTTTTCTATCTGCATAAGTTGGAGCGAAATCATAATCTTCAGAGTTAATCTGTGGCATTGGATTCACTACAGTTCTGGTGGGATTATCCATCCATTTTTTAGCTTCTTCGCTAGATTTAATACCTATATCAGCTCTTTTATCATTAGGGGCTGCCGCTTTATATTTTTCATATTCAACTATAGCGTCTTCATATCTACCTTCAGATTTATAAATATTTGCTATATACAAATATGCTAAAGGATTATCATGTTTAGCTTTAATAGATTTTTCGTACCATACAGCTGCTTGTTTTCCATCTTCTTTTAACCTGTAACATTCTGCAATTTGAAATAAAATCTCTGCTTTAACATCATTTTTGCTTTCTTTAGTGTATGCTTTTTTATACATCTCAATTGCTTGATAGTATTTGTAACCACTAAATGCAACATCAGCTTCTTTTTTATAGTCCTTTTGGGCACTAGCTGCTGCACTAAATAAAACGACAGTTAATAGAGTAAATAAAATCTTTTTCATGTTGATAGTTTTAGTTTCCTTTGAATTCGCTAAAATATAAAATATATTAGTATTAATCAAAATATGTTCGACAAAAATATATTATTTTTTATTTTTTATATCATTTCTCTAATTTTTTTTAAAATTAAAATTATAGTTAGGTTACTAAAAATTATTTAGTAAACAACATTTCCCTTAATTTAGGCAAAGGCCACATAGTATCATCTATCATCAATTCTAACTTATCTGAATGATATTTAATTTCATCAAAATAAGGTTTTACCTTATCACAATAAGTCAATGCTTTCTTTTCAGGGTTTTCTATTTTATTAGCTAGCTTTCTTTCTTCCAACATTTCGTCCGTTTTTTGCTTAATGGTATTAATATGTAAGGACAATTGTTTTAGTACATCTCTTTGTGTCGAAGTCATTCCTTTACTTTCTTTACCAAAAACATCATCCATTCCTTTAATATTTTGCAACAACACATTTTGATATTTAAATGCCGTTGGTAAAATATGATTTCTTGCAATATCACCTAATACTCTTGACTCTATTTGGAGCTTTAAAATATAATTTTCCAATTCTATTTCATACCTAGCTTCTAATTCTTTCTCTGTAAACACTTCTAATTCAGCAAACAGTTTTTTAGTATTTTTATCCACCATAGTTTTAATGGCTCTTGGCGTATCCTTAAAATTAGACAATCCTCTCTTTTCAGCTTCTTTTACCCACTCATCACCATATCCATTACCTTCAAAACGAATTGCTTTTGACTCTTTAATTAATCGTTGCAACTCCTTAATAATAGCCTCATCTTTCTTAACTCCCTTATTAATAGCAATATCTACAGATTTTTTAAATTCATTAAGTTGTTTTGCAATTATTGCATTAAGAGCTATCATTGCACTTGCACAGTTTGCAGATGAACCAACAGCTCTAAACTCAAATTTATTTCCTGTAAATGCAAATGGAGAAGTTCTATTTCTATCCGTATTATCTAGTAATATTTGAGGAATTTTTCCAATACTCAACTTTAATTCGGTCTTATCTTCAGGAGTCATTTTTCCTGCTTTTACGTTTTTCTCAATATTATCTAACATTTGTGTTAATTGAGAACCAATAAATACAGACATGATTGCCGGAGGCGCTTCGTTTGCTCCTAATCTATGGTCATTACCCGCAGTAGCAATACTCGCTCTTAAAATATCTGCATTATCATAAATTGCTTTAATAGTATTCACGAAAAAAGTCAAAAATCTTAAATTAGTTTTAGGATTTTTTCCGGGAGAAAGTAAGTTAACACCAGTATTGGTACTTAACGACCAGTTATTATGTTTTCCTGAACCATTTACAGATTTAAATGGTTTTTCATGAAATAAAATTCTGAAATCGTGCTTTCTTGCAATTTTCTCCATTATATCCATCAACAACAAATTATGATCGTTTGCTAAGTTGGTTTCTTCAAACATTGGAGCACACTCAAATTGATTTGGCGCAACCTCATTATGTCTCGTTGTTACAGGGATTCCTAATTTTAAAGACTCTATCTCAAATTCTTTCATAAATGCTACGACACGCTCACTAATTGAACCAAAATAATGATCATCCAACTGCTGTCCTTTAGCGGGATTATGCCCTACTAAAGCCCTTCCTGCCATCATAATATCCGGACGGGCATTAAACAAAGAAGAATCTATTAAAAAATACTCTTGCTCCCAACCCAAACTCGCATTTACTTTATTTACATCTTTATCAAAATACTGACAAACAGCAGTCGCTGCCTTATCAACTGCGTGCAAAGCTTTCAATAAAGGCATTTTGTAATCTAACGCCTCTCCTGTATAAGCAATAAATACGGTTGGAATACACAAAGTTCTCCCTATAATAAAAGCGGGAGATGTTGGATCCCAAGCTGTATAACCTCTTGCCTCAAATGTATTTCTTATTCCACCATTGGGAAAGCTTGACGCATCAGGTTCTTGTTGAATAAGATTATCACCATCAAATCTTTCTATCCCTCTTCCTCCACTAATAGGTGTAAAAAATGAATCGTGCTTTTCTGCTGTAGCTCCTGTCAATGGCTGAAACCAGTGCGTATAATGAGTTACTTTTTTTGTTAATGCCCAATCTTTCATTGAAGAAGCTACCTGACTGGCTATATTTCTATCTATTCTTGTTCCTTCATTAATTGAAGCCATTACACTTTCATAAGCTTCTTTAGGAAGAAATTCTCTCATTTTTTCCTGTGTAAACACGTTAGTAGCATAAAACTCTGAGATTTTATCTGATGGGTATTCAACATATTTAGGTGTTCTTTTCAAAACATCATTTAAAGCATTAAATCGAAGCATTTTTTAAATTTTTATAGTTATGCCGACAAAAGTATTACTTTTTTAGACCCCTAATTAAATTTTTATATATATTTTTATCAACACCCCCTAAATTTTTTTTAGAAAACAAGAATTAATAGCCAACAACACAAAGTAACCCTAAAAAAAGAGGGGTAAAAATATTTTCACCCCTCTTTTTTTATTTTTTCCCACTACTTAATATGAGAATTATTCAATTTCTTGAATTTCTACTCTCATATTTTTTAATGGGTCATTCTTATCTGCCGGCTCATCAACACCTTTCATCTCTCTTTCTATACGTTCTTTAGCCACTCCTTTAGATAAAAAGTATTTATATACAGAAGCTAATCGCTTACTATCTAATCTTTCTTCTTTTTCAGAAGCATCGTTATGACCAATCATCTTTATTTTAACACTTTTATTAGCTTTTAAATAAGCAATAATTTTATCAATATATTCAACACTTTCATCAATAGCATAAGAATTAGCTAGAAATGATATATTCACATCATTCAAATTTTCTATTTTACCTGAAACTGACGGTGTATTGGCATTAACCACATCTCCATGCGTCCCTACAATTTTCACTTTATTTGCTGACGGGTCATCATCACTACTAAAATTTCTACTAACTGTCTCAACATTCTTCATTGAAGGATCGGTATCACAATCGCACTCTCTTGGTTTATCTGTCTCAACAACAGAAATATTATCTACATAATAATAAGCATCATATAGTTGTGGTTTCGAGAAACCTCTTGGTCTTTTTACTTTTTCAAGCTTTAACGCTTCATCTGGAGTAAAATTACCAATGGTTAAAAACTCTTCATCTCCTTCAGCAGTAAAAACACCACATACAGGCACCCAATAAAACTGTTGTTCATACATTTTAAGTTTCTTACTTATAATTTGTTTTTCAACTTTTAAAATATCTGTATTATTCGCAGAAATTGCATTTTTAGTTATTGTCATACCAATGTGACTAGTTGCATACTTTGACAAATCAGCCAAACTAACATTCATAGTTACACAATACTTCTTTCCAGCCTCTAATTTTTCTTTTAATTGAACTTGTAAATAACTTCTTGGTTCTTTATTTTTATAGCTATAAGCCATAAATCCTGCATAATTATCACCCGACATTGGCTTTTCTTCTCCATAAGCATTTGCCGGAGCACCAACATTTCCATTTTTAGTATCTTTGGTGTATAAATCTGCCGGAGCCAAGGTAGGAGAAACCCATGGTGTTGCCATATTTATTTGTCCTTCTTCTTTTACCTTCTTTTCTATTTGCTGAAAATCATGATTTGGAACCAAGTTCTCTTGAGCAAAACTTATTCCTACCATTCCTATCAAACTTAATAAACTGACTATTTTTTTCATGTTTTTTTATTTTATAGATATTTCAAATTACTTCCCAAATTTTGTTCCGAAATTACAAATTTCCATTTATTTTCACAAAATGTGTTCAATATTAGTGTCCAACAAAATATAAACAACAAAAGAAAAGGCCGCCCGAAGGCGACCTTTCTCTTGGATTTTATAATCAAAAAACTATTAATTAATCTTCTTTTGATAAAAATTTTGTTCAATTAATTCTTCTAACAACATTCTTTTACCATTATAAAATGGAGTAATCCAAGCATCTGTTTGACCCGCTTGAATAATTTTTTGTCTCAACCCTTCTGCTTCACCAATCTTATCAAAATTACCCTGAGTAAACCTAGTAATTCCGTCAGGATAATTATTAATTTCAGGCTTTCCGAATTGTTTTAAATGGTTCCATTTATAGTTATCAGGAAAACGATAAGCTGCTATCTGAACCTTAAACACCAATCCATCAGCACAAATATTCCCCGCTAATTTTATTAATTTATTATAAATTGTTTTATCATTTAAATCTTTACCTATAAAATCAGAAAAATCTATAAACTCCATTCCTTCCCCACAAGGAGTAGTTTTTTGATATTCCTCTAACGTTTTTCTTTGTCCGAAAACAAATACAGTTACAAAAGCATCTTCAGCTTCTTTTTCTTTTTCAATTAACATTTGTCTAAAACCCTCTGCTTCTGCCAAAGTCTCAAACGGACCAAACGTATATCTGGTAGTCCCATCAGGATATTTTTTTGCAGTAATATTCCCATATTTTTCAAGATATCCTAACTTAAAATCTGCAGGATCTTTTACAGCACCTACTTCAACTTTAAAAGACAAACCCGTAATAGTTTTCTCTCTTGCATTTACTAAATCTTCACTTTTTAAATCCACCTCGCCATCTTCTGTCAATTCTTTGGCTTTTCTCTCTTCTTCTGTCATTGCAATTTCTTCTTTTACCTTATCCTTCTGAGTTATCTTTTCATGCAAGGAAATTTCCTCATTATAATCATTTCTATGAAATTCATTAGGGTAATGCTGATAAAGTGATTTTTCTACACCATCATCATCCACTTTTATATTCATAGATGTAATCATTGAATCTTGTTGAGATAACCTGCTTCTAAATAACTCCGCTTCCAATAATGTTTTAAACGGACCAATAACCACCTCATCCGTTCCTATTTTCACCATAGAACGTTCTGCTACTCCTTTTACATTTTTAACTTTTTCAATATCTGTTGGTTCAATATAATACTCAACCCCTTCAACTTGATCACTTCCTTTATTGTTTAACACTTTTTTAAAAGCTGTTTCAATATAACCTTCTTTAGTATTTTCATATTTATATTTTTCTATTTGAGTATCAATTTTTCCCTGTAACTCATCTTCATCATCGGTAACAGATACTCCTTCCACTTGTTCTTTAGAATACAATTCAAAATCATGTTCTACCTGAACATAAGTTTCTAAATCTTCTATATCCAAATAATCTATTTTTGTTTCATACCCCTCTACTTCAATAGCAATTTTATATTTATTTCCTGGAGTTAATGCCAGCATATATTTACCTGTACTTGAGTTTGATTTATATTTCCCTGCTAGCTCTCCCGTTTTATCATTAGTTACTGTAATATCGGCATCAACAGGCTCTCCATTAGCTTTTGTAACCCCTACAACTAAAGCTAAAATCGGTCTTTTTCCAAAATGTCCAGGAGAAACTGTATAAATATTATGTGTTCCATTTTCTGTTCTTCCTGATGATGAATAATAGCCTGTTTTAGCATCCGCTGAAAGCACATAAAACCTGTCATCATCGATAGTATTTACAGGATACCCAACATTTGTAGGAACTTCCCAGCCTTCATCAGTTAAATAAGTGTAAAAGATATCATACCCCCCCATACTTAAACCTCCTTTAGAACTAAAATATAAGGTTCTTCCATCTGGATGAATAAATGGAGCATCTTCATCAAATTTTGTATTTATTTCAGAACCTAAGTTTTTAATATTTCCCCAAGAACCATCTGGTTGTAATGTAGCAGAATATAAATCTCTACCCCCCATACCCCCTTCTCTACTACTAGAAAAATAAAGTGTCTTTCCGTCACTAGTCATTGTAGCACTTCCTTCCCAAGCTTCCGTATTTACTTCTCCTTTAAGTTTAATTGGTCTCGACCAAGTTTCTCCTTCCAAATTACTTATATAAATATCCCCATTATCTTTTTTAGTCTGCTTGTAAACAAACAATTGTTGACCATCCACCGAAAGACCAACAGAAGCATCATGTCTATTAGTATTAATATTATCACCAATACTTTCAGGCTCCAACCAATTATCTCCTAATTTATGAGCAATCATTATATCTTCATAATACTGTCCATAAGGATCTGGCTTCCCAGAAACATCTTGTAACCCTCCCTTACTTCTATTACCTCTATAAGTAAAAATTAGCATCGATTCATCTGGAGTGATTACAGGAACATATTCAGAGAAAAGTGAATTAATAGGAGCTCCTATATCTTTTATCTCTACTTTAATGCTATCCTTAACATATACTTTGGCATTATCGCAATATATAATATTCTGCTTAGCCATAGCTTCTGACTGTTCATCAATATCCTCAGATTTTAAATATTGTTCAAAATATTCTTTTGCTTTATCAAATTGATGATTAGCAGCATAAGCTCTACCTAAATAATTATTTATCAAATTAAAACCAGGATTTATTTTACGAACCTCCTCTAATTTTTGAATCGCTAATTCTTTTTTATCTTTAAAATAAGTATAACAAATTCCCACCATTAATTTAAAATATGGATCTTCAGGTTTATTAGCCTCCAATTTTTCGAATAGTTCTGTTGCTTGCGGTATATTTTGCAAATCTCCCTCTTCAAAATAAAGCTCTGCATTCTCTATAAGTTTTTTCTCTTCTTTTGAACTTAATTTTTCTTGAGCCATCAAATTACTACTAACAAGAAACATAAAAGCACAAAAACTAATTATTTTACCTACAATATTCATTCTTCCTAATTTATGGAATTATTACAATGCTAAAATATAGTAAAATAAGAAATCTGTTAGTAATCAAACTTTTCACTTATCAACCGAGTTATTAACAATAATTTAAATATTGTTAATTATTCATTTATTCCTTTTTTAGGTGTTAATTTTGTAAAATCTATGGAGGAATTTATATTTGAACTTTCAAACGGGATTAGGGTTATTTTCAAACCTACTACAGGAAATGTAGCTCATTGTGGTTTTATCATCAATACTGGTTCTCGTGATGAAACATTGATAGAAAATGGAATGGCTCATTTCATTGAACATGCCATTTTTAAAGGGACCATAAAAAGAAAAACACACCATATCCTTAACAGAATTGATAGTGTTGGTGGTGAAATAAATGCTTTTACTACCAAAGAAAACACCAACATTTATGCTTCTTTTACTACTGAATATTTTGAAAGAGCTACTGATTTACTTACCGATATTATTTTTAACTCTACTTTCCCCGACAAAGAATTAACTAAAGAAAAAGAAGTTATTATTGATGAAATTTATTCTTACCAAGATACGCCTTACGAGCAAATCTATGACGATTTTGAAGAACAAATTTTCAAAAATCACCCATTAGGAATGAACATTTTAGGAAGTATTGAGAGCATTTCTAATCTTAAAAGAGAAAATGTCATCACTTTCTTTGGTAAACATTATGCAAGCGAAAATATTGTTTTTAGCATAGTTGGTAATATTCCGCTTAAAAAAATACAACGAATTACCGAAAAATATATTGGAACTATCATACAAAAACCAATAACAACTGTTAGAGAAAATTTTACTAACTATATCCCACAAAGTGATTCAATTTTAAAAGACACGCATCAGGCTCATTGCATTATTGGAAACATTGCTTATGGTTCTTTTCACAAAAAAAGAAACATATTTATGCTACTGAACAACATACTTGGTGGTCCGGCAATGAATAGCAAACTAAATATGGGATTGAGAGAAAAATACGGACTTACTTATAATATTGAATCTTCTTATAACCTTTATAGCGATGTTGGCTTATTTTCTGTTTACTTAGGTACAGACATTAAACACATTGATAAATCGATACGTTTAGTAAAAAAAGAAATGAAAAAACTAAAAACTACTCAATTATCTTCTTCTCAACTAAAAAACGCTAAACGTCAGTTTTTAGGACAAACTACCATTGCCGAAGAAAACAACTGTAACGTAATGCTCGGACAAGGAAAAAGCTTATTACTTTATAATAAAGTAGAAGATTTGGCTACTGTTCACGAAAAAATAAATGCCATTACCCAAAACGACATTCTTGATGTTGCCAACGAAATTTTTGATGAAAATCAGCTAAGTACATTATTATATCAACCTGAAAATTAAAACTTAATAATATGGATTTTTTACCTGAATCAATTTCAAATTATGTAGAAAAATATTCTGAGCAAGAAAGTGAATTGTTACAAGAACTAAATCACGAAACATGGGAAAAAATACTAACCCCAAGAATGCTTTCCGGACACTTACAAGGCAGGGTATTAAGCATGCTCTCACACATGATTCAACCTACAAACATATTAGAAATTGGCACTTACACCGGATATTCTGCTCTTTGTTTAGCCGAAGGATTAAAAAAAAATGGTAGCATTGACACCATTGATATTAATGAAGAATTAGAAAGTTTTGCCAAAAAATATTTTGATAAAGCAGGGCTTTCAAATATCATAGAACAACATATTGGGAACGCTCTAGACATCATTCCTACATTAAATAAAAAGTATGATATTGTTTTTATTGATGCTGATAAAAGCAACTACATCAACTATTATAATTTAGTATTAGATATGGTTAATCCCGGTGGATATATCATTGCCGATAATGTTTTGTGGAGTGGAAAAGTGACCGAACCAATTGAAAAAATGGATGAAGACACCAAAACACTGTTAGAGTACGCCAAACATCTAGCTAACGACAATCGTGTGCAACAAATAATTTTCCCAGTAAGAGACGGCTTATTAATAGCACGCAAAAAATAAATCAAACTTCAAACCTCAAACTTTTAACTATAAACAAAATTATGAACTCACTTTTTTTATTAAGAATAATTGCTTTTTTGGAGGGCTTGTCTTATCTTGTACTTCTTTTTATCGCTATGCCAATCAAATACTTATACAACAAACCCGATGCTGTTAAACATACCGGAATGGCTCACGGAGTTTTGTTTGTTGCGTATGTAGTAGTTCTTTTAATTGTTCATGTTGAATATAAATGGAAACTATCACAATCTTTTTGGGCATTTGTAGCATCTCTGGTTCCTTTCGGAACTTTTTATGCCGATAAAAAATGGTTCAGAGAAGAGAAATAAAAACTAATCAATAAATCGACATAACCTAAAAACAACCTAACTATGAAAAAGACCTTCACCTTACTCGTTTTAGCAATTTTACTTTTTCAATTTTCTTGTAAAGAAAAAGAAGAACAATCAAAACCTGCTTATAAATATGAATACGAAAGCGTTGAAAATGATGGCTTAAGCACCTTAATTTATACGCTCGACAATGGTTTAAAAGTTTACATGTCTATTAATAAAGACGAACCTCGTATTCAAACCAACATTGCAGTTAAAACAGGAAGCAAGCAAGACCCTGCTGATGCAACAGGATTAGCGCATTATTTAGAACATATGCTTTTTAAAGGAACTTCTAAAATTGCTACTGTAAATTGGGAGGAGGAGAAAAAGGTTTTACAACAAATTTCTGATTTGTACGAAAAAAGAAGAATCACAACAGATGAAACAGAAAGAAATGCTATTTACAAACAAATTGACAGCCTTTCTGGTGTTGCTGCAAAATTTGCTGTTCCAAACGAATACGATAAAATGATTAGCTCCTTAGGTGCAAAAGGTACAAATGCTTACACTTCTACCGAAAGAACGGTTTATATCAACGATATTCCTTCTAACGAATTTGAAAAATGGTTAACTGTAGAATCTGAAAGATTTAAAGAACTGGTTTTGCGTTTATTCCATACAGAGTTAGAAACTGTTTACGAAGAATATAACAGAAGTAGAGACAACGATTATTGGTTAGCTTATGAGGCAATGTCTGCCAACTTATTTAAAAACCATCCTTACGGAACACAAACCACCATTGGAACAGGCGAACATCTTAAAAATCCTTCTATGGTAAAAATCCATGAGTATTTTAATGAAAGATATGTTCCTAATAATATGGCTATTATCCTTGCCGGAGATATTGACCCTGACAAAACAGTTGATTTAATTAAAAAACATTTTGGTGAATACAAAAACAAAGAAGTTCCTGAATTTACGTTTACTCCAGAAGAGGAAATTACCGAACCAATTGAAACAACAGTTGTTGGTCCTGATGCCGAATGGGTAAGTATTGGTTACCGTTTGCCGGGAGTAAAAAATGAAGATACCTACATTTTACCGCTAGTTTCGTCACTTTTATATAACTACCAAGCTGGCTTAATCGATCTTAATTTAGTTAAAGACCAAAAAGTGCTAAGTGCTAATGCTTACGATGATGTGAGTTATGATTATTCTACTTTTCAGCTTAGTGCCAATCCAAGAGACGGACAAACTTTAGAAGAAGCTCGTGATTTATTGCTTTCTCAAATAGAAAAACTAAAAGCAGGCGATTTTGAAGATTGGATGTTACCTGCTGCTATTAAAAACTTTAAACTACAAGACCAACAACGTAACCTTTACAATAACTACAGAGCTTACAAAATGACCAATGCTTTTATTTTAGAGCAAAATTGGGCAGACGTAGTTAAAGAAAACGATAAAATGAGCAAGGTTACCAAACAACAAATTGTTGATTTCGCTAATAAATACTTTAAAAACAATTATGTGATTGTATATAAAAAACATGGTGAAACCAATAATCCGAAAGTAGAAAAACCTGAAATTACCAAAGTTGACCTTAACAGAGATACTGCTTCTGTTTTTGCTCAAGAGTTCGAAAAAATGGATGCTACCCGCTTAGAACCTATTTTTGATGATTATTCTAAAATCAACCAATCAGAAAAAATTAACGGCAAAATTCCTTTCTACTTTATGAAAAACACTAAAAATGAGGTTTTTAGTTTAAATTATATTTTAGATATGGGCTCGTATAGCGATAAAGAAATCGCTTTAGCTGTTCAATATTTAGAATACTTAGGTACCGATAAATATTCTGCCAATGAACTTCAAGTGGAGTTATTTAAAAAAGGTTTGAGTTATAGTGTATATGCTGCTGATGAGCGTGTTTATGTATCATTAAGCGGGTTAGAAGAATCTTTTGAAGAAGGTGTTGAATTATTTGAACACATTTTGGCAAACGTTCAGCCTAATCAAGAAGCTTACGACAACATGGTTCAAGGTATTTACAAAGAAAGACAAGATAACAAATTAAGTAAATATTATATTTTATACCGTGGAATGTTCAATTACGGAAGATATGGAGAAGAATCGCCAATGAAACACATCTTTAGTAATGAAGAGTTGAAAAAGATAGATGTAAACAACTTGGTTGCTAAAATTAAAGAACTAACCTCCTACGAACATTATGTTTACTACTATGGTAAAAAAGAATTAGCCGAAGCTAAAACCATTTTAGAAAAACACCACAAAACCTCTGAAACACTTAAGCCACTTATTGCTGCTAAAGAATTTCCTGAGTTAGATATCAATAAAAATCAAGTATTTTTTGTTGATTATGATATGGTACAAACTGAAATGTTGCTTTTCACCAAGCAAAAACCTTATACTGAAGGAGATTTACCAATGATTAACTTGTTTAACGAATATTTTGGTAGCGGACTATCTTCTATTGTTTTTCAAGAAATAAGAGAAGCTAAAGCATTGGCTTATTCTGCTTATTCTTTTGTAACTACTCCAAGCAAACCAGATCGTTCGCACTATGTACAAGCTTACATTGGTACACAGGTAGATAAACAAAAAGAAGCAACCAAAGCCATGTTAGAGTTAATGAACAATATGCCGGAAGTAAACGACCAATACGAAGGTGCTAAATTAGCTGCTCTTAAAAAAATTGAAACTTCTAGAACAAAAGAAAGTAGCTTATTTTGGAAATTTTTAAGTGCTAAAGAATTAGGTAGAGATTATGACATTAATACCAAAGTTTACCCTGCAATTAAAGAAATGCAATTGAGCGACCTTAAAACTTATTTCGATAATAACATTAAAGGTAAAAACTATGCATTCTTAGTTATTGGAAACAAAAAATTAGTGGACAAAAAAGCACTGTCAGAACAAGGCGAATACAAAAAACTTACCCTAGAAGAAATTTTTGGATATTGATAAATTGACAAAAAAAAAGCGGCAAGATTATCTTGCCGCTTTTTTTTATAATTGATACTATGAAAAATATTACTCTAATATTATTAATAACCATAACTTCTAATCTTAGTTCTCAATCTATAAATTTTACGGGGCATTTAACCTCTCCAAGAACTGATACAGTATATTGGGCTGCTGATGCATTAAAGATATTAACTTTTGCATCAGAAAAAACATCTTCATGCTATTTATGTTTTATAAATAATACGGATTCATTATATGAAAAAAATTGCTTTAGCTCAATATCTGGTCACTGTATGTTAGATACCAATATGAAAGTATCAAAAAAAGATATTCTAGGAGAATGGAAACTTATTGAGGGTGGTATATTTGAAATTCGAGATAGCCTTTTTAATGATAATGAAAAACTTATAAGAACAATAACAATACATGACTACCTTCAAGAAGGTACTAATTTATTAATAACCAATAACAAGATGCGTATAGAGACCATTGAAAATAACAAATCTAAAATTAAACAAAAGAAATACAGTTTAATAAAGGATTATCATTTATCTATAAAAGGTTTCTTTGGACAACAATGTTCCTATTCAAATATTGGAGTTACAAATGAAGGACTTCTAATTATTGACAATAGTATGAGTTATTCTAAAATAATTAAATATGACGAATACTTCACATTCATTACTAAAATTCAAAGAAGTATTTTCAAAAAAATAAAACAACCAAATTAATCAGCATACCCAACCTATTCGTAGTTTGAAGCATTAAAAGAGGATGGCAACTACGAACTTAAAACTACAAAGCCAATCCACTACTTCATTTTAAAAATAGCAGAAAAAGTAGTGTTATAAACCGATTTTACTTGTTTGACAAAATATGGGCGATATTCACTCACATCTTTTCTTAAGTAGTGGTCTTCAAAAGTTTGTTCTTCGTTTTTCTTAAAAAAATCTCCTCTACCAACAAGTAGCATATCTGTCATGGTAACCAAATAATCTTTTTCTTTAGCTCTGTATTGGATAACCACCATTCCTTTAAAATCATTTTTATTTACAATTACCGGAACTGCTGCAACACCTGTCTTTTCAGGGTCAGTAGCATGAGGTTTTAGTTTCGCAAAAATTTGGTTGTTTTCTATCTTAAAAAAATCAAACTTCTTCGATTTCTCAAAATAAGCAAAAACTTCTTCTTGCGTTTTTTTAGTAGCATAAGTCTTTTGCCACGTTATTTTACTATCATTCAAATAAAAATTTTCATCTTCAGCCTGAGAAAAGCCATTTAACGCAAAAGCCAAAGAAAGTAAAAGAAAAATATGTTTCATCTGTTTTTGTTTATTGTTAAATCAATTCCCCACAAAGAAAGTTATTTCAACCACAAAAACCAAAATGCTACTTTCTCTATTCTCTCTGTTCTAATTTCTATTCTCTAATTTATACTACTGCACTCCATTAATAAAACTTCCAAAAACAGAATGTCCAAAATTATAATTTAAAGAAAAACTAATATAAGGAGCCGAAGCAACATCTTGCTTAAAGTCAGTATTAATCCCATGCAGCTTTCGTAAAAAAGCATAACCTGTTTCCACTTTAAGCTTATAGTGCCTTCCGAACTTAACATTTACTGCAAAATAGGTTTTCAACTCTCTTAAATTAACCGTATTGTCGTCATTTTGCAAAACAGAACCTTCTCTGCTTACAGCATTAATACCACTAAAATAACCTGCTAAATCAAAATTAACTTTTCTGTTTAATGCGTAGTTCAATTTAAGATGTACAGGAACGATAAACTCCAATTTTGTCCTTGCATTGAACTTAACTCTAAAACCTACCAAAGGTAAAGGGACAATCCTTCCTTGGTTAATTACCAATGTAGCACCGTAAAAATGCACCATCTTTAAGTTTCTAATATTAATATAAGCGGTATAAGCCCGAAAATTGGGTGTAAAACTTTGGTTGAGAGAAGCATTACTTTCTTCAGCATAAAAATTGGCAGCATACACCCAAATACCATTTCTTATACTTGCTGTTATAGCTGTAAATTCAATCTCTCCTTTATAAATATTATCTAATGGTGTATTTCTAAGTGAAGGTTGGGCTACACTAAACTTTGTCGCTAAAAAAATCTGACTAGCTTTAGCATCAGCTTTCTTCATATTAAAATCTTTCAGAGCTATACCAAGTCTTGTTCTCAAAGGTTTCACAAACTGAAACTTATATTTTGTCATCTGAAAATCTGTAGAATCATCAATTGCTCCTGGAGTAGGATAATCAACACCAAGAGTAGCTCCGGCATTAAAAAAACTATTTACATTAAACGATTGGGCAACAACTTCTACAAATGTTACAGAGGAAAATATAATAATAAAAAGCAATCGTTTTAACATCATTTAAATCTAAAAAAAAGAACTAACCACCCTAAACAAGTAACTAATCAACCAAATTCCAAACAATTCCAAACTTTAAGGATCTTCCTAAAGCAGGGTAATTGGCTGTTGCATAAAAATCATAACTATTCCACCCGGCATTAAAATGCTCATACTTTAAAAATACCTGAGCTCTTTTAACATGCATATTCAAAAATACATCCACGTAAGGATATTCTCCAATTTTTTGCTCTTTTTGAACGTAAAATTGAGCAATTTCAGGCATATAAGCATATCCATAAAAACCTGTTTTGTACGAAACATTAAACCCTATTTGCAATTTTACCGCTTTCTTAAAAGCGTTCGTCTGAAAATAAACCAACTGCCTCCCAATAAAATCAGGCAATGGAAATAAATATTTATCACTAGTTGTTTGGTAAATAACCGCAGTTCTAAAATGAAATTTATATAACCTATAATTCTTAGCCAACGAAAAAGTATTTAATAAAGCTTGTTTATTGCTCTGTGTCAAATTAACCTGTTCATCAAAATAAATATAGTTACCCATAATTCTCGAATTAGCCGATAATTCTAACCTATACTTTTGTAAATTCACACTGGCTTTAACACCATTAACTAATTGTTTTTTCAAAGAATAATTTTGCCAAGAAAAATGATTCGAACTAAAATTCACATATTTTAAATCAGCCTCTTCTTGCTGACTAAATAAAATTAACTTCAACAAGATATCATTCTTACTTAAATAAGATGCATTAGTCATCACCAACAAATCATTTTGTCTATAACCAGTCACACCATAGTTTCCTTCTGCTTCAACCTTTAAACGTTGATTCTTATAAGTAAATTTGACTCCCGAAAAAATATTATTATAATTAGTATCCAACCCAGAAGTCTGAAAATAGGTATTGTACTCATGCACTGCAAAAACACCAAAATCATATTTTTTATTTCGGATTCCTATTCCACCTTTATTAGCAATAGTATGATAAGAAATGGAATCCAACCAAGCAATAGAATCTAATCGTATAGTATTAAATAAAGGCGCCAAAACATCATTATCTCTATATAAATTTTCATTGATAACGTAGGAGTTATTTAGAAAAAAGTATAACCGTTGTTCATTAAATGAAATTAAATCCATTCGTTGAGCAAGTTTATAAGTATAATTAGTAAACTGATAATTAGAATTAGATAAGTTAACACCAATACTCAATGGATCTTCAGCTAAATTTTCTTCAAATTGAACCTTATCTACCAATCCTCCATTCTCTTTCTGTTTCTTACGAAAATATTCACCTGAAAAAGAAATAGCATACTTATCAGATTTACTTCTATACCTAAGCATAGAACCAAAATCACTAATTCCAGCCTCTTGATTTATATATACTCCTGGTGAACTAATCTTTTCTAAATCCACAAAAAAGTCAATACCTTTACCAAAATTATTTTGATGTTTTAACGAAAAAATCTGCTCTCTCCTACTCGCATTAATATAAGTAATCCTTGATAATGGTTTAATACCGTCAATATCTATCATCTTTTCATAACGCTTTTGCTGAAGAAAACTAGGAACAAAAATTCCATCTGCAGTAGGAAAATAAGATGAAGAAGTATAAACACCCAAGTTATTTAACAAAACATCATTACTATGTTTATAAAATAGGGTATTGACATCATTGTGTTCTGAGTGAATTATAGAATCAAAGAGGCTATTATTAAATAACAAGGAATCATTATTCTGCCCCACTAATATAGGTGAGGAACAAACAATAAAAATGATATATAAGAGGATATAGTTTTTACTCATAATAAAAGAGTACAAATATAAAACAAAAAAACCCTTAT
>DEMN01000005.1 GCA_002359215.1 Flavobacteriales bacterium UBA2669 | reverse complement strand
CTACAATTAGATTTAAGCAAATATCACCTTAATGCTGGAAACTATAATTTAGTGATAACAGCCAATAACAAAACAGAAGTACTGAAATTGTTGAAGCAGTAAATGTCATAAATAGAAATGTATGGTTCGGAAAATACACCACAAGCGTGGACGCTTGCGGTAGCAGGGGAGATTATTTAGGTCGTCAACCACATTTAACACATTCAAATAGTAATCAAAATTATTTCGAATTACTTTTTTCCATAGCCAACTTCACAAAAGATTGTTTGGTTATTTTGCTATCCAACCATAAGATAAAATCAAAATAATCTAGCGCTATTTTTTCATAAGGATCTTCAAAAACTTTCATTAGATTTCCTTTAAAGGTAATGAATTGTTCTTGTTGTTTTTCCTCATTTTTTGCTTTTACTAATTTTCTCATTTCGTTTAAGAAAACCGTTTCCAGCTTAAAATCTCTTTTGTTAACGGTAAGGAAACGCTTGGTGGATTTTATGTTATATTCCAGTAAATCAATATTGTTCAGTTCAAAGTGAATAATGAGATTTACTAATCTGGCAAAAGTATATACGTCATCTCTTAGTCCGGGTTTATTTTCATTTAATACCATATTAATGTATTTCAGAGCACTTTTTAAATCATCTGTAAAGAAATAAACTCTAGAAATATTGTAATAAAACAACATTTCTTCTTCTTTGTTTATTTTACCATCAAAATGTTGTAACCCTTCAATAATTTTAGGAATAACCTGTTTGATGGCTTTCATGTAGTTGCCCATTTTAATATGTACATTCAGTTCAGCATTAAATGGAATAGAAAATAGTTTTAATTGTATATCCATACTTTCAAAACCACGTTTAGATAAAAGCCCTTTCATTTTATTTATAATCTTAAAAGTTTCATTCCATTCGCCTTTACTTAAGTGAGCATACATTACACTATTTAATGCTCTAATGTATCTTTTTGGTAGCTCTTGCATTATGGGTGGGTTGTCCTCCATAATTTTCACTACATAACTAAAATTACTGAAAGCACCTTCTAAGTTTTGGTCGGTAACAGCACAAAGTCCTTTAATAGAAAGGCAGGCAGTTGTTGCTTTTATAGAATGAGCTGTACCTTTGTTTATAATAAGTGGGTGGTTGGCAATTTTCTTTATTTCTTCACGACCTTCAATATTTCGTGTAAAACCACTTTTTCTAATGATGTAGTTGATTTTTGAATACAGTTTTTGGTATTCCGCAATATTTCTAAGTTTTTCTAAACAATCGGCTTCTTCTTCAATAAGATTCTCCATGTTTACTTTAAACTTATTGTCTAAAAAAGCTTCTTCAATAAGTTTCTTTTCCCAATCAATTAAATCTAGTAAAAAGTAGAATTTTTCATACGTATAAGCAATTCCTTTAGCACGTTGTATATTTTTAAAACATTCGGTATAAAGTGCTTTGTTGAATAAAAGCTCAATGTTTCTGAGGTTTTCTTGTAAAACAGAAGCAGCAGAATTGTCAGAATAAAAACTTCTTAAGCTTTTTAATATGAGTTTATAAAGATGGTTTTTTTCGGATGGTAAATGTTTAATGAATTTTTCATTTTTAAGTTTTTCTTTAACTGCCTCTTCATCGTAATCTTCTAATTCATCAATACATTCAAAAAGTTTCATGTAATTTTTGTCGCCTGTTTGTAATGACGACATTAATTTAAAATATCTTTTTTCCGATTTAGTAAGTGATTTTATTAAATAAAATAACTCTTTAGAAGGTTTCATAATAGTAAGTAGTTTTTGTAAAAATTTTAAAACTTAATTTACATAAAATCAATAATTTATTAAAAATAGGCTTTTATAAAATTATTTGATAGCATTACAATATTACTATAAATTAGTTAGATGTTAAAATTAAGTAAAAAAATATATTGTTTGGTTAATTTTTTTACAGTTAAAGTTTAGAGGATTAATATTCTTTCTGTTTTTGTATTTTTACAATGAATTATTATTGAAACATTTAAATATGAAAAAAATATTACTTTTTATAGCGATTACTATTTTTAGTTTGAGTATAGCTTATGCTCAAGTAAAACCAACAGATGTTCATAACAAAGCCTTAAATAGTAGGAGTGATACCATTGATATTCTGAATTATCAAATAAATTTAGATATTACTGATTTTACCAATAAAATTATTGCTGGAAATTGTAAAATTACTTTTACGCCTAAGCTCAATGGTATTAATTTACTCTATTTAGATTTATTGGAGCTTAATGTAGATTCTGTTAAAGATGCAGCTAATAATTTATTGACTTTTAGTCATAATGATACTTTATTGACAATTAACTTACTTACTTTAATGAATGTTGGAGATACTTCTGAAATAATTGTTTTTTATAATGGAACTCCGCAAACTGATAATAGTGGTTTCGGTGGTTTTTATTTCGATAATACTTACGCCTATAACTTAGGAGTAGGTTTTAATGCAGATCCTCATAATTACGGAAGAGTCTGGTTCCCATGTTTTGATAATTTTGTAGAACATGCTACTTATGAGTTTAATATTATTACTTCCGGAGGCAAAAAAGCTCATTGTAATGGAGTATTGGTTAGTGATTCTGTAATTAATGGAGACACCATTGTTAGAAAATGGATAATGAATGAACCCATACCAACGTACTTGGTATGTGTAGCTATTTCAGATTATGCAACTGTTCATCAAAATTTTTTAAGCACCAACGGAAGTATTCCTGTGGAATTAGTGGCTAGAGCTCCCGATACTACTAATTTAAAAAATTCATTTGTAAACTTAAATCAAGCGTTAGCAATTTACGAAAACCAATATGGTCCCTATTTATGGAGTAAAATAGGTTTTGTGTTAGTGCCTTTTAATGGTGGTGCTATGGAACATGCAACATGTGTGGCTTATCCGAGAGTTGCCGCAAATGGTAGTTTAGCATATGAAACATTAATGGCTCACGAATTTGCTCACCATTGGTGGGGTGATTTAGTAACTTGTGAAACTGCTGGAGATATGTGGATTAATGAAGGTTTTGCGACTTATTCAGAACATATTTTTACAGAATTTTTATATGGTAGAGATGCTTATATGACTGATGTTAAAGCTAATCATAAACAAGTATTGCAGTTTGCTCATATAGATGATGATGGGTTTAGGTCGTTAAGTAATATGGATCATGCTTATACTTATGGAACACATTCTTACTTAAAAGGTGCTTCAGTTGCTCATAATATGAGAGCTTATTTAGGTGATTCTTTGTTTTTTTATGGTGTGCAACAGTTAATGGATAGTTTTAAATTTAAAAATATTAATCCAACAGAGTTTAAAGATTTTTTAACCACTTTTACAGGTGTTAATATGACCGATTTTTTTAATGATTGGGTGTTGAGTCCGGGGTTTTCTAATTTTAAAGTAGATTCTTTTGATGTAGTATTAAATTCACCTAATTATGACGTAACACTTCATGTTCAGCAAAAATTAAGAGGAGCTACTATTTTCCATACAGGAACTCCACTTGAAGTAACTTTTTATGACAATAATTGGAATAAATTTACAACCGATATTGTAGCCTCCGGACAATATTCTACTGCTTTGGTAAGTGTACCTTTTCAGCCAACAGTAGTAATTTTAAATGAAGCCAATTTATTAAATCAAGCTATAACAGATAATCAGCTTAAAGTTAAAAATACGTTTAATCCTCAACTTCAAAATCTTACCTTAGTAAGAGTTGGTGTAAATGCTGTTAGCGATTCTGCTTTGTTACATATTGAACATCATTGGGTTGCTCCCGATTCAGTAAAAAATAATGTAAATAACTATAAGATTTCATCTAGTAGGTATTGGCGATTTACAGGTATTTTACCAACTGGTTTTTCGGCTTCTGCCAGAATAGATTTTGATGGTAGAGCAAGTAGTGGATTTTTAGATATAGATTTGCTTTCAGTAAACCATGATAGTTTGGTTTTACTTTACAGAGAAGATGCACATGATGATTGGCAAGAGTTTCCTTATTATAGTAAAACTGTTATACCGGGAGTTCCTTATGGATATGTAGTTATAGATAGTTTGTTGTTAGGAGAATATGCTTTTGCAAATAGTCCGAGTGCTGTGGCTATTGATGAAATTAAGAATAAGGAAGTTGCTGTAATAGAAATATTTCCAAACCCTACCAATGATGTGTTTTGGTTAAAAACGCTTGTTCCATATAATCAATTACAAGTTGTTGTTTATGATGTATTGGGCAGTGTTGTACATGAAGAAATTTTCAACAATCAGTTAAAAATTGATGTTTCAGGTTGGAATTCAGGAAACTATATTATTACGGTATTTAATGATAATCAATTAATTCAAACAGGAAAGTTAGTGGTTCAATAAATATCAAACTGATCTGTTGGTCTGTCAATTTCGTTCCAGTTGAACCCTTTTAAAATTAAGTCTTTTGGTGAAGGCTCATTGATTGGATGAAAAACACCATCAGGATCTTTAATAAAAGTTAGCGATTTTAAGGTGTTATCTTCCAAGAAAATAAGCATGTCATTCCCAGTAGCTTTGTTTACACCTATATACCTGTTATCATCGTCTTTAGCAAAATAAATTGTTTCTGCTTGGTTGTGTACTTCAATTTTGTAAAGTTTTTTCTCCTTAAAATAACCCACCATATCAATACCTTTAATTTGGTTAAAGTGTTTGTGTATCGAATCTGCTATGGAAATTATAAAAGCATTTTTCTCCATAAAAATGGCATCAATGACTTTGTTTTTCATTTGTAAATAGATAAAATCGGCTGTTAATTGGTTTTCGTTAGACCAAATAATGGGGTCTCTATAAAAATTCACAGTTGAATCGGTAAAATTATACACTACAGAATCTGCCTTGCCTTGCATATCTCTTTTAAAAAATTTTACTTTATGGTAAGCCAATAAATTTCTTAGCGTATCTACACTCAATAATGTGTTATGGTTAAGAGAATCTAAATCGTATTTATAACTGGCGTAAACTTTAAAAGTATCTGCATGTAAATAAAGTGTATCATTATCCATAAATTGCATTAGTAAAGCTTCTTTGGTAATAACGGCACTATCTTTTAGTTCAAAAAGCTGAACATTATCGCCTAAAATTTGTAAATCATCTGCAGTATCTTTTATCAACGCATTACAAGTAATTTTTCCGTACCCTAAATCTCTGTTATAAAAAATGGTATCGCCATAAATAAATTTATTTTCTGAGTATATATAGGAATCAGTATAAAATTCTGAAGTATTATTTTTAGTGTTATACCAACCATCATTGGTATAGATAAAATTTTCATCACTTAAAATAGTGGTTTTTCCTAGGAAATAAACTGTTTCGGTAGAGGAGTGAAATTTTAGTGTGTCAGCAAATATCTTATATTGTGGGTTAGTAAGCACCACATTTTCTTTAAAATAAAAAGATTGATGGTTGGCATGGTAATATCCTTTTTCAGAAGTAAGTGTATCCTGTTGTTGGCGGCTAATCATTTCTCCACCATTGTAATAATAGGCGATGTTAGAAGTCCTGTCGTAGTCTAAAAATTTAGTGATTAATGTAACATCTTTATTAACCAGTTGAATATTGCCTCTAAGAATAGCTTTTTTAGTATTGCCATAATAAATTAAAGAATCTCCGGTAAGTTGCAACGAGTCGCCTTGAAGAATTTTTACTCGACTATAAGCGTGCATACTATTACTTTCTGAAAAAACATAAGCACTATCGCAAAACATAAGTACATCATCATGTTTTAGCTGAACATCTCCAATTAATTTTTTAGCTTTTTTACCTGTTGATTCATCATATTCTAAAGAATTAGCATTAAGAATTTCTATCTGAGCAGGTTTTTGTGCCGAGCATAAAGCAGTAACGCCTAATAAAAATAGGAGGAATAAGCTTTTTAGAAAAAAATTTTGCTGTAACATCATTAATTAAATAGGCAAAAGACAATATTAATAAAATAATTTCATGTGTTTATATCAATTGTTGTTGGGCGGGAACAACTACAAATAGAATAGTAAAAGAATGTATTTGTCATTAATACAGAATAAAAGTTTTTAAATTTTTAACATTTCAACATATTATTTCATCAAAAAATGTATATCTTTACTGTTCAATATTCAATTAAACACAAATACTATGAAAAAATTATTTTTAGCAGTTGCATTAATCAGCTTTGTTGGTTTAAGTAATGTAGAAGCTGCTCCATGTGACGGTGAAAAATGCACTAAAGAATGTACAGATAAAAAACACAAAAAAGCAAGTACAGATAAAAAAACTGCTGATAAAAAAGCTTGCGCTTCAAAAGACGGAAAAAAATCTTGTTGTGCAAGTAAAGCAAAAGCATCTAAAACTACTACTAACAATGATAAAGTAGAAAAAGTAGAAGATAAATCAGCTGAATAATTAGTTGATTTTTAAAGTTATAGAAAAGACTGAGCATATATTTGTTCGGTCTTTTTGTTTTAGGTAGATGCTAAATGCAATATATCGTTTTTAAAGCCCAAACAATTTTTTACCTTTGTTCACTTAACAAGTAAAGATGGAACAACTTACTCAGAATTTAAAAGATGGATTTATGCAATTACTGGAAGTTCCTTTTCCTGCATTGGAAAAAGGACAGATAATGGTTAGAAATCATTATTCAGTAATTAGTGCAGGAACGGAAGGAAAGACTGTAAAAGATGCTCGTTTGGGCTATATTGGTAAAGCAAAAGCAAGAAAAGATGAGGTAAAAAAGGTAATTACAGCAGCACAAACTTTTGGTGTAATGAAAACTTACCAAATGGTAAAAAACAAATTGGAAAGTCCTTCGCCATTAGGTTATAGCTGTGCTGGAGAAGTAATAGCTGTTGCCGAAGATATTACTGAATTTAATATTGGAGATGTTGTTGCTTGTGGAGGAAATACAGCCAATCATTCCGAAGTGGTAGTTGTTCCTAAAAATTTGTGTGTAAAAATTAATAACCCAGAAATTTTAAAATCGGCTGCTTTTACCACTATTGGAGCCATTGCGATGCAAGGAGTTAGACAAGCAGAAGTAGTGTTGGGAGAATCTTGTGTAGTAATTGGACTAGGATTGGTTGGACAACTTACGTTACAGTTGCTCAAAGCTGCCGGAGTAAAAGTCATAGGAATTGATATAGATAATCAACAAGTAATATTGGCTCATAAAAATGGTTTTGAAAATGCTTGGGAAAGAAATACTAATGGTATTGAAGAAATTATTTTGCAACAAACTAACGGTTATGGAGTAGATGCAGTAATCATTACTGCAGGAACTTCATCGTTAGACCCAATAAATTTTGCCGGAGAAATAGCTCGTAAAAAAGCCAATATTGTTATTGTGGGAGCTGTTCCTACAGGTTTTGATAGGAAAAATTACTACCAAAAAGAATTGACTTTAAAAATGTCTTCTTCTTATGGTCCGGGAAGAAATGATGTGGAATACGAACAAAAAGGACACGATTATCCTATCAGTCATGTACGTTGGACAGAAAACCGCAACATGCAAGCTTTTGTAGAGTTGCTTGAGAACAAGAAAATAGACTTAACAGATATTGTTTCTCATGTTTTTCCATTCAATAAAGCTAAGGAGGCTTATGAGTTGATTGTAAACAAATCTGAAAACTTTTGCGGCATTGTATTGGAATATGATGTGAAAAAGGAATTGAAAAATGAGCAAATAACCATTTCCAAAACATTACATCCCGGAAAGGTGAAAATAGGGTTTGTTGGAGCGGGTTCTTTTGCTCAGAACTTTTTATTACCTAATTTAAAGAATCAACACTTAGTAGGTGTAGCTACTAATAGATCTAATACTGCAAGAAATGTAGCTAACAAGTTTGGTTTTGAATCCTGCACAGGAGATACCGATAATATTATTAATAATGAAGACATCAATACTGTTTTTATTGCCACACCACATCATTTACATGCTAAATATGTTATAAAAGCATTGAATGCTAATAAAAATGTATTTGTAGAAAAGCCCCTTTGTTTAACTACAGTTGAATTAGAAGAAATAAAAGAAGTTGCTGCTAAAAGCAAAGGACAGTTAATGGTAGGCTTTAATCGTAGGTTTGCTCCTCAAATTGTGGAGCTGAAAAATAAATTAGGAAATGCGTTGCCTAAAGCCATTAACTATAGAATTAATGCCGGAAAAGTTGCTGCGAATCATTGGATAAACGACCCTGAAATTGGTGGTGGAAGAATTATTGGAGAAGCTTGTCATTTTATTGATTTATGTCGATTTATTGCTGATTCCCCTATAAAAAAGATTACTGCCAACGCAATGTCTTCTGCTAATAATATTCATGATACAGTTAGTATTAGCATTGCTTTTGAAAATGGAAGTATTGCCTCCATTTCTTACTTTTCTAACGGAAGTAAAAAGTTAGCTAAAGAGTATTTAGAAGTTTTTTGTGGGGAACAATCCATTATTATTGATGATTTTAAAACCTCCACTATTTATGGTAAATCAAAGCATAAAACCAAATTAGCACAGCAAGAAAAAGGACATCAGCAAGAAGTAGCTGCCTTTATAGAAGCTGTTACACAAGGAAAACCGCTTCCTATATCTTTTGAAGAATGTTATGAAAGTACTAAAGCTACTTTTGAAGTAGTGGAACAATTGTAATGCTTAAGCTATGAAGGAGGCTAAAGAGAAACTAATCAATTACATCGAATCTCAAGCGTTTAAAGGTTACGACCCCTATGATACTTTAAATTCTCCTTTGCCTTTTCATTATTTAGGTAAGTGGGGACCTGTGTTAGCTATTCAGTTTCAAAAAAGAAATCCATTTAACATCAGAAAATTATTGGGGATTAAAAAAGAATATAACCCCAAAGCTATTGGTTTGTTGCTTCATTCGTATTCACTTCAATACCAAAAAGAACAAAATGAAGAATGCCTCAAAAAGATGCATTTCTTTTTTAATTGGTTGTTGGAAAATAGAAGTAAAGGGTATACAAGTTTTTGCTGGGGCTACAATTTTGATTGGGCTAGTCCGGTAAAATTTTTAGAAAAGTATTCTCCCACCATAGTGGTAAGTGGTTTTATTGCCAAAGGTATTTTTGAATATTTCTTAGCTACCAAAGACGAAAAAGCGAAAGAAGTATTAATTAGTATTGGTGAATTTGTAAAAAATGACTTAGTGTGGACGAGTACTCCCGAGGGAAAATGTGTGAGTTATAGTACAAAAACTACTGATTGTTGTTATAATGCCAGCATGTTAGGAGCAGAATTATTTGCCCGATTATATTTTTTGACACAAGAAGAAACTTATAAAACGTTGGCAGTAAGCTTAACCGATTTTACTGTAGCTCATCAACAGACAGATGGAAGTTGGAATTACAGTATTGATGTGGAGACAGGAAAAGAACGAAAACAAATAGACTTTCATCAAGGATATGTGTTAGATTCCATACATTATGTATTAAAATACACTGGAGAAAATCCTGTTTATCTTAAAGCTTTGAAAAAAGGAGCTACTTTTTATTTCGAAAAACAATTTTTACCCAACGGACAGTCTGTATATCGTTACCCAGATAAATACCCTGTTGAAATTCATAATCAAGCTCAGGGGATTATAACTCTTTTTCGTTTAGCGTATTTAGATGAGCAATATGCTCCTTTTGCCAAACAGGTAGCTGAATATACAATCGAAACCATGCAACATCCACAAAAAGGATATTTTTATTATAAAAAATACCCGTTATATACTATTAAAACACCATTTATGCGGTGGAGTCAAGCATGGATGTTGTTGGCGTTAACTGAGTTGAGTTCTTAACAATCATATTGTATTTTTCCTCTAAAAATCTTTCTTTTTTTCTCTGATAATTTTGTACTATTGTTGCACGCATGAAGTGTGATTCCTCAACATATTTATTTTATTTAGGTCATCCTGCTCATTATCATAATGTTTCGGTAGTAATGAAACAAATGCTTGCGGAAAACTGCCGTATAATTTTAGTAGCAAGAGCCAAAGATGTGTTGTTTGATTTGTTGGATAATTTGCCTTACAACATTATTTTTCTTCCTCCAAGAAAAGGTAAAGGGAAATTTTCTTTAGTAGTTGAGGTGCTTAAAAGACAACTGATTTTATTAAGAGTTTGTTTGAAATATCGTCCAAAAATGATGATAGGAACGGACATTGTAATCGCACACATCGGTAAATTATTGGGAATTCCATCTATCATTTTAAATGAAGATGATGCTGAAGAAGTACCTTATTTGGTGAAATATGGTTATAAATATGCAACAGCAGTTCTAGCTCCTGAATGTTGTAGTGTCCATCCTTACGAGCATAAAAAAGTAGCCTATAACGGTTACCATGAATTAGCTTATTTACATCCCAATTATTTTACTCCCGATAAAAGTAAGATAGAACATTTGTTTAAAAACAATCAACCCTATTTTATTTTACGTTTTGTGGAGCTTACTGCTCATCACGATAAAGGGAAAAAAGGGATTAACACTATGTTGGCTAAAAAATTAATTGAAAAGTTTAAACCGTACGGCAATATTTATATTACTTCCGAACGTCCTTTAGTAACAGAGTTGGAAGCTTACAGAGTTGCTGTTCATCCAAAAGAGATGCATCATGTATTAAGTTTTGCTACAATATTTATTGGAGACAGTCAAACCATGACAGCTGAAGCAGCAGTGTTAGGAACTCCTGCGATACGATTCAATGATTTTGTTGGAAAATTAAATTATTTGGAAGAGTTGGAACATAAATATCACTTAACTTTTGGGATAACCACCGATAAGGAAAATGCGTTACTTGATAAAGTGGATGAATTATTAAATATGGATAAGTTAAAACAAGTATTTGATGAACGTCAGAAAAAAATGCTTCATTCAACCATTGATGTCACTGCTTTTTGGAAAGATTATTTTATGAATTTTAGTAGTAAAAATTAAGATTGAACAAAACACTCATCATACAAGAACAAGGTGAAGCTGCTTATGAATTTATAAGCAATTATATGGATGTGCAGTCTGGCGAAACAGAGGTGTTAAAAACCATTAATGTATTCAATATTAAAAAAATTGAACCACCTAAAAAAGGTATTGTTAATCTTAATAAAATCAATGATATAAAAGATATTAATCAGTTTTTTAATGAAGTTCATCAAAAATTAGTTGATAATGGAATTTTTATTGGTTGTGTAGAAACAAAAGAGGAACGTAGAAAAAGGATTTATCGAAAATATCCTATTATTATTGCTCAGATTTACTATTTCTTCGATTTTATTTTTAAGCGGGTGTTTTCTAAACTTTTTTTTACCCGATGGTTTTACTTTTTTATTACAGCGGGCAGAAATCAAACTTTATCAAAAGCAGAGGCGTTAGGTAGAGTAGCTTATGCCGGTTTCGAAATTATGGAAGATAATGAAATCAACAATTTACATTATTTTGTAGTCAAAAAAAATGCTGATTTTGAACCTCGACCATTACCAAGATTTAGCTTGTTGTTTAAAATGCAACGAATTGGTAAAAACAATAAGCCCATAACAGTTTTTAAAATACGAACCATGCATCCTTATGCTGAATATTTACAAGACTATTTGTATAAAACGAATAAATTACAAAAAGGAGGGAAGTTTAAAAATGATTACCGAATTACCACTTGGGGAAGATTTTTTAGGAAGTTGTGGATAGATGAATTACCCATGGTGTATAATTTTATAAAAGGAGAAATAAAATTGGTGGGTGTTCGCCCATTAAGTGAACAATATTTAAACCTTTATACTGAAGAATTAAAAACATTAAGAAAAGAAGTGAAACCAGGACTTATTCCACCTTTTTATGTTGATTTACCTGAAACATTAGATGATATTATTTTATCTGAAATTAGATATATTAAAGCGTACAAACAACACCCATTTAAAACAGATGTGAGTTATTTTTATAAGGCAGTTTGTAACATTCTTTTTAAGAAAGTGAGGAGTAACTGAGTTAAAAAAATATAAAGAATAAGTATTTTTGAATTAAAATTATGAAGAGAATTTTAATATTTTGTTTGCTCTTTTTTATTGGATGGAGCGTATTGAAAAGTCAGGTGGTGTTGCAGCCTATTACTTCTAGTGTTTATGAATTTTTGGATGAGATGGCTCAAGAAAAAAAAATTGAGTTAAATTCAGCTGTAAAACCTTATTCACGTATGTTTATTGCTAAAAAATTGGAAGAAATTAATGAGCAAAAAACTGACTTAAATAAAAGACAACAAAAAGAATTAGCGTTTTACCTCAAAGATTTTAATAAAGAACTGATTGGTACGAAAGGCGAATTTGAAAAAAGAAAAGATCTATTCTATTATAATGATAGTTTATTTACTTTAACGGTAAATCCGATTCTAGGATTTAAGTATGCTACTAATGAAAATGGAGCTTACACACATCGTTGGAATGGAGGAGAATTGTATGGAAATATTGGAACTCATTTTGGTTTTTATGCTAGTTTGCGAGATAATGGCATTTCTGATATTTTAGCTGCTCCGGAGCATTTAACTACTACTCAAGGAGGAAATTTTAAGTATAATCAGGGACAAACTGGACAACGAAGCGATTATAGTGAAATGTTGGGTGGTGTTTTTTACTCGTGGAAATGGGGAAGGTTAGGAATTGTTAAAGACAACCATAATTGGGGAGATAATTATCATGGAGCTAATATCTTTTCAGGGAAAAACCCTTCTGTTGGATATGTAGATTTTAATATTAAACCTACTAAATGGTTTGAGCTAAATTATATTCACTCTTGGTTGGTTTCAGAAATTTTGGACAGTAACCGAATATTTTTAGTGAACAACCAAAAAAGAGAAGTTTATACCAACAAAAATTTAGCGGCTAATTTGTTTACTATTAAGCCATTTAAAAATTTCTTTATTTCATTGGGAAATTCAGTTGTTTATGCTGATGATGGTGTAAAACCATTTTATTTTATTCCATTTATGTTTTATAAATCGGTTGATCATACTTTTAATGGAGCAGGAAGTAATGCTGTAGGGCAAAATTCTCAGATGTTTTTTAATATCAGTTCAAGACAGATTAAGTACATACATTTATATACTACTGTTTTTTTAGATGAAATCAGTATTGGAAACATGTGGGATAAAAACAATCATACTAATCTTTTTAGTGCTAAATTGGGAATGAAAATCAACAATTTTCCAATAAGAAATACCTATTTAATTGCTGAATATACACGAACTAATCCATGGACTTATAGACACCAAATTGAATCGACTACTTATGCTTCTAATCAATATACATTAGGACATTATTTGGGTGAAAATGCTCAGGAAATATACTTGGAAGCAGGTTTAAAAGTGATTCGTGGATTAAAATTAGCACTAGCTTATACCCATGCACAAAAAGGTGATGCACATGTTTTTGAGATTGTTCAAGGAAACAGTAATGTTACCGGATTAAATTTTATGGAAAGAGTTGACTGGGAAAACCAAACTATTGAGGCTATCGCTTCTTACGAAGTAATTAATGACGGTTATATTTTTGCTCGAGTAGCTTTATCCAATATTAAAGGAAATGAATTCTATACTCCTGAATTGATGCGTGGAAAAACTACGACAATTACTGCAGGAATTAACTTTGGGTTTTAAAAGTTGAGGTTTTTTAAATTTTCAACTTTCTCCAATTGCCTTTTTTTAAATACCAAAAGGAGAAAAGTCCTAACAATCCAAAATAGATAAACTCAGAACACCAAACCACAGGTAAAGAAGCTTCAAATTTAATGGCGATAAAATAGGCAGCAACCAAATAAATAGATATTGTTGTGGCTTCAATTAAAAGTGATATTCTAGTGTTTCCTGTACCTGAAACCGCATTGAATAAGATAAAAGCAATGCAAAAGAAAAACATAGTTAAATTAATTACCCTTAATGTTGGAATGGAATCGTTTATTAGGTTTATATCCGGAGTATAAAACCCTATAATTTCCTTTCCTAAAAATATACTAAACATACCTATAATCATAGTTGAACCTAAACTTAACACCAAAACTCTTTTGATAAGTGTCATTACTTTATATTCTCTTTTTTGTCCGATAAGATTACTTACTAAAGTGTTGGTGGCAGAGCTAAATCCAAAAAGTGGAATCATAAGCACCATGTAAATACTTCGGATAATATGAGAAATGGCTAATTCTTTTTCTCCTAATTTTTCAATAATCATAAAGAATATAAACCAAGAACTAATTGCCAAAAAATTCTGAAGCATAATAGGGCTACCAACTTTTGTAGTTTTATTAATGATTTCCCAATTGATTTTTTTGAATTTAAATAGTTGGAATTGTTTTACAAAAGCATTTTTATGGGTATAAACTACTAAATAGCAAAAAGCTACCAATTCAGCTAAAACGGAAGCTATGGCCGCACCTTTTATTTCCATTCTTGGGAAACCGAAATTCCCAAATATTAGGGCATAATCGAAAAATACATTTACCAGCATCATAGCAATGGTGGTATGGATAAGTACTTTAGTGTTGGTTGTTCCTACATAAAAAGCTATAAAAACAAAATTTAGAAAATGAAAAAGTACCCCAAAAGAACGGTAATACAAAAATTCAACAGTAGCATTATAAATAGCAGAGGAGGAGGTTATGTTTTCTAATAAAACGGGAGCAATAAATTGAAGAAGTATAAAAACTAATAGAGAAATAAAAGAAAGTAAGTAGATGGTTTGATCGAAAATAGCTCCAATTTGAGCAAAATTCTTCTCACCATTTCTTCTGCCCATAATAATTTGGGCTCCTGTGCTTAACCCAACTCCGGTAAGAATTAAAACAAAGTAAAAAATTCCGGCATTGCCTGCAGCTCCAAGTGCAATGTGGTTTACTTGACCTAAAAAAATAGTGTCGGTAACGGTTATTACATTAAGCGCTACATTACTTAATATAATTGGAAGGGCAATTTTCCAAATACTTTTATAGTTAATATGAGCTTTCAAAAGTTATTGGTTTTGGAAAAAACTAAAATTAACATTGCCATATTTTCTGTGCTGAAAAAAATTGGGATGATTACTAAACTCCACAAATTTGTCATGTTCTAAGACTAACCAACCATCATTTTTTAGCCAGTTGTTTTTAAAGATTAAATCAGGTATTTCGGTTAATTCCTTTAGTTGATAGGGAGGATCGGCAAAAATAAAATCGAATTGATGTATAGATTTTTGTAAGAACCTAAATACATCTTGTTTTATCACTTGTATTTGTTTTAATTCAAGCTTAGTACTTGTTTCTTTTACAAAACGAACGCAGTGGTTGTTAGCATCAACACTAGTAATGTTTTTAGCTCCTCGTGAGGCAAACTCTAGGGAAATATTTCCTGTACCACAAAATAAATCCAACACTGTTAAATCATCAATATCAAAATTATTTTCAATGATATTAAACAAGCCTTCTTTAGCAAAGTCGGTAGTTGGTCTAACCGGTAGTTGCTTAGGGGCTGAAATGGTTTTCCCTTTATATTTTCCGCTAATTATTCGCACAAGTATTGTTGAAAAATGGAGTAATAATAGGTTGGTGAAATTTCATCGAAAATATAACTCAATTTTAAGGATGAGTTAGCAAGTAAATCGTTTTTTTCTAAAAATGAAACTTCATTAATATAAGTATTAAGTAAAGTATAAATGGTAGAGTTTTTTTCCACTTCGCCTAATAAACGAATGTGTACTTTTTTATTGTCAATTTTTTGTTGTTCTAATACAAATAGCAAGTAGTAAATAAAGTCTTCACTGGTTTGGTAATCAAATGAATTGTAAAGTGCTAGTTGTTGATTTTTTATAATTATAATTTGGAAGGAATTGGGCAACACATGCACATCAATTAAAGATAAAGCATTGGTGTTTTTTGCGTACAGCAAAGCAGCAGCTATTAGTGGTGTTGAGAAGTGAAAGAAATGTTTGTTTTTCACATTGTCAAAACAGGAAATAATAAAGTCGGGAATGGCATAAATATTATTTGCCGGAAGATTTAAAAATTTATCGAAATAATAATTGTCCGTTTCGTTGGGTGTAAAATTATATTGATGGTAAATGGCTAATTCATCTTTGTTAAAAAGAGCATTAGGCATTATGGTAGCTCTATTATTTACAAAAATGATATGTGTTGATGAGAAGTTGGCGTTTACCCAAGTATCTTCTTTAATAAAAAGCTGAATTTTTTCTGTTAAAGCATGGTCGGTATAAATATCATTTAATACGTAAACTTTTAGAGCAATAAAGGTAGATGTGGAGCTATCTAAAACCAACAATTTAATATCGGCTTTACTTATCTGAACATATAATTTATAACCGACTATTTTAGCATCAGTAAAAGATTTGTCAATTAAATTTATGTTAGCTACGAGCTTCAATGTATATGAATGTATTAAAATAAAAAATGAGCTTGACTTAAACCAAACTCATTTCTACAATTATTTAGAAAGGAAACGTTATTTCCAGTTTCCGTTTGTTGTTGGTTCTTCCATAGATCCTACAGCAATATAAGCATCTAAATCTACTCCTTCGTTTTTAAGGTCTAAGCCATTGTAAACATTTTTGTAAGGTGTTTTAACTTCAAAAACTTTTACCATTACTTTACCTTTTTCAATTTCTCCTGAAGCTATTTCAAATTCTACACCATCAGAAAAAGGTACAATGTTCATGTCTTTAACAACTTTGTCAAAGTTTTCTTTAAATAATTCTTCTCTAACAGGAACTTTGGTAGTATCTCTAATAATTATACCTAATTCTAAAGCCCTTGCTTCTTGTCCGATTAAACTGTCAGGAACTTCACCTTCAGAATAGACAAGTACAATAGAGTCATTTTTTAAAAAATCAAGTAATTTGTTAAAGTTTTCAGCATATTCACCTTTAATTTTTTTGTATTCTATTTGAGCATCTCTAATATTTTCTAAACGCTCTTGAACTACTTTGTTTCTCTTTTTAATTTCTTTTTCTAACTCAATTTTACTTTGAATAGAATCATAGTTCATGTATGCTGTTACAGCAATTAATGCTACAAAAACTATTTTCACAATGTTTAGTAACACAGGAGACAACCCTACTAAAACATATTTAGATAAAAAATATAAAGCAACACCTGATAAGATAATAATTATAAGTAATCCCATAGTTAATTATTTAAACGAATTTTGAAAACAAAACTACTATTTTTTTTATTGAATAAGTAACTGCGAATTTAAAATTAATATTGTAGTAATATTGTTTTTTTACTAAGAAGTTGTTTAAAGTTTAATTATGCATAATCAGTTTTATCAATTATTACTTCAACATTTTGGGTTTAAACCAACTCAAAAACAGCAGAAAGTATTAGGTGCATTAACGGATTTTGTTTTTCATCAACAAAAAAGAAGTTTGTTTGTGCTTAAAGGTTATGCAGGCACAGGAAAGACTTCTATTGTTGGAGCTTTGGTAAAAACTTTGCCTAATTTTAATTTTGAATCGTTGTTGCTAGCACCAACAGGGAGAGCAGCCAAAGTATTAGCTAATTATTCCCAAAAACCAGCTTTTACCATTCATAAAATGATTTACCAATTAAAAAGTGGGGGAGATGGTTATGCTCGTTTTAGTATAAAACAAAATAAATTTCAGAACACTATTTTTTTGGTTGATGAAGCTTCTATGATTAGTGATGTGGGAAGTTTAATTAATAGCAGTTGGGGAAACCAAAAAGGCTTGTTAGATGATTTGTTGGAATATGTTTATAGTGGCATCAATTGTAAATTGATTTTTATTGGAGATACTGCTCAATTACCACCTGTCGGTGTGGAAGAAAGTCCTGCTTTAGATGAAGATTTGCTACATAAAAATTATTATTTATATCCAGAATTTTATGAGTTAGATGAAGTGGTAAGACAAGCTCAGGACAGTGAAATTTTATCCTTAGCAACTTTTATAAGGGCAAAAATCAATAGTAAAAAAGTGGAACTGCCTATGTTTCCTGAATTGGCGGATACTATAGACGTAAAGTGTATTACTGGTTTGGAGTTAGAAGATGAGTTAAATGATGCTTACGGCAAGTTTGGAGATGAAAATGTGATGGTCGTTTGCCGAAGTAACAAAAGAGCTAATTTGTTTAACTTGCAAATTAGAGCAAGAATAAAATGGTTAGAAGAAGAAATTGCCACAGGCGATTACATGATGGTGGTTAAGAATAATTATTTTTGGTTGGATGATGCTTCAAAAGCAGGTTTTATAGCTAATGGAGATATAGTTGAAATTTTAAAAATTAGAGGTTTTGAAGAAAAACATGGTTTTAGGTTTGCCAATATTACCATACGCATGGTGGATTATCCTGATGAACCGGATTTAGAAATTAAAATTCTGATGGACAGTATTCTTTCTGATGCTTCATCATTGCCTCCAGCTAGATTTAGGGAGTTGTATGATGCCATTTCGGAAGAGTATGGATACGAACCTAACAGGAAAAAACGTAATGAATTAATTCGTAAAGATGCCTACTATCAGGCTTTACAAGTAAAGTTTGCTTATGCTATTACTTGCCATAAATCTCAAGGCGGACAATGGGATGCTATTTTTGTTGAGCAAGGTTATCTAACCGAAGAAATGATAAATGTAGAATATTTGCGATGGCTTTATACAGCCATTACCAGAGCTAAAAAGCAATTGTATTTGGTCAATTTTAATCTTGCCTTTTTTGAAGGAGTAGAAAATTGATTTTATTTCAATTTTTTAGTTTTTAAACGTATAGAATTTCCAACAACAATTACATCTGAGAAAGCCATTGCTAAAGCCGCTACCATAGGGTTTAAAAAACCAAATGCAGCAATAGGTATTGCTAATATATTATAGAAAAATGCCCAGAATAAATTTTGCTTAATGGTGATTAAGGTGTGTTTACTTATTAAATACGCTTCATATACCTGAGATAAGTCTTTATCATTAAGTAAAACAATTTGTGCAGAATGCACTGCTACTTGCGTAGCTTTACTCATAGAAATCCCTACAGCAGCTTTTGTAAGTGCAGGAGCATCATTTATTCCATCACCCACCATTACCGTTGGTGATTGTTTTTCTAATTCATCAATTTTTGCTAATTTTTGCTCAGGAAGCTGTTCGCCATAAACAGTTTTAATATTCACTTTGGTAGCTAAATCTTCACATTTTTCTTGCACATCTCCACTTAATAAAATCGTATTTAATCCTTGTTTATTCAGCAAGGAAATGGTTTCTGGAACATGTTGTTTCAATTCATCTTCAATATCAATTCCGGCAATAAGTTCCTTGTTTTTAAAAATGAAAATAGCGTGTTGTTTGTCTTTAGTTTGTGTCTCATTAATTCTAAACGAACCTACTTGGTAGTGGTTATTTTCTTTATCAAAAACTTCTAAACCTACGCCTTTTATTTCATTTATAGTAGGAAAATCAATAAGTGTAGCATCTGGTTTTAGATAAGCTACAATAGATTGTGCAATTGGATGTGAAGAATGTTGTTCGATGCTAAAAAGTATGTTTTTAAGTTCTTGTTCTTCAATAGAAGCGTACAGTTTGGTTCTTTTTATGGAAAATTTTCCTGTAGTAAGCGTTCCTGTTTTGTCAAACACCATATTTTTAGCATTGGCAAATAATTCTAAGGTGCTTCCTCCTTTAATTAAAATTCCTTTTTTTGCCGCTCTTCCTATTCCTACCATTACTGCTGTTGGTGTTGCTAAACCCATGGCACAAGGACAAGAAATTACTAATACAGCTATACTTTGCATTAACGCTTGTTGCGTATTTATATCAAAACCAAAATGAGCAATTAAAAAAGTTAGTAATGCAATAACTAATACTACAGGAACAAATATAGCACTGATTTTATCTCCCAATCGTTGAATATTTGGTTGATTTTGTTGAGCATTTTTTACCATTTCAATAATTTTTGAAAGGACCGTTTCGCTACCCACTTTTTCAGCTTTAAACTGCATGCTTCCATCCATCATTACTGTTCCACCAATTACTTTTGAGCCAATTTCTTTTTCAACAGGAGTACTTTCTCCGGAAATCATTGATTCATTAATTGTAGCACTACCCTTAATAATTTCTCCATCAACAGCTATTTTATCTCCGCTGTTTACCTGAATAATATCTTCTACATTAATTTCATCATAACTAACAACAGTCGTAGAACCATCGGACATTATTTTTTTTGCTTCGCTTTGTTGTATCTGACTTAGTTCTTTTATGGCGGTGGTGGTCTGATTTACTGAACGATGTTCTAATACATTTCCCAATAATACTAAGGTGATAATCGTTGCAGCAGTTTCAAAAAACAAATAATTATGTGCTTCGTGCGTACCATAGTAGAGGTAAATTCCAACAATGCTATAAATAAAAGCGGCCGTTGAACCTATGGTAATTAACACGTCCATATTAGGAATGCCTGTTTTTAGTGAACCCCAAGCACTTTTTCCAAAATGAAATAGTCCTATTCCGAAAACAGGAATACACAATGCTAATTGCACCCAACCATCATTTAAAATATTGTCGTGAGGCATAAACATGTGTAAAAACAGAGGAATGGTAAAAATTAACGAAATGTAGAATTTTTTCTCAATGGATGATAATCCTTTTTCTTCTTTAGGTGCGTCAATTACTTTATAACCTAATTGGTTGATGCTGTCAATAATTTCTTGAGTATTGAGTTTGGCATTACTATCATAGGTTACTTCGCCTGTTGAGAAGCTTACATTTACGTTTTCTAATCCTTTTTTAACCAACTGTTTTTTAATGCCTAATGCACAATTGGCACAGGTCATTCCTTCCACATTTAGGGTAATATTTTTTTTATCGCTCATCAATTACAAAGTTAAGAAAAAGCGGTGCAGCTATATTTTTTTAGCTTGAAAATAAAAAATAGTGGTGGAATTATTTTGTATAAAAAAAAAAGTATATTTGCCCTCTCAAAATGGTGGATGTAGCTCAGCTGGTTAGAGCATCGGTTTGTGGTACCGAGGGTCGTGGGTTCGAGCCCCATCTTCCACCCATTTTAAAGCTGTCTTTTGACAGCTTTTTTTGTTTTATGAGTTATTATGTTTACATATTATATTCAAAAGTTTTAGATAAATATTACATTGGTCAAACTAATGATGTAGGTAAAAGATTAGAGCGACATAATAAAGGATATGAAAAATTTACTAGTCGGGGAATACCATGGGAATTGAAGGGGTTTAAGGAGTTTGAAACAAGAAAAGAAGCAATAAAGGAGGAGAAGCGAATAAAAAATTTTAAAAGCAGAAAAAGAATTGAAGAATGGTTGAGGGTCGTGGGTGCCGAAAAATAGAAATTTATAATTTCTAAATTTTTCGAGCATCCTCGTAACAAAAAGAAATTGAAAATTTCTGTTGTTACGGGATTCGAGCCCCATCTTCCACCCATTTTAAAGCTGCTCGAAAAGCAGCTTTTTTTATTTTCTATACTTCATCAACAAATTGGGATAATCTGAAATAATACCATCAACACCTCTTTCAATAAGTTTTTGAATAGTTTCTTCGTTGTTTACTGTCCAAACGTGTAGTTCTTTACCGAAATCGTGTACTTTTTCTATAATGGCTTTGGTAGCATAGTCGTGTTTTACGATTACTTCATCTACAAAAGCATATTTTTTTAAGGGTCTAATATTTAGTCCTTTATCAAAAGAGAGTGGGAGGTGAGCATGTTTTCCAACGAATAATTTGCCTAATCTAATACTGTTATCTAATTTGTTAATCCTGAAAAGAGCTCTGTCATTAAAAGAAATTACTTTGCACCAATCTTTAGCATTTTTATTTTTAATGATGTTGATAATGTGTCTTTCAATATTAGGATAATACATGTAACTGTATTTGGTTTCAATAAGCAACTCTACTTTTCCATCTATTAAATCAATTACTTGTTCTAAAGTAGGTACTTTTTCGTTGATATAAAATTTATTGAACTTGTATCCGGCACTAAATTGAAAAATTTCATCATAGGTAAGGTTTTTCACAAAACCATGACCTGTTGTTGTTCTTCTAAGTGTTCTATCGTGCAATACAATAATTTTATTGTCTTTAGTTTGTTGAACATCAATTTCTATTCTGTCAACTCCTAGTTCTATTGCTAATTGAATAGAAGCTAACGTGTTTTCAGGAGCTAATCCTGCTGCACCTCTATGGCCGGTAATAATAATTTTTTTGTTTTCCAAAATAAATGGCTTAAGCTAAAATAGGTTCTGAATAATCATTCAGTTCGTTGTATACGCTATCCCTTTCAATAGGTTTTCTGCCAACTTCTTTAATAAGATGAATCATTTGTTCGGAAGTCATTGTTGGTTTTTGCTCTTCGGCACCAGCCATAGTATATATTTTTGTAGAGTCATCTACTGTTCCATCAATGTCGTTTACTCCAAAAGAAAGTAATAATTGGGTAGTTTTTCTGCCAATCATTGGCCAATAAGCCTTTAAATGATTGAAATTGTCAAGGAAAATTCTGCCCATAGCATAAACTTTTAAATCTTCTATGATACTTACTTCCTCAATATTAGACATTTGATTGTTTTTGTTTCTGAATTTTAACGGAATAAAAGCATTGAAACCACCTGTTTTATCTTGAAGATTTCTTAATCTGTTCATATGATCGATAAGGTGTTCGTATTTTTCTAAATGTCCGTAAAGCATTGTTGCATTAGAGGGCATCCCAACTTTATGAGCAGCTTCGTGCATTTGTAACCATTGTTCTGAAGTACATTTATCTTTACAAATTTGCGCTCTAATATCTTCATCAAAAATTTCTGCTCCACCACCAGGTAAAGAGCCTTGTCCGGCATTTTTTAATATTTTCAAGCCCTCTTCATAACTTACTTTTGCTTTTTTACACATATAATCTAACTCAACAGCAGTAAAAGCTTTAACATGAATATCAGGGCGAATACGTTTAATATTTTCAATTAAATTTTTAAAGTAAGCTAATCCCATTTTTGGATGGACACCTCCAACAATATGTACTTCGGTAATATCTTTACCATCATAATTTCTAATGGAGTCATAAATATCTTCTTCAGAAAGCTCCCAAGCATCATATTCATCTTTTTCTCTTAAAAAGCGAGAGTAAGAGCAGAATTTACAATCGAAAACACAAATATTAGTGGGTTCTATATGGAAGTTTTTATTGAAATAGGTTTTATTCCCATGTCTTTTTTCTCTAATGTAGTTGGCAAGTGTTCCTAAATGGCTAAGTTCAGCGTTGTAGAATAAGTATGTTCCTTCTTCCGGTGTAATTCTTTCTTCGTTTAATACCTTATTGTAAATGCTGTTAAGCTTATTATCTGTAACAGTTGTTTTAAGCAATGTCTTAATGGTAGTATTGTCCATATATGGTGAAATTTTTAACAAAGGTAAGCATAAGATAAAAAAAGAGCCTCAAAAAAATGAGGCTCCTTAAAAAAATTAATAATAATTAACTCGCTACTTAGCAATCAATACTTTTTTAGTGGTGATGTTGTTATCGGATTTAATATTTATAAAATAAATACCATTAGGTTGATTATCTATGTTGATAGTAAAAAATTGAGTATTTAGTGGGTTACCACTTGTGTAAATTAACTCTCCAACAAGATTATAAATTTCAATAGTAGTCTCTTTTTTCTCTGTTAGAGCAATATTTAGTGTTCCATTTGAAGGGTTTGGGAAAACTAAAATTTCATCAAGATCACCTAAGATTTCTTTTTCACCAGTTGTTGCACTATTACATATTACCGGAATAACAGCACCACTATGGTCTAAGCTATAAGTAGCTAAATCAACCCATCCACCAGTCTCCTTTGCCCATACAGTATTTGTTCCTGTAGGAGCAGCCATTAAGGCAACGGTATCGCCATTATTTAGTGTTGTATGGTCATGACCTACAAAGAAGTTTCCATTTAAAGATGCTGCTGTAGGAAGTGTCCATAATGTAGGGGTTCCACCATTTCCTAATTGAGAAATTTGAACGGTTTGTTGAGCCAAAACACTACCTGGAGCACCAGCATTTACTCCCCAAACTTTTAGGTTAACATTACCAGTTCCTGAAGTACTAAAATAGTAAATAACATCTGTTAAGAAAGTTCCTGAACCAGTATAAGGTATTTTATCCGCCCATCCATTGTCATTATAACAATTTTGACCTAAAATGTAACCTGATGGAAGTGAACCGTTACAATCTGGTCCCCAAGTGTATGCTCCTGTTTGACCACCATGCTGTCCAAGATCCCAAGTTGCAGCAGTAGAATCACAAACTTGACTACCAGCAGTTAAAACAGTTATGTAGGCATTTTTTGTTTCGGTATCATTACTAGTTCCATCCCCAACAGTTAATGAAACTGTGTAAGTTCCAGCATTATTGTATGTAATAGAGGGAGGAGTGGCAGCTGTTGAGGTTGATGGACTAACGCCTCCTTGAGAAGTTACATCAAAATTCCAAGAGTTAGATGTAATTGGATTCGGACCTGTAGAAGTATTGGTAAAAGTAATTGATTGCCCTGCTGTAATGGTAGTAGCAGATGCAACAAAATTAGCGTTTAATGGAGCTACTCCACAAACATTTGAAGTGAGTAAAGAACCTCTTCTTGGAGAGTTTTGTAGCACTATATCCATTCTTGCTTTTTGACCAGCAGTAAACATATACATACAAGCATCTGGTACGTAATCCATATAGTTCATAAACATTTCACCAGTAGTATTTCCAGAGCAAGCTCCAACATTATAAGGATGAGTTCTACAGTTATAGTTTGCTGTTTGTTGAGTAGGGGTGTCATTACAAAAATCTGATGCACAAGTACCATCACCCCATATATGACGCAAACCTAACCAATGACCAATTTCGTGTGTTGCAGTTCTTCCTTTGTTATAAGGAGAGCTAACCGCACCTGTTGTTCCAAAAGCATTGTAAAGAATAACTACCCCATCAGTATTAGCAGAACCACCATTGGTTGGCATACCTCCTAAACCTGAAGAAGAAGGGAATTGAGCATATCCTAACACGCCTCCCTGAATATTAGCTACCCAAATATTAAAATATTTAGTAGGATCCCAAATTGTTTGTGGTTTCCATGTTCCATCTATTTGATTTGTAGTTAGTGATGTAGTTCCTACATTTACTCTATTAACACCATTTGTAGGTTGGTTGTTAGGATCAATTTGAGCCAAACAAAATTCTATATCACAGTTACCAATAACTGATTGAAAAGTAGAAGGAACATTAGAAATATCTGTATTTGATGCAGAAAAATCTTGATTCAATGCAGTTATTTGTGATTGAATTTGAGTCATACTAATATTTTGAGTTGAGTTTCCATATAATACATGAACTACTACTGGAATTTTTCTAGATGCTTTATTGTTAGCATTGTCTTGAGCATAAGTTTTTAATTTTTCCTCCATCCAAGTTTCAAAATCTGCTACAGATTCCATTGAAGGATTTGCTTGTTGATGAAGTTGATGCATTTCATCCGAAAAACATCTAATATGCCCACTTGGAGTTTTTGGTGCATCTTGAAGTAATTGCTGAGAAAGATTATTATCTAACTGAATAGTAGTTTTTGTTTTGGCAGTTTCAATTTTGGTTCCACTAATTTGACCATTTAAAAAAACGGTAAATAGTATTGAAAATAAGCTTAATAATGTAATTTTTTTCATAAAAGTTCTAGTTTAATTAATGCTTTCCAAATTTACGGATATAATATTATTTTGAAAACAATAGTTTGTTTAATTATTAGATTCCTAAGATAAAAAAATCTCGAAGCAACCTTTTATAAATCTTTTTCGTCTTTAATTCTGTTAAGGAGATAAATTTTTAAAAGTTAATTAGATAGGTAGTTAAATCATGAAAAATCTCCTCCCTTTGAATTAAAGTCCCTTAAAAATCATTTAAGGGACTTTTTTATGGAAAAATTTTATCTGGGTTAAGGATATTATTTGGATCAAAGATAGATTTTATTTGTTTTTGTAGTGATAAGGTTTTTTCATCAAAAGGAATATTCATATATGATTTCTGAACATAGCCAATACCATGTTCTCCGGAAATAGTACCTTTTAATTGTACACAAAGCTGAAAAATTTCTGTAATTCCTTTCGGCAATTCATTATTCCACGCTTCATCACTCATGTCTTCTTTAATGATGTTTACATGCAAATTTCCGTCTCCGGCATGTCCGTAGCAAACGGATTTAAACCCATATTTTTTTCCTATTTCTTTTACGCCTTTTAGTAGTTTCGGTAATTCTGCTCTAGGTACTACGGTATCTTCTTCTTTATAGATGGACTGACTTTTTACTGCTTCACCTACCACTCTTCTAATTTTCCAAAGTTTTTCCTTTTGAGTGGCATCATCGGCAAAAAGTATTTCTCCGGTTTTAAAACTCTCTAATACCTGATAAATGAGTTCACAGTCTTTATACAAAATATCCATATCATTTCCATCTACTTCAATAAGTAAATGAGCTTCAATTCCATCTTCAATATTGATGGCAGTATCGTTTATAAATTTCTTCCCCCATACAATAGCATCTCTTTCCATTAATTCCATTGCTGAAGGAGTTATACCTACATTAAAAATTGCTGCGACAGCACTACAGGCTTCTTCAGCTGAAACAAAAGGAACAAGCATTAATAAGTCTTGCTTTGGGTGTGGAATAAGCTTAAAAACAGCTTTAGTAATGATGCCTAATGTACCTTCGCTACCTATTAATAATTGTGTGAGGTTATAACCTGTAGAATTTTTTAGCACATTAGCTCCCGTCCATATTATTTCACCTGTGGGAAGCACCACTTCTAAATTTAATACATAATCTTTGGTAACACCATATTTTACAGCTTTTGGTCCACCGGAATTTTCTGCCAAATTTCCACCTATAAAACAACTGCCTTTACTGGCAGGGTCAGGAGGATAAAAAAGTCCTTTAGTTTTTACCGCTTCTTGAAATTCTTGAGTGATAACTCCCGGTTCAATGGTAGCTTGTAAATTTCTTTCATCAATTTCAATAATGCTATTAAAACGTTCCATTGAAAGTAAAATACCTTTATTGATAGGTAAAGCTCCACCACTCAAACCAGTTCCGGCTCCTCTAGGAGTTAGTGGAATTAAATACTTATTACATAATTTCACAATGGAACTTATTTCTGTTGCTGTTCTTGGCTTAACAATTACTTCAGGGAAAAACTTCAAATCTTCCGTTTCATCATGACTGTATTTACTTAAATTTTCATTATCCCATAAAACAAAATTATCGCCAATTAATGCTTGTAATTGTTGAATAATAGGAGGTGTTACTTTTCCATAAACAGACATCTTGAACTATTTTTTTAAGGGGTTATTTAAAATCTAAAAATAATTAAAATTAGAGAAAATACAGCCATTTTTTCTATATTTGCAGTCTATTAGGCCTCGTGGCGCAACTGAATAGCGCATCTGATTACGGCTCAGAAGGTTACAGGTTTGAATCCTGTCGAGGTCACTAAAAGCTCTGAAATTTTCAGGGCTTTTTTATTGTTATATCATGGCCACATTTAAAATGTCCTTCGGGACATTCAATTTTCCCATGCAAGCCACAAGGACGGCAATTAAGTTTTTCTGTTACTTCAATGGTTTTAGCATTTTTAGCTAAAGGACCAAATCCAAATGCAGGAATAGTAGAACAGAAAAAAGCAGTAGTAGAAGCATTCATAGCTGAAGCGATATGCAATGGAGCAGAATCATTTACATAATTCATTTGTGCTGTTTGCATCAGTGCTGCTGATTCTAGTAAGGAAAGTTTTCCTGCTAAATTCACTACTTTATTATTTTTACCCAATGTTTTTATTTCATCGCAAGCTGCAGCATCAGCAGGACTTCCCAATAAATAAATTTGGTAGTTATCAGATATGCTATTGATTAATTCAGCCCATTTTTCCTTTGGTAATTGTTTTGTAAACCAAACGGAAGTTGGTGCCATACAAACATACTTTTCTTTTTTATAAGTCTCTACCGTCAAATAATCGTTGTTGCTTGGATAAAGCTTAGGCATGGCGGGAGTATTATCTGTAAAAGCTTTTATCAATTGATGATTACGCTCAATTTCATGCGTGCCATCACCAATTTTATGTGGAAACTTTTGATTAAAAGAAAAAGACAAGGGATTTTTAGCAAACCCAATTTTAAGCTTAGCTCCCGAAAAAGCAGTAATTAATCCACTTGAAGCAAATCGTTGCAAATTAATAACCACATCGTATTTGTGTTGATGAACCTGTTTGGTTATTCTTTTCAGGCTATCGTATTTTTTATTGTGTTTGTTCCAAATAATTATTTCGTTTATGATAGGATGATTTTCGAGCAAACTTTCATTGCCTTTACGCAATAAAAAGTCTATTTGACTATCAGGCAAAGCTTTGTGTAATTTTTCCACTATGGAAGTAGCTAGAATAACATCTCCAATATAGGCGGTTTGTATGATTAAAAACTTTTTCAAAATATCAATACTTAAACTGCTACATCATATTCTCTTAAGGCATTGTTGAGAGATGTTTTTAAATCAGTACTAGCTTTTCTTTTTCCTATAATTAAGGCACAAGGTACATTAAATTTTCCCGCAGGAAATTCTTTGGTATAAGAACCCGGAATTACCACGGCTCTTTCAGGTACTTCGCCTTTATATTCGATAGGTGTGTCTCCACTCACATCAATAATTTTTGTTGATTTTGTAAGTACCACATTAGCCCCTAAAACAGCTTCTTTTCTTACTCTTACACCTTCTACCACTATACATCTGGATCCTATAAAACAACCATTTTCTATTACTACCGGAGCAGCTTGTAAAGGTTCTAAAACACCGCCAATACCAACCCCACCACTTAAATGAACATCTTTACCAATTTGAGCACAAGATCCAACAGTAGCCCATGTGTCCACCATTGTTCCGCTATCCACAAAAGCACCAATATTTACATAAGAGGGCATCATAATTACGCCTTTGGCTAAAAAAGCTCCATAACGAGCAACAGCATGAGGAACTACACGAACTCCCAACGCTTCATAGTTCTTTTTCAACTCCATTTTATCATGAAATTCAAATGGACCAACTTCAATGGTTTTCATTTGTTGGATAGGAAAATAAAGTACTACTGCTTTCTTAACCCATTCATTTACTTGCCAATCACTACCTTTTGGTTCGGCAACTCTTAATGTTCCTTTATCCAAATGTTCAATTACTTGTCGGATAGCATTTTTGGTAACTTCATCTTTCAATAAATCTCTATTTTCCCAAGCCGCTTCTATTTGTTGTTGTAATTCTTTCATTGTTTTTTAGTATTTATAATCAATTCATTCAGTTTTTGAGTTGTACCTTCCCAAGTGTAATTCTTTTTCACAAAATCATATCCTGATGTTGCAATGTTATTATATAAAGTTTTATTTTCCAACAAAGATATAATATGTTCGTAATATTCTTCAGGCTGATTGCCAATTAATATGGAGTTTTGATGTTCAGCCCCTAAAGCATTATTCGCCAGTTGAGAAGTTACACAAGGCAGTTTCATAGCCATAGCTTCTAATAATTTATTTTGTAAGCCTGTACCAATTTGCATTGGAGCTATAAATATTTTAGCTGCTGTATAATAAGTGGTAATATCTTTTACCCAACCTGTTATTTCAACATTTTTAGAAGCTAATTGTAATACCTTTTTATCGGGTTCAGCACCGGCAATTACTAATTTTACATCAGGATATTTTTTCCAAACTAATGGCATGACTTCATTTACCAAATAAATTACGCTATCAATATTGGGTGGATACGCCATGTTTCCTGTAAATATGAGGTCGTATTTTTTTTCGGAATTTTCTTGAAACTTAAACATTTCATAATCTACACCATTAGGAATTATTTGAATGGTATCGTTTTTTATGTGTACAATTAAGTTTTTATCTTGTTCAGAAATTATTGTAAGATTGTCAAAAGCGTCAAAAATTTGGTGCTCGTAACGTTTTAATCTAATAGTTTCGGTAGTTAAAAACCATTTAATGTAAAAAGGTGATTGTGCTATTCTTCTTTCCATTCCACGAGCCAAGGCATCCATATAATCTAACGTTTTTGGAATGGGAATATTTTTAATGTATTCGGCAACTCGAATTAACTGACAATAAATATGGTCTGGCTGATGTTCCTGAATAAGTTTTAGTATCTTTTTTTGAGCCGATTTGTTGTAAAAATAAACTACTTGTAAGGATTTGTCGGTAAATAACAATTGCCAAAATAAGTTCCAATAAATCTTCCATTTAGGAAGTCTGATGACATGAATTGACTTACAATATTCCTGTAATTTATCTATAGATGCTTGCTCCACTTTTTGATCGGATAAAGCACATAAAGTTATTTCGTGGTGTTTGGATAATTCTTTTATTTGATGAAAAGCACGCAGCTTATCTCCTTTTTCTAGAGGATATGGAAAGCGAGAAAGTAGTACAAATAGTTTCATTATTCGGCTATAAAATTAATTAATTGCTTTACAATAACGGTATTATTATACTGTTCTTCAATCGTTTTTCTTGCTTTTTGTCCGATGCTAGTGACAACTTCAGGGTGTTGTAAACACATTAAAATGGCTTCTTTAAATTCGTTGGCAGTATTAGAAATAATGCCATTTTTATTATGCTGCACAGCAATTCCTTCAAATGCAACGGATGTTCCAATCACCAATTTCCCCATTGCCATTGCTTCAATAATTTTTATTCGCATACCGCTTCCAGAAAACAAAGGAACAACCATAATGTTATTTTTATTGATAAAATCATTGGCATTCTCCACTTCCCCTTCATTAACAACTCCTTTTGTTGATGCGGCTAAGTTGATAATATCTTCGGACATGTTTTTCCCAGCAATATGAAATGTAGCGGTTGGTTCTTTGGCAATAATTGCCGACCAAACTTCATTCAAAAACCATTTTATGGCTTCTTGATTAGGCATCCAATCCATACTTCCAATATGAAAAAGTTTTTTTTCTTGTAGAATTTCTTTTAGCTGATAATCATGAAGATTGATGCCAAAAGGTATAGTTGTTATTGCTTTTTTGCAACCTAATGCTATTAATTGCTCTTCATCTTTCTTAGTAATGGCGGCAATTCCATCTACTAAATTGAGAATGGATTGTTCGTATTTTTTGAGGCGTTTGGCTAAAAAATGCAAGTACTTTTTTTTGATGGCATTGTTTTCCTGATTGCCTGTTCGCTGCCAAATTTCAAACTCAATATTGTGCGAACGATAAATAATTTTGGTATTGCTACTTTTGCGAATAGCAGCAATATAAGGTGTGGTATAAAGGCTTTCTAATAAAATGATATCAAATTTTTCTTTTTGAAGTGTTGCAGTTATCAACTCTTCAAAATTTTTATTGTAAAAACGACTGATATTGTAGGATTTGTTACTGAACAGATTAGCTAAAGCTGATTTTTTCTTAATAGCAGTATCTATAAAAGCGTGTTCTATGTTGGTTTGCTCTAGATAAGCTGTTGGAAAAAGTTCGGGTTGATAAGGGTGTTTTTGTGTGGCAATGGTTAAGATTTTAACGGAAATATTGTTAGCTAAAAACCCTTCTGTTAAAGCATGCATAGCCTTGCATCCGCCATCAAGAGCAGGGAGTGGAGGTTTATGACATATTTGAAGGATTTTCATTTATTTTCTTCTTTTGAAACATAGTCTGTTTTGATAATTCTAAAAATAACATATCTGTTGTCTTCTTCTTTTTCATTTTCTCCAATACCGCCATCTTTAAAAACCAACCTGTCTTTTTCTATTCCTTGGGCAACTAATTCGTTTATTATTTTTTCTGCTCTTTTTTTTGATAGGTTAGCTAATTCTTTTTTTGATTGATATGCTATACATTCAACAACTAAAGTTGGGTTTTCATTCATTATGCTAACCATGAGAGAAAATGAGTCATTTTCATTTGGTAGTGCTATCAAATTTGTTGTATTATTATGAAAAAGTAACTTCGGTAGTTCAATAAAACAAATAAATGCTTCAGTGAGATAATATTTTCTAAGGTAACTGTTTCGGATACCATTGCCAATAATTGAAATTGTATCAGTTTTATTTGAGAAATCTTTTTTGTTTATAGTATAAGAATAAGTTACTTGAGTATTTAGAGGTGTATAAGCAATGCCAATGCTATCAGTAAAAAAAATTCTTTTACTTCCATCAGTTCCAATTATTGATATTTCAGCCTCATTTAAAGGATTTAAAGTTGCTTCATTAAATATTTGCACCTCCAACATTACCGTTTCCGAAGAATCAATAACCTCTTGTCCTTTTGTGATAAAAGTGAAGTTTAGCAATAATATGAAAAATAGATACCTCATTAACTAAACTCTTTTTTCTTTCGTTTAAAGATATTTTTCATAAACCCTCTATAAGCATCAATATTAAACAAAGCAGAATCTGTGGTGGCTTTGTAAGTAAAGAAATAACCTAATGGAAACAATACAAATGTTGAAATCCACATGCCAAACCAAGGCGAAATAATTAGTTCTTTCGCCATTTTTTCTCCAGTAATAGAGATGATATAGTAAATTAAAAAGAAAATGATGGAAATTACCACGGGCATTCCTAGTCCTCCTTTTCTAACAATGGCACCCAATGGAGCTCCTATAAAAAACATAATTAAACAAGCTATAGAAAAAGTAAATTTTCTGTGCCATTCAATTTTAACCCTAGCAAGTGTTTCTTTTAATACGTTCATTTCTATTTTAGCTGCTGCTGCTCTACCTTTTTGTGTACGAGCATTATTTATAGCAATACCAAAAACCTGACTAATTTGTTGTTTGTTAAATTCTTTTAGGTTAACTTCTTTATGAGGAATAGAATCGTGATTTTTTATGTTTTGAATAGGTGTTAGAAAAGCATCATTTTTTTTGTCGATAACGCTATCATTAAATAAATAGGCATAATGCACATTTTGATTTAAAAAATCGGCTTCTTCTCGTGTAAACTTATGCAGTGAGTCTGTTCTATACATTAATTGTTTGAGGTTGAGCAAACGATAATCATGTTTAAAAGCTTCTTCATCACTACGTTTAAACTGAAAACCACTTATATCAAACTGAAATTCATTTTCTTCAAAATAAAATCTAGTTAAAGGAAAATTTCTATTGTTACTTCTGTCTTCTTGTTTTTCCTGATAATCTACACCATGATAAAGTTTAATAGTAAAATATGCTTTATCTTTTGATAGGTTCATAATACCTGAATCGGCAACAGTAACTTGACGGTTGCCATTATTGTTGGCATGGTTATAAATCATTACATCTTTAAGCATTTCTCTACCATCTTCTAAAGGAATTTTATCTTTTACCCTAATGGTATATCCGTCAATTTCATTATAAAAAACATTGGGTTGAATATTAATTGCTGGCTTCTGACTTCTAATATCATGCAACAAGGAATAAAATTTTAGGTTGGCAACGGGAATAACATTATTAGCAAAATAAAAAGCTCCAATGCTAATAAAAAACACAAAAACAATAAGTGGTTTCATTACTTTTTGGAGAGATATTCCTGCAGATTTAAACGCTACTAATTCAAAATGTTCGCCCAAATTCCCAAAAGTCATAATGGAGGCAAGCAAAATTGCTAGTGGCATTGCCATAGGAACAACATTGGCGGTAGCGTAAAAAAATAGTTCGGCAAGCACATACCACTCTAAACCTTTGCCCAACATTTCATCAATGTAGAGCCAAATAAATTGCATTACTAATACAAAAACAGCAATAAAAAAAGTCATTACCAGCGGACCGATAAACGAAAACAATATGAATTTGTGCGACTTTTTCATTTTAGGCAGTTTTTGTTGCCAAGACATTAAAAAGAATGGAAATTTAGAAAGTTAATTCCAAATTTCCAATCATTTATTTATAATATCAATTATTTAAATTGTGGAGACACAATTAAATCTTTTGTTCCGTGCGTCCAAGAATAGAATCCTTCGCCAGATTTTATACCTAATTTTCCGGCTGTAACCATGTTTACTAATAATGGACAAGGAGCATATTTTGGATTTCCAAAGCCTTCATAAAGTACATTTAGGATAGATAAACAAACATCTAAACCAATAAAATCTGCCAACTGAAGTGGTCCCATAGGATGCGCCATACCTAATTTCATCACGGTATCAATTTCTTCTACTCCGGCAACACCTTCATGCAAGGTAATGATGGCTTCATTAATCATTGGCATTAAAATTCTGTTTGCCACAAAACCCGGGTAATCATTAACTTCTACAGGCACTTTTCCTAATTTTTTAGAAAGCTCCATAATGTTGTTAGTTACTTCATTAGAAGTAGAATAACCTCTGATAATTTCTACTAATTTCATAATTGGAACAGGATTCATAAAGTGCATGCCAATTACTTTATCCGGACGAGAAGTTGCCGCAGCAATTTTAGTAATAGAAATGGATGAAGTGTTGGATGCTAAAATAACTTCTGGCTTAGTGGCGGCATCCAACGATTTAAAAATATTCAATTTTAAATCTACATTTTCTGTAGCTGCTTCAACTACTAAATCAACATTAGCAACACCTTTGTCCATATCTGTAAATGTGGTAATATTACCAAGGGTGGTATTTTTATCGCTTTCAGTAATTTTTTCTTTTGCCACCATTCTATCTAAATTTTTAGAAATAGTTGCGATAGCCCTATCTAGAGAAGCTTGTGAAATATCAATTAAGTTTACATTAAATCCTGATTGAGCAAAAGTGTGGGCAATTCCGTTTCCCATTGTTCCTGCTCCTATTACTGCAATGTTTTTCATAGTGTATATTTTAAAAATTTATATTTTACTATTATTTGAATTTTGAGTCTCAAATTTCAAATTTTGAACCCTTAGTTTGTTCATTACCGGATTAGCATACATTTTTAGGAAAATTTCTTTTGTCAACTCATTTTCTTTAAAATTTTCTAATCGTTTTTTTATGTAAGCTTCAAATTTTTCTTTGTCGGCTTTAGTATAGTTGTTTTCAAACTCATTTTTGTTATTTAACAAGTCGTAGGCAATATAATTGGTAGGAAAAAGATGGTAATACTGGTAAATTTTTTCATCAATTACTTCGGCAATTAATTTTAGCAATTCGTTTTTGTTTTTTATCTCTTTAAACTTAAGAATATCATTATTTATAGGTTCTCCAAAATGAATGTGAATATTGCCCTTGTAGCCTTTCATCCCTAAAACCATATGCTGATTATCTTCATTTGGTGCTTTTATATATTCTTCTCCATTATATTTCTTAAGCAATTCCGGAATTTTTAGGTAATCGCAAGGATCGTATTCGTAAGAAATAGCTACAGGAGTAATGTTTAAACTAATAAGATGAGTAAGCAAATCATCATCGCTGCACATACCAAACATTTTTAGTAAGCCGGGAGTAGTTTTGTCAAAACCATCTTTAGCTCTTCCTTCTCTTTGAGCAATCCAAATGTCTTGTTTTTTCTCTTTTAAGGTGTAGTTAATATAAGCCGACAACGTCTTAGAGGCTTCAATTACTTCTTGTTTAGGAACATTTCTTCTAACAATAAAAGATTTATTTAACCTTACTAAATCTTTTACCCAAGGAAGGGAAAGCAAGTTGCTGCCTATAGCAATTTCGCTGGTATTTTTTTTCTTAAAGTTAAGGGCGTAATTAATTAGTGCAGAATCAAGTACAATATCTCTATGGTTAGAAATTAATAAGTTAGAAATGTTGGGATTAAGCTCTTCAATTCCTTTAAAGGTAATTCCGTCAGAAGAATGATTTACAATTCTGTCTATCACCAAACAAACCATATCGCTTTGGAAATCTTGTATAGTAGTAAAAGATAACAGTTTTTCTTTTATTTGTTCTATAGTCATTTCCGGTAAGTAGAAATGAATAGCTTCCATTAAAATATCAATCTCTATTAATTTTTTAATAACAGATTGATACTCGTCATCTTTGTAAGCTCTTATGTTGTCGAAATTCAAAATAAATATATTTTCTATGTAAGAACGACAAAGATAATAAATACTATTGCTTTGTTGCGAAAATACAATTTTTTAGTTTAGATTATATTATTTATATTTATGGTGTTAATTTTGCTTGCTAACAAATTACTTATCAAAATGTTAATTATGATTTTTAATAGATTTAAGTTTTATGTGTTGACGGTATTTCTTGCCTTTGTTATTGTTGGTTGTCCGTATCAATCTGAGGTGGGACTTACTGATTATGAGAATGCTGAAAAGTTTGAAAAAAATTTATTGGGCGAGTGGGTAGCTTTTCATGAAAATGGGGATAGAGATGAATTGACTATCAGTAAATTAAATACAAAAGTGATGGATGTTAGAAGTAAAAAGTTTGATGCATCGGGCAGAGTGAAAGAAGCTAATGCGTATAGAGTTTTCGGCACAAAAATTAAAGATGTTGTTGTTTATAATATTGAAAATAAAGATATTGGATTTATATTCGGGAAAGTGAATTGGGAGAGTAAAAATGTATTTAATTTTCAGTATGTTGATGAAAAATTAGCTACCGAAAAATTAACATCCGATTCTATTACTCAACAAGAATTGACCAATTTTTTCACAGAAAATATCACCGAAGAAAAAATGTTCGACAAGTCGCTAGAGTTTTATAGAAAAAATTCTCCTGAACATGAAAAAATCAAAGTATATTTAAAGAAATCGGGTTTTTAATCCAATATCGCGGCAATTCCCGGTAAGGTTTTTCCTTCTAAATATTCTAACATAGCACCACCACCAGTACTTACATGACTCATCTTTTCTGCTAAGTTAAATTGGTTTACAGCAGCAACAGAATCACCACCACCAACTAAAGAGAAGGCTCCATTTGAAGTTGCTTCTGCAATAGCCTCTGCAACATTTTTAGTTCCTTTTTCAAAGTTGCTCATTTCAAAAACGCCCATTGGTCCATTCCACAAAATAGTTTTAGAATTTTTTATACAGTTGCTATAAGCTGCAATGGCTTTTTCACCAATATCTAAGCCCATCCATCCATAAGGAATATTGTTGGTGTCGAAAATTTTCACTTCGCTTTCGTTATTAAATGCTGTTGAGGTAACACTATCTTCCGGTAAGAAAACGGTCACATTTTTAGCTTTAGCTTTTTCTAAAATTTCTTTGGCAGTGGCTAAAAAATCATCTTCAACTAACGAATTACCAATATTCCCTCCTAACGCTTTAATGAAGGTGAAGACCATTCCACCGCCAATAATTAGGTTGTCAATACTATCTAGTAAATTTTCTATAATAATTATTTTGCTCGAAACTTTGGCTCCACCAACTATAGCTGTTACCGGCTTAACATTGTTTTTTAATACTTTAGAAACGCTTTCAATTTCTTTGGCTAATAAATAACCAAAATACTTATTATGAGAAAAGAACTGAGCAATAATAGCCGTTGATGCATGAGCTCTATGTGCTGTTCCAAAAGCATCGTTCACATAAATATCTCCCAATTTAGCCAATTTTTCTGCAAAAGCTACATCACCTTTGGTTTCTTCAGTATAAAATCTAAGGTTTTCTAACAATAACACTTCTCCACTTTTTAGTTGAGCGGCTTTTTCTGTAGCTTCTTTTCCTATACAATCGTTTGCAAATTTAACTGGAGCTCCAACTAATTTTTCCAAAGTAGCAACGGTGTGTTTTAAAGAAAATTTATCTTCCGGACCATCTTTTGGTCTTCCTAAGTGAGACATTAAAATTACAGCTCCGCCATCATTTAATATTTTTTTTATGCTAGGAATAGATGCTGAAATTCTGGTATCATCAGTAACTTCAAATTTATCGTTGAGCGGTACATTAAAATCTACTCGTATTAATGCTTTTTTTCCTGAAAAATTAAAATTGTCAATTGTATTCATAAAAAATGGTCGATGTTTAAAAGGTTTAATTTTTAAGTTAAGTAAACTCGAAAAATTTATTTGCGGCAAAGGTAAAATTTCTTCTTAATTTAGCTCATATTTAAAGTGTATAAATTAGCATTACCATGTTATTCAAAGATATAGTTGGACATCAAGCCATTAAGCAAAAATTAATTACAATTATTAATAGCGAAAGAATTAGTCATGCTCAACTTTTTTTAGGAAAAGAGGGAAGTGGTAATTTAGCTATGGCATTGGCTTATGTTCAGTATTTATATTGTTTAAATAAAACGAAAAATGATGCTTGCGGCACTTGTTCATCATGTGTTAAGGTCAGTAAACTGGTTCATCCAGATATTCATTTTGTTTTTCCTGTAGCCACCAACGAGAAAGTAAAAAAAGACCCTGTAAGCAACAATTTTATTGAAAGTTGGAGAGCTTCATTTTTAGAAAATCCTTACATGAGTTTGGAAGAATGGCAAGAAATAGCAGAAACAGGCAACAAGCAATTGCTTATAAGTTCTAAAGAAAGTGCTGAAATTTTAAAAACCCTTAGTCTAAAAACGTATGAAGCACCTTATAAAACCATGATCATTTGGTATCCTGAAAAGATGAATGCTGCTTCTGCAAACAAATTACTTAAAATACTGGAAGAACCTCCGCAAAAAACACTTTTCTTACTTGTTGCTGCTGATGTAGAAGAACTTTTGCCAACCATTATTTCAAGGGTTCAAATCTTAAAAATTAATGCGGTAGATGAAAATGAGTTAGCTCAATATGCTATGGAAAAACATCAGGTAGATGCTCAAAAAGCAAAAGATATTGCTCTAATGGCAAATGGAAGTGTAAATGAGTTAAAACAGTTGTTAAATCAGATGGATAATTCTACTTATTTTAGAGAAATGTTTATTCAGATGATGCGTTCTGCTTTTGTGGCAAATGTTCCCGGTTTAATAGATTGGACAGATGAAATGGCAAAGATTGGCAGGGAAAAACAAAAGCAATTTTTGAATTATGCTTTACACTTGGTGAGAGAAAGTTTAATGATGAATTATGGTAGCAATGCTGTTGGCAAAAAAACTTCTCAAGAAGCTCAGTTTTTAGATAAATTTGCTCCTTTTGTGCATGGTGCTAATTGTTTAGATATTATTGCTTTGTTTGATGAAGCTGCTTACCACATTGAAAGAAACGGTAATCCAAAACCTATTTTTTTAGATGTCGCTTTAAAACTTACCAAATTATTAAGGGTTAAACAGCCTGTTTTAGAGTAGAACTTAGATATTAAATTCTAACACCTATAACACATACATCATCTACTTGTTCTATATTTCCTCTCCAATTTTCAAAGTGCTGTTCCAACACTATTTTTTGTTCCTCCATCGTTTTATTTTGAATGGATAAAAGTAATTCTTTGAATGGTTTATACATAAATTTTTTGCCTTTAGGACCTCCAAATTGGTCGGCAAAACCATCAGTAAGTGTGTAAATAACGTCCTTTTTTTGAAGAGTAACAGTGTGTAAAGAGAATGATTCCATGTCTTTATCATGCTTGCCAACTGGCATTTTATCTGCTTTAAACTCTATGAGTTCGTTATTTCTTACAATTAAAATAGGATTGTTAGCCGCAGCAAAAGTGAGATTTGTTTTTTCTGGATTGAGTACTAATACAGAACAATCCATTCCATCTTTTCCGCCTGAAGGACTACCATCTTTTTTCAAACGCTCAATAATAATTCTTCGTGTTTCGTTAAGAATTGCATGAGGTTCTGTTTCCTCTTCAATTGATTTTTCTAAACTTGAAATGTTGAGAATACTCATAATAGCTCCAGGAACACCGTGTCCGGTGCTATCGGCACAAGAAAATGCAAAATTTCCATTATTTAATTCTCCTGCCCAATAAAAATCACCACTTACTACATCTTTTGGTTTGAAAAACACAAAATAATCTTTTAGGTGTTCGTCTAAGATTTCGGTGGTTGCCAAAAAACTGCGTTGTATTCGTTCAGCATAATTAATACTATCGGTTATTTCTTTATGTTTTTCTTCAATAATTTCTTTTTGTCGGTGGGTTTCTTTTTCTTTCTCTTGGATAATTCGTTTTTGGTTTCTAGTTATTCGAAAACGGTTATACATAAATCCGGCAAACACCACCGTTAGCAATAAACCTCCAAACAACCCATATTGTTGATTTTTCTTGACTTTGATTTCTGCTTGCTGTGCTGTAATTTGTGCATCAACTACTTTTTTTGTTTCAGCTGCTTTTATACTATCTATAGCTGTTTGTTTTTCGTAATTATATTGAAATTCTTTTTGAATTACAGCACGCTGACTTTCTTCACTTAATATACTTTCTTTGCTGTTAATGTATAACTCGTACATTTCTAAAGCTTTAAAATATTGTTTGGTCGCTTTATAAGATTTAAAAAGTGAAAATGAAGCTTCTCTTATTTCTACAGGGGCACCAATTTTTTGTGCTACATTTAATGCTTTTTGGATAATTACTATGGCTTTTTGATGATTGCCTTGATTAGCATATATAAGACCAATATTGTTTAGTGTTAAAGCAATATTTTTTTTATTTCCTATTTCTTCAGCTATTTTTAGACTTTTAGAGAAGTAATTGAGAGCTTTAGTGTAATTGCCTTGTTCATAATAGATATTTCCAATGTTGGCGAAAGAACTAGCAATATCATTTTTACTTCCTATTTCTTCGGATAGTTTTAAACTTTGAGTAATATAACTCATAGCTTTAGTATAATCGCCTTGATTTTTGTAAATTATTCCTAAGTTGATTAAAGGTTTAATAAGACCTTTTTTATCTCCAATTTCTTCTTTTATTTTTAAACTTTTGGAGAAGTAATTGAGGGCTTTAGTATTATCACCTTGACTAAAATAAATTAGTCCGATGTTGAGCTGAGAAGTTGCTACGCCTTTTTTGTCTCCTATTTCTTCATATATTTTTAAGCCTTGGCTGTAATAGTTTATAGCGTTGATATAATCGCTTTGGTAATTAAAAATAGTACCCATATTTACTAGAGAACTTGCTATTCCTTCTTTATTTCCAATATTTTGGTATATTTTTAAGCTTTCGGCATAATATTTTAAAGCGTTGGTATAATCACTTCTTAAATCAAATGATACTCCTTGCACAATACGTGCAGTTGCCATTGATTTTTTAAGTTTTTTCTTTTTGGCAAAAATAAAAAGTTGTTCTGCAAATAAGAAAGCACTATCAGGTTGGTTGTAAAGGGCTCCATGGACTATAAATTTATAAAATGCTTTTACACGGATAGAATCAATCTGAGTAGAGTCTTTCCAAACTACATAGAGAGAGTCTAGGTTAGTTTGTGCGATAGTGATGTTTACGTTTGAGCATAATAATAACGTTGCAAAAAATATTTTTTTCATTTTTAGTTAATTTTTTCGTGAAAATATTTGAAATTATGCTCGAACTCCAATCACACAAACATCATCTACTTGTTCTAAACTTCCTCTCCAATTTTCAAAGTGCTGTTCCAACACTATTTTTTGTTCCTCCATCGTTTTATTTTGAATGGATAAAAGTAATTCTTTGAATGGTTTATACATAAATTTTTTGCCTTTAGGACCTCCGAATTGATCAGCAAAACCATCTGTAAAAACATAAATAGTATCTCCTTTTTGGAGTTGTATTTCGTGTGTTGTAAACGAAAGTGGATTATCAGTTTTTCCAATAGGTTGTTTGTTAGGCTTAACTTCTATAAGTTCGTGTTTTCTAATAATCCAAAGCGGGTTATTAGCTCCTGCCCATTGCAGTATTGCATAACTTCCTGAAAGATCGAGGCAACAAAGGGAAATGTCCATTCCATCTTTCACATCTTCATCACTTTTTTCAAATTCTTGAACAACTATCTCTCTGGTTTTATTTAGAATTTCTGCAGGATTGGTTAGCCCATATTCTCTAACCGTTCTATTTAAGGCATTATTACAAACCACGCTTACCATAGCTCCCGGAACTCCATGTCCAGTACAATCGGCAGCAGCAAATAGTATGTTATCATCTTTACGCTCTAACCAATAAAAATCTCCTGCTATAATATCTTTTGGAAGATAAAGTACAAAATTATTAGGCAAATATTCTTTTACGGTTGTATCTGATGGCAGTATTGCATTTTGAATACGTTTGGCATAAGTAATGGAGTCTGTTATTTCCTTATTTTTTTCTTCTAATAATAAGTTGGATTTTTTTTTTTGTTTATAGCTTCTAAAAATAAAAAATGCCAATAAAAGCATCAAAAAAAATCCAATTGCCATAGCAATTTTTTGTGTATTTTGTTTTTCGATTTCTGCTTCTTGCAATTTATTTATATTTTTTAAATTGTCTAACTCTAGTTGACTTCGTTCATTTTTAAAGGCATTTTCCATTGCCAGCAATCTGTTATTAGAATTTTCTTTATTGATAGAGTCTGTAATTAACATATGTTTAGATTGATAAGCATGGGCCTGAGCGAAATTTCCAATTGCCAAATAACTATTCGACAAGCCTTTGTAAACATCACTTTTTAATGTTACAGTACTATTTTTAGAATACTTATCTAACCCTTCTGTATAATATTTAATAGCAAGATTGTATTTTTTTTGTTGATAATAAAGCTCTCCATAAATATTGTAAACTTGAAACAAATCGTAAGGACTATTTACTTTAGTAAACTTTTCTTCTGCATCTTGAAGATATAGTAATGTTTCTGCATAATTGTTTTTAGCTAATTCGTTTTGTGCTTTATATAAAAAAACGTTAGCTAATAAATGTATATTAGCTTCTTTTTTTTTAATTGATTTGAAAGCTTCATCAAGATAATATTCAGCACTATCTTCTTGATTTAAAGATTTATAAACTTTCGATAATGATAAATCCGTTTTTACTTTAGAATCTATTCTATCTAAAGCTTTAAACTCATTGTTTGAGAGTAAAAAATATTCTTTTGCGGTTTTAAAATTTTGTAAATGTGCATGAATATTAGCTATATTGGCATAAGCACTTGCCATTCCGTCTTTTAAATTATATTCCTTATTTATTTCAATAGTAAGATTATAATACTTTAGGGCTTCATTATACATTCCTAAATCGGCATAAATAGTTCCCAATGTATTATAGGCTTTGGATAATCCTTTATTATAATTAATTGCTTTAGCTTCTTTAGCAGATTGTAAAGCATAGTCAATTCCTTGTTGAAAGTCATTATAACTAATGTTCCAAGCTATAATATTAAGTGTATTTACTTTTTCTTGTTTATCTGTAATTGATGGTAAACTATTAATTAAACTATCAATTTGTTGTTGAGGAATTTGAGCGGATAAAGAACTGCTGAAAATAAAAAAAATAATTATATAGTATAGATATTTAAGTTTCATTTTGTGGGTTTTGAGGATATAAAAGTAATGACTTTTTGATTTTCTTAAAACAGGTTATTTCTTAATATAAACTTTATATCATATTCTAACACCAATTACACATACATCATCCACCTGCTCTAGGTTGCCTTTCCAATCTTCAAAGTACTGTCCTAACATTGCTTTTTGCTCGTTCATAGTTTTGTCTTGAATAGAAAGTAGTAGATTTTTAAAAGGTTTGTACATTAGTTTTTTACCTTTTTTACCACCAAATTGATCAGCAAAACCATCCGTAAACATATAAATAGTATCGCCTTTTTGTAGCTTAATGGTATGTTGGGTAAATGGTTCCGGATTGTCAACCTTACCAATAGGTTGTTTGTTAGGTTTTATTTCTATTAGTTTTTCTTTATCATTTGTTTTTACCATATACAGAGCGTTATTAGCCCCGGCATATTGTAATGTAGCTACTGTTTCCGATTCATTTAGCTCGGCACTTGGAATTTGAAACGTTAAACTACAAAGTGCAATGTCCATTCCATCATTTACCTCTTCTTCACTTTTTTCAAACGTTTCAATTACTAATAACCTCACTTTATCTAAAATTTCAGCAGGATTGGTTAGTTTAAATTCTCTTACAGCTCTGTTTAATGCATTGTTACAGACTACGCTCACCATGGCTCCGGGAACTCCATGTCCGGTGCAATCGGCAGCAGCTAAGAAAATAGCCTTTTCTAATGCTCCATTTGTATTTATATCAGAACTTTCCATCCAATAGAAGTCTCCACTTACCACATCTTTTGGTTTATAAAGAATAAATCCATTTTCCAAGTTTTTACTTAAAACTTCTTTGGGTGGTAATATGGCTTGTTGTATTCTTCGAGCATAAATAATACTATCCGTTATCTCCTTGTTTTTATTATCTACAATAATTTTTTGCTGTTCTACTTCAAATTTTTGTTGCTCTATCAATTGTTTTTGTTTGTTGGAGTTTTTTAGGGATTTATAAATAATGAATGAAATGATTATTACTGCTAAAAGTATAACTGCCAAAAACACTAAAAATAATTGTTGTCTTTTTTGTTCTGAAGCTGCTACAGCAAGCTCTTTTTCATGCTCTGCTTGTTCTATGGCTTGTTTTTTTTCAAATTCAAAATTTACTTCTTGACGAAGAATTTCTTTTTTGTTTTCTTCATTAAAAATACTGTCTTTATATGCCATGGCTAAGCGTAAGCTTTTTAAAGCTTCTTTATCTCTTCCCATGTGTTCATATAATGTAGTTTGTTTAGAATATCCAGAATATAAACCATTTAACGATCCTAACTGGTTAGATAAATCTAATGCTCTTTGAATATATTTTTCAGCTTCAGCATATTTTCCTAACAAAATATATAAATTCCCTAAATTCTGTGATTTTATTAAAATGCCTTCTAAATCATTTTGTTGTTCACTTATTTCTAACGCTTTAAAATAATAAGTAATGGCTTCTTCATAGTTTTCTAAATTTTTATGAATCACTCCTATATTTCCTAGATGTCTTGATTGTCCATCAATATTGTTATTTTTAGTATCAATTTCCAAGGCTTTTCCATAATATTCCAATGCTTTATCAAAATCTTGAAGGTGTTTATATACTACACCAATATTGCCGTAGTGTAATGAGGTTCTTGCTGTGTCACCTCTTTTTAAATCAATTTCTAATGCTTTATTATGAAGTTCCAATGCTTTTTCAAGGTCATTGGTATTTTTATATAATACTCCCAATCCGGCATACATTACTGCAACTCCATCTAAGTTATTTAGTTCTTCATGAATGGCTAAGGCATTATAATAGTATTCAATTGCTCCGGGGTAATCCGATTGAATAGATTTACATGTGGCTAACGTACCGTAAGCTAAAGCTTCTCCTTTTCTCCATTTAATTTTTTTACTAAGTTGTAGAGCTTGTTGAAATATTGTTGTAGCAGAATCTACTTGCCCATTTCTCAGTTTTTTACCTAGTTTTATTAAAGCTTCAATTTTAGTTGTGTCTTCAGAAGCAGAACTTATATATTTTGATAAAGAATCGAGATTAGAAGCCTTAGATTGAAAAGAAAAACACGCAACTAAAAGTAGTATGTACAATATGTTGCGTGTTTTCAACTGTGTGTTTTTCAATTTTTTGTTATTAGTCAGATGTAACTCCCAAGTAATCGCTTTTTTATAAGAACTATTTTTTCATGGTCGTTTCATACAGTAAAAATACATTTTTTATTATTTCTGCCTAATAAATAGAGGGGTATTTTTGTGGATTAGCCTCATTCATAATAGTATATGCTGCATCAAAAATATCTTCTATACTTGGTTTAGAAAAATAATCTCCATCTGTTCCATAGGCTGGTCGATGTGCTTTCGCAGTTAGTGTTGTCGGTTCAGCATCTAAATGATAATAGCCTTTTTGATCTTCCATAATGTGTTGTAAAATAAAAGCACTTGCACCACCAGGAACATCTTCATCTACAATTAATAAACGATTTGTTTTTTTCAAGGATTCTACAATAGAGTGATTGATATCAAAAGGCAATAAGGTTCTTACGTCTATTAATTCAGCAGAAATTTCTACTTCAGCTAACTGTTGCACGGCTTGCAATGCTAAATTACAGGTAGAACCGTAGCTTACAATGGTAATATCTATACCTTCAGTTAAGGTTTCAGGAATTCCTAAAGGTGTTGTAAATTTTCCTAAATTAGATGGAATGTGTTCTTTAGTTCTATATCCGTTCAATGGTTCAATAACAATGGCGGGATCATCTCCTTGTATAAGTGTATTGTAAAAGCCTGCTGCTTGTGTTAAATTTCTTGGCACACAAACATGCATTCCTCTTATGGAGTTAATAATCATTCCCATTGGCGAACCCGAATGCCAAATTCCTTCTAATCTATGTCCACGAGTTCTGATGATTAACGGTGCCTTTTGTCCGCCTTTAGTTCTATATTGTAAGGTGGCTAAATCATCGCTTAACACCTGAATAGCATATAATAAATAATCTAAATATTGAATTTCTGCAATTGGACGTAAGCCTCTCATTGCCATTCCAATTCCTTGTCCGATGATGGTATTTTCTCTAATTCCGGTATCGCTAACACGAATTTCTCCGTATTTTTCTTGCAAACCTTCTAATCCTTGGTTTACGCCTCCAATTTTTCCTGAGTCTTCACCAAAAACTAATATTTCGGGATAAGTAGCTAATAATTTATCGAAGTTCTCTCTCAATACGACTCTACCATCTTCTTTTTGGTCGGTTAGTTCTGCTTTTACCTCAGTAACTCGCATTGGTGAGCTAGGAAATTCCGAAAGCAAAGTAGAACTGTATCGGTCGTAATTCGCTTTTGCAGCATTATCTAACCAAGAAATTAAAGCATTTTTTGAAGTTATATTTTCTAACCTCACCATTCTCAACACTTTTTTTACTGTTGAAACAATATCTTTTCTAATTGGTTCGGTATTACTTTTTAAAGCGGTTATCATAGGAGAGATAAATGCTTTATTAGCACTTTCATCCGCTAAGCTTGTAAGCATGGCAACTACTTCATCTCTTTCTTTTTTAATAGGATTTAAATAGGCCTCCCAAGCAGCTCTTTTTTGAGCACTTACCTCTTTCTTACCTTCTTTTTCTAAGGCATCTAACTCTTCTGTTGTAGCAACATTGTTAGTTTCTATCCACTCTCTGAATTTTCTTACACAACAGTATTCTGTTTCCCATTTTAATCGCTCTTCAGATTTATATCTTTCATGAGAACCAGATGTTGAGTGTCCTTGAGGTTGAGTTACCTCTACCACATGCACCAACACCGGACAATGTTCTTCTCGAGCTATTTTAACCGCTTTTTCGTAAGTTTCTACCAATGCAGGATAGTCCCAAGCTTTTACTTTAAAAATTTCGTAACCATTGTTTTTCCCTTTATCGCGTTGAAAACCTTTTAAGATTTCAGAAATATTTTCTTTGGTGGTTTGATATTTTTGTGGAACAGAAATTCCGTGTCCATCATCCCAAACCGACATTACCACAGGGACTTGTAATACTCCAATGGCATTAATAGCTTCCCAAAATGGACCTTCAGAAGTACTGGCATCACCAATGGTTCCAAAGGCTACTTCGTTTCCTTTGTTAGAGAAATTGGTGAAAGAAGCTAATTCTTTATTGTTTCTGTAAACTTTAGAAGCTTGTGCCAATCCTACTAAACGTGACATCTGACCAGCTGTCGGGGAAATATCTGCAGAAGAATTTTTCATTTTGGTTAAATCTTTCCAAGTTCCATCAGGGTTTAAACTTCTTGTTCCAAAATGCCCGTTCATTGAACGACCTGCTGAGCAAGGTTCAGCTTCTACATCGGTATGAGCATATAATTGAGCAAAAAATTCCTGAATAGTTAACTGGCCAATAGCCATCATTAAGGTTTGGTCTCTGTAATAGCCAGATCTAAAATCTCCATCTTTAAATTGCTTAGCTAGTGCTATTTGAGGCAATTCTTTTCCATCACCAAAAATACCAAACTTGGCTTTTCCGGTAAGCACTTCTTTTCTTCCTAAGTAAGAAGTTTCACGGCTCATGTACGCTAATTTATAATCGTTTAAAACGGTAGCTTTAAATTCTTCTTTTGAGATTTTTGCAGTCGTTGATGTTGCGGTTTCGTTACTCATACCCTTCTTTATTAGTTATGTTTTTAATAAAATATTGCAAGATTTGCTTAGTGTCTTTTTTTTTCAGAATTCTAAGCCGTGCGAAGTTAATAATTTATCTTTAAAAATAAGTCAGATTAAATTATAGGAAATAACACAAATAAATATAAGAAAGATTTTACCTCACAAAAGGCATTTCCAGCAAACCAACATTTCCAACGCCATCTGTTACTTCTAATTTTAGTGAGTGTTCGCCACTGGGTAACTTATCAAAATCGTGATAGACCACACCTTTCTTTGGTTCAAATTCTAGTAATACCCACTTTCCGTCTATATATAAATTATAGGTTTTTATACCGCTTAAATTATCCGAAATAGAAAAAATAACACTGGAATTATTACTCATATTTTTATTGGGATAAATATTTACCGGTTTTATAATAGGCGGAACCGTATCTAACATTACCGCAAAACCACCAAATGTTTTTGATGTAGTTTCTAAATAATTATTTCTCCAAACACCACCTTTGGAATACAACCTGTTATTGGCATCTATATTTACAATAACTGCTTTTTTTCTGTGTTCATCAGAAATTCTGCCTACTTTAATTCCAACAGTTATGGGTAAGTGTAATGGCGTATAATCGTTATGAATTTGATAGGTTGGTGTTAAAGCACTATGCAATTGTTTTCCTTCACCAAACTGAAACGGTAAATTTTCATATAAGGCATTTTTAGGAATGGCCACCCGAACCATTTTATTTTCGTAATAATTACTGTCGGAATAACTAAAAAGAGTATCTACGGTACCTTTTATCACCGGGTTGGAAGATGTCGCTGCTTTATTCCCACTAATTGCAAACTCCAACGTAGATTTGTTTTTGTAGGTGTCGGTAATTTCATACTTAATAAGGTAATTTTTTCCGTCTTCAATTAATATATTTCCATTATTTGTTCTTCTTCTGTAAATAGACAACTGATTATTGGGATCAACAAAACTTTTTTGAAAACGATTTTTTGTTTTTAAATAATATTCATAATCGATTAAAGAGTTTAACGCCCTGCTTTCATCAAAACTAAATTTGTTCATTTCCGAATAATAAATCAAGCTATCATTCACAAAAAGTTTCACCTCATACACCCCATTTTTGTTAGAGACACCATTTAACTGATCTATTACATCAATACCAATTCCAATAGTACCAATAGCTGAAATTGGAGTGGTTGATGCCAATCTGTAATTTCCTCCACTGCCAACAACAGATAAAATTTCTTTGGTGTTTTTTTGGTTGACAAAACTGATATTGTTTAACGGATAAACAGCCATTTTTCTGATATGTGGAGCAATATTGTCCTTTACATCAAAACCTAATAAAAGTGGATTAATCGGATGTTCCGATTCAGTTTCTCTAATTTCAAAATGTAAGTGTGGGCCACCCGAACTACCCGAATTTCCTGAAAGAGCAATTACTTGTCCTTTCTTCACTTTTAATAAGGTATCGGGCGGATAGTAATCCATTTCCCAAGTTTGGTTGGTATATTGGTATTTTTTAACTTCTGTAGCAATTTTGCCACTATATTTTTGTAAGTGAGCATAAACAGAAGTATATCCATTGGGATGATCGATGTAAAGAGCATTACCATAACCATAAGGAGAAACTTTTATTCTAGAAACATACCCATCTGCCACTGCAATAATTTTATGTCCTTCTACTCCTTGAGTTTTAATATCAATTCCTGAATGAAAATGATTGGAACGTAATTCTCCGAAGCTTCCTGACAAATAAAGCGGAATATCTAAAGGTGAACGAAAATAATTAACGGGTAAGGTATCTTGTGCAAAAAAAGAGAGCGTATTTGCTGAAAGAATAAAAAGTAATATGAGTTTTTGCAATGCTATAAAATTTTGAGTTTGAATAAGAAATATCAATAACAATGCAAAAGTAGGTTTGATATGACTACAAATGATGAAAAAATAGTTCGTTTATCCACAATATTTGGTGTAAAAAAATTACATTTGTCGAGAATTAATTTTTTCTCATTGAGATTAAAATGAAGAAAGATGGGAGATATAAACACTCTGGTTAATAATCTAAGGAAGAAAACCGAACGATTGGTTGAGAAACATCAACACATCCAAAGTGAAAACGAACAACTTTCTGCTAAAGTTTTAGCCTTAAAAGAAGAATTAGTTCAAAAAAGTCAGCAAATAGAAGCTCTTGAAAATAATTTAAAATTATTGAAATTAGCCAAAAGTGTTGACAAAGAAAGTACCAAAGATGTGAAGTTGAAAATTAACGAAATGGTACGGGAAATAGATAAATGTATTGCTAAAATTAGTCAATAATTAAACATAACTCATGGAAGAGTTGTCCATAAAAATAAAAATTGCCAACAGGGTTTATCCGCTGACAATAGAACCGAAAGAGGAAGAAGGAATAAGAAAGGCAGCAGATAAAATAAATGAATCGATTAGTGAATACAAAAAAATGTATGCTACTAAAGATTTACAAGACTTGTTAGCAATGGTGTTGTTAGAAATAGCAACGGACAATTTGGAAATAAAAAACAAAGGTATGCTTATTAATACCTCAGTAGAAGATGATTTAATTAAGATTGATGAACTCATCAGTCAGCAACTATAACGTTCTTTAAATATAGAGCAATATATTATATTTATCGAGAATTTGAAATATAAAAATTCCCGTGCAAATTTATTTCGTTTGATAAACTAACGTTTTACTTAATTAAAACTAGCTCAAAAGCAGATAAAAACAGGCCCCTTGTAACTCCTTTATGGATATTCGCTTAGCGGACACGGGAAGTTTGATAACTACTTGGCAGTTTTATTTATATATTTTTTTGGGGTTTATCCAAGCCAAATTTGTGCGGGTTTTTTTATGCCTTAAAAATTAGTAAAACAGCTTATCTTCAATATCACTCAGTGGTACATAATTAACATTATTAACTAAATAAATTATGGACGTAATTAGTATTATTATTGGTATTGTAGTCGGTGCAGGAGTTGGCATCGGACTTACCATAGCCTTTCTTAAAAAAGGTATCGAATCAAAAAGCAAACAAATAATTGACGAAGCCAAAGCAGAAGCGGAAGTGCAACGAAAAGAAAAATTGCTTCAAGCAAAAGAAAAGTTCTTACAACTAAAAGAAGAACACGAAAAAATCATTAATGAAAGAACTCGTAAGGTTACTAATCTTGAAAACAGTGCAAAGCAAAAAAGTGATGCTGCTTCTAAACAACTAGAAGAGGTAAAGAGAAAAGAAGCAGAAATTACTAAGATTAAAGCTAATTTATCTCAGCAATTAGAAATTGTTACTGCAAAAGAAGAGGAGTTAGAAAAAAGCCACCGTAAACAAGTAGAAAGTCTTGAGAAAATTGCAGGAATTACTGCAGATGAGGCTAAAACTCAGTTGGTAGAAGCCCTTAAAGAAGAAGCTAAAACCAATGCATTAGCACATATTAAAGATATAGTTGAAGAGGCTAAAATTAATGCCAATAAAGAAGCTCGTAAAATTGTTGTACAAACCATACAACGGGTAGCTACAGAACAAGCTATTGAAAATTCTGTTTCTGTATTTAATATTGATGGTGATGATGTGAAAGGTAGAATTATTGGTAGAGAAGGAAGAAACATTAGAGCTTTAGAAGCTGCTACAGGTGTTGAAATTATTGTTGATGATACTCCTGAAGCTATTATTCTTTCTTGTTTTGACCCGGTTAGAAGAGAAATTGCCAGACTTTCATTACACCAATTGGTAACAGACGGGCGTATTCACCCGGCAAGAATTGAAGAGGTAGTAAAGAAAACGCAGAAACAAATTGAAGATGAAATTATAGAAATTGGTAAAAGAACAACTATTGATTTAGGTATTCATGGTTTACATCCTGAATTAATCAGAATGGTGGGAAGAATGAAATACCGTTCTTCTTACGGACAAAACTTACTACAACACTCGCGAGAAGTGGCTAACCTTTGTGCTACTATGGCATCTGAATTAGGACTGAACCCTAAATTAGCTAAACGTGCAGGATTACTACACGATATAGGTAAAGTGCCAGATGAGGATCCGGAATTGCCACATGCTATCTTGGGTATGAAAATAGCTGAGAAGTATAATGAAAAACCAGACATTTGTAATGCTATTGGAGCTCACCATGATGAGATTGAAATGACTACCTTAATTTCTCCAATTGTTCAGGTTTGTGATGCTATTTCAGGAGCAAGACCGGGAGCAAGAAGAGAGGTAATGGAATCTTACATTAAACGTATTAAAGAGTTGGAAAACATTGGCATGACTTATCCCGGTGTGGAACAAGCTTATGCGATACAAGCCGGTAGAGAGTTAAGGGTAATTGTAGAGAGCGGAAAAGTAACCGATACACAAGCGGATACCATTTCTTTTGAGTTAGCTCAAAAAATTCAAACAGAAATGACTTATCCCGGACAAGTAAAAGTTACTGTGATTCGTGAAAAAAGAGCTGTAAACTACGCTAAATAAAACTCACATTTTTATATACAAGAAAGGCTAACCGTACGGTTAGCCTTTCTTTGTTTTATATTAGTACCTTATCCTTCCATTTCAAAAAATTTATTGACTAATAAAATATGGTCGGGGTCGCCTAAAAGATAAAGTACATCATCTTGTAAAATCATGTTGTCGCTATCAATATCCGTAATGTAGTCTTTACCTCTTTTTATGGCTAACAGGGTAACACCATAGTCGCTTCTTAAAGCAGAAGAATTAAGCGATTTACCTACAATTTTATTTTTTCCTTGCGTAACATGTACAGTGGCAATCTCCATTTCATCATTACGCAATTGCATTACATCTTTTCCCGTTAAAATATTAACGGCACTGATGTCTCTTAGCATTTCATAATTTCTAGATCTGATATAATTTACAAATTGTTTAATATCGTCATTAGGAACCAAATATTTACGCAGTACACGAGTAAAAATTTCAATAGAGGTTTCAAACTCTTCAGGAATTACCTGATCTGCCCCTGCTTTAATGTTTTCTTCAATTTCGCTAATGTAGCGAGTTCTTACAATGATGTAAGCTGTACGGGTATAATTTCTAATGTTTCGCACAATTTTTTTGGTAGTTTCGGGCGAAGAAATAGCTACAACTACCACTCTTGCTTCGTGAGCATGAAGGTGTTTTAAAATAACATCGTTACACGCATCACCAAAAATAATAGGCTCATTATTGTCCTTTCCTTTTTTGATGGCTGCGGGATCTAAATCTACAATTAAATAAGGAATATTAGCTCTTTTAGCGGCTTTAGCAACATTTTCGCCATTCACACCATAACCAATAATAATAAGGTGGTCGTGATAATTTTCTTCTTCAATTTTATTGTTATGAGCGTTGTTTTTGGTAATGTTTTTTAATCTTCTTCTTACATTTTTAGGCAATGGAGTTTTAAATAAAAAGTCAGCAATTTTATCTGAAAAATCAATAACAAAAGGTGTTGCCCCCATACTCATTATGGATATTGCTAAAAAATGTTGATAAATAGTATTGCTCATTAACTCATACTGCATACCTGTTGCCGAAAGTAAAAAAGCAAATTCTCCTACCTGGAAAAGGCTAAGTGCGGTGAGTATAACTGTTCTAGGAGGATATTTTAGCACTAAAACGGTTATTACCAAAATAATAATTTTTAGGACTACAACACCAAAAGCAATTAAGTGAATAGAAACGATGTTGTTAAAGAAAAATTCTAAATCCAATAACATCCCAATAGAAACAAAGAAAAAGCTAATAAAAATTTCTCTGAAGGGAAGGATGTTAGCCGTTGCTTGGTGACTATATTCCGATTCGGATATAATTAATCCGGCAAAAAAAGCTCCTAATGCCAAAGACAAACCCACTGCTGAAGTAAGCCAAGCGGTAGCAAAACAAAGCACTACAGTTGTTAAAATAAATAACTCTCTACTTTTAGCTTTTACCACAGACTTGAATAATAATGGAACAACATATTTTCCTAATAAAAATAAGACTATCAGTACTCCTGCAAGTTTTACCACCAACATTAGTAAGTCATGCACAGGGTCTTCTGATTGTCCTGCTAAAAGTGGCGTAACCAACATCATCAGCACCACAATAATATCTTGAAAAATCAATATCCCCACTGCAACTCTACCATGCGGAGCGGTTATTTCACCTTTTTCTTGAAGCATTTTAAGTACAATGGCTGTACTACTTAATGAAAATAAGAATCCAATAAAAATGGAGGTTTGTAGAGGTAAGCCCATCCATGTAGCACAAAGTGTTGTAAGTCCTATTGTCCCTCCAACCTGCATCATACCACCCCAGAGTACCGTATTTTTAATGGAAACTAGTCCTTTTAAGGAGAATTCTATACCAATTACAAACAACAGGAAGATAATACCTATTTCTGATAATAACTCTACTTCATGTCCGGCACTCACTAAGTTTAGCCCGTGTGGACCACTAATAATTCCGGTAATTAAAAATCCTAAAATGGGTGGGATTTTTAGTCTGTTAAAAAGTAAAATGATGAGTACAGAAAGTCCTAAAATGATGACAATGTCTTTTAAAATAGGAATTTCCATATAGTTTTTTGAGTTAGGTTTTTACAAGTCCCACACCGATTTTCTTTTTCTGAACTTAAAATAATCTTTATGTTCTAGAATAAAAGCCATGATAAGGTAAATAATCAGTGGAGACCCCAAAGTTAAGAAAGAGATGTAAATAAAAAACATTCTTATTTTGGAAGTTTTTAGTTGAAGTTTTTCACCCCACCAAGCACATACTCCAAACGCTTTTTCCTCAAAATAGGCTTTAATTTTTTTTATCATAACAATAAGCTTATTCTATGCGAAGATAATGATTTTTGGGGAGATATTTGTTTTAATTCTTAAACTGAATTTAATAGTTTATTCCCCACATAACAACTCAAACATTTTTTTGGTGTGCAGTAGTTATTTTTGAGTTCAATTAGTGCTTGTGTTTTAGCGGCATTGTTGGATTCAATTCCTAAAGCTTTCCAGTTGGTAATGATGGAGTTGGCTTCAGCAGGTGTTTGTTCCAACAATTGTAAGGCTAAATGGATGTATTTTTCTTGTTGATGTTGTTTTCCATAAACAAACAAAAACGGTGCTACCACATTAATTATCAAATTATTCAATAGAGTTTTGCCTACTTTTTTAGGTTTGGAATTAGCTTCAACACCAAATTGATAGTGGGTTGACCAATATGCTGATGCTTCGGTTTTAAATAATTGTTGAATAGATTTTACCTCTTTTAACTCTAGGATTTTTGAGAATAATCTGGGATGGCTTTTCAACAACATAGCCAACTGACTAATACGAATAGTTGGGAAATTAGATGGTCGTAATTTGGAAAATTTCCATGTAACTTTATCGATGGCTTGCAGTTGAAACTTAGCTTGTAAAAAAGCATATTCTTTTTTCAATCGTTGAAAATATTCATCATTTAAATCATCATTTAAAAACCCTGCTTGTCCATACAACAAGGCTTCAACACTTATTTGTTGCGGATGTTTTTCAATAATTTTTAAGGGTGTGTTTTGAGCCAATTGTTCAAAGGGAATAGCATTAACATTCAGCCCGAAATACTTAAATAAAAAGTGATAAAAAGTTCCATCTAAATTATTTTTATTCTGTTTTAAGTGATTAGTTATAAGAATTGTTTTTCTTTCTAAACGTTCTAAAAGCAACCTCTCCAACCAATTATTAAATTCAAATGTTGTAACTTTATTTAGCTGATTTCCACAAGGAATTTTATTTTTAGAATAAATAAGTTGATGGTAATGATGCAGTAAGTCTAAATCAATGTTTTCTTTTAATTCTAATGTGGGAATAAGGTTGTTATTGGTGTTTTTTACCTCAGCATTATCTTCATAAACTACATGTAAAATTACATTGTCGTAAGCTTTGTCTTTTTGATGGAGGTGAGCATTCCAATCGGAAGATTTTAAGTGAATTTCTACATTCCCTGCCCAAGTGGTATTCTCAATTTTAAGTTGAGCATTAAAAAAATCCGGTCCGGAATCTTGATTGTGAACACCAACCTTTACTATTTGGATAGTTTCCCCATTAGTGGTAACTAAATGTTGTGTTTTAAAGCGTTTAAACTTCCATATATAATGTAGAAAATCTTCTTTAAACATAACTTAGTAAATAAAGTTAGCAGCTAGTATAATAGTAAATAGTAATTAGCTGTCAAAAATTAAAATTACTTTTATTTTTTATTTTGGCTCCCCAACTCCATACCAATAACAATACTGAAAGAGCTGCCAACACTCTTCCTATCCAATCTCCCGAACGGACATAAAAAGTTTCTGCAGTATTTAAGTTAATATCTCCTTTAATAACACCTTTTTGCCACCAACCAATTGGTTGTAGTACATCACCACGCTGATTAATAAAACAAGAAATTCCTGTATTAGCACTTCTGGCAATACTTCTACGAGTTTCTATAGCTCTTAATCTACCATAAGCCAAGTGTTGTTTATAGCCTGGGCTATCATCCCACCAACCATCATTAGTAATAATGAAAGCTGCATGTGCACCTTTTTGTACGTAAGTGCCAAAATATTCTCCGTAAATAGATTCATAACAGATTACAGGAGCGATGTTTATTTTATCATTTATTAGATTAAAAGCTTCTTTTTCGGAACCTAAACTGCCTAACGTTCCTCCTAAATTAATAGCAAATTTTTCTAAGGGACTAAATACTTTAGGGTAAGGTAATTTTTCTACTCCCAACACTAGTTTAGACTTATGATAAATCTGCATTGGAGCATCATGTTTTAGTTGTAAAGCTGTATTAAAAGCATCATACCAACCACCTGTTTGTCTGTCGGGGCGAGCAGTTGCTGTTGGTTTTTCTAAGGAAGCTTTATATTCTCTGTAAGTTGATGCTCCAATAATTAAAGTGATGTGAGGATTGTTTTTTAGCCAATTTTGCAACATTCGGTAAGCATTGCTTTCTTCAGGCTTGGTTTCTACAAAACCTCTTGGTATAGCCGTTTCTGGAGCTACAACATAAGTGGTGTTTTGTGTGATTTTTGATTGAGCCAATTGTAAAATATTCGCAATTTGTTCATCTTCAGTCATTCTACCAAATTTGTCTTTATAAGGATCTATATTTGGCTGAACCACCACTACTTCAATAGGATTTTCGGTTTCTACATAATTACTGTAAGTGTTATAAGAATAAATCATTGGAGCCAATAATAACACTAACATTACTATGACCATTTTTATATTGTTCAAAAAACTTTCTTTTCTTATCACATAAGCCTGATAAAAATGATAAACAACAATATTCATTAATAGAATCCATAGCGAACCACCCATAACACCAGTATATTCATACCACTGTATCCATTTTGGATTGTTGGCAAAAATATTTCCTAATGTATTCCAAGGGTGAGAAAACTCCCAATTATAATGCACCCATTCAAAACCTATCCAAAAAGCTACCAAAGCAATGTAACCTCTTTTATTCCCTAAGTGCTTTTTTGCCGTATGGAACCACATAAAAATAATAGTCATAAATAGGGAATAAAGTACTTCTGCCATTACCATTCCTGCTTCCGAAGAATACCAAATCCACCAAGTGGTGTAGGTATTGAAGATTAAAAATGTAAGGTAGGTATATAGAAATAAATGCCACTTAGAATATTTTTCGGGTTGAGATGCAATAATTTCTTCCAATACTAAAAGCGGAACAAAAGCAATAAAAATTAAAATGGATAGACTTCCTGTTTCAGGCCAAGCTATACCCATTAATAAACCACTTAATACAGCAAGTCCTAAAAGTTTAAATTTATGCATCATCAAAATAATTTTATGATGTAAAAATACATAACTATACATTTAAAGAAGATTTTTATCTGTGTTTACATTAATTTTTTTGGAATTATTAAAAATTTACTACTTTGCAGTTTTGTAATATATGTATCCTGTACTTTCATTTTGTAGAATAAGTATTTCGGGTTGAAAAGTATATGCTTCTAACTAATAAAGTCCATGTAGCTTTTTTAATGTTATAAACATAAATTTCTTAAGTTTATAAAAAATTATAACGATGAAATATTCTGTATTAAAAATAGCTTTTTTGTTTATACTGTTTCAGTATGGTAATGTGCTTCTAGCTCAACATAATTCTAATTATCCTCATGCACACGAACATGAAGAAAACCTATCAAATAAAGTAGAGCATTTGTCTTTTAAAGATACTTTTTTAGGTAGTGAGGATAATTTTCAGGTTTGCTATCCTAAAGATCATAGAAATTTTTTTTACATGATTTTTCTATTGATTTTATTAGTAGCTATTTTGGCCATTTTTACATTTATAAATGTTAGAAAAAACAACAAATTACTAGGAATACAAAATAAAATTATTGAAGAAAAAAATAAGGATTTAGTAGATAGCATAAAATACTCTTTGCAAATACAAAAATCTATATTACCCAAACAAGATGTTGTTAAAAATGCTTTTGAAAATATTTTTATTTTGTATTATCCTAAAGATATTGTGAGTGGAGATTTTTATTGGGTTTTTTCTGATGAGCGTTATGCATATGTTGCGGTTGTTGATTGTACGGGTCATGGTGTGCCAGGTGCATTTTTGTCGTTAATAGGAAATAATGCTATAAACAAAGCCGTAAAAGAAGATGGAGAAACAGATCCGGGAGCCATTTTAGATAAAATGAATTATTATGTAAAAGAAACATTGAATCAACAAAGTGAAGGCGAGTTAAAGGATGGAATGGAGGTGTCTTTATGTAAATTTGATAAAATAGATAACACACTATATTTTGCAGGAGCTAATTTAAGTATGGTTTATTTTAAAGAAGGAGAGTTAAACATAGTAAAAGGAAGTAAATGTACAGTTGGTTCAGTACAACCCCATGTTAAAGGAGCACCAACAACTCATATAATACAACTCAGTAAAGGAGATAGTTATTATCTTTATACAGATGGGATTATTGACCAATTTGGTGGAGAAAGTTCCAAAAAATTCAAAATTACCGGATTGAAAAAGTTATTAACTTCTATATATCGAAAAGATATTGTTAGTCAGCAAAAAGAAGTTATTAATACATTTGAAGCTTGGAAAAAAGATCAAGAACAGTTGGATGATGTTTGTATTATTGGCGTGAGAATTTGATGCAATTAAATAGCGAAACATTAGATAATAAAATCTTCAATTTGATCGAATACCTTATTATTTTGTTGTTAATGAAAGTAATAGGTTTTATGTGAGTTATTGCGAAAAAAATTATAAATAAAATTTGAATTATTGTTTGTTTTAATAATTATTATTTACATATATTTGCATCCGCTTTTAAAAAGCAGTTGGGGAGATTAGCTCAGTTGGTTCAGAGCATCTCGTTTACACCGAGAGGGTCGGGGGTTCGAATCCCTCATCTCCCACAACCGAAAAAGCCGAACATTTAGTGTTCGGCTTTTTTATTTTAATACATTAAGGCTTTGTATGTAATTCATTTAATGAATTAGTTTGGTAAGTAATAAATAGCCGAGCATTAATGCCATAATAGCAATTAGTACCCAATAAGTCCCTTTAAATAAATTCTTATTCCTTTTTCTATCTTTTAAAAATTGAAAGGTTAGTATAACTAAAAATGAGATGATAAAAATTAGTGCGAATATTTTTTGGCCTTGAGAAAACATATTTTTATTAAAATTTAAAATGGACAAATATTCTTCCGAAGTTTTTAGCGTCTTTTTCTAATCGGTGGTATTGGTTTTTTATGGAAGGTAATTGTAAAAATCGGATGACTTTTTTCTTTAATTGTCCTGAACCTTTTCCCGGAATAATTTCTACTAACTTAATTTTTTTGTTAACGGCTTCTTTTATTATTTCTTCTAGAGCGTTGTCTATCTGTTGTCCTTTGTTATAAATATCGTGTAAATCGAGTTTAAGTTTACTCATTCATATAATATTTATTGGGCAGATGAAGCGGTTACTATCCAGTCTTTATCTTTTTTCTGCATGGTAACTTCGATTTTTAGAGGATTTGCCTTTCTAAAAGATGCTTTAATTAGGACACTATCACCTTCAAAATGCATTACTTCAAAAATAAAGTAACTGTCTAAACTTCCTTTGTAAATATTTTTAAAAGTTTCAATTTCCTCAAAAGTCATTACCTTAACTCTTTTATTAAACTTAAAAACAATCAGGTTGTTAGGGATTTTATCATCATTTATTATTAGAATTGGCGTTTGTCCCGACATCTCATCACCATTATAATGTTTTTTTAAAACTTCTAAATCAAGTGTCTTTTGAATTACCAAATTGATGTCTCTTGCACTTTGGGCAAACATGATTGCCGGAAGTAAGAATAATATGAGGAGTAGCTTTTTCATTATTATATTGGTGCTAAAATATTGTTAGTTATTAAATTCCAATGAATTTTTAATAATCGAACAAATATAATAAGTTTACTCAAATAGTTACGAAAAAATGAAACTTTTGTTTTCATATATTTCTAACATGTTGTTTTAACTCAGGGTAAAATTGTTCAAAATCTGTTTTTAATTCACTTTTGAATTTTAATAACAAATGATGTGCCACTTGCATATCGTTTTCAAAAGTTGTTCTTCGCGACAATCCCGTTAAAGCCCTTTGTATTCCTTCTATTGAGGAATAATTGTAAAGCCAATTGTTTTTGCTCATATGATGAAAAATAAAACTAGTTTTTGGAGTTAATAAGTTAATATTTTTATTTAAAACAGAATAAGTTTTTAGGCTAAATTCTTTCAATTCAAAAGTTGAATAATGATGAAAATTGCTTGCTAAAAAATAATCGTAAAAAACATCAATAACAACAGGGGTGTATTTTCTCTGAAATTTTCTGATTAAATTTTTACTATTTTTTACTATTGGATGATTATCGGTAAATGTGTCAATCTCTCTATGCAATAAGATACCTTGTTGAATAGCTTTAGGATATTTCTTATACTGATTTCCTTTTACATCATCAGCAATAAAATTCCCAACAATTAATGCTTCGTTTTGTTGCGAAAGTAGAAAATGAGCCAAATAATTCATCGATTTTTTCCTTTAATCTATAAAAATTACCATTAGTGTAATTTATCTTCATTATTTACACCATACTCTCTATTTTTGTTTCATTATTTAACTTATAAACTAAAAAATATGAAATTTTTAATACCTATAGCCTTATTTTTAATATCTATAAGCAGTGTATTTGGTCAAGATAAATATTCATTTTATATGGATTTGAACAAAATTAGTAATGATTTAATAGAAGTTACTTTAGAAACTCCGTCAATTAAAGAGAGTAAAATAATTTATAACATGCCTAAAATTGTTCCAGGTACGTATCAAATTTACGATTTCGGACAATATGTGATGGATTTTCAGGCTTTTGATGCAAACGGAAAAAGTCTTTATGTAAATAGGTTGGATGATAACAGATGGGAAATTCATGATGCTGATAAGATGAAAAAAATAGCTTATTGGGTAGAAGATACTTGGGATGCAGATGTAGATGAATTGGTTTTTGAACCGGGAGGAACTAACATTGAAGAAAAAGAAAATGTGGTATTGAATAACCATGGCTTTTTTGGTTATTTCGATAACATGAAAAACTTAATTTATGAGTTAAACATTACCAGACCTGTTGATTTTTTCGGTTCTACAGGGTTAACTAATATAACCACTACAGGTAATACAGATAAGTTTACTATTGATAATTATATGGATTTGGTGGATTCACCAATTATGTATAATCAGCCGGATACAGTAACCTTTAAAATTGCAGAAACATCTATTTTAGTTTCTGTTTATTCTAAAAATAAGGTGGCTCCGGCAGAAGTTTTAGCTAAAGATATTAAAGGAATTTTAGAGGCTCAAAAAGAATATTTAGGTGGAAAACTACCCGTAGATAAATATGCTTTCATTATTTATCTTTATGAAGGAGTAAGTGGCTCTGGAGGAAGTGGAGCCTTGGAGCATTCTTATTCTTCATTTTATTATTTGCCGGAAATGGATCCGGCAAGATTATCAGGTTTTTTGGTAGATGTAGCCGCTCATGAATTTTTTCATATAGTTACTCCTCTAAATATTCACTCAGAAGAAATTGGCAATTTTGATTACATTAACCCTAAAATGTCAAAACATTTATGGTTGTACGAAGGAGTTACAGAATATTTTGCCAATCATGTTCAGGTTTATCAAAACATGATTACTCCCGAAGCTTATTTTGATGTGTTAATGGATAAAATGGCTACGGCAGAAAGTTTTAAAGATGATTTGCCGTTTACAAAAATGAGTTTAGGTGCATTAGATGCACATCAAGACCAATACATGAATGTGTATAATAAAGGAGCATTAATAGGTTTGTGTTTAGATATTTTAATAAGAGAACAAACCAGTGGAAAAAAAGGTTTGAAAGATTTAATGTTAATGTTATCAGAAGAATACGGAAAAGATGTTTCTTTTAAAGATGATGAGCTTTTTGATAAGATTGCTCAATTAATTTCACCAGAATTACATGCTTTCTTTGCCAATTATGTAGAAGGTTCTAAGCCATTACCTTTCGAAGAAGTGTTGGCTAAAGTAGGTGTTGATTTTAAAACAGATGTTACTATTAAAGAAGTTGGTTTTGGTGGTGCAACTATTGGGTTTAATATGGAAACACAACGACTTTTTGTTATGGACGTTGCCGATTTAAATAAGTTTGGTAAAAAATTAAAGATTAAAATTAATGATGAAATTTTAGCTATTAATGGCAAAGAGCTTACTTTAGATAATTTAGAAGATGTAATTATTGACTACCAAACGAATACTGAAGATGGTGAAAAAGTAGAAATTTTAGTAGAAAGAAAAGTGAAGGGTAAAATAATTCCGGTTTTACTAAAAGCTAAAGCAATACAAACTGAAGCAACACAAGATTACTATATAGCTATTAATCCAAATGCTACCGAACAACAAGTGCAGTTGAGAAAAACTTGGTTAGGACAATAAAAAACAATGAGTAAGTGAAATAATTTAGCTATTTCGCTTACTTTTATTGTCTAAATTAAAATTAGATTGAGTTATTCCAGAACTAAAATATATTGGCTACTCCAGCTTTTTGGATGGGCTATTTATGTAAGTGTTGTTGGATATTTCAATTTTCTATCTAATAATGATTTGTCTGTTTCCTTTTGGTTGAGTTTAGGCTCCATTTTTTTGATTACCTTATTAATCTCACATTTATTTAGGTGTATCATTATTATTAGAAATTTAATGGGTTTGCCGGTAACGCAACTCATTATCCCTATTTTTTTTGGGTCTTTACTACAAGCACTTGTTACTTACTTTTTAAAGTTAATTGTCATAGAAAAGCTAATTGAAGGTAGAGCATTTTCTATATCTTTAAATAGTTTAATAACAGGGGTTTTAAGTTGGTTTTTCATTTATTTGTTGTGGTCACTTGTTTATTTTTTATTTCACTATGTAACCAATTATAAAAAGGAAGAAATTAAAAATTTAAAATGGCAGGCAGCTAAAAATGAAATTGAGCTGAACAGATTAATTTCTCAGTTAAATCCACATTTTGTTTTTAATTCTATGAATAGTATCAGAGCTTTAATTGATGAAAATCCTCTATTGGCAAAAAAAGCGGTAACAGAACTATCAAATGTGCTCAGAAACTCTTTGTTGATGGGAAAAAAGACTTTAGTTCCATTTTCTGAAGAGCTTAAAATGGTAGAAGATTATTTAAGTTTAGAAAAAATGCGTTTTGAAGAAAAGCTAACCATTAAATTAGCAATAAATGAAAACACCAAAAACTTTTTGGTGCCACCATTAATGATACAAACCTTAGTTGAGAATGCTATAAAACACGGTACTTCTAAACTTCCAAAAGGTGGGACGGTAGAAATAACAGCTTCAGTAGAAGCTGATAAGCTAAAAGTAATTATTTACAATAGTGGGCATTATGATGAACAGGCTAGTTCAGAAACAGGTTTTGGATTAGCAAATACCAAACAACGCTTAGATTTACTTTATGGAAAAGAGGCTCTCTTTTCCATAAAAAATGAAGAAGAAAGAGTAAAAACAATGGTTGTTATTCCGAGTAAGTAAAAATCTTTAAAGATTAAACTAATTAATTCTCCAAAATCTTAAATTCTGAACGCCTGTTTTGTTGATGAGCAGCTTCTTTTTCTTGCTCAGTAGCCATTTTGTTTATTACCTCTTCTTTTACTAATGGTTGAGATTCTCCATAACCTTTAGCAATTAACCGAGAACGGTCAATTCCTTTAGAGGTTAAATAATCTACGCACGATTGAGCTCTTTCTTGAGATAATTTTAAATTATATGCATCACCACCTCTCGAATCAGTATGAGCAGCTAATTCTACTTTCATCTTAGCATTTTTGTTAAGCAATTCAACTACTTTATCTAATTCATTATATGATGAAGACCTTAAACTAGCCTTGTTATAGTCATAAAAAATATTCATTAAGACTACTTTTTTACCTTTTTCAATTTTATCCAAACCAATGTTCTTCTCAATCTCTTGAAAAGCAGCAGTATCAGGAATATTGATGTTTTCAGAATAGAACAAGTATCCTTCTTTTTTCACACTAATTCCGTAATCATGTCCAGCAGGAAGAGAAACCATGTATTTCCCCGTTGCACTATTTGATTCGTAAGAAGATACCATTTCATTTTTATCATTATCAAAAATTTCTATTAAAGCACTTAATGGTTGTTTTGTTTTGTTGTCAAAAACAATTCCTTTTAACAAAGTAAGTTTGGGGCGACTATTATTTTTAATTTCATCAAGAAAAACTATTTTATAAATGTCTCTTTTGCCTTCACCACCTGTTTTTCCAGAAGTGTAATATCCGTGTTCGCCATTTGCTGTTAGTACAAAAGCAACATCATCACCGGCTGAATTTATAGGGTATCCTAAATTTTGAGGAGTAGTCCATTTTCCTTTGTCTAAGATACTTTTAAAAATATCAAAACCTCCCATAGAGTTGTTTCCATTTGAGCTGAAGTAAAGCGTTTTTCCATCAGGATGAAGAAAGATAGCATCTTCATCAAATTCAGTATTTATAGGGCTGCCCAGATTTTCAGCTTCTCCCCAATTACCTTCTTTATCTTGTGTACACTTATAAATATCTTTTCCACCTTTTCCTTCTGGTCTGTCACTAACAAAATAAATGGTTTTTCCGGTGTAGTCGTAACTTGCAGAAGTTTCTTGATATTTTGATGTAATAGGTTTAGGTAGTTCAGTTGGTTCGGTCCATTCAGTACCTTTTTTCTCGGTAACGTAAATATTTCCTATTCCTTTTTGGTTATCTCTATAAATAAAAAGTTTCTGACCATCAATAGAAAGGCCAACAGTAGCATCGTGTGATTCGCTATTTACCGGTTTGCCCAAATTAATCGCAGTTTGCCAATTTTCATCATCACCTTTGGAACTATAGTAAATATCTTCATAAAAATCATCAATTTGGATGTCTCTTCCGCTACCTTCTGTGTCATTTCTTCTTGAAGTAAAAAATATTTCAGACTCATCAGCAGTAATAACTGGAACATATTCTTGATTTGATGAATTAATAGACTTTCCAACATTTATAATTTCTACATTAATAGGTGTTTTGATGAGTTTTTTTGCGTAAGTACATTCTTTAATTTTTTTATCGATATTATTTAAAGCATTAGGTTTGATATTAGATCCCTTTGTTTTTGCATTACGGTAGAGTTTTATAGCTTCATCAAATTCATTTTCACGATGTTTTATTTGAGCATTTAAATAAATAAAATAGCCATCTGGTTGAGCGTCTAATTTAAAAACACTTTCTAATAGTTGTTTGGCTTTATGAATATTGTCTGTTTGAAAATAACAATCAGCAATTTTTCCATTTAATTCAGCATTATTTGGATTGAAATTTTGGGCTTTTTCAAAAGGTTCGATGGCTTTTGAAAACACACCATTAAAATAAGCCATATTGCCTTCATTTAAGTCTGTTAAAGCTTGTTTGAAACCATCTTTGTTGTTGCTAAAGTTTTTTTTGTCGAAATCAATGTTTTGAGCCAATACTGAAAAAAAAGTAATCATTGATAATAAGGTAGTTAAGAGTGTTTTTTTCATTTTGAAACTTAGTTTGTATAATAATTGGCTAAAATATAAAAAAATAGAGCAAAGTGAAATATAAAAATATTTTTATTTTAGTAGTCTATTTTTATAGTCGATAATTAAAAAACATTGTTAAATGGGTGTTTAAGTTGGTTTGACAGATGTTTTATATTAACACTCTAACATTAATAGTAGTTAGATAAAAAGTTTTAAGTTTGTAGTCACTAGACCTGTTTATTTTGTGTTAGTTTACAGGTGGTTAAGGAGTAATAAGTAATGATTTAACCACCTAACAAATATGCTTTTTTATTTATACAAGGATGTTTGTTACCTTTACACTTTTAAATATAAACAGATGAAAAAATTAGCGTGTTTTTCAGTATTAGTATTGTTATTATTTGTTGTGTCGTGTCAATCGGATAAAAAATCGGATAGTTATTACGATCAGATGAACAAAAAAGCTACAGCAGAGGAGTTGTTGCAACGAATTAATTTACCTATTGATAAAGTTGCTAAAAAAGAGAAGAAAAAGAATTTAATAGAGCAAGATGACGATTTGTTGGTTTATAAGTATGAATTAAGTGAATTAGATTTTTATGAATTGACCTATGTGTTTGATGAATTGGGTTGTTTTGAAGTAGGATTAGACTTCCAAGTGAATAACAAGGAACAGTTAGGTATATTAAAAGAGGCATACACTAAACAGTTTAATGAGTCGAAAGATTTTAGGCTGGAAAATGATATTAATGGGTTAGCCAGATGGTTAAAAAATGATGAAAGTATTACCGTAGAATTAGATTATGCACTGCAAGAAGATGGCATTTTAGCATTAACCATTTTTGCAAATGAATAAATTTTCTTTAAGCATTTGAAAATAAAGAAAATTTGTTTACTTTTGCCGTCCTTTTTTTAAGAGGAATAACAATTATTTATAAACAAAAAACATTAAAAAAATGACTAAACGTTATGAAACTGTTTTCATTTTAACTCCCGTTTTATCTGTAGATCAGGTAAAGGAAACAGTAGTAAACTTTAAAAAGTTTTTAAAAGATTCAGGTGCTAAGTTGATGCACGAAGAAGATTGGGGATTAAGAAAATTAGCTTATCCAATTCAAAAAAAATCAACAGGTTTTTACCATTTGTTTGAGTACGAAATAGAAGGAGAGGCTATTGCAAATATTGAAGTAGCTTTGAAGAGAGATGAAAAAGTAATGCGTTTTCTAACAGTAGCTTTAGATAAGCACGCTATTGCTTTCGTAGAATCAAGAAAAAACAGAAGTAAAAAAGCTGAACCAACAACAGCTGAATAATTAACTTTAAAAAACTAAGAATCATGTCAGAAAATTCATCAGAAATTAGATATTTAACTCCTCCAAATATTGAGTTAACCAAAGAAAAATATTGTAGATTTAAAAAACATAAAATCAAATACATTGACTATAAAGACGAAAAGTTTTTATTGCAATTTGTAAATGAGCAGGGAAAATTGCTTCCTAGAAGAATTACTGGAACTTCTTTAAAATACCAAAGAAAAGTTTCTCAAGCAGTAAAAAGAGCGAGACATTTAGCGTTAATGCCTTATGTAGCTGATATGCTTAAATAATTCAAACTAAGTTTAAACCTACAAACACTTTAGAAAAATGAAAATTATATTAAACGAAAATATAGAAAACTTAGGATTTAAGAATGATGTTGTTACTGTGAAAAACGGTTATGGCAGAAACTTCCTTATCCCTCAAGGAATGGCTAAAATAGCTACTCCATCTGCTTTAAAAGTTTTAGCAGAAAATTTAAAACAACAAGCAGTTAAAAACCAAAAAATTAAGGAAGAAGCAGAGAAAGCAGCAGACAAATTATCAAAAACTGTTTTGAAAATTGGTGCTAAAGCTGGAGAAAACGGAAAGATTTTTGGTTCTATCAATACGATACAAATTGCTGAAGCAGCAGAAAAAGCAGGCATTGTATTAGATAAAAAATTAATTAAATTGAAAGGTGATGCAATTAAAAACTTAGGAGCTTACGAAGCGGAAGTTAAATTGCATAAAGAAGTAGATGCAATAATTAAATTTGAAGTAGTTGAAGAATAAAAATTAATTACTATATTTGCAGCGAAATAAATAAGAATCGATAAAGAGGGGACAGGCGTCCCCTCTTTTATTTATCTAAGAATGATAACAGAAGAACAAATATTATCCTTGGTTACGCCAACACTTGAAGAAAAAAATGCCTTTATAGTAATGTTGGATATTAGACCCGGAAATAATATTTTATTAGAAGTAGATAGTTTAGAGGGAGTTAAAATTAGTGATTGTGTAGATATTAGCAGAGCAATAGAACACAAATTAGATAGAGAAACAGAAGATTTTGAATTACAAGTCTCCTCACCGGGGTTAGATAAGCCTCTTAGAGTGAAACAACAATACGATAAAAATATTGGAAGAGAACTGAAAATTACTACTAATGATGATGAGCAGCTAAAAGGAAAACTGATTGAAGTAACAGATGGGTACATTACTATTGAAAAAGAAGTAAAAGAAAAAGTAGGGAAGAAAAAGAAAATTTCAATACAAAACGAGCAAATAAATTTTAATAATATAAAAGAAACTAAAATAATAATTTCATTTAAATAAAAATAACCAACCATGGAAAGCGTAAACCTAATTGATTCATTTGAAGAGTTTAAAGAGTTTAAAGATATTGATAGAGTAACTCTAATGAATATACTAGAAAATGTTTTTAGAAGCACTATTAAAAAGAAATATGGTGATGACGATAACTTTGACTTTATTGTGAATGTTGATAAAGGAGATTTAGAAATTTGGAGAAACAGAGAAATTGTTCACGATGGTGAAGTAGAAGATGAAAATAGAGAAATTGCTTATTCTGATGCGATTAAAATTGAGCCTGATTTTGAAATTGGTGAAGAAGTTTCTGAGGAAGTGAAAATTGAAGACTTTGGAAGAAGGTTGGTGTTGTCGCTTCGTCAGAACTTGATGTCGAAATTAATGGAATTAGAAAAAGATAATATTTACAAACAATATAAAGATAGAGTTGGAGAGCTTATAACTGGAGAGGTTTACCAAATTTGGAAAAGAGAAATTTTAATTCTTGATGATCAAGATAATGAATTGATTTTGCCAAAATCGGAACAAATTCCAAGTGATAGGTTTAAAAAAGGAGATAGTGTAAGGGCAGTTGTGGTTCGTGTTGATATGAAAAATAATAAACCTGCAATTATACTTTCAAGAACATCTCCATTGTTTTTAGAAAGATTGTTTGAATTAGAAGTTCCTGAAATTTTTGACGGATTAATTACCATCAAAAATATAGTTAGAGAACCAGGAGAAAGGGCAAAGGTAGCAGTAGAGTCTTATGATGATAGAATTGATCCTGTAGGAGCTTGTGTAGGGATGAAAGGAGCTAGAATTCATGGAATTGTTAGAGAGTTAAGAAATGAAAATATTGATGTAATTAATTATACCAACAATATTGAACTATATATTCAAAGAGCATTAAGTCCAGCAAAAACAACTTCTATTAAATTAGACAGAGAAACTAAAAAAGCAGAAGTGTTTTTAAAACCAGATCAAATATCGTTAGCCATTGGTAAAGGAGGGCATAATATTAAGTTGGCTGGAAAATTAGTAGGTTTTGAAATAGACGTTTATAGAGATATTGATGATGATTCTGATGATGTCGCATTAGATGAATTTGCTGATGAAATAGAAGGATGGGTATTGGAAGAACTTAAATCTATCGGATGCGATACTGCAAGAAGTGTATTGGATTTATCGGTTGAGGAATTAGTTAAGAGAACAGATTTAGAAATAGAAACTGTGGAAGACGTTATGAGTATATTGAAAGAAGAGTTTGAAGATTAAATTTTTTTAAATTCCCCAGTATTTCATATATTAGTAGCACATTAAAATTATCGATTAAAATATAATCAATAATATTGTAAAAAAAGGATAAAAGTATGTCTAACGGATCACAAGTAAAACGATTAAGTAAAGTAGCAAAAGAATTTAACATTGGTATTCACACTATTGTTGAGTTTCTAGAATCTAAAAATATTAAGATTGAAAGCAATCCTAATACAAAATTAGATGAAGGTGTTTATGCTGTTTTACTTAATGAGTTTCAGCAAGATAAGAATACGAAAGAAGAATCCAAAAAGATAACAATAGGCTCTGAAAAAGAAACAATTTCTATAAAACCAATAGAAAAAAAGATAGAAGAAGAAAAAGTTGAAGAGAAACCAGAAGAACCTGTTGTTAAAGAAGAACCTGTTCAGGAAGAAGAGACAAAAGGACCTAAAATTATATCTAAAATAGATTTAGATAGTATTAATTCTAAAACTAGACCTGATAAAAAAGCAAAAACTGCTGAAAAGCAGGAGGAGAAGAAAGAGGAGCCTAAAAAAGAAACCCCAAAAGAGGAGAAGAAGGAGGAAGAGCCTAAAAAAGAAGGCCCTCAAAGTATTGAAACGGTTTATGAAAAATTAAATGAAATTAAAGTTCTAAGAACCATAGATCTTCCCGTTGAGAAGAAGTTTGAAAAAAGAAAACCAGTAGCATCATCTAATAAAGAAAAAAATGTTGTTGACGATGATAAGTCAGGAAATAAATCTAAAAGGAAAAGACTTAGTAAAAAAGTTGATTTATCAGATGCTCCAAGAAAGTTTGCTAAAAAAGGACAACAAAAAGGGGAGAGGGTAGAGAAAAAACAGGAATTAACAGAAAAACAAATTCAAGATCAGGTAAAAGAAACACTTGCTCGTTTAACAGGTGGAGGAAAAAGTAAATCTGTAAAACATAGAAAAGACAAAAGATTGGCAGCAAGTGAAGAGGCTCAGAAGAATGTAGAAAGAGAAGAAAAAGAAAAATCAATAATAAAAATTACTGAGTTTGTTACAGCAAATGAGCTGTCAAAATTAATGGATGTAAATGTTAATGAAGTAATTGGAGCTTGTATGAGCTTAGGTTTGTTTGTTTCAATAAATCAACGTTTAGATGCAGAAACCATTTCTATTATTGCAGAAGAGTTTGGTTATTCTGTTCAATTTATTTCTGCTTCAGAAAATTTAGATTTTGAACAAGAAGAGGAAGATGACCCTAAAGATTTATTAGATAGAGCACCAATAGTTACAGTGATGGGTCACGTAGATCATGGTAAAACATCTTTATTGGATTATGTTAGAAAAGCAAATGTAATTGCTGGTGAAGCAGGAGGGATTACTCAGCATATTGGAGCTTATTCGGTAACATTAGACAACGGTAAAAGAATGGCATTTTTAGATACTCCTGGTCATGAAGCCTTTACTGCTATGCGTGCTCGTGGAGCCCAGGTAACAGATATTGCTATTATTGTAATCGCAGCAGATGATAATATAATGCCACAAACAAAAGAGGCAATTAATCATGCTCAGGCTGCTGGAGTACCTATAGTTTTTGCTTTCAATAAAATTGATAAAGAAGGAGCAAATGTTGATAGATTAAGGGAAGAACTTTCTGCTATGAATATTTTAGTAGAAGAATGGGGAGGAAAATATCAAACACAAGAGATATCAGCAAAATTTGGTACCAATGTAGAAGAATTATTGGAAAAAGTATTGCTAGAAGCAGAAATGTTAGAATTAAAAGCAAATCCGAATAAAAAAGGTAGAGGAACAGTTATAGAATCAGAATTGGATAAAGGGAAAGGTTATGTTTCTACTTTGCTAGTTCAATCTGGGACAATGAAAGTTGGAGATGTGTTATTAGCTGGATGTTATAGTGGAAAAGTTAAAGCCATGTTTAATGAGCGTGGTACAAAAATTACAGAAGCAGGACCATCAACTCCTGTATCTTTATTAGGATTAAACGGAGCGCCAAGTGCGGGTGATAAGTTTTATGTAATGGAAGATGAGAGAGAAGCTAGAAATATTGCTGAAAGAAGACTTCAGTTAGTAAGAGAGCAAGGAGCTAGAACCAATAAACATATTACTTTAGATGAGATAGGAAGAAGATTAGCCATTGGAGACTTTAAAGAGCTTAATGTTATTATTAAAGGTGATGTGGATGGCTCTATTGAAGCACTATCTGATTCTTTACAAAAATTATCTACTGACCAAATTGAAGTAAATATCATACATAAATCTGTAGGACAAATTTCTGAATCGGATGTAATGTTGGCAGCAGCTTCTGATGCTATTATCATTGGTTTCCAAGTAAGACCGTCTGTAAATGCTAGAAAACTTGCTGAACAAGAACAAATAGATGTTAGGTTGTATTCGATTATTTACGATGCTATTGAAGAAATTAAAGATGCAATGGAAGGTATGTTAGCTCCTAAATTTGAGGAGAAAATTACCGGAACAGTTGAAATTAGAGAAATATTTAAAATTTCTAAAGTGGGAACAATTGCAGGGTGTATGGTTCAAGAAGGAAAAATTTATAGAACAAGCGATATTAGAGTTATTAGAGACGGAATTGTAGTTTATACAGGAAAATTAGGATCGCTTAAACGATTTAAAGATGATGTTAAAGAAGTTGCCAAAGGGTATGAATGTGGATTGAACATTGATAAGTTTAATGATATAAAAGAAGGGGACATTGTTGAAGCTTACGAACAAGTTGAAGTGAAACAAAAGATTTAATTTTTAATAAATTATTAGCTATAATCCTGATTGGTTTTTTACTGGTCAGGATTATTTTTTATCCCTATTTTTACAACTTTACTGATTAAAGTCAAATGAAAATACAACAATACCAAGGAAAAAAATTTTGTAAAAGTGAAGCCATAATGGTTGAAGATAATTTGACAATTGAGGAAGGCTTACAGATTTATATCAATAAGAAAACTTTTTCTATTACTATGCGAACTCCTGGAGATGATGAGGACTTGGTTAGAGGGTTGTTATATGCTGAAGATATTTACAGAGGAAAACAAGTGCTTCCAGTCATTCTTGAAAAAGATGAAAAAAATGCTGTTTCTAAAGCCTTTGTAGAGATAGATGAAAATCAATTGGGTAATGGTTATAAAAACAGTAGGAATTTATTATCTGTAAGTTCCTGTGGAATATGCGGACAACAAGAGTTACAGGAGCTTTCAGGGGGCGAAAAAATTGAAAAACAAGAGCAAATTATTGCTATAAAAGACCTTTACACCATGTTTGACACTATGAAAAAAGGTCAACCTACATTTCATCAATCGGGAGGCTCTCATGCAGCAGCAGCATTTGCTAAAGATAGTACTTTACTTTCGTTAAAAGAAGATGTTGGTAGACACAATGCAGTAGATAAAGTTATTGGAAACCTTGTAGCTACTAATCAACTAAAACAAGCAAAATGTATGGTGGTAAGTGGAAGGATTTCTTATGAAATTGTTGCGAAAGCTTATGCAGCTAAAATTCCGCTACTAGGAGCAGTTTCGGCTCCATCAAGTTTAGCAGTAGATTTTGCTAAAGAATTAGGTATAACACTACTTGGTTTTTGTAGAGAAAATAAAGCAACATGTTACGCTCATCAGCAAAGAATAAAAGAATAGAATTGTTTTTCTCTTCGTATTTTTGCTCAAAACATCTTTAACATTGACCAAGCCAATATCATATAAATTTTCCAAAAAAGAAAAACTGAAAAGTCAAAAAGAAATTGAATTGCTTTTTAAACAAGGAAAATCTATTAATCAGTTTCCTATAAGGCTAATTTATAAGGTGAAGACCGAAAAAAATAATATTCCTATTAACTTTGGTGTTAGTGTTCCTAAGAAAAAAATTAAGTTAGCTGTAAATCGTAATTTAATTAAAAGAAGAGTTAGAGAAGCTTACCGAATAAATAATAACGATTTAAAAACCAAGTTGCTTGAAAATTACAAAGAAATTAATATGATGGTGATTTATGGTGCGGAACAAATTTTGTCATACAAAGAGATAGAAGAAAAAATAAAAGTAATTTTATCACGTTTAAGAGATGCCTTGTGAAGTGGATAATAAGTAAAATAGTTGTTTTGCTAATAAGAGTTTACCAACTAAGTATTTCTCCATTTTTAGGAGCAAACTGTAGATACTCACCCACTTGTTCGCAATATAGTCTCGAGGCAATTGAAAAGTATGGGCCTCTTAAAGGAACTTGGTTGGCAATAAAAAGAATTTCATCTTGCCACCCTTGGGGAGGACATGGACACGATCCTGTACCTTAAGATAAATAAAGATTAAAGAATTAAATATGACACAAAAATTAAAAAAATACATTTTAATAGTAAGCATAACATTAGCAAGTGTTTTTTCGGTTGGTTTTGTAGATAGCTATTTTGAAGTTTCTAAAAACCTCGACATTTTCGCAACACTTTTTCGTGAATTAAATATTTACTATGTTGATGATACCGACCCGGGAGAGTTGATGAAAACTGGAATTGACGCCATGTTAGAATCTTTAGATCCTTACACTAATTATATTCCTGAATCTAATATTGAAGATTATAAGTTAATGACTACGGGGCAGTATGGAGGAATTGGAGCCTTGATTCAGCAACATGGTGAGCATGTAGTTATTTCTGAACCTTATGAAGGATTTGGAGCTTATAAAGCGGGTTTGTGGGCAGGAGATAGACTGTTAAAGATTGACGGAAAAGATGTTACAGACAAATCAACTTCAGAAATTAGAGATTTACTTTTAGGCCAACCTGGAACTACTTTAAATATTACAGTTGAAAGACCAGGGACAGAAGAACCAATTGAGAAAAAAGTGGTTAGAGAAGAAGTGAAAATTGACGATGTGCCTTATTATAAAATGTACTCAAATGATATAGGCTATATTAAGCTAAATGGATTTACTGAATCTGCCGGTGCAGAAGTAAAAGCAGCTTTTACAAAATTAAAGGAGCAAAATGCAAAATCTTTAATTTTAGATTTGAGAGGAAATGGTGGTGGATTAATGAAAGAAGCCATAGATATTGTAAATTATTTTGTTCCTAAAGGTTCTGAAGTAGTTAGCACCAAAGGTAAAATTAGCGATTGGGATAAAGTGTATAAAGCTACAGCAATGCCTATTGACACAGAAATTCCTATTGTAGTTTTGATAGATGAAATGTCTGCATCTGCCTCAGAGATTGTATCGGGAGCATTGCAAGATCATGATAGAGCTGTTATTATTGGAAATCGTTCGTTTGGAAAAGGATTGGTGCAACAAGTAAGACCATTGAGTTACAACTCAAAATTAAAAGTTACCGTTGCTAAATATTATACACCAAGTGGAAGATGTATTCAAAAATTAGATTATTCGCATAAAGATGAGGATGGAAAAGTAAATGCAATTCCGGATTCTTTAATAAGAGAGTTTAAAACTTTAAAAACGTATAGACCTGTATTTGATGGAATGGGAATTGAACCCGATATTAAAGTAGAAAAAAAGGAAATTAGCGATATTGCTACCAGCTTGTATTTAAAAAATCATTTATTTGATTATGCAACAGATTTCAAATTAAAAAATAATGCAATACCTGAAGTGGATGCATTTACTATTTCTGATGAAGAGTATGAAAAATTTGTGAAGTTTCTTGAAGGTAAAGATTACGACTATACTACAGATAGTGAGGCGTTGCTAGAAAAACTAGAAAAAGCTGCTAAAGCAGATAAATATTTTAAAAGCTTAGAAAATGAGTACAATGCTTTATTAAACAAATTAAAGCATAATAAAGAAGAAGATTTATATACCTTTAAAGAAGAGATAAAATATATTTTGGAAACAGAAATTGCTACTAGATATTATTATCAAAAAGGAAAAATGGAAGCATCTTTAAAAACAGACCCAGTAATGGAGAAAGCTATTGAAGTGCTTTCTGACAAACAAAAATATGATGCTATTTTCGCAGGGAATAATACAAAGCAAGATTAGTTTTTAATTTAAATTTTTTTCTAAAATGGGTTTTGTTTCCACTTATTCAAGAAACATGTATTTGTTTTTTTTGATGTTTATTGCAGTGGGACTCTCATTGTCTAAACCTCTTATAACTTTAGGAGAGCTTTGTATAGGTTTTTTATGGGTATTAGAAGGAAATCATCTAGAAAAAATAAAACGCTTTTTTAAAAATAGAACGGCACTTATATTAAGTTCAGTGTATCTGCTTACTCTTTTAGGACTTTTAAACACTACTAATTTCGATTTTGCGTTTGATGATATTAGAAGAAAGTTGCCGCTTTTTGTATTACCTTTTTTAATAGTTAGCTTTAAACCATTAACCAATAAAGAGTTTCGTTTAATTTTTTCGGTGTATGTTGGGGGTGTAATAACAGCTTCGCTTTGGAGCATCTTTGTAATGTTAGGAGGACTTAATGAGGTAATTATTGATAAAAGGGATTTATCAAGATTTAATTCTCATATTAGGTTTGGATTGGAAGTGTCGTTAGCTATTTTTGGAACTTTGTATTATGCTATAAAAGCAAAAAATAAAAAACAAAAGATAAGATGGATACTAAGTTTTGTGTGGTTAGCTAGCTTTCTATTTTTACTTAACTTAATAACTGGTATTACTGTAACAGCATTCACTTTTATGGTGTTGATTTTTTATTACGGAATAAAACATCACAAAATAACTGTAAAATTATCAGCAGTAGTAGTTGTTGTTGTAATTGTACTTTCAATAGTACTTTACATAAAAAGTTGTTATAAAGAGTATTTGTCCTTTAATGATGTCGAAGCTTTGCCGATACAAGAATTTTCTCCAAAAGGTGAAAAACTTTTTCATGATACCATAAGTTCTAATAGTTTTCAGCTGGAAAATGGAAATTATATCTATAGAAATATTGCTAATAAAGAAATAGAAAAAGCTTGGAATGAGGTAAGTAAAATAAATTTTAATGAGGTTGATTTAAAAGGTCAGGAAATAAGAGTTACATTATTAAGATTCATTACTTCTCAAGGTAAATTAAAAACAGAGCAAGCTATTAATGAATTAAAACCTGAAGAAATAAAAGCTATTGAAAATGGAATCTCTAACTATAGATATCTTGATATGAATGGTATAGAACTTAGACTGCATAAAATATTTTGGGAATTGGAAATGTACAATAAATATAATGTGGCTGATGGACATTCAGTAATGCTCAGATGGGTATACTGGCAATCAGCTTATAATATTATAAAAGAAAATAGTTTATTTGGCGTAGGTACGGGAGATGTTCAGGATGCTTTTAATCAAAAACATGAAGAAAGAGATATTATTTCTGAAAAATATTGGAGAAGAGCACATAATCAGTACCTAACTTATTTTGTGAGTTTTGGTATTTTAGGAGGAATTTATTTTTTAATCTTTTTACTTTACCCCATCGTTGTTTTAAAACAATATAGAGATTATCTTTATCTCTGTTTTATTTCCATTTCAATGCTTTCCATGCTTACTGAAGACACCTTAGAAACACAAGTAGGAATTACTTTTTTTACATATTTTAACACACTTTTAATTTTTAAAAAAAGAAAAAACAGCTTTTAATATGTAATTTCGCCAATGTGAAAGGTCATAAAATAATAGCTGTATTCTTTTTACTAGTTTTAGTAAGCACATTCTCATTTTCATATTTTTCTGTACCTACTTACCAGTTTGTTGAAATTGCTGAAGAAGAAAATAGACACAGCAGTGGCTCTACTGTAACCTTTGCTATGCAAGAATACATTACAGAAGATTCAGATTTCAGATGTTTTTTCCAATTTACAGAGTTAGAACATCAAGTAGAATTTTCTTTACTTTTTCCACCATATAAGGAAATTGTTGCTCCACCACCAGAATTAGCATAAATTATTGAATTACATTATAGTAATCTATAATGTTTATTTTATTGTCATTGAAAAAATGATTTTTTTCAAGATTAATTTTTATCAATAATTCAAACATAATTGACTATCAATCAATTGTTTGTGTAATAATTTATGTTATGACACCAAAAAAATTAAATATGTTTGCTAATCTTAAGTCAGATTTTCCTGCTGGATTAGTAGTTTTTCTTGTAGCCCTTCCTTTATGTTTGGGAATCGCTTTAGCTTCAACTGGTCGATCTGATTTATTGTTTTCAGGAATTATAGCTGGAGTTGTGGGGGGAATTGTTGTAGGTTCTTTTAGTAATTCTCAATTGGGAGTTTCAGGCCCTGCAGCTGGGTTAGTAGTAATTGTATTAGGAGCAATTGATACCTTAGGAACTTTTGAAGCCTTTTTATTAGCAGTAGTACTCTCGGGTATTTTACAACTTTTAGCAGGTTTTATGAAGGCTGGTATTATTGGTTACTTCTTTCCATCTTCAGTAATAAAGGGAATGTTAACTGCTATAGGTATAATTCTTATTCTTAAAGAAATTCCTCATGCTTTAGGTTATGATGAAGACTTTATGGGTGATTTTGATTTTGCTCAAAAAGATGGACATAATACTGTTACTGAAATATATTATGCTTTTAAGTATAGTAGTTTGGGAGCAATAATCATTAGTGTTATTTCATTAGGAATGTTAATTCTATTTGAAACTAATTTCATGAAAAAAATAGGTCTATTTAAGTTTTTACCAGGAGCATTATTTGTAGTGTTGACAGGTATTTTGCTCAATGCACTGTTTTTAAATTTAGCTCCAGAGTTAGTTTTGAGTGGAAAACATTTAGTTGAATTGCCTGTAGCCTCTTCTCCACAAGAGTTTCTGAGTTTTTTTAAGTTTCCTGATTTTTCTACATTTAGTAATCCGCAAGTATATGTGGTTGCTGTAACTTTAGCCATAGTAGCTAGTTTGGAAACATTACTTTGTCTAGAAGCTACAGATAAGTTAGACCCTTACAAAAGAAGAACATCAACCAACCAAGAATTAAGAGCTCAAGGAATAGGAAATATGGTTTCTGGTATGATTGGAGGACTGCCAATTACACAAGTTATAGTAAGAAGTTCTGCCAATATTAATTCAGGTGGAAAAACTAAAATGTCAGCTATATTCCATGGGATAATTTTATTATTATCCGCAATTATTATTCCTGTTTTTCTGAATCTAATCCCATTAGCTTCTTTAGCAGCAATATTACTATTAGTAGGATATAAACTTGCCAAACCAGCTATATTTAGAGATATGTTTAAATTAGGACATGAACAGTTTGTTCCTTTTTTAGTAACTGTTATAGCTATTGTAGGAACAGATTTGTTAAAAGGCATTGGAATAGGAATGGTGGTAGCCGTATTTTATATTTTAAGAAAGAATTATAAAAACGCTTTAAACTGTAAAAAAGAAATAGTTGATGGTAAAACTAAATATACCTTAACACTTTCAGAAGAAGTGACATTTTTAAATAAAGCAAGTGTTGCAAAAGAATTAGCAAAAATACCGGAAGATTCAACTTTAATAATTGATGCATCAAAATCCTATGCTGTTGCTTATGATGTTTTAGAGAATATACAAGAATTTGTAAATCATACTTCTAAACTAAAAAATATTCAAGTAGAAACAAAAGGAATAGAAGGTGTTGCTTTTAAATAAAACTAATTAATTTTATAACGATTAAAAAAATATACAAAATGGAAAATAAATTTTATAAACAACTTTTAGATAATAATAAAGAATGGGTTCAATCAAAATTAGATTTAGATCCAGAATTTTTTACTAAATTAGCTAATGGGCAGCAACCACCAGTATTGTGGATAGGTTGTGCAGATAGTAGAGTTCCCGCAAATGAAATTATTGGAGCTCAACCAGGAGAAGTTTTTGTACATAGAAATATTGCTAACATGGTTATTCATTCAGATATGAATATGCTAAGTGTACTTGATTATGCAGTTAATGCACTAAAAGTAAAACATGTAATTGTTTGTGGGCATTATGGTTGTGGAGGTGTCGCTGCTGCAATGGGAAATCAGCATATTGGCCTAATTGATAATTGGATTAGACATATTAAAGATGTTTATAGATTTCATGCTGAAGAGCTAGATGCTATAACTGATGAAAAACAACGTTTTGATAGATATGTTGAATTAAATGTTGTAGAACAAGTATTTGATTTAGCAAAAACTTCTATAGTTCAAAATGCTTGGAACAATAAACAAACTTTACACATACATGGTTGGGTTTATGGAATTGGCAATGGATTAATAAAAGATTTAGGGGTTAATTTCACCAATAATGATGAATTAGATAAGGTTTATCAGTTAAGGTTTTAAAAAAACATGAAAAATTTATTTCTAACTTTAGTAATATTACTTTCTGTTAGTCTTTTTTCTCAAAACTTAGATACGTTAAAAATAGAAAAAGATAGATTAGATAGTTTATATATTGAAGAAGTTGAGAATAAACGTAAAACAGACAAAGTACTACATGCCGAGCCACTTTCCATTGATTTAATTAGAGATTTAGGTGCTAGAAAGGGGGAAAAAGAATGGAATGTTGGTTTTGGAATGACTGATAATAATAAGTTTGATTCTTATGAAGCATTAATAGAATATGAATGGGCTCCGATTAACAGGCTTGGTTTAGAAATTGAAGTCCCATTCACTTTCTATTATCCAAATGAAGATGACGTGGATAAAACAATGATGCCTCAAAATAAAATTAATGGACTAAAATTAGCAGTTCAGTATTCTTTTTTTGTTTCTGAAAGACATAGTACATCTATGGCAATAGCTTATCTAAATGAGTTTGAGTTTGTTAATTTTAGTCTTTATGGAAGTGAAGCTTTTGTAGAAGGGAATGTTTTTAATCCATTTTTTGTAGCTGCTAAAAGATGGGGGCAGAATTTCCATACTCTAATTTATACTGGACCAGAAATGCGACAACATTTTTCAAATAACTCAATGCATATCAATTGGCAAATTAATACCAATTTTCATTATATGATAGATGGAACAAGAAACTTTATCGGGTTGGAGTTTAATAAAGAAATTACATATGATGATTTTGATATGGTAATTAGACCACAAATGAGGTTGGGAATTGCAGAAAATCTATTGGTAGGTATTGTTGCAGGAATTCCAATAAAAAGAGAATTTCAAAGGTTTAGTACTTTTTTTAGATTGATTTATGAACCCAAACACAAATACTAATCAAAAATTAAATTTTTAATTTTTGAAGGTTGTATTTTTTTATTTTATATTTGTTCTTTATTAGACATTTATATTTTATGAGAAATACAACCTTTATATTTTTAGTCATATTTTTAACTTTCTTGTTTGTTGCCTGTGGTAATGATAATAGTACAACAGATGAAAATCAAGAAATAGTTCAGTTAAAAGGTCACGAAGAATTGGATTTAAACCAGTGGGGTTTTCCAATGGTAATTATGGTTCCTGATGCTGAAAATCATGGTGAACCGCAAGTAGTTTTAACCAACAGAGGTGCACTGGAAATAGTGGTTGGAAATTCATTTGGAATAGAAATTATGTATGGAGAAGGTGATATACAATTGCTAAAAATGGATTTAGAAGAAGACTTGGTTTTTGTTTCAGAAATAGTTTCTGAAGAAGAAAATTTATTGGTTTATAAGCAAGATATTCCCGAATCAGGGGTTAAAACGCAGCACCATTTTTTCTATAAAGCAACTATTAATAATGATATTTATGAAATTAGAGACTTACAAAGTGAGCAATTCGGAGAAAAAATGATTCAAGACATGATTAAAGCAGTGAAAACAATTAGATATGTAGCTGCTTCTTCAACAGCAAAAGATGCTTAATAAGTTCATTTTTATACTTTCCATTTTATTATTTTTATCATGTAGTTCTTCTCAAAATGAACTACCAGAGGGAATTCTTACCCATGAAGAATTAGTATCTGTACTTACAGATATTGAAATTGCTCAAGGCTATCTTAAAATTAAATCTTCAATAGATGATTCATTGTTTAGAAGTAAAGCATTTCAAGAAAATCATTACATACATATTTTTAAAAAACATAACATTACTGAAGAGCAATTTAATAACAACATTGCTTATTATTCTATGCATCCCGAAGAAATGGAAAAAATCTATAATGATGTAATCATTGCTATTTCTCAAGAACAAGCTAATCATCATTAACCTAAGTTTTTTTTACAATCTAACAGCAATACAATAATTTATTGATAAAAGCGTAATTTAGCCATCCATTGCTAATATTAATCGGTTGATGAAACGAGTTTTGATTAGATTTTATTTACAAGAAGATGTTTCTTAGTGAGTTCCATCTGACCGATTTAATAAAATAGAAAATTAACAGATGAAGTTTTTTATTACACTCATTTTTATTATCCTTACTTTTTGTGAGTCAATAGCACAAGTAGGAGGAGAGAGTGCTTTTAGCTTTCTTAACATTCCTGTTTCTGCCAGAACAGGGGCGTTGGGTGGAAGTGCTATAGCCATTAAAGATGATGATCCCAATTTTGCTTTAGACAATCCTTCATTACTTTCGGCAGAAATGAGTAGTGCTCTTTCATTTACGTATTTAAATTACTTTGCAGATGTTAATTTAGGGCATTTTTCTTATACCCATGATTTTAAAAAGTACGGAACATTTTCCGGAGGTGTGAAATATATTAATTACGGAAATTTTTTAGAAACAGACGAAGGAGGGAATGAGTTGGGTTCTTTCTCTGCTTCAGATTATGCTTTTATTTTAGGTTGGGGAAAAAGCATAGACACATCTTTTTCTGTTGGAGCAAACCTAAAACCAATTTATTCCAAATTTTATCAATATAGCTCTTTTGCTATGGCAATGGATTTATCTGCAACGTATCATAATGCAAAAAAACAATTTACAACTGCGTTATTAGTTAAAAATATTGGCAGACAATTTTCTACCTACTTTGAAGGAAGAGAAAAAGAACCGCTTCCTTTTGAAGTACAATTGGGAATTTCTAAAAAATTGGCTCATACGCCTATTCGTTTTAATGTTGATTTTATTCAGTTAAATAATTGGAATTTAGCTTATAATGATTCTTCTTCGGTAACAAATAGAGATAATACTTTAGATGAAGAAGCCAGAAAAGAATTAAACAAAACAGGAATGGTAAGTGAATTTTTCAGACATGTTGTTGTTGGGACAGAGTTTGTGCTTTCACCAAGTTTTATGTTGAGGTTTGGTTATAACTTCCAACGAAGGGCTGAATTAGCTTTTGATAACAAAGGCGGATTAATTGGATTTAGTTGGGGTTTAGGGTTTAGAATTAAAAAAATTCATATAAGTTATGGAGGAGCAAGCTATCACTTAGCAGGAACTTCTAACCATTTTACCATTACCACCACCATTTCGGATTATTATAAAAAAAATCAGGTGGTGATTCCAGAAGAAAAAGCTTCAAAAAAATCCCGAAAAAGTAAAAAAGACAAACAAAGCGAAGAATGAAACGACCATTAGTAAAAAATTCTCACATAAAAGAATGATTATAAAGGGAGTTCCATGTGTCCGATAAAAAATAAATAAATATAAATACATGAAACGACTATGATAAAAAAAATCTCGCACAAGAAAATGATTATATGGGAGTTACATCTGACCGATTTAATAAAATAAAAATATTAACAGATGAAAAAAATTATTATAGCCATTGATGGTTACTCCTCTTGCGGAAAAAGTACATTGGCAAAACAATTGGCTAAAGCTTTAAATTATATATATATTGATACGGGAGCAATGTACAGAGCTGTTGCTTTATACGCTCTTAGAAAAGGGTATATCGGAGAAGATTTTTTTGATGAACAAAAATTAATTGATGACTTGCATAATATTGATGTAACGTTTTCATTTAATGCAGAAAAAAACAGTTCAGAAACCTGCCTTAATAACGAAAATGTAGAAAAACAAATTAGAGGCATTGAAGTATCGGGTTTGGTAAGCAGAATTGCTAAAGTAAAACAAGTTCGTACTAAAATGGTAGAACTACAAAGAAAAATGGGAAAGAATAAAGGCTTGGTAATGGATGGGAGAGATATTGGTTCTGTTGTTTTTCCAGATGCAGAGCTTAAAATTTTTATGACAGCAGATTTTGAAGTGAGAGCACAAAGAAGATATGATGAATTAAAAGCTAAAGGAGATAATATTACTTATGATGAGGTATTGAAAAATATTGTTTCTCGTGATGGCGATGATACCAGCAGAACAGAAAACCCACTTATACAAGCTGAAAATGCTGTTGTGTTAGACAATACACATATTAATCAAGAAGAACAATTTCAGAATGCATTAGAATTAGCTCAACAAAAAATTTCAGCATAAAAAATAATTATTTTTTCCTTACAACTTGTAGAGAAACAATTCTTTAGTGTAAGAACTAAAGAACCAATTAAAAATCATGTTTCAATACAATAAAAAATAGTAAATTTATGCCTACAAAAAAAAGGATTTTTTAAATGATGGACGCAGTAAGTAATATTAAGATAGAGAAAACAAAAACATCTAAGATTCAGTCGGTTGATTTCAATAATATACAATTTGGAAAACAATTTTCTGACCACATGTTTGTGGCAGAATATAAAAATGGCGAGTGGCAAGACTTAAGAATTGAGCCTTACGCTCCAATTTCATTAAGCCCTGCTTGTGCAGCAATTCACTATGGTCAGGCAGTTTTTGAAGGGATGAAAGCCTATAAAAATGACGAAGGAAAAGTGTTGTTATTTAGACCAAGAGAAAATGCAAAAAGAATAAATGTTTCTGCCAAAAGACTCTGTATGCCTGAAGTTCCTGAAGAGCTTTTTATGGATGCTATACACCAATTAGTACAGTTAGATGCAGATTGGGTTCCTCAAAATGAAGGTTGTTCATTATACATAAGACCATTTATTTTTGCTAGTGAAGAATTATTGGGAGTAAGACCGGCAGAAGAATATAAATTTATGATTATTACATCTCCGGTAAGTTCATATTACACAGGTCCGGTAGATGTTAAAATTGAATCTAATTTTTCTAGGGCGGCCGAAGGTGGTGTTGGTTTTGCTAAGGCGGCAGGAAATTATGCTGCAGCACTTTATCCGGCTAAATTAGGACAAGAAAAAGGCTATAAACAATTGATTTGGACAGACGCTAAAACGCATGAATATATTGAAGAATCTGGAACAATGAATGTAATGTTTTTGATTGATAATAAATTAATTACACCTTCTATAGCATTAAATACTACCTTGTCTGGAATTACTCGTGATAGTGTAATAAAATTAGCTAAAGAGTTAGGATTAGAAGTAGAAGAAAGAAGAGTAGCTGTAAAAGAAGTTGTTGAAGCAGCAAGAAATAACAAACTGCAAGATGCTTTTGGGACAGGAACTGCTGCTACAATTGCACAAATTGCTTCTATAACTTTTGAAGACGAACGTTTTGAGTTGCCTCCAGTTGAAAACAGAACGGTTTCTAATAAAATAGCAAAATCAATAGAAGAGATTAAAAGAGGTAGAGTAGCAGATAAATTTGATTGGATATATAATATCTAAACCAAGAATTAATGCTGTGAAATTAAATTGTTTAATGTAGTAACCATAGTTGCTACAGCTGATGATGGTCCGGTTATTTCACCTTTAAATTCTATAGCATTATTGTGGACGCTGCTTAAGTTTACAAAATAAGCATGAGCATGTTTTTCTTTAGTTTTAGTTTGTTTTATTTTTCCAATCATTTTATTGTTGTAATATACAATAAGTTCTTGTTTTCCAGATTCAAAAGGAATGGTGTTGACTTTTTTTCCTCCTTCAAAAATAGCTAATTCTTTACAATCAGCATGTTGGTTTTCGCAGGTCCATTTTATGTATAATTTTTCTTTATCAATGGAATCATCAAATTTTAATTTGAATGTATTACCATAAGCATGGTAATGAACAAAAGATAAAGGATTCTTTTCGTTGTTTAAACTGGGATGAAGCAAAAGTACCACGAAAGAGAAAAAATAAAGTAGTATGTTTTTTAATTGTTCCATAAGTTGCTTGTAGAACGTTTATCTAATAAAAATGGTTGGTAGGAGAAGTTAATGTTTTTTTAAGAAAATATATTTTATACCTAAATTAAATTCTAGAGTAGAATTATAGGCATAAGAAAAATGATTTTCAGTATTAGCAATATTTTTAGCTCCTTGGTAATATCTAATTCCTGGGGTAATAATTAGTTCTTTGGTTAAGTATCTATCTTGTTCTAATCCTAATACAAGACCACAATCAAGGTCGGTATAAGCTTTGTTTTTGTAAGTTATTCCGTTAATTACTGAAGTAGCACTAGAAAGATATCCTAAATACAATCCGCCAATAATATTTGTGGAATATTTTTTATCGTCAAAAGTAGATTTGTTATACATTCTTTTAGCTAATATACTAACGTTAGTATAGGCTAAGTTTAGGTTTTCCGTATAGTTAATTTCATCTGATGTATATTGTTTTCTATAGCCATTGCTAGAGTAGAAATTTACATTGGTTTCTAAGTTCATTTTGTCTGAAAGAATAATACCTGCTGTAGCTCCAAAACTACTTCCATGGTCTAACAAGGTATTTTGAGAAAGACTATTAAATTCACTATTATCTTTCAATTGTGCAATCATACTTTGTTTCTTAAACCCAACATTTAAACCCATATAAATTCGTTTGGCATAAATTCCAAAAGCAAAATGAGACGAAAATCTTTTATTGTTAAAGATGATTTTGTTATTCTCTTTTTTAATTAAAAATTCTTTTGGTTGGATAATGTGTTCCTTAAGTTTATAATTAGATTTTCTCAAATGAATTTCCTTATCATTATTAAGTTGTTGATTAACTTCTTTTGAAGTAATATATGCCTGTTTTTTAGCTGTTGATGCCACAGTTTTTTCAGTAGCAATAAGTTTGTTAATTTGTTTTGAAGGATTAGAAACAATGCGCTGATTTACCTCTTTTTTTTCAGTTGCGAATGAGTTTAATACATTTTTTGAAGTCACTATACTCGTTATTGGAGTTTGTTTTGGTAATTGCTCAAAAGTATTTAATGCAACAGTTGGAGTTGTTATTTTATTATTATTTGGATGAATATCTTCATTGAAATATTCATTAATACTTAATCCAACTCCCATAAAAAATAAAGCTAGAGCAGCAGATTTAAAAGCAAAATTTCTCCACCAAATAAATCGTTCGTAACGGGTTAAGGTAATTGATAAACGTTCCCAAACAGTTGTAGTATCTAATTTTTCTGAAAGTTTTTCCCAAACTGCTTTATCAGGATTAGTTTCAATATGCTCCACTTCATCTCTTACAAAATCATCAAAAGCCTCATCAGACAAGCCACTTGGGTTATCCATTGAAGAAGAAAGTTTATCCCACGAGCCTTTTTCCGGCTCAACGCTAAAGTTTTCCAGTTCGTTTTTGTACCAATCTTCTATGTTTTTTTTGTTTTTCAAGGAATATATAAAAAAGGTTAACGTTCATAATATTTAGTCACCAATTCTCTTAAAACACTTTTTGCTTTAGATAATTGAGATTTTGAAGTTCCTTCGCTTATAGAAAGCATTTTAGCTATTTCATTGTGTTTGTATCCTTCTATAGTATATAAATTAAAAATGGTTCTCGCACCAGTAGGTAACATATTAATCAGCATAGATAAATCTGCTGTTTTTGAGATTTCTGAAGCATTGTTGTAGCTTCCTACTAGGTAAACTGCTTCCTGAAAATCCATTGGGGAAATACGGTTGGTTTTTCTAAAATGATCTATGGCTGTATTTACAATAATTCTTCTTATCCAACCTTGTAAACTCCAAGAAGCATCGTACTGATGAAATTTTTTAAACACCTTAAAAAAACCATCATGTAAAATATCTTGAGCCAAATCTCTGTCTTTGGTATAGGTTAAACAAACGCCCAGCATCTTAGCAGCATATAAGTTATATAATGCTTCTTGGTGCTTTCTGCTGTTTTCGTAACAACCTTCTATTATTTCATCTAGTTCCAAAGTAAATTATTGCTTGGTGTTATAACAATTAATCAGACGATTAACTATAGCAAATGGTTGTTTCGAGGTTTATAGATTTTATCCTGCCCAACCTTCTCTATCCAAACTTCTGTATTGAATTGCCTCTGCAAGGTGTTCGCTTTTTATGTTTTCTGATGATTCTAAATCTGCAATTGTTCTAGCAACCTTTAAAATTCTATCATATGCTCTGGCAGATAAACCTAATTTATCCATAGCATTTTTAAGTAAATCTTTACCTACGCTATCAATTTCGCAAATTTCTTTTATGGTTTTACTCGATATTTGTGCATTAGCATAAACACCTTCTTTTTCTTTATAACGTTCAGCCTGAACATCTCTTGCTTTAATTACCCTGTCTCGGATAACTTCACTCGATTCACCAATAGAAGTAGTGCTAAGCTCGCTAAAACTTACCGGTGTAACTTCTACATGTAAATCAATTCTGTCTAATAATGGACCGGAAATTTTGCTGAGGTATTTTTGAACCACGCCTGGAGAGCAAACACAATCTTTTTCAGGATGGTTATAATAACCACAAGGACAAGGATTCATAGAAGCTACCATCATAAAACTTGCAGGGTAATCTACTGTAAATTTTGCCCTAGAAATAGATACTTTTCTATCTTCAATTGGCTGACGAAGCACTTCTAAAACTGTTCGTTTAAATTCGGGCAATTCATCTAAAAACAATACACCATTGTGTGCCAAAGAAATCTCTCCCGGCTGAGGAAATCCACCACCACCAACTAAAGCTACATCAGAAATAGTATGGTGCGGAGAGCGAAAAGGTCTTATACTTATTAAAGAAGTGTCTTTTGATAGTTTTCCTCCAACGGAATGAATTTTTGTTGTTTCCAACGCTTCCATTAATGAAAGCGGAGGAAGTATGGTTGGTAAACGTTTTGCCAACATAGTTTTTCCTGCTCCGGGCGGACCAATTAAAATAACATTATGTCCTCCTGCCGCAGCAATTTCTAAAGCTCGTTTAATGTTTTCTTGCCCTTTAACATCTTCAAAATCGAAATCTACCTTGGTAAGGTTCTGATAAAATTCTTTTCGGGTATCTACTATGGTTGGCTCTAATTGAGTATCACCATTAAAAAAATTGATTACTTCACTAATGTTACTCACTCCAAAAACATCAATACCATCAACAATAGCCGCTTCTCGAGCATTTTCGTTGGGTAAGATAAAGCCTTTAAAACCTTCTTTTCGTGCCTGAATAGCAATAGGCAACGCGCCTTTTATAGGTTGCAAACTTCCGTCAAGCGAAAGCTCTCCCATTATTACATAATTACTTACTTCTTCATTGGCTATTTGTCCGGATGCAGCCAAAATTCCCATGGCAATGGTTAAATCGTAAGCAGAACCTTCCTTACGAATATCGGCAGGAGCCATGTTAACTACTATTTTTTTTCCGGGCATTCTGTAGCCAACATTTTTTAATGCGGCTTCAATACGTTGCTGACTTTCTTTTACGGCATTATCGGGTAAGCCTACCATGAAAAATTTCATGCCTCTATCAACATTTACTTCTACCGTAATAGTAAGAGCATCAACACCAACAACTGCACTTCCGTAAGTTTTTACCAACATTTTTAAACTATTTTTTCTTCAATATAATGGATTAATGAATGAATGATTTTAATGTGTATTTCTTGAATTCTATCAGCATAACCATTGTGAGGAACTCTTATTTCAACATCGCATAAATTAGCTAATTTACCACCATCTTTTCCTGTAAGTCCGATAACAAAAACACCTTTGTCTTTAGCAACTTCTGCTGCTCGTAAAATGTTTTTAGAGTTTCCACTGGTGCTAATGGCTAATAAAACATCACCTTTTTTGGCGACTCCTGAGATAAAACGAGCAAAAATTTCATCATAACCATAATCGTTTCCTACACAACTTAAATAGCCCGAATCGGAAATTGCAATGGCAGGTAAAGCCATTCTTTCTTCTCTGAACTTACCTGTTAATTCTTCAGCAAAATGGATGGCATCACACATGGAACCACCGTTTCCACATGAAAAAGCAGTACCTCCGTTTTTAAAAACTTGCACTAACAAATCGCCTGCTTGAGCAATTTTTTCTAAATTTTTCTCATCATTTATAAAATGGTCTAAAAGTTGTTTTGCCTCTATAAAATTATTTTTGATTAGTTTTATACTCATTTTGTTCGATTTGTCAAATTTGTTACAAAAATATAACTTTTAAATTTAGATAATAAATAAAGTATTTTTACTTTTATACCGATAAAAAATTTACGACATGAAAAAAATTTTACTCAGTTTATCCTTACTATTTATAACAGGAGCTTTTTATGCTCAAGATACAGAAGAAGACCAAGTAACTTGTTACCAAAAATACGCTACAGTTTTTGAGACGAGAGGTGCTTATGAAGTTGAAGATGGCGTTTATGACGATGTAATTATTAGTTTTAGAAAAGGAAGTATGGCAGAATGCTATTACGGAAAAGTGCTGGTTAAAAACCAACTAATAAATGTAAATGAAATGTATTTAAAGTTTGAAGACAATACTTTCGAGAAAATTAATAGAAAATTCAGGTATCCCGATCAGGAAATTAACATTACTAATGGTATGAGCAGAACTATGATTACTGTGGATGATGAATTGATAACCATTCTGTTTGTAAAGAAAATTAAACCTAAGAAAAAATCGTATGTGAAGGCTCCGGACCCTGATTTCGATTTTTAAGAAAATATAAAATCCCCAATTTGGGGATTTTTTTATGGGGTTTATTATTTGCAAAAAAAACTTGTTCAACAACACCTATTCCTATATTGTATTTAGATGTTGTTAACGTCTTTTATTTCATGTGATTAGTTATTTTCTCTTTGTCTAAATCAGTCATTTCGATAAAGATTGGACTCCTTTTTTTATTGAAAAGTATTGCATTCCAATGAGGTAATTCTGATTCATTTTTCTTGTCTAGATTAACTATGTAATCTTCAGTATTTCCAAGAAATTTTAATATCCTTTTTTCAGAAGTGACAGTCTTTATGTCTAATTGTTGCATTAATTCGATAAGGTTAGACATATAAAAGTTATTATCATCTGTGATTATGTGAAAATCTTCTTCACCAAACTTTTCTTTTTCTTTAATTATTTGTTGTTCTGTAGGATAAATCAATACGACACAATTGTCTGATATTATTTGACTATTAATAGAATCAGCTTCAGAAATGAAATAATGGTTAATCTCATTATATGAATCATAATCCGCTTTTGATATATTTTTATGATTTTCCTTTTCACAATAAATTCCCCAAATATAAATTCCATTTTGGTTGATGTTAATTTCAACTGTATTGGTATCTATTATTTTGAACTGATTACTGTCTGCGTAATTTATATCAAAAACAGCACTTATTGTTGGTTTGTCTTTTTCAAACAGTAATTTTATCCAATTAGCTTTTTTAGTCCATTTTCCAGTAGAGTTAATAGTTGCAACTTCATCATCTGTCATTGGTTGTGGGATAATTTGCATAAAGTAAGTAAACTTTCCATTTGGCATGATAGTCAATCTTATGTCTGCAAGTCCATTTGATTCACTTTGAAAAATTATTGAGTTTTCAATTGAAGTATTAACATCTTCAATAATTGGCACAGAAGTTTTTTAGGAATTTCTATATCATTAGGTTCAGTTTTCTGTTGTTTAGAATCAGAACTGCAAGAAACGAGAAACAAAATAGTTAATATTAGTAATATTCTTGTCATTTTAATTTATTCATTCTGAAAGACCAAATCCCAATTTGGGGATTTTTTATGGAGTTTTTTTGTACATTTTAACGGTCTCGGCTATGCGTAGTGCAGGATTTTAAGGCACTTCACAGTCCGCCTGCCGATATGTTTGTTAATATTCATTTGTTTTCAATTTAGCACTAAAACCCGCATTACGTATAGCCAATATTGTATGCAGTTTTCATTCTCCTAATTCCAAAAACTATATAATCCCCAATACCCAAATCCCAAAACTAGAATAAAGTACACCATATTATTTAATACTAACGTTGAATTAATCCAAAACTTCGTTTTATCTGATTTCAGTTTATTTCTGGTATAGATTATAATGGGTATGAATGATATCAATAGTAGAAATGGCGTGTATGAGGAAGCTGTTATTAAACTTGAGGTGGGATGTTTATACGGAACATCAAAATAAAAAATTCCCTTATTTGTAATTAACACGAATATATAAGCAATAAGAATCAAATTTAATAATGAAATTACTACAACTGATTTTAGTGAAAGAGAAGTGGTTTTATTTTTTCGTAATTGCGAAATAAACAAAGCAAAAGAAATCAGAGCTAATAATCCTGCAATCAGTACAAGCAAAACTCTTAATGCAACTGTATTTGATGGGGTTTTAAAGTTTACAAGTCTTTCAAATTCAGCATTCTTTGGAAATATTTCAGGAAGATTTAGAATATGGTCTCCCTTTGATAGCTCATCTGTTAAGCTATATTGCACTAAGGTATCAAAGTTGTGGTAAAAGTAGAGGCTTACTATTTTTTCTTTGGTGTTAAAAATAGAAGTGATTAATGTACCATCTCCATTTCTGCTTCTACAAACGGACATTGTATCTGAAAGCGTAGTACAAAAGTCGAGCGAAGCAATTGCTTTATTGGTTTTTAAAAAACCCTCTCCATTCCGGTATCTTTCAAGTTTTCGAGCTTGCTTGTTATCGGTTATTGAAGGACAAAAATTAGCTAAAACATAATTGGGATTATTACCTTCAATAAGCTTGTAAGGTTCTACAATTAAATAATCTCCCAAACTGTCAATGTATATAAATACATCATTCAAAAAGAAGCTATGGTCATATTGCTCAATATGTTTTTTTACCTCTTTTACAGTTGCACATTTATGAAGTATCTTTGATAAGTAGTCAGCTTCACTTGTTATTTTTAATCTGTTTGAAAATGGATTGTTTTGAACTGGGTAATATGAAGCCAAACGTGAAAATGCAAGCCCCACGGTGTTCATACCTGATTGTGGAGTTATTCTGCTTGGAGAAACTTCTCTTGATCCTGTAAAAACAGTTCCATACTCATTTTTATGTCTGGCAGTCTCAAACCATATTTTGGGTGTAGTCAACCAAGCATCGTGATTACAGCCAACCATTGTTTTTCCGTCAACGGTTATTTTGTACATACTGCAAGCCATTATCTTGTTTTGAAATATTGTCAAAGCAAGAGTCACAAGTAGAATTAAATGGGATTTTTTTATTGTCATTTTTTGTAAACGGCATTACAGTTGTTTTAATTGCATACAACAACCGGATAAACGTACCGGTACGTTTATCCGCACTGTGTCTTTATCTCAAATGTAGTAATTCAATCGGACTTTTTATAGTTTTCATATTATTAATTGCTGCTTGTAGCTGTTTTCTTCCCAACCATCTTCTTGTTGGTGCTAGTTTAGTGTAGCATAACTCGCTCCGTTTAATATAAATTGCTATATTAAGAGTTAAAAACTCGCGATAGCTGAAGGGCTATTAATATTACAATAAAGAGTGTATTATTGTATTAGCTATTTATTACTTTTGCAATCTATTATAAAATTCAGAAAAATTAGTTCATGCAATATTACAATAACATACTAGAAACCATAGGAAACACACCATTGGTTAAATTGAATAAAATTTGCAAAGATGTTGATGCATTGGTATTGGCAAAAGTAGAAACTACTAATCCGGGAAACTCTGTAAAAGACAGAATGGCTTTGCAAATGATTGAAGATGCTGAAGCTGATGGCAGACTAAAACCGGGAGGAACTATTATTGAAGGAACATCCGGAAATACAGGAATGGGTTTAGCGTTAGTTGCTATTATAAAAGGATATAAATTAATTTGTGTGTTAAGCGATAAACAAAGTAAAGAAAAGATGGATATTTTAAGAGCAGTTGGAGCAGAAGTACATGTTTGTCCAACCAATGTGTCTCCTGAGGATCCTCGTTCGTATTATTCTGTTTCTAAACGATTAGCTACTGAAATTCCTAATTCTTGGTATGTAAATCAGTATGATAATCCATCGAATACTAAAGCTCATTACTTAACTACCGGACCGGAAATTTGGGAACAAACAGAAGGAAAAATCACTCATTTTGTGGTAGGAGTAGGTACAGGAGGAACAGTTTCTGGTGTAGGTAAATATTTAAAAGAGAAAAATCCTAACATTAAAATTTGGGGAATAGATACTTACGGTTCTGTTTTTAAGAAATACCATGAAACAGGAATTTTCGATGAAAATGAGATTTATCCTTACATCACCGAAGGAATTGGTGAAGATATTTTACCTAAAAATGTTGATTTTAGCGTAATTGATAAATTTGAAAAAGTAACCGATAAAGATGCAGCAGTTTATCAAAGAAAATTAGCTAAAGAAGAAGGAATTTTTGTTGGAAATTCAGCAGGAAGTGCTATTAAAGGGGTGTTACAATTAAAAGATGAATTGAAAAAAGATGACGTGGTAGTAGTTTTATTCCACGATCATGGAAGCCGTTATGTTGGTAAAATGTTTAATGATGATTGGATGAGAGACAGAGGCTTTTTGGATGAAGAAAAAACCAATGCGTTAGATTTAATTGCAGACCACAAAGGCAAACATTTGGTTACAGTAACTACCGATACTCCAGCTTCTCAGGCAATTATTTTAATGAATCAATATGCCATTTCTCAAGTTCCAGTTGTTGAAGATGGTAAGTTTGTAGGTTCATTAACAGATAATCAGTTGTTCGCAAAATTATTAGACAATCCGGAGTTGAAACAATTGCCAGTAAAAAATATTATGGAAAACCCATTTCCAATGGTAGATGAATTAACAGATATTATTACTGTTTCTAAACATTTTCAGCGAGGAGCAAAAGCGGTTATTGTGAGTTATGATAAGGATAAACACCATATTATTACTCAACAAGACATGATAAAAGCCATTGACTCTTGTAGTAAATAGTTGTTTAGGTGTGCAGAGATATTAAGGTATAAGGTTAGAAATATTTCTAACCTCAGGCTTTAAATCTTGACTTCTTTTTTAATAACTCAACACCGACCCCAACCAACGTTCAGCAATATCGAAGTCTAATTGATTTGCTTTAGCATAAGCTTCTACTTGGTCTTTGTCTATTTTTCCTACGCCAAAATATTTACTTTCCGGATGGGCAAAATACATTCCACTTACGGCAGCAGTTGGGTACATGGCTAAACTTTCGGTTAATTCAATTCCTGTTTTATTGGTAGCATCTAATAATTGGAATAAATCTGTTTTTAAAGTATGATTCGGACAAGCAGGATAGCCCGGTGCCGGACGAATACCCACATATTTTTCTTTAATTAATGCATTGTTATCTAATATTTCATTAGCGGCATAGCCCCAATATTCTTTACGTACTTTTAAGTGCATTAATTCTGCAAAAGCTTCTGCTAATCTATCTGCTAACGCTTTTAGCATGATAGCGTGATAATCATCATGATCAGCTTCAAAACGAGTAATGTGTTTTTCTATACCAATACCTGCAGTTACAGCAAACCCTCCAATATAATCTTTTATTCCACTTTCTTTTGGAGCAATGAAGTCGGCTAAACTCATATTAGGAACGCCAGTCGCTTTTTTAGATTGTTGTCTTAACTGATATAACTGCCCAATTGGGTTATTTTCTTCATATACTTTAATGGTATCATCATTTTCTGTGTTGGCTTCCCAAATACCAATCACCGCTTTTGCTTCCAACCATTTTTCAGCTATAATTTGTTGTAGCATTTGTTGGGCATCGGCAAAAAGTTTTTTTGCTTCATTTCCAACAATTTCATCTTCTAAAATCTGAGGATACTTTCCTGCTAATTCCCATGTTCGGAAAAAAGGCGTCCAATCTATGTATTCGGAAATTTCTTTTAAATCGTAATCAGTAAAAGTCTTTGTGCCAATAAAATTGGGCTTTTGTGGGGGATGAGCTTCCCAATCAATTTGGTATTTATTTTTTCGGGCTTCGGCCAAACTAATCGTTTCTTTAGTTTGCTGACGTTTACTGTAAGTTTCTCTTAATCGTTCATACTCTTCCTTCACGTTTTGAATAAAAGCATTTTTCTTTTCTCCTAATAAATTTTCCACAACTGTAACCGAACGAGAAGCATCCAATACATAAACTGCTTGGCCGCTAGTGTAATGTTGGTCAATTTTTACTGCGGTATGTACTTTAGAAGTAGTAGCTCCACCAATTAATAACGGAATGCTCATACCTTCTTTTTCCATTTCTTTGGCTACATACACCATTTCGTCTAAAGATGGCGTTATCAGTCCAGAAAGCCCAATAATATCTACTTTTTCATCTTTGGCTATTTGAATAATTTTTTCTAAGGGAGTCATAACACCCAAATCAATCACTTCATAATTGTTACAAGCTAATACTACTCCAACAATGTTTTTTCCAATGTCATGTACATCACCTTTTACAGTTGCGAGTAATATTTTTCCTACCGCATTATTATCTGAAATACTTGGGTTCAATAGTTTTTCTTCTTCAATAAATGGGAGGAGGTAAGCCACTGCTTTTTTCATTACTCTAGCAGACTTTACCACTTGAGGTAAAAACATTTTTCCTGAGCCAAACAGATCTCCTACTACATTCATACCGTTCATTAAATGTTGTTCAATTACATTTATTGGTTTATCCACGATTTGACGAGCTTCTTCCACATCTTGCTCAATAAAATCGGCATTTCCTTTTACCAAAGCATGTGTAATTCTTTCTTGTAGTGGGTAACTTCTCCATTCGTCATCTTTTTTCTTTTCTTTGGCTGAACCCACTACAGATTCAGCGAAATCTAATAATCGTTCAGTAGCATCGTCTCTTCTATCGAGCAATACATCTTCTACACGTTCTAATAAATCTTTAGGGATATCATCATAAACACCAAGCATAGATGGGTTTACAATTCCCATATCCATTCCTTCGTTTATGGCATGATATAAAAATGCTGAATGCATGGCTTCTCTAACGGGATTATTGCCTCTAAATGAAAATGAAACATTGCTAACACCTCCACTAACATGAGCTCCTGGAAGATTTTCTCTAATCCAACGGGTAGCTCTAAAAAAATCCAACGCATTTTTTCTATGTTCTTCCATCCCTGTTGCTACAGGAAAGATATTTGGATCGAAAATAATATCTTGAGGAGGAAAACCTACTTTATCCACTAAAATACGATATGATTTTTCGCAAATTTCGATTCTTCTTTCATAAGAATCTGCTTGACCAACTTCATCAAAAGCCATCACAATTACTGCTGCACCATAGTTTAAAATTTTGGTAGCTTGTTCAATAAATTGTTGTTCGCCTTCTTTTAAACTGATAGAGTTTACTACACTTTTTCCTTGAACATTTTGTAATCCAGCTTCAATAATTTCCCATTTGGAAGAATCTATCATAATAGGTACTCTAGAGATATCAGGCTCAGCAGCAATTAATTTTAAGAATTTCACCATCGCTTCTTTTCCATCTATTAACCCATCATCCATGTTGATGTCGATAATTTGAGCTCCATTTTCTACTTGTTCACGAGCAACAGAGAGGGCTTCGTCAAATTTATTTTCGTTAATTAAACGCAAAAACATTTTAGAACCAGCTACATTGGTCCGCTCACCAATATTTACAAAATTGGTTTCAGGTGTTACAATCAAAGGTTCTAAGCCACTCAAAGTTAAATGAGGAAGATGTTCCCATTTATGTTTGTATTTTCCTTTATAATCGGGGTGTAAACTCATGGTTTAGTGCAATTTTTTTAGTTTTTTGGATATTTCTTCACTAGTTCAGCAATAGCTTTTATATGTTCTGGAGTTGTTCCGCAACAACCACCAACAATATCCACTAAATCTTCATCTAAGAAAACTTTAATTTGAGCAGTCATTTGTTCGGGACTTTCATCATATTCCCCCATTTCGTTAGGTAAACCTGCATTAGGGTGTGCTGAAACATAAAAATTAGATTTATTACGTAGCACTTGCAAATAGGGACGAAGGGCTGCTGCTCCTAAGGCACAGTTTAACCCTATGCTTAACGGTTTGGAGTGTTGAACAGAAATTAAAAAGGCTTCAGTAGTTTGTCCTGAAAGAGTACGTCCACTGGCATCAGTTATAGTTCCTGAAATCATTACAGGTAAATTGGTGTTTAGTTCTTGTTGAATTTCGTTGATTGCCAATAATGCTGCTTTAGCATTTAATGTGTCAGTAATGGTTTCAACCAATAATATGTCAGCGCCCCCTTCAATTAACCCTTTAGCTTGTTCTTTAAAAGCAATTCGTAACTCGTCAAAAGAAATGTTTCTAAAACCAGGGTCGTTTACGTCAGGAGACATAGAAGCCAATTTAGTAGTTGGACCAATGGAACCTGCTACAAAACGAGGTTTTTCAGGTGTTTTTTGTGTAAATTCCTCAGCAACTTCTTTGGCAATTTTGGCACAAGCATAATTAATATCATAAACTGCACCTTGCAATTGGTAGTCTTCTTGAGCGATAGAAGTACTTCCAAAAGAGTTGGTCTCTATGATGTCGGCTCCAGCTACTAAGTATTTACTATGAATAGCTTTAATTACCTCAGGTTTGGTGATAGAAAGGATATCATTATTTCCTTTTAGTGGACAAGAGTGATTTTTAAATCGTTCGCCTCTAAAGTCTTCTTCAGTTAGCTTGTATTGCTGAATCATAGTGCCCATCGCTCCATCCAATACTAATATTCTTTTTTTGAGTTCGTCTCTAATATTTGCCATATTTAATAAAACAAAAAACCCTTCTGTTAGGATAAGCAGAAGGGTTTCTTTTATATTTTTCTACTTATCTTTTCCCGATTTATCGAGATAGGATTTAGCACCGATTTTCCAATCCCGAACATTCGGGACTTATAGTTGGTTGCCAAGGTTTCGCAGGGCCTATTCCCTCCACCTTTCTTGATAAGCACGGAGTCCGTGCAGACAATTTTATTTCTAAAGAACGTAAGTACAAAAATAAGTAAGATTTTAATGTCTTACAATTTTTTGCTAAAAATCAGTAGCTTACTTTGTTTTGTCTAAAACAATACCAACTTCCATTGCGAAATGAAGCGGGTCTTTAGGCATATTGTGTTCAATGATATAAGTGTAAGTACCACTTTCTTCAAACTTTTTTGATGGCTCAACTAAATGTTCGCTATCCCAAATATCGTAACCAGCTTCTCCAATATATTCGCCATTTTCATTTCTAATAGTTAATTCATAGTTATTGGTGGTTTCCTTTCCACTTGGTGAAATTTCTTTTATAACAATATTGGCAGTTTTATATTGATAGCCATTTGCGTATCTAAAGGAGATTTTAAAATCGTAATTGATAGAGTTGTCTTCAATTAACACTTTAAATTCTCGGCTGTCTTTTTTTAGCCATTCTAAATTTGGCGAAAGTTCTTTGTGATCAACAAAAACTCTACCTTCAGGTTGGCAGCTAGTTAAAAATAAAAAAACAATTAAAGTAGCAGAAAGTAAATATTTCATAGGAATAAAGTTTTAGAAGTGATTAATTTAATTGAGCTAAAAACCAGTTGTTTAACAGGTTTTCTTTATTGTATTTCATTTTTTCTTGGGTAGTTTGATCTATTACAATACCTCCTGCGGCATTAATAATAGCGTTTCCTGCAGCGGTGTCCCATTCCATGGTTGGAGCAAATCTTGGATAACAATCGGCAGCATTTTCGGCTACCATACACAATTTTAGTGAACTACCTTTTGATAGTAAACTAATACTATTGTGTTCAGTTTCTTTTTCTTCAATAAAGGTTTTGGTTTCATCACTCATGTGTGAGCGACTGGCTACTACTACAAAATCAGTTCTTTCTGTTTTAAGCGGTAATTTGTTAGCAGTAGTTATCAAATCTGCAAGTGTGTTAGCTGCAGAAGTAATGTTGTTTATTTTATATGCTTTTTCATCAGAAAAATACAGTTCTTTAGTTACCGGAACATAAATTACACCCATAGTGGAAAGTTTATTTTCAATTAAGGCAATGTTTACGGTAAATTCTCCATTTTTATTAATAAACTCTTTGGTACCATCTAAGGGGTCTACCATCCAAAATTGACTCCAGGCTTTTCTTTCTTCGTAAGGGATGGATTTACCTTCCTCACTAAGAATAGGTAAATTGGTACTTTTTAATTTGTTTACAATTGCAGCGTGTGCTCTTTTGTCTGCTTCGGTAAGTGGTGATTTATCTACTTTGTTTTCCACTTGAAAGTCGGTAGAATAAACCGTTAAAATTTCTTTTCCTGCATCAATAGCAGCATTTATTGCTGTTAAAAGTAATTCATTTCTATTCATAATCTTTATTAATAACCACTACCTGAAGCTCCAATTATTTCAATAGGATGCCAAGTGGTTTTCATTTCTAAAAAGTCTTCAATTAAATAAGGTGTTTGGTGCGATTCGTTGTACAAATCGTTTTCTTCTCTTATGGTTATTCTTTTAAGGTTGTTTACTGCATTTTTTTGAATGGAACTTATCTCTTTTTTGTCATTTCCATAATACAACAAGGCTTTTATATCCATGTGTGTAGCAAAATGTTCTGATAATTCACTTCTTTTACCCGTAAGGATATTTACTACACCACTGGGAACATCAGATGTATTTAGTACTTCGGCAAATGTAATGGCACAAAGTGGCAAACTTTCTGAAGCTAAAACCACAACGGTATTTCCTCCAACTATAACCGGAATAATTGCAGAAACTAATCCTAGTAACCCTGACTTTTCAGGAGCTAAAATGGCAACTGTACCAACAGCTTCGGGAGCGGTAAAGTTAAAATGTTGTGTAGCAACAGGATTTACCGAACTGAAAACAGGTGTAAATTTATCGCACCATCCGGCATAATAAATAATTCTATCTATAGCAGTTACAACTTCTTTTTCGGCTTCTTTCGCTTTGTATCCTTGTTTCGTTAATTCATCAATAAACTGAGCTTTTCTGCCTTCTAAAATTTCTGCTATGCGGTAAATCACTTGGCTTTTGTTAAAAGCTGTAGCACTTTGCCATTTGGAAGTAGCATTACCAGCTGCAACAACTGCATTTCTAACATCTTTTCTGGAAGATAAACAGATGTTTCCGCATTTATTTTCGGGCACGTAATACCTTCCTGATTCTGTTCTTGGGAATTTCCCGTCTATAAATATTTTATAGGTTTTTAGCACTTCTATTCTTGTCATTTTTATAAAAATTCAATTAACCTTAGTAGCGGTAAAGGTATTAAAAACTAAACAGATTTAAAATGAATCTATAAAAAAAGTGCTATGAAGAAAATCAAAGCACTTTTTAGGTTTTTTATAGGGGATCTAATTATTCAGCCACTTCAACAATTAAAGCATCATTGGTTTTGGTAACTTTAGTTAAGCCAAATTTACTGAGTGATTTAATTCCTTTATCCCATTGTTTATTAGATAATCCCACAGCATCTTTCAAGTCGTTCATGTTCATTTTTCCATTTTTAGAAAGTATGTCAAAAATGGCTTTTTCATTTTCGTTCAGTTCCAATGCTTTTCTTGTAGAAACAATTTCCGGTTTCATTTGTGGAAAAAACAACACTTCTTGAATAGATTGGTTATTGGTTAAGAACATGATTAATCTATCCATCCCAATACCTAAACCACTTGTGGGAGGCATGCCATATTCTAACGCTCTTATGAAATCATTGTCTATAAACATGGCTTCATCATCGCCTTTTTCAGAGAGTTTTAGCTGCTCTTCAAAACGTTCACGTTGATCTATTGGGTCGTTTAGCTCAGAGTAAGCATTGGCTACCTCTTTACCGCAAATCATTAACTCAAAACGTTCGGTTAATTCCGGATTGTCTCTGTGTTGTTTACACAATGGTGACATTTCTTTTGGATAATCAATAATAAATGTGGGTTGAATGTAGTTGCCTTCACATTTTTCACCGAACATTTCATCAATTAACTTGCCTTTGCCCATGGAGTCATCAACTTCAATACCCATGTTTAAACAAGCCTTTCGCAATTCTTCTTCAGATTTACCATCAATATCAAAATCGGTATGGTCGATAATTGCCTGACGCATAGTTACTCTTTTATATGGAGCTTTAAAATCAATTTCGTGATTACCAAATTTAGCTTTGGTAGTTCCATTTACTTGTGTAGCACAAAACTCCAGTAAGTTTTCGGTAAACTCCATCATCCACTGGTAATCTTTATAGGAAACATAAATTTCCATAGCGGTAAACTCAGGGTTATGGGTTCTGTCCATTCCTTCGTTACGGAAGTTTTTAGAGAACTCATAAACACCATCAAAACCACCAACTATTAGTCTTTTTAAATAAAGTTCGTTGGCAATTCGCATATAAAGTGGAATATCCAATGCATTGTGGTGAGTAATAAATGGTTTGGCAGCAGCACCACCAGGAATAGCTTGTAAAATTGGGGTTTCTACTTCTAAATAACCTTTGTCGTTAAAAAACTGACGCATGGCATTAAAAAGTTTGGTACGTTTTACAAAAATATCTTTTACATGGTCGTTTACTACCAAGTCAACATAACGCTGACGATAACGCAATTCAGGATCTGAAAAAGCATCATGTACTTTTCCTTCGTCATCTGTTTTTACAATTGGCAATGGTTTTAGAGCTTTGCTTAAAACCGAAATTTCTTTAATTTTTACGGATTGTTCACCAACTTGAGTGATAAATAAAACTCCTTTCACGCCAATAAAATCACCAATATCAAGTAATTTTTTGAATACTTCATTGTAAAGCGTTTTATCTTCATCAGGACAAATTTCATCTCTGTTAATATAAATTTGAATTCTTCCCGAACTGTCTTTCAATTCGGCAAAAGAAGCTTTCCCCATAATTCTTCTACTCATAATTCTTCCTGCAAGAATTACTTCTTTACCTTCTTCAAAATTATCTTTTATGTCTTTTGTTAATGTATCAACAGGGAATTTCGCTGCCGGATATGGCTCTATTCCTAATTCTCTGAGTTTAGTCAGAGAGACTCTTCTAATTTGTTCTTGTTCCGATAATTGTATGCTCATTTTGTTCTAAAATTTAAGGCTGCAAAAGTAATAAAACTTTGGTGGAATAAATGTGGAGGGTTTAAATTTTGGTTTTTATTCCAATTAGCAAAGTAAAACAGTGCCGTTTTTTGTAACATCAATTATAATTGTATTTTTACGGTAGATTTTCCTCTTTTATCCATGTTGAGTAAACAATTATGTGTTATATGGCTTTTGCTTTTATTGTGTTCAAGTACGCTTGCTCAATTTACTTTTAAAGGTAAGGTGTTGGATGGTAAATCAAAGCAACCACTAGCTTTTGTTAATATTCTTACGGATAGAAATTATGGAGCAACTACCGATATTGACGGCAATTTTGTTTTTAATACCAAGTCACCCATTCAATCAATTAAATTGAGTTATGTTGGTTATGAATCTAAAGAAATACAGCTTAGTGGAAAAGATTTTTTAATTATTTACATGTCAGCAACTACTTTTCAGTTGGAAGAGGTAAAAATCCTTCCGGGAGAAAATCCTGCCCATAGAATTATTAAAAAAGTGGTGGATAATCGTACGCAGCTTAATCCGGAAAAAAGCATGGATTTTACTTACGATTCGTATAGTAAATTATATGTGACTGCTGAAATGGATAGTGCGCTGCTTAACAACCCCGAAAAATTAGCTAAAGCAGATTCTATTACTCAGCGAACAGATAGTATTTTAAAAACACAGCATATTTTCATGATGGAATCCATCACGCAGCGTAAATATAAAGTACCGAGTAAAAATTATGAAAAAGTTATTGCTTCAAGGGTTTCGGGTCTGCAAAATCCCACTTTTGCGCTATTGGGAACACAGTTGCAATCGTTCTCTTTTTACAATACTAATATTTATGTGATGGATAAAGCGTATTTGAACCCTATTTCTACTAATAGTCATAACAAATATTTGTTTATAATTGAAGATACCATTATTAGTGGAGCAGATTCCGTGTACATTATATCTTTTACACCACTTAAGGGTAAAAATTTTGATGCCTTACAAGGATTACTTTATATTAATACAGATGGATATGCCTTGCAAAATGTTATTGCCGAACCTTATGAACAGGATGCTTCGTTAACCATTAAAATTCGTCAACAGTACGAAAAGATAGAAGGTAAATGGTTCCCTAAGCAGTTGAGTTCTAAATTTATTATGAACAATGCAACTATTAATTCATTTAAAATGGTTGGGATTAGTAATACATATATAAAAGATGTGGTAGTTAATCCTGAATTAAAAAACAAAGAGTTTAACCATATAGATACCGAAATTGATTTAAAAGCCAATAAAAGAGATGAGGGTTTTTGGAATGAATACCGTGGTGATACCTTAACCGCTCAAGAGAAAAAAACCTATCAGGTAATTGATAGTATTGGTAAAGCAGAAAATTTTGATAAAAAATTAGGTGGATTGGAAGCCATTTTAACCGGAAAATTAAAGTGGGGAGTGGTAGATTTAGATTTGAACCGTTTTGTAAACTATAACAATTACGAAGGGTTTAGACTAGGTGCTGGATTTCATACTAATCAGCATTTTTCTAAATGGTTTTCTATTGGTGGTTATGGAGCTTACGGATTTAAAGATAAAGAAGAAAAATATGGTGGAGATGCCACTTTTTTGCTTGAAAAGAACAATAATATAGCGATCAATTTTTCTTATGATAAAGATGTCGCTGAGCCTGGGGTAGTTGGTTTTAAGGATTATAAAGTGCCTTTTATTTCTTCGGGAGGAACTCGAGTACTGTATTTAGACAGAATGAATAATTACGAAAAAATGCAAGCTCGATTAAGCTTCCGAACGTTGAGGTATTTAAAAACTTACGCTTTTGTTAATCAACAAAAAGTAGAAGTTACCGATGATTATTATTTTGTAAAACAAATAGATAATTTCACTTTTATCAGGGATAGAAACTACTTGTTTAATGAAGTAGGCATAGAGTTGAGATATGCTTATAAAGAAAAGATATTAAAAACGCTTTCTAATAGTTACCGTACAGCGACCAAATATCCGATTTTGTATGCCAAAATTGAAAGAGGCATTAATCAATATGACGGAGAATATACCTATACACGTTATACTTTTAGAACAGAGAAAAAATTTAATACCAGAAATTTTGGTCAGCCTTATTTTAGGGTTGAAGTGGGTTATACAGATGGTAAAGTACCGCAACACCTACTCAACCATCCTATTGGTGTTAATAGAACCGATGATTATCTATTGCTTTCTACTGAAAATGCTTTTGAAACCATGTTGCCTTACGAGTTTTTGTCTAACCAATACGTACATTTTCATTTCCGACATAGTTTTAAGGATTTATTGCTAAAAATTAAAAAATTCCAACCAGAGTTTGTCATTACTACCAGTGCGGGAGTTGGTAGCTTAGACCATGCCGAATTACACCAAGGAGTGGTTTTTAATACTATGGAAAAAGGTTTTTATGAATCAGGATTAATCATCAACAATATTTTCAAATTAAACAGTACTACTTTTGGAGTAGCTGCTTTCTACCGTTATGGTCCTTATGCTTTTGATAAAACTTCCGACAATTTTGCTGTAAAAATGAGCTTTGGTGTGATTTTTTAATATAATTTCTTGTTATAAATTCTAAACAAGTTTTAAAAAAATAATCCTCAAAAATTCCTCACAGCTTTTTAAAAAGCCTTACTTTTATTGTCAGTTTTAAAATGGTGCTTATGTTAGAAAAAATTCGACTAGAAAAAATTCTTTTTTTAGATATAGAAACAGTAGCTCAGCAACCCAATTTTAATTCGGTGGATGAGCGACTGCGAAAATTTTGGGAACAAAAAGCCAAGTATATAGCAGCAGATGAAATACCTGAAGAAGCTTATTCTAGAGCTGGTATTTATGCCGAATTCGGAAAAATTGTTTGTATTTCTGTTGGGTTTATTACTTACGAAGGCAGCGAAAAAAACCTCAGGCTAAAATCTTTTTATGGCGATGATGAAAAAATGTTGTTAGAGGAATTTTTTGACCTGCTCAACAATTATTTTAACCAAGCTGACCATTTGCTTTGTGCTCATAATGGTAAAGAGTTCGATTTTCCATACATTGCCCGAAGAGCTTTGGTAAACGGGTTAAATATCCCATCTATTTTAGATTTGGCAGGCAAAAAACCTTGGGAAGTTGCTCATTTAGATACCTTGCAGTTATGGAAATTTGGCGACTACAAAAATTATACTTCGCTCGGGTTGCTAACGGCAATATTTAATATCCCAACACCAAAAGACGATATTGACGGAAGTATGGTAAACCAAGTGTATTGGGAAGATAAAGATGTAGAACGCATAAAAATTTATTGCGAGAAAGATGTAGTAGCACTTACGCAATTATTTTTACGCTACAGAAACGAAGATTTGGTGAAAGAAGAGAATATCGTTTTTAACTAAAAAGCCGGAAGAATTACCAATAACGATTAACAAACAACTTTTTTGCGTCTTCGCGTCTTTGCGAGAAATTAATGGATAACTTAAATAATATGAAAAAAACAGCAATAATTATTATGGTTTTGGCGGTTATTTCTGCCTGTACTACTAAGCGTAGCGATTTCTTCAAAGCCATAAACAAAACTGAAAAAGAACACATTAGAGGTGTTGAAATTGGAGCTGATTTAAAAACTGTAAAAGCTGTTGAAGACAATACTTTTTTGATAGATGATCAGCCGCAGTATTTGCATTACGACTACGATATCAGCATGGGAAACAGCTATACTGTTACTTACGATTTTTATGAAAAAGAACTTTACGAAATTGAAATTGCAGCCTATTTTGATTTGGCAGAAGATGCTAAAAAAGTAGCTCAGGAATTTACCGAATATTACAACGATAATTACGGGAAAAATAAGTTAGAACAAGATGGATTCACCACTTGGAGAACAACATCATCTATCACCAAAAAACCTGTTGAGGTAGCACTAAAAGAGGATAGTGAAAAACACGGTTACGGTTATTTTGTTATTAAAGTTTATGATTTAAGTGAGTGAATTTGTGGATGGGGTAATATGGAATTTTTGAAGTTTGTTCATTGTGAAATAGTTAACAACAAACTGTTACAGACAGTGTTATCTAAATTTTGTCGTTTAAAATCAGGAGGTCGTCTAAAAAAGAGTGTATATTTTTTATAAATCTTGTGCAACTTGCATTAAAAATGTATTTTTATTGCCTTTAATAAAATGAATATTATTCTACAATAAGATTTAAAGGGAATATGGAAAATAGAACGCTTTTAGAAATTAAAAATTTAGTTACAGAATTTCGTTCGGACGGAGAAGTTACCAAAGCAGTTAATAACGTTTCATTTACGTTAAACAAAGGAGAAACCATAGGAATAGTTGGTGAATCAGGTTCAGGAAAATCGGTTACATCACTATCAGCCATGCGTTTAATTCCTAATCCTCCGGGAGAAATTACTGGTGGAGAAATTTTATTTCATGGTAAAGATGGCGTAATTGACTTGGTAAAAGCTACTGAAAAACAAATGCGAAGTTTAAGAGGGAATGAAATTGCTATGATTTTCCAAGAGCCGATGACTTCTTTAAACCCTGTTTATACTTGTGGAGATCAAGTGGCAGAAGCCATTATGTTGCATCAAAAAGTAAATAAAAAAGAAGCTAAAAAGATAACCATAGAGTTATTTAAAAAAGTAGAACTACCTCGTCCTGATGTGATGTTTGATACATATCCTCACCAAATTTCAGGTGGTCAGAAACAAAGGGTGATGATAGCCATGGCAATGTCTTGCAATCCTTCTATATTAATTGCCGATGAACCTACAACAGCATTAGATGTTACTGTGCAAAAAACCATTTTGGAGTTGATGATGCAATTGCAGCAAGAACAAGATATGGGGATTATGTTTATTACTCATGATTTAGGTGTTATTGCTGAATTGGCCGATAAAGTAGTGGTAATGTACAAAGGTAAAATTGTGGAGCAAGGAACAGTAATGGATATTTTTACTAATCCGCAACACCCTTATACCAAAGGCTTGTTAGCTTGTCGTCCGCCATTAAATAGAAGGCTCCACTGGCTACCTACCGTTTCAGACTTTATGAGTGTTGACGATAAGGGTGAGATGAAAGAGAAGAATAAATCGGTAGAAGAAGTTACCGAAAACTTGGTGATTAGCCCAGAAGAAACAGCTAAAAAACATGAGAAAATATATGCTCAAGAACCTATTTTAGAAATAAAAAACTTAAAAACTTATTTTCCAATAAGTAAAGGAATTTTTGGTAGAGCAAAAGAATATGTAAAAGCAGTTAATGACGTTTCTTTTAAGGTGTATCCGGGAGAAACATTAGGTTTAGTTGGTGAGTCGGGTTGTGGAAAAACAACTTTAGGAAGAACCATACTAAAATTAGTGGAACCAACAGCTGGAAACATTATTTTTGAAGGGAAAGATATCACAAACCTTAGTGTAAAAGAAATGCGTGAGTATAGAAAAGAAATGCAAATTATTTTTCAAGATCCATATTCATCTTTAAATCCTAGAATTACTATTGGAGAAGCTATTATGGAGCCTATGCGCGTGCATAATGTGTTTAATAGTGATGCAGAAAGAAAAGAAAGAGTAATGGAGTTGCTAAAACGTGTGGATTTACCAGAACATCATTTTTACAGATATCCGCATGAGTTTTCGGGAGGACAAAGACAACGTATTTGTATTGCTCGTTCATTAGCGTTAAATCCTAAATTTATTATTTGTGACGAGTCAGTTTCTGCATTAGATGTATCTGTTCAGGCACAGGTGCTGAACTTATTGAATGAGTTGAAAGAAGAATTTAAGTTTACATACATCTTTATTTCACATGATTTATCGGTTGTTAAATTTATGAGTGATAAAATGATAGTAATGCAAGAGGGAGTTGTTAAAGAGATGGGGTATGCAGATGAGATTTATAATAACCCAAAAACTGATTATACCAAATCATTGATTAATGCTATTCCTAAAGGAGAAATAGACGACATCAAAAAATCCTTAGACAAAAAAGTAGCAAGACGCTCAACTACAGTTTAATACAAGTGACACGCTATGGCAAAAACAAAAGTAAAAACAGCCTTTTTCTGCCAAAGTTGTGGAGCTCAATATCCTAAATGGGTTGGTAAATGTTCTTCTTGTAATGACTGGAACACCATAGTTGAAGAAGTTATCAGTAAGCCTCATCCCAACGAGGTGAAAGTTTCTTTTAATATAAAAAAGAATAACAAACCACTTCCTGTAGATACTATTGAGTTAGCAAAAATTCCTAGAATTAAACTTCCGGGAACAGAGCTTAATCGTGTGCTTGGAGGAGGTTTGGTGCCAGGTTCATTAATTCTTTTTGGAGGAGATCCGGGCATCGGAAAGTCAACACTTATGTTGCAAATGTCTTTAAGATTAAAAGGACATAAAATTCTATATGTTTCCGGTGAAGAAAGTGGTCAGCAATTAAAAATGCGTGCCGATAGAATAGGAAATAAAAATCCTGACTGTTATGTGTTGACAGAAACTTCCACCCAAAATATTTTTCATCATATTAATGAAATTGTTCCTGATATTTTGGTGATAGATTCCATTCAAACCTTACATACTGCTACTATTGATTCATCGCCTGGAAGTATTTCTCAAGTAAGAGAATGTACTGCAGAATTAATGCGTTATGCTAAAGAAAGCAATACGCCTGTTTTTTTGGTGGGACATATCACCAAAGATGGTACCATTGCCGGACCAAAAATTTTGGAACACATGGTAGATGTTGTATTGCAATTTGAAGGAGATAGAAATCATATTTACAGACTGTTGCGTTCGGTAAAAAATAGGTTTGGTTCCACCAATGAATTAGGGATTTATGAAATGCACGGAGCAGGATTAAGAGAAGTAGATAATCCTTCGGAAATACTATTAAGTAATAGTGATGAAAACTTTAGTGGGGCTGCTGTTGCGGCTACTATGGAGGGAAACAGACCGTTGTTGGTAGAAATTCAGGCATTAGTAAGTTCTGCTGCTTATGGAACGCCACAACGTTCGTCAACAGGTTTTGATACCAAGCGATTAAACATGTTGTTGGCAGTATTGGAAAAACGTTGCGGATTTAAATTAGGAGCAAAAGATGTATTTATTAATGTTGCTGGAGGATTAAAAATAGATGATCCGGCTGTAGATTTAGCGGTGGTAAGTGCAGTACTTTCTTCAGGAGAAAACATTGCTATTCCTTCATTGTATTGCTTTGCTGCTGAAGTAGGGTTGTCAGGAGAAATTAGACCGATAAGTAGAGTAGAACAACGTATTACAGAAGCTGAAAAATTAGGTTTTGAAAAAATTTTCGTTTCTAAATATAACCAAAAAGGGTTGGATGTCACTCAACACAAAATAGAGATCGTATTTGTAAATAAAATAGAATCTATTTTTTCAAAATTGTTTGGGTAAAAAAAGAGGCTATTCATCAAATAGCCTCTTTTTTTGGGATAAATAATAGATTAATTTTTTATTATTTTATAATCATTAGATTTTGTACCATTAGTTACTTTTAAGAAGTAAACTCCATTGTCAAAATTAGAGATGTCAATTTTTAATGTTTTCTCAGTCATATTTGTTTGTTGAAAAACGACTTTACCTTCGATAGAAGTTAAAGATACATTAAGTGAAGAATAGTTTTCATTAACCTGAACAGTAACAAAATCTGTTGCAGGATTTGGGAAAATATCTATTCCTTGTAAATCTTGATTTTCATTAATTCCTACGCAAGTTAATATTTCTACATTAAAAGTACAGCTATCTAAGTTTCCAGAAGTATCAGCAACAATATACTTAACGGTAGTTACACCATTATTGAAAGTGGTTCCACTAGCATCTCCTGTTCCAGAGCCTGTAGTAGCTCCAGTTAATATGTAGCTTACAGTTTCTCCAGAACAGTTATCAGCTGTAACAGGAGCAATATTGTTTATTGTTGTTGCAGTTGTGTCACATAGTGTTGTGTCACCTGGACAAGAAATAGTTGGTGCTTCTACATCTACAACAGTAACATTAAAACTACATGTAGCAGATCCAAAGTTATTAGTAGCTACAAAAGTATTAGTTGTGATACCTATAGGGTAGCTAACACCAGTTCCTAAGCCTGTAGTTTGGCTTGTACTTACTGGTGCTCCAGCATAACTAATAATTACTTCACCATCTCCTGTTCTACCTCCTGAAGTAGTTGTGCTATTAGTTACCCCACCTATATAAGAAGATCCACCGGCACCATGTGCGTTGTTGGCTCCACCGCCACCACCGTACCAGCCGCCACCGCCACCGCCACCATCGTTAGCGTCTCCATCTCCTCCAATTCCAAAACTTCCATCTGTTGCGGGTGAGCATGTGTGGCTTGGGAAGAAAGTTCCTCCAGCTAAACCTCCTGTTGTTTGGGTACCTCCTGTTGAGGTTACTCCGTTATAAGTACCACCATCATCGCCTATTAAACCACCACCGTTAGCACCATTTTCGTTATCTCCGGCACCACCACCTCCAGCAGCAACAATAACTCTATCATTCAAAGTATTTCCAGCTAGTCTAACATCAGAGGCACCACCACCAGCTCCGGCACCGCCACCAGCATTACTACAACATGTAGCTCCTGTGTTTCCGCCACCATTAAACCCTCCTTGTGATCCACAATTTGCCGCACTTCCAGTTCCATTAGATCCTTTGCTTCCAACATATATGTTTAAGACCTGACCAGGTGTTACAGCTAAATCTCCTGCCGCATATCCTCCTTGTCCACCAAGCCATGTTCCATTATCTCCTCCTTGAGCACCATAAGCTTGAATTGAAATAGAGGTTACTCCTGCGGGAACTGTGAAAGTTTGAACAGCACCTGTGTAGCTAAATGTTTGAGAACCATTAGCACATAAGTCAATTCCAGTTGGAGATGTATAGTTAAAAATAGCACCACAATCCCCTTGATCATTATTAATTGTTGTGTCTGAAGGGCACGTGATTGTTGGACATTGTGCACTAGCATTAAGTCCAAATGTTAAGGTAAACACACCTAAAATAATTTTTAGTAAAGATTTTTTCATGTTTTTAAAAGTTTAAATGATTATTTTCCAAAAGTAGTCTATTTGTTTATTAGAGCCAAAAATAATTTTCAAGATAATCTTTTAGTAATATAAACGTTATTTATATTATTTTTGAAACGTATGAGCAAATTCATTTTATTTATAGCCTTATTATTTCCAATAACTTTTTATGCACAAGAAGATATAAGTCCTTCAGGTGATAAAAAAGAATCAGGAATATTTTCTTTAGGAGTAAGAAATACCTTTAGCACTTTTGGAGCAACTGAAAATTTAGGCGTTGGATTTGGAGGTCAGTTTAGAATACGAGTTAGTAATAGAATAAATACGGAATGGTTTGCTGATTTTATTAATGAAGATATTGATGGATTGGCTACTCGTAACGATTATCACATTGGCTGGTCGGTAATGATTTATCCGTTTAAAACCAAAGCAAAGTTGGTTCCTTATGTGTTAGCAGGACATTGTTTTGATTATACCAAAGTAAGAACTACTTATAATATTTATACTTCAAATCCACCGCAAACAGTTTCTAGATTGAGTTCGGCAACACAAGTTGGTTTGGGTACGCATATTAACCTTTCCGAAATAGTTGATATATCATTGTCAAGTCAGTATATGATGCATTTAGGAAGCGATGTTCATGCAGAAACGCACGAACACAATGGTGTGAAAGAAATTCATATAGCAAAAGAAGGTCATAGTGGGTTTTCGTTGGAAGGTCATTTGTTATTTACCCTAAGTGTTAATTTTAAAATTGCTCAACTATGGTAAAAAAAGTGTTAGTTATTGTACTTGTTTTTTGTGGAATGAATTTATTTTCTCAAACTAGCGATATAGTTGTAAAAGAAGGGTTGTTGCGTTTTCAAGGAACAATAGGCATGGGAAAATCTACCGATAGAAATGAAAACAACATTTTTTTGCACGGAAATTTAGAATATTTTATACATTCATTTTTAACCACACGTGGAGATACTTATTTCTTCCTAGAAAATGAAGAAAACAGTTTGGACGTTAACCATCAATTGTTTGCAGGAATGGCGTATCATTTCAGTAAAAAATCCAATTTTGTACCTTATATAGGTATTCAGCCGGGATTAGCTGCCACACGGTATAATGGAACTACCAAAACGGAAACAACGCCTCTGGTTTCTGCTGTAGCAGGATTTAATTATTTTGCAGCTAAATGGTTTCATTTGTTTATAGATGCGCGTTTTGTATCGGGTAAACATTTGTCTAATCTACCTCCTTATCCTATAAATGAAATTCGTTTATCATTCGGACTGGGATTTAATATCGTAACTAAAAAAATAAGTAGTTTTGGGCGGTAATTATCCCAAAAATGATTAGTCGAAAAATTCAAATAGTAGTTCCATTTTTTCTGTTTTTTATACTCTTTACGGCTTATGTTTCCAATAATTTCTTTTTTTGGGATACCATTAATTTAGTTGCTGCTCCAGCAACTTTTTTTTATGAAAATAATTTTCGTTCTTTTATTCTTCCTAACCAGATTGATACGGGGCATGTACCATTATTGGCAATGTATATAGCTAAAATGTGGCAGTTTTTTGGTAAATCACTTTTGGTAGCTCATTTTGCTATGTTCCCGTTTTTATTAGGAATAGTTTATCAGGTTTATTTATTAGCAAAACGGTTTATTGGTACTTCTTATGTGTTGGTACTAACAATGTTATTAATATTGGTTGATCCTACTTTTTTGAGTCAGGCAGCAATGGTTTCTCCAGATATTGTGTTGCTTTTTTGTTTTTTATTGGCACTTAATGCTGTTTTTGAAAATAGAAAAACACTTTTAATGCTGGCTCTAATAGGTTTGTTTTTAATTAGTATGAGAGGGGTAGTGGCAGCATTTGCCATTTTCTTAATAGACTTTATTTTTTCATTAAGAAAACAGCATTTTAGAGGTTTTCCATTACATCTTTTATTAATGAAATCATTGTTTTATGTTTTTCCGTTTTTACTATTTTTAAGTTATCATTTTTATCATTATAAAGCAACAGGTTGGTTTTGGTCGCATCCAGATTCTGCTTGGGAAGAAGGTAGAATTGCTAATGATTTTAACGGAGCGTTGTATAACATAGGAATATTTGCTTGGCGAATAGTAGATTTTGGAAGAGTGCTAGCAATATTAGTTCTCTTAATTATGGCAGTAATGTATAGAAAAATGTTGTTGAGAGAATCAAAATCAATACAATTATTAATATTGATATTGGTGAGTGCAATTATTTTCATTATTCCATTTTTGTACTTTCAGCAACTTACCGGACATAGATATTTACTGCCTTTATATTTATTGATTTTGTTAGCGGTTGGTTATTATTTGGATAAAGTCATAAGTTCTTCGGTAGTTAAAAAGAGCCTTTTTGGAGTATTGACAGTCTCACTTTTAGTGGGAAATTTTTGGGTGTATCCTAATAAGATTGCTCAAGGTTGGGATGCAAGTTTGGCTCATTTGCCTTTTTATGATTTACAATTAGAGATGAATAATTATTTAGATGATAATGAAATTCCATATTATGAAGTAGGGACAGCTTTTCCAATTTTAGGAAATCATGCTATCATTTTTATGGAAAAAGATATTCGTTTATTCAAATCAAAAAATATAGGTAAAGACAATTATATACTCTATTCCAATGTGTTTAATGGTTTTAGTGATGCAGAGTTAGATGCTTTATATTCAAGATACAGACTTGTTCATGAATTGCGTTCGCCCACAGTTTTTATACAGTTGTTTGAGCGTAAATAGTTGCTTTTTTTATAATATTTAAGAAATTCTGGGCAATAAAAGCTAACAGTTAGCTGTTTACAAATTACATTTTTTAACTATCTCTAAGCTTATAATCAACCGTATTTTAGCACTATAAAATCTATAATTATGATGAATAATATTTTATTACAAATTAATGTAGCTGCAGACACCACTTCAGCAGTAGTTCAAGAAGCAGTTTCTGAAGAAAAAACACTTTCTATATGGGAATTGGTAAGCTCCGGTGGAATAGGTGGAGCAATTATTATGATAACGCTGTTGATATTATCTATACTAGCAGTTTATATTATAATAGAAAGATACTTAGCTATTAAAAAAGCCAGTAAAGAAGACGCTAACTTTATGAATCAGATTAAAGATTTTATTCATGAAGGTAAGATGGATGCAGCTAAAACGTTATGTAAATCTAATGCTTCGCCAATTGCAAAAATGATAGAAAAAGGAATTTCCAGAATCGGTAAACCACTAAGTGATATAGGAACAGCCGTAGAAAATACTGGAAAATTAGAATTAAACAAGTTAGAAAAAAACTTATCTACGTTGGCAACTATCTCTGGTGCAGCACCAATGATTGGTTTCTTAGGGACAGTTATAGGGATGATTTTGGTTTTCCACGAAATGTCTAAAGGTGGTGGAGGTGTTGATCTAAATACCCTTTCGGAGGGAATTTTTACAGCCATGACAACTACCGTAGCCGGACTTATTGTAGGTATTGTTGCTTACATTGGTTATAATACGTTGGTAGCAAAAGTGGAAAAAATTGTTTTTATTATGGAAGCAAGAACAACTGAGTTTTTAGATATTTTGCATGAACCAGCTAATTAATTGAAAATTTAAAATTAGACAAATAACATTTTTTAGCGTCTTGGCGTCTTTGCGAGAAACGAACTTGTGAGTTCAATGAAGTTAAAATAACAAATAACGATTAACAAATAACCAACATGGCTATACGTTCAAAAAATAAAGTAAATACCAATTTCAATATGTCGAGTATGACAGATATTGTGTTTTTGTTATTGGTGTTTTTTATCATAGCATCTACATTAATTAGTCCTAACGCCTTGGATGTTGTTTTACCTAAAGCAAGTCATTCTGCTCCTCGTCCGCAGACGGTAAACGTTAGTATTACTGAAGATTTAAGGTATTATGTAAATAAAGATGAGGTAGCTGTTGAAGAGTTAGAAACTTTATTATTATCGCATACGGCTAATGAAGAAAATCCGGGTATTATATTGCGAGCAGAAAAAAGCGTGCCGATAGAAAATGTGGTGGTAATTATGGATATTGCTAACAGAAATAAATTGAAATTGGTTTTAGCAACATCACCAAAATAATTTATGGAATAAATAAAATTAATGCATCAAGCAGAATAAATGGAAATCTTACAAGAAAAAAATAGTAGAGCCGGAGTAATCGGAACGATTTTGTTTCACTTGCTGTTGTTATTGCTATTTATTCAATTTGGAATGACTTACCAAGACCCACCTGAGGAAAATGCAGGAGGGATGGTGATTAATTTTGGAACTTCAGATGAAGGAATGGGAGATGTTCAGCCTTCTTCAACAGAAAATACTACTAGCTCTGAAAATGCTACCACAAGCGAAACCACTACGCCAAGTTCAGCTCAAGAAAATGCATTAACAACTACGGAAGAATCTGTAGAAATGAATGCTTCGCAAAATACGACTACTACCACTAATCAAAATACAACAACGCAACAAACAGAGCAAACAGTAGATGAAAATTTATCTAATGCTTTAAATGCTTTGAACAACCCTAATAACAATTCTACTGGAGATGGCAATACAAGTACTCCTGGAGATCAGGGTGATGAAAGTGGTGACCCTAACAGTACTAATTATACAGGTGGAGGCACAGGTAATGGTGTTGACTTTTCTTTGGCTGGAAGGTCGATGGTAAAGGTGAAAAAACCCAATAATCCAACACAAGAAGATGGAAAAGTAGTAGTAGAAATTGTGGTGGATAAAAACGGAAAAGTGATTAGAGCAACACCTGGAGCAAGAGGTTCTAGCACTACTAATCCTACCTTGTATAAAATTTCTAAAGAAGCAGCACTAGAAGCTCGTTTCAATGTAAAAGCAGATGCTCCTGCCGAGCAAAAAGGCACCATGACTTTTGTTTACATTCTTAATTAATGAATTACCCTGAAACACTCGATTATCTTTTTGGTCAGCTTCCCATGTATCAACGTATTGGAAATGCAGCTTATAAAGCCAATTTAGATAATACCTATCGTTTGAGTGAAATATTAAATCATCCTGAAAAACAATTTAAGTCAGTACATATAGCAGGAACGAACGGAAAAGGCTCAACTTCTCATATGTTGGCATCTGTTTTACAAGAAGCGGGTTATAAAGTGGGGCTTTACACATCTCCTCATTTAAAGGACTTTAGAGAGCGTATAAAAATTAACGGAGCTATGATTTCAGAAAATGAAGTCATTGACTTTGTTAAGGAATACAAAAATGAATTTGAAAAAATACAGCTTTCTTTTTTTGAATGGACAGTAGGGTTGGCGTTTCATTATTTTGCCAATCAAAAAGTAGATATCGCTATTGTAGAAACCGGTTTGGGGGGCAGACTCGATTCTACCAATATAGTTACTCCTGAAGTGGCTGTAATTACTAATATCAGTATGGATCACACACAGTTTTTAGGAGATACTTTAACTAAAATTGCAGCTGAAAAAGCAGGGATAATAAAATCAACTATTCCTGTAGTTATTGGTGAAACGCAACCTGAAATAAAGCCTGTTTTTATTGAAAAAGCCAAACAATTGAACGCTCCCATACAATTTGCAGATGAAAGTTCAATTCAAGTATATGAAAGCGATTTGAAAGGAGTGTATCAGCAAAAGAATAAAAGAACAGTAGTGGCGACTATTCAAACTCTTCAACAATTAGGTTGGGACATTACTGAAAACCACATTATAAATGGTTTACAAAATGTGGTAAATAATACAGGATTAATGGGAAGATGGCAAGTGTTAAATAAGCAACCACTAATGGTTTGTGATACGGGACATAATGAAGCAGGAATAAAATTAATTTTAGCTCAATTAGCTGAGCAAGACTATGAGAAATTACACTTTGTGTTGGGAGTGGTAAACGATAAAGATATAACCAATATTCTTCAATTATTGCCTAAACATGCGATTTATTATTTTTGTCAGGCTAACATACCAAGAGCGTTAGAGGTATATATTTTGGCAGAAAAAGCAACAACAGTTGGTTTGTCAGGCACAACTTTTCCATCTGTTGAAGCAGCTTACCAAGCAGCTCAAAAAAATGCTACTGCCCAAGATATGATTTTTATTGGGGGCAGTACCTTTGTGGTTGCTGAGGTGGTTTAGTTTTTCACAAATTTTTTCGTGTTTTTCATTCCTTTATTATCAATAATGCTAATAAAATAGATATCGTTAGCAAAATCACTAATATCAATAATTTTAGTGGGTTCATTCGATTTCAAAGTGCCTTGATACTCAATACTTCCTAACAAAGAATAGATAACAACAGAAGCAGCTTTATTATCTGTTCTATTAATAGTAATTAGGTTTTGAGCAGGGTTAGGATAAATTTCAAATTGGTTGTTGATGTTTATTTCGCTAATGTTGTTCGACAATTGTGTTACTTTAGGTAATTCTACATAAGATGGAAAAGCAGTATTAAAATCTAATGTAATCTGACTTTGCTGAGCATATAACCAATTTCCATTGTAGTTATACCCTAAGGTATCTCCCGGAGCCCATCTGAAAAATTGGTTCGCATTATTAAGCAAATGAGGATTAGATTGGTATTTTGGGTAATTATTACTGCTAATTAAAAATTTTATTTGATGTCCGATTCCGAAAGTATGTCCAAGCGGTAACATTTCAAATTCAAAATGATAAAAAGTGTTGTTGTCGATATTGGTAAGTACAATATTATCATTTGGGTTGCCATTAAAAATAGACTTAGCATATTCTCTGGCTTTAGCATTTACAACACCTTCGGTAATAAACATCTCTCTCCCGTCAGGATAAACATCAATAATTCTAATCATTAAATCAAAATCAGTTTTTGCTGTTGTGTTAGTAGTAGTGTTTCCTTTAGCATAAAGAGAAGCTCTAGGAAAACCAATAACTGTCATAGTATCAGTAAGTGGAGCTGTTTCAAAAGCAATTACATCTGACCGATTTAATGTATGAGAAGCATAAAGTGGGTCGGCAACATTAATAGAACCCTGAGATTTTTTTCCTCCTCCGGGAACCGAAGGAATCATGTTGTTTCCACCAATGGTAATTACAGGATTGTTGGGGTCGGCAACATAGGTCAATGTGCCTTCGTTGGTAGTTGGTGCAATAGTGTCAGCATCTAAATTTTGATGTAAATATATTTTTTCTCTTACCACTCCATTGGTAAAAGGTAAGGAGTCTGTCTCTAACCAATAATTACCTGTATTAGGATTTTGAGCATCATTTGAAGGACCGGTTACATATAAGCGTATATCTTTAACCTGATTGAAATGGTTGGGATTGTAAGGAGTCAACGGTCTCGATAGGTTTAAAAGAGGAGGCGAAAGTGTAGGTAGTGAATAAAACAAAGAAGAAATGGTATTACCATCATCAATTTCTACAGGCAAGTTGTTTAAAGGGCTTTGACCACCTAAATAGTTTAAAAATTCATAATAAGGGATAATGTAATTTTTGGAAGGAACCCTAATTAAGTTAGTGCCTAAAGGTTGCCAAATATTTGATTCCGGAATGAAAAAATAAGGTTCACCACCTAAATGTGTTCTGTACCAACTCATCAATTCAGATTCATAAATATCATTTAATAAATTGCTGTCGGTAAGTAAACTGTCGGTATCTATGTTGAGGTCAAATCCTAATACATCAAAAACATTATCAGGGTATATTTCATCTCCAACAGCTTTGGCACCTATGGTTTGGTGTGTCCAAGGGCCAACAACTAATTTCTGATTAGAAGAAGGATTAGTATTTCTAGCTTTATTAAACGTTTCAATTTGTCCGTTGATGAAAATATCCCACCAACCGGTAAGATGATAGATTGGTTTGTTCATATTGGTATACCTGGAATAAGTTCCATTAGCATCTGTTTGTCCGTTAGCATTTACAGGAGCAAAAGAAGCATCTAGATCGGCTCGCAAAGGAGAGGTTGGATGGGCTCCCGAAGGAAAAGAATTGTTGTTATTCACTACAAACCAATCAATTAAATCACTTGTTAAATCTGCTTTGTTGGAGTAATTATAATCTGCAGGAGTATGAATAGTATTGGTTAAGCTAGTGTCATAAGTCGCTAATGAATCGCTCAAGTCCATCATCTGTCCTGTAATCCATCCATTGGATAGAGAATGTCTATATACACCGTTGTGAAATAAGGTAGAATTATAATGCTCATTGGCAGCAACAGTTGGCATAATGCATTTTATAGGGTTATTAGCTAAACTGTGCGGAATATTAGATAGTGCTTGGTATTGTGAGTTTCCTAAAGCAGAAGCTCCGTACATACCAATACTTCCATTGGAATACTTAAAAACTTCGTTTACGCCATCTAAGTCAACATCAAAAGTTCTATAGAGACTATCAGATAAATAAAAAATTGCTTCACTTCCATCGGAGTGATTTAATGCATTTGAAGGATTTGAAGTAGCATAAGTATCCATAGGAATGCCTATGGTTGGATGATAATCGTGTTTTTGCCAAGAGTCGCTGTACATAGGAAAATAAACACCTTCACTATCATAGCGCCCTCTCATGTCTTGCATGGCGTAGCCATAACCTAAAAACGGAAATATTTTACCCCCTAAATCATCTGTGTTTTTATTGTAAGGTGTTCGTGTGAAAATAATGGGAAGGCTAAAATTATTTGCTGAAATATTGGTGGTATCAAAAATTACAAATTGCGAATTTTTTGGAATTAATTGAATGGTGTAAGTAGATGTTCCAATAACAATGTCGGTAGTTACAGAATCTCTAAAAACGGGTAAGTAAATATCCGTAGCTAATTTAATTCCATCTTTCGTAAGAGTATAAGTAGTTTCTTTTAAGGAAAGTTCATCAATATTATCTATTTGTCCGTTAGGAATTATTTGAGCAAAACCACTTGAAAAAACAATAATTAATAGGCTTGTAAAAAATATTTTAAGAAAATGCATACGCTACTTTTTACCCAAAAATAATTAAATTATTTGATGAATAAGAATTCCAACGAAGCTATCAAGTTTTTCTTGGTTAGAAAAGTAGCTAAAAATTACTTTTCAGGAAGATAGTATTAGAAAAGAAGAAACTTACCTAATGACATTTACATGTCCAATTCGAGAATGTTTTTTACCATTAATATCTTGAAATTCGAGCTTCCAAACATACACACCATTTTGAACGAATTTACCTTTGTAGGTGCCGTTCCATTCCTCAAAAAGCGTGTGTGATTCAAAAATGATTTCTCCCCATCTATCAAAAATAAAGAAAGAGTAATTTACTTCGCTAATACCAAAACCTTTTGGTCCAAAACCTTCATTTAAGAAATCAAAATCTGGAGTAAATGCATTAGGTACATAGATACCAAACTCTCCTTCTACTTCTAATATTTTTGTTATGCTACCAATACATCCATTATCATCAATAACAGTAAGTGTTATAGGGTAATGTCCAGTGTCAACAGGGAATTCATATATTGGATTTTGTATATAGCTTGAATCTAATCCACCAATATCCCAAGCCCAACCTACAATATTAAAATAAGATTGGTCGTGAAAACTCACAGTTGGATTTAACATATTGGCAGGGTTGTCTTTCATGTAAAAATCAGCAGTAGGATTTTGATGTATGGTAATGTAATTTGGATAAGTTATACTATTGGTACATCCTCCTGCAGCAGTAGATGAAGTAATGGTAAGTGTTACATCATAAGATCCAGCATTATTATAAGTATGACTAACTGTATCTCCAACAGCAGAGTTACCATCACCAAAATCCCAAATAGAAGAACCCACCATTCCACCAGTAGTATCTGTAGTATTGTAGAAAGTAAAAGTTTCTACAGGAGTTTCACAAGCTTCAAATTTGTCAGCAGTAAAGCTTACTTGTGGTAACGGCATAACATTAATAGTTACTGTTCCAGTAGTTGGAGGAGAACAACCATCGTTTAACGTTACGGTGTAAACAGTTGTTGTTGCAGGCGTAACTACTTGACTAGAATCTGTTGAGCCATTACTCCATAGGTAAGTATAAGGACCACCATTTCCAAAGAAAGGAGTAGCGTATATTATTACAGATTCTCCTGGACAAATACTTGTATCTGAAGGACTAGCTACAACCGATAATGGAGGAGTAACTGTTACGGTAACATTTATTGTAGGTGAAGTACAACCATTTCCATCGATAGCAAAAACAGGGTAATTTGTTGTTGCCGGAGGAGAAACGGTATAACTTGAAGTTGTTGAAGCTCCGTTATTCCAATTGTAAGTGTAACCACTTCCTGAACCACCACTTGCAGTAGCTGTAAGCGTAGCAGATTGTCCTGTACAAATAGTTACATCTGATGCACTTATGGTTACGGAATCCGGATCAGTTAATGTTAATGATACAGTATCAGTACATGAGTTCGCATCTGAAATAGTAACCGTATAAGTTCCAGCACATAAATTATTAAACGTTCCTGATGCTTGAAAATTAATACCATCAATGCTGTATTGTTCACCACCTGCAGGAGAAGTTCCGGTTACGGTAACTGTTCCATCACAATCTCCGTTACATGTTGGGTCAGTAAAATTAGATGAATTGATAGTTGGACCAGCTATACTATTTACTGTATAAGAAGCTGTAACCTGACAACCAACAGCATCTTCCACAACAATGTTATACATATTTGCAGCTAAGTTAGAGAAAGTATTGCCAGCTTGGAACGTAGTGCCTCCATTAATACTATACTGATAAGGAGAAACGCCATCAATGGCAGTTATAGTTATAGTTCCATCATTTGCAGAGCATGTTGAAGGAGTAGTAACAGTACTTTCAGATAAGTTAGAAAATGTGATTGTAACTACATCACTTGTAACACAAGCAGCAGTATTGGTTTCTGTCCACGTGAAGTTATAAGTTCCTGCTGATGGAACTGTTACCGTTGCAGTTGGAGAGTTAACAGGATTAAACACAACACCTGCAGGTCCTGACCAACTACCAGTTCCTATACTTGGAATGGCATTTAGAGTGTAAGTTAATACACATGAGGTATCATCTACTCCTGCGTTAGCATTTGGTAATCCAACAAATGGACCACCAGAGATAGTTATCGGACAGCCATTATCATCAATCACATCAAAACTATACATGTCTCCATTTAGCAAGCCATTAATTTGTATAGTACCACCGTTAGGTGTTGTTGTATTTACAAAACTTGCATTTGCAGGAGATAAATTAGAGGCAGTAAAATTGGAACCGTTAATTGCTGGGAGACCTCCAGTTATAGTAATGGTAAATGAACTATCTAGACAATCTTCAGTAGGGTTGGAACTAACAATTTCAGGTAAATATTGAACAGCGATAGGGTTGCCCATATCATAACATGGCATGGAGGTATTAACATAACTATATGTTCCGCTAATGGTGTCATAAAATGTTATGGGAACATAATATAAAGTATTATTTGTCCATGGTCCCACCCAACTAGGTTGTCCATTAGTATTAATATCACTAAAACTACTACCAAATCCTACCACACCAACAAAACAAGGATCATTAGTAATATCATCATGAGGAGGAACATTGCTTGGTACAGTTCCTATTGTTGGTGGACAGCTATATATTAAATAACCAATTCCAGGGTTGTAAGCTGGTCCGGGAGGATTGTTAGCAACTGCTGGAGGATTATAACCTATATTGGAAGCGATGTTTATTTGATCTCCAAAACATAAAATGTAGTTGGTTGTTCCATTTCCTGTCATGTTTATATTGAAGTTGCCAATTTGAGCTACACACCCACACGCAGCAGGAGCAGTAGAATTGAGGGAGGCCGTGCAAGAAGGGTCGGCAGCAAAAGTAGCGGTAATAGTAATGTTATTTCCGTTTGAGTTCATTCCTGATATACTCCAGTTCATTGGAGAAACATAAGGAGGATAGATAATAGTATCGTATGTATTTATTCCATCATTTATAGTAATTACAAGTGAATCTGTTGTTATTCCTGTTGTAAAATCAATAGTACCATTTACAGTATATGTATTATTTGGCTGGCAAGTACCAATATTTGCAGTAAAGTTGTTGATGTTACAAGAAACGGTGCAACTAGGAGGAGCTGTATAGTTTTGAGTAAGCGTACAAGTTGGGGCAGCAGAAAAAGTAGCTGTTATCGTACAGTTAGCACCATTTGCGGAAACTCCGGGAATAGTGTAATTAATACTTGAAGCAAAAGGTGGGTTAATGACCGTACTTCCTCCACAAGAATTAGTAATGGTTAGTGTGCCTGTTGCTGGCGGATTAGTAACATTAATTGTTCCAGTAACATCATATTGATTGTTAGCTGGGTTACAAGCTCCGGGAACAGCAGTTAAGCCTGTTATGTTACAAGTAGCAGTGCAACTGGGAGGAGCTGTATAGTTTTGAGTAAGTGTACAAGTTGGGTCGGCAGAAAAAGTAGCTGTTATTGTACAGTTAGCACCATTTGCAGTAACTCCAGGAATAGTATAATTAATACTTGAAGCAAAAGGTGGGTTAATGACCGTACTTCCTCCACAAGAATTAGTAATAGTTAGTGTACCTGTTGCGGGAGGGTTGGTAACATTAATTGTCCCAGTAACATCATATTGATTATTAGCTGGGTTACAAGCTCCCGGAACAGCAGTTAAACCTGTCATGTTACATAAAATAGCACAGTTTGTTGCTCCAGAACCACCAGTTTGTGTAGCAGTAATATTGGTTGGTTGTCCAGAAAAATTGGTTATTAGTAACATATACCATTCTCCAGGTTGTGTGTTGGGCAAAGAAACAACTTCAGTTGCAGCAGCTGAAAAGCTACAATCTATGGGGCTTCCACTAGTACCTCCGCAAACAGCGGCTTGCATTGCTGCCTGAGATGCAAATGGTCCCCATGCGGCAAAATCTATATCAACATTAGCACTGTTAGTTAGCGTGATATCTATATTTCCACCTGTTGAGATATTTAAATAATACCAAGCAGGATTAGGTTGAGATCCTAAACATCCATAATCTGGTCCAACAGGTGCTGTTGTATTAGTTGAAGCAGGAAAAGTTACACCTGTAGAAGTACAAAATGGAGCAGAGTTGTTGCACGAAGACTGAGAGTAACTTTCTATTATAAGTACAAATAAAAGAGATAAGATCAGTATAAACCTAAACATCATGTTTTTTTTAGTGATAAAATTTAATTCGGTATATGTTGGGAAACAAATACATTAAATAACATTTTTTCGTTTTCAATAATTATATAATCGGCTTTAATAGAAAATGAAAAAAGTATTTTAGCATTGTCCTTATTGATTTCATTTTGTAGGGTTAAAAAAACATCCCAACCATCATTTTCAGATGATTTACTTAATTTAACATGGTTTACATTTTTATCGGATTTTAGTTGTTTTCTCCATTTTTTTAGCTCTTCATCGGTAAAATTGGCAATAAGTAAGAATGAAAGTTCTTTTTTGTTTTTGAGTGCTTTTTCTAACGTTGTTTTGAAGTCTATTGTAATTTCTTTTCCTGAAAAAGAATAGAGCGGAGTCGGAGTAGATGAAAAAATATTACTATTTAATAATAGTACCAAAAGAAGTAAGAGAACTACAGTTTTTTTCATGCGTTTTTATTTATCATTAACACAAAGACGAATTATCTAATTATCAGTTGCCTCATTATTAAAATGATGTTTCAAGAATCAAATGTAAACTACACTTTGAGATAAAAAAAACGAATTGACAAGTATTATTGTATTCTTAAAAGTATTTTAAAAGAATATTATATGCTTCTTCTAAATTTCTACCAAATGAAATTATGCCATCTTCGTGTCCTGCCATAATTATAATGTTATCGGTTTTGTTGAAGTTATGGTTGTTAAAAAGACGTTTTATTTCTCCAGCCATTTCAGGAGTTCCGTAGGCAGTTTTTGTGTTGGTAGTTGGAAATTTATACATTAATTTTTTCCACATTTCTTCATTATGCACATGGATAATGGCTTTTATAGCATCATTCACTTCGTAAATGGCAGCATGTGTCATTGTTTCTGAGGAAGCTTTAACAGGACCTTCACAAACCACATTGTTCTTGGTTATTTCATAATTGGTAACAAGAGTAAAAGATTCTTTGTTTATAGGGAAAATGTTGCCTGTTTGTGTGCCAGAAACGATTATGCCATCATCCGTTTTTATACTAATGTTGCCATAACCGATATTTAAATTTTCAATGTGGCCGATGAGTTTTAGTTCATGAAGTTTGTCTCTGTAAAAAAGTAAATCTTCAGGAATATTTATCTGAAGTGGTTTAAAAGTCCAGTCGCAATTAAATTTAATATAGCCTTCGTCAATTTTTTTTGTCATAACTAATATTTTTCAGGGAATAGTTTTTTCAGATCTTCTTCAGCAGCAGCACATACACCTCTTTCGGTTATTAAACCAGTAATTAATCTTGCAGGAGTAACATCAAAACCATAATTTAATGCAGGCGTTGTTTCAGGACAAATTAATACTGATTTAATTTCATTGTCTAGTAATCCTTGTATGTATTTTATTTCATTTTCATCTCTGGTTTCAATAGGAATATTTTTAACTCCATCAGTAGTAGAAAAATCTATGGAAGATGATGGAGCTGCAACATAAAAAGGAATATGATTATCATAAGCAGCAAGAGCTTTTAAATAAGTGCCTATTTTGTTGGCAACATCTCCATTTCTGGTTGTTCTATCGGTACCGACAATCACTAAATCAACTAAACCGTGTTGCATTAAATGACCTCCGGTATTGTCTGCAATTAAGGTATGTTTTACCCCTTGCTGGTTTAATTCAAAAGCAGTTAAACTTGCACCTTGGTTTCTTGGTCGGGTTTCATCTACCCAAACATGAATGTCAATTCCTGCTAAAAATGCATTGTAAATAGGAGCAGTAGCTGTTCCCCAATCTATAGTTGCTAGCCACCCTGCATTGCAATGTGTTAAAATATTTACTGTTTTACCCTTCTTTTTTTTAGCAATTTCTTTTATGATTTCCAATCCAAATTCTCCCATTTTAATAGAAGTTTGGATGTCTTCATGTTTAATTGCGTTTGCTTTTTCTAAAGCGATAACAATTTTTTCTTCAATAGTATTTACTTGCTTTAGCGTAGCTAACATTTCGTTAATTGCCCAATCTAAATTTACTGCAGTTGGTCGAGCCTCTCTTAGTTTTTCGCAAGTATTGGTAATGTATTCATTTGGATTTTCTTTGTTTTGAGCGTCCAAACAAATGAGGTAAACACCATAAGCAGCAGTTACACCAATAAGTGGAGCACCTCTAACCACCATTTCTTTTATAGCAAAATATACATCGTCAGAAGAAGTTAAATCCATCACCTTTATTTCGTGAGGAAAGTAGCGTTGGTCAAATACTTGAATAATTTTATTATCATTTTCTTTTAGCCAAATGGTTTGGCAATGTTTTCCATTAATATTCATTAAAAAATTCGTTTAAAGATTCATCTACTAAATGCTTTGTAGTTATGCCAAGTTGCTTGGCAGACTGAATGTGTTCAATACTATCATCTATAAATAATGTTTCTGATGGATTTAATTTATTTTCGGTTAAAACGAGTTTAAAAATTTCGGTATCGGGTTTTCTAAAGCCAACCTCGTGAGAAAAATAGGCTTTTTTAAACAAAGAATTAATAGAGGTTATGCCATAAGTCTCAAAAAGATACTTATTAATGTGAGTAAGGTGGATTTCATTAGTATTGCTCAACAAGAAAACATTGTATTTTAAAGCTAGTTTTCTAATAAGCACAATTCTTTCTTTAGGAATATCAAGCAACATGCTGTTCCAAATAGCAACAACTTTTTCGGGAGTTAAGTTGGGGTGACGATTAAGAAAAAACAAAATAAATTCTTCAGCAGTAACTTTTCCCACTTCAAAATTGTTGAATAAGTTTAATGTTGTGAAAGTAGTTTCAATTTCAGAATAGTTATCTGCAAATAATTTTTTAAAAGAATTAAAAGGTTTTTGAGTGTTTAAATTGATAATCACTCCACCTAAGTCTAAAATAATGTTTTTGATGTTTGTTGGCAGCATATTTACTTCAAAACTACAAATAAAAATAATTAAATTAAATATTGTTAATTCAATAACATTTCCGTAAAATTGCACCCGTTTCTAAAGCAATTTAGAATGGGCCTATAACTCAGCTGGTTAGAGTATCTGACTCATAATCAGAAAGTCCCTGGTTCGAGCCCAGGTGGGCCCACAAGCAAAACCCTCTGAATTTCAGAGGGTTTTGCTTTTATAGGCTTTTAATTATTTGTTTAATTAAAACAGTAGCGTTTATAAAAAGCGTTTCAGAAATTCAGGTTTTCTATGACGGCTTATATTGATACTTTTTCCATCGCTCATTTCTATATTATCTTTGGGGTAAAATATTACTTCATTAATTAGTTCTTCTGTTTATTTCAATTTAGAAATTAAAGAAACATAATTACCATCTGATAATTATAATACACCAAAGTTAACTAATATATTACCATAGGTACATTAAGATAAATTTCTATAAAAATTGATTGTAGCTTTGATTCTCATTAAATTATAAAATTAAATTCAAAGATTATCATGAAAAAATTAACAAAGATTTTGGGGTTAGTAACATTTATTTTGATAACCACTTCTGCCGAAGCACAATTTGGTAAATTAAAAAGTATGGCCAAAGATAAAGCAAAAGAAAAGGCAACTGACAAAGTACTAAATAATAGTAAGTCATCCGAATCTTCAGGTACTATAACAGACAATAATCAGACACCTTTAGAACTTGATTATAGCACTTTTAAGATGACTCCGGCTATTACAATGAGTTCTTTACTTTATGGCACAAAAATTTATACCGGTGGTTCAACTAGATTTGAGGCTTATACAGCATCTTTTGTTCCTTATAAAAAAACAGATGGTACAGATGTAAATACTATTTACGACCAATCTCAATACTTAAAAGTAAAAGTATACAAAGGGACTGAATTTATCGATTATTTTGAATACGATGGGGGCACAACTTTTGATAATAACAAATTAAGAAAGCTTAATGCTCCTACAAGCAGGTACAAAAAAAATGGAGAATGGACAGATGGAACTAATATAGATTTAAAAAAATGGGGAGAAGGAGTATATCGTTTAGAATTTTATGTAGGCTCAAAATTATTTTATAACTTCGAATTTGAAGTTTATAAAGTAACTAATGACGATCCATATGCATCTCTTAACGAAATGTATTTAAGCAAAGGTCCATGGAATAAATATGCACATTTAGAGCATCAAGAATCCGGTAATATGATATTTGGATTTTATATGATGCATGAAGAGTTTCAACCTCATCCATCAGATCCAAATAAGACTACAAAAGATGTAAAATGGACAGTAAATATAACTAAAGATGGAGCTCCATTTGCAACTCACTATGAGGGAATGAATAAACCTAAAATATCGAAGGTAGAACGTGGAGAGTGGGATAAATTTTCTGTTGCATTAAAATCTGCTGATGGAAAAAAGACCATACAATTAGCTGATTTTACTGATGGTGCTTATAAAATAGAATTAAAAGTAGATGGAGAAGAAAAACCGAGAATATATAGTTTTAATGTAGCCAATAATAAAATTGTATTGATGGACGAGCAGGATAGAACAAAGAATACAGATCCAACTAGGTTAGTTGAAGGTTGGAATAACTTCTTTTGGTTTAAACAAGAAAATTAGTCTATAAGTTTAAGTTAGTTTAGTTGATTAAGTAAAAAAAAACCTCACAAGCGTGAGGTTTTTTTATGAGAAACGTTCTAAAAATTCGGTTTTACGATAACGGCTAACTTTTACACTTTTACCATCTGTCATTTCTACTCTTCCTCCATCTCCTTTTTGATATCCTAAAACGTGCCTTAAACTGATTATGGTACTTTGATGAATCCTAAAAAATCCATAAGAATTTAATAGTTCTTCGTATTCTCCCAAATTTTTGCTGGTGGTTACTTTTTTGCCATTTTCAATTATAAAATGAGTGTAATTTCTATCACCTTCAAGCCGGATAATATTATTGATTTGAATTACCTGAAAACCATCGATATTATTAATAATCAGTTTTTGTATTTCTCCTTGAATTCCATAATTTTCAACTAAAACCTTTAGTCGTTGGTTGATACCAGACTTTAATATTTTTAATTGGGTTTCAAGCTTGCTGATAACTTCTTTAAGTTCTCGGGTTTTTATTGGTTTTAAAAGGTATCCAAAGGCACTAAATTTAAAAGCATCAACGGCATATTGATTGTAAGCAGTTACAAATATCACTTCAAAATTTATTTTATCTAGTTTTTTTAAAAGGTCAAACCCTGTTCCTTTTCTCATTTGTATATCCAAAAAGACTAAATCAGGCTGATGTTCTTTTATGGCTTTTATACCTGTATCAATACCATCTGCTTCTGCCTGTATTTTTACAGAGTTAAAATTTTTTTCAATAAGATTTTTCAGCACAAAACGTGCATCCTTCTCATCATCTATTATTATTGCCTTAATCATGATGCTTACTTAAAGGTATTAATATGGTTACTTTTGTACCTCCTATATCTAGTTCTTCTACTGTAACAGCGTTTGTTATGTTCAATCGTGCCTCTGTTATTTTCATTCCTTTAGAAGTATGTCCTTCTGTTGCTTTTGCTTTTCTGCTTTTTTCAATTCCTATCCCATTATCGCAAATAATGCATTTTAGTGTTTTTTCATCCTTTTTTTCAATATCCACTTTAATTAATCCCTTTTTATCAGTTGGTAAAATACCATGCCATATAGCATTTTCAACAAAAGGTTGTATAATAAGGGGAGGCATAAAGTTATTTAATAAATCAATTTTCGGATCAACATTTATTTGATATTCAATCATGCCTTCTGTTCTCATTTTTTCAATATCCAGATATAATCTGAGAGTATTAATTTCATTATTAATACTTACGGTCGATTTTCCACTATTTTCCAAAATAATTCGAAGCAGATCGCTAAAATCACCCATGTAATCATTAGCCATATCATAATCTCCTTCCATAAACATACGTTGAATACTGTTCAAACTATTGAAAATAAAATGAGGATTCATTTGAGCCCTGAGTGCTTTTTGCTCCAGCTCTAATTTCCTATGCATTTCTTTAATTTTCCTTTGTTTAAAAAAGAGAATGGTTAATATGATAATTATTACAACAATAACTATTAATGATAGAATAAGGTAGTTTTGCTGTTTAAGTTTAAGACCACTTAGTTTATCTTTTTCAATAAGAAGCTTATTTTCATATTCTTTTTCTTTAGTTTTAAATTTTAAGGCAAGTTCATCCATTCTTTTTCTATTTTCAGAACCAATCAAACTATCGTTAAGAAAATTATATCGCTGAGATGCTTCATAAGCTTCTTTATAATTACCTAATTTCTCATTAATTTTACTTAGGAGATGATGCCCCTGTGTAACTTGACGCATGCTACCTATCTGTTTAGATAGATTGATTCCTTGCTGAATGTAAATCAATGCACTATCATATTGTTCTGATGCAAAGTATGATCCTGCTAAGTTCATTGAAGATTGAGCTATTCCTTGAGGAAAGTTATACTTTTTAAATGCACGAAGTGCTTTATGTGTATAAAATTGCGAACTATCTTGTTTCCCTTGAAGGTAGTAAATTCCACCCAACCCTTGATCAATTACTGTTAATTGGTATAAATCCTTAAGTTGTATTGCGATGTCTCTTTCCAATTTAATAATTGAGATAGCTTCATCAAACTTTTTTTGTTTTGATAGCACATCAGCTAACATACTGTATGCACGCATTATTGTTCGTTGTTCATTGGTGGTTGTCAAATAAGATAACCCCTCTTTTATATAAGCTTCTGCCGTTTTGTATTTACGAACCATAGTATTAGCACCACCTAAATTAACAGCCATTCCTGCTTCACCAAGTTTATTTCCAAGTTCTTTATATAAAAGTTTTGCCTTCATATAACATTTCATTCCTTTTTCAATATCTCCTTGTTCACAAGCTATAACTCCGATATTTCTCCAACTTTTAGCTTCAAGTGTTTTATCTTTAACTAGCTGTGCCAACACCAACCCTTTTGTTGCATAAATACTTGCTGTATCAAATTGTCCTTTTTGAATGTAATAATTAGCATAAGCTTCATACAATAACGACTTAATATCTTTGTGTTTATCTAATAAAGCATTATTAGTAGTTGCACTATCTAAATGAGATTTACCTAATTCTATATCTGATTTCAAATAATAATTAAATAGCTCTATTCTAGCTAATACAGAATTGGTGTCATTTTCTAATCTTGTCAAATTTATAAGACTATCTGTTTGGGCTGTAGAAGTCAAGCTAATTAAAAAAAAGCACAACCATAGTTGTGCTCTTCTGCTATGAAAAAAACTATAAATACTCATTTACTTTAGTATTATTTTTTTTACAAATGTATGATTATCTGTAGATAATCGTAAATAATAAATCCCTTTTGCTTGTTCGGTTAAATTTAGTTCTGCTTTATTTGTAAAATATATTTCGTCAATTACTTTTCCTAAGGTATTTATCACCAACAGATTTATTGTTTGGTTTTCATGGTCTATGGTTTTAATGGTAAACAGACCATTGCTAGGATTAGGGAATATTGTTATTGTATTTTCAATAGATCTATCATCAATCCCTACTCCTGTTACATTAACACAAGCGGAGGTGTCTGTGCATCCATTTTGAGTTACTTCCACTGCATAGCTCCCGTTAGCAGAAGCTACAAATAATTGATTAGTAGCACCTGAAATTATTGCATAATTATTATTACAATCTAACCATTGATAAGTTGCACTTGTTGCATTAGCCGTAATACTATCGTTTCCTTGAGTAGAGGTAGAGTTATCTACAGTATTAATGGTAAGGTTAAGGGTAACATTACTGTCACAACCATTAGCTGCTCCATTTGTAATAGTATGTGTAGCTGTATTGTTACTTGCAGTATAAGTGTTATTGTCTATCCAAGTATAAGAGTTACAAGCAGTGATTACGTCTGTACCTGTAACGGTATTGTTGATGGTTAGGTTTAAGGTAACTATACTATCGCAACCATTAGCGGCTCCATTTGCAATAGTATGCGTAGCAGTATTATTACTTGTGGTGTAGGTATTGTTGTCTATCCAAGTATAAGAATTACAGGCAGTAACTACATCTGTTCCAGTAGCGGTGTTATTAATAGTTAGGTTTAGGGTAACAATGCTATCACAACCATTAGCGGCTCCGTTTGTTATGGTATGGGTTGCTATATTATTGCTTGTGGTGTAAGTATTGTTGTCTATCCAAGTATATGAATTACAAGCAGTGATTACGTCTGTACCTGTAGCGGTATTATTGATGGTTAAGTTTAAGGTAACGATACTGTCACAACCATTAGCTGCTCCACCTGTTATAGTATGAGTAGCTGTGTTATTACTAGCTGTATAAGTATTGTTATCAATCCATATATAAGAATTACAAGCAGTAACTACATCTGTTCCATTTGAAGGACCGGTAATAGTTAGGTTAATTGTGATAACGGAATCAAGACCACATGCATTAGGAATAGTATCCATGACCTGATAACTTCCAATAGTAGTATATGTTTCATCTCCCGAGGGTACTGTATAAGTTGTGCAATCGAAAGCTGAAAAAGTATTATTGGTGTTTACACATTCAAGCAACCTTACGATAAAAGCATCCAGAATTCCGTTGGATGTAACATTTAAGGTTCCTGCGGTGGGATCAATATCAGATGTGCCATCAAAGTGACCTGAAACGGCAATTACGCCTGAAGTATTGACAGAAACACTATAAGCTTTTTGATTTGAATTTCCGGTAAAATGCTGCGCATAAACAAAATTTCCAGAAGTATCATATTTGGCTAGATATCCATCTTCTCCCCATTGAGCAACTAAATTATATATGGCAGGTCCTGGATCAATATCTATTGTATTGGAACCCCCCCCAACAACCAGTAAATCAGAGTTTGGGGTATAATTGATATCGTATGTAAATTCATTGACTGAGCTACTCCCAATTTTAAAAGCCCACTGAAAATTTCCAGTTGCATCAAGTTTTAAAACAAAGCCGTCACTGCTTGAACCCGCAGAAAGGTTGTATACTGGTGGTCCAGGATCAAAATCAACAGTATTTTTGAAATTGCCAACCAAATAGACATTTCCATTTTGATCCGATGTTGATTTAAAAATTCTGTCGTTATCGGCTGCACCATATTGAGATGCCCAAACAAAGTTTCCATTAGTATCAAGCATTACAGCAAACCCATCCCTCATTCCGTTTGAAGTTAAATTAAAGACTCCTGCATCTGGGTTAAAATCAGCAGTACCTTGAAACTCACCAACTACAATTATACCATTAGGTCCGGCTTGATCAATATCATGTGCGTAGTCTGAGCTACTCCCTCCAAGGGACTTTGCCCATAAAAAACTTCCATTTGCGTCTAACTTCATCACAAAAGCGTCATTGCTTCCTGCGCTAGTTAGATTAAAAACGCTAGGTCCTGGATCAAAATCACATGTGCTTCCATATTGACCAGCGATTAACACATTACCACTATTGTCAATTGCAATGCCATTACCTACAGTTGTACCAATAGCTCCTACTTGTTTTGCCCAAATCAAATTGCCATTCATCCCTAATTTTATAATAAAAGCATCACCTGTACCATTTGCAGTCATATTAAATATTCCCGGACCTGGGTCAAAATCAACTGTTCCAGAAAAATATCCAGTTGCATATATATTTCCTAAAGGGTCTAATTTAATCATTAAACATGCATCACTATTTACGCCATTTACATGAAACACCCATTGAAAGTTTCCGTTTTGGTCAAATTTTGAAATATATCCATCCGTGCCACTTATAGTCAGATTTTGTGTTCCAGGACCTGGATCTACATCAACAGTCGGGGAAAAAAAAGTACCTCCAACAACTAAATTTCCAGAATTATCAACTGCAACACTTGCTCCATAGTCTGTACTTGTGCCACCATAACTAACCCCCCAATCAAAATTAGGTTGTGCTTTAGTAGTAGGTATCGTAAAAATTGTAATTACTAATGTTAAAAGGAGTTTAGTATTTTTCATAATAATTTGTTTTAAATATTTCTTTCTAAACTTAATAAGTGTAAAATTAATTAGGTTAAAGATAAAAAAAATAATTTAATGTACAGATGGTAATTTATATTAACATCTTGGTTGAGGAGAAATATCAATTGGTAAATAAAAGAGGTTGGATAGTTGATAAATGTATTATAATTACAATTTCTTTCTCTTCGATTTTAATATTATTAAGGGTTGTCAAAGATACTATCATCCACCAAATTAGGTAAGGTAACTTTCAATCCTGGAGTTCTTTCCATTTCTCGTTTAATGGCAAAAATAGCTTCTGAGTTTCTTGCCCAACTTCTTCGGGCAATACCATTATTAACATCCCAAAAAAGCATGGATTTTAACCTTTTGTCGGCATTGGCAGAACCATCTAAAGTCATTCCGAAACCACCATTAATAACTTCTCCCCAGCCAACACCTCCGCCATTGTGTATAGAAACCCAAGTGGCTCCTCTAAAACTGTCTCCAATAACATTATGAATTGCCATATCAGCAGTAAATGCAGAGCCATCATAAATATTAGAAGTTTCTCTATAAGGAGAATCTGTCCCTGAAACATCATGATGATCTCGTCCTAAATTAACAGGAGCAGAAAGTTTACCACTAGCAACAGCTTTGTTAAAAGCTTCAGCAATTTTTATTCTTCCTTCGGCATCGGCATATAAAATTCTGGCTTGAGAACCAACCACCAACTTATTTTCTTGAGCTCCTTTAATCCAAGTAATGTTATCTTGCATTTGTTGTTTTATTTCGTCAGGAGAAGTTTTTATCATTTCTTCCAATACTTCGCAAGCAATATCATCTGTGGTTTTTAAATCTTCCGGTTTTCCGGAGGTACATACCCAGCGGAATGGTCCAAATCCATAATCGAAACACATAGGGCCCATAATATCCTGAACGTAAGAAGGGTATTTAAAATCTATACCATTTTCAGCCATAATATCCGCACCAGCTCTGCTTGCTTCTAGTAAAAACGCATTTCCGTAATCAAAAAAATAAGTGCCTTTTTTAGTGTGGTTATTAATAGCATTTGTCTGTCTTTTAAGACTTTCTTGCACTTTTTGTTTAAACAATTCAGGGTTATTCGCCATCATTTCATTGCTTTCCTCATAGCTTACCCCCACAGGATAGTATCCTCCTGCCCAAGGATTGTGTAAAGAAGTTTGGTCGGAACCTAAATCTATATAAATTCCTGCCTCATCGAATTTTTCCCAAACATCTACTACATTTCCATCATAAGCAATAGAAACTACTTCTTTATTGGCTTTGGCTTTACTAACCCTTTCACAAAGTTCATCTAAATCGCTAATTACTTCGTCCACCCAACCTTGTTCATGTCGTTTAAAAGTAGCCGCAGGATTTACTTCTGCTGTAACTGAAATAACTCCGGCAATATTTCCTGCTTTGGGTTGAGCGCCACTCATTCCTCCAAGCCCTGCTGTTACAAATAATTTCCCTGCTGTTCCTTTATTATCTATTTTTCTACAACCATTCAAAACTGTAATTGTTGTTCCATGCACAATTCCTTGTGGACCAATGTACATGTATGAACCTGCTGTCATTTGTCCGTATTGAGTTACACCTAGTGCATTAAATTTTTCCCAATCATCAGGTTTGGAGTAGTTGGGTATCATCATTCCGTTAGTGACCACCACTCTCGGAGCTTCTTTGTGAGATGGAAACAATCCCATAGGATGACCGGAATACATTACTAATGTTTGCTCATCTGTCATTTCAGATAAATATTGCATGGTTAATAAATATTGCCCCCAGTTTTGGAAAACAGCACCGTTTCCTCCATAAGTAATTAATTCGTGTGGATGTTGAGCCACAGCAGGGTCTAAGTTGTTTTGTATCATCAACATAATAGACTTTGCTTGGATGGATTTTCCGGGATATTCATCAATAGGTCGGGCATACATTTTATAATCAGGACGAAAACGGTACATGTAAACTCTGCCGTATTTTTCTAATTCCTCTGCAAATTCTTTAGCTAAAATAGGGTGGTGTTTCGCTTCAAAATAACGTAAAGCATTTTTTAAGGCTAGTTTTTTCTCTTCAGTAGTTAAAATTTCCTTGCGTTTAGGAGCGTGACTTATAGTTGTGTCGTATTCTTTTTTTGATGGTAATTCGTTTGGAATTCCTTGTTGTATTTGAGTTTTAAAATCCATAATCTAAAAAAATGCTAATTTCCAATTTATTTATCTTTTACTATTCTTCCTTTACTTTTATCAAACCCGTAAGGACAATGCCGACAACCGTTCTGACAACAATAGCCTCTTTTTAAAAGGTACTTTTCGGTAAAAACCCTATATCCTTCTGGGGTATAATAAAAATCATCTTCTTCTAATTTATTTGTATTTGAAAAGCCACTCATTTTACTAATCTAATTGGGTAACACCTCCTGAGACAATAAATTTCATAAAGTCTGCAGATTTCACATCTTTAACAGCAGTTACTTGAGATGCGGGTACTATAAAAAAGTTTCCTGAAAAGTTGTAAGAATGAGGTAGGTAAACACCAATTCTATCATCAGAAATGCCAATTTTAGTAAGGTCTTCAGCTGTAATAAAACCTAATTTTTCTAGATTTGAGTCTTTGTTTAGCTTTACTAAAACAGGTTTATCGAAACTTTTTTTAGAACCAACAAAGGCAGATAACAAGTCTTTAACCGAAGAATAAATGGTTTTAAGTAACGGAGCTTTATCTAATAGTTGATTAAACTGAGCTTTTAACGGCTCAATAATAATGCTCGAACCTATAAATCCTAATAGTGTTATTAGTCCAATTAAAAATAAAAAACCTAAGCCTGGAATTTTAAACTTAACGGGAATTAACCCATCTAAAAATATAAATAATTCATAAATTATATAAATAGTAAGTGTGATAGGAACAGTATATAATAATCCTCTAAAAAAGTATTTCAAAAAGATTTTATAAAAAGGCAGTTTTTTCATTTAAAATGGATTAAAATTCTCGACAAAGATACTATAACAAAGTGAAGTTGATTAAACACTTATTGATAAAATATTAAAAGTTTGTTTGATTGAATAATACTTTATATTTTTACTGCCAAATCTTTAAAAAGCAAATAACTATGAAAAAAATTTTACTATCTTCTTTAGTCTTAATGATGGGAGCAGTAGTTTTTGGTCAGACTTCGAATAGAAGCGAACTTAAGCCAGCTCCACAAAATGTGCTTTTAACCAAAAGCCATGAATCTTCTTTAAAAGCCATGAACTCTCAAAAGACATTGGCATGTGTAGATACGATTAGGTATCCTCAAACAAAAGAACAAATATTGGGAACAGGTAACTTTTATGTGTTTGAATTATGGGCAGATGACAATGAGTCTATGTCCCAAACTTTTTTATTAAGTGGCTCTACACTTGGAATAACAGGGGTGGAGTTTTATGGTAGAAACAGTCCAAATGGTGTAGCAAGTGTTAGTGTTAGAGCATCTGTTTATAACGTTGATGCTAGCAACAATCCAACAACAGAAATTGCTTTTGCTAATATTACCCTTACTGATACAAACTTTAATTACAGACAAGTAAATTTTACTCCAATTAATGTTTCAGGAAATTATGCTGTAGTAATTAGACCAACAAATGTTGGAGGTATAGTTGACTTTTATGTAAATGATGCTGCACTTAGTCAATCTTATGATGAAAACTTATCTAGAGCAAAATCAGATTGGTACACGTCATCAAATGGAAACTGGGTAAATATGCCTACTTATACGGTTTCTGGTTTTACAGGTGGACCATTTGATTTTGAAATGTTAGCTGCACCAAAAATTACTTATACTATAACAACAGATTTTACAGCTTCTCCTAATCCTTCTTGTTTAGGAACACCTGTAAACTTTACCAACAACACTACTCCAACAAGTGTGTTAAGCAGTAGGTTTTACAACTATCAAAAGTTTAAAAATTATTTTAATACAACAGTACCCGATTCAACCTATGTTTATGCATTAGGTGGTGGAGCATCATTAGTTTGGAATGGAACAGCTACTCATACTTATGCAACTGCGGCTAACCATTCTCCAAAACTTTATACTTTGGGTGGTTTTTGGAACAGTTGTTTAGATAGTGCAACTAAAACAGTAACAGTAAATCCATTACCAACGGTTACAGCAAATGCAACTTCAACTTCAGTTTGTACAGGAAGTCAAGTTACGCTTACTGGTGGCGGAGCTTCTTCTTACACATGGAATAATGGGGTGACTAATGGTGTTGCTTTTACACCAACAGCAACAACAACTTATACCGTTACAGGTACAGATGGAAACAACTGCCAGAATACTGCTCAAGTGACAGTAACAGTAAATCCATTGCCAACAGTAACAGCCAACGCATCTGCAACTACTGTATGTGCTGGAGGTCAGGTTACACTAACAGGCGGTGGAGCTTCTTCTTATACTTGGGATAATGGTGTAACTAATGGTGTTGCTTTTACCCCAGCAGTAACAACAACCTATACCGTTACAGGTACAGATGGAAACAACTGTCAAAATACTGCTCAAGTAACAGTTACTGTTGCTTCAGCTATAACAGTAACGGCAAATGCGACAGCAACTTCAATTTGTGCAGGCGACCAAGTTACACTTACAGGAAGTGGAGCCACTTCATACGCATGGGATAATGGCGTTACTAATGGTGTAGCTTTTACTCCAACAGCAACTACCACTTATACTGTTACTGGTACTTCAGGCTCTTGTACAGATAACGACCAAATTACGATTACGGTTACAACTGTTGATGCTACCACTACAACAACAGGAACTACGATTACTGCTAACAACGGTAATGCAACTTATCAATGGGTAGATTGCGATAATAGTAATCAGCCAATTTCTGGTGCCACTAGCCAAAACTTTACACCAACAGTTACAGGGAATTATGCTGTTGTTGTGACAGAAAATGGTTGTAGTGAAACTTCTGCTTGTGAAAACATTGTTATTACTGGATTAAATGAAATGAATGCCAACAGCAATATTTCTGTTTATCCAAATCCTGTTAATGATATTTTTACCATATCATCTTCAGATGATTTAAGTGGAACAGTTGTAAAAATTGTTGCTATTACTGGTCAAACTTTAGTAGAAAAAACAATAATTTCAGGAAATACAACTACTTTTGATATGAGTGTTTATGCTACCGGATTATATTTCGTAGAGATTAATCAAAATGGTAACTTAAATACCTTAAAAGTGATTAAGAAATAAAAAAATAATTTAATTTTCACAGAAAACCCTTTTAGCAATTTTGCTGAAAGGTTTTTTTATTTTGTTCTGTATTTTTGTCACATGATACACCAAAAACTTCCACCAATACCATTGCAACAAGTAAATTTTGATTTTCTTGAAGAAAAAAACATACAATTACATATATTGCGAGAAGATTTAATTCATCCCACCATTTCAGGAAACAAGTGGCGAAAATTGTTTTACAACCTACAAGAAGCCAAAAATGCTGGAAAAAATCAATTATTAACTTTTGGAGGAGCTTATTCTAACCATATTGCCGCAACGGCTGCTGCAGGAAAAGAATTTGGATTTAAAACCATAGGAATTATTAGAGGAGAAGAGCACCTACCTTTAAATTTAACTTTACAACTTGCTATAGATAATGGGATGCAGTTAAGATATATGTCGAGGGAGTTGTACAGAGATGAAAAATATAATGCTTCATTTTTACAAGAAATGAAAGCTGAATTTGGAGACTTCTATCTTGTGCCAGAAGGTGGTTCTAATGCTTTTGCAGTTAAAGGTTGTACCGAAATTATTAAAAATATTGATATAGATTACGATATTATTTGTTGTGTCTGTGGAACAGGAGGAACTATTGCTGGAATAATAGCATCGGTTGATGAAACAAAACAGGTATTTGGCTTTCCTGCATTAAAAGGAGGAAATTTTCTAAAAAATGATATTCAACAACTATTGGCAGACTATCAACAACAATTTGTGGTAGAAATAAATAATAAAAATTGGCAGTTAATTACAGATTATCATTTTGGTGGATACGCAAAAACAAGTAGTGAATTGATTGACTTTGTTAATAATTTTTATCAAAACCAAACCATTCCGCTAGACTTAATTTATACAGGAAAAATGTTATTTGGAATTTTACATCTTGCCAAAACGACAGCTTTTTTTAATGGCAAAAAAATTGTTGCTATACATACGGGTGGATTACAGGGGAATAAAGGATTTGATAAAATTAAATTAATATTTTAAAATTTGGGTTTATTAGTTTCAGTAATCAATAATTAACTGTTAATATTTTTAGAAAAATAGCAATAGATTGGTTGATATTGCTGTTAACTTTGCAATTATTAATGAATTATCGTATTTCCATATTAATAGTAGTAATGCTTCTGACAATAAGTTCAGTTGCACAACCTGCCGAACGCAGAATTACACGTTCGGAATATATAGAGACCTATAAAGATGACGCAATTAGAGAAATGCATCGTTCGGGAGTTCCTGCCAGTATTACATTAGCTCAGGGAATTCTAGAGTCGGGAGATGGAAATAGCCCCTTAGCCATGTATGCTAATAATCATTTTGGAATAAAATGCCATTCGGGATGGAAAGGAAAAACCATGCATATTGATGATGATGCCAAGAATGAATGTTTTAGAAAATACAAATCAGTTTATGAATCTTTTGAGGATCATTCTGATTTCTTAACATCACGTTCTCGTTATGCCTTTTTGTTTGAATTAAAAGTTACCGACTATAAAGGATGGGCTAAAGGGTTAAAAAAAGCAGGTTATGCTACTAATCCAAAATATGCCGATTTGCTGATAGATTTAATTGAAAAACATCAACTTTATGAGTACGATAGGTATGCAAAAGTTCCTTCTAAAACACCAAAAAAAGGCAAAACATCTGCAACTTTAGCAAGTTCTGCTTCAAAAAAATATACTGTTAAAATGCATAACAACATAAAACACATTGTTGTAAAAAAAGGAGATACCTTTTACAGCATTGCTAAAGCTTTTGAAATGAATGAATGGCAATTATATCGTTATAATGATTTAAACAAAAGTGATGTATTGGAAGAAGGACAAATATTATATCTTCAGCCAAAAAGAAATAAGGCTCAAGAAGATTTTCATATCGTAAAATCTGGAGATACCATGAGAAATATTTCTCAGCAATATGGAGTAAAGCTTAATAAACTTTATAAGAAAAATAATATGATTATGGGAACTCAGCCTATTGAGGGTCAGAAAATTTCGCTTAGAAAGAAAGTTAAAAATTAATCCAACAATATCAAAGCCTTTTTTTATTAGGGAAATGGCAATTCTTGATTAAATTTGCCCTTTTAAAAAAATAAATCGATTTGATAAAAAAAAATATTTTTGGTCAGTATCTTTTTCTTAAAAAATTAGTGATAAGAACCTTTGCTTTTATTACTTATATAAGGTTTAAGAAAGTAAATTATCCTAAGATAGTAGGAGCAGAATTGTTTAGAGATTTACCCAAACAGAATGTGCTTTTTGTTTCCAACCACCAAACGTATTTTGCAGATGTGGCTTTTATGGTTCACGCCATGGAAACAGCTATTTATGGCTATCCGAATGAAATTAAATTGAGAGGAATTTTAGCATGTCCTTTTGTTGATTTTTATTTTGTTGCTGCTGAAGAAACCATGAAATCAGGATTATTGCCTAAAATTTTAGCTTATGCCGGAGCAATCACCATTAAAAGAACTTGGCGAGAAGCAGGGAAATCTATTAAAAGACCCGTTGATCAAGCTGATACGGAAAAAATAAAAATTGCGTTGGCAAATGGCTGGGTGGTAAATTTTCCACAAGGAACTACTAAGGCTTTTGCTGAAGGTAGGAAAGGAACAGCTCACATCATTAAAAATTATAAACCTATTGTTGTACCTATTACCATAGATGGTTTTAGAAGAGCTTTTGATAAAAAAGGACTTTTTATCAAGAAAAAAAATACGGCTTTACAAATGCAAGTACATCAACCATTAAAAATAGATTATGAAGATAGTGTTGAAAATATCTTAAAGCAAGTAATGGTTGCTATTAATCAACAAGAAGGATACGAAAAATATAAAAGTCAATAAATCATTTTCAAATAGTTAATTTTGCTGCTTTTAAAAGAAATGGAAGAGAGTTACAATAAAAATAAACAATTACGCTACGATTTGGCTTATTTAAAAATGGCCAAAGAATGGTCTAAATTATCGCATTGTATAAGAAAACAAGTTGGAGCATTGGTGGTTAAAGACAGAATGATAATTTCTGATGGCTATAATGGTTCGCCAACAGGCTATGATAATTGCTGTGAAGATGAAGATGGAAAAACATTGTGGTACGTGCTTCATGCCGAAGCAAATGCGTTAATGAAAATTGCAAAATCTACTAATAATGCCAATGGAGCAACCCTATATATAACGCTTTCGCCATGCAAAGAATGCAGCAAGTTAATTTTGCAAGCAGGTATAAAAAGAGTAGTTTATTGTAATGATTATAAAGACAAAGATGGTCTTAATTTTTTAGAAGAATCTGGCATAGATGTTACTTTTATTAGATTAGAAGATTATCCCTAAACATACAATATGAACAAATATAACATTAAAATATTTCTACCATTATTGCTAACACTTAGTGTTGTAGTTGGTATTTACTTAGGTTCTTATTTATCGTCAACAACAGGCAATAAATCTATTATTTTTTCAAAATCAAATTCAAAATCATCTACGGGTAAGCTTAATGAAATACTTAATTTTATTGAAGAAGCTTATGTAGATTCGGTAGATAGCAAAGAATTGCTGGAGAACTCAATTAATTCTATGTTATCGAATTTAGACCCACATTCTTATTATATATCTCCAAAAGATTTTAATGATATGAATGATCCAATTGAAGGTTCTTTTGAGGGGATTGGTGTTGAGTTTAGAATTAAGGATGATACTGTAATGGTAGTAGCAGCAATAGCAAACGGACCTTCAGAAAAACTTGGTATTCAGGCAGGAGATAGGATTATTAAAGTAGATACAGTAAATATTGCAGGAAAAAACATCACAAATAATGATGTAATTAAGCTGTTAAAAGGTCCAAGAGGAACAAAAGTGAATGTTTATGTTAAAAGAAGAGGGACAAAAAAATTGCTAAAGTTTGCTATCGTAAGAGATGAAATTCCTATTTATAGTGTTGATGCTCCTTACATGATAGATGATAATATTGGATATGTTAAAATATCAAGATTTGCAAGAACAACGTACGCTGAATTTTTGACTGCTGTGGCTGAACTTAAGGAAAAAGATATGGAAAGTTTGATTATTGATTTAAGAGGGAATGGAGGTGGAGTACTTTCTTCTGCTATAAGTATTGCTGATGAAATGTTAGATAAAAATCAAATGATTGTTTATACAAAAGGAAGAGCAAGAAAAAAAACAGAATATTATTCCACTTCAAAAGGAATATTAAAAGGAATTAAAATAGCTATTTTAATTAATGAAAATTCAGCTTCGGCAAGTGAAATACTAGCAGGGGCAATTCAGGATAATGATAGAGGAATTATTTTAGGAAGACGATCGTTTGGAAAAGGATTGGTTCAAGAACAAATACCTTGGCCTGATGGGTCGGCAATAAGACTTACTGTTGCCAGATATTATACACCGTCTGGAAGATCAATTCAAAAACCTTATGAAAATGGTTTAGATGATTATAATTTAGAAGCTTACAAACGTTACGAAAATGGTGAATTATTAGAAGCTGATAGTATCCATTTTCCTGATTCGTTGAAATATTTTACCAAAAAAGGTAAGGTTGTTTATGGCGGTGGTGGAATTATGCCCGATATTTTTATTCCGTTAGATACTGTAGGAGGAACAGATTATTTGTATCAACTAAGGTATAACGGTATTATTCAAGAATTTTCGTTAAACTATATCGATAGTAGAAGAAAAAAAATGTTAGAAACGTATCACGATGCCGTTCAATTTAAAAGACAATTTAAAGTAAGTAATCAATTGTTTAATAATCTGATAAAATTTGCTACCGAGTCAGGAATAGAAAGAAATTTAGAACAAATAAAAAAATCTAAATCTTTAATTGAGCAAGGGTTAAAAGCAGATATGAGCAGACATCTTTATGGTAATTTCGGTTTTTATGTGATTGTTAATGAAAATGACAAAACCATCAATAGAGCTATTGAAGAAATTAAAGAGTAATAAAAAATGATAAAAGATATTCCTCAGGAAAAAGTTACCAATGTAGCTATTGCTGTTGTTCAAGAAGGTGAAGATTGGAATGTATATTTGGTTAATTTAAAAGATACTCCATTAGAAAATGTATTAGTGTCTTCCAAAGGGTACATTACTCATGAGAACGGTTCTCAAACTAAAACTTCTGAATTGAGACATGCATTAGGTAATGTTCCCCCAAAAAGTTATGCTAAAATAGAACCCATTATTGAAAATGTTTTTGGGCTTCATAATCAGTATTGGGTAACTTATTTTTCAGATAATCAGTTGTTAGATAAAAAATACATTTTTTTAGCCGAAACAATTAAAGAAGAAAATTTTGTAAAAATTCCTATTCTTAATAAGAGAGGAGTAATGATATTATAAAATAAACAAGCCTCGCATTGCGAGGCTTGTTTATATGTATAAGAAAGATTATCTAATAAGCGACAGGGTACCTTTTTCAAAGAATTGTTGTCCATCAATACCTTCAGC